>JADJPZ010000004.1:0-2400000 GCA_016713025.1 Saprospiraceae bacterium | reverse complement strand
CGTTACGGAAAGTGCCTGACTTCAGACCTCAGCAACAGGAAGTTTTTAAATATTTTGGGAAAAAACAATAACATGTAGTCTTAGAATCATTTTTTTTGGAGTATTTTTTTTTTTTTTTTTTGTTAAAAAAAAAAAAAATGGGGTTCCGGGAAAAAAAAAAACCCCCATTTTGGGAAAAAAAAAGGGGGGATTTTTTTAAAGCCCGAATCAATACCCTGGGTTTTAGGGGAAAAAAAATTTAAACATACTCTAAATTCATTAGAACTTTTGATTTCGAATAAAAGCGATTAAGGAAATTAAACTACCCAGACCGACATTTTGGTTCTTTATTTTTTGACTTCTTTGACACATCGGCATCCTGTATGATTCAATCCAGTGTCGGTAGTGGAGCCCATACGTCGCGCATTGCGATATCCTGAACAATAGTCATCATTGCACAAAAATGAGCCGCCGCGTATCACTTTTTCCTGCTGGAAAGGCATATATGGGTTGTATGCCGATGCAGGCCCGGTATCTCTTGCTATTTTTGTGTCAGTTTTTTTATAATATTCAAAATCAAACCAGTCACTGCACCATTCCCATACATTGCCAGCCATGTCGTAAAGTCCATAGGCATTGGGAGGGAAGCTTTTGACAGGTGATGTCGTCTCAAAACCATCTTTAATAGTATTCTCAAAAGGAAACAACCCTTGGAAAAAATTCGCTTTTGGAGCACCCTCATTTGCGGCATCATTGCCCCATGGATAAACCATATTTTCTTTTCCTCCGCGAGCTGCCCATTCCCATTCTGCTTCTGTTGGCAAACGTTTTCCCGCCCATTTGCAATAGGAATCAGCATCTTCCCATGCGATCTGAACCACAGGATGATCCATGATACTGGAGATATCTGTGGCAGGTCCGGCGGGATGTTTCCAGTTGGCACCTAATGTCCAGCGCCACCACTGCGACGGATCATTGAGCGCTACTTGTCTTGATGTTTTTGTAAATACCAACGCTCCGGGTTGCATGATAGTGTCATGCGGCCTGGGTGTGTTTGCTGGAAGGTTTTTTTTCATTTCTTCCCAGTCAATGGCCCTTTCGGCAACAGTTTTGTAGCCTGTGGTCTGAATAAAATCTGAAAATTGAGCATTGGTGACTTCTGTGGCATCCATGTAGAAGGCATCGATAAGTACCGGATGTTTCGGGTATTCATTGGGGTCAGCTTGATCATTGTCACCACCCATACTCAAGGTGCCTGCCGGGATGAGCACCATACCATCTCTATTTCCAGTGGCTGATGTAGCGGAACTTTGATCTGATTTACATCCTGAGAAAGTATAAAGAATTAAAGAGAGACCAATGACAAATGTATTTTTCATTGTATTTTATTAGAAAATTATATGCATCAACACCCAATAGGATCAACCCACCCTTTGTTTTTTTTTTGGCAAAGTAAATGCATATATTTTTTAAGTTTCAAATTTGGTGGATTATCCTAATAATTAGGCGTTCAAGAGTGGCTTGTCTTAAGCCTAGCTTGACAGGCCCTTTAGTCAAACAATTATTTTATATTCTGAAAACATTATTTTTAAGATTATATTGTATTTGAAGTTAGGTAAGTCTATTGGTCTGAAGGATGATCATACCAATTCACTTTGAAGATATCACAAGGTGAAAAATGAAACCATTAAAAAAAAGCCGGATGAACAAAGTATGGTTCATCCGGCTTTTTTTTAAAGATTAAATGAATTCAATTATTTTTTTGACCACATCGCGATCGATTCATTATTCATTTTGATGTAGTCGTTGTTTTTAGCTTCAGTCGCTTTTGCCAAAGACTCTTTTGCAACAGCAATAGCCTCTGTATACTTTCCAGCTTTAGCCAATATAAGACTGTATCCTCTAAGATTCCAGAATTGGTTTGCACCCATACTTACAGCTTTTGCACCCCATTCTAAAGCTTTATTGATATCTTTTCCGCTGTTAGAATAATAGTTGGCAGCTGCCATATAATCACCGCCAGTTGGACCTGCTAATGTTGAGTTGATGCTCGCAACAACTTTAGCATCAGACATAACATCTACAGTAAATCCTACTCTGGTTTTTTCCCAAGCAATATACATTTCAGTAGTATTGTCAGTCAAATTAGAAAACCCAACAGTAAAAGTTTCTACTGGATTAGGTAAAGCATTGTTAGGAACAACAGATATTCTTGCAGCTTCATCTGCTTCTTTGTAGTTATCGCCACCTGGAGTGCTCATTGTAACGTCTTTATGGAAAATAACTTTCCATTCTGTGGCTCCTGGTAGTGTAAATAGAGAATACTTGCCTTTTTTCAAATCTACTCCATTGACTTTTACGTCATCGCTAAAAGTAACTTTAGTACCTTGATTAGCAGCGGTGCGCCACAGTTGACCATATGGAACAAGATCTCCCATCACTTTACGACCCTTGGCACTTGGTCGACTATAATCAACACTAATAGTGGACAAACCCACAGACTGCTCAATTTTGGCTCCCGGACTGGCAGCAGGAGTTTTTACCTGAGCATTTGCATTAGAAAATATCATCAGGAATGCTCCTGCAACTAAAAGATTAAAAATGTTTTTCATCGATTAAAATGTTTACAATTTACTAATTAAAAATATTTCATTTTCAGTATTTTATACTGATCAGAATATTAAATAGTAAATAATCTTAAAATGTTCAATTGATATCAAAAATAAATGTCAATTGTTGGAGTTTTTCTTTTTTTCAGAATGTATAATCTCCATTTTGGACTGAGCCTCCTACGGCTCCACATGGATAGTGTGACTGGGCGTCTGCAAGCATACTAAGCCCTACAAGGATGATTAGTAGTACATATCTAAATATAGTGGACAATTTCTTTGATTTCATTTTCAGCACCCATAAAAATTAATGAATCTGAGATTTAAAAACGTGATACTCTACCCGATCTCTAGTAGGATTGGAGAGATCTCCATGGATGATCCTTTTGGTAAATCCTCTGTTTTTTTCCAGATAAAATGATCCATCTTCTCGACTTAGGTTTGATGATGTGTTGAATACGGATTTATCAAATACTGTTTTTACTTCCCATTTTAGTGACGGTCCAGATTTATAAGCCTTTCCCGTGATAGAAGTTAGAGTTACATTATTTTGAACTTCATTAGAATATATGGCTTTGGTTATAGTGTCTGTAGTAAAATATAGATCACCAGATGAATATAAATATTTATTGTCTTTTACTTTTAAAAGAGCAAAAATATTAGTTTTTTCATTTGTTTTTTGACCGTTGCTGATTTCATATCGATATGTCAGTAGCTTGATGTGTGGTACCCCATTGATCAATGTATCTTCTGAAACATAGATGGAATCATAACTTGGAAAAGCTGTAAAATTGTTACTTTGAAGAAATTGAATTTTCTTTTGAGCCAGCCAATAGTTCCCTTTCTTTATTGGAAGATACTGAGAAGCTGATTCTGATATGTTTGATTCAGGTACTTCGTTCGGTTCGTCTTTGACACAACTGTACAACGAACACATCGCCATCATTACTAAGATTATTATACATTTATTTAATTGTATCATAGATAAATATTTATTTGGTCTACATTCATATATCCATGATCTAGCATAAGTAACCCAATTATTAAGATATTTTTTTTTATTTTTTCCATAAAAACAAAAAAGCCACTTGGAACTGAATCCAAGTGGCTGAGCGAATATTCATGGGTATTTGTAAATGGGGGAAATTCAATTACATTTGATAGATAATTAATGTACTATGATCTTTTGATTGATAGCGCGGTTTTTATTTTTAAGATTTACGATGTACATGCCTGGACTTAAGGTTTTATTGATATTGATGGTTTCTCCTGTGTTAATTTTGATTTCTTCCCTCATCATCTCATTCCCTCTGATATCTGAAATAGATAAGAAGATAGGACTAGAAGTGTCAAAACCAACTTTTGGCTCAATGGTAAAACTTCCTGAAGATGGATTAGGAAATATTCGGGCATATAAATGGTGATCGTCTCCTGTAACATCTACCACTGACACAGTACCCCGACAAGGCTCAGACTCAGGGTCGACAAGTGGTCCCATTATACAAGGATTAAGAGCAATGCCACTCTTAAACAAACCTGGTACTGACTGTACATTGGTTTTGATGATATCGTTGGCATCCTGGTCACATGCACCAAACCAATTTTGAAGCACTGATTTATAAACTTGTTTATAGTCATATTGGGAAGGAACATTAGTTCCTTCGTTGATGATGTTCACATTATCTATTTGATAGTTGTTTCCAATGATCCCTCCTTTGACACTGTCTCCAAACAAGAACATTGGTGCTGCATATCCATGTTCAGTACCTAATAATCCATTTTCAGCTACCCTTCTTCCAAATTCTGAATACGTCATACCCAAAACTCTTTGAGCTAAACCAAGCTGAATAAGATCTTTTTGGAAAGCAGTTATTGCACCACTTAGATCTTGCAACAATAGAGAATGAGTACCAGCTGAAACCTGTTTTGCATGTGTGTCAAAATTGCCAATAGAAACGACATAAATTCTTGTTTTCAAGCCTCCTTTTATTAATCTTGCCACAATTTTAAATTGTTGGGCCAATGTTGTAGGTTTGATATTTGGGTGATTATTGGGTATCAAACTAGGAGGATAAGCCACACTACTGTTATTACCTGCATTCCACGAATTTATGATCTTTTTACCATAATCATTGGTCTTAAATTGTTCGCCTCTGAGAAATGCCAATTCTCTCTGCATATTTTGACTAGTCTCTACTTCTTCACTATAATTATCTATCAATTCAGTAAGTTTGCCATTAAATTGGGAGTTTATCTTTTGGGATAAAATAGCTCCACTAGCCCTTCCAAGTAAGGTACTTGCACCCACTTCTATAGCCAATGGATCTGGCATACAAATATTTGGATAATGTGTTGTCACCTTGGCATAAGTTTTTTCCAGATATCGACCTATCCAACCTGACGAGTAAGTGTTATTTTTATCAGAAGCAGTTTCCCATTGATCTATTCCGTGGAAATCAGAGAAAACCCCAGCTGTATTTGCCACACCTTGAATGATGGTCAATTGATCATTGTTGTATAATTCCCTGAAGCCATTTAGCGAAGGATGCATTCCCAGTGGAGGATTATCCTTCAAGGTTAAAATTTGGTTTTCAGAAACGATAATATTTTTTCGTACCTTTTCGTGAGCCAATTTTGCATATTGGTCCAAGGGAATTAAAGTGTTTAATCCATCATTTCCACCATCTAATCTCACCAACACTAATATTCTGTCTATGTCGCCCTCTAAGAGTGCTAAAGTCTCGGGACTTAGACCTGCAGGGTTAATTACATTAGCAAACAACTGATTTGAAACTAGAGGAAAAGCTGCCAACGGCATTATATTTTTAAGAAAATTACGTCTTTGCATGATCTGTTTTTTTTAATTTTACATTAATTGAAATTCTGCGTAGCTAAAAAGTGCATCATAAAAAGCGAGAAGCCTTCTATGAATTGCATTGTTGCTATTGCCAGAATTATATTCATCGCAGGTCTTTAGCCAGCTACTTGTAGGAATCCAGTGTGTTTCCAAAATATATTTGAGTTTGTTTTTTTCTTCCGCTGAGATATCGTTTACAAAGAAATAGTCTATATTTTGACGTATAAAATCATCCACATCTCGCTGATTAGTAAACATTTTGTACATTGTTATCACCATACTTTGAATATTACCAGAATTGGACAAGTCATTTGATAACCTTACCATTCCAGTTATATCACTTATTTCTGGTCCAATTCTATTAGTAATGAGTTTCTTTCTTTCTCTTAAGAAATCAGCATTAATCCATAATCTATGGTAACCAGGTCCTTGATAATAAGCAGGAAATCCAGCCACGTCAGGTACATTACTTACTAGCATTCCCGCACCAAAACAAAGACCTCTTACATACTGAGCCTGCCTATGTGCTGCAACTGCAACATAATTTGGTCTATCTTCAACCTTCCACGATAAATAAACTGACAAAGGAACAGTATCCACTTTGGTCAAAGGATAAATTTTTGCACCCATCATTCTTGTTGCCCCAACCATAAGGTCGTAAGGATTTTTTATCATGCAACCTATCTGCTCTTTATTATAAAAATGACTACTTGTAAATAAGGCTTTCAGTACCGGCTTTACATCATATGGTGCATATCCATTACCTCCATCCCTAAGAAGTTTAGACAATGGTACGATAATATCTCGTTCTGTCTCATCTGTAATATAGGCATAAACAAAAAATCTATAAAGTTTCCTGACAAGATTTCTTGAGCTTTCTTCATTAGCGAACAACATATCAAAAAATTCATCTATTTCCTGTAATCCTCCAACAGGTCCTTTTTTGGTTTTGATCGTCTTGTTATCATAAAATGATGAAAAAACTTTATCTTCGGGAGCGTGCAACTTTTCATTGTATCTTATCTTATAATCGACTTTATCATTACATAAAAAGTTTTTTATAGCTCCATCATAGTTGTTACAAACGTTCCATCCGCTCAGGACTTTTGCTGCAGCTTTTACATCATTTTCTGTAAAAAATTGATCATTATTATTTCTCCCTTTTCCGATGGTGTATAATTCCTGAAGTTCTCTGGCAAAGTTTTCATTAGGATTCGTTGGTACTATTTTGCCGCCTCTCAAGTCATACCAATTATACGCATAACTTTGATTTAAATCAAGATAATACATCATAGACGGATCCAAAGTAATCTTTTTTACCAATTCTTTGTAATTACCTAAAGAAAGATCTCGTAGTAGTTTGACTCTATTGTAATAATAGAAACCTTGGCCTTCATTGTTTTTACCATTATTGGAAGGAAGATGATTTTCATAAAACAATACCATCTTTTCACGAATGCTTCTATCTTGTGTGATCATGAGATGATGCCACCAGTAGTTCACATTATTTTGAATGATAGATTCAGTCCAATTTTTTTCACCGGGTTTTCCTAGCCAAGGTTGCCCAGCCTTAAAAGTTATAGAATCACCGTTATCATATTGGAAAGACCAAACTGGTAGTTGAGCTACCGTATTGACATTAAGTAATTCATCCACCACAACATCCATGCTTTTTCCCTTGAAGTAATTCATATCATCCAATGTTGCCCCAAAAAGAGTCCTTCTTAATAAGTGCTTCAATTGATATTCACCAAAGTTACCATTGTATTTTGGTACAGTGTTTTGTGCATTTGCACAATTAAGCATTAAAAAGAACATAAAGAATTTGAACACATTTTTCATATTTTTATTATTTATGATTATAAATCCAAAAGCGGGAAAAAGTAACCCAATAATAATACTTTTTTTTAAAATAAAAATAAAACTACCTTTGACGGCGTAAATATATTTTGTAAATGGACTGGATCGAAAGGATAAAATCAGACCCCGATAAAACCTTAACGATGTTGTATCAAAATCATAAAGCAGATGCAGTTAACTGGGCCAAAACGACCTATCAACTGGATAAAGAAGATGCTGAAGAGATCTTTCAGACTAGTATCGTATTGCTTTATGACAATATAGTCACAGGCAAACTCTCTACACTTACAGTAGATATAAAGACTTATATCTTTAGCATCATCAAGAATAAAATCATCCATCACAATAGAGCGAAGTCAAAGACCATTTCCTACGATGCTAATGAGATCATTCGGGATACAGTGGACGAAGAATATCAAGAGACCAGCAAAGAAGATTTAGACAAAGCTGCAAAAGCACTCCTGGATATCGGTGAGCCTTGTAAATCACTACTCGAACTCTCTTACTATCAGCAGATGAAATTGGACGATATCACAGCTCTTCTCAAGTATAAAAACAACGATACGACAAAAAATTTAAAATATAAGTGTATGAAAAGGTTACAAAAGATATTTTTTGGATATATAGATATACAATAGCATACCCAACCATGGACGATCAATACATAGATTTATTTGAAAGGTATTTAAATAATCAGCTTTCAGAAGCAGAAAAAAAAGCTTTGGAGCGCGATCTTCAGACTGATGTAACCCTCCAAAAGGAGTACAATGCTTTCAAAGCACTACATGCTGGCATCCGACTCAATGTCCTACAAGAAAAACTTCAGATGCTCAAAGAAATGGATATATCATCAGTAGATGATGTCAAACAATCACCCTTAAGAACAAATTCTAAAAATTGGGGGAAATCTTTAATTCTGCTTTTATTTATAAGTATTATTATAATCTATATTTCAAAAAGTGATTTTGCTCCAACTCAGCATAGCGTGGTGCCACAAAATACTCCAGCAATCAAAAGTGATCATACTCAAAAAGAATCTACTGATACTTTGATTAAAAATACTGCTATACCTTATGTGCCTAAAAATGATAATGCAGTCAATAAAAACATAAAACTATCCAGCAAAAAAAGTGAAGTGTTAGCAGATGCCGGTACGAAAACTTTCTGGCAAAAAGCGATGTCAGTCTATCAAAGACCCGAAAGCTTTGCCATGATACTTAGAGACAATCCTGAAGCCAATCAAGAGGAGTACAAAAAGGCAGTAGCACTCTTTGCAGGCAAAAAATATACTGATGTCATAAGTCAATTAAAAGATAAAAAAGATGAGAAAAGTCAATATCTTGTAGCACATGCCTACTTGTTGTCTGGTCGACCTGATCAAGCCATTCCTATTTTACGCCCTATGGCATCTGACGATTTTTCGATGTTTTACGATGACGCAAAGTGGTATCTCTCTATATGCCTATTGGCTCAATACCCTGAGTCCAAAAATGAGTTAAATACAATTCTATCCGATCTGAAGCAAACAGCAAAATATGGTAATCAGGTGGACAAAATTAAAAGTCAATTGAAATAACGTTAACTCATTACCTCTACTTAATTCATCACTCTAAATGCTGCCCATTGCTCAGGGCTGTATCTACTTCTGAGTATCTTTTTGGCATGTTGCATGGCAGCATTGGCATCATATGATTTTAGATAATGAGTATAAAAATGGTCACAAAGCTCTACGGTCACGTCATCAGGTATAGGCCACAGTGTTGCTACTACCTTTTTGGCTCCTGCTTTCTTAAAGGCATTGGCCACACTGGCATTGCCAAAACCTGACATATATGTACCTTGACCAGTATTGCATGCCGAAAGGAATACCAATTCCTTGTTCGATACGTTTTGGTTGATGACTTCTAAAGCAGATAAGTATGCGTCATCATTGGCATAGGACTGGGCAAGTATTAACTGGGCGCTACTGTTAGAAGTGAAGTATTTATTGATATTTGCTCCTGTTGATGATTTTGACAATCCATGTGTGGAGATGTGTATGTGTGTCACATCTGATGAATTGGCTGCAGTTATTAGTTTCTCTTTAGTGGCATCACAATCCATCAAAGCCATAAATGGCAAATTTTGAACTTTGAGTTTTTCGCTGATTTTATCTACTTCTTTTTTTGAACCTTCCAAGTACTGAATATCAGACCTGATCTTTTGTATATCTTGCGCCACTGTGGCTAATAGCCCATCATTACTGGCATGACATTGATAATTAATACCACCTACTAACAAAAAATTATTCTTGAACTTATCGGTCTTTTCAACGTTGCTTTCTACTATGGTTCTTGAATTTTCTACATAAACAATTTGATAATAATCTTCCAAAATACTTTGTTTACTTCCTGTAGGGCTTAATATTTCTATGGCAATCTGATTTAGCTTTCCATCGGGTGAGATGTATAATTTGCGTTTGTCTTTGAGGTAAACCTCTATTGGTTTGATCAGGTAATGATAAAGTGCCTTATTCATTTTTCCATTATTGGTATAATTAGTAGAAGAAAGCTGAAGCTCTAGCGTATCAACAATATTCTTATAATTATGAAATACTACCGATTCATCAGATACGATGAAGAGGTAAAGTTCTTCCTTTCCTTTGATTTTGTCAGTCTGATAAAAATCAAGAAAGACTTCTGATGGCCCCAATTTTTGTTGGATTTCTTTGATCTTTATATCGTTGTGCCATTTTACGCCTGCAGCATTGATCAATGCATCGTGAATGCTTGATGATAAGAGCCTAAGAGAATCAGAAACATTGCTTTCATTGACTCTTTTCGTTAGTTTTTTATACAAAGTAAAGTCATTCTTTAGTTTTTCATTGGATGTATTATTAATAAATGATTGCAGATTTACATAATAAGCACTCGATGCATTTTTGACATTATTCATATGGTTGTATATAGTAGGTACATCGTTAGGATTTCCATAATTCAACATTCTACTTATAACGGCCACATACTTTGAAGATAACTTTTGTATATTTTTAGCTAGATTAGAAGGACTTTCATTGACTAAATTGAGATAGTTATTATGGATGGATGTAATGACTTGCTCTGATAATTTTTTAAAGGATTGTTCTGACAATTTTTTGTTTCTCATTTTCTCAAGTGTTACATTGATCCTTGCAAAATGATGTAAGGGTACATTGTTTTTATTAAATAAGCTATCTACCTTCTGCAATCTTTGGGCTGCTTCATCATGCTTACCTTCATATATTAAATACCTAATAAAAGGCAATGCTCTGAAATAATCATTGTAAGCATCCGTTTTATCTAATATATCAAAGTATTCTTTCGCTTTTGCATAATTTTCAGTGTTAATGTAATGGTCAAATAATGTTTCTTGCATTCCAATCATTGCTTTCTTTTCAAACCTGGTCCCCTTTACCAATTTGATAAAACGATCCAAATAAACTTCTGCTGTTATATCATCATCAAGGGTCAGAGCATGTGTAACGCACCAATCAAGATTGTCAATGTGAGCAAGGGTGTCTCTAAAAATGACATTTTCTATGTTTTTTTCATTATTGATATGGATATCTAATGCCGTCAAATCATCGCCTTTGTAGTGATAGTACAAACCTAAATTCATGCGAGCTACAAATAGATCTCTATAGGCTGGATGAAATTTTTCTACCCCAATTCTAATAGCTTCATCTAAGTGTTTTTTCATTTTGTAAAACTCATCATTCCGGAGATGATAAATGGCTTTACTTCCATTCAAAAACAAAGTTGTTGAGTCATTTTTATTGGTACACTCTTCAATTTTTTTTGTAAACATTTCCAAGGCTTCATTTCTTCGATTTAGAGAATGAAAGGTAAAACTATATTTTCCGAGATACAAATTCGCAACTGCCCAATAGTCGCAAGGACATGCAAGGTCCATTCTATTTATGTAAACATTGTACAAAGAGTCTCTTTCAACATGTTTTCTTTGCTTTCTAAGACTATCCACTAATGGTTCAATATTTTTGTATTGTTGCTTAATTATTGAGCAATCTTTAGTTTGTGCTAATAATATTGCCCTATTACACATACAAGACCCAAAAACAATTGCAACTGCAAGCATTATTTTCCTATACTTTTTCTCCATTTTAATCAACTATTTTTTAAATTTTATTTACACAATACTCCGATAACAAATTTAAGCTGCGACTTTCCCAAAATCTAATATTTTGCGTTTTAATTCATTATTTTTTTGCAACTCTGGTTCAATACCATAGTTGATAAATATTCTTTCCAGCAGAAATTGATTAAATAACTCTGTTTTGATATCTTGAATGGAGCAACTGCAGGGCTGATCTTTTTCTATGCCTTGCCGTATGATTGCTTTAGCTACATTGACTGCCGTCATGGCATAATTTACATGATTATGGATTTTCTCCACTGACCTTGCCTGACAGTTGTCAAATCCGGTAAACTGTTTACCGTCTCTGAATATAAATTCCATTTGAAATCTGGCTTTGTAATATCTGACTATGTCGATGGAATCCCTAGACGTGTTGGTGCTAAAATAAAGAATGGTGTTTGTAACTTCACCTTTCTCATTTAAATATTCTGTATAGGCCACTTTGATATTTATCTTTAGACTTATGGAATACACCACTGCTTCGTATATAACCTTGCTCCCATCATCAACTGTCTTTTTGAATACACTCTTATCTATATTTTTGAGATCTACTTTGCATGAGTATTTCTTAGGGCGACCTCTTCCTTCCATCTTCGGACCATTGTAAAGATACTTTAAGTTTGCATCGGGGCGTAATCTACAGATCACTTCTAACCCCAATTTGGTCATTGATCCTACAAATTTTTGTTTGTTAAACCAACCATCTACTACTAGGATTTCACTATGTTTCTTTATTGTATTAATCCTTTCGACAAATATCTTACAATAGTGTTTGATCAGACCAGTTTCTGCATCTTCTTTCTTCACCGGTGGTGTCTGTACGGCATCAAGATGATAGGCTGTATTTTGCTTGACATCTATGATGGCCAAGCATCCAAATTCCATACCTCGCTTGATCATGCCTGCTACACCAGAGTAAAAATAGCCTACATTAGGTGTATGTTTCCCACTCTTTGAAAGATATGAAGGATCAAACCCCACTATCAATTCATCGCCACATTGTTGGGTGATAAATAAAGAATTGATTGATACAAAATCAAATGCCTTCTTGAACATGTTGCGAAACCTCACTTCAGGCGACGAACTATATCTTCCCATCTGAGTAAAATTGATTTTTCCTTTTGATGGTAAGAAATAACATGGTTACTTCCATAAAAAATACTTTCTGCCATTTGTTGATGCCAACCATTTTATCTAATATTGTACCTATAAGGCTTTTGCCGGAAGTAAATGCGTCTTGTGTAATCATTTTTGTGAGAGATTGTGATTACAGGTTGGCTCAAGGGCCAATTTACGCATTTACTTTTTATATATTTTTTTATCCTAATGTATTTTAAAAGTTATCGGAGTATTGCTACAAAGATAATTTTAATAAATGCATAGTAAACCTTATAGACATCTGATAGAATTTAATAATACTTAACTTTACGGTTCTCATATGTCCAATTGTATTAAACTTGCTTAGAAGGCTTTTGTCAGCTAGTGAGTGAAGTGACTTCATTGTTATAATTGTTTAGCTTGTAATTCTTGCCTGATTTTGAGTGTGGCACTATATTCCTGATTTAATTTAGTACAAGGTGCATACAAATTTTCCTGAGCAAAACATCTTGCCCCAACTAGTAAAAGTATAAAATATAAACTTACCTTATGAAATACAAATGTTTGTTTCATCATAATCACATAGATTGGATTAAAAGTATATAATGAATTTAAAAGCTAGGGGTTTGCAAAAGTAATGTTTTTTTGCACTGAAATAATAAAACTTTCCCGACCTATTTTTTGAAAAGGTTTACATCAAATAAAACTGTCAAATTTCCGTGTAAAAATAAAATATGTATACTGTAAGAGTATATAACTATTGATATACGTGGGTGTTAATAGCAAGAATTCATAATTTCTTATAGGTTATTCATCCTTCAAGAAAAGCTTGAACCTATAAAACTAATAATTCATTGTTTGATATTTGATTTTTTACTCTTTTCAGAATGTATAATCTCCATTTTGGACTGAGCTTCTTTGATTTTTAGACTTCTTTGGTCTATTAAGGTTTTGATAAGCTTTTCTGATTCAAGTGGTCTTTGATTGATATGGCGGTGGAAAAGAGTGAGCATAAATCTTGTCATATCTTCGGTGTAATACAAACCTTTTAATCTGAGATAATGCGAAAATCTGGATCCTTCTTCAAAATTCCAATTGTATTCCATCCATCGCCCCAATCCGAAATAGAGTTTTTTTACCATGATATCTTCAGACACTTCCTTAAGTGGTTTTCTGGCATCTTCATCTGTTAATTCCATGAGTTTGGATAGCGCATCATCAATATCTCTGGGAATATAAATTCCGTATAGTCTGGATTTTTTTATATTATCCTGATATGTTGAGTCATTGGGTATAACTTGTTTGTTTTTTTTGTCTTGTCCAAAAGATATATTTTGAATAAGTACAACACACAGCAGTATACAAAACATCCTGATTAAATCCATAGGTCAATATAATTATGATACAAGTTTAAACATACGGGTGTATAACAAATTGCACAATTACTTAAATGCTTCGCTACCCTCACTCCCTAAATAGCCTGTCAAGCAAGCTTGAGACACCCCACCCAATAGCTCTCATCAGAGGGCTGATCTCCCCTTTAGGGGCCAGGGGTATGTGGAGGGAAATGTCGTAAACTAATTTCATTTCGTGGTTAGCCTAACAGTCATTATCGATTTAATAAAAAGTGCAATTTGTTATCCACCCCAAACATACTTTAAACGGAAAAAAGTGATATAATTGTTTCTAAATCAAATATTTTTAACTTCTGCTTAACCTTAAAATGCATCTGAGCTAAAATTATTTACCTAACAAGACTACTAATAGTAAACAAACCACTAATTTTACGGTTTAAAATCATTCAATTAAAAAAATTTAATTTTAAGACAAATATTACCTCATGGCAGAAGTATTGGAGAAAAAAAAATCAGATAAAAAATCAGCTGCACAAAATTATGACAAAGCTACTTATCTGAAATGGCTGGAGACGATGTACAGAATCAGAAGATTTGAAGAGAAGGGATTATTTGCATACTCTCAGCAGAAAATCAGAGGGTTCTTCCATGTGTATATTGGCCAGGAAGCTATTGCAGGCGGATTGGTATCAGCACTGAGAAAGGAAGATAAAATTGTGACAGCTTATCGCCAACACGGAATAGCTCTATCCCGAGGGCTGAGCGCCGCATCATGTATGGCTGAGCTATATGGTAAAGCTACTGGTTGTGTAAAAGGTAAGGGAGGAAGTATGCACTTTTTCTCTGCAGAACATAATTATTTCGGTGGAAATGGTATCGTAGGCGCTCAGATTCCTATCGGTACGGGTATCGCTTTTGCAGAAAAATATAAAGGAACAGACAACTTGTGCGTCACCATGTTTGGAGATGGAGCTGCTCGTCAGGGAGCGCTATATGAGTCATTCAACATGGCTATGACATGGAAACTGCCTGTTCTGTATATCTGCGAAAATAATATGTACGCCATGGGTACTTCAGTGACAAGAACAAGTAATGTCCACGATCTTGCGAAGCTAGGTTTGTCCTTCGACATACCCAGTGAAAGCGTGGATGGTATGAATCCTGAGTCTGTACATGAAGCACTCACCAGAGCAGCAGCGCATATCAGAGCAGGTAAAGGCCCATATTATCTGGAAATAGAAACTTACAGATACCGTGGACACTCCGTCTCAGATCCGGCAAAGTACCGTACCAAAGAAGAGCTGGAAGCCTACAAAGAAAAAGATCCATTGGTCGTGATTCAGGATAGAATAGTAAAACAAAAAATAGCTTCTCAAAAAGAAGTGGATGATATCATAGAAGCTATCAACAAAGAAATAGATGATGCTATGGAATTTGCTGAAAATTCACCTTATCCACTGCCTTCAGAGTTGTACGAAGATAATTATTCACAGAAGGACTATCCATATATTACGGATTAGGAAGAAAGGTAATGAGTGGAAATAAGAATAAGATTATTTTTTTTAGAGTGATACTTTCTCTTGTTCTATCTTATGTGACCCAGTGGTATTTATGTTCGCAATCAGATGAATTGTTATTACAGTCCATTATTGAAACTTTATTATAAGTTTAGCCATGATATCAAAGCGCAAAATACAGAATCAGCATGTTTTGATTATTGCTGCATAGGTAAGGATATCAAAGCTAAGGAGTGTTATCAAAATATTTATGGACCGGTACACTTTATAGAAAAGCAAAACTATCAATCGACTAACAGCGCCACATTTATTTTTGACTACATCAAAAAACATCAACCTAGGATAGTGGCCATCAATGAGGCCCATCATGCAAGTGAGCATCGAATCGTCATGCACTCGATGTTGGAGCGACTTTATAGAAATGGGTACAGACATCTTGCAATAGAAGCTCTTAGCTCAGATGATCATGACATTAATATCAGAAAATTTCCAAAATTTGTTTGGTCAGGAAACTATATCAAAGATCCTGAATTTGGCAATATGGTGAGGTATGCACTGAAATTGGGCTTTACTTTGATCCCATATGATCAAAGAGGACCACTTCGGGCTCAATTGGCTGCTGAAGCTATATGTAATCATTTGACGGTAAAGCAAATCAATAAACTTGTAATATTTGCAGGATTTGATAATATTTCAGAAAAAGAGATCAATCAAAAAAAATCCATGATGATGTATTTAAAAGAATGTTTAAATACTGATCCGTTTACAATTTCTCAGACAAAATACTTATCCCTTTTGATGAAGTACAATCCGCCAACCTCCGGATTAAGTTATATTCTTACAAATAAAAATGATGAGGTATATAGAGGTGAAACAGAAGATGTAGATGTGGCATTGTTTTGCGGTAAAAAGGATGTGGATGACGCATTGGTTATACAAGGTCAGGTACTTATCAAGATAAAAGCTCCTAAGATGAAAATTCCTTTTCCTTCCTTGGTACTTGCCAAAATAAAAAATGAGGGCCTTTTGGCTGTTCCTGTGGATATAGCCGAAATAAATACCTCAAAGGATTTAAAAAAATTGAAATTGTCTCTATTTAAAGGCTTTGAGTACATTATTGAATTTGTAGAAAGAAATTATGAGACTTATCATACACAATCACTAACTGTCAAATAAAAAGAAATAGCATTATTAAAATTTAACCTTTTTAAAATTTCAATACTGAGATAAAAATATGATACAAATCACTGAAATTGTAATTTTATTTATCTAAAAGCTTCATTCTTTTATTCCATAGACTATTTGTCCTCCAAACGAATGCGGAAATTTTTCAACTCCTGGAAATCCCAGCCGTATATCTCTGCCATCATGTGGGATTTCGGCAGTACCAAAAAGATAATCCCATATCGCCAATGAAATTCCAAAGTTGATTCCAAATTTACGATTAGCCGGAAGTTCATAAGCATGGTGCCAGATGTGCATCTCAGGACTGTTAAATATTTTTTTCATAAATGGCCCTAAAACTATATATCCGGCCACAGTACTTCCTAATATGGCCACAGTTTTTATAAGCAAATCTGACTCGTTGAGAAAAGTGATATCTGCGAGTCCCATCACCATCACAAAACCTGCCAAAAAACCCACTGCTCCGGCAGTGATTTTACCATCAATGCGGAAATTACTGTGGTTGTAATGACCGATAGCCAATGTAAATATATGTATGATAAAGAAGTCATAAAGCCCGATACCCAATAAAGCTAAGGGTATATATTCAATGGTTCGGTACACGATGGTCTCCATCCAGTGATATCTGAGATGTGCCGCAAATCCCATTTCCTCTACACTATGATGAACTTTATGAAATTGCCACAGCCACCCTACTCTGTGCAGCAATCTATGCACCCACCACTGAACAAAATCTCTTACTACAAACCCGATCAGGAGTACAGCCCAAAGTGGAAAAGATCTCAATGGATTGGAAGCCTGCAGGTCTAAGGAGAATAGAGATTTAATACCATTGTTAAACAAATTGACGACAACATCAGATGCTGCATTGTAAATCACCAATGAAAAAAGAAAAAAATTGAAGAACATATAAAAAAAGTCCAACCAGAAATCTTTTCTGAACATAGCTTGGTTTTCTCTCCAGGGTTTCAGTATCTCTAGACCGAAAAAGAAAGCACTGACTAGCAGTAACCAGTAAAAATAGTTGTGCCATGAAGGATGTGTGATCTCAGACCAAAGATAAGAAGCGTAGCCACCGTACCCATTCAGGAAGGTGTTCAGAAGGTTTTCCATATTGAAATTTATTGAAATTGTATTATTCTGAATAATTATTGTCTGGACCAACCTGAATATCCGGGAGTGAGGTTGTGTACTTTAGTAAAACCCATTTGCTGCATTATAGATACTGCGGTAGCACTCCTGCCACCAACTGCACAGTACACTATGTACTCTTTGCTTTTGTCCAGATTGTTGATATTATCTGTAAATTCTGGTGAAGAGATATTCATTTCCAGAGCATTATTGATTTTGCCCCTGGCAATTTCTCCCGGTGTTCTGACATCTATCAACACGATGTCCTTGTTGGCTTCCATCATTTTTTTAGCTTCAACTATGTCGATATTGATTTTTGATGTAAGGGTTTCAGCTGATTTCACTGCCGCTTGATTTGAGTTATTAGCTGTATTTGCTGCTCCGTTATTTTGTCCTTTGCATGCCATAATGGTAAATCCCAAAATGATTACAATAAAATATTTCACCATATAAAATTAATTTTTTTGTAGAAAACAGTACAAAAGTACAAATGTTTTAATATCAGCAATGTAACCTAAGTTACGTGGTGTGTATAACATATTGCATTTTTTATCAATGGTCATTTTAATAAACGGTAGTGTGCTTGAATTGGGTGGGTCGTCCCTTAAGGGAATGAGGGTAAAGACAGGCATTTTACGATTTTGTGCAATTTGTTTTACACACAGTTACGTGGCAGGACACTTCAGCACAAAAGATAAAGAAAAGCCACAGAACTTTTGATCAGCTATGTGGCTTTTGTATTAATTACGGGGCATAAGTTGCATTTATCGGGCTTAAAAAGCCTGATACTTATACTAATAACGTATGTTATTAAGGGGTAGTCCTTTAAACCCGGATTATGCGTTAGAACTTCGTCATGAAGGTCGAAAGTCCAATAAAATAAGAATTTTCACGAGCGAATCATAGTTACCACTATGGTGAGTGAGTGAAAATTAGCGGAGCGCCTTATTTTGCAGGAATTTCGGCATGTAATAGATTTTCTAATGCTTAATGCGGGTTAAACTTATACAACATCACTACTCTATCTCCCTGATGATCCTGTCAGCTTTAAAAATATACTTCAGGGCTGCGTAAATACCTCCTGCATGAACCGAGACTGTTCTGTTGACCTTTTCATCAAAGATAAAATTGCCGGGAAGTGATTCGATATTTCCGTCAAATATCAAACCTACGGCTTCTTTATTTTTATTGATGAGCGGACTTCCGCTGTTGCCGCCGATGATATCATTGGTAGATACAGTGTTAAAGGGGGATTTGAGCAGTTCCGGAGTCGGATCGAGCCACCTTTGGGGAAGTGAAAATGGGAAAACACCTTTATTGCTATAATACCTGTCATACATGCCATAAAAAGTAGTATTTACAGGTGCTATGGTTCCGTTATAATCATATCCTTTGACCACTCCGTCAGATATTCTGAGCGTAAATGTAGCATCAGGTGGTAGTTTGTCGCCATATACCTTAAAGACCTGATTGGCTATTTTTCCCTCCAATGCCTGTCTTGCGGGGCTTGAATCAACAAATAATTTATTGGCTTCTTTATATTTATTGACCAAAATTCTGGCTGTTTCAAGCAGAACGTCATCATCTTTAGCCATTTTGTCTTCTTTCTCAAAAAACTTTACCACTTTTTTATCCTCTGTAAATTTTGTTTCCTTAACCAAGTAGGCGACAAAATCCTTAATATTTCTTTTACCTAAAACCTTTTGGAGTGTCATATCACCAGGGTAGATATCATCTTTGATTTCCTGAAGAAAAACTGTGAATAACTCGATTTCTTCGTCATCTTTGATAGATTTTGCTTTTTCTGTGATCACAGCTTTCAGTTTATCTTTTTTGTCTTGTGGGGCTGATGTTTTGACCATTTCAGCGTAATTTTCCAAATCATGCATCATAGTATAAATTTTGCCTCTCAAAGGATTGGGAAGAAGCAGTGTAGATGCCCAACCCTGCGGATTGAGTACATCATAGTGTTTGGTCAGATCATCCCAGTAAGTCACTCCAGGTGACTTGGACCGGATATAACTTTCCATAGCTTCCTTTCTTCCAAAAAGTTCAGGGTCTTTTAAGCCTTTGGCTATACCACCAAACGCTTTCATTGAGTTGGCCACATTGGCTATATTGTTTAATAACTCCTGAGCTTCAAACTCTTTTTTTGGGTCATTTTTAATCATATTATATTTTTTCATCATAAGATCATTCCTGTTTTTCATGAACTTATACTGAAGCGGATATCGGTAGTCTCTGTCAAATTTCAATTGTGTCACTGTACGGTATCTTTCCGTTCTTCCCGGGTTACCTACTACAAATACCGGTTCTCCTTCTACAGCTCCTTTCTTGTTGAATTTCAGATAGTTGGCAGAAGTATTGAGTGGTTTCCCATTTTCATCATAAGCTCGCCAGAAGGTAGCATCCAGATTGTATCGAGGATAAGTAAAGTTGTCAGGATCACCACCGAAAAAACCAAGATCGAGTTCAGGAATCCATACTAATCTGATATCGCTATATCTCTTGTAGCCATAAATAGAAAATTTTCCACCGCTATAAAATGTAACCATTTGTAATCGCAAGCCTTTCCAGCCGTCTTTTTGTGCATATATTTTTTGAAGGGAATCCAATGCTGATTTTCTCATCGCTGCAACATCTGCATCCGTTTTAGCATTTTTTACTGCTTTCAGAACCTGAGCTGTGATGTCCTCTGCCATGATCATTTGTTCTACAAAAAGGTCTTCTGCTTTACGTTCATCTTCCAGGTTGACGGCATAAAATCCTTGTTTATCAAAGTTTTCACCTTCTTTTTGCAAGGCTGTCACCACATCTCTGGAACAATGATGATTGGTCATGATCAACCCGTCGGGCGAAATAAATGATGCACTACACCAGGATGCGAATCTTAATGATGATTTTCTGACAAAATCAAACCACTCATCCTGAACATCCATGCCATATGTAGATTTCAGCCATTCCTTAGGTGGATTTTCAAAAGTCCACATTTTACCATAATCATATGGACTTGCTTTTTGCTGTGCTGCTGCATTAGAAAAAACAAAGACAAATGCCAAATATCCAAACAAGAATTTTTTACACATTATTTTATTTTTTTATAATTGAATTAAAGGTCAAATATATTAAAAGACGCGAACAAAATCCTTATAAAAAGCAAAAATATTTGTAGATCAAGGTCCAACTTTTCCAGTCTCGTAACCCTCAGAAAAGGTGATTCCTATTCCGTTATCGCTGTAGACTTTTTTGACATTTGCCATCACTTCGTAATACACTTTCCAGTAATCATCTGGTCGGACATATGGACGTATATTGATCACCAGATTAGTTTCTCCAAATTCTTCGATCCCAATCTCAGGAGCAGGATTTTCAAGGATTTCAGGCATTTGTTTCAATACATATAAAATTAAAGATTTAGTTCTGGGAAAATCCTCTGAATATGGAAGTAAAACCTTGAGCTCAAGTCGGATATTTCCGATTCCGGAAAAATTGGTAATCACACCATTGATGACCTCTCCATTGGGTATGATGAGGACTTTATTTCCGGGAGTCTGCAGTATCGTATTAAAAATCTGAATGTCTGTGACTTTCCCAAATTTTTCCTTGATCTCCACCCAATCTCCTTTTTTATAAGGCTTAAAAACTACGATTATAATGCCGGCTGCAAAATTTCCTAAGCTTCCCTGCAATGCCAATCCTACCGCGAGCCCTCCTGCAGCCAGCACACCCACAAAAGCTGCAGTATTGACGCCAACCATGCCCGCCACACTGATGACCAACAAAACCTTGAGAGCAATATTTGCCAATGTACCCAGAAATGAGCCGATCTCCGGAGTAAATCCTGCTCTTTGCAAAGTAGCCAAAAAAACAGCTGTAAGCTTCTTTATCACCCACAGACCGAGCCACAACACTACTATCGCCAGTACCATATTTGGTAAGGCTTTGATCAGCCAGTCAAAAGCAAGAGTGGCATATTTTTCGACATTATCCATGTAATTTATTTAAAAATTCAAAAGTTCACAATATATACTTAATAATATTATTACGTTGAAAATGAGTCAAATAAGATGTAAAATTTCACTACTAACCGACTTAAAAAATAAAAAAGCGGGTTAACCTCAAAGATTAACCCTTTTGTCATACCTTTTGGCTACCAAACACACTAAGTATGACAGTCAAAGATAACTCAAAAAAATTAGTCGGTCAGCCAATTTTCAAACAATTGATTGATTTTATACCAAAAGATAAGTTTGCAGTATTAGCACTAACCCACAAAACAGATAAGCATTATAGGTCATTCCCTGCTTGGACGCAACTGATCACTATGCTTTTCGGAATATTTAGCAGATGTGATTCTATGGGTGAAATATGTGATGGAATGATGGGAATGCAAGGTAAATTAAATCATCTTGGACTTAAATCGTCACCTGCCAGAAGTACTGCTGGTGATGGATTGAGAGAACGAGACAACGTGTTTTTTGAAAAGCTGTACTTTGAACTTCTGCAACATTTTAAGCCAATTTTGTCGGTCAGCCGCATTAATAATGTATCATTCAGCGACCTATTTATCTTTGATTCGAGTACCATTAGACTATTTTCTGATATTATGAAAGGTGTGGGGCGCAATCCAAAGGATGACGGCAGGAAGAAAGGTGGGCTCAAAGTCCATATGCTCATTGATGCACACGCTGATACCCCTGCGTTTGTAAAGATCAGCGAAGCCAAATGTCATGATAAAACTTTTATTCAATACCTAAACCTTCCCGAGCATAGTATGGTGGTGTTTGACAGGGCTTATAACCATTACCTCCAATTTGCTAAATTTACAGGCAAGAAGATCAATTTTGTATGTAGATTGAAGAAAAATGCAGTGTATGACATCATAGAACAAACATATTGTAAAGAACTGAACGACACAGAATATGGTGTCTTGAAAGAAGAACACATACACCTTAAATACAAGGACAACGGAGAAGAAAAAGCGTTGTGCTTGAGGAAAGTCACGTACAAAGACGTAAAAGGAAGGGTATATGAGTTTATCACCAATAACTTTGAAATAAAAAGAGAAGAAGTAGCTTATATATATAAACTCTGGTGGAATATAGAGCTCCTGTTCAAGAAATTGAAACAAAATTTTCAATTGCACTTTTTCTATTCAGAAACAGAAAACGGGATAAAGACACAAATATGGTGCACATTGATAGCACAATTACTACTCCTGATACTAAAAGTAAAATCCGAAACAAAAAAAGCCTTCTCTACAGTGGCAGCATTGGTGAGGATCCATATGATAAGCCTCATAGATGTAATCTGGATGGTTGAAAACAGCCGCAGAACTTATGTAAAAGCCACAAAGACAAAAAATAAATCACCCTGTCCTCAATTATCGATCTTTTAAAATATGGGGGTACTAAAGGAAGTCTTAAACAATGGTCATTGACAGTCAGTTGTTTATAGGTGAAATTTGATGAATTATAATTTAAGTCGGTTAATAGTGATAAAATTTATTAATATCAGGCTGATTTATTATACATTTATAACGTCTCTTTTGCTGATCATCATGATATTTTTATGCACTTTTATCATTGTTGAATCAAAAAATATCTTTGAAAATACGGTTTCATAATACAGTTTTGCTTTTGAAACATCAATGGAAGTATATCCAAGATGGTTAAACAAAATTATACCTTTTTCACTGATACTATTTTTGACTTGTATTAGAAATGATTCTGTCAGGAAATAAGCAGGTATATTATCATCTACAAAAATATCAATACAGATGATATCAAAAAGTTCGTCATTTTGTTTCACAAATGTGGCAGCATCGGTCTCTATGATTGATATCTCAGAACTCAATTCGGGCATGACATATTTGGAAGCAAGATATATTATCATAGGATCGATTTCCACACCGGTATACCTGTAATTTCTCATAAATACTTTCTCGAGCATATATGGTATACTTCCCATCCCGAAACCCAACAACAAAACATCGGTCTTACCGGAATCCGGAAGCACCATTTTTTTAAAGCATTTTCTGAAATTATAATATTTATCACCATATGAGTAGATCGCATTTTCTGTACACAACTGATATCTTCCGTTTTTCAGAACTACATGTAGTTGATCATTATACTCTGAAGGAACACTTTCTAAGTGCACCTCTGTCAGATAGCTCAATAGTGATGTGATTTTGCTTTCCTTCATCTCAGTATAGCATCCATAGCATTTAAAATCGTCCTTACTCCATATTCGATTTCCTGGTCTGTTATTATCAAAGGAGGTGCTATTCGAAAGGAAGATGCATTGAACAGGAAATAGTCGATCAGGACGCCATCGCTGATGACTCGATCTATCAAAGGAGTGAGTAATGATGGATCACGGATTTCTACAGCCATCATCAGACCGGAAGAGCGCACTTCCTTGATCATGTCATGCTTGAGCAAACTTTTTAAGAGTACTTCTTTTTTTGCTATTTCAGCAATATGAGATTCATGTAAAAGTAGTTTTATAGTTGCCAATGCAGCAGCTACACATACAGGATGGCCACCGAAAGTAGTGATATGCCCCAGTGCAGGATTGCGGGCAAAATGCATCATCAAGTCCGTGGATGCCACCACCCCACCTATGGGCATTCCACCGCCCATGCCTTTTGCTATAAGCAATATGTCAGGAGTAATACCGTATTTTTGATGTGCAAACATTTCCCCTGTGCGACCGAAACCTGTTTGGATTTCATCCAGAATCATCAATGTCCCGGTCTGTTGACACCTGGTTCGGACTTTTTGCAGGTAGTCATTTTCAGGCACAATTATACCTGCTTCAGCTTGTACGGGTTCCAGAATCACACAAGCTGTGTTGTTGGTTATCTTTGCTAAATCTGTTTCATTGTTGAATCTGATGTGTCTTACTCCCGGCATGGTGGGCACAAAATGTTTGGTAAAAGCAGTATCACTTCTCAGGCTTTCTGCTGCGATGGTACTGCCGTGATATGCGTTGGCGCAACTGATGATTTCATATCTTCCTCTAGCTTTTCTTGCCAGTTTTATGGCTGTTTCAACAGCTTCAGATCCACTATTTACATAATACACACTATTGAGACCATTGTTCAAAACTTCGGATAATAATGTGGCATATTCAACCTGTGGTGCCTGAATATGTTCTCCATACACCATAGTATGCATATATGTTTCTGCCTGCATTTTTACCGCATTTACTACGGCAGGATGACAGTGCCCTACTGAACTGACTGATATTCCGGAATCAAAATCAAGATATTTTTTTCCATCAGTCCCATAGATATACATACCTGAAGCATGACTTACTTCCAGACACATAGGAAAATCACTTGTCTGTGCTACGTGCTGCAGAAATAATTGTCTTTTGGAAAACATAAAATATTTTCTGCAAAAGTAGAAGAAATTATTTCATGATAGTGCTATTTGTAAGAAATTGACAAAATTGGTATTCAATAAATTCGGATCGCCAAAAGCATCATTTTTTCCAACCTAACCACCAACCGATGACAGCACCAATTATAGCAACCCAAAGCCTTAATCCTGTCAATAGATAAGCATCAGGAAATATTGAAACTAATTCTACTTTGTCACCTTCAAAAATCTAAGTCAATTACACTTTCATCAAAATGTAATCAACCGGAAACCTGATAATTTTTGATAGTTAAAGATAAATGTATGGGTAAATTAGGGTCACAACTGTTGGGTTAACCCAACAGTTTTCCAATCAATCGGAAAGTCCGTATAATTTGACAAAGTAGAACTAAGCGACTATGTCCATCACCATGAATATCTGACAAAATCAATAAAAGGTAACAAATGCCACTGATTTCCAAAAGGATACGAACCAAAGGTGAGTTTCGATCCTAAACCAAGTTTACATTTTTTTGATGTATTCCAAAAAAACATTGCTGTGCCTTCTCCAAAATAACTTCCTGTCTGACCATATTCAGTTTCATACCTTTTGGTGTTGGAAGGAAAGAAAAATCCTTGTATTTTTGAATAATAATCAAATTTCCCAATAATAGATCCTTCTGCAGCAATAGCTAAGTCCATACCAAAGTTTTTGTAATAGACAGCATTTCTTGGACTGATGACAGGCAGATCGATGGAGCTGCCGGGATTCAACTGCTTATTAAAAAGTGCAAATTCTATCCCAAATTCCCCAGTCAATCTATGTGTGTTTTGCAGATGCCATGTGGAAATCATCCCGTTTTTTAGGGACAACATAAATGGTATATCAAATTCAGGTGAAATCAATCCACCGGTGCCTTCCATAGCAAAGATATTCATCACAGGTGTAGGAGATGATATGCCGTGAATGAATGCAACAGATTGTTTATCAGACCTCTTCCATTGCCATTTTACATCAACGGATGGAGCCATAAAAATCCAAAGTGGATGTCCTCGTAGAGTAACTTTATCTGAAATGCCATATTCTCCCTTTGTAAATAAGGAATATCTCAGGTTGCGGTTATTCAGAATGTCTGCATCTTGACCGTAAGGCTTAAATCGGGTATCTTCCTGTGCATTTAAACTCAGAGTTAGTATCCATGTAAGGAAGAAGATTTTTATTAGTGTTCTCATCTTATTATTTTTTAATGGTCAGTAATGCTGTCACCGCAGCGTGATCGGCTTCTTTTCTGAATTCCTGCCAGGTTTTATGGGAGTTTTTGATGAAAGCGCGATTGGTAAAAAGATAGTCCAGTGTGCGGTTCCAGTCAATATTGGGATCAGATGAGTGCGAATAATATTTTTTTTGATTCAATTTGTATTCGCTGAGAGGAAGAGATGATTCATACCTTTCATACATCGCATTCATCCAATTGATTTCAGGTGTAAAATAGCTTCCTTCTTTGTGAAACTTCTCTACACCGGATTCATGAAATTTTTCTCCTGGACATGCATCAGCAAGACAATAATCTGTAATATCTGAATTAGGAGGAATCAGGTTGTAATCACCTCCGGTCACCATCGCGATTCCGGTTTTACTTAGTGAATCACATATAGCAATATATCTCTGTAATTGACGAAGTTTTGTATCATCAGTCGAATATGCAGACAAATGGGTGTTGATGGCATAAAAACTCTTTCCGTCAGGCATTGTCACCAGTCCGCTGAGTACAGACTCCCTTACATAAAAATACTTGGTCAGAGCATCCACATCAGTTCTTAAAGGTAACGGGTATAAGGTACCTTCTGTCATAGGCCACACTGAAAGGATAGCATTGCCTTCATCGAGCCTGCCAATACCATCACTGGGTATAAACTGACTTTTCCAGTTGGTGCCATAATAGCCATATCCAAAATACGTGCGATCCATGATATATTTCATTTGATCGATGTAAGCAGATCTTTTAGAGTACAGATCAACTTCCTGAAGCAATAGAATATCAGGTTTAAGCTGATTGATACGGGCGATAATACTTTCAAGACTTTTTTCAGTTTCTTTCTTAAGAAGTACGGTCCTGTCTCCGCAGGCATCACCAAACCATAAGATATCTACACCACAACCAAACCTGATATTCCAGGTCATAACAAGTACAGTATCCTTTGCAGGTACAGTTTGAGCATTTTGTTTTGTATAGGTTTCACAATCTCTTATTTCAGGAATTGTATCTACTAGCGGCTCACATCCGGATTGCAACAACCAAAACAAAATCAATACATAAAAGGGATAATTTTTGCTAAAAATCTTTTTCATGACAATCTAAATTTAGCTGGTTAGAAATAAAACAATAACCAATTAATTGCCCTAAGTTATACTGTTTTTATAGTATTGTCAATGATTTAAATCATCATATCCTAAAATCCTGAAATAATGTAGGTAGTGTTTTGAGCCTAAGATATTTTTATGGTTTGACCAAACACTAAAATACTTTACTCAATAAAGCGTTGCACTAAGTGTAGCCGAAGTGAAGGAAATGCTAGCCACAGCTCGGAACGAATACTGAATATAGTCGATCAAGACGATTTTATCAAAACCTAAGTTATTGTAATTGATAGCATTTCTTGGACTGATGACAGACCCACAGCTAAATCAACCAGATTATAAGTCATTATTTAAATCGTTGCAGTATATCTTTTTTAGAGCTTTACAAATTTTGAAATTCCTATATTCTGTGATTTTGCATCAAAAGCTTTGATAAAGTAAACACCGGTTGATAGATCATTGATTTGTATAGATGAGGAGTTTTCGATTTGTGCGGTTCTGATGAATTGTCCATTAGAAGTGATGATCTCGACAGAACGAATATTTTGGTTTTCAGGCAAGTTAATAAAATCAGTTGCTGGACTGGGTGACACATTAAGTTTTTCTATCACTATTTCTTGAGAACCTGATAAGCCATTATTTATCTGAATTACAGAGCTAAATATTTCCTGAGTAAAGTTTTTGTCTGCATATAGTTTTAACGTAACGGATGTGTTTCCTGAAACATTATTGGGAAAAAAGTGGAACTCTATCAAGCTGTTACCCTTTTTAAATTTGTTGGGAAGATTTGGCATGCTTTGATCTACATTATTACCATAACAAAACTCAAGATCACAAATGAAGGTTTCCCATTGAGGTTTCCAGGTAGTGTTGTCCTTTATCACTTTCCAAAACACAGTATATGTTGTATCATGACTGTTGACATATGTAATGTTCAATTTGTTGTCTCCACTTGATGGTGTCGTATTGATCGCAAGCTCTGCTGGGGTTTGTTTAAGATATGTTGCATTAAGGTTGATATTCAGGGTTTTAATTTCTTTAGTGAAGGTTTTGTCTGAGTACAATTTTAGGGCAACATTAGCATTGCCTAAAGTATTTTTGGCATTGAAATGGAATTCAAACTTGTGTGTGCCGGGTTTTAAGTTGTTTGGAAGACTTGTATTGCTTTGATCGACATTGACACTATAGCAAAATTCCGTATCACAAATATAGGTTTCCCAATTTTGTTTGAAAGAGTTGTCCTTTACCAGTTTCCAGTAGACAGGCAATTGGGTATTTAAAGTATTGGTAATTAATATTTCCAAAAGCTGATCACCGCTATTGGGTGCAGCAACAACTGCAAGGTGAGATGGTTTGTAGGTAATATCTGCCTTGACTACTACAAATGAAAGAAAAAAGGAAAGTAAAAGTATAAATCGTTTCATTTTCTTAAAAATTTGGTTTTATAAATAAAAAAAGCTTCCGGTATGTTGAAAGCTTTTAATTATATTTTGAAGAAATCACTATACAAAAATATTATGCACCGTCATAGTTTTTATTGAACTTGAGCGATCGGATGACTTTGTTTTTATCATCCACCATACGAATGATATATAGACCAGGTTTGAGTTCAGAGATATCATGCTGAGCATTATTGTAATGCTGGAAAGATTTTACCTCTTTACTGAAGATATTTAGTATTACTATTTTTTTGACAACAAATGAACCATTTGCAATTTGTATGTAATCAACAGCCGGATTAGGAAAAACTTTGATGTCTTCAATAATTTTAATCTGCTCCTGTGTAGGATTGTTGATTGCAGGAGTATTACTCTGTGCTGAGATGACAGCTGAACAAAGAAGTAATATTATTATCAAGTGTATACTTTTGAACATCAGCTATTCGTTGGTACCGCAAATATAACATGTTTATTGTATAATTCTTCTTAAAAATGTGTTAAATTTTGACTTATCCTTACATTTGTCATATAACTTGCAGAAATACAACGGATTAATTGATATCAAAATGAATATATATTATAAAATAATTTAATTTAAATATAGAAATGTCAAGTTTTGAGATAGAAATTGAAGGGTTTGGATATGTTGGTGACGATGAAGTGACACTCATATCACTGCGTAATCGATACGGGCAAAAGGTGAGTATCACAAATCTTGGTGGTATCGTGCATCGATGGGTTTGTCCTGATCGTTTTGGACAACCAGCTGATATTTTGCTGGGTCGTGAAAATTTAGAGGGTTATTTGACCAATCATCCTTATTTTGGTGCCATAGTCGGCAGGTACGCCAACAGGATCGCTTTTGGAAAGTTTAACATCGGTAGTGAGGAATATCAGCTTCAGACAAATCTTGCCCCACATCATCTGCATGGAGGTGTTGTTGGTTTTGATAAAAAAATATGGGATTTTAAGATATCAAAGGGTACAGACGTATGTACAGTACAGTTGAGCACCATAAGTCCACACCTCGAAGAAGGCTATCCAGGCAATCTTATGATAGAAGTTTGTTATACATTTAATAATAATGAATTGATTATAGAGTATTTTGCTCAAACAGATAAGCCAACGATAGTGAATCTTACCAACCATTGTTATTTTAATCTGTCAGGTCGTCAGAATGGCGATGTTCTGGACCATGAGGTTCGTATTGCGGCCGATAATTATACAGAAGTAGATGATACTTTGATCCCAACCGGAAGAATACAATCTGTGCAAGGATCGATCCTTGATTTGAGAAATTACAGGAAACTCAGCGAATGTATACTTGCACATGATCCTATATTTTCGAATACAAACGGATTTGATCACAATTATGTAGTAAATGATCATCAACATGATGTACCTATCGCACAAGTAAAACATGAAGCTTCAGGCCGTTTGCTTGAAGTGTTTACAGATCAACCGGGTGTTCAGCTTTATACTGGTAATTGGCTTGGTGATGTTGATGGAAAAGAAGGCAAATATAAACCATATGCAGGTTTATGTCTGGAAACACAGCATTTTCCGGATTCTCCCAATCATAGCAGTTTTCCCACAACCTTATTGATACCAGGTGAGCAGTATTACTCAAAGACGATATACAAAGTCAGTAATTTTTGACTATTTCTTAATCATGACGCCTGATGCCATGAACTTGAGTTCTGTAACAGGTTCAGTAATTTTTTCAATTTCCTCAGGAGTTTTACCTTCATCTTCTGCAAAGTGTTTCAAATCTTCGACGGAAGTTATTTCTCTGTATGCTTTTCCGAGCATGACCACTTCTTTGCCAGCAAGATCCTTGGGCATAAAAAAGCCATAATCTTCAAACTGAACAAACATTTCTGTATTAGTTGTATCTGCATCTGAGACTATATTCATCCAGCAACCTTTGGTCTGACAAACTCCTGAAACTTTACCAACTACTTTGGCATTGACTGAGTCTGATACTGACATCTTTTGAAGTAAAGCATCGTAAGTAATCATGCCGGAAGTGTCGATTTTTTCTCCAAAGTGGATACCATCACCAACCATGTCCTCGCCGGACTTTGAATTTTTGCAGGCTGACAATGAAATGAATACTATCAAAAAATAAAAAGATAAATTTTTCATAAAACTCGATTTTGAAATAATAAAATGTAATTGAATTAAGTTTACTGTCAGAACAAATCCTTCGCCTTCAGAATAACAAATACATAATTGCCCTTAAAGTATCGAATTATGCAAAAGTTATTCTTTATCTTACTCTTATTTTCACTTTGCCATTTAACCGCAAACGCCAACTGCCTTCGAGGAAACTGTATCAACGGCAAAGGTACATTTTTATACAAAAACAGCACCCAATACACCGGAAGTTTTTTGAATGGTAAGCCTCACGGGTCAGGAGTCCTAAAGAACGCTGACGGCAGTGTTTTTGATGGATCATTTTTTCAGGGATATAAAAATGGGAAGGGGACGATGTCTTATAAATCAGGAGATGTTTATGAAGGAAATTTTGAAAATGATGTCATGTCCGGATTTGGTGTCATCACATACAGAAACGGAGATAAATATGAGGGTCAGTGGATCAATTCCAAATCCAATGGCAAGGGGAAATACACCTTTAATGATGGTGAAATGTACGAGGGTGATTTTTTAGATGGTGAATTTACAGGGATTGGAAAATTTACCAGAAAAGATGGTTCATATTATGATGGAGAATGGTTAAGAAATAAGAAACATGGCTCAGGTATCACCTATGACAAAAGAGGGAGACGAGTACAGTATTATGATATGAATAAGTTGACCAGTGAAAAAGAAGTTTCTTCACAAAATCAAACACAACAAGCATATACCGCAACCCAATATCAAAATCATGAAAATAACTGTAATACCAAGTATTGTCATCAGGAGCAAGGAGTATATAGGTATGGCGACGGAAGTATATACAGTGGGCAGTTTTTAAACGGGCAGGGAGATGGCACGGGCAGTTGTAATTATGCCAATGGCAACAGATATGAAGGTGGTTGGAAAAATCATGCTCCTCACGGCAAAGGCACTTTATATTTTAGTTCGGGCAATACCTATTCAGCCATATGGGAGCACGGAAAACCAAAACAAAAGATCACAGAATTAGTAAATAAACCAACAACTCAAAATCTAGCTGCAGGTAGCAACATTTCTCGACCGCAAACAGATATAAGAGCTGGAGAAACAAAAGTTTTTGCTATCATAGTAGGAGTGGCAAGCTATCAGCATATGCCATCACTTAAATATACTGACGATGATGCATATCAACTTTATGCTTTTCTGAAGAGCCCCGAAGGTGGGGCGATTCCTGACCATCAGATAAAAATACTGATAGATGAAGGAGCTACAGACCAAACGATCAGAAAAGAACTGAAATACATTGCTTCTCTGGCAGATGCCAATGATGTGATATTGCTATACCTTTCCGGACATGGGATAGATGGGGCCTATGCACCAGGAGATTTTGACGGGTATAAAAACCACTTGCCTTATGAGGACATACTGGCTGAACTCAACAAATCAAAAGCCAAGCACAAACTTTTTATAGCTGATGCATGTCACTCGGGGTCCATGATAGCTGCAGCAAGAAGCCCGCTCCATATTTCTATGGAAAACTTTTACAATGCGTACAATGCTGCCGAATCAGGGACGGCAATACTGATGTCATCAAAAAAAGATGAAGTTTCGTTGGAATACGGAGGTCTGAGACAAGGAATTTTTTCTCACTTTCTCATCAAAGGACTCAAAGGGATGGCAGATACCAATAAAGATAAACTTGTCACCATCAATGAACTGTATCAATATATTTCATCGCAGGTTAAGTCATATACCAATCATGCTCAAACTCCATCTATCACAGGTGATTATGATAAAAATATGCCGGTTGCTATGATCCGGTAGTAATAATGTTTGGGAGCTTTAACAATTAATTGGTTACCAAGGCTCTTGCATAGTGATGAAAACTGAATGTGTCATTCTTTTGGCAATCTATTTGATCAAACCTGCTCTATTAGATCCTTTTGTGCTCCTTGAGTATGCTTATAACTTCTGATTCTGACAAGCCAGAAATATTTGTAATCATAGCCATAGGTATATCCTGATCAAAACAATTGAGAACTACCTCGATCTTCCCTTCGATTTTTCCTTCGATCTTCCCTTCATTCCTGTTTTTTTGGACTATTCTGTCGTATGTAGTCATGATATAGTACTTCTATTAGATCCTTTTGTGCTCCTTGAGTATGCTTATGACTTCTGATTCTGACAAGCCAGAAATATTTATAATCATAGCCATAGCTATATCCTGATCAAAACAATTGAGAACTACCTCGATCTTCCCTTCGATCTTCCCTTCGATCTTCCCTTCGATCTTCCCTTCGATCTTCCCTTCGATCTTCCCTTCATTCCTGTTTTTCTGGACTATTCTGTCATATGTGGTCATGATATTATTTTTAATGGGTTGTGGTATAGATTTTATGGTTTCTGCCAATACTTCCTCCGTAATGTCAGATACATTTAATGCATAAACTACTATCTTCTCCAAAAAGTTCAAGTTTGGGTCTTTTATTGGAAATAGACGGAATATCCTTTCAAAATCAGCTTGCAGTTTTACAGGGTTTATGCGCCACTTTTGGGCTATCACCGCTGCCGCCATCATAGTATCTCTGATAGTTTCAATCTTATCTTCTGAGATAGTATTGAGCGCAAAAAACAAGTAATTAAGCTTTGGTACATAGTTTTTGATATAGTCAGGGTACGAGTGAAATAAAGAAGAAAGGTCAGCTAAAATCCATTCCTTTTTTCCTTGGTAGTAAATCAATGGTATGATGACTTTTAACTTCTTTTTCTCCGCCAGACACTTCACCCAATGTGCAAACATATAGTGGCCCACCTGTATTAACACATGTTTGTCACTGGAAGATTTGTGTTCAAAAAGAATGGATATATCCGTTTTAGTATCAGCATTATTCTTTAAAGAAACTTCAAAAACCAAGTCAGAAAAATGCTCTTTCAATGCTTCATTCAGATAGGACTCTTGCAGTACTCGCAGTGTAGGCAAATCAAGATTATTAATCATTTCATCGGGCAAGAATCGCTCTAAAAAAGCAATAGCTCTGACCGGATCAGAAAAAGATTCTCTAACGAATTTGTCGTGGATATTGTGGACACCCTCTTGCATTTCACAAAAATACAAAAATCAATTCAAATTGTACAAATCATTTTATAAACTATATAAACTATATTTATAGCAATACCGTATGCAGGTTTCTTTGGAAATGATTACATTTAGGTCTTTAATCAGATCCTTTACTGTTCATGAATATCATTACTGACCTTTGCGAACCCACATTACTACTAGACGAGGTCAGATGTAGAAACAACATAAAGCAAATGGTCAAAAAGGCTCAGAAGTGTAAAGTACTTTTCAGACCACACTTTAAAACACATCAAAGCCACGAAATTGGCAGATGGTTCAGGCAGGAAGGTGTAAATGCTATTACTGTCTCTTCTTTAAAGATGGCTTCTTTTTTTGCAGAAGATGGCTGGAACGATATTACTGTAGCAATACCTGTCAACACAAGAGAAAAGCACAGAATTAATGATCTTGCTCAAAAAGTAAATTTACATCTCTTGGTTGCCGACATCTCAGGTACCATGAGTTTGGCTGAAAGTGTTGAACACCCTATCAATGTCTGGATAAAAATTGATACAGGATATCGCCGCACGGGTGTATTGTACGAAGATGATGTAATGTTAATGTCTATTATCAATCTTATAGAGAAAAGCAGATTACTTTGTTTTGCAGGATTTCTAACCCATACCGGAAACAGTTATTATTGCAGGTCAACAGATGAAATATTGGAATTGCACCATACCACAATGCAAATATTGTTTCATCTGAAAGAAAAATATAAACCTCAATATCCGAATATAAAGATATCAGTGGGCGATACGCCGACTTGTAGTGTAGCTGATGATTTTAGCCTTGTGGATGAGATCAGACCAGGCAATTTTGTATTTTATGATATTATGCAAGTCCAGATATCGGCATGTAAGCCTGAAGATATTGCAGTCGCAGTAGCTTGTCCCGTAGTTGCAAAACATAAAGATAGAAACGAGATCATCATCATAGGTGGTGGTATCCACCTGTCGAAAGATTTTATCGTGAATGACCATAATCAAAAAAATTATGGTGATCTGGTCTTTCTGGAGTCAAATGGGTGGAGTAAACCTATGGAAGGCTGCTTTTTGAGCAAACTATCTCAGGAACATGGAACGCTTGTGGTTTCTGATCAAGTATTTGACCGGATAGACACAGGTGACATGGTAGGCATTTTACCTGTACATTCATGTATGACAGCAAACTTGATCGGAAAATATACCACCTTGACAGGAAATGCCATAGATTATTTTGATATCAGGAAGGATTATTTGTAATTTATAAAGATAGAGTATGAAATTAATAAATGTTTCAGGAAAGTCAGCCCCAACAGGGCACTATAGTCAGGCTGTATCCAGCAATGGTTCTGTGTACTTATCTGGCATCCTTCCTATAGATCAGGGGACAGGCGAAAAACTTTCAGCAGGGTCATTCAAAATACAAGTCAGTCAAGTCTTCAAAAATCTGAAGGATATTCTGGATGAATGTGGTTTGACCACATCACATTTGGTCAAAGTGAATGCATATATCAAAAACGCAGAAAACTGGGGAGCATTTAACTCCCTGTACGCAGAATTTATGGGTGATCACAAACCAGCAAGGACAGTGATACCAGTGCAGGAACTGCATTATGGATTTTTGATTGAATTGGATGCTATTGCTGAAATATAGAAAGGAAACGATGAAAATCAGATTAGCTATATTTTGTAATATTTTCATCTTTTTGTTTGTAACCCCAAAACAAATATGGTCTCAACCGTTCAGGCACCATCATCTCAGTTTTAATGGAATTCCTGATAAATGGGACGAAGGTCTTCCACTTGGCAATGGTTCATTGGGCGTTTTGATATGGCAAAAAGATAAAAAATTGAGAATGGCACTCGATAATGTCTTCTTGTGGGATGACAGACCCATGCCTGAAATCGATAAACTGAAATTTGATTGGGTAGTAGATCAGGTCAATAGAAATGACTATGCACCAGTTCAGAAACTGGGCGATGAACCTTATGAAGCCAATGCGGCGCCAACTAAAATTCCTGCTGCAGCAATTGAATTTGATACAAAAAGTTTTGGAAAAGTAACATCTTCTCATCTGGATATAAAATCTGCTGTTGCCAATATCAGATGGGAAAATGGTGTGACTATGGAAAGCTATATTCATGCATCAAAAAATTATGGGTTCTTTGAATTCAAAAATTTACCAAGTGTGCTTCAATTTGAGATTGTTCCTCCCAAATATCAGAATGTAATAAAAAGTACCGGCGAAAACTCCGTTTCAGGATCCGGGCTTGAAAAATTGGGATATCCTGCTGGAACCATCATTAAAACAGAAAAAAGCTACACCTACTTTCAGCCTTGTCATGGCAAGAGTTGGTATAAAGTCATCATCAATTTTACCAGTAACGGAAAATCGCTCAGAGGGCAATGGACCATCATATGGAGCGATCATGGCTCCGGATCTACACAAGCCAGGATGCCCAAAAGAGATAAAAATAGTCATACAGCTTGGTGGAAGTCATTTTGGTCCAAATCTTCATTGTCAGTTCCTGACCCTATATTAGAAAAGCAGTATTATCTTGAGATGTATAAGTTTGGGTGTACAGCAAGGGCACATACTCCACCTATATCTTTGCAAGCGGTCTGGACAGCTGACAATGGCAGATTGCCGCCTTGGAAAGGAGATTTTCATCATGATTTAAATACGCAGTTGAGTTATTGGCCGGGATATATTGCAAATCACACCGATCTCACAGCAGGATTTACCAACTGGTTGTGGAGTACGCGAAACGTAAACAGGAAGTGGACAAAAAGTTATTTCGGTGCAGAAGGATTGAATGTCCCTGGTGTCACTACCATCAGTGGCAAAGAAATGGGAGGATGGATACAGTACTCCATGAGTCCGACTACAGTGGCTTGGTTGGCTCAGCATTTTTACTGGCAATATCAATACGGACAAGACAAAGTGTTCTTGATTAACAGATGCTTACCTTACTTTAGGGAAGCCGAACAATATTTTTCTTCTATCTTAAAATTAGATAAAAATGGTCATTTGACTTTGCCATTGAGTTCATCCCCTGAAATTCATGATAACAGTATAAAAGCGTGGTATCAAACTTTCACCAACTATGATCTGTCTTTGATGAAGTGGTTTTATACTGCCTGTAAAGAATTGTATCAAATCACAAATGATTCAGATATATCCCGTATTGAAAAAATATTGACAAGACTTCCTGAATTGAGTATAAATGAAACGGGATTAATGGTCTCAGCAACTGAAAATCTTGAGGATTCTCACCGACATTTATCCAATTACATGGCGATTTTTCCTTTGGAAATCATCACCCTGAATGAAAATAAAGAGATTTTTGAAAAATCGATCCGACATATCGAAAAACTCGGAACAAAAGCTTGGGTCGGATATTCTTTTAGTTGGATGGCATGTGTATATGCTAAAGCTAGGGAATCAGAAAAAGCAGCTGATATGCTCAGGAAGTTTGCCACTAATTTTACATCGCCTAACAGTTTTCATCTCAATGGAGATCAAAAGGGTGGTCAATATTCCTCATTTACTTACAGACCATTTACGCTGGAAGGCAATTTTGCTTTTGCAAGAGGACTTCAGGAAATGTTGTTGCAGTCACATGAGGGCTTTATAGATTTGTTTCCAGCCGTCCCCGATGATTGGAAAAATATCGGATTTGATCAATTCAGAACAAAAGAAGGAGTTATGGTAAGTGCACAAAAATCTGAAGGAAACATTAAAAGTGTCACCATCAAGGCTGATGTCGATGTTAATATTAAGATGACATTGCAGAAATCAATGTTTGATATTAATGGAATTAAAACCAATAATATTCAGTTTGAAGGTGATACAATTTTATTAAAGTTGGAAAAAGGTGATGTTGTACATCTGAGTAGAAAATAATAATTTTAATTTTAGTTTATCAACATTTTTTTTTCGATTTCATAATTAAAAATTCATTTAAGCCATGTATAAAATTATCTACATCCTGATTTGTGTATTAGTTGTTTCTTTCACGCAGGCACAACAAACTGAAAAGGTAGACCCCAATCATGTTTCAACAGGTGGGTATGGTTATTTACTGCATCAGGATAAAACTGCCGGTATCTGGTGGTGTGAAGGAGCATATAAAGTGATGCGCGATGTTTCATTGCCTTCCAAAACATCTGCTAACATTGATATCAAATCAGCAAAAAACGAGTTTGAGTCATTTATCATCAGTATCCGACCTTCTGTAAGAATGGATAAAGTCAGGATAGAACCCGGAGTGCTCATCCATTCAGATGGAAAAACAAGCATTTCTAATTCCCAATTTCAGATAAAAAGAGTAGAATACGTAAAAGTCAATAAACCAACTGACAATTACGGTTTTACAGGATGGTGGCCCGACCCTCTTCCTGAGTACGTGGTACCTGCTACACTAACTCCCGGAGAAAATCATCCATTTTGGGTGACTGTCAAAATACCTGGAGATGCCAAATCAGGAAGTTATACAGGAAAACTGACATTAAGCAGTGGTGAATGGAGACATGAGGTATTATTAAAGCTTCACGTCTGGAATTTTTCTTTGCCAACAAGTCCAACCATGCGCTCAGGATTTGGTTTCAGTATGAATAATATTGAAAAATATGATAATATATATAATACAGAAGATGAGTTGAAAGTGTTTGATCAGTATATGAAAACTTTTAGTGATTACAAGATTTCTCCATATAATCCATTTGAATATGCACCTATAGGAGAGAAGGTGACAGGAGTACATTGGAAAGGAGGGGTGTTTGATAGTAAAAACATTTATGAAGGCAACTATTCATACAAGCTCACGGACCAGTCTCCCACTGCCAATGTTGAAGCAGTTCATGCAGATTTTATTGCAGTAGATTACAGAGAATCCTATATGCTTACTTGGGTGACACGTGCATCTGCAGATAATCACGAATATGTGGTAGGTATGGAGTGTTATGATGCTGATAAAAAATGGATAATATTTGAAAACAGATTTGACATATTTTCCACCGGTAATGCCTGGAAAAACGATACGCTCAGAATGGGTAGGTTACAACCTGAAATCAAATATCTCAGGATCAAGTTGTACGCGACCAACAAAACTCTTTCAGGAGAAAATAAAGGAACGGTATGGTTTGACGATATGGCTTTGAATCATATCGGTACAGGAAAAAATATGTTGCCCGGTGGTGATTTTGAGGTAGCAACAGATATGATAGATATAAAGCTCGATTTCAGCAAGTTTAATGAAGCAGGACGGAAGTACTTTGATGAATTTGGATTCACCGGTTACAATCTACGGTTGAAAGGATTGGGCAGCGGTACTTATTATGAACGGGAGTATGGCAGATTTGAAGGATTTGAGCAGGGTACTCCCGAATACAACAGGTTGATGAAGAGATATTTGTCACAGATGCAGGAGAATCTTAAGAAACAAGGATGGTTGGGTAAGGAATATATATATTGGTTTGACGAACCCAACGAACCAGATTATGAGTTTGTCAAAGGAACCAATGCCCTGATCAAAAAGTATGCCCCAGAGATCAAAACATTTCTGACCGAACATGTCGCCGGGCAGGATATCTCTGATGTGACGGATATCAGCTGCACTATCTGGCACAAATTGGACCATGAGAAGATCAGAAAGATGAATGAAAAAGGACTCGAACACTGGTCGTACCTTTGCTGCTGGCCAAAGTCGCCCTGGATATCAGAATTTATCGACCACGATGCCATCAATATGCGCATGTGGTTGTGGGCATCATACAAACACCAGCTCAAAGGAATCCTGATGTGGGAGACCACTTACTGGAATTCTGAAGCGGCATCACCGGCCGGATACCTGCAGAATCCCTGGGAAGAAGCCATGTCATTTGTCAATGGATATGGATGGCCGTCAGGAAAACAAACCATCTGGGGCAACGGTGACGGAAGGTATTTTTATCCCAACAACAGAAAGCCGGGTATCGATAAATCGACATATACAGGTACACCCATTCCGTCTTTACGACTTGAGTTGCTTCGGGATGGTATCGAAGATTATGAGTATATGGTGATCCTTCAAAAAACTGTACAAAAGGCTGATAAAAAGAAAGAAAAGCTGATCAATGAAGCAATGGCTCTTCTGGAAATACCCGAATCTGTATACAAGGATGAAAAAACATATACTAAAAACCCATTACATCTGTATCAACACCGGCAAAAGATGGCGGAGATGATTGTCAGGTTGGGTGAGTAGGTTAAATCCTATTTATTTCTTGCTCAATATTTTCTTTGAAATGTCACGAACTTCTCGTAATAGCAAAGGAAAAGCTGGTTCAGGCATGTTTCCGTGATCGAAACCCTGGAGCTCATACAATTTTGTTGAAGTATGGCCTGTTAATTGCATCATTCTGGCCAAATAGGCGTTTTCTTCATATCGGCCTAATAGTTCCATCTCACGATCTCCTGTGATCAACAGCAATGGTGGTGCACCTGCTCTCACGTGATATAGTGGAGCCATATCGTCGATTGTAGGTTGAGTATCTTTGATCCCTCTTTCTTTTCTGATAGTAAAGTGAGTGACGGCCTGTCCACTGAAAGGGATTATACCAGCAATTTGATCAGCATTGATACTATGGTGGTTAAGGTACTTTTTATCAAGTCCTATCATCATGCCCAGATAACCACCTGCAGAATGGCCGGAAACAAAAATAAGATCAGTATTGCCGCCATATTTATGGATGTTCTGAAAAGTCCAGGCTACAGCGGCGGCTGCATCTTCTATGTAAACGGGAGCACTTACCTTTGGAGAGAGCCTGTAACCCACTCCAATAACAGCATATCCTTTTTCCATCAAAGCCTTTGGAATTTCCTTTTGCCCACCTGCGATCCCGCCCCCATGAAACCAAATAATTGTGGCAAAATTACGTCCATCTTTAGGGTAATATATATCCAGCAGGCACTGAGATGTTTTGTATGCATCACCTTTTATTTCAGTAATGGCATAGTAGGGTAGATCCTTTTGGATTACATATTCCTGTTGACAAGTGGTTGAATATGAGTGCACTATTAAAAGTAAAATGACAATAAATTTCATGATGAAGTTATCTGATTTGATGAATGTAATTTTAGTCTTGGATTAATTTGGTTCCCTTTTCAATACACTTCCCCCTTACCTTCTCTAACCAGTTCGATTTCAGTACCAGTGCAGTCCAAAACTGTGGATTCAGCATAGTCTCCGATGCCACCATCCATGAGCATATCTGCTTTATGGGCAAATACTTCTTCGATTTCGTCCGGATCAGTGTAGTATTTTAGTATTTCATCTTCACTATTGAGTGATGTCGAGATGAGCGGTGCCTTAAGGAATTCCTGCAATCCTATCAGGATATCATTATTTGGAATACGGACACCGATTTCTTCCTTACTGTTTTTAAAGAATTTTTGAACGTAGTTATTGGATTTAAGGATGAAAGTGTATGGTCCGGGCAGATAACGTTTCATGGTCTTAAATACATCATTACTGATCTGAATCGTGTATTGAGAGATGACGCTGATATTAGGACAGATCAATGACATTTTGGCCTGCTTTTCTTTTTTATTCATGATGCGGCATATCTTTTCGATACCGTTTCGGTTGGTCATCAGACATCCGATCGCATAAATGGTATCTGTAGGAAAAATCACTATTTCTCCCTGATTAATTCTGTCAGCTACTTCTTTGAGATCCCGTTTGTTAGGGTTTTTTTCATGAAAATATATTCTTTGCATGATTGTATTTTATATGTTTGATAATAGTAGTGTTCAATACCCATTCTTTGTCTATGACGGATTTTTTTTATAAAAGCATCAAAATTAACAATCATATCTTAATTTCATCTATAAATATTTAATTTTGCGGATTGATGTTAAAAATAAGATCAGGAAAATTAAATTTCATATGCATTATCATCCGGAAAATATAGAAGGCAAATGGTGGAAACACTGGACAGATACTAAGTTGTATAAAGTGGACAATGATACCACAAAACCCAAGTTTTATGTACTCGATATGTTTCCTTATCCCTCCGGAGCAGGACTGCATGTAGGACATCCTCTTGGATATATAGCTTCTGATATTTTTGCAAGGTACAAAAGACTGCAAGGCTTCAATGTGCTACACCCTATGGGTTATGATGCTTTTGGCCTTCCGGCAGAGCAATATGCTATCCAGACGGGCGTACACCCTGCAAAATCCACAGATGATAATATCAAACGCTACAGGGAGCAATTGGACAATATTGGTTTTAGTTTTGACTGGGACAGAGAAGTCAAAACCTCCGATCCTTCATACTACAAGTGGACACAGTGGATTTTCCTGCAGCTTTTTCACCATTATTATGATACATCTTCGGATAAAGGATTGCCCATTGCTCAATTGATCACTACTTTTGAAAAAGATGGAAATCGGGCTGTGCAGGCGGCCAGTAGTCAGGACTTTGTATTTTCAGCAGGGGAGTGGAATGTTATGTCTGCCAAAGAAAAGGATGATGTATTGATGAATTACCGCTTAGCCTACCGTAAGACCGGATTTGTCAACTGGTGTGAAGCATTAGGTACCGTACTTGCCAATGATGAAGTGAAGGATGGTTTTTCAGAAAGAGGTGGACATCCGGTGGAGAAAAAAGCGATGATGCAATGGTCTCTTAGAATTACGGCTTATGCAGAAAGGTTGCTTAACGATCTTGATACCTTAGAGTGGTCTGATGCACTTAAGGCCATGCAGCGCAACTGGATTGGCAGATCAGAAGGTGCTCAGGTGTTTTTTGAACTAGAAGGACATGATCTGCAACTGGAGATATTTACTACCAGACCCGATACGATTTTCGGAGCTACTTATATGGTTCTTGCTCCTGAACATGATTGGGTACCAATCATTACAACGCCTGAAAGAAAAGATTCTGTTGATGCATATCTGGATTATGTGTCAGGAAGATCAGAAATAGATCGTATGGCTGAGGTCAAGGAAGTCACTGGTGTATTTACAGGAGCTTATTGTATCCATCCGTTCAATGGTAAAAGAATACCTATATGGCTGGGAGAATATGTGCTGAAAGATTATGGTACAGGAGCTATCATGGCCGTACCGAGTGATGATGAGCGGGATCAGATTTTTGCCACAAAATTTGGATTGGAGATCATTCCGGTTGTTGATAAGACAGATTATCCGGGTGCTACCATTCATGAAAAAGTGGGTAAGATGATCAATTCTGATTTTCTAAATGGCATGGAAGTCAAAGACGCCATCAAGGAAATGTTTTCCAGAATCGAAAAAATGGGCATAGGCTCAAAAAAGATCAACTATAAGCTGAGGGATGCCAATTACTCCCGCCAGAGATACTGGGGAGAGCCTTTTCCAATAGCTTATGACAGCGAAGGCGTTTCACATCCATTGGATATAGCTGAATTGCCGCTCGAACTACCCGAACTTGAAAACTTTCAACCGGCATCGGGTGGAAAGTCACCGGTAGCCAGAGCAGAAGAGTGGGTGCAACAAATCCCTGATATGCAATTGGAAACAGATACCATGCCTGGATTTGCCGGGTCATCATGGTACTTTCTGAGATATATGGATGCCCGAAATGATCAGGCATTTGCATCAAAAGAAGCCATTGACTATTGGCAGGATGTTGATCTGTACGTAGGTGGCACGGAGCACGCCGTGGGACACCTGATGTACTCCAGAACATGGCACAAGTTTTTGTATGATTTAGGATATGTGCCGACAACAGAACCATTTAAGCGCCTGATCAATCAGGGTATGATTACGGCATATGGGTATTATGCTGAAAACCTTACATTGGTAGAGGATGATCAGGTTTATATTGGTAATCAAAAGGATTTAACAGCTAGTGTTCAGTTTCATGCCGGAAGTCCGATCAGGCTGGCTTATGTTTTGGACTATCTTGATGGGCAGTATAGACTTACAAAAGATAAATTTGATGAGTATTACAAAAATATTGGTCATCAATACAATGTTATCGGTGATCAATCAAAATACCATTGGGTAAAAGATGACATTGGAGTTGAATATTTTACTGTCAATATTATTCAGGAAAAGATGTCCAAGTCCAAATACAACGTTCAGAATCCTGATGAAGTAGTAGCCAGGTACGGTGCCGATTGTTTCCGTATGTATGAGATGTTTCTTGGCCCGATAGAGCAGTCCAAACCATGGGATACCAAAGGTATCGATGGTGTCAACCGTTTCCTGCGCAAATACTGGAGCTTGTATTTTTCTGATAAAGGATGGTATCTATCTGAGGAAAATCCTACAGCCGAAGAGTATAAAATCCTGCATACTACCATTAAAAAAGTCACCGAAGATATCGAGCGATTTTCCTTCAATACCTGTGTGAGTGCATTTATGATGTGTGTCAATGAGTTGAAAAGATTGGAATGCAGCAAAAGAATTATTCTTGAACCATTAAATATATTACTGGCTCCATTTGCACCATTTATCACTGAAGAATTGTGGTCGCTGCTGGGTCAAAAGCAATCTGTGCATAAGTCTGAGTATCCGAAGTTTGAAGAAAAGTATATGGTGCAGGATACGGTGGAATATCCCGTATGTGTCAATGGCAAAAAACGCGATCTAGTAGAGGTACCTGCCAACCTGTCTCAGCAGGAGATCCAATCCATTGCACTCTCATTGGGCAATGTCAAAAAATATGTGGAAGGCAGGGAATTGATGAAGATCATCGTTGTACCCGGCAGAATGATCAATCTGGTGGTGAAGGAGTAATACCTAAAAAATCACAAGTGGGTTAAAATTTCGAATATTTTTAAACCTAAATATCTAAAATCAGATTCATAGTGAGAGCTTCAAATACAACCTGTCTGCTTAATCATCAGGCGAGGCACGGAAAATCAGGATTTTTAGTGACAAATCATACTATGTGCAGCTATGCTGTAGTCACCACTACAGCATAGCTGCACACGGTATGGCGCATGACAGAACGGTGCGACAGCAAAATTGAGTGGGAGCTCAATTTAGTGAAGGAACCGTCAGCACACCTGACGGCATGGTCATGTTGTTTCATAGGTCAGAATACAGTATTTGGAGGTCGTAATAGATTATCATTTTAGATTTATAGGTTGAAATCCAAAAATTATATACCTAACACATTATCTTAAGCGTTCCGAATTGGTGTTATATACTGAAAAACCTATCACTCTATCGTAAATATCACCCAAGCCGCGGTAATAGACCAATGCCTGATATTCATTTTCTGTTTCATTCCATGACCCTTCCATCACCGGAAAGTTGACTTCGTTGTTTTTATTGAGGACGCCATACATGTAGTTGTAGTACCCTTGCTTCAGGACAGCCTCCGTTACATATAGGTCCCGCTTTGAGTCATATTTCATTTTGAATTCTTCTGATGGAAGCCAGTTGTTCATAGCGCCGAGTACATATATTTCATCATCCTGAAGATGGACCATATCGTCGAGGACAAACGTCACATTGGTATAATCTGACCTGATATTTCTTTCTTCAGCTGTATAATTACCATCCAAAAGGCTGTTTTGTCTGATGATACTTCCTACGATGGAGTCTCTGAGAGACTGCCTCAGGTTTTGGTCTGCATTGGTATTGTTTATAAATCTGTCCAGCACATCGCCTGTTGTTGATTGTCTTAATCTCTCAAAATTTTCAATAATAAATCTCCCGTTAAAATCAAAATTGGCGATGTGGACTTTATTTCTGCGAGACTGGTCCGTCATAAGGATGACATCAGTTTCATTTTTGTTTCTCTCTATAAATTTTACTCCTCGTCCTAATCTCATCAGACTGCGGGTGTCAAAATCCCGAAATTCTGTAAGCCCCCACCAAGCATAGGTATTAAGTTTGTTAAATCTCAGGATGTTGCTAGTAAAAAAGAAGGTTTTGAGGTAATGGCTGTATTCCAGTTTTCATTTTGCATGACAATAAGGCTGATTTCATCCATTGGATTCCTCATTTTAAAACCTTCAAAGTTGATGTTGACATTGAGTTCTTGTTTGTAGCGTATGTTTTCTACATCTGCCGGAAACACACTCTTCATTTCTATACCTACTCTATTTTCCTTGACAACAAATCTCCTTGTAAGTATGGGGTATTCGATATTATCTTCATAGATTACCAGCAGATAGTTACCAGATATCTTAAATTGCAGGTCTTTGTTTGGAAATTGTTGCCAATAATGTATGTATGGAATCCTGGTATTAATAGAGTAAGAGTAATTGCGAAGTCGTTCGTCATTGAATCCATGGAAAGCATCAATTTCACTTATGGACGAGGGTTTCCAATCTTTGTCACAATGAATCACCCTGTAAAAAAGATTTCTTTCTTCATTGAGCAAATCATCAAATTTCAGCATGATGTATTGTGCACTATTGAGTGTTATTACCGGAAAATTGGTAGGTAAATTATTGACTTCATAGGTGACTGTCTTGATTTGCTCATCATATATTTCATTTCTGAAGTTAAAATTGTAATCTTTTGCAATAGATATTTGTAATGAAAAGATGAGTAGTAAAAGTGTTAAAAGGTTTTTCATTTTATTTATAAATAAGATTTATACAACGATTTTTGATGTCTAAATAGTGTTAAAATAGTGTTTAAATTTTTTTTTAGAACAAAATATTAGGTCTATTTTCCGATTACAACACACTCCGCAGTATCATTAAAGAATTGATGTCTTTGAAGCCGCTGATGTGCCATTTGAAGTATTGCAATAGGTGGTCTGTGATGTCGTTTCTTTCAGCTCTGGATAGGTGTGTATCTTTCAGTGTACTCCTATCTGCAGCCAAAAGTTGGGCGATAGAAAGACTTGTATTTTCATTTATCAAATGCATGGAATTTTCATCATAATAATTACAGAAGGAACCTTCTATCATATCAAAATACGGCGCGTCAGTCGAGTGATTTTGTAAAGGACCAAAACCTTGTAAATAACTAAATTCCAGTAAAAATTTGAGATGTAGCAGATTCGTATAATGACTAACATCATCAATGTACATGAACCATTCTTTTAGAAACTCATACATCTCAGGGTTGGCTTCTTTTTCTTTGATAGCATTACGACATACTTCCAGCATGAAGGTGGAAACGGAAGAGATAAGGACATTGATATTAATATTTCTATAAAATACTGAAAGGTTGAGCTCCTTTATTCTGGACAGCTTTTCTGCATCCTGCTCATATGCAATCACATTTATAAAGTTACAAGGTCTGAGTATTGCCGCTTTACTATTTGATTTTGAACTTCTTACACCTGATACTATGAAAGTCTTAAGTCCTTTTTCACGAGTATAGATGTCGGTAATGACACTCGTTTCAGAGTATTTGATAGTTTTGAAAATGATACCTTCGGTGTTGAAAATTCTACTCATACTTTTAGATGGCGGGGCTAATATTCCCAACCTTCAATAGGATCTACTTTGTAGGCTTTTTTTGTTGCTATTCTTTGTTTTTGTCTTTCAAAAATTAATTGAGCCAAGAGGATATATGCAGGTTCCGCATGTATAGGCGTCAGTGCATTATTGATTTTGTATTCGTCGATGTCCAGCCTGTACATATAACTGAGCAATAAATCTTTATCATTGTCTAAAAACCATTGTACTCGCTCTGCAATCATTTCCAACCATTGTTCATCAGTAAGTCCTTCAGGATCAGGCTGGAGTAAATGGAGATTGTGTCGAGATGGTAAATTCATTTTATATTTGTCTGATTTTGTTCTAAAATGTAAATTTAAACATAATCTAAACACCATCTAACAGGTCGCAAGCAATTCATCTAATATTTTTCGTTGATTTGAAAGTCTTGGAATTTTTGACTGACCACCTAATTTCCCTTTTGATTTTAACCAGTTATGGAAAGTATCTTTAGGAGCAACCTTTATTTTCAGTGGCATTAATGCCATATCTTTGTATCTTTTGGCGTCGTAATCTGAGTTTAAAGACCTTAGATTGTCATCCAGTATTTTTTCAAAATTTTCAAGATTGACCGGTTTTTGTTCAAACTCAATAAGCCATTCATGTCCTCCTTTATTATTGTCTTCCATATAGATAGGTGCCACAGTATATTCTGCAATAGTTGAATATGTCAGATCACATGTCTTTTTTAACGCCTCGTCTGTATTGTGCACCATCAATTCCTCACCAAATACGTTGATGAAATGTTTAGTACGGCCACTTACTAAAATTCTATATGGCTGTACTGTAACAAACCTGATCAGGTCACCTGGTATATATCTCCAAAGTCCGGACGATGTAGTAATGACAATACAATAATCCTTATCGACTTCTATGTCTCTCAGTGTTAATACCGGCGGATACGGATGATCGATGTTTTCAGCGGCTATAAACTCGTAAAAAATAGAATTATCCAGCAACAATAACATACCTTTTTTATGTTTTCTGTCCTGAACGGCAAAGTAACCTTCTGAAGCATTGTACACTTCGTAATACTCCATATCCGGAGAAGGGAGAAATTTTTTGAATTGATCAATATAAGGATCAAAACCTACACCACCATGAAAATATGTTTTTGCATTTGGCCATATTTCATGTATATTAGATTTTCCTGTGACTTCAAGCATCTTTTTGAACAGAACAATGGTCCATGTAGGTACCCCCGCGAACATTACTACATCTTCTTTCACACAAATTTGGACCATCTTCTCAATCTTTTCTTCCCAATCCGGTAGTAATGCTGTATCGAAGTCAGGAGTGTAAAATGGTCTTCCTATAGCCGGCATCCTCGAAAGTAAGATAGCTGACACATCTCCCGTAATGAGTTCATCATTTACGTGGTGCAACGATCCACCCATGATCAGGTTTTTTCCGTCAAATATGCGCGCATCAGGCTTCTTGTCATATAGCACTGCCATTGCATCCCAACTTGCAGCTACATGATTTTCAAAAAGATTTTCTTCTGTGATGGGGATAAATTTGCTTCGGTCGTTGGTTGTTCCTGATGATTTGGCATACCACTTTACGGTGCCTGGCCAAAGTACATTACTTTCACCCTGCATCATCCTTTGTATACGAGGAAATAGGTCTTCATACTTTACTACAGGAATTCTTTGTGCATATTGTTTGTAATTTTTTATTTCTTCACTTTTGTACAATCTTCCGTAAGAAGTCTGATGCAATTGTTCCAGAAGTTTGAGAAATACATCGTCCTGTAGTTCAAAAGGATTTTTATACATGGATTCAATGCGGTACTTTCTGAATTTCAGGTAGCCTTTGATCAGAGTATTGAAAAATCCATAAATCATAAATGTCGCTTAAAATTAAATCAGAGTAATCTATATAAAAGGGTCATCAAAAAAAATGTGATCAGAAAAGACAAGTCAGAAATAACCATTTTCTTAAATTCAATAATCTGCGAAAAATATAAACTTTTAGATTAATAAACAGAAAAAGTGCAAAAAAAATAGCTTCTCATGAATAATTCTTACATTTAGATGAGCGTAAGATTTACTACCCTTGCAGATTGGTTTCTTTCATATTGATTTACTACACTAAAGCCCTGTGTTGTTTCAGAAGTTTTTCTACAGTTTGATTCAATGACTGAATTGATCTTGATTGGTGATCTATGATTTTTTTCATACCGTCCATTTCTTCATGGAATGCATTTCTGATGTTATTTGGAGAAGGGAGATATGGCGATATTTTTACTTCTACATGCCAGATTTCTCTGACTTCATTTACGGATACGTCAAATGGTTCATAAAAGTTGTTGTCAGATATTAAGGTAAATATGCCGGATTCTCTGATTTTATTAATGACTCTTTTGATCACTACAGATCTATCAAGGACCACAACATAAACCAGATTATTTCTGACGGAGCTGTAAAGATTGTTGTTATCTACTTGTGAGCAAACTACTTTATCACCTGCAAAAAGAGAAGGCTCCATGCTATCTCCTGCGATATCAAAGCACCTGTAGGTACCATGTTGGAATTTGTAATCCGGGAGTGAAAAACTAACTAAGTCCTCCAAAAAAACTTCATCATGAAACTGCTCTGTATAACCTGCATATGCTGATACTGGTATATGAAGGATACGTTCTCTGGAAATATAATTTTTCACTGATGGCTGCTGCACAATACCGTCTTCATTGAATGGAGATCCGATACCTGAAAAGATATAGCTGGGGTTGATTTGATATACTTCGATGGTGTTTTTCAGCAGATCTATGGTAACATCTCGTTTGCCTTTCATGATATCATTCATATTTTGAGGATGATAATCTACAGAAATCGCAAACTGTCTTATCGACTTTATTTCATTGCGTTCTTTAAGCTTTTCGATACAATGGATATATCTTTCTGTTACAATATTACACATGGGCTCAAAAATGAAGGTTGGTGAACTTCGTCGCCACAAATGTAAAAAATATTATATTTAAAATTAAAATAATATATAGAAATTATTAAAAATAAATATAATATGAAAAATTGTATGCTGAATTATTATATTTTAGTCAAGTAGTTGCCTGGAATTCTATTATTTAAAGAAGTACTATAAAATACCTTAACCCGAATTCACGTTATTTAGTATTTTGATTTGATGAACTTAGAAATAAAGGCATTCAGTATAAAAAATCCGCCTATACCCAACCAACCAGATACATTATTTGCAAACTATATGTTAATCATTGTTTTTATTTGAACATTAAAACCTTGAAAATGAAATTGATATAAATATAAGTGTTTATCTTTGTTATAAATTAAGTGTGACTAAATGTTTTATTGCAGTCTTAAATTGCGGCTGTTGATATGCCAGTTCTTATATTTTTTTAACCATAAAAACAAATTAAAAATGTCAATCAACTTATTAGACTTAGTAAAAGATCAGGTATCTGGTCACTTAGCAAAACAAGCAAGTTCTTTTCTGGGTGAGTCAGAATCTTCAGTAACATCAGCTTTAGGTGGTATTATGCCAGCCCTATTGGGTTCGGCGATTCAAAAATCAAGTACTGCATCAGGTGCTCAAGGCCTTATGGATATTATCGGAAAACTCGATTTGGGAAGTTTAGGTAATATCGCAGGATTTTCGGTGGTGGAGCTTCCAATGTGAATGGATTACTCAATTCCGGAGGTGGAATTGTAGATGCACTATTAGGAAACAAATCAGGCGGAGTAATTGATTTAATTACTGGGTTGAGTGGTATGAAGAGTGGTTCTACTTCTTCATTACTCAAAATGGCTGCACCATTTTTGATGAGCATCATTGGAAATCAAATCAAAGGGAAAGGATTATCCGCTTTGACTGACTTATTAGGAGGTCAAAAAAGTTTTGTGAATGCTGCTCTTCCATCAGGCTTAGGTAGTCTGCTCAATTTTGCTGATTTTGGTTCTGCTCCAAAAGTGAATACTAATATCAACACAAGCGTACCTTCGTCAGGTGGCAATAACTGGCTGAAATGGTTGCTTCCTGTACTTTTGGGTGCTGCAGTACTTTACTGGCTGAGCACAAAAGGATGTGGTAAAAAAGCTGTTGATGCTACCACAGATGCTATTGAAGCTGTTGACTCAACTGCAAATCAAGCCATGGATGCCGCAGGTGCTGCTGCTGATTCGCTTGGAGCAGCAGTCAGTAAACTTTTCTCTTACAAATTATCATCCGGATTCGAGCTTGTAGGAGCTGCTGCTGATGGTATAGAGAGCAAACTGATTTCAGCTATCGAAGCTGCAGGACCGATCGCTGATAAAAATGATCCAACAGCTTGGTTCAATTTTGACAGACTTCTTTTTGATACAGGTAAAGCTACTTTACAGGCTTCCAGTCAGGAGCAATTAAAAAATATAGCTGAAGTACTTAAAGCTTTCTCTAAGGTAAAACTTAAAGTAGGAGGATATACTGACAATGTGGGAGATTCAAAATCCAATCTGAGACTTTCTACAGACAGAGCATTTAATGTTGTGGCAGAACTTGAAAAGCTTGGTGTTGAAAAAGGACGTTTGGCTCCTGAAGGATATGGTGATAAATTCCCTGTAGGAGATAATACTACCGAAGAAGGACGTCAGCAAAACAGAAGAATTGCAGTAAGAATCACTGAAAAGTAAGATATTTGGTTTTTATGGTCAAAAGCAACTATATAATGAAGCGTTTTGATCTTAATGCATTAAATATTAAATAAATAATTTTCGAAGCCGGTCTCTACAATGACCGGCTTTTTTAGTATTATAGATTCTTGAAATTTGGAGTCATCTATTCAGGTAAATATCTTTTAAAAAAAATTGGAATTACTGGAGATATTGTGTCCATGGAGGTAATCCTACTTAGAGTATGTTTAAAATTTTTCTTAGTTGTAAATCTATAGATTATGGTTCTGGCAATAAAATAATCAACGAATTTAGCGACCTAAATAAGGCGATTATTTTGGAGTCAGGTTCATAATGCCTTGATTTTAAGGCAATAAAAATTAAAACATACTCTTAATCCCAAGTATATCTCTCCACCAGAAGTATACAAGTAACACCTAAATATCTAAAATGAGTTCCGTTATGAATGGCTAAAATGCAATAAAATCAGCACTTTCTTTGATGAATCATAGTGGACATCTATGGTGACGAAAAGAAAGTGATCTCGTCCTATGACGAGAGACTGATTTTGAAGCAGTTTAGTCATGCAATAGGAAATTCATTTTAGGTTTTTAGGTATCATATTAAAACTGCCGTAATAATAATTAGAGTTATGTTTAAATTTTTATGTTTGTACGAAAGTGAGGAAATGAAATATGAACTTTTATCTATAGGACTCTGAACCGGAGTAAATTGTTCACAATCGGGCAAAGACCGTAATTTAGGTTCTGTTAAAATCAGGTAAGACTTTGATAAGAGAAATAAAATTAAAGCCTGCCTTCCTTACGGCAAGGTAGGAAGGACAAAATAAAATTTGCCACTTGGAGCCAAATGATAAAAGTCTAAACATACTCCCAAATAGAACTAATTAAATGGATTTTGTTTTTACCTTGTGATTTGAAAAAAGAAAGCAACCTTTTATGCAATTTCAAAACCCGCAATTAGCTTCCGAGACTATGCCTTCTATAGAGCATATTTCATATGAAAAACTTGATCCTGCATACAAAAAAGTCAATGTATATATCACCTTGTTTTTCTGCCTGATTATTTTATTGGTGTATCTGGGAGTTGAATTTGCAGTGCCAGAACTTTATCAGTTTCCCTGGATACTGCTGTTCAGTGTACTTTGGTCCGTACTGACAGGCTTATTTTGTGTACTAGCCATAAAATCATATGACTATGAAGGATATGCCATCAGAGAAAAAGACATCCTTTACAAATCAGGGATTTTCTTTCGTTCCGTGCTTGTCATACCATTTAACAGGGTGCAGCATTGCGAGACAGAACAAGGTCCTATAGAGCGATGGTTTGGGTTGACACAATTGTCATTGTTTACTGCGGGAGGCAGCGGAAGCGACCTTAGTATACCAGGCCTGACCCAGGAGAAGGCCAATGCATTAAAAAACTTTATCACCCAAAAAGTGGCAAAAAGCGATGATGAAGAAAAATGAATATGATTTTTCTATCCCTACAAGACAGTCATACATCGCCATCGTGATGATATTGTTTAAGACAGTCAATGTAGTGGTACGCCAAATATTTCCGGCAATACTAGTGATTCTGGTAGGTGGTTCAAAAAATAAAGGTCAGTATATTATTTGGGCTTTAGTGGTTGGATCTGTGATTTCAATGATATACTCCATTATCAACTTTTTCAGGACGTATTTTATCATCCAAAACAATGAAATCATCCTGCATACAGGAGTCTTTACCAAGAAAAAAATATCTGTACCCTTTGAAAGAATCCAGACCATCAATTTTGAACAGAATATCATCCATCAGTTTTTTTCAGTCCTGAGAATAAAACTTGATACGGCAGGCTCAGAAAAAAACGAGTTTGAATTTCATGCCATAGAAGCGGACAAAGCTTATGCACTGCGTGAAATGATCATGTCGCAAAAGAAAGTGGCGGTGCTTTCTGAATCTCCGTTAAATTCAATAGATAAGTCGCAAACTGCACAGGAAAACTATAAACTTATCATGGGTATTCTACCATTGCAGCTCCTGAAAGTAGGTCTTACTGAAAATCACATTAAGTCAGGCGGTTTGATTTTGTTGTTTTTCTTTTGGATATATCAAAATCTGCAAGAAGTCGGAGTAGATGTAGATGAATATTCAGATGAGATACCGGAATGGGAAGTTGGTTTTTATGTTGTATTGGCGTTGATGACTTTTTTCCTTGTAGTTTCCGTCCTGATCTCCCTTGTCAGAACATTGATCAGCCATTATGATTTAAAATTACTCCGATCTGCCACAGGATTCAAAATTGAAAGTGGCCTGTTTACCAAAAAGGAAGTATCTGCTCTCGATCACAAAATTCAGCACATCTCATGGTCTGACAATTTACTGAAGCGATGGATGGGATTTAAAGACCTGGCGCTAAATCAGGCTTCCAGCAATGAAGTCAATTCTAAGAGCAATATTAAAATCCCGGGATGCAGTGTACAACATATCAGACAGGTGACAGAAACATTGTTTGGTCAAAAGGATTTTGAAAATGATATTACGCTGCACAGTATTGATAAAAGATACTTTCTGAGGTTTGCAGTAATGACGTTCTTGTTGCTATCTTTGGTGTGTACCGGACTCATTATTGCCAGCCAGTATGACAAGATAATAGTGGCAGTTTTGCTGTATCTTTATTTTTGTGCCACGAGATATATGAATTATAAAAAACTACAATTCGGAACCAATGACGATATGATTTATATCCGCGGTGGGGTCTTTGGCGATAAAGCTGAAGTGATGCCTATGTTCAAGATTCAATCTGTGGAAATGCACCAGAGTCCATACCAAACAAGAAATCGACTAGCTTCTGTCACACTACATACTGCATCAGGTAAGCTTAGAATTCCATATATAGGTCATAATACCTGCATCGAACTTATGGATTTACTACTATATAAATCCGAATCGGACAAAAGGAAATGGATGTAACTGTTTGAATACTAAGAGTAAATATTGGTCTTTATTATGACAAATGTTGGTTCTTCCAATTCGAACTATCTTGGCTTAGCCCATAGAATATACCATTTTATGAAATGGTCAAGTTTTGGCCGATGCTCAAAATATGTAAAAATTATGAGTACAAAAAAGTTTTCTCGTTTTATTGAATCTCTAAAGAGCATTACTCCAAAGTTCCTACCCCAATAGGTTGTGTCCATTACTATTGTGACTATTCTGGTTTCTTTAGCTTGATGACTAAACTGATATTTATCTAGTTTCCTTTGAATGGTTTTCTCACTTACTCCATATTTGGTTGAAAGTTGTCTATAGGTTTGCTTCCTTTGAATGTAATTCTCATATAATTCTTTTATATCTATTTGAGATCTTTGGTGAAATTGTTTGTTACAACTCAAGCATAAATACTTTTGCTTACCTCTATATTTGCCATTTTTTCTAACTATTTTACTAGAACAATAAAAGCAATTTTTTTATTCATTTACATTATTTTGACGCAAAGCTAATGTTTATAAGGCTTTCAGCCTTTATTAACATTAATTTTGTCTATTACCTCGTATTGAATGAATGCGGAACAAAATCTGTAAGGCAAATGACATTTGGCGATGTCCACTGGAAACAAGTAGAACCCAATGACAATCAATGGAATTTTAACAGGTCTGATATCGTGGGCCATAAATTTGTAAAGATATAATAAAGTATCAGTTCAACCCTTCCATTGCAAAGATGATCTCACCTGAAGGCAGGATCTCCATGGAGAAAGATTTGGACATATTGGCATCATATTCTTCTCCATCCAGTGTCTGACCTGCTATGATATTGATGATCAGGTCGGGTTCGATAGAAGCTACTGATTTTTTAATGATATTGTCATTGACAATGGTGTTTGCTATCGATTTTTTATTGATGAGTTCGCCGTTTTTATCAAGCGTGACCATAATAAAATCATATCTCAGTAAGCCGCCTTTCCAGTAAATCACTGTTTCAAATTTTTCTTCTTTCGGCAATCGAAAACAAGGAATGAACTCCGTAAATTCATCAGCTTCCTTCTCCCACTCAAGTAATACTTCTTCAACAAAGGATTGGGGAAATGGCTCGCTTTCGGCCTCATACTCACTCAGATGATCTTCTGAAATCAGCACAGGCAGTGCCGTTTCAGGAAAATAGTGCAATATCCTATCCAGTTTGCTCATAGGTCAATCCTTGATGACTTTCAGGCTCAGATCCAGACAGCCGGCAGAATGTGTCAGTGCACCGACCGAAATAAAATTAACTCCTGTCTCTGCTATTTTTCTGACCGTGTTTAAAGTCACTCCTCCTGATGCTTCGGTTTCAAATCTTCCATTGACATGGGCTACTGCCTCTGCGAGAATGGGCAATTCGAAATTGTCAAACATGATCCGTGTGATACCACCAACTTCGATCACTTCCTGGAGCTCTACCAGGTTACGGACTTCCACTGTGATATTTAGATTCAAATTATTGACTTTCAGATATTTGTGTACTTGTCTGATGGCTTCTGTATGCGATCCGCAGGCATCTACATGATTGTCCTTGATCATAATCCAGTCATACAAGCCTGTCCTGTAGTTGTAGCACCCACCGACTTTGACAGCCCATTTTTCCAAAAATCTTAGAATAGGTGTAGTCTTGCGGGTGTCAAGAATTTTGACCGGCAAGCCTTCCACTTCAAAGGCAAATCTGCTGCTAAGGGTAGCTATGCCACTCAATCTTTGCATGATATTGAGTACGAGTCGTTCTGCTTTTAGTAGTGCACGGGTATTGCATTCTACATAAAAAGCTATATCTCCATACTGCACATCCTGTCCGTCTTCTATTTTGATATCAATAACCGATGATGGATCTACATGGTGGAAAATAGCCTCCGCTACCTGAACTCCAGCTATGACGCCTTCTGCTTTTACCAATAGCTTTGCGCGGCTGCGGTCATCTGCGGGAATACAGGCAAGCGATGTATGGTCTCCTTGCTTCACATCTTCATATAGTCCTTCAAAAATAAATCTCTCTAACTGAATTTTATCTTTTATTGGTTCCACTTTGCTTGATTCTTTTTTTTAAGGCTGCAAAGTTAAGCTATTTTGGCGGGAACAAGTCCCAATGAAGTTTCAAATTTTTAACACGTGTATTATTGGATAGTGGAAACAAGATTAATTTAGATTAATTTCCACAAGAACATTTCTTCTGACAGTCTTCAAGGGTTTCAAAAGGTACTACTCCATCACAACCACCCCAATTGAATTGTTTGCATTTTTTCTCATTTTGGTCGTAATAGTATTTTTTAAATAATGCTTTGCAGGGTCCTGGGTCGGGCAGGAGACTGCAATCTTTATGTTGTTGTTCTTTGCAACAACCTGAGAGACTAATTATAATAGCAATGGAAATAGCAATTTTGGAAATTAAATAATACATCCCGAATTTCATTTAATGGTTATAAAGTCTTTACCCGAAATTTTAAATACGTGACAGCAATCGTGGCCAATGATATATTTTTCATTAAATAGTTCTTTGTCAAATCCGTCTTTTCCGATCAGTTGTACAGGGCTACCACTTTTTTTTACTCTTTTCATCTCATTGTCATTGATGAAGCAGTATGTTTCGTTGAAATCAGAGGTTATGGTCTTTGACTCTCCTGTATCAGTAAAAATGACTTCGAGTTTTGAAGGTTTAAATGATGGCGTTCCTTCTTTAGTGATTTTTGTACAGATGCTCACAAAAACTTCTGTACAAGCTAAGTTGTCAGGGCAATCGTCAGTTGCTTTAGAGCAAGACATGACTATAAAAAGAAAAATTATAAAAATTTGCTTCATCACTTATTTGATTTTTATTAATTCTGTAATTTCAATTTCTCCGGCTGAGGCTACGCAGGTGTTGACCAGAAAGTGATATTTGATTTTTACTTTCATGGGAAATGTATCGGTTGGTTTCACTCCGAGAGACTCATGTCTTTGTTGCCACTGATAGTATTCATTCTGATTTTCATTCAGTTTGACCAAAACTCCACCACAGCAAGGACAAAGCTTGGGATCAAACCCTATAAGTGTTGCTTCTGTCAAGCCATCTTCAGTTTTAGTGCATGATGGTATTAAACATGACAATATAAATGCCAGAAACAAATATTTATTTATTTTTTTCACGATGGGCATTTGTATTCATTAGATGGATGGGCATTTGTATTCATTAGATGCATAAATCAAACAATCCTTTCAGTGTATAGACGTAGTTTCTTAGATAATAGTTGGACAATGATCAGTCTTTTTTGGCAATGTATACATTTTTTTGTTGACGCACACAATAAGTAACTTAAGTCACCATCCTGAAACTTATAAACCAATACCTTTGTTTTCATTAAGCTAAATTAATCAAAAACAATGAAGTATTCAGAAATTATCAATAGTGATACACCAACCTTAGTGGATTTTACAGCATCGTGGTGCGGACCATGCAAAGCTATGGCTCCAATTCTCGAACAATTGGCTCTCAATATCGGAGAAAAAGGTAAGATTATCAAAATCGACGTGGACAAAAATCCGGGAATCGCTGAAAAAATGAAAATCCAGGGTGTACCCACTTTTGTCCTTTATAAAAAAGGTGAAATCATATGGCGTCAATCCGGTATGCAGTCCTTGACACAGTTGCAATCCCTGATTGAAAATGCTTAGTAAGCCAAAATCCAGGGTGTACCCACTTTTGTCCTTTATAAAAAAGGTGAAATCATATGGCGACAATCCGGCATGCAGTCACTTACCCAATTGCAGACACTGATTGAAAATGCTTAGTGAGCCATTGATAATTGGTTTATATGTAGAAACTAAATATTTATCATCGTGTAGATGGTATTGAATATGATATAAATAACTATTTTTGTATCATGGAATCACTTTTTGTAACAAATGTCACTATTAAAAAGATTCGACATCTTAAGGATCTTAAAATAAATATTTCTGACACTGACAGAAAGCATCTAATACTTACGGGTAAAAATGGGAGTGGGAAGACATCGGTTTTAAACTCAATTGGTTCTTTATTTACGAATACTCGCTTAATGGGACCTAATTTTAATATTGGATTATTTAGTGAATTAATTATTTTAAAATACAATACTGAAGAACAGCTATTTCAAAAAAAATTTAATGAAACAATAAAATGGAATTTTCCAGCAATAAGAAGCTTAAAAGTGGAAAAATCTGCTGGTGTAAAAGACAAAATAACAAGTAAAGTCGAAGATTTTGAAAAATTTCTTGCAAAGAAAAGGACAGAGCAAGCCTTTTTATCCTTTGAAAAAGAAAACAAAAATGAAGTCAAATTAATTTCAGAATGGTTTGATAAATTAGAATCTTCCCTACGATTTCTGTTTGAAGATGAAAGCCTAAAGTTGATTAGCAAAAGAACAGAAGACAAATTAAATTTTTATCTTACTTCGGATCATCGGGAAGAATTTGACTTTAATACATTATCAAGTGGATATAGTTCTATTTTGTTCATCCTTTTTGATATGATGCAACAGATGCAAAATGATGGCGGAAGTTTTGATTATACCAAAGAAGGTATTGCTTTAATTGATGAAGTGGAAGCTCATTTGCATATATCACTTCAAAAAAAGATATTGCCTTTTTTGACAGCATTTTTTCCCAATGTTCAGTTTATCGTGACCACTCATTCACCTTTTATTTTACAGTCGCTCAAAAATGCTGTGATCTTTGATTTGGAAACAAAGAAGCGGTATGAAGATTTTTCAAATTATTCATCAGAAAGCATATTGGAGACATTTTATGATATGGACAAGTTTGGCGACTTGATGAAACAAGATATGGATAAGTATGAAGCATTATTACAGCGTGTGAATGGTCAGAATAAAATTGAAATTCTCGAAATGCGCAAAAAATTTTTAGAAGTACCGGATATTGAAGTTAGTTATTGGATCAAAGACATGGATATCCGACATAGAGAAAAAATCAAACCAATGTTGGTATGATCAATATAGAAAGAACTATGCCTGCACAGCCTTCTCTTGCTAAGCAATCTTTTGTTGGAGTAAAAGAAGCTTTGATAAATATGCAAGCCAATAAATGCTATCTGTGCGAGAGAAATGCGCCAGATACATCACAAATTGAGCATTTTATACCAACAAATAATGGTGGAGTGGAACTACAGTTTGTTTGGGAAAATCTTTTTTTAGCTTGTGATCATTGTAATTCTGTCAAAAATAATGTGTCAGATAAGAAGAAACCTACCTTAGATATATTGGATTGTACAGATTTTTCCACTATTATTTCAGACGTAATCAATTTTTACTGCGAAGGCAAGCCAAGAGAAAAAGTCATCATCACACCAGCTATCGATGAGCCAAGTCAAAGTATTTTGGATACTGTTTTCTTACTTGACAATATTTTCAATTACCAAAGTGAATCCTTGGCATTTGATGCAAAAGCACTGACCGATGAAGTTATAATTGAAATGAAACACTTATTGGATTTGTTACATGAATATGATTTTGGAAGTCATTCTAGCACAAAAAAAGAAAGAATCCTATTGGATATCAAAGATACATTATCCGTAGAATCCCCATATACAGCCTTCAAAATATGGTATATAAAGCGTAATTATGTTGGAACCGAGTTTATGGAGCTATTGCCATCTTTCTTAAAAAACTAATATCTGAAGTTCAGATTTGAATACCTACTTCAGATTTTATTTCAGACATCACAAAGGCACTCTGGACATTGCCGATATTTTCAAGGGATGCCAGTTTGTGGGTGACAAAATGCTGATAAACTTCCATGTCCGGCACCATCACTCGTAGCAGGAAATCATACATTCCGGCGATGTGAAAACATTCTCTGACTTCCGAAAAGCGGACGATCTCGCGAATAAAAATTTCAATCATTTCCTTTTGGTGGTATCGCAGGGATACATAACACATCACTGTCAGGTTTAAATTCAGCATTTTCGGATTTAACCTGGCATGATAGCCAGAAATATACCCTTCTTTTTCAAGTTTTTTTAGTCTTTCGAATACGGGCGTAGGACTCAGATTGACTTTTTCACTCAATTCTTTTACTGTGATTTTGGCATTTTGCTGCACCTCTCTGAGTATAGCGATATCATACGTGTCTGTCATAAAGAAAAAATATCCGGTTTTACATATTTTGGCAAACAAAATTAATACAATAATCCAATATAGATAGGAAATTTAGAAAAATAATCTTATTATATTTAAATCGACAGACAAATTGATTATTGCCATATCTTTGTAGTAGAAAATAATCATCTATTATGAAAGAGGTAAATAATCATCAGTTTAGCCCTGAATCACTTATGATGTCTTATGGCTATAAACCTGAATGGTCCGAAGGAGCAATAAAGTGTCCCATTTTTCAAACATCGACATTTGTATTCAGAAATGCGGAAGAAGGCAAGGCTTTTTTTGAGCTGGCTTACGGACTGCGCGAACCCGATGAGCATGAAAAACCCGGGCTTATCTACTCCAGGCTCAACAACCCTGATCTCGAGATCCTTGAAAACAGGTTATGTCTCTGGGACGGCGCAGAAGCATGCGCTGTATTTGAAAGCGGAATGTCCGCCATCACGACAGTCCTTCTCGAATTTTTAAAGCCAGGTGACCTTTTATTGTATAGTATGCCGGTATATGGTGGTACTGATCATTTTATCAATACTTTTTTACCGAAAATCGGTATTGATGCCATAGGTTTCCGACCTGATATGAATGCAGATGATATCAGCAAATTATTGGCTTCAACATGTAAGGCTGATAAACTGGCCATGATTTATACCGAAACACCTGCAAATCCTACCAATAGCATAGTGGATATTGAAATGCTGGTACAGCTTGCCAAAGTACACTCTACAACTGATCAAAATATCCTTGTCGCTGTAGACAATACTTACATGGGACCACTCTGGCAACATCCCTTAAAACATGGAGCGGATATAGTGATGTATTCCGCAACAAAGTATATTGGCGGACATAGTGACGTCATCGCCGGCGCGGTACTTGGCAATGCAGAAATCATAAAGCGGGTAAAGACTCTACGCACATTCCTGGGTAATATGGCCAGTCCCAACACCGGTTGGTTGCTGATGCGCAGTCTTGAAACACTCAAGGTAAGGATGCAAAAGCAGGTTAAAAACGCCAAAAAAGTAGCTCAATTTCTGGCATCTCATCCTAAGGTGGAAAAAGTGTATTACCTTGGACTGATCCACGAACAATCACCCAATTATGAAGTCTATAAAAAGCAGTATAAATCCTCAGGGGCCATGCTGTCCTTTGATATCAAAGGCGGTGAAAAGGAAGCTTTTCTGTTTCTGAACAATCTGAAGCTCATCCAACTCGCTGTTTCACTCGGAAGTACAGAAAGCCTTGCAGAACATCCTGCATCTATGACGCATGCCGGGATTGCAGAGCCTCACAGGAAAGAAATAGGAATCACTGATAAACTGATAAGGCTTTCTGTAGGTGTAGAAAATCATAATGACCTGATTTGGGATATTGGACAGGCGTTGGAGTTGGTGTAATTATTTATAAAATATTATTGAAAAAATAGTATACCTAAATAATTTATGTATATTTGTCCTGGATATACATAAATACTCATTATGAATTCATCAGCTTATTATAAAGGTAGCCTTAATACGATCATTCTGCATCTATTGAGTACTGAAAATCGGATGTACGGTTATGAAATAGCCCAAAAAGTCAAGGAACTTACTTCAGGTGAGATGAAAATATCAGAAGGTGCGCTTTATCCGGCCCTGCACAAGATGGAAGATGATGGTTTATTGGAAGCTGAATTGGAGTACATAGGTACACGCGTGAGGAAATACTACAAACTTACTCAAAAAGGTATTGGCGAAAGACAAAACAAACTTGAAGAGTTAAAGTCTTTTATTAAAAACATTCAGGATATCTTTAATTCATTAAAACCATCTATAGTAATATCATGACACTCAACGAAATTCAGGTAAATCAGGTAAAATCCTATATCCATCATGCAGGTATTGATTACATTGACATTGCGGATGAAATCACTGATCATATTTGCTCTCAGATAGAACACCATATGCATAAAGGTCTTTCATTTGATGGGGCATTTGTAATTGTAAAACAAAGGTGGAATCCAATGATGCGGAAAGAAACATCTAATTGGATCGGTTATATTTGGGTTAGACCCAGAGTCGTTCTTCTGAAGTCAGTCCAGATTTTGAAAAGTTTATACATCAAGACAATTTTAGTATCATTGCTTATTTGTACGATAATGTATTTTATTGAAGAGAATAACATTTTAAGTACTTCACAAATATTTGACATCATAGTTATTTCAAATATTTTTATAGTTATTTTAGCATTCATTACATGGTTTAAACTGTTGTTTAGCCGTTATCATAGTGTTTATCGATTTCTTTTTATTTCTGGACTAAATCCGTGGATGTCGGTTTTTATGTTTTATATGTTCATCGGGTCGGAAATTACGAAAGGCATTTTACCATGGATGTGGTTCGTTTTATTCATGATTTTGACTCTATTTTATATTGATACAGCTTGGAAACATTTCAACTATAAAAGACAGTTGAAAATGGTTTGATTTGCCATAATTTTATTTATGCTCAAAAAAATAACTTCTCCTGCCTACCAGATTTAAAATGGCATAAATCGATAGCATCACCATACTGTATTTTGCCACGGTGGCTACCTGCAAGGAGACAACATCTTCCGGAAAGGATATTCTCTTGGAGTAAATTCCCCATAACGCCCAAACAATGACCAAAGCATATGGAATATCCTGCTTCCTGAAAATCATGATAATTCCAAGTATGGCTGCAATGATTATCATCACAATCGTCCATGTACCCTGAACAGAAGCATTTGACTGCCATCCTGTAGAGATGATCATCGTGGTCACATTAGCAATAGTTGCCACACTGATCCATCCCAGATAAACACTGATAAAAAGATGGATTCCCACAGCATTACTAAAGTTCATTGGTCTGAAGCTACTTACTGCCTGATAGAGGCGAATCAGGCTGTACAAAAGGAAAAACATTGTAGCCAATGACAGAGCGACTTTTTCGTAGTGCCAGAAAATGATCCATGTTGCATTGGCAACACAACTAGCAAAAAACCAATGACTTATAGCATTGACGATTTCAGTAGTTTCGGCTGATTTTTTTTGAAATTTCCACAGTTGAAACAGTGCAAAGCCTATCATCAGCACATAGATAATACCCCAAATACTGAAAGTAAATCCAGCCGGCACAAAATAATTGGGAAAGGCATCAGACAGTTCGCCGGTTGTTTTGTTATTGATCGGGAGGCTAACGGCAAGAAAATTGAAAGTTATGGCCAGCACCACACCAAGTATATTGAATATGATGTATAATCGGCTATTATCTTTGTTCATAAAATTGATTTTGGACATTAGAAAAATTCTGAAACATTACAAATATATGATGTTAATGTTTAGTTTTTTCCTAAAATATAATGACTCAATAAAAATTCTTTGCAATCATGTACAGGGACTTCAGAAAAATAATAATCATCTTTATCTTCCGTTACTATATATGTACAACCTGAAGCCAAAGCTGAATAATACTGCATACCATCTTCTATATCATGAATAGAAGTATTATTAAGAGCCTGCCCAACTATTTTATCATCAACTGTGGTCACTTTGATATGTTCCATCAGCAATTTGAGTTTCTTTTTTGCAAGTGAAGTGCCACTTTTTTTTTCTTCAAAATAGAAACCAATAGCCAGACAAAAGGGTGAAGTAAATAAATCATAATCATGTCTATCTGCCAAACTTAAGACCCTTGCTGCATCTGAAAATAATGGATATTCCTTATTCATCACAGCTACCAATACATTGGCGTCAATAAATACTCGCTTCATTGGTTTGGATTACTTAGACTTTTTTGAGTCAAAATACTCACTGCGAAGTTTTTTGGAAGACTTTGGTTTTGTTTTGTACTCGGCTTGCCCTTCTGCGGCCATCATGACCCAGTCAGAGATGGGTAAGGCTTCCAGATTTGGGTAAGACTTGTCTGATAGTCTACTATAAAGAAACTCTGTAAGGCGAGACAAACTCATATTGTTTTTTTTAGCAAAGAGTTTTGCCTTAGTGATGACATCATTATTTAGAGAAAGGGTAAGTTTAGCATCCATTTCATGTGTTTTATACGTAAACATTATTTATTTTATACGTAAACAATTGTTTGGTTTCAAAAGTTCAAAGGAAATGCTATTTTTTTAAGTTTTGGACTTTGGAGACTATAGCAAATCATAAAAATATAGACATTCGTTTGTATCTCGAGAATACACCTATATTTGTATTTATCTCACAAAAATTACCACATAAATACAAATATAATTATTTATACATGTACTTATGTGGTATATTTAACACGATTAGTACAGATATAAATATTTATACTTGTACTAATCTCGTACAAATGCATAGATAAGTACAAGTATAATAAAAGAATATTTAATAAATTCCCTTTACCACACCTTATAGGTTTCTCAAACCTATAAGGTGTGAACATACTCCACACTCTCCACCCAATGCACCGCTTTCCTCCCTGCAAAATCATGGATTTGGTGACGACATGAGAAGCCATTGGCTACCACTAGGGTGTTTTTGTCTGTCTTGTTGATTGCTGGAACTAATACGAGCTCTGAGATTTTTTTGGACACATAGTAATGTTCTGATTCGTAACCGAAGGAGCCGGCCATGCCACAGCAACCACTATCAGGTTCGTGACAATTAGTGCTGGATGACTTATATATGGATTTCATGCCACTCGTGCCGAAAGATGCTTTCTGATGACAATGCCCATGAAGCAGGATATCTTGGGACTTGGCTACAAATTTACCTTTGAGTTGACCAGAAGATAAGGCATCAGATAAGAAAACGTCGATGGTCATTACATGAGTTTTGAGCGCATCTGAGAGTGCAATATCCTCTATCAGATCAGGAAGATCATCTGTAAGCGCAGAGGTACACGACGGCTCGCAGACGACTACCTTCATACCTTGATTGATATATGGCAAAAGTTTTTCGGCTACTTGGGTTCCATCTGATTTTGCTTCTTTTAGAAAACCATTAGATATCCTCGGACGCTGACAGCATCCGACAGATGCTAGCAACACTTCATATCCACAATCAGTGAGCAGTTTGATAGCAGCTTTTCCTACTTGCGGTTCGTGATAGTTGATATAAGTATCGGCAAAGAGCGCTACTTTATTTTTGCTTCCATTAGATTTATAATTGTTTTTATACCATGTCTCCAAAGATTCATTGGCATATGATGGTAATGTCCTGCGACGATCTACTTTGAGTATTTTTTCAGCGGCATATTTGAAGATGGCAGTTCCTTGTACAAAATTAACAAAAGGTGCTTTCCATCCAGCCATTATGGGCACCATATTGACATTGGAGCTGATGGCTTTTTCACGAAAAGTGATCTTACCTTCATCATATTTTTTCTGAAGTACTTCACTTTTGAGTTTGGCCAGATCGACATTAGATGGGCACTCAGATTTGCAGGCTTTGCAGGATAGACATAGATCAAGCGTCTCCAATACTTTCGGGTCTGTGAGTCCTTCAAAACCCAGCTGTCCCGATATCGCTAATCTCAATGCATTTGCTCTGCCACGGGTAGAAGCATCTTCATCAGCCGTTCCTTTGAAGCTTGGACACATCGTACCGCCTATGTGATTGCGACAAGCACCCACACCCGAACAGTTGTGCACCAAGGCTTCGAATGAGTGATCTTTTCGGTATTTATATACAAAATCGTACTTTTTGTCTTTATAGCCGGCACCATACCGCAGGTGCTGATCCATGGGTGGTACGTCGATGATGATACCAGGATTGAGCAGGTATTCCGGATCAAAAATAGTCTTGACATCCTTGAGACATTGATATACTTCGTCTCCAAAAAAATCTCTCAGCCTGTGCCCACGATTACGCCCGTCACCATGTTCGCCGGACCAGGCTCCTTTATATTTTTTAACTAATTGGAAGACATCATCCGATATTTTTTTCATCAGATCAATATCTTCCTGTTTAGTGACGTCCAGTCCAGGTCTCACATGAAGGACGCCAACACTCGCATGTGCATAGAGGATGGTTTCTACGTCATATTTTTTGCATATCTTCAGAATATCTTCTATGTAATCAGCAAGATTTTCAACGGGAATTGCCTGATCTTCAATAAAGGGAATGGGTTTTCTGCCTGATGGGTCGCCCATAATGAGTCCTAGTCCGTTTTTGCGCAATGCCCAGGAATCATCCAATTCAGCAGCAGTACGAAGAATAGGGTAGGCGTAAGCAGTACTATTATCTTTGAGCCAATCTGAGAATTCTGTGATTCTTTGATCAAGTTCTTCTTGCGACAAGCAGAAAAACTCTACTGAAAGCGTAGCTTGCGGAGTACCAACAATCAATCTTTGGTGCAGACCTTTGGTCATATTGTTTTTGACACTTTGTTCAAATACAATGAAATCAAGCATTTCTATGGCAGCAGGATCAAAGGCAATCATTTGATAGACTTCTCTTATCGCTCGCATCCTGTCATCATAGTGGACGGTGAAAGCTGCCTTGTATTTTGGAATGGGTTCAAGATTGACTTTGGCTTGAAGGATGATGCCGAGACTACCTTCTGAGCCGGCAAATATTTTAGCCATATTCCATCGATCTGTGTGAATGTATTCGTCCAGTGGATAACCATTGACTCGACGCATCACTTTAGGATATGCGGCTTCGATAGCTGTAGCATGTTCAAAAATGATCTTTCGGAATGAGCGATAAATTTCTCCTTCACGATCTATTTGTTGGCATTTGGTTTCGTAGGCTTCTGCTGATAATTCCCCTAATTCTAGTACAGTCCCATCCATCAGCAATACTTTAAGTTCCAACACATGGTCAATTGTTTTGCCATATTTGATACTTTTTGTACCTGAAGAATTATTGGCTATCATACCACCTATAGTAGCTCGGCTGGAAGTAGCGGGATCCGGGGCATAATGTAAGTTGTGGCTCTTGAGAGCAGCATTGAGTTGGTCGCGAACTACACCTGGCTGGACAATAGCATATCGTTCTTCAGGGTTGATTGCCAGTATTTTATCAAAGTATTTTGTAAAGTCTATGATCAGTGTTTGGTTGGTGGTTTGTCCTGCCAGACTGGTGGCACTACCACGTGGCATCACAGGGATATTGTATTTATTGGCTATCTGGATGATTTTGATTAGATCACTTTCATGTGATGGTATGGCTACTGCTAGGGGCTGCAATTGGTATAAAGATGCATCTGTTGCATAAAGACCGAGCGAAAGGTCATCGGTTTTGATTTCTGAAGTTGAAATGGTATTTAATTCCTGAATGAATACTTGAAAACCTTTCGGTATTTGTATGGTCGCCATCTGGTGCACTATTCTTTTTGCAAAGGTATTAAAATGATACAATAGTTTTAATCCTTGATTATTCTTTCAAATAATTATAGTGAACAGAAAATATTCTGCGAAAAATTTAAATCATAATGTATTGTAAATTAAATAATTATGATTATAAATTTTCGCAATCAATTTTCTGTTTGGTATAAAACTTGTCTCTTTTAGTGTTTTGAAGTCAATATAACAAAAGTTATATTGACAATTCGTTTCTATAGACTTATTTTTGTGTTCATGAGTTGAAAATACAAAATATAGGTACCATGAAATACATAAAATTTCCGAAAATTCTTTCTCCTGTAAATCATCATATTGTAGCATCATTCAGTAATTTAAAAGATAAAATAAAATTTGATACAGGTTTGACACCGGTATTTGCGACTATTTTAGCATCATTTTTAATTATTGCAGTGATAATAGGTGTATGTATTATTCTGGGACCAGCTAAACATATCATTATGGGAGATTTTGCATATGCGGACCCCACATCAACGACAGCTATTATTATTGTATATTCCTTGCTTGGGACATCGATATTTCTTAACGAAGTAAAACTCCTAAAAAACAAATCTAATACAATAGAGATTCCTTCTATCCTGACCTTTATGCAAATGATGGTTTCGGTTTTACCACTTTTTACATGGTTGTTAGTTTTGCTCTGGAATGATCCGGTGTCTAAATGGGGTTCATTAATTATAACGGTGATTGCCATAATTTCCAATTTGAGACTATTTTCTGACGATGATTTTAAAAAGGAGTTTGATACAGAAAAATTTATGCACATAATGATGATTCTGGTTGCCCTTATTTTGGGTTACAATCTACTTTTATATTTATTTAACTGCGACTTCCTGGATAACAATTACAGAGCACAAAACAATCACACTTTCAGAACCATTTCCGGTGTAGCAGGAATATTGTGTTTATTTTATATCCTTCCACAGATTCCTGAGCTGTATAATAAAATTAGGTATTGGGGGCTTGCTGGTGGACTTGTGATTTCTCTATTTCTATTTTCTCAGAAGGGGGCCATCAATACATTGGACATTCTTCTTATATTTGGATTGTTTATGCGCATGGTAATATTTGGATCAGGATTTACACTCCAACTTATAAAGAGCATAAATGATACACTTAAAGGATATTTTAATGATAAAAATCATAAAAACATTACAATCAAACGTGATAGTATCTATGATTTGCTCAAAGTAACACCCTTCTTAATTTTTTTAGTATTAGTGTTTCGCAGTAAAAACCCCGACATTCATAAAGTTCAGACATATCATACCGGAAGAAATAAGATGTTTATGGAAGATTATATCACCAAGTGGATCAATGAAAGAAGTGATAATAATGATCCGATTGTCCTTATTTCAGGTCAGGGTGGTGGCTCCAGAGCAGGGTGTGCTTTTTATTCAGCGATGTCTGTTCTGGACACACTTTCGATAACAAAAAACAATATTTTGGCTATGACGACCATTTCCGGAAGTAGTAATGGAGCCGGATTCTACCTTACAGGCAAAAAATGGGTCAGCAAAGCTTACATTCATATGATGCGACCGATCAACTCTATACAAGGGATTATATTAGTATGTTGTTATTCAGATTATTGTTCTGGGATCCACTTATTGCTATCTTACCTGCTCCATTAACAAAAAAATTCAATTGGGTTGGTCGTAATAAATTCCTTCCTAATCTGGAAGAAAAAGCTGCCAGAGAAGCGTTTAAAATTTCCGATAATGCTAAAACACTAGCAGAACAATCATGGTCCGATGTCTATCAAGACGAAAACGCTAGCACAACAAATGATCTTCCACTTTTTATACCAGCATCATACAATTTTACTTATTCTCTAAAGGCTTTATCCACTCCATATCCTTTTAAGGAAAAAACGAACAATGACTTTTATTCGATTTTAGATAGTCTTGGCGAAAATCAATCTATATCCATAGGAGAAAGTATACTCTTGAGTCAGTTGTTTCCTGTCGTTAATGCAAGCGCAATCGTTGGGTCAAATAGTGCTTACATAGATGGTGGGGTTTATGACAACTATGGTTTTGAAACATTACTGGATTTGTATGATATAGTTTCCAAATTAAGATATAAAGTGGCGCCTAAAAAGTCTATTTTGATAATTCCCATATTGAATAGCAGCATCTATACTGACAGTTTTCAGTTAGATTATAAAAACAATTTGATCAATACCTTCACAGCCGTTAGTAATTCGATCTTCATTTCCAATCCATCACGCAATCTTACCTTGCTAAAACAGAAGTTAAATGATAACGGTGACCATATTGAAATGTTAGAAATATTCAGCAAAGGATTGCAATCACACAATGGTAAACCCCAAAATCGTGCTAAAAACAACTGGTTTAAATATGCTCCGGACTCAACTAAAGTCATGATGTCCAGGTATTTACATTCAGAAGAAATAAAATCATTAAAAAATATGGCAATTGATGAGATTCAATCCAAAATTGTCAATGGGGCATTTAAAAAAACAAAACATACTTTTTTATTTGATTTTGGTAGATCCACACCCGATAAAGAAGCTCAGGAATTACTAAAAAACATAAGTAATGATTGCAATGATAAATGTGTTGACATAGTCGGTTATTCTGATATCAGAGGAAAAGCTGTTTATAATACACAATTATCTTTGAACAGGGCAAAGGAAATCAAAAGTTATTTGAAAAAATTTATGAAAGGCCATCCGGCAGGCATTTCAATTTCTTCCGGCGCACATCCAAATTTTAAGGAAGGAATCTTTGAACGCATTTATGACAGGAAGTGTATCATCACTATAGATACTTTATAACAAGTTTTTATTCAATTTTTATAATCAATTTTAATGACTACCAAGGAACAAAAAGAATTCATTCATCACCAAACCGAGACATTAATCAATAATCCAGCTACCTCAAGAAACATCAAAATCGTAGCTGAAGGAGACTCATGGTTTGATTATCCGCTTTCAAAAGATATTATCGATTGGCTAGCCATAGAAGGATATGCCATAAAAAACTTAGCAAAACATGGAGATATACTTGAAAATATGGTTTATGGCACTGACATCACAGAAAATAAAGAAAACAAGTCAAAAAGTCTGGAAAAAACACTAGCAGCTATTAAAAAACATGAACCTTCATTTGTACTTTTATCAGGAGGTGGCAATGATGTAGTAGGTGAAAACATGATCCAATATCTTAATCACCAATCATCTGGATTACCTCTACTCAGGAAAAAGGAGTTTACAAACCACATCAATGGTTATGTAAGGAGTATGATCAAGTTATTTTGCACAAAAATATGGGAAGTAGATAGCAAGATACATATTTTAATGGATGGTTATGCGTATGCCAAAGCAAATGGGAAAGCATATAAAAAGATTTGGATCAATTGGGCAGGACCATGGATATTACCAGGTATGCATCAAAAAGCCATTCTTTCTTCAAGTGATCATGAAAAAATAATAAAGGAAATGGTTGATATTTTTAACGATATGTTGGCGGGTTTATCGGATGAGTTGAGCCATTTTCACCACATTGATTTAAGATCCTTCTTCATAAAAGATGCTCAATGGGACAATGAAATTCATCTTACCAACGAAGCCTTCAGATCTGCAGCTAACATTTATCATTTTGAAATGAAAAAAATAAACCTATCTGTTCAATCTGATATTGACAAAATCAAAATTGCTACCAGCTGGCCGGAAGAGATCGTAGCTTAAGAGTATGTTTGAATTTTTATTGCCTTAAAATCAACGTATTATGAACCTGACTTCAAAATAATCGCCTTATTTAGTTCACTAAATGCGTTCATTATTTTATTGCCAGAACCATAATCTCTTGATTTACAACTAAGAAAAATTTTAATCATACTCTAATTAGTGCTGTTTTGTAGGTTTTAGATCGTTTTAGATTTTAATTTCATTGGTAATATAAACATTATTTTAGTGAATATCACAAGTAATTTATCCTTAACTAAAAGTTGGCGACCCTAAATCCACTTCAATATTTCGTTGACATGTGCCACCTGCCTGAATCCGGGATTGGTGATGATAACATCTACTTTTTCATGTTCCCAGGTAGTATGAAATGGCACATGCACTCCCAAGCAACCCAACTCCAGGACGGGCAAGACATCTGATTTGAGCGAATTGCCTATCATCAGAAATTCGTCCGGTTGGATATCCAGATGCCTTATGAGTTTTTGATAGTCCGAGACTCGCTTTTCAGAAACTATCTCGATATGGTGAAAATATGGTGCGAGCCCTGATTTTTCAAGTTTACTCTCCTGATCCAAGAGGTCTCCCTTGGTTACGACAACCAACCTGAACTTGTCTTTCAGAGCGAGCAAAACTTCTTCAACTCCTTCTAAAAGGATGACCGGTTGATTGAGTTGCGTTCTGCCAATTTCTACTATTCTTGATATGACATCTACAGGCAGCGTATTTCCTGCAATTTTTATCGCCGTCTCAATCATTGATATCACAAAAGCTTTTATGCCATAACCATAGATACTTAGATTTGCTATTTCCGTGGCAAATAGCTCTCTGTGTGCACTATGTCTGGGCATGTATGTCTCCATAAGATCACAAAATTTTTCTTCCCCTTCTCTGAAATATGGCTCGTTGCTCCAAAGGGTATCATCTGCATCAAGCCCTATCACTTTTATATTCTTCAAATCCATCCTATTATTAAATTGTTAGCCACAAAATTAGAAATTATATTACTATTTTAAGAAATATTGAATTTTTAAATATTTAATATATAAGTATTTTATTTTAAATAAGTAATAAATTGGAGATTAGTAAAATTTAAATAGACTTTCATAAACATCTCATTTTTATTAGTCTTTTCAGACATGTTTTTGTACTTTTGCGTGATCATCTTTACTGCTACAAACAATAGGGAAATAAGAATTATTAAATTAAAGAATTTGTGAAGCATGAAATTGTCGCTGAATTGGCTAAAAAAGTATCTTGATATTTCATACAGTCCTGAAAAGATTGCTGAGATGCTCACTTTGATAGGTCTGGAAGTTGAAGGTATAGAAAAAGTTGAGCCCATCAAGGGTGGTTTGAAAGGTGTGGTGACCGGAGAAGTGATAACTTGTGAAAAACATCCTGATGCAGACCGACTTTCTTTAACTACTGTAGACATAGGAACCGGGGAGCATCTGCAGATCGTATGTGGTGCTCCGAATGTTGCCGCCGGACAAAAAGTGATGGTGGCCACTATTGGCACTCATTTATACAATGACAGCGGTGAACCCCTTATCATAAAAAAAGGAAAAATAAGAGGTGCCGAATCTCAAGGTATGATTTGTGCACAGGATGAATTGGGTCTTGGAACTGATCATTCAGGTATTATCGTTTTACCCGCAAATGTTCAACCGGGTATCGCTGCTTCTGACTATTATCACATTCAGGATGACTACGTGTTTGAAGTAGGCTTGACTCCCAACAGATCAGATGCAACTTCACAACTGGGAGTGGCAAGGGATTTACTAGCATATCTGAAAGTAAATGAAGGATATACGGACGAAATCAACGAACCTAATATTTCTGATTTTGTCACAGAGCGAGTGACTTACAATATCGATGTAGAAGTTGAGGATAAAAATGCATGTCTACGGTACACTGGTATAACCATTGCCAATGTTGAAGTAAAAGAATCTCCTGAGTGGCTCAAAAAATTTCTTACCGCCATCGGGGTAAAACCCATCAACAATATAGTCGATATCACCAACTTTGTGTTAAATGAGTTGGGTCAGCCACTTCATGCATTTGATGCCGATAAAATTGAAGGTAAAAAAGTTATCATTAAAACTTTGCCAGAGGGACAGGAGTTTGTAACCCTTGATAATGTAAAGCGCACACTGGGTAACATGGATCTGATGATTTGCGATGGAAATTCTCAGGGATTGTGTATCGCTGGTGTATATGGTGGTTTGGGTAGTGGTGTGACTGAATCTACCAAAAATATCTTTCTTGAATCTGCTTGTTTTAGTCCATCATCCGTAAGAAAGACAAGTACAAGACATAATCTCCGAACCGATGCGGCAAAGATTTATGAGAAAGGCTCTGATCCAAATGTGACAGTTTTGGCAGCTAAAAGAGCATCTGCTCTCATCAAGAGACTGGCAGGTGGAGAGATCAGTGATAAGATGATAGACGTCTATCCATATGAAATATCCCGTGTGGAAGTGCGACTATACTATAAGAATGTACAGAATCTGATAGGAATGCCTATCCATGAAGAGGTGATTCATAATATACTGCAGGCGATGGACATGGAAGTGACTCCATTTGATGATGAGAGTATCCTGGTGTTAGTCCCCACCAATAAGTCTGATGTGACACGAGAAGTGGATCTGATAGAAGAAATTGTACGAATTTATGGTCTCAACAGAGTACCTGTGTCTGATCAGATCAGAAGTACCATCACATACACATCCAAGCCTGATAAACACAAAACAAAAGAACTCATCTCCGATTTTCTTGCTTCTACAGGTTATAATGAAATGATGGGCTTGTCGCTGATTGAGTCTAGGTGGTATGATGGATTAGGTATCGCGGATGCCTCGGATTATGTATATATCAACAATACATCAAATGTACATCTCAATATCCTGCGGCCTGATATGCTGGTCAGTGGTCTTATCTCTGTAAGTTACAATCTCAACAGACAGCAGAACAACCTGATGATGTATGAATTTGGGAAATCTTACAGGAAGTCTCAGGATGGATATCTGGAAAGTGAATTCATTTCCATCTTCATCACCGGTAAAAAGAATGAAGAGTCCTGGCTCAATGACAATAAGGCAGACAAATCATTTTATGATATCAAAAAAACAATTTATTCTATATTGCATAGGGTCTCAGTTTCTGGTTTTGAAATTGAAGAATTACAGGCACATCCGGGACTTTCATATGGCATTAGGATTAAGAAAGGTCCTCTGGTATTGGCACAATTGGGTGAAGTCAGAAAATCAGTGTGTCTGCGCTTAGGAATTAAGGTTCCGGTCTATTATGGTGAAGTGTCATTTGATGCCGTGCTGAAGCTCGCAGGTCAGGAAAAAGTACAGGTGAAGGAGATCAGCAGATTCCCTACCGTGAGACGTGATCTTGCATTGATACTGGATAAAAAAGTGAAATTTTCAGAAATTGAAAACATTGCCAGAAAAACTGATAAAAAACTTTTAAAACAGATTTCGCTTTTTGATGTTTATGTAAATGATAATCAACTCGGTGCCGACAAAAAATCCTATGCCGTGTCATTTATATTTGAAAACACGGAAAGGACTTTGCAGGACAGAGAAATTGACCAGATAATGGATAAATTGATCAGTCATTTACAGGATGGAACCGGAGCATTAATCAGAAAATAGTTATATATTAAATAAAATTATTACCTTTGGAGAAAAATTTGATACAAAGTCTGGATAAAATACTGGAAATCAGCAGTAAAGTCAGGTCTAAGTATCAGGATCTAAGGAAAAAGAATGTAGAATTGGAAGTTCAACTCAGCGATCTAAAAGTAGAAGCTGATCAATATAAAAATCAAATAAATTTATTACAAAGAGAGTTGGAGAATCGTGTGAAGGAAGATAAAAATTCAATGTTATCGATTACGGATGATGTGTCTGAAGATGCAGTACAAATATTGAAGCAAAAACAAAATATAAAAAATGCTGAGATAAAAAAACAATTAGATATGTTCATCGATGATATAGATCAATGTATTCAAATAGTGCAAAAAAAGGAATGACAGAAGAAAAAGAGTTGGAATCAAAAATTATCACAATAGCAGGGAGAACTTTTCCTGTAAAACTGGATAATGATGAAAAAGACTTTGTTCATGATATTGAGCAGGATATCAATGCTAAAATCATGAATTTTCAAAAAACTTACCCTAACAGGGATAAGTTGGACTGTGTGATCATGACTTTGCTGACCTATACATTTGATTTAAAAAAACAACTTCCCGTCAATAGTCAGGAAGAAATTGACTTAAAAACAGAAAAAATCATTCAGACACTTTCTGAATTGGATATTGACTGAAATGTTGACGGCAAGTAAAAAAAAACGATATGCGTTCTTAATTTCTCAGCTCATGAGAAATTACATTGGAACATTTAGAATATTTAACTTCTTACCCACCATTCTTTACCTGATTTTCCTGTTTCGGATAGGAATTTTAGAGTATGCTTAAAATTTTTATTATTTGTAAATCAAGAGATTATGGCTCTGACACTAAAATAATCAACGCATTATCCTGCTTGATAACCGTTTTTTAGGCTGGTAGGTGAGCTACACGACTATTTTGAAGTCAGGTTCATAATAGAGTGATTTTAAGGCAATAAAAATTTAAATGTGCTCTTCCCTCAAAGAAATTAGGCACTTTAAACATACTCTCATTATATCAACTCATGATACAGCTAAGGTTATAAAACAATGGTGTTTTGTGAGTATTATTTCACACTTTTAAAATTTTATGAATATATGAGTACAGTATTATTGGCAATCGCAGCATTCATTGGAGGAGGCGGTTTATATCATTTGGTTTCACAGACCTTATACAAAAATAAGGTAAAGGAAGCCAATGATAAGGCAGATATCACTATCAAAGAAGCGGAACTGACAGCCAAAAGAAAACTTGATGAAGCAGAAAATCGTGCTGAAAAAATTCTTTCTAAAGCTGAACAAACGAATGATGCTATTAAGCAGAAAAAAATACAGGAGACCAGAGAAAACTTTTCAAAGTTGAAATCTGAATTTGAAACCTGGAAAGCTGAGCAAAAAGTAGAAATCAAAGAAAGGGAACTCACAGCCATCTCATTGGAGAAAGAGTTGAAAATCAAACAAGATGCCATTCTTACAGAAATGGAAACCATTGAAAGTAAGGAACAGGAAATACTTGCAATCAGAGAAAATCTGGATGTGCAGATGAAAATCGTTGCTAAAAAGAAAGAAGAACTTGATTCGGCCAACGAAAGGTTCATCAAAGAACTTGAAACGATTTCCAAGCTTACAGAAAGTCAGGCGAAAGATCAACTGATTGAAGCGGTCAGAGCAAAAGCTCAGAATGACGCAATGATAATAGAAAAAGAAGCGATAGCCAATGCACACACCAATGCAAATAAGGAGGCTAAAAAAATTGTTATACAGACGATTCAAAGGATGTGTGCTGAGATCACAATCGAAAACTCCGTTTCTGTGTTCAATCTTGAATCTGATGAAATCAAAGGTCAGATCATAGGTAGAGAAGGCAGGAACATCAGAGCACTTGAAGCAGCTACAGGTGCCGAAATTGTGGTTGATGATACACCTGAAGCTATTGTGATTTCCAGTTTTGACCCGATCAGACGTGAACTGTGCCGTCTGGCACTCAAAAAATTGGTGGCTGATGGACGTATCCACCCGGCAAAAATTGAAGAGACCGTGGCTAAAGTCAAAAAACAATTGGATGAACAGATCGTGGAGATAGGAGAGAGAACTATCATTGATCTAGATATTCATGGACTGGCACCTTATTTAGTCAAAATGGTAGGTCGCCTGAGATTCAGATCTTCTTATGGACAAAACCTGCTCAAACACTCTATCGAAACTGCCAATCTATGTGCTACTATGGCAGCAGAGCTAGGTCTCAATCCCAAGCAGATAAAGATGGCAAAACGTGCCGGACTCCTGCATGACATAGGTAAAGTGACTGAAGAAGAGTCAGAATTATCGCACGCACTCTTAGGTATGGAGATCTGTGAAAAACACAAAGAACATCCTGTGATACTGAATGCAGTAGGTGCGCACCACGATGAAATAGAAATGAACAACATCATTTCTCCTATAGTTCAGGCGTGTGATGCCATCTCTGGTGCCAGACCTGGAGCAAGAAGAGAAATTCTGGAGAGTTACCTAAAGAGAATAGGCGAACTTGAAGAACTTGCATTAGCTTATGAAGGAGTTCAGAAAGCCTATGCTTTGCAAGCCGGCAGAGAACTAAGAGTGATAGTGGAGTCTGAAAAAGTAACAGATCAGTATGCTGATGACCTTGCATTTATCATTTCACAAAAGATACAGGATGAGATGCAATATCCGGGTCAGGTGAAAGTCACCGTTATCAGGGAAAAGCGGGCTACGGCATTTGCGAGGTAGAAAATTGAATATCATTTTTAAAAGGTCAAAGTCAAAAATGTGATTTTGACCTTTTTTATGCATAACAGAACAAATTCCCATCTACAAAACATTCGGACTAAAATATTGAACGCCTTAAAAGCAAAAGTTAGGTTTAATGTTGAAAAGTTTGAAGAAGTACAAATGATGTAATGCATAAATAAACCAGATGTAACAACGGTTTTGATGAACGGATTTGCTAATGCTCATTCGTCACAATGCTAATTATTATCATATCTCTGTAGTGTTTTCATCATCATTTCTCTTCTTGGTTGGTATCCCGAAATTATACCTTACAGTAGCTCCAAATCGCTGATTATCATTGTACTGCTGCCCTTGAAACAGGATGTTACCTTGTTGAAGTTTGAATGAATTTTCCATAGTCCTAAACACATCTCTGGCATATATTGAGATCATAAGTTTCTTGTTCAAAAGCTGCTGATTAAAACTTAAGTTCAATTGTCCGAAATTTTCTAACTCCAAGAGATTACGCTGACCTTTGATGAGCATAAAACCTTGCATTGAAATGGACGTATTACTCGTAAATTTGTATCTGTGAAAAGTAAACAACTGCCAGCTTCCTCTTGTAAAACTAATGGGCGACCCATTATAAAGGCCTTCATATTTCAAATGATTATATTGCCCGCCCACCACAAAAAAGTACTTAAAAACAGGCGGTATAGCACCAGTAAATTTAAAATACGATTCATCTGTTTTTCCAATATTATCAAATGTATTTACAGTAAGATTGGGATTGTTCGGATCATTGTACAATACGTTTGAAATGATACCCGTTGTATAATTCTTTCCGAAAGCCAGGACTTCTACATCATCAAATCCTATCTTAAATTCAACATTATCAGTAAATTGTGGGTTCAGGGCAGGATTGCCAGCGCGATAATTGTACAAATCCAGAATGGTAATGGCCGGATTAAGATTTTGATAACTTGGTCTGCTTAAAGTTCTCCTGTAGGTCAATGTTCCTTTCATCGGATAGGTAGCAATTTTCATAATATCTCTACTTATAAACAAATATGGGAAAAAGTCGGCCCGAATTACTTTAAAGCTGGTATCGGAAGGAATTGTCTGAAAACCTTTCATATCGGTGGACTCTAACCTGACACCTGTTGTAAGAGATACTTTGTTGGCAAAATTTTTAGATATTTGGCCATAAGCCGCAAAAAGATGCTCATCAAACTTGTAAGCATTATTTCGATCTTTGTCTGAAACTGTTCCACCTTGTCCGTCATTGATGAGAAAATCAACATCACTCTTAAAATTCTGAATATTGGATTTTATACCTGTTTCAAGTCTAAAATCTTTTTTGAACTCTTTAGTCACATCTATCTGAGCTAAAATAAACGTGCGCCTTCTATGCGATTCTCCCGATCCAAGGATAGGAGATAGTTGAGGAAATCTGAAGTTATTTTGATACTCCTGTGTATTGTCATTCCAGGATTGGCCGAAGCTCAATTTGAAATTGACATCTGAATTGGTAGTATCCAACTTATAAATGAGACCCAAATCGTTGTTATGACTTATAAAAGGTGTACGATTATTCACAAGATTTTGCATATTTGACAAGTCTTTTCCTTCAAAAGTGGTGGTGTTATTTTCAAAGGTTGAATTTGACTTAGATACACTGCCATTGATTCTCGAATCCAATGTCCATGACCATTTACTATTCACTTCCTGATTGAATCCAAAGCCCAGAAACCCGTTATGTTCTTTGCGCTCTGTATCGCCTTTTTGCAACAAAACAAATGGAGCATTTGACCGTCTTTCAGAACTCAAATCGTCCAGACCGGCATTCTGGTTAGCGCTTAGATTGATATAGTACCCACTCTTTGATCCTGTATCATAAATATTTATACCTCCGAATCTGTTCCCTGCTTTTCCTTGATTAAAACCAATGTTAGTACTTCCAAATCTTCCTATTTTAACACCTTTTTTCAGAACTACATTTACTACTCCACCTGTACTGGCTGCATCAAACTTAGTAGAAGGATTGCGAATGATCTCTATCCTTTGAATATTGTCCGGTGGTAAACTTCTAAGTATATTGGCAATATCAGAAGAACTAAGTCTTTGCTCACGACCATTGATGTAAATAGTCGCAGGGTTGGAGTTGCCAAGAAAAATTCCACCTTGATCATCTACAAAGAGACCGGGCGTGGAGGTCAATAGTTCTAAAGTATTCGTCACTGAGCCCAATAAAGGTTCAGGGTCAACAATAGTCCTTTCTCCATCTTGCCTTATCAAGGGACGCCTGCTGACTACCTGTACTTCATTAAGCAAATTAATAGCCTCCTTCATAGTGATTTCGATTGGCGGATTGAGTTCATTTACTACTACTGTATTGGCCACGGTTTCATAACCTATGTAGCTTACTTCATAAGTGTATTTTCCGGGTTTTTCAACCTTGATGGTAGCTAGGCCGTCTATTTCTGCTGACCCGATTATTTTTAAACTATCTTCAGCCCTTCTCAAAGTCACATTGGCGCCTGGCAAAGAATAACCATCCTTATCATTGATCTTAAAAATGATAGTTTGGCTATTTAAAAAAGAAAATGTGTTCAAACAAATCATTGACAATACAATAAATTTAAACATACCTTTGGATTTATAAAGACTTATTAACGTGAATAAAAGAAATTCTGTTGCAAAATTTTTGACTGGTATTTAGTATTTTATTCTTTCAAACTGCAACTAACGATTTATAAACTCAATTGCAGCTAAGAGAACTTCATCTTTACCTGTTTTAATACCTGCGATAGTAGGTTTTATTATTATATCCGGTATTATACCAACCCTTTGAGTCTTTTTACCATCAGGATAAAATACACCTATTCCAGAAATCATAGTCCGTAAATTGCCGGGTAAATAGATAGAAGATACATTGCCATCAGCCCCTGCTGTAACACTACCTATGATAGTTGTATTTTTACCGGCTCTGAATGCCATTGCAGTATATTCCGCCTGACTTTGTGATTTTTCGTTCAATAATATCACAAGTTTACCATTAAAAGTCTTGTCCCCTTTAGGTATATTGATTGGTGGACCAAAAGTAAATTCACCCGGATTGCTGATGCTTCCTGTTGTAAATTTGACAAACGGTGTTGTAGATGCCACAAAATAACTGCCCAATGCAAAAGGAACAAAAGTTGAAGGATAATTTCTGATATCAATTACAATCCCCCTAGCATCTTTAAATAATGTCTTTATACTATCAATATCATTCAACTTTATATTTTGCAAAGTGACATATCCTATGCCTGCTTTCAACCATTTATAAGAAGGTGTTGATATTTCTTTATACCACCTGTATATATTTAATTTTTCCTTTTTATGCAATTTTATGTATTTTGATCTTGTGTTACCGTTTGACATATATGATATATTCAATAAACTATCCCCCGACCTCAATATATCTTCTGCCATATCTCTCATTCTGGACGCTGGATTGGACGAAGGAAAATACATTTTCATGCTTTCAGTTAAATTTTCTATAGCGATTCCGTTTATTGTTGTGATGATGTCACCTACTTCAGGCCCATTTTCAGTTTTGAGTTCAGGATTATAATAATCTGTCACAACAAGTTTACCTTCCACAAATTCGACTCTAAAAGGACAATAATTATCACCCTTCCATATTTTCACCTTCTCATTTCCTCCCCACAGGTTGGCATGCGAATCGTTGACTTCACCTATTATTCTGAGCGCTGCCAGTTCATAGTCCAGCTCATCTTTCGCATTGATAAATTCAGGAATATATTCTCTCAAAACCTCATTCCAGTTTTTATCGGTCAGATTTTTGTAAGGAAAAAAATAATGGATCATATTCCAATACCTGTATAGTGCAAGTAAACGAAAACCCTGATCAGGAAAGGGCATTTCTGCATATTTGTTTTCATTAGTAAACTCAGGATTCCCTATATATGGTGCTAAGTTTATATAGACATTTTTGTCATTGACTCTGTTAGTATATATAAATTTGAGTTTCGATAGTAATGGCTCTTTAACTAATCGCATCCATTCCATATCAGGCTTAAGTAAAGCTTCTGGTGATGATTGGGCGCATTTATCACATATTTTCAATACTCCGATACTATCTACCCAATTGGAAAGAGCATCACTTATTTTAATTGAATTCCTGTTATCTAAATACTTTCTAAAAAACCTGAAAAGTTCATAATCCCAGTTATACTTACCAGACGCAATTATCGGATGATGATATTTTAAAAAACCCCAAACCCGACCTACCAATTCCAACTCAGCATGATCAATCGAATGCACGATCAGACCCGAACCATTGTCAAATTCCTTATCCGATTCAGATTCAAGCCTGACTTCCTTCATCGTTTTAATATTTTGTCCATCTATCATTAGGGTAAAATCATCAAACCATGCCGTCCCTGTGCCTACGATGATACCACCGATGATGATCAATTCTGCACCATCGGGGTAAGGCAGGTTTATAGTGTATTTTTTCCAGTTGGTTGTTCCATTAATACTTTGGTTTTCCATATTATCAAATACCAGTGATTCATTTTTGCCATCTATCCTAAGCAATAAACCGGCATGACCATCTTTGATATCCAAGGTACGCATATACCCTTCCAGTCTGATTTTGTTTCCCTGATATTTGGCTGCGGGTATGCTATAAAATGTACTGCCAAAATCAGTTTTATTTTTTCCGGAAGCGATGCTTATAGATTTTTTCCCAGAGTACACTACAACAGAGTCCGTTTCAATGTCATATCCTCCCCACACTTTCCAGCCGGAAGGGAGTTTTTCTAATTTTCCTTTATTTTCAAAGCTAAAGTTATACTCAGTGTTATTTTGCCCAAAAGACCAACATGAATAAGTTAGAAAAAAACAAGCAAACATCTTTTCATTTTTTTGGAAAATAATTGTTAATGGTCAAAAAATTTAGTTTCAAAACTATGACATAAAATTACATTTTTCTTCGCACCCAAAAATTACTTTTAGATAAAGTATAGGCAACTGATCTATAAAACGTGCTAAAATAGCTAAGTTTGTTTATTTTTGTCACAAATAATATGATATCATGCCCCTAGATAAATCCGGAATTGCCAAAAGAATTGCACAGGAAGTGAAAGATGGATATTATGAGGTGCATTTCATTTTTTCGCACTGTACACGATTTCTTATCAAGTTTCGTTTGTTCGTCGTAGCTTTTAGCTTCGATGCAATATATTAAGGTATCTTGCCTGAATTGCGAATAAAATGATGATTTATAATGTGATGCAAAAAAAATGAAATACACCCTTCTATTATCCCCAATCTTTATGTCCGAGATTAATATAGGGACGTAGTCCTGTGATCTTGGTAGCATAAATATCCTCACACCATCACGTAGGGGCGTAGCCCTGTGATCTTAAAAGATGTGGTAAATATAAGATGTCAGGGCTACGCCCCTTATGTTTCAGGTGCTAATGTTTTCTACAAAGACGACAGAGCTACGCTCCTGCCCCGATAGGCGGGAGTAATTTATCTGCAGGATCATGTCTCTAAAGCATCGTTTGTTCGTCGTAGCTTTTAGCTTCGATGCAATATATTAAGGTATCTTGCCTGAATTGCGAATAAAATGATGATTTATAATGTGATGCAAAAAAAATGAAATACACCCTTCTATTATCCCCAATCTTTATGTCCGAGATTAATATAGGGACGTAGTCCTGTGATCTTGGTAGCATAAATATCCTCACACCATCACGTAGGCGCGTAGCCCTGTGATCTTAAAAGATGTGGTAAATATAAGATGTCAGGGCTACGCCCCTTATGTTTCAGGTGCTAATGTTTTCTACAAAGATGACAGAGCTACGCTCCTGCCCCGACAGGCGGGAGTAATTTATCTTCAGGATCATGTCTCTAAAGTTTCGTTTGTTCGTCGTAGCTTTTAGCTTCGATGCAATATATTAAGAGTTTAAACTTTTATCATTTGGCTCCAAGTGGAAAATTTAATTTTAGCCAGCGTTATATTTTTCGCCGTAGCTTCCGGCTACGACTGCAAAATATGCCTTGTCCAAAATTAAATTTTATCACTTTCACTCAAACATAAAAATTTAAACATACTCTAAGGCATCTTGACTAAATAAAAAAAAAAATTGATGATTTTGGGTGTATCCAAAATTGCACTAAATTATATAATTCCTAAGCTCTGAATTTAGTGGATTAGCTTAATAGTTAAGGAGTTTAAGGGTGGGACGTCTCAAGCGTAGCTTGACAGGCTCTTTAGGGAATGAGGGTTGTGGGAAGGTAATTTGGCTCTTCTTACCCCTGCCCCTTAAAGGGGAATTCAGCGCTTTTATTAGGAGGATTTGGGTGGGACGTCTCAAGCATAGCTTGACAGGCTCTTTAGGGAATGAGGGTTGTGGGCAGTTTAAACAATTTCAGTGCAAAAATGGGATACACCCATGATTTATAATGTGAGGCGAAAAAATGAAATACACCCACATGCACTTGGGTGCAAATAAATTTGGCAACCCAAATATGGTGATAAGCTTTACACTGTTAACAGACTAAAAACACAATTTTTATAAATATTAAAAAAAATTATTAAAAAATTTAATATTATTCATAACAAATATTAATTTTGACTTAAATTTAAGCAGCGTTTTTGGAAATTTAACGTTTTGTTAATAGTTCGCTTTGTTTATATTCAGAAATATAACTTTTGGATATTTTCAGTGTCGAGCGAGTTTTAGTAGACTTTTTTAAATTTAATCATATGTATTATTATGCCACAATTATTAAACCCATTTAATTAATCATTAAAAAATTCATTAAAAGATGACAAATTTCAACAACTTGAGAATGTTACAAAGGATGATCAGGGAGCAAATCAAAGAGAAATCTTTACTCCTTTTATTCACTATTGTAACCATCGGAAGCATGCAGGCACAGACAGTGTCGGGGACTGTCTTAGCAGATGCAGATCAAACACCCCTTCTTGGAGCCACCGTGATGGAAAAAGGCACATCCAACGGAACCATTACTGATGTAGACGGAAAGTTTACATTGAAACTTCAGAAAGCACCGGCTGTCCTTGAAATTTCTTACATAGGATTTTCAACTAAGGATATAGAAGTATCCGGTGCTACTTTGGGTTTGGTTATTTCATTATCCCAAGGTGCAGTTTTGGAAGAACTGGTCATTACTGGGTTTGGAATGACTAAAGAGAAAAAAGCATTGGGATATGCTACTGCATCAGTCCAGGCGGCCGATATCACAAGAGTAGCTCCTACCAATGTTGCAAGTTCTCTTTACGGAAGGGCTCCAGGAGTTCGTATAGCTATGACCCCAGGAGGAGCAACAGGAGCAGCCAACATTACTGTAAGAGGAGTTAACTCAATTACTGGTCGTAACCAGCCGCTCATCGTTTTGGATGGTGTTCCGATCAGGGACGGTGAAGTTAGAAATAATGATTACTGGGGCGATCAAAGATTAAGAGGTAGTGGTCTCAACGAGATCAATCCGGAAGACATAGAGAGTGTGACAGTCCTTAAAGGAGCGTCTGCTGCTGCACTGTATGGGTCAGAAGCAGTAAATGGTGTGCTCCTGATCACTTCAAAAACAGGCTCAAAAGATAAAAAGGGATTTAAAATTGATTTTGTTACCAATTACACCGTGGATAGAGTGGCGTATACACCCATATTTCAGAATGTACGCGCCAATGGGGTGCCTGGTCCCCACGTAGCCAATCTCGGAACAGACGCCGAAGGATTTATATATTATGATACCGATGGTGATGGGGTGAAGGAGACCAGAGGTCTTCCCAGCGCAAGCATAAACTTTGGTCCAAGATTTGATGGTAAACCCATCATGGCTTTTGATGGTGTTATTAGGCCTTATGAAGCTCAAGTAAACAACTGGAAGAATTTATTTCAGGATGCTCAAAATTCTAATGTTAATCTCTCTATATCCCAATCCAATGATAAGGGGTCAATGAGATTTTCTGTGACCAGACAAGACAATGAGGGAGTCAGTTTAAACTCTGCTAGTTCAAGAAATATTGCCAACCTAAATACTACCTATAATTTTTCGAAGGTGTTGAGAACAGACCTTATGATCAATTATATCAACCAGAAAGTCAATAACAGACCTTACTCTATTGACAGGTTGATGAATAACTTTACAGGAATGATGACAAGATTTGAAAATGGCGACTGGTATAAAAATATTTATCAGACAAGTCAGGGGTACCGATTTGTTACCGGAGCAAGTGGCCAAAGCCTAACACCAAATGAAAACATCATTTATAATGGATTTAAGGGTGATGTGGCTGACTATGTGTGGAGGGTCAACAAACATAAATTGGAAGAAACAAGCCATAGAATGATCGGTAGTCTTACCAACACCTTCCAGATTTTACCTGAGTTGAAATTGCGAGCTAGAATTTCTACTGACCTGACTTCGCTTAATGCTCAAAACAGCCAGGCAACTGAAAGACCATTGATTTTTGGTAATTCAGGATTTTATTCTATTCAAAATCAACAATTCTCCATCTTGTACGGTGATGTATTTTTAGATTACACCAAATCTTTAACTAAGGACATAAACTTGACTCTTAGAACGGGATATACTGCAAATAAAGAAACAAACTCTTCAGTTTCGAGAAGTACAAACGGTGGATTAAGTACTGAAAACCGCTTTGATGTAAGCGCATCAGTCAATACACCGGGTGGTGGACAATCGAGAAGCTCAAGGGTTATTGATGCTATAGTGGGTACAGCCAATCTTGATTATAAGGGATTTTTGTTTGTGGAAGGAACTATAAGACGGGACCGCACATCTACCATGCACCCCGATAATAATGACTTTATTTATCCTTCCGTCAATTCAGCTTTTATATTTAGTGATGCAGGAATAGATCTTCCATCTTTTATTTCATTTGGTAAATTGCGGGCTTCATGGGGTATTGTTGGGAATTATCCGGACGTTTATGCATCTAATATTGCATACAATCAAAACACCCTGGGTGTACAGACACCTGGTGGTAATTCTGTATTGTTTACTACACTTCCTACTTCATTTGGAAATGATGGTATCCGACCTGAACGCAAGCATGAATACGAGATTGGATTGGAAGCAAAATTTTTCAATAATAAAATCGGGCTTGATATAGCTTATTACAATGCTCAAATTCGTGATCAGATTTTGGGCTTGACACTTCCCATATCCACTGGCGGAGGTTCAATCCTATCTAATGTAGGGACATTGAGAAATAAAGGTATCGAAGTAGGATTACAGACTACTCCTGTCACAAGTGGCAAGTTTCGGTGGGATCTTATAGTAAACTATGCATGGAATAAAAACGTGGTAGAAAAACTTGCGAACAACGCCACTGAACTATTACATGCTGATTTTGATGGACAGGCAGCACAGCTGAAATCAGTTGTAGGCCAACCAATGGGCGATTTTTATACACACCCGATTGAATTATCTACTTCAGGACAACCAATCATTCAAGCCAATGGTCTGTATAAACTCAGTCCCACTGTATGGCAAAAATCAGGCAATACTCAGCCATTTGGAGTTGGTGGTATTATAAATTCCTTTACTTTTGGAAATCTGACTTTAGATGCAAACATTGATTTTCGTCTTGGTGGTGTAGTGATGCCTACAGCGATCAACTGGATGATGGGTAGAGGACTGCTGGAAGAAAGCACCCAGTTTATGGATAAGGAAAGTGGTGGTATCTCTTACTATGTAAATAAAGATGGAAAAGGTGTCAAAACGGATGCTGCCCAAGGCCCTGCAGGAGAGAAAGTCTATAATGATGGCATGTTGCTGGAAGGCGTAACCGTAGAAGGGCAACCAAATGTAAATGTGGTTTCACAAGCCTTTTATTTCTGGAATACATACAATTGGGGCGGTCCTCAATACTCATCTTCAAGATATGATTTGTATGTTGAAAAAGCAACCTATGTAAAAATGAGGAAATGGCATTAGGATTTAACCTACCTTCTTCACTTACTAAAAAAATAGGAGCCAGCAAGGTAAATATTTCTGTTTTTGGTCGTAATCTCTTTTTCTTGCACAGGAAACTCAGACATATAGATCCTGAAGTATTGACAGCCGGATCAAGATGGTCTCAGACAGTCTCTAATGCAGGTACTAACCCTTCTACGAGAACGGTAGGTCTGATGCTTAGAACCAGTTTTTAATCTTTAATAATCTTAAATTAAACAAATATGATACGCAAAATATTATTTATAACGATCATTTCAACACTTGGATTTATCTCCTGTCAAAAAGACGAATTTATAAATGCATATACCGACCCTTCAAAAATTGCAGAAACTAGTGTTGAAAAACAGTTTACCGGTTTTTTGAAAGCCAATTCAGAATATATCCTGCCTGATTACTGGCACTATTTTGTCGCTATGCGAATAACCCATCATAGATATAATCAAACAATAGGATGGGTTAATGGAGAAAATCAATACCTTCCAGGCGGTGCCGCAGTGTCCGCTCTTTGGGATAATTACTTTACCACTTTAGCTCAATACAGAGAATTGGAAAATGTATATAACTCCAAAAGCACCACAGACCAGGCTGATTTTAAAATATATATGATGGCTGCAAAAGTTCATTTGTATGAATATACTCAAAAGATTGTGGATCTCTTTGGTGATATTCCGTTTTCCAAAGCGGGATTACTAGGAAGAAACGGCGGCGATTATAATAACTCATATCCTGAATATGAAAAAGCTGATGCTATTTATAAAGTGATGCTGGATGATCTTAAGAGTATAGCTGACGAAATGTCCACCATCCAGATAAAAAGTGGTATTGTAAGTGGCTTCAAGACACAGGATTTTATTCTGAAAGGAGATTTGATGGCTTGGAGGAGATATGCCAACTCATTAAGAATGAGAATTTTGACCAGGGTGAGTGGGGTTTCCGCATTCTCAGCTAGGTACAAATCTGAAGTTGGGGAAATACTCAATAACCCTACAAAGTATCCGATTGTCTCTAAACATTCAGAAAATGTACAAATCACTGTTCATGATATTGGAAGCCCAATTCATTCCAAAAATTTCAGAACAGGGCTCGAAGACTGGAATGGCAATCTTGCGTCAAAAATCATCGTTGACAATATGGTTACCAATAAAGATCCTAGAATTAATTTTATATTAGAACCAGGTACCATGGCTGCAGGAAAATTTCAGGGTTTGGACCCTTTGGCAACGCCTTCAGCACAGGATGCAGCAATCCTGACCAACACTTTGACAATTTACAATAGATCGACACTAAGCAGAAATCAGTTTTTCCCTGGTATGTTGTTTGGAGCAACGGAAGTAAGCCTGCTTGCTGCTGAATTCTACCTGGGCAATAATGATGACGCCAAGGCAAAAGCAAGTTATGAAGCTGCGATCAGACAGTCTGCTGAATTCTATATGGCAGTACGTAAAATCAGCAATGACAATACTGTACCTGCCCCGAAAGATATTGCAACTGCAGAAATGGACGCTTATCTGAAAGAAAATGGAGTTGACTGGAGCAAAGCCACTACTTCTGCTGATAAACTCAAAAGGATCATCACGCAAAAATGGTTGCACATGAATGTCATTCAGCCTCACGAAAACTGGGCTGAAAACAGAAGAACGGACGTATTGGGGCTTACTTTCTGGACAGACCCAAACTCTACACAGAAACAACCACCTGTAAGATGGTTTTATCCTAACTCAGAGCAGGTATACAATTCAACCAATTACGCAACGGTGAAAGGGAACGATACACCAAACAACAAATTGTTTTGGGACCTTAAGTGATGTTAAACTTTTGATGATTTTTATATGTTAAGAAAATGAAGGCTGCCCATACGGCAGCCTTCATTGTTTTTGTGCCGTATAAGTTTATTTTTAACTTGTATTTTTTTAAAAAATAAACCAAATGTATCATGCCCTTAGATAAAACAGGAATCGCCAAAAGAATCGCACAGGAAGTGAAAGATGGATATTATGTCAATCTGGGCATCGGAATCCCAACTCTTGTGGCCAATCATGTACCTCCAGGATTGGATGTAGAGTTTCAAAGCGAAAACGGAGTATTGGGTATGGGACCATTCCCATATGAAGGCGATGAAGATGCAGATATTATCAATGCAGGTAAACAGACCATCACGACACTGTCTGGGGCAAGTTTTTTTGATTCTGCTATGAGTTTCAGCATGATACGGGGTAAACATGTAGATTTGACCATTCTGGGAGCGATGGAAGTTTCTGAAGAAGGTGATATCGCCAACTGGAAAATACCCGGCAAAATGGTCAAAGGAATGGGCGGAGCTATGGATCTAGTGGCATCAGCTGAAAACATCATCGTAGCCATGATGCATGTCAATAAAGCCGGTGAGTCAAAGCTTCTGAAAAAATGTACACTTCCGCTTACCGGAGTAAAATGCGTCAAAAAAATCGTCACCGAACTCGCTGTTGTAGATGTTACCCCTGAGGGATTTAAACTGATTGAAAGAGCTCCCGGTGTAAGTGTAGAGTATATAAAGTCTGTTACTGAGGGAAAACTGATTGTAGTGGGTGAAATTCCTGAAATGGAAATATTTTAAAATATGGGAGATAGCACACATTACATCAGCGTCAACAAACACGCATGGAATCACAAAACATCCATTCATACCGATTCTGATTTTTACGACCTGCCATCATTTAAGAATGGAAAAAATTCATTAAACGAAATTGAACTGGAATTACTGGGTGATATTGAAGGAAAATCAATCTTGCATCTTCAATGTCATTTTGGGCAGGATACTATGTCATTGAGCAGAATGGGAGCAAAGGTTACAGGTGTTGATTTTTCTGAAGATGCCATCAATTATGCTGAAAGTCTTGCTAATGAGCTATGTCTGGATACAAAATTTGTATTATCCGATATTTATGATCTTAAGAACCAACTTGATGGTCATTTTGATATCGTTTTTACCAGTTATGGAGTGATAGGTTGGCTTCCTGATCTTGACAAATGGGCAGAGATTATCAATCATTTTCTAATCCCCGGCGGAAGCTTTATTTTGGTAGAATTTCATCCTGTCATCTGGATGTTTGATAATGATTTTGAAAAGATGGAGTACAGTTACTTCAAAGATGATCCGATTGTCGAAACTGAACAAGGCAGCTATGCTGACAGGAATAATGCATCGGAATTCACGACCATCACATGGAATCATTCTTTGAGTGAAGTTTTTACAAGTCTGACACAGCATGAGTTGTCAATTGACCAATTTCGTGAGTTTGATTATTCACCTTACAATTGTTTAAATAATATGTTTGAAAGCTCTCCCGGCAAATTTATAATCAAAACTTTTGGGAATAAAATACCAATGCTTTATGCTTTGCAAGCCGGAAAACAACTTTAGAATTATTGGTTAACACTATTTGTATTTATCATTCAGGCCTTTTCTTTCAAGTATCATAGGTTTGATTTTTGCGAGCCTTTTCAGTTGCTTTTCTTCTTTTTTTGCTTCGCTGATAAACTCAGCATATTCACGTTTGTTGGATAATGATAGCTCATTCCATGCTTCATTTATTACTGAGTTTTGTCTCAAAAATGACGAAAGTATGTCAGGAATTATGAGGGGTTTTTGCAAATCTGGTTTGATCTTTAAGCCGGCTTTAAAATTTTCTACTGATTCGAATACGTATTGTTCAATGATATCAACATTGATTTCATTTTTGGAAGTAAACCTCATTTGTCTCATTGCTTTGGTATTTTTTTCATTGGCATTGACCAAAAGTTTCAGATCATCTCCAAGCAAGGCACCCTGAGAAAACCACAGACCAACATAACTCTTAAAAGCAGCAAGTCCGGTTATATTTTCGTTATTCCAAGTATAAACAGGAATACCCCATTTGTGTGTATAACATATTGCACTTCTTTTAGGGTAAGAATGAAAACGAGCAAACGGCACTTTTGAGAATGTGTCTATAAGGAATATTTCATCAATTTACCCCCGACCCCTGAAGGGGAGATCAGATGTCTGAAGAGTGGTAAAGGGTGGGGCGTCTCAAGCGTAGCTTGACAGGCTCTTTAGGGAATGAGGGTAGCGGGGAGGAAAATATGAATTTGTGCAATTTGTTATACACACACACCCCATTTTATAGTTTCTTTAAGTCCGGTTTTGAGCACTGTCTCACGTAGAAGTAATATTTCTTCCTTCCATTGTTCCAATGAATCGAGATCATCTACACTTTTTGCGTATTTCATGAATGACATAATTTAAAATAAGTCCCGAAATAAAAGTACAATTATATTAAAATCTATTTATACTTTTCTTTTTGTATTTGCAATTAACAGTTCAGGGTTTCTTTAATATGACATATTATACTTAATTGCTTCAAATAGAAGTATTCATCCTTGTTTAGAATCAATTAATCTTATTTCTGCGGCAAATATCAATTTCAAATTGTACATTTGCGCCAAATTTTGCAAAAATAGATAATGGAACGGAAACAATTTATTGGGATCATGTTGATCATGGTGACATTTATGTTATGGACGATCACATCTTCACCTTCTAAAGAAGAGCTTGAAAAAGCTAAAAAAGAACAGGATTCCATAGCACTTATTAAACATACTGAAAAAGGGAACCCAATCCTTCAGGAATCAAAAGTAGATTCGACAGTTCAAAATTCTTCAGGTGACACTTTAAATTCACAATTAAATTTGCTCAAATTCGGAGCGTTTGCACCAGTTGCGAACGGTGTAGAGAATGAAGAGAAACTTGAAAATGACTTAATCAGAATTACTTTTTCTTCAAAAGGCGGAAGAATAAAGGAAGCGCTGCTTAAAAAACACTATAAAACTATCAGGGATAGCACTGGCAAAGAATCAAAAGAACTTGTCAAATTACTAAATGCCCCTGAAAATAAATTTGAATACAACCTTCCTGTAACAGGTACAAGTACGAATACTGTAAAATCTTCTGATTTGTATTTTACATCAGAAAAATCAGGAAATGTGCTATCCTTCAAAGCAAAAACATCAAATGGTGGCTATTTTGAACAAAAATATGAACTTAGCCCCGACAATTATACCTTGAAGTATGCTGTCTCAGCCCAAAACCTTGGATCGGTTTTGACATCAGGGACTAAGTCTATTTCATTATTTTGGGAAAACCATCTGGGGAAATACGAGAAGGGAGAGCAGTTTGAGCAAAGTTATTCCACAGTATATTTTAAAGAAGCTGACGAACGAAGAGACTATTGTTCATGTGTATCGGATGACTCCAAAGAGCTCAATGAAAAACCTTTGGAATGGATATCTCACGTCAACCAGTTTTTTAATACATCGCTTGTAGGCAATACCGGTACATTTGAAAAAGCGGTAGTATCCACAAAAATGACAGACATAAAGAAGAGTAATTATGCAAAAATTGTTACTTCTGATTTGCAAATTCCACTTGCCAATGTGAATCAGGGCACATTTGATATGACCTTGTACATCGGCCCCAATGAATTTAAAAGATTAAAAGCGACCGCAACTGATCTGGAAGAAATAATTCCTTTTGGTTCCAGCATTTTTGGGACCATCAACAGGTGGTTTATCCGACCTTTTTTCGATTTTCTGTCAAGTTATATAGGAAGCAAAGGTATCGTCATCATCCTTTTGATATTTTTGATCAAAATGTTGTTGTATCCCTTGATGTACAAAATGCTTTACTCACAGGCCAAAATGGGAGCATTAAAGCCTGAGCTCGCTCATCTTAAGGAAAAACATAAAGATGACATGCAGAAGCAGCAAGTAGAAACCATGAAAATATATCGGGAGTATGGTGTAAGCCCATTTGGAGGCTGTATGCCTATGATCCTGCAGATGCCTATATGGTATGCGCTCTTCAGATTTTTCCCAGCTTCCATCACTTTCCGGCAGGAACCATTTTTGTGGGCAACAGACCTCTCCTCATATGACGTACTTTTCAACCTTGGGTTTGAGATTCCATTTTTTGGAGCACACGTGAGTTTATTTACACTATTATGGGCAGTATCCACGATTGTCTATACTTACTACAATATGCAGAATATGGATTTGTCCGCCAATCCTGCTATGAAATATGTCCAGTACTTCATGCCGGTCATGTTTCTTGCTTTCTTCAATAATTATGCATCAGGATTGACTTGCTATATGTTCTTCTCCAACCTCATCAATATATTACAGACTGTGATTACAAAAAATTATATTTTTGACGAAGAGAAGATCAGGGCACAGCTGATGAAGGAGAAAGAAAAGCCCAAAAAGAAAAGCGGATTTACTGCGAGACTTGAAGAAGCCATGAAGCAGCAACAAGCCATTGCTGAACAAAAGAATAAGAACAAGCCAAAAAAATAATTTCAAAAAAAAGTGAATATTTTCTGATTTGAAAGTTGCTGGAGTCATAGGAGCTGGAAGTTTTGGCTTTACGCTGGTCAAGATTTTGTCCAGAAATATAGAAGTCATCCTGTACAGCAGGAACGAAGAAGTTATAAAAAGCGTCAATCAGGGTCTTGCTCCTAATGGTATGAAATTGAGACCCAATGTCCGCGCTACGTCAGATATTGCTGAGATTTCATCAAAATGCGAACTCCTTTTTGCTGTGGTTCCATCGTCCAGTTTCAGACAAATGATCAAGGCTTTCAGTCCCTATCTAAAGCCTTCTCATATCATCATACAGGCTACAAAAGGGCTTGATGTAACCAAGATCAATGAGGGAGACTGGAAAAAACACAACTTCACCAGAGATGACGTGTGTACTATGACTGATGTGATACGACAAGAGAGCAATGTGATTCGGGTAGGATGTATGTCGGGACCCAATCTGGCTCGCGAAATTCTTGCTGGCCAGCCAGCAGCAACGGTGATTGCATCAGAATTTGATGAAGTGATCAAATTGGGTCAGGAGGTTTTATCCAGCAAAAAGTTTTTTGTCTTTGGTTCCCATGACCTGAAAGCAGCAGAAATTGCAGGTGCTTTTAAAAATATCATCGCGGTGGCATCCGGAATACTCGGAGGATTGGGCATGGGTAAAAATATGCAATCACTACTCATTACCAGAGGCTTGAGAGAAATGGTATACTTTGGCACAGCCCTTGGTACCACAAGTACTGCTTATCTGGGTGTAGCAGGGATCGGCGATCTGATCGCAACGGCCACCAGTGAAGACAGTAGGAATTATACTTTTGGGAAGCGATTTGCTTCCGGAGAAGACTACAATCATATCATTTCCACATCGCCTGAAGCTGTGGAAGGTATTCGTACCTTAATGATTGCAAATCAGTTAGCTCGCAATGAAAAGCTCAATCTTCCCATTGTTCAGGTGTTGTACAAAGTGGTCTTCGAAGGCTTTGATATGCGGCGAGGTCTTGAATTGCTCATGAATGACACCTATGCCGTAGATGTGGATTATTTGATGTGATTTACCTTTTCGACTGAGAAGCGTCCCGAAGGGCGACTCTTAAGCGAAAAGAATGGCAGAGATGAAGGTTCGCTTAGGTTGTTTAGATTGCATAGATTGTTCACGATCTATGCGCTATGCTCTTTGCCATCTATGCGCAAGTCTTTGCTTCGCTCAGCTTAGTGGTCTGTTTTTCCTTTTTTTGCTTACCAAAAATTTACTTCAGGATGGATTTTGATGCCAAATTGACTTTCAATCCTTTTCTGGATTTCAGCAGCTAATTTTTTTATATCATTTCCTTTTCCTCCTCCATAATTAACCAGGACCAGGGCCTGATCTTTATGTACGCCGATGTTGCCAAAAGTTTTTCCTTTGTATCCTGCTTGTTCTATAAGCCAGCCAGCTGGAATTTTCACATCATCTTCAGATATTCTGTAATGTGGTATTTCAGGATATTGCAGTTTTAATGATTGGAAAATCGTGTCGGCGACTATAGGATTTTTGAAGAAACTACCTGCATTGCCTATCAGTGCAGGATCCGGAAGTTTTGATTTTCTTATTTCAATGATTGCGGCAGATACTTCTTTTATAGTTGGAGATAATATCCCTTTGGTTTTTAGTATATCTTGTATAGCTCCGTAGTCGGTATGGAGTTCATGGTTTCTTTTTTTGAGTCTGTATTGCACTCTTGTGATAAAAAACATATTTTTAAAAACATTTTTAAAAACACTCTCACGATACCCAAAGTGACATGAAGCTTTATCAAAGTGTTGTACTGAAGCATCTTTGAGATTGACGGCTCTCAGGCTCACAAAGCACGATTCTTGCTCCACACCGTAAGCACCTATATTTTGCATAGGTGCTGCCCCGATTGTACCGGGGATCAATGATAAATTTTCAAGACCACTCAACTCATGAGTAAGCGACCACATTACAAACTGGTGCCATTCTTCACCTGCGCCAACTTCTACGATCAGTTCATCAGCATTTTCACTGATGATATGGATGCCTTTGATTTCGTTTTTAAGTACATAGCCCTCGATATCCTGAGTTAACAGTATGTTGGATCCGCCTCCCAGGATATATATTGGTTCAAATTTTTGTCGGATGATGTCAATGACAGTGTCTTCGTCAGAGATACGGATGAATTTTTCAGCGAAAGCATTAATACCAAAAGTGTTAAAAGGCTTGAGGCTGTAATTTTGTTCTACAGGCATTATTTTAAGTTTGAATCAGGATTTATAGCTCACTTTCAGCATTAGTGATTTTTTTGATCATTGGGGCATTGAAGTCATACTGCAGACCTATATTGATAGTGCTTGATGTATCATCAGGATTGAAACCATATCTTACGATACCATGTGCTGTAAATCCACTTAATCCAAATCCAAATGCACCCTGTACAATATATGTTGTAAAAAATTTTCGGCTGACTCCTTTTTTTGCAAACTCATCTATAACACCGTACAATTCAGTCTTATTATATTGGATTCCACCACCGATACTCCAGCCTAATTTACCTTCCCGATCAAACGTACTAAGACCCTTAAAATTGAGTCTTGCTACTATCGGTACTGAAAAAGTACCTAAACCTTTATATTCAGAAGTGGACATGCCCAATATACCTAATACAGCCTGGGCTTCTGCAGAAAAAGACATAGTTTTACCTCCAAGCCATATTTTAGGTCCCATTCCTATATTCAGTAGTGCACTTCCCGAACTGGGCTTTGATTTTCCATCTTCAGGATTGACATACCTGTGATAAAGGTCATTGGAAGCAGTAAAGCCATAACCAAATTGCCCGGAAGATGACCCAAAAAATAGAATTAAGATTCCAAATATTAATAATAATCTAGTCATAAAAAGTCTATTTATTTACCTTAAAAAGTCATTGAATAAAAAACATTTGGATTCTTTTATCATAAAATACTTGCAAAATTTCATTCGAAATTTGTTTTCCAAAATTCGTAATTTAGAGTATGTTTAAATTTTTATTTTTGAGCGAAAGCGAGGTAATTTAATTTTGGACAAGGCATATTTTGCAGTCGTAGCCGATCAAGACGATTTTTAGAAAAATGTCTTGATCGGGACAGAAGCGTCCCGAAAGCTCAAGCATAGCTTGAAACGGTACGGCGAAAAATATAACGCTGGATAAAATTAAATTTGCCACTTGGAGCCAAATGATAAAGGTTTAAACATACTTATATATCAATAACAACTTAACACCTACTGATGTTCAAACTGTAATGCTGCCAAAGAACTGTAAATACCCTGATGTATTTCAATGAGTTCATTATGTGTACCTTTTTCTACTATTTGTCCTTGATCCAGTACATAAATGCAGTCTACATCTCTGATAGTAGAAAGCCTGTGGGCAATGATGATAGATGTCCTGTTTTGCATCAGGTTGTTTAAAGCATCCTGAACTAATTTTTCTGATTCGGCATCCAGCGATGAAGTCGCTTCGTCAAGAATGAGGATAGAAGGGTCTTTCAATATGGCTCTTGCTATTGCGATGCGCTGCCTTTGTCCTCCTGACAACTTGATCCCTCTGTCGCCCACTATTGTATCCAATCCCTGTGGAAAGGTAGAAATAAATTCCCAACTATTGGATTGTTTTGCGGCCTGGATAATTTCATCTTCAGAAGCTCCGGGTTTGCCATAAGAAATATTTTCTCTGATAGTACCACCAAAAAGAATAACTTCCTGCGGTACAATCCCAATTTTATTTCTCAAGGCTGAAAGATTGTATTTTTCTATATTTTGACCATCTATTTTGATAAGGCCGGAGTCTGTATTGTAAAACTTCAGGAGTAATTGAACCACTGTTGATTTTCCACCGCCACTCTGTCCTACCAAAGCAATTTTTTGGCCCGGCAGTATTTTTATGTTGATACCTTTTAATATTTCCATGTCTTTTCTGCTGGGATAAGAGAATCTGACATCTTCATATGTTACCTCACCATTTATATTTAGTTCTGATGGTTTATTGGTTTTAGAAATAGAAAGCTCTGAAGGTGTTGCAAGGATTTCCTGGATACGCTCCGTGGCTCCAATGGCACCTACTATCTGGGTATACAGTGTACCAAAACTGGCTATGGCTCCTCCGAGGATACCGGTATAGATAATAAATGAAAATAAATCTCCTGCTTCCATAGTTCCGTCCTGCACCATCAGTGCGCCTCTCCATAAGATATAGAATATGCCTCCAAACAGGATGGTGATGATAAAAATAAAAAATAATCCCCTGACTTTAGCATAATCAAGAGATATTCTTACCACCTGATCTACTGAATTAGCATATCTGATAGTCTCATACCATTCATTGGCAAAAGATTTTACAATATAAAAGGACTGAAAGGTTTCTTCCACTATAGTATTGGTATGGGCAAGCTCATCTTGTCGCTTTTTTGATAGTTTTCTGATATATCTGCCAAAAACCATGGCCACTATCACGATAGCAGGAAAGGTCATCAGCATGATCAGCGAAAGTCCGGGAGTCCAGAAGATGATGATAGCAATGCCGGATAACAGGATTACTATCTGTCTTATAAATTCCGCAAGTGTGATTGAAAATACTGATTGTAACTGTTCAATGTCTGCTGTTATCCTGCTGGTGAGTTCTCCGACCCGTTTTTCTTCAAAAAATGCTACAGGCTGAGTGATAATTTTTTCATACAAATCCTTCCTGAGATCAGCCATGCCATTTTCCGAAACTATGGCAAAAAAGATGGTTCTGAAATAACTGAGTATGCCCTGAATGATCAAAATGATAAGAAAAACCCAACCATAATCTCTGACTGTGATACCCAGATCAAATTTTGGTTCTCCCACTGCAGTATTGGCCATTTCGCCAGGTAGTCCCATCAATGCCATAAAAATCAGACTCCCTAAAATTAAAAATATCATGGCTAAAGTAAAATAGCCTTTATATGGACCGATATATTTAAAAATATGGAGTGATTTTTTAAAATCTTTAACGGTAAGTTTTTTTAAGGGAGGAGCGGGTGCTGTCTTGGATGACATATGGTTAATATTGAAAAGTGCAAAATTAAGTAAATATTAGAATTGCCAAAATATATAATTTTTTTGACTCAAGTCGAAATTTTTCCTGCTTTTGTCAAGCCGAAAAATTTTTGGAGAGGGTGGCTAATACTGATTTGTTTCTTTGCAGATACGAGGCTCTAACGAAGTATAACTAATGGCTTTGACTTTTGTTTACCTTCAATAAAAATTGTTATGGAGTAAATTCCGGGTTTTAAGTGACCGATGTCGATATTTATGGTATTATCGGGAACAAATTCAAGATCATGCATCAACAATCCTTCTATGGAATGCAGCCTTATTTTTCCAATTTTTTTATCTGATTCTATGGTCAGAATATCAGTTGCAGGATTGGGGTAAAACCGGACTTTGAGATCTTCCCTATCAGCAAGAGATGTTACATTTTCTATCCTGAAAGTATGAATGGAAATACAACCTGAACCATCAGTAATGGTGACAATGTAATCACCACCTTTAATATTGACCAGACAAGAGTCTTTTTTGTTTTGACTACTCCAAAGGTACTGATATGGTGGTATACCACCAGTGGGTGAGAGGCATATTTTTCCAGACTGAGTGTTGTTGATATCGTGAAAAAGTTGAGAATTGAGTTTAATATTTCCTTCAGATTCTATTTTTATGGGCAAAATTTCAATCCTGCATCCTTTGATGTCAGAAATGATGCCTTTGTAAATATCACTTGGTAATTTTGTTAATTCGGTCCCTGAAAATAAGCCACCATTCCATAATATTCCATAAGGTGGTGTACCTCCTGATACATTTATTTTTATGAAACCCGCAGAATCATTATTACAGATATTATTCCTGATGGAAGATACTGTATAAAAAAACGGAGGCTTTTCTTCCATTATCAAGGTATTTGAAACTCCCGTACAACCCTTGTTATCAGTGACTGTTACATTGTATCTTCCTGATGGAATTGAACGTATTGTATCTTTTTTCAGGGAGCTGAAGTATTGTGCACCATAGCTCCAGTTATAATCAAAGGGAAGTTTGTCGTTGTTTACATTCACAGCTATGACCCCATTTTTTTCATTAAAACAAGTATTTTCCTTCAAGAGATCAATTTGTATTTTGACTTCATCATTGACAAAAGGTAAAAAAATACTTGGAATCGATGCTTTGCATCCCAACTTGTCGTAGGAAGTCACACTGTAGTTACCTGAACTGATATTATTAAACAAAGAATCCGATTTTTCTGAGTGACTCCATGAGTAGTTGTAGTTGCCGTTGCCACCAGTAGTCCTTATTCTGATAAAGCCATTTTGACCTAAAATACATGTGGACGGCGAAATGCTGTCAACTGTAATGTCAAAATATTTTGGTTCTTCTATCCGTATTGTATCTAAAGTAAATTTGCAACCATTACCATCAGTCAATGACAATACATATCCACCTGACTTTAGTCCAAAAATATCATCTGTAAGACCAAAGTTGTTCCAAAGGTAGCTGTAGGGTGGTTTTCCACCTGAAATATCCGTTTTTATCGAACCATTACTTTCACCCTGACAACGTACATTTTCAGTGCTAATGAATTTTCCAACTATATCAGGAGGCGATTTTATTTCGGTGGTAGTGATGCTTTGGCAACCTGTGTTGTCTGTGACAGTACAGTGGTATAAACCATTTGGCAAGCCGGAGATTTTATCAGATGTCGATCCTGTATTCCATAGGTATTTATAAGGAGCTGAACCACTAATGGTCTGTAGGGTGATACTTCCATTGCTCTGGCCTGAGCAAAGAGGCTGATTTACCTCAATGACATCGGTGACCACTTTGGGTTTGGCATCTACATTGATGTTATCAAGCACAGCCTGACATTTACGACTGTCCGTTACGGTCAATGAATATTTACCTTTGGCAATATTGATCAGGTTTTTTGCCGTAGTATTGTTTGACCACAGATATGTATAAGGGCTATTTCCTGTACTGTGTTCCACTAAGATATGACCATCATTTTTTCCAAGACAGGCGACATCCTTTTTTTCGACAGCTACTACATTGAGAAAAGAAGCTGGAGTAACTTCAATAAAGTCACTTTTTGCTATACATCCTCCTACATCTTTAACCTCTGCAAAGTAAGTGCCGGTACTCACCTTATCAAGTGTGATACCTTTTTTGGTATTATTCCATGTGATGTCATATGGTGCATTACCTCCATTGATATTCAGACTTATGTTACCGTCAGCTGAACCATTGCATGAAGTTTTTGTAACTTGAAAACTGATGTTTATAGGGTTCGTTGTTGCTTTGTCATCCTGATTTCCATTGCAATTTTCGTCTACTCCGTTACATTGTATTTCTTTGACTCCGGGATTGATATTAAAACTTTGGTCATTGCAATCCCCAGCTTTAGCAGCATATCCTTTAGGAGCATTATTGCTGCAAATCTGTATTTTGTTATCTTCAACACCATAACCATCTCCGTCATTATCTACAAAATAGGTATTAAGCATGCTGGGTCTCACTGACTTATAAAACTCAATCTGGTCTATCGCTATGTCATTCAGAACACCTGAGGAACTTACTGCCACAAATCTGAATAAAACTATCTGATTATGATAGGCCTTTAGCGAAAGTGTCACCCGTTGCCATTTGTCACCCTGATTTCCTACGACTGAATGCAATATATTCCATGATGTACCATTATCAGTGCTTATTTCAAGTTTAAGTGAGCTGATATCAGCACCATACATATGGTAGTAAAATGACATATCACACCCAGAAGCATTAGACATGACATGGATACATTCGGACTGCAGTCTCACAGCGACTCCGGGTGAGCAGATGGCAGGATTATTTTCTATATAGATGTATTTTCCATTTCCGTTGACATCACCTGATGGACCTGAGTTTGGGGTATCTGTTTTTCCTGACTGGACAATCCAATCCTGTCCACCATCTTCTTTAGTATTGTACCAAAGGCTTTCTGTAAGTTGGCAAGGACTTGAGCATCCGGCCTGGCATAAAGGTTTAGTATCAAAGCGTTCAGAAAGTGTGACAGGCTCACAGGTAGTAGATGCCTGTATCCTGCAGCTTTCTTGTGATACATTACCAAACGAACATACAGCACCTATAGTGATTTCATAGTTTTCATTGGGTAAAAGGTTTTTAGAAATATTGAAAGTACCTGAAGCACATTCTGTAAAGAATCCATTTATAAATTCTCCTTGCCTGAACACTGATATTTTTACAGTATTGCAGGATGACTGTGGTTTCCATGAAACTGTAATCGAACTGACATCTGTTTTTGTAACGGTAAAATCTTCCGGAACAAGGCAATTTACAGTATTAAATTTTATATTCAGATACTTCAAAGCGCCAATATCCTTCAGCGCTCTATCGAAACTAATAAGTCTCCAATACCCTTTTGACAAAGTATCGGGTTTCCAGTCAGAAATACTGCCATCCATTTTGAAAGCACCAATATAAGGCGGTTTACTATCTTTTAAATTGAAACATGCATTGGGAGCAAATGTGGTAACCTTTTTACATGTGGTATCAGAGATATCCCCAAAATCGTCAGTGTTGATTCCGTTGTGATTTGTCAATACTACTTGTTGGCCTTGCGGTGTCTCAAGTGTGAGTTGAAGGTCGGCTGGCCAATCATGCTCTGCAATGAGATCTACGCTTTCCAGAAAAACATCTACACCTAATATACCTTCTTGTTTGACATCCAGAAGAAGTACTTCCGTGCCATTGTCCTTAAGTGGTATATTTGAACCGCATTTCAGAGGTATGTCCAGCACGGTGATAAATGGAATAGCTACATTCCATATACTGGTGGAGGCAGAATTACAAACGGTCCTGATGTACAATTCATAGGCAGTACCAGGTGCCAGATTGGAAATGGTCACTTCGCGTGATGGTAACATAGGTAATGATGGATTGCCTGATCTGGCTTGACCTCTTTTCACTATTTCTATTTCCCAACCCAAGGGATTTATATTAGAATCAAACCATTTAAGTTTTACGGATGTGGTAGTTCGTTCTGAAAATGATAATGAGAATGGAACTTTACAAGTCTGAGCTACAAGGTGAGAATGACCGAGTGATATTAAAATATAAAATATAATGGTTTTGTGAATCAGTTGCTCCAAGACTGAAAATTTTAGCCAAAATTAAGTTATTTTTTGGATTTTGCAGTCTGATAGTACTGATTTTAAAAAACTAATAATGTAATACTCAGTAATACAATAAATAAAACATGATAAATAATTACTATATGTTCTTTCAAAGAGTGGTATATTGTCTGCCATCAATCATCCGAACTCAAGATCATCATTCAATATTTTGAAATTCAGAGGATGACTGAACGGTGCTTTAGCAAAATTGAATGGGAGTACAATTTAGGAAGGAACCGTCAGGACACTGACGGCATGGTCATGTTGTTTCATAGGGCAAAATGAAATAGTTGGTGGTCGTAATTGATTATCATTGTAAATTTTTATGTAATAATCAACATGCGGCCAAACAGTCAGAACGAGGGAGAGTAAGGCAGTATTTTGTATCTTTTTTTAGATTTTCAGAGCCTTACAAAAAAGTCTAAAAATCATCTTTTAAATCATATTTATTTGTAATATTTTTGTTACCTTTGCACTTCGATTTTTTTAACCAAAATTTAATACATAAATGTCTAAAGATCAGAGGATTATTCCAATAAATATCGAAGACGAAATGAAATCATCGTACATTGATTATTCGATGTCTGTGATTGTGGCACGGGCACTTCCTGATGTACGTGACGGATTGAAACCAGTGCATAGGAGAGTGCTCTACGGAATGTCTGAATTGGGCTTGTCATATGGAAGAGCGCATAAAAAATCTGCAAGAATCGTAGGGGAAGTACTGGGAAAATTTCACCCTCATGGTGACAGTTCTGAGTATGATTCTATGGTGCGGATGGCTCAGGACTGGTCTCTTAGGTATCCTTTAGTAGATGGACAAGGCAACTTTGGTTCCATGGACGGAGACCCGCCGGCTGCCATGCGATATACAGAAGCCAGATTGGCGAGAATCAGCGATGAAATGCTGGCCGACATTGACAAAAATACTGTTGATTTTAAGCTGAATTTTGATGATTCACTTGAGGAGCCCACGGTATTACCTGCCCGATTACCTAACTTATTGATCAATGGAGCATCCGGCATAGCCGTAGGTATGGCTACCAATATGCTTCCGCACAATCTTTCTGAAGTTTTGGCAGGTGTAAAGGCTACAGTGGATAATCCGGATATCACTATAGATGAGTTGATGGAACATATAAAGGCTCCTGACTTTCCTACTGGCGGTACTATATACGGCTATGCCGGTGTTAGAGAGGCTTTTCATACAGGTAGAGGACGTGTCATTGTAAGGGGTAAATCTACTATAGAAACTAACAACAGCGGTAAAGAAGCAATCATCATCACTGAGATACCGTATCAGGTAAATAAGGCGGTATTGGTGGCCAAAATTGCTGAATTGGCCAATGAGGGCAAGATAGAAGGCATCACTGATATACGGGATGAGTCTGACAGAAATGGCTTGCGTATAGTTGTCGAAGTCCGAAAAGATGCTATGGCCAGTGTGATTCTTAGTAAACTTTATAAGTTTACACCGCTCCAGACATCATATGGCGTCAACAACATTGCTCTGGTCAATGGCAGACCCAAGGTTTTGAATCTCAAAGACATGATCACTGAGTTTATAAAATTCAGGATAGAAGTCATCGTCAGGAGAACTCAATATGATCTCGACAAAGCACTGGAAAGGGCTCATATCCTGGAAGGTTTGCTTATCGCACTTGACAATATAGATGAAGTCATAAGAATCATAAGACAGTCAAAAACTGTTGACGAAGCACGCGAAAATCTCATGTCTACTTTTGCCTTGAGTGAGATTCAGGCAAAAGCTATACTTGATATGAGGCTGCAGCGGTTGGTAAGTCTTGAGATTGATAAGGTACGGGAAGAGTACAATGAAGTATTGGCAAAAATAGAGTATTACAGGAGTATACTGGCAAGTGAACACTTGCAACGTGAGATCATCAAACAAGAGTTGGATGAAATTAATGACAAGTATGGCGACAAACGAAGAACCGATATTTCTTATGCAGATGACGAAATTTCGATCGAAGACCTTATAGCCAATGAAGAAGTGGTTATTACTATTTCACATCTCGGTTACATCAAGAGAACTAAAACAGACGAGTTCAAACAACAAAGCCGTGGTGGTAAAGGCTCAAGGGGTGCCAAGACCAGAGATACCGATTTTGTTGAGCATATGTTTATAGCACACAATCATAATTACCTGCTATTCTTTACTGAACAAGGCAGATGTTTCTGGCTGCGTGCATTTGAAATACCTGAAGCCAGCAAAATCTCTCAGGGGCGCGTCATACAAAACATCCTCGGCATACCAGCTGATGATAAAGTAAGAGCATACATTAAGATAGAGAATCTCAATGATGAGGAATTTATCAATAATAATTACATCGTCTTCTGTACTAAACAGGGTATGATCAAAAAAACCATAGTTGAGGCATTTTCTCGCCCAAGAGTCAATGGTATCAATGCGATTACCATCAATGAAGGTGACCAGTTACTGGAAGCAAGACTGTCCAATGGTAAAAATGAAATCATCATAGCTAATAAAGAAGGTCGTGCCATTAGGTTTAACGAACAAAAGGTCAGACCTATGGGCAGATCAGCAGCAGGAGTCAAATCAATGACATTGGGTACGCAAAATGATGAAATCATCGGAATGATTTCTGCTGATCCGACAAAACCTGAATACTCTGTATTTGTAGTTTCGGAAAAAGGAAATGGCAAAAGATCTCCACTGGATGATTACAGAATCACCAATAGAGGCGGCAAAGGTGTCAAAACGATCAATATCACCGAAAAAACCGGTAACCTTATAGCTATCAAATGGGTTAGCGAATTTGATGACCTGATGATCACTACCCAGGAAGGTATTATCATAAGAACTCCGGTATCCGATATCAGACTGATGGGTCGTGCTACTCAGGGTGTAAAAGTCATCAGGATTCATGACAAAGAGTCTATCGCAGATGTGACGGTGATAAGAAGGGAAGAGACAGTAAATGACGAAGAAGAATAATTTGGGAAGAGAAAAGAGAGTATAGTCAAATTTACAAAATGCTTTTTAAAGGGAATTCATAAGAAATTTTTAACTCAATAATACCATATTTTAACATAAAATAAAGAGAACCTGACAAAATTTTGCGTCTTAATGCTGAATTATTTATTTGATTGAAAATAAATTTTTAATTTTGTCACAGTATTTATTAACACTTAACAATTAACAATGAAACGATTTTTATTAGGTACTTTACTTGTACTTTTCACTATTTCTCTGACCTTCGCTCAGGAGTATAAAAAGCAGCTTAAAAATGCCAACAAAACATTGGCCAAATACTTTATAGACCCTGTTGCCAATAAAGCAGATCTGGCTACAGCCATTGCTAGTATCGATCAGATATTCTCAGCGGCCGATGCGAGCGCAGATCCCGAAGCATGGCTTACCAAAGGTCAAATTTTTAATGAAATAGCCAAAGCAGAAATGAATAAAAAAGTCTTGGACCCTGCTTATGTTCTGGCAACTCCGAATGCTGGTCTTGATGCGCTTGCTGCATTCAATAATGCAATTACAAAAGCTGTTAAAAAATCGCATACCAAGGATGCACTTGACGGTATCAGAGCGAATGAAGATTTGACTAACAATATTGCCATCACTTACTTTCAGGCTCAGGATTATGACAATGCTTACACCAATTTTAACGGTACTCTCCAGGCTCATAAAACATTGAAAGATAATAAATTAGCAAGCAGATTGGATGATGCTGCAGTGAAAAGTGACCAAATATTTTATACAGCTGTTGCAGGACATTTTGGTAAAAATAAGGAAGGAGCCTTACCTCTTTTTGAAGAGTTGTATGCCGCAGGTAAAGCACAGCCATTAGTATATGAGGCACTTTATACACATTATTCTGAAAAAGATATAACCAAAGCAACGCAATACCTTGAAGCAGGCAGGGCTGCCAACCCTGACGATAGTGGATTGCTCTTTGCTGAGATCAATTACTATCTGAAACATGGTAAACTTGATGTTCTTACTGACAAACTTAAAGCAGCAATAGCAAAAGAACCTGAAAATGTTTCTGTGTATAATACCTTGGGTAATGTATACGACCAATTGAATCAAAAAGAAAGGACAGCCGGTAATGTCGAAAAAGCAGAAGAGTATTTCAACCTGGCCTTTAGCTATTTTGAGCAGGTGCTTACAAAGGATCCCAAAAACTTTGATGCCGTCTATAGTCAGGGAGCACTTTACTACAATAAAGCTGCCAGCATGACTGCCAAATTGAATGAATTGGGAAATGACTTCTCAAGTGCAGGAACCAAAAAATACAACGCCATAAAGGCGGAAATGGACGCTGAATTTAAAAAAGCTTTGCCTTACTTCCTGAAAGCAGAAGAATTGGATCCAAAAGACATGAATACCATGATCGCCCTTAAGGAGATATATGCCAGAGAAGGCGAACTCGATAAATCATCAAAATACAAAGAAAAAATTGATGCACTCAATAATAAGTAAGTGCTGAAATATACTCTAAAATTGAAATAATAAAAGCAGGTTTGCAAGTCATTTTGTAAACCTGCTTTTGTTTTTAAAATACCACACCTATCTCTTTAATTAGGGTCTGCTGAAAAAGTAGCATCACTCAATTTTTATAAAGCTATTGGTGTGGTTAATTGTTCAAAAAACAAGCGATAGTGAACATGAACGTAGTGTAGTGCAAAGCACCAAAGGCGTGTAAGCCTTTGACGAAGTGAACCGCTAGCGGATGGGCAGAAAAAGTGCGTCTATTGCCAATGATAAATATTTGATGTAAAGGACAGATAATCAAGGCAATAGAAAAAGCATTTTGACATAAGAGAGAACGTTGCTTCGCAATCGCCTTTTTTTGAACTAGCGTTTTTTGTTTACTTTTTGTGTGCCACGAAGGTAGGTTGGTGAAAGCCTACCATGTTATATTGAAGATGATACAACAACATGAGTGACCATGTTGCGAAGTATCGGCAAGGGATTTTAGGGTAACTTGTCAAACCGCTCTTTTCTGCAAAACGAGTAATTGAAATGTAGAAAGCGTAAAGAGAAAAGGCGTATTAAAACGTCAGGTATGATATACAGAGATGAATGCGAATGAATCGTTGATGAAACATCGAAAAAACAGAGATATGGATAAAATCGGGTTGTAAAAAGGACTCAGAGATAAGCATTGCGGACGCCTAATTACTGGCAATGTATCCATCGGTGTAAAGACGACATGACTGTATATTGGGCTTCAATATAAAACTTGGGAGAACCACATATGGCAGCGCAGAAGATGCGTTATGTGGTAGTCGGACTAAGCCATAGTAGTGCTTTAAAGGCCAATGAAAGTTGGTAATAGCGAAGGGCTTAGGATGTGGATATTATTTAACATTAAACAACTCCGTAGAGGAGGAAGATTGAAATGGAAGTAAGAGTAAACCAAAGCATACCAATCGAACGTCATTGGGTTACGCAGGCATATTTAAAGCTGCGTAAGGGCGGGAAAGCCGTTGGAGTAGATGAAGAAACTTGGAAGGCATTCGAAAAGAAGTTAAGTAGTAATCTCCATAGTATATGGAGCCGACTGGCTTCAGGAAGCTACCATCCAAGTGCAGTTAGAGAAGTAGAAATCCCAAAGAAAGACGGAACGAAGCGCAAGTTGGGTATTCCTACAATACGAGACAGAATCAGTCAACAAGTAGTGAAGGAATATATGGAAAGTCGCATAGATGGAATTTTTCACCAAGATAGTTATGGTTATCGCCCATTAAAGAGCGCACATCAAGCATTACAAACAGTAATTAAGAATTGCTATCAATATGATTGGGTGATAGACATGGATATCAGTAAATTCTTCGATGAGATAGACCATGAAATCATGCTAAAGGCAGTAGCACATGTTATGCCTGAGAAATGGGTATTGATGTATGTTAAAAGATGGTTAGAAATGCCAATCCAAGACAAAGATGGAAGTATAAGGAATAAGGAAGGCAAAGGCACTCCACAAGGCGGAGTTATAAGCCCTTTATTAGCAAACTTATATCTGCACTTTACATTAGATAAATGGTTTGACAAAAACCATCCTGATGTAAGATTTGTAAGATATGCGGATGATGTAGTAGTCCACTGTAAAAGTGAACGACAAGCACAACATATACTTACACAAATCAAGCAACGTCTCGGAGAAGTGAAACTAAGCATCAAAGAAAGCAAAACAAAGATAGCCTATTGCAAAGATTATCGACGGAAAGCAAACCATGAACATGTAACATTTGATTTTCTGGGCTTTAGCTTTAAACCTTCCAAGATGATAATGAAAGACAAACAAATCTTGTTAGGATTCTTAGGAGACATCAGCAAAAGCAGTAAGAAAAAGATAATGGAAGAGTTTCGAATTAATAAAGCGATGAAACATACTGATTTAGAAATACAGGACATTGCAGCAAGAATAAATAGCAAATTGATTGGATGGACAAATTATTATGGTCTCTTCACAAAACGTGGACTAAACACCTGCTTTTATAATTTTAATAAACGGATATTGAAGTGGATTAGAAAGAAGTATAAAACAGGGTCAAAAGAAGCGTTGAACATGTATGAAATGATAAGAAAAGAAAAGCCAGAGCTTTTCTATCATTGGTCAAAAGGGTATTGTTGAAAAGGTTTTAACCGCATCAAGAGCCGTGTGAAGGGAGATCTTCAAGCACGGTTCCGTGAGAGGCTTGCGGGTGAAACTCCCGCTTGCCTACTCGACTTCTGGGTAAGCATTCCAAAGGAATATGTGAGAGCAAAAGATGCAAAAAAGTGACTGCCGTCCGCATAGGACAATGTTAAATCAAAGTGCAAAGGTTTTACTCATTATACATCAAAAAACCTTGCACTTGTATAAAAATATAATTGAATAAAATATTGAAATTCAGCAACATATAATATATTCAGCAAACAATAATTAGAAAATATGGAAGACAAAAGATGTGATGTATTACATTATCTTGCCTCCAGTGTTGAAACGGAGAGAAGATCTATCAAAGAGGCCAACCATAAAGATATGGTGGCAACACAAAGCAATGATACGGCTTTGGTAGACAGATTAAAAGTGGATGATCACAAAGTTGATGAGATGAAAAATGCACTCATCAATACGGCACATCAGGATGACCCTGATGGCAAATTACTCTATGAATACACAAATCCTGAGGGTTTGCTTTTTAAAAATTTCACTGTACCATTTGGGACTATCCTCATCATATATGAATCCCGACCGGATGTGACTATCGAAGCTGCGGCGATGGCCTTTAAGTCAGGAAATAAAATTCTGCTGAAAGGTGGTAAAGAAGCCAGAATGACAAACTTGATTTTAGTCAATCTATGGAAAGAAGCTTTGATTCAATTTGGTTTTGACCCGACTTTGATCAGGTACCTGGACTATAGTAGAAGCGAAATTCAACAGTTTATTTCCTCAAAAAGTGAAAAGATAGACCTTGTTATTCCAAGAGGTGGAGATGCTTTGATCCAATTTGTGATTCAGCATTCTGTGGCACCTGTTATAGTAAGCGGGAGAGGGAATAACTTTGTTTACGTACATGATTCCGCTGATACAGATATGGCTATCCAATTGATATGCAATGGTAAAAACAGGATTTCAGTATGTAATGCGACAGATAAAGTATTGATAGACAAAAGATTGCCGGCATTGAATGACTTTATTCATATTTTGGTAGGTAAGCTTGCTCTTTTGGGCATAAGTGTATATGGTGACCATAGTCTTAAAGGCATATCTGACCAAATCACAATAGAGACAAATGAAGCTGTAATGTATGAGGAGTTTCTGTCACACAAGATCATGTTGTGTATAGTAGAAGATGGACATGAAGCTATCAGGAGGATCAACAAATATTCAGGGGGACATTCGGCGTCCATAGTTACTAAAGACCACGATATCGCAGAAAATTTTCTGAATGAAACGGATTGTGCAGCAGTCTATCATAACGCTTCGACAAGATTTACAGACGGAGGTCAGGTAGGTTTTGGCGGCGAGATGGCCATCAGCACACAAAAATTGCATTTCAGAGGACCCGTGGGTATGGCTCAGTTGGTGACCAACAAATGGAAGGTATATGGCCATGGACATATCAGGTGATCGATTCTACTCTAATAAGGTAATTACTTTAGTTTGTTGATTCTGCCTTGAAGAATTCACTACATTATCATTTAAACTAATAAATAGAAAAGTAAATACAAAAAATTATCAACATAATTATTTAATTTACAATAAATTATGATTTAGTTTGGCTCTAGTTTAATTTTTGCGTGGTAATTAACATTAAATATCTTTTATTTTTTAGCGATATAGTTTCAAGGTCAAAATATCGTTATTTGAGAAGGTCATTTTGTTTTGTTTGTCTGCATTAAATTTTTATTTATAAGATTTATTGTATACTAATGCCTATAGTTTTAAAGTATTTTGTTAAAAAGCGCCAAAAACTAAATTTTAAACACCATTTAAGTTTACAACGCAATATTAAACTTGAGCCTTTAGTTTTTATACAGAATATTTTCTGTTCCCTATAAAATTCTGCAATCCATTTATAAACTACCCACTTTGTAATTTCCTTTAGCATTACATTAGTATCAGCTTGCCTTGCATCTGCATACTTCTATCTAATATTTATTACACTCCAAACCTTCATATTTTAAACCGTATAATCTACTACTCTGTAAAAAAAAAAACGCATTTTCACTATTTTTACCTATATTTTTTATCGTAATGTTTAATTATTTAAAAAATATCGAACAATTGGATATAAAAAATAAATACTTTTAGTACATTTGTGATAATTATTGACTATGTATGGTGGTGTAAATTAAATAGTTATCGATGTAATATTAAATTTAAGATTTTTGGCTTTATATAGCTTAAGAAGTATATTTTTAATATTATATATAAGTAAAATTTAAATACATTTTTATATGGCTAATTATACAATATGTTTCGTGTGGGTGATACCATATTTCAATTTGAATTAGCACGTATAGACATGAGCAATCTTTTCTTTTAACCATTGAATTTTTACCCCATGAAAACTAAAATTGATTACAATCGGCCATATTGAAAATATAAAATGATAATTTGTAAAATAAGTGAAAAGTATATCAGATTATTTTAGATGGGTTATACCTATACTGACTGTGGTACTATCTTATGTAAGTGGCATGGCTCAGGCAAAAATAGGTGACAATCCTACGGTGATTGATCCCAACTCTATTTTGGAACTCGAAAGCCCCAATCAGGGTTTGCTTATGCCGCGAGTTTCGCTCACTGCCACCACCAGTGCAACACCACTTACCGCACATATAGCAGGTATGACGGTGTATAATACAACAGCACAAAATGACGTACTTCCCGGATACTACTATAACGATGGCACCAAATGGGTCAAAGTTTTATCCAGTGGATTGGGACCACTCAATACACCTACGGTGATAGGAACCAGTCCTACCAATACACTATCTATCACTGGACTGGGAGCAGGCAATCCATTGACAGATGAAATACTTACCATTGATCCTGTGACAGGGCTCATTAAAAAAACGGCTATTTCATCACTCATCATAGAAGAACAAATGTTACATGTAGCTGCTGGCGGCCAGACCCAATTTCCTACTCCGATGCCCATCACTGATATCGACAAAATCAATGTGTATAGAAACGGGGCCAGGATAGGCGCTACCATAGTCAATTTGACCACAATAGCACTGGAAGCAGGAGTAATATGTGTACCGGATGATGAAATCAGAATAGTACAAATCAAGTAATTTTTTTTAATAACAAATTTTTATAAATTATTTTTTAAATCTTTAAATCAATTCAAAATGAGAAAGTATTATCTTCCACTGGTCGCCATACTATTTATGGCAGCAAGCGCCAATGCACAGCTTGATTCTACCAAAGTCATCGACAACAAGGGTACCATCAAATATGTCCTTAAAGCGTCAAATTCTAACACCATCATCACAAAAAAAGACAGTCTTGTGCTTTATGTCACTCCCAAACAATTGGGTGATAGTCTCAACAATTATGTCCAGTATTCAGATACTATGGCGATGCTTTTGAATTATCTCAACAACGCGACTAATGGACTCACAAAAGCCGGGCAAACAGTGAAATTGGGTGGAGCGCTTACTGAGTCTACAACTATTTCTGCTAGTGCCTTTGATCTGATTTTAGCTTCAACAGCTGGATCTGTAAAGGTAACAGGACTTGGGTCAGGAGCAGCAGCAACAGATAGTTTGGTGGTGGTGGACCCGAGTTCGGGTTCCTTAAAAAGAATCTCTGCATCTACGCTCTTCAATGCTTTAACATTTAGTAATGGTCTTACGAAGACAGGTAATTTGGTAGAACTCGGTGGTAGCCTTACAAAACCCACAACCATCGGGACGGATGCTACCAATGTATTGAAGGTCACCGGATTGCAATCTGGAAGTGCAGCAGACAGCCTTGTAGTAGTAGGTGCTGATGGCACATTCAAAAAGATCACACAGGAGAGCCTACTCAAGAGTGGAGAACAAGTGTTTACAGCAACCGCAGGAACACTTGCTTATACGGTCACTGGTACTGCGACTCCATTGCCGGTTTACAGTAAAGTTTGGGTATATAGAAATGGAGCAAAGTTATTGGCTAATGATGACTACACAGTTTCAGGTAGTGTCGTTACCTTGGTTCCTGATGCCGAATGGAGTTTAGCAACAGGTGATATCATCGAAGTCCAGTGGGTAAAATAAACTCGTAGTTTTTTACTTTTTCGTTTTGAACCAAATAAATGATAGGGTTTCCAAAATCGGTAAAACACTGATTTTGGAAGTCTTATCAAAATAGTTTATTCAAAATAATCTTTTGTCTTCAATTACAATTATCAGATGCCAAATTTATCCAAAATAATACATCTTGCTATTTTTTTATTTTGTGTCTTGGGTTATATGCAAGCCCAAGTAAAGGTCATCGACCATAAAGGTACTTTCAGACAAATAGATAGTAGCAAATGGACACTCAGCGGCACGCATATTTTTAATAAGAACAGTGGTAATGTGGGTATTGGTCTGATCAACCCTATGGCAAAACTACATACTTCAGGTACAATTAGATTTGATGGTCTCGGCACCAATACTACCAACACCAATATCCTAACCACTGATGTGAATGGTAATGTAACTAGCAGGACACTATCTAGTTTACTTAACAATAATGTGATCACATCTCTCAATGGTTTGACTCAATCAATACAAACTCTTGTAACGGGTACAGGAGGTACTGATTTTAATATCACATCTTCTGGATCAATTCATACATTCAATATTCCACATGCTTCTGCTTCAAACAGAGGATTGCTAACATCAGCAGATTGGACCATTTTTAACAATAAAGAAAATGCTATATCAGCAGGGACAACATCACAATACTGGCGTGGTGACAAAACTTGGCAAACCCTAAATACAGGTGTCGTGCCGGAAGGAAGTAACATATATTTTACGGATACGAGAGCAAGAAATGCAGTATCATTGACAACAACTGGAAATAGTGGTGTTGCAACATATAATGCTGTAACAGGCGGTTTTAACATTCCTAATTATACTTTATCAGGATTAGGTGGGATTAGCTTAACAGCATTATCTGCAACAGCTCCTTTAACTTATAATAACACTACGGGTGTATTTACTATCAATCAAGCAAATTCCACTACCAATGGATTTTTATCATTCACCGATTGGACCGCCTTTAACAATAAATTGACGTCAACGCTTGCCAATGGCAATATTTTTGTTGGAAACGGTTCAAATGTTGCCACGGCAGTGCCCATGACTGGTGATGCCACCATAACCAATGCTGGGGCTTTAACCATTGCCAATAGTGCCGTTACCACTGCTAAACTCGCAGACAATGCCGTAACTTCTGTTAAAATTCCTGATGGGACGATTGTCACAGCTGATTTATCTGACAACGCAGTGACTTCTACCAAAATAGTGGACGGAACAGTTGCAAATGTTGATTTGGCAACAATGGCCGCAAATACAGTTAAAACAAATGCAACAGCCGCAACTGCTTCTCCCACAGATTTAGCCATTACAACAAATAGCTTATTAGGTCGTGGAGCAGGGAATATCACTCCGCTTACATTGGGTACAGGACTTTCAATAATAGGATCAACTTTAAATGCAACGGGTGGAACGGTAACCAATGTCACAGGAACTTTACCGATCTCTGTAGCTACAGGAACCACAACACCCGCTATTTCTATTGCAACAGCCAATACCACCACAACAGGAGCCATTAGCAATACCGATTGGAATACTTTTAACAATAAAATAGGAACGATCAATGGCACATCTCCTATCACAGCAAGTACTGCAGCTGGCACCACAACCATAGGCATCACAAGAAATAATATAGTCAGCGGCACAAGCTCCAATGTAGCTACCTCGCCATTAATACTCGACGCAGGTGCGACCAATGCCATAGTAGGTGAAGCCAATGCCACGCTGACTGTCAATAATACGGCCCCTCTATGGAATGCCAATCAATTGCAAGGCAGAAATGTAGCAACGACCGCCCCAAGTAATAGTCAAGTGCTAACTTATATTACTTCTTCTAGCCAATGGGAACCACAAGGTAAGACATTGAAAGTGGTAGATTTATATTCAACTACGGCGGCACAAACTATTTCTAACACAACAAGTACGCTAAATATAAATACAACAAGGATTAATTTAGGTTCAATATATACTCTTGCATCAAATCAAATAACAGTTAGCGAAAGTGGTACATATAGAATTACTTACAATGTCGGAGTAAATATTGGGACAACCAATGAAATATCAAGTAGATTTTGGTTAGAAAACAATAACACCGAGATAGTTAATTCCAATATTATAATACATGCATATGGTGGATCTACTTCTTGTAGCTCCAGAAGTATTATCTTACAGATATCAGCAAATGAAGTGATCCGAATAAGGATGCAAAGAGTAAATACAGTAGATATGAATACTGTTCCATCATGTACAGGATTAAATATTGAAAAGCTCAATTAAGTACAAAGACCAATATTCAAAATAATTCAAATTGGTCCAAATATTTTCACCTTTTTTTACAGTGAAAACATAATTACATAGAATTTTTGATGCATAAAAAAAGTAAAAATATATGGTTGCAAAAATTGACTTTGACTGTCATTTTCAGTCTGGTTGCAACATGTACATTTACTTTATCTGCCCAAAGCAAAACCAGAGGCAACACCTTTGTACACAGTACGAGGGAGATGTCAGTTTTCAAAGCTCATCACTTTATCAATGGTGGTAATGGTGCCCTTCCTGGCATCGTCGGTACTAAAAGAAACGGACCAACCTATTTTTCGTTTGCTGGTACATCGAGTGTAGCTGCTGTATCAGATGCTGCACATGTAGACGGATATGTCAAAAATTATGTACACCAGACATTTACCTTTCCTATTGGTGACAATGGTGCCTATGGCCCTGTGTCTATGGTAGCTACATCTCCGGTCACAGTGCTGGCACCCTTTAGCGCGGCATACTTTCGGGCCAATCCTGATGTGGCTGTTACCACTTCCCTTCTTGGTGGAAATGAACCAGCACTGCCTGTCGGTGCGCCATTTCCACGCACGATGCGGCAGATAGGTGTATCAGCTGTTAGCCCCATCGAATACTGGGACATAGATGGTACAGCCCCTACCAGGCTCAGATTCCATTGGAACAATGCATCTCAGATCAATACACTTACCAACGGAATGCTTATGGGTCTCAGGATCGTAGGATGGAATGGCTCCCAATGGGAAGACATACCAAGTACCCTAGATGCTGGTGCTGACATCAATACAGGCACAATAACAACCAATACCGCCATAATACCCAATACTTACACAGCATATACGTTTGGGGTTTCTTGTGATCTGATAGATATCGTTTTTTCAGGTGTGCCTGAAGGATTGTATCTATGTGAAGGACAGTCTGAGACCATAGATGTCAATGTCATGCTTGGCGGTGCTGCTTATATACCTGATTTTATTTTGGAGAGGTATGACGGTGCAGCTTGGCTGTCATCAAGTGGTCCCAATACTGATGGTATCTTCACTTTCACAGGATTGCCAGCCAATGTTCTCAATGTCAGATATCGCATCAGGATCAATTTCGGCACCTGTACACGACTCAGTGAAGAATTCATATTACATTCATACAAGTCCACTACCTTAGCTTGCCAGGGAAATCTCAATTCAAGTGTCAATCAGGATTGCGAGATATTTTTGCATGCCGGCATTTTTCTGACTCAGGCTGTCAATCCCTCAGAGTTTTATGATGTGGTGGTGACCGATAGCAAGGGAAAATTAGTGCCCAATCCTGTGAAAAATCCAAAAAACGGAGAGATATTTATGGTATCAATCAAAGAGAAATGTACAGGAAACTCTTGCTGGAGTACGATCAAGCTCGAAGATAAACTGGCACCGAAGATTACTGATTGCCATTCGAGCCAAACATTTGCTTGCCATGAGTTTGAGACTATAAAATCAGAAACTTCTGAGCTCCATTTTGGCGGATCACCATCTTTTGTCCTGAGCAGAAAACCAGACGTCACGGACAATTGTAGTGCTATAGAAGCCTCATTTGTTGACATCATTTCCACAGGTACATGTGGCGCGAAACAGATAAGGAGAACTTGGTTATTTGCTGATAAAGCTGGCAATAAGGCCAGTTGTGAGCAAATATTGAACTTCACGCCATTGTCATTGACTGATATCACTGATCCAGTAGCGCAAGTAGTCCTGGATTGTAAAAGTGCATTCACACCACAATATATCCAACAAGCCTTTGATAATAAAACGACTATGGATGATTCCACATCTCCTTATGTCATCGAAAATAATGAAGGAAGTGTCTTTGGTGGATTTACTTACAAGACAAGAGGATCGGATGGAACCTTACACAATCAAAGGATTGATAACAATGTGTGTAATATATATACCTCATATACTGATGAAGAAATCCTAATTGAAGGCTTTTCAAGCTGCATAAAAGAAAGAAAAATCCTTAGAAAATGGATAGTATTAGATGATTGTACCAATGCTTTCAGAAATTTGACCCAGATTATTATCCTGAGAGATACTACAGGGCCACAATTTACCATCGCTCCGGTCACGCAGTCGTTGGGTACACTCGACTGTACCGCAAGTGTAGTAGTGCCTTTGCCTGTGATGATGCAGGATGATTGTACCGAAACTTCAAAACTAAGATGGTCGGTGATTGCGCCATTAGGCACAATAGTTAGCGGTACGATGCCTAATTTTATCATCAATGGCCTTGTCAAAGGTATGCATAATATCACCTACATAGTAGAAGACTGTGCCGGCAATCAGACAAAAAAACGACTACAATCCATATACAGGATTTGGTGGCACCGACGGTTATTTTGAAGCAAAATATTGTTGTCAGTCTTTCAGGATCATCACAAGGAAGTGACGGTTATGCCAAATTGTTCCACACATCGATAGACAATGGCTCGTATGATCCATGTAGTGGTGTCAGAGTAGAGATCAGACGCAAGATGGGCAACAGCTGCGATAATGATGGCATCAATCGTCTCAACAACAATCTTACTTACAGCAACATTGCAGCTACAGGCACCACCAATTCCTGGGTACACACAGACAATGATATGGCAGATACAGATGGCGGCCAATTTGTGACATTTTGCTGCAGTGACATCATGCCGGGTATGACGTATGGCCTTCACGATGTGGAAGTCAGGGTATGGGATGATGCCAATGGAAATGGAATCTTAGGTGACACACTCATCATCAATGGTTCGCGTGACAATTTCAATAATGGTTGGGCTAAGGTCAGAGTCGAGTACAAGATTCCTCCGGTGATGACCTGTCCTAAAGATATCGTCCTCCAGTGTGATGATTCTTTTGGTCTCAATACCCAAAACCCATTGCGAGTTGGTAGCAATATGTCTACAGGAATTCCTACGGTAAGAGCACTATGTACAGATACCTTTGCTATGACGTATCTTGACAGATGGACAAGTGGTGGTACCTGCAATATAGGAATACTTGAACGAACATTCAGGATCATGGATTCACCAATTTCATGTGCCCAGAAGATAACGGTCCATCGGCATCCTACACAATTTGAGGTGACTTTTGCAGAAGCCGGCATCTATAAGTGGGATCAATGCAACTTTACGATAGATCATGCCAAAAATGCCACATATCGTCCCAAAGTAAGCCATAGTCCTTGTGATGAGATAGGTCAGCATATAAAAATCGACACCTTCTATTTTTCCGGAAGTGCATGCAAAAAATGGGTAGTAAAGTATTCTTATCACAATCATTGTACAGGACAGACTATAGATGCACCAGTGATCAGCTATTTCTGCAATGATACTATCGCACCACTATGGAGTGATTTGTCACATCAAGTAAATGATATTGGCAGTACATGTACATCGGGTGTAGTGCTCAAAGCAAAACTCTCCGACAAAACAATCTGTGGTGACCAGCAGATCCTAACCATTGACTTTTATCTGGATATCAATGGAGACAAAACGATAGATTACATAGCTGCATCTGGATTGAAAGGAATAATACCTTCTGGTGTATGGACAAAAATGAACCTTGGACAAAGTGAGTACCATCAGGTGAAATCGCTTATGGGCAACATTATCCTGGCTGATGAAATCTATGTGAGCTATATGCCAGCCGTGACCAGTGATGCTGCTCTCATACAGACCTTGCCTGTGATTATGCAGCAAAGCGATCGTCTTCATCAACTCATCTGGAGGGTCAAGGACGAATGTGGCAATAACTCGGAGAGAATGTATGAATTTAATGTGAGGGACGCAAAACCTCCTACTCCCATTTGTATAGAGCTGAGTACAAGTATCACTTCCAATACCAATCCTTCAGTAGCATTGTGTGCTAAAGATTTTATTATCAAAGCCGAAGACAATTGTACACCGGATACTGAATTGTACTATACATTTGATTCCGTCGGGCCAGTGTCCAGTATGCGTCACTTGGAGCATTATTTCAAGCCAGTGGGAGGAATTGCTTCAGTTTCCAATAAGACTGAATATGAATCAGGTCTATCTTTCATCTGGATACCTTCAACTAAAACATCAGGCAAAATATGGAATACGCATGGTGTATTTGAAGTGCCTGTCTATGTTTGGGATGCAGCAGGTAATCATGACTTCTGCCGGACCAAGGTCACTGTCATCAATACTGACATGCGCACTTCTATAGCGGGAAGGGTAGAGACTATCAGTGGTGTAGCCAAAAAAGGAACAAAGGTAAACCTAATCTCCAGCCTGGAAGATCATTCGAAGACTACCCTTACGGATGATCGGGGCGAATACCTTTTTGAAGTACCACTGAATGCGGACTATACAGTATCATCGGAGTATGTAGGTGACTATCTTGAGGGAGTTTCTACACTTGATTTAGTGCTGATACAAAGACATATTATCGATCTGCAGTGTCATGAGAATGTATATAAGATGATCGCATCCGATGCCAATGATGACGGCAAGATCACTGCTTCAGATCTTGTGGAGTTGAGAAAATTGATCCTTGGTGTGACCAATGCATTTAATAATAAAAGCTGGAGACTACCCAAAAAGCTTCAAAATCTTGACTTAAAGTATCCATTCCCATATACGGAAACTTATCATGAAAACCCACTGAAAGCACCTATGCAAAAAGTGGACTTTGTAGCTGTCAAAATAGGGGATATTAATGGCAACGCTTCTGTCATACAACAAAACATCGTAGAACCAAGATCCAATAAAAAACTTAATCTTGAAGTGGTCAATGTAGTATTGGAACCACATGAGCGCATACATGTACCCGTATATGCATCCAATTTCAAAGATATCTTTGGATTCCAGACTACATTCCAGCTCCAAGATGCAGTATTTGTTGATTTGATACCGGAAGGACTGGATATCGACGCTACCAATATTGGTAAGCTGGGCGATGACACTTATACTCTTAGTTTTGCTGCAAAGCAACCACTAACTATTGATAGAGAGAAAAAGCTTTTCACTCTGGTGATTGATCCTAAAAACTCTGTGCTACTCGAAGATATCTTAAAACTCAGCTCTGAGATCACTAGGACTGAATCCTATACAAGCGACTTGAAAGTTAGTGGCTTAAGTCTGTCATTTAGAAATGATGTCAATAATATGGCACTACAACAAAACGAGCCCAACCCATACATTTCTACAACCAATATCCGATGGTTGGGTACAAAATCAGAAAATGTAAAACTTGTGATCACAGACGACCAAGGGAAGATCGTTCTGTTGAGAAGTGTAAAATCTGTCAAAGGTCTGAACACCATTACTTTGGAAGCAAAAGATATACCGTATGCAGGTATCTACTTCTTTACATTGAACGGCAGTACATTCAATGCGACTAAGAAGATGGTAAAAATTGAGTGATTATTTTTTGTATATAATAGCCAGAAATTGATTTGCAAAAATATGAACTCGTCACTTATAACGTAGGCAGACAGGCTCAATCCCAGAAGAGTTTGTCAAGCTACGCTTTAAACAGCCCACCCTTAATTTCCTTACTTGTATGATAATCCACTGAACACAGACTTCAAATCATTTAGGTTTAGTGGAATTTTGGGATACACCTTTTTTTTGATCCATAGATTTAGAACTCAATGGAACGAAATCAATGAAAAATCCTTCAGGCATAATCTAATAACTAAATTCAACTTTGTCAAATTATACAGACTTTATGATTTATTAGAAACTGTTGGGTTAACCCAACAGCAGTGACCCTAATTTCCCCATACATTTATCTTTAACTATGAAAATATAACAGCTTTTAAAGCGATTAAATTTTGATGAAAGTGGAATTGATTTAAATTTTTGAAGGTGGCAAAGCAGACTTAAAAAGCTGTTTCTTTTTTCCACGTCAAAACCAGTGAAACAATCCCATCATAACTCGCCAATCCATCTGACATGCCATGTGATTTAAGATAGAAATCATAAATGACGTCCCTAAACCATGGCAGAATGTCAGGGTATCTGTTGATGTCTTTTCTGATTGCCTTAAGATCTGCTTTTACTCCGGGAGACATTGATGCATACACTCTGTCGGCCTTTTCTTCAGAAAGATAATCCACTTCACGGTACAAATATCTCCAGTAACCCAACCAGCCTGAATACTGGATATGAGGATCTTCAGATAGGATACAAGTAACAAAACCTATAAAATTGCACTCACCTTCATCAGTATATCCATACCCATGAGCCATCTCGTGAGCCAAAGTAAATGGCCATTGAATGGGGTTCAAACCCGGATCTATATGACCTTCACAAACTAATGGAATGTATATGCCAGCAGTAGATAATGACAATAAAACGCCTTTAGGATACAATTGTCTGATCCTTACTCTTCCTATTGCTTTGTCACCATAGGAAGTCAGAAATCGTTTTTGTTCTATACGGATGTCATTTTCCATGATCGACCAATCAGGATGGTATGAAAGTGCTGATGTATCCTCTGATATTTTGATTCTAAGTTCGTTTACTCTTGCAGAGACTGTCTGTATTTCTTGTATTATCATTGCAGAATCAGGGTTTACAGCTGTGTGACCATGTTTTTCTATCCACGATGGTCTGTAATAGTTGAATCCCCACAAAAAGTAAAAAAGGAAAATTACCCATCCCAAAAAATTGAAAGTGCTTAAGATGTGGTATACCCAGGTTTTGGATTTACTACCTGCTTTTTTATACTTCCTGAAAAAAAATAATAGAAGAAGCACCACAATCAAAATATAAATAGAAGCAAAGGGTATCATGCCCAGTGTATAGTCATATATGGTACGTATCAGTGGAAATATATATGTTCCATAGATTTGATAGACCCAATGTGCCAGACCCCATGCAGAGACAAGGTGAATCAAGATAAGGATTCCCAGTGCTAAGAGACCTTTGTATTCCATCAGACTTTTCATCAGAGGTATTTTTGGACATCTCAAGTTGATAGGATTACTTTTCCATCCCTTCGTACTTTTCTTTTAGTACAGGATTGGTTTCATTCTTTGCGATGAAGTTAATTTTATCGATGATATTGACCAATGTTTTTCTTTCATCTTCATTGGCTGATGTTTCATATCTTGCACTGATGTCTTCAGCTATCTTATTGAGAGTCACCATGGCTATATACTTTCTGTACATATTGCCGTTTTTATTGGAGGCTATTTCCGTAAGGTACTCTGATGCGTCGGTCAGTGTCTTCATACTTTTGCCTTGAAAATACTCTTGCAAGCGTTCATAGAAATCAAATAATTGGTAGATGTTGATATTTTTTGCTTTTCTCCTGATGTATTCTGAGTTTTCAGGGCTATCTTCTGATATGATTGAGACTAAGGTTCCTGCCAGCTGGTCTGCGTCTTCACTTTTTAATTTTACGACATAGGGAGTCACTTTATCAGGTTGAACAGAGTACAACAACTCCAAAGCCAGTGAGATGACTGGGTAAGATTTTTCTGTATCAAGGATCAATTTGCACAAGGCTCCAGGCTCAAAATCCTCACTGCCTGATAATCTCATCAAAGCATCACGTCTTACTTCTGAATGAGGATCGCTGAGTGTTTTTTCCTGAAGTATGGGTAAATATTGAAAAAGCAGACTATCCGGAATCGCATTTATAGCAAGCGATCGTAAAGTATGGTGTTTTTCGTTAAGGCCCTGATCGATCAGATCGTAATTGCCATCGGACGCACTTGAAAAAGCCACCATCTTGTCCATATAGTTGGGCGAAAACTTATACTGCGCCTTATACTGCTCATTTGTTTTGTTTTCATTGATCATCGCCAGAAGCACATTTCTTCCGTCAAATACATAAGTGGCCGGCTTCATTTTAAGGTCTTCTATCAGGATTCTTTGTTTTTTTTCGTTGATGACCACAGGGTGAAACTGTACACTTCCATCAGGATAGTATATAGCAATATCTACCGGTAGTTTGAAATTCTGATGAAAGCCTTTGGGTGTTCCAGACTGATCCACTTCTACAAGCAGGACTTTGTTTTCGTCATTATAGGTGTATTTGACATCAAGATACGGATGACCGGTTGAGAGAAACCATTGGTCAAAAAACCAGTTGAGATCTTCGCCACTTACATCCTCAAAAGCCATTCTCAACTCATCTACTTCTACAGCTGTGTTTTCATTTTTTTTGAGATAATAATTGAGAGATGCAAAAAAAACATCATCCCCAAGATAATTTCTAAGCATATGGAGGACCAAGCCTCCTTTATTGTAACTATGGGCATCAAACATATTTTCTTTGTCCTGATAGTAGTAATCTACCAAAGGGTGCGCGCCACCACTCATCACCTGGCCATAGTAACCGTTCAGCTCATTCATTCTGTGGTACTCTGCTCTCTCCTTACCATATTTATGCTCAAACCATAAGTATTCAGCATAGTTGGCAAAACCTTCATTGAGTGTGAGGTTGGACCAATCTTCGCAAGTGACCAGATTGCCAAACCAATGATGCATCATTTCGTGCGCTACGATGTAGTCATTGTCATTATCTATGAGTTCGCGGTCTGTTTTTTGTACAAAATCACCAAACACTACAGCTCCGGTATTTTCCATTGCTCCCGAAACAAATTCCCTTACTACTACCTGACTATATTTGTCCCAAGGATATGGATATTTGAGCTTTTCTGTAAAAAATGATAACATTTCGGGAGTATGGTTAAATATTTTTTTGGCATGCCGGCCAAATCCTTTATCAACGTAATAATGAAGAGGTATGGAATTCCATGTATCAGTCTCCTCATCAAACTCGCCAATGGCTATCATAGCAAGATAGGGTGTGTGCTCTCTGTCCTGTTTCCAGTGATCGGTTCTGGTACCATCAGTATTCAGTTTTGAAGATATTTTTTTACCATTGGATAAAGTGCTGAATTTTTTATCCACAGTGAGGATGATTTCCTGTGAAAATCTTTCGGTGGGTTTGTCAAATGTAGGAAACCACCTGCTGTTATTTTCGGTTTCGCCCTGGGTCCAGATTTGTGTCGGCAAGTCTGGGTCTGATTCATCCGGATCGATGAAAAACAATCCTTTGTCAGATGTGATGGCATCACTACCTGATGCTTGATTTTCGTCAGGTTTTGCTGTATAGTGAATCCTTACCTGGATTTTTTCAGAGCTTTTAATTTCTTTTCCAAGATCTATATTCAGTGAGACACCATCATATTGATAGATGTATGCTTTTCCATCTGTGGCATTGCTGACGGAGTGTATATCAAAGCCGACAGCGTCCAAAACGATATTATTTATTGGTTTAAAATAAGGTTTTATGGTGAGGTCAGCGACACCGAGTACATGTCTTTTTGCCCAATTAAATCTGAGATCCAACTTTGTGTGCAAAATGTCATAATACATGGTTTTTGTAGCTCTGAACTCTTTGGGAAGCGAGTCAATGATCCCTTTTGTATCCGTGATGACAAGGGTATCTAACAGCTCCTGCTGAAGCAGATCATCATCCTGCCCGGTGTATGTGATCTCCTTTTTTGCGGCGCAGGATACAAATAATAACATAGCCAGCGGCCAAATATTTTTAAAAATAAACGATCTCATTTAAACTATTTGTAATAAAACCTGCAAATGTATGGAATATTTGATGTTTAATTTTAAAAAAAATTCTCTGAATTTGCACACCTTAAACCTCCTTGGAAAAGATGTTATTATTTATAATTACAAAATGGTCGATTTGTGTAAATTTCGTATATTTGAAGTCTGATTGAACCATAAATTTAGGACATGACCGATTTTAAAATTGTAACACATATGAAAACGACAGTTTTTTTAATAGCGATTTTAAGTTCTGCACACCATCTTTGGTCATGCAGCTGTTTCGGCCCTTATGAAAGAGATTTTTTCAAAGTTGTCAAAAAGAGCCATCAGGTATATTTTGGAACAGTAGAAAATGTAGATTTTAGCTACTCCTATAAGGGCTTGAAAGCATATACGATGTACCTCAAAGTCACCGATACACTAGCCGGATGCGAATCAGCCCCAGGAAAGACAATAGTCATCACTGGTCAGGACGGATTAAATTGCGGAGAATCAATGTCATCTCAGTGGATCACAAGAAATATAGTGGTTGCAGTGGAAAAAAGAATGTATTATACATATGGTCCGGATACTTTTTATCTCCACGGTTGTGGTGCTCACTTACAACTGTTCAATACACAGGGACCTGATGGTACCACCATAGAACAAATAAAAATCAAAATAAGAAGTCTTATAACCGGTACGGATGATATATCAAGAGGAAGTAACCTGATAGTATTTCCCAATCCCGCAGATGATGTATTGAATGTATTTTGTCCCGATCACGACTTGCTAGATGCCAGATTGATTTCATATGGGAATCAAGTGGTCAGCATACCTATTGACAGTAAATCAAATTTTTTATCAATACCATTAAAAGATTTTCTTCCAGGGGTGTACATCATTGTACTATGGACAGATCATAAAAAAATAATCAAAAGATTTGTAAAGTTGTAGAAATCAATCCGGGAGTAATTAGAATAGCCTTCAAGGATACTGCAGAATATCCTGTGTGTAGCAAGGGCAAAAAAAAAAGAGAACGAAATTTTGTGTTATATGGAGTTATCATCAGAAACCTTGACTATTACTAATCCTTTACAAGTAGAATATATGGGAGTGTAAGAAAGATTGTGTAAACTAGTATCAAGGAGTTAGGCTTCCATCTGTGGGGGGTACCCCCCACAGATGGAAAATTTTTTAATATGTTTGTGCGACCAAGTACAGACACATTTTTTAACCTAACAAATTTAATAGTTATGCAAAGTAACAAATTTAATCTTAATCTCTCTGAATTTCTTCAGGATGTCAAGTCTCTTAATGATTTTGACAATGTTATGAATGGCCTTTACAAAGATGGCATTCAAGAACTTTTAAAAGCTGAACTAAGTCATCATTTAGGCTATTCAAAACACTCGCCCGATGGGATTAATTCAGGTAATTCCCGGAATGGGTCTTATAAGAAAAGATACGCACTACACAAGGACAGGTAGAGTTGGATATTCCACGGGATCGTAACGGTGAATTTGAGCCTATCATTGTTCCCAAGGGCCAAACTACCACTGAGAAAGTAGAATCTGTCATTACATCTCTTTACAGCAGAGGTATGAGCACCGATGACATAACAGCTCAAATTCAGGAAATTTATGGCTTAGACGTTTCTAAAACCTTTGTTTCAGATATTACAAACAAAATGATTCCGGCTATCCAGGAATGGCAAAACAGACCTTTGGATAATACTTATTACATCGTTTGGATGGATTGTATTTGTTTTAAAATCCGGCAGGATAATAAAATCATCAACAAGAGTATTTATATCGTTATAGGACTGAAAACCAATGGGATCAAAGAAGTTTTGGGCATCTGGATGAGCGCCAACGAGTCTGCCGCGTTTTGGCTTTCTGTCTTAAATGAGCTCAAAGACAGGGGCGTTAAAAAGATGCTCATTGCATGCACTGACAATCTTACAGGATTCACTCAGGCCATTCAAACTGCTTTCCCCGATACCGTATCCCAGCTTTGTATCGTTCATCAAATCAGAAACTCTATGAAGTTTGTCCCATGGAAAGATAGAAGGGCCTTCCTGGCTGATTTAAAAACTGTTTATGCCGCTTTAAATATGGAAACTGCTCTCATTGCTTTTGAAGCTTTTAAAGCAAAATGGGGGTCTAAATATGCCTATGCCATTAAAAGTTGGGAAGCAAACTGGTCAAATCTATCTCCCATGTTTCAGTATCCTACTAACATTCGTAAAATTATGTATACCACTAATACCATTGAAGGCCTCAACAGAGCCATCAGAAAATTTACCAAAACCAAAACACTTTTTCCAAATGATCAGGCAGCCTTGAAATCTGTATATCTTGCTATTCAGCAAATTCAAGTTAAATGGACAATGCCAATTCATAACTGGCATATTACTCATAATGAAATTTTAATTATCTTTGAGGATAATTTGATTCAGCCATAATTCTTTGAAGTTTTGTTTACACAAAATATTTTACAGCCTCGAATATATAGGCATTTGCAGTACTTTTTCATAATTTTAAGTAATTGGATGAGCCAATTTATTAAATTTCCTGAATTCAAGCCGCAAATGCAACTTTAGTTAATAAATTAAATTCTTCAATTGGTGATCTAAACCCATATCGTTTTCTTGGTCTTTTATTAAGTTGATTTTCTACTTTTTTTACTTGATCTTTTGTTACTTGGTCAAAGTTAGTTTTCTTTAGAAAATATTGCCTTATTAGCCCATTTAAATTTTCATTTGAGCCTCTCTGCCATGAACTGTATGGGTCTGCAAAATAAAAATCTATTCCTAATTTTTCACTCACATATTCATGGTCTGCAAATTCACGTCCATTATCTGATGTGATCGTATGGATTCGACCCTTTTCTTTTCGCAAGGCAGACACAATCAACTTTGCGATTTGCTTTGAATTTTTACCTTCAATCTTTCGGATTTTGACTCTGCCAGTTGTTCGGTCATTCATGCTTAATAGCCCTCCTTTATGATTGGCTCCAATTATTAAATCTACTTCATAGTCGCCATATCGCGACCTACGGTCAACTTCCTGTGGTCTCTCATGTATACTTTTGGTATTCACTAATTTCCCACGCCGATCTTCAACTATACAACGCTTTTTATACTTCTTCTTACGCCTCAAATGTTTGTATTTATCACCACCATTTTTCTTATCTTCGATGATGTATTGATAGATACGCTCGTGGCTTACCATGCGAAGTTTACTACTTATCGGAGTTTTACTAATTTGTTCTGGACTCCACTTTTGTTCAAGTTTTGAATCAACATATTTTCTAACATCTTCTGTAAACTTGATAGCTCTGGGCTTGGTTTTCTGCCTTTTCTCATATTTGCGTTGGGCTAAATCGAATGTATACTTCCCGCCTCGCTGGTCGCAATTTCGACGTAACTCGCGACTAATGGTCGGCTTGTCTTTTTCTATAGCTTTGGCTATATCTTTTTGGCTATAACCATGCTCATTCATTACACTTATTGTGTATCTTTGTTCTTGTGTTAAGTGTTTCATATTGGCAACTTTGGACGGGAGACAATATAAAGACTTTACCATTCAGGGGGAAGGAGTTTTGCTCCTTTCCTTTGAAAAAAATTAATAATGTCTTTTTATGCTCCCAAAAAGTTGCATTTACGACTTGAATCTATGTTTTGTTTAATTTGTATTTCTTTAAACATCGAAATGACAAATATCGGAGTTATCTTTGGTATAAATTTTTATATTGCTTTACCTTAATTTTTGACAAGTACCAACTGATCGTTCAATTTTGTCGCCAGGATGTCCAGATATGATTTTATAGTGCTATATTCATTGGGTTGGTACCGTTGCTTTTTGATGATGTAATTTCCAGTGATTGACAAAGTTGATTCGTCTATTTTATATTTTATTTTAATCTCAGCCAGGTCATCTGATACTATGTAATCTTCAGGGGTAGAATCAATTTTATACCCTTGCGGAATATTAATTTTAATCTGATATTTTTCAGACTTAGGAAATTCAAAATCTATTGGGTAATTTCTGGTTTTTTGTTTAAGACTATTTTCTTTAGGGTGTAAATGGTTGAATGGATTCAAAATGTAGCTATCTCCGAGATAATCGGGGTCTGTATAGCAAGTAAAAGAAATACTATAAGGTTTTCCGATAACTGCAAAATTTTTAGTTCCTAGCTGGCTAATACCTTTGAAATTTGCTTTTTCGAAATGCTCTTTAATGGCCAATGTATCATCTTTGAATAAGGATTTCAGTTTTTGGGCTTCCAATTCTGTACAGCTGATATCAAGTCTTAGTTGAAGTATATTTTTTTCAACATCAATTTGCATATTTATTAAATAGGTGATGTCTGATAAAATTTTATTTTCAAGAGTAACCCATTCGTTCTTGTCATTTACTATTAAACCACTTTCGTGTTGACACTGCAATGGGATACGATTATATGGCAGGTATTGGTTGGTTCCATCAGTCAAGAATGGCTTAGTACTGTTTACAAGGACCGCCACATAATTAAATGAATTTATAAATGGATAATCAAGATGAATCTTGCCATGCCTTCTTGTACTGAGTATCACGGGCTGTGCATCAAAACCTGCTTCTCTCAATAGGGCCAATAAAAAAAGATTGATATTCGCAGCATTTCCGATTTTAGTTTTAAAGAAATCTTTGGCCGATTTATCAGCATAAATACCATTAAATCCGTCCCAAGTGAAATTTTCTTTTATATACTGTATTATAGTTTTTAACTTTTCAGTTTCTGATTGACTTGCAATTATAAGCTCTGTTTCAAGTATTTTTTTTGCCTGATTTTTTGCTCCTTTAATATAATCGCCAAAATTGTCATTTTTCAATAAATCGGAGGATAACTCAAGCCATGTGGACATGATGTTTCGGGTCATACCTGAACTTGAATTTATCTTGGCCAGTTGGAAATCTATCGTGACAATGTGGTCTTTTTTATTGTAAAGGTAGCCTTCGTCTTTAAACGCTGGAATGTTTTTCATAACATAATTATGCACCATCACCTTAATTATAACATTCTGCCCTGTGATTCTATCGATAGCATTTGACTCTCTATATTTTCCAACAGGGGATTTTTCAATAAATGAGTTTTGAAAATCAAATTTATCTGCTCCTTTGAGGAGATATATATATTCGAAAGTTGGGATCATGGATACTGTATATTCTGAATAGACAGTTGGGATTGAACTTTGAAACCTCCAATCAGGAAGATTGAAAATAAACGGAATATCCAATGTATAACTGTACTCAATGACCGAACCTATACGAACGTCAGGCATTGCAATTTTTTTAACACTCCAATTATCATTGATTATCTCTTCAAATATTTTACTTTTATCTATTGGTCTTATTGTCTTAGTGCCATTAGTCAAATTATAAGTATTGCCCTCGATCTTTAATAATTCTTCTTTGTTTTTTTCATGTTCTTTATACAAGGGGATTTCTATGATTGATGCTGATATGCCTTCTTTTGTTAGAATTTTAATACGGGTCTTTCTGGTAAATCTAATAAAATAATTCCCTAAGGCTGACTCCTCAAATTCTGATTTGCCTATATCATAAAGTACAACTGCATCTGCTTCAGGATCATTATCATATATTGTCATAAGCAATTCATTATCATCAATTTTTCCATAGTCTGGAATATAAAGCTGACAATGAGAGTTTTCAACCAATAAAGTAGTAATAAATAGTATGAATAAGTGCTTCATATAATATTATTTTATATGTATAATTGACTTTTTCATAGATTCTCGTATTTCTTCTACAAATGTAAAAAAACTTTGGTATTCTGACAACGGGATTTTGTTTTTAAGGATCATTAATTTCCTTACGCAAAGTATGTCGCTATTTTCCAACACTTGATAACCCTCACTAAATTGACCAAATTTAGAACTAATATTAATATTTTTTGGAAATTTTATGTCAATATTATCGGATATGATTGGATGAATAACTATACTGTCGAGAGAATACAACGGAGAAGAGAGACATACGTCAGTTTTTCTTTTTTCGGGTTTTTCAAGGTTTGGGAGATCGGTTTCCATCACTTTGAAATAGAAGTTTTTATTTATCTTTCTTACTAAATTGTGTATGTATCCGGAGGCTTTAACATGATACGAAGGTATACCTGATCGTGAAATTTCGTATTTCAAATCAAATGTTTTCAATTTATTTAACTTTAATAAGTCTAATATTAAATCATTTTTTTCATCATTATGTTGTCTTTCAATACCAGTTAATTTTTCAAATTCTGCACCTTTGAATATGGATGAAATTTCAAATTTAGTAGTTTGGGATGTATCGATTGTGTATTTGTGATTGGTTATTTCTCCGGTATTGTAATAGTTAAGTTCCGGGAGATCAATGAGTTTACTGTTAACGCCGTCCACCCATAATGCTTTCCTACCTTGAGTGAAAGTTCCTAAATAATTTGGAGGAAAACTTTCTGCTGTATTTTCCAACCAAATCGTGTCATGTGATAAAGGAATGCCCAATATGACATGATTAAATTGATGTCCCGGCATACTGGTATTAAGATTTGGTGGGCTTACTCCTGCGTAAACCAATGTATAATATGACTCAATACCAAAATACTTAAGTAGTGCTTTCATATACATGGTGAGTGCTTTGCAGTCCCCGTACCTGTTAGTACATACATATCCGGGAGGGTAGGGTTTGAGATTCCCTTCTTTAACGGACACATTGACATATCTGGTACTTTTTTGTCTGTGTTCATGCAGTAGCTCAATTATTTTTAATGTATCCTTTGTACTCCCGACCAGTTCACTTACGGTGGACTTTTCATTTACAGTAAGTTGATCCAAACCAGTATTAAGTGAATGTACCCATGCGCCGTAATCTTTCCATGATACATTGGAGCCATCCTTATAGTAATGAAATAATTCAGGGTTGACTACAACTGATGACCCTATTCCATCAATGGGCTGACCCAGGATTTCGTCGCTAAATATAACTTTGTTTTTGGCATGCCAAGTGTATACTTTAGTATCTTTTTTTTCCTCTACCCGGTGTTCAATGTCGGGATCATTGTAATACATTATATTAAAGTCTACTGGTGTTTCCACTCTCAAAGAAGCAGATAAAGTTGGTACGTTATAGAACAGTATCGGATACCAATTTGCTATTTGTATAAATTCTTTTTTTACAATCGTATAGCTAAATTTAACATGATATGGGTACTTATTCCAGACCATCATTATTTCTTTTACAAAATTATCCTCATAGAAGCTTCCATCACTAATTTCATGTTTTGTAATTATTTCGTCTTTGCTAATTTTTCTAAGCAGATGTCCCAATGTATCTGTAATGATGACTTCAGAGATATCTACTTTATCATCTTTTTGAAAATACACTCTGATGAGTCCTAATTTAGCCTCAGTTTTGTTATTAATCCTTATTTCTGCTTTTTGCGTTTTAATTTTTTGATTCTTTACAATTTTTATGTAAGTATCATCAGATAGCACCTGCCCTTCCAACAAAAAGGGATGAATGATAATCAAAATTGTTTTTAATATGAAATTGTACAGTTTTACGGCATTTATTTTTTTCATCGTTGGCAGATATTAGTAATTTACATTTTTCATGACAAAGTTTAGCCAGCCTGCCTTGTCCCCAGCCAGGTCAGCGTTATAATTTTCGCATTCAATTTTTCTGTTTAGGATACATCATAACTCAAGCAGTCGCTTCCTTGCATCTGCATTATTTGGATTGATTTCAAGTGCCTTCTTAATATCGGCGATAGCTTTAGTATTATCTCCTGCGCCGATGAAAGATAAGCCTCGGTGATAATAAATGTTGTCCGTACCCACTCCTATTTCAATGGCTTTTGTCAAAGTGGTGATGGCATCCTGATACCTACCGGCATTGAGTTGACTCATGCCCAGGACCGGCAGAATATCTCCTTCCTTGTAGGGCATGATTTTTAATGCATCTGTGAAAGCTTTCATACTCTCTGCTGGATTGGTTTGGAGTTGCGCAATACCCAGATTATAAAAGATATTGCCTTTTGTCGGATCAATTTCGAGTGCTTTTTTGTACATGGAGATGGCTTTATTGACAAATTCCTGTTTTTTTTCAGGTTGCTGGTCACTCATGGTACCATAGCTGTTTCCCAGACCTTCGTACACATCGGCACGTTGACATCCATCAGCTATAGCTATTTCAAAATCTTCCATCGCTCCGGGTATATTGCCTGTTTTACCCCTGTTATTTCCACGGTTGGCAAGTACCAGATCTTCTTTAGGATAATATTGCAAAACCTGAGTCCAGAGATTTTCGCTATTCTTCCATACTTCGATTTGGGATTTTGTTTTGAAAGTTAGAAAAATGACAAATACCCCTGCCATAGCCGTAAATCCATAAATATATAAGTTCCCTTTTTCCTTTATCCTCTCATCTACCAAAGAAAAAAGCATAAATGCCAGGCCTATGTAAGGAACATAAGAATACCTGTCAGCCATGATAGCCAGACCTACAGACATAAACTGAAGGACCAAAGCCACTGTAACGAAGTAAAATCCTACCCCAAAAGTGACCACTTTCCTTTTCATAAAGCTATATATAGCAACTGCCATCACCGAAATAAAAGCCAAAGGATACAATAGGCTTCCTGCCCCAGAAAGTTTATCGTCATCTGGATAGGGATAGAAAGCACAAATCTCCAGCGGATAAAAAAACTTAATGATATATTGCACAAAACCATATGAGGCAAACTGAAATCTCTGCCATAAAGTAAACACATCAGCTTCAGCCACCGCAACTGATTTTTCCCCTGCTAATGTCAGCATTCCACCAAAATCTCCACCACTCTGAACACTGATAGTCATCAGACCAAAAAATAGGGATACCACGAAAAATGGTAATTTCTCAAGCCAAGGCTTATACTCTTTTAATGATCTTTCTTTCAAAATATCCAGCAATATCCATATAACAGGAATGATGACCGCCATAGCTTTGGACAGCACACTTAAGATAAAAAACAATCCGGCCAGAACCAGCCATTTCATCGTAAACTTATCCAAATATTTCCAATACGCGATACATGACAATAGAAGGAAAAAAGTATACAGCACATCCTTCCTTTCCGAAATCCACACTACCGACTCTACATGCATCGGGTGCAATGCGAAAACCATGGCTGTGAAAAAAGCTACAAGCCATCTACTATTGCTTATCAGTACTATAAAAGCGAATACAAGTAAACTATTGATGATATGAAGCCAAACATTCATTTTAATAAATGGAGCAGGCTTCAGTTTTTTAATATCTTTAGGAACTTGCCATGTGAGGGTTGTCATCGTTACGGGATGATAGTTGAGTGAAACCGGTGTTTTCCAAAGCTTCGAATATTCTTTTTTCAGTACCAATGGTTGTTCTTCAACATAAACCTGATCGTCCCAGTTGACAAACTCATTTCCAAAGGACTCTTTATATATGAAAAAAAGTGACAATAGTTATTAGAAAACAAAACATTGATCCCTTGATAAGTGCACTATCCCAAAGCTTTACCGAAGCCTTTTCCGAAACTTGCTGTTTAACTTTGGATTTACTCATTATATCTATATTTACAAATGATGAACAAATATAATATTTAGTACAAATTTTATAGAAAATTACCTTAAAATATTTAACACCGACTTGAGGAAAAAGAAAAAGTCCTATACTATCTTTTACAATTCATAAAAATCTCATAACTTTGAAGTTAGTATCCGTTAAAATAAAATTTGTATCCAAAGAGTTTATTAACTTTAGAAATGAGCATATCATATTTAATAGTGTTTAAAAATCAGAAAGCAGTGAAAGTGATTGTTTTGTCAGCATTTTTGACATTTTCATATATCCAGATGTTCGGTATCAATTTTAGCAGTTTGACAGTTACCGAATCTCTTAAAAGAGCCAGAGAACAAAACAAAAAAGTGTATGTCTTTTTTTCATCTGACAACTGTATGGCTTGTACAATGATGAAAAATGGAGTTTTCAGGGATGAGTTGGTTTCTGAAATGGTAGACAAAAACCTGATTGCCGTCATTGTCAGCATGGATAAATCTATTGCAAAAGAATGGAAAAGTGAATATTATATCAAAAGCTTGCCTACTTGCCTGATCCTGGATGATGACGGCGACGAAGTCAGTCGTTATGAAGGTGGTATGGGTACCGCACTGTTCAAAGAGTTTATAAATAGTGCTATAGATGTCAGCGCTTCAGGTAAGCAGCAAAAAACTGTAGAAGTATCTCCCAGCCCGGAAGAAGTTGTAAAACCCGAACCACCTGTAGTCACTACTTCTGCACCTGGCAACACTACATCCACAACCGTAAACCAGCCAGTTCCTGTAGCCGATAAAATCGTTCATTCAGAAAAATCAGATGCTGAAGTCATAAAAAACAGCACTTCCCATATCAAAGGAGAGTATTATATTCAATTTGGTGCATTTGCAACATTAAATAAAGCGAAGGAACACAAAAACAACGTTGCAAAAAAATGTTTGGAAGAAACTACCATTATAAATGAAGGGAATATAAAAACTCTGTTTAAATTAGTGTCTTCCCAATCATACCCAAAATCTGAAATGGATAAAAAACTGAAACAGTTGAAATCAAAAGGAATAGATTGTTTCCAGAAATTGTCTAATTAAAAATTACTTAAATCAATGAGAATTGTTGAGAAAACTAACTGCTTACATAAAATAATGAAACAAAAAAAATGAAAGGGTATATATTTCTTATCCTGACCATCATCTTTGAAACCATAGCCATCATACTCATGAAAAAGGCGGATGGCGTCACCCACAAATGGTACTTAATGACCGGTGGAGTGTGTTATGCTGCGACGTTTTTCCTTCTTGCTATGGCCTTAAAATATCTGCCTATGGGTTATACCAATGCAGTTTGGGCTGGCACCAGTACTTTTTTAGTTTATATGGCTGGCATAATCTGGTTTAAGGACAAAACTTCCTTCACAGAGATGTTTTTTGTGGCATGTATCATCACAGGTATCGTGGGCTTAAACTATTTGCAAAAAGGAAAATAACGTAGAGTTACCAGTAAGTAAAAAAAATAAAAGGAGACGAGGTGTTAAATTAAAAGGGTGTACCCCAAAATTGCACTATATTATATAACCTAAAAATCTAAAATGATAATCTATTACGACCTCCAAATACTTCAAAATCAGCCTCCTGAGGGATCACTTTAGCTTCGCACCATAGTGGTGACTATGATTTGTCGCTAAAAGTGCTTATTTTCTTGTATTTGAAGCTCTCACTACGAATCTCATTTTAGATATTTAGGTATAATTTATTTTAAGTTTCCAATTTAGTGTTTTATCATAGTAGTTAAGAGTTAAAGGGTGGGTCGTCTCAAGCGAAGCTTGACAAGCTCTTCAGTGCCTGCCAAGCTATGCTTGGGAATGAGGGTAGTGGGCAGTTTAAACAATTTTAGTGCAAAAATGGGATACACCCAATTAAGAGGACGCAAGGAGACTGATTAACATCATCTGAAAATCAACATCACACCAACCAAAATCATATTTTAGTCATTTGATATGTACCATATTTGCACCATCTAATCATTGAACACATATGTCCACATTTCCCAGCGATATCCAGATCGCACAATCCGCACACATCAGTCACATCCGTGAGATAGCTTCCAAACTTCAGATCGCAGAAGATGATCTAGAGTATTATGGAAAATATAAGGCAAAATTACCACTCTCCTTACAGAAAAAAAATCCCGAAGGTAAGCTCATTTTGGTCACTGCCATGTCGCCGACAAAATATGGTGAAGGCAAAACCACGATGGCTATCGGCCTTGCTGATGGATTAAATCACATAGGAAAAAAAGCCATTGCAGTACTCAGGGAGCCATCTTTAGGTCCTGTATTCGGTGTGAAAGGAGGTGCCGCAGGAGGTGGTTATGCACAAGTCATACCTATGGAAGATATCAATTTGCATTTTACAGGTGATTTTTCCGCCGTCGAAAAAGCAAATAATCTATTATCTGCCATGATCGATAACAATATTCAGAACAAACAATTTTCACTTAATCTGGATCCTCGCACCATACTATGGAAGAGAGTGATGGATATGAATGACAGAGCACTCCGGCAAATCATCATCGGTATAGGTGGAAAAGCCAATGGCATCATGCGCGAGGACGGATTCAATATCACACCGGCCTCTGAAATCATGGCCATTCTGTGCCTTTCTTCTGATCTGGAAGACCTTAAAAAGAGGATAGGAAATATCTATGTTGGCCAGACATATGACGGCAATCCGGTTTTTGCAAGAGACATCAAAGCGGTAGGAGCTATGACAGTTCTATTAAAAGATGCCATCAAACCGAATCTTGTCCAAACTCTGGAAGCTAACCCTGCAATACTTCACGGCGGACCTTTTGCCAGTATAGCTCAGGGAACCAATACGGTCATAGCTACACGTATGGGTTTATCACTGGGTGATTATGTAGTCACTGAAGCAGGATTTGGCGCTGATCTGGGTGCTGAAAAGTTTTTCCATATTAAGTGCACCAAATCAGGACTAAAACCCAATGCTGTAATTGTGGTGGCAACTGTACGTGCCTTAAAACATCATGGCGGAGCGAGTAAAGATAGTCTTGCAAAGGAAGATTTGACAGCAGTACGAAAGGGATTTTGTAATCTTGAAAAACATATTGAAAATATCCAACATTTTGGCATCAATCCTATAGTGTGTATCAATGCCTTTCCTTCTGACACAGCGGCAGAATTGCAATTGGTCAAAGATCTATGTTCAGAAAAAGGATCCGATGCTGTAGTGAGTACTGCTTTTTCTGATGGTGGTAAAGGTTCTGCCGCACTTGCAGAAGCAGTTGTCCGCCTTATCGATGCGGGAGTCAACCACTATCATCCACTTTACCAACTGAGTGATACCATCGAACATAAACTAAAAACAGTCGCCACAAAAATATATGGAGCAGAAGGAGTGGAATATGCTTCAAAAGCCAGGACTCAGCTGGCATTGATCAACAAACTTGGCTTTAATGAGTTTCCGGTTTGTATGGCAAAAACACCTTTGAGTTTTTCTGATGATGAGAAAAAAACAGGAAGACCCACAGGATTTAAAGTGACAGTGCGAGAATTTGAATACGCTGCAGGAGCCGGATTTGTGGTACCATTGCTGGGAGATGTGATGCGTATGCCGGGATTGCCATCCATACCAAGTGCGGAACATATTGATATAAGTATAGATGGAAAGGTTACCGGTTTGTTTTAAGGAAAAGTTCTTCCATTTTCTTTCAAAAATTACCTAAAATCAGTTTATTTGATTTTTACCGCCAGATTATAGTAATTATTTACTGCCCCTAATACTTCATATTCGAAATAATATGAATTTATAAAAGATTCGAATGCAAGGAATTCGTGATTTGGCACATTAAACTCATCGAAGATGATGATGTCTCCTGATTTCAGAAATGGTGCCAGAGATGTCAGTACATACAATGTGGACGAAAACAGATCTGCGTCCATGTGTATTACAAGCCTTTTATTCAAATCATGTCTATGAGTAGATATAAATCCCGGTAAAGTTTGTTGGAAAAGTCCTTGAAAAAAATGATGACGCTGATCATTGTCGATAATAGGAGGATTATTTCCATTAGACATATCTCCTTTTTTGAAATGTCCCCCATCTTCAGGCAATCCTGTGAATGTATCAAAGCCATAAAATATTACATCCTGAGATTTTATTTGGTCAACCCACCATCGGAAAGAACCTCCATTGGCAACTCCAAACTCCAGGTAACGAAAACCATCTTTTGCAATTGTTCCTTTGTAATAATGTATTTGTACAATTCATTCCTTTTAGCTCATACCCGCTCCGAACTATAGAAATCATTAAATGATAAATTATGATGCTGGTGCACCCATTTAGATAGCCTTATAATATTTGAAAACGTAGCCATGGGTCTTTCTAAAAGAGAAAAGAGGGTATGCAGCATCCATTTAAAAAATAAACCTTTTGTTTTTTGAAGTAATTTGAGCATCAGAAAAATTTGAATAGCTTACTTTTAATTCAATGTCATTAACTTAAGGCTAAACCTGGGCATAAATTCTATGATATTTTGTTTTGGGGATTTTAGGTCGTGGAAATTTTCGCCCTTTTCTTATAGGTTCAGTTGTTTTAAGCAAGAATTCTATGATTGAATTGATTGATTCTTTTATTCTACCTCTTATAAACCAATCAACGACACCCTTTTTTAATGCACCTATGACGTTTGTGAGATTTACTTGATGAGTAAATTTTTCTTTGGGTTGTTGCCTTAATAGATCATCTACTGGATTGGCAACTGAAACGGCAATATTTAGTATCATTATTTTGACAAAGAAGTCTTGTTTTATACCATTCTCTGATTTTCCGCTGAAGTTTTCTAATTTGACTTTATGTTTTAAATGGCGATAAGTGGTTTCTACAGGCCACCTTAGCCCATACAGCTCCTTAAGATCTTCTATGGTCACATCCTGCTCATCTACTAAGCTGGTAAGTAGTATTTCTGTTTCTCCACTTTCAAGCTCAATTCTTACCAATCTAACTTTGATGGACCTATGAATGATACCCAATTCATTGGCTCTTTCCTTATATTTTGCTGGCAATGTTAATGTTACAATCCTACTCTTTTCCCCACTGTTATAAAATGATTCCGATACTTTCCACCAGTTTTTCTTCATGCGAAAACAAAATTCTTTATTGATCGAATCTAGATAGAATATCAGTTCATGTGAAGCGTAATATCTGTCAAATATATATAAATCTACATGAGTTTCTAGCTTGGGATAGTTGGCTAATTGTGGCAACATTTTCCAAAATAATTCACTCTCTGATTTATTAATGCTATCGATATCACTCTTTATAGTCAATTTATTAAGCACATCAAAAACTTGAATTGCTCGTGACATACATATCTTCTTCCCATCTTCTCTTTGCTTAAATGTGCCCCATAGATTGATCATCTCCTTAGAGTTGGGTACCTCAGCTGTTGAGCCATCTACTGCAAATAAACGATGATCTTTCCAAATCAAGACGTTTTCAGATAGCCTATAGTGATTAGTTACGTAAACGTCGTTCAACTCAACAAACGCGGTATATTTTAACTTTTTTCGGGCTTTACTAAAAGCTGCGGCACTGACTCCTGCCAAATCTGCCCGGTTTTCTCTTATCGCTTCTATAAAATCCAAGAGCTCTCTCCGTATCGATCGTTGCAGTTGTGTCAAGAAAAATATTATTAAGTTCTTGATAGTGAACACTCTATCCCTTGTAAAGGACGTTTTGTCGCCCTTATGTTCGCATTTAAAGTGCTCATGATCTATATGTTTTAAAGTTATGTCAAGGTTGTCAATTAATGGTGTTACATTTAATACTTCCCCTATTACTATAGGATAGTGCAAATATATTACTTTTCTATATCTTTGCCTATTATTTCTCTTAAGTTAATGACATTGACTTTTAATGTATAAAATTTTGATTATCTCTTCAATGCAGGGTCATCGTGATCCTTAACAAATGTGGACGCTAAAGCACCTAATATCATAAATACACCGGACATCACTAATGCAAAGATGGCATGATCTCCATACAAATTGTGTAATATAGGGCCTCCAAACAATCCATTAGTAATTTGCGGTATCGTGATGAAAAAGTTGAAAATCCCCATGTATATTCCCATTTTGTGAGCAGGAATTGATCCTGCCAACATAGCATAAGGCATAGCCAGAATACTTGCCCAAGCCATTCCAACACCTATCATCGAATATACCAGATGATCGGGATTTCCAATAAAATAAATTGAAATGAGTCCTAAACCACCAGCAACCAAGGATAGAGAATGGGTATATTTCCTTCCAATTTTTGCAGCTATGGACGGGAGTAAAAATGCATAAATGGCAGATACTAAGTTATAAATACCAAAAATATAACCTACTTTATTACCAGCCTCCTGATATAGAGGGGAAGTCGTATCATTGGCTGCAAGTCCATAAACATGCTCGGCGATGGCTGGGGTACTATATACCCACATACCAAAAAGTGCAAACCAGGAGCAAAACTGCACTAAACCCAATTGCTTCATCGCCTCAGGCATCTTGCTAAAATCATTCACTATCGCTGTGATGACATTTGAAGTAGAAATATTATCATGCTCTTCGCCGGCATCATCAAAATTCGCCAACTCTTCCGGGCTGTATTCTGATGTCGTAAAAATAGTCCAGAGTATAGCTGCTAAGAGTACCAAAGCTCCGGCTACAAATGCATATATAACATTAGCCGGAACAGAACCATCAGGAGCAGTACCTGAAACTCCGAACCAATCCACCAGTATAGTTGGCAACCATGAACCTATCACAGCTCCAAGACCAATCAATACTGTTTGAATGGCAAAGCCTGCCGTTCTTTGATCTGTTGATAATTTATCTGCCACCAATGCTCTGAATGGCTCCATGGCAACATTAAATGATGCATCCATGATCATGAGCATACCTGCTCCTACCCATAAGGCAGGTAGGAATGCAGTAAATAAGCCGGCATTTGGCATAAGCATGAGACCAATAGATGCCATGATCGCACCTACCAGGAAATAAGGCTTCCTGCGGCCCAATTTTGTCCAGGTTTTATCTGAATAATGCCCGATCAGGGGTTGGACCAACATACCAGTAATGGGAGCAACCAACCAGAACCAACCTAATTGGTGGGTATCGGCACCAAGAGTTTGTAAAATTCTGGATGCGTTGGCATTTTGCAGCGCAAAACCTGCCTGTATACCAAGAAAACCAACGGACATATTCCATATGGCAGCACTGGATAATAATGGCTTCTTCATGTGGCTTGTTTTTATTTATTATTATGATTTGACTACCAGATATGACCAAGGTGCAAGTTCGACTTTATCTCCGGCCTTGATTTCTTTTTTACTATTGCTGAAAACTTCAGTACCTGATATGTTTACATCAGAAATAACAAATTGTTTATGTTTACTGAGATTGATGATGACGAATATTTTATTTCCATCTTTCTCTCTCAAAAATGCATACACATCTTCATCATGCATAATTCGCTGTAACTTGCCGCCATACGCCGCATTCCACAATGCAGGATTATCGTGCTTGAGTTTATTAAGGGTTTTATAAAAATCAGCATAAGCATAATCCTTAAAACCTATATCATCTTTTTCAAAAAATTCAAGTCTCTTGGGCATCGGTTCTTCCTGACCGCTATAGGTAAGCGGGATGCCATCAATGGTATTGACCAAGACAGCAAAGGCTTTATGCGCTTCACCCATTCTTTCTATCTCAGAGCCCGACCAAGAATTCTCATCATGATTGGATATAAAATGCATATACAATCCTTTCTGAGCTTTTGGTCTTTCATGTTGATACCACTCATCGATAGCCGAAGCTCTCTTTTTGCCTTTTGCTATATCATTGAGTGTGTGATGTAAACTCCATCCATATATAGCATGAAAACAGTCTCGATTGAGATGGTCATGTACTTCTGATTCAGCAAGCATAAACAAGTCCGGTTTGGCTGCTTTGAGCTGATGAGTTGTTTCCAACCAGAAATCCAAAGGTACTAAAAGTGCCATATCATGCCGAAATCCATCGATTTTATAGTCCCTGATCCAGAATAACATGTCTTCTACAGCATTTTTTCTCATGTTTTGATTATTATAATCCAGATCCGCAACGTCAGTCCATCCCATAGATTGACCATGTTCATTGAGCGGATCTATGATGTTACCCGTAGAGTCTTTGGTATAGTAGTCGGGATGATTTTTTATCCATACATGATCCCAACCTGTATGATTGGGCACCCAATCCAGGATCACCTTCATACCAAGCTGGTGTGCTTCATCGATTACGGCCTTAAATTCAGTTATAGTTCCAAACTTGGGGTTGGTTGTTCTAAAATCTGATACTGCATAATAGCTACCAAGACTCCCTTTCTTTTTGGTCTCACTTATCGGGAATATAGGCATAAACCACAAAATATCCACACCCATTTCTTTAAGTCGTGGCAGATGATTTTTAAATGAATTAAAAGTGCCTTCAGGTGTGTATTGCCTGACATTGACTTCGTAAATATTGGCATTTTTAGCCCATTCAGGCAATTCGAAATTTGACATATTTTCTGTTTTGGTGATATTTGTTGCCTTTTCTGATCCTGATTTACATGACGTAATAAGAAATAATGACATAACGACCAAGGGAAAAAACCACGAAGCTCTCATATACATATTTTTAGGACAACTGATGATTTGAAACAAATTTTGCCTAAAACTAATACATTTTTCGAAAGTACAAAAAGATTGAAATAAAATAAGGTGTCTTTAGGACAATTAGCTTGAAAAAAATAAAAAATCAAGGTAACTATTCAGGACTTAAGGTCAAATTTTCATATGTGAATAGTGTGATTAATGACTGAAAAACATCGCAAGATTGTTTTTTCATTGTTGAGATTGCAGACATGATAGTTGCATAACATTGTGCGCCATTTAGTGATCTAAAACATCCGGATACTTTTTGCTTTATCTTACAATGTCTTAAATCTCTCTCAGCTTGGTTGTTTGTAAATGGAATCATTGGATTAAACGCAAATTCCAGTACTTGGTGCATATATTCTTCTAGCCTTAGGATTAAATTTAGTCCTTTTGATTTTTTCATCCGACCTCTTTTACCTGATCTTTTAGGTTCGGGCTCTTCTAATTTCCCTTCATTTAGTATAGTTTTATATCTCTGGAATATTTGTTGCTTTATCGACTGATTGTGATGATGGTCTTGGTGTAATAATTCATAGTAAAGTTCCTTAAATTTGTGAGCCCATCGTGATTGGTAATCAACTAATGAATCTAATTCTCTTGTTATGTGTGCTCCACACGGATTGTGTTTTGATGAACTTAGGCCAAAATAGCTCTTAAAAAAATCATGTATTAGGTTCCCTCTATATTTTTCAATCACTTCATCAAATGACTGACTTCCCCTCTTTGCGTGCACTCTCAAATAGGTATATTTATCTGTGCTCAATACATGCATCCAATGCAATAAAACATCTACTATTATGCCAGTCTCGTCCGCGTGCAATACGGATGATTTAAGTAAGGCTTGTTTAATTTCTTCTTCAAAGTCCTTTAAGTATGTCGAACCTTTTGTGATGAAATTACACACACTACCTTTAGATATCGGCAGACCAAATAAATCGTTTGTTAAATTTGCTACCTTCTCATAAGGAACTTTATACTCTACATTTAACATCGTACAAAATGCTTTGATCGCAGGGCCATATTGGGTCTCACTCTTTATATGCATCGGGTAGTTACCAATATTGGTTTGCTTGCAACAAGGACAGACTTTGATATGGCGCTGATGTTCTGTTATTATATGCCTTATCTCTATATCGTATTCCTGTCTTGTGTCAAAGATCTCAGAGCAAACATTTTGGAGGGTTTGACCGCATACACATTCATCAGGAACATGCGTCTTAACATAGTCAACAAAATCACTTTTGTGTAAGGTACTACCAGTGTGATTATCTTGTCCGCCTATTTTACCACCTTTCTTCCTTTGCTTTGAAGCCTTTATCTGTACGGGATCTTTGGATGGTGCCACATGACTATTGGTACTATTTAAGTTTAATCTATTCTCTAAACTTTTGATCTTCTCATCACGCAATGCTAACTCTTTCTCAAGATAAGCAACTCGCAATTGAAGCCGCTCCAATTCTTTTAATATGTCCTCTAAGGTTGCGATAACTTTGAATTTTATAGTGAAATTCTTTGTTATCATTCTCAAGTGAAGCACAAATATACATATTTCTATTTATTACATATGATTTTTTATACTTTTTACACCTGAATAGTTACAAATCAAGTTTAATAAATCAAATTAAAAAACCTGCTGATTTCTCACCTAAATTAGTACTTTTAAGACTAAATGCAAAAAATAAAGCAAAGAATTACCAATCAAATTGAATAAAAAAATTTGATGGCAGCTAGATCAGTGTGTATTAACTTCAACATAAAAGTTGTTTTGATAGAAAATAATTCACTAGATATCAACTATGAATTTAAAAATCCAATAGGATATTGCCCGGACATGGGGTTGTAAAAATTTCCGATATTTGGAAATAAAGTCACAAGTTCTGATGATGGTACACCATACCAAAGTGCCAATTCGGCAAAATATTTATCTGCAGATGTAGTTGGTATGAGTGATCCGCCACCAATTTCAAGCGGATTTGCATTTCCTAATGCCAAAGAAGGATATTGGCCGTAGATTTTTTTTCCATTCACAGCGCCTCCCATGATAAATACATTGCCTCCCCATGCATGATCTGTTCCATTTCCGTTTGATGTTAGTGTTCTTGAAAATTCTGATAGTGAAAATGTTGTCACTTTATCAGCCACACCTAACTGTTCGAGCGCAGCGTTAAACTGGTAGAGTGCATTATCTACTTCAGCCAGCATACCTGCCTGATTTTGAAGTAATTCGTCATGGTGATCCCAGCCTCCGTATTCTATAAAGAAAATTTGTCTTTTCATTTGGAGTGGTACGCGTCCTGCAATGGTTTTGGCTATCATTTCAAAACTTCTGGCTAAGTCACTATCCTGCGTGAAGGGTACAGTAAATGTAGGTGAACTTTCGAGCACTTTTGACAGGATGGTATTTCCATCGATAGAAGTCTTTATTGTCTTCTTATAAGTGTTCTTGAATACATCCTGATACGATGGGTTGACCATACCGTCTATGGACGCTCTTTTCATTTTATTAAAAACCCAATCCTGATTATCGTAATCAAGGATGCCAACACTTCCATACTCCGGGTGTAGAGAATATTCTACAGAATTTTCTCCGGTCTGAAATATATTTGTACCGGAGAGTGAAATATTCATAGATACATTTTGATTTTGATTGGCAGAAATCATCAGGTCCGCCATCTTGCCACCCCAGCCTTTGGCTACGCGTGCCTGAGGTACACCAGTCTGCCAATGCATCACCTGGTCTGAGTGAGAATACAAGCCTAAAGGAACCTCTACGGATCCTGCATAAAACTGTTGCTTTGTGATGGGGTGGATAAGTGTACCCACATTGGAAATAAATGCAAGTTTTCCGGCTTCAAACATTGCTTGCATCCTGACCATTGATGGATGTAATCCATATTGATTTCCATCACTTATGATAGGATTGATAGGCCTTAATACATTTTGATTAAGAGCCATATTGGATCGTGATGCTTTGTATACATTATAGGCAGCATTGTTTCTGGGTACCAACATGTTATATGAGTCCATACCTCCAGCATTCAGCAAGCAAACCAAAGCTTTATAATCATTCGATCCTGCCACTGCAGAATTGAATGAAGCAGCTGCATTCATTGTTTTTAAATTGAATAGAGTAGAGAAAACAGTAGTTGCACCTATAGCCACACAACTGGCCTGTCCGATAAATTTTCTTCGTGTAATCGATTGTGCTGTCATTTTTGTATTATCCATAAGATGCTGATAATTAATGGTTGATCATTTTATTTTACACAATTGTAATCCGGAGATATCATAAATAAGTATAAAGCCAGTCTGGTGCGCCAATATCTCCATTCAGTGTCCCAGGTCCAATACATAGGATTAAGGGCATTTCTCATAAGTTGGCGGGTCTGATCTGTAAGTTGACCATGAGTCAAAAGCTTATCCAATCTGTTGATCAATACTTCAGTATCATCACAAATTGCCTGCAAATCATTGGTGACTAATCTGACCCCATCAGGATTTTCATCTGAGCCTTCCCAGCTGTACATTAGAGAATTCCAAAACATCCAGGCATGGACTGAATTTATGTATCCGACAGCAGTTGCAGTATTGTGTAATTTAAATTCCGGTGCTACCAGATTTAACTCATCCATCTCTCCTACAGGCTCGAAGTCAGGTAGATAAAAATTAAATACGGTGGGAGATGCCATCACATGCTGCCTGGTTTCATTCAAATAGCTGAAACCATTATTCCAATACCGATTTTTATCAGATTGGGTTTGAAAAGCCCTGGATATATGAGTGTATCTTGTAAATGGTTCTCTTAGTTTGGATGCATATGGTACGCTGTACGCAGACAAAGATGATGCCTCCGGGTCCAATAAAATGGCCTTAAGGATTGCCTTCATATCACCTCTGACACCCGTACCGTTATTGGCGAATATTGCAGAAACTCTTCCTATATAAGCTGGTGAAGGATTGGATTTGACAAGTCTTTGGATAAGTCTGTAGGATACAAAAGGAGCTGTATTAGGGTGGTTAAAAAGAAAGGTAACTGCATTGTCTACTTCCGCCATAGCTGTAGCATCTGTATAACTACTGCTACCTGCTATATTATGTCCTAAAAAGGACTTGGATCCGGACTGATGCGCCCATCCAAACATTCTCATAGGGCTTGTTTTTTCGAGGCAATACATGTCTGTTCCAAATTCAGGTTGAGTTGGACAAAACATCATATTCAGTACCTGACTGCCTCCCAATCCGGTAAAAACCCTTGCTAACTGTTTGATATCATTATTGTTATAAGTGGGAATAGGTTTTCCATTGCCATCAAGCATTCTGGTGCCATCCTGACGGAGTTGATACAAGCCGATAGTAAACAGTTGCATGATTTCTCTGGCAAAATTTTCATCAGGATGTATATTGTTTGCCGGGTCTTCTGGGTGGTTATTGAGGTGACTGAGGTAATAACCCATTGCCGGATGTTTTGTTACTGCAAGTAGAATATCCTTGTAATTGCCAAAAGCATGATTTATAAAAATATCATAATACGAAGCAACACTCTCCCCCCAAGTTCCCAATTCACTATTGATAGATGTGACCAGAATCTGGCTGAGAGCATAAGCTACTTTTTGTCTCAGGAGATCCTGATTAGTCATATTTGTCTGCCACCAGGCATAATTAAAATGCAAAGAATATGGTCCAAAGGCAGTACTATCAAGTGAATGAATTTGTCTCCATATATTGGTTAGTTCAGGAAGTATTCTCTGAGGTGGTTTGGTAAATTGGTTGTCTATCCAGGCTTCATATCCCATAGAAGCAACACTATCTATGAGACCATTTGTGGCACCAAAGGTAGCCTGACCGAGAAATCTTGATGCGTCCAATATTTTTGCTTCAAGACCTGAAGCATCCATTGTTTTTGCCGCAGTAGTTCCGTTTGATTGACTACTGGCTGTGATTTTTACTCCTACATTGTGGCCAGCGCCTATATAGTCTTTGTATTGCTGCCCTTGCAAAGCTGTAAGTGCAGTTATCAGCATAAAGGTTATCCCCCCTTTTTGAATTTCAGGAGCCACCCTGACAGAAAATTTTGTATTAAATATTGAAATATTATAAATCATAGTATTTGTATTTTGATGGTTTTTACCCTATCATTTTTTATTACTTTGAATGTGTATAGCCCAGATGGTAGTCCATCTCTTTGTACTATAAGTTCCTCAGTAATGTTTTTAACCTGATGTAAAAAACTTTTGACTTGTCTTCCGGTAATGTCTGAAATATCTACTGAGATTTCTCCGGGTGGAAGGCCGGTAAGGAGGATCACAGTCTGTTGGGTAAATGGATTTGGAGATGCTGACATAGTCACTCCTTCCAAAATATCAGGGATACTATTGACAGTCGCTACAGTGCCATTAAATTTTATCTCACTAAGTCCATAACAAGATCCCCCGTGATTGGAAACCCCGGTAATTAAAATATATTTTGCTATTTTTCCAAGGAAATCCGGACCCGAAACTCCCTGGTAAAATCCCGAAGCAGGAGCCTTGGGAATCGTAAATCTTCCCCATTCTGTCCAGGTAGTACCATTGATAGAAATAGCAATTATGATGTCTTTCATTCCGTCCTCTGTCCTGCCAGGCAATCTGGAAATGCTCCATGCCTGATTATCATACGAATTGATTCTTTCAGGAACATTCAGGTTCCAGATGGTAGATTTGTTCAGGCTATATGTATCACCTAAATTGTACATGATCCAATGACTGGTGCTTCTTGCAGGATTTGGATTTGCTGTTGTCTGGCATGATAGCCAACTATCAGACAGGTTGGTTGAATGCCTTTCAGGAAATGCCTGTGAAAAGATAGGAATATTCCACTGTAAGGATATAATTAACAGAATGTATCTCATAAAACCGAATTTATCGCAACTTATTTAAAAATTTTTCTGATATATAACAGATTTATATATTCTTATAACGATTTGAATTAATTTCACCCTAAGTGCATTTATTTAAAACAATGTTTACTGAAGCTGGATACGTTTACTCCTTATCATAAACGATTTATTACTTAGGGTTATTACATTTGCAATTGTATAATAATATTTGATGATTTACCCTTTAAAACATCAAAATGTTCCAAGTGTCATCGTCATGTCTAATTTTTATTACAAATTTGTTTGGTTACATATTGTGGTACTGTTTCTCTAATTTTATTTAATGCGCAGGTTATTGCTGGATGGAAGTACCTTTTTCGATAGAAAACAAATATTCATCCGGCAATAATCCACGATGAGTGTAACATTTTTCTTTATATTGAGTTAAGTATACTACATAAATTCGGTATTAAATTCTGCCAGAAAATCAAGACAATTTCAATATTACAGATAACAATCTTTGACAATTCGCTCCTTTATGAAATATTTTGTTTATTTTTTATTAGCAATTTTGGGTATGTTAGCTTTCCGAAATGGCGGCTCTTTGATTCGTTCATATGCTGCTTTGCACATACTCAAGGAAGATCTGGCTGAAATCAATAGGGTCAATTATGGGCTTTTTAATATGCAATTATGGAAAAAAGAAGCAATGCGGGTATTTGAAAACAGAATTGGGCAATTCGAAATTTCAGAAAAAGCTTACAGTCAGGTAGAAAAAGAACTTGAAAAATATCTGCACGGAATCAATAAAGAATATATCGAAAGTGGTAAAATATTCACCAACATTTTTGCCGATGCAGAAAAAAATCCTAGTGTAAATAAAGTATTTCTGAAACTGATAAAGGATAATACAGCTCCGCAGATTAAAAATCTGGAAATAAAACGATACATCCCGGGCATGGCTGTTCAGCTTGCTGACGAATTGAAAAAACAAGAGCCACAATTGAGGGATATCATGCGAAATGAACTCAAAAAGATATTGACTGATACGGATTCCACTACTATAAATGACCCTAGAGAAATGATATATTCAAAGTATGGTGTGACTGAACAGAAAGCAGCAACTGAATTATTGAACGAAAAAATCAGTGTGATAAAAAGTGATATCGAAAAAGATGTTCAGTTTGTTTTTTGGATTGGAATTGCAGGTTTTCTGTTATTCTGGGCATTGTTCATGTATAACGGTTACCTTTCTAATATCACATCCATGACATTTATTTCGGTAGTGATGCTGATATTGGGTGTGTCATTGCCTATGATAGATCTTGAAGCTTTGCTGAATGCTTTTGAAATCAACATTATCGGGACAACAATAGGTTTTGACAAACAATATATCTATTACCAAAGTAAATCTATCCTTGATGTGACAGAAACCCTGATAAGTAGTGGTGGCATAGATCTGAAAATAGTAGGGTATATGGTGCTTTGTTTCAGCGTGTTATTTCCATTCGTCAAACTGATACTTACTGTTTTATATCTTTTCAGCTCCCAAATACGTGATAACAGATGGGTACAAAATATTATTTTTTACTTGGGCAAATGGAGTATGGCAGACGTATTTGTGGTCGCATTGTTTATGGCATATATAGGATTTTATGGTATCCTTAATTCTCAATTACAAGCTATTGAAAACAATAAGGGAGGTTTTGCTGTAGAAACTATCAATAATTCATCACTATCTCCGGGTGCCTTATTTTTTACTTCTTATTGCATTATGTCTATCATCCTGGGTATAGTAGTCAATAAGAGGATTTCTAAAATTGAATAAACTATTTCGGTCCTTTTATACATTAAACAATATTATAAAATGTAATTTTATAATAGTCAATTAGATATACATAAAGTATAAAATTAATATTAAAATAGTGGAATTTATTTCATTTTATCTGATTTTTGGCACGGTATTGGTTCTATATAGTCCAGTTCAGATTTATTTAAGGAATACTTAAGCAAATTGTTACTCGAGACCGGTTCAAGGGGAATTAGACCGGTCTCATTTTTTTTAAAAAACTACTTGTATCTTATCCTTTACTTTTAAGTACTTTACTCCACACTCTGAACAAGTTTCCGCTACACATTTTTTTGATATCTTTTTCTGAGTATCCTCTTTTCAGGAGCACATATATCAGATTTGGGTATTGACTCACATCTTTCAATCCCGTGGGTAAGGAATCACCCACACCATCAAAATCCGACCCGAATCCAACATAATCTACACCGGCAAGAGCTACTATGTGGTCTATATGATCTGCTACTGTTTCGACATCAGCATATAGTTTTGGATGTTGTTTCTGAAACGTTTCAGCAAACATTTTTGCTTCTTCTGAGCCATCTTTCCAACCTTTTTCTGAGAGTTGAGTCAAATAGATGTTCCGCAGGCTGTCATTCCGTTTCCCAATGTTGTTATCGAAAAAAGATGTACCGAAATTGACCATAATGACTCCGCCATTCTTTGGCAACATTTTGATCATATCATCATCCATATTTCTTTCAAATCCCGGGGTAAATTTCCTGCAACTGGAGTGTGACGCAATCACGGGCACTTTGACATATCTTAAGGTCTGATAGAATGTACTGTCCGATACATGAGAAATATCTACCATGATACCTGATTTTTGCATTTCGTCGAGCACCTTATACCCATAAGGACTGAGGCCTCTCCAGGTTCTGGTAGTGTCGTAGGACGAATCACATATCTTATTGTCTTTTGAGTGTGTAAGTGTGATGTATGAAATGCCCCTTTTTTTGAAATAGGGTATGAGTGTTAAGTCATTTTCTACAGGAGCACCATTTTCCATACCCATAGGCAAGGCTATTTTTCCTTGTTTTTTAGCTTTTTTAACATCTTTGGGGCTAAATGCAATACTGAAATACTGTGGCTGATTTTGAGCTATATAGTTGACCATATTGATGAGACTATCTGCAAGCTCTTTTGCTCCGCCATCTAATTGAGTACTGGCTGGTATGTATATCGACATAAATGGCGCATCAAGACCGCCTTTTTTTGCCCTTAGATAGTCAAAATCTCCCGAATTTGACTGATAGGGAATACCAAGATATTCTTTTTGAAGTTTAAAGTTGGTCACTTTGAGTCTGTAAGGCAGGTCTACATGTCCATCTGCGATAATAAATTTTTGCGCCAGTTTATTAGCTTTTATTAAAAGAGCATCATCATTTTTGATCGATTGGCTATATATGTTTCCTGATGTTAGTAATAATAAAACTATCCAGTATTTCATAAAATCTAATTTTTGTTAAGATGTTAAATTCGCTATAATGAAGGCGTTAAGACATTATGTACATCACGTCAATAAATCACTACAATCCAATCCTCCATACCAGGTTCGTCATACCGATAAATCTCTCTGAAACCAACATTAAGATGCGCTCGTAGCGATCTGGTATTTCTCGCAGCTATCTCTGTAATCACATTTTGATATAATGGTTTATAGACTTCAAAGTATTTCTCATACATACCCTGAAAAACACCTTTGCCTCTGTAGTGATAGTCGATACATATCTGACCCATAACGATATAATTTCCATCTCCCACTTTTGATCCATCTACTATAAGACTGTCGAGTAAGTCAAACATAGGCTCCAATAAAGGGATTTTGTGATGGAATTCCCGAGTCATTGCAAGCGCATAGCCCACCACTTTATCGCCATCTTTTGCTATGACATGTGCTGCTTTTGAATTCATCTCAGCGAGTAGAGGCAAATTATGTTGTACAGTGACAAAACCCTGTTCGGCTTCCACCTCATCACTTTGAGTGTGTCTCAGGTTTAAGAGCTGTAGAGCCAAAATCTGCCGCAAGTCATCCTCACTTTTGCACAATTGAAATGTCATAGTCATTAATACTTCTATTGAAGTGCAATAATAATTAATTTGATAGCTAATTAAATCATAAAATTCAGTTTTTTATAGACAACTCAGCACATTTGTACGTTATTCTTAAAAATTCTGATTTCAAATCATGAAGCAATTAGTATGCTTTTTTTTATTGATTCCTTTTGTGTCGGTAACACTTGATGCACAGGCATGGGTGAAATTTTCTCCTCCGGGACAGCCATTCGAAATTGCATGTCCCGGCATAATGAAACAAGGAGAGAAAAAACTATTGACGGAAGTAGGGGAGATGCATCCGGTAACGTGGGTGTACCAAGGTGCTGAAAAGGAGTCCAATTACATATATTCTATCTCTTATGTGGACTATCCTGATGGATCTTTTCATCCTGACAGCACAGCATTGATTGACGAGTTTTTTAAAGTCAGTATGGATACCCACATCCAGGATCTCAAGGGCGAATTGGTCTACAAAACTACTGCGGGTTATTATTCTTATCCGGGCATGATGTATCGGGTTTCATACAATAAAAATAAGGCTGTAGCCAAATCAAGGATGATATTGGCCGGTGACAGATTTTATGCCCTCCAGGTATATACTATATCAGAAAAGAGTCTGAATCAGGATATGGATAAATTTCTGAATTCTTTTGAAATTAAACGCAAGAAATAGACGGTTTAATCCTTCAGCAACCATTGTATCCCAAATCTGAGTTTCATTTCATTTTGTGGGTGCCCTATTACATCAAAGTTATGGTCATCGATGATAGGTTGTGATATATTTTCCATCAGCAGCATCACTCTGAAAGTGCTGATTCTGGCCAGAAAAAAGAAATGGGCAGCAGGAAAAAATCCAAGATTTTTATCAGTAACATGAAAATTTCCATACAGTGGATGGAACCCAGGCCCATTGTAATCAGGAATCAGCCTTACATCAAAACCAGTGTTGACATGCATTTCTTTTTTAAACCAGGCGCCACTATAATATAGCTGATGTGTAGAGTATAAAGTAGGAAGTCCATACAGATCAGTACTGAATAGTTGAGCATGTCCCGCATTATCCAGATGAAAATGCCCAACTCTTAACCGATGGGTGAGGGACAATCTGGATGCCGAAAATACTTCACTTGACTGAGCAGGCTTTCCATCCTTATTAAAGTATACCGGATTGTTGATCACAGTTTGCGAAACATCAACTTTGAGATTCAGAGATTTTATAAACATATCGCCACCAAATTCTGTACCAAAGGGTTTTGAAAAATTGTTTTCAAATTGTAGTACATTATTGATGGCTAATCTGTTGATATTATATGGATTTTCGGATCTGAAAAATCTGAGTTTACCATTTAATGTTCCTATTTTTTTTACATTTATTTTGAGCTTACCACCAAAATCAAAGTTACCGATGTTTTTTCCCAAACCTAATCTTCCGTTTGTTTCAATAAAGATAGTACGCCACAAAGGTACTATGCCATTGAAAGTAGCTGTCAGATCCAGACGTCCGAAGGATGTGGTTCCATCATTGATTTTGAAATAGTCAGTCAGCAGACCTAACCTTCCCTTGATACCACCGATTTTTTCACCATTGATCGAAAAACCATTGGAAACATGATTTATATCAAGATATCTTCGCAATCCTCTGTCATCGATGTTGATACCTTTATAGAATAGAGTATCATTGGCATCACTGATACCGGTGTCTGAATATTTATAGTAGGAAGGTCTGAATATCAGATCATTTTTTAGATAAAGATTAAAGCCCGATTTGTGTTTTCCGGTCAGTTTCAGGAATTGTATGAAGGCATATTCTTTTTCCTGGTTTCTTGTCCGTGCCTGTGAGAGGATTACCGTCAGGTCTTTGTTAAATTCATTTTTTAATTCTTCTGGCTTGGTTATCCCTCCTATGTGTGATTCTTCGTTGGCATTGTGGGTGATAAGTGCGATGGCATTGTATTTTCCGGATGTTGATTTATATCTTAATCCTATACCAAAAGCTGTATTTTTGACCTCTTGGCCGGCAAAAAATCCCTTTTGAGATATCCGTGCATAATTGAGACTCAAAGATAGACCATCACTGAAGTTGCGGGAGAAATCTGCACGCACATTGATGTTTTCCTGATTACCTACCTGCGAAAAGTATAAATCTGAAAGTGGGCGGTTTTGCTCATAAAATCTGAAATTGTCAGCAGTGATGTGATATATTTTGTATTGATTGTATCCTGTATAGAAGTTGGTATTGGTATTTGGGCTGAACAAAAGCGGATAAGCCGAAGATCCGAAATTTCCTGTGTTGATGTAATCTCCGGATCTGTTTAAAAGCATATTACTGTGCATAAATGTCACATCTGCCATAGTATCAGTTCGCTTAAATGTTGTATAGACATCTGCTAAATAGACATAATTATAAACAGTGCTGTCCGGACCGGTATCCTGAGTTTGCGGCTGCGGGGATCCTGAACGTTGGCCACCGCTTCGGCCAAAATCAGGCAACCTTTGAGCATGAAGCTGCATACAAATAGTACAATATAAAAACATCAGGGTAAGTAAGGTACCTTGATACTTTGCATATTTTAAAGAAATTTTTAATTTGTCCTTTGATGCCAAAATGCAATCTTTCTAGCTTAAAGATAAATGAAATTTTCGAAAATCAGGCAAAAAGCATGTCAACAAATGCTTTTCTATTGAAAACCTGCAGTTGTTCGACACCTTCACCAACTCCAATGTATTTGATAGGAATCTTAAATTGATCAGAAATGCCGAGGACAACACCACCTTTTGCCGATCCATCCAGTTTAGTAAGCGCAATGGCTGTTACATTGGTGGCGGCAGTAAAGTGTTTGGCTTGTTCTATGGCATTCTGGCCGGTAGTAGCATCCAGGACCAAAAGTACTTCATGTGGTGCCCCTGGCAATTTTTTTTCTATAGATTTTTTGATTTTGGTCAATTCCTCCATCAGTTGTTTTTTAGTATGTAGCCTTCCTGCTGTATCTATGATGGCTACATCCGAATTATTATTTACAGCATATTGGGTGGTCTCATATGCCACAGCAGCAGGATCAGTGTTCATGCCCTTTGAAAAAAACTGAGCACCACTTCGTTCTGCCCATATCTTGAGTTGGTCCACTGCGGCAGCCCTGAAAGTGTCTCCTGCACCGAGTACGACATTTTTTCCGCGTTTTTTGTACTGGTGTGATAGTTTACCGATGGTTGTAGTTTTGCCTACACCATTGACCCCGACTACCATGATGACAAATGGCATTGTGTCTACTGGAAGGTCATAGTCTTCGATATCTTTCGTGTTGTTTTCGTCCAGAATACTGACTATGACATTGTTTAGGATCGAATTGTGCTGTTCAGTGTTGAGGTATTTGTCGACAGCTACTTTCTGTTCCAGCCTGTCGATAATTTTGACTGTGGTCTCCAGACCTACATCCGCAGATATCAGGATTCTTTCCAGTTCATCCAAAAACTCTAAGTCAACTTTAGATTTGCCGGCTACAGCCTTTGTTATTTGGGAGAAAAAACTCTCTTTTGTTTTCTCAAGGCCTTTATTAAGGTCCTGCTCTTTATCTTTAGAAAAAAACTTGCTAAAAAAACTCATTAAAAATCATTTACGGTGTCATAATAAAATTTGCAAAGCTGGTCATTATAAATTATTGTTTTTATGTAATTATATAGGTATATGCTTTCAAATCACAAAAATCAGTTAATTTTTCGTCAGATGAAGCTACTTTTTGAGTTAATCCGCCATGGCGGATTAACTCAAAAAGAGCTGAAATATCACGGAAAATTAACATTTTTTGATTGAAATTGATCATACCTAAATAGTTACAAAAGTGACAAAATACAAAAAGGGTTTCCCTTCTGTATAAAAAGAAAAACCCTTATTACTTTATATCAGCCTGGCTGATTATTTACTTTCTTCAAAAAACTCTTTAACCTTGTCCTTGTGTATGATGGACTCTTTGTAAGAATACTTACCGGAAACAGGGTCTTTGATAGATTTTACCACCTTCACGTGATCTCTACCCGAGCCTGCATTGGCAGCCCTTTGAGCAACTCTTGCGTTTTTAGATACTTTTGCCATGATTATTTAATTTCTTTGTGAAGTGTATATTTCTTTAATACCGGATTAAATTTTTTGATTTCCAATCTGTCAGGATTGTTTTTTCTGTTTTTTTCAGTGACATACCTTGATGTACCAGGCATACCACTAGTTTTGTGCTCTGTGCATTCCAGAATGATCTGAATTCTGTTTCCTTTTGCTTTTTTTGCCATGACTCTCCTTGATTACTTTATTTTTTCAATTAAAATCAGATTTTTACACCTGTGTTTACACCTGAATACTTCAGTTCTTTAAGGTATGCATACAGACCTTTTTTGTCTATGGTACGCAATGCTGTAGAACATACTTTAAGTGTCACCCACTCACCTGTTTCAGGCATAAAAAAACGCTTTTTGAACAGATTTGGTAAAAACCTCCTGTTGGTTTTGACATTTGAGTGAGAAACTTTGTGACCTTTCATGGGTCTTTTACCTGTTAATTGGCAAACTCTTGACATTGTGATCTATTTTAAAATCTTAAAAACTTACGGAATTTCCGTATTTTTTGAATTTGGTTTATGGTGACTTCGGAAGGATTCGAACCTTCAACCTCCTGATCCGTAGTCAGGGACTCTATCCAATTAAGCTACGAAGCCAAATGGTTGAACCTTCTTATATCTCTGTAAGTCAATACTTTACAAAAAGTATACAGGAAGATCGTCATCTTCTCTTTCCTAACAGGCTGCAAAGATAATGGATTTTTAAATTTAAACAATAGTTTTTGACAAAAATAAATATTTATATTTTTAGTATATGACTTTTGTGAATATGGCAGGAATGTCCGGAATAACAATAATAAGCTGCTCTTCAAGATCAAGCTAATTCTTTTTTATAAAAAACAGACGATGTGGATAAAATATAAACGCGTTTTAATGTTTATTTCGAAAAACGAACGCATGTCGCGATATTTTAGTAACTTAGTAACTTGGGAAATTGATATTTATGAAGATAAGAAAGACGAAAATGTAAATCACAATGCAGCCCGTTTAAAAGTTTAGGTCAATATGACTTCGACCTGTTCAAAATTGCCGTTAAACTCAAACGGGGCAGATCTCAGAGTTTTTTATGTGAAGGTTGCAATATCAAGACCATCTATAAGGAATATTAGAGTATTTTTGCTTTATTGCTTTGAGACAATTTTCTTTTTATTAATAATATACTGTCATTAGTCAAAGCTCTAGGAATATGTATTTTTCCTTTTATATCATCTATTTTAACAATTTTTACAATTTCATCTTGTTCATCATAGAAATTTATTCTACATGAGTCGTTTATTAATATCAAATCTAACACTTTTATTAATTTCTACAACGAATTAGATTTAATCAAAGTTCAAAAATTAGGGAAAATTAAACTTCTTCAGAAGATTTTTTGATAAAGAGTGATCATTTATCTACTCTTAAACGACAACCAAAACGGCAACCAATAAAAAAAGGTAACTGAAAAACAATCAGTTACCTTTCTATTTGTAGCGGGAGCAGGACTCGAACCTACGACCTTTGGGTTATGAGCCCAACGAGCTACCAACTGCTCCATCCCGCGTCCATGACATCATAAAAAAATTGTGTTTTTTATAACGGACTGCAAAGGTAGTTGTTTTTTATTAACCTACCAAATGTATAGCTGATTATTTTTTATTTAAATGGATTTTTGAGATCGGGGTTTTGGTAGATCAGCGTATCATTGAAGGTTTCAATGTATGCTTTCAGGGCCTTCAGGTAAAATGCATCCAACTTCAGCGGATGTAACAAAGGGTCAGCATTGGGTGAACTTTTACCTCCGGAATTGTAGTGAGCGAGGACTTCATCCAGTGTCTTGAACCTGCCATCGTGCATGTATGGTGCTGTGGCACTGATATTTCGCAATGTAGGAGCACGGAATTTTCCATTATCAGCTCTTGATCCCGTGACCTTGCCTCTGCCAGGATCAGGAAATCCGTCGAGTGTGGAAGTTTGTTGCAGGCCATTATTGAAAAAGTCATCAGATGTAGCCAATGGTGTGTTGTGACAATGTCCACACTCAGCATCCGGCAAATCAGGATCTTCATCAAAAAATAATCCCTGACCTATGAGCTCTAAGTCTGTAAACAAAGCTTTACCTTCTTGTATCTTGTCCCATTTAGAGTCTTTGGAGATGATGATTCTCTCAAACTGTGCAATGGCTCTTGCTGCAAGTTCTTTGGTGATTTGTGAGCTCTTTTCTATACCAAATGCTGCCCGAAAGAGCTTGGGGTAGACAGAGTGTGACTTTAATTTTTTTATGACATTGGGCCAGGTATTGTGCATTTCTATAGGATCTTCTACCGGCAGGAGGGCTTGTTCTTCCAGTGTTTTTGATCTGCCATCCCAGAACAACCCTGACTGAACAAATCCAATATTGATGAGGCTCATAGAACTTCTCGTACCTGCGATACCATCTATACCCGTACTGACAGCTTTTGCATCTGTAAATGCATGTTGGGGCAAATGGCATGAAGCACATGACATAGAACTGTCTGCAGATAAAATCGGATCGTAAAAAAGGTGGCGGCCCAACTGAACTCCTTGTTTTGTCAAAGGATTACCGGCATTTGTATTTAATGGAGGAAAGTGTTTTGGTAATACGACAGGGTAAGGTTCCGGTCTGTATTGTATGGCCATCAAATCTTGATCCTCCTCATCATCATTGCAGGATGGTAAAAAAATGACAAGACCCCAAATGAAAAAAACCAATATAAATCTAAAGCTCATATGACTATGGAAATATTGCTTATAACTTATCTAACGAAATCTGATGTTGATATGTTGCTTTTGACTTGATTTTCAATATCTGAAACGGATTTACTGAGGTCTGTACTGTTCATCAAAGCAAGGAAGTCTGCAGTAAAACCATATCTGATTTCTTTTCCCGGTGTGGTGCTCAGGGGTCGGGTGGTTTTGATTTTAACGGTTTTGTCAAGATTGATAGTCAGACTGATAGTATCTGCTTTATTGATCATACGGATACACCTGATGGTCATATCTGTGATGGATCCATCTTTTCCTTTCAGTCGCGATGTCTCTGACAGACCGTGAGTAGAAGAAATATTGCTGTACGTTGTACTCTTTACTGTTGAGTTTAATCCCAAGTGGAAAGTAAGGCTGTCAAATGTGCCATAATTTTTGTAGGTACCAGGCTTAAAACTAGCTTCTGCCCATTTCCAAAGTATGATGTCATCATTTATGGTGGTGGTGTTGTCTGCACTGGTGAGAAATTCTATGTTTTTAATTTTACTGCCATTGTTCTGATAAAGTGTAAATTCTGAAAAATAGCACCTCAGGTCTATAATTCTAAATTTTTGTCCCATTTTGTTAGTCAGGGTATCTTCACTTCTGAAGAGAGAATCTCCGGCTTTTATAGTCATATCGATGATGAGTGGCGGATAGGTACAACAATCATCAATACACGGATCATCTGCTGTCACATCAAAATTGGCAGCAAAGTTATCCAAACAGGCTTCTTTTCTGGAATAACAGCCTGACAGAAGTAATGTCACGAGGAATGCTAACGATAAAAGCTTTAATGTTAACATCATGTTTTTTTGATTTCATCAAAGATCTTTTTGACCATTTGTTTGACCTGAGCTGAAAAGTCTTTTTCTATGATCCAGTGGTAGTAATTCGGTTCAGTCCTGAACACAGATGCTACCGTCTGGCCACTGTATTTACCGAAATTGAAGATCACTTCTCCTTTTGCATTATACTTCAGCCTTTGGGTTACGTCAAGCATAGTATCATCAGAAATGAAGCTTGATATTGCCGCAATATCATTTTTTATGGGTGCGCCGTGATTGAAACCATCACCATCTATATAGTCTACATTTTCATATTTTTTGATCTGACCTTTGAATACTTCCACTGTGGCTCTTGCATCTGCCAAAGCATCGTGTGCATCCGACAGATCTTTATTGCAATACAGCCTGTATGCGGCTTTTAGTGTCCTCGGCTCCATTTTGTAAAATATCTTTTGCACATCGATGAGCCTTCTTTTTGAGATATCAAAATTCAGACCTATTCTGTCAAATTCTTCCATAAGCATCGGTACGTCAAATCTGTCTGAGTTATAGCCTGCCAGATCAGACTGGCCAATAAAATCATAAATCTCTTTGCCGATCTGAGCAAATGTTGGTTTATTTCTCACCATTTCGTTGCTGATACCATGAACGGCATATGCTTCATCAGAGATGGGCACGCCCGGATTGATCAAAAGGAACATTTCCTTTGGATCGTCTTCATGGCTGGTGTATTTTATCAATGCTATCTGAAGGATTCTGTCTTTGAGTATGTTTAATCCGGTAGATTCTATATCAAAAAAGATGATATCCTTTTCGATGTTAAGTTTTATATCAGACATCTTTATATTTTTATTTTATTTATGATTTGACTAAATTTGATTACTACTTTTTTTAAACGGAACCTCGCTGCTCGGTCCGAAAACAGACAACTCATAAAGGCTACATCCGATAAGTGAATGCAAGATTTAAGGGTATGTTTAAAATTTTTCTTAGTTGTAAATCAATAGATTATGGTTCTGGCGATTATTTTGAAGTCAGGTTCATAATATATTGATTTTAAGGCAATAAAAATTTACACATACTCTAAGTTTGTTTATTGGTGTCTAAGTCATTATTTTTGTTCGTTATCTAAATAGTATTTTGAAAATCCTTCGCTTGCTCTGAATTCAAAAATACCATCTCCTTCGAGATCGTAAATGAAACAAGCGTCCACTCCATTGATTTCTTCTACTAATCGTAGTGCTTTTTCGAGACCTAAAACCATAAATGCAGTAGCAAAGGCATCTGCTGTGATACAATCATCTGCAATAACAGTAGCACTCAATATGTCAGTAGGTTCGCTGATGCCCGTAAAAGGATTGATAATATGGGCGAATTTCTGACCTTTGGATTCATAGGAATTACGGTAATTGCCACTTGTAGCCAATGCTTTGTTTGAAATAATCAAGGGTAATTCAATCTCTGTTTCTGTGACGTTTTCAGAGGGTTTATTGATGCCTATGACCCAATTTTTCCTTTATCGTTGACACCTCTGGCGCTGATTTCTCCACCCAACTCTATCATGTAGTTGAGAATCTTCTGTTTATCAAAATATTTTGAAATAATATCTACAGCATATCCGGGTGAAAGGGAGTTGAAATCCAGGACAACATTTTTGTCAGGCTTATTGATACAAATGAGGCCTTGAGCATTTTTATTCAAAAAAATACTATCAAATACCAGTAATTTCAGTAGTTCAGCTACTTTAGAACTGTCAGTATTGGTCAGTTTTTTCTTTTCTTTATAACCGAAACCATAGTAGTTGACCAAAGGTCCGATAGAAGGATTAAAGGCTCCACCACTCAAAGTATAAATCTCTTTGGCTTTGGTGAATACGGGTTCAAAATATGGATCCACCACAGGGTCGTAGCAAAAAGTATCTGAGGCATTGTTGTAGTTGACCAAAGTACTGTTGTCTATATACAACGACATGGAAAGATTAAAATTTTGCAGGATAGAGTCAACAGCTTTCTGAATTTTTGCAGGCTCATCAGTTTGTACGGTAATGTTGTATCTGGTTCCCATGCTTGGGCCGGTTAGCTTAAAAAAAGATTTTGTCGGCTCTTTACATGAAAATAATACTGAAAATGATATGATAAAGAATATATATTGAAGGTATTTCATTTTGGTGTTTAATTTTATTCATTTAAACATACTCTAAGATGTTTTTGGTTGATGATGCATTCAAACCGCAAATGTAGCTTTAAATATCAAATGAAAAAATAGGTATTGATAAGAAAACAAGGAATCGATACAGAATATGCAAAGTAATCAGGACAAAAGTAAAGCTATAAAATGTCCGGCACCACCCAGAATTACCAAAATGTGCCAGATGGCATGATTCCACTGGATGCTTGTTTTTACGTAGAAGAACACGCCGATGGTATAACTTATCCCACCAGCCAAAAGCCAGAATTTTACTGCTCCGGTCATGTTTTTACTGATTTCATCATATATAAACAATACCATCCATCCCAATACCAGATATAGAACTAAGGATATAATTTCATATTTGGTTTTGAAAATAAGCTTAAATATAACACCACCTGCAATAATCATCCAATGCAACAATAAGAATGCGAGTCCTTCCTTAGTATTGTAATAGAAAAGTATAAAAGGTGTATATGTACCACCTATCAGGAAAAAAATAGAAATATGATCTACCACCCTCCATCGGTTTTTTCTCACATCCTTATTGGCAAGATGATAAAAGGTCGAACTAAAGAACATAAATATTAACCCAAAAGTAAACACACAAAGCCCTAAAAACTGTAATGACAGACTTTCTGAAAATAGCAATAAAGGGCATAGCAGTAAGGAAAGCAAAAGACCTGTCCCATGTGTGATTACATTGACCTTTTCATTGATGGGAAGGTTTTGAAATAAAACTTTTATATTTAGTCCGTCTGTCATAATCCAAGTTGAGATCTTAATGCCGGATCCACAGCCTTGTATTGCATATTTATGGCCTGTTGCAGATCATTTTTTGCTTCTGTCAGCATTTTCAGATCAGCATATGTCCTGGCTCTTTCATGGTAGTACAAAGCTGTATTATTACTTTGATACTTCAACGCTTCTGAGTATGCAGATATTGCATCCTGTGGTCTGTTTAACAATCTCAAAGCACGTCCTTTTTCGAACCAAAGGTCAGCATTGTATGGATTGAGTTTGAGATAGGACTCAATATCAGCCAGTGCGAGATCAGTTCTGTTGATATTGTGATACATGATGGAGCGATTGAGATATCCCACAGCATGGTCAGGCTTTAGTTTGAGACCTTTATTCAGATCTTCTATTGCTTTTTCAATATTGCCGAGTCTGGCATAAGTGGCTCCTCTGTTGACCCAAAACTCACCATCGGTACTGTCATAACTTATGGCTTTAGTGTAATCATTCAAAGCCAATAGCAGTGTATCAGGGCCCTTTGCAATTTCAAAAAACAATCTGGCCCGACTGTTGTATGCCTGAGGCTGATTGTCTTTCATGCTGATGGTTGCATTATAATCTGTGAGGGCTTCACGAAACATTTTTTTATCTCTGTAGTAATTGGCTCTGTTGCCATATGGTAGGGTAGTGGCCTGATAATACTTCAAAACATGTGTCCAAAGGGTAGCACTGTTTTTCCATACTTTATTTTGCTGAAATGTCATGAAAGCAAATGCCAACATAAATATACCGGCGAGTCCATAAGCATAAGCGGAGTGGTTTGAACCTGGTGAAGTCCATTTGTCAAAATAATACCCTGCAGTGAAAAACAATCCAAAATATGCAATGTATGTAAACCGGTCTGCTATAAATCCCTGGCCGGCACCAAGAATCTGAAGAAGAAATATGATGTTGACAATAAAAAATATTATACCAAAAAATATGGCCTTTTTTCCACTCATATGGCTTTTGTAAAGTACATATAAGGTCAAGGGTGCTATCAGCATGCTTGGGTAAAAATACCATGGAAAATAATTGGGATATGGATATAACGGAGACATTCTGAATGGTAAAACAAGCTTGATCAGATATATTACAAAGCTATATGATCCAACAAAAAGCCTCTGAATAAAATTAAAATCAGTATTATCTTCAACGGTAGCCAAAGATCCTTGCTCTTTCAGCATCAGGATGCCCAGAATGCCAAATCCCAGAGACATCAGAAAAAATGGAATCTTATTGAATATCGCCTTAAATGAGAACTTCTGATCCAGATAATAATCTACTGCCAGCAAACTCAATGGGAGTGATACGGCCTGAATCTTTGAAAAAAGTGATAGTATAAAAAATATGGTAATCCATACCCACCTAACAGATGATGCATCATGCTTGTATTTTACATATTGGAGTAATGCACCAAAATAAAATGCGCCAAACAAAACATCTTTGCGCTCAGTCACCCAGGCTACAGACTCAACCCGCAAAGGATGAATGCCAAACAATAAAGCTATGAAAAACGCTCCACGCCAGCCAATACCCAGAAAAGTTGAAATTCTGAATACCAAAAACACACAAAGTAGGTGCAGGAGTACATTATTCAGATGCCAGAGGTGGGTCTTTTCAAACCCCAAATAAATTTTCTCTAATGCAAATGTCCAGATTGTCAATGGATTATAGTTGCCTATGACGTCAGAAGTAAATATCTGTTTTGTATTATCCCAAAAGTTTTCTTTATTGATATTTTGAATGAGTGGATTTTCATAAAAGTTTCTGTCATCATCCCAGTTGACAAATTCATTATTGATGGCTGTGGAGAAACATAAAAATGTGATCACAATTGCTATCAATGCCGGCCACCATGAAGAAAAGGAATTTTGTGTCGATGATACAACTGATAACTCCTTTTGTTTTGGTTTGTTTGGTGCGGTTTGTTGGGAAGCCTGCCTGACTCTCTTCTTTGACATAATGGTTTATCTGTATATGTAAATTGTTGCAGCAAAGATAAGTAGAAATATTTATAAACTTCTCTATTTTTATATAACGCTCATTATAAAATTAAAAAGGTAATTTATGTGGGATAAGGATGATATCTTTTCATAATCATATCTCATCCAAAATTTTTTATTTCCATTCACCTTTTTCTATTTGGTATATATTGTTGATTGCAGGCGTCTCACCAAAATAGGCAACATTAATTTCCCCGATTTTTTTTGCACCCAATTTTGTTATGGCTATTTGAGAGCGTACATTATTGGCTCCTATATGGAAGTGAACTATGTTTACAAACTGAAAAATATAATCCAGCATTGTCTTTTTGACAGATAGATTCAATCCGGTACCCCAATATTTTGTGGCATAAAAGGTATAACCTATCAGTATCAATTTTTTGACAGGATCATAGTCGTAATATCTTGTACTACCTGCTATTTCATGTGTATGTGCATCTTTGATGATGAAAGCACCTTTGCTTTTCATAGCACCTTCAAAAAAAACCTTAAATACATCACGTTGATACCGGGTTTTATTGGGATGTTGTGACCAGATAAGGGGGTCTGATGCAGTCTGATAAAGCGCTTCAAAATCATCTTCTTCCAATGGTCTTAAAGTAGCTTTTGCATTTTTTAAATTGGGTTGGATTGAAAATTTCATCGGTGATGTTTGTAGAGAAGTAAGTGATATTTGAAACTTTCAGTGCTCATCTTTTTGACCGAGACCTGGAATCCGTATGTTTACTAATGAAGGTTTAATCTTTTCCCAATGAAAAGGAATTAAAATCATTCCAAAAAACAAAATAAGGATAAACTCCAGCATCAGGATGTAATCAGGCCAAGGTCCCAATAAATCGTAGAAAGTAGCTCCGGGTGGTTTTGCATTGAGGTACATGTAGTTGGCTCCCAGCATAACATTGATCGGGTATAATACAGCGGCAAGCAAATTGATACCCACTGCGGACCTGATAGCATCACTCACGGTAGGTATGTAACCATACACATACCAGCCATAAAAAGCTCCCAGAATGATCACGGCATGAACAAGCCAATATCTGATAGCTTCGTAGTGCGGCAAAGATTCGGTCAGCGTCGGTGTGAATATAGATTGTGCACATCCGGCTATGATAAGAAAAAATGTGATTCCCCAGAGTTTACGCCATTTAAACCACATAATGAATGGCATGACCAGGGTCATGATATTGCAAAGATGCAAAGGTACATCAGTTGTTTGGTCAAAAACACCGGCATAGTATCTGTATAATACTTTAAATAATTGTGTAAACGCTCCGGCAACACAAATAAGTGTTATAAATAATTGCTGCTGAGATGTATTCCAATATTTTTTGGCCCAAAATGGTATAAAAACTATTAGTGCTATACATGCAACAAAGCATATGGCATGCTCCACCCTGTAATTAATAAAATTGCCATTATCTTTTAAGAAAAGGTCCAGCATCATGACGATTTATACAAGACAAATGTACGATATTTTAATTTTGATCAAAATAAAATCAAAAAAATCTCAATCATAATTTCAGGCAATTTCACCACCACAGCTGCTTCCGGCTCCTGCTGTACATCCATAACAATGTTGGTTGAGTACAATGTTGCGCTGCATCAGGCTGTTCAGGTCGAAATCATTGATATGTCTGGATGACGAATCTACTTTCAAATCTAGCATCTGATTAAAATCGCAATCATAGATATATCCGTCCCAGCTCACCGAAAGGGTATATCTGCACATCAGGCCTGAAACGGTAGAGGGGTTGAAAGCTTCGACCAGTGATGTCATATATTCTGTGTAATTGCCGGATTCGATGAGATAGTCGAGAAACCGGCTGATGGGCAGATTGGTGATCACAAACAGTTTATTGAAGGAGATATCATACCTACGTTTCAATTGAAGTTTGAACTCATGCTCCAAAGAAGTCTGATGACCGGGTAAAAATGCACCTGACGGATTGTATACCAGATCAAGCATCAGTCCGGAACCTTCTATCCCATAGCCGACAGCGTTCAATCGTTTAAGTGCTTCTATACTATCTTCAAAAACTCCGTCCCCTCTCTGACTGTCTGTCCTTGACTTGGTGAAATAAGGTAACGACGAAATCACCTCTACCTGATTCCTTGCAAAAAATTCCGGTAAATCATGATAAGAAGGATTGGCCATGATGATCGTTAGGTTGCACCTGTTCATCACTTTTTTGCCCAATTTACGGCATTCTTCTACAAACCAGCGAAAGTGAGGGTTCATCTCAGGCGCTCCGCCAGTGATGTCCACGGTAGTAATATCATGATTGGACAATATTTCAAGGCATTTTTCGAGTGTTGCTTTATCCATATTCTCCACTTTTTTATCCGGCCCGGCATCTACATGACAGTGTGCACAGGTTTGATTGCACAGTTTGCCTATGTTGACCTGAAAGATTTCCGGTTTGACAGGTTGCAGAGGAGCCCCGACTTTATTGGCAAATGGTTCAAAATGATCATGCATGATTTCGTCACCATTCAACACCTTGAGCTGAAAGAAGGTATCTGACAGTTTGTTGTGGGTCACACTCAGTGACTTTGATCGTTGTTTTACCCCCATAAAATAGAGATTGACTGATTAATTGTTTGATTTTGGACTAACAAACCAAACATAACTATGTTCAGTTGGTATATCACCTGAAAACAGCTTTAATAGCTTGCTCTGATTTTGTCTTGTTTTTTTGTTATTGCTACGACTATGAAGTAAGATTATTACATCAGCTTTGCCTTGATAGTATTCATCATAGGGACGGCATTGACTAAAGTCGCTCCTCCTTTTATCGCTGCGGCTACATGTACCGCTTCCATCATCTGCTCTTCATCAGCCCCTTCGGAGAGACATCCTTGTGTGTACGCATCCATACAATAAGGACATTGCACCGTATGCGCAACGGCAAGAGCTATCAAATTTTTTTCCCTAACTGTCAGAGCGCCTTCCTTAAATACTTCTCCATACCATTCAAAAAATTTTTTACCCATTTCGGGTTGCAGATCAACAATGTTTCCAAACTTTTTTAGGTCTTCCTGATTAAAATAACTCATGATGATATTTATTTTTTTTAAAGTGAACGGCAATGATAAGGAATTTGTTCTGTATTTAGAGTGAAAAATTAGAGTAGTTTTTTATAAATGATATGCCAGACAAAGCGATGTAAGCACATCTGTCACAAATTATAAAAAATTGTGGCTGACTTCATTAGCTACTTAAAACAACACCTATTTCAGCGTTTTCTAATTGTATGGTGATTATTATTTGCTGCTCTTCAAAAATTACATCACTCAATTGAGTACTTTCTATTTCAGGTTTTAATGAAACACGTTCGTCAAAAAATGTAAATGCAGGTATATTTTCGAAATACTTTAAGAAAAACGATGCGATATCATAAGGAAACAATGCTTCCAGTTTATTGAAAACAATTTTTTCAATTATCGGCGACGATAATTTGTAAATTAAATTTTTTGCTTCGATGTCAACTTTGAGGTTATCAACATGAATTTTACTATCCGACTTATCAAGATATGGGTGTCCTGTGATAATAATGGTACCTTTGACCGGCTCACGTATGATAGCAGTGATCTCCATAAACGAAGTATTTCTTATATTAATACTTTCTGTGTCAAATGTTTTGCCGCCGATGTCTGAGCCATTCAAAGATTCCATAATCATTTTGGAAAGCCCATAGTAAGACAATACTATATCTCCATTCAGACTGTGAGTGTGCGGGAGATCTACAATCCATGAGAAATGAGGTTTGATCACAGGTTCAAATTGTTGATGCGAGTCAGAAATTCTGGCGGTCAGATCTATCCATATATCTATATGCAGATCATCGGAGTCTTCTTTGATTTTTCCACCCAATATTTGATCAATTGTAAGATTAAAATATAAAGGTGGTTTTTTAGAAATGCAATAGTTGTACCCGTAAGATCTTACTTGATCAGTGATCAATTTTGTAACATCGATATTTTCAACCAGAAAAGCATCTAGCTTATCAAGCAATTTTTCTTTCATGTAATGTATGATACAATTGCTCAGAGTTTCTATAGGGATGTCAAGTACTCCTATTTTTAATACAGGGCCCTCTTTCCACTTGTGTCCAATGAGTTTTGTGTCTGTACGAATAGTAAAGTCCGGTAAAATGTCAAAATCAATATCCAATTCCGCAAAAATATGACCTTCTCCTTCAATGCTAAATAACCCTGCTTTTTTCAGGAAATCGAAATCTACCGGAATACCAGCTTTGATTGTTCTTTCAGCAACCGAGATCTTAAATTCCTGAGGATTAGGGTCTGTAATTTTTAATTCATAACCATCAATATGAATTGTCCTGTCGGGCCATTTTTGTAAAAATTGAGTAAGCAAACTGATTAAGCCCAGTTTTGATACCTTCATATCTATAAAAATGTGGCTGTCGTGTATTTTCATTTTTATTTATTAGTAACTGCTATTGTGAGACAAACGTATGTATAATTTTTATAATACAATAATTTTTAGATATTAATATTACAACATGCTATTATCATAATTGTTGACTCCTTACTTTAGCGTTTTATTATTTGACTCAATAATGTATTTTAAGCCACACATGAAATCTATCTTTTATTCACTCAGCCAATTTTTATTAGTTTTTTTGATGCTGACAGGGACAGAAACCTTAATTGCACAAAAGAAATCTACAACTAATAAAAAACAAGACAATACTATCGTTTCATCAAATTCTGTAATTCATGCAGGCCCTGACTCTGCGCTTTTAGGCTCGATGGAATGGCGACATCTGGGGCCATTCAGAGGAGGGAGATCATGTGCCGTCGCAGGAGTTGCGGGCAAACCCAATCTTTTTTATTTCGGAGCTACAGGCGGTGGAGTTTGGAAGACGTATGACGGAGGCAGGACCTGGGAAAATGTCTCTGATGGATTTTTTGGTGGTTCTATAGGAAGTATCACTGTGGCACCATCGGATCATAACGTCATATACGTAGGTGGCGGCGAAAAGACAGTCAGAGGCAACGTTTCATCAGGCTCAGGAGTGTATAAGTCTGAAGATGCAGGTAAAACTTGGGTATCGTGTGGTCTTAAAAATTCAAGACATATCGGAAGAGTAAGGGTGCACCCGACCAATCATGATATTGTCTATGTAGCTGTCATGGGTGATCTTTTTAAAGATAGTGACGAAAGAGGTGTGTACAAGAGTATAGACGGTGGTCGAACATGGAAAAAAACACTTTTTGCTAATGCAGCAGCAGGCGCTGTAGACTTGTGTATTGACCCTTCCAATCATCGAATCATATATGCCACTACCTGGAATGTACGAAGGACACCGTATAGTCTTTCCAGCGGTGGGGATGGTTCAGCACTATGGAAGAGTACAGATAGCGGAGAGACGTGGACCAATATTTCATCTGCAGAAGGACTTCCAAAAGGTGCATGGGGCATTGCCGGAGTGGCTGTAGCATATAACAATAATCAAATAGTATATGCGATCATTGAAAATGAAAACGGAGGTGTATTCCGTTCTGATGATGGCGGAAAAACCTGGAAAAAGCAAAATGATGATCGTTCGCTTCGACAGAGAGCGTGGTACTACACAAGGATATACACTGACACAAAGGATGACAATTCACTCTATATACTCAATGTAGATTATCACAAGTCAACCGATGGAGGCAAAACATTTAAGAATTTTGACGCACCACATGGTGACCATCATGATCTGTGGGTAGCACCTGAAAATCCTCAGCGTATGATCATAGGAGATGATGGTGGTGCACAGGTGACATATGATGGCGGAGAAACATGGAGTACCTATCATAACCAGCCTACAGCGCAGTTTTACAGAGTGGTCACTGATAATCATTTTCCATACAGAATTTATGTTGCGCAACAGGATAACAGTACACTTCGGATTGCCCACAGGACAACAGGTGGAGCAATTACTGAAGATGACTGGGAAGAAACAGCTGGTGGTGAATCCGCTCACATTGCAGTAGATCCTATGAATCCTGATATTGTTTATGGAGGTAGTTATGATGGTTTTTTAACTCGGGTCAATCATAAAATCAATTCCGTGAGAGGGATCAATGTATGGCCGGATAATCCTATGGGACATGGTGCTGAAGGTGCAAAATATCGTTTTCAATGGAATTTTCCGATTTTCTTTTCCAGACATAATCCCAAAAGACTATATGCGGCATCCAACCAGTTGCATGTGACTGAAGATGAGGGACAAACCTGGAAGATTGTCAGTCCCGACCTTACAAGAAATGAAAAAGAAAAACTGGTGTCATCCGGAGGTCCGATCACCAAAGACAATACCAGTGTAGAGTATTATGCTACTATTTTTGCAGTAAATGAGTCACCAGTCAAAGAAGGACTTATCTGGGCAGGGAGTGATGATGGAAGGATACACCTAACCCAGGACGGAGGACAAAACTGGACAGATGTTACTTCACCATTAATGCCAAAATATCTCATGATCAATAGTGTCGAACCAAGCAGACATGATCCGGCAGTGTGTTACATAGCTGGCACAATGTACAAGTCGGGCGACTATATGCCTTATCTTTATAAAACCAATGATTACGGTAAAACCTGGAAAAAAATAGTCAATGGCATACCCGATGAATACTTTACAAGGGTAGTAAGAGAAGATGAAACAATCAGAGGATTGTTGTATGCCGGTACAGAAAAAGGGATGTTTATCTCATATGACGATGGTGAAAGCTGGTCATCTTTCCAGTTGAATCTACCTATTGTTCCCATCACTGATCTCGCTCTGAAAAACAATAATCTGATAGCTGCTACCCAGGGCAGAAGCCTTTGGATCATCGATGATCTTACACATCTGCACCAGGCAAAGGTTAAAAAATCATCTGCAGAACCTTATCTTTTTAAACCTATGGATAGCTATCGAATCGGTGGTGGTCAGCGCAAAGGTAGTAAAACAGAAGGAACCAATCATCCCGGCGGAGTGATGACACATTTTTATCTTCCTTCCTATGATGAGAAAAAAGATACCGTGGCATTAGTCTATTTGACCGTAAATGGTGATACCATCAGGACATATTCCACCCATGCGAAAGAAGACAGAGACAAAATCAAGGTCAAGAAAGGTGGAAACATCTTCACCTGGCGCATGGACTATCCTGCCGCTAAAAGATTTGATGGCATGATTTTGTGGTGGGGATCACTCAATGGTGCCATCGCAAAAACAGGCGAGTACAAAGTGGCATTAAATATCAACGGAAAAGGTCAGTCCCAGAACTTTAAGATTATTCCAAACCCGGTTTCAGAAGGAACTGCAGCTGATATAGCAAAACAGTTTGAATTTATCAAATCAGTGAACGATAAAGTTTCTGAAGCCCATCAGGCTATTACAGATATCAGATCTATGAAGGCACAGGTCAAATCATACACAGATAAAATCACTGATAAAGACATAAAGGATTATGCAGCCAAAATGGATTCTATATCATCTGATGTGGAGAAGAATCTTTACCAGACTAAAAATAAAAGTGGTCAGGATCCACTCAATTTTCCTATCAGACTTACTAATAAACTGGCACACCTGAATTCTCTGATGGGTATGGGTGTCAATGACTTTCCACCTACCGCATCAATGTATGAAGTCAGGGATGAATTGACAAGCCTGATAGATATTGAATTGAAAAAATGGTATGATGTCAAAGGAAGTATGCTGGCAGAGTTGAACAAAATGATAAAGGCCAAAGCACTGGATGTCATCATTTTGAAAAAGGAGTAGGGGAGTCTGAACATCAAATTAAGCGATTATGAATACAGCCCAAAAAACGGCAAACAGATTCAGAGAAGTATTGCTTTCCGGAAAGTGGATCGCCAATACCAATATATATGAACAAATATCAGATTTACCGCTTTCGCAAGCATTAAAGCGTGTACAAGGGTGCAATTCAATAGCTTTGCTGACTTTTCATTTACATTATTATATTGCCGGGATACTTCAGGTTTTTGAAGGTGGGACACTTGATATCAGAGATAAATACAGCTTTGATATGCCGGACCTTACGGAAGAAAACCAGTGGGAAAATATGAAACAAAAACTTTGGGCTGATGCTGAAAAATTTGCATCACATGTCGAGAAGTTGTCTGATGAGCAATTGAACAGTTTTTTTGTGGATGAAAAATACGGAAGTTATCAGAGGAATATTGACGCCATGATTGAGCATAGTTATTACCACATGGGTCAAATCGTACTGCTTAAGAAAATTTTAGACTAAAATTTTCAAAATATAGCGCCTTGTAAAGTTGAATTGTTCCAATTCAGGCATTTATGATGAAATGAAAAACTCTATCCTCATCACTGAAGAGAGAATAGAGTTGTACTTTGCTTGTAGTTGATTTTAAAAACAGTTCATATCGATTTTGGACTGAATATCAGCATTTGGAAAACATTGTCCTGATGGAAGACTCTGAGGTACAAACCTTTTGAGGTTTTTATCATAAAGCGCATTGGTGATAAAAGCTTCAATTGCATTAATTTCTTCATTTGTCAATCCGAGTGGTCTGAAATTAGGATCAAGTTGTGATGTTGGTACTCTTTTGTTTTCTGCTACCGCATTATTTTTATAAACAATGATATCCCTGATTTTTCTGAAAGTTGAACCATGTCCATAAAATGGTGAGTCTTTGAGATTGTACAATTGTGGTACCTTAAATTTATAATTATCGGCTGAATTTTTTGTAAATCCTCCACGACCTAGATTGGCAGGGTCATTTTCTTTTGTGTTTAAAGTAGGCTCCGGGCAGTCAAACATATCTTTCAATCCAATTGCATTGAATTGCATACTGTTCAATGCAGGTCCTGTGTGACAAGTTCCGCATTCAGCCTTGGTGAAAAATAATTTTGCTCCTTCTTTTTCAATATTGGACATGGCATTGATATCACCTTTAAGATATTGCTGAAATGGTGCCTCGCTTGACATGACTGTCCTCTCATAGGCTGCAATAGCCAAACCTGCTGTAGTTCTATTATATCTGTCTGCTGCGGGTACATTTGGAAAAGCAAGATCAAACAATTGAATATAAGCTTTCATTTCCAATATCTGCTTATTAATATTCAATCTATGTACCCCCATACCAGCTATAGCTTGTGTTTCCAGTCCTTCAAATCCCAGAAAGTTGGTTTCGATAGGTGTTCCTTTACCCCAGTTTTTTTCTGTTCCATTATTGAGATGTGTTGCTCCAAACTGACCATTCCACAATTGATTTTTCTGATATGCACCATTCATGGCAGTAGGGGACCTTAATGGTTGGACGTCGGCTTCATTAAAACCTGTCTTTGATTTGCGCATCTCACCTCTTACACCAAATCCTAAACCTCCTTCTCCAATGCCTTGAAAAGTTCCAGCCTGAAAACCAGCACCTGCATGGTGACAAGAGGCACAGGAAAATGTACCTTTCAAAGTTTGGTCTTTGCCATCTGTACCGAGTGCTGTTTCATGAAATAAAAATCCTCCCAACGCCACTTTTTCTTTTGTAATGGGATTTTTTGGATCTTGGGGTATTTTTGAAAACTCCTGAGAACCAGGGAGTTCAAAATAACTGAGATTTAAGTCTGGAGATTGACTTTTCAAAATTGCAATAAGGTCAGAATCTATTTTGTTAAGATTTTCCTGAGACTGCTGATCTTGGGCACAAGAAAACAGTAAAGTTGCAAGTGCTACAAAAATTAGTTGTTGAAGACTGGTTTTCATTGATTGTTTTTATTTAGACATTTAGGAATTAATTTTTCATAAATCAATTATTGTTCCAAATGAATAAATAAAATTTATGATATTATAATAATGTCTTATATTTGACAAATCGAATATAAAATGTGGGTTTTTTAAGTCATCAATAGCCTCATATACAGAGGGAATTTGTGTTTAAATATGAACTTTATCATTTATTTTTTATTTATTTTTGTTTACATCATGACCAAATAATTTATACCTTACTTTCTAAATCTAATTAACCAATGAATCGTTTTTTAATTTTTATCTTTTTATCATTTTTTCTTCAAGTTTCTTATGGTCAATTTAATCCCGACCACTTTAAAAGCATGAAATTCCGAAGCATCGGTCCTGCTGGGATGAGTGGCAGAATAACGGCAATCGATGTGGACTTATCCAATCCAAACCGGATATACGCTGGAGCTGCTTCAGGAGGTGTGTGGCTATCCGAAGATGGCGGAACGAGCTGGAAACCTGTTTTTGACGAACAGTCCACGCTGGCGATAGGCTCTATCAAAATCAATCAAAAGAATACTTCAGAAATTTGGGTAGGAACAGGTGAAGGCAATCCCAGAAATTCTCTTAATACAGGTAATGGTATCTACAAATCTCTGGATGGTGGTAAAACATGGAACAAAATGGGACTCGAAAATACCAAAACCATACATCGTATCATTATCCACAGAGACAATCCTGATGTGGTATTTGTGGCATCATTGGGCTCTCCCTGGGGACCAAACAAAGAAAGAGGCGTATTTAAAACTACTGATGGAGGTAAAACATGGAGAAATGTTCTTTTTGTCAATGATCTCACTGGGGCTGCTGATATGGTGGCTGACCCGACCAACCCAAATAAACTATATGTGGCCATGTGGGAGCACAAACGGGATCCCTGGTATTTTAATTCAGGTGGCAAGGGTTCAGGATTGTACATAACCTATGATGGTGGGGACAATTTTAAAAAAGTGACTACGGAAGATGGACTTCCCAAAGGCGACCTTGGCAGGATAGGTCTTGCCAGCGCAACTAACAAACCAAATATTGTATATGCCTTGGTGGAGGCTAAAGAAAATGGACTGTATAAATCAACAGACGGTGGAAAAAAATGGACGCTGGTTTCTACAAAAAATATAGGGGAGAGACCATTCTATTACTCTGAACTCTACGTAGATCCTAAAAATGAAAACAGAATCATCAATGTCTTCACTTATCTCACTATGAGTGAAGATGGGGGCAAAACATTCAGAAGCATTGCTGACTATGGCAATGATGTGCATCCGGATCATCACGCATTATGGATTCATCCCGATGATCCCAACTATATCATCGATGGCAATGATGGTGGATTGGCAATCTCCCGTGATGGTGGTGCCAACTGGTATTTTGCCGGAAATATACCAGTAGGACAATTTTATCATGTCAATATTGATAAGGATTTTCCTTACAATGTGTATGGTGGCATGCAGGACAATGGAAGTTGGGTAGGTCCTTCTTCCGTTCTTAAGCGAGGTGGTATCAGAAATAATGATTATCAGGAGTTGTATTTTGGTGATGGTTTTGATGTAGTACCTTATCCTAAAGACAGCAGATACGGATACGCGATGTCCCAAGGTGGGAATGTGGGTTTTTATGACAGAAAAACAGGAAGAACGCGTTTTGTAAAACCTAATCATCCTGACCTTAAAACAGAACTCAGGTTCAATTGGAATGCCGGAATAGCACAGGATCCATTTTCAGATTGTGGTGTTTATTTTGGTAGTCAATTTCTGCATTTTTCTGATGATTGCGGTGAAACATGGGTGATCAAATCTCCGGACCTCACAACTAATGATACTTCAAAACAAAAAGCGGATATAAGCGGTGGACTAACAATGGACGCCACCAATGCTGAAAACCATACGACCATTCTGACCATAGCCCCTAGTCCTGTCAATAAAAATGTGATTTGGGTTGGTACAGATGATGGTAACGTGCAGTTGACAACAGATGGTGGTAAGAGCTGGATCAATCATAATAAAAATTTGAAAGGGTTGCCTTTGGCAAGTTGGATCCCACAAATTCAAGTATCAGAAAAAAATGAAGGCGAAGCTTGGGTTGTGGCCAATAATTACAGAAGGAATGATTTTAGTGCGTATGCTTATCACACTTTGGACTTTGGTAAATCCTGGACACGTATAGTTGATGATAGTCAGATCAAGGGATTTGTGCTGAGTATTGTTCAGGACCATAAGGAGCCCAATCTTATGTTTTTAGGTACAGATGTGGGACTTTATGTGTCTTTTGATAAAGGCAAAAAGTGGCATCACTGGAACAAGGGACTTCCGCAAGTTCAGGTGAATGACATGAAAATTCATCCCATTGAGGATGATCTTGTTGTGGGTACTTTTGGCCGCGCCTTTTACGTGCTCGATGATATCAATCCACTCAGAGAAATAGCTTCAAAAGGTACGGAATTGCTTAATTCAGAATTTGATGTGATGGCTACAGCTCCAGGGTATTTGGTGAGTTACAGATCGGTAGATGGAGTAAGATTTGTTGGTCAGGGCGAATTTAAGGGTGATAACAGGGCATATGATCGTATAGGATTTAATGTATGGAAAAAACCTGCTGAGAAAAAAGATGCTGAAAAAAGTGAAACCAAGGATGAAAAACCAAGCAGAGCTAAGATTAGCATATATGATAACAACGGCAAGGTGATTCGTACCTTGAGAAGGAAGATGGAAGATGGTCTCAACAGACTTAGTTGGGGCCTTGAATATGAAGGACAGAGATTTCCTTCCAGAATGGAACCTAAAGAAGATGATGATCTGCCAGGTGGTGGAAGTGTAATGCCGGGAATGTATAAAGCGGTAATTGAATTTAATGGCAAAAAGGATTCAGTTACTGTGGAAGTCAAAGACGATCCAAGGACAATGACATCAAAATCTGACATGGAAGCCAAAGAAAATATCAATAAAGAACATGCTGACCTTGTCAAAAAGGCCAAATCATCATATGACAAAATCTTAGATGCCAGAAAGTCCATAGCCATTGTAGAAAAATTGCTTGAAAATCAGCCTGATACAATCAAAAAGCAATTCAAGGACTTGCATAAAAATCTTAATGGAAAGTTAGATTCTCTTTCAAATCTATTTATGGAACCTGAAAATGTCAAAGGTATCCAGAGGAATCCGGATCAACTTTCCAGTGTCCTATTTGGTGCTTTAAGTTATATCAGATCGTCATGGACTGCTCCTAAAGCAAACGCAATGTTAGCTATGGAAAAAGCCAAAGTTATGACTGAATCTGTGACAGCTAAAGTCAATGCATTTTATGATAAGGATTGGAAGAGCTATAAAGAAAAGGCCAAAAGCCTGGAAGTAAAGATATTTAAGGAATAACGACTTAAGAGTGCGATGTGAATTTTTTTCATATGACACAACATGATGTAATATTTGATGGCAGGAATGGGAAGTGACCCATTCCTGTTTTGTTTCCAAATAATTTAACTTAATGGAAAAAATCATGAATTTCATATAATATATTTTTATATATTTTCTGATTTATTTGTATCTTTGTTCTTCATTATTTGTATAAATGTCAAAAAATTCAAGACCATCACATTTTTACGCTACTATTTCCACATCGATAGTATTGGTATTGATTTCATTGTTTCTACTGATGTTTTTCCACTCTTCCAATATTACAAACATCGTCACAGAAAATATCAATATACTGGTAGAACTCGAGGATAAGCTTCCTGCCGGCCAGATAGATCAACTCAAGAAAGTACTCATCAGTCAGCAGGGTGTTATTGCAGAGTCAGTAGTATTTGTGGATAAGGATGAAGCCCAAAAAATGATGACAGGAGATATGGTGTTATCATCTCCGGATGACGAAAACCCTTTCAGGGATATCATTAAATTTAATTTACGCCATGATGCCTATTCTGATCAGAACATCAAAGACATCAAAACACAAATCGAACTTGAAAAAGGAGTTTCTGGCTTATATTATGAAAATGAAAGCATCAATGCAGTAAAGGCAAATCTTGAAAAAATTTCACTGGGTATTCTTATTTTAGCAATATGTTTTGTTGTTCTTGCCTTAGCCATTATATTTAATACTGTAAAACTCACCTTACACGCGGACGCAAAGATCGTAAAAACCATGCAGATGGTAGGTGCGGAAAAATCCTTTATCAAAAAACCATATTTAAGATCAGCACTTAATATTGTGCTTAAGGCAAGTCTGGCAGTTCTAATTTTTATAGTAGCATTGTGTGCCATCCTTATACAGAGTAACTCAGTTTTTGCTGAAATCATACAATGGGAATTTGTGGCCCTCACAATAGTCATTAGCTTTATCTCTGCTTTTATTATTCAGTTTGGTGCTACCAATTCCATTATCAATAATTATTTGCGGCAAATAAATTAATATTCAGAAGAATCCTGATATTCTAAATCGGGCAATTTATTTGTAGTTGTTGGTCAAAACCAATAATTGGGGGAATGTCGTGATACCATTAAACATCAATTTTGTCATTTCAGTCATATTATGAAAGTATGACCCAAGGACGATATCAAGATCACCATCCTGATCAAAATCTCCCGTTTCCATAGTTAGCCATTTGCCATGGGCAGCTTCAGGAGTAGAAAATGATTTAAACGTAAGGTTGCCTCTTCCGGACAGATAAATGAAACTTTCTTCTGGATTGCCAAGATCAGCATAAAAGGAAATAGCAGCAATATCTATGTGTCCGTCATTATCAAAATCACGCGCCATAGCTTTACTGGTACCGTAAAACGGATAAAACCATGATTCATTAAACTTGTTTTTACCATCATTCAGGTAAATACGTATACCGTGATAGTTTTTTCTAATGGATGAAAGGTCCCAATTATCACCTGTGGTTAGTAATATGTCTTCATGACCATCATTATTGAAATCTGCCAGCTCAAAATAACTGACACCATAGACTGGAGGCAAATCCACCACTTTTCGTTCTCTGAACTTCCCATTTCCCAAATTAAAGAAAATCGATATTCCTTCATATGCCTGAGCCATCAGTACCATGATATCGGGTTTATTATCTTTGTTGAAGTCTTTAATTTCTACCTTTCTCGCCCCCGGTAATGCTTTTAAGATATACTCTTTAGATTGGTCACTATTATCATACCATGCCAGTTTTCCTGTATGATTTCCAAATCCACATATCACAATATCTTCTTTTTTATCACCGTTGATGTCACTTACAGCTAAGTGAACAGGGCGAGGTAAGCCTTTAAAATAAGTGTCGGATTTATTTAATGGGATCAACTGACCTTGTTTTTGGTCATTAGGAGTGATGGAACCTATTGTCAAAAGTCGTGCTCCGCCGTTTTTTGTAAAATCAATATCTACCGGTGGTGATGGAGTTCTGATATTGGCCTTCAACTGAAAAGTACTGTCTAAGATAAATAGTTCATTATGTGCATCGCCAATATAAAGTTGAGAAGTGGCTGGATTGTATTTCAATAATGATGTTTTGGGTGAAGTTTTTTTTGTAAAAGTCTCAAAAGATGCTCTAAATTGAGTCAAAGATGAAGCTGTTGGTACATTTTTTTGAATCAATGGAGTTTCCGGAGCATTTTTCTCATAATATTTTACAATTTCGTCCCAGTCTGTCCGCTTTATCAAGGGAGAATCAGGAAAAATGTTGAGTTCTTTCAGAATAGCAGCATCAATGGGCGCTAAATCCTGAAAGGGATCATTTCCTACATCTCTTTGGCCCAATCGCATGCCCATATTTGGCAGGACATTTTCAACCCACGTTGATTTGTCCAGCAAATACGGTTCTGTAAATAAATGACATCCTTCACAATATTTTAATGCCAGCGTCCGACCCAAAGAAGTAGTATCAGATACTTGAGTTGTCAATGATTGATATTCTCCATCAATAGTTTTGAAAGAGTATATCAGCACTGAAGTAAAAAATAAAGCAATAAAACATGTTGATTTGATAACCATTAAGTATTTATGCTGATTTGACCTTCAAAGATACGTTAAATTTGGTTTTCAGTTATTATTTAATGGCAAATGGTGTGTATACAAATTGCACGTTTTCAATATTACCTAAAAATCTTAAATGAATTTCCTATTCCAGACCAAAATTACTGCAAAATAAGTCTCCGCCGCGGCGGATCATTTTTGACTTCGCACCATAGCGATGCTATGATTTGTCGTCAAAAATGCTTATTTTATTGTACTTTTGATCTTCATTACGGAACTCATTTTAGATATTTAGGTATTAATCTTAATATACGGTAAAAACGTGGTTGGATTGGGTGGCTCATCTCAAGCGTAGCTTGACAAGCTCTTTAGGGAACGAGCCTGCCTGCCTACGTAGTCAGATAGGGGTAGTGGGGAAGAAAATACGAATTTGTGCAAATTGGTGTAACTTTCTGGTAGAAATTTGTTCATCCTTCTCTTACCAAAAGTCAACTATCGTTAAATTTGTTGTAAGATCTCTAATTTTAGAATTGCTCAAATGTAGTTTAAATCGCTTTCGTATGCTTATGATTTAGATAATTTTCTTTAAGAAAAATTATGATTTCATTATAAATACGGTATATGTTCATGACGATAAATGTCCTGATTTTCAATCCATCTACAGATAAACTTCGTTTTACCGCTTTGGGTATCCATAAACTTCGTTTTTTCACAAAATCAGTAATAAGATTTAGGAGTTTTTCTCAAACCAATTTATTTTGAGTATAAAAGCAAATATATATCTAATAAATAATATGAAAATTACGTTTTAAGTGTAATTTTGTACCATCAATTCATAATATTCAAAATATCATGGCTAAAGAAAAAGCATATACTCGCAAAGTCACGGAAGAAAATACCATTTCCACAGCTAAAACTTCTACAAGCACCAGCTCGGCTTTAAAAGCTGATTTACTTTTTGGAAAAAACAATTATAAATTTATTTTGATTGGGGTTGGTTTTATTTTTCTGGGTATGATACTAATGACCGGCGGGCATATGCCTTCACCAGACGTCTGGGATGAATCTCTGATATATAGTCACAGACGTATCACACTGGCGCCCATACTTATCCTTATTGGATTGGTGATCAATATTTATGCTATATTTGTAAAAAAGTAACCATTCCATTCTCTTTACATCCTTTCATCTTCATTTATGAATGAAATTTTAAGTGCTATCATCCTTGGAATTATTCAGGGTTTGACTGAGTTTTTACCTGTGAGTAGCAGTGGTCATCTCGAATTGGCAAAATACATTCTGGGAGACGACAAAATACCATCTGAGAGCTTAATGATGACGGTGGTGCTTCACTTTGGAACGGCTTTAGCTACAGTATATGTCTTCAGAAAAGAAATTTTAAACATCATCCGGAAGTTTTTTGCAAAAGACGGGCATGAAGAGAAATCATTTGTATGGAAGATCATCATTTCTATGATTCCGGCAGCAATTATCGGAGTACTTTTTGAAAAGCAATTAGAGGCGCTTTTTACTCAGAATATCCTTTTAGTGTGTGCTATGCTTGTTTTGACAGGTATCTTATTATTCATTGCCGATAAAGCAACATACACTGACAAAGAAGTCACCTATGGAAATGCACTGAAAATAGGGATCGCCCAAGCCATCGCCATCACTCCTGGTATCAGCAGGTCTGGTGCCACCATAGCTACTTCGGTAATTTTGGGTATCGACAGATCGAAAGCCGCAGAGTTTTCATTTCTCATGGTTGTCCCCCTTATTTTTGGTAAGATTGCCAAAGATCTTCTGGAAGGAGATTTTACAGCATCTCATATATCATTAGGACCTTTGTTGATAGGATTTGTGGTTTCATTCATTACCGGAGTTTTTGCATGTACATGGATGATAAAGATAGTCAGGAAGAGCCAATTGAGTTATTTTGCCTGGTATTGTGTTATTGTAGGCGTCATTGGAGTACTGTATGCCATTTTTAAGTAATCAGATCATCACAAGGTTGCATCAACCGCCTTTAGTGGATTTTATTTCAGGAGTGGTGATGCTGATCGATAAACCCAAAGGATGGACGTCCTTTGACGTAGTCAATAAGCTCAGGTTTAAACTCAAGCATGGACTTAAGGTCAAAAAAATTAAAGTAGGCCATGCAGGCACTCTCGACCCTATGGCTACAGGTCTTTTGCTTGTGTGTACTGGTAAACTGACAAAAGAAATAGACTTGCTTCAGGCTGAAATCAAAGGATATACCGGCACCATGTTTCTTGGAGCCACCACACCCACCTATGATGCTGAAAGTGAGCCCGATGCATTTTTTCAGACTGATCATATTTCAATCAATGATATAGAGAAAGCTGTTGCTGCACTTACAGGTCCTTTACAGCAAATTCCGCCGGTTTACTCAGCCATAAAGATTGAGGGAAAAGCGAGCTACGAACTTGCCAGAAGGGGCAAAGAAGTAGAAATGAAGCCAAGGCCGGTTGAAATTTATAAATTTGATATTCTCAACAAAGATCGGCAATCGATGTCATTTTATGCATCCTGCAGCAAGGGTACATATATCAGATCTTTAGTTTATGATTTTGGGGAATTACTTAATTCCGGGGCTTACCTGAATGGTCTCAGACGTGTCTCCATTGGGGAATTCAGTGTAGATGACGCCCTTACTGTCGAAGATGCTTCTGCCTATATAGATACGGTGTGCGGTGTCGGGAGTGAAAAGATTTAAACCTAAATATCTATAATGAGTTCCGTAATGAAGGTCAAAAGCACCATAAAATCAGCATTTTTGACGACAAATCATAGCATCGCTATGGTGCATGACTGAACGGTGCGATAGCAAAATTGAGTGGGAGCTCAATTTAGTGAAGGAACCGTCAGTACACCTGACGGCATGGTCATCTTGTTTCATAGGTCAGAATGAAGTGCTTTTGGGCTGTAATAGGAAAGTCATTATAGACTTTTAGGTTAAATAATATTTTATAAAAATAATTATATTTAATTGTGGTTTTTCTCCCGTTTTATACATATCTTGCAGCCACAAAATCCCCCCGAAATTATGAAGTTGATAGATGGAAAAGCTGTATCAGAAGAGATTAAAAATACGCTTAAACAGGATGTAATTGATTATAAGAACAGAACAGGACGTGTTCCTCACTTGGCAGCTATACTGGTAGGTGATAATCCGGCGAGCAAGGCTTATGTCAGCAATAAAGTCAAGTCCTGTGAGCAAGTTGGGTTTAATTCAACTCTTATCAAGCTGGATGAAGACATCTCAGAAGTACAGCTTCTCACGCATATAAGAGAACTAAATGAAAACCCTGATATTGATGGATTCATTGTCCAACTACCTCTTCCAAAACACATAGATGATATAAAAGTCACATTGACCATCGATTATAAAAAAGATGTGGATGGCTTTCATCCTGTCAATTTCGGCAGAATGGCACAAGGGCTGCCATGTTATCTCCCAGCTACCCCGTATGGTATTACGTTACTTTTAGAAAGATACAATATCGAAACAGCTGGCAAACATGTGGTAATGTTAGGCAGGAGGAAGATTGTCGGAACACCGATGAGCATCCTCATGTCCAGAAAGTCAAAAACAGGAGATGCCACTGTGACGCTCACACATAGTCGTACAAAAAATCTGACACAGATCGTATCACAGGCTGATATTATTGTTGCTGCTATAGGTGTTCCGGGATTTATCACTGAAGATATGGTCAAGGAAGGTGCTGTAGTCATTGATGTAGGTATAAATAGGGTAGAGGACGAGTCGACACAAAAAGGCTCGAGATTAGTCGGAGATGTAGATTTCGATAGAGTAAGAGGGCGCAGTAGCTTTATCACACCAGTTCCCGGTGGTGTAGGCCCTATGACAGTCATGGGCCTATTGCTCAACACATTTAAATCAGCCAATAAAGAAATTTATCCATAAGCCTACAATTATGGAGATATATCACAGCATCACAGTGTACAGCACTGATGAAATTTTGATGGCATTGCTTACACGATTTGATCTGGATTCAATCGAAGAAAATGATGACCACTTTGTCATATATATAAAGTCGTCCTTTCTGACTGATGATGTCAAATCTGAGATTGAAAAACTGATTAGAACATACAACGCCAAATATAATATTCAGGAGATTGTACCACAAAATTGGAATGCCATCTGGGAAGCTTCTTTTCAGCCCGTGATAGTTGGCGACTACTGTCAGGTCAGAGCGGATTTTCATCCTGCTGATCCCAACATTAAGTATGACCTGATCATCAATCCTAAGATGGCTTTTGGCACGGGTCATCATGCCACTACTTATATGATGATAGAGCATATGTCCACCATAGACTTCACGGGGAAAAAAGTACTTGATTTCGGTTGTGGTACAGGAATCCTCGCGATCCTCGCTTCCAAATCAGGAGCAGCAGAAATTGATGCCATCGATATCGAACATGAATCCTACCTTAATACTATGGAGAATGCCGATATAAATAATGTAGACAATATCTTATCAATAGAAGGAGAATTAAGTGCAGCTCCATCGCACCATTATGACATAGTACTTGCCAACATCAATCGCAATATCCTTCAGAGGTACGCCACAAATATCTGTAGTATGATGAATGCAGGAAGTTACCTTTTGCTTTCCGGTATCCTTGAAGAAGATGCCGCTCAAATTATCAACACCTTCACTTCTGAAAATCTTACCCCAATCAATCAGTCCCTTAAAGATGGTTGGGTGTGTATTTCGTTTTATAACGCACTCAGTATATAGATTAATTCTTTGTCAAATTATACCGACTTTCCGATTGATTGGAAACTGTTGGGTTAACCCAACAGTTGTGACCCTCATTTACCCATACATTTATACCGACGAGAATTTATTTTTCTAAAGACGATGATACACATGTCTTTATTATAAAAATAATTCTGTCGCCATTATTAGGTATCTTTAACTATGAAAAATATCAGGTTTCCGTTTAATTACATTTGATGAAAGTGTAATTGACTTAGATTTTAGAAGGTACTATAGTGAGACTAAACGAAAATAACATCGATTGAATAGAACAATGGGGTACAGTAATAAGTTGGGGGTACAAATTCCGTTATTTTAATATTCAGAGATACATCTTTAAATACAAAGTCCAAGGCTCATAGTCAGAGCCTTTCGTTCATGACATAAGGACCTATCTTTATACCCTGAAAAATCAAATTTATAAACAACAAAATAACAAGACAAAACATATTATAATAAATAAATATAAATAAAATGCAGAAAAAATGTAAATTATGCATTAAAATATTTTGTAATATGTATTAAGTGTTATATCTTTGCCTGATGATTCGGTATTTGCTGTGTCATGCATTCCCAAATGCAGTAATTAATAGTTTATTTTTTTCTCAAAGTAAAAAATTGTTAATTATGTCGATTTTACACAAGTTTAATGAAAAAGGTATCACCAGATATCTTTCTATTTGGGCCTTTGTTGTTCTAACTGCAGCATCAGCTTGGTCTCAATGTACAAGTTTTCCCGCTTATACATCAAGTACAGCTACCATCGACCTTCAGTCATGGAATGGAAGGTTGGGTTTGGGTTTTACTCCTTCATCACCCATAGTTATTGATAGCTTAGGTGCTTTTGATTCCGGAGCTCCTGGTTTTGCTGTTGGCACCACGATTACTGTGGGTATTGTAGATGGCGTGACTGGACTTGTAGTAGCTGGGCCACTGACTTTCACAAATGCAGCACCGGGTACACTTCGTGGCAATTTCAGATCAAAGATACTTGGTTCTCCGGTAACACTTACCGCAGGAACCAATTACTTTATTGTTGCACACGGATATAATAGCAATGACCAAAATGGAAATACCAATGGTTTACCTACCGGGGCAGCTGTTGCCAATACAGGAGGTGGCTTGATAACATTCGGAACAAATAGATATGATGGTACCTTAACCTTGGGAGTTCCTGGTACACTTGATGGTGGTCCAACAGGCAGATATCATTCGGCCACATTTAGCTATCGGGCTGTTCAACCCACGCTTACTACATTAATCAATGGTATTTCTATTACAACAAATAATGATGGTAATAATGATTTAGGGTCATTTTCAGTTTGCAACGGTACACCTCTTCCAAACATCAATGTAACTTCTTTCAATATCACTGGTGGACCATTAGTAAAGGTGCAACAGGAAATAGTATTTTCCAATACCGTGCAATCAGGAGCTTGGTGTACTGCCGGACCATCTTGTGTTGCAACAGCAGCAGCATTTACTGGAGTTACAAACACATTCAGTTTAATAAATTCTGCTTTACCTGGATCAGTAATACTTCGATTCCGCTCATTTGTAGATGCGGATGGTGATAGCACTTTTGATGATGGTGAATGTCCAGGGGACTGGGCTGTATACACTGTAAACATTAATCATCCCACAGCATCGATCACACCTGACCCTGCGGAAGCTTGTATTCTTACAAATTTACAGTTGAATGGTAATCCAGCAGGAGGATCTGGTATTTATTCCACCCACTTATGGACCAGAGTTGGCGTCGGTTCGACTTTTTTAAATAATAATAATATTGTCAATCCTATTTTTAACCATAATACGATTGGCATGTACACCTTAAGGTATACAGTTACAGACAACATTGGATGTACAGGTACGGACGAGATCATCATCAATTTGCGTGATGTTGGATTACCAGATATTACCTGTCCGACATCTCCTGTAACTATGACTGCAGACACTGACAGATGCACAGCTGTAGTTTGTTTTCCTGTATCAGCTATGGATTTATGTCCTGTAAATTTACCAAATACTTTAGCAGGTCATACATTTATAGGTACCTTTAATGGACACACATATTTTAGATCTAATAGTACTTTTTCTTGGGAAACAGCCAATCAAAATGCCGTCAATGCAGGTGGACATTTGGTAAGTGTCAATAGTTTAGCTGAAAAGAATTGGCTTCTTGCAAACACACCTAACAATTGGTATTGGATAGGATTGAGATATTCGCCTTCACTGGAGCAATTTAAATGGACATCAGGTGAACCATTATCATATACTAATTGGGGATTAGGTCAACCAGGTGTTTTAAATGGTGACTACGTATATTCCTGGGAAATTGCCGCTTTGGATTTGGGATGGTTTGATGGCCCGGGACTTATAAATAGAAGATATATAGTCGAATTTGAAGGTTTTCCTGTCACTTTGGTCTCCGGTCTTCCGAGTGGATCCAATTTTCCAGTTGGCACAACACCCGTTAGGTATAGGGCCACAGACTCAGGAGGAAATTCGGATGAGTGTACCTTTGATGTAGTAGTAACAGATGATGAGGATCCTGTGATCGTCTGCCCGACTGATATCATCATTAATCTCGATCCTACTGAGTGTGGGAGGGTTGTAAATTTTACTCCAACAATTACTGATAATTGCCCGGGAGTGACATTGAGCTATTTAACTCCATTACAATCAGGAGACATTTTCCCCATTGGCACCCACATAGTAACTTTATTGGCTACTGATAATGCCACAAATACAGATACATGCTCATTTAGAATTACGATTAATGAATTCATTAACAATTCCCTCGCCTGCCAACCTATCCAGTCCTCTTTAGGAGGAGACTGCCGTGATACACTTACTGTACGGGATGTGCTGGTAGGATGGGATCAGCCTGGCGCATTGCCGGATTTATTGGGATGCGATACATTGTATAAAATCAATGTGAAAACCAGCAATGGTCAGAACTTGGGACCTGTAGTATCCAGTAATGAATTAGACAAAACATTAACATATACCATCACGCACCCTAGTGGATTTTCATGTTCTTCGACTGTTAAAGTAGAAGACAAAATCAAGCCAAGGGTGATTTGTCGCACTGACTCCATCAAGGTGAGTTGCCTCGCCAAAATAGATACGATACAGAAACCTCAGGTTTGGGATAATTGCCCGGGTGCAAGAGTGGAATTGGTAGATTTGAGACACACAACATTTTCATGTGATCCAAATTACATCGGTAGAGTATTGCGTACCTGGAGAGCTGTTGACTCCAGAGGCCTGGTAGGAGATACATTGTGTACAGATAGCATTTATTTAAGAAGATCAACGTTTGTGGGCATCACTCCTGCACCAAATGCTACATTGAGATGTAATGACACATATCAGGATGATGGTCGTGGCAAGGGCTACCCACACCCAAATGTGACAGGTGTACCTAAGTTAGGTACAATACCTATATGGCCTACGTCACAATTGAATATGCTTTATTGCAGTGCTATCATTGATTATGAAGACCAGGAGGCTCTTTGGACAGATTGTAAAAAGAGAATACTCAGGGTTTGGACCATCACAGAGTGGTGGTGCAATACTTCTGTCAAAATTCCTGTAGGTATGCAGATCATCGATATCATCGACGATATCAAACCATCTATACCACAACTTTCTGATATGACTATTTCTACTGAAAGTAAGAGTTGCAAGGGAAGGTTGGTACTCGATGCGCTAAATATTACTGACAATTGCAATCCATCACAAAATGTAATCATCAATGCCGTCAGAGAAGGAAGTCTATTACCTACCGGAGTGATCAATGGCAATGGAGGTACTATGTTACTTGATACTGGTTGGCATATAGTGACTTACAAAGCGCTTGACAAATGTGGCAATGATTCTACTATGCGATTCAGAGTATTGGTAGAAGATAAGACGGACCCTGTAGCACTATGTGATGAGCTTGCTACTATTAGCCTTAAAGCCAATGGTTATACTGAAATCACAGCTGCAGCAGTCAATGATGGAAGTTACGATGAGTGTGGTCCTGTCACTGTTCAGATCAGACGGATGGATAATCTTTGCGGACTTGGTCAGAATGTTTCATGGTTTGACAAAGTAGGATTCTGCTGCCTTGATGGTGATCAGACACGCATGGTTGAGTTGAGAGTCAGAGACCTAAAAGGCAATGAAAATTTCTGTATGGTCAGTGTTAGGATACAAAATAAAGTGACACCTACCATAACTTGTCCAGCCCCTCAGACAAAAGCATGTGACTTTACGTTTGATCCAGCCAATTTGAAGGATTATTTTGGGCCTGCTATTATTACAGGAAGTTCATGTGTTGAGCCTTCAGCTCTGATCGATGTTGTGGAGACACCTGGTAGGAATCAATGCGGAATCGGGCACATCATAAGAAGGATTTCATTGCCAAATGCAGGAGGTACTTGTACTCAAAGAATAGATTTTACAAATTCCGCTCCGGATTTTGATCCCATCATTTCCTGGCCAAGAGACACAATCCTTAGTGGTCAATGTTCATTTCTGGGTTTGGACACCACCAGAACCAAAGCACCAAGATTGAGAGATGGATTATGCTCTATGATAGGTGTTAATTATAAAGATGCAGTGTTTCCATTTACAACCAATGGAGCGTGTTACAAAATCATCAGGACTTGGAAAGTGATTGACTGGTGTCAAAGAGTTACTTCTCCGGTAGCAGGTCCCAAAACCTGGGAATATGAACAAGAGATAAAAGTGATGGATACCGACGCACCTGAATTGGATTTACCGGCAGCTCTTGCTTATACAACTTCTAATTGTGACAGTAGCCTTGTAGAAATCATTGCGAATGCTGACGATTGTACTCCGCAGGACGAGTTAAAGTGGAATTATGCAGTTAGAAGGGGCTCAGTAGTAGTTAGAACTGGTAGTACCAATGTGTTAAGTGCTAAGTTTGCTATAGGCGATTACAAATTGATTTGGCGTGTTGAAGACAGATGCGGTAATTTATCTGTTGATTCAACGGAGTTTAGTATTAAGACCATCAAAGCAGCATCAGTGGTTTGCAAAAATGGTCTTGCATCGCGAGTGACCTTGATGGATACAGATGGTAACGGTTCAGGAGACACATATATGACAAGAATTTCAGCCAAATTTTTTGATAATAAGAGTGTTCATCCATGTGACAGTACTATGATATTGAAATATAGTTTTTCACCGAGTGTAAATGATACTATCAGAACTTACAACCGCGATAGTATTGGCACACGAAGAGTTACAATGTATGTAACAGATAGATACAACAATCAAGCATACTGTTCAACCTTTATTGATATACAGGATACATTAAGAACCAGCACAATTACGGCTACAGTGAGTGGAAGAGCTGTAAAAGAAGACAATGAAACTATAGAAGGTGTAGTTGTTTCACTTAATGGATCTGAGTTGCCTCCGATCAGTACAGATAAGAGTGGAGTGTTCAAGTTTGGTTCTATGCCTGGTGGTGGGAAATATCAGGTAGTTCTAGGCAAAGATGGTGATGATATCAATGGTGTGAGTACTTTGGATGCAGTAATGATTCAAAGACATATCTTAGGCATTGAAACACTTAAGACTCCTTACCAAATGATAGCTGCTGATGCCAATGGTAGTGGTTCTGTTTCTGCAGCAGATATTACAGAGTTGAGAAAACTGTTGCTTGGAGTCAATGCATCATTCCAGAATAATACAAGTTGGCGATTCGTTGATGCGGCGTATAAGTTTCCTGTTCCATCAAATCCATGGCATTCTGTAATAGCTGAAAGATACAATATTGATAATTTGGATCGTGATATGAACATAAATTTTGTTGGAATCAAAATCGGAGACGTCAATGGCAATGCAAAAGGATCCAACTTCTCTGACGAAATTGAGTCCAGATCTTCATATGCTGTCGTGATAGATGATATAGCTGTCAAAAAAGGTGATAAACTGAATATTCCTGTTAAGATCAATGATGCAGGATTACTGCATGGTACACAAACAAAATTCGTAGCTACGGGTCTTAAAATAACGCAGATTGCTGATGGTGGGCACAAGTGGAACTATACAGATGCAATAGGTTCTGACATCAGATTCAATAGTGTGTCGGCAGACGGGCTTCGTGTGCAATCAGGCGAAACGTTACTTGTACTTCGTGGTGAAGCAACGCAAGATGGCCTATTAAGTACAATGTTGGCCCTGGATCCTAATATGAAATCTGAAATGTATACTGAAGGACTTGAGAATAAGAAATTGACCCTTCAGTGGAGAGACAAAGGTAATCAGGAATTTGTTTTGTCTGGTATGGTTCCTAATCCATGGAATACTCAGGCAGTTCTTTCATTCCAACTCCCTGCAGCTGGTCAGGTTAAAATGAGAATTATGGATTATACAGGTCGTGTCATCCTATCTTCTTCAAACGATTATCAGGCTGGCAGCAATACAATCACCATCAACCGATCAGACTTAGGCAATACTGGAGTATATCTCTATGAATTGCGTCACAATGATAAAGTCCTAAGTGGTAAGATGATAGTAATAGATTAATTAATACAAAAAGAAATTTTAATAAAAGGCTTCTCAGTTATGGGAAGCCTTTTTTGGTTTTATGCTGGTTTAGCTTTCTTGTCCTTAAAGTGCCGGGTCCATCTATGAATACTGAACGAAAAATATTCTGAACAATTATAAATCATAATCCATTGTAAATTAAAAAGTTATGGTATTTAATTCTTCTTAGTCAAATTGGCTAGACTTTCTGTTTGGTTGGAAAACTTTGGGGTTAACCCCAAAGTTTTGATCTTAATTTACCCATACATTTATCTTTAACTATAAAGGTTTCTGGTTGATTACATTTTAATGAAAGTGTAATTGACTTAGATTTTTGAAGGTGACAAAGTAGAATTAATGTGGCGTGACCTACGTTTAAAGGGAAAAGTTCAGTTCCCAAAGGATTTAAACCGCTTGAAATAACCGCAATTGTCAAAAAAATGATCCAATTAAATATGGTAAGCAGACAAATTGTACTTTGTCAAACAATAAGGACTTTCAGATTTATTGGAAACTGTTAGGTTAACCCAACAGTTATGACCCAAATTAACCCATACATGTATCTTAACTATGTAAAAATATCAGGTTACAGGTCATTTACATTTTGATGAAAGTGTAATTGACTTTTAGTAATTTGTACAGTTTAAAACTTGTGACATTTGTAGAATTATACCCAACAGAATATGATTTGCAAAATTGCAAAATCACAATTATTTGAAAATTAATAACTTGTGATTTAAATTCTCCGCACAATATTTTCTGTTCACTATTATTTCGTGCCTTATTATTTCTTATTACATTTGTCACAAAGATATGAATGATGGAAAATTTGTATGATCGTGTGGCAGAGAGTATAGAGTATATCCGGTCTTTGGTAAAAACAGGAGCTGACCATGCCATTGTCTTAGGTACCGGATTAGGTGACTATGCCGATTCATTGACTGATCAGGTGGAGATACCATATAAGGATATTCCTAATTTTCCTGTGTCTACAGTCCAAAGCCATACAGGAAAATTGATATTTGGGTACAAATCAGGTATACCTTTGGTCATCATGTCCGGCAGATTCCATTATTACGAGGGCTATTCTGCCAAAGAATTGACTTTCCCGGTAAGGGTCTTAAAAGCATTGGGGATAAAGCATCTGATCATTACCAATGCCGCAGGAGGCATCAATCCTCACTTCGCCGAAGGAGATATCGTGATCATCAATGATCATATCAATCTGATGCCTGATCACCCCTTACGTGGTGCCAATGATGACAGATTGGGTTTGCGATTTCCGGATATGCTAAATGCCTATGATGCTGAAGAAATTAAAAAATTTCAGGATATTGGAAAAAAAGCAAACATTAGTATCAAAAATGGGGTTTATCTTGGGCTGCAGGGTCCAAGTTTGGAGACACCCGCAGAGTATAGGATGGCACATATTCTGGGAGCAGACCTGGTAGGTATGTCGTCAGTGCCGGAAGTGATAGTGGCACGGCATGAAGGTATGACTGTAACAGCGTTTTCTATAGTGTCCAATGTGTGTTTTCCGTCATCAAACATCAGTGTGACTACGGTAGAGGACGTCATCGCAGTGGTCAATAAGTCAGCAGTCAACCTCCAGAAAATATTTAATAAATACTTTGAAAAACTTTTGAATGACCGAACAAACCACCCATCCTGAAACTGAAGAAGCTATTTTCGCAGATGGCTCTATCGATATCATAGGGGCGGGAGAAAACAACCTTAAAGATGTAAGTGTCCGAATACCAAGAAATAAACTAGTGGTCATCACGGGTCTCAGCGGCAGTGGAAAGTCGTCTCTTGCTTTTGACACATTGTATGCAGAAGGCCAACGCCGCTATATGGAAACATTTTCTGCATATGCGCGTCAATTTATTGGTTCTATGGATAGACCTGATGTAGAAAAAATCGACGGACTAAGCCCCGTCATTTCCATAGAGCAAAAGACAACAGGCTGGAATCCAAGATCAACCGTAGGCACTACGACAGAAATTTATGACTTTCTGAGATTACTCTATGCTCGGGTAGGAGAGGCCTACTCCTACATCACTGGTGAAAAAATGGTAAAATATACAGAAGATCAAATCATAGATCATGTATTGACCTATTTCGCCGGAAGAAGGATCGCCATACTATCTCCTGTCATTCGTGGACGAAAGGGACATTATCGTGAACTCTTTGATCAGACACAGAAGAAGGGTTTTACAAAAGTGCGAGTGGATGGTGAGATTGTGGACATCACTAAGGGTATGCAATTAGACAGATACAAAGTCCACGATATAGAAATCGTCATTGACAGGCTAAAAGTGGAGCAGGATAAAAAAGACAGACTTTCGACATCATTGCAGTTGGCGTTAAAAATGGGAGATGACTTTATCATGATTCAGGATACTGATGAGGAGAAGTAAAGGCATATTCAAAAAGCCTAATGGATGCTGTGTCCGGTATTTCTTATGAAGAACCATCACCCAATAATTTTTCGTTCAACAGTCCGTATGGATCGTGTCCGGCTTGCACGGGATTGGGTGAAATTCATAAAGCAGATATGAACAAAATTATACCTGATAACAGCAAGAGTATCAACGAGGAAGGTATCAAACCATTTGGTGCTGTCAGGGATAATTCTACATTTAAACAACTGAAAAAAATTGCCGAGGACTTTCATTTTACTTTTGATACACCGGTCAAAGATATTCCTGCAGAAGCATTGGATACCATACTTAACGGTGGCAATAAATCCTATGGTGTTAAGTATGGAACAGTGGCCAATGATTATGTATATGATCTTGCTGTCGAAGGTATCATCAATATGGTCGAACGGTGGTACAAGGATTCTTCATCTGAAAAAATTCGATCCTGGGCCGAAGAATTCTTAAGTATAGTGACCTGTCCTTCATGTGACGGTTTTAGACTGAAAAAAGAGTCACTGCATTTTAAATTGGGAGAAAAACACATCGGTGAACTCAGTGAAATGAATATCGATGAGCTTTATGACTGGATACAGCAGTTACCGCAATATTTGGATACGAAACAAAATACTGTAGCCCAGGAAATACTAAAAGAAATTAAGCTCAGGCTTGGATTTTTACTTGAAGTGGGTCTTGGATATCTAAGTCTCCATCGTACCACGAGAACGCTATCAGGTGGCGAGTCTCAACGAACCAGATTGGCAAGTCAGATCGGAAGTCAACTTACAGGTATCACGTATATCATGGATGAACCGAGTATAGGCTTGCATCAGCGTGATAATCACCGATTGATCAATGCATTGAAAGACCTTACAGAAATCGGCAATTCTGTTATAGTGGTAGAGCATGATAAAGACATTATGCTTGCTTCAGATTATATCATAGATCTTGGACCCGGTGCCGGAATTCATGGTGGTGAAATTGTCACTCAAGGCACTCCTGAAAAATTCCTGCAACTCGGAGGGACCACTGCTTCCTACCTTAGCAACAGGCTGAAAATAGATATACCTGCCAAACGAAGAAAGGGTAATGGAAATTTTCTGGAAATCAAAGGTGCATCGGGAAATAATCTTAAGAATGAGGCAATAAAAATTCCTTTGGGTACTTTAGTATGTGTCACCGGTGTCTCAGGTAGTGGTAAATCGTCATTGATCAATGAAACGGTGTACCCGATACTCAGACAACATTTTTATAATAGTATACAAAAACCATTGCCTTATATAGAAGTCTCCGGTCTGGAACATTTGGATAAGGTGATAGAAATTGACCAGTCACCTATCGGGAGAACACCCAGGTCCAATCCTGCAACATACATAGGTGTATTTACAGATATCAGAAAACTATTTTCTGATTTGCCTGAAGCTAAGATCAGAGGTTATCAACCGGGTAGATTTTCATTTAATGTGCAGGGCGGCAGATGTGAAACTTGCGAAGGTGCAGGAAAGAGACTCATAGAAATGAACTTTCTCCCTGATGTATTGGTAGATTGTGAACAGTGTCAGGGAAAAAGATACAATAGGGAGACACTGGAAATCATTTATAAAGGAAAATCTATCTCTGATGTATTAGACATGGCTGTAGAAGAAGCAGTCCATTTTTTTGAAAATATTCCATCAATACATCACAAGTTGAAAACGTTGGATAGTGTTGGTTTGGGCTATATTACGCTGGGACAGCAGGCTACTACTTTGTCTGGTGGTGAAGCTCAAAGGGTCAAGCTCTCAGAAGAACTTTCAAAAAAGGATACCGGAAATACAATATACATCCTGGATGAACCAACCACCGGATTACATTTTGATGATATAAGACAGCTATTGGGCGTGATAGACAAGTTGGTTGAGAAAGGCAATACTGTCATAGTCATTGAACACAACATGGATGTCATTAAAGTGGCTGATCATATCATAGACCTGGGACCTGAAGGAGGCAAAGAAGGAGGCAAGGTGCTGTTTTCAGGAACACCCGAAAATATGATAAAAAAGTGTACAAGCCATACGTCTTTTTACTTAAGAAAAGAGTTTGAAATATAGTTACGATACATTTGTTATGAATTTAATTAAAAGGGTAGAGGTACTTTCTAAGCTTGGAGAGCAAATGAAATCATTAGAAACTGATGCATTTCAAGCGTTGATACATAAGGCTGAAATTGAAAATCCATGGTTTACTTCTGAAAATATTCGAAAGTCACTCGCAGCTGTAAGGGATCAGTTTCTTACAGTTTCTGCTTTGCAAAAAATCATTAGTAAATATCATCTCGATGACAATATAAAATCTAAAAGGATAGGTTTAATTTTGGCTGGCAATATACCATTGGTAGGGGTGCATGATCTGATATGTTGTTTCCTTTGCGGCCATATTTCATTGATCAAATACAGTGATAAGGATAAAACCTTAATGAAATGGTTTACAGAAGAAATGATACGAATTGATCAGGATACTGCCGCTTATATCATTGAAGTCGATAGACTTAGGGACTACGATGCTGCTATTGCCACGGGAAGTAATGCATCAGCTGTACACTTTGAATATTATTTCCGACATGTACCATATATAATAAGACGAAACCGAAATAGCATTGCGGTATTGTCAGGAAATGAATCACCGGAACAGCTAAGAAGACTTGGGGTTGATGTTTTTTCTTATTTTGGTCTTGGATGCAGGAATGTGAGCCTTATCCTTGTTCCGGAAGGGTATGATATCACATTGGTGATTGATGCTTTTGAACCATTCAAAGAACTGATGTATCATAATAAGTACAAAAATAATTATGACTATAATCAAGCCCTGATGCTGCTGAATAAAGAAACATTTTTGCAGAGTGAATTTCTGATCCTAAAGCAATCTGATCAGATTATATCCAGGATTGCATCACTACATTATCAGTATTACAAAAATCAGGCTGATCTTATCTGGTGGCTGAGATCAAAAGAGAACGAAATCCAATGTATAGCGACAGATATGAATTTGCCGCAAATAAAAACTGTTGGATTGGGGATGGCTCAATGCCCGGCAATTGACGATTTTGCTGATGGGGTGGATACGGTCAATTTTTTGTTGAGACTGTAATCTATTGGGAGCCTTTAGCCTGATTTGATAAAAAATTTCTAATAGTGTACTCTGTACAAGTATCAGTAATTTGGAGTTATAATTCTAACGGTGAACCCACCCTGAATACAAATATTTTATGATAATCAAGTATTTTTTACCAAATCCCATGCCTAATCGGAAGGCAGGACTAAAGGGGGATAAAAATAATTTTGTAGCGATTGAATGAAAAAAAAAATGGAAGCACCCAATTAAAATCATTCCAGATCAAGTGCAAATTCAAGGTTATACCGACGAGTTTTTTTTGAGTATTAATTGATTTATTACATCTGTTTTTGGAAATCAAAAATATATTTGCATTTTTTCTGATGTTTTTATACCAAACAGAAAATTGATTGCACATATTTATAATCATAATTATTTAATTTACAATACATTATGATTAATATTTTAAAATTTTTGCAGAATATTTTCTGACCGTTATATTATTTTTGCTATTTTTATATCGAATTTTTCGGTTTATTTTAATAAAGTTAAGATCTCTGTAATAATGGAAAACGAGTTGATCAGTAAAGGAATTCCAGTCATGATGCTTTTAGTTTTAGGTATTCTTGAAGCTATGGGAGGATTGTATTTTGATGACAGGAGGTCAAAAAATGACTGGACTATAGAGTTGATCAGCCTGTTCACATTGCCTACTTTGGTACAACCTACGATATTTGTACTCAGTTTTTGGATATGTAATACTTGGTTTCATCAGTATGAAGACTATTTTGTCAATGCTGCTTTCGGCTGGCACATTTTGGCGTTTCTGATGCTGGATGATATGACACAATATTGGTGGCATAGATTATCACACTCCAATCGTATGATGTGGAAACTACACCGACCACATCATGTGGTTGAAGAAATGGGCGTTCTTGTCACATACAGAAACGCTATTCTATATTATGCTTTGATGCCCGGTATTTGGTTTTCTGCAATTTTGATTTATATGGGTATGGGTTATGCATATCTCTTTTACCTTCCTATAAAATTGGCTGTCATTTTGCTTGCGCATAGCGAAACTAAATGGGACAGGTTTTTATACAAGTATAAATTGCTCCATCCTGTAGCATGGGTGATAGAAAGGTTGATTTCAACTCCAAGTACTCATTTTGCGCATCATGGACTCACCGCAGATGATGGGGTATCACATCCCAACGGTAACTACGGCAATTTACTTTTTATATGGGATGTTATTTTTGGTACTGCAAAGATCACAAGGCAGTATCCTACGAAGTTTGGGGCCTGGAATCAGATCAAAGAACCCTGGTATGTCCAATTATTGTTTCCTATCATTAGGTACTCAAGACCTGAAAGCGAATTACACTCTCTGACTACCAAAAACGATTATGATCCATCCATAGATTATAAAGCTTTTGACAGATAAGAAATGATTTTGGGGGATAATAAAAGGGCTTACGCAATTTTTGCGACATTAGTAGTTGCTAACTTTACTTTCAAGTAAAATTAAGAGTAATAGAAAAAATTAACATTATTTTTGTCTATTACCTCATAAAATCCTTAATCATTGGACTTTAAGAGTCATCGACCAATTGGTTTATGGCCTTCACGAGTTGACGCAAGAAGAAATAAAAATTATTGAAAAAGCAAAGCAAAATTACTAATGACCAAAGAAACAGCCATCAAATTATTTGAAGAAAAGCCTTCCCTCACGACACCTTCCCCTTTCTCCTGAGCAAATCCAGGGTAACATTGTACTTCAGGATGAAGTTTTGATTGCCGGATATGGGTCTGAGCTCTCCCCAGGATGTACTTCTTTCGGTAAAGAAATTTTCATTCCAAACCAGAAATAAATCATGGCCGTCGTTGAAGTTGTACCTTAGTCTGAAATTATTGAATATCTGACGGTTGGTACTGTTGAATTGAATCACATAATTGACAGAAAGATGCAGATTCATAGCATAATTCAATCTCAGTCGACCTATGTGGATGGTTTCGATGTTTTGTCCGAAGCGCAGTTGGTTGAGACTGTACTGCCCCTGGATCTCCCAGTTTTTACCGAGATTCCAGATAGGACTATAGGTCATATTTACCCGTTGGCCGCCAAAAAAAGTACCGGCTGCCGTACTGAAAAAGTTTCTGAAATTTTTGGCTCGCGGCTCAAGGTATTCAAAAGACACCTGCCCGAACCGGTATGTACCGGGTGATACAGTAGTCTTGCTGCTAAAAGTCAGCGGTGATGCCAAAAACTCGTAATTGTATGTCGCTTCCATAGTTGTTTCCACACCTTTGAAAGTATTGAGTTGCAGCGTGGACTTCAGTTCTATGGATTCCCAATTGTGTTGAGTAGCACCACTATAAGCATCCAGATCCAGTATCCGCCATCTGACATATTGATATTTCCTGTTTTTGTCCTGAGCAAATTTTCCCCAGCTTACCCTTCCTCTGAAAAGATGAAAATCGGACCTGTCCAAAAATCCGGATGCAGGATTAAAATCACGACCGGAATATGTATAGGAAAACTGGCTGAAGATCCCGTCTGTTTTACGCAATTCATATCTCAGATTGATTCGGGATGCTTCCGGATTGACCGGCTTGCCGCTATCAAAAGTGGTGGCCATAGCTCCCACAAAGTAGTGATCTCCTGATGGATTGATGAGCACATCCAGACCTATGCCAGTGTTGATTTTTTGCTCCACCCAACGATTGGTAGCCATCAGACCTACAAAAGATTGCTGATTGAAAAATTTGCGTCGCAATCGCAATGTGGTAAAATTTTCACTCGATCTTAGCCTGTTTTCATCATCATCCATTAGAGGGGCGGTCTGCATGCTTAGAAATCATATATCTGTATCAGCATTAAGTTTTCCTGTCATTCTGGCGCCGCCATATACAGAAGTCAATTGTCCGTCATTGATGCCGATCCGTCTGCTGTAAAACATTTGTGTCCTACCACCGAGATTGAAATCAAAGAGTCCTGCTGCTTCCTGGAAAAACTGTCTCTTCTCAGGGAAAAACAAAGAAAACCGGGTCAGATTCAGTAATTGATCATCGGCTTCCACCTGAGCAAAATCCGGGTTTAACGACACGTCCAGGGTCAGGTATGGGTTGAGACCTGCTTTGATATCCATACCCAATTGTGCTTTTGATCAGATGTGGTGGAAAATTTTTTTTCTTCAGCATTGACTGAATTAAATCTGGAAGTAGCTGCTGCCAGGTATGGTGTTGCTAAAAACAATTTTCGTGGAGTAATACCTGAAAGTACAACTGGCTTTTTTACAGAAGGTTTGCTCATGCCGTCCAGAATATTTTGTGGGATAGCCGGGAAGATATGCATTTCCTGAGGGTTTTGCAAAGTCCGCGCAGCACTGATGCCTACTATCACCTGTCCTTTCTCATTTTTTCTGAGTCTGAGATTGTACAATGGGATCTTCATTTCAAAAAACCATCCCTTATGATTGACCACTGAACGTGCATCCCAAAACATATTGAAATCCTGATTGAATGACGAAACGCCAAGATCTATACCATCATTGCCAATGGCAGCATCATATCGGCTTCCCATAGGATATATTGAAAAAATCAATGCATTTTGTTTGTCAAAAGTATTATCAATATGAAAAGTAGTCCAATCGTCTCCTCTCCAGCCATCACGAACCAAGTTTCTTATGACGAGGCTTGTACTGTCTTTGGTATAACATCTTCCAGCTACATAAAAATAATGGTCATCATACCCAACCAACATCTCCGTTTTTTCGGAAGGTTCTGCTCCCCAAACGGGACGAGATGTAATAAAATCCATTTTGTAAGCATTGTCCCAGGCAACCTCATTACTGAATCCATCGAAGATGACAGGACTTGTCAGTTTTCCTACAACCAGTGTATCTTTCAGATAGTTTAAATCCTGCCCCGATACCAATATTTTGAAAAGAAAAAAAACACCAATTGTCAATAATCACCGCGTCATATTTTTTTTGTATACAGATAATAATATCCAGAATTAGTATTTGTTTATATATAACTAAAAAATCTCAAATGATATTTCATTACTACCTTAAATTTCAAGGCTAAAGTTATGATTCCACCGTCGCGGCTTAGGCTTTTTAGAAAGTTTCTCTTTTCATCTTATTTTAGGTTTAAAGTTATAAAATCATAAAATATCTATGAACAATTGGATTTTATTGGTAGTGTAATAAATTGCAAAAATAAAGTAAAAGCGAGTCGCCGCTTGAGCAACAAGCCAAACATACGATACCGGGCAAATAAAGAGCTTAAGTGATTTTGCCCTAAATTTTAACAGATGCAATAATTAAATATCCGCACATTTTCCCACAACAGTACCAATTTATCTTAATAAAATACATATTTTTGTTTCTCGTAGCATGCAACTTCACTATACCATAAAATGAATCATCCATCATGAAATCAACTTTTTCCACATTGATGATCCTGATAACCAGTCTCTTTGTCAAAGGCCAGGGTCTCCAGGATCTTACAAAATATGTAAATCCTTTGGTGGGTACGGATTCAAAATTTGAATTTTCTAACGGCAATACCTATCCTGCGATCGCCATGCCCTGGGGTATGAATTTTTGGACACCGCAGACCAATCGTATGGGCGATGGTTGGTGTTACCAATATGCATCAAATAAAATCAGGGGATTTAAACAAACTCATCAACCATCTCCCTGGATCAATGATTATGGGGCTTTCTCGATTTTTGCTACTACAGAAAAATTGGTTTTTGATGAAAACAAACGCGCATCCTGGTATTCACATAAAGCAGAAACAGCCACCCCGTTTTATTATAAAGCTTATCTGGCGGATTACAACACTACCGTTGAGTTGGCTCCGACCGAAAGGGCTGCATCTTTTAGGATCACTTATCCTCAGACAGACAAAGCTTATTTGATTGTTGATGGTTTTTTTAAGAACTCATATATCAAAGTATTTCCGAAAGAAAGAAAAATCATCGGATATGCCAGCAATAATTCCGGAGGAGTTCCTGATAACTTCAAAAACTACTTTGTCATATATGCAGATAAAGATTTTGAACAAGTCTACACAGTAGCTGACAGTATCATTACCGAAGGGAAAATGGAGTCCCTGAGCAAACACTCCGGAGCCATCATCCGCTTTAAAACCCAATCCAATGAAAAAGTTCATTTGAAAATCGCATCTTCATTTATAAGTCCCGAACAGGCAGAGTTGAATTTGCAAAGAGAAATCGGACAATATACTTTCGATCAGATAGTCTCCAAAGGGCGATCTGAATGGAACAAACAATTGAATAGAATCAATATCGAAGGTGGTACCGATGCACAGCTCACTACCTTTTATACTGCTTTGTATGGCACACTGCTTTTTCCAAGAAAGTTTTATGAATACGGTAAGGAAAACAAAATCATTCATTACGGACCTTAGGATGGGAAGATCGTGGATGGCTACATGTTTACTGACAATGGATTCTGGGATACTTTCAGGGCAGTGTTTCCGTTTTTTACCCTTATGTATCCAGAACTCAACAGCCAAATGATGGAAGGATTGGCCAATGCATATAAAGAAAGCGGTTGGCTTCCTGAGTGGGCAAGTCCCGGGCACAGAGACTGTATGGTAGGGTCCAATTCTGCCATACTGATTGCAGATTCTTATTTAAAGGGCATACCTAATAAAGAGATAAATACCTTGTATGAAGCCATCTTAAAAAACAGTAAAAATGAGGGTCCATTAAGTTCGGTAGGCAGATATGGTGTGGAGTATTACAATACATTGGGCTATGTGCCCTATGATGTCAGAAAAAATGAAAATGTAGCCAGAACATTAGAATATGCTTTTGCAGATTTTACTATCTCGAAACTTGCCAAAACATTAAAAAGACCCCAATCAGAAGTAGATACGTTTGAGAAGCGGGCATCCTATTATAAAAACGTTTTTGATCCTACTGTCAATTTTATGCGAGGCAGAAACAACAACGGTACATTTCAGTCACCTTTCCGCCCTGATAAATGGGGTGATGCATTTACGGAAGGATGTTCATGGCATTGGACCTGGTGTGTATTTCACGATGTGCAGGGATTGATCAACCTGATGGGTGGCAAAGATCAATTTATCAATAAGATGGATTCAGTTTTTGTGGTGGCTCCTACTTTTGATTATTCCTACTATGGCGCACAGATCCATGAAATCACCGAAATGCTGGTCATGAATATGGGACAATATGCTCACGGAAATCAACCGATACAACACATGCCATATATGTACAACTACGCCGGCGAACCCTGGAAAACCCAATATCATGTCAGAGAGATCATGAATAAATTGTACTCGCCGGCTCCGGATGGTCTCTGTGGAGATGAGGACAATGGCCAGACTTCAGCCTGGTATGTTTTTTCTGCAATGGGTATGTATCCTGTGACATCGGGGACAAATCAGTATGTACTTGGAGCTCCGCTTTTCAAAAAGATGACACTCCGCCTTGAAAACGGAAAATCCTTTGTAATCCATGCTAAAAACAATAGTGCGAAGAATTTGTATGTTTCACAGGCAAAATTGAAAAACAGAGCATATACCAAAAATTTTCTTAACCACGAAGACATCACAAAGGGCGGAGTTTTTGAATTGTTAATGTCTGCAGAGCCAAACAAACAGAAGGGGGTCAAACAGGAAGATTATCCATACTCTATGAGTAATGGAAGAAGATAATTGAGTAGAGCTAAAAGTTACATTACTTCTACTTAAATCTTTAAACATACTCTAAGTTTACTATTACCATTCTTTCTGGAATGTTGCAATAATTTCTAAAAAAATAGTTTGATTTGCAGAACTATGGCAATTTTTTAAGAATATTATCATCATTTTTTAACCGGTTTGAACAACACTTTGCCGGCCCTGTTTTCAGTAAAGACACTGTCATCGACGGTGATTACTCCATTTACGATGACAAATCTGATGCCCTCAGGATATTGATGAGGTTTCTCAAAGGTAGATTTGTCCCTGATAGTTACAGGGTCAAAAATGACAATGTCAGCATAATAACCTGATTCAATAGTACCTCGATCAGTCAGACCCATCCGTTTTGCCGGCATGGAAGTCATTTTTTGGATGGCATTCTCCAAGGATAGCAGTTTCCTGTCTCTGACATAATGGCCCAATACCCTTGGAAATGTGCCATAGGCGCGTGGGTGCGGATGACCAAAGCCAGGTACTGATAACCTTCCGTCAGAAGCGATCATCGTTTTGGGATGTTGCATGATTCTGTCCACATCGCCGTCATCTATCGCATGAAAAATCGCACCTGCACCACCTTTCATCTGTGCTTCGATGATAAGATCAGCACCGTTTTCCGGTGTTGGTGCTAATTTTTTTTCTTGACACCAGTCTTCGAGTGTCTTTCCTTCCAGGGCTTTATACCAGTCCACTTTTCCAAATTGAATTCTTTTCAGTTCACCGGAACCACGATCATTCAGAATATTAAATATGATACCTTGCTTGATGCTATCTCTATAAAATGGTGCATTTATCCTGCTTCTGAAATCTTCCAACCCTCCTTCCAGAGCCCATGATGGTATAAGTACGGATAAACTGGTATAGCTGGCCGTATAAGGATATTGATCTATCTGAATATCAAGTCCAGAATCATTGGCAGCATCCACCATTTTGAGTGTTTCGATACTTTTTCCCCAGGAAGGTTTTCCTATAGCCTTGTGATGTGTAAGTACGACCGGAATTTTTGCTTCTTTGCCTATCAGAATAGCTTCTTTTACTGCATCGATCAGACCCAGTCCTTCTTCTCTCAAATGTGAAGTATAAAATCCTCCATAGGAAGCTGCAACTTTGGAAAGTTCAATGACTTCATCCACCTTTGAAAAAGTACCGGGCAAATATTTTAAACCCGTAGAAAGTCCAAATGCACCTTCTTCCATCGCTTGGGCTACCTGATTTTTCATTTTTGATAGCTCAGCTTTACTTGGTTCCCTGTTGTCCAGCTTCATGACATTGGTTCTGATGGTGTTGTGGCCTGCCAGATATGCTACATTCATACCCAAAGGCATTTTAGAAATCTTTTTTAATGCTTGTCCGAAAGGCCATAAGCTTCCTCCATCAGGTCCACCTAAAGCCAGAGTTACTCCTTGTCTGACATGACTTTCAGCGTCAGGTGTCTGGAGGATCGGCTCCAGGTGTGCATGAAGGTCTATAAATCCCGGTGAAATCGCCATTCCGTCAACATTGATAACTCTTTTTGCATTCATGTTTTTTGCATCTCCGATAAAAGTGATCTTTTCACCGGTGATCCCAATATCAGCTTTGAAAGACTTTTGGCCCGACCCATCAAAAATATTTCCATTGAGAATTATAATATCATATTTCTGAGAAGATACCGATTGGCTAAGTACTATCAGCATTCCAAAAATGCAAAACAATTTTTTCATTTTCTCTCTAATTGAATAATTTAGAACAAGGTATGAATATTTTTTATATTGGTTACAAAGTTTACGTTTGTCTACTGATGGATACTTTTACCAAGAAAGATTAGATTAAAATCAATGTCGTTTAGTTAAGGCCATATTATGAAGTCCTTCCTTTCTATGGGAAGGATTTAGGATGGGTAAAAATAAGTAAAAATACTTTAACTAAACGACATTGAGATTAAAATTACTAAAACACTATTTATTCTAAAAATCCTTCTACTTTTGGCCATTAAATGTAAAATAGATCATCATGGATTTTTTGGATATCATACCAGCCGGATTTTTTGAAACTGCGGGTTTAATAGTGGGATTAGGGGCCAATATTGTCATCGGCATACAAGTTTTTAAAGAGTTTAAATCTCATCAGCCAAGCAGTCTTTCATTAGGATACGTCATAGGATGGTGGCTTATTTTTGTGTTTTGGTTTTTTTATGGTATCAGATTTGATGCTGTTGCTATCACTATCTCCAATGGTTTGGCTACGCTTATTCAGACCATCTTAATATTTGTGGTTATCAGAAAAAAAAAGACTGACCCACAATCACTGTGAGTCAGTCTTAATGATGTATTACATCTCAGCCAAGCTTTGGCTATATCAAATATCTTACCTTAACAAGCTGACATTTCCCTTCTTCAAAAACCGGTCACCACTGATACAAGTAGCTCTGATATAATACGCATACACATCAGGCGCCATGAGTTTTCCTTCAAATGTTCCATCCCAGCCTTCATCAATCCTTGTAGTACTAAATACTTCCTGCCCCCATCTGTTGTAAACAACAAATTCAAGTTCGGTGATGACATTGGATTTTACCAAAAGGATATCATTTTTACCATCACCGTTAGGTGTGAATGCATTGGGCAGGTATTCGTCTTTGTCTGTACAAGGTACTACCGTGACTCTAACTGTAATCTGACCGGTCCCGACGCAACCATCTCGGTCTGTGACAGTAACAGTATAGGTGGTATTAGTGATGGGCGATACAGTTATCGATGTACCTCTGTCTCCGTTATTCCACAGGTAGGTTGCTCCTGTGACAGGATTTTTGATGCTGATGGTGGCAGTCTTTCCTTGTTTGATTTCAAGATTAGGATCGACAAATTCTACCACTAACGGAGGCTGTACTTGTGCCGTATAGGTCAATTCTTCCTCACAACCTGTAATCTTATTTTTTACGATTACCTTGATCTGCTGACCTTGGGTGACTCTGACTACAGGGGCATTGGTATTACCTCCTGAAACTATAGCTGATGTTGGACTCCATGTGTAGGTATAGTCATTCGGATTACTTATATTGAGGGTGAGCACTGATTGCTGGTTGGCACAAAATTTTCCAGCGAAAGTAGCAACTACAGGGCTTTTGACATCCGGGGTGATATTCCTGGTCTCTTTACATCCTGTAGCTTTGTCTGTGATGACCACACTCAAAGATTTGCCGGTTTGTGCATTGACTATAGGCTGATTTGTTGTACCTCCGCTGACGATGAGTTCTGCAGGAGACCATACAAAGGTGTAATTTTGCGGATTACTTATATTGATCTTGATCTGATAGTCGGTACGAGGACAAATAATGGCCGGAAGATCAACAGCATAATCAAATTTAAAAATGCTGATCTTCGTTCTTATTGAATCCTGGCAGCCATTACCATTGGTACCTTTTAACAGGATATCCGTGGTGCTCATTGGTTTGAGTTTGAAAGTAGGGCCTGAACCTAAAACTTTTCCGGTCAGATCAGTCCATGTATATGTGGCTCCTGTTCCATTAGATGTGGCTGTCAAAGTGACTTCACTACCTTCACACACTACCTGATCGGCTATTGGACTTATTTTAAATTTTTCAATGATCGTAACCGTTTCCTTTACTTCTTTGAATGGACAAACTGTATTCGGATTTTTTAAAGTTATAGTATAGGTGCCATTGGACGAATATAAATGGCAAGGCGCAGCCAAATCAGAAGTATTGGAGTTGCCACTTGCTGGGTCGCCGAAATTCCATTCCAATTTCCCTGTATATTTTCCGATAATAGTAAAACAAACATTTTTGTCACCTGCACACACATCATTTTTGACAGTCACTTTTACCGTGGAGTCACCGATTTCGGGCACCACTATCTGGCTGGTGACATTATCAAATGGACATTCTGTATTTACATTTTGAACCGTTACGGTATAGGTACCGGGTTTTTCATATTTGAAACATGGGGCACGCATTACCAGAGTATCTTTTGCAAGTCCTGTTCCGAAATTCCAACGTAAATTCCCCTCAAAGTTACCTGATGTGGAAAAACACATAGCATAATCTTTGCAAGACTCCAGCACTGCAGAAAATGTCACAGGCTTTGGTAAGGTCACACTGATAGGAATTATGATATCTTGGATACAGCCAAACTGATTTTTAACTGACCCTTTGATTTGAAACGATGCAGTGTCATTACTATTTAGTTTTATAGTGATGACATTTCCATTTGCAGATATTACGCGAGGATCGCTAAATGTCCAGGTAAGGTTGTGCGAATTTATATTATTGATTATTGTTATAGCTTTGGTCCCATTTTTACAAAAAGTATTGGATGGCGGGATAGATATACTAAGGGATTGGTCTGTCACTTCAATGGAATCAAGGCTATTTCCGCAGGCACCATTTACAGTCCTCACATAAAACGTAGTGGTGATTGCATTTAATTTTGCCTTAAGATTTGAAGTCGAACTTATAATAGATTTGAAATCTCTCGTACTACTCCATTCAAAACTTCCGTTGCCTCCTGCCACGCTTAGATCGGCTTCTGAACATACATTTTTTTCTCCGGTGATAACTATTGGCGGTGTTTTATCCAGCACTTTTATATCCAAACTGTCAGTGATCGAACATCCCAAAGAATTTGTTATAGTAACCTTATATTTTCCTGATTGAGTTCCTATAAACTTTGGATTTCCGGGGTTGGTAAGGTCTAATCCGGATGTTGGTATCCAGGTGTATTTATTGCTAGTGTCCACTTTTGAAAATATATCATAAGAAGTGCCGCTACATAGTTCCACTATTCTTTTAGTAAGAGGTGAAATCGGAAAATTGCCCCCACTTTTAACAGCTATTTCCTTTATGAGGCTGCTGTCACACGCACCAGTTGAAGACCTTGCCAATAACCGAACTTTATAAATTCCAGGCTGAGAAAATTTAAAAGTAGGATTTTGAGCTGTTGAAAGGAATCTTGGGTCAGATGATGGGTAATTGAAGTTCCATTCGTATGTATTGCCGTTTTCTGTATTGTTTTTAAATGCGTATGAAAGACTATCGCAAGGGTCATTGACTTCCGGTGTGAAGTTTACAATGATAGGTGGTTGGCATATTCTTACATTGTACTGAAAATCTCTCCTGACAGTGGATATCAATCTGCCATTCCTGTATTCTTCGACACATATGCCTATAAGAAACTGCCCAACCAGATTAGGATTGGCAGTAATTACACCAGTCTTTTGATGGATTTCTAAAGGCACGCCGCCCATCATATTACTTAATGAATATGGACTCTTGAACTGTACTAAATTGTATGGAGGACTGGCAGGTGGCTGTGGTTGCGGAAATTGAAATGATGCTCCGTCTGATGGGTTGCAGACTCTATATACTAAAGAATCACCATCACTATCAATGGCTGAGTGGTTAAATATCAGCGGTTTGTTGGCGCAAATATACACATCAGGCCATGTAACAAATCTTGGTGAGCTATTCTTCAATGCAAGCGCTTCTTCTGTGATGGCAATCCATTCTGTAGATCCCGATTCAAGTGGATTGACAACATTGTTCAAGCTACTGTTTCTACAGCAACGCTGATACGAAATAATGTATCCTCCAGGTATAGATGGCAAATCCACGATCGCTTTATACGTTGTTGCTTGCACACATACGCCCAATCCTTCTACTCCACAAGCATTACTTAGAGTATTGCCTATAGTATCACTGGAGTTGAATGGTATACTAACTTCTCTGATAAGCACATTAGTAGCACCAGAAAATATACCTACAGAAGCAGGATTGTCAAAATCTACTTGTCCCAGAGCACAATCTCTTCTTAATGTCAATGTAATCTCATATTGATTTCCGCTGACGTATCGATACGATATATCTCCTCCTATAATGTGAGTTGCATCCACTTTATGTGCTGTTGCAAGGCTAATCAGCAAAAACACAATAGTTTTTACAATTATATTAAAACTTTTCATCATTTGAAATTTATTTTTAAAATAATCAGTTTATTTAATGTTTATTCTCAATAATTCTACACGTCTTTCTTTGGCTGCACCCAGGTAATAGACAGAATTTCTTCGGTCATCCAGATTGTCTGACAGTCCTGGTTTAGCTTCATCTTCCCCGTAGGAAACATCTTTAAAAAAGAGTGATTTGTTCTTCAGATATGTTTTCAAAACGCCATTATTATAAGAGACCAATTCGTTCACAACAGACTTGATACGTCTTTTGCTTAATGTCTTATTGTATCCAGTCTTTGCCCTGGGTGAAGCATAACCTTTGATCTCCAATTCTACTTTTTCTCCGCTTTCTAATGATGACTGAAGATATCTGCATACTTCTGTCAATCTTTCCCTGCTGCGATTTACATCATTTTGGAAAAACATATTCAAATCTTTAGTTGCAGATTCTTTTTCAGCACCAGACAAAGGTTGGGTATAATTGGAGATATATTCACCTTCTTTGGTTAGGTAATCAGATGCGAGAGGGATATATAATAGCTTCGTAGATGGTGAATTGCTCCTTGGATTCGGATAGTCATTGTCAAAATATAAAGATAATGGCAACATGGATGGAAGATACAGATTTTTCCTGATGACTCCTGTGGCATTGTTTGTATTAAATATCTCTAGGGTGGATGAGTAACCTGATTTTGACGCTGTCAATTTGTATTGTCGCCCTTTTACCACATCAAATTTGAAATCATTGGATGAACTATTTGTGATTACTATCTCTTTTACGCTACCATCAGTAAGGTCAGTAAGTGTCACAGTGGTTCCGATGAGCTCCTTTCTTGTATTTTCGTCAAAAGTGAAGACTTCAAGTCTGATTTTTTCGGGTTCTAAGTAAAGCTTTTTTACTAATTTTTTATCAGTACTATTGGTCTTGAATCTTTCCATTGCGGTAGTATATCCATCTTTCGTAGCTGTGATTTTATAGTTTTTGTTTGGAGCAAGTATAAATGACTTTTTATTTTCCAAATCTGTATTGGTTAGACATTGGATGAGCTTACCTGTATCTTCGTCGTACAGACATATAGTAGTGCCGGTCAGGTCGGTACCATCAGGATAAAGTAATGTATATACATCCAGCTCAATTTTATTATCGATTTTTACAGTATATATGTCCATACAGCAGGCTTCATATGAAGCAAACTGATTGTAAAATCCCGTCCTGTTTGATGTAAGATATCCTTGGGTGCCATCAGGATTGACATAATAATACATATCATTCATGCTGGTGTTCACAGGTGGCGGCAGGAGAGTGATGTCAGTGCTATTGGAAGGAATACTATACACGTCCATGCCACCATAACCTTCCCTGCCTTCAGAACTGAAATACAGGGTGGTTGATGCCTTATGATAAAATGGCGTGATTTCATCTTTATCGGTATTGATTTCCTTTACCGGTGTGGCAGTTGAGTAAGAATTGTTTTCCATGGCGCTGAACCAAATATCTCTGCCTCCTGATCCACCGGCACGATCAGATACAAAATATAAACCTTCTTTGCCGGATGTCAGATGGGTGCCGGGGTAGGGCTGAGTATTACTTGAGCCTGTTTGATTTACCGCTTCACCTATTTTAGTTTCGTTCGTAAGATTGCCGTTTTGATCTATATCGGAAACATAGATCTCGCATGATTGTGTCCAACCATTGACATAATCGCAGATGCTGTAATAAACCTTATTCCCGGCATCGTTAAATGCAAAATTGGCAACAGATTTGTCGGCATGTATAGTATTAAGACCAATTAATTCTGCAGACATTTCTGACTTTTTCATGAGGTCTTGGCTAGCTGCTTATACTGAAGATTTTTTGATTTTGACTCAAATCTCATGCTGCTAAAATACAAAGTTCCTCGATTATCTGATGCAGCAAAATCCGCATCTATAGTATTGATGTCTTCACCCATCAAATCCACTTTGAAGTTGGGATCGGGATTTTGACTCAAACTTTTAGCTTTATTGACTGCGGCAATATTTTTTCTGGATTCCCCGGTCAGTTGCTGATTGTCATTTGCATATTCAGACAAATACTGATTGTAATACATCGATGCCTTGTCATACATGCCCAATTTGTGGTACATTTCGCCCAGTCTGAATACTGCTTCTGGATATTGATTGCTCTTGATGGTATCAAGAAGTGTATGGTATTTTGAAGCAGCATATCCATAGGCATTGTACATTCTGGCCGATTCTGCAGTTTTATACATGATAGCTGCATCGGTTTTATCAAAAGCCAATGCTTCTTCAAAATACACCAATGCTCCATGATAGTTTTTTTCTGCAAATGCTTTCTCAGCTTCTGCCAGAAATGCTTTTTTTGATTGAGCCTGTAATCCAGAGAGCACAGCAAAAGCGATAAATAGAAATAAAAATTTTATCTTGCTCATAAATTTATTTTTTATATTATAATTTAAAATAATGTATAACCATTTAAATATTAAAGAATCATACAGTTTTTAAACTTAAATGGTTTTACATTTTTAATGATGTACCTAAGGTGAAGTTCATATGCGCCACGGCTTGTATTCAGTGCATTGTTATAGCCTGTTTTATCCATGTCAAGGTTGAATCCCAGATACCAGTCATTGTACTGGGCTGCTACTGTAGGGATAAATGATCCCGAAGTTCTGTACCCTAAACCCAGATGTAATTGAAGTGCTTTGCCTCTTTCCTGATTTACATGAATTTTTCCCAATGCACCGAAAACAGTCTCGTCATATTTTGTTTGAATCTGATGTAATGCATGCAACTGCAGATCCAACTTTTCAGTGAGTTGAAAGTTTCCTACTCCAGATAAAGTATACCTCCTTGGTAATTTAGTAGGTTTCTCTCCGTTGAAGGACACTTCGGGTTCGATAAGATGCATTGCTCCGATCCCCAAGTCAAGGTGTGTCCTTGCGGATTTCTGATACCTATAGTTGATTCCGAGTCCTGTTTCAAAATAATTGATTCTTTCTGTTGTTTCAAAAGGCTCCTGGCTGGACAATCCAGTATTAAAAATATCTCCATTCCACTGCTTGTCCCACCTGAGTGATTTTGTATCAAATCCTCGTGTGGCAAATCCTAACCCAAGTCCAAGACTAATCACATTCTTTTGGTTGATCATACGATGTATGGCTCCGTTCACACCCAGATTTATCAGGTTTAATCTGGAATCACCCTGTTTGTCATAATTCAGGTTAAAACCAAGGCCATAGAAAAATTTTTCATTACCATATGGAGTGATGTTTTTGTCATAAGCACCACTGAAAGTAGTCCAGGGTACCGGAACAAATCGCCACTGGCTGCGATGACTGGCAATGAATCTATGGTCACCATTAAATATGCCTGTCTGGGCAGGATTTAGATTTTGAGGTGAATTATAGAACTGACTGTAATGTATATCCTGTGTAAATCCAATGGATTGGATCATGTACATACAGAATATTGTAAACAAAAATTTAAGTAATGAACTATGCATATGTCATTGATTTTAAGTTCGTTAAGGAATATCTCAATCTGATAAAATCACATTGTCATCAAACTAAAAATATCTATTTAGAGTTTTTAATTGTGTGATGGTAAAGTGCATCAATTTATATACTCAAGATAGAGATTCTGGTATTTATTTTTTTGGAAAATTGGGGTAAACCTGTATGAGTATTCTATTGAATTTAAAAATTAAAGAATTTTTAATTGCAAATCTGGGATTGTAAATTGTCTTGTTTTTAAGGCTTTTATTTCAATCAGCAAGGTTTTATACAATCAAATATCTTTTTCAATATATACTCTTTTAATTTTAATATCACAAGTTTGATAACTCAAATAATTAAAATCATTTTTCAATTGATGATGCAAAGGTAATTTTATTTTTAATAACAAGATTAAAATATTAAAAATAATATCATTAGTTCATCTTTTTTTTATTGTATTAAAGTAAGACTATCAGATTTTTATAAATCTAATAATAATTAAAGTGGAAAAAGTAGTACAAATGTCGCCTTTAGAAAGGGACAAAATTTCGGGTTTAATAAGGTTAAAACTCTGGTAATTATGCAAGATATCTATAGATTCTTAATAAGACCAGATAAATCAATTATGAAAATTGTATAGGTATTGTTGAAAACTAAAGGATAGAAAATCAGAGTTCCAGTTGAATTCCCACATGTGCATTTCCTTCACCCATGTTTACGGTGACTATAAGCCGTCCTTTTTGACCGGTAACATTACCTCCTTTGTTCATAGTAAACTTAGATGTTTCAAACCCTGCTTTTTTAAGTTCAGCGTTATACTTGTTGAGTGCTTCTGTAGGTACATCTTTCAAATGTACACCCCAATTTTTGCTTTCACCCATATCGGTGGTCGTTGTGTTGGTGATAGTACCCCAGGCAAATTTTGGAACTTCTGCCGGAGCATCTTCAGGCCAGACTTTAGCATCTGTATTGATAACGGCTTTTACATTATCGTTTTCAAAAGTTACCTTGTTGTCATCGATATCTATGTCGGTTTTTTCACCGGTAGAACGTTCCAAAGTGTTTTCCATCACTTTTTCTGCCGATTTTTCTGCCGACTGTTTACATGAAACAAAGGAAAAGGTTGTGAGTAAAAACATGCAGCAAATTGCTGCCCACCATTTTGCTATGTCTTTCATGACTGATAGATTTATTTCATGTACAAAGATAGTCTCAAACTACCCTTATGTCAATGATTTAAATCATCTTCAAGTACATTTTATGATATACATCTTATTCTGAATGAATTAAAAATGAGTACGATTCATCTTTATTTAAAATAAAGCTGGGCCAATCTTTTCAGTGGATAATAATCCCGGGTATTTATCTGTTGCCAAGAGGACTTTCTCCCTTCAGCAATCTGCGAAGCAACTTAGAAAACCTGACAGATATTGCGACAAGATCTTTGGTTTCCAGCAACAGATTGATGACCAGATCGGTGTTTTTAAAGCCGTATTCCTTTTTGGAAACACCTTCGACCTGTTTTGCCAGTGCTTCTTCGATATTGTCAAAAATCGATCTTTTGTATGCCTTGACATCATTGATATCTTCATAATCATTTCTATCAATGGCATTGGCAATTATGTTAAGATATGTGACTACTTCAATTTCGATTTTTCTTATAATTTCTGCCTGACCTGGATCTACAGGTTTGTGCGCGTTTGTAATATGATTTTCAATATTATTGATGATAAATGTCAATGACTGCAGTATATCCTGCATGTGGTCATTACTGAGGATATAGAGTTGTGCTGTAGTTTTTTCACTCAATTTTGATTTTTTGATAGCTTTGAACAAGTTATTTTTTATATCTGCATAATATGTAGTTAGTTCCTGATTGATGAATTTTGCTTCACTTATCTTCTGTAGATTTTCTGCAATTAATCCCTCTAAAACCAAACTGTATGCATCAGCGATCTTGATCAGGCTTTCTGAAAGTTTTTTTCCGGTTTTATGAAGGGCTTTATCTGTACTAAAATCAAGCGTTTGCATGACCTGATGTGTCTCCAGGATTTTTGATTGTTTGATTTTGTTCTTGTAAGTAGTATAAAGAATGGTGGCCACGACTATCCCGCATACAATGATTAGACCTATGATTTTGAGGTTAATTAAAATCAAAGCCATGATGGCCGCTGACATAAAAGCTACAATTGCAGTAACAAACCATCCTGCTATTACATTAATCACCCCTGCAATCCTATACGAGGCCGATTCTCTGCCCCATGCACGGTCCGCCAGTGAGGTACCCATAGCTACCATAAAGGTAACATACGTAGTTGATAACGGTAATTTGAATGATGTACCCAATGCTATCAGCATACTTGCTAGGGTGAGATTGACCGAAGCCCTGATGAGGTCAAATGCAGGCGCATCCGTATCATCAGGATGTACTACCGGTATAAACTGAGCATTGATTTTGTTTTTAAGCGAAAGCGGCAATAATTTCCCAAATGAGTGCGTAAAAGAAATAGTGCTTCTTACAATGGTCCTGGACAATAGATTGGAAGAAAATTTTTCATCCGTTTCTTCCTGAGTTCCTAATTTAACCTCGGTTTCAGTGACGTTTTTTGCTTTTTTTGAAAACCATAAAGTAAGGGTCATAATAATACCTGCCAGAACAAGATATATATATGGTGTCTGAATGGGGAATTTTAGTCCAATTATCATGTAATCATCGGGAGAAATGCTACTTGAAACAGCATGAGCAGAAGAAAACAATTGATAGGATTGAATACCGGCCAATGGTACTCCGATAAAGTTAACTAAGTCGTTTCCTGCAAAAGCCATGGCCAAACTGAAGGTGCCGGCAAAAACTACAATTTTAAGAGGATTGTAGCCATATTTGTATAATATACTGAATACGACCACCCAAAATATAAAAAAGGAAATCAAAAACCAAACCATATGGTCTTTGATAAAACTGACTGCAGATTTTATTTTTTTATTTCCAAAAAAGATCTCATATTCAGCATTTCCGCTATCGGTTCCACTTAATTTTTCAAAAACCATTGGATTACCGTCTGTACCGATGATGGTGACAGATTCTTGAAAAGATAAGGTATCTGAAGCATTTGGATTGGTGGACTTAATGTAAGAAACCAGTTCCGATGTTGTTAATGTTTCAGTAGAGTAGGTGGATTTAAGACCTTTGTATATCAAAAAATAACTTAATGCCAACATAGCCAATGCGCCCCAAAGAACCCCTGTGAATTTAAGTCTTTTGGTATAATTAAAACTAAATAAAACCCGTGATATCCACATCACCAAAATACCAAAACTAAATGAAATCAGTACAGATAGAAATATACTGGAAATAATAGTATTGGTTTTGGACCAATTGATCAAACCCGTCAGGTTTTTGCTGGCGTCATTGATGTTAAATAAGTAGTTTAAAGGAAGATTGTCTGCCAGAATCATGCTTGACGCCACCATAATAGAAGCACCTAGCAACTCAAAGATGATAGATACAGTGGTAGAAGTGGGAAGGCCTAAAGTATTGAAAGTATCCAGCAGAATGATGTCTGTGAGCATCACAGCCAGAAATATCACCATCACGTTTTCAAGACTGAAATACTCTGGGTTAAATATCCCTTCTCTGGCGATTTCCATCATCCCGGCAGATGACAAGGCTCCGATAAATATACCTGCAGTGGCCACCCACATGATAGTCCTGAATGAAGCCACTTTGGACCCTATCGCAGAATTCAGAAAATTGACAGCATCGTTGCCCACACCCACTACAAGGTCCATCACTGCCAAGATTGCCAGCACAAATACACCAGTTATGATAAAAGCTTCCATCTCAGGTTTTTAATTGAAAACGATTAAAGTGTCTTAATAGAACTTGCTCATTTTATAAACGCGCAAAGTTGGTGAAAAAATCTGAATTTATTCTGATCTAATGTTAAGCCAATATTAATTTTTCAGAATTTGGTAACAGCATTATTTCACTATTTGAGTTATATAATGGTTCCGGAAATGCTTCCTGCATAGCCATCAGATTATATAATTTGAAGTGGAATGACCCCTGAATGGTGGACCAGAAAACCTGGAATTTTTGCCCGATTTATGAAAATAATTAGTGTGGATATTTATGCCAATTCAAAACTGATCAAAATTGTCTTGAAAAAGTGAGCTACGCTTTATCATAAATTTTACTTGGAATCATCCGCAGAATAATGGCGATTAATCTCCAGCGTTTGGTAATATAAACTATATTTTTTTGCTGTTTAATTGCTTCAAATATTTGCAAAACCGCTTTGTCAACGGTGGCTACCCAAAATTTTCCTTCACTTTTGGCCATGTCAGTATTTACAAAACCTGGCCTTATATCAGTAATAAAAATTGGACTATTGAGTCTATTTGCTTTTTGACGCAGTCCTTCTAAATAATTTATCTGATATGCTTTTGTTGCATTGTAAGCAGGTGCATGTCGATTTCCGCGAAGCCCTGCAATCGAGCTAATCGCTACTAAATGACCGTAATTCTGTCGCTTAAAAAAATTGAATGCCCAAATCAAAATGTTTGTAAAACCTACGACATTGGTTGCAATCGTCCGGTGTTCTATGTCCAAGTCCAATGTTTCATTTAAATCTCCAGTACCAGAACTCAAAATAAGCAAATCAAGTCCGCCAAGTTCAGTCGTTAACTCTTCCAGTTTCTGACACGTAGATTTGGCGTCTGTAATGTCAAAAGATTTGATAAAATATGCGTTAGGGTTTTCATTTTTCAATTCGTTCAGTAATTCTGTCCTTCTCCCTGTTATGCCTACAACGTAGTTATTATGTGCCAAAATTTTAGCAAGTCCTTTCCCAATTCCTGATGTTGCTCCTATGACGATGGCTTTATGCATGCTACTTTTTACAATTTTGTGGTTACTTCCAAACGATTGCTGTCAGGGTCCAGCGTTTCAAACTCGAAATAGCCATCACCGGTAATCCGTGGGCCACTTAATATGGGAAAATCATCCGCTCTCAATTGACTTGCTTTTTCTTCAACATCTTTTATGGTTTCCACACCAAAAGCCAAATGTATGATTCCCTTGTGCTGTGATATGACTGTGTCATTGGCATTGTCAGGGATATTGGGCATTGACATGATTTCCAGCCGTGCACCTGTTTTAAATGTCAGGAAATAGCTTTGAAACCGATTATGTTTATTTATGTACTTTTCATTTGGGATGCCTTCAAAATATTTTGTATAATAATTCCTTAATCCTTCAATGTCATCTGTCCAAATGGCTATGTGTTCAATTTTCATTTTTAGTTATTAATGCTAATTTAGCAGTATGTTGGTTAGACTTTTATGAGAATGCAAAAACAAGTAACGATGATATTATTATTCCCAATGCTTGTGCTGTACCGGTAACTAGGCCAAACATCAATGACTTTTTCATCGTCGGAATTACTGCAGTGGTAAAAACAATGGTTGTCGCAAAACCAAAACCTGTCAATATTCCAATAATGAGTGCATGTGAGAATGAATTTGCAACAATCATTTTTTGTAAAATTGCTATTACTATGGTGGTAAGGAAGCAAGAAATAGTTGGAACAACATAATATAGATTTGTTTCCTTCCAGTTTTCATGTCTCTCAAAGCCCATAGCTTGTTCCCATTTTTTGCCAAAAGCAAATGGTCTGTGCCAAATACCGCAAAAAGCAGTATATGCTACAGTTCCTATAATAACGGCTACCCAATTAATATCTGAGAATGAAATGTTCATATTGATTTGGTTTTTCTTAAATTTATGATGGTCAATACTGCTACTACTAAAAACGGAAGGGTGGAGATCAAAATCTTATAATTCTGGCTGATGATGCCAATAATAAACATAAAACCCAAGAGTAACCCCAAGCCTGCAACGCTTACATAAGTTAAAATTTTACTTGGTGATTTTTGAAATAAAGTGATGAACAATAAAACTTGTCCGGCAAGTGGAAGCAATATGAAAGGATGAACTACCGATGTAGGATTTGTAAATAGTTTGTAAAGAATTTCTGCTTCTGCCTGAAAAAGAAAGGTATGGCTGTCTCCACTCCATTCCAGATATCCAAACAGTGATGTTACTATAAGGAGGGCGTTTAAAATTTTAGGTTTCATGTTAAATTTTTTAATTTTAGATATTATTTACTTGATTTCATAGCTTTGATAAGTTTTATGGTATTATCTTTTTTAAAATTTTCGTACTCCGCACTATCTGCGCCATAAATGGCCATTTTTCCATCTTTGTTATAGTGAATTCCCCAACCATATCTTTTTGTCAATGGCGACGCACGAAAACAAGGCTGACCTTTGGAAAAAAAATGGTCTCTTGCTGCTTTGTATTCACCATGTATCAGGTCATTTTTGTCAGCATAAACTTGAAATAGTACGTCGTCTGAAGTATATGTATAGGGATTTTTGCTGATCATCTCAAACTGAATGTTTGCAACTGTCCTATTTTCCCCTTTTACAGGTGGGATTTCACTGTTTGAAATAGGACAATCGTCGGCTATTTCTATAAAAGTGTTGAAATAATTTGTGGTATGTATCTTCATTTTATAACATTTATTATTTTCTCCATCGCTTCTTTTGTTGATACAAATTGATCTATTTTTCCATAGTTGCTGTTTGCAGCATAAACTATGGTGGTGCTATCTGCCGGGAAATAAAGCATATTTGCATAATAACCAACAGCATCACCACTGTGCATATAGGCAATACCTTTTTCAGTTTCGATTCTGAATATACCTATTCCATAAGATAATGGGAAAAATTCTTTATCCATCTCTTTCGGTTTTTTAAATGTCAACATTTGATTCAAAGAGTTTGAGCTAATAAGATGTAAATTCATTAAAGCCCTAAAAAAAACAATCATATCATAAGGGTTTGAAATTAACCCACCGTCAGCTGTATAATAATCCCAACCGCTAAAGTACGTACTTTCTATTACTTGTAAATTGCTGTACATATCGATATAGCCTCTCACTATACCATTAGGAATAGGGTCTTCAGCTGCAAATTTTGTCATTGTTAAACCAAGTGGGATAAATATTTTGTCATCAAAGACTTTATATAACGGTTTGCCTTCAATTTTTTCTATTAGCATCCCGAGCATAATGTAACCTGTATTTGAGTACCGCACATCCTCGTCTGGTTGAAAGTATGCTTTTTGATTGTAAGCATATTTTAATAATTCATTGGGTTTCCATTCTCTGATGAAGTCATTGAGGGAAGCGGTTTGAAATTTCAAATTTTGAATGTAATTGTAAATACCACTTGTATGTTGTAGCAGTTGTCGGATAGTTGCTTTGTCAGCATTTTCAATTTTATCAATCACATCTCCTTGTAAATAGGATGCAATTCTATCATCCAAATTTAACTTTCCTTCTTCTGCAAGTTTTAATAATGTAGTGGCAGTATACATTTTCACTGTTGAACCCACTCGGCTGATATTACAAGGCTGCATTGCTATATTATTACTCAAGTCTGCTTTCCCGCTTGCACCCACCCACATACCTGTTTGGGTATGATAGACAGACATAGTAATTCCAACGACACCACTTGATGTAATATCATTTAGAATAGTCTGATATGTTTGGTTTTTAGGATTTACTGAACTGCTGTCGACAAAATTGAAATTACAATTATAAAACATAGGATTAATATCTTGGTCTTTCTGACAAGAGTTTAGCAAAAATACAGCTAAGATAAGGTATATTGATTTTTTCATTTTAATAGTGCTTTGAATAAATAAAAAATTTAGCTCCGATATGCAAATTTATATGTGTCATTACGGGAATAAATTCTGGGGAATAAGGATATTCTGCCCAAGATTGATAACGGATAAATATTTTAGGACTGTTCTTTTCGTTCATTTTGAGATAATAGCCAATATCTAAGGAAAATGAAGGGTATAATCTTGCATTTCCTTTATCAGCTTTCTTTTCATATTGTCCAATTGTAAACGTAAATTCTTCAGCAGTTGCAAATGTGTGTAAATAACCCACACCCAAAAGTCCTGATAATGCTAACCCATTTTTAAAACGATATTCATATCCGAATTCTGTATTGATCCCAATTCCTTGTGCCAGATAGTTGTGGTAGAAATAATTAATGTTTGCTGTCTGAAAAAGTCGTGAATTTTCATTAACCTGATATTCGAATTCTGTCCCCACTTGAAGTCCCGGGTGGATAGGTGTTGATACAAACCTTGTAAATGGGATAGCTGTAGATTGGTTAATAACTGAAATATTTATTGGAATTGGTTTGCCCTGTCCTACCAAAACTTTTGATACAAAGAAAATGAGCAATACTTGAATTCTGTTCATTCTTGCGGATATTTTTTTTGCAAAAATGAAATTAATTATTTTGTGGCAAGTTTAAAATCATGTTCTAAAATACTAAACCGGTACAAAAAACCGCTAAACTTTCCATTATTGCTTCCACCATTGTCGGAATTTAGCAACCTTGGGTTTGGAAATGTACACATTTTCAGTAGGAAATACAAAGTTTATTTTTAGTTTTCTTGTGGAAGTTGGTTCAACTGATTGGATGGATGTGTATGAAACAAGATACTGCCGGTTTACTCTGTAAAAATTTGAATATTTCAGTTTTTCTTCCCATTCATCCAAAGTCCCTTGTAAACGATACTTTTCGCCTTCAAAAGTTTGCAACCACAACAATTTATTGGCACTCATTATTAGGGCACATCGTTCAAGTGCCAGATTTTCTTCAACAAGGCCTTTTTGGACATTGAAGTAAGTTAAGGTTTTTGATGAGTTTTTAAACATTGGTTCCTGCCTTGTATCGGTGACTTTTTCATTTCTTAAAAGGTTGCCAGCTAATAAGCCCAAATTGATGAGCATCAAAAATATAAATGCAAGCGGCAACTCTAAATTAAGAATAGAACTTTCAAAAAAGGAAATATCTATGGCTTTCAAATATGCAATTTCGAGCAATATTGCCACCAACAAAGGCGAAAGTACACCAAATACAAATTGTTTTGCTACTCGAATTTTGAAATATTCAACCCATGAAAATTCTAAGTCGAGTTTTGCATTTAATTTGTTTAAATACAGGCCAACACCATAAGTCAAGATTATTGCAAATACTATATCTGAAAAAAATGAAGGGTTCTCAAGAAGTTCAACTAGAGAATTATCATTAGCAATATAAATAAATGATAGAGCAATAAGTGGGTAGAAAAATACCCACATTATTTTTTCCTGAACAGATGAAATTATATTGCCTTTGAAAATCATGTTACAAAAATAACTGAATTTAATAGTTGGACACTATTTTGAAGCAGATTTTGACATCAAATGAAGGCCATATCACTGGTCAATCCTAAAATTAAAAATCTTCAACTGATGCCACCCATATTCGTATGCCAATACCAAATAAATGTTCATATTAACAAAGTCATCCGATATGGAACCACATAATGGTTTGTTACTTGTTATTGTCATTAGGTCAAAAAAGACTATTTGGTGAACATCAAAAAACAAAGGATCAAACAAAATTTATTGCATGATCCTTTGGTAACAAAATGAATGAACTGGGCTAAACTGTATAATTAATTTGTTCTCAGATAAATATTGCCATAGCTGGCATTTAAAACTATCAATGGGCCACCTCCGTTGATTTTACCCTTTATAGCGGGTAGCTTTATACTCTTTGCATCAGATTTCTCAGTAAGTTCTATTGTCAGGTCGTTTGGAACATAAGTATTGCCCCAAGGTGTGATGAGTTCTACGTTTATTTTTGGTGAAGGCTGTAGCTTCAAGTCTATTAGTCCATATGCTGAAATTATTGAAATCGGTGCTTTGATAGATTGAGCTAATGAACCCTCGACATCTCCATAAGTAGTTTTGGCCATGATGGGACCAGACAAATCATCAAAATACAACTTATTATATTGGGTAGACAGGTCTATCTCTCCGGAAATTTTTGATATTTTTATTGAATTTTGATTTACTATGCCATTGATATTTCCTGTTATATTCATAGTATTTGGAATTTTTACAACGATATTATTACAGCAATTTCTGGATACCGGTTTGATTTCAATATTGGTACCGTTGTCATTAATATACAATCCAAAACCTGTATTGTCTTTCAAGCCACTGGGATTAAGTACTGTTAATCCTTTTTTTCTGTCCTCGTTACCATTGCAATCATCTCCAGGGTAACGGTGATTTTTAGTTGTCTGTTTTACATACACACTAATGTTTGACAATGATGATAGCCTTTCACCTTTTTTATCCTTTTTATCTTGTTTCTCTTTTTCATCTTCAGCGTCTTCAGTATCTTCTTCATACTGTTCTATGATGATGGATTTGCCCGTGTGGCCTTCGATGACCAATCCACCGGATTCGAGCACTAATGTTTTGGCAGTTGTATTAGCTTCGTACTTTTGCGCGAAGGAATTGCAAAACCCTGTAATAAGGATAAATAGAATAAATAACTGTGTTTTCATAAGAATAAGATTAAATTGGTTTAAAAATATTTATAAGGATAACTTTTGTTTTGCAAGAAGGATTTCATGTTTGATCATCATTTCGGTCTCATCCGAATTGTACATACGATTCAATTCTTCTTCAATAGCGTTGACACGGGCATTGGACAGAATATTGATAAGCTTGATTTGTATGATTGGGTCTGTTTGTGTTTTAAGGGAAGCGATCAGAGATTTCTTAACATAAGGTTCTGATACAAAATTTTCCAATGATTCCAAGGCTGCAAGTTTTACATTGTCCGAAGGGTCATTATTCAATGTATGAATGAGGACATTTAATATTTCACGATCAATTTTATGAACATTTTCCGGAAGCTTCATCGCACTGTAGCGGTTGGCAGACGAATTTCCATCATGGGCAAATTGGTAAAATTGGTTTTTATTGAATCCGGATGCTGGTTTATGATATGTCTGTTTTGGTGCGATAAGTACGACGTTTTTATTGTTGTCCGCCGGTATCAGTTCCGGAGTGGCTATCGGATTCTCAGCCTTTAGATCTTTTTCCTTTTGAATGGCTGTTATAGTAACCGTATCAGGTAGGTTGTCGTGGGTTGGACCTCCTTTAAACGCAAACCAAACAATGAGCATAGCTGGTATAAGGCACGCTGCCACCGCCAGAAATAATGCAATAATGGTCTTTGGCTCAAAACTTTTTTTATTGTTTTTCTTTTCTATTTTCCCTATTACAGCATTGATGACATATGGTGGTACCTCGATATCCATCCGGTCTCTGTTTTGGTCAATATATTCTTTAAATTTGTCCATTACTATTTTAAAATTAAAAATTTAATCAAAACCATTTAAATACATCTCTATTCTCTTCTTTGCCCGATGATACTGGCTTCTGACGGTGCTGTGACTGATACCCAATAATTGAGCTATTTCTTCATGTGGTATATTTTCAAAAACATAAAGATTTACTATAGTCCTGTATCCGTCAGATAATTGTAATATGGCTTTATGTATCTGTTCACAAGAATATTTCATATAGTCCATTTGGTCATCATCAAACTCTGCAATATGATGTATGTTGATATCCAGTTCAGCAAATGTCAGTTTACGGCTTCTCAGATGTGAGAGTGACTTATTAATAGCAATACTCTTTATCCAACTTTCCAATGAACCCTTGCCTATAAATGAATCTATTTTTGTAAAAGCATCAACAAAACAATCCTGCATGATATCTTCAGCTTCTCCCGTATGGCCGATAAATCTGTATATCGTATTATATACTTTTCGTGCATATAAATGATACACTTCAGTATAGGCATGCTGATCTCCGTTTTTGCAACGTTGTGCTAACTCTTTCATTTTGTTATCTTGCTCCGCAACTGTTACCACAACTTGAAGGATATAGAAATGAATTAATTTGATTTATACAGTTAAGTAACAAAAATGGAGTTAATGTTGCATGCTTAGAGTTAGTTTTTTTTTAAAAGCAGTACAAAACTTATGTTTCGGGAGAAGAAATGACAGAATTACAAAGGTTTTATATTGACTAAAATATTTTGAATGGCTTGTTTGTCTTTTGTTTTAGGATTGTAGATTGTAAAGGACTTTAAGGCAGATTTTCTGAATGTGACTCCAGAAGGCAGAGAGTCTGACTTAGCTATCCATATTTTCCGGTAATAGCCTGAAATAGTGTCTATTGTAAAGTTATATTGAAATGAACTGGAAGCCGTTTCGGGCCAAAAGAAAGGATAATGATATGTCCGGTTTCTGAATATCAAAGTGGCACTTTTATTGCAGGTTGGGCATGAAAATAATTGTTTTTTACTTAGGTTCAGATCAGAGATGGAAACCAATTGTACTGAATCCCTGAAAACCCGGTACAGTTTTGAATCTATGTGGATGATTTCAAAAAATTTGGCATAATAATTCCCTCTGAAAGCATTTTGGAATTCTTCTTCAATGGTCAAAGGTTCATTCAGAAGCGCATCTTTACTGATTATAAATTCATGATTGAGACATTGGTAGGTGTTTGTTTTTTCCAAGACAATCTTTTTCGGCTTACAGAATGGTGTTCCTATCCACACTTCGGTAATTGTTGATACCGGATTTGAATTTTTTATCGAATGGCAAGACGTTAGCCACAAAAGTAAAAGGAGTGCAGAGCCAAATTTGATTATGTTGTGTATCAAATAGATAGATTATTTTAATTCTTGTGTAAAAATAAGGCTTTCATATATGTGAGACCGTTTTTTCATTCAATTCCTCTAAATTTACCAACCCCAAATGTGTCCACAAGCCGACGTTTGTGGTTCCTTCATTATTGAGTGAAATCGTTCACTCAATTTGCTTTGCAACCATTCAGTCACCCTTAAAATGGAGGGAGTGCACTCGTTCTTTGATTTTTATCACTTTCATCATTATTGTCAGAAATTTTTCCTCCTGTTTATTCAATCGATTTTTTATGGCACTTATTATAAAATTCCTTTTGTCTTCCTTTAGAGTTGGCGTAAAACAAAAGCAATTTTAAGAAAGTGTAATTTTGGGATACACCAATTTCATATAGTTGAGACCGTTCTCTCTATCTTCGTTTTGCTCATAAAATAAAATCCTATAACAAACAGAAACGCCAAAGCCAAAACAGAATACCTCATATTATTGGTAATATTATCCACCAATCCGAATATGAATGTGCCGCCAACTATGGCTGATTTGTATACCACATCGTAGAAGCTGAAGTATGAAGTGGTGTCATGGTCCTTTTCTGGTATCAGCATAGAGTAACTTGCTCGGGATAGTGATTGTATACCACCCATCACCAGACCAACAAATCCGGCAATGACATAAAATGTAAGCTTGTCATAAGTAAAATATGCAGCAAGACATATAAAAATCCAAATGATAATCATAGTAAGTATGGAAGTTTTATTACCTTTTTTATTGCCTAAGACAGAGAATGCCTGTGCTCCGCCAATGGCCACCAATTGCAGAATGAGTACAAGCAAGACCAATTCGCCAACAGCAAAACCGAGCTCCTTTTTCGCAAATACAGTGGCTAAATAAATTATCGTTTGAACCCCCGCACTGTAGAAGAAAAAAGCAGTGAGGAAATTTCTGATATCCGGGATATTTCTAATTCTTTCAAATGCACCTTTGATCTCTATGTAGCCATTTTTGATCATGTCTTTACTGAACAGATTGATCTGGTCTGGCGGCATGTGGCGGAATGTGTATTGTGCAAAACCTAACCACCAGACGCCAACGAGCAAAAAGCCTATACGTGCACCAATCTGACTGTCTGCAAGACCAAAAGTGGCAGGAAATAATATCATCAATAGAATCACTATAAGTAAAATGACACTCCCTATATATCCATATGTAAATCCTTTGGCACTGACCCGATTATATTGGTCTTCAGTCACAATCAGTGGGAGATATGAGTCATAAAAAACGAGGCTACCGGCAAACCCAATAGTGGCAAGTATAAAAGCTGATGTGCCAAGCCATAATTGTGGTTCGCCTTTAAAAAAATACAACATGATACATGCTAAGGAGCCAATTAATGTAAAAGCTTTTAGAAAATACTTTCTTCTCCCGCTATAATCTGCAATACCTGACAATAATGGAGAGAGGCAAGCAATCACTATATACGAAAAAGAAACAGCGAAAGAATAAAGTGCACTGTTTGAAAAATTCATAGGCCCAATACTTATTTCTTTTGGAGTATATTCTTCAAAATATCCGGGAAATATCGCCGTTGAAATAACCAACGCATAAGCTGAATTGGCCCAATCAAAAATAGCCCAGGCCTTGATCGTTTTTTTATTGTTTAGAGCGATTGGCATCATGAATTGTTTTTGAGACACTAATGTAATGGTTTCATCCAATTTTTACATATTCTGACCCAAATAACTTTTAAATATTATCTTTACCCCAATTTATATGGCCTGAAACAAGCATGAATATTATTATCCTTTCACGCAACGCTGCTTTGTATAGTACACAGAGCCTTGTCGACGCTGCACGACGCAGAAATCACTATGTTCGTGTGATAGATCACATGACTTGTGACCTCGTATTGGAATCAGGAAGGTCTAGTGTCTATTTTAATAATCAGCCGATTAAAAATGTGGATGCCGTCATACCAAGAATAGGTAATACAGCTACAAGTTATGGAGCAGCTGTCATCAGGCAGTTTGAAAGTCAGGGGGTATTCTCAACTCTTCACGCAGAGCCGCTTCTAAAGGCACGGGATAAGTTAAGTTGCCTTCAGATCCTCGGAAGTAATGGTATCGGGGTACCGAAAACAGTATACGTAAGTAATCCGTACACAATGCCTTTTTTATTGGAAGAAATGGAACCTTACCCTATTATCATAAAGCTCATCACTGGTACTCAGGGTATGGGAGTTATACTCGCTGAAAATAAAAGTAATGCAGAATCAATTCTTGAAGCATTTTATGCAACCAAAGAAAAAGTCATACTCCAAAAATATATCCAGGAAGCCAAAGGAGCGGATATAAGGGCATTTATAGTAGATGGTGAAATAGTGGGTGCTATGAAAAGGCAAGCAAGACCCGGAGATTTCAGATCCAATCTACACAGAGGTGGTACATCAGAACTGATCAAACTCTCTTCGCAGGAAGAAGAGACCGCATTAAAGTCAGTTGAAATCCTTGGCTTGAAGATTGCTGGTGTGGACATGTTAAAAACTCATTCAGGACCGGTTGTGCTCGAAGTCAACGCATCTCCTGGCCTGGAAGGGATAGAAGGTACAACTGGAGTGGACATTGCCGGAAAAATCATACAATATGTAAAAAAACAGAAAATAATACTATGTTTCCTGAATTTATTACTCCCAAGCTTAAAGATATCTCAGAGCTGATCATCGAAAATGAAATGATCACGCATGGAAAACTCCATACAATCAAGATCAATGCAGGCAAACTTGCTTCAGGTAACCGAATCAACGTATACGCCTATGTATTGCATACTGGCGTTCCTGGCCCGTCATTGCTGGTACTTGGAGGTGTCCATGGAAATGAGATCAATGGCATCGAAATAGTCAGGCGCAGTATTGAAGAATCCATTTTTGATTCCGTCACTTGCGGTACAGTCATATTAATTCCATTATTAAATGTGTTTGGTTTCATCAACTTTACGAGAGATGTGTCTGATGGTAAGGATGTCAACAGATCCTTTCCCGGGCATTTAAATGGTTCCTTGGCTTCAAGGGTAGCGAGGATCATAACTAAAAAAATTCTTCCATATGTCGACGTAGCCATTGATTTTCATACAGGCGGAGAAGCTCGACACAATTTTCCTCAGATACGTTATAATAAAAATGACCGGATTGCTACCATGCTGGCACAAAGCTGTGGTGTTAAGTATCTGATAGAGCAGCCACTGATACCCCATTCTTTCAGGAGGGCAGCTTATGATATGAAGATACCGGCTTTAGTGTTTGAAGGAGGTGAGTCCATCAGATTGGACAATCTTTCTATATTATCAGGTATTCAGGTCATAAAAAACCTCTTGGTGAAACTTACCATGATCCAGGAGCCATCGCTCTCGATGTCAGACGACCAATGGATAATCCATAAAGATAAATGGGTAAGGGCGAGTGAGCCAGGTATTTTTATATGGTCCAAAAAATCCGGTGAATATGTCGAGAAAGATGAAGTGATGGGAGAAATCAAAGACCCATTTGGAAATAAATCTTTCCAGGTGCTCGCTCCAAATTCAGGCCATATCATAGGGCATAACAATGCCAGCGTTGTTTCACTAGGAGATGCTCTGTTTCATTTAGGGATCGACTATTCGTTATTGGAGTAAGTCTTTATCTATTTATTCTACCTTGACACCCTTTGACACCTTTAAAAATCTAAGTCAACTAGACTTTCATCAAAAGTTAATAAACCAGAAATTTGAAATTTTTTCATAGTTAGTTAGTTAGTTAAAGATTAATGTATTGCTAAATTTGGGTCACAACTGTTGGGTTAACCCAACAGTTTCCAATACAGTTGAATTTGTTAAGGTCGAAACTCCGTCACATCTGTTGGGTTAAACCACCAGTTTCCAATCAATAAGATAGCCTATGTAATTTGACAAAGCAGAATTAATCACTAAATAACCCGCTTATTAATTTTGTCCATTTATAAATGGCGACCAGCTCTAACTAACCACTTTCAGGTGGACAAGATTGATAGAGTTTCTTACTTTCTTGATGATGGTGATTTCATATTCGTCGATTCTTATTTTTTCATTGGCAGAGGGGATACCGCCTACCTTATGAATGATCACACCGGCCAGAGTTGTGGCTTCTTCTATGGACTCAATGGCATATGGCAAAAACTCATTGATATCATCAAGGGGTGAAGTGGCTATGACGTTAAATGATTTTTCGTCTATTTTTTCTACTATTGGTATTTCATTATCGTACTCATCCTGGATTTCACCCACCAATTCTTCGATGATATCTTCCATAGTGACTATGCCTTCAAGGCCACCAAACTCATTGACAACAATGGCCATTTGAATGTGTTTTAGCTGAAACTCTTTTAACAGGCTACCGATTTTTCTTGATTCAGGAGTTACAATCAGTGGTCTCACAAGCTGACGGATGTTTAGTTCATTATTATTTTTAAGTAATATCAGCAAATCCTTGACGTAAACAACACCTATAATATTATCAATATTTTTTTCAAAACATGGAATTCTTGAATAGCCTTCTTCCAGCAGTTTGTCAATCATCTTTTCATCAAATGTGTCCACATCAAGAGCTACTACCTGATTGCGTGGGATCAAAATCTGTCTGACATTGGTTTCAGAAAAATCAAATGCGTTTCTGATAATTTCATAATCAGCATTGACTATATTTCCTTCATCAGTACTCTGTTTGATCAGGTATTTCAGTTCGTCAGAACTATGGATTTCAGACCCATGTACTGCTTGAATGTTCAATGCTCTTAAAATAAAATTGGCTATACCATTAAGTACCCATATAAAGGGTTTGAAAATATAATAAAAAACATTGAGTGGATAAGCAATCATCATTGTGGTAGATTCAGGTTTCTGGATGGCTATGGATTTAGGTGCCAGCTCACCGAATACAATATGCAAAACAGTTATTATGGCAAAAGCTATCGGCAGCGCTATGCTATGAGCCAAAGTTTCTGATATCTGCAGTCCAAATAAGTGAAACAAATTGATGATAATTTTGGAAACAACCGGTTCGCCGACCCAGCCGAGACCCAAACTTGCCAATGTGATTCCGAGTTGGGTAGCTGCAAGATATCCATCCAAATGATTGACAATATGGGATGATAATATGGCAGTTTTATCCCCATCGTCAGCTTTTATTTTAAGTTGAGAAGCACGAACTTTTACAATGGCAAATTCAGCTGCTACAAAAAATCCATTGAGAAATACCAACGTAAGGGTTATAAGTATATCACTGATCATTTATGTTTTATAATTTTGACGCAAAGGTAAGAGTATATTTACATTTTTGAGAATTATATGATACAATATCAGTAAAAGCAATATTTACGATAGTGATGGTAATTTACTTATTTCATAATTGAAAATTTACTAAATAGCTAAACTGTAGGTTATGTTCTTACAATATATGAATTAACGAATTTAGTTTGCCTGCCAATTGTTTGAAAGACTGACAGTTGAATACTAGTGGACAGAAAATATTCTGCGAAAAATTTAAATCATAATGTATTGTAAATTAAATAGTTATGATTTTAATTTTTCGAAATCAATTTTCTGTTTGGTATAACTTCACATTCTTATGGTACGCACTTAAAGTGAATTGGAAAATGGTACTTCAATATTGACTTGTTCATAGCAAGGCTAAATTTTTAAACATACTACACCTTCCAGTTGTTGCCTTTCACGCTTTGGAGCTCGAAAAATCTTTCAACAACGCAGCACATTCAAAAAACCATAACTATATTTGCACCAATTAAAGAAATAAATAGAAATGACAATTAAACAACTAATCAAACTCGAAGATAAAGCCAAAGAAGTATGGGTCATCAGCCCGGCACTGCATTATGATGTAGAAAACAAAGATTTTTCTGAGCTTGTGAGTGTAAATCTCGGGCAAAAAACTAAATATAAATACATTATTCCTGCTTCAAAAACCATTACCAAACAGTTAGATCTCTATAAGAAAAAATATAAGCTTACTGAAGAGGAAGTCAATCAGAACTTTTTAATTATTGCTGAGTCGGATTTGTCTCCTTTTGTAATGGAAATAGGCATTTACAATGGATCTGACAAAGACCCTGTTGCTTGTGCTGCACCTGCTCTTGAAGATCATAACGATGTCATACAGTTTGGTAAGACCACTTCTAAAGCTATGGCAAAAAACTTCAAACAGATCTGGAAAAAGTATAAAAGAGCCAATCCATAGGGTTATGGTAAGTCGACATTGATCAGCTCTTTACGGCAATACAGCTGATCTCCACATTGACATATTTAGGGAGATTGGCTACCTGGACAAGTTCACGGGCAGGTGCTGTGTCTTCATTGAAATACGACGCATATACTGCATTAATTCTGCCATACATCTCCATGTCTTTAACAAAAACAGAGCATTTTACCACATTTTCAAAAGTCATTCCTGCTTCTGCAAGGACATAGCTAAGATTTTTCATTACTTGATGTGTTTCTTCTTCTATAGTATCGGTCATGAGTTTGCCTTCTGCCTGATTGATGGCTATCTGACCTGAGAGATAAAGTGTATTTCCTACAAGGACCGATTGGTTATATGGACCCACAGGGGCTGGGGCATTAGATGAATTGATGATTGTCTTCATGTGAATTTTAATTTTTGTAACCCTGCAAAATTAGTTATTTGTAGTGCACTTTCAAAGCTTAATACATCTTGTTTTGAAAAATAAGTCTGATTTCTTGTATAAACAGATATAGCTCCATAGTAAACAATTACTGATGGAGCTATATCTCTCAAAGTATCAAATCTTGGTGCTTTATTCTACTACTTCCTCTTCTTTAGCCTGAATCACTACCTGACCTTTGTAGTACATGCTACCTTCATGCCAGTAGGCTCTGTGCATCATATGAGCTTCGCCTGTGGTCTTACAGACTGTTAATTGAGGAATCAACGCCTTATGGTGAGTTCTTCTTTTGTTTTTTCTTGCTTTGGAGACCCTACTCTTTGGATGTGCCATTATAAAATAATTTAAATGTTTTTAATTTTAAAATCAGTTGTCTTCAATTAGTCCTTTCAGATTTTGCCATACAATGGAATCTGGTTTATCTGCTTCTTTGGTATTGTCACCGGAAGCCAGTTTTGACAACACTGCATCGTCACAGATTCTGGGCATTTCATTTTCACAATCATATACATTGGTCAAAGGCAAAGAAAGGCATATCATCTCATATATATACTGACTCAGATCTAAATGTGATTGGTCAGGTTTAATGGATATGATTTCATCATCTTCAACTTCTTCAGTGCTCAGCTTGCTGTGAAGAACATAATGTCCGGCTACAGGAAAATTGATGTCTGCAAGGCAACGATCGCATACTGCCTTTGCTTTCCCTGAAATCTCAAACACAAACTCACTGAGATAACCTCTCTTATCTACTTCAAGATTTATTTCAAAATCACCCTGATGGATAGGACTATGCTCAAATGCAGCAAAAAAATCATTTCCCGCAGTAAAGTGATATTTGTGCAATCCATCCTTCATACCGAGATAAGGCAGAGAATACAGATTAGAAACACCCATGATTAAAAGAACTTTTTGAAACGGAGCGCAAAGGTAAATATTTTTGAATAAATTATGATTAAATATGCATAAAAAAATTCATGTTTTTAAAGATGATCCGCAAATTTATTAAATTTTGGAAAATGATTTATCTTTACATTTGTTTCGTGTGTATAACAAATTGCACTTTTTCAGTGTTCTTTTTAATAAACGGTAAAAACGTGGTTGAATTGGGTGGGTCATCTCAAGCATAGCTTGACAAGCTCTATAGGGAATGATGGTAGCGGGGAAGAAAATATGAATTTGTGCAATTTGTTATACATACATTTGTTTCCACTATCCAATAATTGCCTTATGATCAGGATCACTTTCTTCTTTTTTTGTTTTGCATTCATGAGTTGTCATACATCAAAAATTACCCATGCTTATACAGATAAAGTTGTATTGGAAAAAATTTTAGTCAAGGCTGGCTCAAATGCTGATAACATTAAGAAGGTCATCCAAAATGTATCTAAAAATCAAAAACCAGGTGCTCTTTTTCTACTTAATCATATGCCCGAAAAAGATATCACTTCACTGACTACAGAATTTATATCCGATCAGTTGAATTGGGCTTATGTGGCACGTGATGAATTCAGTTGGTGTCGCACTTTGCCGGACAGTGTGTTTTATAATGAAGTGTTGCCCTATTGTAGCCTTGACGAAGACCGAGACAACTGGAGGCCACAGTTTTACAAAACTTTTAAGCCTTTAGTTAAAGATTGCCATAACATATATCAGGCTATAGATTCTGTCAATCTGAATATTCAAAAAATATTAGGTGTTGATTACAATGTGAAGCGCAGCAAAGTCAATAATAGTCCTTTGCAGGCTATCAGAGAAAAAATGGCCACTTGTACAGGACTTTCATTTTTGCTGGTCAATGCATTCAGGTCTGTGGGTATTCCGGCTCGTATCGCAGGGACTCCTATGTGGACCAATATGCGTGGTAATCATAGTTGGGTAGAGGTCTGGATCAATGGTGAATGGTATTTTACAGAATATTATCCTGATGGGTTGAATAAAAGCTGGTTTGTAGCTGATGCGGGAAGAGCGGATATACAAAACCCCAGACACTGGATATATGCAGCTTCATATAAACCATCACAAACGTCGTATCCACTCGTTTGGGATCGTGCATCCAAGGAAATACATGCTGAAAATGTAACACAACGATATATCAGACTATATGAAAAGCAAATGGAGAAAGAGAAATTAATGGAAGATGAGCTTTGGGCAGAGATAGTATTATACACTTCTCCAGCTTCAAATGTAAGAGTTTCCAAGAAGATCACCATTAAAGCCAATGACAAGGAAATTGATTTTGGCTACTCTCCGTCGGCCACCGATGATCTTAATAAGTATTTGAAAATCAGGTTAAAAAAGAGTACACCTTATACTCTGGAATATACAGATGAACAGGGAAAAATTTTATCAACTGAAAAAACTACGGGAATTCAGGCAATCGAATCAATTGTACTCTATGAAAAGATGTAGCCTCTGGGTAGCCAGTTTCAAGGTTTGACATTAATTTAAAACAATTTTTTAAGATCTACGGTACATTCAATTGTTAATCAGCTCTTTAAAATTTAGTTTTTCAAATCAAAAGCATTTTAGTCTTCAAAAATTTAGAGTATGTTTAAAATTTTTCTTAGTTGTAAATCAAGAGATTATGGTTCTGGCAATAGAATAATCAACGCATTTAGTGAACTAAATAAGGCGATTATTTTGAAGTCAGGTTCATAATACATTGATTTTAAGGCAATAAAAATTTAAACATGCTCTTATTTCCTTTAAAGTTAACTTCTAAACCAAGTCGATTCCATTGTGAAAGCAGCAACTTTACATCAAATCAAAAAAGAATTGGAGACAATTGCTCCCCAAAAGTTGATGACCTTGACATTGAGACTTATTAAATTCAAAACAGAAAATAAAGAGTTGATTTCCTATCTTCTGTTTGATGACTTTGATCAGGCAGGATACATCAGTGATATAAAATATGAAGTAACAGAATCGTTAAGTAACTTAAAGAATTTTTCTCCATATTTGGTAAAAAAAGCCCTCAGAAAAGCACTCAAATTGATAACGAGGTATTCGAAGTATATGGGCTCAAAAGATGCCGAAGCAGAGTTATTGATTCATTTTTGTAAACACATCCATAAGGAAGGTATTAACAAACATACTCATAAGGCAGTTTTGAACATATATCTGAATACATTGATCAAGGTGCAAAAGCTCATACCCTTGGTACACCATGAGTTACAAAATGACTTTCAGGAGGAAATATCAAGATTGCATAAAGTTTAAGATGTGTGTGTTTATTGAATTTTTCAAGCAGTAACAAGATCAAACATCATGATTTAAGGCTAAGACGGCTTGTCAAAAACATAAAGTTTTCGCACATTACCATTAATAAGATCTATGTAAATATTAACTTTACGTTTTAACTTGTCATGTGAGTGTGATTTAAAATAAATCGCATTCTATGTCTGGAGTTTAACTAACCAAATCATTTCATGTATGTCATTCCTTTCAAGAGAGTTTACCGTAGCACCTGACGGCTTCAACAGATGGAAAGTACCTGTCGCAGCTCTTTGCATTCACCTCTGCATAGGGCAGATTTACGCATTCAGCGTATTCAATAAGCCTCTTTCACAACTTATCGGTGTTTCGGCAGCAGTTTCTGAAGATTGGACACTTACTCAATTAGGCTGGATCTTTAGTATCGCTTTGTTTTTTTTGGGAGCATCAGCAGCCACTTTTGGTAAATGGATGGAAAGAGTAGGTCCTCGTAAAGCAATGTTTGCTGCAGCAATTTGCTTCAGTTGCGGATTTTTACTTTCTGCACTGGGTATCTATACGCACCAATTGTGGTTGTTGTATCTTGGGTCAGGAGTAGTAGGTGGCATCGGACTTGGACTCGGCTATATATCACCGGTATCTACATTGATCAAATGGTTTCCTGACAAGCCCGGAATGGCTACAGGAATGGCCATCATGGGTTTTGGTGGTGGTGGGATGATTGCTTCACCGCTGTCTGTTTACCTGATGGATCGTTTCAAAAGCGATACTTCGACAGGAGTAGGTGAAACCTTCCTTGTATTGGGAATCATTTATCTATTTGTTATGTTATTGGGTGCTTTTCTTGTCAGAGTTCCGGCTGAAAACTGGAAACCTGAAGGTTTTGATCCCGCTCTAATGCAGCAGAAGAAGATGGTAACCACACAACATGTGCTGGTAGACAATGCGGTAAAAACACCTCAGTTTTACTTGCTTTTTGGTGTCCTTATGCTTAATGTGACTGCCGGGATTGGTGTCCTTGGCCAGGCCTCGGTGATGATACAGGAATTGTTTTCTGAAGCTTCAGTAGGCGCAGCCAATGCCATCGATGCCAAAAAAGCTGCCGGTTTTGTGATGTTACTCAGCTTGTTCAATATGGTAGGACGTTTTTTCTGGTCATCATTGTCTGATTATATCGGTCGTCGTACGACATATGTAGTCTTTTTTACGCTTGGGATTATATTATATGCTTCCATACCTTCCATCGGCAAATCAGGTTCTGTAGTGCTGTTTGTGGCAGCTTTTGCGATCATCATGAGTATGTATGGAGGTGGCTTTGCTACTATACCTGCATACTTAAGGGATTTATTTGGTACAAAACAAGTTGGTGCCATCCACGGACGTCTGTTGCTTGCATGGTCGGCTGCTGCCATCTTTGGTCCTGTTATCATCAACTATCTGCGTCAATATCAATTGGAGGTAAAAGGCATGCCTGCTGCTGAAGTATATTCACTGACGATGCACATTATGGCAGGATTGCTATTGATAGGACTTTTTTGCAACCTCATGGTGACGCCGGTTCACGAACGCTTTCATGATAAGCAAAGATAAAAATCACCCGTCAAAGTTTTTTTTATCATTTAAAAACTCAATGTCATTTAGTTAAGATATCTTTATGAAGTCTTTCCCTTGCAAGGGAAAGATTTAGATTGGGTAAAACAAAGAAAAATTCCTAAACTAAAATACATCATTTAAAAACTTACAAAATGAGCAGAAAACAATGGTACGAAACACTGTTTGAAAATTACGGTCAAAAATATGATAATGAGATCTTCACCGAAGGCACACTTGGTGAGAGTGATTTTATTGAAAAAGAAGTTCATTTCAACAAAGAGCTGAAAATCATCGATGTGGGTTGTGGAACAGGCAGGCATTCTATAGAGCTGTGCAAAAGGGGATACGATGTCACAGGTATTGATCTTTCAGAATCCATGCTCTCAAAAGCCAAAGAAAACGCTAATAAACAGGGGTTAAATATTGAGTTTTTGAGGTTTGATGCGCGAAAGTTACCATTCGACAGGCAGTTTGATGTCGCCATTATGTTGTGTGAAGGTGGTTTTCCGCTGATGGAAACTGATGAGATGAATTTTGAAATTCTGACCAATGTATCCCGCGCGTTAAAAGAGAAATCAAAATTTATATTTACAACATTGAATGGTTTGTTTCCTTTGTTTCACTCCATCAATGATTTCCATTCTGAAAGTAAGAATGAAGGCAATGCCACTTATGACAGCAAAAACTTTGACCTGATGACATTTCGCGATCATAATGTTACATCATTTCAGGATGATGAAGGTATCGAAAAACAGATTGAGTGTAATGAACGCTATTATGTCCCATCTGAAATCACTTGGCTACTTAAATCATTGGGATTTACAAAAATTGATATATTTGGCGCCAAACTAGGTGCATTTTCGAGAGATGACATACTGTCTACACAGGATTTTGAAATGCTGGTCATCGCAGAGAGATTTGGAGTAGCTTTGCAGGATCCAACTTAAGTCTTGATCAAAATAAAAAAATGATATATGCGAATGTAGAGTACGGTTAAGTTATCCAAACAGAAAATTGATTGCGAAAATTTAAATCATAATTATTTAATTTACAATACATTATGATTTAAATTTTTCGCAGAATATTTTCTGTTCACTATATAGTTATGTTTTTGGATTATAAAATGGAGTTACTTTGACCGAAAAAAGGCTGTCAGACTACCTGTTTGATACCTTCAAACTTAAATTTTAATACCTATAGCATTACTTTATTTTTCGAATCCCAAAACGCACTTACATTCAATATCCGCCACTTATTATCTGACTTTTCCATCAGCCTTGTTTCATATGATACCTGAAAAGCCTTGCCATCCCGATCTGCATTGTACTGCTTCCACATCAGAAAAGCAAGGCTGTCACTAAAAAATTTCCACCGGATAGTATCCCTCTTTACTTCCGGATGACTTGTACCATCAGCCTTGTGTAGCTTTATGTATTCGCCAGATTGCTTGTCGATTTCAGTCCAACCGGCAGCGACCCCAACGCTGCCATCACTGTTATTCCAGGCCTGATAGGCATATGCTTTGTGACTCCAGTGTTCTGCCCAGCAATCGTAATTGCGTTCAAAAAAACATTTGGTCTCCTGCTCGATGGCATTAAGAATGTCTTTTTTGGCTAATGATTCGTCAACAACTGTCGCATTACTACTTACAGCATTCTGTGACTTATAACACGCTGTCAAACAAAAGAAACAAACAATTAATATTATAAAGGTTTTAGTGTTCATTTTTTTCTATTGATTGATTTTTATCATGTATGCTGGACCTATTACTTAGTTGGCCTTCTTTATTGATTTTTGGTTTTATCGGGTTTGTACCCATTACAATTAATGAAGCATATGGTTTTAATTCCAAAGGTTCATCAATATTACAAATCTGACCAGCATTAACTGTGATTTTATTAAAACTGGGTAAAATCCCGCTTGGCTTCAAGCCATCAAGCCACTTGTTTGTATTGCTAAAATCTCCGCTTTGAGTAAATTGATATTCAGTCACAGATGTCACTAGAAATAAGCCTAAGCTGCCTTCATTTCTGAAAGTGATCTTCCAGATGTCATTTGCACTATCATACTGAAAATGTGTGGGTTTAATCACCACCGGATCAGCTGAAGGGTTCAATAGTGGTTGATATACATTTGTGGAACCAACAAAGTTGATAATACGAAAGTGAGTAGTATCTCCCCGATTTGTTGATGTTGGAAGGTTTTTAACTGAGTACGGTAAATTATTAAAAGCGGTAAACTCTGTATTTTTAAAATAAAGAGTAATATATCCGACAAAATCGTTTCCGCTGCTCAGGTTTTCCAAATAATATATTCGGTTTACAAAGTGTACGCCATTAAAGGTATTGACATTGTCATGCGACTTGCGGGTTACTACTTTTATTTTGGCATCAATGCTGCCTGAAGGCCATAATCTTGCCAGAATTATATCACAATCATTTGCCAGAGTGGTATATCCACTGTAAATCTTATTTGCTGCACTATCGTTGATGGCAAATGGCAACTCAGATATATCCGGTATGAAAATATGCTCATAAGGCCCAATATCTATTTGTTGGTTATACACTCTTTGTGCACCTTTCAGATCTTTTGGTAAAATATTGGGAGCATCGTTATCTCCGCGATTGAGCAAAACACTTCCATCACAGGCATGAAGTCCGTCATCCGATGTAAACCATGTGTTGTCCGGTCCATTCAGGTCATTAATATTGTTGAAAAGTGGATCCTGAGTCACATTGTTTGAAGATACGCCTCCATTTAACGTATTGTTGTCTTGCCGTAAACAATGGTAAACATTTCTGATACCGCCACCATTCCACGAATTTGTATTATCCCAAAACACTGTATTGTACAGGTTAACCGTAGTACTTGTAGTATTGTATATGGCTCCACCTCCACCGTTCAGATATTGATTCTTCACTAAGGCACAATTGGTAAAAGTGGCATTAGATGTGCCTTGAAGATAGATTCCACCTCCGTCATTTATAGTTACATTATCTGCAAATATGACATTTGAAAACCTTGCAGTGCAACTATCAGAATACACGCCACCGCCATCATCATGCGCATAATTGTTGTTGATGACACAATGATAAAATCTGATATTATTGCATTTTTTCATAAATATACCTCCGCCATCTTTTCTGCTTGCAAAGACCCCTTCAAAAATTTCCAGTGAACCAAGTCCATCAGCCAGGGCATTTCTAAACCTGATTCCATTGAATGTGATATTATACACGTCATACATCATAACCAGATGGTGGGACCTTATCGTATTGCCCAGATCTCCATCCAATATAGTTGGGTTTGCAGTATAATCAATTATCTCTGGATCACCACCAGGTGGGTAACCTCCCTGTAGCACTATTCCGTTTTTACCAATAAAAAATGTGGCATCGCTGTTTTCAACTGTACTTGGTTTATAGACACCTTGTGCTATTTTAATCGTCTCTATGCTACTGGCGTCACATGCATTGGCAATAGATAAAGCAGAATAAAGATACTTTTTAGCTGTTTCCCATGACTTTCCGTCCCCAGTATCATTAGGTCTGCTTGAGTCAACAAACAAAGTACTGGTATTCTCATAACTGGAGCAATTTATTGTAGAAGCACCTCCGCCTCCACCACCTCCACCCGGGCACCACAGGCAGTGTTTTGCGTACATTGAAGTGAAAACAACAAAAAGCTGAATCAGAGTAATTACAATTTTATACATCATTTTCATGTGAGGAATTAACTTTGTATTTGTAAAGTATTAAATTTAAATTTTCTGGATACACTGACCATCATGCCGTTGGCCATGTTGATGGTGCGGTTGCGCTTCGTGATAGACCGGATTTCGAGCCTGTTGATCAGGAAGCTGGCGTGTACTCTTGTAAAATGATTATCGGGCAACTGACTACTCCAGTATTTTAGTGTCCTGGACGTAAATACTGTTGTACAATCGCTGAGGTGTAGGGTTGAATAGTTGCTCTCAGCATTGATCAAAACTATCTCTTCAGGTTTTACCTTTCGGGCTTTACCTTTGATTCTCAATCTGATTGCCGGGCTTATTATATCTTGCTTTTCATTCATAACGGAAATATTGTACTGATTTGATGTATATATGTTATTTGACTCTGATCAGCGTAGCGGATGCGGTATTTCTTGGATGATCATCTCCAACCCAGTCGTATTTGAGTTTGTCCTGGTTTATTATTGACAGTACTGAAGTGCCATTGATACAATTGGGGTTTATGGCACTTGATTTGAGTTCTTCTCTGAATATTAGGCTTTCACCCAGTTTTTCTTTAAAAATATAATCATAATCGCACTGACCAAGATTGTCTATTTCTCCGCATTTTTTTCCGACCTCAATTTTCTCAATACTCAGTGTAAATGGGCTCGGGTCATAGCCGGATTGTATGCTGACACCTTTCCATGCTCCGATGACTGTCTTTTCACTAAACTTTGTAGCTTCAGGTTCAGTTTCTTCTGTCTTGCTGCAGGAGGCGGCCAGGATCAAAATGATCCACAGCCAAATGATGTTTTTGATGATAGCATTCATTGTTTTTGTTTTTTATAAGATTGATGAATAATATAACTGTTTGTAAAATATTAAATACTTTTTAGCTACTGATGGCTTATTGCACCGTAAGTTTCCATGTGATGTCCTGCACCAGGTTTATGTCTTTAAATTCTCCTGCTACTTTGAGTATATGGTTGCCTTTCGGTAGTTTCAGAGCAATAGTGTAATCTTCAGCATAAGCGGATGCATCTTTGCCGGTATAGTTACAATCAGGACTGTTCCATGATTGATCTACTTTCATGGTAAACAAAGCTGTGGTGGTTTTTCTGGCTTTCATGTCAGGTACCAATGGCTGTCCATTGAGTACAACTTTGACATTGGTAGCTCCTTCAAGTACGCCGCTCAATTCTTTTTGGAGAAAATCCAAAACTGATTGCCCTGCTTTAGGGTTCCAGTCAGGATTGCAGGCATCATTGGCATAATACCAGCCGGTGACACCCATAGCTGGAATAAAAATTGGGTTTTTTGAATTTATAATTAAAGATCTTTCCTGGGTCTCACCAAGATTCGGAGCAAGAATGGTCACATCAGGGAGCGGTTGTTTTTTATGAAAACTACCATCCGCATCAGAAAGAGGCCCATTATCTAAAGGATTGGTAAAAATCCATTTGCTAGTTTCAATACTCAATTGGGACATATCATATCCGGCGACTTTGTCACTAAGGCTATAGACTATCAATTTGTCTTCTTCTTCCTCTTTTTTGCAGCCAATGATAGAAAATACAAGTGTCAGCAGTAAAATTAAATTTTTCATTTTTTCATTTTTTAAGGTTAATTAAATATAAGGGCAAAATTATCTCATGAGTATAGGGAGGACAATAGTTCATTTGTGGTAATTTTTAGGTTTTTGATTGAAAATCAATTGTAAAATGTCCAAATGAACTATGAAAGCGTTAATTTCATCCGAAGTTTTTTATAATTGCTTATTTAAAAACATCAATTCCTTTGAACGAATTTTTTATTGAACAATTTTACATCCTGTTTCAAGGTATCATTCTATTTCAAATCTTATTTTTTGGCATCATTCTCTATTATGCCAGGAAAAGAGAAATCATCTACTATGGATTGTTTTTGTTATTCAATGCAGCCTATTTTTTCATCAATGCTCCCCATACATTTCTCAATGTAGATGATAATCTTATTTTTGAATCACAATGGTATGTAAATGTAAATTATTTGCTCTTGACCTTGGCCAATGTGATGTATTTATATTTTATCAAAACCATATTTGCCGAAAGCAAACTTCTTTTGTCAAAAATTATAAGGTGGACCATCACCGGTCTTATGCTTCTTTTTGTTTTATTCATCATACTACCCTTCCTGGGAATGTCAAGACAATACATATTTTATTCGATCCATTTGATGGTACTTCCAGTAAGCATTTTAATATATAAGGAAACTAATTTTGATAAAAATCAGAACAAAAATCTGATTGGATACGGCGTATTTTTCAATGTTATCGGCACTTTATTAACCTTGGTGATGATTATACGGTACAATTCTGGAGTCAGATTGTATTCATTTGATGAATATCCTTTAATGTATATGAAATTGGGTACTTTGTTTGAAATGATATTTTTTCAGATTGCAATTATAAAGAACTGGATTCAACAGGAAAAAGAAATATCTTCCAAAGAAATAGAAGCCAAGCTCCAAATAGCGAGTATGCGTGCAGAAATTAGCAGTGATCTGCATGATGATATAGGCTCAGGCTTGTCAAAAATAAATTTAATGGCGTTTCTGGCCAGTAGCAATTCTAGTGACGCTGCGGCCAAAACAACCTTTTCAAAAATAGGTACTGATACTAAAGTGATATTATCAAATCTCAAAGATATAGTCTGGTCTATCGATCAAAGTCACGATGTGCCATTTTTTAAAGATAGGCTGTCTAATTTTATTCGAGAGTGTAAAGATATCACCCAAATAAATATCAAATACAGCTATGAAATTACCGATAAGCACTTGTTGGCAGATATTGGTTTTCATCATCAGATTTATATGATCATTAAAGAAACGCTTAACAATGCCATCAAATATAGTGAGGCCATTCATATTGATATAAAAGTAAGCAATACTCAACTGACCATCAAAGATGATGGCAAAGGATTTGAAAAAGAAAAGATCATTCAAGGCAATGGGATTAAAAATATAGAAAAAAGATGCCAAAAGATACATGCTCAATTTGAAATTTCAACAGGTCTCCATCAAGGAGTTTCCATTAAGATCAACTTTGCACCTAAAAATCAAAATAATTGCCTTATATAGATCGCTAAATAAGGCAATTATTTTGAAGTCAGGGTCATAGTGCATTGATTTTAGTCATTAAAAATTTAAAGATACTTTTATTCTCATTTCTTATTTCTAAATTTAAGGTATAAATTTGTATAACATAACACTAAAATCTTATGAAGTGCATCCTTCAATAATAATAGTAGTGCCACTGCCTTTGCTACTCAAAATAATAAATTTTGCCTTGATATTTTCAGACCTGATTTTCATGTTTTTAAGACCCATACTGAGCGTTTTTGAATCACCTATATCAAAGCCTATGCCATTATCATGGATGGAAAATGTATAGTGATCTCTGTCAATCATCATGAATCTAATAGAGACTTGAGAAGCATTGGCATGTTTGACTACATTGTTTAAAGCCTCTTTCAAAATAAACAATAACTGATTTTTTATATACCGGTCAAAAATGCTATCTGGATAATCAGTAGATATTTCAAAGTCCAAATCTAGGTTTTCAATACCTTCCAGATAATTATTGGCAATTTGCCTGAAATATGTTTGAAGCGCTGAAAATTTATCAAAATCCGGATTGATTGAGAAAAGTAATTCGCGTAGTTGAGTGTTGGCGTTAGAAGCATTTTTTTCGATGTTTTTGGCGTGTGACTGTGTATTCGTATCAGAGGACAAACCTGACAGCAAATGGCTTGAGAGGGTGATTTTTGTCATGAGTGCACCTATTTCGTCATGAATATCTCTTGCCAGCTCATTGCGGAGATTATCTGCAGTAGTGGCTTTTTCCACTGCCAACTTTGTCTTAAGATCGTATTCATGCCTTAGCTCGATATCCTTTAGTTGGCTTTCCATTTTGTTTTTATCGGCAAGTATACCTTTGGCTTTGATGACTAAAGCAAACATAAAAAAACTCATTTCAATTATAAAACAAGACCTGACGATCCAGGTATGGATGTCAGGAGGAGATAATGGAATAGACATGCCACCTATGGCAAGAAATATCGAACCCATAGCGACGCTTCTTGCTATTGCATCATTGGTTTGTATGAAATACACATTGATGAACAATTGATTGGCTAAGATGACGATACCAATAAAATACATGGCAACTCTGTAATTCCATAATTCCAGCAATTCGCTACCGAAGTAATCAATCGGAATAGCCAGTGTGAGTAAAAGTAGTAAAAACTGCATAATCCTGTCCACGAGGGGATAAGTCTTTTTAGTATTGAGTGTGTATCTTATAAAAAGCATATAAGCCACGCCCAGAATCACTGTGGTAAGGACTTTGGTATAATGCCATGGAACGTACTTCATGGTACTGAAAAAATTGAAATTCAAATATTCAAAATCTCTCCAAAGATAAACTGATACCAAAAAAACGTATACGCAATATGCCAAAAATGCTTTTTCGCTAAGTAGTGTAAAAGCTACAAGAGCAACCATAAAAAACATCAGCATGATACCGAAGACAAACCCTTGCAATAAGGTTTCTATTGCTGTTCGTTTCTGAACATGTCGTTCTATTAGGTAAGGATTATAGATCAAAGGATGCTCAGGACCTCTTTCTGTATATTTAGGATGAGTTTTGCATAAGAATGTATAAATTTTATTTTGCTGCAATTCAATATGAAGAGCGTGTTGGTCTGGGAAAACAACAAACTTAAATGAGCTGTATGAAGGGATGTATCCACTAAATTCGATCGGAACAACTGATTTGTCTTCTACTTTCCAAACGCCCTGAAGGTCAGAAAATTTAATTTTCAAAGGCAGATTTCCGGTGCCACTAAAAACTAATGAAAAGACCAGCCAATGTTCATTTCTGAGCCAGCTTTGGTCTGCATCATTAGTTTCACTTATTTTTACAAACTGTCCCTGATGAAATTTTTCAATAACCTTATCCGGTGTAAGTATAAAATTTTTATCAGGCAGACCAAAACTACATGGGATGATGTTTTTTGCATGGTATGCAGGATCAATGGAACATACTGAATTGGGTTGGCAAAAAATAAATGATGTATATATAAAATATATTGCTAAGGTATAAATTAGTCTAAGAAAATCCATTAAGTTTAAAATAGACTTGATAAATGACTCTTTTGAAACAACTTTACTGCATCGATTTTTGAGTGGACATGCAGCTTTTCATATATCGTGCGTATCTGTGCGCGTACAGTATGAGGAGAAACGAACTTTTGCATCGCTATTTCCTTGTATGTCAATCCTTTTTCCAAACCTGATAATACTTCTAATTCCTGCTTACTCAGGTCACTGATATGATCGACATTGCTTCCTCCTAAGCAAAAAGACTCCAAAACCATCCTTGAGATGATAGGTGACATGGGTGATCCTCCATCAATTATATCAAATATATCTTGTGTCAACCGGTCCGGTGATGCCCCTTTTAGAATATACCCTTTGGCACCTGCTCTTAACGCTTCAAATACTTCTTTTGTGTCAAAATGAGTGGTGTACATGACATACGTTGATGGATCGCTTTTGCTGAAAACTCTCTTGAGAAGTTCAATACCATTGACACCCGGCAATCCGATATCGAGAAGTACAATATCTTCATCAACATATTTTTTGTCTCTGATAAAACTTTCTGCATTGGAGTAATATCTTGTCACTGAAATTCTTTCGTTCAACTCCAGGATAGCTTTTGTGAGATGAAGGATTTCAGCATCATCTTCAACAATACAAATTCTAATTTTACTCATGATCCAAATAACAACAGGACAAAAGTACAATAATGATCCGATTGCGAATATATAACTTTTGTTATATAAAAATCATTTTTTTAAGAAAAATTAAACCAGTTATGGATAGAACAGAAAGTATTCTGCAAAGAATCTGTATCAAAATATATTGTAAATTTAATAATTATCATTTAAATTTTTATATACAATTTTCTGTTTAGTATAATTTATTTAATATTTGTTCAGTTTTTTCATTTTTTTAAAACAGAAATAGATATATTTGGTGCAAAGCTTGGAGCATTTTCCAGAGATGACAAACTGTCTACACAGGATTTTGAAATGCTGGTGGTAAATGAAAGATAAATGGCTTAAGATACTTTATTCCTATGGAATGCTCAGAGTATGAGTGAGTAAATGTCTTTAGTTTAACCTATTTATATTGGGTAAGCATCAATGAAGATAAACAGAATAATAGGTTTTATTTTTTTAAATATTCAGCCAGAAGTCTGTGAAAATGATGAGTACCCTGTTCTTTGGTAGGAGAAAATCGACCAGTTGTATACACTCTGGACCTAAGCCCCTTGTGTACATTTTCTACGACATATTCGTCTTCACGTTCTACTTTATCCAACATAGCGCCTGCCCCTGAATGTAACTTACTCTCATCCCATATGTAAGTGAGAAATGAAACTTTGGTTTTGTCTTTGTTGATAGGTTTTATGATATTTACCGAAAGTCCCCATGGATAAAAATTAAACATCATATTGGGAAAAACCCAATAATAATACGCTCCTATTTTTTTACCATAGTCAATGTGACCTGATGGAAGATTAAAAATTTCTTCGCCATCATTTGCAGATCCGATCTGCAAATTGCAATGATCGTAAATTTCAGTAGTATATTGACCATAGTCCAAAACGGCATTTAAATCCTGATGCACAAAAGGGATATGAAATCCTTCAAGGTAGTTGTCACAATACAATGCCCAATGAGCGTTGACCAGATAATCTTTACTTAATGAAGGTTGAAATCTGAACTCATGTAATGGTAAAAATCCTATTCGCTGATTTATTATTTCAGCTATTTGTTCAAAATCAAAATCAGGAAAAATGCCGGTAAATAAAAAAGGTCCCCACTGATATAAAGGGAATTGGTGTAAATGATCACACGGTCTGGGAAAGTTTTGAGTGTTTTTAAATTCCGGCATCATCTTATAAGTTCCATCCAACGCAAATCTCCTTCCGTGATAAAGGCACATCAGATTTTTGTATTTGCCCGCATGTTCTACAACCTGGTTACCGCGATGGGTACACACATTGGACATACAATGGAGCTGATCATTGCCATTTCTAATAAGTAGCATGGATTCATTAAGAAAACCTTCAAGTAAGGTAAAAGGACTTGCCATTTCAGGCAAATCTACCTGATCACCATTTCCTATCCATTGCCAGGTCTTGACAAATACTTTTTCTTTAATGGCTTCAAAGACTGCTGTATCATGATAAAACCAGCCGGGTAGAGTCTCAGCTTTAGTAATATCGGGGTCTATATAAAAATTGAATTGCATGCTGTTATACTCTGTATTTAAGGGTGGTATAGTAAAATATTACACCCGCCAAAATAAAACTCAAACCGTAAAAAATCGTTTCCCATCCGGTTCCTGATATGACCCAAAACAGAAAGAGAAAAGCTGTCAAAGGTAGAAATATTTTGGATTTTTCTGTAAGATATTTATTTTTATTTGCAACGACAAAGTAAGCGGCAACTGAAGACAGATAGGGTACTATCACTGCAAGGGTCGATAAAGTTATCATATTAGTAAACAGCGAAACCAAACCATTTATATAATTTAATAGCATAAGCAAAGAAGTTATAATGCTGGTAATGATGATGCCCCGAGCTGGTGATCCTTCTTGATTTTTGATGCCAAAGACAGGTGGAAAAAGTCTGTCCTGGGCCGCTGCCATAGGTATATGACCCTGAAGCAATATCCAGCCATTGAGTGCTCCAAGCGTTGAAAAAACTGCACCTGCAGCTACGATGTATTTGGCCCAGGGCCCTAAGAATAAACTCGACGCATCAGCAAATGGTGAAGTCGATGTTTTCAGCACTTCCGTTCCGAGTAAAGCCATGACTACAAAAGAGCCAATCATATAAATAAAGGATGTGATCAGGGTTCCTAAGATAGTTGCCTTTTTTACTGTAGATTCGTCACCATCCACCTGGTCACTTGTGATGGTTGCACTTTCTATACCCTGAAAAGCAAAAAACGTTAAAGTTACAGCCGCCGTCAGATGAGAGAAGTTCCATTCAAAAGCAAGATTCACTTTATTATAGTCAATATAAAAAATACCCACTACACCAATAAACAACAAGGGAATGACTTTTAGGATCGTTGTCAGCAACTGTACATTGCCAACAAATCGGATATTTCTGGTATTAACCCAAGTAAACAGCCAGATAAAAAACCAACCAGTGCAAATGGCGGCTACAACATTTTCTTTAAGTATCGGAATGAAAACACCCAAATATCCAAGCAAGGCCACCACAATAGCTGCATTGCCAAACCAAATGGAAGCCCAGTAGCACCAGGCCACCAAATAGGCTGGAAATGGGCCAAAAATTTGTTTGGTGTATTCATAGGGGCCTCCAGCTGCTGAAGGCACAAGTTTAGATAAATTTCCAAAAATGACTGAAAGTATCATTGCCCCTAAAAATGAAAAAATCCATCCCAGCAAACTGATATTTCCATACACAGCAAGTGATGCCGGAAGCAAAAAAATACCGGAACCGATCATATTACCTATAACCAGGGAAATGCTGTAAATAAGGCCGATTTTTTTATCAGGCTTCTGATTCATGGATGGATCATTTTTTATAAAATATGTTATCTTTATCAAAACTACAATAATGATTGAATTATCAATGAAATAACTAAAATAAATTCGTTACAAATGAGGTGCAACAAATAATTTGTTTTGAAAAACAAAAAAGCCATTTACATTTGACAAATTGGTTTATATTTGTTATCTAAAGTATTTGAATTATGACCAACATTAAACTTGGGGCTTTTTCCATAAGCCTGGCAGTAAAAGATATTCAAGCATCCAATGCATTTTATACAAATCTTGGTTTTGAAAAATTAGGAGAAAACATCGATCAGAAGTGGCTGATTCTGAAAAATGGAAATGCCATCGTCGGTTTGTTTGAAGGCATGTTTGAAGGCAATGTCATCACCTTCAATCCAGGATGGGATGAAAATGCACAAAATGTTGATCCCTTTGATGACGTAAGAACTATACAGGCACATCTGAAAAACTGCGGTATTCATTTGACATCAGAAGCAGATGCCACTACTGCGGGACCGGCACATATCACATTGACAGATCCTGATGGAAATAATATTCTGATGGATCAGCCCAGATAATTTTTGAAGTTACTACACACCAAAATAATATAATTGGCATCTTAACTATTAAAAGAGTTCGTGTCCGGTCAATTGGAACATATCATCAACAATTGCAAGAGGGAAGACCCAGAAGCACAAAAAACCTTGTACAATATGTACAAAGATCAGATGTATGGTGTTTGTCTGAGATATGTCAAAAATCATCAGGACGCTGAGGATATATTTATCGAAGCTTTTTTTAAAGTATTGACCAAAATAGATGCCTACAAAGGTGAAGGTAGTTTTGAAGGATGGATGCGCAAAGTCATGGTCAATGAATCACTGATGTTTTTGAGAAAGAAAACCAATCTGCATATGACTGTAGAAATCCCGGCAAAAGACATTGCTGAGGATGAATTGGCAGATGATGATGATATTACGGCCGAAGACATCATAAAGATTTTGGACGAATTGCCTGTGGGATACCGTACTGTATTCAATTTGTTTGTTTTTGAAGATTACAAACATAGGGAAATAGCAGAAATGCTAGGTATCAGTATCAATACATCAAAATCTCAGCTGATATTGGCAAAAAAGCGAGTACATGAAATTCTCAAAAAAAAAGCAAATCCGATCAATAGATTAATACAATAATGTAAAGTTATGAACACGATGAAAGCAGAAAAAATGAAAATAGCAGCAAGAGAATATAAGGCGTCAACTCCCGAGACCGCTTGGTTTCGACTGGAGTCCCGATTGGAAAAACACAGATCACAGAAAAAAATCCGGCTATACAAATACTTTTCATATGCTGCAGTGATGGTTACGATTTTTGGCATGGTTTCGGTGTTTAGTTATTCTATAAATACAAACAGTGATGCTACTTTGACCTCTGACTATGTACCATTCAGTTTATCTGATTTAGACCAAAAACAAGAACAAGGTATATACGACATCGCACAACTCCATACATTAAAAGCTGCTTACCAGAAGATGGGAAGTAATGTAGAAATGTAAGTTCTTCGTTTAATTTCGCTGTTAGGTTGTTTCAGAGTACAAATTTTATTTATTTTCTTTAAAAACATAAGGTTTTTCCTGCAACAGTTTACCTTTACATAACAAATCCCTAAAAATTTGTTATGACATCCACAATTATAAAGTGTAAGATCATTTTCATTACTTTCTTTTTGATCATGTACATCAATGAAGTACATTCCCAAAAATCTGAGATTCTCATTGTAAATGAATTAAATTTGAAAAATCTCCCTGCACATGCTCTTTCAAAATTGTGGTATGAAGTAGGTACGGATCCTTTTGGCAGACCTGTTTTGGTGCCGGTAATGGTACTCAAAGGTGACGGCTTGGGACCGGTGATAGGACTTACCGCGGCCATCCATGGTAATGAACTCAATGGAATTCCTGTAATACAAAAAGTGATGGGAAGTATTGATCCGAAGACTTTAAAAGGTATAGTTATAGGTATTCCTGGTATCAATCCTGAAAGTATTGTCATGAACGACAGGCGATTTTCGGATGGCGAAGACCTTAACCGAATTTTTCCCGGCAAAGGAAATGGCAGCGAATCAGAGCAAAGGGTGTACACTATTCTGAATAAATTGATTTCACACATGGACATCAATATTGATATGCATACAGCGAGTTTCGGACGCGAAAATTGTTACTACGCCAGGGCAGATATGAAAGATGACACTTTAGCCAAACTTGCAGTGCTGCAATATGCCGATATTATAGTGGACAATGTGGGTCAACCTAGTTTCGGAAGTGGAAGTGGTCAAACATCAAGGGCGGCATCGGTGGAAAAGGGAGTTAAAACCATTACTGTTGAGTATGGTAATCCTCAGGTATATCAGCAAGATATGATAAACCGCGGTGTTATTGGAGTCAATAATGCGCTTAAATGGCTTAAGATGATACCTGGCACAATTGAAACGTCTAAAGATGCAGTAATATGTAAGTCATCTTCATGGATATATACAGATACAGGAGGATATCTCGAAGTAGAAGTGGAATTAACTCAAAAACTGAAAAAGGGGCAAAAGATTGCCACTCTACGCAATCCCTTTGGTGATATCATTCGGGAATATTTATGCCCCTACGACGGAATTGTCATAGGAAAGAGCAACAATCCTGTGGCACCACAGGGTGCAAGAATCATTCACATTGGTAAGTATTGATGGAGCATATTTCATTTATGGAAATGATTTGGCCCCTGACCATAGTAGTATTTACTATTCTGGTGATACGCATGCTGTCTGTAAGCAAAAATATTGCCATTAAAACGCTGCTAGATTGGTTACCTGCCATTTTGATGGCATATATCATTCCTGCTTTCATTTGCAACTTTGCAGGTCTGAATTTTGACGATCATATCATCCACAAAATCAGCAGAAATGCATTGATACCATTTACCATTCTGATTGTTATGAGCAGCATGTCGCTCAAAGAACTCAAAAGTATTGGATGGAAACCTCTGGTGGTTTTCATCAGCGGTTCTTTTTTTATTGCACTCTTTCCTGTCTTACTTTTTATAATTGGTAAGTTCGTACCATACATTTCTGAGTGGTTGAATGCCGGAGATCAGTGGAAAGGACTTATAACGGTCATTGGCAGCTGGATAGGTGGCAGTATCAGCCAATTGGTTTTAAAAGAAGCCGTCGAATGCCCTGAAAATGTTTTTCTATCCATTCTCATTTTTGACAATTTGATGGTCAATATATGGACAATCATAATGTTTCAGTTTATAAAACGTTCTGACGTTATTAATAATCGGTTGGGAATTACTGCAAAAGAAAACCTGGAAAAAATAAACATCACTACCTCAAATCATTTAGGAGGCGGCTGGATATTGCTTGTAATGGCTCTGATTACTGCTATGAATTATGTGTTGAATTTGCCATTTATTACCCAGATTATTGTACTGTCATTGACAGGCTTGATGATCGGAAATTTTTGGATAGGTTGGAATAAAAATTTTGCATTGCAGGTAGCTTCCATATTGATTATGACTATTATGGCCATTCTGGGCTTAAAATTAAAATTTGATAACCTCTCAATGAATGTTCAGTTGATTCTGATATTATGTACTTGGATATCCGGTCATTTTTTGTTTACGGTTTTTGTGGCCTGGAGATTAAAGACCAATATGGCTTGGGTAGCAATAGGAAGTATGGCCAATGTAGGGGGCATTGCTACTGCTCCGGCAGTCACTGCTACCTATGACAAAAAAATGATGCCACATGCTATCATTCTCGCGGTTTTAAGCATGGCCACAGGTACTTTTTGGGGATTGTGTACTATTTGGTTGGTAGGGATGTGGTTTTAGACTTGGTCAATTTTATTATTCAAACTATGATACATTTCCATCATCTCATGCGCTGTAATATCTGATGAAAAATGGGAAACCACATGTTGCCAACCTTGAGTGGTCAGATTTTTGTACGTCTTTTCATCATGTAAGTGAATCATGGCATTTGAAATGCTTTCGGGCGAAAAAGGATTGATCAGCAAAGCTCCGTTTCCTGCTGCTTCAGGCATAGATGAGATATCGGATGTAATCACTGGTTTGCCTCTGAACAAACACTCAATGATGGGTATTCCAAATCCTTCATAAACAGAAGGATACACTAAAGCATAACAATGATCATATAATGTCACCAATTCCTGATTTGGAATTCCACTTATAAAATGAAAATCAGGTTCCAGCTGATAGTATTTAATCAAGTCTTTTACTTTTTTGATATAGTCTTTATCACCGCCACCTACTATGATAAATGGTTTTCTATATGTTTGAGGCAATCCGGCGTACGCGATGACTGTCTGTAATAAACCTTTTCTCTCGATGATGGAACCGACATAAAGGTAATAAGGCGATTGTTTTTTCAGGACGCCATCAGGTGTAAAATCCTGAACATCATCAATTTGAAAAACTTCATTACAGGATTGATAGACCACAGATATTTTCTCAGCAGGAATATCATAAAGAGCAACTAAGTCATCTTTTGTACTTTTACTGATGGCAATGATATGATCAGCTCTTTTTGCAGACATTCGGTATTTCCACTTGTACATCTTTAAGTCCAGCCAATTGAACTGTTCGGGATACTTCTCATAAATAAGATCGTGAAAAGTGACTATCTTTACTACATTGTTATTTATTCCAAATGGAATTTCATGACTCAAGCCATGAAAAATATCAGGTTTTAATGCATTGATTTGTTCCGACATGCCGTAGGTACGCCAAAATGGGCTGAATCTTTCCGGTGTATGCACAGTAAATGCGGAATGATCAATAAAAAATTCTGTCTCTTTGTTTTTTGTGATTTTTGGAGTAAACAGATGGTACTCATTTTGGGGATAAAAATATTGCAGGTTTTTCAATAAAGTACGTGAATAATTACCCAGTCCCGTAAAATTGTTAAATAGACGCTTAGCATCAAAAGCCAGAATTAATGATCTTTGTTCAGTATCCATCCAGATGTATTATACGATCACAAAAATAGGATTTTCATTGATGATCCAGGCACTATCGTACTAAATGATAATTTTCCGGTTGAAATTTTTACCTTTGACCCGCCGTAACAAAAAAAGAGGTCAGTGGAATTCAATTGGTTTGATCATATATTTGCAATACTCATTCTGGTGATTATACCGGTCATGTCAGTCAGGTCTCAAAAGATGTCCCCGGAACTGATAGAATCTCTACCACCCAAAAAACATTTGTTTTACAGCAACGGTCTCATGCTTTTTATCGGGGCTTTACTTGTTATTACTTCCTGGAATATCAGTAAAAAGCCTTGGTCTGCACTGGGTTTTGATTGGATTCAGCCTGATCCTTTGGTTTGGATTTTAAGTTTGGTGATACTGGCATTTTACATAGGCGATTTAGCTTATGGCTATTTTAATAAATCCTATTTCAAAGACAGGATAGAAGAAATGCAATATATCATACCTCTCAACTGGGAAGAGTTCAAGCCATATACTTTCCTGGCTTTTTCAGCCGGTATTTGCGAGGAAATTGTCTTCAGGGGTTTTTTGGTGACATATATTGCACATTTTACAGTTGATTTAGCTTACGGAATGTGGATAGCCATAATCATTCCTGCGGTGGTCTTTTCAGTCAGTCACTTATATCAGGGATGGTGGGCAGTGTTGAAAATCTTTATTATCTCCATGTTGTTCGGCGGTATATTCTTAGTTTCAGGATCACTGATAATAGTGATTTTTATTCACGTTTTTATTGACCTCATCTCAGGCTTGGCGGGAGTATTTTCTTCAGAAGCAACAACCGATGATTAATTCTTAATACCGTCACACACATCACAAAATTTAAGGAGTGTTTAACAAAATAGAAGTTATTTTCTCTAATAAAGAAATTTGATGCTAACTTGTCCTCCGAAAGAAACAAGCCTATATATCAAAAATATATTACAATAGCTGGGGTTTCCCATTTTTGCACTAAAATTGTTTAAACTGCCCGCTACCCTCATTCCCTAAAGGGACGACCCACCCTTTAACTCTTAACTACTAAGATAATACACTAAATTAGAAACTTAAAAATTATATCATATAGTGCAATTTTGAGATACACCCCAATAGCGGGGGTTTTCATAATTGATAATCAAGGTGTTATGGTGAGTTAGATGGAATTGCACTTTTTCAGTGTTTTTTTTAATAAAAGGTAAAAACATGGTTAAATTGGGCAGGTCGTCTCAAGCGCAGCTTGACAGGCTCTTCAGAGCCTGCCAAGCTATGCTTGGGATTGAGGGTAGCGAGGAAGAAAATTTGAATTTGTGCAGTTTGTTATACACACAAGTTTAAGATATTTTACCAAAACTCCGGCATTTTTTTTACTTTTGCGGCCTTTTTAAATTTTAGATGTATTATTTCAGTAGATAGTCTTGCAGTTGAGTTCAGTGGAAAAACCTTGTTTAGTGATATTTCATTTGTAATCAATGAAAACGACAAAATCGCCCTGATGGGCAAAAATGGGGCAGGCAAATCTACCATGATGAAAATCATTGCCGGAGTCCAAAAACCCACAAGAGGAAATGTACGATGTCCGAAAGATGGTGTGATTGCCTATCTGCCCCAGCATTTGCTGACTGAAGATCATTGTACAGTTTTTGAAGAAGCACTCAAAGCTTTTGATCAGATTTTTACAGTAAGAGACAGGATGGCATTCATCAATCAACAACTGGAAACCAGAACGGATTATGACTCTGACGAATACATGAAACTCATCGAAGAGTCATCAGAACTGGGCGAAAAATTTTACTCGCTTGAAGACATTAATTACGATGCTGAGGTAGAAAAAACGCTTTTGGGTTTGGGATTTGAACGCGATGATTTTACCAGGCCAACAAATGAATTTAGTGGTGGATGGAGGATGCGTATCGAACTCGCCAAAATTCTTCTTAAAAAACCGGACCTTATCCTCCTCGATGAGCCCACAAACCATATTGATATAGAATCGGTTGTATGGCTTGAAAACTTTCTCATCCACAAGGCCAAAGCAGTGATGGTGATTTCTCATGATAAAGCTTTCATTGACAACATCACCAACAGAACCATAGAAGTCACTATGGGCAGAATTTATGACTACCGTGCCAATTACAGCCACTATCTTCAACTTAGGGAAGACCGTCGGGTGGCTCAGATCCGTGCTTACAAAGAGCAGCAAAAGACTATTGCCGAAAGTAAAGAATTTATCGAAAGATTCAGAGGCACCTATTCCAAAGCCAATCAGGTGAATTCTGTAGAGAGGATGCTGGAAAAAATGACTATCATAGAGATCGATGAAGTGGATACTTCCTCATTGAAACTCAAATTCCCTCCTGCTCCAAGGTCAGGCGACTATCCTGTGATTGTCGATCATCTATCCAAAAGTTACGGAGATCATATTGTTTTTGAGAATGCATCCATGACTATAGAACGAGGTCAAAAAGTAGCATTCGTGGGGAGAAATGGAGAGGGAAAGTCCACCATGATCAAAGCCATGATGGGGCAAATAGATTTTACCGGCAAATGTGCGCTGGGACATAATGTCAAAGTGGGATATTTTGCTCAAAATCAGGCATCACTGCTGGACGGTAATTTGACTGTTTTCCAGACAGTGGACGAAGTGGCAGAAGGTGAGATCCGCACACAAATCAAGACATTGCTTGGTTGCTTCATGTTTTCAGGAGATGATATCGACAAAAAAGTGAGCATGCTTTCAGGTGGTGAAAGGACCAGATTGGCAATGGTCAAACTACTGCTCGAGCCTGTAAATCTCCTCATTCTGGATGAACCTACCAATCACCTGGACATAAGGTCAAAAGACGTATTAAAAGATGCGCTACTTGCTTTTGACGGCACATTGATCCTTGTATCTCATGACAGGGATTTTCTACAAGGGCTCGCTGAAAAAGTGTTTGAATTCAAAAACAAAAGAGTGATCGAACATTTTGAGACCATAGATGACTTCCTGATCAGAAGCAGGATGGAAAATCTAAAGGAGATAGAAAAGAAGGTATAATGCTCTTTTTACCTTTTATTAAAGATTTTGTTAAAAAAATATGCCTTTTCTCAATAGGACTTTGTTTAGTCCTTAATAAGTATTCCTCCAAAAAAAAAAGAAGCATAATATTTTGTAAATCAATTAAATATGGTTTTAAAATATGACATTCAATTTTCTTTTTAGTATAACTGATAGCCCAGAAAGAATTTGAATATTTTTGGTCAACAATTTTTTTATATCATAGAAATCAAGAAAATGGAAACAATGAGTGCCAACAAAAAAAAACTGGGTTGGAACTCCAGTTTTTAATTGGTGACTTAATAAATGAGTTTTTTTACAGAGTATAAAATATTAAAGTCAGTCAAAGTATCTATAAAAATACTTTAAAACTATACACCGCAGCCACTAAAAATGAAGAAAGTTTATCAGAAGTAGCACCTTTTTGGCATCAGGTGTAATTAAATCTGTTGAAAACAGGTCTGTTCTGAATTCAGGGATGATGCGAAGATGACCTAAAGTAATATTGGCTGAAAGAGTCAGGTCCATGACTTCATTTTTATTGATGGTTGTCTCAGATGGATTTAATATGCCGATACCATTGTCTTTAAAATATTCTGACCTTAATCCCAGAGATAATACATCAGAAGTTTTGTAATTGAGATATAATGCTGTGCCATAGAAATTATCACTGACATTGGTGGCATTAAGACCAATTTTTGCTTTATCCGTAAGATTGTACATCCCAGTGAAATCAAGCTGTAAGAAACCCTTGTCTGCCAATACGTTTAAATATACAGCACCTTTGTCAAAACTATAAGACAATTGACCACCTGTCAAAAAATTGCCATTGGGATTGAAGTCGGTATAGTCTGTTTGGTTGAATACTCCAGCCATGACACCAAATCCTCCGCCCAAGTCATAGTTGACTTTTAGTCCTGCATGATTGAACGGACCATATGAAAACAAATATGATGTTGAATAATTAAAATTACCTACAGGTGAAATCACTTCATAACCAACGAAGGTATTAAATTTTCCAAGGGTAATCATCATTTTATCTATTGGTTTGTAATAGGCATAGGCCTGATTGACGATATTCAGTGATCCTGAGGAGTTGAAAACTGCGTCTTTTCCTCTGGGGCCAAAAACCAAATCTGCTACAAATCCGGATTTTGCTGTTTCATATTTGCCTATCAGATTAAACATACCCAAGGAAAACCCCGGTAGATTGGCAAAGGATGTTGGTGGGGCCAATGTGCCTTCATTGGATGCATCGTTGGTTGTATTAAAATTCGTTCTGAAGTAGGTATCTGCTGATCCTGAAAGGGTAAAAAAAGAATCGATTTTGATTTGACAATAAGCTGGTAAACAAACGATTGCGAAAAGAAGAGTTAAAATGTTTTTCATTTCTTTAGATTTAATAAGTTAAAAAATTGATTTAAAAATCCAAAGAAGTCTTGCGAAATAGCCTGGTATCAGCTAATTTTGTCATTCGAAACTGAGCATGCAAGACTTCTTCGTGCTTAAGTGCCCTCAAAAACTCCAATTTTTGAGGGTTTTTTATTTATAATATTTCTGATGTTGCAAGTGCAAAATTTCCTCTTTCAATATTTTGGTAGGCGCTCATTTCGTGCTCTGTCACATCAAGGCCTCTTCTTTCCATATCGTCATCCACTCTCAGTCCTGCTGTTTTATTGATAACAAAGAAAAGAACAAAAGCAAATACAAAAGTGAAAGCACCAATGGCAGCTACTCCAATAAGTTGAGTGACAAAACTTCCCGTACCAAATATGCCCACAGCCAGCGTGCCCCAAATGCCACAAACAAGATGAACGGAAGTAGCACCTACAGGATCATCAAGTTTAAGTTTGTCAAAGAAAACAACTGCAAATGGAATAATGGCACCTGCAATTAGGCCTACTATTATAGCTCCTCCTGGGGTAAACCCATCAGCTCCAGCTGTAATACCAACTAAACCACCAAGAAGACCATTTAAAACCATCGAGTGGTCAAGAGATTTAAATTTAACATAAGATACTACAAATGTTCCGATGGCACCCGAAGCCGCACCAAGACATGTCGTAACAAAGACCAAAGATACTGCTCCCGGATCGGCTGATAGTACTGAACCGCCATTAAATCCAAACCATCCAAACCAAAGCAACATAGCACCTATGGTAGCTAGAGGCATATTGTGGCCAGGTATGGGTCTGATTCCTTTTTCTGTATATTTTCCTTTCCGGGCTCCTAGAACCATTATCCCTGCCAATGCACCCCAACCACCAACACTGTGTACCAATGATGAACCTGCAAAATCTATAAATCCTAGCTCATTGAGCCATCCGCCTCCCCACTTCCACATTCCGGTGATCGGGTACGAGATGGAAACAAATAAAAAAACAAACACCAGAAATGGCATTAATTTGATCCGTTCTGCTACAGCACCTGAAACGATGGTGGCGCAAGTAGCAGCAAACATTGCCTGAAATATAAAGTCTGTATAATAAGTGTATTTTCCTGATGCATACTCCTGGAGACCGGCTGCCCCTTCAGGAAGGGTAAGGCCAAATCCAGAGAAGCCAAATATTCCTCCGGCATAATCGCTGCCAGGGTACATTAAATTAAATCCTACCGCATAATATGTCAATAGGCCAATACAAACGATGATAACATTTTTAAATAAAATATTTACAGTGTTTTTTTGCTGAGCCAATCCGGCCTCTAAAGTGGCAAATCCTAAATGCATAATGAAAACCATCGTAGTGGCTATCAGTATCCATAAGTTATTTGTAATAAATGTTGATTCTGTCATGATTTCTATTTTTTTGTGATGTAAATTTTTTGATTTTAAAGAGCCGATTCATTGATGTTTCCGGTTCGGATAGATATAATTTCTTCTATGGGAGTGATAAATATTTTTCCATCTCCGATTTCTCCGGTATTGGCAGCATTTCTTATAGTTTCAGCGATCTTTTTGACGTTTGCATCTTCCGCGATCAATTCGATTTTTATCCTGGCGATATAACCTATATCATATTCTGCGCCTCTGTACACTACGTGCTCTGAGGCTTGTCTTCCATATCCTTTTACTTCAAAAAATGTAAAAAAATTGATCCCTATTTTTGCGAGCTCATTTTTTACAGTTTCAAATTTTGAAGATCTGACAATTGCTTCTAATTTCTTCATTTATGTAAAACTTTAGTTGTGAAATAATAAATTTGACACAAATGTACATGCAGCACTTTGCCCTTATAAATCGATAATTGTAAAAAATGTGATATCCAAATATGAAATTTTTAGTCCAATGTTCTTATAGACAGGAATTTATCTTAAGATTTTGTGTTTTATTAAAACAATAAATAATTTTGGTAAATAGGGCAAAAAATAAGGGTGTATAGAATAATAATTGATAAATAATTTACAATACCCCATAAAAAAATGGGGTGTTGTAAAAAAATAATAGTTTTTAATATATTTTTCTTTCAATTTGAAAAACGCAATTCACATTTATGTTCATAGTTTTGTTTTTAGAAATCATTGAATTGTGCAATAGTAGAAACCTAGATTTAATTTACCATCAGTAACTTTGTTTGGGTGTTTACTTGAAACCCTTATTTTGGTTCATACGATTTTGCAAACTTCTTCTTTACTTTATGACGGTGCAGATTGGCAAAAGAACAAAAAATAAAACGTTTTCTAATTTAATGCGGTAGGGACCCATTAATAATATAACGAAATACTAAAACCCTGATTTGATCACTTTTTTAGTTGTGTGCCCATCAGAAGCAGTTAATACTACGTAATATATGCCTGGTAACAAGTGTTTTCCGTCATACGATAACTCATGCCATCCAATCTGAGAGTAGGTATTGTCCAATTCAGCCACGATTTTTCCTGTATTATCATACAAATGTATTTTCACTTCAGAAGGTGACTTCATATAATATTTTACACTGATCACATCTGAAAATGGGTTAGGATAGGGTGGGGAGATTTCTACAATTTTTTGTAACAGATCTTTGGTCTTTGACGGGATGGTAGATGATATACTTGCCGGAACACTTTCATTGTGCAATCGGTCAAAAGCTGTAACGCTATATAAGTATTTGCCATCAGGTACGAATTGATCTGCAAACTGGATTGCGTCATGCCTTAACACAGCTATAAGATGTGAATTGTCATGGCTTAAGGGAGGGTTGACTTCGGGACTTCTATAAATAGCATAATATTTCACCTTGTCCAATTCAGATTGATTGTTTGGTTGGGCATCCCATTTCAATTCGTAACCATTACTTATTTTTTCGATCTTAAGACCTGTAACTATAGCTGGTGGAACAGAATCTATCCATGGCATGGTTGGGACAAATGCTTTTGTTTTATATTGGTTGCTTTGTAGAGAATCATTAAATCCCAGCAAATTATTTCTAAATGATGTAGTATTGTAAAAGATGGAACCATTTACACCGGTGACATTGCGGGTAAAATTGATTTGTTGTGGCATTTCTGAAGGTTTAGCCCAGTTTGGGTCTGTCCCTCCGCTGTTGATCCTGTACGCGGCATGCCCGATATACAAATGTCTGTTGTAGTTACCTTTATTTTCAGCCCACCATGGCACAAGAACACCAAAATTGGCTATCGAAAATCCGATGGACCAATATACTTGCGGAGCAAGATAATCCACCCATCCTTCCTGAATCCATTTTTTGGAGTCAGCATATATACTATGAAAAGCTTCAAGTCCTTTTGTATCCGATGCATCAGGTTGACTTGCTGATTTATTCTTCCAAATACCAAATGGTGAAATTCCAAACTTTACCCAAGGCTTCACTTTTTTAATATTTTCACTCATCATTTTGATCAGCAGGTTGATATTGTCTCTTCGCCAGTCCGCTCTATTGGTAAATCCACGATTATATACAGAAAATGAAGCTTCATCATTCAAAGTAACACGTGTAACAGGATATGGATAAAAGTAGTCATCAAAATGTACAGCATCAATATCGTACTTCTGAACCACATCCAGAATGACCTGAGTTACAAATTCTCTTACTTCTGGTATGGCCGGGTCAAGCAATTGAAGACCATTGTAAGACATAATCCATTGTGGTTGTCTTTTGCGTATATGATTATCTGCTGCAAAGGTAGAAAGTGATGGAGCTGCTCTGTATGGGTTGAACCATGCATGAAATTCAATATTCCTTTTGTGGCATTCCTCTATCATAAATTTTAATGGATCGTATCCTGGGCCAGTTCCCTGTTTGCCTGCCCAGAAAGCAGACCATGGTTCAAGTTCGCTTGGGTATGAGGCATCACAGTTTGTTCTGATCTGAACGATGGCCGCATTGATGTTGTTTTTGGCAAAGTCATCCAGAATCGATATGAACTGAGATTTTTGTTGGCTTTCTGTCAAATTTGCTGACGACGGAAAATCAATGTTGTTGACATGGGCTATCCAAACGGCCCGCATTTCTCTTTTTGGTTGAGCAATTGAATCTTGCAATGAAATTATAAAAACAAGAGATAGAAGAATAAATTTCATTTTTTTTTGTTTCGACACATAAAAATACAAAAAAGATTCTAATTCAAAGTGTTTTGGAATACAATATGCCTGTTTTACACAAATGAGTTAGCTTTCCCTCCCTATATCCCCATTTCAATTTGAAGCCTAGTATAAATATTGTTTTTTGTTTCACCATTATGATGTGATAATCGATCCAGGTTGGCTTCCAGCTGGATTTTGAAAGCATGCTCCCATATGTACTTTGTGAATCCCAATGTATATTGTTGATGGACAGGAAATGCTGATTTAATTTCAGTGGAAGGTGTTACTTTTGACATACGCCCTATGATTTCCCAATTTTTAGTTATAAAATAGCTGGATTGAAAATCTATGCCATGCCCTTTATAAATATAGGTTGTACCTGTTATGTCCCGTAATATTGGATCTGTTACATCACGACTCATATAACTGGACATGAATGCAAAGCCTTTGTATTTAAAAATAGCGTCAACTAATAAAGATTTCAAATCCCTTGGCTGAAATAGGTCATCCCCCAATACTCCTGCCTGTCTCTTTGCTTTATGATTAAAATGGTAAGCAGCTGATAGCATAAGTTTTGGTTTTTTCTCTCTGATGATATCACCTTCAAAAAAGACTCCATCTTTGGTAAATCTGCCAAATGGGAGTAATTCTACTTTACCGGTATAGGCGAGACCATTGTCCGGTGACTTTGTAAAATTCCTTCCGTCACCTGTGGTTAATGCAGATTTTATATTCCAGGAAAATTGATCCTGATATTCATTGATCATATTGATAAAAATCCGAAATCCCTGTCGATATTGAATCTGGAATTGCTGATGGTTCTGTCTGATAGTTGCAACGCCCCACTGCTATTGACTCGCTGTCTGTTGCCCGGCAACTTGGTTTGCCCAAAACCAAAATTCCACTTTGGGGATGCTCTGTAATAAACTACGGCATCCCTTATGATATTAAGATTTTCTCCTGCTTCAATTTCGCCTACATCTCCCGGAGCAAATGATAACTGTAAGACATACAGAAATGCAGGACTACCGACAAATCCATCAAACCTCAATCTCAACCTTCTTATCTGACCGTCAATGGCAGCTTCCCTACCATCATTTTGGATAAAACTAAATCTGTTTTGCATCCTGAACCTGATGTTGAACTGAAAAAGGCTGTCAGGTGAAGTGAGTCCTACACCTTTTCCAAAATTGTAATAGGGGAGATTACTGATATCAACGTCTCTTTGTTTCTGAGAGTACGTTAATGGATAGCTTACTAAAATATAAAAAAATAAGAAAAGAACTCCTGTTTTTAGATTCATAATCATATGAATTATATTTGAAGAATTTTGATTTCAACCCTTTGATTTCTTTGCCTTCCCTGAAGTGACTCGCTATCGGTCAGCGGTTCCCTTTTGCCATATCCTTTGGAGCTGACCCTTTTTATATCAATCCCTCTTTTTATGAGGTAATCAGCTATTCCTTTGGCTCTTGCCGAAGACAGCTGATCGCAATATTCATGAGGTGGTATTGTGTTGGTGTGCCCGCCTATTTCTACAATTACGGATTTATTTGCATTGAGAAACATATATACTTCGTCAAGAATATCATAGTTTTCACTTGTGATGTTGGAAGAATCGGCCTTAAAGTTTAGTTCATTGATCCTTAGTTTTTGACCCACTGTTACCTTAGAGATTTCCAGATCAGGAATGTATTTTTCTCTTTTCACCAAGAAATCACCCTTGTTGGAGCAACCATTTTTATCTGTTACAGTAATAGTGTATAGTCCGGCAGATAGTCCATTTATATTTTTTGTTTTCTGATTGTTGGACCAATAGAATTGATAGGGGCTCGTTCCACCATTTACACTAATGGCAATTTTTCCATCCGGTTTCGAAGGATTATTGACTTGTGAACTTTCTGTATTTGTAATAACAATTAACTTTGGTTCTGAAAGTCTTCCTGTCGCAGTAGTTGTCTTGCCTTCATGATCATCCACTGTGACACTAAATGTTCCGGATGACAGATTTTTTGATTACGTCCGTCGTCTCGCCATTTTCCCATAAGTACCGGTAGGGTGGTTTTCCACCATTTACGCTTACTTTCATTGACCCATTTTTATCTCCAAAACATTTGATGGGTGCCAGGATGATGCAAGTACTATACAATTGCTGGTCTTCAGTTTCTTCAAATATTAGATTATAAAGCCCGGCACCATCTGTTCCAACCCAAATATTGTCTTTTTTGTCACAACCCAAGCTAAGCGCCGCTTTACTTAAAATGGAAGCGTCATCTGAAAAATTTTCCACTTTTTCTTTATAAGGATCATAACATGACAAGATGTCTGATGCAATATAAATCTTTCCCTTAGAGTCTATCACAAAACTATTTATCCGACCTTTATATTGATCTTTTTCAAGCTTTACAGGAAATAATCTATTGAACTTATTGACAAGAAACATATCTTCCTGTGTGGCAATCCATTGCCCTTCATCATTTTCACATGTTGCCAGCATTTGGTAATTTTTATCCTGTAGTTCCCATTTGTCATTTTCTATTCGAATATATCCTTTTGATGTACCTACCCATAAAATATGATGTCGGTCTGCATGGACAAAATTGATTTGATTGCTGGCAAGTTTTGAATTTTTGGTATCATGTAGCTTGTACTTTGTTGATACGGTATTGAATTGAAACAAACCGGCATTGCTACCTATCCATATGCTGCCTTTGATGTAGGTGATGCCTTTAATAGTTGCTGTCGGATGATCCAGAGCATATTCCTGACCGTCATTTAAACTGAAAAGAGAGTTTAAAGATGCAACCCAAATAGTTCCTTTATTGTCCGAAATGATATCTACAATTTCAGAATTTTCGAAATGCAATTTTATGAAATGACCATTTTTGTCAGCTTGTATTAATCCGCCGGACGAAGCTATCCAGATGAACTCATCATCAAGGATTTTAATATTCCGAATTCTACTGTCAGATTCGGTCAAAAACAGAGCTTTGATTTTGATCTTTTCAGCTGAATTTTGAGGTATGGCTACCAGCGAGTGGAGCAGGAAGGCACAAAGAACTAAAATGGTATTGAAATAATTTGAATTCATCTGTTTATTTTTTTAATTGGCATTCTCTGAATGTCTGTTTAAAGATGCCTGATAGAATTGATAATTTATCTCCATCTATGGTGTTATCGAACTCTCGTTTCGCATTAAAATAATCATCACTGTTTGTATCCGTCTGAACACGTTTGTCGGGCATGTGTTACTACTTATGCTCATTTCATTTGAATTCTTTTGTCAGGTATATATAAGCAGGAAAGTGGTCACTATATCCGCCCTGATAAGTATCACCTGCGAAAGTCCGTAATGGGTAGCCTTTATATTGTCCTGAAGGCTGCACCAGAAATTTTTTATTAAATATATTAGCTTTGAAGTATTGATAACCGAAAGACTTTTTGCCTGTAAATCCACGGCTGAGAATGATTTGATCAAACAAACTCCAGGCATCTCTGTAAGCATTGGATCCCTGACCTCTGCGAAAATAGTCTTCATATGGATTAAATAAGCCCGATTTTCTGATGTCTTTGATATTTGAGACGGCTCTGAGGTGTGATTTGATACTCTCATTGGTGGGATCATCATTGAGGTCCCCCATAATCAAAACTCTGGATTCGGAATCATGAACAAATAGAGAATCCACAATTTTTCTGCAAAGTTTTGCACCATTATTTCTGTATGGGGCAGTCCTTGCTTCACCGCCACTTCTTGAGGGCCAATGATTGACCAAAATATGCAATGTATCAGAATCTAAAACACCTTTCACATATAGCACATCTCTTGTTTTTTGAACCTGACCTTCACTGTAATTAATGAGAGGTATAGGGCGGCTATAAACCGGCGTGAAATGTGACGGATTATAAAGCAAACCTACATCCACTCCGCGTCCATCGGGAGAATCATAATGGACAATTTGATAATTTCTGTTTTTGATGGCTGGCTGCATGACTAAATCCTCAAGCACTTTACGATTTTCTATTTCTGATACTCCTAATACAGACAAACCTGCGGCAACATCCGGCAACCCTATCTGTGATATCACATAAGCCATGTTTGTAAGTTTTTCCTGATATCTTTCTGTAGTCCATGACCTTGCACCTTCGGGCAAAAACTCTTCATCATTGATCAAGGTATCATCCACTGTATCAAAGAGGTTTTCAAGATTGTAAAAGCCAATACTCACTATTTTATATTTGCCGGCATCCTGGGCATAAAAAGGATTAAAAAGAACCAATGTGCAGCCTGCTATTAAAATAAGGATTTTCATTCAAAAATTATATTATACACAAAGGTATAAATTAACACCTGAATTGACCCAGAAATTACCAATTGATCAAAACAAATTTAGAATTTCTTTTCATTTAAAAAAGGGAAAGAATCAGTTTTTCCTTCGCTTTTGTTTGTAGTCCATAAAAATAAACTCACCAAGTCCTTCGAGGGAAGAATAGAAAGCTTTTCCGTTATTGGCTTTGGTAAACTGATCCACAAAATTGACCAGATATGGATCTCGTGCAATCATAAATGTGGTTATGGGAATATTTATTTTCCTGCAGCTCGCAGCCAGGCCCAATGTGCGTGTGAGTATTTTTCGATCAAGACCAAAGCTGTTTTTATAGTATTGTTTTCCTTTTTTGATGCATGTCGGTTTTCCATCCGTGATCATCATGATCTGCTTATTTGGATTTTTTCGTTTTCTGAGGATTTCCATAGCCAGTTCCAGACCGGCCACTGTGTTGGTATGATATGGTCCCACCTGAAGATAAGGTAGATCTTTGATTTCAATAGCCCAGGCATCATCTCCGAATACAATGATGTCGAGTGTGTCTTTCGGATACCTGGAGATGATCAACTCTGAGAGTGCCATCGCCACTTTTTTGGCTGGTGTGATTCTATCCTCCCCATATAGTATCATAGAGTGGGATATATCAATCATGAGTACAGTACTTGTCTGGCTTTTGTAGTATGTCTCATGGATTTGTAAATCGTCTTCTGTCAATTTGAAATCTTCGATCCCATGATTGATTTGGGCATTTTTTATTGTTTCAGATAGTGCAATATTTTCAGGAGTATCACCAAATACAAATGGTCTGAGCTCTGAAGTAATCTCATCTCCTTGTCCTGTGAGCTTAGTAGTATGATTTCCTTGTTTTGATTTTTTAAGCTGATCAAATATATCATCCAAGGCTTGTCTGCGTAGTGCCAATTCCATTTTAGCAGTAGGATGATGGTCAGCAAAATTAGCTTTTCCTCCTTGAGATATATAACCTTTTTCTTCCAGATCCTTTATAAAATCTGCAATACCATAGTTTTTATCTGTAAGCTTGTAGTGCTTGTCAAGTTCAGTCAACCATGCCAATGCTTCTGATACATCTCCTGAAGTATGTACCAAAAGATCTTTGAAGATTTTAAATAATCTTTCAAAAGGATCATCATTATCATCTGCTTGAAAATCACTGAATTGCCATCCTATCATAAAGCTATACGATTAGACCTGAAAACAGTCGTAATAACATTAAGTTTAAATAATAGAGGTAAAATGATTCTACTTCTACTTTGTTAACTTAATAATTAAACTCAAAATACTCCTAGTTAAACATGTATATTGTTTATAATGAAGTCTGTATGTGCAACATTTTGCACAGTTATTTCTATATTGATGTCAATGAAAAAGACAAGCTTAAATTTGATTCGAGCGTAATAATTGGACAATCTTCATTTACTTGGCTTTGTCGCTCAAGTTTAACTGCCTTTCAGGCAGTCCGCGCTTCCTATCCCTGTCGGGTGCCTTCACTTGATGCATTGTCATGCATCACCTGTAAGGTTCGTTCAGTTATACTTTTTTTCATCTTTTGCTCTCCCATATTCCTTTGGAATGCTTACTCAGAAAAAAAGTAAACAAAAAAGTCTAGTTCCGCTAAATCGCTCCGCGTACCGGAACGGCCACGCTTTTTTTTCATCCTACCTTAAAGTTGAGATTTGAAAATGACTAATATAAATCTTGAAAACCAATATAAAAACATCAAAAAATTTGCTCAATTAGCAAAAAAGCTAAAATTTTGAATTGTCAATTAGAATCTATCATCAAAAGGAATTACCATCACATTTGTAAACCAGTTACAATTTTAAAATTGGAGCCTGTTACAGCAAAATCTCCCCTTCATACACTTTTTCAGCAGGTCCTGACAGCCAGATATTTGTAAATTGATTATCAAGAATTCTTTCAAATTCAACTTTCAAATGACCGCCTTTTGTTGTTATTTGTATGATATTTTTTCCATGTAAATTTTGTTTTAACGAGAAGCTGAGGGCCACTGCCGTAACCCCGGTACCACAGGAGTAGGTTTCATCTTCCACACCTCTTTCATAGGTAGCAACTGTGATGGCAGTATCGATGATTTTTGAAAAATTTACGTTGATGCCTTCTTTTTTATATGTCTCATTGTACCTGATTTTGGCACCTTCCAGCGCAATGTTTGTTGGTATTTCATTACAAAAAGTCACATAATGGGGTGAACCGGTATTGAGTTCATAAGTATCATTGTCAAATCTTTGTATATGGTTTACATCTTGCATATGGAGGCTCACTATAGCACGTTCATCTATTTTACCTTGGTGATCACCATCTATAGCAGAAAATGTAGATTCTTTTCTGAAAACTCCCAAAGCATGTGCAAAAGCTAATATACACCTGCCTCCATTACCACACATGGAGCCTTGTCTGCCATCTGCATTATAATAAATCATCCTGAAGTCAGTATCCGCAGCATTTTCAAGTAGAATAAGTCCATCTGCACCTATTCCAAACCTTCTGTCACAAAGCTGCCTGATTTTTTTATGATCATCATGACGAAGATATTGTTGATTTCTCTGATCCACCATGATAAAATCATTACCGGTACCCTGATATTTATGAAAATGCAATTTCATTGATTGTAATATTTTATATCAAAAATTCCAATTGTGCGTTAAATCAATGTTTTAAAACTCAAAAGTAATAATATTTTATACACTTAAATATCAAAACATGTATATTTGCATCATATTTTGATTAAATATAATATATAAATTGAAGATAGACAGAAGATATTTTTTTTATCAACTTAGTTTGACGCTGACGGTTACTTTTTGTCTTATTGCTTTATATCATTTTGGAGTGGTAAAAAATATCTCATCTGAGGATGAAGTAAGAAAGCAAGCGAAAATGGTGGCGGAGCATGAATGGGTATTTTCTGACAAAATGGACCGGATTTTCAGATCATCTCACCCTTCAGATTTTATCTCTGCTGCGGAGGCAAGCAGGAAAGCGGTGGTTTTTATTAAGTCCATCATTCGTCCGGATGAAATTGTGTTGCAAAACTATTCCAGTACGGGATCGGGAGTCCTTATAAGCTCCGATGGTTACATTGTCACAAACCAGCATGTTATCCATTCAGCTTCAAAGATCGAAGTGACCCTTAATGATAACAGGACATACATGGCAAAACTTATTGGTGCAGATAAAAATACTGACCTTGCCTTATTAAAAATAGAAGTGGAAAATGCAGACTTTTTATCTTTTGGTAATTCTGATTCGTTACGGATAGGAGAGTGGGTGCTGGCAGTAGGTAATCCTTTCAGACTTCAATCATCAGTTACCGCCGGTATTGTAAGCGCAAAAGCCAGAAGTATCAATCTGCTTGAAAATCAAGGTATAGAATCTTTCATACAAACTGATGCAGCTTTTAATCCGGGTAGCAGCGGTGGTGCTCTTGTGAGTACGGCTGGCCTGCTGGTTGGGGTTTCTACTGCTATTATGAGTGAATCCGGAAGATATGAAGGTTTTTCTTTTGCAATTCCAGCCAACCTTGCCAGGAAAGTAGTGGCTGACCTCAAAGAATTTGGCACTGTACAAAGAGGTTGGTTGGGTGTGGATATCGAAAATATTGATAATAAAATGGCCGAAGAAATGAGCTTGAGTGAAGTTTCCGGGGTTTTGATATCACATGTGACCAAGGATGGTGGTGCTTATGAGGCAGGTATTCGTCCCAATGATGTCATCATCAGTGTCAATAATGTTAAAATAAACAATACTTCTGAATTTATGGAAATTTTGGGTCAATACAGGCCGGGAGAAAAACTTCAAATCATCTATATCAGGAGTAAAGATAAAAAAACTGCTTTTCCTATTTTGAGAAATCAACTAAATACTACCGATCTTATTGGAATTGCTGCTGATGGAGCTTTTAAGGAACTTGGGATTGAAGTCAGAGAATTGGACAGTTATGAAAAAGCGATATTCACGCCTGGCGGTGTAAAAGTAATAAGTATCAGGAACGGAAGTATCGTGGCAAACACAAAAATGGAACCGGACTACATCATCACCAAAATAAATAATGTAAAGATTTCCGGTATGTCACAATTTAGAAAAATATTAGAAGATTTCAAAGGTAAATCCGTCATTTTAGAGGGTTTTTATCCCAAATTTCCAGGAGAGTACCCTTATACTTTTGTAGTACCTTAGAAAGTTGGAGATAATTTCCCCTTATTGAAACCCAATGCTGTTTATAAATACGATTATCATACCAATTAAAATATTTACTCTATGCTTAGGATAGGATTGATAGCTCATGATGGGAAAAAACCTGAGATGGTTTCCTTCGTTGTAGCTCATAAACACTTTCTCCAGAATGCAAAAATTTATGCGACAGGCACCACCGGAGGTCATATAGCCAAGGAAGGATTTGATGTTGAATGTTTGCTTTCAGGTCCGAAAGGTGGTGATGCTCAGATTGCTGCATTGTTGGCTACAGGAGGAATAGATGTTGTCATTTTTTTTAGAGACCCCTTGGACAAACATCCACATGAGCCCGATGTACAGATGCTGATGAGATTGTGTGACGTGCACAACATTCCTTTGGCCACCAATCCTGCTGCTGCATATTACATCCTGAGAGGTTACGAAGCTGAGCTAACAAAATAACATTGAATCCAATCCGAAAAGGCTTTGATGAACAGTAATAAAAAATTATTGATTTCTACTGCATTGATAATCAAATGTTTTCCTTTAGGTTAATGGTGAAACTGTTTGATTGTCATAGCATAATTTGTTTTCGGAATAAACTCAACAGGTGTTGATTACATTCATCAAAAGAAAAGGGTATTTCCCCAAATTGCACTATATTATATAATTCTTAAGTTCTGAATTTTATGGATTATCTTAATTGTTAGGAGTTTAAGGGTGGGACGTTTCAAGCGTAACTTGACAGGCTTTTTAGGAATGAGGGTTGCGGGTAGTTTAAACAATTTCATTGCAAAAATGGGGTACATCAAAAAAAATGCCACGGATGAAGTTCACCCGTGGCATTTATTTTTTTTGGAAATGAATCCAGAGTCAGACTCTTAATTATTTCTTTGCAACCATTTCATAAGCAGCTTTCAACAATCCAAGAGCTGAATCAGATGAAGCTTTAAGTTCAGTTTGCTTAGCAGTCCAGGAAGCAACTTTCTCAGTAGCTTGTGTAGCAAGACCTGATAATTCAGCAATCTGTGCAGCTACATCACCTTCGATTTTACCGGCAGCAAGACCATCTTTAAGTGCAGTAACACCAGCAGCCTTTTCAGTCCACATAGTAACGAAGTCATTCAATTCAGTTTGAACCGGAGTATAAGCATCACTTGCAGATTTGAAAGCTGTGGTAGCTTCAGTCCATTTTGTAGCAGCATCTCCTTTAAGACCAGCAACAGCAGCTGAATCAAGCATCATCTGATTAGCAGCTTCAGTCATAGATGTCATATCTTTTGTTAAACCTTCAGAAAAACCAGTTACTGCTGTTGTAGCAGCATCCCAAGATGTTCCTAAACCTTCGATAGCAGCTCTATGTGCCTCAACTCCACCTTTACAAGCGATCAATAACAATGGTAATGCAAATAATAATACCTTCTTCATTTTACGATTTTTTTAATTTTTAAATAATGGTGCAAAGGTATTTCAAATATTTATTCAAGATGCATTTTACTACTTCTTTTTTTAGCATCAAATAATTGTTAAAGACGTGTTAAAATAAAGATAATCAACATAATAAACATTTTAATAAATATAATTTAAATGGTGTTAACATACTTTAACAATGTATCTTTTCTCTCAAATATCATACTTATTACAGATTGTATTGATTAGGTGAATCCCAAAATTGTACTATATTATATATTTTTTAAGTTCTGAATTTAGTGGATTATCTTAAAAAGTACGAATTTAAGGGTGGGTCGTCCCTGTAGGGAATGAGGGTTGCGGGCAGTTTAAACAATTTCAGTACAAAAATGGGACACCCTATTGTTTTATACCAAATATCAATTATTTTATGCTTTTAAATTACCAACCATTACCTTTGCGTATTCAATTAAAAAAATATAAAAATGAAACCTACTTTATTGGTACTGGCAGCTGGGATGGGCAGTCGGTATGGAAAACTAAAACAAATGGATGCATTCGGACCAAATGGAGAGACAATCATCGATTACTCTTTGTATGATGCTATCAATGCTGGGTTTGGAAAGGTTGTCTTCATCATAAGGGAGTTTTTTAAAGAAGAATTTGTAAATTATTTCCAGCATAAACTGGATGGCAGGATAGAGGTAGAATTTGTGACACAAGAATTGTACAAGGTGCCGGAAGGGTCTGCTTACAATCAAGAAAGAGAAAAGCCCTGGGGAACTGCTCATGCGGTATGGGTCGCAAAAGATGTCATCCACGAACCTTTTGGGGTGATCAATGCCGATGATTACTATGGAGTAGATTCTTTTCATCAGCTGGCAGGATTTTTGAAAGACAGTGTTCAGAGTTCTAATAAAGATTATACTGTAATAGGGTATTACCTCAGAAATACTTTATCGGAACACGGTACGGTCAATAGGGGAGTTTGCACAGTAGATCCGGATAACAATCTGGTAGATATTCAGGAGTGCGTAAAAATCAAAAGACATGATGACTGTATCATTAAGTATCCTGAAAATGATGATTTCAAATTTTTGTCTGAAAACACTTTGGTTTCTATGAATATGTGGGGATTTATGCCTTCATATTTTGATTATTGTTCAGATTCTTTCACTCGTTTTCTTCAGAAGAATGGCGAAAAACTAACATCTGAGTTTTACATTCCTACTTTGATAGATGAATTAATAAAAAATAACGTATTGAATGTCAAGGTCATCGATACGGAATCTGATTGGTTTGGAGTAACCTATCAGGAAGATAAGCCTTTTGTCATGGAAAAAATCCAGGAACTGATAGCCAAAGGTGTATACCCTGAAAAACTTTGGACATGAATCAGGATACCGGAAAATGGATCATTCTGGCCGGACTTCTGATCGCTATAGGAGGTATCGTATGGTATTTTTTTGGTGATAAACTAGGATTTCTTGGCAATTTGCCCGGTGACTTTAAAGTAGAAAAAGAAAATTTCAGATTTTACTTTCCGCTTACTACCATGATATTGATAAGTGTTCTCATCAATATCATCATACGAATTGTAAAATATTTCAACATTCCGTAGTATTCCGTAGTGAAATTTTTGGATAAATAAGTAAACATCTTCCTTTCATAATCATAACATAAATGGAATTGCACGTTTTCAGTATTTTTCTTTTAAAACGGTAAAAATGTGGTTGGATTGGGTGGCTCGTCTCAAGCATGGATGACAAGCTCTTAAGGGAATGAGGGTAGCGGGGAAGAAAATTAGAATTTGTGCAATTCCAGCTAACTCACCATAACACCTTAATTATCAATTATGTAAAACCCCCGCTATAGGGGTGTATCCCCAAATTGCACTATATTATATAATTTTTAAGTTTCTAATTTAGTGTATTATCTTAGTAGTTAGTTAAGAGTTAAAGGGTGGGTCGTCCCTTTAGGGAATGAGGGTAGCGGGCAGTTTAAACAATTTTAGTGCAAAAATGGGGAACCCAAGCTAATGTAATTTTTTTTTTCATATAGGCTTCTTTCTTACGAAGGACAAGTTAGCAAGGAATTTCTTTATTAGAGAAAATAACTTCTATTTTGTTGTATACACCATCCAAGGGGAAACCATTCGATTTAAAAAAATCATCCTTATCTTTGCACCAATGAAACGGAAAATCCAAAATCATCACGACAAAGTTGTCAAGGAAACCTTCTCTCGACCCGAGCTGGCTAAAGAATATTTCAAACAATTTCTACCTGAGGACCTGAAAAATGTGATTGATATTGACACGATAATAAAATTGGATGCTACCTACATTCAAGAAGGACTTGAAGAATACTTTTCTGATTTGGTTTTTCAGTTCAAGGTGAAGGATAGTGAAAAAGAACTGTCCATTTCACTATTGTTTGAGCACAAATCGCATCCTGATAAACATGTACACATACAACTTGGGCATTATATCTTTAGTCAGATGATTCGTGAGATCAAGGAAAGAGTGGAATTGGTGCCTATAATCCCTTTCATCTATTATCAGGGTAAGAAAAAATGGAAAGTACTAAAAATACATGACTTATTCAGCGAATATCCGGATGAGATCAAAAAATACATACCTACTTTTGATTTTGTTTTTATGGCTCTGAATACTGTGAGTGGACAGGCATTGGATGCCATTACGGATGCAATGCTCCTTGTAGCACTTTCTGGGCACGACCCCAGAGTTGATATCAAGACATTCGTAGCGCGATTGAAAAAAATACTAGCACTAAAACGAATGGATGATATTGATGGGAACTTAATTTCAGTTATCTTTGTTTATAAATTGTCTTTTTCATCACTGGATGAGCAAGAAGTTTTAGAAATTATTGAACAAATACCAAAACCTTTAAATGATGATATCATGAGTACTTATGACAAAATTTTAAATAGAGGAAAATCGAAGGGAAAATCGAAGGGAAGATCGAAGTTATTTTAGCACTTTATAACGATAAAATATCTGCGGCTCAAATAAGTAAATACGTAAATCTTTCAGAAGAAGAGGTGATCAAAATCCTGAAAGAAAACGGTAAATTGGGATAAGGAAATATCTTCTAAAAGTACCTATGAAATAAGCTAATACCTAATATCTAAAACCTAATCTTTATATTTGTTTGCAGAATGTACAATGCATCACTGGATGAGCAAGAAGTTTTAGAAATTATTGAACAAATACCAAAACCTTTAAATGAGGATATCATGAGTACTTATGACAAAATTTTAAATAGAGGGAAAATCGAAGGGAAGATCGAAGGGAAGATTGAAGGGAAAATTGAAGGGAAGATCGAAGTTATTTTAGCACTTTATAACGATAAAATATCTGCGGCTCAAATAAGTAAATACGTAAATCTTTCAGAAGAAGAGGTGATCAAAATCCTGAAAGAAAACGGTAAATTGGGATAAGGAAATTTTTATCATCTTCAAATTAAAATTTATCTAATAGATTGGCTTAGGATGCAAACTTGCGTCGGTAAAGGTTCAAATGTCCCGATAATAAACCACCTAATTGACACGCTTCGCTTCGCTGTTACTCAAAATCACTACCTTGCTTTAGATTCTAAAATATCAATTACCTGATCTACTTCTTCTATGGTGTTGAAATAATGCGGAGATAGTCGAATCACCCAGTCCACATTTTTTTTATTAAAGTCTATCAGCGCAAAGTGTCTGAAGCCGACAGTATAACTCACCTTACCTGCATCCAGAATTTGTTTCATATGATCAAGTGATTTCACGTAAGAAGTAAATGTTAAGATGCTACCGGACTTTGTTCCGTTTTCAGTAATAAGAATATCAGGTATCTTTTTCAGTCCGTGCTTAAGATGTAGGATCAGGCTTTGGTTATACGATGCAATATTTTCGAGGCCTATATTGCAGGCATATTTTACCGCCTCTGTCAATCCACATACATTGACATAGTTTGCTTCCCAAAGCTCAAATCTCTTGGCTCCGGCAATCTGAGTGTACAGATGCTCTTCGCTCCATACCGCACCTTCCATATCTATCAGCAATGGTTCTAATCCTTTTTCAAGTGCTTTGTCCGACACATATAGTATTCCGGTACCACGTGGTCCTCTTAAAAATTTTCTTCCTGTGGCGCTATAAAAATCACATTTTATCTTAGCTACATCGACGGGTATTTGCCCTGCTGATTGGCAGCCATCAACAATGTACCATATATCGTAACGGGCACAGAGTTCACCCACCAACTCTATCGGCTGTATTTTGCCGGTATTGGTAGGGATATGTGTCACGGTGACCATCGCAGGTTTGTATTTTTTTATCTTCTCTTCCATATCATTGAGGTCCAAATCTCCAGAAGGAAGACATCCACACCTGATGATTTGTATTCCGAATCGTTTTTGTAGCGATAAAAAAAGTATGTGATTGGATATATAATCGTCATCTGTAGTCAAAATAGTATCCCCTTTTGTCAAGGGAATGGAAGACACTGCTTTGGAAAAACCATCTGTAGCATTGAAGACAAATGCAATATTTTGCCTTTTCGCACCTAACAAAATAGCACAGGCATCATAAAATTCCCAGATGTCATCAGCTTTTTGTGCAGCGGCAGCATAGCCCCCTATCTGTGCTTCCAGTAGCTGGAAGGCAGTCATTGTCTCCAGTACAGGTTTTGGCATAAGAGATGAACCTGCACTATTCAAAAAAACAAGATCTTCACATGAAGGTGTTTCTTTTCTTACTCGCTGAATATCTATCATAAAAACATTTTACATTTTTTCCAGAATGTCACATACTTCATCACACATATCCTGAGTAACATCAAGGTGAGTGACAAATCGAATTGTATTACCTCCGAAAGGAGCGGCAAGTATTCCCTTGGATTTTAGATCTGTAAGAAAATCTGCATCCCTGATGTCATCTGTCAATTGAAAAATAACAATATTGGTGCTCACAGGTTTAAGTGTCTGTACAAATGACTTTGTTTGGAGTATTTCTCCTATCTTTTTTGCTTTTTTATGGTCATCTTTCAGCCTGTGTATATGATGATCAAGGGCGTAATCACATGCCGCTGCGAGATAGCCCGCCTGTCGCATACCGCCTCCCATCACTTTTCTGAATCTCCTTGCAAGTCTGATAGTTTCATGATCGCCAATAAGCAATGAACCAACAGGTGCCCCTAGACCTTTTGACATACACACTGATATGGTATCAAAGTATTTTCCCCAATCGTGGGTAGTCTCTCCTGTTTCTACCAGAGCGTTAAAAATTCTTGCTCCATCCAGATGCAATCGGAGTCCTTTTTCCTGGCACAAATCATATATCGGTTTGATTTCATCCAGATGGTATATAGAGCCTCCGCCTTTATTGCATGTATTCTCAATTACGACAAGACGTGATGTGGGTTGCCAGTCATGACCTGGTTTTATGGCATCTCTGACCTGTGATGCAGTAATCTTACCGTTTTGTCCTTGTATGAGGCTGATACCTACACCACTGTTGTAAGCATATCCTCCGGTCTCAGACTGATATATATGAGAATCTACATCACAGATGACATCATCTATGGGTTGGGTATTCACCTTGATGGCTATCTGATTGGTCATTGTGCCTGACGGGCAGAAGATAGCAGCTTCCTTCCCAAACATGTTGGCCACCTTCTCTTCAAGGCGATTTACACTCGGGTCTTCTCTGAACACATCATCACCTACTTCCGCTTTCATCATATACGACAGCATTTCCGGTGTGGGTTTGGTGACTGTGTCGCTGATTAGGTTGATCATATTTTTAATTTTTACTTGACGCTGCAAACATAAATCAATGTTATGAAATATGTTTTTATTTATTTGTAATATAAACACTCAAATGGCATCTTTTTCGTTACTAACTTAAATTTATGTCAAAAATGACTTTATTTTATCAGGCTCAAATAATGGTATTAAGTGTAATGAACAAAATTCAGGCTAGTTTTACCCATGGTTGTCCATTAACCCTTGTATTATAAATATTTATTTAATTTTATCACTGTTCAACAAAAATAGTTTATTATGAGATATATTATAATATTTTTATTGGTCATTCCCTTTGGAAATTTATCTTTAGCTCAAATACAAAAAGATACTTCACTTGAATTTTTGCATACCATGATTTATTTTAGTACAAATGATCATAAGCTTGATTCCGTCGCAAAATATAAAATAAGACAGCTCAATGACTCATTAAGCGGATTAAAAGACAGATTTTACATTATAGAATCACATACAGATAGTGATGGAAGCGCAGTATATAATAAAAAATTATCAGATCAGCGAGCGCAGTCAGTATTGAATCATATGTTGGATTTGAAAGTAGATAGTTCATGGATTAAATTAAATTCTTACGGCAAACTAAATCCGGAAGCATCAAATAAAAATGATTGGGGAAAAGCTATGAATCGGCGGGTCAAGTTGAGCGTAAACAAAAAAATTGTGTTCAAACAGTTAAATGGGAAACTGGAAACTAATGATATTTTAATAAAGCCTGCTTTAGTCCGGTTAAACGAACTCTATTTTTCAGATTCTGTATATGCTGATAGGAATGGCAATTTTTCAATATTTGTTCCTGTAAATAGAAAACTACTGCTCTCTGTGATTTCTGATGAGGTTTTTTCAGAGCCCCAGACCATAGTGACCAGAGAAGAAGTATTCTTCCAGCCTCTGAAAGTCAATGTTTATGCTGTAAAACTTAATAGTGTTTTAACACTTAAAGAAATCAATTTTGTGGGCGGTCAGGCTAATGTTTTGCCTGAAAGTGTACCCAGTCTGGAGTATTTACTTCAATTTATGCAATCCAATAAAAGTTTATGTTTTGAAGTAGGAGGTCACATCAACTACCCAGGCCGTCCAATGCCTAAGTTTATCGGACCTGATGGGTCCCAATTGAAATTAGAAAAACTTTCTGAAAAAAGGGCAAAATCAATTTACACTTTTCTAGTAAATAGGGGTATTGATTCAATAAGAATGTTAACAGTCGGATATGAAAACCTGTATATGAAGTTTCCCAAACCCACAAGTGAAGAAGAAATGAAAGCAAACCGGCGGGTTGAAATCATCATCAGAGATTGTAATAAAATGAAATGAATAAATGGTCTCAGATTTCTCAGACTATAACCCATTATGACCTCAAAATCTAAAATGGGATAAGTTGTATTTAAGACCTCTATAGTGTTGGAAAAGCTACCTTGCGATGTAAATCAGCAGAATTTTTTTATTCTGTATCAATCTGTTTTTTGAAGGTATTGCACAAAAAAAAATAGCCCCTGTTTTTGAAACAAAGGCTATCATTTTTTATTTAAAATCTTTGATTAGAAGCCGAAACCACCCATCGATTTTTTAAATTCTTCCATGGTGATTTTTTTATATCCTTTAGTATCTAAAGTAAATTTGCTGTCGTCTACTGTATCTTTCAGATCTACTGCTGTCATGGTCATAGTAAATTTAGGATTGCCGGCAGTAAATTCCATAGCATAACCCGGTAATTCTACAGATTGGAAACCCTGAATTATATTGGCTTTGGTTTTTATATCTTCTGTCAGATAACCTGTTACAGTAATACCTTCCATTTCAGGATTAGTTATTGTCATCTTGTAGCATTTGTAACCCAAGATTTCTTTAGTATCATTTTTGTCATACTCAATTTTTGTCAATTTGGCAATTTCTTTTTGCTTGGCATCCTGAGACTCATCCAGCTTTGACTCTATCCAGGATTTGTTACCCATAGCATCCATGAGCATATTCATCATGTTTTTGCTGTTTTCCACCAAAATTTTCATTTTCACCATACCTCCCATCATGTCTAGTGAAGTTAAATATTGATCTTCTTTGAATGCAACCTCTGTTTGTGAACCCTTCATCATTTCGAGTCCCATTGCCATTTGGGGATCATCAGATGTCACTTTTGTGATTTCCATCTTTACAGTGCCTTTAGCAATTACTTTTTGAGCTATAAGATACTGGCTTGAAATCACCATTAAAAATACAATAAAGTAAGAAAAAAAGTTTTTCATTGAATTGAATTTAAGTTTAAGATATTTTTTAATAAATTTCGAGTATATAATCAAAAACAAAACAAAATAGTTTCAAAAGAAAAGTTAAATTTTACCGGATTGATCTCAAATTAAGACAAAATCATAATTTCAGCTGCATGTTGCTGTAGCCAATATTCCTGAAATTTGCGGTCCGGGTCGTATTTTTTTTCCTGAGATTGTACATTGAAGTGCCTGTCTTCTCTCGGGTCATTACCCACTCCCGCAATGTAGAGCCAATTGCCATAGTTCGAACATGGATCATAATCTATGAGCTGGGATTCAAAATATTCAGCACCCATCAGCCAATTGACTTTGAGATCATGGACCAAAAAACTAGCCACAATTTGCCTGCCTCTATTTGACATATAGCCTGTATTGTTGAGCTGTATCATATTGGCATCCACAAATGGTACACCTGTATTTGCAGACGACCATTTATAGAAAGTTTGTTCATTATTATTTTCCAAAGGTTTTATACCTTTTATTCCTGATGGCTTGAAGATTTTGTTACCATATTTTTTGCCCATCAATCTGAAAAAGTCCCGCCACAAAAGCTCAAAATATAACCAATAGGTTGACTCATTTTTTTCGATTTTGTCTTCATACAATTTAAGTTGCTGATATACATATTTTGGCGAGATACAGCCTGCAGCGAGCCATGGAGAGAGTTTACTGCTAAAATCCCAACCTAACAATTGATTTCTCGTATTTTTGTAATGAGTGATTTGATTGCTTTCCCAAAGATAATAGTCTAGTTGAGCTAATGCAGCAGTCTCACCACCTTTAAACTTCGCTGCATCAGGGTGTACTATTTCATCTGTATCTTTATCATAGGATTCTAAATCAGGAAGCACTCCAGAATCAATAGGTTGGGGTAGACCAGGCAAATACTTCGGAACAGGAAAAGGTGATCGTACCGAAATTATATTTTCTATTTCTTTTCTATAGTTGGTAAATGTATCCGGCACCTGGCAAACAGGAAACGGAAGATCCGCAGTATGGTACAACATCTTACCTCTAACATACCTCAATTCCTGTCCTATGGTCCATAATTTATTTTCTAAAGCATCCTGAACTTTTACTTCTTCTGAAGTTCTTTCGCGGTTACAAAAAACCCATGATGTTTTATTTTCTTTTGCGAGCTTAAAAATTTCAATTTCCGGCAGGCCAACTCTGATAATTAATTCACTGCCTAATTTTCTCAGGTTTTGGCGAAGGTCCTCAACGGATTCTATAATAAACTTTGTCCTGAATTTTCCACACTTTTCAAAACCGAATTTAGTTTTGCCGCGGAAAACTCTTTCATCAAATACATAAACGGGTATGATAAATTCAGACTTCGCTATAGCTTCAGTGAGTGCTTCGTTATCATGTAGTCTCAAATCATTCCTAAACCATATGATAGAAGTATGCTGCATTTCTTTATTATTTCAATCTCTTAGCAGGCAAACATAGATCCCTTGGTTTTGTTCAAAATTTATCAGTCCTTTCTTCCGCTCCTATCGATAAAATTGCTTCCTGCCTGTTGGGTACCCATGACAAGGACATCCTGGATATTGATGTGCTTACTTCTCGACGCCATGAAATATATGATTTCAGCCACATCTTTTGATTTCAATGGCGTAAAATCTTCATAAATTTTTGATCTTTTTTCGTCCCCGTCAAATCTTACCAGTGCGAATTCAGTTTCTTCCACATGACCCGGAGATACCTGACTCACTCTTATACCATGCTTGTACAGGTCCAGTCGCATGCTGCGGGTTAATGCATCTACCCCAAATTTAGTTGCTGAGTAAACATTGCCATTGGGGTATACTTCATGGCCTGCAGTAGAACAAACGTTGATGATATGTCCTTTTTGGTTTTTAACCATTACGGGACTTACCAGACGGGTAATATATAGCAAACCCTTTATATTGGTATCGATCATAGTTTCCCAATCGTCAAGATGCCCTTCATGTATCGGATGGAATCCTTTTGCCAGCCCGGCATTATTGACCAAAACATCAATCTGTCGCCAGTCCATTTTTAATGACTTCCAGGCTTTTTTTACTGCTTCGTTGTCTCTGATATCAAAGCAAAGAGTCACAATTTCCACTCCATATTTTGTTTGCAACTTCTTCTTGAGATCTTCCAGCCGCTCTTTTCTTCTACCTGTGAGCACAAGATTGAATCCGTTTTTTGCAAATATCTTAGCTGATGCACTTCCGATGCCTGAAGTCGCACCGGTAATCATCACTAACTTTGTAAAAGGTACCTTCATAACTTGTTATTTTTTTATGGCAGATAAAATTTGACTAAATTCTTGGGTAAAATTTTGATATCCTGGCGTCGCAGGTCCGGAAAATCCTGTATGAATTTTGACAATCAGATCGTTTTTATCAGTAATGATCAATGTAGGATAGGACATGATTTTATCAAGCATGGGCATCATTTGAGATGCTTGTTTTTTATCGTAATAACCTCCGTACAAAACTTCATGACTTATCTTCATTTTATCCTTGAATTTTTTTAATGCTGCTATGGATTTACTTAGTTCTTTATATCTTTCAAAACCTATCCTGATTAAAGCAACGTCTTCTGAAGGGTTTTTTATAAAATATTCCTTTAGAAAAACAGTTTCATCGATACAGTTAGGGCACCATGTTCCCATGATTTGGATGATTTTTATTTTATTTTTATATTTTTGATCTTTGAGGCTTACCATATTGCCTTCAGTATTTAAAAATGAAAAGGCAACAGGTCTGTCTGATACCGATTTTGTGAGATCATATGAATCAGTCAGTGAAAATGTATCATCTCTCACCCCTTCCCAATTGGTAGTATATTGGCTTCCGGACCTGAAGGTCCCTGACAATGACCCGTCTTCCATCACTTTACCATTAAAAAGAAAAGCATGAGCTCCATCAAAAGCGGATAAATACAGTTTTGAACCTGCTACTTTACCTTCCAGAAAACGATAGTCACCTGTTTCTGTGAGAAAAGTGCCGGTGACAATATCTCCTTTCTGTTTAAAAATACCAACTGCCTTATACTCATCCTCAGTGCCTATTTCAAATGTACATTTCCATTTACCTTCCACATTGATGTTTTGGTCTGAGACCATAGAGTACCGATCTGAAACACCATGTATTGCCTTGAAAGGTATTCTGTAATTCTCTTTGTAATTGACAATCCAATCGCCTTCTATCACTCCGTCTTCATATATAGCCTGTATTTTTGTATCGTATACCGGAAATTCTACGATGATAGTGTCTTTGGCAGTGGCCTTATCTGTTCCAAAAGTGATATCTTGTATTTTGATTCGCTCATCAGCATTGTGTATGACGATGTGAAAAGTACTGTCATTGTCATAAACTACATCAAAATTGAAAGGTAATTCAGAATCAACTTCAAATTTTTTCACAATGTCCCGGTCATCACCATACTTCTGGACCGGCGTCCTGTCCAGTAATAATACCCCTCTCCAGATACCAGGAGGAATTTTTTGAAAAGTACTGTTTGGTGCTACACATGAAAGAGATGTGATGACAATAAAAATAAAAAAAATGTAGACCAACCGCATTATGTATAATTTACCGATGATAAATAGCCTCAATGTAACATCATGTCTATGTCATAGTTCAAACTGAAATATTGATTTTTTAAAGCCTGAGAAAACCTTAAACCTTATAGAAAACTGTATTTAAAAAAAATAGCATCACAATTATTTGAATTTTAATAACTTACGATGCTAAATTTAATGCTCAGTATTTTCTGTTTATCATGACAATCATTCACCTTTATCCCCTACAAACTGATCTTCTTTGTTTTTAAATAAAACATTGAAAGTGGTAAGGCTTCCGTAAATCCTTGTAATGTACTGTTGCAGATTTACCTTATCTTCATCAGAAAGATGTGATGCATTGATTCTTTGTTCCATCACTCTGAGTCTGTCTCGTACCATCACTATCTTATGAAAAAAAGTATCGATCGGAATTTCTTTAGGTTTCAGGGCTGTATCATCAGGTTTTAATATCATTAGTCCGTTTTTCCATTTGTCGCCCAAAGGAACTACTTCACTGATGTCTGACCATGCTTTGAGAATTTTTATCAAAGACTTTTCAGCTTCAGAGAATGATACTTTTTCGTCTGCTTCGATTTTTTCGATGATCTCCCATGAGCTGTATTCTTTACCTACCATTTTGATCCCATAGGTAATAAAACATACTCTGTAAGCTACTACTTCTGCTCCTATGACAACACCATCTCCAAATGCCGGATGTTTGACACGAGAACCTATACCAAGAACAATTGCCATATTATTATAATTTAAATATACAGCGTAAAGGTATAGTTTATATTACATCTGACAAAATTATTGTATATCTAAATTTATGGATTTTTGCAATGAAATTTTGGACAATTACAGATCAAGGACAGTTATTAAAATTGTCAGAAATCTATTCCAATATGACTGTTTTGTTGCCGGCCACAAATACATTGTCGTTAAAGACAAGCCGAAGTGCTTTTGCCAGGACCAATTTCTCCACATCCCGACCGGCCTGAGCCATTTCCTGCCAACTATGGCTATGGTCTACATGCATGATGTCCTGCTTGATGATTGGGCCTTCGTCAAGATTGTCATTGACAAAGTGTGCAGTAGCTCCTATGATCTTTACACCTCGCAGATAGGCCTGTTTATATGGATTTGCACCTATGAAAGCAGGTAAAAACGAATGGTGTATATTAACAATCCGGTTGGTAAAGTGCTTTACAAAATTAGGGGTCAGTATGCGCATATATTTTGCAAGGACGATATAATCGGGAGAAAAGTCAGAAATCAATTCTATCATCAAGGTCTCGTGCGCTTCCCGGCTGATGCCCTCCGTAGAGATATGATAGAAAGGTATATCAAACCTGGCACATACATCACTCAGGCTTTCATGATTACCTATGACTGCCAATATTTCAGCATTCAGTTCACCGTAATGGTTGAGCACCAGCAGCTCTGACAGACAGTGATGCTCTTTGGTGACTAAGATGACGATTTTCTTTTTACGTTTGCCGTCAAATGAAATTTCTGCATCAGTAGGTAAGATACCTGACAGTCCATTCATGATTTTATCCGGTACGATTTCACCCGCAATTTCTGATCGCATAAAAAAACGGGAAGTTTCAGTATCTACAAACTCCTGATTGGACAAAACATTGAGATTGTTGAAATAAAATACTCCCGTGACTTTATGAACAAGACCTTTTCGTCTGCACATGATATCCTTACTATGCTGTTTTCCATTTTTCATTCAAATATGGGTGCAAAATATCAGAAAAGTGGCACACCTGAACATAAATCACAGGAATATCCGTATTATTGTATTTAAAATATCAATTTCCTAAGATTATGACCAGAAAGCTCAAATATGTATTGATCTTCATTTTATCCCTTACACTAATTGTAGCCTTATTTTCTATTAAGAAGGATATACCAGTAGATGATCTGAAACCCAAGTATGCTTCGGAGCCTTCAAAGTTTGTGGATATCATGAATATGGATGTACACTACAGAGCTGAAGGTATTTCCGACGATTCTCTGCCTGTTGTGCTGTTGCATGGTACCGGAGCTAGCCTGCACACGTTTGATTATTGGACAGATGTACTGAAGGATTCAAAAAAGGTTTTCAGAATGGATTTACCTGGTTTCGGCTTGACGGGCCCTTTCACTGACGGAGACTATACAATTTCTCATTATGTTGAATTTCTTAATGAATTTTTGAAAAAAAATGATGTGCAAAAATGTATTCTTGCAGGTAATTCTTTAGGAGGAAACATTGCTTGGAATTTTGCACTTAAACATCCTGAAAAAATAAAAAAATTAGTTTTGATCGATGCCGCCGGCTTAAAATACAAAGAAAGTAAACCACCTTTAGCATTCAGAGTTGCAAGAATGCCTTTACTCAATCAACTTCTGACGATCATCACACCCAAATCTATGGCACGTAAAAGTGTAGAAGATGTGTATTCCATCAAATCCAAAGTATCCGACAGTCTCGTAGACAGGTATTATGAATTGACCCTTCGTGAAGGTAACAGGCAAGCTATGGTTGACAGGTTTAAGGTCAATCCGGACTATAGCAATATACCAAAATTGAAGGGTGTAGAGTGTCCGGTTTTGATTTTGTGGGGAAGCGATGATCTTTTGATTCCAGTGTCTTCTGCAGTAGAATTCAGTCAATTACTTCCGAAAGATACTTTGGTGGTTATCAATGATTGCGGACATGTACCTATGGAAGAATGCCCTGAAGAGTCGCTCAATGCTTTACTGAGTTTTATAAAAAATTAATTCTACTTTGACAAATTATACGGACTTTCCGATTGATTGGAAACTGTTGGGTTAACCCAACAGTTGTGATAATTAGGGTCTGCTGAATGCTTATTAAATTATTGATTATCAATTTAATATAAATTTATTTAGGATTACCAGTGCGCGGTTTTTTGTGCATTTTTATAAAACCATTTGCACTTGATCTTGGCTTGCCCTATGCGGGCAGCAGTTACTTTTTTGCATTGCCAAAAAAGTAACCAAAAAACGCTAGTTCAAAAAAAGGCGATTGCAAAGCACCGCTCATTCCGAGCCAAAATGCTTATTCTATCGCCTTAATTCTCAATCGTTTAACTTTAATGTTCTACTTTGGCGATAGACGCACTTTTGACTCTGCATTCACTATCGCTTGTTTTTTGAACGGATCCATTGCTCACCACATTTCTAAAATTAGTCAATTTTGACATATTCAGCAGACCCTAATTACTTCCGAAAGATACTTCGGTGGTTATCAATGATTGCGGACATGTACCTATGGAAGAATGTCCTGAAGAGTCGCTCAATGCTTTACTGAGTTTTATAAAAATTAATTCTACTTTGACAAATTATACGGACTTTCCGATTGATTGGAAACTGTTGGGTTAACCCAACAGTTGTGATAATTAGGGTCTGCTGAATGCTTATTAAATTATTGATTATCAATTTAATATAAATTTATTTAGGATTACCAGTGCGCGGTTTTTTGTGCATTTTTATAAAACCATTTGCACTTGATCTTGGCTTGCCCTATGCGGGCAGCAGTTACTTTTTTGCATTGCCAAAAAAAGTAACCAAAAAACGCTAGTTCAAAAAAAGGTAACTGAATGGTGCAGCTTTGCTGCATTTGAGTGATACGAAATCACTCAAAAATGAAGGCACTGATTTAAACTTAAATCAGCTAGGTGTCATAATGTTCATTTCCGACCTGCCCACCCCTTTCGGGTTCCTTCACTTCTCGCATTGTCATGCTCGACCTTACAGGATCGTTCAGTCATGCATTATTCTATCGCCTTAATTCTCAATCGTTTAACTTTAATGTTCTACTTTGGCGATAGACGCACTTTTGACTCTGCATTCACTATCGCTTGTTTTTTGAACGGATCCATTGCTCACCACATTTCTAAAATTAGTCAATTTTGACATATTCAGCAGACCCTAATTACTTCCGAAAGATACTTTGGTTGTTATCAACGATTGCGGACATGTACCTATGGAAGAATGTCCTGAAGAGTCGCTCAATGCTTTACTGAGTTTTATAAAAAATTAAGGCTTAAAAAATGTCAGACAGTACTGATGGAACGTATTGCTTACAAATGTATTGCCATACCCATAGGGAGCTAAATTGATATCATCCTGACACCAGAAAACTTCGGGGAGCAAGACCATTTTTTGCATCAGCAAACTGGAAAGATCCCAGGCAAAAGGATAGTTTCGACCTTTCTTTTTTATATTTTTCACCACTATAGTCATATAGCTGCCACTTTTCATCAATGTGGCAATATTGAAGTAAATGTCTTTCAGGTCATCCAAAAATTTTTCATAATCTGCTACATTCCCCAAATCTTCTTCATTGTCAGAATAGTTGGTCTGAAGCCCTTTTTCAATTCTTTTGGCTTGATTTTCTGCTCCCTTCATATTGAGCATATCCCAGTAAGGAGGCGATGTGATCATAAAATCTATTTCAGGGAAATCATCGGGTGTGATGAGCCTTGCATCTTTATTGATTATTTTGTATTCACCCGATATATCTTCAGGGGCAAATAGTTCTTTCTGCATCGGGCTGATGACATCTTGACATCTTTTGTCGCAATATCCATAAAAAACGTGCTCAATTCTGTTCCATAAGCATTGCGACACGATTTTAGGGCGGCTACCTGAGTACTGCCTGTGCCACTCATTGGATCAAATACATTTTGTCCTTTCACCGTAAAATTATTTAAAAACATCGTTACCAGCTCTTCAGGATATTTTGCCGGATGGAGCACTTCATTTTTTTTCCGCGGAGCAGGTTTTAAGATGAACCATGCAGGGATATTTAAATCTTGTTTTTGCTTTATAGATGGTGAAGGGAGTTCAAAAAAATGGTGCTGTTTTTCAGTGTATACACCACCTGAATTTTCATCTTTTCTGAAGTTCAGACAATAGAATGTATTTGTATTTTCAGAGCTATACGGCATTGAACTTCCTGATGGTGGATGATTGCCACATGCGATTTTTTCATCTTTAAGACTGAATAAGCCCGAAAGCTGGTATGCAAGATCCCATGCAATAGGACAATAAACTCTATCGATGAAAACATTAGGAATAAAGATGGTTATAAACCTCCTTTCCTCAAGATTGCGGAAAATATGAACTGCAAGTGCTATAATGTGCTTCCTCAGATCATAATAATCTGCTAACGATTGCAGTGACATTGATTTTTGCCTAAAATCTAATAAGGCGTATTGTAAAGTCTGATTGGTATATTCATCTTCCGATAGCATCGGAATCGTACCTTGAGTACAAATGTCCTTTACTATTTCCTTAGTATCGCCTGCATAAAGTACACTCTGGTCAGTGATTTCGGCTTTTGAAAAAAACAGAATATGTTCTGACAACAATTTGTGATCATCTGTGTACCTGAACCATGATTTTTGGAATGGCAACCATTCTTTGGATGTGAGTCTGTTAAAGCGGTTTTTCAAAATGGACGTTATTAATACCCGAAAGATTTTTCTGATTTGGTAAGTTTTGCATCAGCATCATATTTTACCAGAATATTGATCCACAAAGACCTCGACATACGCAGAAAAAAAAAGTAAGTAAGTGATGCAATCAATAGCACTACGACCATGGACAAGTTGAGTGATAACTTAAAAACTATGAGACAAACTCCCACTATACCTAAGAAAAAAAATGCTGAAAAGATATAAGACAAAAACATAGCTCCATAATAAAATCCCGGCTCCGGTTCAAATTTTTGATGGCAGACAGGGCATTTTTCAGGCATATTGAGTGGTTTTGTAAATTCAAAAGGTTTGATAAATAGATCTCCTTCCTGGCATCGCGGGCATTTTTTCAATAATGCATTTGACAGAAAATTGCGCTTGTTCATTGAATATCTGTAAATTAGATTAACTTAAAATATCAAAAAAAAACTTCCACTACTTACAATTATTCAATTTCTGTGGATTCAAACAAAAATAAAGATTATAAATTAATATTCTCTTTTGAAGTAATTATAGTGAACAGAAAATATTCTGAGAAAAATTTAAATCATAATGTATTGTAAATTAAATAATTATGATAATAAATTTATGCAATCAATTTTCTGTTTGGTATATGATAGTGCTTATCCGATCAATCTTGAAAACTATAACAAATCGTTTTAAGCCAAAAGTAAAAATACTACGCATCCTGCCAGATATCCTGCTAATGTAAGCCATGTGATATTTTTAAAATACCAGATAAAATCAATTTTTTCCATTCCCATGGCTGCGACACCTGCAGCTGACCCTATAATGAGCATACTGCCTCCAGTACCTGCAGTATAAGCAATAAAATGCCATAAATGGTCATCAATAGGATTGTTGTACATGCCCATTGCAGCGGCTACTAGTGGAACATTATCAATAACGGCTGATAAAAACCCCAACAATATGATGATGACATTGGTATTTGGGATAGAGTTGGAAAGTGCGTTGGCTCCACTTCTTAAGATACTAAAATCACCAATCACTGCCGTTTCAAAAGCAGCAATAGCTAATAATATGCCTAAGAAAAATAAGATGCTGGACAGTTCTATTCTGGACAATGCCTTGTGGGGGGAATATTTATGACGATCAGATTCCTCAAAATTTTCCTCCGGATGTATGTATTCTGACACAGCCCAGACGACTCCTAGACTAAGCATCATACCTATATAAGGTGGTAAATGAGTCAATGTTTTAAATACCGGAACAAAAATGATCATAGCTAACCCTAAAAACAACATGGTATTGGAACTCAGAAGTTTTTTATTAAATACATTTTTATTTTCACCTTCTTCAAGATCACCTTTGAAGATACTCTTAAAAGATACTAAAAAATAGGGCACTATAAAACAAACGATAGCAGGTATTACAATATATTCCATAAGCTGAATGGAAGTCACTTTTTTTCCTATCCATAACATAGTAGTCGTAACATCACCTATCGGCGACCATGCTCCACCTGCATTTGCAGCTGTAATTATCAAACACACAAACCATAACCTTTCAGTTCTGTCAGGAATGAGTTTTCGTAGTAGACTTATCAATACAATAGTTGTCGTTAAGTTGTCAATAATAGCTGACAGAAAAAAAGCCAATACCCCGGTAATCCAAAGTAGTTTTTTCTTGTTTTTAGTATTAATCCAATCTTTGATCACATCAAATCCTCTGTGGAGATCGATTAATTCAACTATTGTCATCGCTCCTATCAGAAAAACGAGAATTTCAGCAATTTTTCCAATATGGTGAATGAGTGTTGCAACAAACCCTTCTTCATTAGCTTCTAAAGCTATAGGATCAGTCAAACCAGCCATGCTGAAAACATGATCATGGCCGTCAATTATACTCATGCTGCCGCTATAAAATGCAATAGCTACCACAGCCCACATCAGAGAGCCCATGAGTAGGGCAGGTACTGTTTTGTCGAGTTTCAGCGGATGCTCAAATACTATCATGAGGTATCCAACTATAAAAATGAGTATCACCGCTGCTATCATAATGAATGTATATTATAATGTTACAGGGGTAAAGATAGAGATTTTATAAAAAGATCAAAAAAAAGGGAACAATTATTGCTAAAGTTTATTTCATGCTTTTCACAAAATCCTGAATATTTTTTATATTGAAGTCTACTTTGCCTTTGTTGACTATGACGGGCATCTGCACATTTTCTCCCTTAAAACCCGTCTCCTTTACCTTTTCAAACATAAGATCATTATTTGGCTGGTGTAAGGTTGTATTCAACTCAAGGAAAGGTATTTTATTGTCTTCCAGGTATTTAATTACATATTCGCACCTGGCACAACCGTTCATCGTAAAAACATTGATTTTTGAAGGATTGATCTGTGTCCCGGTTGTTTTTGTATTTTTTCCGGAGATTGCTTTTTCCGGAGATTGCTTTTTAATTTTTTTGTATGAGATCGAAGAGTTATACTGACATTGCACACCCTTTGGAGCAGTAAGTGTAACTAAGTACTGCCTTATATTAGGTTTAAGAACGACCTGAACAGGTAAGTTTTGATCAGTTGTAAAACCTACTAAGTCAAGATTAAAGGTGAGATTCAGATCATCAACTGTATTGTTTACTCCAAAAAGCTTGATATGAGAAGCAGTTCTTTCTTCTTCGATTTCAATATCTTCTTTCTGTGCCAATACTACACCATTCAAAATACAAACGAGACATATAATCAAAAACTTCATTTATAAATGCAATTAATGGTTTGATAAGAATCAATCTTCAAGCTTCAAAACCTGAAGGAAAGCTTTTTGTGGTACTTCTACGTTTCCGATTTGTCTCATCTTTTTCTTACCTTTTTTCTGCTTTTCCAGAAGTTTTCTCTTTCTTGATATATCTCCACCATAACATTTTGCTGTTACATCCTTCCTTAAAGCGGAGATGGTCTCTCGCGCGATGATCTTAGCACCAATTGACGCCTGAATAGCGATCATAAACTGTTGTTTTGGTAACAGCTCCCTCAATTTACCACACATCTTTCGACCTATGTATTCCGCTTTGGATCTGTGGACAAGAGAAGAAAGCGCATCGACAGGTTCACTATTCAATCTGATATCAAGCTTTACCAGATCGGATGCACGATAATCTATAGGATGGTAATCAAATGATGCATATCCTCTGGAAATTGATTTCAGCCTGTCATAAAAATCAAATACAATCTCTGCCAATGGCATTTCAAAGCTGATTTCTACTCTTTCAGGTGTGAGATAGGTTTGTCTGGTCAGAATACCTCTTTTCTCCATGCACAGCGTCATGATGGATCCGATATAATCTGGTTTCGTGATGACCTGTGCCCTGATGTAAGGCTCTTCGACCTTACTGAATAGGGTAGGATCAGGCAAATCATTGGGCGTATTGATTAAAGTTTTATTTCCTTTATGATCATACGAATAATAAGAAACGTTTGGAACTGTGGTAATCACTTCCTGGTCAAATTCACGCGATAATCTCTCCTGAATAATCTCAAGATGTAACATGCCCAAAAAACCACATCTGAAACCAAATCCCAGTGCTATAGAAGATTCTGGTTCAAATACTAATGAGGCATCATTTAGCTGAAGCTTTTCAAGACTATCCCTCAAATCTTCAAAGTCTTCATTCTCAATAGGATAAATCCCGGCAAAAACCATCGGTTTGACCTCCTCGAAACCTACAATGGCAGATTCACACGGTTGATCATGGTGAGTGATAGTGTCCCCAACCTTTATTTCTTTTGATTCTTTTATTCCTGTGATGATGTAGCCCACATTACCTGCTGACAGCTCATCTTTGGGTACCTGGCTCATCTGTAAGATACCTATTTCATCAGCATTGTAATTTTTTCCAGTATTAAAGAATCTGACTTTATCTCCTTTTTTGATTGTTCCGTTCATGATCCTGTAGTAGGCTATGACTCCTCTGAAAGAATTGAACATGGAATCAAATATCAATGCTTGCAATGGTGCTTTAGGATCTCCTTTAGGGGCTGGGATTCTATCTACTACAGCCTTCATAAGATCTGGTATCCCGATTCCGGCTTTTCCACTTGCAAGGATAATTTCTTCTTTTTTACACCCAATCAATTCTATCACCTGGTCAGATACTTCGTCAATCATGGCTGATTCCATGTCTACTTTATTGAGTACAGGGATGATCTCAAGGTCATGCTCTATGGCAAGATAAAGGTTGGATATAGTTTGTGCCTGTATGCCTTGGGATGCATCCACCAATAGCAGTGCTCCTTCACAAGCCGCAATAGACCTTGACACCTCATAAGAAAAATCAACATGGCCCGGCGTATCTATCATATTGAAAGTGTACTGCTCGCCATCGGTGTGCGTATAATACATCTGTATGGCATGACTCTTTATGGTTATGCCACGTTCTCTTTCCAGATCCATATCATCGAGTGCCTGATCCTGCATATCTCTTTCTGAAATGGTCTTGGTAAACTCCAGCAATCTGTCCGAAAGGGTACTCTTACCGTGATCGATATGAGCAATCACACAAAAATTTCTTATATTTTTCATCGGCGCAAAGATATATAATTTTATCCTATACGTCAGATTATACTTAAAGTAAATTTAAATCATTGTGGATTGGCTCTGACCTAAACCTTTTGTAAGTTGTACATTCAATCAACGAAATGCAATTCATCCAGACACCCGGGAGAATTTTCGACTATGACTAAAGTTTCTTATTAAAACAAATGACTATTCTTTTTGGTTGATGATCTCAATGTTTTCATCTGCAAACAAAGGCAGTCCGGCATATTTCATCATGATCTGTATCACTGTCACCACATCTTTCTGACAATAGTTTACTATACGATCTATATCTTCGTCTTGCCAATATGTCTTACCCACCATGCTACCATCAATATCATCTTTTGGTGAAATGATACCCAGTACTGCAGCCAGAAGATTGAGAGATGTGTAATTTTTGTAATCTCCGAAGCGCCACATATCCATAGTGTCAAGAATGTGACTTGTCTGCCAGGGTTTTTTACCGCTGATATCAAGCAATGGCGGAAATCTCACTTGATTGATGACCATACGCCTGCAAATAAATGGGATATCAAATTCTTTAATATTGTGTCCGCAAATTCTGCTGTTTTCCGGATCGTTATAGTGATTGATCAGAAGACGACTAAAATCATTTAAAATCATTAGCTCGTCATCTCCGGCAAGTGACTTGATGCGGACAAATGCGGGCTCTCCGTCTTCATAATGTAAAAAACCCATGGAAATGCATACTACTTTTGCAAATTCTGAAAATATACCTGCTTTCAGGTCATATAGTTCCGAATCAGACATTTCTGCTTCCAAGGTTCCGCCATGTCTTCTGAGTTGACTGGCTTTCATTGTCCATAACTCCCTGATCTGATCAGGAGTAGATTGATATGACTCAAATGCTGGTACGGTTTCTATATCTACAAAAAGACACCTTTTTAAAAAATGTTTGTCCAAAAACATAGGAGTAAGGGTTTACACGGATAATTATGTAGTTGAAAATGCCTATTTTTACAATTTTTAGATAAAAGTACATAATATCTTAATACTTTTGTTACGTTATTGATAAAAATATAAAATTTTAAAGTTATGAACAACACACAATCAAAACAAAACCTCACTGCGATACTCATTGGCATCATTATTTTGCTGCTTGGAGCCGTAGGTTATTTATGGTATAACCTCAATAAGGTTACTGATAAGAGTCAGGTGCAACAGACAGAAATGATGGAACTCCAGAAAGTGCAGGCTGAACTGGATCAGGACTATCAGGCTGCATTGGAAAGTCTCGAAGAGATGAGAGGCAGCAATACGCAACTTAATGCTCTGATAGATAGTCAAAAAGAAGAGCTTAAAGCACAAAAAGAAAAAATCAATGGATTGATCTGGACAAAAAAGGAATTGGATAAGGCGAGGACTGAAATTAAGACCCTAAATGCTAATGTAGCAAAGTATTTGGCCGATATTCAGCAGCTCAAGGAAGAAAATAAAATTCTATCTGAAGATAATACCAAACTTACTCAAAGTCTTGAATCTGAAGTAAAAGCCAAAGAGGGTGTGATTGAAGAAAGAAATACCCTAACTCAGGAAAAGGAAAACCTTTCCAAAACCAATGCAGCTCTGGGATCCAAAGTTGACATGGCAAATTCTATAAAAATCAACTTTATGGAAGTAAAAGGTTATGAAATAAAGGACGGAGGAAAGCTTAAGGAAAAAAGTAAGGCTAAAGATATACAGATGTTAAGAGTATGTTTTCTCACAGAAACCAATATGGTGACCCCGGCCGGGCAAAAGAAATTTTTTATAAGAATCATCAATCCCCAAGGTGAAACAGTGGCTGTAGATGATCAAGGTTCTGGCGTATTGACCAATAAGCTTGACAATTCGCAGGTCAGATATACAACATCGGGAGAAATCGCTTACAAAAATGAAGATACCAATGCTTGTATTGACTGGACACTTCCAAATGCTTTGGTAAAAGGTGAACACAAGATTGAAATGTACAACAATGGATTCTTGGTTGGTAAAGGTCAGTTCAAGTTGAAATAGATTGTTGAGCTTTGACCTCACGATAATGAAATTTGTGTTTTCTTAGTCTGATACTTGTAATGATGAAAAAAAAAGCCACCTGAGAATTAAGGTGGCTTTTTTGTTTGGTATTAACTTTGTGTCTAAAACTCTTCAGGTTGTTGACCCCATTGTTCCGGCGATCTCCATAATGATGAAAGCAGCAATTCCCTGATGAAGAAAAATTCTTTAGGAAGCTTATTGTAAAATGTAGAGAAAAGTTCTTCATGTGATAATAATTCTTTCTTCCATGGCTCCCTGTCTATAGTCATGATCTTGTCGAACTGTTCGTGACTGAAATCAAGACCATTCCAATCGATATCCTTGTATCTTGGTACCCAGCCTATCGGACTTTCCACTCCGGATGCCTTACCATTGATACGTCCCACAATCCATTTAAGGACTCTCATGTTTTGTCCGAATCCCGGCCATGCAAATTTTCCGTTTTCATCTTTTCTGAACCAGTTTACATTAAATATCCTTGGAGCATCGGGTAGATTGCGCCCAAACTGTAGCCAGTGATTGATATAATCACCAATATTGTATCCCATAAAAGGTAACATTGCAAATGGGTCTCTTCTTACAACGCCTTGTGCTCCAAATGCCGCTGCAGTGGTTTCACTACCCATAGTTGCAGCTGTGTAGACTCCAAAATTCCAATTGAATGATTGATAAACCAAAGGAATACCTGATGCGCGACGACCACCAAAAAGGAATGCTTTGATTGGAACACCATTAGGATTATCCCAGTTTTCATCTACGGCAGGGTTAGCTTGTGCAGGCGCAGTAAACCGGCTATTGGCATGAGCAGCTGGTTTGCCACTATTCTTATCATATGGTTCGCCATGCCAGTCTATAAGTCCATCCGGTACTTCTTTTGTCATTCCTTCCCACCAAACATCTCCGTCTGGAGTGACACCCACATTGGTAAAAATAGTATTGGCTTTTATAGATTCCATAGCATTGGGATTAGTCTCATAATTGGTCCCTGGTGCTACACCAAAGTAACCACTTTCAGGGTTTATGGCTATGAGCTGCCCACTTCTATCTCTGTGTATCCATGCTATGTCATCGCCCACTGTGGTGATTTTCCAACCATCGAGTTCTTTTGGTGGTATCAACATGGCAAAATTGGTCTTGCCACAAGCGCTTGGGAATGAAGCTGCCAAATAAGTTTTTTTCTTCTCAGGTGACTCTACGCCCATGATAAGCATGTGTTCAGCAAGCCAGCCTTCTTCCTGCGCCATCACGGATGCTATACGCAGGGCAAAACATTTTTTGCCAAGAAGCGCATTTCCTCCATAACCGCTACCATATGAGATGATGAGTCTTTCTTCAGGGAAATGTGTGATGTATTTTTCCTGGTTACAAGGCCACTTTACATCTTCTTGTCCGGGATATAAAGGTGCTCCTAAAGTATGTATACACTTTACATATTCGCCTTTATCTATATAATGCAATGCCTGATTACCCATCCTTGTCATAATTTTCATATTGACCACTACATACTCGGAATCAGTGATTTCGACACCATAACGGGAATATGGAGAACCTAATGGGCCCATACAGAAAGGAATGACGTACATGGTTCTACCTTTCATGCATCCTTTCATCAGTCTGTTGAGTATAGCTTTCATATCGTCTGGTTCCATCCAGTTGTTAGTAGGGCCGGCATCATCTTTTTTTCTGCTGCAGATAAAAGTTTTGTCTTCTACTCTGGCTACATCACTCGGATCACTAAAACATGCATAACTATTAGGTCTTTTAGATGGGTTCAATTTTATAAAAGTACCCTTATCAACCAGCATTTGGCAGAAATGATTGTATTCATCATCTGATCCATTGCACCAATATACCTTATCGGCCTCAAAATATGAAGACATATTTTCTACCCAGGTATTAAGATCTGTTTTTGAAGAGGCTATTCCACCTCCTAAAGACGCTGTTTTGCTCATGATTTTTTTAATTTTTGATTACACAACAAATGTAAAGCAAATTTCTTTTCCAATGTCGATGAAATGACTTTTATCATTTTTGGCCTTTATAATATTAGTTATCACAACTGATGCGACAATAATAATTAGTATAGCAATTATGTTTTCTGAAGAATTATTGATAATATTTTAGTAAATAACTAATGAATTATTCTGAAAGAAGATAATATATATGTGTGTTACAGAATATAATTTTGATTTGGTGTATTAATGATATGCATCTTTGTGGAAATAGTTTTTATTTCAAATTAAAATTCATCAAAAGTTTTTTTATGAATCAAAATAGGATTATTCTTTTCAGGAATATCAGAAAAGTATTTTATAAATTATTAACCATTTTTATTCATAGTGCTATGTAAAATGCAGGGTTTTATTGATTTAACAAGATGATCTAAATCATTTATTTTCTAAGGATGATATAGAATTTTCTATTTAAAAGCAAAAAAAATCAAAATATTAGCTCTATTATTTCAAAAACTCCTTTATTAAATTATTGACTTCTTTTGACTTTTCAAACATCACAAAGTGACCTGCTTTATTGATCATGTGAAATGTGCAATCAGGCATTTTTTCTGAACCCGCTTTCGCGTATTTTTTCGTTGGGCCACCATTCAAAAATCTATTGGGTATAAGGTTGTCATTAGTTCCGAAAATGCATATAGTAGGCTTTTGTACCTTGGCTAAAAAATCAAAAACAGGACTATCCACCATGGCATGGACTCCTTGTGTGACGTGATAACAATATTCATTAAAATCGGAGGCAGTTCTGATCTTTATGCGATCATCTATCATAAACTGAGCATCATCCGGCATGTCATAAAAATTATAAGCATAATTGACTCTGATCTGCTCAACTGTGGTTAATCTAACGCCATCTACTGTCATCACATCCCGAAACCACTGCCTTTGCCCTTTATTAAAGGTTTCAAAACCTGCAGGAGCAATAAGGATGAGTTTTGATACCAGTTTGGGATATTTTAAGGCTGTAGAGATGGCTATTTGCCCTCCCATAGAGTGTCCGGCTATGATCACTCTATTGATATTCATTTTTTTACAAAATTCAGATATGGCATCAGCATAAAAGTCCATAGAAATTTTGTAGTTTCCTTTGGATGATTTTCCATAACCAGGCAGATCGATAGCAATACATCTGTAATGTGTTTTTAACTCTTCGATATTTTTCTTCCAAGCAGGAATATATGATGCCAGCCCGTGAATGAACAGAATAGTCTCCTCGCCTTTGCCGTGATCGGTATAAGCCAGTTCAATATCACCATCAAGTGTAAGCATTTTTTCCGACATGCCATAATCCATGTCTTTCATGCTGAACGTTTGATTCTGAGCCTGGTTGACTCCAGCTATCATCATGAGTAGTGCCAAAAATGTATATTTCATCTTATTCATCATTTTTAAAAAATCAACCATTTAAGACATACAAAACCCATCCACGGATTTACTGGACGGGATGCAACATTGCCATTGGTCAGTTTGCTATCGTAAAAATCACCCAATCCCATGTAAGCGCCATGAGCTTCGACGGTCAGAAATGCTCCGAAATCATAGCCCAGCTTCCCATTCACTTCCCAACCCATAAAATTGCCACCACCATTCGGCGCAATGGTCGAAAATCCTGTGGCGCCACCAATCTTGGAATGAAGTTTATTGGGAATCAAATCCTTAGATATGTTGAATGTGCCACCAGCAATGCCGTAACCCATATTGGAAATGTCAGTTACAGCTGCAACGAAGCGGTTGACAACATTGCCATGCGGAAACAAAAGGTAACCTCCGTGACCTATAAAAATACCACCGGGACTTCCCCAGGTATTGGAGGTGATTACACCGTTATATTTTTTATCAGCGATACCATTGGCGTCACCACTGGTAAAGAGAACGTCTGCTGTCACCGCATCACCTGTAGTCTGACCATACCGATATCCTGCTCGAAGATTAGCTGCTAATCCGCCTATCGATACTGATTTGGTGTATGTGGTACTATTAATATTTTTTTGACAGACAGACCCAAGGTTGTAATTGATAAATCCTGAACCAAACCATCGGTCCAGCATCATTTCTTCGTTTCTGGAGAAGTATGCACCCAGCCAAAACACATTGGACCTGTACGGGTCTGCACCGATGGGAAATCTAAAAGTACCGTTATATGTAGTTAGGGGACTTGCATAACCTTGTCCGAGTATGCTCACACCACCTGCGCCTGACGAATTGTCTTTGATCCAGTAAGCAGAGGCTCCTACGTTCCATTTTGGTGAGATGCTCATCTGGTGATTGATTTCAAAGAGGGTGACATCATCATTGAGTTCTACATTATTTTCATAAAGCTTATAGAAGCCTGCTTTTGTTTTATGATAGTCAGTTTGCCTTCTTACACTGATACCTACACCATCGGTACCAAAGTAAGCCAGTCTATATCCTGTAGTTGTGAATTTGTCAAAAAAAGTCCGATACAAATCATGCGGTGTATCAAATAATCGCTGTAATCCCACATTGACAGTCCAGTTTTTTGCAGGAACAAACTCAACTTCCAGATTTTGAGTTTGCAGGTTGACCTGATCTGCTGAAATGGCTGAGCCAAAATTACCTCCGGTTCCATAAGCTACATCACCCCATGTCCAGTCTATCTCAAATGATGCCCTTAAAGTTGCCTTTCCATCAAAAATACTTGGTGTATAGATGAAAAAAGGTAAGGCTCTTTGTTCTGCATAGAGTGCAGTGAAGTCATTGGATGTGGTGGTCGTATTGGAACCAAATAGTCTACCAACGATCTGACCTTTAAGGAAGTCATTTTCAGGAGCGATATTCATGGCTACATTCTGTTGGTAGAAAAATACGTAAGCCTGCAATTGCTTATTTGCTTTGGTTGGCAATGATTTGTCAAATCCTTTAAAACCATCTTGCCCTGATTCCTGACTTAAAAGGAAGTGAGGAATCGCAAAAAATATCATAATTATAAAAAATTTATTCATCTGTAAATTTTTATGTGTGTTTCATAATGGTCAGGTGGTACCCTTTTTGATAGAATTTCACGCTGCGGTTTTACAAAACGATATTAACTTAAACCAAACAGAAAATTGAATGCGCAAATTCAAAATCATAATTATTTAGTTTTCAGTTTATTATAATTTAAATTTTAAATTTTTTGTAGAATATTTTCTGTCACTATAAAATGACTGAAGAGAGAAGTAAGTCTTCTCTCTTGTCATTCTTCATAAGCCACAATTATTTTACTCTAACATAATTTTGAACATTGTTTTTTGCAAAAGCTCCGCCGGATGTGCTTCCAAAACCTCCTGCCGGGGTTGGCGCTGTTACTCCTGCTATGGTTGGCTGTGTTTGAGCAACTTCGTATTGCATTTTGGTTTTATCAGCAGAGACTTCGAGTATACCTTCGGAAGTGAGTGCCGTAGGCATTGTTTGATTGAGTTTTATGGTGTAAATATTACCCACACTGGATTTTGTTTGTGCATAAGTACCTGTCAAGACTACCTTAGCACCGTTTTTCCAGCTATCTACGGTGTAAGTGTTATTTGCTTTAAAATCAGCAATGATAGAGTCGGCAAAATTTGCCAGAATCGGTGCTACAGGAAAGGATTTCCATTTGCCTTGAACGCCTTCAAGACAAGAAGTACATATACCACCACAGTCTATATCAGTCTCGTCCTGATTTTTGATACCATCTGAACACGTGCCTTTTTCTTCTTCCTTACCGCAGCTCATCATAATAATGGATGCAAACAGCATCATCAATCCAAAAATTTTTAATGATTTCATTTTTACTTGATTTTAATTAATTAATAAATTTTATAAACCTTTTAGAGATTTCCTGTCTATCTTGCCACTGTCTGTTTTTGGCAATTGGTCTAAAAAAACAAAGTACTTGGGTACCTTGAATTTAGCTAAATTACTAATGCAGGTTGATTTTACCATTTCTTCTGTCAAATCCGGTGATCCTGCAATAAAAGCTTTTCCTACTTCTCCCCATTTCTCATCCTTTACACCAATGACGGCACATTCTGAGATGTTGGGCATCTTTCTCAATACTCGTTCTATCTCGGCCGGATATACATTTTCTGCACCGCTGATGTACATATTTTTCAGTCGATCTACTATAAACAAATATTTGTCCTCATCTTCTATAACAATGTCTCCGGTTTTGAACCATACACCATCATCCGAAAATGCAGAACTGGTGGCAGCTTCGTTACGCCAGTAACCAGGTGTCACCATAGGGCCACGAAGCCATAGCTCACCGGCTTCATTTGGAGCACAATCATCTCCATGTTCATTGATGATACGGTGTTGTACATAAAAGTTAGGTCTTCCGATACTTCCTTTTTTTCTGATGGCATCATCCTGGTGAAGAGATGTCAGATTTGGACCTACTTCAGTCATACCATACCCTTGTCTGATGGCTACACCTTTGCGGCCGAATGTTTCGATCAGAGGTATAGGCATTGACTCACCACCTACTATAATGTAATCCAGCATACTAAGGTCGGTCTCAATAAATGTACTTTCCTGAGTCATCATGGAGAGCATAGTTGGAACTCCCATAAAAATATTGCATTTTTGAAAAGCGAGCTCTCTCAAGACAGTTTCGGATTCAAATTTTCTAAACAAACAAGTATACGCGCCATGATGTAAAAAAGGTAGTAGCAATACATTCCAACCTCCGGTGTGAAAAGGAGGCATAACATTGAGTGTCCTGCTTTCTGTGGTCAGTTTTAGAGAAATGGATGTATTGATACTATTCCAAAAAGCCATTTTATGCGTATATCTTACCCCTTTTGGCTTTCCTGTAGTACCTGAAGTGTATATTATAAACAATGAATCATTCTCATCTACATCCATTAAAAGCATTTCGTCAGATGATTGCATTTCTTCAAGAATCGAAAAGTTGTATTTAAGATGCTCAAACTCTTTACTTACTGAGTCTATATATTTTTCGGTGGCTAAGACCATCTTTGGCTCAGCATCATGAATTATTTCACTGATTTCAGGTGTTGAAAGTCTATAGTTCATAGGAACAATAGCAAATCCCAGTTTTTGAGCTGCAGAAAATAGTGCAATGTAGTCAATGGAGTATTCTGCCAGTACCGCAATTCTATCTCCTTTCCGGATAAGGTAGGCATCATGAAGTCTTTGTGCAATTCCATTAGCTTTACGATTTAGAAATGCGAAACTGATATCTTTACCGCTGTCATGTTCTTTGACCGCAATCTTATCAGGGCTGTATAGCGCCCATCTGGATATCCAATCTTGTTGCCACATTTGCATCAACGGTTTCTTTTACATTTTGAATAATGAAGCTCCGAATGCCAATCCTCCACCTGATCCCATAAAACAAATAATTTGCCCCGATTTTAAAAGACCTTTTTTCATCCACTCATCCAGAGCCATAGGAATACATGCCGATCCGGTATATCCATAGTAGTGCATGATGGTGGCGGCCTTTTTTCGATCTACTCCGAGAATATCTACTGTTTGAAATATCGAATTTATATTAATTTGGGTAAAAAAGAAATGATCTATGTCATCAACGGATATATTTGTTTTTTTGCATAGGTCGAGGATCATTTTGGACCATACTTCCGGATTGATTTGTGTAGGTATCTTTTGTACAAATTTGAGCTGATGATCATGATTTTTGATAACATTTTCAGTCACAGGAAGATGACTCGCTCCACCATATATTCCCATCCAGCTATTGTATTCTCCTCTGGTTGCCAATTTGCTGGCAAGGCATCCTTTATCTTCATGAGTGTGGCCTACTACCACTGCTCCTGCTCCATCTGCAAATAATGTGACAGTCTTTTTATCTGCTTTGTTGAGATATTTGCTCATGGTATATGCCCCAACTACAAGTGCATGATTGTACTGTTCGTCTGATTGGATGTACTTAGTAGCTATGTCCAGAGCAGTTACAAAACCAGCACAAGCTGTATTGACATCAAATGTTCCTGCATTGACGAGTTTAAGTCTGTCCTGAATGACAGATGCTGTGGATGGAGATATGTATTCGGGTGTATCCGTAGCAATGATGAGCAGGTCGATATCATCAGCCTGTAATCCTGCATTGTCTAATGCGATAATACAAGCCTTTTCAGCGAGATCTGCAGTGCTTTCACCTTCATTGCACCACCTTCTTTCATAAATCTGCACATGTTGTTGGAGCCAGGTATCCACATCTTCACCAAGTATGTCGTTGAAATAGCTGTTGGGTACAATATTGGTCGGAACATACGAACCAGTGCTGATGATGACAGCATTTCGTGTATTGACATTATGGTTTGGTTTAGGAGTACTCATACAGGCGTTTCCTTTTTTATAGGTTTTTTATAAGAATAATACAGCAGGCTTCCAACCAATAATGCTGAAATAATGGCTAAAGCTGCAGCTACAGCAGGGTTTTTTACTTGACCTGTTGTATAAGGAGTTAAAGATCCGTAGTACACTGTGAAATGTACAACAAATGCCGTAATAGCTGCTCCAATGGCCGCTTGTTTTGGTGTATCCTTTAAAAAGATGCCAAATAGTACAGGAACAAAAGCAGCAGAAAAGTATGCATAAACTCCGTTTTGAGCAAGAATTCCAACGCTTAGATTTGGGTACAGTAGTTGTTGATAGCTGACTGCAATAGCTATTAAAGCTAGTCCAACAATGACATATTTATTGACTTTAGAAATTTTTCGAGGCTGCTTTTGCCAGGACATAGCCGGTGCAATGATGTCATTAGAGATTGTTGTAGAAAGTGATTGTACGATACCTTCCAGTGTGGATAGGCCTGCAGATATTAGTCCTAATACAACCAAGATGCCAATACCAACAGAGAACTTTTTAACTACGTAGGCAGAAAGAATACCGTCCATTTTAATAGCGACTCCATTATTGATCAAATCCGGAAACATCATTCTTGCATAAAATCCTGCAAATAGTACTGCAAAAAACAAGGTTTCTACGACGATCGCTACTGTGAGGTATTTGTTGACATCCTGATCCGTTTTCAACATCAGGGATTTTGTGATGATGTGTGGCTGACAAACTATAGCAATGCCTACAATAAAATTGCAAACTATGACTTCAAACCAATCTCTGAACAAAGGACTGTTTTCATTAAAGGCAAGTGATAACTTTGGGTCAATAACATTGAGTTTAGTCCAAAATGCATCTACACCATTACTGAAATGTTCGTAGCCTGATGTAAGTAAGATGACAGCCACTATTATCATAAGAATAGCCTGTATAGTATTGGTATAAACCATTGAATTGGCACCACCGAACATCGTATATCCAAAAACAAAAACAACCAATATGATCAGGACTACAAGCTCATCAGCGTTGAGCGCACTTGAAATTACTTTGGTCAATCCGACGCATATCAAAACGATAAATGTGATCAGTAACAGAGAGACTGACGCCATAAAATAGGAAAAAAACTTACTGTCATACCTTGTGCCCACCCACTGAGCCATCGTCAATGCTTTGATACTTGCCCCATACTTTCTGAAACTCTTGCTCAGGATGATCAATGATATGAACAAACCTATAGGCAAAACCACCGACATTGCTAAAAAGGCACTCCAGCCATAAAGGGCGACAAATCCCGGATTGATGATAAATGTAGCTGCACTGGTGATGCTGGCTGCCAAAGATAGCCCTACGATCACAGGCGAAAAACCGATACCTAAGGCAAAATCCTTGATGTCCTTGGTTTTAGTGGCACCACGATATACTATATATACTGTGATGGCAGCATATATTAGCAATAGCATCAATGTCGCTTGCGCAAAGCTCATGTCTTTTGTCTTTTTATGAATTTGGATGGCAATATCATGCTTTATTAAATAATATATTTGGTCTAATTATAATAATTGTAATGTGACAATGGTTTAATGATATTTATAATAAATTGAATATAAAGATAATAGAATCATTTAATTTGGTGTGATTATGTGATATGTGCCGTATTTTATTTTGAATTTTGTAGTATTGTTATATGTCACTTCCATACTTTTGTCCTTGATTTTATTTCTTTTTCTTAATTAATATATTTATCATGAGATCATTAGAAGGAAAAGTGGCTATTGTCACAGGAGGTTCGTCAGGATTAGGTAAGGCAACTATATTGAAGTTTGCTGAATTAGGCGCTACTGTTATCAATTGGGACATAAATGCCGAAAGGGGTGCAGCTTTAAGGGATGAATTGATAAAGGAAAGCCACAAAGCTGCATTTTATAAAGTAAATACAACTGACATCCATTCAATATCTGAGGCGGTGGATGATATCATTTCTAAATATGGAGTCATAGATATTTTGGTCAATAACGCTGGAATAACCCGTGATGCTACCATGCAAAAGATGACCTCAGACCAATGGCAGCAAGTAATTGACATCAATCTCACAGGTGTATTCAACTGTACTAAAGCTGTGGTGCCACATATGGTGCAAAAAGGCTTCGGTCGTATCATCAGTATTTCATCAGTGGTAGGACTTTACGGCAATTTTGGGCAGACTAACTATGCGGCAGCCAAAGCCGGTGTGATAGCTATGACACAAACCTGGGCTAAAGAATTGGGTCGAAAAGGTATAAACGTAAATGCTGTGGCACCGGGTTTTATTCATACTGAAATACTCAATGCAATGCCAGATGAAGTTATTGAAAAAATGAAAGCCAAAGTACCTCTTCAAAGACTTGGAAAACCGGAAGATATCGCCAATATCAATGCTTTTTTGGCATCAGATGAAGCAGATTATATCAATGGAGCTACTATTTCTGTTGATGGCGGTATCACTTTGTAATCAGGAATGAAAGTTGAAAAAGAAGCTAATTAAGTTTACCGGGTTTGCATCTAAAGTCCTGCCTTTAGAGGCTGATTTTTTGGAATATTTTCAAAAATTTGAAGATCTGGAGAAACAGTCCATATTAAATAATATAATCCGGCAAGCAAAAAATGGATCAAATGTAGATTTTGAGACCACTGTTGATAAACGAAAATACAGTTACGTCAAAACCTGGTGCGAGCAGTTGCTTCAAAATCTGGACGTGGATTATAATCTTGAAAGATTACTTAATTGGGAAAAGCAAATAATGACAGATAGCTTATCTATCAAAGATGATAAAGAGTTACTGAAATTATTCAGTAAAACAAATTCTTCTGATTTTAATTTTCTCAAAATATATGAAATTGGAAGATATTACAGACACTATCTTCAGATAAGACTGCGATATAAAGATTATCAACTAATCCATCAGTTTTTACAAAAATATAGAACGGATTATGAATTCTCCAGACTTGTCAATGACAAACTGCATGAAACAACAAACGAAATCATAACGGATTATAGTCAAAAAAGCAGTGTGACAAGTCATGACTCTTTGACATGGCTTGCCACACTTTTCTACAATGAAAATCTGGATGGCTACAACAGATTGCTTGCATGGGTCAGAATAATATTTATAGCACACAACAAGAGGCAATATGACTCACTTGCGGAAATGTTTATTCATTTTGAGACTTTGATTGGTTCCGGAAAACTATATTCCAGAAGGATCATTACAAATTTTTACAGCCAATATCTTTTATATTATGCAGCAAAACGAGACTTTGTAAAAGCTGCTAATTATGGCTATTTGTCCATCAAAGAAAAAAACAATGACTACTTATATTATATCAATAATCTTGCAGCGGTTTTATTACGTGCCCAAAGACCAGGTGAGGCCCTTGATGTTCTCAAAGAGTCCAATACGGTAGCTAAAGAATCTCTCAATTTTCACAATCGGATTGGTCATGTTGCATATCATATTTTTGGACTGATTGATAGTGGAAAATCCAAACAAGCCGAAAATCAAGCATTCGTATTTCTGACTGCCTTCAAGAAAGAAATTTTGGAAAATCGCTGGCACTTGTTTTTTACAGCTTATATTAAGGCTATGCTTCTAAATGGCAATTATGCTGGTGTACTTAAGGTCAATAACCATTTTAGGTTGAAGGATCGGGATTTAAAATATCGGGAAAGCGCAAATTATTCAGCATCCATTCCATGGATGTGCCAACTCGCAATGTATAAGAACGGAGACGCAACACTAGTATCTTTACTTGCAGTTTTATCTGAACTTAAGACAATCAATATCAAATATTACAACACAAATATCACACAAGATGATCTTTTGGCTTTGACTAAAGTTGTACTAAAGGATGATTTTGTGAAATTGGGATTGTGATAGCCATATCACATCTGAATTTAACTCATATTAAACCCACATTATTTAATCTAATTCAAGGGGTAAAAGTCACCATTGTGTAACTCAATATGGATGATTATTTTCATACCACATGGATATTATATACAATGTTATAAGTAATTTTCAAGAAAATGTGATTAAAAATATGGCTAGGACTGCCACGATAAAACCGGCTATTTTATACACATTGATGCTCTCTCTGAATATAAAGATGCCATATAAAGATGCCAGTAATAAGACTCCTGCATTGTTTACAGGAAATACCACTGAACCTTCAAGTCCCTGCTGTAAAGCGAGAAAAAGAAGATAGATACTGAAAAAATTAGGGATACCCAATCCTATGCCTGCTATCACATTTTTAATGGCAAATTTTGTCTTTCCCATTATCATCTGGTAGGCTAAAAATACGCTTCCCGTGAGAGCCGCAAAAAGAAATAAACTGGCTACAAACTCATGGTCCCCATTCCGGACATAGCCATTTTTTTCTATGAGGAAGATGGCTATGTCTATCATGCACGAACCCAAAAAAGTGAGTAAAGGAAAAAGGAGACCGGAAGTCGGCTTTGTAAGCCCGGAATCTGATGTTTTTTTATTGTAACTCAATAACAAGATGGCAATCAATGCAGAAGCAATACCAGCCCACTTCATTAAACCTGATTTTTCATTGAACCAAATAATGGCAATCAGAGCAGGTGCTATCAGCGATATTTTCTGAAAAATGGTGGAGATCATCACACCGGATTTTTGAACAGTGGTGGCCATGATGTTAAATACCAAAATAAAAAGCATACCAAGTAAAATGGCGTATGTAAACCATGATTTTTCTGTAAGTGTATCGGGTATAGGATTTTTCATAAATGTGACTGCAGCAGTAGCAACACAAACATAGTAATTGACCACAATAGCTTGGAAATTGTCAATTTTATATTTTTCGAAAAGCTTAAATATCACACCTATCAATGAGTTCAGTATGACGCACAAGATGAGGGTTAACATAGAAAAGCTATTTGGTTAATAAATAAAGGGAAGATGGATGTACTTTGAATACAAAAGTATCACATGCTGCAACAAATCCCTCTCCATCGAGATGGTAATAGCCTGCATCATCTGTTTTAATTACAATCTCATTACAGCGGATGATTTGAACTACACCACTTTTGTGCAGTAATTTTAAGAACATAAGGACAGCAGTACCAAAATATCTGAATATCGGCGCTTTTCTTATTAAAACAACATCAAATAGACCATCATTCATTTTGGCGTCAGGTGCTATACTAAAATCATATCCATACATAGATCCGTTTGCGACCGCGATTATCGCATAATCACCTGTCTCCTCTTTTTCTGAAGTGGTGATGGTTAGATTCATATATTGAAAATGAATACTTTCCTTCATTGTAGCCACAAAATAGGGGAAAAAGCCGCGTTTTTTATTTTTTTTTGTCAAAAATGCCACTTTCGCATCCAAACCGAGACCAGCCACATTGATAAAAAACTGATCGTTTAGGCTTCCTGTGTCGATACATATTTTGTAAGCATCATTAAGTAATTTTATAGCTTTGATGATGTCCCTTCTGATCCCTGTATGATAGGCAAACCCATTTCCTGAGCCTAATGGAATGATGCCCAATGCGGTTTTGGTATGTACAAGTGAGGACGCTACTTCATTGATCGTTCCATCACCACCGGCAGCAACGACTGCATAATAGTCATTGTCAGCGGCTTCTTTACTCAAAATTCTGGCATGCCCTGCACTTTCAGTAAAAACTATTTCCGGCTCAATACTTGATACATCAATGTATTCATTTATCAGCGCTTCAATGTCGATATTTTTTCTGACGCCTGAAAAAGGGTTAAGGATAAATCTGATTTTATGCTTCTGTTCCATAGTTACAAATCAAAGCCATTTATTTTCTTTGTACCATTGTACAGTCTCCCTTAGACCTGAAGGAAGGTCATATTTTGGCTCAAAATCTAAATCAGACTTCAAATTGCTAACATCGCAGTGCCAGCTTAAGGCTTTGATTTCGTTGACTTTATCCACATTAAAAATAGGGTAGGAGTCCCAGATACCAGCTGCTTTTTCTGTAACAAAGGCCAATCCTTTCATAAGGAATATCGGTATTTTGATCGTGATGCCTTTTTTCCCTATGATTTCTCTTATGAAACCACTTAATGCTGATCCGGTGTATACATGGCCGTCTGTGGCAAAATATGACTTATTGGTAGCTGGACTGATTGTTGCCTTCACAATCAGATTGACCAGATCTTTGACATATATAAATGTCAACTTCTGACCCAAAAGTGCGGGTTCCATTGCGATCCTGTTATTGATCATTTTGAAGACATTGTACAGATCTTTTTCTCCGGGACCATATACTGCCGTAGGCCTGATAATAATATATGGTATCTTTGATTGTGATTTGATGTATTTTTCAGCTTCCAGCTTACTTTTTCCATATTTGGTGACGGGATGAGGAGTCGATGTGTCTTTTACGATATTTTCTTGCTGAAAATCTGCCGGACCATACGCAGCGAGGCTACTTATAAGCACTAATTTTGTGATGTTAACACCTGCTTCATGGATTGCTGTGACGAGTTGGACGAGAAGCCCTTTATTTATTTTTAAAAACTCTTCATCAGAAGGTGATTTTGTCAAACCGGCATTGTGTATGATATAATCAAATTGATATTTTTAAATAAATCTACTAATTCTCTTTGATCATTATAATCTATTGGAACGATATGAACATTTAGTTCTTTAAGAGCGGTAGCATTGCTTTTTTTTCTTACCGCTGCGTATACATCAAGACCCTTATCTATAGCTTCCAGGACCAAAAATGAACCAATAAAACCATTGGCCCCTGTAATCAATACCTTTTTTTTCATTTGATTTTGTTATGGCTATTTCCACATATTCATCCATTCACCGGCATCTTGTACAGACGATAGGTTTTGTACTTTTCGCCATTGAGGTGTTCTGCGGCAGCCCTCATCGGTTCATTGTTTTCGAGTACCCATGAAGCTTCGCCACCTATCAAACCCCGTCTTTTGGCTTCAGCAATGTTTTTGGCAAAAAATAAAGCTTCAATACCCATTTTTCTATATTCTGACACTACTCCCAACGCCAATACACGAACAGCCTTAGTTTTGTTTTTACCAAAAAGTAATCTGAAAATTCCAAATGGAAACAGACTTCCCCTCTTGTTTTTGATTAGAATTTCATTGATGTTAGGTAAGGTAATACCAAAACCAATGGGAATGCCATCTTTTTCAGCAATATATGCAAATTTCGGATCTAGCAGCATCTTAAGGTCGTTTTTCAGGTAGTCAAATTCATCATTTGTGAATGGCACAAATCCCCAGTTTTCTTCCCAAGCGTCATTATATACCTTTTGGATTTTTTTTGCTTCATTGTTGATGTCCTTAAGATTGACATTTCGGATAGTGATACCTTTAGTTTTGAGTCTGGCCTCTACTGCTTCGGCTATCCTTAATGACTTTTCAGAAGCATTTTTAGTAGGAATCATATATGCGTACAGGTCCATCTCTTTAGTGAGACCATAATTTTCCAAAAGTTGACCATAATAAGGTTTGTTATAGGTCATCATTATTTTTGGTGGCTCATGAAAACCTTCCACAAGCGTTCCTGCTGTTTCATTGGTAGTATAATTGGTTGGTCCCATCAGATAATCATACCCATTTGATTTGGCAAATGATTTGGCCTGATCAAGTAAGGCATCGACGACTTCCTGATCTTCAATGAAATCCATAAAACCAAAAAATCCAACGCTGCTTTTGTGGTGTCTGTTGTAATTGGTATTATCTATTGCTGCAATTCTACCTACAACTTTACCTTCTTTTAGAGCCAGATAAAATTTTGCTTTTCCATATTTGTAAAAGGGATATTTTTTAGGATTCATCATATCTTTCTGACCCATATATATCTCAGGTACATAGCAAGGATCACCTTCATAAAGGTCGTGAGGAAAGTTTATAAAGTCGGATATTCCTTTTTCAAAAGTTACCTCCTTGATGATGACTGGCATAATGTTTTGTATTTAAATAAATAAACTGACTAAGAGTGTGTTTAAAATTTCATCATTTGGCTCCAAGCGGCAAATTTAATTTTGACCAGTGTTATATTTTTCGCCGTACCGTGTCAAGCTACGCTTGAACTTTCGGGACGTTTCTGTCCCGATCAAGACATTTTTTAAAAAATCGTCTTGACCGGCTATATTTATTATTCGCTGCGTGCCTGACTGAATGATGCAAAGCAAAATCGTGATAGAAATCATGATTTAATGAAAGGAACCAATCAAACCCGCTACCCTCATTCCCTAAAGAGCCTGTCAAGCTTTGCTTGAGACGACCCACGCTATTCACATTTGATTGGATGGGCAGCTATCGCAGTGCCTTCACACTTCGACTTCGCTCAGGGCGATGCTGTATTGAGTAAAATATTTTACTCAATTCTCATCAATAGACGAGACCATTCAGTCATCTTGTCCAAAATTAAATTTTCTCACTTTCGCTCAAACATAAAAATTTAAACATACTCTAAAACCCGAACTAAAGGTCCAGAAGAATCTGCAGTAAAACCATTCAACTTCTGGTAGTTACAACTCATTCTAACAATAAGATTTTAGCTTATAATGCGAGTATAACCTTAATTAACTTTGAATATCATATAAACTCACAGCTTCACCTTTTTGATCAAAAACTCCTATTTGCTTGGATAAACTGTAAAGAACATCAATAGATCTGTCTATTTGGTCTTTGGTGTGTGTTGCCATCAATGAATACCTGATAAGTGAAGAAGTACTCGGAACCGCAGGTGAAACCACAGGGTTTACAAATACACCATTGTCAAGAGCCATTTTTGTAAGCTGGAACGTTTTGAAATCATCTCTGATCAAAATTGGTATGATAGGAGTGACCGAGTGCCCAGTGTCAAAACCAACATCATTCAAAGCCTTTTTAGCATAATGAGTATTGTCCCACAACTGTTGTAATCTCTCAGGCTCTTGCTGTATCAGATCTACTGCCGCTATCACAGAAGCTGCGTTTGCCGGAGCTATACTAGCGCTGAATATGAGTGATCTGGCATTGTGTTTCAGGTAATTAATTGTATCTAAGTCTGCTGCAATAAATCCTCCAATGCTCGCAAGTGACTTACTGAAAGTGCCCATAATAAGGTCTACCTTGTCCGTCAAGCCAAAATGGTCAGCAGTACCGGCACCATTCTTTCCGAGTACACCGAGACCGTGGGCGTCATCTACCATGATACTGGCATTGTATTTTTCAGCAAGCTGTACTATCTCCGGAAGCTTGGCGATATCTCCTTCCATGCTGAATACTCCATCTATTACGATTAGTTTGATTTTGTCTGATTCACATCGGCTGAGTACTTTCTCTAATGACTCCATATCATTGTGACTATATTTCATCACCTTTGCAAATGAAAGCCTGGAACCATCAAGAATACAAGCATGATCCAGTTCATCAAGTATCAGATAATCATGTCTGCCGGGTATAGAGGATATCACACCTAAATTGACCTGATATCCTGTACTGAACACCAAAGCACCTTCTTTCCCCACATATTTGGCAAGTTTATCTTCAAGTTCGAGATGGATGTCCAGTGTACCATTCAGAAACCTGGAACCGGCACACCCTGAACCATACTTTTGTATAGCTTTGATGGAAGCTTCTTTCAGTTTTGGATGATTGGTCAGTCCAAGATAACTGTTTGATCCAAACATCAGGACATCTTTACCGCCGATCTTTACAACAGTGTCCTGTTCGGATTCTATAGTCCTGAAAAATGGATATAGCCCCATTTCCTGGATTTGTTGCGGAAGGGTATAAGATTTCATTTTGGATTTTAACGGGGACATCATATGCAATATATTGTTGTTGATTAAAGCTATTTAGTAAATACTTAACGCAAATTTATTAATTAATTCTGAATTTTAAACTTGAAAGAATTGATTAGCCAAAATTTTAACTTTTAGTAACGAACTATTCATTGTTTGTTATCATATTTTACAAAGCCTATTTATTTTTAGGTATAATTCAAAAATTCAATTATCTCATTTTTGGTCTTCGCCTTTTTCCTCCCATCATGCCCATTTGACCGGATTTCATTCCCATGCTTTGTGCCAGTTTCATCTGCCCTCTGTTGTTGATAGCTGTTTCAAACTGTTTAAACTGTTCTTTAAGTGCTGATTCTGTGATTTTAAGATTTTTGGCTTGATAAAAGTAATTTTTAGCCCCGTTCCAGTTGTTCTTTTGAGCTTGGATACCAGCCATTTGCAGGAGCACCATACCTTTTTCATTATCGGATGGAAGATTAAGGGCAAGTGCCTGAGTAAAAAAATCTTCAGCAGCAGTATTGTCTTTTTTTTGAGCTGCAAGACTACCTTTGAGTATAAAATAAAATGCTCTGTTGGTGACGTAAAGAAGTTTTGGAAAAAGTGTCAGATTTATTCTTTTTTCTGCACCATCAAAATCCATTTTCTGCAATAATTCAGATGCAGACTGTACAGTACCCAAAAGTAAATAACTTGCAAGAAATATAAGTCCTATAATAATGAATATCCAGGTGTAACCGATTCCCAATATAAATGAAAGAATAATTCCTCCAGCTAAGCAGATAGCAATTATTGCAAATTTTAAGTAAATATTTATTGTGAACATATGAGTTGAAATGATTTTGAAAAAGCACGCAAAATTACAGTCTTTTACATTAAGTTATGTTAATATTCACATTAAATTCAAAAATTTAGTCTGAAAACTTACTCATTGATTACTTTTGCTGCCTGAAATTTCAAAATCTAAAAAGATGAAGATAGTTCTTGAGTCTACACATGGTGACCTGAACTTTAAAGGTACAAATGAAAGGGGGCAAAGCATTCAGCTTTCCGGCAATAAGGAAGCAGTAAGTCCAATGGAATCAGTATTGATGGCTGCTGCAGCATGCAGCTCGATTGATGTAGAGATGATTCTTAAGAAAATGCGTCATGAAGTAGAATCCATTGTAGTAACCGTGGATGGGACCAGAGCTGATGCTGTGCCTGCGGTTTTTACAAAGATGCATCTGCACTATATTATCACCGGCAAGATCAAAGAAGACAAAGCATCAAAAGCTGTGGAAATGTCCATGGAGCAATATTGTTCTGTTTCTCTGATGTTGGCAAAATCTGTCGAGATAAGTCACTCAGTGGAAGTAATCGTTCCCGGTCTTCATGAACAATCTTAATCAACTTATATGCATTTCGAAACAAAAGCCATAAGAATTCAGACAGAACGAAGCCAGCATCATGAGCATAGTACACCGATTTATGCTACATCCAGTTTTGTATTTGATGATGCTGATCATATGAGGGCGTTGTTTGCCAATGAAGCCGAAGGAAATATCTATTCCAGATTTACAAATCCCACTGTCAGAGAGTTTGAAGCCAAGATGGCCATACTTGAAGAAGGCGAAGACGCCATAGCTACAGCAACTGGTATGGCAGCGATATTTGCTACATTTGCGTCTCTGTTGTCCTATGGCGACCACATCTTAATTTCTAAAGCTGTTTTTGGATCTACTTACCGAGTGGCAGAAGACTATCTCAATAAATGGGGCATTCAGCATACATACATCGACCATCTGAACATGGATTCGTGGGATTCAGAAGTACTCAAAAATACCAAAATACTATACATCGAGACACCTTCCAACCCTGGCTTGGACATTATAGATATCCGTAGGGCATCCGATTTTTGTAAAGTTCATAATATTTTATTTGTTGTTGACAATTGTTTTGCCACACCATATCTGCAACAACCGCTGACATTGGGTGCCGATGTCGTTATTCATTCAGCAACAAAATACATTGATGGTCAGGGTAGGGTACTCGGCGGTGTGATAGTTTCAAGAAAAAAGATAATAGAACAGATATATCCGTTTATGAAAAATGCAGGTCCGTCCCTTTCTCCCTTCAACGCTTGGGTGTTGTCAAAAAGTCTGGAAACTCTTGCTATCAGAATGGATCGACATAGTTCTAATGCCATGCATATCGCTCAATGGCTGGAATCCAGACCTGAAGTGCTTAAAGTGAAATATCCTTTTCTTCTGTCCAATTCTGGATTCGATGTGGCACGAAGTCAGATGAAAGCAGGAGGCGGCTTGATCAGCTTCGAACTAAGAGGTGGCATGGATGCTGGCAAAAAAATGATTGATTCCAGAAAAATGATGTCTTTGAGTGCCAACCTCGGTGATGTCAGGACCATAATCACTCATCCTGCTTCGTCAACACACTCTAAATTGACTCCTGAAGATCGGGCATCAGCTGGTATTTCTGATGGATTGGTAAGACTCTCCGTTGGTTTGGAACATGTGGATGATATCATTCGGGATATTGTTTTGAACGATTAGAATCTATTACCGGGAAAAAATAAATCTTTAAAATTCGAATGTAAATTTTGCAAAATTATAAAGGGGCGTAGCCCTGACATCAAATAAAATATATCAAACTCCATTTTTTTGACAGTCATTTACTTCAACCTAAATATCTAAAATGAGATTAGTAGTGAGAGCTTCAAATACAATCCGCCCCGGCGGAAGCGCTTTTAGCGACAAATCATACTGTGTACAGCTATGCTGTAGTCACCACTATGGTGCGAAGCTAAAAGTGATCCGCCGCGGCGGAGACTGATTTTGAAGTATTTGGAGGTCGTAATAGATTATCATTTTAGATTTTTAGGTTCAATTTATTTTTATAGAAAAGTGTCTGAGAAAAACATCATTGTATATAGCTTGCAAAAATTAGAAGGGCTTGAAATTATCATTCCTGCAGCTTTTATCTGTGATGTGGATGATCACGGGAGACCGGGTTATATTCAGGCCAATGCATCGATGGATACTGTCTCTTCTTACGGTATTAATGTTGAAAATACAATACATAAGGAATTATTGGAAATTTGTCATGACTTGAACCCCGTTCAGCTTGAAAAGAGAATCAATAAAAATAAAAAGAAACCGGAAAGGTTGTCTGTCTTGTTTTCTGATATTACTACCCGTAATTTATTACAATCTATAGTAGACAAAAAACTACTAAGGCTCCTCGATTGTGTCAAAGAGCATTATTGTTATATCTGCTATCATCTACAACGCAATATCAAAGCAAATGACCTTTTGCATACTTTCTATGATGGTACTGCGATACCTCAGCTTCAATTTACAAAAACACAGACTGGGGTGAGATATGAATTGAAAATCTCAGTAGGAGAGGAGACAATAATACCCTGTAAAACCAATATTTCTATTATTACCAATTTGCCTGCTACGATCTGTATTGGAAATGTTATCATGCCTTTGGCTTCAGTCAACTCTGCAAAAATTAAACCTTTTCTCAAACAAGAATCAGTATTTGTCCCTGAAAAACTAGTCAAAACTTATTTTTCTCAGTTTGTTACAGACGTGATAGGGAAGGTTGAAATCAATGCCGATGGATTTGAAATTGTCAAATATTCGAAAATCATAAAACAAAAGCTTTTTTTCTATTTGATATTTTTGAAAACAAATGGTTTGGTGATGTTGAGTTTCAATATGAAATTTTTACTTTTAATGCTTCGGATCCAGGAAAGAGAAAAACAAAACTGCATTTCGGAGATGAAGGTGACATTGTAGTATATGAGTGCACCCGGGACTTTCAGAAAGAAAATCAGGCTTTTGATTTATTACAATCGATAGGATTGACACAATTTCACAATAAGAGATTTTTTAGTTCTGAAAATGTGTACGCTATATTTGAAAAGATCAATGAGCATCAAGAATTTATTTGCCATCATTTTGACCTTCAACTGCCGGAAATAGATGGCAAACTGATACAATTCAACAGATGGGAAGTCCTTCCGGATGTCAGATTGGTACACGATTGGTTTGATCTTAAAGGAGTGATTCGTTTTGGAGACGATGAATTTCCGTTTTTCGTTTTATTTAAGAATATCAGGAACGACGACAGGTTTTTTAGGCTCAAAAATGGTCATTTTGCTATTATACCTGAAGAAATAATGACCAAATATAGCCAAATAGCAAAATTTGCTGTAGAAGTCACCGGAAAATGGAAACTGTCGAAGTCTCACTATATGCTACTTGATGATGCTGGTATGAAAGCATTTAGTTCCAAAGTTATGCATACTGAAGATGATGACTTTGTGGTATCTCCGGAAATGAAAGCTACTCTGAGACCATATCAGGTCGATGGTGTGAAATGGCTTGTTCGCCACAGGAAAAACGGTTTGGGTGCATGTCTCGCCGATGATATGGGCTTGGGAAAAACACTTCAAACCATAGCGGCACTTTTGGATGCCAAAGACAATAAAATAAGTGATGATGCAGACTCAGGTCAGGTCATCCAATTAGACTTGTTTGGTGAGCTGCATTCTACAGGAAGGAAATCACTTGGGGCACTGATCGTATTACCTGCATCCCTGGTCTTCAATTGGTATAAAGAACTCAGAACTTTTGCACCCTCTCTGCAAGTAGTCCAATATATCGGCGCAAATAGGAAAAAAATCAATAAGACGTTACTGACTTTTGATATAGTTTTGACTACTTACCAGACATTGGTTTCTGATATAGAGATATTCAAATCAATGCAATTTCACTATATTGTCCTCGATGAAGCACAACAAATCAGAAACAAAAATTCACTTACATTTCAGGCTGTTCATCAGTTGTCAGGCGATCACAGAATTTCTCTTAGTGGAACACCCATTGAAAATTCATTGTCTGATTTATGGTCGCAAATGGAATTTATAAATCCTTCGGTGCTTGGAAGTTTTTCATTTTTTAACAAACACTTTTTGATTCCGATTGAAAAAAAGAAAGATAAAGCGGCCTTAAGTGAGCTTAAAAAACTTGTTGAGCCATATATTTTGCGAAGGACAAAAGAGCAGGTGGCTAAAGATCTTCCCGAGCTTATCGAAGTGGTACATTACACTGAAATGTCTGAAATTCAGGCTAAACTGTATGAAAGAGAAAAGTCAGCAGCAAGAAATTATTTATCAGGATTGGATAAAGAAAGCGGGCAATATAGATTTCATGTTTTGACGAGCCTTATGAAGTTGCGCCAACTGGCCAACCACCCATTGCTCACTGATCAGCAATTTGATGGTGACTCGGGTAAGTACGATGACGTAAGAGATCAGATACAAACAGTGGTACGCGCGGGACACAAAGTACTGGTATTTTCATCATTTGTCGGTCATCTCAACCTTTATGCTGACTGGATGGAAAAGGAAAAAATAAGTTTTGTAAAGATTACCGGCTCCACAGCATCAGAAGACAGGAAAAAGGCTGTGGAAACTTTTCAGCAAAATCATGAAATTCATGTTTTTTTGCTTTCAGTCAAAGCAGGTGGAACCGGACTGAATCTGACAGCAGCTGATTATGTTTTTATCCTCGACCCATGGTGGAATCCATTTGCAGAAAAACAAGCAATTGCCAGAGCACATAGAATAGGGCGTAGCCAAAACGTCATGGTGAAGAGATTTATATCCAAAAACAGTATTGAAGAAAAAATTCTGGAGCTCCAGTCCTATAAAAAAGCCATTTCCGACGATGTTTTGGAAATCAATGATTTTCCCGAAATGACAGCAGATGAGTTACTGGATTTGATGTAGAAAGTCGGGAACCCTCGCCTCAACCTAAAGAAAAATCTACTTATAATTAATTCGTAATTCAACACTTAACAAAACACTAGTGGGTTTGGGTATGTTTTTCTGTTTCTATACAGATTTGGCACAGGAATATATGTTGAACTTCCGTTGCCTCATGGCTTTATCCCGTCGTTACTCAGGCACTTCCATCAAAATCCTGTTCTCATCGGGCAGATAATTACTGATCTCGGCACCGATATTTTTAAGAAAACCAAGATTTATTCCCAATTATAAAAAAAGCAGCCGAAACATTTAGTCCCGGCTGCTTTTTATTTTTTTGAAGTTAAGTTGTGTCAGATCATCATGGAGTTGTCCCTACCACCAGTCTTTTGGTCACATCCGGTAGTCCCTCAGCTCTAGCTCTGATCAGGTACATACCGCTGCTGAATCCTGATAAGTCCATCTGTTCTCTCTCTGCACCTGCTTCGATGACTGTCGTCCTGAGCAGTGTGCCCTGCAGGCTCATGATGTCCAGTTGCACCTGTGTTTTGCTGTATGCACTCAGGTCTATATCTGTCAGCCCGTATGTCGGGTTTGGAGATATCTTAAAGTCAGCTATGGCAAGCTGATCAAAATTGGTTCCAATATTATTAGGTCTTACTGGTGCTGAACCTGATCCGGTAGTACTTGTATTAGAAAAAGATGCTGTCCCCTGTGTTGATGGCGGAATCATCATCTGTACATTGGATGTATGGACGATCAGACCCATATTGATACATGATGCCATAGGGATGGTCTTGGTACCTACCGGCTTCCATGTGGTGCCATCCAGAGATACAAAAGTACTAAATACATTTCCGGTACGAGTGATACGCAACCAAAAGTGATTGATATGCGCATTGGCTAGAAATGTAGCGCTCGCATTGTTTACATCTCTGAAACTGCTGGATGACATGCCTGCTTTATTGATGGTCAACTGAGCCTTTTTAGCTCCTGCCATAGTGGTTTCGCGCATGATGAGACCTGCCAGTGCATTGGATGACATCGATGCCTGATTGACCAGTGTGGTGATACTACCGTCGCCGCAGAGTGTCGTCTGTGCAAATGCGTGCGCATCACTAGTATATGGGAAGTTGATCTGACAGTTGTTACTGTTTACTGAAAAAGTTTGAGTAGAATTATTGTATGATACACTGTTACCATTATTGCATCCGACTCCATTGGGCTCTGCGCTCCATCCGCAGACAAGCGTCGGAGATGCCACTGCAAAAGTTGCTTGACATGTTGTCGTAAATGGAACACAAGTACTTGTATATGTGAATGTCACCGTTGTCGAGCCACCAGCAGCAGAAGGAGCACCAGTATTATTATTGGTCAAAACGCCATTACATCCACCACTTGCTGATGCCGATGCTAACCAGGTGGCGAAGGCTGTGTTCACTGCCGCTTGAGTCTGACAGGCAGCATAGGTTGTATTGTACGGACAAGTAAGTACCACAGGTGGTGCACTTGCAACTATGAATGTAGCCTGACATGTCGTTGTAGTAGGAACACAAGTACTAGTATAAGTAAATGTGACAGTGGTAGAGCCTCCACATGCAGAAGGTGCGCCCGTGTTGTTGTTCGTCAAAACGCCATTACATCCACCACTTGCTGATGCCGATGCTAACCAGGTGGCGAAGGCTGTGTTCACTGCCGCTTGTGTCCGACAGGCAGCAGAGGTTGTATTGGTCGGACAAGAAAGTACTACAGGTGGTGCACTTGCAACTATGAATGTAGCCTGACATGTCGTTGTAGTAGGAACACAAGTACTAGTATAAGTAAATGTGACAGTGGTAGAGCCTCCACATGCAGAAGGTGCGCCCGTGTTGTTGTTCATCAAAACACCGTTGCAACCGCCGCTGGCTGAAGCCGTGGCCAACCAAGAAGCAAAAGCAGCGTTCACCGCCGCTTGTGTCTGGCAGGCTGTGGTCGTAGTATTGGTCGGGCAGGTAAGCACCACTGGTGGCACCGAAGAAACTGTAAAAGTTGCCTGACAAGTGGTCGTCAGTGGGGTACAGCTGCTGGTATAGGTAAAGGTCACAGTGGTTGTGCCTCCCGAGGCTGGAGGTGCGCCAGTGTTGTTGTTGGTCAAGACGCCGTTGCAGCCGCCGCTGCCAGTTGCTGTTGCCAACCATGTGGCGAACTTGGCATTGATGGCAGCCTGTGTTTGTCCAAAGGCCTCGTTTTGGCTGGAGGGGCAGTTCAGCACCACAGGAGGTGGGGCTGGCACCGTAAATGTTGCCTGACAAGACTGGTTGCCGCAGGCGTTGATATGGGTAAAAGTAAGTGTTGTGCTACTTCCACAAACCAAAGGTACTCCTTGGGTACTGGTCAATGAACCATTACAGCCGCCGCTGAAGCTGGCGGTATTGAGCCAGTTGGAATAGGCCGTATTCAGTTGAACCGGTGTCTGGCAAGCCGTAGTGGTCGTGTTGGTTGGGCAGGTGATGGTCACGGGCAGCGTTGGGGACACCATGTAGGTGAACGACCATGTACGTGTGTTGCCCTCGCAGTCGGTGTAGGTATAGGTGTACACCCGTGTCCCTGCACATGTTAAGGGGTCAGGGGTGTTTACGACAACCGGGCCAGTAGGCGTCAGTGTTTCACCGCAATTGCTCGTCACCGTGGGCGGCGTGGGCGTGGTGATGTCAGCTGGGCAGGACACTGTTGCCGAGCCATTTGCCGGAACGGTAAAATCATTTCTTTCAATCGTGTAAGTATATACCCAATCGTGGCTATTGCCCTCGCAATCGGTATAAGTCCAGGTATAGGTCTTCGTGCCTTCGCAAGCGGGCGTGGCACTGACGACAGGGCCAGTTGGTATGATGGGTTCACCACATTCGCTCATTTTAGAGGGCGGCGTTGGCACCACATTGGCTGCAGCTGGGCAAGCGACCGTTGAACCGCCGTTTGCTGGAAGGGTGAAGTCGTTGCGCTCGATAGTGACTATCCAACTCCAAGTATTCGTATTGCCAGCGCAGTCCGTCAAATTCCAAGTAAAAGTCTTGGTGCCCTCGCAGGTGATTGGGTCGGGACTACTGGTAACAGTAGGACCGGTAGCGGTCACTGGCCTGCCACAGGCATCCGTAATCGTATTCGGATATGTTGGTGGCGTAAACGATGGGCATGGTACTGTAAAAGTGCCAGGTAAATCTACGGAGAGTGTTGGTACATTAAGTGTCCAGACAAACGACCAATCCTTGCTGTGACCAGCGCAATCAGTGTAGGTATAAGTATAGGTTCTGGTGCCCTCGCAGGTCAGTGGGTTCGGGGCGTCAACCACAACAGGCCCAGTCGGAGTGATAGGTTTTCCACAGGCATCACTTATCACTGGCGGAATCGGTTGCTCTGTTTGCGCAAGGCAAACCCTTGTAGCGCCTGAATTGGGTGGTCCGTTGAAATCAGGGTACGCAGGCACCGTGAAGGTACTCTGGCAAGTGGTGGTAAACGGCTCACAAGTGCTCGTGTAGGTGAACTCGACCGTTTGGCTGATAGCCGTTGCGGAGCAAATAGAAGGTGCGCCGGGGCTGTTGTTGGTCAGCACGCCGCCGCAGCCGCCTGAGCCGGAGGCCGTTGCCAGCCATGCGTTGTATTGCGCAGTCAATTGGGCCTGTGTTAAGCAGGGACTGGATGCCGTGGCATTGACCGGGCAGGTAAGTTGGGCAAAGGAAAGGTAGGGCTGCAAAAAGCCCAGTAGGAACAAGCAGGCCATGCCCAAGTATCGCCTAACTAGTTTTGGATAGATATCAAATAGTGCATCGTAATTAAGTATCATATAAATTTTGATTTTAAAAAGTTAAAAATTGAATAAAATATTTTTCCATCTTAATATTAAGATAGTAAAAGAAGTTACAAAATTAAAATAAAACAATATGTATAGTATCCGTTTTTATAATTCAGGATATCCTATTATAAATAAAAGGACATATTTCTTTAAAAAAATTGCGTTCCGAAGGATTGAAAAGATTAAAAATTGACCAAAAATTCAAAATTAAGTGTAATTTTATCCTCGATAAAATGATTATCATTGCATTCAGGTTTAGATTTTGCTAATAAAATCTTAGAGAAAAGTATTATGTCATTATACCACATATTAAGCAGTCTTGGTAGTTTTTTAGCCATCACTTTGGGGATTAATTTGATTTTATTAAAATCAAAAGTTAGTCAACAGAATATTTTTTTGGGTTTGAAATTATTGGCGTATGCCCTCTGGTTGCTTCCAGGTTTGTTTGACGCATTAAATATCCTAAATGATTTACCCCATATTATAAGGCTTAATTTTTTTGCAGGATTCTTAATAGGACCACTATCTTATTTCTATGTAAAATTATCTACTAACAAAGAGCCTTTAAATTTAAAAGAATGTTATGTGCATTTTATTCCTTTTGTAATTTCAATCTTTTACTTTTTGCCTTTTCTTTTTAAATCTGGTGAAGAAAAAATTATAGCTTATCAAAATTTGATTACAAACGGTATTGTATCTGAATTGCCTTCTACCTTCATAATAAAAATTCTGTTAATTTCATATTATATGTTTTTATCATTTAAGATTATTCAAAATTACATTCGTCAAAATTATATGTTGAATGGTAGTAATCTTAATACAAATTTACAATTTTACTATTGGTTACACTTTTACAATTTTTCGACCATTATACCTCTATTGTTCGTAAGTATATTTTCGTTTGCAGGAATAGCATATTTTACTGTTATAGTCCCTTTGATTAGTTTAGTTTCGATAATCTTTATTATATATATAACTTATATATTGAGACCAAATTTTTTCCATATTGAAATAGGTAAATTAATAGAATCTAATGTTCCAAATAAACAACAAGTAAAATATCAAAATTCCTACATTCAAGATGATCAAAAAGACACATATCTAAATAAGATATTATCGTATATGAAAACCCATAAACCTTATGTTAATTCTGAGTTGACTTTAAAAGACTTGTCTTCGGGGCTTGGTTTACCATCTCACATTATTTCTCAAATTATTAATGAAAAGCTAAATTTAAATTTTAATGATTTCATAAATCAATATAGGATTAATGATATTAAGGAAAAATTAGCTGACCCCAATAAAAAACATTATACTATCCTTGCATTGGCTTATGAAACTGGGTTTAACTCTAAGACTGCTTTTTATGATTCCTTTAAGAAGTTTGTAGGTATGAGTCCAAGTGAGTATAAGAATCAAATAATGCTGGATTGCAAAGAGAAATAATCTTAAAATTCAATTACATCGTTGCACTTTTATTCATTAGAATCTGATTTACAGTGGTTCAGCCCCAATTATTCAGACCAGAATTTTTGGATTGTACGAAATAATGGACTTTCATCTTTTTATGAGTAATTAAGTAATAAAAAGAGCGGCAACCTCTACAAGTTGCCGCTCTTTGTTTTTACTAATCCACCAAGCTTAATGCAGGCAAAAAAATGATTGACAAAGTAGAATTAAGAATAAACTATTTATAATGAAGTGCATAGCATGCTTCAAAAATGGACAAATTGGTGACTAAATTATTTCCACTTCCGATTCATTCAGAGACGGTGATTGAGCGCAATAAGGTGGAGCCGAAACCACTTGAGAACCAAAGTCACTTGAGAGCCGAAACAACATGAGAAAATTGTCGGAATTGTTAATTTCAATTGCTTTTCAGGCTTAATCTTTATCTTGATATATCCAAAATTAAATAGTCAATCTAAAAAAATAAAAATCAATACTATGACATCAATCACATTGTCTATTAAATAGTAACAAATAACAAATACTTATATGTGTTAATTTTTTGGCATCAAAGCAGCGTTTAATGTTAAATATCCGTTAAATATTTCGTAACAAAATGTTTTTTTAAGTGATATAAGCCATTATATTTGCGCGGAATTATCATTTAAAAAGATATTCATTTAATCATTTATTTTCTAACAAAACAATTTTTAGTATGAAACAAGTCTTATTTTCGTTGTTTATACTCTTCGGATGTGTAGGCATGACTTTTGGACAGAGGACGGTTTCCGGAAAAGTCACTGACTCTTCAGGCGAAGCTGTAATCGGTGCAAACGTAATAGTAAAAGAAGCCCCTGGCGTTGGTACTATTACGGACATTGATGGTATGTATTCTGTCAATGTACCATCAGGTGGTTCGACGCTTGTATTTAGTTATACAGGGTTTGAATCGCAGGAGGTTGCTATTGGCAGTTCTTCTACCATTGATATTACAATGGCCGAGGGTAAATTACTTGAAGAAGTAGTGGTAACCGGTCTTGCTATCAAAAAAGAGAAGAGAGCATTGGGTTATGCAGTCTCTACCATCAACAAAGACCTGATAGTCAACAGACCTGAAGGTGATGTGGGTCGTATACTTCAAGGTAAAGTACCAGGTGTGAACATTACTTCTACAGGTGGTGTGTCCGGTACCGGTACCAATATCATCATCAGAGGTTATTCTTCTGTTACAGGCAGTAACCAGCCACTATTTGTGGTGGACGGTGTTCCATTTAACTCAGGTACTAACCAGCAGGCGGGATTCGGATCAGGCGGTGTTACGGCTTCTTCCAGAATGCTTGACCTTGATCCTAACAACATTGAGTCAGTGAGTGTATTGAAAGGACTTTCAGCTACAGTGCTTTATGGAGACCAAGGTAGAAATGGGGTTATTCTTGTAACTACCAAGTCAGGATCCACTTCCCAAAAAAATGCTCAGATTGATTTTTCTCAGTCTTACTTTCAGAACACGATAGCTTCTCTACCCGAGTATCAAAACAACTATGGTGGAGGATTTCAGCAGTTATCTCCTGAAGACGCTTGGTTTTTCAGTAACTGGGGAGCTAACTTCAAAGATCTTAATCAAGTAAGACATCCTATCGGTCTTTCCGGAGTTGCCAATATCAGAAATGCTTTTCCTGAGTATGCCATTGACCCTTCAAAGGCTTGGGGGCCAGCAAATGCTACAACTAAAGCGAATACCGTGTATTATCCAAATATTGCATATCCGTCAATCGGAGAATCTTTCTTCAGAAAAGGAAATGTGTACACAACATCGCTGCAGATAGGAGGATCGTCTGATAAATCATCTTACAGTGCCAGTTTCGGATATCAGGATGAGTCAGGATTTACACCCAATAATGAGTTGAAAAAACTTAATTTCGGATTAGGATATTCTGCTGCTTTGAGTTCAAAACTGAGTTTGAGGTCTTCATTTAATTTTGCCAATACAGCAGTTCAGACTCCACCATTGAATGCGGGTTTTGGATCCGGTCCAAATGGTGGTGTTCCATCTGTTTTTGCCAACGTACTTTATACCCCTAGGAATGTAGACTTGGGTGGACTTCCATTTGAAAATCCAGTTGACAGAAGTGCTGTGTACTATAGAGGTGGAAATGATATTACTAACCCGAGATGGTTGGCAAATAACCATTTAAATACAAGTAAGGTAAATCGATTCTTTAATGCCACTACACTGACATATGCGGTCAATGATAAGATGGGCGTACTATACCGTGTAGGTTTGGATACGTATACAGAAGATCAGGAAATCAAATATAACAAAGGTGCAAGTAACGGTGAAAGTTTGTTGGTTCAGAATGGCGTATATAATAGCACCACTATAAAAAATACAATATGGAATCACGATATCAACGTAAATTACAAAACAAATATTTCTGAAAAACTTCTTTTCACAGGAGTAATCGGCGGCAATTATCGTACCGATGATTATGAGCAGTTTGGACTTTCCAGTACAGGTCAGTTGGCCTTTGGCTTGTTCAACCATAGCAACTTTACTACCACATCCTCAACCAGTGCTATCGGTGGATTTGGTATGAATTATTTGCAGGAAGAATCCCGGGCGGGAGTCTATGGTAGCTTTACTTTAGATTATTCTGATTATTTATTTGTCAATGTACTTGCAAGAAATGACTGGACTTCTACTGTTGAACCTGATAATGCCAGGATTCTGTATCCGGGAGCGAGTGTGTCGTTTATTCCTACTACAGCTTTTGGTATAGACTCCAAAACATTGAACTATCTGAAATTAAGACTGGGTTATGGAACATCTGCAGGTTTTCCTTCACCTTATAATACCAGAGACATATTGGACCAAAGTACCAGACTATGGTTAAACGGTGCAACTCCTATTGCGTCTCAGTCTATTTCAAACAATTTGGGTAACCCCAATCTAAAACCTGAATTACAAAAAGAATTGGAATTTGGAGTCGAAGGTAACCTGTTTAGTAATAAAGTAAAATTTGACTTGTCATTATACAGCAGAACCACTTCCAATCTGATCACCAGAGCACCTATAGACCCGTCTACAGGTTACACGCAGACGTTCCTTAATCTGGGTGGTATGAAAACAAGTGGTATGGATCTGAATGTAAACTTTACACCTGTCTCAACAAAATCAGGCTTCAGATGGGATGCTACATGGAATTATGGCTTTTACAGATCAGTCATTACAGAACTTGCTGCAGGTCTTACAAAAGTCTTGATTGGTGGATTTACTAACCTGGGTAACTACGCCATTGTGGATAAGCCTTATGGACTTATAGAAGGTGTAGGTATTCAGAGAGACGCCAATGGCAATAAAATTGTACAGCCTACAGGTAGATATTTACCTACAGTTGGAAATGCTGAATTAGGAGATCCAAACCCAAGATTTACTACATCGTTGTTGAATACATTTAGCTTCAAAGGATTTTCCATCGGAGGTATGCTGGAGTACAGACACAAAGGTGTCATCGTAAGCAACACTGTAAAAGGAGTACTGGCAAGAGGTCTTTCAAAAGATACTGACCAGTTGGACAGAGAGTTGTCTTTGGTTCTTCCAGGTGTGCTGGCAGATGGTACACCTAACAATGTGCAAATTTCAGCAGCTAACTATTTCTTTGACAATTATTTCTTTACAGATGAAGCGATTACATTTGATGGAAGTACATTGAGACTAAGGGAAATTTCACTTTCATACGCAGTGCCAGCATCTATTGTGAGCAAATCACCTTTCAAAAGAGCAGCTTTGACATTGAGCGGTTCAAATCTTTGGTTCAGAGCTCTGAACATGCCTAAGTTTGTCAATTTTGATACTGACGTATTGAGCACAGGAGTAGGCAACACCCTAGGTTTTGACTATATCACCGGCCCAAGTGCAAGAAGATTTGGCGGAACACTTAGTCTTACATTTTAATTAACACATAAAACGTTGAAAATGAAGAATATAATTTTTAATTTAATAATACTGGCAGGGTTTTTTATGTTGAGCTCTTGTGAGTTTGAACAATTGGAAAATCCCAATGCGGTCACTCTGAAGAGTTCTGATGTAACCCTGCTTTTAAATCAGGCACAAAGAAGTTTTGCCAGCTTCCATAGTGATGTAGAGTTCAGAGGAGGAGCTGTCACGAGAATGTATCACCAAAGTGGCGATACATATGAGATTGGTTATTCTGCAGTCAATATGAATGGTCCGTGGAGCGCATATAGTGGAATACTGCAGGACATCAAAGTTATCAAAAAACTTGCTGACGAAGGTAAGTTCAAAAGACATGGCGGAATAGCTAAAATTTTAGAAGCATATGTCCTTATGTCATTGGTCGATACCTATGGTGATGTTCCGTACTCAAAAGCATTTGACCCAAATGACTTTAATCCTACTAAAGACAGCGGGGATGATGTGTATAAAGCTGCATTGGCTCTCCTTGTATCTGCTCAAGCTGACTTGAAAGATCCAGTGAGTGTAGGTACACCAAATGATTTTTATTATAACACACACACTTTGACTACTCCTGTTTACACCAAATGGGACAAATTGAGTAATACTTTACAACTGAAGTATTGGCTCAATAGAAGGTTGATAGATAAAGCCGGTGCCACAACGGCCATCAATGCATTGATAGCTAAAAACGCATTTATAGCAGCAGGTGATGAATTCGTATGGAGATACGGAACATCCTTGACAGACCCTAATACAAGAGCACCTAAATATCAACCTAACGGAGGTGGCGATTATATGTCCAATGACTATATGTGGCACCTTACAGAGAGCAAAGGTACACCGGATCCAAGAGCTGCATATTATTTTTACAGACAGGTTATTACCAACCCTACAAATGCGTCTGATGTCCGTTGTGTAGGAGGAGAATTTCCACCACCTCACTATCCTGTGGGCATGACATTCTGTCTACCGGGTAAAGTAGGCTACTGGGGAAGAGATCATTTAGATCCTCAGGGAACACCTCCGGATGGATTGAAAAGGACGATGTATGGTGTATACCCTGCAGGTGGTACATATGACAATGGTACAGGTGGAGCGATGGGTGCAACCAACCAAGGCAGTATTGGTGCAGGTCTTGAAGTCATCATGCTTCCTGCATATGTAGATTTTATGCTTGCAGAAGCTGCCAATGAGCTGGGTACCACAGGTACAGCCAAGGCATTGCTGATAAGTGGAGTGACAAAACATGTTGCCTATGTGAGGTCCTGGTCATTGAGCACCAATCAGACAAGCAGAATCACTGCTCACAAAGTAGATACTATATTTAACAGAGATGTAAAATTGTACACCGATAAAGTGGCTGCTGCATTCGATGCCGGAGCGGATCTTAAAGCAAAAAGAAGAGTTATCGCACTGGAGTACTGGATATCTCTCTTCGGAAGTGGACAGGAAGCATACAATCTCTATAGAAGGACTAGTCAACCTGATAGAATGCAACTGGGTCAGGTAGCCAATGCCGGGAAATTCCCGAGATCATTTTTCTATCCGGCAGACCATATCGAAAGAAATAATCAGGCACAGCAAAAAGCGAGTCACGACGTGAAAGTATTTTGGGACACAAATCCCGATAAATTAGATTAATTTTAAAATTTTAAATAAGAAATAATATGAATAAGTTAAAAATATTATTTGGGTTCATAGCTCTGATGTGGGTATCGGCTTGTACAGATTTTGTGGAGCCTGCGATCCCTTACAGTGACTTTGAGACAGGTGTATATCTGCGTACGTTAGAAAACAAATCTCCTACGTTCAACTTCTTTGATATTCCAAATCAAAAGTTTAATATTGTAGTTGAAGCTGTTGGAAAAAATGACGGACAAGGACTTGTCAAAGACGTAGAAGTATTTGCCAGAAGAAGGAGAGGCGCTGTCTTGACAAATGAAGTCAAAATAGCCACTATAGCAGGTAGCGAATTTGGACCTAACCCTTCCAGAAATTTTCCCGCTGCTCCCAACAGAAATTATCCTGCAAAGGAAATTTCTCTGCCATTGCCTGCTACATTGACGGCTTTAGGATTGTCTCCTACCACAGTAACAGGTGGTGACTTCATAGAGTACAGATTGGTTCTGAATACCACGGATGGTAAAAGGTTTTCCAATGACAATATTTCATCAGATGTAGCAACCGGTGCTTTCTATGCATCACCATTTTTCTACAGGATTGCATTGGTTTGTCCTTCTGAATTAGCAGGTGAATACGACTTTAAAACTGTAGGATGGTGCAACAAAGAAAGTACAGGTAAATTGAAAATAGTAGCTACTAGTGTGACTGGTGAATATGAAGTCACTATTGGTGGTGCTGTGGACTTTTCATTTGGTGCTTATTTTGTATGTTATGGACCTACTTCACAAATACCTAAAGGCTCATTGAGACTTACTGACGCTTGTAACAAACTCGGTTTCAAAGGTACTAGCCAGTGGGGGGAAACTTACAGAATTAAAAATCTTACTGTAACAGCTAAAACAATCACTATAGATTGGGACAATGATTATCCACCAGAAGCGGCTGTCACTACTATTACCAGGACTGACGCTAAAAACTGGCCTCCATTAGTTAAGTAATAATTAGTTATTTCTCAATTAATTGTTGAATTATACCAAAGGGGCAGAAGTATTTATATTTCTGCCCCTTTTTACGTTTTATAAGTTGAATATGTCCAATGTCCTTAAGAGTATGTTTAAATTTTTATGTTTAAGTGAAAGCGAGGAAATTTAGTTTTGGACAAGATGACAGAATGGTCTCGTTAAGGACGAGAATCGAGTAAAAAATTTTACTCGACAACGAAGGAACTGCGAAAGCCGCCCATCCAATCAAATGTGAATAAAGTGGGTCGTCTCCACCATAGCTTGACAGCATCTTTAGAGAATGAGCCTGCCTGTTTAATTAGTCCAGGCAGGGGTAGCGGGTTTGATTGGTTCCTCTCATTAAATCGTGATTTCGTATCACGATTTTGCTTCGCATCATTCAGTCAGGATCGCACCGAATACTAAATATAGCCGGTCACGATTTTAAAAAAAAATATCTTGACAGGGACAGAAACGTCCCGAAAAGCTCAAGCATAGCTTGACACGGTACGCCGAAAAATATAACGCTGGCCTACCTGTCGGCAAGGCAGGCAAAAATAAAATTTGCCACTTGGAGCCAAATGATATAAGTTTAAACATACTCTAAACTGTCCACAACCGGTCAAAGACCGTAAGATAGATTCCGTCAAAGTCAGGTAAGACTTTGACAAACGAAGTTGATGTTGCAACAGAAAATGTAATTAGCCATTTGGAAGCAAATGATAAAAGTTTATACATAATCTTAGCTGATGCTAACATTGATCCATATATTATCATTAGATAAAGTGGATCGGCAAATAAATATATTTGTTTGGTTGTCTAGGATGGTGTACTTCTATTTCACAATAGAAAATGCTCTCAGACTACCATTTTCCAATAATAAAAAGTACAAACCTTCATCTAGATGTTGAACATTAATGTCATTTACCCCTTCTGAAAGATTCAAATCATTTATCAATGCACCATTGTAAGAATATAAACGAGCCTTAACAGTATTAGGAACAGTTACACTTATGTAGTTGGAAGCAGGATTGGGATATAAACGGAATGACTCTATATTTTGCTCCTTGACTGGTACAAGTCTATTGCAGTATCCCTGGTCTGGCAATTGTTCCATATATCCTTTTGCTGAGAGGTCTTTCCCTTGAAATGCTGTGAAATTCACCGGATATTTGTTAGCTCTGAAATTGGTGTTGTCATTGATGGAAAGCATGGATTTCTGGGGAACAGAATTTCCGTTTTTTAAAGGGACTATATATTCCCAGACTACTTGATTTTCCTTTGATAATTCAAATATATATCCATGTCGCCCTGAGAGTATCAGTATGTTCCCATTGGGTAATAACTGAGCATTTGAGAGTATATCTGAAAAAAGTTTAGTAGGTTGGGGGTGTCTTATTGATTTGTTGTAAGAGGTAGGCCCCCAAATACCGTTTGTCTTTTTATATTTCCATTCGTACATGTCCCATGGTGGAACTATAAAATTGACTTGTGAAAAAGAAGTGTTGAATCTATTATTGAAAAATAATATTTTCCCATAGTCGGGATTTGTAGGTAGTAGGAAGTTTCTTGCCCAATTTACTCCATGCTGATAAAATGATAACTGATCCTGTATTCCTCCTTTTTTATAAACAGCCGGGTTTCCCCATCTATATATTAAGTCGCCTCCTGCTCCTGATAAGCCTCCGTTACTTGTGGCGGCCTGCTGTGTGGTAGTAGAGTGGTCGATTATCCATATTTCGTTGTGAGTAGGGACAGAAACCATGATTTGGTCTAGTTCTTCGTTATAATCAATAGCATTCATATGAAACCAACTGCCATCCTGAATTTGAGCATAATTGATATCGATTTTTTCAGGACGGGCACTGACGACACCAAAATTTGGCTTAGTGGCATCATAATCCTGAATGATGTGATCCCACATATCCCACTTCCAGACTACCTGATTTGTTTTGGGATTTACTTCTATTATTTGTTCCGAATGTAATACATCATTTTTATATCTGGATGTATCTCTACCTGCTGCTATGAGTTCATTTTTAGTTTTTTTCACCCATACCATCATGAGAATATTTCCATTCGGCATGACGCATATGTCATGATGCAACCTACGTAGTGTGTCATTCACTTCATAGGACCATTCAAGTTTATTGTTCCAATCACTAATCTCCACAATGGCACCGCCACCTCCAAACCATATAGGGTTTCCGACAACTGTGTTAAGTCTTTTTGCTTTAACTAATTTGGCTTCTTTAGTGATATATGCAGTATTTCCTGGCCTCCATATGCTAGAATCTTGCCAGGTATGTACGATTTCTCCGCAGTTGTTGAGTAGGTATACATGGGGTTGATTGTGAGGATATATAAGTGTATAACCGTCGAAAGTCTTGTCTTTATTGTAAGAAATCAGACCCACTGTATTTTGACTATGTGAAAAATTCCACACTACTAAAAGCAGAATTAATAAAAATAATTTATTCATATTTTATTTATTTTTTACAAAGATGAAATTGTAATTATAATTTGTGATGGTATAATTGATATTCAATCTATAAATGCCTTCTTCCAAATGACTTACATCTATGTGTGTATTGTTGATCTGTCCCGCAGTCAACTGTTTCCCTAGAATATCTGAAATGCTGTATTTTGCACCTTGATAGTTGTCATTTTTTATAAAAATATATTCTGTAGTTGGATTTGGGTAAATAGAAGGCTTGATAACTTTTAAATCATTCACAGATGAAGCTGTTTCACATTTATATTCCTGAGAGTTGAGCTCAATGGTAGATGTTGAAGTCATATTTTTGCCTTGAAAAGCAGGATAATTAGGACTGTATTTTGTTACTTTGAAAACATCGTTATTGATTGGTATATCTCCCTGGTTAATAGTTCCGAAATTGGAGATCGGGTTTCTATATTGCCAAACTATTGTATTGTTTTTATCTACTTCAATAAAATTGCCTTTATTACCTTCACATATCAAGGTGTTACCATTTAATAGTCTTTGTGTTCCGGAAATTCTAGATGAATAAAAGCTTGTATTTGGGATTCCTTGATAAATCCAAAAAGGTAAATCCGGACCATAAGGGCTGCCTTCGACCAACTTGTAAAGACCGAAAGGATCAATAGGTAATACTACCTCTTCAATAGTGGAATACAAAAGCCCAATTCGGTTTGACCCGTTATTAAAAAGCAAAACATTGCCGGCACCCGGAAGGCCTTCATCAATCCACTGGACATCATGCTGGCCATATAGCCTATGGGAAGTCTGTGTACCTCTACCAAATGACCTTGGATTTCCCCATCGATATAGAAAATCCCCTCCCTTTCCATATTTTCCGCCTTTGCTTCCTTTTGCTTCAGCAGTAGTTGTAGAGTGATCTATGATATAAATTTCATTATGAAATTTTGAACTTACAATAATTTGATCAAGTTTTGGATTATAGTCCAGAGCATTTAAGTGAATCCACTCAGCAACATTAGCACCCGGATCTTCGTAAAAATTTACATCTAACAATTCAGGACGATTTGCAATAATGCCATAATTACTTTTTGTGGAATCAAAATTTTGAATTGTATGATCCCAAAAATCCCATTCCCAAACTATTTCAGCTTTATTTTCCGGAAGCGGTTTAATTTCGAGAATCCTGTCTGACCAGATCCCCTCAGATGTTAATTTTTCAGGCTTGAATCCTTTTTGTACTGCTTCTTCTTTGCTGTATTTATACCAGACAGTAGTTAGTATATTACCATTTGGCATAGGGTGAGCTATATGGTGTTGATGATATTTTTCATTGGCCAAAAGATAGCTCCATTTCAGAGCACCACCCCAATCAAAAATTTCTATTTTGCCACCTGTCCCTCCACCCGTAAAAAAACCTGGAACACGGGCAGCTCGTAATAAATCACCATTTGGAAGTAAATAAGCTGTTTGACCAGGAACATGCGCAGACACCCATTTTTTGATTAAAAATCCACAATTATCAATAAGAAATGTTTCTCTTGAATTGGTGGGACTGAATAAAATAAAACCTTCTGGATTAAAAGTTGAGGATTTCAGTAATCCCACAGTTCTCTGAGATATTGCACTACAATTTAATATAAATAAGAGATACACCACTAATCTGTATTTTCGTAAAACAGGTATCATACTCTTATGTTTAATTTGGAATTGGGAAACATCTTTAAAACCATAATATTACATCGAAATTATTATCAGCAATAGGTGATATTTTATTTATTAACTTTAAACTAGTATATTGGTATCCTTTTTTGTCTTATGAATTGGTTTTCAAATTAATGCAAAGTTATGGTTTTATCTATTTTTTTAGTAGGATGTTATCTAATTTTAATATTTTTGCAAGTATAATGATTTTTAATAAACTCCAAAATTACATAAACATCCTCCAATTTATCCTTAAAAACTAGCATGAAAATTGTTTTTCTCGACGCATATACCAATAACCCAGGTGATCTGAGTTTTGAAGCATTCCGTCTTTTGGGTGAATTCGTGTCTTACGATCGGACATCGTTATCACAGGTATATGAAAGAGCTGCAGATGCTGAAATTGTTATTGTCAATAAGTTTTCGATCAATCATGATATTTTGTCAATGATGCCAATGGTGCGGTACATCTGTGTAGCGGCCACAGGATTCAATAATATAGACATATTTGAAACAAATAATAGGCAAATTCAGGTCAGCAATGTCAAGGGTTACAGTGTACATGGAGTAGCACAGCACCTTTTTGCTGTTCTCCTATCGTATATCAACAAACCTGATTATTACATTTCTGAAGTAAAAAAGGGCAGGTGGTCAACGACAGCTGATTTTTGTTTTTATGACCATAGTATTTCTGAATTGAGTGGTAAAACATTTGGGATCATAGGGTATGGAGATATAGGCAAAAAAGTAACCGGCATAGCTATGGCTATGGGTATGCACGCGCTTGTACATACACGTACAATACCTGAGGAAAAGCATTCTGGTATTAACTTTGTGGATTTGGATACGTTGTGGAAAGAATCTGACGTTATATCGTTGCATTGTCCATTGACATCAGATACAAAAGAGATCATCAACAAGAACACACTAAAATTGATGAAACCCGATGCCATCCTGATCAATATCGGTCGCGGTGGTCTGATTAATGAAGACGATTTGCTAACAGCCTTGAATGAAGAACTGTTAGGTTGTGCGATTTTGGATGTGCTTCAGGTTGAACCTCCATCTGTCAATCAGGAATTAATCAATCACCCAAAATGCCTCGTCACACCACACATTGCCTGGGCAAGTAAGGAGTCAAGGCAACGACTTATCGATGGTGTGGCAGGCAATATCCGATCCTGGTTAAACGGAGTATGGATCAATAGGGTAGAGTAGTATCGTGTGAAAAGAAATAGGTTTTGGGGAGTGTAAGAAAGATTGTGTAAACTAGTATCAAGGAGTTAGGCTTCCATCTGTGGGGTACCCCCACAGATGGAAAATTTTTAATATGTTTGTGCGACCAAGTACAGACACATTTTTTAACCTAACAAATTTAATAGTTATGCAAAGTAACAAATTTAATCTTAATCTCTCTGAATTTCTTCAGGATGTCAAGTCTCTTAATGATTTTGACAATGTTATGAATGGTCTTTACAAAGATGGCATTCAAGAACTTTTAAAAGCTGAACTAAGTCATCATTTAGGCTATTCAAAACACTCGCCCGATGGGATTAATTCAGGTAATTCCCGGAATGGGTCTTATAAGAAAAAGATACGCACTACACAAGGACAGGTAGAGTTGGATATTCCACGGGATCGTAACGGTGAATTTGAGCCTATCATTGTTCCCAAGGGCCAAACTACCACTGAGAAAGTAGAATCTGTCATTACATCTCTTTACAGTAGAGGTATGAGCACTGATGACATAACAGCTCAAATTCAGGAAATTTATGGCTTAGACGTTTCTAAAACCTTTGTTTCAGATATTACAAACAAAATGATTCCGGCTATCCAGGAATGGCAAAACAGACCTTTGGATAATACTTATTACATCGTTTGGATGGATTGTATTTGTTTTAAAATCCGGCAGGATAATAAAATCATCAACAAGAGTATTTATATCGTTATAGGACTGAAAACCAATGGGATCAAAGAAGTTTTGGGCATCTGGATGAGCGCCAACGAGTCTGCCGCGTTTTGGCTTTCTGTCTTAAATGAGCTCAAAGACAGGGGCGTTAAAAAGATGCTCATTGCATGCACTGACAATCTTACAGGATTCACTCAGGCCATTCAAACTGCTTTCCCCGATACCGTATCCCAGCTTTGTATCGTTCATCAAATCAGAAACTCTATGAAGTTTGTCCCATGGAAAGATAGAAGGGCCTTCCTGGCTGATTTAAAAACTGTTTATGCCGCTTTAAATATGGAAACTGCTCTCATTGCTTTTGAAGCTTTTAAAGCAAAATGGGGGTCTAAATATGCCTATGCCATTAAAAGTTGGGAAGCAAACTGGTCAAATCTATCTCCCATGTTTCAGTATCCTACTAACATTCGTAAAATTATGTATACCACTAATACCATTGAAGGCCTCAACAGAGCCATCAGAAAATTTACCAAAACCAAAACACTTTTTCCAAATGATCAGGCAGCCTTGAAATCTGTATATCTTGCTATTCAGCAAATTCAAGTTAAATGGACAATGCCAATTCATAACTGGCATATTACTCATAATGAAATTTTAATTATCTTTGAGGATAATTTGATTCAGCCATAATTCTTTGAAGTTTTGTTTACACAAAATATTTTACAGCCTCAGGTTTTGAATGTTTGGATTCAATAAGTTTTCTTCTTCAACTTAAAATAAAAATGCAACTAAAACTTGTTCAGCTCATCCAAAGAGATACCAAGTGATTTAGATATTTCATGCTTTGACATACCCATCTTCAATAAAAGTCTGATAGCATCTTCTTGTTTTCTGATGGCGTCTTCTTTTAGCCTTCGTTCTTCTTCTTTTAGCCTTCGTTCTTCTTCTTTTTGCTTTTCGCTTTCAGCTATCTGATGTTCATAATCATTGAGTTCTGCCAAAAAATCGTCTTCTACGATCATGATATCTCTCACTTCTTTAACTTGCGTTGCTTCCTTCAGTCTCCTGATGATAGGTCTGAACTTTTCGGGGAAATCTATTTCTTTTACGTTCATGATATGATGATTTTCATTTCTGTTATCCTGATCAAATATGCTTAGGGGCGTTTCTAATTCGTCTCTGCGCTTCTTTTTCAACGCAGGAATATTAACAATAATTCCCTCATGAAATGAGCATGAACCAACTTTGTGGTGCAATAACCGCGATGATTATTTTCATGCGAAACGCAAGTTCGATAACACCAAAGATGGAGATTAGCTTATCAATTCCATCTGACCATTAAAAAAACAAATAAAAATAAACAGATGAAATAAAGAATCTATAAAATTGTGGTTTACATCCAGTATTGTGTCAGTATATCTGTCTCTGATGGTCCTGTTTACGGTGATGACAGGAATATCATCAAAACCTTCGATACGTTCGCCAAGAAAATAAATAGGTAAAATCGGCAACCCCATCTTATACTTTCTTCCTTTTGTTTCATTTACCCATTGAAAAAATGATTCGTTCATGTATTGTTTGCCAAGGTACTTTCTGAACCTCATATTTTCATGGGCAAATTTGGACTTTTGTATTTCGATGATGATGATTTTTTCAGAACTATCAGATTGTCGTATTCAGGCTGTAAAATCCAATCTGTAAATAGATAAAGTCAAGCCGGTAAGAATGGAGTGCTCATTTTTTGATTTATCCACAGCAAGTTCTTGTGGTAAAAACTCAAGATTAGTGATGTTGAGTCCGGTTAGTGCTGTCAGTATTATTCTGGCTGCCTTATGGTCTTCCATAAGGTATTTAAATACAACATCATATATAGGATTGGCGATTTCCACGCAGAATATTTTTTTACAAAATTAATAAACTTATTGGGAATATGTGATCAACACTATATATATTTGAACGGAGCATCTTCTTATTATTTATTTCTGTATTTAGCTACCGTCTCAGGTGGAATTTTCCCACCTTTATTTCCAAATTCTGATTTAATGTAAGTTGCTACTGCTGCTATTTCCTGATCATTCAAAAAACCAAATGCGGGCATGATTTGGTTGTAAGGTTTGCCTTTGACAGTAATTTCTCCCTTTTGTCCATGCAGTAATACCCTGATCATTTTTTCATGATCTCCATTGACCCACTCAGATCCGGCTAATGGAGGGAATACACCTTCAAATCCCTGGCCTTGTACATTGTGGCATCCGGAGCAATGGCTTTCATAGAGTTTGGCTGCATTGACTATTTTATTTGCCCGTAACACATCTGCATTTTCACTTGGGGTTTTTATATATGTTTTTGACCCGCATTTCTGATCCATAGCATGGAGTTCTTTTTCTCCGAATGAATGTTTGTCACCATGAAAAGCAATTCGCCAGATTTTACCTACTTTGGATTCTGAGATATATAGTGAGCCATCAGGGCCTTCTGCCAGTCCGCATGGTCGATAAGTTGCATCCGCCATTTCATACAATGTATCTCTTACAGTAAAACCATCTGCAAAAACTTCATATTTGCCTGTCGGTTTTCCATTTTCAAAAGGGATAAATGCCACTATATATCCGGCCTGAGGATAAGGGTTTCTATTGGTCGAACCATGGAAAGCAACAAATGCTCCGTTTTTGTACCTTTCAGGAAATTGGTCACCTTTGTAGAATAGCATATCATTTGGTGCCCAGTGTGCAGGAAGACCCATTAAAGGATTTTTGTAACCTGTTGCTTGCTGTAGTCCATCACCTCCATATTCAGGGGCCAATATTTTTTGGTTTTTGATCGGATCATAATAAGTGTAAGGCCATCCGAAATCATCATCTTTTTCTATATCAACAAATTCTTCTGCCGGCAGTACAGCGTTTTGCCATGGCGTATAATACTGAGGGCATGACCATAGAGATAATCTCTGCCATGCTGCAGTGCATAAAGCTTATTATCGTCTCTATTCCACGCCAGACCCACTACGCTTCGCAATCCTGTAGCATACCTGATACCATCAGATTGATATTGGTTTTGTTTGTTTTCATCAAATCTCCAAATACCACCAAATTCAACCAATTGTGAGCAAGGATATTCTCCTCTTACATTGACAACTGTATTTTCGGGTACAGTTGACCAATCTTCACACACATTGGTCGGGGCACTGAATGTGACATACAAACCTCCTTTGCCATCAAAAGCAAGTGACTTTGCATTGTGCCATCTGATAGGGTATCTGTCTATCATAATGACTTCTGTTTTGCTCTTTGGAACTAAGTCGGGAGGTGTCAACTTTTGTCTGTAGACTCTCAGTTCGGAACTAAAGTAGAGATAACCATTATGAATTCTCATCTCAGTGGCAAAATTGCCGTCATTTGGGTAGTTGCCAAATCTCATTATAATATCGGCTTTACCATCATTATTGGTATCCCTGAGTGCAACATTTCCTTTATCTCCGGTGATCAGTTTAAGCTTGGCATATATGTCTCCATTGTCATTGACAGCTATATGTCTGCACCCACCAACCGAATCGATCACTACTATGGCTCCAAAACCATCTGGAAGGATCAAACCACCATTGTCAGTGTCAGAGTTGGGTATTTCTACGGATTTTGACTGGCAGCCGATGCCAAGGAAAATTGCGAAGACGGTAATTAGTTTGGCTGCATTCATATATAAACATGTTGTAGACTAATGCTATTTATACATCAATGGCAGTTATTCGCACCTTTAATTGAATAACAAAAGCCATTTCCAAATCCTGCATAAAACTATTTATTTGCTTTGGCGTGGTCTTCAAGAAACTTTGCCAATCCTATGTCGGTGAGGGGATGATGTAGCAAACCCAAAATACTGCTTAATGGACATGTTACCACATCAGCACCCGCTTTTGCTGCCTGTACGATGTGCAGTGGTGTGCGGATGGATGCTGCTAACACTTCAGTAGAGTAGCCTTGGATAGAATATATTGATACTATTTCTTCGATAAGTTTGATACCATCCCAGGAAATATCATCCACTCTGCCTACGAAAGGAGAAAGATAAGTAGCTCCGGCCTTCGCAGCGAGAATCGCCTGACCCGCCGAAAACACAAGTGTGCAATTGGTATTGATTCCTTTTTCAGAGAAATAGGATATGGCTTTAATGCCGTCTTTGATCATCGGTATTTTCACAACGATGTTTTCTGCCAGACCTGCCAGTTTTTCGCCTTCAGAGATCATACCTTTGAAATCAGTGGCGATCACTTCAGCACTGACATCTCCTTCCACTATTTTACAAATCTTTTTATAATGGTTGATGATGTTTTTTTCACCTGAGATACCTTCTTTCGCCATCAATGAAGGATTGGTCGTCACCCCATCAAGAATACCAAGGTCTCTGGCTTCTTTGATCTGGTCAAGATTGGCTGTATCAATAAAAAACTTCATGGAATTGTTTTGTAGAATGGATGTATGTAAAATAAAATGTGAGGAAACACACCGCGTCGCTCAACTTCCTACCCTTGCTGCATTTCTACCCTGGGGGAGTTCGGAAGGAGCAGACCGTATGCCCCTCACGCCGCAAAGGTAGGTTTAAATTGCCAGAAAATAAATTTTAAACGATTTAAATTTTTAATAAATTATTTGAGATTCTAAAAGTGACACAAGACCTTCTCCCTTCTCCCTTCTCCCTTCTCCAAGTTCCTTCCTCCACGTTCCTTCCTCCACGTTCCTTCCTCCACGTTCCTTCCTCCACGTTCCTTCCTCCACGTTCCTTCCTCCACGTTCCTTCCTCCACGTTCCTTCCTCCACGTTCCTTCCTCCACGTTCCTTCCTCCACGTTCCTTCCTCCACGTTCCTTCCTCCACGTTCCTTCCTCCACGTTCCTTCCTCCACGTTCCTTCCTCCACGTTCCTTCCTCCACGTTCCTTCCTCCACGTTCCTTCCTCCACGTTCCTTCCTCCACGTTCCTTCCTCCACGTTCCTTCCTCCACGTTCCTTCCTCCACGTTCCTTCCTCCACGTTCCTTCCTCCACGTTCCTTCCTCCACGTTCCTTCCTCCACGTTCCTTCCTCCACGTTCCTTCCTCCACGTTCCTTCCTCCACGTTCCTTCCTCCACGTTCCTTCCTCCACGTTCCTTCCTCCACGTTCCTTCCTCCACGTTCCTTCCTCCTATCTTCCGACTATCACCCCTGAATAATTTTCTTCTTCATGGTTTCAAACTCATCATCTGTAAGGATGCCTGCTGCTTTCATATCTGCGAGCTCTTTCAACTTATCTACTGCCTCAGATGCATCAGCTGATTTGCTGACATTTTCCTGTTTTTTGCGCAGCTCTTCAGCTACTTCCTTACCTTTTTCAAACTTCTCATTGTAATAATTTTTTAATCGCTGTGGATCGAAATCAAGAAAAGTCCCTCCTGTTTCAAAATGTTTTTTAAAGACTTCTCCCAAAGCAAAGGTGGACGCTCCTGAAAGTGCAGCCATCGTAACTCCACCAAGGATGGATCCGACACCGGGTATGAATTTGACTGCCCTGGCTCCTAATCTTGCAAGACCAGACCCTGTCAGAGCCGTAATTAAAGCCTTCCCTTCAGTTTGTTTGAAATCGACCTCATACAGTTTGCACATTTGCCGGATCATATCCAGCTGGATAGCACTCACAGCAAATAAATCTGCTATCGGGACAGGAATAAACCCTGCTCCCATAGACCAGATCATGTGATTTTTGATGATAGAATCTGCATGATCGGTTCTGTTACTTTTTTGATATTCTGACATGTTAAGTTTTTTTGATGCTGATAAACAAATGATGATATACAAGTAAACAAAGAAAATGATGCAAATAGTTCACCGTTTTAAGTTTTTGTCGATGTATGTGCTCGATGGGCAGACAGAATATCAGAAAATCTATACTATTTTGTGCGGTGGTGACATAAGTCACAAGATAATATAAATATAAAAAATTATCTTTGTTGCAACAAATATTTGTTTCTTTACGTTCTTTAATTTAATAATTCACCATTTAAATCAACAATCATGAAAACAAAATTTTTATTTTTGACAGCTATAGTAGCTGTACTATTTCTGGCATCATGTTCGAAGGAAGATGAGCCTACTCCGGTTGTAGTAAAGACAACCTACAATAAGGACATTAAACCCATTTTGCTGGCTAAATGTACACCTTGTCACCTTGCTGGTGGAGCCAATCCTAATAAATGGGATGATTTTACCTCAGCAAAAGGCAAAATTGATGTAATTATTGAAAGAATCAACAGAGAAGCAACAGCTACCGGGTTTATGCCTCGTAACGGAGCAAAATTACCTGCAGCTGAATTGGCGCTAATTGCAAAGTGGAAAGCTGACGGTTTGTTGGAAAACTAATTTAGTACGCGTTTAGAATGACATTTAGCAGAAAGATATTAATATATTGTCGAGTATAATTATTGTGAAAGATCGGTCGATCTCAAAAAACTCATTATTGATTATTTCATCTGCTAAATGTCATTTTTATTCATTTTGAAAAAATAAAATAAGGGCTGTTTTATTAGATGATCATAGAGTTTCTAAAAGTGGTTAATTTTGATTTTTTTTGATAATTTGTATTTGACTAAAAAATTGATGTGATGAAAAGTGGATGGTATCAAAATAGATTAAAGACAAAATTTCCATTTTTGTTTTTGTTCATTGGCTTATTTTCATGTCAGCATGATCCTATGGTTCAACCTTCTGATACCACATCAACGTGCAACCCTTCAGTAATATATTTTGAAAAGGATGTATTACCTATCCTCACTGCAAACTGTGCTTATTCAGGTTGTCATAATGCAGCGAGCAAAAAGGATGGAATTATACTGGATAATTATAATAATGTTATTAAGACAGGAAAAATTAAACCTGGTAATGCTTCAGGAAGTAAACTTTATGAAGTTATGGTAGATAAAGACCCCAAAGATGTCATGCCTCCACCTCCGGCGACGCCCTTGAGTTCGGTCCAGCTGAAAGTAATATCTGACTGGATAAATCAGGGAGCAAAAAATGAAAAGTGTATGGAGACCGCAAATAACTGTTCGATTACCAATATGAGTTATACCAACAATATTAAACCTATACTTTCATCCTGTACATCATGTCACAAAAGTGGCAATGCATCAGGTGGTGTGTCGCTTGATACATATCAGGGTGTGAAATCATCAATATCAGGTGGGAAACTTCTTGGTTCTATTTCCTGGGCCAATAGTTTTAAAACCATGCCACCGGGAGGATCTAAAATGAGCGATTGCAATATAAGTAAAGTGAAAAGCTGGATTGATGCCGGAGGGCTGAATAATTGATATTCTTAAAAAATAAAGATAAGAAAGAACATGAGAAAATGGTCGGTTTTAATATTAGTAATAGGGGTCTGTTTGTCAGCATGTTACTATGATTCTGAAGAAGATCTGTATGGTTCTGCAAATTGCAACACTACCAATGTAAGTTTTGCTTCTGACGTGAACCCTATTATTGTAAATCATTGTGTGAGTTGTCATTTTAAGGGGTCAAATATCGGAGGTGGGATTAATCTGGATGGATATGTAGCCGTAGAAACGTATGCAAAAAACAATTCATTGGTTGGTTCAGTAAAACATTCTGGTTTTTCGCCTATGCCCAAAGGTCAGCCTAAACTTGATGACTGTAAAATCAGCAAAATTGAATCCTGGGTAAAAGCGGGTAGTCCTAACAATTGATTTTTTTAAACCTTTAACTTTGCAAAATGAAAAAATTTCTTCCATACATCATTATTTTAGCGATATTGGGGGGTGGTTATGCTTATATGCAGTACAACAAAGGACATAAAGAAACCTTAGGTACTACAGCCGACTTTGTTATTGCTCCAAAGGATTTGCTATCAGCATTTGATAATGATGAAACCAGTGCCAATAAGAAATATCTGGACAAAATCATTGAGGTCGAAGGTGTAATAAAAGCCTTTGACAGCACAGATTCCGGTTCCAGCCTTACTTTGGAGGCAGGAAGCGAAATGTCAGCCATCATTTGTGAATTTGAATCAGCAGCAGCAATTAAAAATATCGCTGTTGGGCAAAAAGTGAGAATCAAAGGATTTTGTACAGGAAAGTTGATGGATGTTGTTTTGGTGCGATGCTCCTTAGTAAATTAGCATTTATTTAACCGGCAATTTTTAACTTTTCTAGTAAGTCATTCGTCTTTTAAAAAAAAATCATAAATAATATATAATATGAAAAATGTAATATTCATCTTTGTTTTAAGCATGGCTTTATTGAACCAGTCAGATGCACAAAAATACTTTACCAAAACCGGAGTAATATCATTTCATTCTGATACTCCGATAGAAAAAATTGAAGCACAAAACAAATCATCCAACTGTGTTTTGGATATTGCATCAGGTAAATTAGAGTTTGCAGTGCTCATAAAAGGATTTCAATTTGAAAAGGCTTTGATGCAGGAGCACTTCAATGAAAATTATATGGAGAGCAATAAATTTCCAAAAGCTACTTTCAAAGGGCAGATCGATAATTACTCAAAAATAGATCCTGCAAAAAATGGAAAAACAACAGTAAAAGTCTCTGGAGACCTCACCATACATGGAGTGACCAAAAAAATGACAACTGATGCTGTCATTACTGTAGTCAACGGTAAAATTGATGCCGATGCCCAATTCAGTATACTTGTAGTAGACTATGGGATTGTTATCCCGGCATTGGTCAAAGGCCAGATTGCAAAATCGGTTAAAGTAATGGTAGATGCTACTCTGGACTTATTGAAGCAATAACCATGACCCAAAAATAATAAAATAACATTTTTTATGAAAGCCAACTTATTCACTGCGATCTTTTCAATATGTAGTTTTTTAAGTCTTTACAGTCAGGAAGATATGTTATCACTTTTGGGTGAAGACAAAACCACCGACTATGTCAACGCCAGTTTTAAAACCAACAGAGTGATTAATCTTCACTCATTGGAAAATACAGCCGGCGGTGTACTTGATTTTAAAATAAGCCACAGATTCGGAACGCTTAATGGTGGCTTTTATGAGTTATTCGGACTGGACAATTCATCTATCAGATTAGGATTTGAGTATGGTCTATCTGATTTGATCACAGTAGGAGTAGGTAGAAGCAGTTTTGAGAAGGCTTATGATGGATTTGTCAAATACAAATTTTTGCGTCAAAGTACGGGTGAAAAAAATATGCCCATCACAGCAGCGTTATTACTGACTTCATCCATTCAGACACTCAAATGGGCTGATCCAGAAAGAGAAAATTATTTTTCCAGCAGACTGTACTATACTACGCAACTTATATTGGGGAGAAAGTTTTCTGAGTCTTTTACATTTCAATTGAGCCCTACCATGGTACACCGTAATCTTTTTAAAACCAATACAGAAAAAAATGATGTGTATGCTTTGGGTGCAGGAGGTAGAATTAAGTTGAGTAAAAGAGTAGCACTTAATGCAGAATATATCTATCTTTTGCCTGACCAGGTGGCAAGTGATATCAAAAATTCTTTATCCATTGGATTTGATATAGAGACAGGTGGTCATGTTTTTCAGCTACACTGTTCCAATAGTACGTCTATGATTGAGAAAGGTTTTATAGCTGAAACAGCCAACAGCTGGAGTGATGGTGGTATCCATTTTGGCTTCAATATTTCCAGAGTTTTTACTCTGAAAAGAAAGAAATCAGAGTAATTTTGGTTTTAGATAAAAACTGAGGACGACATCTTCAACGCTTTTTTAAATTCTTTTTTGTTCAGGTCAAGAGGTGCATTTCTGTCTTCAAAATATTGAATCAGATTTTCAGTTGCCATATTTCCTGTAAGATCGTCTTTGGCCATTGGGCACCCACCGTATCCCTTTATTGCCGTATCAAACCTTCGGCAACCACTCTGATAAGCTGCATCAATTTTTGGTAACCAATTATGAGGCTGTGTATGCAGGTGTGCACCGAACTCCACATCAGGGTAGGGAGGAATGAGATGTTTGAAAAGATAGGAAATGCTTTCTGGTGTAGCTATGCCTATGGTATCAGAAAGTGCCATGATACGTACATCCATATCTGCAAGTTTGTCAACCCATTGCTGGCATATCTCCACACTCCAGATATCACCATAAGGATTTCCAAAACCCATGGAAAGATAGATGACTGTCTTCTTATTATATTTTGCTGCAATAGTTTGGATTTCCTCTACACGTACCAATGATTCTTCAATGGTTGCATTTGTATTGCGAAGTTGGAAGGTTTCTGAAATTGAAAAAGGGTAGCCCAAGTAAGTGATTTCATCAAACTGAACAGCATCTGTTGCACCTCTGGCATTGGCGATGATAGCCAAAAGTTGTGGTGAGTTTTCGTGCAGTTCCAATTTTGAAAGCACTTCAGCAGTATCCCTCATTTGTGGTATAGCTTTTGGCGATACAAAACTTCCGAAATCTATAGTATCATATCCCACTTTGAGCAATTGGTTGATGTATGCGGCTTTGGTATCAGTATCTATAAAGTGAGCAATGCCTTGCATAGCATCCCGAGGACACTCTATGATTTTTACCGGCATATCAGTACTCATTTTCCTTTATTATTTAATCAATTGTACATTTGCTAAACAAATATATCGCAATTTTGATTTACTATACATCTAATTTTCAAACTTTTATCATGAATAAACCTTTCTGGTCAGTTTTAGGGTTCGTTCTCTTTGCAATGGGCACCTTGTCAGTAATCATGTCAATGGTAGGATTAAAATTTACTTTCATGGGTTTTATTTACAATCACGGACTTATCACTGTGATTATTCAATTGGCGATGTTATTTGGAGGTATGATCATATTATACATGGCGCGTACTTCAACAGAGGATTAGTGAATTTTAGTAGCATTAAGAATTTTTTCGGTTTTTTTACCTATTTTTAATTATACTAAACTGAAAGTTGAAAGGTAAAATTAAAATCATAATGGTTGATTTACAATAAATTATGATTTTAATTTTTTGCAAATTATTTTCTGTTCACTATATTTCATTTTAGATTTTCAATAGAGTTTAATTCAGCTTTTTTTGGGACCTAATTATTTTGACTTTAAATTATTTTGTGTCTATTTTTTTAAAAATGCTATATACGGGCGTTTTATTTTTTAACTTTGCGCGTTAGCGAATGTATGCTTTTATGGCTGATATATTGATTTTTTTGATTATAGGCATTTTTATAGCTCTGCTGTTTTTAAATATTTACTTTAGGGTGAAAGTGTTAAAAATGTACAAAGTGCTTGTACAAAACAGGGTAGAATTTGATTCTTCCCATATCTTTAATGCTAAAAAACTAAATGCTGAAATCCTGCCTAAGTATCCTGACTTTTCCAAAGAAATACTATCATTTATTGGACATATTAGAAAATCTGTTAGTATTGCCATTGTATTGGTATTATTAATTACTCTTATGGGATTTATTTTAAAAAAATTATAACTCGTATACATTGAAAATTGGACTTGCTGGTGTTGGGCATTTAGGTAAAATACATTTGAAGTGTTTATTGAAAACTAAATTTAAAATTTCAGGATTTTATGATCCCGATATTAACGCCAGATTGGAAGTTGAAAAGAATTTTGGAATCCGAAGTTTTGAGACAATAGAGGATTTGATTTTATCGTCAGATTGTGTAGATATCGTCAGTCCTACTTCATTTCATTATGATATTGCAAAAAAGGCGATACAAAAAGGTAAACATGTATTTATAGAAAAACCTCTCACAGAGTCACTGCAACAAGCACGTGAACTGGTACAATTGGCAAAGACGTCTGATGTCAAGGTGCAGGTAGGACATGTCGAAAGATACAATCCGGCCATCAGGTCTTTGAAAGGAATTGAGCTCAAACCAGGGTTTATTGAAGCACATCGACTTGCTATTTTCAACCCACGTGGTACAGATGTGTCCGTTGTCCTCGACCTTATGATACATGATATAGATATAGTCCTGAGCCTTATAAAATCTGAGATCACAGACGTCAGAGCCAATGGAATATGTATAGTGAGTCCGACACCTGATATATGTAATGCACGTATTGAATTCAAAGATGGCTCGGTAGCCAATCTTACAGCAAGCCGTATCAGCATGAAAAATATGCGTAAAATCAGATTGTTTCAATCAGATGCTTATATCAGCCTTGACTTTCTTCAGAAAGATGCACAGATACTCAGAATCAAAGATCAGGAAAGCGATGCTGATGATGCGACGATGACTATCACCACTAATCAGGGAATAAAAAATATTACCTTGGAGAGCCCAACAATAATGCAGAATAATGCTATCGAAGATGAGTTAAATGATTTTTATGAGGCTGTCGTAAATGATAAACCATTATCAGTAACCATTGAAGATGGTTTTAGAGCTCTTCACCTTGCTCAACAAATAGAAGCAAAAATCAAAGTTGTTCATGATTAGACTTCGATTTTATATTTTATTAATTTTGGTCATGATGATAGGTTCATGTACCTTGGTAGACAATGAAAAACCTGGGGTTTTCTATATCAGCCTATCAGATACTAAAGTGAAACTACCATTTAGTCACGGAGATGACACCCACAAAATAAGAGAAATTTGGGCATTTGCTGACGGACAGATTGTTGGTATCTTTCCACTTCCTGCAAAGGTTCCTATGATTTTTACAGGAAAAGAGACGGAAATCACTATCCTTGCAGGTATCAGAAACAACGGCATGCTTGACCAACCGGCATTTTACCCTTTTTACAAGTCAATCAATAAAATTGTGAAGGGCGAGATTGGACAGATTATCAATATTCCGTTGGATTTCAGTTATGTCGAAACCGCAAAGTTTCCGGTCAATGAGAGTTTTGAAACCAACCACTGTTTTACTACAGACCTTGATGGAAAGACAAAACCTGAGTGGGCGATTACTTCATCGACTGCTACAACAGGAAGCAGGTCAGGGATGGTAACCTTAACACCAACTGATAATATATTTGAAATGGCCTGCACTAATCTTATCAGAAAAGGTGAAAATGCAAAAGGTAAAAGTTACCTTGAACTTGACTATAAAGGTCAGGGAGAAATTGCTGTCGGATTGCTGAAGATAAATTCAGGTTTACCCAAGATTACTTATCATCTATTTATACCTGCAAATGATAATTGGAATAAAATCTATGTAGAGTTGACAGATCAGACATCAGCTAATGATTACTCAGAGTATGGAGTTGTTATGTCCATCCGTAAAACAGGCAACAATCCCGAATCAAAAGTATATCTCGATAATATCAAACATATTCATTTTTGATTGCAATGAGGGAAAACAGGAAAACAGAATTAATCATTTATCGATTGGGGGACTACATTTCTGCTTTGTTAGCCTGGTTTTTATTCTTCGTATTTAGGAAATCTATCGAGACACCTGATATTTCATTTGATTTAATCATCTCAGACACCAATCTTTGGTATGGACTGTTACTGATTCCTATGATATGGATTACTATCTATTCTATTTTTGATAAATACAGGGATATATACAGGTACTCCAGATTAGAGACATTAAAAACTACATTTTTTACTTCATTCCTGGGAAGTTTGATTTTGTTTTTTGTAGTTTTGATGGATGACTACGTACTGTCTTACATCTCACATTCCTATTTGTTTTTAGCATTGTTTTTTATCCATTTCTCTATAACTGCGATAGTCCGAATGCTCATTCTGACAAAAGCAAGTAAACGTCTCAAATCTGGAAAAGTTAAATACAACACCCTCATCATAGGCGGAGATAAAAATGGTGTTGATCTCTATGTAGAGATCACTTCAAGGCCTTACAGTCTGGGGCATAATTTTATGGGATTTATTGATAGTAATGGAGAGAGTACCAATTATCTTGAAAAATACCTACCCAAGCTTGGAAACAAAAGTCAGCTAAAAGAGATACTAGTAGAAAATCATATTGAAGAAGTCATTATTGCAATTGAAACTTCAGAACATAGCAAACTTAAACTCATATTGGACGAGCTATTTGATTTTTCTGACAATATCCTGATAAAAGTAATTCCTGATACCTATGATATTATGATAGGAACAGTACAGATGAATCACATTTATGGTGCTGTACTTATAGAAATTGATCAGGAATTGATGCCAAACTGGCAAAAGGTGGTGAAACGGATGATAGACTATTTTATAAGTATATTGGCATTGGTTATCTTATTTCCTTTGATCATTTATACGATCATTAAAGTCAAATTGTCATCGCCGGGATCAATTTTTTATTTGCAGGAAAGAATAGGACTGAATGGAACACCTTTTAACATCATAAAATTCAGATCAATGTATGATGGTGCAGAAGTAAACGGACCACAATTGTCAAGTGATGATGACCCTCGGGTGACAGTCTGGGGTAGGGCCATGCGCAAATGGCGATTGGATGAGATACCTCAGTTCATCAATGTGATCAAGGGAGATATGTCTATCGTAGGTCCTAGGCCTGAAAGAAAATATTATATCGAAAAAATATCAAAACATGCACCACATTACCGCCATTTGTTAAAGGTACGACCCGGTATCACATCATGGGGGCAGGTAAAGTATGGCTATGCATCCAGTATTGATCAAATGTTACAAAGACTTAAGTTTGATATCTTATACATTGAAAATATGTCACTATCTTTGGACATAAAGATCCTTTTTTACACCGTTTTTGTTTTACTAAAAGGAAAAGGAAAGTAATATCAGTAAGGTCAAAAAAAAGAGGAAGATATATTCTGATAGATATAATATCCTCCTCGCTTAGTTGGTTTAACAATTACAGGTTGATTATTGAAATTGCAAATACCTTGCCAGTTTTAAGGCATTTTAAAATAGAAATATAAATCTTGGATAAGGACAAAAATTAATATATTGATTTCATGTTCAAATATGTCCTCTAAGACCCAATTCAATAACTCGTAGGTTTTGAATCTTAGCGTTATTGATTTCAAATTTCAGAAAAGTCCTGATTTTATGAAATCCATGATGACCATAAGCGCCAGGGTTCATATGAATGAGATTATTTTTTTTATCAGGCATGACTTTACAAATATGCGAATGACCACAAATGTAGAGATTGGGTTTTTCACTTAGGATGATATCACTCACTCTTTTAGTATACGTAGAAGGATAGCCTCCTATGTGTGTCATAAATACTTTCAGACCTTCACACTCAAATATGGAATTAAGAGGATATATTTCTTTCACTGATGCATCATCAATATTGCCATAAACAGCTCTGAATGTTGCCTTATTTTTGAATTCCTGAATGGAATCCAAATCTCCGATATCTCCGGCATGCCAGATTTCATCGGCATCATCTATATGAGGGATGAGTTCTGTATCAAAGTAAGAGTGATTGTCAGAAAGGAGTGTGATTTTTTTCATTTCATTCAAAAGCTAATGTACAAAGGCACTTTTTTTTGGTGGTTTTCTTTTTACCTGTATAATAAATGTCAACAGATTTTATATGTCCTCCGCCCATAATATCCATTATTTTGTAAGTACCTTCCCAGCTACAATCATACAGAATGACCTTAGAGCTTAAAGGGTAATTTTTGATCAGATCTCTGGATATAGCCAGAAAAGGCTCTTTTATCTTACTTGTCAGTTGGCCTGTAGCAGTTTTCCCTTTCAGTTTGTATGTGTACACCGTCACAGTGTCCGGAGTATTCCTTATTTCTTGACTAAATGTGTTTTCACTACTTAGTATATTATACAAAAATAAAATAAAAATCACAATTTGCCTTAATCCTTGCATACAAAACCTATTATTCTTAGAAATTAAATGTTCCTGTGAGAGACGGCGGAACTTTACCTACATGTTTATATGCTTTAGCTGTAGCTTCCCTTCCTCTTGGTGTCCTATGAATGTAGCCTTCCATGATCAGGAAAGGTTCATGAACTTCTTCTATAGTTCCGGCTTCTTCGCCAACAGCAGTTGCAATAGTAGAGATGCCTACTGGACCACCCTTGAATTTTTCAATGATAGTACTCAATATTCTATTGTCCATTTCATCAAGTCCACTTTCATCAACATTCAGTGCACTGAGCCCAAATCTCGCAATTTCTTTATCAACGGCACCACTTCCTTTTATTTGAGCGAAATCCCGGATTCTTCGTAACAAAGCATTTGCTATCCTTGGTGTTCCTCTGCTTCTCCTTGCTATCTCATGAGCACCTTCCTTGTCTATTTTGACACCGAGGATATCAGCACTTCGGTACAATATCTTTTCCAATGTTGCCACATCATAGTAGTCAAGTAAAAATGATATACCGAATCTTGCCCGCATAGGTGCCGTGAGTAAACCCATTCTGGTGGTCGCACCTACCAGAGTAAATGGATTAAGATTTATCTGAATACTTCTTGCATTCGGGCCACTATCTATCATAATATCTATGCGATAATCTTCCATAGCCGAATACAAATATTCCTCCACAACATTGTTGAGTCTATGGATTTCATCAATAAACAGTACGTCTCCTTCCTCAAGGCCTGTCAGTAGGCCAGCCAGATCTCCTGGTTTTTCAAGCACTGGGCCTGAAGTAAGTTTCATATTGGTTTCCAGCTCATTGGCAATAATATAGGATAATGTCGTTTTGCCGAGACCCGGTGGCCCGTGCAATAATACATGATCAAGAGCTTCACTTCGCAGTTTGGCCGCTTTGATGAATATGCTAAGGTTTTCTACAATTTTCGGCTGACCGTTGAAATCAAAGAGATCCTTGGGTCGGAGTGCTTTTTCGGCCTGCTTGTCTTCAGGCTTGAAGTGGGCTTGAGAAGGATCTAGATTTTGGTTCATGAGCACTGTTCCATATGCCTGTTAAGCTGAAAATGATGTCCCGCAACCACATGTGTCGGTCGCATTCGGGTTTTTAAAAGTAAATCCTCGGTTGTTCAAACCATCCACCCAATCTATTTCCATACCCAGCAGATATATCGAATGTGCTTTTTCCATAAAAACTTTCATACCATCTATTTCATATACATCGTCCTTTTCTTTTTGCACATCAAATCCCAGAACATAACTAAATCCTGAACAACCACCACCTTTTACTCCAATACGTAATCCGTGTTCGCCTCCTAAATTTTGCTCACTATATATCCTTTTTAATTGGTTTACAGCACCTTCTGTCAAATGTACAGGCTTTTTTACAATTGTACTCTCCATACTTTTTATGTTTTAAACAAAATAATATTCAGTTGGAATTAATTCTAATTTAAATTTCAAATTTGGAAGTAAACACTTTTTTAAAACAAATAGTTCAGAATAAAATAATATCTTTGGGAGTTCAAATATAATTGTAATTGTATTAATGTCAACCGACTTTTTAGAAATATTCAAATACACTCTGCCTTCTGTAATTGTATTTATTACGGTCTATTTTCTTTTGAAGACTTATTTGTCTCACATGCTTCAACTGGAAGTACAAAAACACCGCAGAGAAAGTAACAAAGAATCCCTATATCTCAAATTGCAGGCATACGAAAGAATTGCAATGTTTTGTGAACGTATATCACTGGATCATTTATATTACAGACTTTACCATGCTGATATGGGAGTACCCGAATTGCGCAACGCCATGCTTATAGCTGTACAGCAAGAGTATGAGCACAATGTGACTCAACAAATCTATATCAGCGAAAACCTTTGGAGTATTGTTAAAATTGCAAAAGATCAAACACAGGATATCATTTCGAGGAGTGAAGGTCATACACCGGCTGATTTTTTCAATGATTTAAAAAAGAGTTCCACATCAATGAAAATTGATCCGATTAATTATGCTAAGCAAGCTGTAAAAAGTGAAGTTGATGTTTTACTACCCAAATGATCATCAAATTTTAATTTCCTATCATGAAGAATAAATATTTTTTTGTTGTTTTCATTTTGACTTTTATATCCTGTTCCAGGCAATTTCATTTGGCTGATATTTCTACCAGGACATACAGAATTGAAAAAGCTTCTTTCCCTGTTGATGTTGAGGCAGCTGCCTTAATTGAACCCTATAAAATTCAGCTAGATAAGACAATGAATGAAATCATCAGTATCAATGAAGAAGAATTAGTAAAGGGAAAACCATCTTCCACATTGACCAATTGGTTTACAGATATTTTGTTGGCCGAGACACAAAATTATTACAACGGTCTAATCCATTTCGCCATTCAGAATTATGGGGGAATCAGAATACCTTTTCTGGCAAAAGGACATGTGACAGTAGGTAAAGTATATGAGTTGATGCCATTTGATAATATTATTTATATAGTGGTTATGAAAGGTGATAAAATTCAGTTGATGTGTGATAAATTGGCAGAATCAGGTGGCTGGCCTGTGAGCAAGGGGATTTATTTTGAAATTGCCTATGGTAAAGCCAAAAATATTAAAATAAATGACCAACCTATTGATTTAACAAAATCATATACAGTTGCTGTACCTGATTACATTGCCAATGGTGGTGACAATATGGATATGTTTAAAGATGCAGAAATCACCAATACGGGAATGTTCATCCGCGATTTAATTATGAAAAATCTCAAGGCAAATCACAAAAAAGGAATGACAATAAAACCCAATAATGAAAAAAGAATAGTAGAATTATGATCAACAGAAGAAGTTTTATAAAGTCAAGTATTGGTTCGGGTATTATTCTATCATTAGGCAATTTTCCTTTAAATGCATTTGTTGATGAACCTAATATATCAAAGTTGACCATATTACACACAAATGATGTTCATAGCCGCATCGAACCTTTTCCGATGGATGGTAGCAGGAATCAGGGCTTGGGAGGCGTTGCAAAGAGATCTACGCTTATCAACCAGATCCGCAAGGAAAGCAATAATGTTTTGTTGCTTGATGCCGGTGATATATTTCAGGGCACACCATACTTTAATTTTTTTGGTGGTGAACTCGAGATCAAGCTAATGTCAGAAATGCAATATGATGCCGCCACTATTGGAAATCATGATTTTGATGGAGGTATGGATGGTTTAGTGAAACAACTCCCACATGCCAGTTTTCCTTTTATCAATTCAAACTATAACTTTTCAGACACAGTTCTAGATCAGAAAACAATACCTTATAAAATATTTAAAAAGGATGGACTTAAGATAGGGGTATTTGGTCTGGGCATTGAGTTGTTTGGACTGGTTCCTTCAAGTCTTTGCAAAGGAGTTGTATATAATGATCCTGTAGAAAGTGCCGAAAAATGGGGTGAATTCCTTAAATTGGAAAAAAAATGTGATTATATCATCTGCCTTTCACATCTGGGGTACAAATATCAGGAAAATAAGATTTCTGATATACTGTTGGCTCAAAATACTTCTTATATTGATCTGATTATTGGTGGTCATACGCATACATTTATGAAAGAACCTGACAGATACAAAAACAAAAGAGGGATGCCGGTATTAGTGAATCAGGCCGGATGGGCAGGAATTCAATTGGGTAGAATTGATGTCTTTTTTGAAAAGAATAAAAAAGGTACTTGCGTAACTTGTAAAAACCTTTTTGTCGGTCAGTCTCAATAAAACATTTTTTCAATGAGATATCAATTATGGTAATATTTAAGATTTAATAATCTGATTTACAAACATTAGTGAAGTTAATATAATGTAATATATCTTATTGATTATGAACAGAATGGGTGTATGAAAAAATACTTGAAAAAATAGGTCTAACTAATTTTTTATATTGAAAAAATTGCTCACTTTTGCGCATCTCCCAAAATAAAATGATCCTCTATGTGTGATTGGATGGTGATTGTTGATATAGGTTTTACCGATTTGCTGGTAACTGAGTGATATTTTTTTAAATAGTTTTTATTTTTATTATAAATGGTAAAGGATCATACAATAATCTGGAAAGAGTGTCTCAATATTGTAAGAAAGAGCATTGATAATCAACCCTATAAAACTTGGTTTGAGCCAATAAAACCAGTTAAGTTTGAAAATGAAGTCTTAACTATCCAAGTCCCAAATAAATTTTTCTACGAATGGCTTGAAGAGCATTATGTGAGTTTGTTAAAAAAGGCAATAAGGCAGGAAATTGGGCATAATGGCAGATTAGAGTATCAAATCATGGTAGATAACCATAAAAAAATTGGTGTAGGTAATAGTCTGCCAAGAAAAATTAATGATGAAGAAACGGTTAGTACTTCCATTCCTAATCCTTTTGTTATACCTGGTATTAAAAAAGTCCGGATTGATGCACATTTAAACCCCAACTATACTTTTGATCAGTTTGTACAAGGAGAATGTAACAGGTTTCCTGTATCTGCAGGTGTTGCTATAGCAAAAAAACCAGGTGGTACTGCTTTCAATCCCCTGATTGTTTATGGTGATGTAGGATTAGGGAAAACTCATCTTATCCAAGCTATAGGCAACAAAATATTGAGTGATCACGCTGATAAACAAGTGATGTATGTGACTACTGAAAAATTTACAAATCAAGTCATTCAGGCTATAAAATCCAATAGTGTTAATGATTTTATGAATTTCTATCAAATGATAGATATCTTAATCATTGATGATATACAGTTTTTGGCAAACAGGCCCAAAACTCAGGAAATATTTTTTAACATATTTAATCAATTGCACCAGGCAGGAAAACAAATAATACTAAGTTCTGACAGACCTCCCAAAGATTTGCAGGATGTAGAAGCCCGCCTGATATCCAGATTTAAGTGGGGTTTGGTGGCAGATCTAAGAACACCAGACTTTGAAACCAGAATAAAGATTCTCAATAAGAAGATAGAAAATGAAAATCTGGTACTTTCAGATGAAATTAAAGAGTATATCTGTACTCATATCAAAAACAATATCAGGGAAATAGAAGGAGTGGTTATATCTTTGTTGGCACAATCATCTCTAAACCGAAGATCTATTGACATAAAATTAGTTAAAGAAGTTATCAGACAGTTTGTTTCACATGTAGATCAGGAGATTTCTGTTGAGAATATTAAAATTCTGGTAGCAAAACATTTTGATATATCTGTTGACAAATTAGGTTCAAAGACTAGGTTAAGGGAAGTGGTAATGGCAAGACAACTATCTATGTATCTGGCAAAAAACTATACCAATAACTCACTAAAAGTAATTGGAGATTCATTTGGTGGGAGGGATCATAGTACAGTGATACATTCATTAAAAACGATACAGGATTTGATGGACACAGACACTTTATTCAAAGATAAAGTATACCAATTGGTTAAAAAAGTTAAGACAAATCTGGTGAGCGTATAATTGTTGAAATTTATATAATAGTGGTTGAAGTGGTATACTATTCATCCATCTATAAGGGTAAACTCATATCCATTTCATCCTAAATTGAATTTTGAATATTAAAAAATTATTCATTCGCATAGTTAGTTTTGCAAATATATTATATCTTTGCGGCCTGAAATTTTTAAAATGAAATTTATACATTTTATAGTTTTAATTTCTTTCGCAGCAGTTGGTTGTAAAAACAAAGGTGAAACCACTTCACAGTCAGATGCGACACTCGAAGGAAAACTCAACTGGCTTACTGTTGAACAAGCAAGTGAGATTGGAACTACAGGTGGAAATAATAAAAAATTTTTGGTCGATGTATATACGGATTGGTGTGGGTGGTGCAAAGTGATGGATAAAAAGACTTTTACTGATCCTGCACTTATTGAATATTTGAATAAAAACTTCCATGTAGTGAAATTTAATGCGGAGCAAAAGGAGCCCGTCAGCTACAAAGGAAAAGCATATAATTGGGAACCAATGGGCAGAAATGGCATAAACGGTCTTGGAATAGAATTATTACAAGGCAGATTGTCTTATCCTACATTGGTATACCTTAATGAAAAATTAGAACCTATAACAATTTCTCCGGGGTATAAAAAACCTGAAGAACTAATGGCTGAATTACAAACTTTATAAGAAAGCCTTAGGATAGACGATTGGTTTAGTAGTTTCGGTTCTGATTTATATTTTATTATTGAGATATTAGCTCAGTTGGTTTAGAGCACTACCTTGACAGGGTAGGGGTCACTGGTTCGAGTCCAGTATGTCTCACCAAACTAAAGATAGATTTAAAGAAATATATCTGAATTTATTTTGTTTTAAATCACATAGTCTTATCTTTGCATCGCTTTTGAAGAAAAGTAAGTTTTGATAGCTCTTAAAGCAGTTTAGGATATATCAGGTGGGGTGGGTGAGTGGCTTAAACCAACAGTTTGCTAAACTGTCGTACTGGAAACGGTACCGGGGGTTCGAATCCCCCCTCCACCGCTTTCGAGTATGCAATAATCAAAAATATTATTGTTTAAAGGATAAATACGGGGCGTAGCGCAGTCCGGTTAGCGTATCTGCTTTGGGAGCAGAGGGCCGCAGGTTCGAATCCTGCCGCCCCGACATTTAAAGGGAGTCAATTTTGGCTCCCTTTTTAATTAAAGTCATTTCAAATGTTCATAGTTTATATACTGTATTCTGCTACTCTTGCTAAATATTACGTAGGCTATACATCTATGCCATTAGATGAAAGATTGAGTCGTCATCTTTGTGAACATGGGGGATTTACTTCAAAAGCAAAAGACTGGAAGGTTGTGCATTTTGAAAACTATCAAGAAAAAAGCGAAGCAATAAAAAAAGAATTGTACATCAAGAAACGAAATATCAAGAAATATTTAAAAGATGAAGGATTAATTATCAACTAAGTCAAAGGATTGTTATTTTGATAAAAAATATTTTTGGATTAATCCGGTTAGCGCATCCCGTTAGGCGGGAGGGTCGCAGGTTCGAATCCTGCCGCCCCGACATTTAAAGGGAGTCAATTTGACTCCCTTTTTTAATTTAGGTTATTTGAAATGTTTTGAATAATTCGAATCCTACTGTTGTTCCAAGTGGTTTCGGCGTTAATACATTGCCTTTACGTTGGTCTGTTTAAAAAATATATAATAAGATTTTGTCTATATGTGGGAAACTCTATATCTTTTTTCCAGATGACAGACCGAGATACCTTATATAAACATCGGTCATACCACTTGTTTTTATATGTTTGAAGTCATTATTGGTCAATGCTTTGATGGATGGTAAATTATCTTTGTTTACAGTGGCGAACAATGTTTTTAGTTTCAGGATTTCAAATGCGAATTTTGAAATTCCGGAGATGGCTTCTGACCCATATCCATTATTCCAATAGGGTTCACCTATCCAATATCCTATTTCTGCCTCATCAGTATTATTTCTGATATTTATGCTTATTTCACCAATGAATTTGTCATTGTCTCGGCAAACAATAGCAAAGACAAACCTTTGCCTAGTTTTAAAACCTTCAACTACATAGCTCAATCTATGCACAGCGTTGAATTCTTGAAAAGGATATGGGATATTGACTATTTGTTGACTTATATTTCTATTATTGGCCAAATCTACCAATGCTTCAAAATCGTCTACCGTTAATTGTCGGAATTTGAGCCTTTTTTTTATGAGTATTGGAAATACCAGCATTATTATCCATTTTTCTGTACAAAGTTAATAAAATTTATTGCGGGTTAAACTTTCTACCATAAGATATGTCCAATTGGATAAAGTTCAATATTGATATAAAAAATGGCTCTGTTAAAATATATATATGATAAGAAAAATGTAGGTAAGTGCGCTCAGTTACCTGTTTCAATTCGAAGACGGTGGTTGAGCGCAACGGAGTGGAGCCGAAACCACATGCTAAAAACTTATTTTCTTAGACAGGTTTCATGAAGTATGGAGGAAATCTCCTCTATTTGTATCTAAATATCAGAATTATTACTATTAATCATATATTAAAAATAACACAGCCTAAAAAATTTAAAATGAGATACTTACTGAATCCTTTGATCTTTGTGTTCATTTTCTTCAACTATGGATGTTTTGCACAGAAACAAGTTGTTAAAAAGTTTCCATATGCAGCTTCAGGATTGACTGAACGGCAGGCTGCAGAACATCTTTTAAGCAAGTTTACTTTTGGGGTGCGTGATAAGGATATAGATGCTGCTATTAAAATGGGGCTTGAAAATTGGTTTTTTACACAATTGGATGGTAATATAGCAGATCCTGATTTGGACAAAAGACTAAGTTCTTTCCCTGGATTAAAAATGTCAAATAAGGAACTTGTCAATACATATTCGTTAGGGGCTCAATTGAGAAAAAGGGCGATAGATGAAGGACTGGTTTCAAAGGAAGATGTAACGGATGAAAATAAAGAAAAATTGCGAGAGATTTACCGGGAGCTTAAACTAAAGCATGGGGTAAGTAGCGCAAAAGAACTTGAAAATCAAACCATCCATCAGAAGATTGTAAGGGCAGTGTATAGCCAAAATCAAATACATGAAATCCTTACTGATTTTTGGTTCAATCATTTTAATGTTTTTATGGGCAAAAATCAGACATCACGATTTGTGCTTTCCTATGAAAGAGATGCTATAAGACCTCATGTAGTTGGGTATTTTAAGGATATGCTAATTAGTACCGCGCAGTCACCTGCCATGCTGACATATCTGGACAATTTTTTAAGTATGGCAGAAAATGAAGATGGTTTTGCCAAGAGAAAAATGAATAAAAAATCCAGTGGATTGAATGAAAACTATGCTCGTGAAATCATGGAACTGCACACTTTAGGTGTTGATGGTGGATACACTCAGGATGATGTCAGGAATGCTGCCAAGATTCTCACTGGATGGACCATTTATCCTATGGGTGATGAAGCAAATAATAAATTGGTTAAGTTTTTAGACAGAATAGGAGAGGACAGGCTTGTATCTCAAGGTTTTGTACATCATGGAGATTTCCTTTTTGTACCCAACAGGCATGAAAAAGGACAAAAAATAGTGTTGGGAGTATCTTATGATCAGGGAGGTTATGATGAGGGACTACAATTACTTGATAATTTGGCAAAACACCCTTCTACTGCACGGTTTATATGTCAAAAATTAGCTACAAGATTTACAAATGATCGGCCGGATGAAACATTGATTAAACATCTTTCTGAAGTCTTTATACATTCAGGTGGAAATATAAGAGAAGTTCTGTCGAAATTGGTGTATCACGAGTCTTTCTGGAATAAAAATGCAATACACCAAAAAATAAAATCACCTTTTGAGTATACAATCAGTGCGATGAGAATTTTACAAGTTGAAATTCATAACCCGGCACCCATATCAAATTGGATAACAAAGATGGGGCAAAAACTCTATAATTATCAAGCACCCACCGGTTTTCCCGATCAGGGCAAATACTGGATCAATACCGGATCATTGCTCAACCGAATGAACTTTGGATTGGATCTGGCAAATGGTAAGATAAGAGGAATTTCATATGATCCTGAAAAATTACTCCAAAATCAGGAACCGGAATCAGTTGAGGATGCCATATTTAAGATTGGAAAACGATTGTTGCCGGAAAGAAATATACAATCTACCGTAGAAAGATTGACACCATTGGTCAGTGATCCGTCTTTTTCTGAAAAAGTAAACAAGGCTGCCGGTACTGATCAGGAAAAATCTGATGAAGGAATGGATGAAGTAAGTCATAAAAATATGGCTGAAATTACTGAGAATTCAAAAATTACACATGTGTTGGGAATGCTTATTGGGTCACCGGAATTTCAAAGAAAATAAAATGGAAAACAGAAGATTATTTTTAAAAAAAGGTGGTGTAGCCATTTTGGGTTTAGGTATTGCGGGTATACCGGATTTTGTAAGAGCGGCCGTCCTTGATCAAAAAAGAATATCAAAAAATAAGATACTGATATGTATCTTCCAACGTGGTGCTATGGATGGTCTGATGGCTGTGACTCCTTTTAATGACATACACTTAAAAAATGCTCGTCCCGGCATTTTTATGGAAGCCGGAAATGGAAAACCCTTAATAGATCTGGACAATACATTTGGGTTGCATCCGGGATTCAGAGATTTTGAATCAGTATTTCGGTCAAAAAATCTGGCTGTCATACACGGAATGGGCTCGCCAAATAAGACCCGCAGCCATTTTGATGCCCAGGATTATATGGAAAATGGAACACCATTTCACAAGGGCACTCGCGATGGTTGGCTCAATAGACTCCTCAATCAAAAAAAATTAAGCCATAACACCTTTAGTGGAGTAAGTTTAACATCTAGCCTGCCTAAATCGTTTTATGGCGACTTTCCATGTCTTGCTGTTCGGGATTTTAATGATTTCAAACTAAAAGGAGGCGCGGGGAAAATCAGTTTGAAACAATCAGCAGAGAGTTTTGAAGAGTTATATGACCTTACGACCGATGAACTTCAAAAACAAACGTCCAAAGAGTCCTTTGAAGCTATAAAAATGGTGGAAAAGCTCAATTTTAAAAACTATTCACCTTCTTCAGGCTCAAAATATCCGGTTTCGCCGTTGGGAACCTCCTTGAAGCAGATAGCTCACCTGATCAAATCTGATGTAGGCCTGGAAGTAGCATTTGCAGAAAGCAACGGTTGGGATACACATTTTAATCAGGGGACTGATTCAGGTATTTTTGCCAGAAATGCCAATGATCTCAGCAAATCTGTGATGGCTTTGTGGAATGATTTAGGTACTTATCAAGATGATGTGGTGATCATGACGATGACGGAGTTTGGACGCACGGTAAAACAAAACGGTACCAATGGAACAGATCATGGAAGGGCTTCCTGTAGTTTTGTGATTGGAAAAAACATTGCAGGGGGAAAGGTTTATCATAAGATGTCAGATTTATCTGCTGAAAATCTTGAAGATGGCAGAGACCTTCCGGTGACCATAGACTTCAGATCAGTGTTCAATGAAGTTGCTGAAAAACATATGAAAGTATCTATACCAGACATTTTATTCCCTGACTGGCATGGAGGCAATCTTTCCTTTATAACATAAGTAAAATAATCGCTTTAGCCTGATTGACGCCATTTCCAACCAACAAAATCATATTTTCACAGGATAATCATGGGCTTTTAGTCACCTGCATTTATTTAATCTGAATTTTCCACTGATGTATTTAAATTCTGATTTAAAGCTGCCATTGATATGCATATACTCCAAAGCAAAACTTCCTTCAAGAATGGATGAGTCTTGATTTACCCCACTAAGGGTTATATAGTTTGACTTTGAAAGAGTATCTTCAAAAATTAACCTATGGCTTATAAGTCCATTTGTATCTACAATCCCAAAACCAGGGTGTGGAATACTATAATGTCCTGAATTTCTAAAAAAAATTGTATCATAGACATTTTTAAATCCTAAATTACCCCAAACATCTGATCCTAGACTAAGATAGGCATACGACTTGCAACTATCATAAGGCAATACTGCATCGAAACCAACAAAAAAATAATTTTTATAACCTGTTCCAACATCTGATCTGAACTTTTTGGCTTTCCAGGATTTACCATTAATTTTCCCTTCCAGATAAATTGAATCTGTTGGAATACATTTTAGAATAGAATTCCCACTTCCGGTAAAGCAGACATCAGCTACAACTTCTTCTGATTGTTTGCGACATGAAAATAGGACAAATAATAATATAAAAAATATAAATATTGAATCCTTCATGATCAATTCTATTGAATTAGCTATATATGTTCTATTACAAAGATAAGATTAATTTAATTACATTTGTTCAATATTTTAAAATTTAATCAAAGTGTTCTGATGAAAAAGATAAAACAAAGTATGGATATCAATGCTGCGCCTGAGACAGTCTGGAGAGCTGTTGTATCCCGCGAACATTACAATTCATGGACTAAAGTATTTACATCTACATCCCATTTTGAAGGTGGCTAGAATAAAGGTGACAAAATCAGATTTCTTGCTTATAATAAAGATGGCAAACTTGATGGTATGGTTTCGGAAATAGCAGAGTCTGATTTTCCCAGGTTTATTTCAATCAGGCATCTTGGCTATATATACAATGGAGTAGATGATACTGAAAGCGAAGAAATTAAAAGTTGGGCTCCATCATATGAAAATTATACTTTGACACGAACAGAAGAAAATTATACTATATTTGAAATCGAGATGGATGTAACTGACGACTATTATGACATGTTTATGAGGTTGTGGCCTCTTGCATTAAACGAGTTAAAATCAACATCAGAAAATATGTAGTGAACAGAAAATATTCTGTAAAAAATTTGAATCATAATATATTGTAAATTAAATAATTATGATTGTAAATTTTCGCAATCAATTTTCTGTTTGGTATGAATGAACATCAAGTTAACAATACCTGATTTTGAAAAGTCAGGAGGGTTTTATAATAGCAGGAAACCAATCTATCAAATAAAATGTAAATATTTTTTAGTGGAAGTAAAACTTGGTCATAGTGTTTTTCATATAAATAATCATTTTGGAAAATGAAGTTATTAAAATACAATGTCGTTTAGTTAAGGCTATATTATGAAGTCCTTCCCTTCAAAGGGCTACCGTTTGCACATATCTTAGGTGGAGTTTGATTCTGAACCCTTCTTTATAAAATAAATACTATTTTTCATGAATTACGTTCAAATGCCAAGCGTTGCGAGTAACCCTTCCATTTTTAGGGAAGGGTCGGGGATGGGTAAATACAATTAAAAAGTGGCACTTTTCTCATAAAAATTTTCAAATATTTATCATGCCGGAACTTTCATACTTATGTGCAAAAGGAAGCTTCTAAGGGAAGGATTTAGGATAGGTAAAAACAAGTAAAAATACTTTATCTAAACGACATTGATTTTTAATTTCTTGATTTAGTGAAGTATCCTAAAAGTTAGGAGTTTAAGGGTGGGACGTCCTTTATAGGGAATGAGTGTAGCGGGCAGTTTAAACAATTTCAGCGCAAAAATGGGACGAACCCAAAGAAAGGTTGTTTTCTTTATTAAACCATGAAGGTTATGGCTTCTATGCTTCATTTTGGGATTACTATAAAACTTTTTAATCGGGGACAAACACGTAAAAAAATACAAAGTACTCTTTGATACCCATTCTCTTAAAATTTATCTGGTTGTTTTGAATCAAATGTCTATTTTTACCCTTCAAACCACAAAGCATATGATATTTAGATCCGCATTGATTGTATTCATTTTGTTAAATTTTGGGAAAAGCTTTAGTCAGAAAAAGCCTGCACAATATGTAAATACCTTTATAGGCACTGGTGGTCATGGGCATACTTACCCCGGAGCAACTGTTCCTTATGGCATGGTTCAACTGAGTCCTGATACCAGAATTGAAGGATGGGATGGATGCGGAGGATACCATTATGACGATAACTATATATACGGTTTTTCGCACACGCACCTGAATGGAACAGGTGTACCGGATCTTTGTGATATTCTGGTGATGCCCGGCAGCGGCGAACCAGTATGGAATAATGGGTTCAAGTCAAAACCCGGATATGGTTCTTCATTTTCACATACAAGTGAAAAATCCAGTCCGGGATTTTATTCTGTTATGCTGGAGGACTATAACATCAAAGCGGAATTGACTGCCACAAAGAGGGTAGGATTACATAGATACACTTTTCCAAAAAGTGACAAAGCAAAGATACTATTTGACCTCCAACACAGAGATGAAGTACTTGAATCAAGTATTAAAGTAGTAAGTAATACCAGAATACAAGGATTGAGAAGGTCAAGTTCATGGGCACAAGATCAGTATATATATTTTGTTGCTGAATTTTCGAAACCATTTTCCAGCTATAAAATAGCAGTAAATGATCAGGAAGTATCCGATGTTACTCAAAAGGAAAATGAAAAAAACATCAAAGCAGTATTTCATTTTTTAACTTCTGATGACGAAAAAATTTTGGTAAAAGTGGGCATTTCTGCCGTAAGTTTTGAAGGTGCATCACTAAATTTAAAAACTGAGTTACCGCATTGGGATTTTGAAAGGGTGAAAATGGATGCGGATAAGGCATGGCATAAAGAACTGTCCCGAATTCAGGTGGATGGAGGCTCTGAAGACAAAAAGGTCATATTTTATACTGCACTATATCATGCCATGATCAATCCTAATATTTTTATGGATGTTGATGGGAAATACAGAGGCAGAGACCTGGGAATTCATCAGGCCAAAGGATTTGATAATTATACTATCTTCTCATTGTGGGATGTTTATCGGGCCTGGTTTCCTTTGATGTCCATTATTGACAGGAAAAGATACCTCGATTATATGCAAACTTTTTTAGTACAATATGAACATGGTGGCCTTTTGCCGGTATGGGAACTTCACGGAAATGAAACCAATTGTATGATTGGGTATCATGCCATACCCCCGATGGTGGATGGATATGTAAAGGGAATCAAGGGATTTGATCCACAAAAGGCATTGGAAGCCATGAAAAAAGTGCCATAAGACCAGATCATACAGGATTGGCAGCACTTGATAAAAAAGGGTTTGTGTCACTTGAAGATGAAGTGGAGAGTGCTTCCAAAACTCTGGAATATGCTTATGATGACTGGGCGATTGCGATGTTTGCCAAATCGTTGGGTAAGGAGAAAGACTATGAATATTTTTTAAAGAGAGGGCAGAATTATAAAAATCTATTTGATTTTTCTACCGGTTTTATGCGTGCCAGATCAAATGGTGGCTGGTTTAATCCGTTTGATCCATTTGAAGTGAACTTCAATTATACTGAAGCCAATTCATGGCAGTACAGTTTTTCGGCAGTTCAGGACATCACAGGGTTTATACAACTACATGGAGGAAAACAGAATGTGGCAAAAAAACTGGATGAATTGTTTTCAGTAAATTCTGCCATTTCAGGTCGCCATCAAAGTGACATCACTGGCCTGATAGGGCAGTATGCTCACGGAAATGAACCCAGTCATCATATGGCTTATTTGTATCCTTTTGTGGGCCAATCTTGGAAAACTCAACAAAGAGTACATCAGATCATGCAAGAAATGTACACGACAAAGCCTGATGGTCTGTCGGGAAATGAAGATTGCGGGCAGATGTCTGCATGGCTGATTATGAGTGCTATGGGATTCTATCCTGTGACACCAGGGACTGACGACTACATTATAGGAACCCCATGGTTTGAGAAGGTCACAATCAATCTTGAGAATGGGAAAAAATTCATCATCAATGCTAAAAATATTTCAGATCAAAATTATTATATCAGTTCTGCAATGTTGAATGGAAGACGATATGATAAGTCTTACATCAAACATCAACAGATAATGAATGGTGGGAATCTGACTTTTTATTTAGCTTCCACACCTAACAAAAACTGGGGCAATGGCCCTGGAAATGAACCTGTGAGCACTATAGCTGATCATTTGATAATACCTTCTCCTTCTGTCAAAGAAGCATCCAAATCATTTAGAGGGACAAAGGTCATCGAACTTATTGCCCAACCAAATGCAAAAATTTTTTATAGAATAGGAGATGGAAAAACTGATGGCGAATATGTTCAGTACACCGCACCTTTTGAAATCAATGTTACCTGCTCTGTTGATTTTTATGCTTTGGCCGATGGATTGAAAAGCAATGTGATTACATCAGAGTTTGTAAAAATGCCTGATAACAAAGATATTTCCTTAAAATATTTACCACAAAATCAGTATTCTTCAGGCGGAGCTTCAAATCTCATTGATGGTATACGATGTGCAGCCGATTTTAGGATCAATGGATGGTTAGGTTTTGAAAAAAACAATCTTGAAGCCATCATAGATCTCAGGTCAAAAAGGAAGTTTCTGTATTTGGTGCCGGTTTTATACAGGACAACAATGCATGGGTTTTTTATCCTACCAAAACTGAGTTTTTTGCTTCAGACGATGGTGTGAGTTATACCAAAATAGGAGAAGTGGTTAATAATATTTCTCCTTATAAAGACGGGATTATGCTGCAAATGTTTGAATTACCTGAAACAAAGGTAAGCACCAGGTTTGTCAAAGTAATAGGGCATAATATTGGGCATTGTCCTCCCGGGCATAAGGGACTTGGAGCACCTGCATGGTTATTTGCTGATGAAATAATTATAAAATAAGTACCATAAAAAACCGATTGAATAAACAGGTGGAAAAATTTCTGACAATAATGATGAAGGTAATAAAAATCAAAGAACGAGTGCACTCCCTCCATTTTAAGGGAGGGTTGGCGTGGGTAAATTTAGAGGAATCGATTATCGTTAAAGGAAAAATGAGGACTTGCTTACTTTTATGTTATTTGATTACGAGCCTGTATGGACTTGCGCAAAATAATTTGCAATTTAAGATAGATTCAATAGTAAATCATTCAATATATAAGGATGTTAAGTTGGGGATATCTGTCAGGGATGCTGAATCAGGTGAAATTCTTGCTGATGTCTACAAGGATATGATGATGATACCGGCATCTTCGCTAAAATTAATTACAACCCTGTCATCATTAGATATTCTGGGTAATGATTTTCAGTATGAAACTAGGGTTTCCTATGATGGCATCTTGCATGACAATGGAATATTGGAAGGGAATGTATATATCGAAGGTTCCGGCGATCCATCACTGGGCTCTGAGAGAATACCTGGAGTATTGTCCACATCATTATTGTTATCAAATATAGTTCAGGATATTAAAAAAGCCGGCATTTTATGTATAGAAGGTAAAATTATCGCAGATGCTTCATCTTTTGCATGCCAACCCGTTTCTCCTTCGTGGCATTGGTCTGATTTGGGCAATTATTACGCAGCAGGGGCATGGGCATTGAATATTCATGAAAACTCCTATAATTTATGGTATGAATGTGACGGCCCTGTCGGTGCTTTAACCAAAATTGCATATTATGAACCCCACATTCCTGACCTGGCTTTTGAAAATGATGTCAGAATCGGTAAAGCATATACAGGTGACAATGCGTACATCTTTGGTGGCCCTTATACCAATATAAAAAAGGTCACGGGTACTTTGCCTAAGGGAAAATCCTTGTATAAAATCCGAGGTTCTATGCCTGATCCCACCCACTTTTTTACCTTCAGCCTGAAGAAAGAACTGGAGAAAAACAATATGGGAAGTGACACAGTATTTACACTTTTGCAACCTGATCAATACAAATATACCCGGAAAGAGATCAGCAACTATAGGTCCCCTGATCTGAAAACCCTGGTGAAATACACTAATGAATCGAGCATAAATCTATATGCTGAGAGTATTTTACGCACCCTTGGTCTTAAGGAATTCCATGATGGATCTGATTCGGCGGGTATTGCAGCTATAAAGAAGCAACTTTTTTCTTTTGGTTTTGATGAATCTTCTTTTACGCTGGATGATGGAAGTGGATTGTCCACAAAAAATCAGGTGAGTGCAGATCTTCTGAGTAGATTTTTAGTTCAATTTTTGAAGAGTAAAGATAGAGCTCTTGTAAAAGAAATCATCCCTTCGGTCGGCGAACGTGGAACGGTAAAACGCTTGCTGGTCAACTCTGAAGCAAAAGGGAAGATATGGGCAAAATCAGGTTCAATGAATAATGTACTGTCTTATACAGGATATTGTGAAACTGAATCGGGTAGATTTATAGCGTTTTCTATCATTTTGAATACTCATGATGCTCATGGTAAACAACCGAGGAGGGGAGAATTAGAAAAAATTTTGGAGGCTATTTACAAATTTTGTTAACTTGGGGCAAATTTTGACAAAAAGGATGTTTTACCTTTCAAAAATAAAACTATATATTGTTTTTTTTGCAATCCTTTCTTTGGGTTGTAAAGACAATAATTTTAATTTTAAGCCATCTGAAGTCAGTGAATCAAGGCCCATAGATGACAATGATACAGATAACGAAGAAAATAGTGTAAATGTAGGACGGGCCATATGGCAGAAACCCGGGATGGTCATCGACAGGCTGGGGGATATTTCAGATAAAACTATAGCTGATATTGGAGCAGGAACAGGATATTTTTCTTTGAAATTGGCATACAAGGCTAAAAAGGTCATTGCTGTAGAAATCGAACCGGAACTATTGCTATATATAGATTCATCAAAAGTAAAATTACCCGAAGACAAAAGAAAAAGAATCGAAACCAGATTGGCCTCAGCTGACAACCCTAATTTGCATGCGGAAGAGGCAGACATAATTTTGATTATCAATACAATAGCTTATATTGAAGATATTCCAAAGTATCTTATGACTTTAAAAAAAGGGCTTAAAATGGATGGGATCATCATGGTGATTGATTATAAAATGAAGAGATTACCCATCAACGCTCCTCCGAAAACAGAAAGGGTTTATCTCGATAAGCTCGAAGATATGTTTATAGATGCAGGATATAAAATTATAAAAACTGATGATACATCTCTGGATTACCAATACATTTTAAAAGTTCAAAAAGTTTAATTACCATTTATTTTAATAGTTATGACCAATCTCTCAACATTAGACATTAGCATCATTATCGCTTGGATAGTAGGCTTGCTGGCATTCGGTATTTATATTTCGGTGACGAGCAAAAAGGAAACATCTTCAGATTATTTTCTGGCATCCAACTCATTACCATGGTGGGCTGTAGGAGGTTCACTCATAGCCGCCAATATTTCTGCGGAGCAGTTTATAGGTATGTCAGGGTCAGGTTACGTAGTAGGATTGGCTATCGCCTCCTATGAATTAATGGCTGCAATAACGTTGATCATAGTTGCAAAATATTTCCTGCCCATATTTATCAAGAAAGAAATATATACCATGCCACAATTCCTTGAAAAAAGATTTGATGGAAGAGTAAGAACAGGGTTGGCCTTCTTTTGGGTATTGTTATTTGTATTTGTCAATATTACTTCAGTATTGTATCTTGGATCATTGGCGTTGCAATCTATAATGGGCATTCCGCTTCTATATGCTATCATAGGCCTGGCAATTTATTCAGGTACTTATGCTGTCACCGGAGGTCTCAGAGCAGTAGCACTGACTGATGTTATACAGGTTCTTGCTTTAATATTGGGTGGTCTTGTAGCGACATATATGGTTTTACAAGCAGCAGGAGGTGGGGTTTTTTCCGGGATGGCGGCTTTGATCGAAAAAGCACCTGAAAAATTTGATATGATACTTGATAAATCCAATCCGGAGTATATGAATTTGCCAGGTATCAGTGTACTCATAGGAGGCATGTGGATTGCCAATCTGTACTATTGGGGCACCAATCAGTATATCATCCAGAAAGCCTTGGCCAGCAAGAGTCTGGATGAATCTCAGACTGGTACTGCAGCTGCTGCATTGGTAAAAGTCATTTTACCAATGATAGTAGTTATACCAGGTATTGCTGCATATGTGCTTAGTGCAGATATCTCAAAACCGGATGAAGCATATCCCTGGGTTATTACCAATTATGTTGGTTGGGGATTTAAAGGTATTGCTATCGCTGCATTAATAGCGGCAATCGGGTCTTCTGTTGCGGCTATTGTTAATTCTGCGAGTACAATTTTTACCTTGGATATATATCGCCCTTTATTCATGAAAAGAGATGTAGAAAGAAAACAAATCCTTACCCCTCTTGAAAATAATAGCAGTCAGCTCACAGTGAAAGAAGAGCACCATTTGGTAAATGTTGGTAAAATTTCAGGATTGATTTTCCTCATCATCGGAGTGATCATCGCCCCATCATTAGGCAATTTGCAACAAGCTTTCCAGTTTATACAGGAATTTACCGGGTTTATCAGTCCAGGAGTCTTAGCCATCTTTATTTTGGGATTATTTTGGAAAAAAACATCGACCAATGCAGCTTTTGCAGGTGTGATCATTGCCATTCCACTTTCATTTGCATTTAAATATTTGACTCCTGCTATTCCATTTATGGACAGAATGGGCTTATGTTTTCTGTTGATTTCTGCGATCATGGTGGCTATATCATTGTATGAAAATAAAAATAATGACCCTAAAGCCATATATTTTGATACTGACTTATTCAAAACAAGTACTAGGTTTAATATAATTTCATTAATTGTTATTCTGGCAGTGGCATCTATCTATATTGTATTCTGGTAGAGATAGACGGTTAATACGTAGTTGGATTGGGTGGCTTTTCTCAAACGTAGCTTGCCAAGCTCTTTAGAGCCTGCCAAGTTACGTTTAGGAATGAAGGTAGCGGGCAGTTTAGACAATTTTAGTGCAAAAATGGGATACACCCAAAAATATCGGGTTTATGAATTTATTAAAAATCATTATCGTCGGTGCTATTGCCGGGATATTCCTGAATTATTCACTCTCAGGACAAAAGAACCTCACTTTTCTGGCATTGGGTGATTCGTATACCATTGGAGAAGGTGTGCCTGTTTTTGATAATTTTCCATACCAAGCTGTAAAGCTATTGCGCCAAAAAGGTATAAAAATCAATGCCCCTGAAATAGTGGCCAAAACTGGATGGACTACCGACGAATTGATCAATGGCATCGAAAATTATCAACTTCTGAAAAAATATGATTTGGTAACATTATTGATAGGTGTCAATAATCAATACAGAGGTCGGAATGTTGATGAGTATGGAATTCAATACAAAAAGCTGCTCGATAGTGCTGTAAAGTTTGCCGGCGGTAAAAAGGAAAGAGTTCTAGTGCTAAGCATTCCGGATTGGGGTGTGACGCCTTTTGCAGAAGGAAAAGATCGAAGTAAAATTGCAACTGAAATAGATCGGTATAATGCTGTCAAGGAGAAAATCACTAAAGAAGCCGGAGTAGTATTTATCAGTATCACGGAAGGAACCAGAGAAGCTTCCGGTGATATCAGCTTACTGGCCAAAGATAAATTACATCCTTCAGGAAAAGAATATAAAAGATGGGCAGAAAAAATTGTTCAATTGTTTAGATAAGAGCGGACAAAATGTTGAGATCAGTGCTCTGGTTAGATAATAAGTTAAATTAAGTAAGTACCATAAAAAACGTGAAAAAATAAATAATCAGATAGATTAGAATTAGGGTCAAATTATTTTTAGGTTTTATTTATTTACGCAATACTTCTCATATTCAAAGTGTGAATTTGTTCCCTTCATTTCAAGGGAGGGTAAGGGTGGGTAAAATTAAATTAAGTACAGTAAAAAAGCCATTGTTTAAACAGGCTTAAACATTTTTTATACAAGGTGCCATTACATAATAGACCAAAAGTCCTTCCATTTTAAGGATGACTGAATGGTTGCATAGCAAATTGAGTGAACGGATTCACTCAATAATGAAGGAACCACAAACGTCGGCTTGTGGACACATTTAGGATGGGTAAATTTAGAGGAATAAAAATTCCTTTTGTTTTACAACAACCAAAGGACGGAAAAATGAATTTTACAGCGATTTATTGAAAAAATGGACTACACCCAAATTACTTTATGGTTAGGATTTCTACATCTACTAAACTATACATCCAGTCATCTACATTGGTGCCGTTGAGAACAAACTTTCCGGTCAATGTCGCATTAGCATCCATTTTGAGTTTTCCCGGTTCCCCTTTCCAGACCAAGCCCAATACAGTTTCAGGACCTGCTTTCCCACAAAAAAAACAAGCTGCATAAGTGTTTTTACTCAACGCCCATGTGGTTTTGTCAACAGGAACAAGATATCCTTTGATGATCACAGTTTTGCCATGAAGTTTTTTTATTTCTTTTGGAAATGTTGGAAGGTATACAGTGCCATAAGTGTCATGAGGCGACTCCTTATATTCCACATTGTTGAGTATGGCCCAAGTAACAGTATCTTTACCTGCATGTGCACCACGGACAGAAAGAGAAAATAACAATAAAAATAAAACAAAAAAACTACCTTTTTTCATTACTAAGAAAATATTAAACTAAGAGTATGTTTCTAATACGATTTCTAATACGATTTTTAAGTTGATTTTGTTTCCTGAAAGTTGTTTATATTACGTTAAAATTTTCAACTCAGGACAAAACTACAGTCATGTTTTCTTCATCGCACAGATTGGCTTTAATGTTTTCATGAACAGTAGTTGCTAATGAAAGCCCAACATAATCCACCTTAACGGGAAATAGTTTGTGTTTTCTGTCTACGAGCACAGCAACTTCAATTTTTGCCAAAAGATGGTCCAAAAACACCTTAAAAGCATAAAAGATAGTTCTCCCCGAATTGGCTACGTCATCTACAATAATTACGGTTTTATTTACTTCTTCAGGTATCAATGGATCGATTTCAACAGGAGTAGATAATGGTTTGGCTGGGTTGATCTTAATCCTTGTTAATATGATTTTTTTGGATGTGATAGTTGTTAGAGAAGCACATATCAATTCGGCAAATCTGTAACCATTATTATTAATCCCTGCCATTACGATCATTTCTTCATTTTCATTATTTTCAAGAATTTCATAAGAAAGACGTGCTATTTTGTGTTTTATACGATACTGGTCCAGAACTACCATAATAATATAGAATTATTTAAGATGGCAAATGTAGTGAAAAAGAATTAATTTGTAACTTGCGGCTTTATTAATACTTTTGAATGAATATGCAACAACTACTTTTTATTGTACTCGCAGGCTCAGCGGGATATCTTGCTTTCAAAGGATACAAAAGAATATATCAGAATATTTTATTGGGCAAATCTGCTCCATTGTCGGGAAGGGCATCTGACAGATGGTCCAATGTATTATTAGTGGCTTTTGGCCAAAAAAAAATGTTTAAAAACTGGATACCTGCGATATTTCATTTATTTATTTACGTAGCCTTTTTGTTTACTCAGATAGAATTATTTGAAATTATGATCGACGGAGTTTTCGGAGTTCACAGGTTTTTTGCACCCATTCTGGGGGGATTGTATACTTTTATCATCAGTTGTATTGAGGTTTTATCGTTTCTTGCATTGATAGCCACCGTAGTATTTTTATATAGACGTAATTTGCTCAAAGTTCCTCGTTTGGTCAAATCTGAATTAAATGGCTGGCCGAAATTGGATGCCAATCTCATACTTATCGGCGAATTGCTATTGGTATCAGGTATTTTTACAATGAATGGTGCTGACTCTGTCTTGCAAATGAGGGACAGTATACACTATCCATCTACAGGAAATCTGGCCATAAGTTCATGGTTGGGACCATTTTTATTTGGATCACTGGATACAGTACTTCTTCAGATGGTCGAAAGAGCGGGGTGGTGGCTTCATCTTATGGTAGTACTGGGTTTTATAGTTTATTTACCATATTCCAAGCACCTTCATATATTTCTTGCATTCCCCAACGTATACATCAGTAATTTGAATTCAAGAGGTAAGATGCAAAATATGCCGGAGATCATGAATGAAGTAAAATCTATGCTGGGTATGGAAGCCACAACCAATAGTGAAGCATATTCTGAAATTCCGGACTTTGGTGCCAAAGATGTTTTTGACCTTTCATGGCAAAATATCATGAATGCCTACACATGCACAGAATGCGGAAGGTGTACAGCCGTGTGTCCGGCCAATATTACCGGTAAAAAGTTGTCACCACGAAAAATCATGATGGACATCCGTGACCGGACCGAAGAAGTCGGTAGAAATATGGCTTCCGGTGATATGAAATATGCCAAAAATAAAGAAAATTCAGTCCCAGTTACTTTAGATGCTCAAAATTACGATGATGGAAAATCTCTATTTGATTATATCTCAAGAGAGGAAATTCATGCTTGTACTTCATGCAATGCATGTGTGGAAGTTTGTCCGGTACTGATCAATCCATTAGAGCCTATTTTGAATTTAAGACGCTATGAAATATTATCCGAATCCGCAGGCCCTCACGAATGGGTACAACTTTTTAATGCTATGGAAAATGGTGGTTGCGTGTGGCAGATACCTGCTGAAAGAGAAGCGTGGAGGCATGAGTTAACATAATTATTATAGTCATTTATTAATGGCATTAATTTTATTTGAAAATAGTGAAGATTCCATTTTTTTTAAAAAAAAATAATAAAATGTCCGAGCCATGATGGTAAAAACAATGTCCGAAGTTACAACGGAAGGAATTAATGTAGATATTCTGTTTTGGGTTGGTTGTGCAGGGAGTTTTGATGCCAGAGCGCAACGGGTTACTAAAACCATGTGCCAGCTGCTCGAAAAAGCAGGGATGTCTTTTGCTATACTGGGAAATGAAGAAATGTGCACCGGTGATGCGGCACGGAGAGCAGGTAATGAGTTTATTTTTCAGATGCTGGCTTTACAAAATATCAACACCCTCAACATGTATGCAGTCAAAAAGATCGTGACTGCCTGCCCCCATTGTTTGAATACTCTTAAAAATGAATATCCCGAACTAGGGGGAAACTATGAAGTAGTACATCACACACAACTGCTTAATCAATTGATAACCGAAGGAAAACTAAAAGTGGAAAGAGGTAGTTTTAAGGGTAAAAAGATTACTTACCATGATTCTTGTTATTTGGGTCGGGTCAATGGCGAATATGATGCTCCGCGATCGATTTTGTCTGCATTGGATGTTGATTTGGCAGAAATGAAAAGAAGCAAAACCAACGGCCTTTGTTGCGGAGCCGGCGGTGCTCAGATGTTCAAAGAAGATGAACCCGGCAACAAGAAGATCAATGTGGAAAGAGCAGAAGAAGCGATCAGCATGAATCCGGAAATCGTGGTTGGCAACTGCCCATTCTGCATCACTATGCTCGCTGATGGTATGAAGGCCAAAGATAAAGAAGATCTTATCATGGTGATGGACATATCTGAGTTGATCCTCCAAGATGTCAAAAACTAATAATCGTATCATTACTCTGACAAAGCCATAAAAATTGAGTTTGTTGCTTCTTTTTTTGACATTTGATGAAATTTATCTCTCCTAAAAAGCGACAATGCCAAAAATCAAAGAACGAATCTAACTCCCTCCATTTTAAGCTTCTAAGGGAAGGATTTAGGATGGGTAAAAACAAGTAAAAATACTTTATCTAAACGACATTAAAAATGAAGTTATTGATTCTACTTTGTCACCTTCAAAAATCTAAGTCATTTACACTTTCATTTCAATGTAATCAACCGGAAACCTAATAATTTTTGATATTTAAAGATAAATGGGTAAATTAGGGTCACAACTGTTGGGTTAACCCAACAGTTTTCCAATTAAACGGAAAGTCCGTATAATTCGACAAAGTAGAATTAAAATACAAAACCGTTTAGATAAGGCTATATTATGAAGTCCTTCCCTTCTAAGGGAAGGATTTAGGATGGGTAAAAACAAGTAAAAATACTTTATCTAAACGACATTGTATTAAAATACCATTGATACATATTGATTTGTGAGAAAAATAACTAATTTTGTGCCCTTTATTCATCTTTATAAATAAAACAAATGAATTTTAAAACAATGAATTTTGTCATGCTTAGCATGTCTTTGACGCTTTTAATTTCATGCGATAGCAACAAACAAGCATCTCAGGAATCAGATAAAAATAGTACTCCTTCAACTTCAAATCCTAAAATAGTATACGTAAATATAGATACACTTCTTACAAAGTATAATTTATACATTGATAAAAAATCGGAGCTTGAGGCTGAGTCAAAGGTGGCAGAAAAATCACTTGCCGGAAAACTCGAAGCCTTCAGAAGAAGAGCTGGGCAGTTTCAACAGGAAATCGCTGAAATTCAGCAAAAGGCAAATACTATTGCCCCTGTAGAATTGAAAAAAATGGAAGAACGATATGCTCGTCAGCAACAAGACCTTATGAGAGAGGAAGAATCGCTTTTAAAACAAAGGGACAATGCAGCATTAGATCTGGATAAAAAACTACAGGAAACCCAAAAAGACCTGCAAAGCAAAATTGATGACTTTCTTGCAAAAGTTGCTGATGAAAAAGGGTATGATTTAGTCTTGATGAAGGGGTCATCAGGTAGTGTTATGTATGGCCGCAACACCCTTGATATCACTGATGATACCGTCAAAAGACTCAACGAAGAGTACACATCCTCCAAAACTAAGCAGGAGAAAAAATAGCTGATGCATGGGAAGAGCCCGGCTTTAACTTAATCAGGAAGGGTAGGTCGTCTCTTATTGGAATAATAGTCGTAGGGGGAATTATAATATTTATTGATGTTTGCTTAATCCCTAACTGGGAACTCTTGGAAGCATTCATCAAAATTAAAAACACTGATCCTTATATTTTACTGAAAAAAGACCCAAGATCAGTACTGATTCCTATATGATTTGTCGCACCTGCAAGATGATGGTAACCTACGCCATAGTCCAGCTTGAATGCATTGATTTTGATACCCACTCCTAAGCTGAATCCAGCAAAACTTCTGAAGTTAGCGATGGAGAGTTCTTTCCTGCGCAGATGATTATATCCTGCCCGTAGGCGCAGATTTTGATTTTTACCCAGTAAAAACTCCCCGTTAAATATCAAGTGGCGGAATAAATTGTCAACGGCTATTGAGAAAGAACTCTTATTGATGGGCTCTCCGAAAATGTCAGTATCACTCTGTTGAGACGGATCATCATACCTTGCATTTGCTCTGTGCAGTTGATGGGCAATCACTGAAAACCTGAAAGGAAGATATTTTAGTTTTTTGGAAATTCCAATTTGTACATCCAGGGGCATTCCGAACCTTGTGCCATTGTAAGTAGTAAACTCATAACCTATATTTTTTATAACTAATGCTACGGTAAATTGTGAGGAATCATTTTGATAGTTAATACCGAGGTCAGCTGCTACACCAAATGAAGAGTAAGATTCGGGGTGACTAAAAATCGTTTTTAAATTTGCTCCAGCTGAAAATCTTTCGGCTATCCTTCTGGAAGCTCCGACAATGAATGCTGTTTCCCGGACTGAAAACTGATCTTGCTTATTGCCCAAATAATCTGCGTAATTAAAATCTCCGTAATTGATGTATTGCACTCCGGCATGAGTATTCAGATTCCACTTGTTAATATGCCGCCCATACCCAACATATCCATTCTGTATATCTGCAAAATGGAAGTTATGCGTAAACGCTATACGATTGTGCATTTTGACATTTAAGGATGCAGGGTTGGAAAGTGTTAAGCTTATGTCTTCATCCATCACACTGATCAGATATCCACCCAATGCAGTAAGCCGGGGTGATGCCGGAAGATTCAGGAATTCGTAGGCACTCTTTCCACCTATTTGAGCGTAATTCATCTGCATCAACAATCCAAAAAAGAAAAATAATGTAATAGGTCTGAGTTTATTCATATTTGACAGTATCAGTATTTATTGCCGGCATACCTGGTTTCCATATTGTAGTACATATGGCCATAGTATCACATTTCATAATTTTCAGAATGGCACCTGTAGAATCATATTCATGTAATATTCCAAATTCCTGATCTCCGTTTCTATAATTACCTTTCCAGTGGATTTTCCCATTTTGATAATATTCCTGAAAAGGTCCGTTTTCTGCATTTTCTACCATGGTTACTTCTTCTTTTATTTTGCCGTCAGGATAATATATCTTCATGATACCGGCTAAGGTATTTTCAGAATATGTTTTTTCAACTTGAATGATACCATTTTCAAAGTATTGCAGGTATGGACCATTTAGTTTGCCTTTTGAGTCATAAGACTCAATGACATCAGGATTTCCATTTGTAAAGTATATATTTCTTTTGCCGGTGAGCATGCCATTTGAATAAGTGCTTGATTCTTTGATCTTTCCTGATGGATGGAAAGACGTATAAGCGCCGTGTTTGATACTATCGTGAATCACGTGATACTCTTCGATAATAGCACCTGAGTTGTCCTTTATAGTTATTTTTTTTGCATCATTACACGCAAATAAGGCAATTGCAACAAATATCAGAATAAATCTCATAGATGCCTTAACGTTCAAAACTCATAATTTTGTATAAAATCTATGACAAAAATCTGATATTACTTCAATCCTCTTCTTTTGAGTTCATTATTTATAAATTTTAACTCCCGGCTCATATCTCCTGTCACAGATGCATTCTCCTGAGCCCTTCTGATGAGGTAGGGGACTACATCGCGTATAGGGCCGTACACCACATATTTAGCCGCATTATAGCCTGCATGGGCCAGATTGTATGTGATATTATCACTCATACCATACAATTGGCAAAAGTTGATATGAGCGTGATTGTGTTCTATCCCATTATCATGGATAAGTTGTGCCTGCAAAAGATTACTATCCATATTGTGGGAAGCACAGCATGAAGAGATGGTTTCATAGTGCTCTACGCAATATCTTATACCATCATTAAAATCTCGGTCAGTCGCTGCTTTATCAGTTTGTATCGGGTCAGGATATTCCATTTCTTCCGCTCTTAGTCGTTCTTTATCCATATAAGCACCTCGCACCATTTTACAACCAAAAATGACTCCATTTTTCCTGCATCTTGCATGATCTCTTTTAATGTGGGAAAGCTTTGATTTTAAATACAACTGGTACGTATTATAAACTGTCGGGCGTTCTTTATTGTATTTTTCAGACATTTGCATGACCAACTCGTCGATAGGGTCTTGTATCCAGCTTTCTTCAGCATCTACAAAAACACTGATACCCAATTGGTGCGCTTTACTGCAAATCTCATCCAATCTTTCACAAAGATGCTGATATTTTCTTTTCTCTCCATCCGAGAGTTTTTCGTTTTTCTGCATCTTTTCAAGGATAGTCTGATCTACCAGACCGGTGACTTTTGTACTTATGACAGGTACAGAATTGTTGGATGCTGCCATCTCTATGGCTTTAAGATTTTCTTCAAGTACGGCATCGAGATCGTCTTCATCACTTTTGCCTTCCGCTCCGAAATCCAATACTGTCAATATGTCTGATTCATATAATTGATCTATAGTACTTTGACAATCCAGAAGAGATTCACCGCCACAAAACTGAGGAAAAATGGTGTGTCTTACTGCAAATTCCGAAAAGGGTACTCTGAACTTTACAGCATATAAACCAAGTTTTGAACCAACATTAACTAAGGTGCTGTTATTCATCAAATTAAATAACCATGCTGTTTTTTTCAGTGCTCTGTCTGATTTATGTGCGAATGCAATGGCTGTATTATCAAAATTAAGATCTAATTTAGGGTCAGGTTCGCTCATTATGAATTAAGTTTATGGTTTATTCCAGATTTCCCATGCTTTTTCTGCCTGGAGGATCAACATATCATAGCCATTTTTGACTTTGGCATTTCTTTTTGTTCCTTCGCTCAAAAATAAAGTTTTTTCCGGATTATATACTAAGTCATATAAAAAATAATTTTCATTTATCCAATCATATGGAATATCAGGACAAGAATCTAGGTTAGGGTACATACCTACGGGAGTCGTATTGATAATTAAGTTTATACCTGAAAAATCTTTCTGATCGATGTTACCGTATGTTAACCCTTTGGAATCATCCCGACTTATGTAGGTATACCTGATCTTCATTTTTTTCAAGACATACTCTACCGCTTTGGCAGCGCCTCCTGTTCCTAAGATGTATGCACCCGTGATATGCTGCGGAGATTGAATCAATTCCAGCAATGAAAGCTCAAAACCAATGACGTCAGTATTGTAACCTTTGGTTCGGCCATTGGTTACTGATATGGTATTGACTGCGCCAATTTGCAAGGCGTCAGGGTCGATTTCATCAAGTAACGGCAGCACTTGCTGTTTGTACGGCAGAGTTACATTTATGCCCGAAAGGTTTTTACTTTTTATCAGGTCGGGTAACAACTCTATGTGTTCTATTGGAAATGCTTTGTAGTCTGCGTCAATGTGGAGAGATTTGAACTTTTCGCTAAAATATCCCGGAGAAAAGGTGTGAGAAAGTGGAAATCCTATGATGCCAAAGTGCTTCATTATAATATTATTTGCAATTACAAAATGGTTGGACAAGACTGATCAAATCAGGAAAAAAAGATAGAAAATGAGATTCTAAAGCTTCAGAGTTGGCCTTCAAATCAGCAGTAACACTGCCGAAATTATGCGGGAAGTGAACTCTTCTACTTAAATGGTCGAAAGTTTTGTTTAATCTTTCCTCATTATAGCAGCTCATGAGAAAATCACTATTGATCATTTTAGGTAAGGCCATTTTGAGTTTTTCAGGAAATGTGTCTGATACCGAGATGAGATGGTCGTAGACTTTGTTTTTAAAGACTTCAAAGGACTCAGAGCTAAATATGTCCCAGTTTTTTATCAGAAAATAATCAAACAAAATATCTACTACCACTGGTGAATATTTGCCTTGTGTTGGCCTTAATAACAATATACATTTTTTTACTTCCGGATGATGGTCTGTAAAATGATCGATGCTTTTATGCAATTCTATACCCTGCTTAAGATACGGAGGTAGTGATTTGATGTCTTTTGTGGTAATAAAATCAGCCATAAAGTTGCCTGTCAGGAGATTGCCATCCTGACACGAAAGGTAGATATGGGCCAGATGATTCATGAATCAGGTTATGTTTTCAAGAATGGGCTCATGTTTGAGTGACCGGAAATCCACCTGACTGACTGCTGATATACCAGGTTCATTCATATAGACTCCATACAATACATCTACTTCCGCCATAGTCGATTTATTGTGTGTCACGATGATAAATTGTGACTCAGTACTGAATTTTTGAATGATTCTGTTGAACTTTTGTATGTTAGCATCGTCCAATGGTGCATCCACCTCGTCAAAAATACAAAATGGTGCCGGCTTTAACAAATACAATGCAAACAATAGGGCAGTGGCAGTCAGTGTTTTTTCGCCGCCTGATAGCTGACTGAGGGATTTAGGCTTCTTACCTTTAGGTTTAGCTATAATTTCTATTTCGGACTCCAGTGGATTGGATGGATCCAATAGTATCAGGTCGCAGGTGTCATCTTCAGTAAATAGATTTCTGAACACCGTGATAAAGTTTTCACGAACTTTGCCGAAAGCTTCCATAAATTGATGCGTGGCGGTAGTTTCTATTTCTTTCATGGTATCCATCAGGCTATCTTTGGCATCGAGGATGTCTTTTCTCTGTACCTCTATATTGTCATACCTGATTTTCATCTCATTATATGCCTCTACAGCCAGCGGGTTTATGTCTCCGTAAGATGACATACGCGTTTTTACTTTTTCCAGCTCACCAGCCATAGTTTCAAATTCGCCATCTTCTATATCAATGCCTTGATTGATGAAATCATTGATAGAAGCATTAAATTCTATCCGAATACGCTCTGCAATGGATTGTATCTGAAATTTCTGCTCCGAATATTTGTCCTTCAGATTTTGTATCGTCTGCTGCAGCTTTGCCTGGTGTCTGCTGATGTCTCTGATGCTGTCTTCGAGCGTACTGATGTTATTTTTTGCAGAAAAAAAGTCCTGTTCGGCCTGACTAAGTGTCGATTGGAAATTTTTCTTTTCGGTATAAAGTGTCTGTAATTCTGTATCTAATTTTATCAGTTGATCTTCGATATCTATTCTCTCTCTGTCTTCTGAAAGCAGTCTGTCCCTTTCATTATTGAGTTTCAAGTTCAATTCAGATAGTTTTAGCTCCTTAAATTCCTTATCTTTTATAAAGTTTGCAATAAGGTTTTGATGTCTGATAAGATTTATATTGTCGGTGTTGTATTTTTCTGAAGCGGCTGATAGCGTTTCTGCCATCTGATCCATATCAGTGTTCTGATTTTGATCCGGTTTGATGAGGTCGGCTATCTTCTTTTTGATACTTTTTACTTTCTGTTCTTCTGCTGTTATTTTTTCAGCGTGTTCTGCCATTTGTTGACGGATGAGTTTTAGTTTTTGCTCATTTTCACTTCTAAAACTTTCAAATGTTTGTATTTGATGGTCAAGTTTGACTTTATCTTTGGATATAGAATTGATTTCACCTTTGAGTGACTCTATTATTTTGTGTAAATCATTTGATTTAAGTTGTTCTATTTCTTTGTTCAATTTTTCCAGATGGAGCTTCTCCTGATCTCTGGACTTTGTATTGCTATCGATAAAAATGGACAATTTTTCTAAATTCTGCCTGCGTCCTATTTTTTTTCCTTCAAAGAGCCCGACAGAACCACCGGAAATAGCATAACCTTTTTTAAGAAAAGTACCTTTGGAGGAAATGATTGTAATATTTTCAATATTGGAAGATTCCAATTCTTCTACATCCCCATCAAATATATATACGTTGGCCAATAAAGCATCAATGAGCATTTTATAATTCTCATGTGTTCTGACAACATCTGTTGCTTTGATCAATTCCAGATCATTGACCACCACAGGTTTTTTTGGTAGTATTTGGTCTGTTATAAAAAAATTCGCTTTTCCTTTTTGAGAATTCTTCAAAAGGTTGATGCCCTGAATTGCTTCTTTTTGAGTCTGTACAACATAATAATTCAGGTATTGGTCAAGGTACAATTCCAGTGGTGCTTTATATTCTTCTTTTACATCAAGTAAGTCAGAAAGCAATGGAATATCTTTTTTCCAGTTTTCATTGAGAAATTTTATTGATTCCGGAAATCCTTCAAAATTGTCAATCATACTTTTCAGGAGGTCATATTCATTTTGCTTGGAATCAAGATTCCTGTTTATTTTATTGACCTCATCGCGTATGTTGTCTCTTTTGAGTTCAAGTTCAATGATTTTTTGTTTTCTGTTATTATCATTGTCAATAAAAGTCTTTAACTCCCCGTCTTTTAATTCCAGCTGAGCATTGACAGCTTCCAGTGATTTGCTGTATTCACCTTTTTCTTTTGCTTTATAATCAACGAGTTCTTTGATCCTATGGGTTTCATTTTCAAGATTTTCAACCGTATTTCTGAAAATGGCTATTTGTTTTTCAATCTCAAAGTTCTGTTTTTCAAGGTTTTGTTTTTCCTTTTGTCGGGTGTCAAAGCTTATTTTGGCAGTTTGATATTCTGTTTTGATGGCTTCATAAGCAACAGATGAAGATTGCAATAGTTGATTTAATTTTTCCAATTGCAGGTTTTCATCCGAAATTCTGATGGTTAAGGCATTATTATCAGATTGTATTTTTGCAAGCTCAGATTCATTGGAACTGATGGATTTTTGCAGGTGCTCTTTGTTTTGCTTTTTGAAACCTGCTTTTTGGGTAAGAAGCCCTTTGTCATTTTCTCGGGTTCGAATCTGATAGACCAGATCATTCAGTCTTTTTTGTTGATCTGTCAATATCACTTCTTTGTCAGTGTTTTCTTTCTTATCTTTGGCAAGTTGTGCTTCGAGCTTGTACAAGACTGCATCTTGCAAACGATACTCATCCTGATCCCTGACCAGCTGATCTGATATGTTTTTGTATTGTGCTTTGAGCTTTTGAATCGAAGTTACGGCATGTTTGATACTCAGTTCCTTATAATCTGCTTTAAGATCCAAATATTTTTGCGTCCTTTTTGCTTGTTTCTCTAATGATTTAAGGTTGCCTTCGATTTCATAGAGCAAGTCGTCAATTCGGTTTAAATCTTCTGAAGCACTTTTGAGTTTATTAAGGGTTTCTCTCTTTCTTACCTTGTATTTGGAAATCCCTGCAGCCTGCTCAAACATTCTGCGGCGTGCATTTTCTTTGTCATCGAGTATATCATCCACCATCCCCAAGGCTATGATGGCATAAGAGTTGGAACCTATTCCCGTATCCAAAAATAGAGAATTAATATCCTTCAACCTGCAGATGACATTATTGAGTCTGTATTCAGACTCACCTGTCCTATAGAGTGTTCTTAAAATCGTAACTGTCTGATATTCAGTAGGGAGAATGTTTTTTGTATTGTCAAATGTAAGTGAAACTGTAGCAGTAGGTGCCTCCTTTTTAGTCTTTGTACCATTGAATATGACATCAGACATAGCGTCAAGCCGGAGTTCTTTACTTTTTTGTTCGCCCAAAACCCATCGGATAGCATCTACTATATTGGATTTGCCGGATCCGTTAGGTCCTACTACGCCGATTACATTCTCACTGAAGTTCAGTAAAGTATCATTTGCAAAACTTTTAAAACCCTTAATCTGCAGGCTCCTCAATCTCATGGTGCAAAGGTAAAAATAATTTATAATTACTCGCAGTCGGCATATACATTAGTGTGTATAGCAAGCTGCAAGAATTCAAATTTTCTATATCGCTACCATCATTCCCAAGCATAGCTTGGCAGGCTCTTAAGAGCTTGTCAAGCTACGCTTGAGACGACCCGCCCGATTCAAACACGATTTTACCGTATATTAAGAAGAATATTGAAAAAATGAAAAAGTGCAATTAATTATGCTCACATATACTATGAAAGAAGATAAATTCGTTAATAGCAGGCAAAAAAAAAATCACTTAAGCACAGAATAGTAAATTTGTGCATATTCTGAGTAACTTTAAATTTACTTCCATTCTTTTTAGGGTAGTATCCGATGGGAGAATGGCTTCATAACGGAGCCATTTTAGATATTCAAGGTAAAAAAAATGGTCATAATTAGTAAAAAACAGGATTTGACATTAAACTTTTTTTTGTAATATGATATTTATGACCTAATATTGTGCGATTTTTTAAAAAAAAACAGCTAAAATGTCTACACCAGTAAACGTAACCACTAGGTACAGCGATGATGAACTTAAGGAATTTAAAGATATCATTGATAAGAAACTTGCTAAAGCCTCAGAACAATATGGTTCCCTAAAGGAACAGTTGAAAGATATTACTGAAAATAACAATGATGACTTTGCCAAAGATATCACTGATTTTTCTTCTATCCAGTCTGAGCTGGAGATGCTCAATAATATGGCCAACCATCAGCGTAAATATATCCAAGATCTGGAAAATGCATTAATAAGAATCAATAACAAGTCTTATGGTATTTGTGTAGTGACTGGTGAACTGATTGAAAAAAAGAGATTACTGGCAGTACCTACAACGACTAAATCAGTAGTTGCTAAAACTCAATCTGAGATGAAAGATGTGCAGGTTCCAAAAGACAAGTCACGCGGATTTGATGATATCGATGAGGCTGAAGATGATAAACCGGCAAAAAAAGCAGAACCAAGAAAACCTGTGATCATCACCAAGGTAATCAAAAAATCTTCCACAACCAAAGCTGCTGCTGAAATCGACGATGATGATCTTGATAAGATATTTTCAGAACTGGATGTCATCAAAGAGCTTGATGAAGCAGAATTGGGACTTGATGATGAAGAAGATACTTCATTTGATGATGAAGAGGATCTGGATATGATCGCAGATGACGAGCCAGAGGATTATGATGATGAGGATATGTAATAACCTAAATATCTAAAATGAGATTAGTAGTGAGAGCTTCAACTTCAAGAAAATCAGCACTTTTAGCGACAAATCATACTGTGTGCAGCTATGCTGTAGTCACCACTATGGTGCGAAGCTAAAAGTGAGCAAAGCGACTGATTTTGAAGTATTTGGAGGTCGTAATAGATTATCATTTTAGATTTTTAGGTATTACATAGGCTCTAAGAGTTTGTTTAAATTTTTATTGCCTTAAAATCAATATATTATGAATCTGGCTTCAAAATAGTCGCTTCATTTAGTTCACTAAATTAAATAAATAATTATCTTATCGACAGAACCATATTCTCTTGATTTAAAACTATATTTTTTTTTAAATATACTCTAAAATACTTCTGACCAGTCCTCCTGCATATCTTTGATTTCATGATTGATCCAATCATAAGCTATATGATGTGCTTTCAGCCCATCTTTTTCTATTATTGTTTCACCAAATGACAACTTGACTTCTGTCTTCCATTTTGAAAACTGATAGAAGTACTGCGGCAGGAATTTTTCCAAAACCCATAAGTCTTGTTTGTGCTTAAATTCAATAGCTACGGGCATTACAGGTAAATTATTTTCAGCGGCTTCAATAAATGTACCCTTCCTGAATGGCAGCGTGTGGGCAAGCTTTCCGACAGTACCTTCAGGATAAACCAAAACATTGTATCCTGACTGTATAGTTTCTACCATTTTACTCCGTGTATGATTGCGCGAATGCTGATTTTGCCTGTTGACCCAAATCACCCCTGTCAACTCTGCACCTTTATTTATGATTGGATAATTCATAACCTCAGCTTTTGCAATCACGAATGCGTCAATGTAACTGCATAACACGATAGGATCGGCAAACGACCGATGATTTGAAACGTATAATGAAGGAATGTTTGATGGATGTCCTTTTTGTTCAACTTTTATATTCAAAACCGGAATACACCAATAAGTCAGATAAATTTTTCTGAGTTTAAAAGCCCTTTCTTTGGTATGCTTTAAAAATATGCAGGAGATTCCATAAAACAGCATAAATAAGATCATGCCTCCAAATACCAGAATAGCCCTAATGGCAGCGATGATGTAATAAAAAATGTTCAAGTGTAGGAATTTAGGAGTAAATGACATTAAGTGCTGAAACCACTTTTTCCATTTCTTCAGTTGTGCCGGTGGAAATTCTGCACCATTCATTTAAAGGCGGGAAAGGCCGGCCTACTCTGATATTTTGATCCAGCATTTTTTTAGCAAAGTCATTGATATTCATACCTGTTTTAAAAAATACAAAGTTTGCATGACTTTGAGTATAAGTAAGTTGATGTTTATCAAATGCTTTTGTGAGAAGCGTTATTGACTCTTTATTTTTGGAAACACTGAACCTGTAAAAATCCATTTCATCCATAGCATTTGATGCCGCTATCAGTGCTAAAATATTGGGCCTGTCAATTCTGAATTTGTCTAATCTTTTGATAATGTCCGGTCTGGCTATCAGGTAACCAATACGAAGCCCGGCAATGCCAAAAATCTTAGAAAACGTTCGCGAAACTATCACGTTCAATCCTTCTTTGACCAATGTAGTCATAGAAGGGTAGTCAGCAATATTTATATAATCAATATATGCTTCATCTGAAAAAACCATGGTACGTTTTGCCATTTTTGTACAAAAATGTGACATTTCATCGGAAGGTAAAATAGTGCCTGTAGGATTATTGGGGTTGCAGACAAACACCATTTTTGTATCCTGAGTACATCGTTTCTCCATAGTTTCGAGGTCGATACCCAGGTCTTTTTTTACCGGCACTTTATGGACATATGCACCACAAGCTTCGGCATAGTTGATCATGGCTTCGAAGGTCGGATCAGGGGCCACGAGTTCACCTCCTTTTTGCATATATGCCAATGCTGCAATTTTCAGACCTTCTGTAGATCCAATAGTGAGCAGTATATTTTCAGGGGAAAGCCCCTCTTTGATGGCTATTTTTTTGGTTAAGTTATCCATCTCACCAAAAGGATATCTGCAAACTTTGTCAAAAGCAGATGTCATTTTATCACGAACATACTTCGATGGTCCATAAGGGTTTTCGTTGGAACTCAGGCGTATCACTTCATCAGAACCATTGTCCAGAGCATCAAATGTATCGACATAAGGGTTTACAGCATTGATGCTGAATAATCTATCTGTAAAAAATGTGGCAGTTCCTGCTGCCAGACCTGCCGACCGCAGCCATTGACGTCTGTTGATTGATCCCATGCTTTGACTTTTATGGCAAATATAGGAGCATCTACCGAATTATGGTAATTTTACAGAAAAAACATTGAATTATCAGAAGGCTTCCACTTTACTCCTTCTCCGGCTTCATCTGTGGAAAGAATAAAACATCCTGAATAGAATTTTGATTGGTCATGATCATAGCAAGCCTGTCCATACCAATGCCTAGCCCTGCCGTAGGTGGCATTCCGTATTCCAGTGCACGCAAAAAATCTTCGTCAAGCACCATGGCTTCTTCGTCACCTCGTTTTCCCAATTCGAGCTGAGATTCAAATCTTTGTCTCTGGTCTATGGGGTCATTTAGCTCAGAAAAAGCATTGCAGATCTCTTTTTTATTGCATATGGCTTCAAATCTTTCAACCAATCCAGGCTTTGTGGCATGTTTTTTTGCAAGCGGTGACATCTCAACAGGGTAGTCTGTAATGAAAGTAGGCTGGATAAGATTTCCTTCGCAGGTTTCACCAAAGATTTCATCTATGAGTTTGCCTTTTCCCATGGTATTATCCACGTGTACTTTCAATTTGTGGGCAACATCCCGGAGAGCGGCTTCATCCATATCACTGATGTCTATGCCTGTAAAATGTTCAATGGCTTCATACATCGTGAACCTTTTCCATGGACGCTTGAAGTCAATCAGATTTTCTCCCACTTGGACCTGTGTTGTACCATAAATATCCAATGCCACTTTCTCCACCATTTCTTCCACCAATTCCATCATCCACTTGTAGTCCTTGTATGCAACATATAGTTCTATCTGGGTGAATTCAGGATTGTGAAACCTGCTCATACCTTCATTTCTGAAATCCTTGCTAAATTCATACACTCCATCAAAACCACCAACGATCAATCTCTTGAGATACAATTCATTAGCTATCCTTAGATAAAGCTTCATGTCAAGAGTATTGTGAAAAGTCGTAAAAGGTCGGGCTGCTGCACCACCGTAAAGCGGTTGCAATACCGGAGTCTCAACCTCGAGATACCCCTTTTCGTTGAGGTATTCCCTCATAGAATTGTACATTTTGGTTCTCTTGACAAATACATCTTTGATATGGTCATTGACCACAAGGTCTACATATCTTTGTCTGTATCGTTGCTCAGGATCTGTAAATGCATCATAAATGTTTCCTTCATCATCTTTTTTTACAACCGGAAGCGGCCTAAGAGATTTTGAAAGCATCTTTAATTCAGTTACATGTACAGTACATTCTCCCATTTGAGTGTAAAAAGCAAAACCTTTGATCCCAATAAAATCTCCAAGGTCAAACCATTTTTTAAATGCATCATTATAAAGAATTTTGTCTTCACCGGGGCAGATTTCATCCCGGTTGATGTAGATTTGTATTCGTCCCGAACTATCCTGCAGCTCAGCAAAAGAAGCCTTACCCATGATTCGTTTTGACATGAGTCTCCCGGCCAAACTTATAGATTGATAAGTAGTATCACCTTCCTTAAAATTTGATTTGATTTCGTGAGCAGTGGCATTGATTTCAAATGTGGCACTTGGATAGGCTTCAATACCGGCTTCTGTAAGTTTGTTTAGATTTTCGCGTCTTACGAGTTCCTGTTCTGACAAATGATGCATAGAGCTAAAAAATTTTAAGGCGCAAAAATAGTAAAATTAAGCTTCTTAGCAAAAAGAGTATGTTTAAACTTTTATCATTTGGCTCCAAGCGACAAATTTAATTTTTCGCCAGCGTTATATTTTTCGCCGTAACTTCCGGCTACGACTGCAAAATATGCCTTGTCCAAAATTAAATTTGCTCACTTTCGCTCAAACATAAAAATTTAAACATACTCTAAATACTCTAATGTATTCTGTGAATATCATATTGCACTTTTATGTATTTTAAATATCAAATACTAAAAAAGGTATAAAATAGGGTGGGTCGTCCCTTCAGGGATTGAGGGTAAAGGCAGGCATTTGCAATTTTGTGCAATAATTTTATACACACTTTAAAGTATTAAAGCTGACTTTGGTATACTTTACAATATCCTGTAAAAATGATTTTCGAGGTGGTTGCGCATTCCCGCCCTGAATTTTTCAGTATCACGGGTAGCAAGGATTTCTACGAGCTGTAAGTGGGACGTAAATCTCTTTTTTGATGTCTTTAAACTGAGAAGTCCGCTGGAATAAATGTAGTTATATACTGGCAAAAGCAATTTTTGAAACTCCTTCAGCGTCGAATTTCCGGTGATTTCATACAATTTTCCATGAAATCTGATTTCATAATCCACGTCAAATAAAGAATCGGCATCAGGTGTAAGCTCATCCTTGACAATCTCATAAAGTTCTTTGATATCATCATCAGTTGCCCTTGCTACTACAAAATCAGACATACCTACCTCCAGTGCCAGTCTCATTTCAAAAATATCCTTCAGGGTGTTGTCATCCAGAATGTGCGGGATGATAGACTTTTGTAAGATTTGCCCGATATCAGGGCTTTTTATGACTGTACCTTTCTTCTTGCGGGTTTCAATCAAACCCATAGTCCGCAGCCTTGTAAGAGTTTCTCTGACTACGGTTCGGCTTACTCCCAGTATTTCAGCAAGCTCCAATTCCTTCGGAATCGAGTCACCTACTTTTAACTCTTTTTTTGCAAAAAAATCAAGTAGGCTAAGTTCAACCTTGTCCACCATACTACTATTGTCAATAGCAGTCAATGTCTTAAATGATCTGAGTGCTTCCATAAAAAACAGCAAAGTTAGTTTTTAAAAATTATTTTCATAAAAAATTTCTTTGAAGAAAAGGAAATGAATAATTTTGCGATATGTATGACATAATGCACAAATATATATACTATTTTTAAATTTTGTGCTATTTGAAGCAGATACTTTAAGTTCCATCAAAAATTATAAAATATTTATTTTGCCGGCATCAATAACTTTATTGGAAAAAACATTAATCCTTAATCTTAAAGCTTGTAATCCCAAACAGCAAGGAAGGTTCTTATGTGAATGGATAGATCAAAGTATTGGTACTAAAAGGAATAATAGAACGAGGATCACAGCAAATGACGGTGAATTCCCATTGGATGGACCTGTAGACGAATATCTGAGTGATAACAATTTTTGTGTCAAGGGTGTAGTGGATACTTATCGCAATGTCACTCCAATGGCCTTGGAAGTTAAAAAAGCCTATCAACACATCTTGACTCAAAGGACAGAAAATAATACCATCAACAAATTACAAATACAGTTATTGGATAAAGTTTGAATAATAGAAAACACATGAAATGAGCATGAATCATCTTTGTGGTACACAAACCTTGATGATTATTTTCATACGAAACGTAAGTTCGATAACACCAAAGATGGAGATAAGGTATCAATTCCATCTGACAATTAAAAATCAAATAAAAATAAACACATGAAACATATATATTTATTTTTTGCATCATTTATATTCTTTGGAAGTGTTGCTCAAAGAGATACAATAAATTTAAATTCTGGCTGGCACTTTGTAATGGATCAAAAAGCCATAGGTATTTCTGAAAAATGGTTTGAACAAAATTTACCAAGCAACCGTGTGGTCAATTTACCACACACCTGGAATATTGAAAACGAAAATCAGAATCACTATGGATGGGCCTGGTATCAGAAGAAACTTAACATTCCTGCTGAATGGAAAAACAAGAATGTGGTCATCAGGTTTGGTGCGATCAACCATACTTCCATGATCTATATCAATGGAAAAAAAGTAGAACAGAATATCGGTGATGGGTTCAATAGTTTTAGTATCAATCTCAACAAAAAACTAAATTATGGTAAAGAAAATGTCATCACTGTTGGTGTAAATAATGATTATGGAAAATACAAAGTACCGTATGGCAATTCATTTGATTGGCCCAATGACGGTGGTATTATCCGCAAAGTGGCTTTATTAATAAGTGTTAAACCATCCGCAAAGTACATTCTTGCCGAGCCAAAACTGGACATTGAAAGCAATGCAGGAAACTTAAAATTGAAGGTGGGCTTTGAAGAAATGACTACAAACAAAGATATTCAGTTAGCCATTACGATAAGAGAGGAAAACCAGCCGACTAAAAACATCATATATAATGCGACTTTAAAACCTATTTGGCAAAACGGAATAGCGTTGTTAAACATCAACTTGTCCAAAGTTAATCCATGGCATTTCGACTTTCCAAATCTATATCACATTGATGTAAAAGTACTTAATGGTAAACATTTAAGTGATCATATTTCAGCCACAGTCGGGTTCAGGGAATTTAAGTTTTTAAGAGGTAAAACCTATCTAAATGGGGAACGTATCAAACTTATGGGAGTAGAATGGACATCCGGCAGTAACCCTGATTTTGGATTTGCTGAAACAGATTCTGTCATTTTGAGTCAGTGTAAACTGATGAAAGAAGTTAATGCAATATTTACACGGCAGCATTTTCAACAGGACGAATTGTTTTATGATTTTTGCGATCGAAATGGAATATTAGTACAACAGGAAGTCCCGCTTTGGGGACCTGAAACCCCGGCGAATGATACCATACGTAATATTTCCATGAAGCAACTGGAAAGGATGATTCACAATTTTTACAACCATCCAAGTATCTTTTCATGGGGTGTAGGTAATGAACTACGGGGAAGGGATGATGATATGAAAAAAATGATTGGAGAATTAATTTCAAAAGCCAGAATACTGGATTCATCACGTCATGTAGCATATGTCAGCAATACCCTTACAAGTAGCTTTTACAACAATCCATCATTTGCACCAGACGCAGCAAGTGACGGTGATTATATCATGATGAATGAATATGGGGCAAGTTGGTGGCCGGTACCATTGGGTCAAATTCATGCCTACCTGGACAGTGTGCATATGAGTTATCCGGATAAACCTTTTTTTATTTCTGAATTTGGATTGTGTGAACCAAATTTCAAAGGTGGCGACAAGAGGCGACTTGAAGACCTAATTTATCATATGGCAATATACGAAAGCAAACCCTATGTAGAGGGAGCAATTTATTTTGACCTGACAGATTATCGGACCCACTATCCCGGTACACCTGAAAATGATAAATTCAGAAGGAGGATTCACGGCATATATGATATGTATGGTCAGCCTAAACCTTCAATGACTGTACTCAGGGAAATGTCAACACCAGTCGAAGTGCAGCAAGTGAGGAAATGGAAGAAAGGCAAGTTGAACTTATTAATTTTTGGCAGTATAGGTTTGCCTCAACATAATGTAAAAGGATATAAACTCTACATCTCAGAAAAAAATCAAAATTATACATCAGGAAAAGTATATAATCTGCCTGATATCGTACCAGGCCAGCAACTGGACTTTGAAGTGGATGAAATAAATGATGGTAATGTGATAGTGACCATAGTCCGTCCTTCGGGATATATTGTGACTCAAAAGAACTTTTATTGGACAGAAGAAGACAAGTAAAATTCTTATGAATTGTTAAAGATAATATAATTAGAGTTTTCCATAGCTGGCAAGAATCAAGCATCATAAATACTTTATCAAATCTTTCATTTTTTTTAAAAATATTTATAAAAAAATTTTGATGGTTCAGGAAGATAACATAAATTTGCGTTATGTATGACATAATACGTAATTTAACTTTTTAATCATTAACACATTTTATAATGAAAAATTTAAAAACCAGAATTTTATTCATTTTCACCTTTCTGATCTTTTCCTGGACATTGGGTTTGTCACAGCTAAAAATCAATGGTACTGTAAAAGATGCCGGCAGTGGTATCACATTGCCCGGTGTTAATATTTTAGTGGTAGGTACTGATATTGGCACTGTGTCAGATGTTGACGGAACATTTACACTTACAGTAGATAATCCGAACGGTGAGATTTCAGTTTCTATGATCGGATATACCACAAAAAACATTCCGGTATTATTAGTTAAAGATCTGGAAATTATGCTTGAAGAATCTGCCAGTACTTTGGATGAAGTAGTTGTAGTAGGCTACGGTACGGTAAGAAAGTCAAAACTAATTTCCGCAGTATCAAAGCTTGATAATAAGTTTTTGGAGACAGGCCTTCGATCCAACCCGGCACAGGCATTAGCCGGTACAATTCCGGGGTTGCGTGTATCCAATACTTCAGGAAGACCTGGTGCCTTACCCAATATTGTGCTGAGAGGTGGTACAAATTTCGATGGAACCGGTAGTCCATTAGTTATCATGGATGGACAGATCAGAGGCTCGTTGAGTGATATTAATCCAGAAGAGATTGAGAGTATTGAAGTGTTAAAGGACGCTTCAGCTACTGCCATTTACGGTGCAAGGGCGAGCAATGGAGTGATACTTGTCACATCCAAGCGTGGCGCTGCAGGTACATCTGCCGTTACATTTAAAATAAGAAGAGGCTTCAGTGATCTAAATGTACCTTACAATTTTCTAAATGCAGAAGATTATATCAAATGGACACGACTTGGAGTAGTACAGGCAATGATCAACGGAACTTTAGGCACAGTGGCATCCAATACAGCATTATCAGCTGTTGGACCCAGAGGTACAGGGAATTTGTATAAAGATGCTTCCGGCAACATTGTGGATGGAAATTACAACACAGCAGGTATATGGAGTGTGATGAGATTGACCGATACCAATAAAGAGCTTTTGGGCAAACCAGGATGGAAGACCATGAAAGATGCAGTAAAAACCAACGCTGCCGGCAATTACGATCCAAATGGTAGTATTGCTGATTTGATATATAAAGATTTTAATTACGGTGACTTTGGTTTAAATCAGACAGCACCTATTGGGGATTATAACTTGGGATTCAGTGGTGGAAATGACAGAGGTAAATATTACGCAAATCTGGGCTATTATGACGAAGGTGGACTTTCAATTAGAACCTTTTACAAAAGATACAATTTTGCTTTTAACGGAGAGTATAATATCAACTCCTGGTTAAAATCCGAAAGCGGAATGCAATTTGCACGAGCAGACTGGAGAGATCAATCCTTGCAAAATGGAGAAGGTAATTATTGGGGAAGGATGCTTTCAGCTCCACCTACCATGAGAGGTTATAATGAAAATGGTGAATTGCTGCTTGGTAGAGATGCAAGCGATGGTAATCCTATCTATAATATTGATAAGTACAAAAGAAAAAACCAAACGGATAAAATCACTTTAAATCAGGCTTTTAAGGTAAATCTGACTAAAGATCTATTTGTAAGGGTCAATGGTATTTTAATGTATGATGAAGGCATTTCTGAAAGTTTTAATCAGGATTTCCGCATCGGAATATTAAGTTTAACTAACCCAAATACAGGATGGAACCGTGATCGAAGTTCATCATCTTCATTTGACAGAACCACCAGACAAACCTACAACGCCATCGTAAATTATACCCGGTCTTTCTCTCAGAAGCACAATATAGATGCTATGGCAGGATATGAATATTTCGATGCATATAATGAAGGTTTAGCCGCTAGTGGAAGATTGGCACCTACTGACGACTTTCAAGACCTGCAATTGACACAAAACAACGTTGACCAACAAACCAGAGGCACTGACTCCTACCATGCCAGAGAAAGGATTTTGTCTTCATTTGGTCGGGTAAATTATGATTATTCCGGAAAATATCTGGCATCTTTCACTGTCAGACGCGATGGATATTCACGTTTATTGGGTGATAATCGTTTTGGTGTTTTTCCCGCTTTTTCTGTTGGATGGTTGATGCATCATGAGGATTTTATGAAGTCTTTCAGTCCTTGGTTGTCTTTTATGAAATTAAGAGGCAGTTGGGGCCGAAATGGTAATGTAGGCGGCATAGGTACTTATGAACTTCAGGGTGCTTTCGGATCTCAAACCGCATATGCAGGTACAATAGGTTTTCTGCAAACAGGAATAGCGAACCCAAATCTAAAATGGGAAAAAACCAATACTACCGAAGTTGGAGCAGATATCGGTTTGTTTGATAACAAATTGAATGCATCGGTTGCATATTATAATAGAATCACAGATGATAAAATAGCCAATGTCCTGCTGCCTACGTCTTCTGGTGTTTCCAGTATTCGTACGAATAACGGAAGTATGAGAAACCGCGGTGTGGAATTGGAAGCAACATACAGATTGGTTCAAAGTAAAGATTTTAATATTCAGTTGGGTGCAAATGCAGCATGGAATAAGAATACCATCCTGAAGCTACCTTTCAATGGCAACGAAAATAACAGACAAGGCGGGCAACAAATATATGATCCCAAAACTGGTCAATTAATCTGGGTAGGTGGCTTCCAGGAAGGCCAGGAATGGGGTGAAATTTTTGGTTTTGTTAGTGACGGCATCATCAGAACTGCTGAAGATCTGGCTAATTATAATAAAACGGATCTTGCAGCAGGACAAGTTTGGTTCAATGGTTCAGCAGGTAGGAGAGTAGCTAGTCCAAAAATTATTGCAGAAAGAAAACTGACTTTGGCTGGCGGATGGTTGACTACTCAACTGGGTGACATGAAATGGAAAGATATTGACAACAATGATACCATTGATACACGTGACATGGTATCATTGGGAAGACAATTGCCACGCTGGACGGGTGGCTTCAATACCACAGTCAGTTTTAAAGGATTTTCTATATTAGGAAGATTTGATTTTGGTTTGGGCCATATTCAGCAGGATTTCATGCAGATGTGGGCATTGGCATCGGCACAAGGGGAATTTAATCCAACTGATCTTGTAAAAGATACATGGACACCAGAGAACCCTAACGCATCACTACCAAGATATGTATGGGCAGATCAACTCAATACTAAAAATTTTGACAGACCATCCAGTATGTTTTTTGTTCCATCTGATTACCTTGCGATTAGAGAAGTGACTTTGAGTTATACTTTACCGGTGTCTCTCATCAAAAAGCTTAAAATGTCAGCACTGAATCTGAGTGTCACAGGTCAAAACCTTGGGTATATTACACATAAAATGCTCAATTTACCGGAGAGAACAGGTGCTCAGAACAGCGCTTATACCATACCAACACAAGTGATTTTTGGCGCCAATGTTACTTTCTAATTTAAATACATCTGATAATTTTAAAAATTAATAAAATGAAAACTTTAAAATATTGTATTTACACATTTATAATTATTGCAGGTATATCATCTTGTTCAGATACGCTTGATCTTGCTCCTGAAGACTATTTTGGTAGTGGAAACTTTTGGCAAAACGAAGCTCAGGTCAATAACTTTATGGTCGGTATCCACAAGCAGATGAGAGACAACCAGTTTATGTTTGTAAGACTTGGAGAGATGAGAGGTGGCGGTTACAGCAATATAGACAGACAAAACACCTCACTGAACGAACTGCCGGTAATTGAGAACAGACTCAATGAAAACTCAACAGGTGTGTCAAATTGGGCTGGATTTTATGGCCCGATTCTCCAGATCAATTTGTTTATTCAAAACGTGGAGAAAATCACCTTCCTTAGTGAATCCCGCAAAAAGTATTTCTTGGGCCAGGCATATGGTATTCGTGCTTTCTATTATTTTCACCTGCTGAGGACATACGGAGGAGTGCCCATCAGGCTTGAACCTGAAGCACTAAACGGTAACACCGATCCGGTAGCTCTGAGAAAAGCACGTGCTTCTGAAGCAGAAGTACTGGCCACGATAAAAGCTGATGTAGCCAAATCGTTGGCTTCGTTTGGAGCAGCAGTGAGTCCTACAGAAAAAAGTCAGTGGAGTCCCAATGCATCAGCCATGTTGAAAGGAGATGTGTTTCTATGGTCAGCAAAAGTCTATGGCACCAACGCTGATCTGGCTGAAGCTAAGACTGCCTTGCAATCAGTAATAGGAACATCATTGCAATCCACATTTCCGAGTGTTTTTGCATCAAATCAAAAAAATAATAAAGAGATTATATTTGCTTTCAGGAATCTTGTCGGAGAGTCAGAAATGCAAAATATTGGTGCTTTTACTTATTCCACATTTAATTTTGACAATCAGCACTATAAAGATTCTTTAGCAAGCGGACCACTGCTCGTTGACCCTTTAATAATTGCAGCTTCGAACTCTCAACAAATAATACAAAGGTATGCTTATACTTTTGAGCTTTTTAAATTGTATGATGTAGCTGACAAACGAAGAGATGCTACTTTTTACGACTATTACAGAGTAAACAGAACCGGAAATCCACCATATGCAATTACCATCAGAAATACAGCGCTGGTTAAATTTCTGGGTGTGATAAATGCCAATAAACGATATTTTTCTGATGACTGGCCTGTTTACAGAGAAGCGGACAGGTTACTTATGCTGGCGGAAATTGCCAATGCAGAAGGTGCCGATCCTTCACCATTCATAAAACCTGTACGTGACCGTGCATATGCTCCAGCCGCAGATCCAAAACCATTTGTGAATTCATCCAGGGACAATAACGAAATAGCCATCTTTACAGAAAGATACAAGGAATTTGTTCATGAAGGTAAAACCTGGTATGACCTCCTTAGGATGAAGGCAGGAAGTGATCCTTTAGTTTTCAGAAGTACATTGCATCCTTTTGGGGTATTGGATAAAGCCACAAAATCTTTTGAAGTCAGATGGCCAATAGAACCGGCCGTCTGGACAAATGATCCGCTTGTGGATCAGACTCCGGGTTATCAGACAACAAAACCAAAATAACTAAGAAAAGAAATATACTGAATATCAGTTTATTGTTAATACTTTTGAGGTGAAAATGGATTGGTTTTTCATTTAGTACAAACATTGTACAAGGCTTTGATGATTGTTATATAAGTTGAGTTTATATTTAACTCAAATTTGTTAGATTAAATGTGAGGTTGACACAATCTTTGTGATTAATCTCACATTTACTAACACTCAGAAAAATGATCTAATATTTACTTTAAATCTGTATGAATAAAATCCTAATTAGAATGAATAGATTATGTATTTTGATCCTGATATATTTTGTTCTTACAGGACAATCATGTCAAAAAGAGGAGATCACTGAAATAGTTCAGCCTTTGTTATCATCATCTATTCACTATATTCCTCTATACAGCGATAAGGAAGAGCATAACATTATTGATTTTAATATTCACAATTCAGGTGATAAACCTATTATTTTGAAAGAAGTATTTCTGTCCATCCTTGGCCAAAGTGATAAAAAGAGTATGGTTTCTTTTGATGTTAAGTATCTTGGACAAGATAAAGAGGTGGAACAAAATTTTATTTTTGGTAAAACAAGTGGTTTAAGTTCAGATAATGTGGTCAATGGAAGACTTGAATTAGCGCAGGGTGGCCATAAGTTTACCATTACATTGCGTACAAAAGGTATTATCGACCTCAAATCAAATTTTAATATTTCAAAACTTAAGCTGCAGTTTGAAAATGCTAAATCACTTGAAGAGCCTAAGCTGAATATTTATACATTCCGGCATTGTCTGAAAGTAAGGAGTAAAGGGCAGGACAATTGTGATACATATAGAATTCCCGGACTTATTACAACAAATACAGGTACACTTGTGGCAGTTTATGATAACAGATATAATAATTCATTGGATCTGCAAGAGCATGTTGATATTGGGATGAGCAGGAGTACAGATGGTGGTGCATCCTGGGAGCCAATGAAAGTCATCATGGATATGGGAGAGTGGGGAGGAAAGCCTCAGAACCTGAATGGTATTGGTGATCCATGCATTTTGTATGATCCTGATACCAAGACAATTTGGGTTGCAGCACTATGGATGAGTGGCCTTGACACAAATAAAAGACTTTGGTGGGCTTCAGGTACCGGTATGTCACCTGAAGAAACAGGACAGTTTATTTTGACAAAAAGTACAGATGATGGCGTTACATGGTCTCCACCAATCAACATTACCTCTCAGATCAAAAATCCTGAATGGCAACTGCTATTGCAAGGTCCCGGTATGGGTATCACTTTGACTGACGGAACGCTTGTGTTTCCAGCTCAATTCAAAGCCAATATCGGTGTTAAGGCTTTGGATGGAGGAGCGTTTACTTGTCATTCCACTATTGTTTACAGCGAAGACAAAGGGAAAAGCTGGCAAATTGGTACAGGTGCAAAAACCAATACTACTGAAGCTCAGGTTGTTCAGCTATCTGATGGATCACTGATGCTCAATATGAGAGATGATCGCAACCGCACGGACAAAAGTAGTACAAACGGTCGTGCCATTTCAGTAACAAAAGATTTAGGAAAAACCTGGATGGTCCACCCTACATCCAACAGTGCACTTCCTGAATCCAACTGTATGGCAAGTCTGATAAGTACCGATCTTAGTGTCAACGGCAAAAATCAGAAAGTACTATTCTTTTCCAACCCAAATCACAACTCAAAAAGAAGTGATATGACCATTAAAATGAGTCTCGATGAAGGATTGACGTGGCCAGAGAAATACCAAATAAAACTAAATGGTGAAACCGGTTATGGTTATTCATGCCTGACCATGGTTGATGAAAAAACGGTAGGAATCCTGTATGAAGGCACCAAAGATTTGTATTTTCAAAAAATATCAGTCGATGAGCTGATTTCTAAATAATAAGAAATTTAATTTTTAAAATTAAAGCATTGTAAATGAACACAATAGACGGATTGGTGACTGCTACACATACACCAATGAATGAAAAAGGAGAACTAAAGCTTGAAGTAATTAATGAATATTATACCTTTCTCAAAAGAAATAATATAAAGGGCATCTTTTTAAACGGATCCACTTCTGAAGGATATCACCTGACTACGAATGAAAGAAAGTTGTCACTGGAAGCATGGTCTGATGCCATCAAAGATGATGATTTTAAACTTTTTGTTTTTGTAGGACATCTTGCCACCAAAGATGCATGCGATTTGGCTGAACATGCTGGCAGTTTGCAGAATGTATTTGGGATTTCAGCCACAGCGCCATTCTATCAGAAACCAGCTAATGTTGATTTATTAGTGGACGTTTGTGCAGAAATTGCTTCATGCGCTTCCGCAAAACATTTTTACTATTATCATATTCCGGTTTTGACAAATGTAAGCGTACCAATTTCTGAATTGCTTAAAAAAGCTGATGCTCGGATTTCTAATCTCAAAGGTGTAAAATATACCCATAATGATCTTGAAGAGTATTTGGTCGCGAGTTCATTATCGAATGGTAAATTTGAAATGATGGCCGGAATTGATGAGATTGCCTTGGCAAGCAGGGCTTTTGGGGCACGAGGATATATTGGTAGTACATATAATTTTATGGCACCATTATATTACAGAATGTTTGATGCATTTGACAAGGGAGAATTCATTGAAGCCAAAAATTTACAACTAAAGGCTATTGAAATGATCAGAATCATTGCATCTTACGGTTTTATTTCGGCCTGTAAATTTATCATGAAAGAAAAAGGTATTAACAATGGATTTGTAAGGTTACCATCAAAGCAAATATCTGAATCTGAAAAATCAGAAATGATGTCAAAACTTCGAAAACTGGATTTTGATAGTATAGCATCTTCTTAATGTAAGGAACCATTATATATGAAATATTGGCTTATATTGATATCATTTAATTTAATTATGGAATCAGCAGCTCAGAAAGCACCAAAAATTTTGACTATAAAGTGGGATACCATAACAGCACTACCAAATGATCAAAGCGGTAAGCCAAATTTAGGAGTTGCAGGTCCTGTCACAGGTATTGTAGGAGATATGTTGATTATTGGCGGGGGAGCAAATTTCCCGGAAAATCCTCCCTGGAAAGGTGGTAAAAAAAAATACCATGACAAAATTTATATATTAAAAAAGAAAGATAAAAGCCAATACCAATGGTTTGAAGACGTCTCAGCAAAATTAGACTTTCCAATGGCTTACCCGGCTAATGTGCCCTACAAACAGGGGTTCATCAGTGTTGGAGGAGAGAATGAGAATGGGGTTCTGAAAAGTGTACTTCAATTTCAGTATATAAATAATGATCTAAAAATAACAGAGTTACCTGAACTACCAATCGGTTTGACATCTTGCAGTGCTGTCTGCATCAAAGACCGACTGTATGTCGCTGGTGGTAACTCAGGCAAAACAACACTTAAATCAGCATTTGTGATGGATCTTTCTGAAAAGGATAAGAAATGGACAAGGATTGACGATATGCCTTTTGCTATTGAAAATGCTGTAGCGGCTGTTTGCCATGACGGCGAAAGTCAAAAGATATTTTTGCTGGGTGGGAGATACAAGTTGACGGGAGATACAATTACAACATTTTCAGATAAAGTCATGAAATATGATCCCAAATCAAATATATGGTCAACTTTTGATTTTAAAAGCGAAAATGGAGAAATGTTAAAGCTCGCTGCAGGAACAGGAGTGGCGATATCAAAAAGTAAAATCATCATATTGGGAGGTGATAAAGGCATTACATTCAATAAAATAGAAGCTTTTAACAACAAATTGTCAGAGCCTGACCTTGAAGACAGAGAAAAGGTCAATAATGAAAAAATCGAAATTTTAACTAGCCACAAGGGATTTGAAAGAGATGTGTATGTTTTTAATGCCTTGAACAAAACATGTAGAAAAATAGGCACTATACCTGAATTGTCACAGGTGACCACTTCCGCATATTATTGGGGCAAATCTATTGTAATTCCCAGCGGAGAAATAAAACCAGGTGTTCGGACTCCAGTAATTCGGTCAATAAAATTACAACATAATTAGACTTTTTAAAATTTAATATTATGATGCAATTACAAAATAAAAAATATTATCCCTGGGTTGTAGTTGTATTATTATGGGTAGTGGCGTTGCTCAACTATATGGACAGGCAAATGCTTTCTACTATGAAAGTAAGCATGATGAACGACATCAGTGAACTTCAAACAGCTGAAAACTTCGGAAGATTACTAGCCATATTTTTGTGGATTTATGCTTTGATGAGTCCGGTTGCCGGGTTGATTGCTGACCGAACAAACAGAAAATGGCTTATCATCGTCAGCCTTTTTGTCTGGTCTGCCATAACCTTTCTAATGGGATACGCTGAGAATTTTGATCAGCTGTATATTTTAAGAGGACTTATGGGTGTGAGTGAGGCACTTTACATTCCTGCAGGTTTGTCACTTATTGCTGACTATCATCAGGGCGAAACGAGATCTCTAGCAGTAGGATTGCACATGACAGGACTTTATACCGGTCAGGCATTAGGTGGTTTTGGTGCAACCATTGCGACCAATTACTCCTGGCAAAATACATTTCAATTTTTTGGATTGATTGGAGTAGTTTACAGCTTCATTCTTATGTTATTTTTAATTGATTTTAAGGATGAGAAGCCGGTAATTAATGAAAATAAAGCGTCTGTCATGTCCGGTTTGAATTCCATCCGAAATAGTTTGGGTTTACTTTTAGGGACAGTCAGTTTTTGGGTGATACTCTTTTATTTTGCGGTTCCAAGTTTTCCAGGATGGGCCATAAAAAACTGGATACCTACACTTTTTTCTGAAAGTTTAAAAATAGATATGTCTGTTGCGGGGCCATTATCTACTATAAGTATTGCTGTTTCATCTTTTATAGGTGTATTGATAGGAGGTTTTATGGCAGACAGATGGATATTGAAAAATCTGAAAGGCAGGATTTATACAGGTGTGATAGGCTTGACTCTGACAATACCTGCTCTGTTATTTTTAGGTCTCGGAGACAATCTGATTGGTATTGTGGCTGGTGCGGTATTGTTTGGTGTCGGATTTGGAATGTTTGATGCCAATAATATGCCTATCTTATGTCAGTTTATAGGACCAAAGCACCGTGCTGCAGGTTACGGCATTATGAATATGACGGGTGTATTTGCAGGAGCATTTGTGACAAATTTATTGGGAAAATCTACAGATTCAGGGCATTTGGGACGGGATCTGGCATTTTTGGCTTTGCCAGTTGCTGTGGCGGCTTTTCTGCTGTTGTTCTCCCTGAAACCTAAAACAGCAAATATGTTAAACTAATTACAGTTAAATAATGAATAATTATTTGATTTTCAATCTAATATGATTATTAAAAAATATTCGGCCTTCCTGATCCCAGTATTTTTGTTATATACTTTGGCTTGTTTTTCTCAATTACAACCCGCAAGCATATTTAGTGATCATATGGTTTTACAGCGAAACCAACCTATTAAAATTTGGGGTAAAGCCATTCCGGGAAAGGTGGTTTATGTGAAGTTTGGTTTATTAAATTCACAAACAATAACAAAAAATGATTCATCCTGGCAGATTACATTTCCTGAGTTGGATGCCAGTAAGGTTGCCAGACAATTGGAAATTTCCTCAGTCAATGAAAAGGTAATTTTCAGTAATATCCTGATTGGAGACATTTGGTTGTGCATAGGTCAGTCCAATATGGAATGGCCAATGTCAAAAGAGATGCATTATCACAATGAAGTGAAAAACAGTGATCAACCATTACTTCGATTTTTCAACCCAACCTATGCAGGGAAAAATATCTTCGGAACTCCATTCAGTGATTCGATAGCACGAAAGCTGATTCCATCTGATTTTTTTAATGGTAACTGGAAGTCCTGTGACAGCTTTAGCATGTCTGATATGAGCGCAGCTGCTTATTATTTTGGTAAAAATGTTTGGGAAAAAACGGACATCCCTATAGGTCTGATACATTTGGGTATAGGAGGTGCACCATTGGAGACGTTTATTGATCCCATGTCGATGAAAAATCACATGGTATTTTCTTCTAAAATGGCTGGAAATTGGCTTGAAAACCATCACCTACCTGTCTGGATTCGTGAAAGAGCCATTCAGAATATTGGAACCTCATCTTTAGTTCCTTTTGACCAAAATGGGAAAAATCATGCGTTCAAACCGGGATTTGCTTTCACAGCAGGGATTTTACCATTAAAAAATTTTCCGATTAAAGGTGTTATCTGTTATCAGGGAGAAAGCAATGCTCAGGAAACAGATCGTGTGAATGAGTATGCTTATTTGTTTGAATTGTTGGTATCCGATTACAGACGCCACTGGAATAATCAGAAATTGCCGGTATATTTTGCTCAATTATCTTCCATTGACACCATCAGATATAAAGGCCATTTGTGGCCGAATTTCAGAGATGAACAAAGGAAAATAGCTGAAAAGTTAACTCATTGTGGCATGGCAGTCACTGCTGACGCAGGTGACAGAAATGATGTCCATCCAAGAAACAAGAAAGCCGTGGGTGAAAGACTATCTTTTTGGGCTTTGAGCCAAAATTACGGTTATGATACCCCATTTACGGTAACAATACCTCCTTATGCCCGATTTAAAAATGGACATGTTATTATTACTTTTAAAAAAGGAGAAAAATTGCGGCAGCATCCACAAAGCGGAATTTTAAATGGTTTTACAATTGATGGCAAACATGATCTGCCTGCTAAAATTGAGAATAATAAAATCATCATAAAAACAAATCAAAAACCAGAGTTTGTATATTACGGCTGGAGTCCGTATTCAACCGGAAATCTGTATAACAATGATTTAATTCCCATCTCTACATTTAAGTTACCTGTAAAATAAATTTTGAAAATGAATCCTAAGTATAAGTTATTGATATTCATTCTTTTGATTGTTTCAATTAAAGGGTTTTCTCAAACTATTTTACCTACATTACATGATAGTCTTTTTGGTTCGTACTATTATCAAAAAGTATCCACGTTTAGAGTATTACCTAAAAAAGTTGGCGAAATCGTTTTCATCGGTAATAGTATCACGGATAGTGGCGAGTGGTCTGATATTTTTAATAACATCCAAATCAGTAATATGGGCATCAGCGGCGATATCAGTGCTGGGATCATAAACAGATTGCCAGATATCATTGAAAGAAAGCCAAAAAAGATCTTTTTGATGATAGGTACCAATGATTTGGCCAGAAATATTAGCCCTGACAGCCTCATCATAAATATTAATTTGATATCAAAGTATATAAAAGCGAAAGCTCCCACCACAAAACTGTATATCCAAAGCATTCTGCCTGTAAGTGATCATTATATGAAATTTTCAGGACATACTAAAAACAATGCCGTCATATTGCGAGTGAATCAAGTTTTAGCAGAAAATGCAACTAAACTAGGTTATACCTATGTGGATTTACATTCAAAATTTCGTGATAAGGAAGGAAAATTACGCAATGATCTCAGTAATGATGGGCTGCATCTGGTGGGCGAAGGATATCAATTGTGGAAGCATTTGCTTTATCACCACGTTTACGATCTTGAAGAAAAACCATCTTTGATCCCTTTACCACAAAAAACACGCTGGAATGGAAATATATTCCCATTATTTAAATGCACTAACATTTGTATCAATCAACCTGAGATATCCCATGAAGCTAAACTGTTACAAAAATTCCTATCAAACAACGGTATTATTACTTCTATAAAAACTAATAATGAACAAAACAAAATCAATAATTCAATAGAATTAATATTAACCGGTGAACAACTGACAGACAATCCAAAAGAAGGATATCATCTTTCAGTGAGTGAAAAAAATATTTTGATAAAAGCAAACTCTTCCCATGGTATCTTTAATGGAATTCAAACATTAATCCAGTTATCGAGGACAGGAAGTAGCGTAGAAGGATGTAATATTGAAGATTGGCCCGCTTTTGCATGGCGCGGGTATATGATAGATGTAGGACGTAATTTTGTAACGGTAAATTCTTTAAAAGATCAAATCGATATTTTGGCAAAATATAAAATGAACGTTTTTCACTTTCATGCCACAGAAGATATAGCCTGGAGGATTCAAATAGCAAGGTATCCTCAACTGACCTATCCGGAGCATATGTTGCGCAACAAAGGAATGTATTATAGTATTGATGAAATAAAGGAGCTGGTACAATACTGCAAGGAACGCCATATCACCCTGATTCCTGAAATTGATATGCCTGGCCACAGCGCAGCTTTTACCCGCGCGATGAAATTTGATATGCAAAGCGACTCAGGACTTTTAGTGGTCAAAAATATTCTTTCGGAGTTTTGTGACACATATGACATACCTTATATTCATATAGGATCAGATGAAGTAAAGATAACAAATAAAAACTTCATACCAGAAGTAACTCAACTTATAGAAAGCAAAGGTAAAAAAGTGATAGGGTGGCAACCTGGAGGAAATTTTGGAGATAATACCATAAGGCAAATATGGCAGGAAAATAAGGATTTTATAAAAGCGAATAAGAAATTAAAACTTGTAGATTCCAGACATTTATATCTCAACCATATGGATCCACTTGAGGCGGTGCCTACAATTTTCTACAGAAAAATAAACAATGCGGATAAAGGCGACAGTCTCAATCTGGGAGGTATTCTATGTTTATGGCATGATAGGGCAGTATCAAAAGAAGAAGATTTGTTGACTATGAATCCTGTTTATCCCGGCATTCTTACTTTTGCAGAAAGAACCTGGCAGGGAGGTGGTGAGTCTAAATGGTTGGCAAAAATAGAAGAAAACAAAATTGATCAATATCAACATCTGATCAATTTTGAAAAACGGCTGCTTAATCACAAATCACAATATTTTAAAGAAAAGCCATTTCCTTATTTTGCACAAACTCATCAGAAATGGCAGCTATTCGGTCCATACGAAAACAAAGGTGACCTGTCAAAAAAGTTTGATCCGGAATTGACACCAGGTTTTTTTAAAAAAACACAGGCATCTGTAAAAGCTATCGGTGGTACCATTATTTTGCGACATTTTTGGGCTCCGGCCATTGATGCGGTATTGCCAAATCCAAAAGATAGTACTACATGGTATGCGACTACGCAGGTATGGAGTGAAGAGAATAGTGTGTCAAAATTTTGGATTGGTTTCAATAATTTAGGCAGAGCTCAGGGATCTGATTCTCCTCCAAAAAATGCATGGGATAATAAGTTTAGTAAAATCTGGTGCAACAATACAGAAGTTTTACCTCCGAATTGGCTTCGTGCCGGGCAAAAAGGTAATCAAGAGATTCCACTCATGGACGAAGGGTATGAATACAGAGTTCCGACAATGATTCCACTAAAAAAAGGATGGAACACGATTGTAATAAAGGCTCCCATAGGTACTACAAAAAGTACAAGTTGGCATCAACCGATAAAATGGATGTTCACTTTTATACAGGTAACAAATGATTAAGAGTATGTTTGAATTTTGTTTCTTGATAATAAAATGAACTTATTTTGAACGAAAAGATGCAAATTTTATAAACTAAAAAATTCCACTATTTTTGTTACACCTTGAAGAAAGAACCCATTTTCTAAATTCTTTCAAATTTTCAAACAAAATCACCCCAAGATAAAAATAGAAAAATCCTGGACATTTTCAGACCAAAAATTAAATCACTCAAGATTTAAATTTTTTACCGAATCCCTGATTATCAACTTTGATTTAAGAACTACATTTTTGGGATTTACTTTTCTGTCAGTGTCAAACTGGTTAAGCAGCATTTTAATTGCCAAAACACCAAGATTTTCATTCAGATGTGAAACTGTTGACAAAGGAGTAAACAATAAATCGGAATATACCTGTTCATCAAATGAAACAAGTGAAATCTCATCGGGTATTTTTACACCTTTTTCTTTAAATGCTTTTAATAAGCCAAGTGTAATTTGATTTCCCATGGAAAAAATTGCAGTGATTTTAGATTTATTCAGATCTTTCATTAATTCTAAAGCGCAGTTGTAGCCATTCTGAAAACCAAAATCATGTCCTATCACCAATGACGAATCAAACGGAATTCTATTATTTGCTAATGCTTGCCTGTAACCATTAACACGTTGATTGTTTGGTGATGTGCCCACAATGCCCTGAAAGCAGGCTATTTTTTTATGCCCATTGTTTATTAAATATTGAGTGGCCTCCAAAGACCCTTCAAAATCGTTGGAAGTAATATAAGGCAAATTTACTCCTTCAAAATAACGATCAATTAAAACCAAAGGAGTGCCGCTTTTTGCTGCTTTAACTAAATGTTCTGACTCCAGGCCCAGCGGGGCTATTACTATCCCGTCTACCATCCAGCTTTGGAGTAAGGTAATACATTTTTTTTCTATTTTCAGATCATCATTACTATTGCATAAGAAAATATTATAATGGTGCTTTCTGGCTTCTTTTTCTATCTCTAATGCGAGTTGGGCAAACCATGGATTGGTTATATCAGGAACAATAAGTCCAATGGTAGATGACTTTTTTAAGCGAAGTCCTTTGGCAATATTGTTGGATCTATAATTTAATTTATCAGCAGTAGCTAAAATTAATTCTATGGTTTGAGCACTAATCCTAAATTGCTCGCCCAGTCCATTTAAAACTCTTGAGACAGTAGTAACTGATACATCAAGGGTTTGTGCTATATATTTTAAAGTTACATTATTATTTTTCATGAAAAATAAAATCCTGTTAGTTTGTCTAATGCGCAGCTGCCCAAAAAAGGACTTAATTATTGTTGGTTCATTTTCCCAATCTTGGTGTTAAAAGTACTCACCGCTGCTAACGCTAAGTTTGTGTTTTTTGCCTTTAACTTTAAAATTATAACTGCCATTATAATTTACATTTATTTCTGGTCAGAGTACTAGTTTAATAAAGCCGTGAGAATTTGAATATTAAATTTAATGTAAAGTTATCTGTTTTTCAGAAAATAGATCTGATTTTCTATAAATATTATAGGTTTTATTTTAAACCACTCAACAATGGACTCAAAAGATATTTTTATTTAAATCACTTTTTTTTTAAAAAAAAAGCTAATTTATTTTGTTGATATACATCAAAATAATACATTTGCTCAAACGATTGTTCTATTTGCTCAATCGTTTGAGTTGAATAATTTTTTTACCTTAAACAAAGTCACATGAAAACAATCTTAAAAGGAGGGTTTTTTACTCTCCTGCTGTTTATCACTTCAGTTGCCTGGTCTCAAAATATAGCGATCTCAGGTAAGGTGCTGGAAAATGGGAATCCGCTCTCCTACGTCACAATATTAGTTCAGGGCACTGATATTGGAACCACTACTGATGGAAATGGTGAGTATACAATTTCTGTTTCTCCTTCGGCCACAACTCTTGTTATAAGTTATTTGGGATACACTACCGTAGAAGAACCTATAAACGGTAGAACTAAAATTGACGTTAATCTCACTTCCAGTGCCCAAGAATTAGATGCAGTTGTTATTACAGCTTTGGGTATTAAACGCTCAGAAAAAGCACTTGGTTATTCGGTACAAAAAGTAGCAGGTGATAACTTACAAAGGGTTCAGGGTCTTGATGTAGCAACATCTCTTACCGGAAAAGTAGCGGGAGTACTGGTTAGGAACTCACAGGATTTCGCTGCAGTTCCTGTTATTACAGTTCGTGGGGAGAATGCTTTATTAGTTATCGATGGGGTAGCTTATCAAAATAAAACATTAGCTGATGTTTCTGCTGAAGATATTGAGTCAATAGATATTTTGAAAGGGGCAACTGCTTCGGCATTGTATGGATTTCGAGGAGCAAACGGGGCCATTTTGGTTACAACCAAAAATGGTAGTGCTAATAAATCGGGATTATCTGTAGATATTACTACAAATACGATGTATACAGCAGGGTTTTTAGCTATTCCCGAGGTTCAATCTGTATACGGTCGTGGTGACAATATGATATATGATCAGTATAGCGACAATTCATGGGGGACAGTAATGGATGGAACACCAAGACAACAATGGGATCCGATCACAAAGACGAATACAGTTCGCCCATATTTGCCTGTTGGTAAAGACAATTTCAAAAATTTTCTGGAGCAAGGTTATGTAACTAATAATAACTTGAATGTTGGGTATAAGAAGGATAATCTTTCAATCAGAAATTCTTTCAACTGGACTGAAAATAAAGGCCGTTATCCAAATTCAGTTTTGCAAAGATATACCTACTCTTTTGGAGCTGACCTTACTGTAAATAAATTTAAAGTAGCTACAAATTTTTCATATGCCAGAAGATCATCACCCAATATTGGAGCTAATAACTACACTTCATACGATCGAATGTATTCTTTATTAATATGGTCTCCTACTGATTGGAATTTGGAGGATTATAAAGACAATTATTGGATAACTCCAGGCGTTCTACAACAAAACCATTTTGGTCTGAATGCAGCCGGAGGAAATGCAGGACGGGACGAAAACAACCCTTATTTTGACAGTTACGAAAAAATCAATAAGGTATCGCGTGACATATTTAATGCTGATGTAACAACGAGTTATCAGTTAACTGACTGGCTGAAAGCCACACTTCGAACAGGGGTTGATTTTTACAAAGAAATTGGGGAAGTTAAGCTATCCAAGGGTTCTGTACTGTTTACGGGTGGAGTACCTGTACCTGGTAACGGAGGTGTGTGGAATGGCAGATTATTCGGCAGTTACAACATAGGTCAAAATACAGGAAACAGTATAAACTCTGATTTTTTACTCAGCGGAGACAGGAAAATTACAAAAGATATTGATGTTGAATATATGGCGGGAGGAACAATCTTCTTTAGAAGGGATAATAATATAAACGGTGGTACGAATAATGGTATTTCTGTTCCAGGTTTTTTCTCTTTGGCAGCATCAGTAGGTCCTGCCCAGATAGCTCAGAGTACCTTAGCGCAACAAGTGAATTCTATATTTGGCCGTGTAGGTGTTTCCTGGAAAAAACTGTTATTTGTTGAAGCAACTGGTCGTGAGGACTGGAGTTCAACATTAGCAAAAGCTCAACGGTCTTATTTCTATCCATCAGTTGCCGCCAGTTTTGTAATTTCAGAATTGTTACCAAATACAGCAAACTGGCTCGATTTATTAAAATTCAGAAGTTCCTGGACTTTGTCAAAAAGGCCTGCTTCTATTTACGAAATTAATAGTAGTTATTCTATATCTGCTGCTACTTGGGGTACACTTAATGGAGCAGGTGTTCCCGGCAACTTATATTCACCCACCATCGCACCAACAAGTTCAGAAACTTATGAGCAAGGTTTGCAGGCTATCTTCCTGAAAAACCGTTTAATGATTGATGTTTCCCACTTTTCGCTAAGAGTATTCGACCGTATTACCACAGTTGGATTAACACAGGCATCCGGATATGGTGGGCTTGTCACTAATTCTCAGGAAGAAATTACCCGACGAGGTTGGGAGATTATTCTTAATGGCACCCCGATTAAAAATAGAGATTGGCAATTGAATGTTGGTGTAAACTGGAGTACTTTTGCCAGTTATTATACTAAGTTAGATCCTTTATATTCAGCTAAAAGACCTTGGGTACAAGTGGGCGAGCGTACCGACCATTTTATAAGCAGAGACTTTCTACGCGTCCCTGAAGGAGCGGGTGAACTGGCAGGAAGTCTGATACATAATAACAGTGGAAGACCTATTGTTCATGGATATGATGTATTATTTGGATACAGAGATCCTAAGTATGTTTGGGGAACTAATGCCAATTTAAGGTATAGGGACTTCAGTTTCTTTGTGTCATTTGATGGAGTACATGGGGGATTGGCCAATACACGAACAGAAAGCTATATGTGGCAGGCAGGTGTTCATCCAAATTCTCTGTCACCGGAAAGGGCACTGGATGTCGCAACGCCGGGTTCCAATAATTATCTTGGGCAGGGTGTAAAAGTAGTATCAGGTACAGCCACGTTTGATGTTAATGGCAATATTATATCTGATACCCGAGTTTTTGCCGCTAATAATGTAAAAACCTTGTATAAAAATTATATGGTCGACTTACATAACAGTAGTGCATGGGGAGGTAATGGAAGCAAAGCAGATACATATTCAAGGACGTTTTTCAAATTGCGTGAGATATCTTTTTCTTACACTATTCCGGGTAAACTGATCAATAAATTTGCAAAAGCAGGCTCAATTAGTTTAATTGGACAAAATGTACTGTTGAAAGCAAAAGATTTTAAATATTCTGATCCCGATGGAGGCACTGAAGATTTTACAGATCCATCGACAAGATATCTTGGAGCTAAACTTAATTTCACCTTTTAAAAAATAGAAATCATGAAAACAATAAATTATATACTGATTGTAACATTTACCCTTGCCTTTGCAAGTTCATGTGAAAATTTTGATACCTTAAATACTAATCCGGATGTACCGACATCTGTTTCACCCGATTTGTTAGCTACTCAGGTATTAAGAAGCACCTTCAGGTTTTGGAATCCCAATCCAACGGACTGGGGCACAGCCCAGTTATTTGCCAAACATTGTACAAATGTTTCAGCCGGCGGTAATCCTTACCAATATTATGGCTCTTTTTGGCCTTTTGGAGGATTTGGATGGTATCAGAACTTAACCAGTACCAAAAGAATGGTTGAATTTGCTAATGGAAATCCGGCGCTTCCTTCTTACGAGGGCTTGGCATTGTTTCTAAAAGCATATTGGGGATATTACACCACATTAGATATGGGTGATATTCCTTATTCAGAGGCGGGGAAAGCAGAAGAAGGAATAAGCCAGCCTAAGTATGATAAGCAGGCAGCCGTATTTGATGGTATTTTAGCAGATTTGAAAGCAGCTGAATTGAAATTTGCAGTAGGGGTTAATTTTAGCGGGGATATCATGTTAGGTGGAAATGCTTTAAGATGGCGCAGACTATGTAATGCTTTTCAATTAAAAGTAATACAAACAATCAGTAAAAAAGTTACACCTGCACAAAAAACACGCTTTGCCGAAATCGTAGCAGCAGGAAATTTAATGGCTGATAACGCAAATAATTTTCAGTTAGGCTATATTGATAATGCTAATGCAAGCCATCCTTTTTTCAACGGTGAAAATCAGCGGCTTACTTTAGCTGTTTCAAAACTGATGGTGGATGCATTAATAAATGTCAAAGACCGCAGATTGTTTTATTTTGCAGAGCCTGCAGCTAGTAAAATAGCAGGTGGTTTGCTTGAAAACGATTTTGCTGCTTATGAAGGTGCACCTTCAGAATTACCTTCAAATACACTTGATCTCAATAGAGCTGCCGGCAAATACTCATTAGTAAATAAACGTTATACCATACCAAGGGCAGGCGATCCTATGCTTATCTTAACTTATGGCGAACAATGTTTCATCATTGCAGAGGCGATAGAGGAAGGTTGGGTTTCTGGTAATGCACAGACTTTCTACGAAAATGGAGTGAAGGCTATGCTCGATTATTATAGAACCTTACCAAGTTCACTACCGGCAAACCTTCATGGAATGCCAATCGACCAAACCTATATAAATAATTATTTTACAGGTGAAGCAGCATATAAAGTAGCCGGCACCAAGACAGATCGTTTGCAGCAAATTTGGATGCAAAGGTATTTTATAGATTTCTTTCAGGGTAATAGCTCTGGTTACAGAAACTTTTTGCGAACTGGATATCCAAATTTTGTTCTGGATCCAGCTACCAGTTTAAATACAGATGATCCGAAAGTATTTCCTAAACGCTGGAAATATCCTACTGATGAATTGACAAAAAACCCCGAAAATTATAAAAAAGCGATTGACGAACAGTATGGTGGATTTGACGGGGTTAATAAAGTTCCCTGGTGGATACAATAATGAAAATAAATCCGCATTCGGATTTTAACTGATTTCATGTTTTTATTTTGTTAAATTTAGTTGAAAATTGAGGAGTCTCATTGGCTCTTCAATTTTTTTCAAAGATGTGAGTTGAAGTTTGACAAGTTTAGCAGAAATCTTCCTTTTTATCAGTAGAAGTATTTGATAGCTACAATGTTGAATGTGCCATGATTTAAGTGATTTTTTTTGTTGACAATTAATTGTATCCCAAAATGGCTAATTCATTTGTCACTACTTTTAATCATAATTTCTTTGGTATTCTGAATATCTAAATTGTATGTACAGGTGACACAAATCCCTTAATATTGATTTCATTCGATGTAAATGGATTATTTACAGGTATTTCAAAAAAGCACAAAATGGATTTTCCTTTTATAGTCAATTGCATGATCAGGTTAAGACAATGTTTAAGTATATTATTGTTACCCATAACAATTTTGTCGCAGGGTCTTTTAATCAATACGGCCGGGAATACAGGATGGGTTTAACAGAAAGGGATTGGTTTCGGATAAAGGAGTGAAGAAAAAAGCTTTTTTTATAGTGCAGAGTTTTTACAAAAAGATTAAATCTCAGTATAACTAAGAGTATGTTTAAATTTTTATTGCCTTAAAATCAATGTATTATGAACCTGACTTCAAAATAATCGCCTTTTTTAGTTCACTAAATGCGTTGATTATTTGATAAGCCCTATTATCTCATTCTAAATTTGGCCATTGGTGGCAATTGGGGAGGTGAAATAGATGACAGCATTTTCCCATGTGAAATGCAGATTGACTTTGTAAGGATTTATAAAAAATCAGGAAACAACAAAGCAAAATGAAAAATAAATACCTCATAATAAGTGATTCAGATAATTTAAAACATCCATCAGACCACTTACATTTTCATGTGGAATTAAAAATTATAATACCATGAAGCCCATATTTATAACAACAATATTATTCATTGTTACCATTGTTTCGGCCCAGACAAAAAAGGCAACTGGTAGTCATTTTTCTACCTATGGAAAAACAATTACTGTTTATAATTGTGCCGACAGCACCAATTTTCGTTTATACGGAACAAATAGAATTGTCTTAAAAAATTAGCCCAACACACCGAAGGTGACTTAAATCAAATATGAAGAACATAGTAATTAATATATCGGTTTTATTTATTATAGTATTACAAACTAATATTGTTGCTGCCCAGCAAAAAACATTCAGTCAAAAAGTTGATTCCATTTTAGCCTTAATGACACTGGATGAAAAAATCGGTCAGCTCAACCAATATAATGACGATTGGAGGGCAACAGGCCCAATAACCCCTGACAACAATAAAATCGGACAGGTAAAGTCTGGACAGTTAGGGTCTTTACTAAACTGTATAGGTGTCAGCCGTACAAGAAGCTGGCAGGAACTTGCCTTACAATCGCGCCTGAAAATTCCATTACTTTTTGGCCTTGATGTGATTCATGGTTTTAAAACAACATTTCCCATCCCACTGGCAGAAGCTTGTAGCTGGGACCTGGAAGCGATGGAACAAACAGCAAGGGTTGCTGCCACCGAAGCAAGTGCAAGCGGCATCCATTGGACATTTGCCCCAATGGTGGATATTGCCCGCGACCCACGCTGGGGAAGGGTGATGGAAGGTGCAGGTGAAGACCCTTATCTGGGTTCGAAAATTGCAACAGCTAGAGTTAAAGGCTTTCAGGGAAATAAATTGGGAGACTTGAATAGTGTGATGGCTTGCGCCAAACATTTTGCTGCTTATGGTGCAGCTATTGGTGGCCGTGATTACAATTCGGTAGATATGAGCGAACGGCTATTATGGGAAGTGTATCTGCCACCGTTTAAAGCCACTGTTGATGCAGGTGTTGCTACTTTTATGAATTCCTTCAATGATATAAATGGTGTTCCGGCTACAGGTAATAAAATGCTCCAAAGAGATATTTTAAAGGGGAAATGGAATTATAAAGGGTTTGTGGTGAGCGACTGGGGTTCCGTTGGTGAAATGATTAATCATGGTACTGCAAAGAACGGTTACGAAGCAGCCCTTTCGGCCATTACTGCCGGCTGTGATATGGATATGGAAAGCCGCAGTTATAAAAACAACCTGGCAAAACTGGTTGAAGATGGAAAAGTTTCTGTCAGTTTAATAGATGATGCTGTAAAAAGAATTCTTTATAAAAAATTTGAACTTGGATTATTTGACGATCCCTTTAAGTATTGCAATGAAAAGCTGGAAAAAACTGAACTGGCAAAGCCGGAACATGCAAAATTGGCAAGAGAAGCGGGTGCCAAAAGTATTGTATTGCTTAAAAATCAAAACAACTTGTTGCCTTTATCCCGCAATTTGAAATCTATCGCCTTTATAGGGCCGCTTGTAAAGGCCTTAAAACAGAACAAGGGATCCTGGGATGTGGAAGTGCCTGGTATAGATTCCAACTTTATTGTATCGCAATGGGAAGGACTGCAGAATAAAGTTGGTCCAAATACAAAGCTGCTGTATGCTAAAGGTTGTGAGATTGAGGGTAATAACAAAGATGGATTTGCAGAAGCGGTTGAGGTGGCAAAGCAGGCGGAAGTGGTAATACTCAGCATTGGTGAACGCCGAGAGATGAGTGGCGAAGCCAGAAATCGAAGTGATATTACCATTCCCGGGGTGCAGGAAGAATTGCTGAAAGCATTGCTGGCAACTGGCAAACCTGTAGTTGTTTTAATTAATGCAGGACGCCCGTTGGTGTTTAATTACACATCTGATTATGCACCGGCTATTTTATATACCTGGTGGCTTGGTAGCGAAGCTGGCAATGCCATTGCAGATGTTTTGTTTGGCGATTTTAATCCTTCTGCAAAATTGGCGATGAGTTTCCCCATTAATGTTGGTCAGATCCCCATTTATTACTGCCATTTTAATACAGGTCGGCCTGTAACAAATAGTAAAGTCCCCAATACATCCTATATTGATATATCAGTTGATCCCAAGTATGAATTTGGGTACGGATTAAGCTATACAAGTTTTCAATATAGTAATCTCCAACTAAGTAAAAAGTTAATGAAGATGAATGAGCAAGTAGAGGTTTCAGTTACCATTACCAACACAGGTAAATATGATGGCGAAGAAATTGTACAAATGTATTTGCGGGATAAAGTTGGTTCCATTGCAAGACCGGTAAAGGAATTGAAGGATTTCAGGAAAATTTTTTTGAAAGCCGGCGCATCAAGTAACATTAGGTTCATTATAGATAAGGAAAAACTTTCTTTTTATAATCAGCAACTGCAATGGGCAGCTGAACCGGGTGATTTTGAAATATTGATTGGAGCTTCTTCAAAAGATATACGATTTACAGATAATTTTGTGTTAAGTAAATAAAAAAAATGAAAAAGAAATATTTTCTATTTATCGTAATGTTTTGTGTTACAATATCTTTGTATGCCGATGTGGTACTACCTAAAATCTTTTCGGATAACATGGTGATGCAACGCCATATTATGATACCCGTATGGGGAAAGGCGGATGTAAATGAAAAAATTGTTGTGAAATTTAATGGGCAAACGAAAACAATTAAAACTGATAAAAATGGTAAATGGATTGTAAGACTTGATGCAGAACCTGCAGGCGGACCTTATGAATTATCTATCATTGGTAAAAACAGTATCCTAATTAAAAATGTACTGGTTGGTGAAGTATGGCTTTGTAGTGGACAATCCAATATGGAATGGACAGTTGGCCTTTCAATGAATGCAAAAAAAGAAATTGCATCCGCTGATTATCCTCAAATTCGTCATGTTAAGATTCCACATACCATTAGCTCCTTGCCCAAATCTGAGCTAACCCCTATTGAATGGAAAATATGTGATTCAACGACAGTTTCAGAATTTTCGGGCGTAGCCTATTTTTTTGCAAAAATGATTTATGACAGCCTTAAAATCCCAATAGGATTAATTAATTCATCCTGGGGCGGTACTAATATTGAAACATGGATAAGCCGTGCAGGTTTTGAAAGCAGTGATGAGTATAAAGAAATGATTGCAGGCATGCCGAATTTTGATTTGGATTCTCTTTCTAAAATATATGTGAGGAGCAGCGAATTAAGAATTGAAGCTATGCAAGGAACAAAATTAGCAGCCCTTAATCCTGGTCTGTTTAAAGAATTTTCTTTTGATGATTCAAATTGGCCTGAATTAATTGCGCCTCAATTATGGGAGCAACAAAGTATAGGAGAATTAGACGGAGTGGTTTGGTTAAGAAAAACAATTGTATTGTCTGCTTTTGATTTAAAAAAAGAAGCAGTGCTGGAATTGGCAAAAATTGATGATGATGATATCACTTATGTTAATGGTATAAAAGTAGGCAGCACCAACCGATGGGATACAAAAAGAAAATATACAATACCTGTGGGGATTTTAAGGGAAGGAAAAAATGTCATTGCTGTAAGAGTAGTTGACAATGGCGGTGGTGGAGGTATATATGGCGATAGCGCAGATCTGAAATTAAGTGTTGGTGAAACTGTTATCAAGTTAAGTGGATACTGGAAATTTCATGTGGAATCTATTAAAAAAGCTACTAACGAAAATTCACTTCCTTCACTTTGTTACAATGCTATGATAAATCCCTTAATTCCTTACGCTTTTCAAGGAGTATTATGGTACCAGGGGGAATCAAATTCCGGCCGTTCTTATCAATATAGAAAAGCATTTCCATTATTGATAAATGATTGGCGTCAAAAATGGAATAACCCAAACATGCCTTTTTATTTTGTGCAATTGGCAACTTTTAATACATCAGGTAATAGCAATGAAGGGTGTGGTTGGGCTGAGTTAAGGGAAGCACAAACTATGACTTTATCTATACCCAACACAGGCATGTGTGTGACTACGGATATTGGTGTTCCCTGGGATATCCATCCCACAAATAAGCAGGATGTCGGAAAACGATTAGCCGCAATTGCATTAAATAATGTTTACAATAAAAAAATGATTTGCAGCGGACCAATGTATAAGTCAATGGAAATAAGTGACAATCAGGCCATTATCTCATTTGATAATATTGGAACTGGTCTATTTACACCGGATAAATATGGATACATCAAAGGATTTGAAATAGCTGGTAAAGACAGTGTGTTTCATTATGCCAAAGCTTTCATCAAAGGAAAAACAATAGTACTTTTCAGCGAAAAAGTAGAAAACCCTGTTGCAGTTCATTTCGGATGGGTTGGTGATGCCAGCGACTGTAACCTGTTTAATAGAGAAGGCTTTCCTGCGGTTCCTTTTAGAACAGATGAATGGAAAACGGTTACAAAAGATGAAAAGTATAAAATTGAAAAACTGAAATTATGAGAAGCAAGTTTTTTGTTTTGCTGTTATTATTTTCACTAAACCTGTATGCTCAAAAGTATGAAGGTTTGGCCAAAACACCTCCCATGGGATGGAACAGCTGGAATAAATTTGCCTGCAACGTAGATGAAAAACTGATACGAGAAACAGCTGATGCTATGGCTTCAAACGGCATGAAGAATGTAGGCTACGAATACATTGTTATTGACGATTGCTGGCAGGTTTCGCGTGATGAAAACGGAAATATTGTATGTGATCCTGAACGCTTTCCTTCCGGCATGAAAGCGCTGGCCGATTATATTCATTCCAAAGGTTTGAAGTTTGGTTTGTATTCATGCGCCGGAAGCAAAACCTGCGAAGGAAGACCCGGAGGTCGTGGCCACGAATACCAGGATGCAAAAATGTATGCATCGTGGGGAGTTGACTTTTTGAAGTATGACTTTTGTAACACCGATGCTCAAAAAGCAGAAGGATCTTATAAGGTGATGCGGGATGCATTGTTTGCAGCCAAACGCCCCATTGTTTTCAGCATTTGCGAATGGGGTAGCACGGAGCCATGGACCTGGGCAAAAAACGTTGGCCACTTATGGAGAACTACCGGCGATATCATGAATTGTTATGAATGCAAAGTGAACTGGGGAGGAATTGGCTGGACGCTGGTAATGGACAAAAATGAAGCATTGGGAAAATATTCAGGACCCGGAGGATGGAATGATCCGGATATGCTTCAGGTAGGTAATGGAGTATTAACAGATATTGAATCCCGTTCGCATTTTACATTATGGAGTATGATGGCGGCCCCCCTTTTTACTGGCAACGATATCCGGTCAATGACTCCTGCAATAAAAGAAATACTTACAAATAAAGAAATATTTGCTTTAAATCAGGATACACTTGGAAAACAAGGTTACAGATGGTGGACACTTGATAGCAATATTGAACTATGGTTAAAACCACTCTCAAATAGTGAGATTGCACTGTGTTTTTTCAACAGAAGTGATGTAGCTAAGGCAATAGATTTTGACTGGAGGCGATATTTCACCAATCTTAATGGGAAAACTCATGCTGTAACTGATAAGACAATCATTAGAGATTTATGGCTTAAAAAGATATTGGTACTACAGTAAACAACCTGAAAGTTACCATTCTACCACACGATGTTTTGACCTTAAAATTGAGTAAATAGTTGATGACAATTTATTATATTTCAAAGTTTGCATATTTGTTTAAAATGTAGACAACCATATAAAATGATAAAACGGATAATTTATAGTAGTAATTTTCTTTTAAAAATCAAATGATATGAAATTAATAAAGACAGCAGTTTTATTATTGATTAGCTTAAATTGTTTTTCGCAATCAATTTCCTTGCCCAAAGAAAGTAAATTAAAATTTGGCGATAACCCTGAATGGGCAAACCCGACTTTCAACGATAGTGAATGGCAAACCCAGATATTTCCCAATAGTTTTAAAGATGTGAAATACGACTCATCTTATTGTTGGTATAGAATTAAATTGACTATCCCATCAACAATGAAAACTAATAACGGAAAAGGATTAAAGTTAAAACTTGGTAAAATCGATGATGTTGATCAAACATATTTTAATGGGAAATTAATTGGAGAAACAGGTTCTTTGCCGCCAAACTATGTTACCAAATGGGGAGAACAAAGAGTCTATACCATACCCGAAAACATGGTAAAATGGGACAAAGAAAATGTAATTGCCGTTAGGATTTATAATCTGATTGGTGGAATGGGTATGTGGGAAGGTCCTTACACTATTGAACCACTGGGCTGGATTGACGAAGTTTCGGTGAGCCATAGTTTCATGGAAACTGCTAAAAACAGTTTCAGTGCAAAAATTACGTTTACAAACAAAACCGACAATACTTTTAGCGGAACAGTGAAATACTGGATAGCCGACAAGGCAAATAAAAAAGTTTTGTTTACAGAAACAAAAAATGTAAACCTACCGGCAAAATCAGGAGCGGAAACAGAAGTGACTTTCGCAAATTTCAAATCTGCAACCGAAAATGTATTTAATGTCGGTTATCAGATTAATGACAACAACAGCTCACTCTTCACCAAAAAGGAACAGTTTTTTATTGCTGCCAATCATATTGAAATTCCTGTTCTGAAAGAAGTAAAACCGTTAGTAAAAAATAAAATTCAAAATAATTACAACACAGTTACTTTTCAAAATGAAAGATTCAATGGTTTCTTAGGAACCAGATTTGACAAAAATCTTACTCAAAGGTTGTTAAAAGTTGATGAATTTGGTTTAATAGGTTCATATTTGGACCGGCCAGGTATTCACCCTTGGGCTGGTGAGCATGTTGGGAAGTATTTGGAGACTGCTTGTAATGTATGGAAACTTACTGGTAACCGGGATTTAAAAAAGCAAATGGACAGGTTAATGTATCAATTGATCAATACTCAAAAGGAAGATGGCTATTTAGGTACTTACACACCAGATCAATACTGGACCAGCTGGGATGTATGGAGCCACAAATATAACCTTCATGGATTACTTGCTTATTATGCTGCAACGGGTTATAAGCCGGCTTTGGAGTCATGTCAAAAAATGGGAAATCTATTATGCAGAACATTTGGAAATAATCCCGACCAAATGGATATTATAGAAGCGGGGACACATATGGGCATGGCGGCCACCAGTGTATTAGACGCAATGGTCGATTTATATAAATACACAGCTGATAAAAAGTATCTGGATTTTTGTTATTATATTTTAGATGCATGGGATCAGGATAACGGCCCAAAAGTTATCAGTACAATCCTTGCAACGGGAAAAGTTAATAAAGTAGGTAATAATAAGTCGTACGAAATGCTCTCCAACTACGTTGGATTGATTAAACTCTATCAAATAACCGGTGATAAAAAATTTCTGAAAGCTACCGAATTAGCCTGGCAGGATGTTGTGACCAATCAATTATACATCACAGGTACTTCCAGTTCCCATGAATATTTTCAGGAAGATAAATACTTACCTGCAGGCATTAAAGATAATATGGGTGAGGGATGCGTTACAACCACCTGGGTACAGCTTAATCAAAATTTATTTGAAACTACCGGTGATATTAAATATCTGAACGAATTGGAAAGAACAGTGTATAATCATTTGCTCGCTGCCGAAAATCCACAAACCGGTTGTGTGAGTTACTACACACCATTGATGAATAAAAAACCCTACACTTGCCACATAACCTGTTGCCAGTCCAGTGTACCAAGAGGCATTGCATTAGTTCCCAAGTTCACTTTCGGAAATATGAATAAAGTACCAACTGTTTTATTTTATGAACCGGCAATATATAAAGATAAGATACTGACTTCTGATAAAAAAATTATTGATGTTGCTTTTACGTTAGAAGGAAATTTTCCTGAAAGCGGAAACCTTGTTTTATCTGTTACAGGATCAAAGCTAGCCAGTTTCGCTGTAGCATTGAGAGTGCCTGAGTGGTGTACTAATTATACTGCTAAAGCTGGAGATAAAATTTATAGGGGTATAGCCAATCAATTTATAACGATAACAAAAAATTGGAAACCCGGTGAGAAAGTGATGATCAGTTTTGATATGCCGGCTACAACCATCCAGGGAGGAAAAAATTATCCCAACCAGATTGCCTTTCAGCGTGGACCTCAAGTTTTGGCTTTAGATGGAAGTTTAAATTCTGCTGTTGTAAATGATCTTTTTTCGAGTTTAAAAGAAGGAATATCAATTGACAATCCCAGTCTGGCAAATGAATCTAAACTATTGCCAGCTAATTGGGTAGGTAAGCAAGCCTATTCAGTAAATATATTAAATAGTAATGAAAAAATTGTTTTAGTACCCTTTGCAGAAGCCAGTCAAACAGATGGCGAAATGAGAGTTTGGTTACCTCTACAAATAAAAAATTAAGAGATGAGAAAAGTAGTAATCCTGTTTTTAATAATGCTCACCAGCATTATTACTTTCACCCAAAAAAAACAGGGAAAGGGTATAAGTTTTTTACACACAGCTGGTCAGAATATTGTGAATGAATCCGGTAAGAAAGTCTTCTTAAAGGGAGTTGGATTGGGAAACTGGCTTTTACCTGAAGGATACATGTGGAAGTTTGGAAAACTTGGTGACCGTCCACGCACAATTGAAAAAGTAATTGCAGAATTGATTGGCAAAGAGAAGGCTGGAGAGTTCTGGAAAGTGTACAGGAACAATTATATCACAGAAGATGACATAAAGCGAATTGCCGATTTGGGATTTAATTCAGTACGACCCGCATTAAACTCCAGACTATTTTTAACAGAAGGAGAAAATCCCATTTACGTTGAAGAAGGATTTCTTTTAATGGATAACTTGATTTCATGGTGCAAAAAATATGGAATATATGTAATAATTGACATGCACGGAGCGCCGGGAGGACAAACAGGTGCTAATATTGATGATAGCCCGAATAATTTACCCGAACTTTTTATTGAAAAAAAGTATCAGGATCAGTTGGTTGATCTATGGATTAAAATTGTACAGCGATATAAAGACGAACCTGCTGTTGCTGCTTATGATTTACTGAATGAACCTTTACCAAAAGGATCTGGTGCGGCAGATAAATACAAGCATTTACTAGTCCCACTCTATCAACGAATCACTTCTGAAATACGCAAAATTGATCAGAGGCATATGATTACACTTGAAGGGTTTGATTGGTCAAACGATTGGTCACTTTTTGATAAACCATTCGATAGAAATACTTTTTACCAGTTTCATTATTACTGTTGGGGCAGACCCGATAATTTGAATAGCATAGATGAATATTTAAAAAAGAGAGATGAACTTAACACGCCAATATGGGTAGGAGAAACTGGCGAAAAAGGGAATGCAATTTATTGGGCAACAACACAATTATTTGAAGCGAACAACATTGGTTTTTCTTTTTGGCCTTGGAAAAAATTAGATACCCAAAATACGCCTTACTCAATTAAAAAGCCAGATAATTGGGATTTAATTTCAGAATATACCAAAGGCGGTGCAAAACCGGATGCAGTAATTGCTGAAAAAGCATTGAATGAATTTCTTGAGAATATAAAACTTTCCAACTGCGATTATTTTGAAGATGTATGCAATGCTATATTACCAAGAATCCCCGGAAAAATTGAGGCTGAAAATTATGGACATGATGGGTTTAATCAATCATATTTTGTAAAAGACACTGCAACCAAATCACAGCATTATAGAAAAAACGAACCCGTAAAAATTAATCTCGACAGTAAGGATAAAGAACAATTTTGGTCGGAGCAATCAATTGAACTTCAGCAGTCAGAATGGGTAGTATACAATTTTGAATGTTTAGACAAGAAAAAACATCAATTAACCATCAGGGCCTCTGTTGCTGAAGTGCCTGCAAACTTAATTATTGAGATCAATAGCAAAAAGGTTATCGTTAATGTATTAAGTGAGGATTTTTTAGAGCAGACAGTGGGTAGTTATAAACTGAACAAAGGCAATAATAAAATTAAAATTCTGATCAAGTCTGGTATGTTGAAGCTGGATTGGTTAAGGTTTGATTAAGTTAGAGCTCATTTATAAAATTTAATAATTAGGAAATGAAAAAAATAAATTTATTGGTATTAATTATTATCGGAACGATGTGTTTTATACAGGTCCAATCACAAAGCAAAATTCTTTCAATAAGCAAGCAAAATCTGAAAGATAAAATTGCAGGAGGCTGGGCCGGGAAAATGATTGGGGTCACTTATGGTGCACCCACAGAATTTAGGTTTCAGCAAAAAATAAATAATGATTCTATTAAATGGACACCAGCAGATATTAAAGGCAGTGTTTGGCAGGATGATATTTATGTGCAACTGACTTTCATGATGGCTATGGATAAATATGGCATGGATGCACCGGCGGTCAAATACCAGGAAATGCTGGCAAAGGCAGGATATCATCTTTGGTGTGCCAATATGCAGGCAAGAAAAAATTATTTTGATGGTATTTATCCTCCAATGTCCGGCAATCCGGAGTATAATTTTCGGGCTGACGATATTGACTTTCAGATTGAAGCAGATTACATAGGATTTATGAATCCCGGTATGATACAGAACATCATTAATGAATCTGATAAAATAGGACATATCATGAACTATGGTGATGGAGTTTACGGCGGAATATTTTTAAGTGCGCTTTACAGTGCCGCCTTTTTTGAAAAGGATATCAATAAAATAATTGAAACCGGTCTTTCATCCATTCCTGCTGAAAGCGATTATTCAAGAATTGTAAGAGACGTAATCAAACTGCACCGTTATTATCCCAATAATTGGAAAGCCGCCTGGAAAGAGCTGGATGCAAAATGGGGAGATGTGGACATTAGTGGCGCCGGTTCTCCATTTAATATCGATGCCAAATTAAATGGTGCTTTTATTGTAATGGGGCTATTATATGGAGAAGGTGATGATTATAAAACGCTTGAAATAACTACACGCTGCGGAGCCGATTCAGACTGTAACCCATCAAATGCAATGGCAGTGATTGGTGTAATTAAAGGGTTTGCAAAACTTCCTGTTGAAATGAGGAAAGGTGTGCAGGCCGTCGGGGATTCTGTTTTTATTAATACAACTTATTCATTTAATACTGCTGTGGAAAGTACTTATAACTACGCGTTGAAATTAATACTACAGAATGGTGGAAAAATTAATGGTAATACAATTTCCTGGCCTATGCAGGTTTATAAGCCGGCAACATTTGAGAACTCTTTCCCTAAGGTTGTTTTTGATGGCAAAGCCTCCATTTTCGAAAAAGAAAAATGGAAGTTCAAGGGTAATTGGAATATGTTTAAAGTGAAATCATGGGATGGGGAAAAAGAAACTGAGCAATCAATGTTTTCAAATACGAAGGGAGATGAGCTTGAATTTGAATTTAACGGAACTGGAATTTCATTGATGGGAAACTGGGTAAAAGATGGAGGTCAGGCTGATATCTATCTGGATGGAAAATTTCATAGAAGTATTGATACTTATTATAACTACAGTCAACAGGAGCATCGGAATGTTTCGCTGTGGCATGTGTTTCAGTTAAACCCGGGAAAACATACATTAAAACTGGTCGTTAAGGGGGACAAAAACATTGAATCTTTAAATACAAACGTATACATCACTGAAGCAATTATTTATAAGAGTGAACCAAAGAAAAGTGATGTATATAAATTTTCTTTTGAAAAATAAAAAAATAAAAATGAGGACAAGTAAAATAATAGTTATAGGCAGTGCCAATACCGATATGGTAATAAAAGCAAAGCGAATTCCATTACCGGGTGAAACCATTTTAGGAGGTGACTTTTTTATGAATGCTGGCGGAAAAGGTGCAAACCAGGCAGTTGCTGCTGCCAGATTAGGCGGGGATGTAATATTTGTTGCAAAAGTTGGGAATGATATTTTTGGAAAACAAAGTATTGATGGCTTAAAAAAAGAAAATATCAACACTGATTTTGTTTTTATTGACGAAAAAAATCCATCCGGAACTGCTTTGATTATGGTTAATGAAGAGGGGGAAAATTGTATTCTTGTTGCTCCAGGTGCCAATGCAAATCTTTTGCCAGCGGATATTGAACAGGTTAAGGATATGGATGAAGCAGAAATTATTTTAATGCAATTAGAAATTCCAATGGTAACTATTGCATCAGTTTCAAAAAAGGCAAAGGCTAATCTTCAGAAAGTGATAATTAATCCTGCCCCAGCACAAAACTTATCTGACGAGTTGCTGAATGGTTTATTCCTTATTACACCCAATGAAACGGAAGCAACTTTACTGACTGGCATAAAAGTATGTGATGAAATAACTGCTTCCAGGGCTGCTGAAATATTTTTAACAAAAGGAGTAAAAAATGTTATCATTACTCTTGGAAAACAAGGTGCCTATTTTCAAAACAATACACAAAATTTTAAGGTAAGTGCACCGGTCGTGCAAGCAATAGACTCTACAGCTGCAGGAGATACGTTCAGTGGGGCATTAGTAGTTGCACTCGCTGAAGGAAAAAATTGGGAAAGCGCAGTAAAATTTGCTATTGAAGCTGCTTCCATTTCAGTAACAAAAATGGGGGCGCAATCATCAATACCATTTAAAAATGACATAAATTTACAATTGATAACCATTTAAAACAAACAATATGTATATCGTAGAAAATTATGGATTAGCTATTACGCTTTGTGTAATCACCATGCTATGCTGGGGTAGTTGGGCAAATACTACCAAACTCACCACTAAAACCTGGCGTTTTGAACTCTTTTATTGGGACTATGGTTTTGGAATTTTAATCACTACTCTTCTTCTGGCTTTTACATTGGGAAGTTATGGAAACGAAGGCAGGTCGTTTATGAATGATTTTGGCCAAGCAGATAATAGTAATTTATTTTCTGCTTTTATTGGGGGTGTTACTTTTAATTTAGCCAATATCCTATTAGTAGCTGCAATAGGAATTGCAGGTATGTCAGTAGCTTTTCCTGTAGGTATAGGAATTGCGCTGGTATTAGGTGTAATTGTTAATTATATATCAATTCCTCAGGGTGACCCGATTTTAATTTTTGGAGGTGTCGCTTTAATCACCTTGGCAATAATTCTTAACGCAAGAGCTTATCATAAATTGCAAACAAATTCTGCATCAGTTATTTCTAAAAAAGGGTTGATACTAGCAGTAATAAGCGGCTGTTTAATGGGATTATTTTACAAATATGTCGCGGGTTCAATGGTAACAAATTTTAGTATTCCCGAGGCGGGCAAACTTACTCCTTATACAGCCTTAGTAATTTTTGCTGTGGGTATTGTAATCAGCAGCTTTGTTTTTAATACCATACAAATGAAGCGTCCGTTTAGTGGAACACCCGTTTTGTTTACCGATTATTTCCAAGGTTTAAAAAAAGACCATTTAATTGGAATTTTGGGTGGTGTTATATGGTGTATAGGAATGTCACTTAGCATTATTGCTTCCGGAAAAGCAGGTCCTGCAGTGTCTTATGGCTTAGGGCAAGGGGCAACAGTAGTTGCTGCACTTTGGGGTATTTATGTATGGAAAGAGTTTGATAATGCACCAAAGGGAACCAAACAAATATTGAATATAATGTTGCTTTTATACATAGCAGGTTTAACTTTGATAATACTTTCTAAATAAAAACTGTTGCTAAGACCAGATTTGGTTATTTTAACATAAATATTCAATTAATCAATAAAGCTGCTACTTTGAAAACAAAATATTTTATGATGATCAAGAGTTTTTTACCCTTCCCCTAAAGGTATGCGTTTGATTATCATTGCAGTAGATATAAATATTTTTCTATTCATCTTCATCATAGTCTTTTCGGAGTGGATTTAATAATGGGAAAATTAATAAAATATAGTAAAATATGGTGCAATAAGACAGAAGTTTTACCCCCGAATTGGCTTCGTGCAGGACAGAAAGGTAATCAAGAGATTCCACTCATGGACGAAGGGTATGAATACAGAGTTCCGACAATGATTCTACTAAAAAAAAAAAGGATGGAACACTATTGTAATAAAGGCTCCCATAGGTACTACAAAAAGTACAAGTTGGCATCAACCGATAAAATGGATGTTCACTTTTATACAGGTAACAAATGATTAAAATGATTTTTATTGATTCCTATGTCGTGGGTTCAACATCACTGGTTGTGTCTACATCTGAAAGATCAGAAACAGTTTCTTTGCTGGTTTGCTTTTCTGTGTTGAAAAATCTCCGATGAAATATCAATATCGATGCGACACCGGTAGTGATGGCTGAATCTGCAATATTGAATACTGGTCTGAAGAACTCAAATCTTTCACCACCCCAAAACGGAACCCATTCAGGTAGTATGGTGTCAATCAGTGGGAAATAGAGCATATCCACCACTTTACCTGTTAAAAAATTGCCGTATCCGCCTTCAGGTGGAAACATAGTTGCAAGACCCCCATGAAAATAAGATTCAGAAAATATCAGTCCGTAAAACATGGAGTCTATGATGTTTCCAATAGCGCCAGCAATAATCATACTAAAACTAATAATCAGACCATAGGTCTCATTATGTACCAAAAGATTTTTAAGGATGTAAAACAAAAAGCCTACCATGAGGATCCTAAATATACTCAAAATATATTTACCGGTCAGGCCACCAAAACTTAGACCAAAGGCCATGCCTTCATTTTCGACAAAATGGATTTTAGCCCAACTCAACCCTAAAATATCGAAACCATCACCATAGTGGATATTGGTTTTGATGTATATTTTGAGTACCTGATCTAAAATTAAAATCAGGATGATGGTCAGTAATACTGCTGTGCTTTTTCTCACAAATGAAAATTTAAGAGTGCAAAAGTAAGATTTATTTTATTAAACTTTTCACCTTTTTAGTGGATGATTGTATGGCATATTGCGCTTTTTTGATTGGAACTAGAAAAGAACAGCATTGCAATGGGTGATTCAAGTGTTAATATTTGAAGAATTGGGTGGGTCTTCCCAAATATGTTGATTAAAGCTAAAGGAGAAGATAGGTTTCGAAGATTAAGAGCGGGCCGTCCCTTAAGGGAATGAGGGTCGAGGGGAGGAAATACTGGTGTCTTCTTGGCCACTTCAGAAATCTGGGAAAAGAATAGCATAAGGAATTATTGTCCAATAAGTTATAAACACTCACCGCACAACTCCAAGTTTTCTGCCAACATTATAAAATCCTTCAACTGCTTTGCTAATATGGTGGATCTCATGCCCTGCACTTATCTGAACTCTGATTCTGGCTTTTTCTTTGGGCACGACCGGAAAAAAAAATCCGATAACATATATGCCTTCTTCTAATAGTTGAGAGGCAAACTCCTGAGCCAACCGCGCATCGTACAACATGACCGGTGTGATAGGGTGGGTACCTGGAACGATGTCAAATCCAAGTTTTGTCATTTCACTTCTAAAGTATTCCGTATTTTTCTCCAGCTTATCACGCAGAGCTGTACTTTGACTTAGCAAATCCAGCACTTTAATGGATGCACCGACTATTGCCGGAGCGAGGGTATTGGAAAAAGATAAGGACGGGACTTTTGTCGGAGTAATTCAACGATTTCTTTTTTTGCAGCTGTAAATCCACCACTTGCACCTCCAAGGGCCTTCCCAAAAGTTCCGGTAATGATATCTACTCTGCCAAAAGCGTTATTGTGTTCTGCTGACCCACGACCGGTTTTGCCTACAAATCCGGTTGCATGGCAGTCATCCACCATGACCATAGCCCCATATTTGTCAGCAAGGTCACAGATTTTATCTATCTGTGCTATAATACCATCCATAGAAAAGACTCCATCTGTTGCGATCAAAATCCTCCTGCTGCCAGATTCTGTAGCTTCTTTTAGTTTTGATTCGAGATCATTCATGTCGTTGTTCTCATATCTGTATCTTTTGGCTTTACAGAGTCGGATACCATCGATGATGGATGCATGATTTAAGGCATCTGATATGATCGCATCTTCTTCACCGAGTAATGGTTCGAAAAGACCACCATTGGCATCAAAGGCGGCAGCATAAAGGATGGCATCTTCCTGTCCGACGAATGCAGCAATTTTTTGCTCCAATTCTTTATGAATATCCTGTGTACCGCATATAAAACGAACAGAAGACATTCCAAATCCATGGGAATCAATGGCTTCCTTACCGGCCTTGATCACTTCCGGATGCGACGATAAGCCTAGATAATTATTTGCACAGAAGTTAAGGACTTCGCTTGTTGCAGTGGTCTTGATCACAGCACTTTGTGGTGTTGTAATAATTCGTTCTTTTTTAAACAGACCAGATGATTGCAGATTGTTGAGTTCTGTGGTTATATCGGATATAATTTGATTTTTATTTTTCATTACTAATTAATTTATGTTGGTTCAGGTCATTCACTCATTTTCTCATTCATTCATTCATTCATCTTCTCATGTCATTTTAGATGGTCCAACATATCTTTTGTCATGGAAGTCAGGTCATAATTAGGAGCCCAATTCCAATCGATTCTGGCTACCGAATCATCAATCGTTTCACTCCAGCTTGCGGCGATATCCTGTCTGAAATCCGGCTCATAAGATATTGAAAATTCTGGAATATGCTTTTGGATTTCGGACGCAATTTCTGCAGGAGTAAAACTCATGGCTGCAAGATTGTAACTATATCTTACAGAAATGGTTTCTGACGGAGCTTCCATAAGGTCAATGGTGGCTTTAATGGCATCATCCATGTACATCATTGGTAGCCTTGTATCTTCTTTAAGGAAACAAGTGTATTGTTTATCCTTGAGCGCAGCATGAAAAATTTCTACTGCGTAATCTGTGGTGCCACCTGCAGGTAAGGATTGCCAGCCGATGATACCTGGATACCGTAAAGACCTTACATCAAGTCCATACCTTTTAAAATAATAATTGCACCATAGTTCACCAGTAGCTTTGCTTATCCCATATACTGTGGAAGGTAGCAATGGTACATCCTGGGCGGTTTTGATTCTGGGAGTAGTAGTACCAAAAACTGCAATGGCACTTGCGAAAAAAACTTTCTGCATATTGAACTCACGTGCAAGATCCAACACAGATCGTAGACCATTTAGATTGATATTCCATGTTTTTAATGGATTCCATTCTCCATTTGCAGATAGTATGGCTGCAAGATGATAGATTTGATTGATTCCATGATCTATGATAATTTCTCTGAGTCTCTGAATATTGAGGATATCAAGAAACTCAAATGGCTCGACAGTGACTGATAGTTTGGTAATGTCTGTGGCAAGAACTGCATTCGTTCCATATTTGATTCTAAGCTCTTCGGTCAATACTCTTCCGATTTGACCATTGGCACCTGTGACTAAGATTTTGGGCTCGGGCTTCACGATATGATTTGGTTGGTTGGTCAAATGTAAGATGATTTCTTCATTTGGTAATCAAAAATAAATAAATACATTTGTTGAAAATTTATTTTCATGAAGAGAATTTTAATTATATGTTTATTTTTTATTTACAGCTCCGTCAATGCTCAGGTTAGTTCATCTGAAGGTCGTGGCTCTAAAGCCAACATAAAAACAAATGCTCTTAACTTAATTATGATTCCATCTATTCACTTTGAATACAGGATTGCCCGGAGTTCATCATTACAATTCAATTTTCATCGCGGTCATATTACATTTATTTCTGAACATGACTGGTTGAATGCATCACTGGATTTCAGGAAATATTTCCCTGGACAAAGGATTGATGCAATGACGGGTTGGTATATTTCAGCAGGTTTTGCGTATAAGTATGATTATAATGATGTGATTCTGGATGATTTGGATAATATAGTCAAAAATGGATTAAGTCGCATCGGACCAATAGTAAGATGCGGTTACCAGTTTGGACTTAGTGATGCTTTCACAATGGATTTGGGTATTGGACTTGCGGCACTCCTGGAGACACACAGTTACAAACGCAATCCTGCAGAAGGAGAATATCGGGCAATGTGTGGTATTGGTTACCGATTTAGATAGGCAAACCTGATGGGTGTACCCCAAAATTGCACTATATTATATAATTTTTAAGTTACCAATTTAGTATATTATCATAGTAGTTAAGAGTTATAGGGTGGCTCGTCTCAAGCATAGCTTGACAGTCTCTTCAGTGCCTGCCAAGCTATGCTTGGGAATGAGGAGCAAGCAGTTTAAACAATTTTTGTGAAAAATGGGATACACCCATCCTGATTTAAACATACTCTTGATCCACTTTTTCAGACAATACCTTACATCCGTTGAGATATTCTGATGTGGACATCAATTTTTTACCTTCAGGCTTGAGTTGAAGTACATGGATATAACCATCTGCACATTTTATTTTCAAATTCTTTTTATAATCAGTTATTATCGTTCCGCTTTCCGATGTGTCAGTATTATTCACAATAGTAGCCGACAGAATTTTCATTTCCCTATCGTCTACCCGTATCCATGCTCCGGGATATGGACTCAGACCTCGTATAAAATTGTGAATCTTTCGTGCGGGACTATTAAAATTTATTCGACATGTTTCGTGAAATATTTTTGGGGCATGTGAAGCAAGTTCATCTTTCTGACGGATAAATGTGTAATGGCCATTTTCTATCATTTTTACACTTTCCAGCACTACTTCAGCGCCTATATTTTTCATTTTGTCATGAAGGTGGCCGGCGTTTTCATCATCAGAGATAGGAATCATTCTCTGAATCAATATATCTCCTGTGTCTATTTCGTGTTTTAATTTGAAGCTCGTTACACCGGTTTCCTTTTCCCCATTGATGATGGCGTGGTTGATAGGCGCAGCGCCCCTGTATTTTGGCAGCAGGCTACCATGTAAGTTAAATGTTCCCAAAGGTGGCATATTCCACACTATTTCGGGCAACATTCTGAAAGCTACCACTATCTGTATATCAGCATTAATGTTCTTTAGCGCTTCAATAAATGCTGGTGATTTTAGTTTTTCGGGCTGTAAAACAGGTATTTGTTTTTCAACGGCATATTTTTTTACAGCAGACTCTATGAGCTGTTTGCCCCCACGTCCACCCATACTGTCAGGTGCAGTTACAACGGCAGCGATTTGGTAACCATTTGTGACAAGGATATCAAGTGATGGTACTGCAAACTCAGGCGTACCCATAAAAATGATTTTCATGTGCTCTTTTTAAAGTTTTGCAAAGATAGTGAATAGGTATGTGATGGAGCAACGGAATTTAATTTTTGGCTTATGGAACGTGAATCTCAATTTTATGCGTAACTTTGAATTATTATTGATAGATTGAATACTCATATCAGCATTTATACAGATGGAAGTTGCCATCCACAACATGGTTTAGGCGCTTGGGCTGCGATAATTCTCACTGATAAGGGAAAAACAGTTTTGTCAGGGATAGTCTACAAAACTACACATCAGCGTATGGAATTGACCGCCATCATTAAAAGTCTTGAATTTGTTCAGCAGCAGAGCTCGGATTTAAAAGATATTATTCATATAAATTCAGACAGTCAATACGTGATTGGGTTAAAGTCAAGAGAGGAAAAAATTGTGTCTAACTTGTACTTAAATGTTAAAGGAAATAAAATTGCTAATCAGGATTTGGTTAAAGAATATTTTCTTATCAGCCAGCACTTTTGCATTACATACTCAAAAATAAAAGCACATCAGAAACTGTCAAATGCATCAAAATATAATGTTGATGTCGATAAATTATCCCGAAAACTGATCAGAGAAGCTGTTAAACAGCTATGTCAAGTTTAATCAAACTAGAAATTATGGAAACAGATCAGAACAAACAAAAAAATAAATCTAAAGTGGTTGTGACATTAAGTAAAGGAATACAAGTAGGCGAAAGCATTCTTAATGGTATTGTTGGGGACTATTTGAGTGGAACATCAAATGGACTTTCAATAGACATGCAGTTTTTCAGACATGGAAAGCCCGTAGTATTGGACAAGGATTTTCATGAAAAGTATGATACACCACTGAATCCAAAAATTTGTATATTGGTACATGGACTAATTAATAACGAAACCACCTGGAATTATAAAGAATCGGATGAGATAAATTATGGAAGCTTACTGCAGAATGATTTGAAGTACACACCTTTTTATATACGATACAATACTGGCATACATATTTCTGAAAATGGCAAATTACTTTCACAATTGATAGCATCTTTGATCGCAGTATATCCTGTTCGGGTAAAAGAGATTGTCATGATTGCACATAGTATGGGTGGGCTCGTGGTAAGAAGTGCCTGTCATTATGCACCTTTGCAGAGCGCTGACTGGCATTTGCAAGTCAGCAAATTGATATTTATGGGTACCCCACATCTTGGGGCACCACTGGAAAAATTTGGGAATGCTGTCACATATCTCCTGAAAAAAGTACCAGTATCTTATACTAAACTGACAGGAGACATTATCAACTTGCGAAGTGCTGGTATCAAGGACTTAAGATATGGTTATCTGACTGATGAAGATTGGGAAGGCCATCATCCGGATCAATTACTCAAAAACAATAAAACAATAGTGCCCCTTCTGGATCATGCTGAGTATTTTTTGGTAACAGGAACTTTAAGCAAAGACCCTGAAAGCCTTGCAAGTCAATGGTTTGGTGATGCGATGGTCCTTAAAAGCAGTGCAACTGGCCATTCACGAAATAAACATCATCTGAATTTTAATTTAAAAAACCATAAGGAATTTGCCGGCGTGGCACACCAAAAACTGGTCAATCATCCGGAAGTATATGATCAGATCAGATCTTGGATTTCAAAAAAAAGGAAAACAGCCGGATTTTCACCCGCGGATACCACATCAAATATAAACCAAAGAAAATCATCTCACTTTCCAAAAGTATCAGAAAGTAAAAAATCAAAACTGAGCGGTATCAAGACATTGTCCGCAGACACATTCAAACATAGCATTTCTAAGCTCGAAGAACTAAACGAAAGCAGAATTACATATAAAATACTGAATCACATACCATTAGTCAATATATTCAGTAAAGAAATTGAGAACACTCAGGTACAATTGACCGCCAAGATGTTGCGTTCATTAAAGAAATTAGTAACATAATTTTGATTTTATAATACTAATGATCGGTTCTGCTTTAAGTTATTATGCCATCTTAAGTGAATATTTCTTCTTTTCATTATATTTGAGCTTTTCAAATTTAAGATTAAAATGAAATTACTTGTATTTCTTTTCTCGGTCATGTTTTGTTATTCCGGTTTTGCTCAGGATCCTTTGTACTATAAAGCACCTTTGTTTCCGGAACAAAACAGCAAGACAAAATTTTATACTATCAAAGGTGAAAGGCATGGGCCATCTTTTTTCAAAAAAGATAGTTTTCCGGAAGTAGAATATAAACCAACAGAAAAACTGACTTTTGATATCTATCATACGCCGGATGTGATGTATCACTGGTATAGAAAATGGGCAAAAGAGTATCCTGATATTACTGATCTTTATGAAGTAGCAAGATCGTATGAAGGGCGCCCGATTTTACAGATGACCATAACCAATAAAAAGACCGGAAAACATACAGATAAACCGGCAGCCTATTTTGAGGGAGGAAGGCATGGTGGCGAAGTGACGTCTTCAGAATCAGTGTTGTGGCTGACCAAACACATATTAGAAAACTATGGAAAAGATACTGAGATAACCAAACTGATTGACACCAAAACTATCTATGTCAGGCCCCAGAATAATCCGGATGGCACCAATATGTATTTGTTTTCAGCACAAAGCAACAGAAGTACTGTGAGACCTCATGATACGGACAGGGATGGATTGCTGGACGAAGATACGAGTGAAGATCTGAACGATGATGGCATTATCCACATGATGAGAAAAAAAGCGATAACGCCGAAGGAGAAAGAAAAAGCCAATTATATCATAGATAAAAGGATTTCAGGAGACCGACTCATGAAGCAGGTATTGGAAGGTAAAGGTGATTATATTCTTTATTCAGAGGGATTGATAATGATGGTGATGAGAAGTATAACGAAGACGGTATCGGGGGATTGGACCTTCATAGAAATTATCCTGAAAACTGGCGACCTGACACTGGCGGTGACGAAACTGAAAGGGGCTATGTTCAGTTTGGGTCTGGTGAGTATCCGCTTAGTGAAATTGAAACCAAATCTGCCTTCTTGTGGTTTATTTCGCACCCCAATATTTCAGTAGTCAACTCTCTGGACACCAGAGTGCCGATGCATCTCAGACCACCGTCCACATCATCATCTGAAGAATCTATGTTTCCCAAAGACAGGAAGATATATGAATATTATGATTCTTTGGGGTTATCCATTACCGGCTACCCTTGGGCAGGCGATGTGTATAATGTCTATCATACCCGCAGAAAATTCAACAATGTCACAGGTGATCCTAATAAACCAACACCACTTTTTGGCCACGGTCCGGATTTTGGGTATTTTTATTATGGCGCCATTTGGTACGGTGATGAATTGTGGAATAATGGGGCGATGAAAGATTACAATGGTGACGGAGATTACGATGATTATGATGCTATCATGTGGGATGATGAAGCTAATAGTTCCAAAGGATTTAAGCCATGGTCAAAATTCAATCATCCCCAACTCGGTGAAGTGGAAATAGGAGGTTTTCATCCAAAGTTTTTCTCACAAAACGGACCAACCTGGCAGTTGGAACGATGGATTAAGAAGCAATCTTTGTTTAATCTCAGAATGGCAATGGATCTGCCCCAGATAGAACTAAAAGAAACAAAAGTAAGTAAAAAAGATAGTATCTATGAAGTCTATGTTTCCTGGACAAATACAGGAAAACTTCCCGTTGCACTTGATCAGGCCAAGAGGGTGAAAATCGTTCAGGAGGATAGGGTAGTACTCGATTTTGAAAAAGACTTGCTCAAAGGATTTGATAAAGCAAGTGTGACCATAAAAGTACCATCAACTCACGATAAAACCATTTTTGCAGGATATACGGAACCGGGCCAATCGAAATCTGCCATTTTTAGAGTGAAAGTCAATAAAAAAGAACCAGTGAAAGGCAAACTAAAATTACTATCCACTCGCGGCGGATATATTGAAAAGGAAATTGTGTTCGATTGATGGTTCTAATGCCTTAGAGTATGTTTAAACATGCCACTTTGAAACAAATGATAAAAGTTTAAAATACACTTACTATTGTTTGAAAGGGTTGCTCCATTTTGGATCTGAAATCATCTCCGAATCAGTCAATGTCTTAAGAAATGCAACTAAAGCTTTTTTCTCCAGATGAGTTAGATTAAGTTGTTTTACATTTCCTTTTCCGTCAGTAAATTTTGAATCCAGATCCCTGTGCTGCTTTACACCTGAGCTGTAATGTTCTACTACTTCTTCGAGGGTTTTGAATCTGCCATCATGCATATAGGGTTTGGTAAGATCTATATTTCTGAGACTTGGAATTTTAAATTTACCATTATTTAAACCTTTATCTTTATATTCCAGATCCAAACCTATATTGGTTGCCCCGCGAAGATCCTGACCTGAAAAACCTCCGCCATAAGGATCTCCCGGACCATCTAAGGCACTGAAGTTATTTCCGCCATGACAAGTTGAGCACTTTGCCCGATCACTATGGAAGATGTCATTACCAAGTCTTTCAAGTTCGGAAAGATTAGCAAAGTTATTATTCAATCCCTGGTCAAATCTTGATCTGTTGGAAGTGATGGAACCCACAAATTGGGATAGTGCTGTAGATATTCTTTCCGGAGTCACTTTTTCGTTGCCAAAAGCTTTATTGAAAAGCGGTTTGTAATAGGCTGTATTTTCCAATTTTTCAATCAGTCGGTTTATATTTTCCATACCCATTTCTATATGGTTTTGAACTGGTTGGAGTGATAAATCATGAAGTGTTTTTGATCTTGAATCCCAGAACAAATTGTTTTGGACAATTGGATTGGTGATCCCCATGCTATTTCTTTCTGTGATTCTTCCTTCAAAACCAGTGCTAAACTGAAGTCCGTCTGCGAAACCTTTGTCCTGATGGTGACAACTTCCACATGAAATCGTGTTGTTCAATGATAATTTTGTATCATAAAAGAGTACTCTTCCAAGTGTAGCTACCCATGGTTTTATAGTCATTGTGCTCACAGGTTCAAAAACAAATTGACCATCTATCATCACAGGTTGACCGTTGCTAAATTTTATATTTCTGTTGGTAGCCCCTGAAGGGTTTGTACCTTTTGGGAGCCTTAGTCCATCATAAGCAAATGGTTCTGCAGGCAAAATTGGTTTAAGCTCTTCTCCGGATACAGTGGTATTATCAGCACAAGAGTAAAGCAGGCCAACCATAAGGCAAATAATAAAAATAAGTCTAGTCATTGATATAGATTTTTAAAATTATTAATCTGTTTACAAAAGTAACGCAATTATTGTGAATTTGTGATGTAAAAAAGTCGGATTAACAAAATAATTATTTGGGAACTCTTGAAAATGTCATCTCAAATATTTTGTATTAATACAATTTGCCGTAAGTATAGAACAAATGTGGTTCAAGTTTTTTCATCATTGATGGAGATTATTTTAAACAATGATACACCTATTCTTATGGGTAATCAAACTGTTTGCTAACAATTTTTAAAATTTTCTGAGTTTGATGTGTTCAAAAAATCTGTTTATGTAAACTTATTTTACCTTTGAGTCATTAAAATCCGATTGCATAAAGTTTGACCAACCAAAAAACATTTACATCATCTTTACCGGGAAGAACCATCCAGATGGATCAGCAGAAATACCTGTATTTCAGTGGCACGTCATATCTTGGCATAGGACGTCAGCCAGCATTTCAAACTATGTTGCTCGAAGGGTTTGAAAAGTATGGGACGATCTACTCCGCTTCTCGTCATAATAATGTGCAACTGGCTATTTATGATGAAGCAGAAGACTATTTTGCTTATATCAACCAGGCTGAGGGCGCAGTCACTGTTTCATCAGGATTGCTTGCGGGCCAATTGGTGATGAGCATGTTGGAAGGGTCCAAAGTGATTTATGCTCCGGGTGTACATCCCGCTTTGTGGGAGCATGCCGCTATTCATTATGATTTTCTGGATTCTGTCGATTTTAGCAATAGTATTGCTGATCGTGCTGCTGAAATTCCTGGAAAGGTGTTGATTTGTGCCAATACCATCGATCCATTAACGTGCCAACCTATCTCATTTGATTGGGTAAAAGAATTGTCGGATAATCAAGATATTACTCTCGTTTTTGATGATTCCCATGCATTTGGTATCAAGTCATATGAACAGGCCTTTTCCGGATCCTTTCATGGCAAAGGATCGTACAGTTTTCTGAGGTCATTGGTTCCTGCTCATATAAAATTGATAGTTATCTCTTCTATGGCAAAAGCGTCAGGTATACCGGGAGGTATCATTTTTTCTGACAACACCACGATCCGGGCCATCAAATCAATGCCATTGTTTTCAGGCGCTACTCCGATTGTACCGGCATATCTTTATGCTTTTTTACATACTAAGTCAATGTACGATCAGGCACACCAGTGGTTGATGCTTAATATCGGCTTTTTTATGGAATACAATAGTGGCATCCTGAATCAATTCAGATACATCAGCTATTATCCTGTATTTTATACAACAAGGAATGAACTGTATCCCAAACTAATGGATGAAAAGATTTTGATCTCCAGTTTTGCATATCCCGATCCGGAGGCACCACCCATCACGCGCATAGTCATCAGTGCTCTACATACTGAAGAAGATATAAAAGCCCTGAATGAGAGTTTGAAAAGATGTACGTAAGATTCCCAGTACGTAGTCGGAAATATCAAATGATCAAAGCCCTATTTAATCATTCACAGGCTTTCTGACTCCTTCAAAAAAGCCAATTGGCCAAAGCTTGTCTATTGGTGTTGATGATGAGTCTTTTTTGATCAGAAGTATTGCGGATATTGGCCAATTCAACAAACAACAAATCCGGTTTCAGGTTTCTGACCATGTATATACCTCTATCCTCAACAAATCCTTTATATCCTCTGTCTTTTTGATGTTGGTCATATTTTGAAGCGAATACGTCCTGAGTATTTTCTGCCATTTTTTTACTTCCCGGATTATTTTTATTATAGTAGAAAAAAACATCTTGCCTTGTTCCTTTGCTTCTTGAGTCCACATGTATTTCTATTGCTTTCTGCACTTTTACTCCATTTTTCTTGTATTTTTTATAAAGATGATTGACTTCATCTACTCTGTCCTGAAGTCTTCTCTTTTGTGATAACGGTATCAAATCTTCGCCCATTAGTTTTTCATCATTATCACAAGCAAGGTATTGTTCGTCTCTGATACCATCGTTTTTATCCTGCACTATCATATGAACAGTTGCTCCGTGCTGCATCAGATCTCTTGCCAGCCTTAACGCTACATCATAAGCATACTCATCTTCACACATTTTGGAAGGACAGTCAGTGCATACAGCTCCGGGATCAGGACCTCCATGTCCGCTGATGATATAATATACCTGACCGGATAGAGTTAAATCTTCTACATGAACAATGTCATATCCAGGACCCATGAGTGGAACAAAAATCTCTCTTATTCCTGTTCTTTTCATTTCAGTTGCCGTGGGTATGATAGCGTTTGATTCCGATTTTTTATCAGCTACTATTAGGTCTTTATTTGTGGCACCTTCAGATTCAACAAGATCTTTGTCTTGTTCGCAATTGTATTCAGCAAAAGGCACCCAAAGTTTTCCATTTTCTTTATAGTTTTTGTCCCTAATTCCCACTTTAAGAAGATCACTGTTGAGCTTTTCTATCTTTTTAGCAATATTCAGATCATGGATACCTGCGGAGGTACGGATGTTTTTACCATTGTACTCTACTATCTTAAGAGGAAGTTTATATACTTTACCTGCTGATATTTTATTTGGGTTTTTTAATTTATTGATATTCTTGAATGCATCAATATTACAAAGGTGAGGTGTGAGTAAATGTCTTTTGAGAAGTTTTTCAATATTTTCTCCTTTTTTGACTCGGGCTACTGCATGATTTGAAGCCGAAAGAACACCAGGAAGTAATAATAGGAAAGCTGTGATATATACAAAATATCGTAACATAAAAATCGGTTTTTGAATTCAATGCCACAAATATACATATTATAATTTAATTTAATATGTATAAAGTGAAATTTTTAATTCAATGTAACGAATAAATGAAAATTTATAGTATTTTAGCACACTTCAGGAGGCAAAATACAACCAATTTCAAAAAATATTATGATTTTTGTAACATTTTATAATACAAAGCCGTCATCCCCATGTCAATGAACGAAAATAAAATGAATGCCCTTAATTTGCCATTTAAAGATAAATTGTATCGATTTGCTTTAAACATTGTGGGTAATACATTTGATGCTGAAGATATCATGCAGGAATTGATGATAAAAATATGGAACAGGATGGAGCAATACAATGCCATAGACAATAAAGAAGCTTGGTGTATGACTGTAACCAGAAATCTGGCCATAGATAAAACCAGAAATAAAAAAGTAAAGACTAATGATATTTCTGATTATCAGCATCTGCGAGATGACGATATGACACAGGATCGCAAAATTGAAATAGAAGAGCGTTTTGGAAATATCATGAATCTGGTCAATCAATTGCCTGAAAAACAAAGGGAAATCGTCCATCTCAGAGATGTGGAAGGATACACCTATCATGAGATTGCTGAAATGACGGAGACCACGCTTGATTTTGTGAAGGTTAGCCTCCACAGAGCACGCAAGACACTCAAAGAACAATTGTTAAAAAGAAACATAAAAGGGTATGAGGCCTGATATAAATTTATTGTTAGAGAAATACTGGGAATGCAATACTTCCATCGACGAAGAATATGAATTAAAATCATATTTCAGAGCCGGTGATATCAGTGACGAACACCTTCCTTTCGTAGATTTATTCAGCTGGATGGATGATCGGGCTTCGGTCAAAATGGATTATACCCTTGATATGGATGAAGTGTTAAACAGGTATTGGGAGGGAGAGACCACATTGAGAGAAGAAGAAATGATCAAGGCATATTTCAAAAGTGGAAATGTGGCTGAAAATCATACGGAGTATAGTGATTTATTTCACTATTTTGATGAACAAAAAAATGTGACTTTCCCTGTAAATCATAATCTACCGGCAAAAGAAGCAATAAATACGGATGTAAAAGAGACAAAAATATTTTCAATCAGAAAGATTCTTTTGGCAGTGGCTGCTGTATCAGTATTGGTTTTTAGTGCCGTCAATGTATTTCAGATCATCAATGATAATAGTCACAAGCAACAAACAGCAGAGATCATCGAGATAGAAGATCCTGATGAAGCACTAAGAGTGACCAGAGAAGCCTTGGCACTTGTTTCAACCAAGTTCAGAGAGAGTCAGGAAACCGTTAGGAAAAATATGGAACCGTTGGAAAAAGCGGCCATTTTTAAATAAAATCATATTAATTAACCATTTTAAATTTTAATGACACATGAAAAGCATTTTTTCATTAGCGATAGCTATGTTTTTTACTCTGGCAGGCTTTGCGCAAACAGATGCCATAGAGCGATTTTTTAAAGATTATCAGGATGACGAAAACTTCACAATCGTATACGTCAGCCCTAAAATGTTTCAGATGGTCAGCAAAGTGACTGATGGCAGTGATGACAAAGAGCTTTCTGAAATAGTCAAGGACTTAAAAGGTTTGAGAATCCTTACTTCCAAGGTCAATCCGGAAAAAGTCTATGCTGATGCCAACAAACGACTGAATATCAAAGAATACGAGGAACTGGTGACTGTGAGAGACAAAGGTTCGAATGTAAGATTTGTAACTAAAGAAGCTAATGGTACTATCAATGAGTTGTTACTCCTTGTAGGCGGTAAAACTGAGTTTGTGATGATGAGTTTTGTAGGAAACATCGACCTGAACAAAATTGCAAAACTTGCGAAAAAATTGGATATAGATGGAGCTGAGCATCTTGATAAAGTCAAGAAGAAATAATTTCAAACTCACAAAGCGTACAAAAATGAAACACATAATTCTATTCATTATGTTGTTGTTGATGATTCCTGCGATATCAAATGGGCAATCATCAGTTAAGTCAGTAGTCAATCAACTTAAAAAAACAGATGGGTACGAAGGATTCTATGTACCCGGATGGGTGATCAGAATGGGGATAAAATTGATACCTAAAAAGGATTTAGATCAGAAAACAATAGGACTGCTGGACATTGCCAAAGGTATAAGACACATCAGAGTCGCCACAACAAAACTCGACTTAACCAAGTACAATACTGCGGCTATCGTTAAAGGCTTTGCCAGTAAGATTAAAAACAAGGACAGGTTTGAAGAGTATGTCAGCGTGCGGTCAGAAGACACTAACCTCAATATTCTGGTGAAGGAACATGACGATGTGATCACCAATCTGCTCATCATGAGCGAGGATCAGGGAGAAATTTCTTTCATTCATTTAAAAACGGATCTGAGTGTGGATGATCTTAAAAAAATCTCCTTCAGGCAATTGAAAGACGAAAGCAGCAAACTCAAATCATCCGAAAAATCAATTTAAATTCAACAAAATTTATCCATAACATGAATTCAAAAATCTTTTCAACAATCTTATGTTTTGTTTTTTCTGTTGTCATTTACGGACAAAAAAACATTGACCAGGTACTAAGAAAATACAAAAATGACGAAGGTGTGGTCAATATGAATTTTACCGGAGAAATACTTAAAATGATCAATGCATCAGACAAAAAGATACAAAGTACTGTTGATCTTGTAGATATTATTGTCTTTAAGAATACTGAAGATATCGACAATGATGATAAAAAAGCCATACAAACTGTATTGACAAGAGATAAATTTGATCTTTTGGTTGACGTAAAAAACAAATAACAGAAAGTAAAACTTTATGCTCTGGACTCCGGTACATATTTGAACAAAATATATGCTCAGATACATTCACCTGATATGAATGCCTACTTTATCCTATCGGGAAAAATCATCTTTAATGAGTTGGCAAAACTTGGCATGGACTTTCAGAGTGGCGATGCTTTAAAGATTCTTGATCGAGGTAAGTCAAAAAGTGAAAGAAGAAATACTAAAAAATGATCTTGGTATACAAATATGTAGACAATTGAACCCTATTCATCTATATTTATTCTTTCTTATAAACACCGGCTCCCGCAAGGTGCCATTTGGAGTAATTGATGCATATTGTACTTAGCTATTCCGCAGAGGTGAGACCAAGAAATCAAATATTCTCCTACTTCTACATCTTTGGTAGGCTTTGGAATATGAAGTGTTTGCTTTATTAATTTGTATGGTGGACTAAGTCAGCTTTCTTTCAGCAAAAATGTATCTGATATCATCGATTTGGCAAGTGGGCAACCAATAAGGGATAAAATCAGATGCATTTTTTAAATAAAACTCCGTACTGTTGATCCCGTCAGGAAATCATATCAAAGTCAGTGGTCTGTCTTTGATCCACGGAAGTACTTTATGAAAGCTATAAAATGTTAAGTTAGCTTTACTGCCTTAAATCCATAAAAAGAAAACCCAAAAAACCTAATACAATGATAAGCGCATAAATGCCTAAAAGGATCGCTGTAAAAAAACCCATAAATTTAAACATGGATTTTTGAGCACCAAAGGCTTGGGTAAGTAAAGTTGAATCATTTGTGCCAAGTGCTTTTTTAGTAAGATTAGAAAATCCATACAATTTCCAAATAGGATAAGCATAGATTCCAGCTAAAATAAGATAAACAAATCCGAGACCCGCACCCATTCCTCCCAAGTTGCCCAACTCGGGAGAAAGAGAACTAATACTTCCTATTGACACCATCATAATAATCCCAATCAGCACTATAATACCCATCATCACCATGCCAACAATTGATAAAAATTTCGCCCATTTTGCGGTTTCCTTCAAGTGTGAAACAGCAGTACTATCCAATTGTAATTCTGACGGAGTTGTACGTCCAATATTGTCTATTCCTTCCATTTTAAAGTAAATTTAAAATTGTTTGAATTGTTTGTTTTATTTAAATGCCGTTAAAATTACAAAATATGGATAAAAACTAAATTTAAAGATGATTTACATTTTAAAGAAAACATATATCCATTTGATATTAAGCTTTCGCATTTTCTTTCAAGATTTTTATAACTTCGTCCTCAGTCAAATGTGTGATATTTGCTATGACAGGAATGGAAATTTTATTTTCAAAACAATTAATTACAATTTCGATTTGCTTTTTAAGCTCTCCTTCCTGTCTTCCTTCTTGTCTTCCTTCTTGTCTTCCTTGTGCTATACCTTTGGCTTCTGCATCTGCTATAAGCGTCCTTTCAGTGCGTATACTATCCCAATATTTATCATAAGCTTCCAACTCCGATTTGGTATAAGCACTTTCTTTAGTAAGTTCGAGTGCTTCTGCTATTTCAGGTACGGTTTTTAATTCCTTGAGCAATTGTTGGTCTATCATTTCTTGTCCATTTTCTATCTCAGACATATAACGCATCCACAGTACGAAGAGTTTCATGACTGTAATGTTTTTAAGTTTGAATTTGGGTATTTCAATAAAAATTAGCTGTAGGCCATCAATAATTTTATTCTGATCTTCAGTGTGTACTAATCTGTAATGATGATAGTAAGACGGAGAGTCTTTATCAAATATTTCATTGACCAAACTCAAGGCATAAACTGGTTTTAATCCTTGATACTCTACACCTTTGTCCAATTGTCTTACATAAGCTTTTGATGCATTAAATAATACCCTACTCTTGAAACTATCTGTCCACAACATCTGCATTTCCACGATAAACTGCCTCCCTTGATTGTCCACACATCGAACATCCACAATAGAATTTTTGATTACAGGTATTTCCGGAACTAATTCAGGGGGAAGATATTTTATACTCTTTATGATTTGGCCTTCTTCCAATGGCAACGTTGCATTCAAAAAACTCAAAAGTATATGGGCATGACCACCAAACACCTTTTTAAACACCAAATCATTTTTTGGATCTAAATATCTCATATTTGATTATTTTTCATTTCCAAATCATACTTACAAATAAAGGTTTCCAATGCAAAGATAATGCTGTAAAACCTAAAAATAAATTTTATACAATCCATTCTTAATGTTTTCTATTCAGAACATAACTAAATTTGATGCTGATAGTTAAAAGTGGTAACAGATTATCATTTTAGAAATGTGCTTTGTAAGGAATGGTATATTTTTTGCAGGCACTATCAGTATCGTTTATTTTACTCTATTTTTATAAAAATTTTCAATCAAAAGTTTTATGGACAAAAAAATATATTTATCTGAATCTCAGATGCCTTCACATTGGTACAATATCATTGCTGATATGCCCAATAAACCTCTGCCACCACTACATCCGGGTACAAAACAACCTGTCGGTCCCGAGGATCTTGCACCTTTGTTTCCTATGGAACTCATCAAACAAGAGGTAAGTCCTGAGAGATATCATGAGATTCCTGATCAGGTTCAGGATATATATAAGTTGTGGAGGCCGACACCTTTGGTCAGAGCAACGGCACTTGAAAAAGTGCTGGATACGCCGGCTAAAATTTATTACAAATATGAAGGTACAAGCCCGAGTGGGTCACACAAACCCAATACTGCCGTGCCACAAGCTTATTACAGCAAACAGGAAGGCGTTAAAAAAATATCTACCGAAACAGGTGCCGGTCAATGGGGAACTGCTTTGAGTTTTGCATGCCAGCAGTTTGGCTTAGAATGCGATGTGTATATGGTTAAAATCAGTTTTGATCAGAAACCTTATCGCAAGATGATTATGAAGGCATTTGGAGCCAATATATTTTCGTCACCATCTCAAAATACCAATGCAGGAAAAGCTATCCTTCAGGCAGATCCAAATTCAAACGGAAGCCTTGGAATAGCCATATCAGAAGCTATCGAAATTGCAGCACAAAGTGGTGATACCAAATACGCTTTGGGTAGTGTATTGAACCATGTACTGATGCATCAGACCATCATAGGACAGGAGTGTATTGCCCAGTTGGAAATGGCGGGAGATTTTCCTGATATTGTCATCGCACCACTGGGCGGCGGAAGTAACTTTGCAGGTATAAGTTTTCCATTCCTGAGATACAACTTTGCCGAAGGAAAAAAGATACGATGCATTGCAGTGGAACCGGCATCCTGTCCGAAGCTGACAAAAGGGGTTTTCAAATATGACTTTGGTGATACCGCGGGTTATACTCCATTATTGCCTATGTATACCCTCGGACACAACTTTATGCCTGAGGCGATACACGCAGGAGGTTTGAGATATCATGGTGCCAGTGTACTGTGCAGTCAACTACTTAAAGATGGATTGATCGAAGCTGTTGCTGCTCAGCAATTGGAGTGTTTTGCCGCCGGGCTTACTTTTGCAAAAGCTGAAGGCATCTTACCGGCACCGGAAGCCACTCACGCGATTTATCAGGTGATCAAGGAGGCTGAAAGATGCAAAATTGAAGGAAAATCAGAAACAATACTATTCAATTTATGCGGACATGGGTTTTTTGATCTTCAGGCATATGACGATTACTTTGCAGGCAAACTGCACAATCACCACATGTCAGATGCTCAGTTGCATGCTAATCTGGCCGAAATTGAAGCTTTACAACCGGCCTGATAAAAAAGTAACCTATTGGACATAAAAAAAAGCGGATAAGAAATTGTCCGCTTATTTTATTTAATTGCTATCCATTATGGCAACAAAGCAGTTATTTTTTAAGTTATTATAGATATAATTTTTTCAAGATGATAAAGTATCTGTTTTCTGCATTGCTGTTATATCCATTAGTGATGTCGGGACAGGAAAAGGGAGTAATTTCCGGTGCATTTGAGACCAATGCCAATGTTTTTTTACGCGATTCTGCGATCAATGCTATCAATACTCCTCAATATGACCGTCAGTTTTTTGGAGGAGAAGCGTGGCTTAACCTTAATTATTCTATCAAAGATTTTACTTTGGGAGTACGGTTTGATATGTTTAATAATTCAAACCTGAGAAATCCCACAGATTCCTACTCAGGCATAGGTATTGGCAGATGGTATGTTCAAAAAAGATTAGACAAGGTTGAAATCAGTGCCGGATATCTGTATGATCAGATTGGGTCGGGATTGTTGTTCAGGGCATTTGAAAACAGACCACTATTTATTGATAATGCGCTCTATGGTGCAAGGATCAAATACAATTTTAATGACTCATGGAATATCACTGGATTCGCCGGTAAACAAAAAAATGCTTTTGACACCTACTCTGGTAATCTCAAAGGTGTAAGGTTGGAAGGTTTTTTAAGTCTGGGCAGTGAAGAGTCACCTGTCACATTAGCTCCCGGTATAGGATTTGTCAACAGAACTATTTCTGATGAAAATATGGCCGGAGTGGCAGATGCACTTCGGACCTATCTCGAAGAAGATCGGTTTATTCCCAATCACAATGTATTTGGCGGAACTTTTTACAATACTACACAATACAAAGGATTCAGCCTGTACACTGAGGTTACCTTGAAGTCTGATGATATTTTTTACAATCCTTTTGCCGAAAAGAGAGAGATCATTGGTTCTTCCATAGGCAAGCTGGAGCAAAAGACCGGTTCGGTACTTTATACCAGCATTTCTTACTCCAAAGGAAATCTCGGTATCAATGTGGAAGCCAAAAGAACTGAAAATTTTAATTTCAGAATTGATCCCAACCAAAGACTACTCAGAGGTCTTGTCAATTTTTTACTTCCTCTCAACAGACAAAATACTTACAGGCTGACAGCAAGATATAGTCCTGCTGCACAAGATTTGTCTGAGATGGCGTATGCGGCAGATATCAGATACAAATTTTCAAAAGCATTTAGCGCAGCAGTCAATGTATCAGACATCAGAACTATAGAAGGGGACAGACTATTTCAAGAGATTTATACAGAGTTGGTATATAAACACAAAAGAAAATGGCAGCTCATGTCAGGAATCCAGTTGTTAACATATAATCAGGAAGTGTATGAAATGAAATCAGAAGTACCATTAGTCAAAACCATAGTACCATATGTAGATTTTCTGTACAAATTTTCACCATCCAGATCACTTCGGACAGAGTTTCAATACATGAAGACAGAGCAGGACTTTGGTAGCTGGCTTTTTGGATTGGCAGAATACAGCATAGCTCCAAAATGGAATTTTGAAATTTCAGGCATGTTTAACTCAAAGCCCAAAAAAGAAAATCCTAAAGGAGAAATTGAAAAAATCCTTTACCCCACGGCAGGTGTGGTATATTTGCATGATGCACAGAGATATAGTCTTAGATATGTAAAACAAGTAGAAGGCGTAGTATGCAGCGGTGGCATCTGCCGGTTGGAGCCGGCCTTCAGCGGATTCAGATTCAGTATGAATACAACTTTTTAAATATCAATACAATGATCAAAGATTTCCTAAAATTGTGCGCAACTTTTGTGTGTATATTTATGGTTTCTGGATGTACAGAAGTACCCATCACTTTGTCAGATCCCATCATACCCAAGTCTGATAGGGTAGTGATCATCGAAGAATTGTCAGGCGCAAGCTGCCCCAACTGCCCAAAGGGAAGTACTGCAATCGACAATATCCTTAAAAAGTTTCCAGGAAGAGTAGCGGCAGTAGCTATCCATGGTGAGTTTTTGTCCAGACCCACTGCCAAGAGTAAATATGACTTCAGAAATCCAAAAGCCAAAGACCTTGAAAACTGGTTCAAACCCTGGTTTGGAAAACCATCAGCATCTATCAACAGGGTACCCGACGAAAATGATATCATCATGGTGAGTATACCTGATCTATGGCAGTCTGCGGTTGAAAAAGAACTCCAAAAACCTCATGTCCTTAATATCATTCCCGAGATCAAATACGATAAAAACACCAGAAAAATAGATCTTGAAGTTGCAGCTATTCCATTACAAAATCTTGATGGTAATTATAATGTCAGTATATTCATCACCGAATCCAATATCATTGATGCTCAGACAAACGGGGCAGTAATTATAGAGGATTATAACCACAAGCATGTATTGAGAGATATGATCACTAAATTTGATGGCGATGTATTTGGATCAGCTCTTAAAAAAAATGACATACTCAGAAAATCATATTCCTATACATTGCCGACCACAACAGATGGTCTCTGGGTACCTGAAAGATTGGAGGTTGTGATATCAATACACAGGGTGGATGCAAAAGACAAAAGTGTAGCTCAGGCTTATTATAGTAAATTGGTGAAATGAAGCCATGTTTTATTTATAAAGTGATTTACAAACATATTATTAAATCCTATTTAAGTCAATGAAATTCATCTCATCATAAAAAATGATTCAAATAGCTTTGGCTATGAAAATGAAATATTATTACGATTAGAATACCAAGTACTTACATGTCGTTTAAACATACGTTATCAAATCACTTCTATATTTTTATGAATTCAAACGTTGGAAAATTATATTGAAATATGAAACACACATTATATGTTGTCTTTGTTGCACTTTTGATCAATAATAATGTCCAAGCCCAGACGGTGAATGCTGATTACGATGCCACACTTGCTAAAAAACTTGAAGCTGATGAGTATGGCATGAAAAGCTATGTATTTGTAATCTTGAAAACCGGTCCAGTTAAGATAGAAGACAAGCAAAAACAGGCAGAATTATTCAAAGGACATATGGATAACATCAATCGATTGGTCAAAGAAGGACTTTTGATTGTAGCGGGCCCATTTGGTAAAAACGAATTGACTTACAGGGGCTTATTTATTTTGAATGTTAAAACATTAGAGGAAGCTAAATCACTTTGTGATACAGATCCCGCCATAAAAGCCGGTATATTTGAAGTTGACCTTTTACCTTGGTATGGTTCAGCTGCTTTAGGAGAATATATCAAGATTAGTGAAAAAATTACAAAGTTCAAGTTTTGAAATAAACTCTTTGAACGTTTACGCTTATCCACTTAAAGTCGCATTATGTAACTGCGATTCAGTTTTACGAATTTTATAAAACATTGACGATCATCCTATACAATCTCACACCTTCAGAAAATGCCACAGGCAGTCGTATTAAGGCATCACTTCCGGCTTACTCAAACCCTTTCTGAAATCCAAAGGCGGTTTTCTGTCTCCTATCAATGGTTTATAGTCCAGATCACCCAATTTGGTTTTGAATTCTTCTTTTGCTTTACTGACCAGTTCCGGATTGGAAAATAAATCAACCCCCATGGTGCCCAGTGTCTGGGCAGCCAGCATCATTCCTTTAAATCCTATACTCATGCCATCAGCTGCAACGGCTTGCCAGGTGTGTGCGGCTGTACCAGGAACCCAGGTTGCCGTACCAAGTCCTACAGTAGGGACAACATAACTTACATCTCCCACATCCGTGGATGCGGGAAAGTAGCCCATTTTGTAGGGTTGTATTTCAGAGGCTTTGGAAAGCGGAGGAACATTTGGTCCGTTGAAAGATTCTCTTAGCTTAGTGGCCCACGCGGTTTCCTGAGCATTGTATTTGACACCACCCAACTTTTCCAGATTGTCATTCATGGCTTTGGCAAGAGTTTCGTTGGGTAGAAGTCCATATAATCCATTGATGATTTCATATTCAACAGTGGTACCTGTACCCATGGCAGCTCCCTGAGCCGCTTTGATGACTCTGTCCAACATGGATTGAACCTCTTTTACATCAGGGTGCCGTACAGTGTACTCCGCTGATGCAAAATCAGGCACGACATTGGATGCGAGACCACCATTTGAAATGATGTAATGGATTCTTGATTTTTCATCCACGTGCTCTCTCATCAGGTTGACCATATAGTTAAGTGCTTCAACACCGTCCAGCGCCGACCTTCCTCTTTGAGGTGCCGCAGCAGAGTGTGCTGTTTTTCCATAAAACTTAAAAGTAAGGCTGGTTGCTGCCAGACATGTTTGTGGACTTGCATGATTTCCATCACCAGGGTGCCAGTGTATCACAGCATCCACGTCCTTGAACAAACCAGCTCTGACCATATACACTTTACCACCGCCGCCTTCTTCTGCTGGTGTACCATAGACCTTTACGGTACCTGATCTTTTATTTTTTATAAGCCAGTCTTTCAATGCTATTCCGGCAGCCATAGATGCCGTACCGAACAAGTTGTGACCACATCCATGTCCGGTACCTCCTTCAACCAGTGGTTTTTTATAAGGAGTGGTATCCTGAGACAATCCTGGTAATGCATCAAATTCAGCCAGTATCCCTATCACAGGTTTTCCACTGCCATAGGTGGCTACAAATGATGTTGGCATTTCTGCGACACCAGCCTCAACATTAAATCCTTCTTTTTCAAGGGTTCGCTGGAGTAAAGCAGAACTTCTGTTTTCGAGGTATCCAAGCTCGGCAAAATCCCATATCTGCTTTGCAATATTGCAATAATTATCATACTTTTTGTCTAATTGCTGGAGAATGTAAGTTTTATCTGAGCTGAATTGCGCATTCATTTGGCACAATGGCAATGAAAATAAGAATGCAATTATAATTCTGCATTTGAAAGAAGTACCCATGTCTTATTTGTTTTGATAATGAATTGCAAAGATATTTTCTTTTGTTGGTTGTGCAAATTATTGATAGATTTTGTATAATTTTGTATTGTTTATTTAACCTTAAAAAATTCAAAAAATGAAACAATTTTTAACCATAATTTTTTCTTTAGTCTTATTTTGTTTATCAGCTCAAAAATTGACTCTTGTGGGTATTGAAGAAAACAGGTCACAAAGTGGCAGTTGGGATTACTGTAAAGTGGAGGTAAAGCCTATCGGGGATGAAGTGCGAAATTTTTCCTTTTACAAAATTACTGAAGTGAAAAAAGCTGCTGACAATAAAGGAATCAATCTGCTTTCTGAAACTCAGGAACCTTCTAAATACAAACCTGTCAACGAAAGTATAATTATCCAATTGCAAAAAGCTTCCAGATCTGCATCTACCATTTCTCTGGACGGTGTTGTAAGTTTTTTTAAACCAACAGAAGCTAATGGCGGGATAGTTAAAATCTCTGATTTCAGAAAAAAAGCTGAAGTAAACTTGGCTCCCAAAAATGCACCTTATGGTCTTTTCTATTACGATAAGGCTGCTTTGCAAAAGCTTAATAAAACTGACCTTGAAACCAGATATAAGGAAATAGAGAAATTGCCCGAGGGTGAAAAGGACTTTGCTTACAACGTAGGTAGTCTGGTTACAAATCTTTCTTACTATTCTGAGGAAGACATAGAAAAAGCGATCTTTTTAGTTTTTAAAGGAGATGCATCTTCAGTAATGTCTCTTGAATTTGAAGATGCTAAAGGGAAAAAGATTGCCAACATTTCATCTTCAGTTTCCAACAATGTTCATACATACTTCTTTAGTGATAATTTGGAACCAGGCATCAAGCTTTTATTAAATGTAGATAGTCCAAAAGCTGTCAAGAATGTTCCGTTTGTTTTGGCAGGAGTTGATCTTCCTTAATTATATAATGAGGTTGAAAAATTCATTATAATATTTAGTTTATGAAATACTTTTCTGAAAGAACAAAAATGAATTTTATTTGAAGCAAATTATAACATGATGAAATCTCAAACACCGACGTGGGCAATTGTAGTAGCTATCCTGATGATGTTGATCGGAGGATGTGGCATTAAAAATGATGTTCAATTCATCAAAATCAGGTCGATTCTTGACATGAAGGACAAAATAATGGAAAATATTGGAGATGATAATGGCCATTCTGAACCTGATTCATTAATAGAAACGCAGATTGAAGTTGACAGCGAAAAAAGTGATTCTTCCGATGCCTTTGATACTTTGAAAGAACCTTATATTGAAGATGATGATGTTAAGGCTTCTGATACTGTTTCTACTTTTAATAATAAGTCAGACAGTGACAAAAAAATGGTGAAAGATATGTTTGGAGCTATGCTTGATATTCCTGAGAAAACGATTAAAAAAATCATTGTGTTTGGGTATATAGGTTTGTTTTTTTCATTTTTATTTCTACTTGGAGGATTGTTTTTACTCATTAAAAAAAGCTTTTCCATTAAGTTGGCTTATGGTGTTTTGGGTGCTAATGTGCTGTTTAGCCTGATACGTTGGGCGATGTTATCAGGCGAAGGCGGACCCTTGCTTTCTATTGGCAATAGCTTAGGGGCTGCGTTTACAATCTTTGGCTGCATCATTTTATTTGTTGTAATTATATCCAGCGATAAGAGCCATTATGAAGATGTATATACCGATTAACTAATGGATTGGTTTATCGAGATAGAAAATATATGTTTGCCTTTTGCAAATCCTGAAAAGGCCATAGGTATGAAGGCGTACATGAAAAACCAGTTTGAATTTCTGGGTATTTCAAGTCCCGACAGGAAAAATTTGGTTAAGGAATTCAAAGAAGGTAAAAAAATATCTCCGGATGAAGATTTTTGGAAATTTATTTTAAAATTATGGAATAGTCCATTCAGAGAGCATCAATATATGGCCATAGACCTGATGGCTCCACTGGCCGGAAAGATGAATTGCAGTCATTTACCGGTGCTCGAAAGTTTGATTTTGAGTAAGTCATGGTGGGACACTGTCGATGGATTGGCTCCAAATATCGTTGGCGAAATATTCAGACATGACAAAAAATGCCGGGATTTTTATGTATACCAATGGATGGATAGTACAAATATATGGTTGCAAAGATCATCCATCATTTTCCAACTGAAATATAAAATGCTTACTGACTGGGATTTGCTTTGCGAAACCATACTCAGGCATGACAGGAGTACGGAATTTTTTGTCAGAAAAGCTCAGGGATGGGCATTGAGGAATTATAGCAGTATTCAACCACAAGCTGTCAGGAGTTTTGTTGAAAACAATCCTCAGTTATCTGGTCTGACAAAAAAAGAAGCACTTCGGAAAATAAAAACTTAGAGCATGTTCAAATTTTGTTTTTGGATTATAAATTGATATTATTTTTAGCGAAAATAAGACATTTTATTGCTGAAGGATAAATTTTAATCATACTGTTAAGTACATTTACCATTTCTAAACTAAATACGTGCATTATGAAACCAGTAATTATTTTTTCAACTTTATTATATCTCATATTAACATCATCTACTCTCTATGCACAGGATCCTGATAAACGACTTGCAGAACTTAAAATAGTATTGCCCACAGTAACGGCACCTGTAGCATCTTACGTCAATAGTGTGCAAACAGGTAACCTTCTTTACCTTTCAGGAAAAGGCCCGAAAAAGGCAGATGGAACATACATCAAAGGCAAACTGGGAGGTGACTTGACTATTGAGCAAGGGCAGGAAGCAGCCAGATTAACAGGCATGATTATACTAGCGGAATTGAAACAACAATTGGGTTCACTCAAAAAAGTCAAGCGCATCGTCAAAGTCCTTGGTATGGTCAACGCCACAACGGATTTTGAAAACCACCCAAAAGTAATCAATGGTTTTTCAGACCTGATGATCGAAGTATTTGGGGAAAAGGGAAAACATGCGAGAAGCGCTGTTGGTGTAGGATCGCTTCCTTTCAATATGGCGGTGGAGATTGAAGTCATTGTCGAAGTGGAAAAGTAGGTCAATAGAGTTCAATAGAGTTCAATGGAGTTCAATGGAGTTCAATGGAGTTCAATGGATTTCAATATGTACAGTGTAGTTCAATGTGGTTCAATATTGTTCAATATAATTCAATGTAGTTCAATATAATTCAATGTAGTTCAATATATTCAATAGAGTTCTATGGATTTCATTAAGTTCAATGGATTTCAATGAGTTCAATAGAGTTCAATGGAGTTCAATTTGTACAGTGTAGTTCAATGTGGTTCAATATTGTTCAATATAATTCAATGTAGTTCAATATAATTCAATGTAGTTCAATATATTCAATAGAGTTCTATGGATTTCAATAAGTTCAATGGATTTCAATGAGTTCAATATGGTTCAATGGATTTCAATATGTACATTGTAGTTCAATGTGGTTCAATATTGTTCAATATAATTCAATGTAGTTCAATATATTCAATAGAGTTCAATGGATTTCAATATGTACATTGTAGTTCAGTGTGGTTCAATATTGTTCAATGGATTTCAACGAGTTCAATATGGTTCAATGGATTTCAATGTAGTTCAATTAATTCAATTAGTCAATTTACTTTAATGTTTATAACATCAAGATGGAAAAGTAAAATAGTGGTTTGCACGCTGATATTCGCTGCATTTTTGAAAAGCATCAATAGGTTATCAGCTCAAAATCAGCCGAATATAGTTTTGATATTTGGTGATAATATCGGTATCGGAGAAGTCCATTCATATGGTGGTGTGCGGGGAGTACCTACACCCAATATAGACAAAATAGGCAAGGAAGGCATCCGACTGACAAATTTTAATGTGGAATATACTTGTACGCCTTCCAGAATTTCCATCATGACCGGAAGGTATGCCATGAGGACCGGTGAAGATTATTTTTCCGGTATCACCCTTTGGGAAAATACTATAGCCGAAATCCTTAAATCTAAAGGCTACAAAACAGCTGTCTATGGAAAATGGGATGTCAGTGGTGATGACTGGCTAGGTAAAAGAGAACCCACACAGCAAGGCTTTGACGAGTGGTACGGGATTCCCGGAACGACCCATGTTTCTATGTTTTCATCCATGCAGGGTTTTCCAAAAGAGGATGAAGTGCCCTATGTTTATTCAGGCGTAAAAGGTGAAGCATCTAAAAAAGTGAAACCATTTGATATTCCTGCCCGAAGGATCATCGACAGAGAATGCAGTGAAAAAAGTGTGGCCTTCATTAGAAAAAATGTACAACAGAAAAAACCGTTTTTTTTATGTTTTCCAATGACACAACTACATTTTCCTGCATTGCCGCATCCGGACAAACAAGGCACTACAGGAGCAGGAGATATGGCTGATGCAATGGCCGATATTGATTATAATGTAGGACTGATACTGGCTGAACTTGATCAAAGTGGAATTAGTAATAATACTATTGTCATATGGTGTGGAGACAATGGTGCTGAACTACGAAGACCATGGAGAGGAAATCCGGGTCCATGGAGAGGGTACTATAATTCTGCTATGGAAGGAGGAGTAAGGAGTCCTTGTGTCATCAGATGGCCCGGCCAATTTCCGGCAGGAAGGGTATCAGATGAAATATTTCATGAGACAGATTTTTTTACTACATTTGCAAGTATAGCAGGGATTACAGATTATGGGCAAAGCGAACGTATAATTGATGGTGTCAACCAATTGCCTTTTCTTCAGGGAAAACAGAATACATCCAACAGGGAAAGTTGTATTTTTCTGAACAGAAAAGGGCAAGTAATGGCGGTCAAATGGCAAAACTGGAAATTTTGGTACAACTTTAAGACAGAAATCCCCGATCCTGACCCGGATAACTTAGTAAGGCTTTTTGATTTGCATGTGGATCCTCATGAAGAAATTGACGTAACTGATGAATACCCTTGGGTGATAGGGGTAATGGATTCCATTGTAAAAGATTACGAATTGTCATTGGTGAAACATCCGTTAGTATCAGCATCCGCTAACAAAAATGAACCTTACTATCCACCGCCTAAAGGCACAGGAAAATGGCAGCCATATTTTTCAAGGGCAGACAGGAATGCAGAATATAAACCTAAAACATCTCTGGACAATCCTGATTTTTCAGGCAGTTGGTCCACTGCAGAATTGAGTACAGTTTCGGTCATAAATCAGCTTGAAAAATCAAAACATCCATCATTGGGAAGTGGCTGGGGAGATAAACTCACCATCATTCATACAAAAGATGATCTTAAAGTGGAAAAAGTTTTTTTCAATCCTAGAGAGGGATTACCCATAATATCATATGAATACTTTTTGAATGGCTCACCTTCTCTTAACCAAAATACTATTGGTAGGAACAATAATCCTAATGTTTCAACAACGCATTGGGACGGAAATACACTGGTTATCACTACTAAAGTGCCTTATTTGGACAGGAATGAAAACAAAACAAAAATTAGCACCGTCATATATTCGCTTTGGTTGGAAAAAGCTACAAGTGCTCCATGGGAACCAAGGCTGACTATTGAAACTAAAAGACTTCCTACCGATAATGGGATTCTGGTGGTAAATCAAACAGTCTATTCCAAAGGGTATAGATAATGGCAAAAACAATCACAGACTGATTTTAGATATTTTTTAAAACATAATTTAAATCATACATATGTGTAAATATTTTAATATATTTTTCCTTTTACTTCTTACCCATACCATTTGGGGGCAAACAGCTGGTTCGAAAAAAGTTTTGTTTGTCGGAAACAGCTATACTTACTTTTGGAATTTGCCACTGACAGTTCAGGTCATGTCTGAAAAAGATTCAATGATCCTGGAAACAAGACAATCCACCGGTGGAGGTATGAGTCTCAGACAACATTGGAATCATGAAAACAATTTGAAAACCAAAGACATAATAGAAAAAAACAAGTTTGACATCATCATCCTGCAAGATTTTAGTTTGCAAGCCATCAATAAGCCAGACAGTTTGTTGTATTATGGAAAATTATGGAACGACTTCATAAGAAATTACGGCGCGAAAGTATATCTGTACACCACCTGGGCAAGAGAAAATGATCCGCAAAAGCAACAAATCATTACTGATGGATACCAAAAATTGGCTGCGGAAATTGGGGCAACTGTTGTTCCTGTTGGTCAGGCCTGGGAAAAAGTACGTGCGCTTCGTCCTGATATTCAGTTATTTGATAAGGACGGCAGCCATCCTTCTCCGTCGGGAACATATCTTTCTGCATGCGTATTTTATGCAGTGCTTACAGGCAAAAGTCCGGTAGGTTTGCCAGGCAGAATCATCACTAAAGACAGAAATGATGAAAAACTCTATCTGAATATACAATCAGATAATGATTCTAAATTTATGCAGGAAGTGGTGCAGGAATTACTGAAATCAAAATAGTTAAATTTGATTACGTTGATTAAATTTATTAGAACCAAATCATCAAATCGGGAGCAAGAATCTTGCTATATCTACAACATATTCAAATTTATTTTATATTAAAAAAATTTGGTTCTTCCATTTGTTTTGATACTTTTGTTTTCTCATTCATTTATTAACCAAAGTATCACACATGAAACAATTAGTATTTACATTTTTATTTTTGATGGTGACCTTGACTGTCTTCGGGCAACGAAAAATCACAGGTTTGGTCACCAATGCCGCAGGAGAGCCCCAAATTGGTGCCAATATAGCGGTTAAAAACGCTCCGGCATCAGGTTCTATTACCGATTTTGATGGAAAATATGAAATCACCGTTCCTCAGGATGGTAAAGTGCTGGTCTTCAGCTATACAGGATTTGAAACAAAAGAAGTGGAGATCGGAGCATCAGATGTCATAGATGTCATCATGGATGAAGGTAAGCTCCTGGAAGAAGTCGTTGTTACTGCCCTGGGCTTTACTACTAAAAAAGACAGATCAGGTTCGACTGCATCCAGCGTCAACAAGTCGGCAATCAAGTCATCAGGAGAGCCTTCACTGCTCAATAGTCTTGCAGGAAAAGCTTCCGGTGTAAAAATCACAAGAGCCAACGGTGACCCCGGAGCAGGTACAAACATTCAGATTAGAGGCGCAAACACCATAGGTGGAAGTTCTCAGCCCCTGGTAATCGTGGATGGAGTTCCTATGTCCAATGATAATCTTTATGGTTCGGGATCTTCCAGGTCAGGTGGAGTATCACAGTCATCCCGTATCAATGATATCAATCCCGAAGATGTGGAGTCTATACAGATTCTGAAAGGCGCATCCGCCGCTGCATTGTGGGGTTCAAGGGCAGCAAACGGGGTATTGATGATCACTACTAAATCAGGAAAGCTTAATCAGAAGATGAAAATCAGCGTTTCTTCATCCTATTCAATAGACGAGATCAATAGAAGACATCCGCTTCAATCTACATTTGGACAAGGTGCGGCTGGTGTGTTTAGTGCTGCAGGTGCCAACTCATGGGGCGATAAGATTGACACCAGATCCGGCGCAGCTGATGAAGTTAATACAACAGGTCAAAGATTTGTAGGAGATGACGGCAGAATTGTATACCCTATAACAAAAAAGAATTCTAAAGAAACATTTGTGGATGAAAACTTTAATTCAGTATTCCAAAACGGATTTGTTACGGACAACAACATCACCTTTTCCGGTGGGGGAGCCAAAACAAACAATTATTTTTCAGTGGGCTACTTAGCTCAGGAAGGTATAGTCAAAAACAGTGAATATACAAGAGCAACAGTCCGATTTAATAACCAGACGTTTATGTCTGACAAGTTTGTCCTTTCTACTAAAGCAAATTACATCTACTCTAGTGCCAACAGGATACAGCAAAACTCCAATACTGCGGGTCTTTATTTGGGCCTGTTAAGAACTCCTGCTGATTTTGACAATTCTATTTACAGAGGAACTCACATCAGTGCAACAGGAGTTGCAACTTCTGACCGACAAAGAAGTTACAGAAGATATTTAGGTGATAATATCAACCCAACGTGGAATAACCCACTCTGGACTACAAACGAACAAAAAGCTCCTACCACAGTCAATAGATTTGCATTTTCAACCAACCTGAATTATTCTCCCGTCAAATGGTTGCAACTGGACTTAAGAGGAGGTCTGGATGGATACACGGATGAAAGAACATACTTTTCACCGGTAGGGTCAGCAGCATTTAATGCAGGAAGACTTGAGACTGATCTGATAAGAAATTCAGAGACCAATGTAGATTTGATCGCAAGAACTGAGTTTGGAAAAATTATGAACGATATGATTGGTGTGAATGGTACGCTTGGTTTTAACATTAACGATAGATTGCGTAAAACAAATTTTACCGGTGCCCAGGTCTTTTTAGCACCCGCTGACCTTCAAAACTTCAATAACACAGCTGCCCCATATGAGGTTTCTAATAGTAAAAATCACATCAGGTCTAATAGATTATATGGAATATTGACATTGGACTATGATGATCAGATTTTTGTCAATTTGTCAGGTACCCAGGAAGCAGCTTCATCCGTGGCAGGTACATATTTCTATCCTTCAGCAGACATCGCCTGGCAATTTACCAAATCCATAATACCGGCCAATGATATCTTGTCCTTTGGTAAAGTAAGATTATCTTATGGACAGGTGGGTGTGCAACCGGCAGCTTATCGTTTTGGTACCACATATGAACAATTTGCTTATAGCACTTATGATGATGCATTAGATATCAACGAGTTTGGAGGGGGATTCAGATTGAATGATGACCAAGGTAACCCAAATCTAAAACCGGAAATCAAAACAGAGTTTGAAATCGGTACAGACCTTAGATTTTTGAAAGATAAAGTGACACTTGGGTTGACGTACTATAAAAATACCATCAATGACATCTTACTAGCCATTAATTTAGCTCCTAGTTCAGGCTTCTTGTCCAAATATGGAAATGCAGCGAAGATGGAAAATAAAGGATTTGAAATAGACCTTGGTATAAAAGTACTTGACGAACAAAAGTTTGGCCTGGAAATTTATGGTAACTTCAACAACAATAGAAACAAAATACTAGATTTGGCAGGGGTAGAAAGATTAGCATTGACTGATCAATCTATTACTTCTAATGCGATCGTTGGTCAGCCATTGGGTATATTATTTGCATCCAAAGCTGCCAGAAAAGCAGACGGCAGCTTAGCCCTGAATGAAAGAGGATTCCCAACTCTGGCACCTGAACAAGGAATAGTCGGTGATCCAAATCCGGACTGGAGAGGGGGAGCAGGTATCAGAGGTCGATATGGTAAACTCAACTTTAATGTTTTGTTTGAAACGTATCAGGGTGCAGATTTTGCAGAAAGAACAAAATTTGTATTACATGCTTTCGGCACATATGAAAATGTAGGACGTGAAGTCACATTGACCAAAGACGTGATCAATAGTACCGGAAAAATGTTTACCGCAGGTACTACTGTCCGTGGAAATATTGAGAACTTTGGAGCAGGAGATGTTTTATTGGATGAATCCTGGTATACTACTTTAGGTGGTGGCTTGTGTGGTTCTGCCATCAATGAATTCGCGGTAGCTGACGGAAGCTGGACAAGGCTGAGAGAGGTCTCTCTGGAATACAGTTTTTCAGGAAAAGCGCTGAGCAAGATTGCTAAACTATCCTCCATAGATGTGTCCATATCCGGCAGAAATCTTGCCATTTGGACTGACATTCTGGGCATTGATCCTGAAGTGAATCAATCCGGAGTGGACAATGGATTCGGTATAGAGTACTTCACCAATCCAAGTACAAAATCATGGGTGGCATCCGTTAAACTTAACTTTTAATCTTATAAAATTTAGAATAATGAAAAGATTTAGAAATATATTTATATTTACATTCATCCTGTCTCTGGTCAGCTGTGAAGGACTGGTGGATGGTATTAATGACAACCCTAATGCTATAACAGCAGATAGTTTTGATGCCGGTGTACTATTACTTAAAGGCATTCAACTTGCCAATATAAGTATTCAGGTCGGCCATCAGGCGAGAATAGGCAGCATGTGGAGTGGGCAGTCAAGAGGCCTTATACTACTGTACTTAAGTATAGGAAGTTATAATATTTCGGCAGAAGAAACAAACGGTATTTGGCAAAACGCTTATCAGGGTGTCATCAAACAATCTAAAGTCCTAAGAGATCAAACGGCGTCAAGTCCTGTGGCTAAGTTGTATTCAGGTATCACCAAGGTGATGGAAGCCCATGCTTTTGGTACCTTAGCAAGCTTATTTGGTGATGTTCCGTTTACTGAGGCAGCTACAGATGTGGCCAATCCAAAGTTTGAGTCCCAGAGACAAGTGTTAAACAATGTACAGACCTTGCTGGACCAGGCTATTGCAGATCTGGAAGCTGCGCCAACAGCGACTATAGCTGAAGACTTGTTTTATGCAGGAAATAAAACCAGATGGATTCGGGCGGCCAATACGATCAAAGCAAGATTTTTTATGTTGACACGTGAATATGATAAGGCTCTGGCCAGCGCCAAAAAAGGGATTTTGGCCAAAGCTGATGCCATGGTTTTTACACCACCCAATCTGGGTATTGGAAGTACCAATACCTATTTTAAAGTGATAGACCAACGGGCAGGGTATTGGGGTTTTACAGGATCACATCTGGACAATATGCTTAAACCTGGTACCGCCAGTCGCAATCATACCAAAACCAACGAAGCATCCAGACTCAGATATGTCGCGTTTAACGGAAATACTGCCAACAGCAATTTGGGTATCGCTGCGCGAAACAGACCTCAAATACTTGTCGGTTATGAAGAAAATCTGCTGTATATCGCAGAAGCTGAAGCAAGAGTAGGCACGGATGCAGAGGCATTAAAAAACCTTAACACATTAAGAGCACACCTTCAGGCTGGAACAGGATTTGAAAAACTTGTCGCTACAGACTCCTTGAGATATACCGCTTTTACCATGCAGGATTTTGAAGCAGGCGGAATAGAAAATAAGGATAGTAAGCCTGTAAAAACAGCATTACTCAGAGAAATCATTGAGGAAAGATATGTTGCCACATTTTTAACTCACGTACCATTTGAAGACTTAAGACGATTGAGTGCCAAAGAAAGAGATATCGCAGTTTTACCTCCTTTCAATATCACCACAGCGACGAAGTATCCTCAACGATTCATTGTTGCTCAGTCGGAACTTAGTGCCAATCCGAATGCACCTCGTGATCCCGGTATATTTGCAGAAACTGAAGTAAATAAATAAATCCGCATTTTGTATGATAGGCAGGACCATATTGTTATTAATCACATTCATCATTTCAAATGAAATTTTTTGCCAGTATGATATTTTAGGTGATTTGTATTTTAGAAATATTGGTCCTGCCAATCAAGGCGGAAGGATTGTCGATATTGAAGCATCTGTATTAAGACCCGAAATTGTATACGTAGCCACTGGTTCCGGTGGTGTATTTAAATCTGAAAATGCAGGTACTACCTGGATTCCCGTATTTGACAAATATGAGACTGCTTCTATCGGTGATATTGCCCTTGATCCACAAAATCACAATGCTATCTGGGTAGGAACCGGCGAGGCTAATAACAGAAACAGCGTTTCATGGGGAAATGGTGTTTATAAGAGTACTGACGGTGGTCGTGCTTTTGTAAATAAAGGATTGGAAAATACACATCAGATTGCCAGAGTTTTAGTCCACCCCAAAAACAGTCGTGAAGTCTGTGTATGTGCAATCGGGCACTTATGGGGATACTCAGGTGACAGAGGATTGTTTATTACAAAAGATGATGGCTCCACATGGCAAAAAATCACCAAAGGTTTGCCCAATGATGGGAAAACAGGATGTACTGACCTGATACGTGACCCAAAAAATCCCAATGTTTTGTACGCTGCATTTTATCACAGACTCAGACAACCATGGAATTTTTATAGTGGTGGCGAACAAGGTGGAATATTCAAGAGTGACGATGGTGGTATGTCCTGGACAAAACTTACTTTCGGTCTGCCTTCGCCAACAGGTAGGATTGGATTAGCTGTTTCTGCATCAAAGCCCAATGTTTTAATGGCGATTGTTGAAGCAAAAGGCTCAAAAAACTTAGATACTTTAGGAAGTGGTATCTATAGGAGTATTGATTCCGGAAAATCATGGAAATACGTCAATACGTATAATAACAGGCCTTTTTATTACAGCCAGATCAGGTTGGATCCTAAAAATGACTCAATTGTTTACATACATACCACTTCTTTTATGGTGTCAAAGGATGCAGGTAAAACCTTTGCAAACGGAAGTGCTGATTACGAAATTCATGGTGATTATCATGCGCAATGGATCAATCCCAATAATCCGGCACATTATTATATTGGTTCTGATAAGGGTTTAGCAGTTACATATGACAAGGGACAAAAATTCCAGATGTTGGACAACCTGAGTATAGCGCAATTCTACAGAATACAATATGATATGGATATTCCTTACCGGATTTATGGCGGATTACAGGATAATGGGTCTTATGCCACAGCGAGTTTTGCCAGGGATGCCAGAGGTATATTAAATGATCACAACTGGAAAATGCAATGGGGCGACGGCATGGATGCATTAGTAAACCCATTTGACAAAAACGATGCTTACACTTCTTATGAAAATGGGACTTACCTTAAGTACAATCCTTCCACAAGAGAACTGTACAGTATAGCACCCACTGCTTTTAATGTCACTAATATCGCAACCGTTTTAGGTACTAATGATAAATTGAATTTAAGGTTTAACTGGTCAGCCCCTTTGGCTATGTCTTCACACAACCCACACCATATTTTTGCAGGAGGAAATTATTTGTTTAAATCTACAGACAAAGGAAGCACATGGCAAATTATCAGTCCTGATCTCAGTACCAAGAATCCTGTTAAATCTCAAACAGGCAAAAGTGGTGGGTTGACGTTAGATAATTCAGGAGCTGAATATCACTGTACCATATACAGGCTGAGCATTTCTAAAATTGATGAAAACATCATTTGGGTATGTACCGACGACGGGCTTGTGCATGTGACGTATGATGGTGGTGTAAATTGGAAAAATGTGACACCATCTATAGAAGGAAAGAAAAATACCTTTTGGTGTAGCAGCGTTGAGGCATCCGCATTTGATAAAAACAAAGCATATCTGACCATAGATGCACATCGGTCGGATATCAATAAGCCATATGTACTTATAACTGAAAACGCAGGTCAAACCTGGGAACTTAAAATACATGGCTTGAAAAATGATGAAGTGGTAAGAGTGATTAGAGAAGATGGCACAACTCCCAATCTTTTATTTCTCGGCACAGAGACCGGTGTTTACTATACTATGGACAAAGGCCAAAATTGGAACAAAATGACTGGCAAAGGTTTGCCAACAGTGTCAGTTTACGATATAAAAATACATGAAAGAGATCAGGATCTCATTGTGGGTACACATGGGAGAGGTATATATATCATGGATGATATCTCAGCACTTCAGGCATCTGCTCGCAAACAAAATATTGAAAAAATTGTCTTCCCTCCACAAAAGCCTACCATAGACTGGCTAAATATAAGCAGGGGCGGTCAAAGGGGCCATTTCCTTTTTGCTGGTGAAAATCCTAAAAACATACGTAATACTTCCAATGTTCCAAGAGCTGATTTTGAGGTGGATGTTCCAATCACTTTTGTGGTTAATGATAATAATGTTGGCGAAGTCAAGGTCACCATTTCTTCATTAAATGGTGAAAATAAATCAATAAAAATTATAAAAACTAAACCAGGTATCAACAGATGGTATTGGAATCGTATATTTGATAATACAGATTATACTGAAAAAGAATTGTATGAGATCGAATCGTTTTTTACAAAAGCTTCTTCAGTTTCACCTAAATCAAGGGTAGAAAACGGAAGAAATCAATTCTTGCAGGCAAAAACAATGGCTGATAAAAGAAGGATTCTGACTAACCTGAATGAGACTGTTTTTGGAGGTATGTTACCTGATTTTTTGCTTACTTATCGTGCAAAAACGGGAAATTATCTTGTAAAAATTGAACATAATAATGATCAGTTGACACAGTCTTTTAAAATCCAAAAAGACCCATATACTGATAATGAATAGAATTAATTGGTTCAGAAATAGCATAAAGAAAAATCTTATTAAGGTGGAAAAATGCCTGATTTTCATCCGATTTCGTGGTCTCAACATATGATTTAGGTAAGGTTTTTTTACACAGCCTGAAGGCTTCATCCGGAGACATTTAGTAAAGACATCTTTCTAAATCACATCAAAGGTGAAATCAGATGGGTCTTAGCCGCTCATTGATTCTAGTTCAATTTTATGGATTTGAAGTCCTATCCAATATAATATTCATCATATACTACTTTTTCCACCGCTTTTCTGTATTCGTTGGCGCTTTTACCAGTTTTTAATTTAAAAACTCTGTTGAAATGAGAAAAATTATTAAAACCGCTTTCAAAACAAACTTCTGAAATGGTATGCTTTTCTTCACTCAGGAGTTTGCAGGCGTGTACTATTCTGAATTCGTTGACAAACTCCGTAAATGTTTTGTTGGTCACTTTTATGAAATATCTGCAAAATGACGGGACGGCCATATTTGTCAGTGCATTGCCTTCTGGCAGATATTTTGTATCGGTAAAGGTAGGTGATAAGTATTTTGAACACGAGTTTACAACGTAATTTATGGTGGTTTTACTGACTTAAAAAAATGTGGCTGTAATCATCTAAGCGGTCATCGGAATTATTCCGATGGCCGCTTAGTTTTTCTTACGATTCATTTTTCTATGTTATGATGTCCAGATTTTTTGCTTTTTTGCTTCTAACATCCATATATTTAGTTCAAATAAATATTTTACAATGGCATAATAGCCAGTAAGAAATTGAATGTATATCTTGTGACTTAAATTATTTGGGCAATATTAATGTTAGTAACATGTACTCCATTGGTTATGATATAGGAAGTTCATCTGTAAAAGCATCTATCGTAAAAATAGATTCAGGAAATGTTATTGCCATAGGCAAATATCCTGATTCTGAAATGTTAATTGAAGCAAAACAGCCTGGATGGGCTGAACAGGATCCTGAAATGTGGTGGGAGTCTGTATGTATTTTGACCAAAACATTGTTGGCAGATAACCATATTGATGCCAAACAAATCTTATCCATAGGCATAGGATATCAGATGCATGGTTTAGTACTTGTCGATAAAAATCATAGAGTACTCAGACCTTCTATAATATGGTGTGATAGTCGCGCATCCCAAATTGGTGATCGAGCATTACAAAATTTAGGTGCTTCTTATTGTCTTGGGCATTTGCTCAATTCTCCAGGTAACTTTACTGCTTCTAAGCTCAAATGGGTCAAGGAAAACGAACCCGAACTTTTTTCCAAAGTACATAAATGGATGCTACCTGGAGATTTTATAGCCATGAAATTTACCGGTAAAATCAATAGCACAGTTTCAGGATATTCGGAAGGTATGTTTTGGGATTTCAATAAATCCGGCACTGCCGATGCTTTGCTTAATTATTATGGCATTCCTTCAGAAATGATGCCTGATCTGGTTGATACATTTTCTATCCATGGTCGTGTTACAACTCAAGCTGCGGAATTGAGCGGATTGGTAGCTGGTACACCTGTAACTTATCGGGCAGGAGATCAACCCAATAATGCCATGTCTTTGAAAGTTTTACATCCCGGAGATGTGGCGGCCACAGGCGGTACATCAGGAGTTGTGTATGCCGTTACAGATAAGTTGAATTATGATATCCAATCCCGGGTCAATGGTTTTGCCCATATAAATCACAGCGCTGAAATAAATCGTATAGGTCAATTATTATGCATCAATGGATGTGGCATATTGTATGCCTGGATGCGAAAACAAGTTGCAGCACTTGGACAAACCTATGAAACCATGGAGAAGCAATTATCAGTCATTCCGGTTGGATCTGATGGATTGGTGATTTTACCATTTGGCAATGGGAGTGAGCGCATCCTCAATGATAGAATGATGGGCGCTCGTATAGATAATCTGCAGTTTAATATGCACACTCAAGCTCATCTTTTCAGAGCAGCTCTTGAAGGAATTGCCTTTTCTTTTGCTTATGGTATGGAAATACTAAAATCAATTGGTATACACCCTGCTACGATCAAAGTCGGCAATGATAATTTATTTTTGTCAGATACATTTACATCATCACTTGCCAATCTGCTGCAATGCAACATCGAAATGTATGATACTACAGGTGCTGTAGGTGCTGCCAAAGCCAGTACTGTAGCAATAGGTATGTACGCCGGCATTGATGAAGCCATAGCCGATATGAAACCCATAAAAGTTACAGAATACAATACTGACAATGACCATTATCTTGAAGCTTTTGGTCATTGGTCAAACCAACTTCAAAATTTGCTAAAATAACTTAAAATTAATTTAAATAGTGAGCACTTACTTTAACTACATTCAAAAAATAAAATTCGAAGGCCGTGAATCCAAAAACCCCTTGGCTTTCAGATGGTATGATGAAAATCAGATCATCAATGGTAAAAGTTTAAAAAATCACTTCAGGTTTGCTGTGTCTTACTGGCATAGTTTGTGTGGTGGTGGTGGAGATCCTTTCGGCAGCCCGACACGGCCTATGCCATGGTTTTCATCCAAAGATCCGATCCAACAGGCAAAAGATAAAATGGATGGGGCATTTGAATTCATCTCTAAGTTGGGCGTGCCGTACTATTGTTTTCATGATATCGACCTGATAGATGAAGGAGATTCTGTAGCAGAATACGAAAAGAGAATGCAGATCATCACTGATTATGCCCAGGAAAAGCAAAAAGAAACCGGTGTCCAGCTGCTTTGGGGTACAGCCAACCTGTTTTCACATCCAAGATACATGAATGGTGCATCGACCAATCCTGATTTTAATGTCGTAGCCAGAGCAAGCGTTCAAATCAAAAATGCCATTGACGCAACCATCAAATTGGGTGGTCAGAATTATGTGTTTTGGGGTGGTCGTGAAGGATATATTTCATTGATCAATACTGATGTCAAAAAAGAATTGGATCACCTTGCCAGATTTCTGACGATGGCAAGAGATTATGGTCGTAAGAATGGTTTTACAGGTACATTTCTTATAGAACCTAAGCCTATGGAGCCATCCAAACATCAGTATGACTTTGACGCAGCAACTGTAATCGGTTTCTTAAGGGAGTATGATCTCATGGATGATTTTGCATTAAATCTTGAAGTGAATCATGCAACATTGGCAGGTCATACTATGGAGCACGAAATGACCGTAGCTGCCAATGCCGGTATGTTAGGTAGTATGGACGCCAATAGAGGTGATTATCAGAATGGCTGGGATACAGACCAGTTCCCAATAGATATTTATGAATTGACGCAAATGATGCTGGTATTCTTAGATAGCGGAGGTTTTAAAACAGGTGGTATCAATTTTGATGCAAAAATCAGAAGAAATTCCACAGATCTTGAGGATCTTTTTATTGCGCACATAAGTGGAATGGACGCATTTGCCAGAGCATTGATCATTGCCGACAATATCATCAAAGACTCTCCTTACAGTAATATGAAAAAGGAAAGATACAGCAGTTTTGATTCTGGTAACGGAGCACTATTTGCAAGTGGTAAAATGTCCCTTGAAGAGCTGGTAGCGTTAGGAAAAGCCAATGGTGAACCCACATCGAAAAGCGGTAAACAAGAACTTTATGAGCAATTGATTAATATGTATATTTAGCAAATAGATTGAATCAAGATTCAGTAAAAAAGTTTATTTCACCGTCAAAATTAAAAACACATTCAACTTGTGAACGCTTATGGCTGGAGGGCAAATGGATTTTATTTTACGATTTTATTTTACTTTGCCTTACGCATAGTAAAAATATCATCCCATGACCATCACATCATCCATCACGTCTTCTTCCACAGGTCGATCTGCCAGATAAAAATAAATAGTAAACACCATAGATAGTATGAGGTATGCTATCATTAATGTATTCCCAAAACTTATGGTTTTTTCTAATCCAAACCATGAATTTCCATTGGATAGATATAAATAAATGCCCAAAAAAAGTTTTACAGATTCTGCCAAGACTGATAGTCCACTGCCATCCATCAAACTGGTATATGAAAATACTGAAATGAATAAGAATATACCATAATAGAGTATATGGGATGGTCTTATATCACCAATATTGTTGAATAAATACATCATCAGCAACAATGTCAAAATCAATTGTAAAGAAGACCATATTTTGAGAAATCCGGATGCCTTTACATCGTACTTTGGTCTGTGATAGATGTCTTTTGTGTAAGGTACAGGATGCTTTGCTGCCACATCAGCAGGTCTCCATCCTGTAGGCATGACCCAAATCCTGATTTTATCCCACCATGAATTTGTTCTCCAAGCATCTTTAAATAGTAGCCAGATATGCTGATAGTTGATGATCCATGGATTCCAGGTTTTGACTGCTCTGGTGACTCCATATACCGGAGGTACATTCTTCAACTCGGGCTGAAAAGTGCCAAAAAGTTTATCCCAGATGATAAAAATCTGGCTGTAATTTTTGTCCATGTACTCAGGATTGATGGAATGATGGACTCTATGGTGAGAAGGGGTTACTATAATATGCTCCAACCAGCCCATCTTCCCAATAAGTCTGGTATGGTACCAAAACTGAGCAAAAAGTTGGATGGGTCCTACTACGGCAATGATCTCCACAGGGATGCCTATGATGGCCATAGGAAGATACGTAAATGTGAACAATGCAAAGATTTCTGAAACCGATTGTCTGAGTGCACATGAAAGATTGTACTCTTCACTGCTATGGTGGATGATATGTCTGTTCCAGAAAACATTGATCTCATGGCTCCATCTGTGGACCCAATAGCCGGCAAAATCAATGCCAATAAATGCCAGTACATAAAGCAACCATGTCGATTGGATATTGAAAACAGCAAAATGATTATAAAACCATTTGTAGCTTACTATGACAATCACTAATCCAAGTACGTCTTTGATCACATTTGTCAGTCCACTGCTCAGACTGGAGATAGTATCAAACAACCTGTTGACACCTATGTGCATATAGCAACTTGCTCCATATTCGATGGCAATCAGCACAAGGAAAAAAGGAATGGCATAATTAAGGATTTGAGCGTATTGTTCCATTGATGGTTAGGTTTATGTGTTGAATCATTGGATCGATGAATCGTATTTGCTGTCCAAATTTTTATAAGGGTAAAGATAATTCAGCTCTCTGATTTTTTATAAAATACTGAGTGCCGGCAACAGTAGTCAGATAGGGGGCAAAGATCGCTCCTAACACAGGAATGGCAAATAAAATCATAAAAATACCGCCCAATATAACAGCTGCAAATTTGTGCCTGTACACTTCACTCAGTGTCTCCTTAAATGTCATATGTCGTTCAAGATAAAAATCCATGATACCGAATCCTGTAAAATAGGCCTGCACAATCACTAAGAGAGGAATAGCTATAAGATTTAATCCGGGAATGAATCCTGCAATAAGTAAAAGTACAGTTATAAAAATCTCTTTGACCATATTTCTCATGTTGATTCTCACACTTCTTGCTGCTGAAGACACCGCTGAAAATCCTCTTATATTGTATTCAGTATTGAGTGATTTTTCTGCTTTTTCAGATACATAACTTAATAATGGAGACAAGGCTATCAGCAAAATGTATTTCAGAATGAGGATAAAGCCAATGATCAGCCCCAACCCAATAATAAGGCTTAAGAGTGTGGATTCATTAGCCCATTGCCATGGTGTTAAAACTGCAACAATAGACGCACCATACCCTGCAAGCATCCAGGCTCCCCATATCATTACTCCAAATATCAATAATGCTATGAAGCCTGTAATAAGAACGTATTTTATAGCTCCGGATCTTAAGGATGCTATAGAATAATAAAATGAAGATAAGATATTTTGAATTTGTCCGAACATATGACTTATAAGTTAAAAAGGACCATATTTAAATGGAACACTGATTCCTACAAAAATAAGGGCTATCAGAAATATAATGATAAATAATGGAAAAATAAATCTCAACCATCGGTCAAAAGGTATCCTGCACATGCTCAGCATAGCCACTATACCACCAAGCGATGGATTGATCAGATTAGAAACTCCATCACCGATTTGAAAAGCCAGTACGGTAGATTGTCTTGTCATACCCAAAATTTCACCAGCGGGTACCATGACGGGCAAAGTTGCTAAAGCCTGACCACTTCCTGATGGGATAACAAAGTTCATTGCAGTTTGAGCCACAGCCATACCAACAGCAGAAAAAGCCAGTGGTAAGTGTGTCAGTGATTGTGCAAGATAATGAGAAATAGTATCACTGATATTGCCCATTTCCAGTGCTACTTTGATAGATGTAGCAAGCCCTACCATAAATGCCCCCGGGGCAACATGGCCAACAGACCTTAGGACAGTATTTCCAAAATCTGCGTCAGAATTTCTGTCGATGATCCCTATGATCAGAGTGATAATACAAAAGATGGCAGAGATCTGATTGATAAACCAGTGGTGCACGAAGACTCCATATAGTATAATGACGATACCTAACACAAAAGTCAGAAAAATCGACAAATCTTTTTTGCTCATACCGTATTGGTCCAATGGTTTTGACAAAGTAAATCCATGGCTGTCAATACCGAGTGCCAGACTTTCCTCAGGTCGTGAGGTAATCTTTTTAAAATATCGTATATTGAAAAATGCCATGATACTCATAGCGGTTATACATAACGATGTTCTCAATTCCCATCCTGAAAAAAGCGGGAGTTGGGCTATTTTTTGGCCGGTACCTATTGTGTAAGGGTTGACAGGTGATAATCCAAATCCAACTGTGATAGCACCTACTGACATTCCTGCTGCCAACATCAGATCTCCACCCAAAGCAAGGCTCAATAGACAAGCTATTGGAACCATAGCAATATTATTTTCATAACCTACAAATACACCTAAAGCCCCAAATACAAAAGTCATGATAAATACTATCAGATATTTTCTTTCTATCCCCAGTTTTTTGACAAGGGTGCCTATTGCATTTTCGATAGCACCTGATTTTTCCATAAACCCAAACATGATACCGCTTGCCATGACTATAAAGATAATATCTACAGCAGTTTTAAAACCTAAAGGCAAAGCCATAAACATGTCCATCAATGACAATGGGGTCTGAGCGATCGCTTTGTATGATCCGGGTACGACACTCATCCGGCCATCTATCTCCACTCTATCAAAACTACCTGCAGGTATGATATAGCTGAGAAGCGTCGCCATCACCAGCATACCAAAAAGCATCACTACCGGATGCGGTATATAATCATACCATTGTTTTTTATTCATTCTTTTATGTTATGGGGATTATTGTAAATCCTTATATTATAATTTATGTCTGACTTTCCCGTCAGTGATAGTGTAAAGGATTTTTGTTTTCAGTATGTCATCATCAGTACATTTCGCAAGATCATGACTTAAAATGACGATATCAGCCACTTTTCCAGTTCTCAAAGATCCTTTGAATTTCTCCTCAAAAGCTGCAAATGCATTCCCCAAGGTATAAGAATAAATAGCCTCTTTTCTGCTCATACTTTGTTCTGCAAAAAATACCAGTCCGGAATCCTCACGCTTTCTGGTGACAGACGCATAAAAACTCTTGATAGGATCCACATCTTCAACAGGCGCATCAGTACCATTGGCAATCACAACACCATTGTCAAGGAGTGATCTCCATGGATAAGCACCATTTTTTGCTCTTTCTGTTCCGAGCCGTTTGACTACAAAAGGAGCATCAGAAGTACAATGAATGCCTTGCATGGAAGCAATGATCCCATTTTTTCTGAATCTGGGAATATCGCTTGGGTTGAGATGCTGTGCATGTTCGATTCTCCATCTAAGGTCCTTTTTGTCAGGATTCTGACCCATTACTCCTTCATAAATATCCAGCACCACTCTATTTGCACGGTCACCGATCGCGTGTACACAAAACTGCATGTCGGAAGCCATGGCCATGTCAGCAATTTTTTTCACATCATATATATCTGTGGTATTTTGACCCTTAAATCCAGGTTTGTCTGAATATGACTCCAGCAACCATGCTCCAAAAGCCCCTAAAGCACCATCCACTTCTGATTTGATGGCATTGCACGTATAAAAATTATTGCCCACATTTACTCTTTTATAGTTCGCCACTTTTCCATCAAGTACTTTTGCTGGGTGCCGTGCCATAGCCCACAACCTAACTTTCATTTTTCCATCCTTTGCCAGTTTTTCATATTTTTCCAACTCATCAAAACGGCTCCCGGCATCCTGAAATGAAGTGACTCCTTTTTTGAGACATTCTGCTTCAGCTGCAAATACTGCCTGATACCAGATGGAATCTAATTTTGCTTGATCCAAAGAAGCTTGATATTCACCAAATTTACTCCCCAAAATTCCCATCGCTCTTTCTTCAAACACTCCGATGGCTTCACCCTGATCATTTCTGACAATCTCGCCTCCGACAGGATTTGGGGTTTCTTTATTGACTCCTGCAAGTTCCATTGCTTTTTGATTGGCATATACTGAATGGCCCGATGCATGGTATAGCAGGACAGGGTTGTCAGGAGACACTTCACTCAGAGTATAGTGGTAAGGATAATTGTACATATTTTGTTTGGGTATGCTATCCCATTTTTCCTGATGCCATCCTCTGCCTATGATCCATTCTCCGGGTTTACTTTCTTTAGCTTTTTTACCCACGGCCGAAACGATTTCTTCCCAACTTTTTGAAGTAAGAAAATTGAGGTTTATGAGGCTATAGCCCAAACCGGAATAGTGCCCGTGACCTTCGATAAATCCCGGCATCACAAAATTTCCTCCTGCATCGATCATTTCAGTTTGTTCCCCTGCATATGATTCCATTTCAGCCTCAGAGCCTATATGTACGATAAGTCCATTTTTGATGGCTATGGCGTTGGCATTGGTATATGTGGTATCAACAGCGTATATATTGGCATTTTTGATGATCATATCTGCGGTGTCATCCTTGCAGCTCATTAAAAAAAAGACAAGAAAAAAGCTACTTATATATTTCATTTATAATTAATTACATATTATACATTTAAAATAATTACAATTTGGCTGCCAAGGTACAAGCCTGATGAATGGCACTTTTGGCATCAAGTTCTGCAGCTTCATGCGCACCACCTATGAGATGAGCCTGAACTCCTGCTTGAGTAAGTTCTTCATATAGTGACCTTGAAGATAATTGGCCCGCACAAACGACAACATGATCTACATCAAGGATATGTTTTTCACCTTTGATATCAATATGGAAACCAGCATTATCTATTTTTTCATATTGGACATCTGAAAGCATTTTTACCTGTTTTGCTGCAAGGCTTGCTTTATGTATCCATCCCGTGGTCTTACCTAGGCTTGCTCCGTGTTTGCCGGCAGAGCGTTTGAGCAGGAATATTTCTCTTGCAGATGGAGATGGATCAGGCCGCCGGATAGCACCTGCAATTTTATATTCTTGATCTACACCCCATTCTTTCAGGAATGCCAGGATGGTATCTTCATCATGATGCTGGTGACTCAGATATTCTGCTACATCAAAACCGATACCACCGGCTCCAACGATGGCTACTTTTTTGCCTACATCGGCTTTCCCATTCAATACATCTATATAGCTCACTACTTTGGGATGATCAGCTCCGGGGATTTCCAGATTCCTCGGGATGATTCCATTGGCAAGAATAATTTCATCATAATGCGCCGACTTCAATTGTTCAGCAGTTACTCTATGATTTAGCTGTACATTTACCTGATATTTTTCCATCATTCTCTGGAAATATCGGATGGTTTCTCCGTATTCTTCTTTACCCGGGATTACTTTTGCAAGGTTGAATTGTCCTCCTAACTTATCGGATGCTTCATAAAGTGTCACCTTGTGACCTCGCAATGCTGCCACATGGGCGAAAGCAAGTCCGGCAGGTCCAGCCCCAACTACTGCAATATTTTTTGAATTTTCTGTTGAGAGATAATTCAATTCTGTTTCATGGCAAGCTCTTGGGTTTACCAGACAGGAAGAAATTTTCATCTGAAAAGTATGATCCAGACAGGCCTGATTACAAGCTATACAGGTATTTATTTCATCACTTCGATTTTCCATAGCTTTGAGCACCAACTCAGGATCAGCCAGGAATGGCCTGGCCATAGATACCATATCAGCACAACCGTCACTGATTACTTCATCTCCTACTTCCGGTGTATTGATTCTGTTGACCGCGATCAGAGGTATTTTTACTTCTGACTTTAGTTTTTTTGTGACCCAGGCAAATGCTTTGCGGGGCACCATAGTGGCAATAGTCGGTACACGTGCCTCATGCCAGCCGATACCGGTATTGATGAGCGTCGCACCTGCATTTTCAATTTCTTTGGCCAATATCACTACCTCATCCCATGAGCTACCATCTTCCACTAAATCCAGCATCGAGAGTCTGTATATAATGATAAAATCATCTCCTACTGCTTCTCTAGTCCTTTTAACTATTTCTATGGGGAATTTTATTCTATTGGCATAACTTCCACCCCAGTCATCAGTACGATGGTTGGTACGGCGAGCAATGAATTGATTGATCAGGTACCCTTCAGATCCCATGATTTCTACACCGTCATATCCTGCTTCTTTAGCTAAAACTGCGCAATTGACATAGTCATCTATAGTACACAAAATATCATCATGGCTAAGTTCACGTGGTTTAAAAAAATTGATGGGCGCCTGAATAGCTGAGGGAGCTACCAGCTTGGGATGATAACCATATCTGCCTGTATGAAGGATTTGCATACAAATTTTACCATCTTCAGCATGGACAGCGTCAGTAATCAACTTATGGTGCTCCACTTCTTCAGATGTTGATAGTTTTGCAGCCATGGCAGCGACACAGCCTTCTTCATTGGGCGAAATACCACCGGTAACAATCAAGCCCACTTCTCCTTTGGCCCTTTCAGCAAAATAAACCGCAGCTCTTTCAAATCCTCCGGGGATCTCTTCAAGATTGGTGTGCATAGAGCCCATCAAAACCCTGTTTTTTATGGTGGTCCATCCAAGATCAAGTGGTGCTAATAAATGTGAATAAGGCATATTTTTTTAAATTTTTTCCAAAAGTAAATTAAATGCAACAACAATTGCTGTAATCGATATCAAAATTGTCCAATATGATTTTTTAAGTTTAAAAATTTTAATTATGAAGTAACCCAAAACTAATAGAATACCCACTACCAAAAGTTGCCCCACTTCCACACCCAGATTAAAAGCAAACAATGGCTTGATGATCTCTTCTGTTCGTCCCATCATTGCTTTAAAAAAATTGGAAAAACCCAATCCATGAATCAAGCCAAATCCCGTAGCCAAAAGATAATTTAAATGAAAACTTCTCAATGCTTCATTTTGTCTTCGAACTATCAGGATATTGTATACTCCTGTAAGGATAATAGTGACCGGTATCAGAATTTCTACCAGTTCAGGCGAAAAACTCACCACATCAAAAGCTGCCAGACCAAGCGTCAGGCTATGTCCTAAAGTGAAAGCGGTCACCAGAATGACAAGTTTTTTCCATTCTTCAGGACTGTAAAGAGAACAAAGGACCGTCACAAACAAAATATGGTCATATCCGTTTGGATCCAAAATGTGATCCATTCCTAATTTTAGATAGTCAGTAAACATAAGACTTCACATTTTCACACAAATAAAAGTAACTATATCAAGATCACCACATCTTTTGAAGTTTTTATTTCAAATTTTAAGATTAGTTATACATTTTGCTATCCTGTAATAAATATACATGTTTGAGATTTTATTTTCTCTTATTTTAAAACAATTTGTTCTTAAACTGTGTATTTATCTATAATTTTGTGCTCTTAATTTAAATAAATAATAAGATTATGGCTTTTGATATAGAAAGAATTAAAGCTACCTACGAAGGGTTCCCGGCTAAGGTGGAAGCAGCAAGAAAGGTATTGGGCAGACCATTGACACTGTCAGAAAAGATATTATATGCTCATTTACATCCTGATTCTCCACTTCAGGAATATAAAAGGGGAAAAGATTATGTATTTTTTTCACCTGACAGAGTGGCTATGCAGGATGCTACGGCCCAGATGGCCCTGCTACAGTTTATGACAGCCGGAAGATCTAAGGTGGCAGTACCCAGTACCGTCCATTGTGATCACCTAATTCAGGCTAAAATCAATGCTGATGTAGACTTAAAAGGTGCTTTGGATACTAACTCAGAAGTATTTGATTTCTTACAGTCCATATCGAATAAATATGGCATCGGATTCTGGAAACCAGGGGCAGGTATCATTCATCAGGTAGTATTGGAAAACTATGCCTTTCCTGGTGGCATGATGATTGGTACTGACTCACACACAGTAAATGCTGGTGGCCTGGGCATGGTGGCTATAGGTGTAGGAGGTGCAGATGCAGTAGATGTAATGGCGGGTATGGCATGGGAATTGAAGATGCCCAAATTGATCGGTGTGAAATTGACCGGTAAACTCAATGGCTGGACATCTCCAAAAGATGTTATCTTAAAAGTAGCAGGCATTCTTACTGTAAAAGGTGGTACCGGAGCCATAGTGGAATATTTTGGTGAAGGAGCAAACTCTATGTCCTGTACAGGGAAAGGTACTATATGCAATATGGGAGCTGAAATTGGGGCCACAACGTCCACATTCGGATATGATGCATCTATGTCCAGATATCTTGTATCTACCGGCAGAGAAGATGTAGCAAAGTATGCTGATGCCATTGCCGAACATTTGACAGCTGATCCTGACTGCTATACAGATCCTGCTAAATATTTTGATCAGGTGATTGAGATCAATCTTTCAGAATTGGAACCACATATAAACGGACCATTCACACCGGATTTGGCTACACCGATCTCACAAATGAAAGCAGTTTTGGCTGATAAAGGCAAAGACTGGCCTGTAGAAGTTAAAGTAGGATTGATTGGTTCATGCACTAATTCATCATATGAAGATATTTCCAGAGCGGCATCGATAGCTACTCAGGCACTGAATAAAAATCTAAAAACCAAATCAGAATTTACCATCACTCCTGGTTCTGAGCAGGTAAGATTTACTATAGAGCGTGATGGTTTTATTGATACTTTTGACAAGATAGGAGCCGCCGTTTTTGCCAATGCCTGTGGGCCATGTATAGGACAGTGGGACAGATTTGGAGCTGATAAAAAAGAGAAAAACACCATCATCCACTCCTTCAACAGGAATTTCTCAAAAAGAGCAGATGGCAATCCAAATACGCACGCTTTTGTAGCATCACCGGAGATTGTTACTGCAATAGCACTGGCAGGAAGGCTGGATTTCAATCCGATCACTGACAGTCTCGTCAATGAAAATGGCGAATCTGTCATGCTGGATGAGCCTATAGGAATGGAACTGCCACCGCTGGGTTTTGCGGTAGAAGATGCCGGATTTATCGCCCCTGCAGAAGATGGAAGTGGTGTGGTGGTAAAAGTAGCGCCAACATCAGACAGACTGCAATTATTAGAGCCATTTGTTCCTATAAAAGCTGATCAATTAGGAGGTATGCGCATTCTAATCAAAGCAAAAGGCAAATGCACCACAGACCATATTTCTATGGCGGGTCCATGGTTGACCTACAGGGGACATTTGTCCAATATATCTAACAATACACTGATAGGTGCAGTAAACTCATTCAATGATGACACCAACAAGGTTATCAATTATGTCAAGGGTGATTATATGCCTGTCCCGGATTCAGCCAGAGCTTATCAGTCTGCCGGTATAGGCACCATTGTTTTCGGTGAGGAAAATTATGGAGAAGGATCATCAAGGGAGCATGCCGCCATGCAGCCAAGGTTCCTCGGAGTGAAGGCAGTAATGGTAAAGTCTTTTGCCAGAATCCACGAAACCAACCTCAAAAAGCAAGGTATGTTGGCCCTGACATTTGCCAACCCAGCCGATTATGACAAAATCAGACAGGATGATGAAGTGTTTATTATGGGATTTAATGAAATGTCTCCTGGTAAAAATCTTCTTGTTCAACTGCATCATGTAGATGGTACTGATGAATACATTGAAGCAGCACACACTTACAATCAGGCACAGATAGATTGGGTAAAATGGGGTTCTGCCTTAAACCAGATTAGGGCAGAATTGAATAAATGATGTTGATGTAAAATTTTAAAGCTTATTATACCAAAAGTTTACAGCGTTTCCTAAAACGGGTCGTTGTAAACTTTTTTTTTAAAATGAAGTATTTGCTCCTATACTATTTCTGCAGTTTGACTGGTATCACAATGGCACAATCTGATACCTTAAACGGACTTAAAATCAATGGTTATGCAGAGTTTTATTACACATATAATTTTGCACAGCCTGATGACCACTTATTGCCTGAGTTTATATACAATCATAACCGACATAATGAAGTCAATATCAATCTGGCTTTCATTTCAGCAAAATATAAAACACAAAACCTTCGGACCAATTTATCAGGGATGATAGGAACCTATGCGCAAAGTAATTTAAGTTCAGAGCCAATCTGGGCCCAGTTTATTTTTGAAGCCAATGCAGGCATCAGGCTTTCAAAAGATAATAGTTGGTGGCTTGATGTTGGAATCATGCCATCTCACATAGGATTCGAAAGCGCCATCGGAGCTGATTGCTGGACATTAACCAGGAGTATTATGGCCGAAAATTCGCCATATTACGAGACTGGCATAAAGTTAGGATATGAATCTAAAAACCAAAAATGGAGTACATCCTTTTTAGTATTAAACGGTTGGCAGAGAGTATTTCGTCAAGTTGGTCACCAGAGTCCTTCTTTTGGAATACAAGTCCAGTACAAGCCTTCATCAAGATGGACGATCAATTATAGCAATTTTATTGGAAAAGTATTGACTGAAATTGTTAAAGATGGAACCAGAATATTTCATAATTTCTATACAATTTTTACTCCGAACGATAGACTTTCTTTCATTGCAGGCTTTGATATCGGTAGGGACAGATACGACAAAAAGTCTTACGGTATTTGGTATGCACCGATATTTATTGGAAGATATACCTTTAGTGAACGCTACAAGATGGCATTAAGATCTGAAAATTATACAGATCCTCATAATATTATAATATCAACAATCAACTCCAAGTATTTTGAGACTATGGGATTTTCTCTAAATCTCGACATACATTTAAACACAAATGCAGTATGGAGAAATGAAATAAAAACATTTTTGTCAAAATATGACATATTCGCAGAGGGAAATAGATTCACCGACAGCAACTTGAATTTTATAACCGTTTTAGCTGTCAGATTTTAGATTAGGTTAAAATAATAACATTTCCAATGCTTATTAATTGCTGTGCCCAAATAGCTTATCAGTAGTTAAAAGACAAAATTTCTTCAATTCACGGGACTAAATGACCATTAGCCAATATTTTAGGTTGTATTTCATTTTTTCGCCTCACATTAAAAATCATCAATTTTTTTTGCGATTTAGTCAAGATGCCTTAGAGTATGTTTAAATTTTTATGTTTGAGTGAAAGTGATAAAATTTAATTTTTGACAAGGCATATTTTGTAGTCGTAGCCGGAAGCTACGTCGAAAAATATAACGCTGGCTAAAATTAAATTTTCCACTTGGAGCCAAATGATAAAAGTTTAAACATACTCTTAATATATTGCATCGTATCTAAAAGCTGCGACGAACAAACGAAGCTTTAGATACATGATCCTGAAGATAAATTACTCCTGCCTATCAGGGCAGGAGCGTAGCTCTGTCATCTTTGTAGAAAACATTAGCACCTGCAACATAAGGGGCGTAGCCCTTACATCTTATATTTACCACATCTTTTAAGATCACAGGGCTACGCCCCTCCGTAATGGTACTTGGATATTTTTGCTAAAAAGATCACAGGACTACGTCCCTATATTAATCTCGGACATAAAGATTAGATATAAGAGAAGGTTGTATTTCATTTTTTCGCCTCACATTAAAAATCATCAATTTTTTTTGCGATTCCGGCAAGATGCTTTAATATATTGCATCGTAGTTAAAAGCTACAATGAACAAACGAAACTTGATAAGAAATCGAGCACAATGCGAAAAAATGAAATGCACCTATATTTAATAATCTGTTAAAACCATCCAAATTTGGGTTAAATGCCGTATCTTTACCGTCGTTGTAATGATAGACATATACCTTATTAGTTTTGGAAGAAAAGAAAACTCCACAGTTTTGGAATACTGAAAGACCTTCTGTCGTCAAATGGTTCAGGAGAGTATTCTCTGCGATTCTGGTATTGATGCTGGTGATTCTACTTTTACTGCAGTTTTCTCTAGTTCAGACATGGTTGGGTCAAAAAGTAACCGCCTATATTTCTCAAGCTACAAATACCCAAATCAATGCCCAAAGGGTCAAAATCAATCCATTAGATGGTATCATTCTACAGCAAGTGGATATAGTAGATGATCAGAAAGATACTATACTTCATTTGGGAGCGCTCAATATTTCACTGCGAAAAAATCTCTTTTTTCTATTTAAAAATCAATTGGACTTATCTTACATAGGTATCAAAGATGTCAGGATGCACATCCTTACTGAATTAGGTCAAAAGAAAAGCAACTTTAGTCAATTCTTGGAAAGGTTATCATCATCTGATAAAAAGAAAACCGGCAGTAGCCCACTACTTTTGGCTATCAAGGAGATAGATTTAAGCAAAATTGACATACTCATTGATGATAAAAATAAAGGTAAATACCAGCAGATAAAATTAAAATCAGGACACATTGATATCAATTATCTTGATTTGGCATGCAATGAATATGATATTTCATATATTTTGCTGGATAGTCCGCATTTTCAATCTGTTACCTATGACTATGCATGCTACAGCGAAGATATAAACAACTCAGATGAAACTCAAAACACATCTGTATCTACGGATCAAACTCCGTTAGTTTTTTTGCTTAAAGACCTGAGCATTAAAAATGGTTTTTTTGGCATCCAAAACAAACTCGTAAATCAGGATACGGATTTAAAAGATCAGCTCGATTATAAAAACTTCTTTTTCCGGGATTTAAATCTGATTGTTACCAACACGGTTTTGAGAGATGGGCAGTTGACATCCAAAATTGAAGGAATCAATGCTGAAGACAATACAGGGTATCAGATCAGAAATATCAAGAGTGATACGGTCTATGTTACAAATGAGACTATCCAACTCAATGGTCTCACCGTCGATATGGGCAAAACAAAGATCACTGACAGGTTTAGAATGAATTTTGCAGATTTTACAGCCTTTTCAGATTTTTCCAATGAGGTGATCCTTAATGCAGAGCTTAAATCATCTAAGGTCCACCTGAGAGATTTAGCGCATTTTGTAAAAGGGCTGGAAAGTGTACCGGTCATCAAAAAAAATATGGATGAGGTCATTGATATCAGTGGCAGATATTATGGAAAGATCAATAATCTCGGCGGCAGAGACGTGTCCATAAGGCTTGGTGATAAAATGAATCTGAAAGGTACATTCAATACCCGTGAGTTGCTCGACCCTGAGAATACTGTATTGAATATAAAGCTTGACAAATTTGAAACTTCAATGCGAAGACTCAAGATGGTCATACCAAATTTTAATCCGCCGGACAACTTTTATAAACTCGGTTCGATCAACTTTACCGGAAGATTTGATGGCTACCTTGAAGACTTTGTAGCTTATGGTAAATTAAGGTCTGATATTGGTAACGCAGAATTGGATATGAGGCTCGACATTACATCAGGTGAAGAAAAGGCCAACTATTCAGGAACCCTGAATGTCAATAATTTCAATCTCGGAATCTGGGCAGATAACAAAGATATAGGTTTGGTAAGTTTCCGGTCTAAGGTGAATGATGGACGAGGATTGACATTAAATACAGTAAAAGCAGATCTTAATGCTACAGTAAATTCGCTGATCTTTAAAAAATACGATTACAAAGACTTTGTCTTAAACGGAAAAATCAACAAGAATACTTTTAAAGGAGGTTTTAGGATCTCAGATGAAAATGTAGATTTTATTTTCAAAGGGAATGTGGAATATCTTAATAAACGTGCCTTTCTTAATTTTAAATCTGAAGTGTATAAACTTGACTTATTTGCATTAAATCTCTCGAAAAATCCATTGGCATTCAAGGGTAATATGGAGTTGGATGTTTCAGGTACCAATATCAATGATTTCACCGGAAATATTGATTTTTCTGCATTGAATATCATGGCTAATGACACTTTTTATAATTTAGAAAAACTCAAAATAGAGTCAAAAAACACAGTCAACAAAACCAGATTGCTCATGTTGGAAAGCGATCTTGGTAAGATGACCATGGATGGAAAGTATGATCTGCCAAACGTGGTTAAAGCAGCAAAAAAAATCATATTGACTAACTATCCGTTACTTACAAAAGACTGGAAAGTAGTGGCTGAAAATCTTCAGGATCACCAGAAATTTGATTTCAATTTTCAAATAAATGATAGCCGTAACTTTCTATCGCTCGCCGGGCTTAATAACAGCTATTTCAATAATCTCAGTCTCAAAGGTAGGATAGATACATATAAAAGTGAAATATCAATTGCTTCTGAAATCCCCTTGATAAGAATTAACAATGATTCTCTCCAAAATATTCAGCTTCTGGTGTCTTCTGACAAAAAAGAAGGAGACATACTTATACATATTGATTCCACTTATGTGATCGGCAGAAAATTTAATCCTATCGACCTGCAAACCAAGATGAAAGGCGATACGATCAGTTTTGCATTTTCTACGGACAAGATCATCGACACTTTGGAAACATTTGACATCAAAGGTACTTTGGTACCCCATCTGAAAGGATATGATCTTTCATTTACAGACAATCTGATGGTTTTGCTGGGTACCACATGGAAAATTGACCGCAAAAACAATGCAACTTTTGGAAAAGGTTATATCAGCCTGGAAAACATGATTATTTCAGATGGGAGCAGATCTTTTGAATTGAACGATATTAACAATAACAAAGGGCTCACTTTGGACATTTCAAATTTTGATCTGAATATACTCAATGGAATCATAAAGTATGATAAAATGAAATTTGCCGGAATAACCAATGTTTCTGCTCGAATCGAAGATCTTTATGCAGGAGACAAACAACTTTCAGGTTATGTCAATATTCCTCAATTTACGATCAATGGGGATCCTTATGGGTCTGTATATATTGATGCCACAAAACTTAAAAATGTTCCTCTTAAGGCAAATATTTCAATAGGCGACTTTCTGGCCATAAAAGGTACATATGATGAAAAATCGAAAAACCTCGATAGCAAAATAAAATTAAGGCAGGCACCATTGAAACTTCTTGAATATCTGCTGAAAGATGGTATCAAGAATACTTCAGGTCACATCAACGCAGATCTGGTGTTTACGTCGGCAGCAAACCAATTCAACCTGTCTGGTGAAGGTATAGTACAAAAAGGTAAAACAACCTTAAAATATACCGGTGCTTCATATTCATTTGATCAGCAAAAAATCCGAGTAAGCAATAAGTTGATAGATCTCGATGGAGCGAGAATTTCAGACCAAAACGGATCCATCGGTATAATAAGAGGAGGTTTGACGCATGATTTATTTAAAAATATGGGAGTCAATGCTACCATCACAGGAAATAATGTGGTGGCTCTGAATACAACTAAGGCTGACAATCCCGCTTATTATGGATATGGTATTGGCCCTGTTGTTGCGGAATTTAAAGGACCATTTTCGAAAGTAAATATGAAAATCAATGCTACTTCGGGACCGGGAACAAAACTTTTTATTCCTGTAGGTAATACTCAATCTACTATCGATCAGAATTTTATCAGGTTTGTCAAAAAAGGCAATCAATCGGAAGAACTGAAAAAAAATACTTCCATAGAAGGTATCAATATAGAAATGACGCTAACCATCACTCCGGATGCCGAACTTAGTCTTATATTTAATGAAGCAAAAGGTGATATAATACGAGGTACCGGCAGGGGAAATATGAAAATCGACATCACCAGAGAAGGTGATTTTGAAATTTTCGGAAACTACGAAATCGAACAAGGACAATATCTCTTCACAGTGGCATTACTGCCAGTGGCAAAACCATTTGTGGTACAAAGAGGCGGTTCGATCCGATGGACGGGTGATCCAGTAAATGCAACCTTGGATATGACTGCCAACTATCGTGCAAGAACACCGATCGAACAATTTATTAACGAGTATTTGACTTTGGCAAGCGCGGCGGACCTCAATCTTGCCAGGCAAAATACAGAAGTCGACCTTAAACTCAAGCTGGGTGGTACACTTTACAAACCGGAAATAAAATTTGACCTCGCCTTCCCCAATCTTACCGGAGATGTGGCCAATTTTGCTGAATCTAAATTACGTTCTATCCGGAGCAATGAACTTGAGTTGAATGGTCAGGCCATGGGTCTGATAGTATTTAATTCATTTTTACCATCCAATAGAGTTTCAGACGCATTTGGAACTGCAGGAATTCAATCCGCTTCTGTCAATACTTTGAGTGAATTTTTGACATCACAATTGTCGGTGTATATCACAAATATCATCAATTCCAGAATATCTGAAAATGGATTTATTTCTGGTGTTGATTTCGGTATGAATGTACGTAATATTAATTTTGGATTTGTTGATAATGACTTGATACCCGACGAAATAGGATTTCGGAATACCGTTTTTCTTAAAAATGACAGGATTTCTTTGGATTTGGGTGGTAATTATGTTCTTCAAAATCAAGGTAGAGATATCAATCAGATACTTTTGGATTTTGCTGTGGAGTTTCGGTTGACAGAAGACCGGAGACTAAAAATAAGACTATATGGCAAAAATGATTTAGATCCTGTCAATTTTACAGAGTTGAGAGAAAAATATGGTCTTGGTATGGCTTACAGAACAGAATTTGGTGCCATGACCGATCTGGAAAGAGCTGTAAAAAGAATTCAAAAAGATACTATTTTACAATAATTTTTATTCATGAAAATAATCGATCTTAAAAAATATGCCGGAGCTTCTGCTCAAAAGCAAATTGATGACTATTGCGGTGGTAAGGTTGATAGAAATAAATTTTTAGGATTTTTTGATAACCATATCATCGGATTACAATATTGTGACCCTGGCTATAATATTGCAGGTCCTACACATAATGCATCAATTTCATTGTTTAAAAATGGATTGGGAATCTACTTCAGAAATTTAGAAAATAATAGGCTTGTACTACTGACAAATCAGGAAATCAGAAGTATATCGATCGAAAAACGTTCTGATGTCGTCCGGCCTTTTAATTTTTCAATATTTACTATGTTGATGAAATCAGGTATAAGTTATCACAGATCCAAAAATTTTCTCATGCCTAAAGAATACTTAGAAGAAAATGCCGGGATATGTAACATTTCAACAGAAGATCATCATTTCACATTTACAATTAAAAAAATGAATGCAGCAAAGGTGGGAGATATATTCCAACAATCCAATCTGTCAAGTGTTTTACATATCTCTATTGCATCACCAGTCATTATGGGATCAGGATACGCTGTTAAATAAGGATAAAAAGGTGAATATATGGTCATAAAGAATATGAAGATACCTCATGACAATTTATTCTCAAAAATAATCGTATTTTCGTTCAAACACACTCTATACATCCACTAAACATGCACTAAACATACACTTAGTAAATATCAAAATATAATGAATCTAATATTTCTTATAGGTGTTCTTTTTTCAAATTTTACCGGTAATGTGCCTCAATTCAGTAGGATGACGCCTTCATCATTTTTTATAGGTACTGAAGGTTTTGTATATATACAGATGAACGGGTGCAATCCTGAAGACATCAATATAAAAATAAGTGCCGGCTATATCAACAGAAGGAATGACAGTACTTTCACTTTTTTTCCTCAAACTGAAGGCGAAGAACTGAAGCTAAAACTATATTATAAAAAGGTCATTTGTGAGGTGAAAACTGTAACATCAAAAAAACTTCCTGAAATTGTTCCCAGATTTGAGGCTGAGAGACAAGGAGTTATCAAAAAAAATGAACTTGATAAAATCGGAAAGCTCTATCAGACCTATCCAGATGATTTTCCGGAAGATATGAAGTCCGAGATATATTCTTTTCATTTGATTATACTAAACGAATCGGGTATAACGATTTATGGCAGTACCATGCGTGGCAATATCCCGGATGATTCTGCCATGACCATGATAAAAAAACTAAATAAAGGATCGAAAATCATTGTTTCCAATATTCTGGTTCAAAATAGCTATCGTGGAGTAAACCGAAGTCCTGCTCAACTAGAAATTATAGTTTCTGATTAGAATATTTCATAATTTTATCATTTGGCGGATGAACATATTTTTACCATCTGAAATTAATACAGAAAATCTCATATTAAGGCCCTTACAAGTAGAAGATGCGCCTTCATTGTTTGCACTCGATTCTGATAACCGGGTCATGCAATACTTAGGCAATCAAGTACTTACAGATATAGCTCAAGTGTATCAATATCTCGAAAATATCATACTCCAATATGAAGAAAATGGAATAGGCAGATGGACTGTAATAGAGAATAAAAGCGGTAAACTCATCGGATGGTCAGGCATCAAACTGATCAGAGAAGAAACTAATGGGCACGAGGATTTTTATGATTTGGGATATAGATTGCGACCGCAATTTTGGGGGCTTGGGTACGCCACAGAGAGTGCCAAAGCATGGACAAAGATAGCAGATGAGACCTTGAATATCGAATTTTTGTACGCAACAGCCAATGTGGAAAATCAAGGCTCACAGCGTGTATTGAAAAAGTCTGGTTTTGAGATCACATCTTCCTATGATTTTATACTAAGTGGAGTGCCGATTCCCTGTGTTTGGATGGAGCGGAAAAGGAAGTGATCCTTTTTGAGTATTTATATCTCATTTTGAAAAGATATGCTTGTAAACGATTTATTTGGCCTGAATAGGACTATCCCATAATATTGACTTGTACCACAAAATGTTAAGTTTTTAACTTTAACCACTCATTTATTGTGCGTATATTTGCGGCGTTTTTCAAAAGATATATACTTTAATGACAAACCAATGATGACATCCAACGAAATCAGGCAAAAATTTCTTGACTTTTTTGCATCCAAAAACCATAAAATAGTCGCTTCGGCCCCTATTGTGATCAAAAATGACCCAACATTGATGTTTACAAATGCGGGAATGAACCAGTTTAAAGACTTTTTCCTTGGTAATAAAAAGCCGGATATTCCCAGGATAGCCGATACCCAAAAATGCCTGAGGGTCAGCGGAAAACACAATGATCTTGAGGAAGTGGGTGTCGATACTTATCATCATACGATGTTTGAGATGCTGGGCAACTGGAGTATTGGTGACTATTTCAAAGCTGAAGCCATAGCCTGGAGTTGGGAATTACTTACAGAAGTTTATAAACTACCTAAGGATAGATTATATGTTTCAGTATTTGAAGGTGATCCGAAAGAAAACCTTCCACCTTCTCAAATTGCACTCAAGGAGTGGTCCAAATTGGTACCTCAGGATCATATCATCTTTGGCAATAAAAAAGATAATTTCTGGGAAATGGGTGATACAGGTCCTTGTGGGCCATGTAGTGAGATTCATATCGATCTTCGGTCTGATGAAGAGAGAGCGATCACTCCGGGCCATCAACTTGTCAATAATGATCATCCGCAGGTGATCGAAATTTGGAATAACGTATTCATCCAATACAATAGAAAAGCAGATGGCACACTCGAACCGCTTCCTGCTATGCATGTAGACACAGGCATGGGTTTCGAGCGTCTGGTGCGCGCCATTCAGAATAAATCGAGCAATTATGATACTGACGTGTTTACGGGTACCATAGCAGAAGTGGAAAAAATCACTTGCAAATCCTACCACTTTAGTGATACTAAGCAGGATGTAGCTTTCAGAGTGCTCGCAGACCATATCAGAGCGATATCATTTACTATAGCAGATGGTCAGCTACCATCCAATAATGGTGCTGGTTATGTCATCCGCAGGATACTGAGACGCGCTGTCAGATATTATTATACTTATCTGGATTACAGACAGCCGCTATTGCATCAGTTGATAGACGTGCTATCCCGACAGTTTGAAAATGTGTTTCCTGAGCTTTATCTGCAGAAGTCTTTTGTTGAAAAAGTCATCAGAGAAGAAGAACGATCATTTCTCAAGACCCTGGAAGGAGGTCTGAAGAGAATAGATGATCTGAAGGTCACTGATAATGTAGTGGATGGAAGAGATGTTTTTGAGCTCTATGACACTTATGGCTTCCCTGTAGACCTGACAAGGCTGATAGCGGACGAAAAAGGCTGGAAGGTAGATGAAGCGGGATTTAGCCTGGCACTCAATGAGCAAAAAGAACGTTCACGGGCTGATGCCAAAAGAGAAACAGGAGATTGGGTCATCATCAATAAAGATGGGCAATCCGAATTTTTGGGTTATGACAATCTGGTAGTCAATGATAGCCGGGCAATCAACTACAGGGTATTGAAGCAAAAAGATCTCGAGCTATATCAGATAGTGTTGGACAAAACTCCTTTCTACCCTGAAGGAGGAGGACAAGTAGGGGATACCGGATTTTTGATGTTTGACGGTGAAGTAGTTATGGTACTGGATACCAAAAAGGAAAATGACCTGATCATACACATTATCGACAGAATTCCTGATAATATTGCAAGTCCAATTTACGCAGAAATAGATGCAATTAAACGTACTTTAACTGAAAATAATCACTCAGCGACGCACCTGCTTCATGCTGCTTTGAGACAAGTTCTGGGTACTCATGTGCATCAAAAAGGTTCATTGGTCAAAGATGATTATTTAAGATTTGATGTTTCTCATTTCCAGAAAATCACTGATTATGAGCTCGCACAGGTCGAAAAAATAGTCAACCAGAAGATCCGTCAGAATATTGCCCTTGAAGAAGCGAGATCTATCCCATTGGAAGCTGCGAAGGAGGCAGGAGCCATGATGCTTTTTGGAGAAAAATATGGTGACACAGTGCGTATGATCACTTTTGATCCGTCTTATTCAAGGGAACTTTGTGGTGGATGCCATGTAAGGGCTACAGGTCAGCTTGGATTTTTTAAGATCACTTCAGAAGCAGGTATTGCAGCCGGAGTCAGAAGGATAGAAGCAGTCACTGCCGATAAAGCCGAAGAATATATCAATAAACAGGTGAAAGAATTGACTGCCGTAAAGTCATTTTTCAAAAATAATGTCAATACGGTCAAAAACATTTCAGATCTCTATGATGAAAACAAAAACCTGCTGCGCGAGATCGAAAAGCTAAGAGTGATCCAGGCAGCATCACTAAAGGATACACTGATCTCAGCTGCAAAGGATCAAGGTGGCATCAAAGTTTTGGCCGCAAAACTCAAAGACATTGACAGTAAATCAGCAAAAACTTTGGCACATAACCTACAGCAGGCGTTGGGCGAATCTGTGATCTTGTTTGGCCTGGAAGATCAAGACAAAGCAACCATCATGCTCACCATTTCTGAGACATTGACCAAATCCAAATCCTGGCATGCCGGCAACATAGTCAAGTCTTTAGCCACAGAAATCAATGGCGGTGGTGGTGGTCAAGCATTCTTTGCAACCGCCGGTGGTACTGATGTCGATGGTTTGGACAAGGCATTGAACAGATTGAATGAATTTATTTGATAAACGTAAGTAATGGAAAAGTATTCTTATCTGATAGTACTCTTTTTATTTTGGCATGGATGTACCATTCCAGGAAAATCAGGTCATGATGGTCTTTCTGCTGGTGATTGTATGCCGGAAAGAAAAAATATGACACTCATATCCGACATCAAAGGCAAAATTGAGTCTGTTGCAGATCAGTTAGTCCTTGTCGCAGATGGTGGTGATTCCAGATATTTTGTTTGCAATTTGCCGGATACTTATAAAAAGAGAAGGATCGAAGTCATATTTTCAGTCCAGACCAAAGAGATTTTGCCTTATGAGAGACTGATAGGCACACCCGGATATCTTACAGAAATTCAGGAAATCAATAAGTAAAAAATAGACGAATATGGTGGTCGATGAAAGATGGAGTTACAATGAGTTTTTGGCTTTTTTACTTATCTATATTGCAAATGTTGATATAGAATTTACCGAGGATGAAAAAGCATTGATCAGAAACTGTACCGGTGAAGCGACTTTTGATAAAATGTTGATTGAATTTGAAAATATGAGCGACTACAAAGCTTATGAAACTATATTAAGTTACAAAAGTGTGTACTTTCCAACACCAACTGAAAAACAAAGCATCATGGAGAAAATGCTGGAGGTTTGTAATGTAGATGACGCTTTAAATGTCATGGAAAAAGAAATTATCCACTTTATGGATAGAATGATGTAACCTATAAGAGCAAACAATATGGAACTAGGTTTAAAAAACGCACTATTTGTAGTCACAGGGTCTTCAAGCGGATTTGGAAGAGCCATTGCAAAACTTCTTATTTCTGAAGGCGCTCATGTGATCATCAATGCACGTGGTGAAGAAAAGCTGGAAGAACTCCATCAACTATATCCAAACCAAACTCAGATTCTTGCAGGAGATATTACTACAGATGCTGTTATTGCGGATTTGGTCAGGATGATTCATGGTAAAAAACTTCATGGGATAGTAGTCAACGCTGGTGGTCCGCCAGCAAAAGCATTTATCAATACTGAAATCACTGACTGGGATAATGCATATGAAAAACTCCTCAGATGGAAAGTGAAACTTACTCAGGAGCTATTGGAAAAATTTAAAGAACAGCATTATGGTCGTATCCTGTACATCGAAAGTGCCGCCGTCAAGCAACCAATAGAAAATCTGATATTGAGCAATTCTCTGAGGATGGCAGTGGTTGGATTCGTCAAAACGCTTTCTCAGGAAGTGGCACATCAAGGTATCACGCTCAATATTCTTGCACCGGGCTATCATGCCACTCCTGCCATGGAGCGCCTGTTTGCCAATAAATCCATGCTGCTGGGTATCTCTCCGGAGGATGCAAGAAAAGAATTTGAAAAGGAGACTAAAGTCGGCTTTTTGGGCGATCCTGAAAATTTTGCGAGCCTCGCTGTTTGGCTTTTGTCACCCCACTCAAGGTTTATCACCGGGCAAACTATCAGTGTGGACGGAGGTCTGATCAAAGGAAGTATGTGATGGTGATGTCACTTATATGTTGATCAATCAGAGGATAAAAGTGAAAAAAAATTAAAAGAGCCACAGATGGGCTTTTATGACTACAAAATATTTATAGTATCTCTGAATTAATAGGGTCTTGAATTTCAGTATTCAATTGTCTTTGTGGTATACATCATATATTTATAAACCCAAATAAAAATATTTTCTGTCCACTATAGCCATCTCTAAATCGGTCTTTTTTACCTACTTTTGTGTGGGGATGTCGGTAAGTATTAGAGAGTATACCAAATGGGCAAACTAATCAAATAGTCGAAAATAATTTCAAAATTTAAAATAAACTAAACAGAAAATTGAATGAGAAAATTTAATATTATAATTATTTAATTTATAATACATTATGGTTTAAATTTTTTCAGAATATTTTCTTTTTACTATGATTACCATGAAAGCAATACTAATATCAGCTTTGATAGCCATCTCAATCACATCTTTTGGTCAAGATATGAAGAAGTATCTTTCTGAAACCAAAGAGATGGTAATGCAGAAAAAATATAAGGAAGCTCTTGAACGTTATGTTTGGTTTCATAATCATGCTATTGAATATGACAAAGCAATGTCTGGTGTTCGTTTGTCTTTTGCTTTAAAATACTGGAAAGATCTTGCAGATGTTTATCCACCTGCAATGACAGCATTAATTGAGATTCGCGATATCAAGACAAAAACAATTTTGGATAGTAATGCATCAATAAAACTATTTGCAGATGTAGTGGGACTGAATAGGACATTGGGAGAAGAAAATAAAACCATTGAGCTTTTTGAAAGTATAAGACAACAGCATCCTGACAAAGCACTGCAATGTTGGTTCTTTGCAAGGGATGTATTGTTTAATGCAAAGAGATATGATATATTAAAAAATTATATTGGAAACCCGATAAATGAATTTGCAGTTCTAAAAAGTCAATACGACTTAATGAACTCATTACATAAGAGTCGAAATATGGAAAGCCCTGAATTAAAACTACATTCTGACAACAATTTTGCGATAAAGTGCTTAGAATTAATTGAATTTTCCATTGCTGTAAATGACTTGAAATCTGCTAAGGAAATCAGGGAACAAGCATTGACAATCGTTTCAGACCTTCGTCTTAAAGAATATAGAATTGAATAATCCACTTTCTTGTTATTCAGAAAATGAATAGAATTGGGTGTATCTCAAAAATGTACTTTAGTATATAATTTTTAAGTTTCAAATTTGTTGGATTATCCTAATAGTTAGAAGTTTAAGGGTGGGACCTCCCTTTTAGGATTGAGCTCGCCTATCCACGTGTGTAAAAATGGGATGCACCCATAGATTTTTAGGTATTATGTAATCTGCTATGTTATCAAATCGCTCATCAAACAGAAATGAATCTGGCCTGGAAGAAGTTTAAATCTTATAGGTTTTCAAAACCTATAAGGTTTGATTAAAAAATACCTATTCTGGAAATGCTTCAATTCCAGCATGTTTGTCTTCACTTGTATGCATGTACCATGTGGCTGCTACAGAACAAATAACAGAAACAAAGAGTGAGCCTATGACAGGAAGCAATAAAAGGATTTTTGCCACAAATCCTACGATGAGAGCTGCACCGGAATGCTTTTTTACGATGGTGAAGCTATCTTTTACCGTCAATCCAAATGTAAAATTGTAATTGTCAATAAACAAGTAACCTACAAAAAAGCACCCAACAATAAATTTCATGACATCTTCCAGCCATGAAGGCCCGAATATACCTATGATTATCGCAATGACAACTCCTATCCCCAGTTCAATCACCCAGTTTCTCACTGAAACAACAATTACTCTTATTTGTGAGCTGAACAACTCGTGGGCTGTCATGCTGATCCTGACTCCTGATAGATATTCTATGGTACGGTTTGAAAAGTAGACAACAAGCATTTGAATGAGGATCAGGACCAGATATTTATTGGTGCCATCAAAAAGTGAACTCCAGCTTACGGCATTGTGCATGGATGCGAGTGCCTGACCGGAAGAGTCGGCTGCTCCTGCATATGATATTTTGGATTTGACCAATTCAAAGACTGAATAGGGGATAATGATAGCCGCAAGAAGTGAAACCATAATGACAAGCCTTTGCCGGAAAAAGCCGTCCCACAGTCGGGCATATACAATAAACGATGTTGTCTTCAACAGAACACCGGTCATTTTCACAGCTTGATTTTTTACGTCTATCAGATCTACTCCCATATTTTTTTATATATAACTTACTATATGTGTTTAACAGAAGCCCGTATACATTTTGACTGATGTTTAATTTAAAAACCTGAGCAACTACCAAACTTATGCTCAAAAAGTCGAAAAACCTGTATCAATTTTCCTATTTTTATACAATGTCGTTTAGATAAGAAATTTTTCTTTGTTTTTACTCTATCTAAATCTTTCCCTTACAAGGGAAAGACTTCATAAAGATACCTTAACTAAAGGACATTGTATTTTTATATACAACCTATGCTCTGATGGCTTCAACCGGGTCCATCCCTGATGCCTGCAAAGCAGGTAAAATACCCGATATGATACCCACTATGATGGATGCACCCACGCCCATGATCATATTTGTCATAGACATACTCATACTAAATGGTATCACCATAGATATGACTTTCAAAGTGATTGCGACAAGGCAAAGCCCAATGATACCACCTATGACACAAAGTATGATGGCTTCGATCAAAAATTCCATCAATATGATATACCTTTTAGCGCCCAATGCTTTTTTGATTCCAATGATACTGGTTCGCTCTTTTACAGAAACAAACATAATATTTGCGACACTAAACATACCCACTACCAATGCAAATAGACCTATGATAAATCCTGCTATATTGATGACACCAAAGATACTATCCAATACCTGAGATAGCATGGAGAGTTCATTCAGAGCAAAGTTATCTTTTTCAAGCGGCCTCAATCGACGTACTGCCCTTATAATGCTGGCCATTTCTCCTTTAAAATCATCCATAGATACTCCTGGTTTAGCTTTGATATTAAGCATACGTCCTACAGTAGATTCGTCTCTTACGCTGACATATTTTTTGGCTGTTTTAAATCCTATCCAGATGACTTCGTCAAAATTAAGAAAATTGAATACATTGTCGCCTTCAGATTCTAAGTAGCCTATGACCTGAAAATCCTGACCAAAAATTTTAACTTCTTTTCCGATACCATTGATACTTTTAAACAGCTCGTTGTAGACTTTATTCCCCAGAATCACTTTGTTGGCTCCGGTTTCATATTCATTGGCTGATAAGAATCTGCCTTCCTGAAGTTTAAGGTTTTGAATACTGGCGTACTCATGGGAAGACCCCATGATAAAAGCATTGGATACAGAACTTGATTGGAATTTTATAGTTCTCCCACCTGTAAAGACAGTGTAGGCCACATTTTCGGCAAACTTAGATCTTCTTTTTATAGCTTCATAATCTTCAAATGAAGGCTCTGGTCTTTTTGCATATTTCCAGTAGTTATCTCCGGGGTCTTCGTTCCATGGCATTTTATCCAGATATATTACGTCACTACCTAATTCATTGAATCCATCTACAATGTTTTTTTGTAATGAATCTACGGCAGACTTCACCGTGATGATACAAAAGATACCTATGGTTATGCCTAAGAGAGATAAAAAGGTTCTCAGTTTATTACCCCTCAGAGATCCTGTGGCCTGAAGCAAACTTTCCCAAAATATTTTTGTAAAAATCTTCATTATATTTTTTAAAACTATAAACAGCAATATTTACTTATAAGAGTTTGTTTAAACTTTTATCATTTGGCTCCAAGTGGCAAATTTAATTTTGTCCAGAGTTATATTTTTCGCCGTACCGTGTCAAGCTATGCTTGAGCTTTCGGGACGCTTCTGTCCCGATCAAGACATTTTTCTAAAAATCGTCTTGACCGGCTACGACTGCAAAATATGCCTTGGCCAAAAATAAATTTTCTCACTTTCGCTCAAACATAAAAATTTAAACATACTCTAACATGATATGTGGTGTAAAGATAAGTCGTCCAACTGATGAAATAGAATTTTTTATATCAGCAATAGATGAAACCACAAAAATATTCGTCTAATTGATTCAGAAACTATAAATAAGTGTTGATAGTATTGCTGATACGGTCAGATTATGTGCTGTAAGACACTAAGAAATGAACCACTCTGGGTTGTCAATCTGGTCTGACCACATGCCTTGGAAGGTGAAGGTTGACACGACAATAAACATTTTTGAGCAGTAATTTAAACCTAAATATCTAAAATGAGTTCCGTAATGAAGATCAAAAGTATAATAAAATAAGCATTTTTGACGACAAATCATACTGTGTGCAGCTATGCTGTAGTCATCGCTACAGCATAGCGGCACACGGTATGGTGCATGACTGAACGGTGCAACAGCAAAATTGAGTGGGAGCTCAATTTAGTGAAGGAACCGTCAGCACACCTGACGGGATGGTCATGTTGTTTCATAGGTCAGAATACAGTAATTTTGGTCTGGAATAGGAAATTCATTTTAGATTTTTAAGTAAAATACACTTATAGCTTTATATTTTAAGTTTTTGTTCGCTACATTATTCTTAAAATCATGTATCTTTGCGTTTCCTATTGGGGTGCTTGACTTTCGTTGGGCTGAGATCATACCCATTGAACCTGTTCAGGTAATGCTGAAAAGGGAAAATTTCCCCGCTTCAAAAAGCATCTCATTAGGAAATTTTTCATTTATCAAATCTAAAATTAATGAGGGGATTGTTTGTATTCATCGTCATTTGGGCTATCTGGAGTCAGGGTTTTACGCAACATTCTCTGGAGGGGGTGATTAAAAATGAAAAAGGAGAAAAATTGTCATTTGCTTCTGTATTTCTTTTAGAGACCAACTTTGCCACAGCTACCGATGATAGAGGCTATTATAGAATAAACAATATTCCCTCAGGTGACTATGAATGTAAGATATCATTTATAGGTTATACACCATTGATCTATAAAGTTTCTATCTTTGAAAATGTAGCACTGAACGTGACACTAATTGGATAAATATATAATCTTGATCAGATAGAAATTCAAGCTAACAGAACTGATGAATCAGGTCCGTTTGCCAAAACAAATCTTGGAAAAGCATACTTGGCTAAAGAAAACCTCGGGCAAGACGTTCCTTTTTTACTTCAATGGATTCCATCTGTGGTGGTGACGTCTGATGCAGGGACAGGCATCGGATACACAAGCATGCGTCTGAGAGGATCAGATCAAACCAGAATCAATGTGACCATCAACGGAGTACCTCTCAATGATGCAGAATCACAAAATGTATTTTGGGTTGATTTACCTGACCTTATGGGTTCGGTCAAAAACATACAGATACAAAGAGGTGTTGGCACATCCTCCAATGGAACCGGAGCTTTCGGTGGAACAGTAAGTATTTCCACCCATGACCATAGAGTCAACCCATATCTCGATATTTCTGCAGGGCTTGGTTCTTTCCATACTAAAAAATTGCAGATGAGTGCCGGTACAGGATTGCTCAATGGCAAATATTTTGCAGAAGGCAGACTCAGTTATATTAATTCAGAAGGATACATTGACAGGGCTTCTGCTGACCTTAGTTCATTGTATTTTTCAGCCGGAAAAGTCACTAACAAATCGTCCTTACGATGGAATGTAATGAGCGGAAAAGAAGTTACTTATCAGGCATGGTACGGCACTCCTGAAGCCAAATTGTTTGGAACAGTTGAATCTTTGACTAATCACTATATAACCAATGCTGGATCTGTTTATAAAACCACCTTAGACTCGCTGAATCTATTCAATGCTGACAGACGATACAATTACTACACATATCCTGATCAGGTGGACAATTATCGGCAAACCCATAATCAACTTATATGGTCAAGGGCTCTTTCTAATGCTTTGAAACTGAAAACCACACTTTTTTATACCAAAGGCAAGGGATTTTTCGAAGAATTCAAATCACAGGACAAATTTGAAAATTATGGACTTAAGCCTCTGCAGCTTGATGGTATGGAAATCACAAAATCAGATATAGTCAGACGAAGGTGGTTGGATAATGATTTTTATGGTTTGAATGCGGATGTGGAGTATTTTTATTCTGCTAAGTGGATGTTAAATTCAGGTATCAACCTATCAAACTACAATGGACTCCATTATGGAAATGTGGTCCATACATCCACAACACACCCTGACCATCAAAAAACAAATCACTATTATGATAATCAAGGTCAAAAGTCCGATATAACTTCCTATTTTAAATTGATTTTTTCTCCAGATTTAAAGTTTCAGATACATGCTGATGTACAATGGAGAAATATAAACTATAGAATTTCAGGTATTGATAATGATTTAAGAAAAATAGATGCGATGTATTCTGATGTCTTTATCAATCCAAAACTAGGTCTGAGTTATCAACTCAATCCTAAAAGTATGCTCTACACTTCATATGCTTATGGTCAAAGAGAACCATCCCGCAGTGATTTTGTTGATCAGATTTTTCTTGTACTTCCAAAACCGGAAAAACTGCATAATTTGGAGTCAGGGTTCAGGTCAAAATCATCAAAGCTGGAGATGGAGTACAATATCTATTATATGCGATATAATAATCAGCTCGTACTGACTGGTGAAATCAATGATGTTGGAGCACCTATCCGCATAAATGTACCCGACAGTTATCGTCTGGGGTGGGAGAGTAGTATTACGTATGCACTGTCAAAAAAGATGGCTATGCACACAAATTTTACTTTAAGTAGAAACAAGATTGGGTCTTTTGACGAAGTCATACCCGACTACACCATTGATTTTGAAAGAAAAGTCATACATCACGGACAAACTGATATATCGTTTTCACCATCATTCACCGGAGCTTTTCAGATCTTGTACAAGACGGATTGGGGCCTTGAAGCAGAGTTTTCGTCAAAATTTGTAAGTGCCCAGTATTTGGACAATACTTCCAACCAGGGAAGACAAATTCCTGCTTACCATTTTCAGAATGTAAGAATCGCCAAAGAATTTCACTCTAAGTTATGGCATAGGTGTACTGCCACTATTATGATCAATAATATCTTAAATAATCAATTTGTGTCCAATGGGTACACATATTCATACATTTATGAAAAGCTGGTCACTGAAAATTTTTATTTTCCGCAAGCTGGTGTCCATTTTTTATCCGGAATCCAGTTTGGGTTTTGATTGCAAATATGTTTAATGCAAAATTATTCTATCATTTAAAAACACTAATTAAAACAAAATAAAAGAGTGCTCAATTAAGTTAATAAAAGACAAATAGATGTATATTTTTTTTTAATATAATGTGAAATTGTATATTTGCGTTGTTAAAAGTTATAATCTTCGATTAAAAGTAATTAAAAGATGCTGAGCAGGAGAAATGTAAGAGTAAAGGTGATGCAAGTGTTGTATGCCCAATCGCGTGATGAGTCCTTGAGTGATAAACAGGTTGTACAATTGTATTGGAAGAAAATTGAAGATAGTTTTGAATTACTATTATTCTCCTTGTATAATATCGTTCAGATTGCAAAAATCGCTAGCGATGATAATGAAAAAAGACGTTCAAAACACCTACCATCAGAATTAGATAAAAAATTTGAACCAAAACTCTGGTCAAATTCAATGATTCAAGCTCTGGAAAAAAATAAAACCATTCAGGGGAAATTTCTAAAATTGGGTTTTGCATCCAAAGTGGACAAAGACCATTTCAGGACGATATATTATGAATTTTCAAAAGAAGAAATATACAGTCAATATATCCTTAAATCTTCAACAAAGGATGATGATCTCGAAATTCTGCTTGAACTATTTAGATTTTGCAGGAGAAATGAGATTTTTAATGAAATTATCGAAGACCAGTATGCCAATTGGGAAGATGATAAATCCATCATTATTGGAACCATTAAGAAAGTTCTCAAGGATTTACCTTCTGAAAACGAGAACTTTATAATGGATCATTTTCCAGATGAAGAGACTATAAAGGATTACGGAGAGTTTTTACTCCTGGAAACTATTAAGGATCAGAAATTGTTATTATCATATATAGAACCTGTCTTACAAAACTGGGATTCTGAAAGAGTAGCCATTTTGGATATGATTATGATAAAAATGGCCATCTGTGAGTTTACAATGTGTCCATCTATTCCTACAAAAGTGACATTGAATGAATATGTGGAACTTGCAAAAAATTACAGTACATCCAAGAGTAAAGAGTTTGTAAATGGAATTTTGGATCGATTATTGAATGATTTAAATGCGAAAGGCAAAGTAGTCAAGGAAGGAAGAGGATTGTTGGAGGAATAATAAGTATTTTTAACCCTTAAATCTTATATCATGAGGCTCACAAATTTCCCCCGGTTTGTGTTTTTTTGGATCGCTATGTCGATCGGTTACAATATTTATAGTCAGGAATCTAAAGAAGCAGTAATTCTTTACAATACTAAACCGGTACTTGCAGAAATTACCAAAGGTGGATCAGTATTGCAAATAGTGAGAGACGAACCTGATTTTTTGAAAGGATTTACGCTTGAAGTACCTGACTATGTAAAGCATATGGAAGAGCTAAAAAAGACCAAAGGTGATAATGCTGTTTCAATTGTTGAATCTAATGCCCAACTACTTACGGTATCGTTTGATCGCGGATTTGCTGTGCTTACAGAAGATGCTATCAATCAATTGGACAATGCCATCAGATTGATGAAAGGTAATCCAAAAGGAAAGCTAATATTAAGGACCTTGTCAATATCTGATCCTACTTCTTTGGATCAAAACAGAATTAATTCCATAAAGTCATATTTTAACATTAGAGGTCTCAATCCTGATGTGATTAGATATGAAGCCATGAAAGGCAGTACCAATCTTGACGAAGTGAAGATAACATTATCACTTAACTAAGGACTACTTAAGCCATTCTGTTGGATGTTTTGATATCATACCGCATCATGTTTTTCCTTTATGAATAATTGTTAAGGAATTAATTTCATTTCTTACATTTGTGGACTGCCAATGTAAGAAGACAAGGACATAAAAGAAGATGTTTCATTAATTGTACGGTATGATATATTCACATTGATGCTCAACTTTTTGTTTGGGTGATTGTAAGTATGTATCTTTGCCTTTATGAATGAATTAGTATTGATTTTGGATTTTGGTTCTCAATATACTCAGTTGATAGCCAGAAGATTGAGAGAACTCAATGTGTATTGCGAAATTTACCCTTTCAACAAATTTCCTCAACGCAACGATATAAAAGCTGTGATTTTATCCGGCAGTCCATTTTCTGTTTTGGATGAAAGTGCACTCGACTTGGACTTAACCAAAGTTATCGATAAGTATCCGGTACTAGGAATTTGTTATGGGGCACAGTTAATATCTCACAAACTCAGCGGGAAAGTACTCAAATCTGATAAAAGAGAATACGGTAAGGCTATCATGACAGTAGTCGAACCCGATGAAATCTTTGACGAAATAGACCCAGCAACCCAAGTATGGATGTCACATGGTGATTCCATAGCAGAAGTTCCCGAAGGGTTTGAAATTATTGCAAAAACATCAGATATTGTGGCTGCTTACAGAAGCAATCCTGGTCATTACAGATTTCCTGTTTACTGCCTTCAGTTTCATCCTGAGGTGACTCACAGCCTGAATGGAAAGGAAATATTGTCCAACTTTGTTCATCATATAGCAGGATGTAAATGCGAATGGACACCCGCATCCATGGTAAATGAAACCGTAGCTAGACTCAAAACTGAGTTGGGTGATGAACACGTGATGATGGGGCTTTCCGGAGGGGTAGACTCTACCGTGGCTGCATGCCTGATCCACAGAGCTATCGGCAACAGATTACATTGTGTATTTATAGACAATGGATTGCTGCGAAAAAATGAATTTGATGAAGTATTGAAATCTTATGAAGGAATGGGACTCAATATCTCAGGAGTGAAAGCTGCAGATAGGTTTTTGGATGCTTTGGATGGTATAGCTGATCCGGAACACAAACGCAAAATTATTGGAAAATCATTCATAAATGTATTTGAGGACGAATCTCATAAACATCCTGAAGTAAAGTGGCTTGGTCAGGGAACTATTTATCCTGATGTTATAGAATCAGTGTCGGTACATGGACCTTCTGTCACTATTAAATCTCATCACAATGTAGGCGGCCTCCCGGAAAAACTAAAGCTGAAACTTGTCGAACCTCTTCGGATGCTTTTTAAAGATGAAGTCAGAAAAGCAGGAAAGGAACTAGGAGTACCGGACCTATTGTTGAAACGACATCCTTTTCCAGGACCTGGTTTGGGGATCAGAGTTTTGGGAGCAATCAGTCGTGAAAAAGTAATATTATGTCAGGAGGCTGACAAGATATATACTGATCATCTGAAGGCTTCGGGATGGTATGACAAAGTATGGCAGGCGGGAGCTATTTTACTTCCTGTCCAGTCAGTAGGTGTCATGGGTGACGAACGGACTTATGAGTATACCATAGCGCTGCGATGTGTCAATTCTGTAGATGGAATGACAGCTGAGTGGAGCCATTTGCCGTATGATTTGCTGGCAAAAATTTCAAGCGATATTATCAATCAGGTAAAAGGAATAAATAGAGTAGTGTATGATATCAGTACAAAACCACCGTCCACTATTGAATGGGAGTAATTTTTTGATAGCTGTAATAATAGCTTCTATTTTTTCGTCTTGTGCAGTTTCCAAAAAAAGTACAGGTGATTCTAATGTACAGATAATAAAGGCAGATACCGCCAAAAAGAAACTGCCCGCTGAAAATAAAGAGAACAAAAAAACATCGCCTGCTGCAGAAAAGAATGTAGTAAAAACAGACACTTTGAAATGGAAAGATGTATCACCTTCATACAAACCCATCCAAACAGGTAAAGCTAAAAAGGCTGATAATTATAATAAAAATAATAATCAGGTTTTTAAAGATGAATATAATATAACTTTGCTGTTACCATTGGATTCTGATCAAAGCAACTTGCCGTCAGATACCAGATTTTTACAATTTTATGCAGGCATGCTTATGGGACTCGAACTACTTGAGAAAGAAGGAATTCAACTTAAAACAAAAGTGATTGATACCAACGAAGGAAATCAAAGTTTTATTGATAGGGTAGAGACCATTTTGAAAAATGAAACAGATCTCATCATAGGTCCATATGAGCGTGAAGATATTAAAATAATGGCTGAAAAATGTAAAGAAGCAGGAATACCGATAGTATCTCCATGGCAGACGAGTACAAAAATCACATCTGAAAACCCATATTATATCCAGATAAAACCCAATTTGAAAGACCATTTTAAAAAACTTGCAGAAAGTACTGTCTCACAATATAAACCTGGAGAAGTAGCTATCATTGTCAAAAATAACAAAGAATCATCTGCTTGGGTAGATCATTTTCAGGAGAACGCAGTTAAGTTTTCAGGAATTGAAAATTTTTATATTCCTCTATATATCGACCTGGATACACTCAGAAAGGGCAAAGCTGTATTCAGCAAGTTGATGGGTTCAGGATTGAAAGCGGTGATCTTGCCTTCCTATTCTTACGATGATGAAGATTATATTATTGCAGCTTTGAAAAGACTAGGAGTCGACAAAGGAAGTCGCAGCATAGATGTGTATGGTATGCCTTTGATATATGAATCAGATAAAATTGATTATGAATACTATCATACTCTCAATATCAATGTAGTCATGTCTGAAGATGGCGGTCAGGATATAAACGGTATATTAAAATTTAAAAAAGATTACTTGCAGAAATATGGTGAAATTCCGGGTGATGAAGCTATAAGAGCTTATGATTTGATAAACTATGTAGGCAGGAATTTGTGGAAACATGGCAAGACTTTTCAGAATTTTCTTTGGCAGGAAGATGAAAAGTTTCTTTTGACAAGGTTTAACGTTGTAAAATCATGGACTGATGATTCAAAGGTGAACAGTGTTGAAGATAAATTTGATTATTTTGAGAATAAATATCTCCATATTTTGAATTTTAAAGACAACACATGGCAAATAAAGTATTGAATGCCGCAATCAATGAAGACCGTGCTCTGAAGTTTAAAAATGTTGTTGCTAAACGACAAAAAATATCTGTAATTCTGGAAAATGTGCATGATCCGCACAATATCGGTGCAATAGTGCGAAGCTGCGATGCCATAGGTGTATCAGAAATATATGTGGTATACACAGAAGGTACTTTTGGTCATGCTGCAAAAAAAGTGGGTAAAAACGCTTCTTCAGGTGCCAGGAAATGGATCAATACTTATTACTATGACAATATAGCAGCTTGTATAGTTGATGTAAGAAAAAAATACAACAAAATTTATGGTACACATCTCAGCACTGACGCACTCTCCCTGTACGATCTCGATCTCACAGATTCAGTGGCATTGATGTTTGGAAATGAACATGCAGGGATTTCTGAAGAAGCAATAAGTCTTTTGGATGGCAATTTTATTATCCCGCAGTATGGTATGGTCCAAAGCCTCAATGTGAGTGTCGCATGCGCTGTTTCTCTGTTTGAAGCTTCCCGCCAACGCAGTACTAAGGGACTGTACAGTCAGTCATTTGACGATGGTAACCCATCACATCTCACGATGTTTGAGTGGTTTGCTCAAAGACATTTAGAATCTATCAGAAAAAAAGAAAGGTAAGCTTTTATCGATAGCCTTGGTAGGATAGCTGCTTGAGTTTATCGAATTATTGAAAAGAATAAAGAACAATTCAGTTATATTTGTGCTTTCTAAAACAATAAATATTTGTTATATCAGGTAAATGAGCCTGGGATAAAAGTTGAATTTTTGACCAAAATGACCAAATCCCTGATAATTGTATATTATTAAACCTATTTGAATAGTATTATGACAATAAATTTAAAAGAACTGTTTTTAGTTTCTGACCAGATGAATGAAAAGGTGTTGATGAAATTACTGACAGCCATTAAAGATGGGCAACAAAAATATTTTGATTATCTTAAATTCAAACAATCTTACAAATCTCTTTGCGCCATGGGTATGGATGAAGCAACGGCGTCAAAGAGTGCTTACATGACAGCCTCCACTATGGGTCTGACAAAAGAAAAGCTACTATTGACAGTGCAGCATTACAAAAATATCCTGAATAAGGAAAAGGAGCAATTTGCAGTAGCACTTAAAAATCAGATTTCCACCAATATTGACGCTAAAACTCTCGATGTAAAAAGACTTCAGGATAAAATTGAAGAAAATCAACGTAAAATAGAACAATTGCACAAAGAGCAAGTCATTATTGGTCAGGAGATTGAAAACATAAAACAATCTCTGGATGCTTCCCAATCCAAAATTGAAGATACAAGAAACCAGTTTAAGAACACTTTTGATATTTTATACACAGAAATTGAGGAAGATGGCTTACTTTATGATAAAATTTTATAAAAATTAGTTTAGATTAATATCTTTGTTCTTGAATTCAGTTTAGAGTATGTTTAAATTTTGTTTTTGGATAACAAGATGAACTTATTTTGAGCGAAAAAAGGCAAATTTTTTAGTCCGCCACGGCGGATGGGCAATTCGGCGAAAAATTTAACGAATTTATAGCCCAAATAAAACATTTTATTGCTAAAGGATAAATTTTAAACATACTCTTAATCTAATAAAATAATTACCAACTTATGGCAAATTTTCCTAATACAGAATTTAAACCCAAGTCATTTTGGCAAAAACCTGAGGGTACTACAGGGGCTTTATTTCTTGCAGCTATCATTGGTGGTTTGGGTTTTTTACTTTTTAAGTTTAGTGCGGCGATCCTTGCTATGTTGTCCAATACAATAGGTATAGTTGCCTTATTAGCTGTTTTGGGTTTAATTATTTACATGGTTTTGGATCCCAAATGGCGGACGCTCGTTTCATACATGTACAAGAGTGTGATGAGATGGATTACGGGGGTTTTTGTAACTATCGATCCGATCGGTATACTCAAAAACTATATCAGTGACCTTCAGGACAATCTTCAGAAGATGGGTACTCAGATCGGCAACCTGAAAGGCCAGATGAGAAAACTCGTCACTATAGTGGAAGAAAATAACAAAGAGATTCAAAACAATATGCTTATCGCAAAAAAAGCCAAAGAACAATCCAATGAAAGTGCTATGTTACTGGCAAGCAGAAAAGCAGCAAGACTCCAGGAAAGCAATGAAAAGTATACTGCATTACATACTAAAATGTCCATCCTGTATAGGGTATTGACTAAAATGTACTCCAACTCGGAAATTCTCATAGAAGATACCACAGATCAGGTCAAAGTAAAAGAGCAGGAAAGAAAAGCCATCAGAGCAAGTCACTCTGCTATGAGATCAGCCATGAGTATCATCAAAGGAGATGCGGACAAAAGAGCCATGTTTGATCAGGCCATGGAAGTGATAGCTGATGATGTTGCCAACAAAGTAGGTGAGATGGAGCGTTTCATGGAGATGTCTTCCAACTTTATGAATTCCATAGATTTGCAAAATGGTGTCTTTGAAGAGCAGGGCTTAAAAATGCTGGAAGATTATGAGAAGAATTCGACTTTACTCCTTCTCGGAGGCAAAGAAAGGGCAGATGATGAAATTCTGGAGTTGAAGCAACCTGATATTCAGACCCGTGGTAAGGGATCGGAGTACGACGGTTTGTTTAATTCCTGATATTAGATATAAATTTTTCTTTGTGATAACCGTCTTAATTACCGTCTTGACGACCCATTAAAACAGTAATATCTGCGTATCTATGTCCAATCAAAACAATCAACTCTTAAAACTACTTGGTGTCGGTTTTGGCATCGCAGTGACTGTAGGTGGTACTATTGGGACAGGAATATTGCGCAAACCGGGACCAATTGCGGCTCAAATCGGAGAACCATGGATCATACTTTTGCTCTGGACAGCAGTCGGAATTTATGCATTGCTCGGAGTGCTTTGTGCTATAGAACTGGCCATTTCCATGCCACAAGCAGGTGCCTGGTATGTATATGCCAGAAGGGCTTTTGGTAATTACTTTGGATTTGTCACTGGGATTACCAGTTGGCTTGGGACGGTGTCAGCCTTGGGTTTTGGCGCGTATACCATGAGCGAATATATAGCCTTACTTATACCGGATACAGAATCATATATTCAACTTATGTCTGTGGTATTATTGGCAATTCTGACGGGGTTTCATTGGTTGGGAACAAAATCAGCTGGAAAATCACAGGAAATACTGGCAGTCATCAAAGCTGTAGGACTTTTATTATTTGTAGCAGTATGTTTTATTTTTGGAAATGACCCACAGGGGTCTCAGTTGACTGAAACAGTTAATGCAACAATGGCTCCATTGACATTTATCAGTGTCATAGCTGCTTTGCAAGCTATATTTTACACATACGATGGATGGCACACCGCCACATACTTTACAGAAGAGAATACTGATCCTGCCAAAACGATGCCTAAATCCATGATTACAGGTGTACTTTTGATCATTTTCATTTACCTTTTGGTCAATGGAGCAATCCTTTATGCCCTTCCGGAGTCGATGCTGATGAACTCAAAACTGGCAGCAGCCGATACCATCAGTTATATTTTTGGCGATGGATATTCCAAGATCATTACATTGTTTTTGATGATTTCCATTTTAGGTATTGTCAATGCACAGATTATGTTTGCTCCGAGAGTTATATTTTCAATGAGCAGGGATCAGCTTTTTTTCAAAGCAGCTACTCGAGTCAATGCAGCCGGAACTCCATCTGTTGCTATGCCACTGACGGCGTTGTTGTCTGTTTTGCTAATACTAAGTGGAAAAGACACATGCGGAAAACTCTCCGATATTGCAACATTCTTTTTTGTATTGAGTTATGCGGCCGGTTTTGCGGCATTGGTGAAATTAAGATATTCAGAGCCAGAACTTTCGAGACCTTACAAAGCTCCCTGGTTTCCGTATTTACCATACCTGCTGATTGTTCTTTCTATTTTGTTTTTAGCAGGAGCAGTGTATTCTGATATACACAGCAGTAAATTTGCACTGATATTTCTTTTGTTGAGTTATCCATTGTATAGGCTGGTTTTGAGACTTAATACCGCGGCCCAATAATTAAGAGTATATCCCATTTTTTCATTCGATCATTATAAAATTCTTTTTCTCTCCCTTTAAGGGCTGGGGTAAAACAAAAAAAAAATCTTTTTTCTCACCCTTTAGTTATAGGGTAAAACAAAAGAAATTTTAATTAATTCTACTTTGTCAAATTATACGGACTTTCCGATTGATTGGAAACTGTTGGGTTAACCCAACAGTTGTGACCCTAATTTACCCATACATTTATCTTTAACTATCAAAAAATATCAGGTTTCCGGTTGATTACATTTTGATGAAAGTGTAATTGACTTAGATTTTTGAAGGTGACAAAGTAGAATTAAAGTGCAAGATCAGATGTCTGAAGAGTGGTAAAGGGTGGGGCGTCCCTTAAGGGAACTAGGTTGGCGGGGAAGAAAATATGAATTTGTGCAATATATTATACACACGATACACCCATAATTGGAATACAATAGTTTTAATAGTTTTATATCGGCATGGTGATTCATATCCTATTCTCCCAACCACCATGCTTTCTTTAGTATCTTATAATTTTTTCCGATATATTGACGTATGTGATCAGTAGCTTCAGTCAGATCATCAGTAAATTTTATCAGGTGCTGATCGGTGGGCGAAATAGTTTTTTCTGAAATCATCTTTTGAATCATTTCATATATGTCCTGATAGTAATCTTTACCCATGATCACCACAGGAAACTGATGGACTATGCCAGTCTGAATCAAGGTAAGTGTTTCAAACAACTCATCCAATGTGCCGAAACCTCCCGGCATCACCACAAATGCATAAGAATACTTGGTGAGCAAAACCTTTCTGATAAAAAAATGATCGAAATCAACCACTCTTGTCATATATGGATTGGATTCCTGTTCTTTAGGCAATTTTATCGTGCAACCCACGGATTGTCCTCCCTTTTCAAATGCACCTCGATTGGCAGCTTCCATGATTCCCGGTCCTCCTCCCGTCATCACGGCAAAACCCATCTCCGATAGCAAACCACCTAATTCTCTTGCTTGTTTGTAGAAAATATTGTTCTCATCAAATCTTGCCGACCCAAAAACAGTAATACAAGGACCTATAAAATGAAGTTTTCTAAATCCCTTTATGAACTGAAAAAAAACTTTAAATAAAAAAACCAACTCTTTACCCCGACTATTGGGTCCTGAAAGAAACTGTTCTTCAGAGTTGATGATTCTCTTTTTATGATCCATTTGCCTATTTTGTTATTGAAAGGCAAAGTTATTTAAATATGTTAAAATTTCTGATGAACGATTAATTTACTTTATGCATTCTGCATTCTCATAAATACAAACTACCACCTAACTGGGCAATGATCCCTCTGTAAGAAACGCCGCTTTGCGATCCATCTAATGAGAGTAAATTGTTGAATTGGTACTTAAGATCTGCAACAATACCTATATTTTTAAATATTCTTGGCGAAAATTTCATACCAATGTATGCTGCATAGCTTGATTTTGTCATTGAATATCGTTTATAGTCTATAATTCCGTTAATATCTGGTTTGTTAGGTGTTGATATTGTGTAGCCTCCAAAAAACGTAGGGTTTATATTCCTTAGATAAGCCATCCCTATTCCAAAATGGAATAAACTACGTCGATCTCCAGACCAGTATGCAGATAATGATATATATCTTTGATCATGAAATACTGTACCACTTGTTGTTTGGTCATCGATCGAATAATGTACTCGATGAAACATGCTGGAAGTACCGATTTCAAGACCAGCCTGAATATTTTTATTCATCTGATTATAAAAAGATAAGCTCATCGTACTAAATTCATTGGTTTCTGAACTCTTATTTTTATAATATGATGACACAAAACGAGATTTCATACCGCCTGTTCCCATATTAAAATCTATCCTTAGTTTGTAAGGACTTATTTTATTCAATTCCACAAAAGTTGTGTCACTTTTATTTATGAATGGTTTTATTTTTCTGATGTCATCTTTAGCAAGAATATACCTTTTCCCATCATTATTGATTACATAGGATTTATCATTGGATTCAATGAATTCACCAGTATATTCCAAGCCGTTGATGTGAAGGAAAGTGTACTTCTCATTGATAGTTAATGGCACATTTTTTTGAGCATAAATATCAGCAAACCAACATATTATTAGGATTGGTATCAGAAATATTTTCATACTTGTTATGTTTAATTCAGTTCACATAAAAAGCGAATGTTCAACTCAGTATATTACTGTATGATGATTTTATGGTGTGTAAAACTTATTGTACAAAAATTGTTAATGCTCTTCACTATCCCTGCATTCCAAGCCAGACTTGAAACGACCCGCCCAATTCTGAAAATCAAAGCGCAGGACTCCCCTTCATGGCCAGGGGGTAAGAAGGGACCATGTTTCCTTTTTCTACCTTGGCTTGCAAGGTGAGCATTTTGGCGCATTCCTTGGACGCAATACCCAATTTTTCTAATGGAAGCACATGAATCACCTTGCAATGCCTTTCATTTCAAGGTTAGATCAAAAAAAAAGTGCAATATGTTATATACACAACTTTATATTTAAAAATATACCAACCATAATACCTGATTCAGAAGTATTCCATACCTTTTTATTCTACTGCCTAAGAGTTATTTCCATCAAGTCAAACTTGCTTCAGATGTTTTGTCCGACAGAATCAGAACAGGGCAATCACTATTAAGTGCTGTAAACTCAGAGATACTCTTGTGAAACAAGTTCTGAAAGATATTTCTATGTTTTGTTGATACTACTACCAGATGATTGGTATCTTCCTTGATGAGTGATTTTATACTATCAAAAATATCTTTAGTATCAGAGATATCAATATGATACCTCAGCTCAGGGAAGTAAGACTCCATGACTTTTATAGTATCGCTGACATCGTATGTGTCTTCTCCATTCGTCCTGTAGTGCACGATTCTTAAGTCTGCATTGACTTTCAGACATAGTCTTCCTGTATACAGGAGATGCAATGCATCGTTTTTCAAATCTTCAGATAAGTATACGATTTCGTCGATATTGGAATATGCAGCACCAGGAGGTACCAAGAATAAAGGACAGTAACAATGATCAGTCATGTCCAGCGAAAGTGATCCGAATATTTTTTTGAAGGTGTCACCTGCTCCCGTAGTTCCCATGACCATGATAGTGCCGGGCTGTTTTGACATTTCGGTGAGCTCAGCCCGAGGAAATCCAACCTTAAACACGCCTTCAACAAAAGGTTCTTTCACAAATGTGCTTATCCAATCCTGATTGACAGTTTGCACAAATTCATCCAATTTGGTTCTGTGAATCTTTTCAGCTTCTTCATTGATGACGACAAACTGATTGACATCTGTTGATGTTGGATAGTATATATGTGTAATTTTCAATATACCTTGCAGGTCTTTGGACAGATGGTGTGCAAAGTTATAAGCATTATTGGATGCTTCTGAAAAATCTGTAGGAACTATTATCTTTGTCATTTTACCATAATTTTCGATTTGAAGAATCTTTTGAATTGCTTCACGTAATGACCGAGAATAATTACCGTTTTGCTTTAATTCAAAAAGACGGCTTTCATTTACTCTTACAGAAGGAACATAGTCTATCTGGTCCTCCATGATCTCCTGGATATTAGTGATGTCCTTTAAATGATACTCTATACCAGCTACATCCAAACATTTTGAAAGTTTTTCTTTGGCCAACTGATGCCCGGAACTACCAGTACCATAAATTTTAATGTCTATCATCGCACATAATTTTAAACTCAATAACCAAAAGCCTGCACATCCTGACTGATTATTCGTATGCAGCGGTGGCTTCAGCGTCTATAGCAAGTCTTTTTATTATATCAAATGTAGATACAATTCCAACTATTTTGTCGCCTTCAACCACAGGAAGGGCATGAAAGAGATTCTCTTTAAATACTTCCAGCGCTACATTGATCTTATCAGTTGGCTCAAGTTTAGCCAACCTCCTGGTCATGATGTCTTTTACTGTAAAATTATTCATCCTTACCTCATCTTCCAGTTTGGAATTTTCATCAGAAAAGCCTCTTCGGAAAAAAAGAAAATCGGATTTACTTACCATTCCTACTAATTTGCCATCAGAAATCACCGGTAAATGATGTATTCGGTGCTCCTTCAACAACTTGTCTACCACAGTCAAAGTATCCTTGCTGTTTACACAAATAGGATTTGGTGTCATAATACTTGAAACAGAGTTAAGTAGATTCATATTAAATTGTTTAAATTTGTGCCAAAGATCAATTATTTAAATTTACTTGCATATGACCTATGTCATTAGTCTTCATGATTATGATTTTTTTCGGGTTCTACGCAGTAATAGAAAGTATTATATTTCTATGATTTCAATATTCCTGCAATTATATTTTACTCCCTTCATAAAACATAATTGTTTACACTTTTACGAATAATAAGTTTGACAAAATAACATAATATGGAACGCGGTAGAGAGAGTGAGATTAAACTTAAGGCTATATTTGATGCTGCTGTGGACGGTATTATCACCATCAATCAAAAAGGTATTATCGAAGAAGTCAATCGCGCAGCATGTAAATTATTCGGTTATTCTAAAGAAGATATAATAGGGAAAAATGTAAACATGCTTATGCCTTTCCATCATAGTCGCCATCATGACCAGTACATGGAAAGATATCAATATACTAAGGAAGCCAGAATTATTGGTATAGGCAGAGAAGTTGAGGGCAAGAAAAAGATGGAGAACTTTTTCCTTTTTGGTTGGCAGTAATAGAAATTGATCTGGAAGAAAGGAAAATTTATACCGGTTTTATCCATGATCTATCTGAGATAAAAAACGCAGAAAACCAACTAAGAGCTATGAATGAAATTTTGGAAAATAAAGTGATTGACAGAACCAACGAATTGGAAGGTGCTGTAAATCAACTGCTTTCTCTCAATAAAAAACTTGAAGCCGAAATAAATGATAAAATTAAAGCTCAAAACCTGCTACAGATAAGGGAAATCGAACTTGAAAAAAGCCTGGCAAAAGAAAGAGAACTCGGTGAATTAAAATCAAGGTTTGTGTCTATGGCTTCACATGAATTCAGAACCCCTCTTGCCACTATTTTATCTTCAGTATCACTCATTGGAAGATATTCCGACAAGGATCAACAACAACAAAGAGAAAAACATATCACAAAAATAAAGTCCTCTGTCACACACCTTACGGGAATACTCAATGATTTTCTGTCACTGAACAAACTCGAAGAAGGCAAAATCAATACTTCTCAGGAAATTTTTAATCCCATGGTGCTATGTGAAGAAGTCCTTGACGAGCTTAAACCAATTTACAAACCCCATCAAATTATAAGCATTGATAAAGGAAAAGAAAATGATATCGACAATGATAAAGTGAAGTCCGATAGAAAAATCCTTAAAAACATCATGATAAACCTGATTTCCAATGCCATAAAATACACTCATGATGATGGTGTCATAGTATGCAATTTGGAAGTGTCACCGGATTATGTCATTTTTAAAGTAAAGGATAATGGCATTGGTATACCGGATGAAGATCAAAAACATCTTTGTGATCGCTTTTTTAGGGCTTCAAACGCCGTCAATATAGAAGGAACAGGACTAGGATTAAATATTGTAAAAAAATATGCAGAAATTCTGGAAGGAATGATTACTTTTGAAAGTAAAATGTATCTTGGTTCCACTTTTACCGTAAAAATAAAAAACAATTATCAAAAACCCATTGAATAGAATGTAAGTGGATAATAATATTCCGACATTTTTTTGCTTAAAATTGGACTTATAACAAAATCGAATTAATAATACATGGAAGTAAAAATATTAGTAATTGAAGATAATAAAGATGTAAGAGAAAATATTGCTGAATTACTTGAACTTTCCGGCTATCAGGTGGTGACTGCCGAAAATGGAAAAATTGGCGCTACAAAAGCCATGGAAATTATACCTGATTTGATCTTATGTGATATTATGATGCCGGAGTTGGACGGTTTTGGTGTATTGAGGATCTTGTCAAATCAGCCTTCAACTATGGATATACCTTTTATTTTTTTGACAGCAAAAACAGAAAAAGAAGATTTCAGGAGAGGGATGGGATTAGGAGCTGATGATTACATCACCAAACCTTATGATGATGTTCAGCTCCTCGATACTTTAGAAATCAGACTCAAAAAGAGTGCAAGAATAAAAATTTCTTTTGAAAAATCCGGAGCCGGTCTACAGAGATTTATGTATGAAGCCAAAGCTCAAAAAGAATTTGACAAACTGTCTGAAAACAGGGAGGCCAGAAAATATCACAAAAAGGATCTTATATATGAAGTAGGTCAATACCCAAAATGGTTATATTTCGTATCTTCGGGGAGCCTGAAGTCTTATCAGGTCAATGACTTTGGAAAAGAATTTACTACTAATATTTATTCGCAGGGAGATTTTTTTGGCTATCTGCCTTTGCTGAAAGGTGAAAAATATCATGATACAGTGGCTGCATTGGACGAATGCGAACTCCGGCTCATACCCATCGAAGATTTTACCCTTCTACTGTTTAATAACAGGGAGTTTTCTGCCAAATTTATAAAAATGCTGGCCAATCAATCAGAAGAAACCGAAAGGCTATTGATCGAGATGGCTTACTCATCAGTTAGAAAAAGAGTTGCTAATGCTCTTTTGAAATTCAGCGAGTCCAAACATTCGACCAACATGTCTGTGCTGCGCGATGATATCGCCAGCCTTGCCGGCACAGCCAAAGAAACTACAATCAGGACCCTGTCGGATTTTAAGAGTGAAGGACTCATATCAATAGACGACAACAGGATCGAATTATTGAAAATTGATAAATTGAAAAATTTGCCACAATGACCTCATAAAAATACTACAATTATGGGTTCAATCTGAAGAGTCTTTGATAGAAAATATTTATTTCTACGACATTGATAATCAAACGTATCCCTTTAGGCATTAGGCCTGACTGCCGATCAGGTATGGGATTTGGTAAAAAATGGTTGATTATCAAAAAATAATTGTTTTCGGAGCAGGCTCATTTAGTAGCAGTATATTTTTAAGGTTTCATACATACTTATAAACGACACTGATATATATTAATAGATAGATAATCAATGATATAGGTGTCCTATTTGCATTTTTTTGATTTTGAGTTTACAATTAGATGATTTAGATCATAGTCTTGCCTGACGTCTGTCATTGGCCATTATTAAGAGGTTTCTTAATTTTGCTACCGTAAACACAGAGCATGAAGCCAAGAGTTGAAGACAGAATTTCTTTGATAATGACAGATAACCCTATATGTTTAGAGCAGAGTCAGGTACTGAAAGAAGCAAGAGAAATTATGTCCAAATACGCAGTCAGGCATATTCCCGTCAAAAAAGGTAAAAACCTTGTCGGGATTATTTCAAAGGCAGATATGGACAGGATAAAATACATGGAGGCAGGTGCCGGTGAATTTGTTAGCGCAGATTTTTTTGATGTACTTACAGTAGGTCATGTGATGACAAAAAGTGTTAACACGATACAGCATGATGACACCATTAAAGAAGCAGCAGAGATTTTGAGTTTAGGATCCTATCATGCTTTGCCAGTGATGGATGGAGACGATATAGTCGGAATCGTAACGACGACAGATTTACTGCTATATTTGTTAAAATTGTACAACGTATAGGAAAGGTATTTCAGCTTTTTGGCTTTAATCATACTAAAAGTTTAGAAGTATAGATTGTTGATCTAATTGTTTTGATTTTAAAGAGGCGTCATAAAAGGTGAAGCCTCTTTTTTTATTTTAGGTGATTACCTTTTTGAGTTTATAAATCCTATTTTTGCGGCTCAATAAGATAAATGAAGACAAAAACTCTCAGACAAGATAAAGTCAACGTCATCACATTAGGGTGCTCCAAAAATCTCGTAGACTCTGAAAACCTCATCACTCAGCTCAAAGCCAATGATTTCGAAGTAATGCATGAAAGCAATGATGATGCCAATATCATTATCATTAATACCTGTGGATTTATAGACCTGGCCAAAGAAGAGTCTATCAATACCATAGTGCAATATGCCGATATCAAATCACAGGGTAGAATTGATAAATTATATGTGACAGGTTGCCTCTCACAGAGATATAAAGACGACCTTGAAAAAGAAATACCCGAAGTTGACGCTTATTTTGGCACTTTGGAGCTACCTGGTTTATTGGCCAAACTCAATGCAGATTACAAACACGAACTCATAGGAGAGCGAACACTTACTACGCCACAGCATTTTGCGTATATGAAAATATCCGAAGGGTGCAACAGGACTTGTTCATTTTGTGCCATCCCACTGATGCGGGGCAAACATATATCGCGTACCATAGAATCACTGGTTACCGAGGCTAAACATTTTGCTTCCATTGGGGTCAAAGAGCTGGTACTCATAGCTCAGGAACTTACCTACTATGGACTGGATCTGTACAAAAAAAGAGCACTTCCTGAGTTGTTGGATGCTCTTTGTGAGGTAGAAGGTATCGAATGGATACGACTGCACTATGCCTATCCGAGCAAATTTCCAATAGAGATTTTTGACACTATGGCCGCTCAGCCCAAAGTATGCAACTATCTCGACATCCCTCTTCAGCATGCTGCGGATAGCGTGCTGGAGCGTATGAAAAGACAGACCACCAGACAGGAGCAAAAAGAGTTGATTGAGTATGCCAAATCTGTCGTACCCGATATTGCTATACGTACCACATTTTTGGTCGGATTTCCTGGCGAAACAGAATCAGAGTTTCAGGAAATGTGTGATTTTGTCCGGGAAATGCGATTTGATAGGGTCGGTGTATTTCAGTATTCTCACGAAGAGGATACCAGTGGATTTCTGCTGGCAGATGACCTTTCCGCTGAAGAAAAAGCCGAAAGGGCCAATAGGATAATGGAGCTACAACAATCGATCTCATGGGATCATAATCAGGCAAAGGTCGGTAAAATATTTAGGGTACTATTTGACAGAAAGGAAGGAGAATATTTCATCGGTCGTACAGAATATGATTCGCCGGAAGTGGACAATGAAGTACTGGTCAATGCTCAAGATAATTTTGTTCGTTTGGGAGATTTTGCTTTTGTGGAGATCACCGATGCAGAAGAATATGATTTGTACGGTAGGGTAGTCGATCAGATGTTATGATCGTTTGATTTTTTGGTCTGAGCGAGATGATGAAAATTTTAAACAAACACGACCTATTTGTTAAACTTGATTGTTGCTTTTGAAATAATCGATTGCTTTCAGAGTTAAAACTCTGATCAATAGTACCCATGGGATACCATACATGGCAAAAATCAAACCAATCCATAAGTTGCATACCATTAGCCCCACCTGCTATCCATTTGAGTTTTCCCCATATATGTGGCTCCGGAAAAATGGTGCCAAACCCAATGTAAGGCTTGCAATTATCAGTAAGGGCAAGTCATTCCAGAATTTTTTTTCGCTCATTTTTTAAATTTTGTTAAGTTGTTGAATTTGATAAAGTTATGGATAAGAAGGCACTTAGATATTACGTCAGGACTTACCACTACGTTTGATCATATTTGTTCAACTCAAAAGTTTTTTGAGCTGAATTTTCGGCAAAAGTAAGTGATATTAATTAAAGATATGTACCCTGAGTTACATTGAAAGACCTTAGTGTTGTAGATCATTATTTTCAGATTTAGAGACCAATTTTTTTCTCAAAACCAAATTCTAATATCTAGAAATTTTAGTGTGGGTCTTGACATATTGTAAAAAATACCATAACTTACGACGATTTTGAAAGTTTGGTAAAAGAAATCTGGCTTTTTTTATATCAAAGTTCTGTATAATGAACGATTTATAAGGTTTTGATGTTAAGTTTTTTTAGTTTTTGAAAACCCTTATTGGTGTATAAAACTAATGAAACAAAGTGAAGTATTTTATTGTGCAAAGGGTAAAATTGAAGCATGAGTATTAACAATAGCAGTTATAACCAGTTGATAGAAAAACTGGATCAATTCATAAGAAAATACTATGTAAATAAACTTATCAAAGGTAGTCTGATTACAATAGCTATTGTATTGGCTATATTTCTTTCATTCACATTGCTCGAATATTTTTTCTATTTTAGTACAGGTGTGCGAAAGTTCTTGTTTTATTCTTTTCTTGGAGCTACTATTGGTGGCTTTGGATTGTGGGTTATTGACCCATTGACAAAGTACTTTAATCTTGGCAAAACGATATCTCATGAAGATGCAGCTTTGATCATTGGAGACCATTTTACTGACGTCAAAGATAAGTTGCTCAATATATTGCAGCTCAAAAAACAAGAGTCTACAGAGCAAAATATGGCACTTATTGAAGCGAGCATAGCTCAAAAGACCAATGCAATCAAACTCGTACCCTTCAAATCAGCCATTGATCTGAATACCAACCGCAGATATTTGCGATACGCTGTACCTCCATTCCTGATCCTGACTTTTATACTTTTTGCTGCGCCAAGCATCATCAAAGACAGCACTGAAAGGCTTATAAACAATAATAAACATTATGCTAAGGCAGCACCTTTTTCTTACAACATCGATGAAAATGAGTTGAAAGTAGTTCAGTATCAGGATTATACTTTAAGAATGAAGGTGGAAGGTAGTGTGATTCCCAATGAAGTCTTTGTAACAATGGATGACTTTCAGTATAAAATGGAAAAAGAAAGTGCAGATGAATTTTCATATACTTTCAGAAATGTGCAAAAAGATATAAAGTTTTTTCTGCAGTCAGGGACAGTGATCTCCACTCCCTATTCCTTGGAAGTATTGGAAAAACCCAATTTGACTGACTTTAGTGTGGAGATGGTATTTCCTCCGTATTTGGGCAGAAAAAATGAAATCATCCAAAACAGCGGTGATATGGTGGTGCCTGAAGGCACAAAATTAACCTGGCTTTTTGATGCCTTACATACTGAGAATATCTCCATGACGTTTGGAGAAAACTCCAAAACCATCAATACTGAAAGAAGAGATGATACCAGATTCAGGTATACAAAAAGAGCGATTTCCGATGAGGTGTACAAACTTTTTATGTCCAACAGGTATATCTCAGAAACAGATAGTCTTGTATATAATATTTCCGTCATCAAGGATCAGTATCCCACTATATCATCAGAAAAGATTGTAGATAGTCTGGATAATAGCCTGGTGTATTTTATTGGAAACGCATCTGATGATTACGGTTTAAATACCCTTTCTTTCAATTATGTAAGAACCAAAGAAGACGGCACTCAAATGCCTTTGCAATCCCTGAAACTCACAAAGAGTGAAGGCAGAGAGATACAGTTTGATCATGTATTTGACATTAAAAAACTAAATCTTTTGGCTGGAGAAAAACTTTCATTTTATTTCGAAGTCTTTGATAATGACGGTGTCAATGGCTCAAAATCTGCAAAAACCAGCATGATGACCTATGAAAAGCCGACACTGGAGGAGATAAGGATTAAAGACGAACAAAATGATGAAGCTATCAAGGATCAGTTGAAAGATGCTCTCAAAGACCTGGATAAACTTCAGGAAAATATGAAGAAACTCAGAGAAAAGCTGCTTCAGGACAAAGACCTGAAATGGCAGGATAAAAAGGAAATGGAAAAATTGCTCAATGAGCAAAAGAAACTCATCGAAAAAATGGAAAAAGCTAAGGAAAAGCTTGATGAGAATATAAAGAATCAACAGGAATTCCAGACACAGCCAGAAGAAATTCAGCAAAAACAAGAAAAACTGCAGGAATTGTTTGAAAAAGCTTTGGATCCTGAAACAAAAGAGTTGATGGATAAAATTCAGGAATTGCTTCAGGAACTGGAAAAAGAAGATGCTGTCCAAATGCTGGAACAATTCGAAATGAATAGTGAGACTAAAGAAAAGGAAATGAAACGTATGCTCGAATTGTACAAACAATTGGAGATGGAAAAACAGGTCAAAGACCAGATAAAAGACCTCGTAAAACTTGCAGAGCAACAGGAAAAACTTGCAGAACAGACCGAAAAGAAGGAAAAGACACCTGAAGAATTGAAAAAAGAACAGGAAGCACTCAATAAGGCACTCGAAGAACTTAAAAAGAAGCAGGAAGAACTGGAGAAAAAAAATAAAGAGCTTACGCCTCCTAAAGATATGGGCAAAGAGAACAAAGAGAAAATGGATGATGCCAAAAAAGATATGGAGCAAAGCAAAGATAAGCTTGATAAAAAAGATAATGCAGGTGCAGCAAAAGCTCAGAAAAAAGCTGCCCAGAAAATGAAGCAACAAGCCAAAGATATGGGAGACGCTATGGAAGGCGGCGATTCAGATCAGGCTGGTGAAGATGTCAAGACTATCAGACAGCTACTTGAAAATCTTGTGACAGTTTCATTTGATCAGGAGGCACTTTTTAAAGAAGTCAATGCTTATATGGTCAATACACCGGCTTATCCGGAAGCTATCAGAAAGCAGTTTAAACTTAAGAATGACTTTAAGATAATCGAAGACTCTCTGGTGGCATTAAGTAACAGAAATGCTGATATTGAGTCCTTTGTAATGGATAAAGTGGCTGAAATTAAGCACAATATGAAAGAAGGTCTGGCAGAAATGGAAGAGCGATTGATAGGGGAGAGTCAGGAAAAACAGAGACGTACTATGAAAAATCTGAACGATCTTGCACTGATGATGAATGAGTCACTGGCCAAAGCACAACAAGCAGGCGGTGCGCCCGGAAGTGGTTCATGTAACAAACCTGGTGGGAAAGGCTCAAAAAGTGGGGGAGGGCAGCCATTGGACAAAATAACAGAAGGACAACAGGGATTATCGGAGGAGATGCAGAAAATGAAAGATAAAATGGACAAAGGCAAAAAGCCTGGTAAAGAAGGAAAGGAAGGTAAAGATGGGAAGGAAGGTAAGGATGGAAAAGATGGACTTTCTGCAAAAGACTTTGCACAGGCTGCTGCCCGACAAGCTGCATTGAGAAAAGCACTTGAAGAATTGCAAAATGATAAAAAGGAGCAGGGTAAAGGATCGAAGGAACTTGAAGAAATAATGAATAATATGGATAAAATTGAGACCGATTTGGTGAATAAACGTCTCAATAATGAAACACTGAAAAGGATGAAAGACATTGAAACCAGACTTTTGGAAGCTGAAAAAGCAGAAAGACAACGTGAACTCGACAATAAGAGAAAATCCGAAACAGCTCAGGAAATAAGAAAACAATTGCCACCCGCTTTGCAGGATTACCTGAAAAAGCGACAGGCAGAAGTAGACATGTATAAATCAGTTTCACCTTCTCTAAAACCATATTATAAAACATTGGTAGACGAGTATTACAGATCATTAAAAACTGTTAAATGATATTTTTGACTAGTTAGAATATTATATCAAACTCAGGATTATTTATTTTGGTGGCATTATGCATTTTTATTACCAACATTTTTTAATTCATAATTGTATGAAATATTTTGGTTAAAGAAAAGGTAAATTATTCTCGTTTTGAATTAGTGCGGCATGGTATTTGGTTAAATTAATTGACTCATTATTATGAAATATCGTATGCTTTCAATTACATCCAACCCCAATAACATACTTGAAGTTGAATCTTACTTAAAAAGACTCGACTTTGATTTTTCATTTGAATCAGATAAATATGCAGACATCCTGATAAGCCTGACAGAAGCTGTAAATAATGCCATCATTCATGGTAATCAAAATGATGAATCAAAGATGGTGCATATTTATGTTCATGAAAAACCTAAAGGTATTGTTTTCTGTGTCACTGATGAAGGTAAGGGGTTCAATCATAAGAAAGTTCCTGATCCTACTTGCCATGACAACATCGAGTGTTGCGGCGGAAGAGGCGTTTTTATTATGAAGGCCCTTGCAGACAGCATTACTTTTGCTGATAACGGCAGAAGTGTAGAAATGTACTTTGATCTCAAAAATCAGCCAGCGTGACATTCTTGCAATGAAAACTAGCATTACCTTCCATCTTGAAAGTGAAGTGACACATCCTTTTCCAACTCAACAATATAAAATAAGGCAGTGGCTCATAGATGTTGCCACTGAAGAAAAAAAAAAAGTAAAGAGTTTGGACTACATTTTTTGCAATGATGAATATCTGTTAAAGATAAACATCAAATTCCTTTCCCATGATTACTACACAGATATTATTACATTTCCTTACAATGAACTCGAGCTGCTCAAAGGAGACATGTTCATAAGTCTGGATCGGGTCAAAGAAAATGCAGCACAATACAATATTTCATTTGATGAAGAACTCAGACGCGTAATGGTGCATGGTTTGTTACATCTGATAGGATATACTGATGGATCCGAAGCCGAAAAAAATGAAATGACAGCAAAAGAAAACCAATATCTCAGCATGTTTAAGGTGTAGCAGATAGATATTGGTTTTCCCAACGGAACGAAAAAATAAATGCATCTGTTGGGTTAACCCAACAGAAAGATCTGGCCAAATGTAATTCTACCAAAGTACAAATAGTTACAAAGTGATATGTAATTTAGTCATTTTCCAAATCACATTTTATTCTGATAGAACCGCTTGTCAGTAAGACTTTTAAGGAATGCTACCAGATCATCTTTCTCTTGTTGTGTAAAATTGATGGGTTTCAATAATGTGGAATCCATGTTGATCGGTGTAGATACAAATTTGAAAGGATCACTATAATAATCTACCACATCTTCCAAAGTCGCAAAGCTACCATCATGCATGTATGGGGCAGTCACAGCAACATTTCTGAGTCCCGGAACCTTAAACTTGCCCAGATCGGATGAGTTTTTTGTTATCATAAATCTGCCTTTATCTTTATATTTTTTTTCATCATAAAGACCAATATTTTTAAATTCGTCCACTGTAAAATCAGGACTAAAGTGACAATCAAAACATTTAGCTTTGTCACTGAGAAATAACTCCCGGCCCCGTATAGCTGAAGCTGACATTGTATTAGGTTTGTCAGTCATCCATGCGTCAAATTCTGTATTGGATGTCTCAAGGGATTCTTCAAAAGCGGCTATGGCATCAGCTAGGTTTTCTGCGTTTGGTTTAGCAGTATAAATTTTATTAAACAATCCGGAGTATATTTTATGGTTTTGGAGTCTTTGGACGGCATCATGGTAAGGAAGGTCCATTTCCAATGGATCTTCAATAGGGAAATGTACCTGATCTCTAAGACTTTCTGCCCTGCCATCATAAAAGAATGCACTTCTGAAAGCCATGTTCATGACAGATGGCGCATTTCGTGTACCTTTTTTGCCCCCGACACCAGGACTTATGGCCACATTATCCGCAAATGCGTATTCGGGTTTGTGACAACTACCGCAACTTAGAGTGCTGTCTTTGGATAGTATCGGATCAAAAAACAACTTTTCTCCAAGTTGTACTTTAGTATTTATTTCATCATTGTTGTATTTTGCATGTGGTACAAAAGCAAAAAATGATGTCAACACAAAAAAAATAATTAGATGCTTCATGATTAAACATACCTTTATATAAAATATCTCAATGCAAATATCTGCAATTAAATCAAGCACTATTGTAACCATAGTTACATTAACATGAATTTAATTCCATTATAATAAACAATATTAAAGACCAACAGGTTGTATATTGAAAGGTCAAAAATGAAAACGTCTGAAATAAATAATTTTTCATTGTAAAGATTATATTCATTAAAATTTGGCTTATCAATATTTTTATTTTAAAATAACAAATTATATTCTTATTTTTGCTTCACAATTCAAAACATTAATTAAATGTCTGCTTCTGCTGCCGAAAGGCAAAAATGTGTGATCATAGGTTCGGGACCTGCAGGATATACTGCAGCGATCTATGCATCCAGAGCAAATCTGTCTCCCGTACTCTATACAGGTAAGGAGCCTGGGGGTCAACTGACCATAACCAATGATGTTGAAAACTATCCGGGTTATCCTCAAGGTGTGATGGGCCCTCAAATGATGGAAGATTTTAAAAACCAAGCCTTGAGATTTGGAACCGATATCAGGTATGAGATGATAGCCAGAGTAGATTTTTCCGGCCCGGTGCATAAAATATGGTCTGAAACAGGTCATGAGATACAGGCAGATTCCGTTATCATAGCTACCGGGGCAAGTGCTAAGTGGTTGGGATTAGAATCCGAACATAGATTAATGAGCAAGGGAGTTTCTGCATGTGCTGTTTGTGATGGTTTCTTTTTCAGGGGACAGGAAGTTGCCATTGTAGGTGCAGGTGATACAGCTGCTGAGGAAGCTACATATCTTGCAAAATTGTGCAAAAAAGTACACCTGTTAGTGCGTCGCGATGAAATGAGGGCATCAAAAATTATGCAAGAGCGGGTATTGAAAACTCCCAATCTTGAAGTTCATTGGAATACTGAAACAGAAGAAATTCTTGGAGAAGATGGAGTAGAAGGTGTCAGAGTGATCAATAATAAAACCGGAGAAAAGTCAACATTGACGGTCACAGGATTTTTTGTTGCAATAGGTCACAAACCCAATACAGAATTATTTGAAGGTTGGATAGATATGGACGAAAACAAATACCTGAAAGCGATACCCGGCAGAACGCTGACCAATCGTGAAGGAGTATTTGCCAGTGGTGATGCCCAGGATCATATTTACAGACAAGCAGTAACAGCTGCTGGTTCAGGTTGCATGGCAGCACTGGATGCTGAGCGATATCTTGCTGAAAAAGAAATCATTTAGTAAAATGAGCATAGACAAGCAACTTCATGGACACATCACGTGATAATGGTTTTCAATGCGAAATGTAATTTTAATATCACCAAGAAAGAGATGAGTTATCAATTCCTGAAGCCATTTTAAAACGGACATTCAGAAAATGCAAAATATAAAAATATACGGGTGAAATTTTTCTACCCGAAATACAATTTTTAACACTTAAAATTATCGATATGTCTTCTAGTAAATTCCGACCTGGTGTATTGTTTGGTGATGAAGTCACTGAATTATTCAATTACGCCAATGAACATGATTTTGCCATTCCGGCGGTCAATGTCATAGGTACAAATACAGTAAATGCAGCGATAGAAACAGCAAAAGCTGTCAATTCGCCGATCATAATTCAGTTTAGTAACGGTGGAGCCCATTTTTTTGCAGGTAAGAGCCTGAACAATGATGGTCAAAATGCTGCAATCGTAGGTGGTGTATCCGGCGCTTTACATGTTCATCAGGTGGCAGAAGCTTATGGAGTTCCCGTTATTTTACACACTGATCACTGTGCAAAAAAACTATTGCCTTGGGTGGACGGCCTGCTTGATGCGAGTGAACGTCATTACGAAAGATACGGGCATCCTCTGTATAGCAGTCATATGCTGGATTTGTCTGAGGAGCCTATCCATGAAAATATCGAAGTATCTATGAACTACCTTAGCAGAATGGCCGAAATGGGTATGACACTTGAAATAGAACTCGGCGTCACCGGTGGAGAAGAAGATGGCGTAGACAATAGTGATGTAGATAGCAGCAGACTATATACACAGCCTGAAGAAGTAGCTTATGCTTATGAAAATTTATTGAAAATCAGCAATAGATTTACTGTTGCTGCAGCTTTTGGGAATGTACATGGGGTATACAAACCCGGAAATGTTTCCTTAAAGCCTGTAATTCTTAAAAATTCACAGGAATATATTCAGAAGAAGTATGGCACAGGTCCAAACCCTGTCAATTTTGTATTTCATGGTGGTTCAGGTAGCTCAAGAGAAGAAATCAGAGAAGCCATTCATTACGGTGCTGTCAAGATGAATATTGATACCGATATGCAGTGGGCATTTTGGGAAGGTGTCAAAGATTTTTATGAATCTAAAAAAGACTACCTGCAAGGACAGATAGGCAATCCTGAAGGCGCAGATAAGCCCAATAAAAAGTATTACGATCCAAGGATGTGGTTGAGAAGCGGTGAAACCACATTTGTCAACAGAATGAAGACAGCCTTTGATGACTTAAATTGTATCAACAGAAACGCCTGATTTGAGCATTATTCAAGATAACTGAAGGTGTATATGTTTTGTGCATGTACACCTTTTTTTTTATTTAATATCATCATAAAATTTGGAAATCAACGATCATATTTATGTTATAAAACATTGTTTTATATATAATATTTTATTATCATATATATGTAGATTTCTACAATTTATTATTTTTGCAGAAATATTAATATTATTTTAAGGATTTATATCGTTTATATTACGTTTTTATAAGTATCAACCCAATTAAGAAATCATCAGACATGTACAATACGCTTGAAGTCAATAGAAACGACAGAAATAAAGGGGCAAGAGTTTCATTTGTAATTCATGCTTTACTTTTACTGCTTATATTTTTTTATTATTTGCCCAAAGCAGATCTGACAGAATTGGAAGATAAACCACCTTATGCAGTCAAGGTAGATTTTACATTTGAAGAGAGTTCGCTGAGCAAACTGGCACATGACGATGCCGGAGCTAAGAGAGCCAAGGCTGAAAGTGCACCAACTGCCGAAGAAAAACCGCAGGAAGAAACACCAATAAAAGAGGAAGTCGTCAAACCTGAAGAAATTGAAGTGACAAAACCGCAGGTCATCGATGTACCGAGACCGGACATCAAAGTGCCAAATCCGGTACTCATACCAACATATGATGAACCCATAGTGACATCAAAGCCTGTGGAAGAAGCTCCGGTAAAAGTATCAGAGCCGGCAAGACCTTCAGCTCCTGCACCTGTTAAAACCACACCTGCACCTACTTCTACAAACTCAGGATCCGGCTCTACTACAGGCACGTCAACAAAACCCAGTACCGTCGATGGTTCGGGTGGTCCGGGAAAAGGAGATGCCGGCACAGGAGCTGGCCGCGATAAAGGCAATGATGGCAATGCAGGAGCAGGAAATGTGAGTGAAGGAACAGGCGAGTATGATGGTAGCGGAGATGGTGTTTTCGGAAGGAAAGTTACATATCGTGACTTGAGTGCAACAAAAGCTGCTATTTCAGTGAGTGGGAAAGTGGTGACCAAAATATGTATCAATAGGGCAGGAAATGTCACATTTGTTGAACTTATTCCCACAGAAACCACAATAAGGGATAAAAATACCCTCAAACTCTATTTGAAAGCAGCAAGAGGATATAAGTTTCAACCTGATCTTACATCCCCTAAAGAGCAATGCGGCAAGTTATCTTTTAAAGTGGACAATTCAATAAATAATAAGTTGAGGTGATGATAAAATCCTTCATTACTAGAATATTACTAATAACATTGATGATTTCATACCTTCCAGCTAGTGGGATTGCTCAAAAACCAATACACCATTTTGATAAGGAATCTTTTGGTCCATCTGAGATAGATACCAGTATGTATGACATTTTTGGTAGACGTGTTATTTACCGTGATGTAAGTGCTGCCAAAGTAGATATTTCTGAAAGTGGACGGGTGGTCATTAAAATATGTATCAACAGAGCAGGAGATGTAACTTATGTAGAGTTAATTCCTTCTGAAACTACAATAACGGACAATAAAACCTTGAAACTTTATTTGAAAGCTGCCAGAGGTTATAAATTTGAACCTGATCTAAAAGCTCCTAAAGAGCAATGCGGCAAATTGTCATTTAAAGGTGGAACTACATTAAATATGGCTAAAGACGATTCCAAATCAAGAAATGTAAGTGAAGGTACCGGAGAATATGATGGTAGTGGAGACGGAGTTTACGGTCGGAAAATCGTATATCGTGACTTGAGTGACACAAAAGCAGCCATTTCTGTCAGTGGAAAGGTGGTGACCAAAATATGTATAAACAGAGATGGGAATGTCACTTTTGTTGAACTGATACCTTCTGAAACTACAATAGCGGACAATAAAACCTTGAAGCTTTATTTGAAAGCCGCCAGAGGTTATAAATTTCAACCTGATCTAAAAGCTCCTAAAGAGCAATGCGGAAAGTTATCTTTTAAATTGGACAATTCAATAAAAAATAAGTAGAAGTGTTGAGCAACTCTATGCGACCATCTAAATCAAGTGGTTGAAAAAAAAACTATTTGTAATGCGTTGAAAATGAAGTTATTTCGTTTGAATTACGAATTATGAGTTATGAATTATGAATAAAATAAATTACAGTAAGAATTTAAACCACAAGACTTATCCTGTGCACACCCGGCTGGTATGACTTGGAGATCAGATATTTGACATGCTCGTAGTGATCCTTATTGGTTTTGAAATCTACCCTGTTGAGGTCAATGATAAGGATGGGAAAAGAAAGTATATTTCTGAAATACTCAAAATAGGAGTTTTGAATCTGTGTCAGGTATGCCGGAGTGATGTCTTTTTCATATTCACGTCCCCGTTTACCTATGTTTTCCAGCAGGATATCTACATTTCTATGAAAATATACCAAAATATCAGGCTTAGGAAATGACTGATTCAGCACCTGAAACATCTTTTGAAAGAGTCTGAACTCATCTTCGGGAAGATTTTTTCTGGCAAATAGCAACGTTTTGATGAAAGCATAATCTGCTACTGTAAACTCTCTGAACAAATCCTGATTGAGCAGCGACCTTTGCAATTGTTTGTGCCTCTCTGTCATAAAAAAAAGTTCCACAGTAAATGCAAAACGATCCGGCTCTTTATAAAACAAGGGTAAGAAGGGATTGTCGGCAAACTCTTCTAAAATCAGGCGACAGTTGTATTCATCTCTGAGCAAGTTGCAGAAAGTCGTCTTCCCGGCACCGATATTGCCTTCTATACAGATATAGTTATATGGAAATTGAGTTGTAATGATAGGGAATTTACCAGAGCAAAATTATGATTAATTATCAAAAGTTGAAATGAAAGTACATTTAAATTATAATTTTTCTCAATATGAAGAAAAAATAGTCTAGTTTTCATAAAGGAATACTTCTTTGTCATCGGTACATTGGTCGTAGATTTCATCTATAGTGATTTGTTTTACAGGATCGATCTTGTCACCAGCTATTTCTATTAGGGGTATCAATGTGAAATTTCTGTTGTAAATCTGTTTGTGCGGGATATTTAACTGGTCTGATTCAAGAATCAAATCATCACAGTACAATATATCAATATCCAGTAGTCGCGGTCCCCAAACAGTAGTCTTAGAAGGACCTGCCATTGCTTCAATTTTTTTTAAGTGGTCTAATAGCTGAAGTGGATTTAAGTCGCTCTTAACAGCAATGACCATATTGAGAAAATTATCCTGATTCTCCAGTCCCCACGGTTCCGTTTCATATACTGACGACTTTTTGTCGATTTTACCAATTATTTTTTCGATTTGATTATGTGCATTTTTGAAGTTATTTTCTCTGTCTCCCTGATTGGAGCCTAATAGAAGATAATAAGTGTGCATAAGAGGATATTTTTGTGCAAAGCTAAAAAAAATGCCTGCACTTTTTAAGATGCAGGCATTCTAATAAAAAATGTGGCTATTGAATATTTTTTTATTTTGAATCCTTTATCGCATTCTCATATCTATCCAGTTGTTTTTTAACTATAGGAAATAAGAATAAAAGGCCAATCATATTTGGAAAGACCATAGCCAGAATCATGGCGTCTGAAAATCCCCAAACTGCACTCATATTGGCCGATGCACCGATAATAATAAATATAAGAAACAAAATTTTATACGTGTACTCCATTGTTTTACTCTTACCAAAAAGGTACATCCATGCCTGTTGACCATAGTAAGACCAGGAAATCATAGTACTCACTGCAAATAAAAATATAGCAATGGTTAAAACTGTCGGAAACCATGAGATGCTGTCAGCAAAAGCCAAAGATGTCAGCGTTGCACCCTGATAAGTGGCACCATTGATTTCTACTGCCTGAGTACCATAAGAAAATGCTCCGTTACCGTTAAAAATGATGATCACCAAGGCTGTCATAGTACATACCACTACCGTATCGATAAATGGTTCTAATAGTGCTACTAGTCCTTCAGATGCAGAATATTTGGTACGTACGGCAGAGTGCGCGATTGATGCAGATCCGGCACCGGCTTCATTAGAAAATGCAGCTCTTCTGAATCCGATTACCAAAACTCCAATCAATCCACCTAAACCAGCTTGTGGGTTGAATGCTTGAGTGAATATCTGAGAAATCGCTGTGCCAACAAACTGATAGTGGGTACCTATAACTATCAGGCAAGCCACTATGTAAATCACGGCCATAAGAGGTACCAGCTTTTCTGTGACTGTTGCAATTCTTTTTATACCACCTATGATGACAATACCTACTAAAACGGCAATACCTAATCCTATGATAAACCCTGATGAACCGCCGGTCATTTTAAAAAGTGAAGCAATTTGTGCTGCTGCCTGGTTGGATTGGGCTGCGTTACCACCTCCAAACGATCCTCCAATACATAAAACTGCAAAAAAGGCGGCAAGAAATTTACCAAGTCCGGTATAGCCCTTTTCTTTTAGGCCTTTGGATAGATAATACATAGGCCCGCCAAATACTACACCGTTTTGGTTGATGTCTCTGTACTGTACTCCTAATGTACATTCTACAAATTTCAGGGTCATGCCCAATAAACCGCTCACAATCATCCAGAAAGTAGCACCAGGACCGCCAAGGGTGATGGCTATGGTTACTCCTGCAATATTCCCAAGTCCAACTGTGCCAGAGACCGCAGTTGCTAAAGCTTGAAAGTGACTTACTTCACCATGATGCTCTCTGTTTTCGTCTTTTAGAGTCCCTACTATATCTCCATCTACTGTAAAAACAGTTTCTTCAGGATTGGTTATTCTAGCTCCTTTGGTTTCGATTTCATCGTATTTTCCCTGAACTACTCTAAGTGCCAATCCAAATTTGGTCAAAGCGGGAAACCCAAAATAAAAAGAAAAAAACAATCCTCCTAAACTCAGAATGATGACAATTAATGGGATTTGGGTACCTCCTGCGGGAATTGAGTATAAAACTATGGATTCTATTGCATTGGCAACAGGAGTGAAAGCCTGGTTTATTCTTTCATCCAGACCCATTGCAGCAGCAGGTGGTGCATCAATTAGGACAGGAGTATCTTGAACATCAGTTAAAGAATCTGTTTGTGCTGAGATGTGATTTAAGAAAAATAAAAAGAAAATTAGTAAAACCGATTTAGAAAAATGCATGTAAAATTGTTTAGATTGTTAATCATTTTTAAAGACGGGTTCAAAATTAGAATTAATATTTAATTATTAACATAATGTTTACATTTTTTTCTTTTTGCATGGTAAATTTTGGAGCTATTGAAGTGCATGTCAGCGATATCTTAATTAGTTATTATTGATATTGTTGAAATAAAATACTGTTCATGGATGTTATTTAATGACGGTATAAAATTTAATTATGTTATTTTTATTTTTGCGAATTCTGATATTTATTGTTTTCAGAACAAATTATAATAATAAATATTTATCAAAACCATGAATATAAATTGGTCAATTGACAAATAAACTTTAGTTTTACAACTTAGAGTATGTTTAAACTTTTATCATTCAGTCATCTTGTCCAAAATTAAATTTTCTCACTTTCACTCAAACATAAAAATTTAAACATACTCTTATACGCAATGTTATTGCAAAACAGCAATATATGATAAAATGGATTTTATTGGTAGTGGTGTTGATTTCTCCTGCTTCAGGATTTAACCAGAATGGTGATGTTATAATCAGTAAGAGAGAAGCTATAGTGAGAATTGCGGAGGGTTTTTTAGGTTACCGGTATCGATCAAAAGTAAGCAATTCAATTTTTGATTGTTCAGGTTTTGTCAAATATCTCATGTCAACAATAGGGAAAAATGTGACAAGGAGTTCTGTTTCGCAGGTACATGACGGCACAAGAGTCACAGATGTAAAAAATGCCCAACCCGGAGATATTGTGGTTTTTAAGGGAAGAAACTCGAGGAATAACAGACCGGGTCATGTAGGGATTGTTCATCATTGGAGTAATGATACCTTATATTTCATACATTCATCCACATCGAAGGGTATCAGGATAGATCATATATACGATCCATACTATGCCAACAGATTTTTGCAGGTACGAGATGTGATCGATCAGTAACGATAGGTAGTTTGACATGATTAAGCCAAAGATGAGTGTTAAGATCAAACTTTAAACTCATCTTGTGTGTATAACAAAATAGAAGTTATTTTCTCTAATAAAGAAATTTGTTGGTAACTTGTCCTTGGTAAGAAAGAAGCCTATATATCAAAAATATATTACAATAGCTGGGGTTTCCCATTTTTGCACCAAAATTGTTTAAACTGCCCGCTACCCTCATTCCTGAAGAGCCTGTCAAGCTACGCTTGAGACAACCCACCCTTTAACTTAACTACTAAGATAATACACTAAATTAGTTCTACTTTGTCACCTTCAAAAATCAAAGTCATATACACTTTCATCAAAATGTAATGGACCCGGTAAATGTATTGGTTATTTTGGGTCATAACTGTTGGGTTAACCCAACAGTTTCCAATCAACCAGAAAGTCCGGATAATTTAACAAAGTAGAATTAGAAACTTAAAAATTATATAATATAGTGCAATTTTGGGATACGCCCCAATATCGGGGGGGCATAATTGATAATCAAGGTGTTATGGTGAGTTAGATGGAATTGCACTAATTCATATTTTCTTCCCTGCTACCCTTATTCCCAAAAGAGCCTGTCAAGCTTTGCTTGAGACGAGCCCCCCAATCCAAACATATTTTTACTGTCTATTAGGAATAATACTGCAAACGTGCAATTAGTTATACATACACACACACACACACACACTCATCTTTGGCTTAAGTAATTAATAAACGAAAGTTTGTACTTTTGAATCAGATTCTGCCAGCAAATGTTTTGATAACCATGCTCCCAGCAATGCATCATTTGCAGTCATGGCTTTGATTCCTTCAGGGTGCCAATTTTTCTTGACAAAGTTTGTGTCAAACTGCCCACTTACAAAATCAGGGTGTTTCATTACAAAAGCTCCAAAATCAAGTGTCGAAGCGATACCTTCTATCTCATAATGTTGTATAGCCTGGATCATTTTTTCTATGGCTGCTTTTCTGGTTGGTCCGTGTACTGTAAGCTTTGCAAGCATCGGGTCATAATAAATAGGTACGGGTGCACCTTCTTCATATCCATTGTCAACCCTAATACCTTCACCTTTTGGCATCCTGTATTTATACAATGTGTTGATACTTGGCACAAAATTGTCATAAGGATCTTCTGCATAAACTCTCAGCTCTATGGCATGGCCGTCAATCTTCAGGTCATCTTGAGTAAATGTAAGTTTTTCACCGCGGGCTACTTTGATTTGTTGTTCTACAAGGTCAAGTCCCGTTATCATTTCTGTCACTGGATGCTCTACTTGTAGTCTGGTATTCATTTCAAGGAAATAAAAATTGAGTTTATCATCCATTAAGAACTCAACGGTACCTGCTCCTTCATATTTTGCAGCAATCGCTACTTTTACAGCAGCTTCGCCCATGGCTTTTCTGAGTTCAGGAGTTAGAATAGCACTTGGCGCCTCTTCTATGACTTTCTGGTGTCTTCGTTGTATGCTGCATTCCCGTTCAAAAAGATAAACAGTATTACCGTATGAATCCGCCAAAACCTGAATTTCTATATGTCTTGGGCATGTGACAAACTTTTCGATAAAAACCGCACCATTGCCAAATGAAGATGTAGCCTCACTGATAGCCAGTTGCATCTGATCTTCAAATTCATCAGGGTGAGTGACCAATTTCATCCCTTTGCCACCACCTCCTGCAGATGCCTTGACCAGGACAGGGTATCCGATTTCATCGGCGATTTTTTTTGCTTTTGGTATATCTGTGATCGAATAGTCCGTGCCGGGAACCATCGGAATTCCGAAGTCCTTGACTGCATCTTTTGCAGAAAGTTTATCACCCATGATGTCCATTGAATAGGCAGATGGTCCTATCAATTTTATGTTGTGTTCCTGTAGTTTTAAAGCAAAGCCTGAATTTTCACTTAAAAAACCATAGCCGGGATGTACACCGTCTACTTCGTTTTGTACACATATTTCTATGATCTTATCTTGTCTCAAGTACGAATCCGCGCTTGCTGAACCTCCCAGATGATAAGACTCATCGGCCATTTTGACGTGTAGAGCATCCCGATCTGCATCTGAATACACTGCCACACTCGTAATTCCCAGCTTTTTTAAGGTTCTTATGACTCTGCAAGCTATTTCTCCTCTATTGGCAACTAATACTTTTTTCATTTTATATTTTAATAAGGATTTAAGAATAATAAATTTTGAATTTTAAAGAAGCGAAATTACAAAGATAACAGATAACAATGTAAGCAAGATGACAAATATCACATTATAATAGTTAAAATATCATCAAATATTAATTAATATCATATTTTTGCCTTTGCATCAGGATTTCCATATTCATTTACATATTATTGGTGATTTATTGACTTAGCAAATGAAATATTTTTGTTTGATATTTGTGTGGTGTTTTTCTTTATATGGAACTTCTCAGTGTGGTCTGAGCAAGACTTCTTATACTATCGCTGACTTCTCAAATGAAAAAGCAGATACTACCAACATCCCTATACTCATATCAGGAGCGACCTACAATAATCTTGCGACACCTCAACAAGGCCTTTGTGGTGTAAAACTTAAATTTCGGCACCCTTTTATGAAGGACTTGCGGATAGAACTTATTTCGCCAGGTGGACAAAAAATTACCCTTGTTGGTGGCACTTATGCGCAACAGGCCACAAGCTTAATCACTTGGGATGTCACTTTTGTACCATGCCAGTCCACACCTTCACCGGATCCTGGTATCTTGCCTCAATGGGAAAGTGATCAGCAATGGGAAATCCCACAAATCTATACCGGGCAATATCATCCACATATTGATTGTCTCGAAAAATTTGATTTGGGAACTGTCAATGGAGTCTGGACCTTAAGATGTATAGATACAGATGATGATGGGTTTTAAGGTGCATTATTAGGTGCCCAACTGATTTATTGTCAAACTGAAGGTTTGCAATGCAATGATTGCAATATTGATCCAGGAACGATTAACAATCCGAATATAGCTGTATGTGAGAAAGACCCTGCATTATTAATCAATATCAACAAAACATACACATCTCCTGTCCAGAATAATAATGTTTACGAATATACAAATGTTATTTTCAACGAATCGTCAATCATTAAATATGAGAAGAGTCCTGATTTAAGAATGCTGGCCCCCGGCACGTATACTATTTGTGGGATTCAGTACGCAAGGTCACAATCATCTGTATTGCCACTGCAGGGCGCATCTATTTCGCCTGATGGTTTGAGGCAACTTCTGTTTGAAAGGGGAGCTTGTGCGGGATTGTCAAAGAATTGTATGACTGTAACTATTTCAGTTCCGCCATCTATTGTAATAAAAAGAGTATCCATCTGTGATGGACAAGTATTTGAAATCGGAGGGCAAAAATTCAGTCAGCAAGGAAACTACTCTATAAAAGTTAAAGGCCCAATATGTGATACTACTGTCGTTTTGGATCTAGAGATCATAAGACCAAAGGCACAAATCATAGCTCCAATGGATTCTTTGAACTGTGCCAACCCCACGATGGTTCTTCAAGGTATCAATTCTGGAACTATTCTTCCTGATGTAAAGTATCTTTGGAAAACAATTAATGGGACTATTTTAGGTGACAGTACTCAGCCAAATCTAATAATTGGCAAAGAAGGAAATTATAACCTTGTCATTACTAGCCAACAATCTGGGTGTACAGACTCCATTTCAAAGACGATATTCAGAGATAATAGTTTTATAAATATGACCTTTACGAAAGACACATTAACGTGCCAAAAGAAAAATGTGACTATTCGATTTACTCTATCCAGGCCGGTAATTGAGCAACAATGGACATCCAGAAACAACCACCCATTTACTATTCTCAGTAATGGAATCAATGTTACTGAAAGCGACTGGTACGTATTTACGGTCAAGGGGCTGAATGGTTGTATCTCTGTGGATTCAGTATTCATTGGTCAGAACATTGGATTCACTGATCCTATGATCGAAGTGAATAAAATTACTTGTATTGCTGATACAGCATATGTCAAGAATGTACACAATGTATCAGCTACTGAATACCAATATACCTGGACTGGAGTTGCCCCTCAATATACAAATGTAAAAGAACCATTTTTTCTGACAGGTGGTAATTATCAGTTAAGAGTCTTGAACCGAACCAATGGATGTAATAAGGACTTCGACATTCTGATTGAAACCGATAAGAAAACACCAACTTTATCACTTACCGGGTTAAATATTGATTGCGATAAAAGCTTTACAACACCAATAGTCCAATCAAATCACTCGATAAATAAATATAAATGGAGCGGCAATGGTTTTACATCTACGTCAGCTATGCCGGAAATAAAAGAAACTGGTCGATATCAAGTGACAATTACTTCAGGCGTCAATGGTTGCCTTGCTTCAAGTGATTTTAATGTCACCAGAGATGTCGATGTGCCGATTCTTAAAATTTCAGCAAACAAATTCTCTTGTAAAGTTGACTCTGTTACGATAAGGGTACAGACGAATAAAGAACTAAAACAATTGACATGGACTGGTCCGGGTGGCTTTAAGTCAAAATTTTTAGAGCCTGTAGTAAGCGGAAAAGGTAAATATACGATAGAATATGAGGGTATAAATGGTTGTTTTGGTGTTGAATCGATTATCCTGAGTGATTCCACTGATATTCCCAATATCCAGTATATTGTTGACTCTTTGACATGTGGAAAAGATACTATTAAATTTGTTGCATTTAACCCCATGAGTGAAGTCAATTCATTTACTTACACATGGACAGGACCGAATGGCTTTTCTTCAGTGACTGCCGAACCTCTTGTCTGGAATGAGGGTCAATATGCAGTGACTATTAAAAATCCAACTACTGATTGTGAAGAGACAAATTATCATTTTGTAATGGATCGAAGAGCGAAGCCAAGTCCAAAGATATTAATAGATACCATTAATTGCAAAACAGATAGTGCCAGAATTTTATTCACAAATGATGATATTAAATCCCTAATAATAAAAGGAGAAAATTTTGAATCCACATCAAAGCTCTTTTTTACAAAAAAAACTGGTGTGTATGAGTATTCTTTGGTAAATGTAAACAATTGTGAAACCAAAGGTAGTTTTGAAGTACTGAGAAATGATACAATACCGAATATACAGGCAAATTTTAGCTTTTTCATATGTAAACAGGACTCGGTACGTATTACAGGCTCTTCAACCATTACAGGAACTCAATTTAGTTGGAGAAATGATGCCGGGTATCGCGCAATAGGACAGGAAGTCTTTACCTATAAAGGTGGTACTTACTCTGTCGAAGGGACAGCACCAAATGGATGTAAATCCAAAGTTGACTTTACTATAGGGTATGATACATTGCCTTTGCCATTTAAGATATTGAAACCTGATACTATCACTTGTACCAGAAAAGAAATCACTTTACTAACAAATCTTGTCCAACCTAAAGGAAAATTAAGGTGGAACAACAGAGACTCCTCATTTTTTAATTTTAACGTAAAAGAACCGGGACGCTATTATGCAGAGTATACCTCTGAAAATAATTGTACATCAACTGATACAGTATTAGTAGCCGAAAAAACAAATTTTCCGGGTTACGATGTAGAATCATCCATAATCACATGTAAAAATTTGTTGTCATCAGTAAAGGTAATCCCCAAAACCCCAAACAATGAGATAATATGGAAAAATGTGACAAACCCCATTGACATTTCAAATGGAACATTTTCTTTTAATACTTCTTTTGGAGGTGAGTATACTTTCTACTTGACCAATCCTGAAGGGTGCGAGACCGAAGGTTTACTTGTCATTTTATCAGACACAATACGGCCTAAAATCGTTCAACATTTTTCAGACTCTTTGACCTGTAAGAATTTGGTTACTGATATCGGAGTAGTATTGTCTGAAAAGGCGATCGAATATCAATGGAATGGCCCCGGAGTTATCGATGTAAAATCGGACAGTGTTCTGAGGGTCAATCAAGGTGGTTGGTATTTTCTCAAGATTACAGGAAGAAATCAATGTGTAACAAATACTCAATTTAATGTACTCAAAAACGTAGACTTACCTAAATTTTCAACATTTACGGATACTCTTACCTGTGATAATGCAAAAATCAATATTGGTGTACATCCAGTATCAAATATAGCTAAATATGAATGGGATGGTCCTGATGCTTTTTTGAGTGAATTTGGTCAGCCAAAAGTATTTATCCCCGGTACTTACTCAGTGACAGTGACAGGAGTCAACGGCTGCAAGGATAAAGCAGAAATAAAAGTTACCCAGAATATCACAAAACCACAAATATTTATGCAGGATACCGTGATATTGCCTTGTGATACATCGCCTATCTTGCTTACCTTCAGTACATCATCAACAATTGAAAAATACAAATGGGTTTATCCTGATGGTGAAATTTTAAATATAAAGTCGCCTCAAACTAACATTCCAGGTAATTATTTAGTTCAGGCTACTTCAAAAAATGGATGCACAAGTGTATTGAAGAAGTTTAATGTGAAAGTTAATGATATTCCACCGAAATATACAATCACTATGGATACTATCAACTGCGCCAAAAATTATGCTACCTTGAAGGTTTTGAGTACCGAGCCAGGATTTAAAAGTGTTTGGGTCAGTCCATCTAAAATGGTGTTTAGCGCCGGTACTATCAACACTTCTGAGGCAGGTGAATTTACCTTAATGGTCACTAATCAGGAAAAATGTACAGATACTGCTAAAGTAAATATTATAAGGGATACCTTAGTGCCTTTCAATAGTATTGCAGTGAAAGGGAGATTACAATGTGAGATTAAATCATTGAATCTTGAAGGAACAAAACCGGCCAATAATGTCACACCGAAATGGTCCACATCTAATGGAAACTTTCTTTCATCTCCTAACTCTTCATCCGTTAGGGTCAATAAATCCGGATTATATTTTTATGAACTGAAAAATAGTGTTAATAAGTGCATTTCAATTAGTCAGGTTGAAGTTAAAGAAGTGCCACAGGAGTTTACAAATTTAAATGTGGATGTCGTTACACCTACATGCAGTGAAATCGATAATGGAATTTTAATACTTTCAGCTTTCAATGGCAGTGCTCCTTATGCCGTACAAGTGAATGGAGTAAAAAAAGGAAGCCAAACTCAATTTTTCAATTTGGACCCAGGGGATTATAAAATCATGGTAACTGATAGCTTTGGCTGCAATATCGAAAAACAAGTCGTCATACCCCAAGGTCCTGTTGTGTCCTTCAAAATAGATAAAGAAAAAATAATAAAGTTTGGTGATTCAATCTTGCTCAAACCTGAACTTGGTCCAGATCCATTGGGAAAAGCTGTGGTGAAATGGAAGCAAGGAGATAAAACTATTTGTAATAATTGTAAGGAGCTTATGGTAAATCCATTAGTCAATACTGTATACAACGTTGAGTATTCTTTGGATGGTTTTTGCAAATTGAATGCTGCTATTTTGGTGAGAGTTGAAAATGATATTGAAGCTGCAATACCCAATGTCTTTGCTCCTTTTTCTTTGGGTTCAAATCAATTTTTCTACATACCACAAACAAGGGGTATAGAAAAGATAAATTACATAAAGATCTTTAACCGTTGGGCAGAAAATGTTTATTCAGGCTACGATCTTGTTCCGGGTGATATTTCCACCGGATGGAATGGTTTATTTAACGGAAAGCAAGTACAACCGGGAGTATTTGTAGTTTTAGCTGAGCTTGTACTTTCAGATGGGACGATCTGGAAATATAAAGGAGATGTTACCGTGATACGATGATAAACATTTTTGATGAAATAGGTATTTTGCTCAGAACTGTATCTTCGCTGGAATTTCCTTTATCAAAATAAGAGTAAGCCCTTTGACTGCAAAAGTTTGAAAATGTCAGAAGAAAAATATTCTTCAAATGACAATCCTGTGTGACTTTCATAACTATGTGCCATTTCATGAATACTGTAAGATTGTGCAGATGATGGCGATAATTTTTCCAGTTCAGGAATCAACCACTCGGCTATAATTAAGGGTAAATGTAAAGAATAGTTTTCCTTAATTCCTGAAAAAATGATTTCAACATAGTCTGAAGATATTTTAGATTTTCTGTTTCTTTTTTCAGGATAAATCATCTCAATGGCATCACCTCCCAGCCATAAGATTATTTTTCCGGAAGCAATTCCTGGATATGGCTCACTGATTTTTGAGTGGATAAAATCATCTGGCACTGTGGTCTCAGGTATAGCAAAATCAAACCAGGACTGTAGGTTGTCATCAAGACCATAACCCTGCATAAATTGGTGCAAGGAATTTTTAAGCCCATCAGAAAACAACTCATGGTTGGTCCCGGATGGGTCATTATGAAAAAAATCATTTTCCGCAAATCCGCCATATTCAGGACCTATGTGTATGACTTTAAAAGCATCCGGTTCAGTGCCGACAGGACTATGGGCCGTCATAGCAAACTGATGCCAAAATCCTGATTCAATAATTCCGGTTTTAAACATTTGCCGCACCATTTCAAGGCTATCGATCGTTTCCAGAGCAGTCTGCGTGGGGAACCCATACATCAGGTAAGCGTGTACCATTATTCCGGCTTTGTGAAAAGCGTGTGACACTTGAGCAACCTGCGCTACTGTGACACCTTTTTTCATCATAGCAAGGAGTCTGTCAGATGCTACTTCAAGTCCTCCTGACACAGCTATACAACCCGCGGCACTCATGAGCTTACACAGGTCTGGAGAAAAGCTTTTTTCAAACCTGATATTCGTCCACCAAGCAATGTTAAGGTTGCGCTTTAGAATTTCGATAGATAAATCTCTCAATAGGGCAGGAGGTGCAGCTTCGTCTACAAAGTGAAACCCATTTTGCCCGGTTTGACCAATGATAGTTTCAATTCGGTCACATAATTGTGATGCGGCCAAAGGTTCATATCTTTTTATATAGTCCAGCGTGATATCACAAAATGAACATTTGCCCCAATAACAGCCATGAGCTAAAGTAAGTTTGTTCCATCTTCCGTCACTCCATAATCTATGCATGGGATTCAATACTTCCAAAACAGAAATGTAACTATCCAGCAGGAGATCAGAGTAATCAGGAGTGCCGGTATCTCTTTGGGGTACATCAAAATCCTTTGAACCATTGATGAAAATCACTTCTCCATTTTCTATACAAAAAGTCCTTTTAAGCAGGTTTTTAGGTCTTGTATTTTGAAGGTGTTCTATCAGATGCTGGATGGGTGCCTCACCATCATCAAGTGTAATGTAATCAGTATAATCAAATACATGAGGATCATAAATATTTCTAAGTTCTGTATTGACATATCCTCCTCCCATGACAACGGTGATTTCAGGATAGTATTTTTTAAGAAATTGGCCACATTTGAAAGCACCAAAAACATTACCAGGAAACGGTATGGAGATGCATACCATGTCGGGTCTATGTGTATTGATAAGACCTTTAAGTATTTTTAACATGCTCTCACTGACAAGAGAATTTTTCGATTTTAATGCCTGATCTATAGGGGTAAAATGAGTTGCTGTGCGTGAAATACGCTCTGCATACCTGCTAAAACCAAAATTTGGATCAATAGCTTCTGAGATAAAATCACCCAAGTCTTCGAGATATAAAGTACATAAATGCCTGGCAAAATCCTGCAAGCCCAATGATCCAAATTCATGCAGATAATGTTCATTATTTTGAAACCTTGATGCTTCAGGAAGGAAGCCTCCTTTGTTGATGATGTGTGCAAGGGTTGGGTTTTTGTTTTGTAAAAATGCCATCACCGCATCAATTGTGTTATGGTATTTTTTTCTCTGAGTGAATATACGGTGCGCATTTTCTGAAAGTTCAGGTTCGGTAGATTCGATCAGGTCAAAAATATTTTTTAACCCTGCTTTTGAAAAAATAGACAGAATCACTTCCAAACTCAGGTCAGCCTGAAATGAAGAAATGTTGAGAGTATTCAGGAAACCCTTTATATACGAAATGGAAGGGTACGAAGTGTTGAGTTGTGTAAAGGGAGGTATAAGCAGCAGGATTTTCAACTCGACATATTTTGATGCAAAGCTAATAGATTTTTGCTTATCAATGAAACTTATTCAGAATTGGATGTGCAAAGAAACGGCTTGGAATAATAAATCTGCTTTGTGATTTGCAATAACCATATATGCCGGTTGCTTAGTGATTTCCATTGAAATTGAGTTTTGAAATAGCCTCAGTTTTGTTTGTGACTTGCAGTTTTTCATATATTTTATGGATGTGCTGTTTGACTGTGCCTGTGGTGATATATAATTTTTCTGCAATTTCCTTGTAGAGCAGCCCTTTTGCCAGCAATGTCAATAATTCCATTTCTCTTGCAGTAAGCGGCAGTTTTATGTTATTTTGTTGATTAACGTTGGTAAATGAATCTATCACTCTTCTTGCGATCGTAGGGGACATGGGGGATCCTCCTTCATAAAGTTCTCTGATAGCAGTGAGCATTTTTGCAGAAGTTGCATTTTTTAAAATATACCCTTTTGCCCCGGCTTGGAGTGACTTGAATATTTTGTCATCATCTTCATACACTGTAAACATACAAAATTGAATATTCGGGCATACATTTTTTAAATAGGTAATGGCATCAATTCCACTGGCTCTAGGCAAACCTATATCTACTATGATGACATCTGTTTTTTGTTTGGGTACAAACTGCATGGCGTCTTCTGCATTGAAATATACATGCTCGCACCTCATGTCATCTTGTGCATTGATGGTTTCTTTGACAAATAGTGCTACATCTGTCAGATCCTCGATGATTGTAATATGTATAATATTTTGGTCCATTCAATTTAAATTTTGAGATGTACTTCCTGATTTTTGATGTTCATTGGCATAAGGATTTTTGTTTTCATACCTTCAGGTGTATTATTGTAAGTGATGTTAGCACCGATGGTGGAGATTCTTTTCTGAATATTAAACAACCCATTACCTTCCTGAAGTTTATGTTCTAATTCAAAACCTTTACCTCCTACCTCACTAATCAATATCTCAAGATTGTTATTTATTTTAATTTGAATACAGATTTTTTGTGCATTGGAGTATTTGACTGTGTTATTGAGAATTTCTTTTACTACCAGAAAAATGTTTCTTCTTTTTTCACCACTTATGGGCATTTGCAAACCATTTCCTTCATAGCAAAAACTATGTTCTATGCTGCGGTCCTCCAAAAATTCGGTAGAAAACCTACGTAAATACCCAATCAGACCTTCAATATTGTCATATCTACTATTCATCGCCCAAATGATTTCAGACATATTTTCGACCATGCTGGATGAGTATTTGGCTATTTTATTTACATCGTCTTTTATTTTTTCATCCTGGGTACTTTTGACTATTTTTTCACTTAAAAATTTCATTACTGTAAGGCCTGACCCGAGATCATCATGCATTTCTGCTGCAATTCTGTTTCTTTCATTTTCAATTGCTTTTTGGTTGTCAATGATGAGTGATTGCTCCCTCAGTAATGCATCTTTTTTTTCAATTTCATACTGATTTTTTTTTCTTTGGTAGGCAAGCAAAAACCATACTAATAGTACCACAAGTAAGATAGGCATTATAAAAGTTGCCAGATATATGAGTTCTATTTGTTCTGTTTTGTCATACATAGTACAGCACCTAAATAACCTAAAGATAAAAATATATTTCCGATATGTAGCAGTTTAACCAGTAATTTTGAAAAAAAATCAGTTTGGCTTATTTTTTCAAAACTAAATAAAGTTGGAAAACATGATACATAAAATAAGAAAATTCCTAAGGAAAAGTAGAATAATGAATCTTTTGTTATACTCCTGTAATGATCTCTATACAAAATATCATAAAAATATTTGATAATCAGTATAATAACAAATGTGATGCCCGCCAAATAAGTTAATTTTTCTAGTTTTATGGATTCGGCATCAAATTCTACTCTAAAGACAAATGATAAAAAAATAAGGAATGCAACCACAGGAATTAACTTTTTTAACTTCCTTTCTTTAAAATGATCATAATAGACATATAAATAGTATAGGACCCCATAAGCTCCTGATATGTTCAGTATCAGGTGATTGGTTTTGTAATGATGTCCCCAATATAGCTTTAGAGCTTCAAGTATTATTAAAAAAGCTAAATATAGGGTAAAAAAGGGTAAGCCAATCTTACCCCTTGAGAAGTTTATAATACCCAGGATAAAAGCTAAAATATTGATGAGCTGGTAAGCAGGCAAATTTAATAATATGAATTCCAACGACGACATTAATTGTTGTCTTCGTGTGGACAATAAGTAGGACAAGGTGATCCGACATTGTCATATTGACCCGCAGGAAACCAATAAAATCCCTGTTTTGATGCAACATCCGGAGTCCTGTAAGTGAGTACGCATGTTAGGTTGTTTGAATATTGGCTACCATAAGTATTGGCGTCGACATTCATTTCTTTGAGGTAGTTTTCTGCCAATGTTTGGGGATATCTTCCAAATATAACAGTGACGTCTACTTTGTCAAAATCAATAAATTCTGCCTTTTTTAATGATTGCAGAATTTTACTGTAACTGAATGTTATCGCTCTGATACTATCACCTTTCATAGTTGGATATGCTTTGTAGTTGTCATGAAGTATTTGAGCTAGCGTCGGTGATATTGACCTGCCCCTTTGATCCATTTGATTTACATTGAGAGCATTATTGACGTCATTGAAATAATTTATGCTGTTGATCAGATACTGTTTTTTATCTGGCGTATCCTGAGGGATGAGGGCTAAGGCATCTTTGTATGGATCATTATTGCATGCAAAAAGAGACAGAAAAATAATACCTAAAAGAGTCAATTTTAAATAGCGAAAAGGTGCTGTTGGTTGATTTGTTCTCATGTTGGATTTGATTAAAAATGGTTAAATAGTGAAAATTATTTTTAAGGACAAAGATAAGCACAAAACTTCTGTGTCGCTATATAACTTTTGTTATATATTAAGACCGATATTTCTTCTAAATGCGCATCCCAGCTCCATAAAAGAGTCAGTTTTTGATACTCCCTGTATATTATCAATTTTTTCGTATAAAATTTTTCTCATGTGTTCATGGTTTTTTGCACTTATTCTCACAAAGAGTGTAAATGCACCGGTGACATAGTAGCACTCAGTTACTTCAGGTATTGATTTTAGAGATTCAATAATTCTCTCAGAATTGTGGTCTTTATCCAAGGTAATACCTGTGAAAGATGCCCAGTCAAAGCCAAGTTTTTTTTCATCCAACACTGGCTTCACTCCCTTAAGAATCCCCAGATCCATCATTTTAGCAATCCTCTGATGCACCATTGTGTTGGATATACCCATCTCTGTGGCAATAGTTGAAAATGGAATCCTGCCATCCTGCTCTAGACGGGTTAAAATTTCCAAATCATATTGATCAGCAAATTGTGTCATTTTATGTGTATTTATCAATTAATAAATAAAATATGACACAAAAATACACTTTAAAAATTAAATATGTTTTTAATTAAAGATTTTTATCTATCTTTGCACTGGTATTTTTAAAGTATATCATTATAAAAAATTAAAATATGGCCACTGTTACATCCAATACATCAGTAAAAACACAATCTTACATAGATAGAGAACTCAGGTTTGGAGCTCACAATTACCATCCTGTACCGGTCGTAATAGAAAGAGGTGAAGGTGTTTATGTCTGGGATGTAGATGGTAAGCAGTATCTTGACTTTTTATCTGCCTATTCGGCCGTAAATCAAGGTCATTGTCATCCAAGGATTGTTAATGTGATGATTGAACAAGCTCAAAAGCTGACACTTACTTCGAGGGCTTTTCACAACAATCTTTTGGGTGAGTGTGAAGAATTTATGGCTGGATTATTTGGATTTGATAAAGTTCTGATGATGAATTCCGGTGTGGAAGGTGTAGAAACGGCCATGAAACTAGCCAGAAAATGGGCCTATAAAGTGAAAGGTGTTGAAAAAGACAAAGCCAGACTTTTATTTGCAAAAAATAATTTTCATGGCAGGACGCTTTCAGTGGTATCAGCTTCTACCGATACAGGTGCGAGACAGGGTTTTAGCCCTTTTACTCCAAATATCGATACTATTGCCTTTAATGATTTAAATGCACTCGAAGATGCATTTAAAAGTTCTCCGGATTATGCTGCTTTTATTGTAGAACCCATTCAGGGTGAAGCCGGTGTGATTGTACCTGATGACAATTATCTTAAAGAAGTAGCCCTGATGTGCCGAAAATACAATGTTTTATTTATAGCCGATGAAATACAAACTGGTATGGGAAGGACCGGAAGGCTACTGGCAACTTGCGGTGACTGTCATTGTCCAACAGGGAAATGCCACCAAAGTCAAAGTGTCAAACCCGACATCGTTATACTGGGCAAAGCACTATCAGGAGGTGTCATGCCTGTATCTGCAGTACTTGCCAATGATGAAGTGATGCTTACTATCAAACCCGGGGAGCATGGTTCCACTTTCGGAGGAAACCCGCTGGCAAGCGCTGTCGCTATGGAAGCTTTGAAAGTGATAATAGATGAAAAACTACCTGAAAATGCGGATAGAATGGGCAAGTTGTTCAGGGAAGGACTTGAACTGATCGCTTCCGGTAACCGGTTAGTAACCGCTGTAAGAGGCCGTGGATTGCTCAATGCCATTGTGATAGATTCTGAAGAAGACTCATATCTGGCCTGGAATATTTGTATGGAATTTAAAGATAACGGACTCTTAGCAAAACCTACGCATGGTAATAAAATCAGACTCGCTCCTCCATTGGTAATAAACGAAACACAGATAAATGTTGCATTAACAATTATAGAAAAATCATTGCATTCTTTTCTGTAAATATTTCGGCAGCTGATTTTTTTTATCAAACCAGAATGAAATTTTAATGACATTTTGTAAATTTGTCATTCTTTAAAAAAAAAATTATCAATGCTTTGGAAAACTTTGTCCTGCGCCTTTATTTTATTTATTTTTTATTCATGTAAACATACACATGATGTTGATCCATTGTTGGTTGAGGCTGACAGGGTACAGCATGAAGCCATTGCATTAGGCGAAATGGCCGACAGCATACTTGACGCTCGGTTGGCGCAAGGGAAAAATGCATGGAATATTGATTCTCTCAAGTTGCTAAAATCAGAAGTGGCCAATTGGAAAATAGAGATGGTGGGTGTTCCTGGAATTCATCACGATCATGATCATAGTGAACATGAAGGCCACGATCATGCCCATGCGCATGAAGGTCACGATCATACTCATGATCATGGCAATCAGGATATAGGGGCACAATTAAGCCCTGCTGAAAACAAAAAAGTACAGGAAGAATGGAAAATCAGGATTGAACAAGTGCTTTCAACCTTGAAGCAAAATTGAAAAACATAAAAATGGGTAATATTTCAGTCTCTGATTGATTTCACCATTTCTTTGACCTCCTTTTCACTAAACTCTTTACTGTTTCCGCATTGAAAATTGATTTCATTGGAACCTATCACTTTGATAATGATAAAATCATAACTTTTCTTTCCTTCCTGATTTGTTTTTTCAAAAAGATATCCATCTTCATATTCCTCTACAATTTTGCTAAAAAATGGATTGGATGCAAATATGACTTTTTTATTTTCTTTTAGCTTACTTATGTCAGAAGATCGGGCGCTTCCCATAAAAATCTGAACATCATATCCAGAGTTATTTTTGACAGAGACGTCTGTCAGATCTCCTTGGCCGATTTTTGTGACTTGAATGTCTGCAGGAGCTTTGATAGAGTAGGGTACACCATATTTCATAAGATCCGTTCTACCGTTTTTTGTACCTTGGTCCGTATGTTTACACGCAAAAAGTATTATTATTGGCAATACAATTACCCAAAGGATTTTAATTAAATTTAAGGTCATAATGTATTTATTTATTATTTGTACTAAACTCGTATGTGCAAATGTAATGAACTTCATGAAATTGGTGTACCAAAACAATATTTCCTTCAAAAATATTAAGTTGCAAATGATCATCTTGCTTAAATATATGCAACTGAAATTTCTTTAGCATTAACCAGCTGTGCAAATAGCTCAACAACACAAAACATATAAAATAATTATATTTATTTTATTTAAATGTTATTTCCTATAGATTTTGTATTTTTATTGTGATACTCTGCATATTACCTTTGTATCATCAATTTTGAAGCAGTTATTGAATTAGTGAAAATTTTGAGTATCATATAAAAAAGTATGATCAGATCAGAATACCTTCATTTCGACATCATTATGGATATGTTTATGGGATTATAATTTTATAAATGGTCGCTGGGGGGCGACCATTTATGTTTTTATCTTTTTGAGAATCATCAAAACATAAATTGTAACCACCATTATCGAATCTACTCCAATGAGACTTTGAAGAAGAAAATTGAAAAAAAACGTATAAAATAGTGAATTCTAAAAGTTATTGGAGTTGACTATGCAGATTTTAAAAATAATACGATTTTTTAAACAAGTGGATAATAATTTTGAATTGGGAAGTCTTTGTAAAATTTGAGATTAAAACTTATTCGTAGCTCAAATTTCATTTTAATGTGTAATTATATCAAATCATGACCAAAACGTAGAAAACGGCACAATTTTGGTACTCTATTTCATACATATGTACACACTAAAACCGGTTTGAAAAATGAAAAATAGTTTTTTTCGATATTTCATCGTATTTGGGATTTTTTTACTTCCTTTTAATTCTTATTCTCAGGAATTAAAATGGATATACAAAATCGGTGGTATTACTACTGACTATTGTGCCGGAATTTCTTTGGACATCAATCAGAATGTTTATGATATTACCAATTTTACGGGAAATGTTTCAATTGCCTTTAATGTATTTAAGTCCACACGCGGGCAGGAAGATATTCTCATAAGGAAAAGTTCGCCGGCTGGAATTCAGCAATGGGTCCGGCAAGTCGGAAGTAAATCACAGGATATTGCTCAGGATATAGTCGCAGACAATCAGAATAATGTTTATATTGTTGGTAGTTTCAGAGACTCATTATTTTTGGACTCGACACTTATACTTTCTACTCCATCAAATTCATTTGGTGCTTTTATTATTAAATTGAATAGTGAAGGCACCTTTCAATGGGCACAAAAGATAGTTTCTGATCTTCCTGTTGTTGCAAAAACTGTTTCGGCGGGACCGATTGAAGATATAGTTGTTTCCGGGAATTTTGATGGTTTGGCTAGCTTTCCGGACAATCGAAATCTTATAACTAATGGTGGAAATGATATTTTTATTTTGAAGATCAATAGAATTACAGGTGCAACCATTTTTTTAAAACAAGTTGGTGGCATTGATCAGGATTTTGGCACTCATCATACTGTAGATAATGAAAACAATATCTATATCACTGGTGATTTTAGAGCTAGCGTTGATTTTGACCCAAACAATGGCGAACATACACAATTGAGTAAAGGATTAACGGATATATTTTTATTGAAACTATCTGAATCAGGCAACTTTTTATGGGCAAAAGCATATGGAGGCATTAATGTAGACTACGGTCATTCTATTGCAATTGATAAGGATAAAAACATCATACTCACAGGTAGATTTTCCGAAACGGTAGGGTTTGGTAGTACTACTCAAACACTTCAGTCCAAGGGGGCACAAGATATTTTTTTATTGAAACTCAATAGAGATGGTATAACTCAATGGGTGAATGGATATGGAGATACCAATAATGATGTACCTGGACATGTTATTGTAAATAGTAATGGCATAATCTACCTTGCAGGTACATACAGAAATAAGGTGGATTTTGACCCTTCATCCGTAGCCAATTTTAGTGATTCAAATGGTGGAGCTGATGGGTTTGTGGCATTATACAATCAGGATGGATCGTACAATGATCATTTTAGTTTTGGAGGTATAAGTAATGAGCAAGTACATAAAATTGCTTTGAAGGCAAATGGTGAGATTATAGTGGGTGGAGGATTTGGCGCCATCGTGGATTTTGATCCGGGGCGGCTTTCTGAACTCAATATATTTTCAAATGGTGGATTAGATGCCTTTATGATTAATGTTTTCGTATGTGTAAATCCTTATATTAAGGAACTCAGAGTGGTGAGACCCAACTTATGTTATGGAGAAAATGTTTTCATACAAATTGTGGAAGGACACCTGAATAGTGCAACCCAATGGTCATGGCAAAGAGAAAAATGTGACAATCTCACTTTTGCTGCTGGTCCATTTTTGAATATTCCCGTATTGGATAATACCAGTTTTTTTGTAAAAGGGTGGGGAGGTTGTGTCGTAAATGATCAATGTAGAAAGATTGATATACAAGTATTTAAAGATTCACTAAAATATCAAATTCTGGAATTATGTGAAGGTGATACCATCAAAATTGGAAATAGCAGATATACCTCTGCTGGTGTTTTTACAGACTCTCTGACATCAATTGCCGGATGTGACAGTGTCTTAGTAACTGAAATTGTTTTAAATAAGAGTTATAAGTTTAATGATAACTATCAAATTTGTCCCGGGGATACTGTTAAAGTAGGTAGTTCCAGATACACTTTTGCTGGTGTCTACACCAATGTATTTAAAACAAAGAAAGGGTGTGACAGTATCATCATATCAAATGTTTCTGTCAAACCAACCAGCATTGAAACCATCAATCACACTCTTTGCGAAGGTACATCAATAACCATTGGAAATGTAGTGTACAATTCAAGCGGAACATTTATTCAGGAGTCTGCTAATGTTAATGGGTGCAAAGACCTGAAAATTGTCAATATAAAAATAGCAAAAAGAGATGTTCTACTCCAAAAAAATATTTGTTTTGGCGATAGTTTGAAAGTGGGTAACAAAGACTATACTGTGTCAGGGACTTTTAAAGATACCTTGGTCTCATCATTAGGTTGTGACAGTGTTATTACAACAATGTTGGAAGTTAAATCACTTTCATCTTCTACCAGATTTTATCAAATTTGTGAAGGAGACAGTGTGGCAGTTGGTAGCAAAATTTACAAAACATCTGGAAATTATATTGATCTTTTCAAAAATGCAGCAGGTTGTGACAGCACTGTATTTTCAGGCGTAGTTGTTGTGCCTAAAGTGGTTCCGACTTTAAAAATGTATTCAATATGTGAGGGAGATAGTGTCAAAGTGAGCTCAAAAGTCTACAAAGTTCAGGGATTGTATCAAGATACTCTGCGATCATCAAAAGGATGTGACAGTATCATCACTACAAATCTGAAAGTATTTTTAAGAAATAATACCATTTCTGTAAGTATCTGCGATGGTGATACTTTGATAGCAGGAAGCTCAAGGTTGACAGCATCCGGCAGTTACAATATACCTTTCAAGAATTTTTTTGGTTGTGACAGCATCGTTACGATCGTCCTGACAGTAAAGCAAAAAGCCAATAAAACATTTGATTACTTCATTTGCCCTGGTGATTCAGCCCTGGTAAAAGGTGTTTATTATAAAACTCCTCAAACGCTTGCCTTCAAATATCCAGCTCAAAATGGCTGCGATAGCATTGAAACTCATCAAGTCAAACATAAACATGTGACAACAACACAAAATATCACCCTATGCAATGGCAATGTCTTTGTATTGAATGGTAAAACGTATAAAGAAAAAGGAATCTATACAGAGACCTTAAAAAAATCAGATGGTTGTGATAGTATTCTACAAATAGTTGTAAACGTGAACCCTTCATATATCATTGATACGCTGTTTGACAGATGCAAAGGTGAAAGTGTCACAGTCGGTACTTCCACATATTTGAATCCAGGTAAATTTGTTGAAAATCTAAAAACAACAAAGGGTTGTGACAGCATTATCAGATTTGAATTAAGAATTACCAACTTTATTCCTGCAGTATTTGTAGTACGCGACACTCTATCGGCATTTGTTATTGACGGAGCTAAATATCAGTGGTATGAGTGTACTAATAACAATACCAGAGTACCGTTTTTAGGAGCAACGTCATCCATTTTCCCGCTTTTTAAATCAGGAAAATATTCTTTGGGTATAACTTTCAGAAATTGTACCTACTTTAGTGATTGTCTGGACTATATCAGGACTTCGATTGACCAATTGCCTGAAAGTATTGTTAGTATATATCCCAATCCGTTTATTGATATTGTGCTGATTTCAGCTGAAAAGGATCTGAAATTGAAAATAACTGATATTCAGGGAAGGATCAAAGGAGTATATGAGATTTTGATTGGCAAGAACGAGATCAATGTGAATCAGTTTGCGCCAGGAATTTATATTTTTGAATTATATGATTCAACTGGAAAACTGTTTGTAAAAACACTAAAACTATAGTATGCAACATGCAAAGGAGCAAAAACGACCCTGATGGTTTTAGATTCAAGCAATTTGAAATTCGCCAGGATCGCTGCACAATGAAGGTGAACACAGATGGGGTTTTACTTGGTGCATGGACTGATTTAAGTAACAAAAAGAAGTCCCTGGATATTGGTACAGGCACTGGGCTTATTGCTATCATGATAGCCCAAAAAAGTCTGAAGATAATATCTCATGGTATCGAAATAGATGAAAACGCAAGTATTCAGGCTAAAATTAATATGGAAAATAGTCCTTTCCATGCTAGGCTTACATCCATTTACCAGTCAGTTCAGGACTATATGTCATCCACGTCCGAAAAATATGACCTTATAGTGAGCAATCCGCCATTTTTTTCAGGTGGTACATTTTCACTCAATGAAAATAAAGCAAATGTAAGGCATACAATCAAACTTTCTCATGTCGACTTGCTTAACACAGTGAGAAATTTATTGTCTCATGATGGTCATTTTGATGTGATATTGCCTTACATAGAAGGACTTAGGTTCATTGAATTGGCAACAAAGTACGATTTTGGAGTAGTGAAACTTACAGAAGTAATGCCTCGGGAAGACAAGGGCATCGAACGTTTGTTGATAAGATTTGCAATGAAATACAATCATGTATATAAATCCGAAACATTGATCATACATAACAGTACACAACCCAATGACTATACTCCTGAATTTCAAAATCTAACTAAAGAGTTTTATCTTTTTATGGCGTAAGATAATATTGAAAATTCAGCAGACTATTTTATTCACTTGGAGGTTGTGAAAATACCTATATCACTGTGGTAGACACTATTTAATAGCACTCTTTGAATTATCCAAAATCAATATACCGTCTTCAAAGACACTTCCTACCAATATTTTATTTTTGTAGGCAGCGGCAACTGATGAGCCTGAAAAAAGAACTCCATCGTTTATATAATAGTTTTTTATAGTAGGATTTTCCAAATTATTCAGTTCTATTTTAATTACATGTGACGGACTTTTCTTATTGGCATCGGCGGCATGACTGAGAAATTTCAATAATTTAGGGTGGGCACCAACCCAAAGATGGCCTTCTTCATCCCATTCCAGATTATCCACACCAGTATTACATTTGATTTTGCCGGTCATTTGGAAAGGTTCTATGTCATAGACATGAATACTTCCGTCAGTACATGCAGCCACAAATAATTTTTTACCGTCCCGATCTATTGTTATCCCATTTGCATAGCGTATGTCATTAGCGAGAATTTTTACAGTATTTCCATCATAATGACCCACACTCCCTGTCCCAATTAACAAAAAGTCTTTTATTGTTCTTAGTGCTCCTATTTCTTCACTATGATCATTGGTGAAATAAAAAGTATTGGTTCCCGTAGCCACAATGTCATTAGGACTTATGAATAGATTACTTTTTATCGTCTGGACATGGATAAGGGAAGTATCTGTATAACGAAACACCTCTACAAAATGCCCTTCTTTCCTATGATTGATCACATGAAGCCACTTTGTTGTGTCTGTGGGATCAACATATAAAGAAATACCATGCGGCCTGAAATCTTCCTGCTTGAATGCGCCTGTCAGATTTCTCGCTTCAATATCCATTTTATTTAAGTCAAGTAAATAGATGGCTCCTTTTATGTCTTTTCCAGCGGCTATTCCTCTTCTGTCACAAGTAGAAACAAAAGCTTTTCCACTTTTTTGGTCAATAGTGATGTCTTCGGCACCGATCAGACCTTTGATTATTTTCTCATTATATTGGCCATTCATTTTGATGGTACTGAAAAAGCCTGCATACCATAGAGATCTTAGGGTCAGCATCACTATGACCAATAGAAATATTAGCAGGATTTTTTTTAATAAAGATTTCACAAACATGAAAGGTCAAAACTCAAAGATAAAGCAATATGTGATATTTTATAAACAATATCAAAATAAAATGTTGATGCCACTCCCTAAATCAATAAGGAATGGCATCAGAAAATCTTTTTTAAAAGAATTTAAATTTAAAATACCCGAAGATATATCTTTAAAATCTGAAATGATAATGTAAATCAAACTTAGAATTTTACATCAAATGTATAACTGTCCAGATTATCTGTAGTGGTTATTTTGACATTTTTCACGATGAGCAAAAAGTGTTTGTCACCATTTTTTACAACAAACACATCACCTACAGCAACTTTGTCTGATACATCCCGATTTCCTGTGGTGCTTTTTAGAGTGAAATTTGTTCCGTTACCGAATAGGGATGCAATCTGCTCACTAAATGCCACATCTTCAAACTTGAAAGTTTCAGGGATTCCATTTTTTCCTTTGATGATATATTTTATTACGGATCCATTCATTCCTGATATCTGCTGCTTCCATGTCGGGTCATTGGTGAGATTTACAATACCTTCATCTCTTATTTCCGCTGTAGCTGTTGTTGGATCAGAAGTTACAGTTCCTGTGCTTTTACCAGTATCAAGGTCCAAGCCACCCTGGCCGTCCGGTCCAGACTGATTGAGCAGTATGCTCTGAAGCATAGTTACTTTTTTACCTACTGTAGCAGTGATGTTTTTACTTGATGAAAGACCAGTAGCGTCAATAAATTTAATAGTGTACTTATAAATACCAGGTGTTAATGGAGCTCTGATGATAATATCTTTCTCTAAGTTATCCTTGTCTGCTGTTGGAATGGCATATGGGTTGGCATTAAAAGGTTTCGTAAGTTCCTGATAAAAAAACCTTGAAGAATCTTTAGCCCTGACATCATCTATCAATACTTCTATAGATTGCAGTGGGGCAGTTCCTTTTGCAACTTTAAATTTTGTTGAAAAAAGTGCATTTACATTGACATCAACTTTATGGTCTACTGTTGGTTCAGAAATGATTGGAGGTGTTCCTTTGGTAGTGATATTGATTGTTTTACCTGATTGATTTCCAGCATCATCTGCTATAGTAAATTTGTAGGCTTTTGTTGATACATCAGTGTGGACCTTGATGGTAACTTTAATATCTAGTGTTGAACTCGTAGCTCCTGTAAGCAAAAGTGGATTTGCACCGCCACCTGTTGAGAAGGTTAATCTGCCGATATCAATTCTGTTTCCGGCTTCTTCTATCGTAAGTGATTTCATAGGGTTTGTACCTTTGGATGCAGTAATCTGTACTGTAAATGATTCCCCAATGTTGAGTGTGGCATCTCCTGATGTAATTCCTGTTCCGGAAGCCAGATTTACCACGGGAGGATTGACGGTAGGGTTGATGATACCTTCCTCACCACATGAAACTAAAAAAAGCGAAATAATTAGTAAACTAAATGAAATTTTAAAAAAGTTCCTCATAATAAAGTTAAATTTTGATTATTTAAAATAAATAAAAATTGGTTTGAAAAGCTATTGATAATAAAATTAAAAATCAATATTTCATCAAACCAATTTCTTAAATTTATAAAACTATAGACGAAAAAGGATCCAAATGTCACATATGTAATATCTGGTTTAACAATTATTTATGATATAAAACTTTTACTTGATAGCAGCCAAAAACTCCGGGCTGTCAGGTTTGATCTTGGGGCCAAAATAATTTAATAATTTGCCATTTTCATCCACAAGGTACTTGGAGAAATTCCAACTAGGTACTGTGTTGTTCCAACCATTTTGCGCAGGATCGGTAAGCCATTTATAAATTGGGCTTTGATCGTCGCCTTTCACATCAATTTTATCAAACATCTGGAAAGTGACGCCATAGTTTTTCTGACAAAAGGATTCTATTTCTTCTGCAGTGCCGGGTTCCTGCCCTAAGAACTGATTGCAAGGAAATCCCAAAACTTCAAATTTTGAGTTGTTTTTTTCGTAAAAGGCCTGCCAGTCAGCATATTGAGGTGTGTAACCACATTTTGAAGCTACATTCAGAATGATGATTTTTTTACCTTTATATTTTTTCATTTTTAATTCATTTCCATCGATGTCAATTGCAGTTAATGAATGAAAAGAAATTGTGTCTTTTGCATTCTTTTTTAAAATATGTTTTGGTGCAGTAAGTACATTTTCTGAATTGAAAAAATTGCCAATTAAACTTGTAACTGATAAAAGCATGATGATTAGAATTTTTGAAAACATGATTTGTAATATTATTGAATGAATGCCAACTAACATAGTCCTGCCAAAATTGTTCAAAACAATGATATAATTTATTATGTTAGATACTAATGGGAAGACACAATGACAAGCCGATAAGAGATGTTCTTCATGAATTTCTGCAGTCCAACTCCAGAGTCGGAAAAGGATATGCTACTGTCAGGATAGAAGAAATTTGGAAAAATCAGATGGGACTTACTATAGCTGGCTATACGAGTAAGTTATATTTTAAAGATGGCTTACTGAAGGTGTATCTGACATCTGCTCCGTTAAAAAAAGAACTGCTGATGGGAAAAGAGAAAATAATAAATATTATCAATTCTGAGGTCGGTGAGGAATTAGTAACTTCCGTTGAAATTTACTGATGATTTTAAATGAGTTTTATTATTTGGTTTTTGATGGATGAGGCAATTGACTTATGACCAACAAAAAGTATAATGAGTGTTATAAATAGTATAGTACCTCCAGTGATTAAAAATCCATAATATGTTTGTCCTAATACATGTCCAAGGTATAAAGCCAAAGATACTGTCAAAAAAATAAACACCAAAAACACTAACGCAAAGAGTATCAGCACATAAACCAATGATGCCAGAATGATCGACATTTTTTGTGCTATCAAATCTGACAATGAATTTACCTGACTCTTAGAATATGAAACTACTTCATCTACGAGTCCATCAACCTGTTCCAGAATGATAAATTTTAGCGATGTATATAGAGAATGACTGAATGTATCAGAAGTATCCACACCATTTTTTTCATTGATACGTCTTTCAATTTCTTCAACTATTTTTAACAATATCAATTTAAGGATATTAGCCCATTTACTGAAATTCATTATATGCAGCAATTATTTAATATTTAAAACGCAATAATTGTGCCATTTACCCCATGTGATTTTTCATGACTGAACTGAAAGATGGCAGGAGAGAAACGGGGCATGTTTTGTTTTTGATTTTTGTTACCAAAGTTCCGTTTAGAAATGAAACCCAACCATCTTTTTGCTGATACCACTTGCTGTTAGGAGTGTGTGTAATGTAAGGAAGGGAATCATCATTGGCCGGAATATCTTGAAACATATCCCAATATCTTGGGTTGGCACAACCAGTGATAATGATTTCCGGATGATAGTTTAATGCAATGTACTCTGTTGGGCCTTTTTCATTAAGCTTTTGAAAAAACCATGAATCCATAAAAGGCATATCCTGTTGATTTGACTTATTATACTGATCAACAATGGCAGTGATTAAACTAAGTTGATCTTCGCTGAGAAACAAGGAAAAAAAGTTTTTATCATTGGGTCTCAGTCTCATAAATGTAAATACAAAAGCATTATATCTACTGTCAGCTATGAGGTGGTGATTTCTTTTTGACCATTGATCATAAGGGGTTTTATTGGGTATCAAAGCTGGTAGCATGGTACAGTCAAAATTCTTAAAATCCAAATCTGAACAATAGAAATAATTGTTTTTGATATCCCACTCACAACCTATCCAGAGAAAATCTCTGTTATCAGGTTTCCAGAATGGTGAGCTGCATGCTTCAGGATCTATGAGCAACCTGTTTTGTCTGCAGAATTCGTAAAATAAGAATTCTGCTATTTTGCCCTTAGTTATGTTATTGATTCTTGCAGTCAGCTTTGATTTGTCCATCCTGTTGTAGGTAAATGCGACAGAAATCAAAGCATACTTAATAGCTTGATTTGCAAAGATTTGATATTCCTGTGCGTCTATATTTTTGAATATAATTACTTCTTCCTGCGACATCATGTGAAAATATCACATTTTTTCGAAATGTCTACAAAATATGTTGATTTTTTTTCATTTTGTATCCACTTTTATACTCCTGATCATTTTGTGATGATGAGTTTTTTAACTTCATGATTGGACTTGATAATGTAAATTCCCGGAGTGCTTATTTCAATATTCAAATCTACATGCGGACCAACTGTCTGATCGGTTATCTTTGTGCCACTCATGTGGTAAAGAGATATGTTTTGCGAGTAATCAGCATGATTGGAGATGGTTACTAATCCCGGTGAAGCTGGATTTGGGTATACTTTTAAATATGATTGTACAATATCCTGTACTGAAGAAGTTCCATCATTATTTACACCAAAGGTATGGTTGCCGATTACAAAATTTCCTGTTCCGTTGGGTATTCTTGCAGCGGACTTATTGGTAGTCTGAGCACCGAAACTGATACTATCGAGCATGACAAGATTATTGTCCAAAAGGTAAATAACTTCACCACTAGCTGAAAGTTTGAAATTGGCATGTAATGGGCCCTGTTCCTGATCTTCATCTGCCCAAACAATAGCATAGCTTTTAGCCTTAATAATTGTATTGGTCGGAAATTGAAATTTTTTAAGGTTAAGTGGGTTGTCTGTGATGTAATAACCACTCATGTTGATATCTTTATCCGTGAGGTTATAGAGCTCTATCCAATCTTCTATTTCACCAACTTCATCTTTCACAGTGTTATCATTAGAAGCCATAAATTCATTGATTACAACGGTTTTTTGAGTGTTTTGAAGTGTTCCAACCTGATATATGAACAGTTGATGTTCTGCACCTGAAGGGAAAAATGTTTTAGTTCGGGCATTGTCATTTCCGGTGGCTTCAATATAAAACTTTACCAAAGAACCAGCCTGTGCCCTGGGTAAAGAGGCTGTAAAAATTCCATCGTTACTTTTTGCATCATGGCCTTGACCATTGTCCAGCATATTGATAGTATTAAATGTGCCTGACAGTCCTGTACCATAATGAAGAACTACTTTGTTGATACCTGAGGTGAAATTTACCGAAGCTGTTACTACAACATCACTTTCAGGATACACTTTAGCCCAATCTTCATTATTGACTCTATATTTTGCTTCACTGATGACCGGTGCAGCTGCTTTAACTTCACTATTAGATAGTAAATAATTTTTTCTTCTTGTTATGAAATCCTTCAGCGCGATGATTGCACTGTTAAAAGCAGATTCTGATGTTACTTTCTTCGTATCAGCTATGACGGCACTTCTAATGAGGTTGACATAATTTTCAATGATTGGGTTGGATTTTGATTCATCCATCAGTTCAGATATGATAGTGCGCATGTGGGCAAGATATCTTTGTCTGAATGCCGGAACAGCAAGTAGTTTGTTGAGAAGCGGATAGTTTGGTTTAGATTCATTATAAAAAGGAGACCATTGGGTGATCTTTTGTGTTGAAAAAGTACTGTTGGCATCATAATCATATGAAGTCCATCGTTTTGTTTCAGCGTCCATGTACAGATAATAATCCATTTTACCTTTAAATACATAACTGTCATCATCTGTAAATGCGATTTCACATGCCAGATGCCAGAGAATTTTGTCAATGTCCAATACCTTGGGTGCTTCTATCTCCAGATTTGTGCCGCTGTTGTTCAGTACATTACATGCTTTCACCAGTTCTTGCCAGGGCTGTGCCATGTCTGTGCTTTTGAGAGTATAATATTTTTGATACAATGCAGTGTCTGCTCCCAGATAATTAAAACCGGCAGTACCATCACCCCATTGACCACCAGGCCCGCCCGGACCAGTGGAAGTACCATCAGGCCTGTCTGCTCTGATGTTGATACCATCATTGCTTTCATACCACTCTTCGATAAAATCTTTGTTCAACTGCTGGACATTTAGATAGATTCCCCAGTCTTCATCATTGATATATACCCGCACAAAATTTGCCCTTGCAGATTGACTATGATTTCTGATAAGTCTGTAATAAAGCACCTCTCTCATAAAAGAAGGATCCTGAAAAGAGTTATTTAAGTTTAGGGTTTTGTAGCCTGCCAGTTTTTGATCATCCTTAAAAGCATCCATTGAGATATTGAAGGATTTTTTTGGGGTATTGTTGGAAAAATATGACGTTTGTCCTTTAAATCTGATGCCTACACTATCGTAGTCTATGCCTTTGTATTTGAGCCTGCAAGGGATATCGATTTTGCTGTTGTAATTTTGAGTGAGTTTGTTCCAATAATCTGCTTGAGAAAAATACAATCGGATATCTTCTACCTTAGATTCGTCGTAAAGACCCTTGGATGATTGATCTCCTGCTATCAAATACTTACCATCATTCGAGATGCGCCACTGTGCGGGAATTTTTTGGCATATGGATATCAAATGAGTTGAAATAAGTAGAATAATTAGATATAGATATTTCATTTGTGTTTATTTGTGAAATGAGTTGAATGTGTAAATTTATGTAACTTGATGAGTAAAGACACTTTGGTATCCGGTTAATAAGTATAAAATATATCAAATGTACTCACATTATTGCAAAAAAAAAAGCCACACTTTTTTTAAGCATGGCTTTTTGATCATATTTTTTTTGAAATGACTTTTGAAATCCCTGAGTATTTTTTAGGCTCCCGTGACTTCGCGAGCCATAATCTTTTTAGTTATTTTTGCTTTTTCGAGCACTTTGTTCAGGTCTTCGGACTTTTTCACAGACACTTCCACCTTTGTTTTTGCTTCGGTAAGCTTTTTGTTCAGCAAACTCAAATTGGCAAGTTGTGCACCTGAAGGTTTACCGGCATACGACGCCACTTCTCCATACAAAGCTGCTATTTTTTCTCTAAGTTCAGGTTCTGCTGCGCCCACATAGTTGTCGCCTTTTGTCACCACAAGAGTACTTCTTAAAGCTTCGATTTCTTTTATATAGCCATCCAAATTAAGTTGTTTTGAAAGTTTTTTATCTTTGATCAATGGTTTTATCTCCTCTGCTGTTTTTTGCAACATATCAAGTCTATCCACTTCAAAGGCTAAAATTTCGTTCATTTGGTATAGCTCCATGCCTTTTTCATCTTTCAGTTTTCTGTCAGCTTCGGAATGAATGGAGTTTTCATCGTATTTGATTTCAATCTCCTGATTAAACTCTTTATTGCCTTTTGTGATCTTAACATTATATTTACCAGCAGGTACTGTCAGTCCAGAAAATGCCCCAAACGTAAAAGTTTTTCCCTTGGCAGTTTTAGGAGGAGGCAGGACGTAGTTCCAGAGAACTTCATTGATTCCTTTGCTTTTACCGGGGACGAGATCTGCAACTTTTTTTCCTTCATTATCAAAAATTTCCATTGTCATCTTGCCGAAAGTGTGCCTTTTATTCATAAAATACACAATTCTTGCTGCTGAAGTAGGATTGTCTCCTACATATTCACCTACGTTTGGAAAGTTTTGGAATGATGCACTTTCATTGATGGTTGCAGGTTTTACTGATATGAAATCCAACTCTTTTTCAAGTGCTTCTTCAGTAATTGCCCTAAGTGGTGTGACATCATCTATGATAATAATACCACGGCCGTGAGTAGCCATAACAAGGGCATTTTCAGTCTGTTGAATTGCTAAGTAATGTACTGCAACAGGTGGCATATTGTTTTCAAATTTTGCCCAGTTTTGCCCTCCGTCCACAGTAACATACAAGCCAAATTCAGTACCTAAGTATAACAAATTTTTGTTTTTTGGGTCTTCTTTGATACATCTTGCAAAAATGGGAATCTGACCATTGACCACCGATGACCAGGACTTTCCTAAATCTGTGGTTTTCATGACGTAAGGCTTCATATCATTTTGTGTATGACCATGAAAGACCGCATAAGCTGTGTTTACATCAAAATTGGAAGGTTCGATAAAATATGCCCATGTGTTTTTCGGTACTCCTTTGATATTTGAGGTTACATTTGTCCATGATTTGCCTCCATCAGTAGTGACTTGAACATTGCCGTCGTCAGTACCCGCCCATATGACATTTTTATCTATTGGCGATTCATTGATTGTAAAAACAGTACAATGATTTTCGGCACCTGAATTATCTGCACTCAATCCACCAGATTCTTCCTGCATTTGTTTTGCAGGGTCGTTTGTTGTAAGATCCGGTGATAGTTTACGCCATGTCTCACCTCTATCGTCCGATACGTGGATAAACTGGCTGCCTACGTACACCCTGTCAGGAAAATGCAGGCTAGTCGTCAAGGGTGCATTCCAGTTGAATCTTAGTTTAGGGTCTCCATCTTCAGCATAAGGTTTTATTGTTTTAGCCTGACTTTTTGCTACATCCACCCGCCAGATATTTTCAGCTCCCTGCATTTCAGAATATACAATATTGGGATCTGATGGGTGTGGATATACTCTGAAACCATCGCCGTATCCGACAGAAATCCAGTCACTATTTTTAATTCCTCCCGGTCTTTTACTTGGGCCGACCCACGATCCGTTGTCCTGCAAGCCACCATATACCCAATAAGGCTTACGGTTGTCTGTAGACACATGATAATATTGTGATAGTGGAAGTCCTTTGACCATTTCCCAAACGGAGCCGCCATCCCACGATCTGTAGACACCACCATCTGTGCCAACCACAATTTTATTGGAATCATGCGGGTCAAATATAAAATCGTGAAAATCAGAATGAATGCCACCTCCTATGCTCCTGAAGGTTTTCCCGCCATCCTTACTTATGTAGCCTTGAAGTCCCGCCTTGAGTATTACGTCGGGATTTTTTGGATCAATCACAATTCTTGAAAAATAGAATGGCCTGATAACCAATTCAAAATCACCATTCAGCTTTTTCCATGATGCACCTGCATCTTCCGATTTGTAAAGACCTTTATCCGCAGGTTTTTCGGTTTCAAGGACGGCATAAACTACGGATGGTTTTGATGGTGCAATGGCAACAGTGATTCTACCAAGCTTTCCGGACGGAAATCCATTGTGGATTTTATTCCATGTTTTACCACCATCAAGAGTCTTGTATAAAGCAGAGTTGGTACCACCGGAATTAAACGAATATCCTGTTCTTCTGAATTCCCAAAAAAGCAGCATACATGATATCAGGATTGGTAGGATCCATGACTAACTCAGAGCAGCCTGTGGTATTGTTGATGAAAAATATTTTATTCCATGTTTTTCCACCATCATTGGTTTTATAAACTCCACGATCTTCACTATCGCCCCACAAAGCTCCCAAAACTCCTACATACACTTCATTGGAATTTTTTGGGTGGACTATGATATTGGAAATTCTCTCTGATTTGGCCAATCCCATATTGGTCCAATTCTGGCCGCCGTCCTTGGATTTGTAAATGCCATCTCCCACACTCACACTGTTTCTTGTCCATGTCTCTCCGGATCCTACCCAAATGGTTTTATCAGGGTCACTCGGATCAAGGGCTATAGCACCGATACATTGAGTATGTTTGTCAAATATTGGATTGAATGTAATTCCGGCATTATTTGTCTGCCAAACGCCTCCGCCGGCTGCAGCTACATAAAATATTTTCGAGTCTTTTGGGTGGGCTTCAAGGTCAACAACTCTTCCACTCATCACTGCTGGTCCAATCTGTCTGGCTTTGACTGCTCCAAAAATTTCATCACTTTTCAGTGGAATGGCTTTTTGTGAAATCAGCACATTTGAATATATAAATAAGAATATAAAAGTATAATAAATTGGCTTCATAAAAATTGTATTTTGGAATTGAGAATTGTTAAAATAAAAAGATAACTACCTTATTACATGGTAGTTATCTTTCTGATAGTAGGATATTTTAATTAATTTCCTTCCGGAAACTTAAATACACTGTCATCTATGGCCACATTCAGCTCAATAGTCTTTATAGCAATGCTGGCTTGGGTAGTACCTTCAAATTTTTGATCCATTGTGAAGGGCATCATTAAACCATTGACTTCCTGATAATCTGACATCACTGTTTCAGATGATTTACCTTTAGCCGGACCTTTTTTTACCACATTTCGTACCATGATGGGTACAAAGTTTTCCTTGTCAAAAAAGTAAATGGAAGCGTTTTCCTCTTCTTTGCCGTCAATCATGACTGGTTTTTTTGTTAATTTGATTTTGAAACAATCTGTTCCTTCTACAGTTTCAGAACCCTGAAGTTCTGCTTTATATCCTTTTTCATTATATTTTAAGAACGGATCAGGAAAGTCACCAAATTCTGCTTTTGATATGGCATTGTCTTCAGCTTCCATTTTTTCGGCTTTCATGGTCATAAAGTTAGTCTGCCAACCGGTTTCACCATCAAAAGCAGGTTGAACTATTGAAAGTCCCTGGAAGGTTATTTCAACTTTTTGTTTCATAGGTTTTGAAAGTATAACTGCGGGCAATTCCATACCTTGGGTTTTAACCAGGACTGTTGATTTCATTGTAGTGATTTTAGACCAGGCATCACGACCTCCGGTACTTTCAAAATATTTATTGATGATTTCATCTGCAGTCTGAGCAAATATACAATGACCTATGATCATAAAAGATCCGAAAAATAGCATTTTTTTGAAATTCATTTTTTTAATTGTTTTTAGAAGATGATAAATAATGTGATTTAAACTCGACCTTTAACATGCGGTCATGCAAATTAGTTCTCAAAAGTGGTGAAATGTCATCATTCCAGATATAAAAATCGACAAACAGTCGATTACAAAGGATTTACAGACGTTTTAAGATACTTTGGGTTGCTAAACAGGATTAAAAAGATTCTTTATACATACGACCTTTTTAATAGTGTTAATAAAGTTCAATATACTGCCTTTTTATCGTCAATACGAGTTCAAATCAGCTGTGATGTAAGGATAATGCACTTTTGTCAAAAGAATAAACTTGTCTGAATTGGTTTAGGCTCATTTTTTACGGGTACTATAAGAGAAGGCTCATTTATTCTGACACTATTTACTTTATCGGATACCGGATATACTTCCATACTTTCCGAAGGGTAGGGTATTAGTAATTGGAGTGCTTCATGTGGTTTAATAACCGGGTCCAGCCAGAGTTTTTCATTTTCTGGAAGCAGAATTGCCGGCATTCTGTTATGTACTTGTTCCATCAAGCTATTGGGAGGGCCAGTAATCACAGTATAAGTGTATATGAGTTCCCCTGTATCGGGCGATTTCCAGCAATCCCACAAACCTGCTACGGCAAATATGGCCTGGTCTTTGGTGACGATCCTGAAAGGTGCTTTATGTTTTCCATCTGTCTTCCATTCATAAAATCCATCCATAGGGACAATACATCTTTTTGCGTTCAATAGCGATTTGAAGGCAGCCTTTTCATCAAGTGTTTCTAACCTGGCATTGATCATCTTAGCACCAGATTTACTGTCTTTTGACCAAAAAGGTACGAGTCCCCATTTGAATAAGTGGAGGTGGCTTGGGTCTTCGGATGTTATGATCGGATGCATTTGCGTGGGAGCGACGTTAAAATTGGGCAGAGGATTGTACCTTTCCAGCTCTTCGCTGTAAAAAGTCGCTTTAAATCGCTCTTCGATTTCTTTTTCGGTCTTAGTAAGGGAAGATCTTCCGCACATTTTTCTTATATTAAGCAATAAACATAAAAGTAAATAATAGTGTGCAAATTTCGCTAAATTTCGAATAACTGAGGACAAATATCTCCCGATATTTCATTGTATTCTGGAAGCTAAGTTGAACAGGTTTTTTATTTTATATTCTTTTTGATTTCATCAACCACTTGTTTGCCCCATTCATTCACGATTGTTTCGATTTCTTGATCTGAAAGTTTTTCACTGTATAGTTTATTTAGTTTCAATTCTTTATTTCCTGCAAAAGTAATCTCATATTGATAAGTGTTTATTTTGATTTGAATATGATTATTTATATCAAATATGTCTAACTTATTTTTTTTATATCTTAGCAAAGATATCTTCAAACTCAATATTTGAACATGATCTTCTTTAAGAACATTTATTTTCAAATTGTCAAAATTGGCATGTTCATTTTGGAGGAAAGCATTTAGTTCTCTATTGTCTAATAAGATATTAATTTGAACTTGTTCAAAAAGGTGATTTAATTGTCCTTCAGCTTTTTCTTTTATGGCCCGAAATAACGGAAAAAAACTATCCATAAATCTCAAAACTGTAACTTCTAACGTTTTCCTTTCTGGAATGGTATCATTTGATTTTGCCAAAATACTCAATTCTTTTTCCCAATCATTTGGTTCTTCTATACTTTCGCCTTTTGCGGCCTTGATAGATATTTCAAGGCTCCATATCACTTGGTCAGCTATATAGTCAATGAATGCTTCACGATCTCCCACATCTGCCAATCTCAATGCATTTAAATACTTGGTTTTGTCCACTGATCTGATTACTAAAGGTGGATAGCCGAACCGAAGTAAAATAAAGTTCATCATAAGCCTGGAAATCCTGCCATTACCATCATCAAATGGATGGATAAGCACAAACTTATGATGAAAAATAGCTGATAAAGCTATCGGATGTAAACCCGATTTTTTATCATTGTACCAATCCAATAGTTCCTGCATTTTGGCGGGTACTTCAAAAGGTTCAGCATAATGGAAAATTTCACCATTTGCCAATCTAACTGAATTTGGCATTTCTTTATATTCGCCTACCTTTATTATTCTCCTTACAGGCAGACCATCAGGTGTTTGTGCATCCTTCCAAAAGTCTTTGACAAGTATGAGTTTGTTTAATTCCTTAATATCTACTTGACTGATGTCACGATCTCGGCTTACTGCCCATTCCTTTACCAATGCGAAAGCTGTATCATGAGCTTTCATTTCTTCCATTTCCCTAAATGTATAGCTATTGGCCACAATATCCTTGAGCAAAAGGGCTTTTGTATCTAAGTAGGTGATAGTATTTCCTTCAAGATGATTAGAATTATAACTAAATTCCAGGCGGAATTTCTCATCCAATCTCCGTCGATCGTGGTCAGAGATGTTGAGTGTCTCAAATTCTTTTTTTAGTGTGTTTATTTTATCAAATTTGTTCATAATCTATTTATCACATATTCGATAGTTTGCCCTTGTAGTAAGCTAACAAAATGAAGGCACAGGCACAGTAATCATAGCAGAGCAACTGACTAATTCATTTCAAATCAATACTCATCTGGTCTTCACAAAACAATCAATTCCATTTTTCTTCAATGATGCAGATTCCTTTTGTGCTTCTGCTTGTGAGGAGAACTGTGCTGCAATAGCTGAATGATAACCAGCCCCGTCAAATATCAGAACTTTTGCATTGGTATACCCCATTTTTTTTAACTTTTGCACCATTTTGTCTGCATTTTCTTTAAGAAGATAACTGCCGCAAATGACCATAAAACTACCTCCGTCACCTATGTTTGCTTGTGTATTTCCAGTAGAAATCTTAGGTTTTGGTCTGGTGTCTGCATTTACATTAGGTTTTTTTTCAAGTGCCTTAGTATCGATATTTTCATTCTTTGTATCAGATGGACTAGTAGTTTTTTTATGCCCTTTTAGGGCGTCTACTTTTTTGTCAATATCATTGTAATCGATATTTTCACCATCCAGATCATCATCATTTATTAATGAAACACTGTCTGTTGCCAATCCTGATGCAGTAGAATCAGAAACTTGCAAATCTCCTGTATTATTTTGAATAGTATCTTTAGAGTTTAGACTATTTTTGTTTTCTGATTCTGATTTTAGAATGGCAGTAATCCAGAAATATAAGACAAGGATGAAAAATGCATGTATTGAAATTCTTAATAATCTACCCATGCTGCATTTATGTAAGTTATATTCAAAAGATATTAGATTGAGTCCGACAAGGTGAATTAATTTGAATTCAGGTGCTGATATAAAATGATATTAATTGTACGTCACATGTTATTAAAAGCACAAAAATCCAAACTATAAGTCAAAGTTATAGAATTTTTCAAAATAGAAGCACAAATCTTTGATAAAAATAGTAAAGGAAGATTAAGGCTACATTTTAATCCATTTTTCCATTTGGTTGATTACAGCCTGAATGTCTTTAGGCAAGGGTGATACGAACTCAAGCTTTTTTTTGTTCACAGGATGGATCAGGACTATTTTTTCAGCGTGTAGCGGTTGTCTTGTTATCAGCGGTTTTTCTTCTTCAAATTTACCAAGGTTGAATTTTTTTTGTTTGATTTCAGATAGGAAGAAAGCTTCTCTGTTACCATATAGTGGATCCACAATCAATGGATTGCCCAAGTATTGCATGTGTACACGTATCTGATGCGTCCTGCCTGTATAAATCCTGATGTATAGCAGAGAATAGGATTTAAAATTTTTGACAATTTTATAATCTGTGACGGATTCTTTACCTCTTGGATGTGCCAGCATTTTACCTCTTGTGACGGTTGATTCTGCCAGAGGAACATCGATTCTGCCACTTTCCGGTGATGGTACACCATCCGTTAAGGCATAATAGTATTTTTCAACTTCCCGGGACTGAAATGCTACCGAAAGGATTTTATGACTTTCTGCATTTTTTGCAAATACGTTCACACCACTCGTAAACTTATCCAATCTATGAACAGGAATAATTTCAGGATATAACTTTTTTAAGATTCCGGAAAGATTGGGTATCTGCGGATTGAACCTATCCTGGATGGTCAATACGCCAGCAGGCTTGTCAACAACAAGCAAATCATCATCCTCGAAAATAATTTTAAGGTCCTTATAATTCAAAACAAATCAGAAATTTAGGTCAGTAAATTTTTTTATTCTTTCGATATAGTATTTCCAGACTATGGATCCAAAAAAAATCCCGTTCAGATCGGGTTTGTTAATTTTATTACGAAATATAAGATTCTGTTCCAGATTTCGACGTTCAAAGACCAATGGCAAGTGTTTGTAATACGACATGTGAGCCTTTATGATAGCTATGGTTGACCTAAATTTTCCGTCTAATAAAAATTTCATGCCAGCTACCCCATCCAATATTAGCTTAGCAGGAATAAGCCACAAGAGATTGATGAGGTGTTCGTTTTTAGTTAAAAGATAAAGGTTGTTTCTGAAGTTCAAAAAGTCTTTTTTGGGATTATTATAATCTAAGGTTCCTCCGCCTAAATGATAGACCTTACTTGCGCTAATACATTTGATGTTGTAGCCAGCTTGCCTGAATCTCCAGCAAAGATCAATCTCTTCCTGATGTGCAAAAAAACTTCCATCAAATCCACCTAAGGATTTAAAAACTTTTGTTCTGCAAACTAATGCTGCACCACTGGCCCAAAATATTTCTGCATCATCATCATATTGATTTTCGTTTGACTCTATATGGTTGAAAATACGCCCTCTGCAAAATGGGTAACCAAATACGTCAATATAACCGCCGGCGGCACCTGCATATTCAAATTTGGTTTTATCCTCGATAGATAATATCATGGGTTGCACTATACCTAATTCTTTGTCAGTCTCAAATGCTTCAATGATGGGGTCTAGCCAATTTTCTGTAACTAAAACATCTGAATTAATGATCACCACATAATCAGTTTGGACATCTTTGAGTCCTTTATTATATCCATCAGCAAACCCATAGTTTTTTGATAGTTCAGCAACTCTGATTTCAGGATACCACTCTTTTACAAAATCAATGGACAGGTCTTCAGATTTGTTGTCAATAACCAAAATGTCAAATTCATATTTTTCTGATGAAAATTCAATCATTGGAAGGTATGATTCCAGTAGCTCTGACCCATTATAGTTGAGTATGGCAACTGTGACTATCGGATATTTTTTTTCAAAAGTTTTTAGAGAGTCCAGTGCTATGAGGGCATTTTTTTCATCAATGGCCAATTGTTCTTTCAACTGATCCAAAGTATCAAACTTAATATCGTTGCGAAGATATTTTATAATATTGATCTTGATTGTCTTATCATAGATATTTTGATTGAAGTCAAAGATGTTGATTTCGATATTGATACCGGCTTGTTCTGATACTGTAGGTTTTTTTCCGATGTACATCATTCCATTAAATTCTTCACCTTCTATTTCGGTTTTGACAGCATAAACTCCCTCCATTGGTATGAGTTTTTCTTTTTCTGAGATGTAAAGATTGGCTGTCGGGTAACCTAATTTTGTACCTAATTTATCTCCATGAATGACCTTGCCGGTAAGCACATACGGATGATTCAGAAGTAACGATGCATCTTCAATCTTTCCTGTAAGGATGGCACTTCTGATTTTAGTACTGCTGACGGTGACTTCATCCACTTCTTGTCTGGGAATTTCTATAACATGAAAATGTCCTTTATTCTCGTAGTCTTTAAAAAGGTGGATATCACCTGCCCTGTTGAGTCCGAATTTATGATCATAACCTATCACGATATATTTAGGATGAAAACATCCTATGATGAATTTTTCAATATATTCTCTTGGAGAAAGTCTTGAAAATTCAAATGTAAAAGGTACTATAACAATATTTCCAATACCCAATGACGATATCTGTTCAATTTTTTCATCGAGTGTATTGAGTACTGATAGTCCTTGTTCTCTTGGGTCAATGATTTTTCTCGGGTGTGGAAAAAAAGTGATCACCACACTTTCGCCATTGATTTCGTCGGCCAGAGTTTTCACTCTCAACAATATCTTCTGATGTCCGGCATGTACTCCATCGAAAGAACCAATCGTAATGACCGGGTTTTTAAATGCGGGGAGATCGTTGATATTTTTATATATGTTCATGTAGATCGGGTATCTAAATAGAAATTCAGGAGACAAAATTATAAATTTTGCTTATATTTCTTAGTCTGTTTGTGAACAATTGACAAGTTATTAACCTTATACATGTGCAAAAAATGATGTATGATAGACCATAACGCAATACTGCTAGCTCTGCGAAACGTCAAAGACCCTAAAACAGGCAATGATATCATCTCCGCCAAAATGGTGGAGGACTTTAGGGTGGATGGACAAAGTGTGGCTTTTTCTATAGTTTTAAAATCCAACGATTCTGAATTGAAATCAGCACTGAATTTCGCCTGTATGGAGCAGATACAACACATATATCCTGATGCACAGGTGCATATCCACCTCAAAATAAAATCTGAAGGCACAGAAACTACGGATACGGTATTGCCGCAGGTAAAAAATGTGATTGCCGTGGCATCAGGTAAAGGTGGAGTGGGAAAATCCACTGTGTCCGTCAACCTTGCAGTGGCACTTGCCAACGAAGGATATAGGGTAGGCCTAATTGATGCAGATTTGTATGGACCATCGATACCTACTATGATGGGCCTTGTCGGCCAAAGACCCAAAGTAGAATTATTATATGGCAAACACAAGATCATTCCTTTGATGGCGCATGGAGTGCACGTCATTTCTATAGGATTTATAGTTGAGCCTGAACAAGCAGTAGTGTTAAGAGGACCAAGATTAGGAGGTTTATTAAGGCAGTTTATAAACGATTGTCTTTGGCCAGAGCTTGATTTTCTCATCATTGATTTACCGCCGGGAACAGGTGACATCCAGTTGACATTAGTACAGACGGTGCCGGTTACAGGAGCTTTGATCGTGACCACACCTCAAGAAGTATCTGTCATAGATGCAGTAAAAGCGATGAATATGTTTTTACTCCAGAATGTCAATGTTCCGATCCTTGGAGTAGTGGAAAACATGAGTTGGTTTACACCTGAAGAGTTACCTGAAAATAAATATTACATTTTTGGAAAGGGAGGAGGAACCAGACTTGCATCTATGTCACAGTCTGAAATGTTGGCTCAGATACCTATCATTCAGAGTGTGAGAGAAGCCGGGGATACCGGAATCCCCGCTGCTGCTGATACTAAAGGCTATCTCTATCCGGTATTTAGACATCTTGCAGGTAATTTGGTAAAGCAGGTAGAAATGAGAAATCAACTTTATGAGCCTACCAGAATAGTAAAAGTAGAACACTGACAATCAAGTTCATGCAGTGGTTATAACAAATTGCACTTTTTCAGTGTTCTTTTTAATAAATGGTAAAAACGTGGTTGAATTGGACGGGTCGTCTCAAGCGAAGCTTGACAGGCTCTTCAGAGCCTGCCAAGCTATGCTTGGGAATGAGGGTAGCGCTGAAGAAAATTTGAATTCGTGCGCTTTGTTAAACACAGGTTCATGCATATGACAATGATTTTTAAAAAAATATGATTACTTTTGTATCATGATAGTAGCAAATTCTACAGATATTTTCAGTCGGGTAAATCTGGCTCTTGACGAAATCAGACCACATCTTGCTGTGGATGGAGGTAATATTGAATTGGTGGAAGTCACCGAAGACCTGGTCGTAAAAATAAAATGGCTTGGTAATTGCGAGCATTGTTCGTTTTCAGCAATGACGATGCGAGCAGGTGTTGAGCAGGCTATTAAGTCCCGACTGCCTGAGATCAAGGCAGTTGAGGCTGTTAATGGTTATTTTGTAGCATGACAAGGCAAGAACTCATTTCACATATCAAGTCCAAATCATCATTCCTTTGTGTGGGCCTTGATACTGATCTTTCAAAGGTTCCGGCTCATATTTTGAGTTCCGATGATCCTGTTTTTGAGTTTAATAAAATGGTAATTGACGCTACCAGAGACTTGTGTGTGGCATACAAGCCTAATTTGGCATTTTATGAATCCCTTGGACCAAAAGGTTGGATATCTCTTGAAAAAACTATGGATTATATCCCGTCTGACATTTTTACCATTGCGGATGCCAAAAGGGGAGATATAGGCAATACTAGTAAAATGTATGCCAAGACTTTTTTTGAGTATTTTGATTTTGATGCTGTGACAGTGGCACCTTACATGGGAGAAGACTCAGTGGCACCTTTTCTGGAATTTGATCAAAAATGGGTGATTTTGCTTGGCTTGACAAGTAATGCGGGAAGCTCTGATTTTCAGATGTTAAAAACCGAAGGAGGAACACCTTTATATGAACGGGTAATAGCGCAATCTCAGAAATGGGGTAATCCCGACAATCTGATGTACGTAATAGGGGCCACACATCCTCAACTTTTCTCAGAAGTGAGACAACTTGCTAAAGAATATTTTTTTCTCGTCCCTGGTGTGGGAGCGCAGGGTGGAGATTTGCATTCTGTCGTTCAAAATGGCAAGAATAAAGATTTGGGTTTACTGATCAATTCATCCCGAGAAATAATATATGCCGGTGATACGCCGGATTTTCAAAATGCCATAAGAGAAAAAGCACTAACAATACAGGGTGAAATGTCAAAGTATTTTTAATTCAATGCCCTTTAGTTAAATAGATCTATATCAATAGTACTTACAAAAACCCCAAAGGACGTGCCGTAGCCAAAGAAGGCAATGATTTTATCGGATTTACAACCGACTCATTCGGGCATTCATTGGGCTGGATCAGTATCAATCATGAACTCAATTACAAAGATGATCATCTGGGCGATGGCGGATACCAATGGGTGTATCATAGCCCTGAGGAGAGATTACTGTTTTTTGATTATCATAAGGGACGGGATATCGAAGGGCCCAAAACAATATTGGAACGATATACGGGACTATTGCAAAGTGATGGATAAAGTGTCTATGACACCTTAGCCAAGCAAAAGTCAATGGTCATTGCAGTATGCCTGGTTCATGTCAGGAGATACTTTTACAAGGCCAAAGACAATGATAAAACAAGAGCCGAGTACCCATTGAATGTATTTAGCAAAATCTACGAAGATGAAACAAATTTTAAAGCGCTTTCACCACAGCAACGCAAGGAGCAAAGAGAATAACATATGAAACATCTGCTCGTCAGTCTCAAAAGCTGGGTAGAAGAGCAAAGCGTATATGTGCTTCCGCAAAGCCCGATCGGCAAAGCTATGGCATACTTCCACACCCAGTGGCCCAAAATCATGGAGCTATTCAATGATGGCCGGTATGAACTGGTTAATAATCTGATCGAAAACAAAATCAGACCGTTGGCTTTGGGCAGAAAGAATTATTTGTTTGCTGGATCACACGAAGGCGCACAGCGTATAGCCATGATGTATTCATTCTTGGGCTCCTGTGCCGCCAATGATATAAACCCCATGTCCTGGTTGGAAAACACATTGGAGAAAATCAATGAAACTAAATTAAAGAATCTGAAAGTGCTGCTCCCACTTAAACAAAATCCTTAATGTGCTTGCTCGGACGGATACGGATTCAAACTCTCAGGCGAAGATGCGTCTGTAGATCAATCCTTGACGGCATTGTATGAGTTTGAACGTAAAAGATCTTTTGACTATGGTGAGCAAAAAGGCAAAGGCGGTGGACAAGCTTCCAGTCCAAACGTAGCACGATGGTTGGGTGATATTCGCAAGTTTTTCCCTGAATCCGTAGTACAGGTACTCCAAAAAGATGCCATGAAACAGCCTGCACTGCAACAAAAACTCATGCTTGAGCCCGAAATCTTAGAGCAAACGACTCCAGATGTACACGTAGTCGCTACTTTAATGGCTTTGGGCGAATTAATACCCGAAAAAACCAAAAGTACAGCCCGTATGGTGGTCCAAAAAGTAGTGGACGAACTCATGCAAAAACTCGAACAACGCACCATCTCGGCCATCCGCGGTGCCATCAATAAATCATCACAAAAACGCAATCCCAAATACAACGAAATAGACTGGAATACCACCATTAAAAAAAATCTGAAACACTATCAGCCCGATTATAAAACCATCATTCCCGAGACAAGAATTGGCTATGGCCGCAAATCTAAAGCATCGCTCAAAGACATCGTCATCTGCATCGATCAGAGTGGGTCTATGGGTACTTCGGTGGTTTATTCAGGCATTTTTGGAGCCGTGATGGCTTCGATTCCATCTGTAAAAACCAAGATGATCGTCTTTGATACCCAAGTAGCTGACCTGACTGAAGACTTGAAAGACCCTGTGGACATATTGTTTGGTGTGCAGCTAGGTGGCGGTACAGATATCAATCTAGCCTTGTCCTTTTGCCAGGAAGTCATCACCAAACCTGATGATACCATACTCTTACTCATCACTGATCTATACGAAGGTGGCAATGTCAACGAGATGCATGTGCGAATGAAAAAAATAGTAGAATCGGGAGTACAAGCCATCTGCCTGCTTGCGCTCAATGATGATGGAAGTCCGTCCTACGACCGCGAAAATGCCGCCAAATTTAGTGCCGAAGGAGTACCTGTATTTGCGTGTACACCCGATATGTTTCCCGATTTGATGGTAGCAGCGATACAAAAGCAGGACCTGTTTCTTTGGGCCGGACAACATGATATTGTGTTGAAGGGATTGGGGAAGAATACCGTTTAAAACTGTAATTGTCTTATTATAAGCCAAGTAAAAAGTTAAAATCCATGTAAAATGTTATAAATTTGACCCTATTAGCAACATTATTAAAATACTAATATGGCATTGCCCATAAACATAGATAGTTTAGTGCACGGCAATACTGTCGAATGGGGACGGTTAGAATTTAAAAAAGGCTGGAACCCTGAAGATGTGATACATTCTATGTGTGCATTTGCCAACGATTTACATAATTGGGGAGGAGGTTATAATCCTGATCCAATCTTCGAAACGGACGAAAATACATTTGTCTTAGTCACGCTCCCTGTTCATCAAAATGTTCAAGTTAGTGACCAAGTTAATAAGTTTATATTCAATACATTAGGTGATATTGTTGCATTTTGTGACCAAGCTAGTGACCAAGCTAGAACTATTGTCAAAACAGCTCTCCAGAACAAAGTTGAAGTCATATTAGTACAACTTGACACTTGGACGAAGAGTGAAGATTTGTTTGAGAACATGGGGCTTTCAAATCATTCTACCAATCGTAAAAAATACCTGGAACCATTATTGAAAAATGGGTGGATAAGTATGGAATATCCTCAATCTCCCACCCATCCAGACCAACGTTACAAAAGAAGCTCATCAGGTACCAAATTATTAAAACTAATATCATAAATCTAAAAATCATTCATTCTTACCATGGCTAGAGAACCACAATTTGTATTCAAAGACCAGACCTTCACAGCAGCATTGGTCAAACTCGAGCGGAATAAGGTCTATGGATGGACCGAAACCAAATATACGGATGCAGAAGGGAGACCTTGTAGTTTCATCACCATGCTTGACGATGGACGCACGATGCTAGGTACAGGTGGGTTGGCACTCAAAAGCATTGATAGTCAGGGCAACGAAATAGACAAAAGCACACTCGTAGCGCGATATGACGATGGCAGTGAAGCCACACTGCTTCCTTCAGTTTTTGATGGAGAGACCATTTTGGACCATACGAAGACCGTTCAGGATTATCTCGATATGGATGTCAAAGCGGTCTATCAGCTGAAATTTGCAGAATCATCGGCGGCTCTTCTATCACTGTTACAAGAGTATAAAGTGTTATATTTTACCTTCAATTATCGAGCTTCCTACGATGCGGATGATGCTTTTTTGGTGTCACAGGGTGACAGTATTTTTGCTGTAATTGGCACTTTGACCACTTTTAATTATTCGACATTGGAGTTGCCTACAGTATTGGATGATGATGGTGATGACGCTGGAGACGACTTGGATTTCAATATGTTTTAACCTTAAAAACTAAAGAAGATGCGCAAAATAAAAATAGCCAATAGTCAGAAAAGAGATGCCGAAATAGTATTTGGTGGATTGGTGCGAAAACCGACCATTCATTACACCTTGCCCGATGGCTCTAATGCCCGCAATATAAAATTATTAGTAACTACTCAGGTATAAAAGCATAAAAATAAAGTTGTAAAAATACAAAAAGAGTTATAACTTTGTACGACCAACCTTAAAGTATTGATATAGAACTTGATTTAAAATCAAGAAAATATCGAAAATTTATCTTCCATATTAGTTTTAGTTGAGCAGCTTCGCCAAGAATTGGTCGAGGTAAAAGAAGAATTACGTCTTACCAAAGAAGAATTACGTCTTACCAAAGAAGATAACGAAAATTAAAGGCAAGGATAATAGAATTGAGTCATAAAAAGAATAGCTCAAACAGTTCACTTCCTCCTCAACGGATATACAAAGAACAACAAAAAGTCTCAGACAAAAAAGTGGCAAGAAAACAGGAGGCCAAACTGGTCACGAAGGAACTACATTAGAATTTCACTCTGAACCCGAGGTAATTGATCACATTGACCAGACGTGTCCAGTATGCGGAACAATTTATATCGATGTTCCAACATTGAAAGAAAGGCGACAAGTCTTAGACATACCGCCCATTGCCATACAAACATATGAGCATAGGGTGTACGAAAGACGTTGTAGTTGTGGAGCTTGTTGTGTCAGTTCTTTTCCTGACCATGTAAAGAGTCCGATAAGTTATGGTCGAAACATTGAGACATTATGTGGATACTTTTCAGCCAGACAGTATGTGAGCGTATCCAGAATACGAGAGATGTTTGCAGACGTATTCAATCTAAACATCAGCGAAGGAACAATTGTCAATAAAATAAAGTCTTTGGCACAAAGATGTATGCCACAGTATGAAGAAATACAAAAGAGGTACAACAAAGTAGCTGTGTGGGAACAGATGAAACAGGAGGCCAGGTAAACGGTAAGTTGCGATGGTTGTGGGCATGGCAAACAAGATTAGTCACCTTTATAGTAGTTTCATCAAATAGAGGCTTTGAAACTATTGAGAAGTACTTTGGCGAAGGATTTGTTAATACTATATTGGTCCATGATTGCTGGAAGGCACACTTCATCATAGGGGCAAAAGGACGTCAGATATGCCTAAGCCATATACTTAGAGAATTACAATACTTTATTGAAAAGAGAAATAAATGGGCTTACGAGTTGACTAAATTAATATGGAAAGCCTTGGCTCTAAAAAAAATAATGCTTACAAATGCTGAAGCCAACTATGAAACACAAATCAACCAAATTGAAAAAACACTAAACCACATACTGAATAAAGAGATACATTCCAAAGATAAAAAACTACATACTTTACAAAAAGACTAAACAAACACCAACAATATCTACTTACTTTTCTAAAAGTAATGGAAGTACCACCAGACAACAACTTTAGCGAACAAGCCATCAGAAACGTAAAGGTAAAACTCAAGGTTAGCGGTCAGTTTAGGTCAGACCAAGGTGCTTCATATTATGCAGTCCTAAGATCAGTTATTGATACTGCTATAAAAAGAAATCTAAACGTTCTCCAAGTATTAGCTAATGCTTAACTTTGTACCTGAGTAGTTACAATTATTAAAATCAGATATCCAACATCAGTACGAAGCTTTGCTTGCTAAATATGGTGAAGATGAAGAGTTGGCACAAGACCTAATCAATGCAGATCCTGAAATAGACCTTTACAAAACAGGTATGATCATATCAGGTGGACAAAAAGTATTGGTCAATCCAGACTTAAAACCAGTCTATAAGGTTAAGGCCACAGAAATCGTTTATTTGCCTGATGGAACCGTTAAAGAAGAAAAGGCATTCGCTACCAAAAATCAAAATATCATCAGCGATTTTCCCATATCGTGGACGGGCAAACAACTGCCAATCGCAGAAGCATACAACAGATTTATATTTGCCAAAAAATACCAATTGACACATACCAATGGACTGACCTTTGACTTTCTGTATGACATGGCCAAGGAATTGCACGAAAAACAAGTATTGATGTTACTTGCAGGTGGACCAAAAGGCAACGAACCCTTGATTTTTCAAGAAAACGGAAGACCTTACCGTGCGTTTCTTGAAGGTAGGGTCAAAGGCGACTCTTATCTTTTACTCATGCATATTTCTAATCTCGAACTAAAATCTATCCTTTGATATGGAAACAGTAATCAATTATAAGAAAAAAATAGCGTCAAGATTTATCCCAATAGAAGGAGCCAATGCGCAGAAGGACTTGCCAGAATCAGATGAATACATTTATTCAGAAAAAATAGACGGACAGCTGGGTATTGCAGTGGTTAATAACGGGATAGTGACTATATATAACAGAAGTGGTGTATTGTTAGATTTACCACATATTACTGCAGCGTTTCCAAAGGATCAAGAAGGAATTTGGGCAGGAGAATTGTATTTGCCTCTGGATAGGTCACGAAACTTTATGGTATCTTCTGCCTTAGCAAATGATAAAACAAGTCTTAGATTTTGTGTCTTTGATGCTGTACACGAACTCGACAAACCCAATGATGACCGGGTCGTCACTGTACAAAAATCCATACCAGAAGGGGACATCGTCCACCCGATGAAGTGGCACAAAACGGCTTCTAGAAAGGAGTTGACACAGTTTTATGCAGATGCCATAGAGAGTGGTAAGGAAGGACTAGTAGTCATCAATACGCTTGGTTATACTTACAAGCTAAAGCCAATGGTTGAGCTCGATGTAGCTGTCATTGGTTATAGTATGAAAGAAGATGGTAGTGGCATCAGGGCGCTTTTGGTAGGACTACACGATGGTGAAGGCTGGATGGTGGTAGCATCTGTAGGTGGAGGATTTACAGATGAAACAAGAGTGCAATGGCTTCAAAAATTGCAACCCTTAGAGTGTGAAGCAGATATCGTATTGGTAGCCAATAATCGATTGGCATATAAATGGGTACTGCCTTCTATCGTCATACAAATCAAATGTATCGAAATCATCAATGAAGATGGTTCAGGTACAATCAAAAAGATAAACTCTCTTATGATGGTAGCCAATATCAAAGTATCCGCAAGACCAACGCTGTCAGTCTCATCAGTCCAGTATTTCTAGGTATTAGAGAAGACAAAAAGGCCAATTATGATGACACGGGCATCAATCAGGTGACCTCCCGTGTAGAATGGACCAAAGATACCAATATAGACACAGAAGATTTGCAAAAATCAGAAGTCATCTTTCGGGAAGTTTATATCAAGGAAAGCAAAACTGGTACAGCCATTCGCAAGTTTGTAGGTCTGAAAACCAACAAAACAATGGCGCAATCTTTTCCACCTTTTGTATTGTATTATACGGATTTCAGTGCGGGACGAAAAGAGCCACTTCAGACCGAGATCAAAATAGCATCATCAGATGGTACACTCCGCGAAATGCTGGCAACCGCTATAGAAGAGAATATCAAAAAAGGATGGGAAAAGGTTGGTTGAACAATGGAGCCAAATATAAAACAAAATGGAAGTCAAAAAAAAATATATTACAATTGAAGAATATTTCGGAGACTTTTCTCCTGAGATGGTGGAGATACTTGCGAAAATCAAAAGTGTCATTGCTGAGTCAGCACCGGAAGCCATCGAATGTATTGCATACAATATGCCTGCTTTCAAACTCCACAAAAAGCCATTGGTATATTTTGCTGCATTCAGAAATCACCTAGGTTTTTATGCACTGCCTACAGGCAACGTCGCATTTCAACAAGAATTGTCAAGATATAAAACAGGCAAGGGATCTATACAGTTTCCACTGGACGAGGATATACCTTTTGAGTTGATCAAAAAGATAACCACTTTCAGGGTAGCAGAAGTTAACCAGCAAGTTAAGAAAAAGTGAATGGCCTTTATTGGTATTTTCGCTTAATGATAAAAAAAGTACATTTGACAAATATAAATTTTATATACTTGTTTGATAAAATCAACTTTAGGTATGGTTAAATTTTGTTTTTTGGATAATAAAATGGAGATATTCTGAACGAAAAGAGGCGGATTTTGTAGTCCGCGGCGGCGGATGTGCAATTCAACCTGCATGACTTCCGAGCTTAAAAAATAAAATTTGAGATAAAAATTTGGCAAACAGGCGAAAAAATGAACGAATTTTCAACCAAAATAATACACTTTATTGCTAAAGGATAAAATTTAAACATACTCAAAAATTTTAATGGAAGCTATTTAAACTTATTCGAAATATGACTATCGAAAATCTTAAAAATCAACTCTATTCTGTTTTTAAAGCTGAGAAAAGGTTGGTTGTACTTCAACAAGAATTAGCAGTATTTAAAAAAGATATTCATTTACTTTCAAAAGTGGTAGACAAGGAATATCTGGATGTCACTAAGTTAGAACGAATAGCATCTATGGTTTTATTTAATAAGATTTTGGGTGATTCAGGTAAAAAATTGGAAAAGGAGCGTGAAGAATATCTTTTTGCTGTATTAAAATATGATGATACGTCTAATAAAATTAAGATACTTGAGTACGAAAGAGAAATTTTGGAAAAAAAGATAATGCTCAAAGAACAAATCTACACAGATCTCCAAAAAATGATATTGGAAACGATGAATGGCACTACAGAAAAGCATCCTCTTGCAGAAGCTCTTCAAAATTTTGAAACTCAAATTAAAAATAAGGAACAACTTTTGTTGGAAATATATGAAGCGACTGCAGCTGCTAAAGAGCTTAAAAATTATTTAATTCTGGTTGGCAAGAATCTTTCAGCTTTCGACAAAGTACATGAAAATGGGTTGACTCTCTTATTCTACGATCAGATTCAGCAAATAAAAAATATAAGACAGGTAGTATCTATAATAGACAGTCTTGAGCAAAAACTGAATAAAGAGCTGGAAGATATACTTTCTGGTCTTAAATCAAAAAACCTATACACTCCATATATCAGCTTTTTTGAAAATATGCATACTGCTGCAGTTTTCGGGTGGGTGAGCAATACTCACCTGAGAAGAAGTAAAGAATGTATAAATGAAAATTTAGATAATACAAACCGCATGATGATGCACCTTGATTCGTTGAAACAAGAAGCAAGTAAGCAAATCGAATCATTGGTGAATGAAAAGAGACTTTATCTAGACAATGTGTGAAATGGATAATATTGCGACTTTTTCGAAAAAAAGCGATATCCCTGAGCCATTAACTAATTTGTTATCTACACATTTTTCTGAAGACAAGCGTACTTGACAACAGTCCGTATACCATCACAGTGATAGAACTGATTGGCATCAAAATGGCGGCAACTACAGGAGCGAGCTCGCCTCTCACAGCAAAATAAAGACCTAAAACATTGTATAAAAACGCAAGCACAAATGCGCCAATAATAATCCATCTTGCTTTTTTCAGAAATGTGAGATAACTTAACAATGAAGGAAATGCTTTGGCTCCCAATATGGCATCACATGCTGGTGTGAAATTATTGGAATCTTCAGATATCACTATTCCTACATTACTCTGCATCAATGCACCAGCATCATTTAGACCATCACCTATCATCATCACATTTCGGCCTTGAGCTTGCATTTGTTTTACATGATTCAATTTATCCAATGGGGATTGATGAAATGTCATTGTAGCCTTTTGCGGGAAAAATGATTTTAATCGGGCTTCTTCTTTATCGTTGTCGCCTGACAGAATGGTCACACTATAATTTTTGCCCAATGTTTCTACAAGCTCTTCGACGCCTTCACGCAGCTTATGCTCAATAGAAAACCATGTGATTACATGTCCATTGACTTCCGCTACGACGCTTTTATGTTCATTTTTGGCAGAACCTTCTATAAATAGTGGAGATCCTACTCTGACCTGGTCATCCGCAAATACTGAAGTGATACCCTGACCTGTGATTTCTTTAAATTTTTCGGTTCTTTGTTGTAGTCTCCTGGCAGTATACTAAAAATCGCCTTGGATAGCGGGTGGTTTGATTGGTAGACGGCACTTTTTATAAGATAACATTCTCTGGTGGTGAGCTGTGGTCCTGATATCGCAGCTTCGATGTTTTTATGGTCTGTGATGGTACCTGTTTTGTCAAAAATGATGTCATCGATTTGCTGAATTCTATCAATCACTTGTACATTTTTGAGATAAAAAAATCTTTTCCCAAGTAATCGTAAGATATTGCCATAACTGAAAGGAAGTGCCAAAGCCAAAGCACAGGGACATGCTACAATAAGTACCGCTGTAAATGCATTGAATGCCACTGACTTATCAATAACGAGCCAATAAATCAAAGTAAGTAAAGCGATGAACATAATCGTAATGGTAAAATATTTACCAATTTGCGCTATTAAGGTTTGTGTTTTGGCCTCCTTATCTATTTTGAATGAATCTTCATCCCATAGTTTGGTGAGGTAGGATTGATCCACCTTTTTGATTAATTGAAGTTGAATATTAGAGCCTACTATCTTTCCGCCGGCAAAAAGTTTATCTCCTTCTTTTTTCTTTATCAGATCCGATTCTCCGGTGACAAAACTATAATCTACTGTCGCTTCACCTTTCAACAGCAGTGCATCACCGGCGATGATCTCTTCGTTTTTGACTAATAAGATGTCACCTGCATCCAACTTGTCAAGGCTTCTGGATACCCACTCACCATTTTCTTTGACCAAAGATGAAATGGGAAAATATGATTTATAATTTCTGTCAAAAGCTATAGAGTAAAAAGTGTAATGCTGAAACCACTTACCAATCAACAGGAAAAAAACAAATCCTGCCAGACTGTCCAAATACCCTTCGCCGGTATCTGTGACAATCTCAAACACACTTCTGAAAAATAAAGTCAACATTCCTACTGCTATAGGGATGTCAATATTGATTTGCTTCATTCTAAAGGTCCAGTAGGCAGATCTGAGGTAATCAAATCCACTATATAGCAATACAGGAAGGGCAAGTATGATGTTGATGTACCCTATATAAAATTTTACTGAAGCATGCTCAAAACCAAGGTACTCCGGAAAACTCAATAACATGATATTACCAAAAGAAAAACCCGCTAACCCGAGTTTATAGTAAAGACTACGGTCATGGATACCAGTTTTGGAATTGGATAGTTTTTGGAGATTGAGTTCAGGAGGATAGCCTATCTGGGCCAGTTTTTCCACCACCTGTCTTAAAGTGATTTTTGAAGGATCGTAACTGATGGTGGCTGATTTTCGTAAAAAATTCACCCTTGAACCCATTATTCCCTGATCTAGTTTGTTGAGATTTTCTAATAACCATATACAGGATGCACAATGTACCTGTGGAAGAGTAAAACTTATTTTGCAGATGTGATCGTCCCTGAATTCCAACAAATTATTGATGACATCCGCATCATCCAAAAACTTATAATCTTTCGAAAGAATCGATCTTTGGCTTATGCCGGGCTTTTCCTGAAATGCATAATAATCACCCAAGTCGTGGTCTTTGAGGACAGAATACACCACCTTGCAGCCATTGCAACAAAAATCCTTACCATCATGGACGGGATGATCATTTGGGCACTCATCTCCGCAGTGTGTACACTCCACAGTAATGTTGCTCTCTGACGATTTAAGTTTAAACATATCCTTCAATTGTTTTGACATGGCAAAAATAGATTCTGTATAAAGCCATTCATTTGATTTTTGTCAATCGGTATTATGATTTTACTCATATAAATAGTCAAAAGATAAAATTTAATAATTGTTCGAATCTTTTTTCTTAATAAAAACACTGATAGCTTGCCCTAGTCCCAAGCCGGCAATACTTGCAATAAAGCCTGGAAACAATGGGTTGATCTCTGAAATTAGGAATATTCTGAAAATAATATAGACTATTGTACCGAGTAACATAGATGAAATGGCTGCCATTTTGTTTGTATGACCAAAAAACAAGGTAGCTACAAATGGTATAAAAATAGTAACAAGCCCTATCACACTTGATTCGCCCACCAGATCAAATATGTTTTGGCTACTTAGAGCAAGAACATAAGCACTCAATCCTATTATTATAACTGAGAGCCGCGTATATAATAAAAACCTTTTATCATTGATTGTTTTTTGCTGAAGTGGTTTAATGATGTTTTCAGAAAGCAGACTAGCCGGTGCTAGTAGTGCACCGCTGCAGGTACTCATAATGGCACTGAGCAAGGAGCCAAAAAATAATATTTGCACCCACAAAGGCATATTCATAAGTACTAACCGAGGTAAGGCAAGTTGGATGTCTCCTTGCATGAGAGAAGGATCTATGAGTTTTGTCGCAGTGATCAAATATAACGGCAGCATCGAAAAAATCAAATAAAAAATAGCCCCGAATATGGTTGAATAGAAAGCTGCGGAATTACTTCTGGCAGAATTGATCCTTTGGAAAATGTCCTGAGATGCTATGCTGCCAAATCCAAGCACCATCCAGGCTGAGAGCCAGTTAAGCCAGCTCACAGAATTATTTTCCGGAAAAAATCTTGTTTGTTCCGGAGTTAAACTGTTAGCAATTGGCAAGACACCACCTGTTATGTCTGTAACATACCACGCCACCGCCATCAATCCTACTACTATCAAGATGCTTTGAATAAAGTCTGTGACAGACACGGCCCACATCCCACCAGTAAAAGTATACAGTACTACAACTGAGACACTGATCAGCATGCCGGTTTGGAGGCTTAGACCCAATAAGGATTGAGAAATCAGCCCTAATGCTACTACCTGTGCAGCAGCATATCCTACAAAACTTACTATCATGAGTGCCGAACTGAACATCTCTATTTTAGGGCCATAATTCTTTCTGAATAAATCTCCAATAGTATATACATTCAATGCATAGAGTCGTCTGGAAAAAAATAAACCCACCAAAAGAAGGCATAACACACCGCCTAACGGATCTTCGATCACTCCAATGAATCCGTGGCTGGCAAATTCTGAACTCGCTCCAAATACAGTTTCACTGCCAAACCATAAAGCAAACAATGCCGCGGTATTTAGTGCAGGGTGCAGATTTCTACCGGCGTTGATGAAGTCGCCTGCATTTTTTACTCTTCGGGATGCGTAAAAACCCACACCCAAAGTCACAAGAAAATAAATAACAATGGAAAGATGCAGCATTTTACTTTTGGTAAATCTTATTTATTTTACTGTTTTTACAGTTTTCTGAGGTAACAATGAAAGATCAAAAAATTGAGATATTAATTTTCCGGCTTGCTTCAATTCTTCAGTAGGTGGTAGAAAAACAATTCTGAAATGTGATTTGTCCTGATGATTGAAGCCTGAACCCGGAACGATAAGTACATGTTTCTCTTCCAATAGTCTGTAAGCAAAATCTTCATCATCAATAAAATTAAATTTTTTCATATCTATTTTCGGAAACAAGTACAGGGCTCCTTTTGGTTTTACGCAAGTCACACCAGGGATATCAGTAATCAAGTAATGTATCAAATCCCTTTGTTGAGTGAGTCTGCCTTCAGGAGACACAAGATCATCAATACTCTGATATCCTCCCAAAGCTGTCTGTATACCAAATTGTGTTGGAACATTGGCGCACAATCTCATGCTTGCCAGTAAATTGAGTCCTTCTGCTATAGATTTTGCTCTATGGACAGGGCCACTCAAAATCAGCCAGCCTCCTCTGAATCCTGCTGCCCGGTAATTTTTGGATAGACCACCATAAGTAAATACCAGGACATCGTCACTCAAGGCTGCAGTGGGGTGATGCTTATGATTGTCAAAAAGCACTTTGTCATATATTTCATCCGAAAAAAGGATCAATTTTTTTTCCTGTGCAATTTTTATGATCTCAGTGATGACATCTTTTTCGTACACGGCACCAGTAGGATTATTGGGATTGATCAGTACTATACCTTTTGTTTTTGAGGAGATTTTTGAAGTGATATCCTGAATATCCGGATTCCAATCCGAATCTTCGTCACATATATAATGTACAGGTTTACCACCTGCCAGTGCAATAGCTGTGGTCCAGAGTGGATAATCAGGCGATGGCACCAATATCTCATCACCGTCATTGACGACTGCCTGCATACTCATGATGATAAGTTCGCTCACTCCATTACCGATATAGATATCATCTATGGTGACACCTTTTATTCCTTGTTGCTGCGTATAATGCATCACCGCCTTTCTGGCAGAAAAAATACCCATATGATGCGAATATCCCTGAGCATTTCTAAGGTTCAAAATCATATCATGTACTATCTCATCAGGTACATCAAAACCAAAAGGTGCCGGGTTTCCTATATTGAGCTGTATGATTTTCTGTCCTGTTGCTTCCAACTGCTGGGCCTTGTCAAAAATTGGCCCGCGTATAGCATAACTAAGTTGGTCGAGCCTATTACTTTTATTATATTGCATTTTTGTGATTATAAAGTCGCTTTTGAAGCTGCAAATTTAATTAAAACTTAACAATATGCCTAAAATTCCGGAATGAGATTCGCAGGTGATCGTATCAATCATGGAATATCTATAATCACTCACTTTTTCACTTTATCAGGATTTTCTTTGATGAAGGATGCCCAACCGGAATGCTTTTTACTTCCGCCAGTGATACTTCCTGTCTGATTGAAGTGGGTTACCGCTACTCCAAGCGCATCAGTCGCGTCAAAATGTTTGGATGTTATTTTGATTTTCAATATACTCTCCAACATAGCAGCCACTTGCTCTTTTGAAGCATTTCCGTTACCGGTGATGGATTGTTTGATTTTTTTGGGAGCATATTCCTGAATTTCCAATCCCATGGTCATAGCAGCAGCCATAGCTACACCTTGTGCTCGTCCCAGTTTAAGCATGGATTGTACATTTTTACCATAAAAAGGTGCTTCTATTGCTAATTGTTTGGGTAAGTAAGATTCTATAATTTCTTGAAGTTGGAGAAAAATTTCCTTTAATTTTTCATGATGATCTTCATATTTATCTAGATGGAATACCCCGAAATTCAGCACTTTTAAGTTTGAACCATGAACTTCAAGCACCGCATAACCCAGGATATTGGTACCTGGATCTACACCCAGAATTTTATAAGAATCAACTTGTTGTTTGACCAATTTCATTTTCCATAATGGTTCATTCAGCAAAGATGCTCATTTTTTTTAAATCAGATGGTAGTTTTTAATAATATGTTTGCCAAGTCAATGTCAGAGTAGTTTTCAAATTTTATCATTTGAGACAGATTGTTACTTTATGTTTTTTGTAACGACGTAATTTTTATCGTCTTAAGGCATTCAGAAAGCTTGAGTAAATGTCTCTATTCAGGATTTGCCCTGTAACGGTTTGTTTATATTTTTTGGGTCACTTTTACAGTGTCAATACTTATCTTTGTTGGATCTTCCTTCAATCTTAGTGTACGAATGCCGTCCCTGTCTTGAATTAAAACATGATCCTGATGCTCACAAAATTGATGACCTGTGAGTCCGCACGGACAACTAATAGTTGCAATATAAAGTGCAAGAAATGCTTTAATTAAAAACTTCATTTAAATTGTTAAGAATGGTTAACATACATATTTATGAAATAGTTGATCCGCATGTCTTAATATTTTGTAGAGGCCAATAAATGGTCAAAGATAAGTCAATTTTGCCAAAAATATCCAGTCACATTCTTTTTACAAATTAATGTTGAAACCATTCTGAAACGTCAATGATGGTTTGAATCGACCATCAGAAAAATATAAGGCTCATAAGACTTACGATCGACACAACTGTTAATCCTATCATAATGTAAAATCCTGATGTAATACAAAATTTCACAAATGTTTTGAAAATCCCCTGTTTATAATATTTATATATTGATACATAGAGCAGCAAAGGTAACAAAATGGTTAATGATACTGAAATAAACTCAGACATCTTGTCTTCGTCTGAGAAATAATTCCGTGAAAGAAAAACGATCAATGTGACGATTATAAAAAGCAGAGAGTGTACATTCATCCAAAAAACCAGATGTTCTACATAATACTTCTTGTGCCGGATGTATATCAGCTTATACAACCATCCTAACAACAAAACTGCAACCAATAAACCCCAGGCTGCATTTCCAAGAGCATACTTTAAGGTTCCGGCCCGGTCCAAGTTGATTTTAATGTATTGTTTGATGGCTATTTTTTCTGGAAATGTTGAGATATTGTACTTTTTGTAGATTGAATCAATAGGTAAATCAATAGCATCTTTTCTGGTAACCGGATATATTTTTCCAAAAATTTCTTCTTGCATCAGAGTGTCCTGTTCAGGTAGTAATACACCATCGAAGAGTCGGTTTTCTAATGAATCAGCAAATGGTTGGATTTGACTCTTATCACCAAACTCAATTTTTTCATCTTTAAATTTTTTGTAAAGTTCTGAGCGCTCCAGTATGCGGTATTCATCATTCGATTTGATTTTATTATTGTCAATAGATGTCAATGACACAAGATATCCAAAATGGAACAGTAAGGTTACCAGAAACAATCGCATAGGATTAAAGAAAGATTGTCTTTTGCCAGCAACATAATACTCTGTTAGTTTCCACGGGGCCCAGATGTACTTCAATGTTTTGAATAACGTGTTGTCTAAATTAAATAATGAACTCCAAAAGTTGCTAAATAGCTCTTTTATGGTGAGTAGGTGTGCATTTCTTTTTTGACCGCATTGGCTACAATAAAGTGCTGACTCGTCGATGGCACTATTGCAATTTTTACAATTGAACATATATCCGTTAGATAAGTAAGATGTAAAAGTAGGAATAAAATTTCCTTTTACACCGATTGCCACTACATTATAGACAAACATAGTATAATTTACAAACCAAGACACAAACTATCATCCTGCGCACCAAAATAGATGACTAGGAGCCGTTGAGTGAGGAGTGACTTTCAATTTCAAATGTCTGCCAATAAAGTGTCATCTGAAAGCATATTGAAAAGGGTGTATTTCATTTTTTCGCCTCACATTAAAAATCATCATTTTTTTTTTGCAATTCAGGCAAGATGCATTAATATATTGCATCGAAGTTAAAAGCTACGACGAACAAACGATGCTTTTGAGACATGATCCTGAAGAAAAATTACTCCCATCTTCAGGGCAGGAGCGTAGCTCTGTCATCTTTGTAGAAAACATTAGCACCTGAAACATAAGGGGCGTAGCCCTGACATCTTATATTTACCACGTCTTTTAATATCACAGGGCTACGCCCCTACGTGATGGTGTGTGGATATTTTTGCTACAAAGATTCCAGGACTACGTCCCTATATCAATCTCGGACATAAAGATTAGAGATAATAGAAGGGTGTATTTCATTTTTTCGCCTCACATTAAAAATCATCAATTTTTTTTGCAATTCAGGCAAGATGCATTAATATATTGCATCGAAGTTAAAAGCTACGACGAACCAACGATGCTTTAGAGACACGATCCTGCAGATATATTACTCCCATCTTCAGGGCAGGAGCGTAGCTCTGTCATCTTTGTAGAAAACATTAGCACCTGAAACATAAGGGGTGTAGCCCTGACATCTTATATTTTCCACGTCTTTTAATATCACAGGGCTACGCCCCTACGTGATGGTGTGTGGATATTTTTGCTACAAAGATTCCAGGACTACGTCCCTATATCAATCTCGGACATAAAGATTAGAGATAATAGAAGGGGGTATTTCATTTTTTCGCCTCACATTAAAAATCATCAATTTTTTTTGCAATTCAGGCAAGATGCATTAATATATTGCTCCGAAGTTAAAAGCTACGACGAACAAACGATGCCTGATAAGAAATATGACACAGTGCGAAAAAATGACATGCACCTATGAAAATGACTCTACCATAAATGGTGTAAAATACATATGAGTATTTGGTATAATGTTTGCACTATACAAATACAGATGTAATAATTTTAAAATATGAATCATTTTTTATTTATAAAAGTATGTATATCAGATAAGTATGAATTCTATTTCTTTTAATAATTATTTTAAATAAATTATATTGTGAGTAAATTTCAACCTTTTTCATTCCTTAAACACAAAAAAATGAAAAATTATTTCGCTTTTTTTATCCTAATTTTTACATGCCTTGTAAATACTAATGCGACTCACTATTCGGGAGTTGGTACTAGAAATTTTGTCGAAAACCCAGACAGATTATCTACTAAACTGATCCCCTGGATATATCAGAATCATCAGGAGTTAGCTATCATGATGCCAACTTGTCCTGTCATTTCTCCAATTAATTTAGGCCCTGGAGAGTGTTCAAGGGTGGTCAATTATAATTTGATCCAAAATCCATTAGTACCTTCGCCTTTAGACACTGTTTTTACCCAAAATGCCAATGATAATATCGTTGGAGCAAAATATTGTCCAAACGGAACTACATCTTATAAAAGGACATTTTATAATGGTAAATATACAGATATCAGAATAAATCAGATCACAGTTGGAGTGTATAGCAGTGTGAACAGGCCGATAATCACTATTCGATTTACCAATACGGACGGGACTCTAGTTTATGGGTCAGATCAATATACCATTCCTGATCTCAGTTTGGAAACACATGATATTGTCCCTTCAAGCACTATTAAAATTCCTGCAAGATCTACTTATATTATGGAAATTATATGCAGCCAGCCAGGTGTTTCGGCATTTATGTTAGGAAGAACTTTCCAAGCTTCACCCTTAGAAGCTGTAATTTCAAGTTGTGTTGGCTTTAATGAATTCAATAGCAGTGCAAATTCCTTCTATTTTATTTGTACTGCAACACCTGATGATTATCGTATTGTCAATACATCTACACCACCACTCAATCTACTCAATTCTGGAAGTAGTTTTCCTGTTGGAACTTCAGATATGAGCTATGCGATATACGAACCGACAGTAAGTACACCTACACCATGTAATTTTCAGATAATTCTTTATGAATTTGTATCAAATAACACATCACTTGCTTGCAATGACCTGGTTCAGGTATCTCTAGATGACAAGTGCGAAATGATAGTCACTCCTGATATGCTGCTGGAAGGAAATCATTATGGTTGTTATGACAAATATAAAGTGCAAATCACGGGTCTCAACGGGCAAAACCTCGGTAACAAAGTGACAAAGGCAAATCTAGGGCAAACACTGAAAACCAGAATCACAGCTCCCAATGGCAATAGTTGCTGGGGTGAGATCTTTGTGCAGGACAAATTAGGACCTGTCTTGCAGTGTGGTGACATCTACGCCACCTGCGCAGAAAGTCTGGAGCCAGGAACCAACTTACCATCAAAAATACCCGTTATTGCGAATATCGCCAATAAATCACTGAATACCGAAATGAAGGTAATTGACATTCCTGTAGGAAATATACCTGGAAGTACTATCAATGATCTGGATGTGTATCTTAATATAAAGCATGATAGAATATCTGATATAGCAGCAGAGATCGTTTCTCCGGATGGTATTGTGGTACCACTTTTTTTAAGGGTGACAGGATGTTCTGGCAAGGACTTGAGTGCAAGTTTTGATCAGCAGGCTGCAGGGGATATTTCTTGCAGCAATACAAATCAACCGGCCATTTCAGGTAGAATAAAATCTGCAGGTTCTTTATCTTTATTCAATGGCAAACCGTTAGGTGGAATCTGGAGAGTTAGGGTATATGATCTTGTAGGGGGCATAGTTGGCACTGTTGAAGATGTCCACCTTATCTTCGGACAATCAGGAGGAAAAGTAAGTTTCCCCTTTGCGGCTACAAGTCAGGTTACATCCTTGGGTGACAGAGCTTTTAGAGTGTTAGGTTTGGATTCATGCAGTACGGTACATCTGACATACGAAGATACCTTGGTAACAGAGTCTTGTACTGACACATATGCGCAAGTCATAGACAGATGTTGGACAGCCAGAGATGCAGCCGGCAATATAAGTAGATGTTGCCAAAGAATTTATGTATATAGAAATAGTTTGTCAGCTTTGGTTTTTCCACCAAATTATGATGGGACTCCCGGTAATCGTCCTCCTTTATCTTGTGAGGTATTCGGAGATTCTATTCCTTCAGTTGATACTACAGGGTTGCCGGAGGGCGATTTTTGTGGTAAAGTTCAGGTATTTAGCCCTGTTGATGTCAAAATAGATATTTGCCCTAAGTCTTATAAGCTTCTTAGGACCTTCAAAGTAGTTGATTGGTGTACTGGTACAGTCATAGTGCACAATCAGATCATTAAGGTGATGGACAACAAAGGGCCACAATTGGAATGTCCGCCAAATGACACTATTTCTACAGATAACTATACCTGTTCTTCTACATACACAGTACCCAGGCCTAAGATAACCAAAGAGTGTTCGGGGGCGATGAGTTATAAATTGGAGCATTTGTTTGATGAGGTCCCTTTTGCTGAATTTGGAGAGGTAGGCGTCAACCAGCTTACCCGGACTATTACTGGTCTTCCGTTGGGATCAAATACCATCAGATGGATCGTCACAGATTCATGTGGTAACGCTGATACGTGCTCATTTAAAGTCCTGGTAAGGGATGATGACAGACCAAGTGCTGTGTGCGATATTTTTACAGTAGCCTCTATCACAGGTGGTGGCAAAGCTATAGTCCTTGCTGAGACATTTGATGATGGTAGTACAGACAATTGTGGTATCCTGAAGTTTGAGGCGCGTAAAATGAGTGACTCATGTGGATTTGGGACTGTAGACTTTACACCTATAGTAGAGTTTTGCTGTGCTGAGGTCAATACTTCTGTGATGGTGGAGATGCGGGTTACAGATGTAAATGGCAATAGTAATACATGTATGGTGGAAGTAAAAGTTCAAGACAAGTTGCCGCCGTATATCACAAAGTGTCCGGCAGATATTACTCTGGAGTGTCAGGCAGATTATAAAGATACAAAAATCACAGGGTGGCCCGAGTATGTTGACAACTGTGCAGTGGATTCAGTTTGGTACAAAGATACAGATTCCATCTCACAATGTGGCACGGGTGTAGTTTTCAGGCTTTGGACAGTAAAAGACAAACAGAATTTGCGCCATTCCTGTCCTCCTCAGGTAATTACTCTGATTGATTCTGACCCATTCGATGTAAATCGAAACGATCCATTTGATCCAAGTGATGATATCGTATGGCCTAAAAACTATTTTACATCGAAGTGTCTTGCCCAATTGGATCCAAAAAATCTGCCTGATAGCTCCGCATACCCTAAAATAACTGATGATTCTTGTAGCCTCGTCGCGGCACATTACAAAGATCAGGTGTTTAAATTTGCTGATGGTGCCTGCGAAAAGATTTTAAGGACATGGACAGTGATTGATTGGTGTACCTACAAGGAAGCTTATGAAAATCATCATAACGAGCATGATTATATTCCTGGAAAATATGAATACATTCAGATAATTAAACTCAATAATGACGTACCTCCACAATTTGAGTTTGCATGTATTGACAGAATTATTCCTTCATATGGAGAGTGTAGTGAGACAGTCAAATTTAATATGACAGCCATAGATGATTGTCCTGAAGGAAATGATAGTATAAGATGGAGGTATGAATTATATACAGAAAACGGTATTGTACCTATTGCAATAGTCAATTCGAGATTTTTTGAACGAACACTCACCAATGGTATCTATAGGGTCAAATGGATAATAGAAGATAAATGTGGCAATCAAGCTATATGTGAGCATAAATTGACCCTGGTGGAGAGCAAAAAACCAACACCATACTGTCATACATCACTTACAACAGCTGTAATGAATAATAACGGTTCAGTAGAAATATGGGCAAAAGACTATGACAGGGGTGGTTATGACAATTGTACTCATCAGGATAGCATACTCTTTACCTTCTTTGATGCATTGCCTGTAGATACCATGCTGTACAGAGAGCATTATTTTAAAGAAAAAGGAAAAAGAGCAACAAAGGCAGAATATGAAGCTGGTAATGCGCAGATATGGAAGCCTCTTCAAAAATCTTCAGGTATGTTTTTTGATTGTAGCGACATTCCAAATGGCAAATCACAGCAATTATCGTTGAATGTTACCCTTACAGATCGGGCAGGCAATCAGGATTACTGTACTATTCATTTGGTACTGCAGGATAACTCAGGTGTTTGTCCTGACTCAGACCAGATTGTTGCCGGTATCAGTGGACGGGTTACAATAAATACCTTAGGAAAGATCGGGACGGACGTCATTATCGAAAGTAATGCTCCTGAGGCAAGCAAAACTATTCGTACAGATGCAGGAGGTCAGTATTCATTTAATGCATTACCGGTCAATTATAATTACACAGTAAGAATAGAAGACGATAGGGATATATTGAATGGTGTCACTACTTTAGATCTTGTAATGATACAAAGACATATTCTTGGAATTGAAGAATTTAATGATGCCAAAAAGACAATTGCCGCCGATATTGATAATAGTCAGAAGATTACAGCTGCAGATCTTGTGGCAATGCGTAAAGTGATATTAGGAATTACCAATAGTTTTCCCAATAGTCAGAAGTCTTGGCGATTCGTAACATCAGATTTCATACCAGCAGGAAATATCAGTCCGTTTCCATATAATGAAAAATATGAATTTAAGAATTTGACTGAAGTAAAAACCAATCAGAATTTCTTTGCAATAAAGATTGGGGATATCAATCATTCTGCAAAAGTTAATGTAAACGAAACTCAAACAGAACCAAGGAGTAACAAAATACTTACTTTGGAAACTGAAGTCAAGAAAGTAAGCGGTTCAGATGAGATATTGATCCCAGTATACTCAGGATCGTTTGGAGATTTGCTTGGCTATCAGTTTACAATGCACTTTGATTATAAAAACCTCGACTTCCTTGAAGTCATCCCGGGTGCGGTGAATGTAACCGATCAGAATTTTGGATTCCAGATGCTTGATAAAGGCATGATACCTACAAGCTGGAATAGCGGACTCCCTGTGAAAATCAATACATCTGAGCCATTATTCACACTCAAATTCAGAAATAAAGGAAAGCTACTTATTGTCAATGATCTGGCATTAAGCTCAACTGTCACTGCGGCTGAGGCATATGATGTTGATTTTCGTAAAATGCCGGTCAAATTATCTCAAAGAACTAAAGATAATGTGGCGACCACATATGAATTGAAGCAAAACGTGCCAAATCCTTTCAATGAGAGTTCACAAATAAGTTTCCTATTGCCGGAATCTGCATTTGCAAAATTAACAATTACAGATGTGGCAGGTAAAGTGATCAAGGTTATTGAAAAAGCTTTTGATAAAGGAGAAAACCATGTTTTGATAAATAAAGCCGAGTTGGGAGCTACCGGAATATTGATTTACAAGCTTGAAAGCGGAAGCTTTACAGATACGAAGAAGATGATACTTTTAGAGTAAAAAATTGTGTTTAGATTGAAATAGAATTGTGGCTGCTGCGGATTTAAATATTTGCAGCAGCTTTTTTTTTCAAGAGTTTCTTGCAATTACACTGCCTTTTTTGATAAAATCTGAAGATACAACCATCAAATAAAAGGAGTCCATCCTCCAATTTTATTGAGCTTTTTTGTTTGAATTACCTAAAAAAAGCAGGCTCACCATTTTTTTCGAAATAATAAAGCTAAAATTATTGCATATTATATTGTAACTTTATGTCCATTTTATTGTCTAAATATAAGGCTGATTTATCTTAAAAATTAAATTGAATTATCATGAAAATTCTTCAATTCACGATATTAAGTATTTTACTTTTTTCTTCATGTGCCAGAAATCCTGTTACAGGTAAAAAAGAATTATCGTTGATGTCTGAAAGCCAGGAACTAGCCTTGGGAAAGGAGTCAGATCCTGCTATTATTGCGCAATTCGGGTTATACAATAACCCAACTATGCAAGATTTTATCAATCAGAAGGGAAAGGAAATGGCAGCCATCTCCCACCGACCAAATTTACCATATGAGTTCAAAATTTTAGACTCACCGGTGGTGAATGCATTTGCAGTTCCTGGTGGTTATGTTTATTTTACCAGAGGTATCATGTGTCATTTTAATAATGAGGCTGAGTTTGCAGGAGTTCTGGGGCATGAGATTGGGCATATTACTGCCAAACATGGCGCAAGACAGCAACGAGACCAGCTTTTAGGGCAGATTTTGTTGATAGGTGGATTGATTGTATCCAAGGATTTAAGAAATTTTGCTGATGTAGCGCAGCAAGGTTTAGGATTACTTTTTTTAAAGTTTAGTCGTGATCATGAGACTGAATCAGATAAGCTTGGTGTGGATTATAGTACAAAGATAGGATATGATGCCCGTCAAATGGCTGGATTTTTTAAGACACTTAAAAAACTTGGAGGTGAGGACGGTCGTATTCCTTCATTTCTATCTACACACCCTGATCCTGGAGACAGGTATAATAATGTGAATAATCTGGCGGCAGAAGCACAAAAAACGCTTGATCCGGCAACGTTAAAAACCAACAGGAATAATTATCTGAGAATGATTGATGGCTTGATCTATGGAGAAGATCCAAAACAAGGGTATGTTGAAAATAACGTTTTTTATCACCCGGAGTTGAAATTTCAATATAGTGTACCTGCTGCATGGAAGACAATAAATAGCCCTACGCAAGTACAAATGGCACCAGCAGATGGGAAAGCCCTCATGGTCATGGACCTGGCAGAGGGAAGTGATCTAAACGCTGCAAAAAATAAAGTTATTCAGGATAATCAACTTTCTGTACTTGAATCAGCAAATGTAACAGTCAACGGACTTTCCGCTATAGCTTTGCTGTCTGATGTAGTGCCACCACAGCAACAAGGTCAGCAACAACAAGGGCAACCACTCAAAGTATTGACATATCTGATTTTATACAACAATCTTATTTATAAGTTTCATGGCTTAAGTACCACAGCTGATTTTAACAACTATTTTAATCAGTTTCAATCCACTATGAAAAGCTTTAAACCATTGACGGATCAGGCAAAAATCAATAAACAACCCACCTTGATCAAAATTGTGGAGTCAAAAAGAAACGCATCTTTGCAGCAGGTATTGAGTGAATACAATATGCCTTCGGCAAAGCACAATGAATTAGCTATACTTAATGGTATGGAGTTGAATTCCATCGTAGAAAGTGGCACTCTGTTAAAAATTTTGGGAGGCCAATTTTAAGAATAGAAAAAAAAATATAAATTTTAGCCCTTGAAAACTTGTATAATTGATAGGGGAGTGCTTATCTTTGCGACGCTTTTGAAAAAGTTCATATCTGAAGCACATATGCGGAAGTAGCTCAGTTGGTAGAGCACGACCTTGCCAAGGTCGGGGTCGCGGGTTCGAGTCCCGTCTTCCGCTCCAGATTTTTACAATGTCTATGCCCGGGTGGTGGAACTGGTAGACACGCAGGACTTAAAATCCTGTGACCATTACGGTCGTGCCGGTTCGATTCCGGCTCCGGGTACAAAACTACGCTTTTCTTTTTAGAATTTTTTCCTGGCAGAGGTTTTTACTCTTATCTTAGTCTATCCTTACTCTTTCCTTAAATATGTATTATTTTCATGGAGTATGTTTAAATTTTTATGTTTAAACGAAAGTGAGGAAATTTATTTATAGACAAGATGACTGAATGGTCTCGTCTTTGACTAGAACTGAGTAAAATACATTATTCAATAATGCATTGCACTGAGGGTAGCCAAAGCTCGCTGTACTGAGCGTAGCCGAAGTGTTTTGGAACTGCTAACTATGTCTCTCAGCAGATAGTGAATATAGCTGGTCAAGACGATTTTATAAAAATGAATCTCCTTATCAGGTTTAGCACTTGGAGCCAAATGATGAGTGTTTAAAATCTCTCAATTGTTTATAAGTGGAGATTCAATCCGAAGTCTTGAACCAACATTTTTTGGTATTCTTAGAGCTGTTTCTTGAAGTTTCCTCTTCATCAAGTAAAATATTTTACTCCATTTTTCAGTCGCACTATACAAAATTAAAGTAAAAATATTAAGATGATAATTTCATTCACTTAAGGAGCCCTTTGGCATGATATTAGCTATTTATTTAATATATTAAACCCGTTTGTTATGTTGAAAATTTATATAGGAACATTTTTGTTCTGCTTACAATCATTATTTATATGTGCCCAAAACTACAAATTTACATGGGAAGGAGCACTTACTGGCATTAAAGCAGTTTGGGCTGAAGATGATACTACAAATACTTATGTAATACCTGAATTGGGTATAAAGGTAAAAGTATCCATCATAGACCCATTTAAAAAAAATACAAATACTGGAAATTTGAGTGAATTTGGTGATTGTACTAAGACAAATACCTTCTATGGTAGTGGGAATTTCGCTTTTCAAATTACTTCGGAAGCATCAGGTCAGCCTGTATGTTTGAAATTTGAGTTTGATAAAGCTATTTACCTTAGGGACTTTAAAATTTATGACATTGATATGAAGCAAAATATTTCTTATCTGCCCAGTTCTTTTCAGGATAGTGTTATGCTTGTAGCAAAAAGAAATGGTGTAGATATTCCATTAAGAATAGATCATATGTCTGAGAGTCATATTTACACAATATATGGTCAAGCAGTGAAAGCTGATTTTATTGCTGGGGTAAATAATGATCTGGATTACAATGATTTAAAGGGCGCGATATCTGTTAGTTCAGCTGACCCTTTGACAGAATTTACAATTTATTTTTCAAATGGATATGAAGATGACGGTATCAGCAATAGTCAAGCTTTAAAAATTCCCGGTTTTGATTTTGAAGTGTTTCAATCTCCATTACCTGTGAAAATCTCTGATTTGAATATCGAAAAAGGCACAAATGAAAGCTATTGGCTGGCATGGACTGCAAATTCTGAAATTAACAATGATATTTATACTATTTCTACATCTTCTGATGGTATCAATTTTACCAAATTTGGAGTGCTAAAGAGCTTAAATCTTTCAAATCACAGATATTCCTATGACTTGGGACAAATATTAAATCAGCATTTATATGTCAAATTAGAACAAACTGACTTTGATGGGACGACTCAAGTGTTGGGGATTGTAGATGTAAAAAGTAGAAGTTCAGAAAAACTGGCCACTTTGAAATCAACCGTCGTCACAAACCACTTATACATCAATGTTTCTGATGCTGTGGAAGATTTTGTCAGATGGGAAATTTATGATATGCAAGGTAGATCTATTACCGTTGGTTCTTTTACATCAGGTGACAAAGATATTAATACCCAAACCCTTAATTCAGGTTCCTATATTTTGAAAGTATCTACACCTTATGCTTCAGAATCATTTAAGTTCATGAAATACTAGGACAGTTTCTTGTAAGATTAGTCAAATTATATGATGGAAAGTTTTAAAAACCTTTTTTTATATTATAGACAGAGCACAAAAGACTTTAGTAAAAACTTCGCAAAGCATTTTCAAATAAATGAGACGCAAATTTAGCTTTATATCGCTGAATTTGTGTCTTTTACATTTATCACTGGCGGTGGACAAAGACTTTTAGACGAGTGTGGCGATTTTGGTTACATTTCCAGACACTTTATCGCCGATATTTACTAAAAGCTTTGTGTCCGAAGGTAGATAAAGGTCTACTCTTGACCCGAACTTAATAAATCCCAGTTCTTCACCCTGTTGATAAGTTTTGTTCACTTTTGCATAGCATACGATTCTCCTGGCCAAAGCACCGGCCACCTGCCTTAACAGCACACTTTTACCTTTGATGGAATAGCAAACTGTGGTTCTTTCATTTTCCGTTGATGCCTTAGGATTCCATGCAGCAAGATATTTTCCCGGATGGTAAATAGAATGTGTCACTTCTGCATAGGAAGGAAACCAATTAATATGTACATTTAGAGGTGACATAAAAATCGAAACCTGAGTGCACTCTCGATTCAATATTTCAGGTTCAAATACTTTCTCAATGACTACAACTTTTCCATCACAGGGAGATAATAAAGCTGTATTATCAGGATTTAACACACTTCTGTCAGGTTTTCTGAAAAAAGATATTAAAAACCCATAGAATATCGCACTGATGATGAAAATGAGAGTAAACATCTTTGGGAAGAAGTAATAACAAGCAGAACATAAGATAGCAAGTAGCACAAACGAAAAAAACAGGGTAGGGTAACCTTCTTTATGAATAGTCATATAAACTTCATTAAAATTTGAAAAATATGGTCAAAGTTAAGATAAATGGTAAAATGTAAATGAAACTGTCAAATCTGTCAAAAACACCACCATGGCCAGGCAATAATTTACCGGAGTCTTTTACATTAAAAGTTCTTTTTATTGATGATTCAACAAGATCTCCCAGCGTCCCTATAAACCATGCTGTGGCAGCAATAATAATCCAAAACAATAAGTTACCGGTAGAAGTAGCTTCATGCCAATGCTTGAAATATGCACTAAATACCCAGGCTGCAAGAAGAGAAACAACTCCGGCACCAAGAAACCCTTCCCATGTTTTTTTAGGTGAAATTTTTTCAAAAAGCAACCTTTTACCCATTCTGGAGCCGATGAGATAGGCACCTGAATCAGCTATCCAAATAAAAATAATAATAGCCATCCAGAAAGCAGGATAGTAATGCTCTGTGTGATACACATAGGACACAAAAAGTCCTAATGGTACTCCAAAATAAATGATCGAGATCAACCAATAATAAAGTTTGTGTTGGACGAATGGCCTGAATAAATGAATGATGCCTGCTATAAAACAAAGCATTGAAATGAAACAAATGATTTTATAAGTGATGCTTTCCGGAGGATAATTAGATAATAAAATGATGGTTATGGCAACCAATAAGATGGATGAAACTAATTTTTTTTTGTTTTTATGAAATACCATTCTTATGTATTCATAGCACGAAAATCCAGCTATAAAACATCCAAAAGCAATAGCTCCTGTTTTACCAGAGAATAAGAGTAAAACCACTCCAACAGCAAAAAATATAGCAGTGATGGTGCGTTGTCGCAACACCTGATTTTTATTCATTTGCATGCTGTGGGTTTTTGGATTGTTTATGGATATAATTGAAAATGATCAAAGCCATAATTGTAAAAAGAAACACAGGCAGAAATGAAACTTCTTCCTGATAGGTGCCGTTTTCAATAGTACTCATTGGATTAAAATAATATACTACCGTAGCAAAACTATTATTGAAAATATGGATGAGCATGGGAAGTAATAAACTTCCTGAATAATGATAGGCATATCCTAAAACAGCCCCAATGATTATTTTTGGAAATAATCCGCTGATTTGGAAGTGCATAACACCAAAGACTATAGCTGTCAGCCAAACAGGTATATGATAGTTGTTGACCACATTTTTTAATTCCTTCTGTATAATACCACGAAAGAGAAACTCTTCCGTTATTCCCGGAATAATTCCTATAAGCGCAATATTGATTAATAAATCTGAAAAATTGTCCATTTTTAACAATTCAGTAAGGGATTCCAAAGCCATACTGTCCAAACCACTGATAAAAGGTGGCCAATCAATTTTATTCATCCACATGGCGATATAACCCATCAATGGGTACAAACTAAATAACAGCAAGATAAACCATGGAATAAACCAAAGATTAAATATTTTTAAAGATAAATATCTAAGGACGTTTTTCTTATAAAAAATTAGTAGAAAGACATATGGAAAAATGAGAAAACTCAGAATGTGATTGAGCGCAATATATACTTTGATTTTACCTGAATAGGCATCATTACTAAGAAAGTCAAAGATATTTTCCGATGTTTTTAATTCGATATTGTAATACCAAGATATCAAATACAGAAAACCTTGTGCCATTATAGCTCCTAAAACAAATAAACAGAGAAGGATAAACAGCTTGTAAGTAACGGTTTTCACGGAAGATGTATAAAATTGATGGCAAATATAATTATTAAATCCAAAGTTTTTAATTTATACACATCATTCAGTCAGACCATCATCTATTTTATGAGTATAAATCTGATTTATACATACTCCACGGAGGCCTGCATGAGTGCAATACAGTATTGCCAAGATAATTTGAGTTCATTGCATGATATGAATCATTTTTTTAAAAAGTGATTCTAATATCAAAACTATTAATTTTGCAGGTTGATAATTTGAATACGATGAAAAGAGAAGATTTGAAGAAAATAACTTGTGTTGTCATAATTTTTGCAATCATAACTACAAACAATCTGGCTTTGTATGGTCAAAAGAGTCACATTATTTCAGGTATTGTTGTTTCAGATAACTTAGATGTACTTCCCGGTGTGTTAGTGACTACAGATAAAGCAGAACCTCAATATACAGATATGGAAGGACGGTTTAAAATCACGGCTACTCCCGGCAGTATTGCTATATCATTTCAGTATTTGGGGTGTGAGGAGATAAATCTTCAGGTAAATGTTGAAAACATAGACGTAGATTTGGGTAAAATTCAATTGCAGGAAAAAGCAATCATTCTGAAAGAAATCAATATCAGTACGACACCTTTACCCTATAAAACAAGTGTGGAAGGTACTAATTATTATATCAGCCCACTTCAACTCAAAAAAATCCAACCTATCTCCGCTGAAGAAGCATTAAAAATGTTGCCGGGAGTGAACGTATTGGGTGATATGGGCATATCTAACAGAATGAATGTCAGCATTCGGGGATCCTGGGGCAGAAGGTCTGAGAAAGTATTGATTCTGGAAGATGGTTCGCCTATTTCTCCGGCACCATACACCGCCCCAGGAATATATTATAACCCGATAAGTGAAAGGATTGATGCTATAGAAGTGTACACAGGTGCAGATGTATTGCGGTATGGACCAAATAATATGTTTGGTATAATCAATTATGTCACTCCAAAACCGCCCCAACAACCTGCGGTTCGCGCGAAAATTTCCGGAGGTCAGCGAGGTTTGTTTACCAGTCTATTATCTTATGGTGGAACATGGAATAAAGTTGGAAGCCAAATTGAAGCAGTGTATAAACGATTCGATGGTTTTACTAAATTTTCTTCCGTTGAGATGATCAATGTAAATGCTAAAATATTTGCCGAATTGGCAGAAAATCAATCCTTGTATTTTAAAATTAGTGGACAATTTGAAGATAATCTGGCATCATTGAGTTCCATAACACCATACACGTTTAGCATAGATCCTACAGAAAGCCCTTTTGATGCAGACCGCTTTACTATGCATAGGTATGGAGTTGATATTATACATAAATGGGTACCTGATGCTAGCACCAAGCTGACCACCAGAGTTTTTGCATCTGATTTTGCAAGAGACTGGTGGCGACAGAATAATACTGTTTTAAAAGCCAGAGATGTAAAAACTTATCTTGGAGAAGAGCTGTTTTCACAAAAATTTGAATATCTCGGGAATAAAGAGTTTGGTGAGGATGATTTTGTAAGGGTAGGGAGTCTCAGAAACGGCAGAGAATCCACAACAGATAGTAAATGGCATTTTTCAGTGACTTCTCTGGAAGAAACCTTCTCCAAAAAATGGCATCATGGCAATTTAATCAACAACTTCGAAGCCCAAATTAAGCTTTACAGAGAAACCTATTATGATCAGATATTGGCAGCCGACTCATCGAGATGGGCAAGAAGTGGTCGATTCACCACGGATCTGGCTTATGGCTTACAATCCATCTCGGGGTACATTAGAAATCAAATGATTATTAAAAATTTAAGCATAACACCAATAATCAGATTGGAGAAGGTTTGGATGAACAGAGAAGACAGACTCACATTATCAAGAGACCCCAACATTACTTCGGATAAAGATCAGTCCAGAATAAATCAATACTTTATTTTTCAACCGGGACTTTCCATTAATTATAAGTTGGGTAAAATGAATCTGTTCAGCAGTGTTTACAAAGGATTTATTGCCCCGTCCAAGTACTTTGCATTTTTGGTAGAAAGAGATGGTGTCCTGGTAAATCCGCTCAGTGTACAGGAATTAAGCAATGTACAGCCTGAAAAAAGTATAAACGCCGAATTAGGTTTAAGAGGCAATATCATTGAAAATCAACTTTCCGGGCAGTTGGCAATTTTTAATAACAGAATAAGCAATTTTTATCTCGCAGGTTGGAATGAGTTTTTCGATAAACTTGGAGTTATAAATATCAGAGGTTTTGAAGCGACATTTCAATGGGAATTGTTGCCTCAAAGCATAAAACATAAATTAAGCCTGCAGACCAATTTAACCTTACTGAATACTCGTGTAATTTCCGGAGAACTTGTGGACAGACATCTCTTTACTCAAATCAGACACACATCCGCCACAAAAAAAGGAATTTATTGATAAGGTCAATGCAAACCCCGGTGGTTATAGAGTTTACAGTAAGAATGCCAGCGGAAATGAACAGTTGCTTGCTGCACCGATCAGTATTTCTGATCTGGATTTTATCACTAAAACAGTATATATCTATGGAGATGATGGAATCAAAGATACTGAAACTCCTTATGCACCAAATTTGACAATGAATGTAAATATTCAATATTCTTACAAAAATATGGCTGTCGGACTCGGATACAACAGGGTAGGAGATCAATATGCAGAATTCGCTAATTTTGAAAATGAATCAGGAGATGGTGGACTCGGAAAAGTCAAATCTTTCAGTACATTGGATGTGAATGTTAATTATGACTTTAAGGTGAAAAATATGCGTTGTAGCTTCTTTGTAGTTGGGAAAAATATTGGTAATCAGCTATTTGTAGCTTCCAGGCTGAATAGGGGGCAATCAGGTATCATGCCCGGTGGATTCAGACAGATCAATGCAGGAGTGAATATTTTACTCTAAAATGTCTATACTGGACGGCTTTAAATTTTGTGAAAATCTAATGGTTAAAAACTTAAACCTGATGGCTAATAGTTAGGTACAAGTGAATTTGATTTTTTCTGAGAGTTTCAGACTGTCATGATTGATAATGGCAATAATTTCAAGAGTGTATGCAGTAGGTTTTGCGCAAAGGATTTTATGGACATGCTCAACAATTATTTTCATTCCGTGTGTATGCTTATTTAAGATTGAGATGCTTGTATTGTTAGTGTTGTCATGCAGTAATATTTCATAGCCATGCATGGACACATCTGACGTAATAATGGCATCGATTACTAATAAATCATCATGTTTTAGTGTAGCATTGCTCATCGGTTTGCTGATAGTAATTTTTGTGTTGTGCAAGTCAGTATCTTCCACTTCATCTTTTTTGCATGAGACATGAAAAATCATGATGCAGATTACAATCAACATTGAAGAGATGTATGGTTTTTTTAAAATAATTTTCATTTTATTCCGAATATAATGGGTTGGATATAAAAGCAATATCAGTTAGTGTATGCAAAAAAGCTATTATATTGATCTTTTCTGATTCGGTGAGTCGGATGCCAGGCTTTCCTTGTGATATTAGCAAGGGATCAATATTGGGATGCATCTCAGAGTGGTCACTATAGTGATCCAATACCTCCTGGAGTGACCTGAATCTCCCGTCGTGCATATAAGGATAGGTAAGTGCGATGTTGCGCAATGACGGCACCTTAAATTTGTAGTCATCTTCTTTCCTTAAAGATATTCTGCCATGGCCAATATCATCATTTAGGATTTCCAGCCCATTGTTTCTGTAACTGAAATCCGTAAAGAGTGGTTCAGGATGACAAGAAGCACACTTTTGTTTAAATATAGTCAGTCCTTGCAATTCTTCTGATGATAATGAAGTTTTTCCCTGACGATACTTATCGTATTTTGCATCTGCACTGACAAGCATTGACATATACTGCGCTAATACGTAAAACAGTTTCTGAGAATCAATCGGCTTTTCGCCATATATTTTTTGAAATCTTAATTTATATTTAGGACTATGGTTGAGTTTTTGTATTACATTTTCTAAAGATTCACCCATCTCAACTTCATTGGTGATAGGTGCCAAGGGCATCACTTCTATATGATTGATACCTCCATCCCACATGAAGCTGGTTTGCCAGGCCAGATTAAACATGGCAGGACTATTCCTGATGCCTCGTAAACCTTCGATACCTACGCTCAGCTTGGTGTTGTGGTCTGCAAACGCATGCCCTTGACTGTGGCAAGTTTCACAACTTATTGTACTGTCAATTGATAAGATTGGGTCAAAAAACAAGGCTCTCCCTAATTCAAATCCCTCCCTGGTTATGGGATTTTTGTCTGATTGGTAATGAGGAGCAGGAAAATAATCAGGGAAAGTCAGACCAAAGCCCGACTTACCCTGATCATCAAAACATGACACCAGCCAAAAAATAATCAACACGAATAATACATTAAACTTTAGCTTTTGTGACATGGAATTGACTTAATTATGAATATGATCAAATCTTATGGCATCATAGAAATTAGTAGTCATAGACTTAGCCAAAGGGCCCGGCATATGCTGCTTGGATTTTTCAGACAACTTTTGTGCACCATGCCACAATCGGGCAGGATTGGCTATCATATGGATTTCAGCTGCCCTTGTTCCATTGACCACTAACGGCGCGGTGCCAAAATTGTAGGATTTTGTAATTTGTACCTTATCTACTCCTTTGTAACCACCCAAGTGAAAAGCAAAGCTACCATCAGCGGCTGTAGGAGCTTTTCCCTCAACTTTTACCATGATATAACCTGAATTCCAGCTCCAGAACATGCCTTTTGCAGGATCCAATGCTCCGGTCTGAGCACCGGAACCACTTCTGAGACTATCCACACCTAACATCATTTCTACATCAGTATATTCATTACCGGGCACATTTGGTATGGTGAGTATATTACTTCCGGTGGCAGGGTCTGCATCCACTATAAAATAGCTCTCAGGCATGGCAAACCAGCTTCCGTCTTTTGCTTTTAATCTGACATTGGATACATAATACCTACACATGGTAAAAGTCATTTTTTCACCTAACATGGGATGAGTCAATTCTTTGTTGACAGAAAAAGCTGCTTCGGTAGATCCGAAAACATGATCAAATTCTATCGTAACTTTACCCTGCTGGAGTTGTGTTTCTTCATCTTCTTTACATGATGAAATCATTAGAATTGATAAAAAGGCTGTGATGATTATATATTTAAAATTTTTCATTTTTTTTATTTATTTAATTTGTTGTAAAATATAGATTTCTTTTTAAAAAAGAATAGCAAATTGTGCATTTACTCTGCTGCCAGAAATAAGATTGCCATTTGCAATATTTTGAGATATAACAGGTTGTGCAGAAATACCTGCAGTAAATCCGCTACTGAAAAAATCAATACCTACCTGACCATATAGCCCATACCCTCCTGATAAAGCCACATCTGCACCATCATGATAATCTAATGCGGAGTGCTCCAGAGAAGTACCGATAGATGGCATTAAGCTTTTTTCGCCTATATGAATCACATAAAATCCCCTGATAGTAGATGTCGATCTGCGGCCATACTGAAAATCATACTTGGTATTACGACTATTGATTCTCCAACTTGTTTCGGTAGATAGACCGGCATTGCTGTATCTCAAAAAATAATTGACATTAAACATAATATCAGTTGTGCCTGTACCTTGTTGTATGCCCGGGATCCATTCATTTTCGATTGTGACATAATCCGATGCACCGGTGGGGAGCTTGATACCACCACCAGCTTGAAGGTGGTGTGTCCAGAGCCCATTTTCCGATTTAAGCTGATTGATGATGGCATAGAGTCCTATCAAGGTCACATCTCCCATACCTTTTTGTATGATTGATGTCCCATTTTCAGTTTTGGTGATATGATGGTAAGGCACAAATCCAAACAACTGCACGCGATTTCCTATTACATATCTTCCCCACAGGTCAACGGTGTGAAAATATTCGCGACTTACTTTTTCAGTATCTGTAGAAAATACAGGCGGATGCACAGATTTAAAACTTCTGTAGCCATATCTTATACCTGCAAAATGTTTTTGGAACTGTGGCAGAATACCAAATTGATGGCCAGACACAACACAACCACAAACATCGCAAGCTTTAAGACTTGATAATGCAGAAATAAAAATAAATGTACCCAATACTAATATCCATCTACCGTTCATGTGATCAAGGATTTTATTATTGAAAAATAGGTAATAATTTACAAGTGATAATACCTGTGGATATAATCAGGAATAGGTAGGTAGAGAGTATGTTTAAATATTAATGAATAGTCTCAAAGCCGTAAAATTAATTTTAACCAGTGCTATATTTTTAACTTTAGCATCTTGATCTGGCTGTGCACAGTGGCGCACCTTGTCCAAAATTGAATTTACTCACTTTCTCTCAAACATAAAAATTTAAATTCTACTCTTAAACTAATAAATCAGGAGGAGTAAATATAATTTTGCAGTATGATGAAGCTTTTATATGATTTTGATAAGAAATTTCTGACTTGGAAACTAAAAGATGGCGGTTGCCGGAATGTAACGGTGCCACTAGAGAACAGATAAATAAGTCTAGTTTGATTTCTTTAACTTTGTGCGGAATAGGGGTATTGTCCTGCTGCTCCTGCTCTTTCAGGTTTTTCATGAGATGACACTTTCCATTGCACTTGAGCTCCTTTTTTTCTCTGTTGACACAAAGATATTTCGCTATGTATACTTGATTGATTCTCCACGAAATATAGGTGGTCATACCTGTAAACACAGGAATGCTCATCAGAACCACCATGAAATAAATCAACAAATTTTTCACAGGGCAAAATTACGCTTCTTTTTTACTCTTTGATATGATTTGGATCATATTTGGCAAAATTTCTCATTTATTTTTTTTGATCCTTACTTCTGTATTCGAATGACTGCTTCCATTACATTTTTAGAAGATAAGCTGGTGTAGCTTTTGATCTTCAGCACGTTAGGTCACAATACCAGGCTGATTGAGGGTGACCTGCATTATGTAGTAGAAAATCCTTGCCTGGCGCTAAAATGTCAATCTGCCAGGTATTACAGCATGAAATACCTGCAATATAAGGTTATTCGTTCAATTTTCACGACAAAGTGCTACCGCATAAAGCAGGTTTATTCGACAGCCAGGGATTTGTATCATTACGGCTTAATTTAATCAATCCCTGACATAAGATACATAAACTTGGTAACAGAATCACCATTAATACCTTAAAAGATATTGAGTAAGGTTGGCTTCAGGGTGCAAACCCAGTTTTTTTCTTAGTCGGTATCTGTTAGTTTCGACGCTCCTTATAGAAATATTCATCAAAGTAGCGATCTCCTTTGTTGTGAGGTTCAATCTTAGATATGTACACATTTTATAGTCATTAGAACTTAGATTGTTATACTTTTCAGTCAGTCGTTTGAAGAACTCTGAGTGTACCTGATCAAAACTCTTAACAAAATTGTCCCAGTCGGCATCAATACCGGCATTTTGATCTGTAAGTTGCATAATAGTTTTAAATTCTCTTTTTAATTCCTTATCATTTTCAAATTTGGGGCCTAATTTTTGGATAGCCTTCTTTATTTCTGATATCAATTCATTTTTGGATACTAAGTGATAAGTATATGAAGTAAGTTCCTGATTTTTAAAAGCAATTTCGGCTTGCAATTTTTCATTTTGCAGTCTTATGATTTCTTCCTGACTCTCCTGAACAGCTACTAAGTGTTCTTGTTCTCTGATTTGGCTTTCTTCAATGATGGATTTTTTTTCTGCAAAAAACTTTTTTTTCTGTTTGCGAGCCAGCAAATACCAAAACAATAGCAATAATCCTCCATACATTATAAAAGCCATTTTTGATCTGAACCATGGTGGTTTGATGACAAAATTCAGTTTTAGAACGTTACTTTCAACTCCTCCCTGATTTTTTGCTTTGATCTCAATGACATACTTACCTGATGATAATTGGTTGAAACCAATATCAGGATTTTTTTGCCACAAACTAAACTCTCCATCATTGATTTTGTAACAGTATTCGACAAGCTGCTTATTAGGATGATTGCTGACTGAAAGATTGATCTCAATTTTATTCTGATCATGAGTTAGAATTATATCTTCTGGTTGCAGTACATTTGGGTTTGTTTTACAATATATGGTGCTGTCAAGATGAGATTTTAGTACTATTTTTGATACGTATAAGTTTAATGGCTTTGTTCCATTCATATATCCTTCTGGATTGAAGTGTAAAAAACCTCTTTCAGTCGGAATGATGGCATTATATTTATCGATTGTCAATATGGACTGAAATGTTTCCGGTAGTCTGTTATTCAATTCATTTACGATATATTTTTGATATTTTGTATTAAATTGCCTTTGTGGTACCAAAATTCCCGTTTCTTCTGTGGTGGCATACCAAATATTTTTATAACTGTCTTCTTCAAGAAATTTTAAGCCTTTTTGAACGTCGATATGATCCTGGACTTCAGAATATTTTTTTATATGATAAGAATTAGGGTTCAATTTGTATAAATTGTCAGCACTGGATACAACAATACTTTTATCAATGGGGAAAATGAAATTGTTAATTTTGATTCCATTACTATAATTTGAATTTAACTTAAATGCTTTTGTTTTTTGTAATTGTAATTCTTCTTTCAATATTTTATATATACCCCTATAGGGATGAGAAACCCAAATATTATCATCTTTGTCATTGATCAGAAATCGGGAACTTTCTTCAAAACCTTCTATATTTTTTGCTTGCCATAAATTATTTTGGTATTTTAGTTGTATCAATCCTTCATAAAATCCGGCAATGATTTCATTTTCACCTTTTTCAATAAATTTCCAGACACCGGTCGTTCCTTTAACTTTTTGTGCAACTTTTCCTGCAATGGTAAAAGCACCTTCATGATGCGCCATCCACAGTCGTTTGCCGATTTTTTGCAACTTCCAAACCTGACCTTTAGAGTTTTCAATATATTTGAATTTATTATTCTGACCATGAGAATAGAATGTTTGCCAGGGGATTTTGTAAAGTCCGGTATTGGTGCCAAGGTATAATTCATTCTCAAATATTTCAGCTGTATATCCGGTACCTTGCAAATCATCATCAGGGTAAAATATCCTGAAATATGAATCTCTTTGTACCAGATCAATGCCATTATCCAAGCCTGCCCATATGTTTCCTGAGTTAGTATTAAAAATACTTAAGACAGTATTGTTTTGGAGTTGAATTGACTTGTTGATATGGTTTTCGATCTCCCGATTTTTATTCAGAATGATCACTCCCTCATATGATGTACCCAATGCAATTTTTTCATCATCCAATCCGGTAGCACAATATATCACATTTTTCTTGAGAAATTGATCATTTGAAGTGTGCCATGGTATAAATCCATTTTTAATTTCCTGAAAAATTCCATTATGCAAGGTGGTGATGATCGTAGTTTGGTTATTCAAATTGATGACAGATGAAATTTTACCTTTGTTAAAAGAGTTATTTGTGGTTCTTATTTGAAATCTTTCTCCATCAAAATAGTACAATTTGTTGTCGCTATCTTGTAAGACAATTTCTGAGCCCCACTCAGCAATAAAATTTAAGGATACATATTCATCAAATAAAGGCCTGATCGAGCCATTAAAAAATCTGAAAACCTGATGGTCTGTCCTGAAAAATATACCATATTTAGTATTTATTGTGTGCCAAACTTCACCAAAAAGTCGGTGACTTGATGGTAGTGACTGAGATAAACTTTTATATAGAAATTTGCCATTTTCAGCAAAACCAAAATACCCGAATTCTCCCTGACTCCCTACATATACTCTTTGATTAATGGTATCACAAGTCAGTGATCTTACCAGTGTATTAACGGGAAGTGGAAATATTTCCCATCGGTACCCATCAAATTTAATCAAACCAGCGTTATTTCCAAACCAGGTGTTTCCAAGGTTATCTTCGGCTATTGCCCAAGTTTGCGTACCTGCTTTAGTATCTTTTTTTGCAAAGTTAAAAACTGGTGGATGACCAATATTTGAAGGTTGGCTGCAAACAAAAGTATTGAAGTATAGCAGCAACACGAAACTGTCTCTTATGATATATGTAAATTTCATCAATGTATGGGGTTGTACTCCCCACAAAAATACAAAATATGTAGATATGTAGTAGTATTGGATGAATATTGTAGTAGTAATGACGTAGTGCTATCCGTATTGTTATATAGCTATTTGGAATACCTTTGTGATCATTCATTAATCAATCTTATTCAAATCATTATGCTTACATTTAAAAGAAAAGTCATTTTTGTGATTTTGTTGTTTGTAGGGACCATGATGTCGTCTCAACGAGTTATCACTGGTATCGTCACAGATGCAAAAACCAATGACCCTTTGATAGGAGCTAATATCCTTGTCAAAGGGACAAATGAAGGAACCATCACAGATTTAGATGGATCCTACTCACTAACATGTCCTTCAGGTGCTGATTTTCTTATTTTTTCTTATACAGGATATAAGGAGCAGGAGATAAAAATCGGAACTGAAAATGTTATTAACATCACACTCTCAGAGGGATCTTTGCTCGATGAGATTGTAGTTGTCGGATACGGAATTCAAAAGAAAAGTGTGGTAACTGGTTCTATTTCCAGTTTAAAGACAAAGGATTTGGAAAAAGTACCCAGTGCGCGGGTAGAACAATCATTGCAAGGTAGAGTTGCTGGTGTAACCATAGCTCAAAATTCAGGTCAGCCAGGTTCGCCTTCCACTATCCGGGTGAGAGGTATTACTACTTTTGGCAATGCAGGAAATAATCCGCTCTGGGTAGTGGATGGTGTGGTAGTTGATGCCGGTGGTATTGGTTACTTAAATCAGTCCGATATCGAATCCATCGAAGTATTGAAAGATGCTGCTTCAGCAGCTATTTATGGCACCAGAGCGGCTACAGGAGTTATCCTCGTGACTACCAAAAAGGGTAAAGAAGGAAAACTAAATGTTTCTTACAATGGATTTTTCGGTTCATCTGCTCCATCTAAGGTATTAAAGCTACTGAATGCTTCACAATATGCCACATTACTTAATGAAAGATCGGTTGCGGGAGGTGGAAACCTGATTTTCCCATCTGTTGATCTCGGAACAGGAACCGATTGGCAAAAACAAATTTTTAATTACGGAGCATTACGTAATTCACATGAATTAAGTGTGAGTGGTGGTAGTAGCACATCTACTTATTATGCATCAGTTGGTATTCAGGATCAGGAGGGAATAGTAGCAACTGATATTTCAAATTATAACAGAAAGAGTATCAGATTGAACTCTACACATAAAATTTCCAAGATTTTCACTTTTGGACAAACATTAGGATATTCTAATCAAAAGTCTGTCGGAATTGGAGCCACAGATGAGTTTGGAGGTGTTTTGAGTTCAGCTATAAATCTTGATCCCACCACACCTGTGGTTGTGACTGACGCTGCGCTTGCAGCTGGTGCACCTTATAACTCAAATCCTGTAATCCGTGATGAAAAAGGTAATCCATACGGTATATCCACACTGGTAGGACAGGAAATGAGAAATCCCACAGCCTTTATTCAAACCCGTTTAGGTGCATTTGATTGGGGTGATGACATTGTAGGAAATGCCTATCTTGAAGCAGCTGTCCATAAAAACATTACTGTCAAATCCACGCTTGGGGCTAAAAGAGCATACTGGGGTGGGGAAGGATTTACACCCGTGTTTTACCTAAGTGCCACCAGCAGAACTTCTCAGAATAATTATGGAAAGAGTGAGAACAAAGTTTTTAACTGGAACGTGGAGAATACGGTGACATATAATAATACATTTGGAGATCATCAACTTACAGTTTTACTTGGTCAGGGAGCATATGTAGAAAATATAGGTGGAGAGTCTGGGTACTTCCTTATTCAACCTTCCAGTCAACACTTATAAGGAAGCTTCCTTCGGATTTGATATACCTGCGAGTAGCAGAACTACATCATCATATGATATGATCCAACATAAAGTGACATCTTTATTCTCTCGTTTGAACTATAACTTCAAAGAAAAATATCTCTTTACAGGGATACTCAGACGTGATGGGTCTTCAAGATTTGGAGGTAATAATAAATTTGGAGTGTTCCCTTCAGTTTCTGTCGGATGGGTAGTATCAAACGAAAGCTTCTGGAAAAATGGTGTCAGCCCCAAGATTATTACCAATCTTAAAATCAAAGGAGGTATAGGTGTAGTAGGGAATGATGCGATAAGAGATTTTGGTTATCTTTCCACAGTTGCCGGCGGATTCAATTATACCTTGGGTAATTCAGGTGTAATTACGACAGGTTACTCTCCGACTTCATTGGACAATCCGGATTTAAGATGGGAAGAATCATCACAAAAGAATATCGGATTTGACGCTGAGCTTTTTAGTAATTTTAATTTAAATGTTGATGTATTTCAAAAGTCCACATCAGGAATACTCAGGCCTATTACTATACCTGGCTATGTAGGCGTATCTTCAGCTCCTGTTGGAAATATTGCGGACATGGATAATACTGGTATAGAAATAGAACTAGGTTATAAAAATAAAATTGGAGACCTTAATATCAGTGCTAATGGTAGTATGGCTTACCTCAAGAATGAGGTAACTCTTGTGGCTTCAGATGCAAACTTTATTCCTGGCGATGCTTCCTTTCAATCTATGGGTACCATCACTAGGACTGCGGTTGGACAATCTTACAACACATTTTATGGATTTAAGACAAATGGTATTTTCCAGAATGAAGCTGAAATAGCGGCATACAAAAATGCTGATGGAAGCCTTATTCAACCCAATGCTCGTCCCGGTGACTTCAAATGGGCCGATATCGATGGGGATGGAAAAATAAATGATAATGACAAGACATTTTTAGGAAATAACCTGCCAAAATATACTTTCGGTTTCACACTGAACCTTGACTATCAGGGATTTGACCTGATGTTATTTACTCAAGGTGCTACTGGTAATAAAATATTTCAGGGATTGCGCAGGCTGGATATAGGAAACTCCAATTTCCAAACTAAAGCTTTGAGCAGATGGACAGGTGAAGGTACATCCAATTCCTTTCCAAGATTGGTAAGTAATGACCCCAATGGAAATTTTGGTCGTATGTCAGATTTTTATCTTGAAGATGGGGATTATGCCCGTTTGAAATTAGTTCAACTCGGATATACTTTACCTGGTAATGTGTCATCAAAGATTGGGTCTTCAAGAATCCGACTTTATCTTACAGGTGAAAACCTTTTAACACTGACCAAATATACCGGTTATGATCCTGAAATAGGTGGTGGTGTTTTTGGAATAGATAAGGGATTTTACCATCAGGCAAGATCCTTCATTGGAGGCGTTCAAGTCAATTTTTAATTCTATAATATCAAAATTAAAATTCAATTGAGATGAAAACAATAAATAAAATATTTTCAATATTTGTATTGACATTACTTTTTTCGGCATGTTCAAAAGACTTTATTGAAGTTTCCCCAAAAGGACAATTTCTTTCAGAAAACTATTTTGCTGACAGAGAGCAAGCTTTTTCGGCCCTTGTGGGAGTGTATGACGTCTTACGGAAAAATACCGGTGGATTTGAAAACATAGTGTCCATGATGAACGCAGGCTCTGACGATCACTTCGCAGGTGGTGGTGGTGCTACTGACGGAGCAGGAATTCAGGGCTTTTCCAATTATACATTAAATAAGACCATAGTACCTGCCAGTTTTTGGAATGATCATTTTCAAGGCATATTCAGAGCCAATACGCTCTTAGCGAAATTGCCTGCCACTACCATGTCAGATACTGAAAAAGCCAGGTTTGTGGCTGAAACCAAAGCTTTGAGGGCTATTTATTACTTTAATTTAGTCCGTTTATTCAAAAATATTCCTTTGATCCTTGAGCCTTTGACTGCGTCCAATATGTATACTGTAGTACAAGCGGCACCCACTGCTGTATATGCTCAAATAGAAAAGGACCTCACTGAAGCGATAGCAGCATTACCGCCGACAGTGCCTGTGACAACAGAGGCAGGAAGGATGACCAAAGGGGCAGCACAAGCAACTTTAGGAAAAGTGCTTTTGTACCAAAATAAGGGAGCACTAGCCGCTGCTCAATTTGCAGAAGTCAATGGTACTCCAGGTACTGCAAGCCAGTATGGTTACCGTCTGCTGCAAAATTTTGGTGATCTTTGGGTGACTGCTAATAAATTTAATTCTGAAAATATACTTGAATGCTCGCACACAAGCGCTGGAAATTCCGATTGGGGTTGGTGGGGTAGTGCAAGAGATGAAGGAAATACCCTGAATGTCATGGTAGGACCAAGATCTTATTCCAGATTGGCAGGGTCTACAGCTCCGGAGCTACCCAGTGGTTGGAGTTTTAATGTCTTTACGCAGGAATTTTATGATGTTATCAAATCTGACCCTAGATTTGGAGCCACTGTTTTGGATTTGAAAGCATTAGAAGCGGCAAAACAAATATCATATATCGGCGGCTATCAAAATACGGGATATTTTCTCAATAAATTTGTACCTCGTCAATCTGATGTGCGGACAGGTGGTGGAGCATTGGAACTCAATTACAGACAAAATTCACCTATCATCCGTCTCGCTGACACATATTTAATGGAAGCTGAGGCATTAGGTGGTACGGGTGCAAGAGCACAAGCACTGCTAGATGCTGTAAGAGCTAGAGTTGGATTACCTTCAGTTCCGGTATCTCTGGCTGCCATAAAAGCAGAAAGAAGGTTGGAACTTGCCGGAGAAGGACATCGTTTTTTTGATTTGGTGAGATGGGGAGATGCAGCAACTGTATTATCTCCAAGAGGATTTAAAGCCAATAAAAACGAGATTTTTCCAATTCCGGAAAGAGAAATTCTTGCTAATCCTAACTTAAAACAAAATCCAGGTTTCGATTAATTTTTGAAAATATTAAATCAAATAAAAATTTAAAAAATGAAAAATATAACAGCATTCATTTTCGGTATTTTTTTACTGCTTTTTATGATGCGGTGTACTGAACAGGATGGGATTGATACTGATACTTCATTTGTCAATAATGTGACTTCAGGAAACTTCTCAAAATTGTTTGACATCAGCAATGATAATTCAGGGGATGTAAAAATTACCCCACTAGGAGATGGTTTTTCTTCTGCTACAGTCAATTTTGGACATGGCACAGGTACGGCGTCATCAGCCAAAGTCAACCCCGGAGTTAGTGCGAAATATTCTTATCCCGAGGAGATTATACAGTGGTCATTGATTACTTTGATATAGCAGGCAAAAAGACTTCAGTATCACATCCGCTTAAAGTTACATACAGGGCTCCTGAAAATCTTAAGGTGACTTTATCCGGAGAGACAAAGGTGAAAGCAACTGCATTGTATGCAAAATCATTTTTAGTCTATTATGGCGATAAGACCAATGAAACGGGTACGCCTCTCGCTTTGGATAAGGAAACCGCGCCTTATACATATCCGGCTACAGGTGGTCCCTTTACACTTAGAGTGGATGCTCTGAGTGGTGGCAAAGCAACCACTACTTTTACAAAAACTCTATTTGCATTACCTATTGATTTTGAGCATGCTTCTATTGATTATTTTTTCGGCACATTTGGAGGCGGACAAAAATTTGAAAAAGTAGCCAATCCTGATGCCAAAGGACTCAATACATCAGCCACTGTGGGTAAATTTACCAGGGGACATGAAGGATGGAGCGGAACTTATTCACCTCTCAATATTCCTATCAACTTTAAGAATGGTAATAAGATTAAAGTTTTTGCATACAATCCAAAACCTGAAAATATTGGTAAAACCGTCAACCTTGAGTTGGAAGGGTCGATAAATGGACCTAAAAATGGTGATGGAATACTCAAAGTGCCATTTACAAAATCAGGAGAATGGGAAGAATTGGTTTTTGATTTTAGTACAATCACAAAAATACCTGCTGATACAAAATACACTCAGTTGGTATTGAGATTTAATGATTCGAAGGATGGAGCTGGTGATGTGATTTATGTGGACAATTTTAGATTAACCTTTTAAAATTTTAAGATTATGAACAATATATTTAAAATATTCATCACTGCTTTTTGTGCAGTCATTGTCATATCCTGCGAAAAGACAGATTATACTTTAGGAGACCTTACACCGCCATCAAATATTGTGATCAATGCTGATGTCAAAGGCACAACCACAGCAACTCCCAATGGTGACGGATCCGGCGATGTAGAATTTACAATCAAAGCAGACAATGCCCTTAATTATCGTATAGACTTTGATGCTGCAGACGGTATTACTCCAGTCAACCTGCCCACGGGTAAGACGTCCAGAAAATATACAAAACTAGGAGTCAATAAATATCTAGTAACTGCAGTAGTATATGGAAAAGGTGGAGCATCATCTACTGCAACAAAGGAAATCACCGTTCAGAGTAATTTTACACCACCGGCTGCTATCATTACTGATCTGACTGGTGGTTCATCCAAAACATGGGTTGTAGATAAAAGTATAGGTGGGCATTTTGGGGTTGGACCTTGGAATGATAATAGCAGATCACCGGAATGGTGGGCAGCTTCTATCAATGAAAAAGTCGCATGTTGCAATTGTTTTTATTCCACAACATTTAAATTTACAAAAACTGCCACAGGATATACCATTGACGTAGCATCTCCTGATGGTGCATTTACTAAAACCGGCAGTCTGGCGGGAGGCTTACCAGGTATTCCCGGCAGTGGTGATGAGGGGTGCTATTCTTATCCCGGTGCTTCAAATGGTTTTAGTTTTGTTCCATCCAGTTCTGGCATTCCTGCATCAACACCTTCTACCAAAACATCTATTTTGTTAGCAGGAAACAATACTTTTATAGGTTATGGTGCTTTACAGAAGGAGTATGAAATCCTGACTTTAGACAGTAAAGCTATGTATCTGCGGGCTCAAGGAACTGAAACAGGTAATGCGTGGTATGTGAGACTTAAGGCACAATAAATTAAAATCAGTAACTATTTAGGTATGAGCAGTTTCAGGTATAAAAATCAGGAGATTTTTTTGATTTGAAAGTTTGTACCTAAATAGTTCTGCTTTGTTTCCTTCAAAAATCTAAGTGATTACACTTTCATCAAAATGTTATCAACCGGATACCTGATATTTTTTCATAGTTAAAGATAAATGTATTGTAAATTAGGGTGACAACTGTTGGGTTAACCCAACAGTTGTCAATCAATCGGAAAGTCCGTATAATTTGACAAAGTAAAATAAGTTACAAAATTTGTATTGTCGCGATAACTGATTAAGTGGATATTCAAAGAAGCAACATCTAGATAGTCTGGGTGAATACACAATACATGAATCTTATGGATGTATCCCGAAATTACAGTATAATATATATTTTTTAAGTTACCAATTTAGTGGATTAGCCTAGTAGCTAAGAGTTAAAGGGTGGGACGTCTCAAGCGTTGCTTGACAAGCTCTTCAGAGCTGCCAAGCTATTCTTGGGAATGAGCCGGCCTACGTAGTCAAGCAGGGGTAGCGGGCTGTTTAAACAATTTTAGTGTAAAAATGGGATACACCCAATCTTAATGTAATCCTTTAAGATTTTGCAAAATAAAGCAGGCAACTCTGGTCTGATGTTCGATAAAATAAACTTATCATGCGCATGAAAATGTTAAAAATCTTTCTGTTATATGTAGTATTCTTTGCTTCAAATAATTGCAGTAAGAATCCTGAGGAAGTTATTACGCCAGATGTGGTAACACCTGAAGTGTCAGTATGGGATGCTAAAATTGAAAGGAGTAAATCAAATGTACCATTTACATTTTTTGTCTCTCTCAACGTCACCACAACCAAAGAAATATCCTTTGAATATGTCGTAAAAGAGGGCACAGCCTTATTTGACAAACATATAAAAAAGAATTCAGGTGTTTTGAAAATTGAACCAGGTAAACAATCAGCAAATTTTGAAGTTACGATAGTTGGCGATAGTTTGGAAATGAGGCAAAGCAACCTGGAATTTACGGTAGAGTTTTCAAATCCTAAAGGATGTAAACTTGTCAATAACGCTGTAAAAGGCATTATTATCACTCAGGATGGTGCAAATTACTTCACAGATAGCAAGGGTTATTCGACTCCGAATTCTTACCAAGGCTATAAATTAATCTGGAGTGATGAGTTTGATGCTAAAGACTTGAATACACAATCATGGAATTATGAAATAGGAAATGGTACCGGTGGTTGGGGTAACAATGAATTGCAATATTACACCAATAATAAAAAAAACGTATTTCTTTCAGGGGGCAATTTGATTATAGAAGCCCGGGCTGAAAATATCGATACATATAAATATTCATCAGCCAGACTCACCACAAAAGGAAAAAGAGAATTTACTTTCGGCAGAATAGATATCAGGGCCAAACTACCAAAAGGAAAGGGGATCTGGCCTGCATTATGGATGCTAGGGGCCAATATTTCATCAGTCAGTTGGCCAGCTTGTGGTGAAATTGATATTATGGAATTGATAGGCTCAGTTCCCGGTAAAGTACACGGGACCGTCCACTGGAAATCATCTGCCGGAAATCACACTTTTCAAGGTGGAGAAGTATCAGTCAGCGGCGGTGATTTTTCTCAGGAATTCCATGTGTTTAGCATTGTGTGGGAAAAGGATGCCATCAGGTGGCTTATGGATGATAAGGAGTTTTATAAATTTACGAAGACCATGGCTGGCAATGCATATCCTTTTAACGATCCTGAATTCTTTTTATTTAATGTAGCCGTCGGTGGCAATTGGCCTGGTAGTCCTGATAATTCTACCGTATTTCCGCAGCGCATGATAGTAGATTATATTAGAGTTTTTCAATGAAAAATACAAAATACCTGACAATTAAGCTGATGACATTGGGATTGAGTCTGATATTGGTATTGACCAATATTTCGTGCGTTAAAAATAATCAAATACCCGATACTAATCCTATCAAAGTAGTAAAGGTAGGTCAGTTGGATTTTTGGCTTACAAAAGGTGATCAGAGTATATTATTTGAGAAGCAAAAGCCAATGGACTTTTATACCGGGTCGACCAATAATTATCCAACCATAGAAATTGATACGGTTTCTACTTTTCAGTCTATTGATGGTTTTGGTTACACCCTGACAGGTGGTAGTGCAGGACTGATCCACAAGATGGGAACATTTCAAAAAAACTCCCTGCTGAATGATCTGTTTTTGTGTGGCAACAATAAATTGTGTATATCCTATTTACGGATAAGTCTTGGGGCATCTGATCTTGACGAAACAGTATTTAGTTATAACGATATAGATGTGCACAGCGAAGATACAGCCTTATCTTCCTTTTCTTTATCAAAAGATACGATGGCACTCATACCCGTGTTGAAAGAAATCCTCAAAATCAATCCTTCAATCAAGATAATGGCATCTCCATGGAGCGCGCCACTCTGGATGAAATCTAATAAAAATTCTGTGGGTGGTGCATTGTTACCCAAATACTATGATGTTTATGCCAGATATTTTGTGAAATATATTCAGGAAATGCAAAAACACGGGATCGTAATTGATGCAGTCACAGTACAAAATGAACCTGAGCATGGAGGTAACAATCCAAGTATGCTCATGAAAGCAAGTGAACAAAATGAATTTGTCAAAAAACATTTAGGACCGGCATTTAAAAAAAGCGAATTTAAATACTAAAATAGTGATTTGGGACCATAATTGTGACAATCCCCAATATCCTATTTCTATTCTAAATGATTCTGAAACAAAACCTTATGTGGATGGGAGTGCATTTCATCTTTACGCTGGTAATATAAGTGCCTTGTCTACGGTACATAATGCTCACCCGGACAAATCGCTATACTTCACAGAACAGTGGACAGGATCAAATGGCACATTTTCCGGTGATCTGCTTTGGCATACTAAAAACGTAGTCATTGGTAGTTTACGCCATTGGGGTAAGGTGGTATTGGAATGGAATCTTGCTAATGATCCTGGATTTAGGCCCCATACGCCCGGTGGTTGTACCCAATGCAAAGGTGCACTCACTATTGCCGGTAATGTCACCACAAAAAATGTTTCCTATTATATCATAGCTCACGCATCGGCATTTATACCTCCAGGATCAAAAAGAATAGCGAGCACTGAATTAGGTAATATTCACTCCGTCACATTGCTCACTCCAGATAATCAAAAAGTACTGATAGCTGTAAATGAGTCAAAACAAGAAGAAATATTTAATATCTCATTTTATGGTAAAAAAGCTTTGGCTTCGATTCCGCCTGAATCTACAGTTACGTATTTGTGGAAGTAATTTTGGGAACAAACTCGTGTAAGATGGTATAATTGTCTGCAAGTATATGATTATATAGCCACAGCGCATAATTTATTAATTGAATTAAAATTTAGCAAATAAACAAAATATGAAACCTATATTTTTCATTTTATTTAATATTGTGACATTAATTTCCTTTTGCCAACCGTCAAAAAAGAAATCTTTTGTGCCTCAAACAATGACAGTGTATACCACAGCTGATAGTACTCAACTAAGGTTGACAGAAACAGATAGAATCAACTTTAAACCAATGCCGCAAACTATTGAGGGTGAAGTCAGCATCTTTGTCGATCCTGGAAAAACAGCTCAAACATTCCTTGGTATAGGGGCGGCGTTGACTGATGCAAGTGCAGAGACCTTTGCAAAATTATCAATTGAAAAGCAACAGGAATTTTTAAAAGCATATTTTGATAAGGAAAAGGGAATAGGATACAGTTTAATACGCACAAATATTCATAGTTGTGATTTTAGCAGTGGTAGTTACACCTACGTTGATGAAGGAGACGGTTTGTTGAATTCTTTTAATATTGGTCATGATAAAAAATTTCGAATTCCCTTTATAAAGCAAGCTATAAATACTGCAGGAGGAAAAATCACTTTTTATGCGAGTCCCTGGAGTCCACCGGCTTTTATGAAAACAAATGGTGATATGCTCCGTGGTGGAAAGCTGAAAAGTGAATATGCACAAAGTTGGGCTAACTATTTTGTAAAATTTATAAAAGCTTATGAAAAGGAAGGTATCCCTGTTTGGGGTATCACTATCCAGAACGAACCTATGGCTACCCAAAGATGGGAAAGTTGCATCTTTACAGCAGAAGAAGAGAGAGATTTTTTGAAAAATCATCTGGGACCGACTATGGTGAAAAATGGATTAGCCAATAAAAAAATTATCGTGTGGGACCACAATCGCGATTTGATGCCACATCGGGCTAATGTCATATTTGATGATCCTCAAGCTGCTAAATATGCCTGGGGTATGGGATTTCATTGGTATGAAAACTGGAGTGGTGGCCAGCCAATGTTTGAAAATGTCGGTATAGTTCATAAAAACTACCCAACAAAAAACTTATTGTTTACAGAAGGGTGTAATGAAAGCTTCCATCGTGAAGCTTATCAAAGATGGTCAAATGGTGAGAGATATGGTCGTGCGATGATCAATGATTTTAATAATGGAACAGTGGGGTGGACCGATTGGAATATTCTTCTTGATGAAACCGGTGGTCCCAATCATGTAGGTAATTTTTGTTTTGCTCCTGTACACGGAGATACCCAAACGGGAGAAATTATTTACACTCCATCGTATTATTATATTGGACATTTTTCCAAGTTTATCCGCCCTGGCGCAAAGAAAATCAGTAGCGCGGCAAGCAGAAGTAACTTACTTACCACCGCCTTCAAAAATCCGGATGGTAAAATCGCAGTAATAGTGATGAATCAGAGTGATAAAAAAGTGACTTACAATGTATGTGTAGGTACCCAAGGTGCGGAAGTGAGTATATTGCCGCATGCTATTCAGACGTTGGTATTATAAAGCATCTCCAGAATAACAAAGTCAAAATGACTCATCAAGATATCGTCATCATTTCAACTTTAAAAACTTGAGTCTTTGACTTGTCAATTCGGGCTCATTGGTGGTGATAAAATCAAATTTTTCTTTAAGGAAATAGTCGATATCGGCTTCATTATTGACAGTCCATACATTGAGGATAAGGCCGAGTTCTTTGCTTTGTCTGACCCACTCTGGTTTGCCTTTAAAGACCGAGTGGTGATAATCCAATCCTCTGATACCGAGAGATTTTATTTCAGCAGGAGAGATGTCACCGTTAAGGTATTGTGTGGTAATTTTTGAATTTATTTTAACCAAAGCCTTGAGCATTTCTATATCAAAACTGATATAGTCCACCATTTTTTGTGCCTTCAGGGCATTGACCTGACGATATATGATTTGTGCTATTTCGATTGCCCTTTCATTACCCAAAGCTGTTGGTTTTATTTCAAGGACGAGCCTTGTTTTTTTATTTTTTTTAAGCCCGGCTTTGATATATTCTTCCAGCGTGGGTATTTTTTCGCCATTTGATAATTTATGTAATAACAATTCTTTATATGCGACTTTTTCAATTTCAAGTCCGAAATAAGTAGGGTCGTGGTTGACCACTGCTATATTGTCTGCAGTCATTCTTACATCAAATTCTGACCCGGAACAACCCAATTGTATGGCGTATTTCAGGGAAGCGATGGAGTTTTCGGGAAGACCTTTGGATTTCCATGCACCACGGTGGGCTACTACAGGATTGTATCTTGTTTTTAGAAAGCTTTGAGCAGGAAGGTCTGTAATGAGTTGCAGCAATGATAAAAAGAAAAAGGTTAACATAAAACATTTAATTTCAAGCAAATATCATCATTTATCATGATTCTGAGATCAACATGTGTTTATTTTTTTTACCATTTTCGATCATGATGTATTTGTTTTGCAATAAATCATCCATCGAGAGTCTTTGTTCATGGGTAGTCACCTTATTTTTATTAATGGAGATTGCATTGTTTTGGATGGCTTTTCTCACTTCAGACTTAGATGATAAGATACCCGTTTTTACCAACAATTCGTCAATTTGTATCTCTTGTGCGATATCAGCTTTTGGGATAACGGAAGACGGTATTTCTTCTGAAATGGTCATTAATTCCAGTATCGACATGGAATGTAAGGTGACTGCATCCGCATCTTTGCTAAATAAAACGTTACTCACAGCCATGACAGATTCATAATCACTATCTGAATGAACCCGTCTGGTGAGTTCCTCTGCCAAAATGGCCTTCAATGCGCGTGGATCGTCTTTGTATTGAAGTTCAAGGGCTTCCACTTCAGCTTTTGACTTTAGCGTAAAATACCTCATAAACTTCGGTAAGTCCCGGTCATCACAATTGATCCAAAACTGATAAAATCTATAAGCAGAAGTCAGTTTCGGGTCAAGCCATATATTTCCTTGTTCTGATTTACCAAATTTTGTACCATCCGCTTTTGTGAGGAGTGGGGTTGTGACGGCGTATGCTTTACCATCGATATTTCTTCTGATAAACTCTGTACCGGATGTGATATTTCCCCACTGATCTGAACCTCCCATCTGCAGGACACATTTATAGTCAGAATATAGCACCTGAAAGTCAAAAGATTGCAATAACTGATAACTGAATTCAGTAAATGAAAGCCCCGATTCGAGTCTGTTTTTTACCGAGTCTTTGGACATCATATAGCTCACTGTCAGGGTCTTGCCGACTTCCCGCAAGAAGTCAAGGACATTCATGTTTCTATAAAAATCGTGATTATTGACTATGACCGCTGCATTTGGACCTTCAAAGTTCAGAAATTTTTTTATTTGTTCTTTCTGGAAAGACAGGTTGCTGTCCAGCTCATCATACGATTTCAGTTCCCGCTCTTTGTCCTTGCCTGAAGGATCTCCTATACGACCTGTTGCTCCACCCATGAGTACTATAGGTGTGTGGCCAGATAGTTGGAAAAGTTTCAACAGCATAATCTGGACATAATTGCCTATGGTCATACTTGGTGCTGTTGGATCAAATCCAATGTATCCGGTGATTTTATTGGCTTTAAGTACTTCTGATACTCCAGGTGTCATATCATGAAGCATACCTCTCCACTCCAGCTCTTCGATAAAATTTAACATATAAAACTAATTACCTTCTGTTTGATGAATGAATACGATTGAAATCTTCGTATTTTTGCAATTTTGAGCTGCAAAAGTAGGTTATTTAAGCGAATTATTCGGAAAGATTGAATGAATATTGAACATTTTATAGCTAAAAGGATAGCGACCACTAATTCCAATACATTTACAAGGGTTATTATAAGAATAGCCATTGTTGCCATCGCTATCAGCCTTTCGGTGATGATACTGACTACTTCTGTGATTTCAGGGTTTAAGAGTGAGATCACAAATAAAATCTTTGGATTCTGGGGACACATTCATATTACAGACAACAATATCAACAGAGAGTTTGAACTTGTACCTATTGATAAAAATGAAAAACAATATGATGATATCAGGGAAATCAAATATGTTGAATATCAGGAACCTTTGGAAATTGCCGGTATTAAAATCAAAAATAAGGCTGTAGACAAACGTACCCAAGGAGGAGTGAAAGGCGTACATCCTTACATCATGGTACCATGTCTACTCAGTACAAAGGAACAATTTCATGGCATGTTTCTCAAAGGAGTAGATGCTGATTATGAATGGAATACCCTGAAATCTTTCATCATTGACGGATTACCCATTCAATATCAAAAAGATACGTCTTCTTCTGAAATTTTGATATCAAAAAACATTGCATCCAAAATGATGTTGAAGACTGGTCAGAAAGTGGTCTTAAGCTTCTTGAGAGACAATCAGCAGATAAAAAGGAGGTTTGAAATTTCCGGCATTTACAATACGGGAATGGAAGAATATGATAAGAGATTCGGGGTAGTGGATATACGGAAATTGCAGGAAATTCTTGGATGGGATAAAGTAGATGTTCAAGGCATGGAGGTAACGTTAGAAAACTACAAGGACATGGACATTATTTCGGATTATGTTTACTACGAAGTGGTTTCGCAAAAATACTATGCTGAATCGGTAAGATCTAAGTGGCCATCCATATTTGAGTGGCTCGATCTTCAGGATATCAACGAAAAAATAATCCTTCAGCTGATGATCGTGGTTGCCATCATCAATATGATCACAGTATTACTGATTCTGATCCTTGAAAGAACACAAATGATAGGTACACTCAAGTCTTTAGGCATGAATAACTGGGGTATCAGAAAGATATTTTTGTATCATGCGGCTTATATTATTGGGTATGGATTGTTGATTGGAAATTTTATAGGCCTGGGAATCGCTATTTCCCAAAAGTATTTTAAATTTATAAAACTGGATGAAGCCAATTATTACATGGACACCGCACCGATTCAGATCGATCCCGTAACCATTATTATTTTAAACGTGTCTACGTTAATAATCACAGTTTTTGCATTGATCATTCCTACAATGCTTGTGACTAAAATCAGCCCGGTAAAAGCATTAAGGTTTGAGTAGTCATGGAGTTATTGGATATCATTTTACTTTTTCCAACAAGATTCAAACGTATCTTAAAACATTTGGTATATTTTATTTATGAAGGCGCTTATCAACACCCATGCAAACCTGATGGTATCAAAGAGTGGTTGTTTGATTTGATTTTTTATATACTTGATATTGCTGGAATTGCTGAAATTCAACAATTTGTGACTCGCTTGGCCAAGTGGAATATTCGAGGGTTGAATAACGACGAACTAACATTGGCCAGAAGGATTTTCGGCAATGCGATCGATTATTCGAAAATACGAATTGATGATAAGGCAAAAATTGGTATTGAGACCGTTGCATTGGCGTATGTCAGTTTTAATACTATCAATTATTATCAAAAAATAAAAAAAGAAATCCTTGTTCACGAGTTAGTCCATATATGGCAATATCAGATATATGGGAGTGTCTATATTGGTCGAGCATTCAAAGCACAAAAAAGCAAGGAAGGATATGATTATGGTGGCATAGAAAACCTATACAAAGTGATGCTCAACAAAGGCAGGCTGATGGATTTTAATTTTGAGCAACAGGCAGAAATTGTTGAAGACTATTACAGGATGATCAAAAACCCAGCCATTGCACATCCGATGCTGCAGAGTGTGTACAGATATTTTGTTGATGATATAAAGTGAAATGATGAATCCAGAATCAGTCCAAATTGCTCCATCCTGGCGAGATGCATTAAAAGATGAGTTTTTATCACCCTATTTTGATCAGCTGGCCGAGCGGCTAAAGTCCGATAAATTGAATGGTAAAACGGTTTTCCCTCCGGGACATTTGATTTTCAATGCTTATAATAGTGTGTCACCATCAGATGTAAAAGTTGTCATCATAGGACAAGACCCATATCATAATCCCGGAGAAGCTATGGGATTGAGCTTTTCAGTACCTAAAGGCGTCACAGTTCCACCGTCATTAAGAAATATTTACAAAGAACTAGCCAATGACACCGGTTTTAAAATTCCTGTTCATGGTGACCTCACATCATGGACTCAACAAGGAGTATTTCTGCTCAATGCTGTTTTGACTGTTGAGAAGAACAAGCCTGCATCGCACAGAGACTATGGTTGGCAGTCCTTTACGGATCATACAATACAACAACTTTCCACCCAATATAAAAACATTGTATTTATGCTTTGGGGCAATTTTGCAAAAAACAAAAAATCACTGATCGATGACGCCAAACATAAGGTGCTGGAAGCTGCTCACCCTTCTCCACTCGCGGGCAATGCATTTCAGGGCTGTAAACATTTCAGTAAAGCAAATCAATATCTGATCTCTGTTGGGAAATCACCCATTGACTGGCAAATATAAATTATTTAGTCTTCCAAAATCTCAGGAGCCATACCCATGCTGCTGAATCCTCCGTCATGGAATAGATTTTGCATGGTCACCATTCGGGTCATATCGGAAAACATTGTCACACAATAGTCCGCACATGCATCAGCACTCGCATTGCCCAAAGGCGACATCTTGTCTGCATATCCGAAGAAATCACCAAAACCTTTTACTCCTGAGCCAGCTGTAGTCACTGTCGGAGATTGTGAAATGGTATTGACTCGCACCTTAGCTTTTTTAGCCCAATGATATCCAAAACTTCGTGCAAAACTTTCTAAAAGAGCTTTGGATTCTGCCATTTCGCTGTAATCAGGGAACGTTCTTTGTGCAGCAATATAGGTAAGTGCCAGAATAGATCCCCACTCATTCATAGCTTCCATTTTCATCGCTGTTTGCATCACTTTATGAAATGAGATGGCTGACACATCAAATGTGGTTTTCATCCATTCATAATTGAGATCAGTATAGTCTTTCTTTTTACGAACATTGATGGACATACCAATAGAGTGTAATACAAAATCAAGCTTTCCCCCAAGGATTTCCATTGATTTCGATATCAGGTTTTCAAGATCTTCGATGCTTGTGGCGTCTGCAGGTATGATCTGACAATTGAGTTTTGTTGCCAGCTCATTGATCTCTCCCAGTCTCATGGCTACAGGAGCATTTGTCAATACGATCTGTGCTCCTTCTTCTACACATCTTTCTGCTACTTTCCACGCTATGGATTTGCTGTCTAAAGCTCCGAAAATGATTCCTTTTTTACCTTTTAATAGTCCGTGTCCCATTTTGATTTTTTGATTATGAAATGTGGCACAAAGATAATAACAATTGGATAGCATCATATAATTGATAAAAGATTCTGCATCAATTTTCTTTTTTCATTTTACAAGAAATTAACAATATATATGCATTAGTTATAATATCTTTGTCCTTCTTTACGTCAGGATAAACGAAGCTGTATTCAGATCTTTATCTTTTAAACTCATTTTTCATGAATTCAATATTGACTGTATATAATAGCCTCACAAGGCAAAAAGAAGTTTTTAAGCCTATTCATCAAGGTTTCGTAGGGATGTATGTCTGCGGTCCTACAGTATATAGTGATGTACATTTGGGCAACTGCCGGACATTTATGAGCTTTGACATGATATACAGATATTTGCTTCACTTAGGCTATAAAGTCAGGTATGTGAGAAACATTACGGATGTCGGTCACTTGCTTGATGACGGAGAAGACAGAATGTCCAAGGGGTCAAAGGCTGATAATCTGGAGCCCATGGAAGTTGCACAGAAATACACTGTTGGTTTTCATGATATGATGCGGATTTTTAATACTTTACCACCGAGTATTGAGCCCAGGGCTACAGGCCACATCCTTGAGCAGATAGAGATGGTACAAAGCATCATCGATCGTGGATTTGCTTATACGAGAAATGGTTCGGTTTATTTTGACACAATAAAATTTGCAGAGAAAACCGGCGAATACGGGAAACTATCTGGCAGGGTGATTGAAGAGCTCATTTCTGAATCAAGAGATAATCTTAAAAATCAGGACGAAAAAAACCATCCATCCGACTTTGCCATTTGGATGAAAGCTTCAGATGAACACCTTATGAAATGGAATTCACCTTGGTCGGTGGGTTTTCCTGGTTGGCATCTGGAGTGTAGTGCCATGAGTACAAAGTATCTCGGACTTCAGTTTGATATACACGGTGGTGGAAATGATTTGAAATTTCCTCATCATGAAAATGAAATCGCTCAGAATGTTGGGGCTTGTGGTTGCCAGCCTGCAAACTATTGGCTTCATACCAATATGTTGCTGATGAATGGTAAAAAAATGTCCAAAAGTGATGGCAATACCATTTCGCCGGTTGAACTATTTGCAGGTGACAGTGTGCATGTAAGTAAGGGATACAGTCCGATGGTGGTACGATTTTTTATGCTGCAATCCCACTACAGGTCACCCAATGACTTGACGAACGAAGCGCTATCAGCATCTGAAAAAGGTTTTAAGAGGCTGATGGATGCGTATAAAAATCTATCGAATTTATCAGCTTCATCAACAGGTCATACTGAGCTTGATAAAAAAGCGGAAGGTATCATTGACGGCATTTTTGAAGATATGAATGATGATTTTAATACTCCCAAAGCCATTGCCGGATTGTTTGAACTCGTGACAATGATTAATAGTGTTAAAGAAGGACAAATAGCTGTTTCCGAAATTTCGCATGCCACGATTGAGAAAATAAAAAGCACCATGAAGGCAATAATTTTTGATGTTTTTGGGTTGAAAGATGAATCAGAAAGCAATGCAGGTCCGGTGGAAGGATTGATGGATTTGGTCATTGATTTACGTCATCAGGCAAGGAATAATAAGGACTGGGGCACATCTGATAAAATTAGAGATGCACTGGGTGGAATAAACATTCAAATCAAAGACGGAAAAGAAGGAACTTCCTGGGGATATAAATAATGAGTGGATGAGAGAATGATGAAATTAGAAAATGATAAAATGAGAGAATTGGAGAATGATTGATGTTTACAGAATCTGATGTTCATCTCCAAAAGTGGAATTTTTAACAAATAAACAAACTAAATAATTAAAATATGAAAACCTGGTTTTTTACATTTACATTGACGATTTTATTTGCATCCGGCATTAACAGCCAACAGGTGAGCAAGAAAAACTGGACCCTTGTTCATGAGAGAACTGCTTCGTGGTGCCCTTTCTGCGGCACATGGGGATGGAATATGAAAGATGAGATATTTAGCACCTATGCAGATCAAAACCTGATTTTTATGGCGGTGCATCATAGCGGTGATCTTCTGAATCAAACGGCTACCGAATTCGGAGATAATTTTTCTGGTACTGGTCAACCCATTTTTTATATGGATGGTTCCAATCTCAATGTAAACAGTTCCAATATAGCAGAAAGAATAAGAGATATAAAAATTGCCATGGATTTTAAAGCCACACAATCAGTTTTTGCAGGTGTCGGAGTGGATGCTACTCTAAATAGTAGCACCAAGACCTTGACGGCTAAAGCAAAAGTGGAATTTCTTGAGGCAGTAGAGGGTGGCGACTATTATCTTGGTCTGTATTTGGTCGAAGATGTTTTGAATTTTCAGTCCAGCAGGACCGGTACACCTCTTCACAGAAATGTATTGAGACAATCATTGTTACCCACTACATTTGGTAAAACACTAAAAACCGGAGCTGTTGCTAAAGGTGCCGTTTTTAATGTGGATGCTTCACTAGCCAATGTAAATGCCACAAGGGATAAAATCAAAGTGGTAGCCATCATCTGGAATAAAGTTGGCTCAAAATACATATTCTTCAATGCTAATGTAGTTAATGTTGGGATTCCGGCTTCCACAGATTTTGAAGCAGACATTAATAACGATATGATCGTCACACAAAATGAATCCAATTCAGTTATTGTTGATATAAAAAATATTGTTTTAGATCAGGATGCAGTATTGAGTATAGCGGATATAAGCGGAAGACTATTAGCTAGTCAACAAGTTATCAAAAACAATTCAAACCAGATTTTGATCCTTAAAGGAGATTTTAATCAGGGAGTACACATAATTACACTTATAAGCGATAAGAAAAGAATTTCTAAAAAAATTGTGCTGCACTAAAAGTTTCAATATTATGTAAGTTCACATCAGATATAAACAATTTTTTAAACAGGGAAAATTCATGAAAATGGGTTTTCCCTGTTTGATTTTGTGAAGTGAATCATTGGTGCAACTAGATTTAGTTCTACTTTGTTAAATTATACAGAATTCCCAATTGATTGGAAACTGTTGGGTTAACCCAACAGTTGTGACCCCAATTTTACGTGAATGTAAAAACATGGTTGAATTGGGCGGGTCGTCTCAAGCGTAGATTGACAAGCTCTTAAGGGAATAAGGGTAGCGAGGAAGAAAATTTGAATTTGTATAGATAGATTGATATTATAAAATTTAACACTACTAACCGACTTAAAAAATAAAAAAGCGGGTTAACCTCAAAGATTAACCCTTTTGTCATACCTTTTGGCTACCAAACACACTAAGTATGACAGTCAAAGATAACTCAAAAAAAATTAGTCGGTCAGCCAATTTTCAAACAATTGATTGATTTTATACCAAAAGATAAGTTTGCAGTATTAGCACTAACCCACAAAACAGATAAGCATTATAGGTCATTCCCTGCTTGGACGCAACTGATCACTATGCTTTTCGGAATATTTAGCAGATGTGATTCTATGGGTGAAATATGTGATGGAATGATGGGAATGCAAGGTAAATTAAATCATCTTGGACTTAAATCGTCACCTGCCAGAAGTACTGCTGGTGATGGATTGAGAGAACGAGACAACGTGTTTTTTGAAAAGCTGTACTTTGAACTTCCGCAACATTTTAAGCCAATTTTGTCGGTCAGCCGCATTAATAATGTATCATTCAGCGACCTATTTATCTTTGATTCGAGTACCATTAGACTATTTTCTGATATTATGAAAGGTGTGGGGCGCAATCCAAAGGATGACGGCAGGAAGAAAGGTGGGCTCAAAGTCCATATGCTCATTGATGCACACGCTGATACCCCTGCGTTTGTAAAGATCAGCGAAGCCAAATGTCATGATAAAACTTTTATTCAATACCTAAACCTTCCCGAGCATAGTATGGTGGTGTTTGACAGGGCTTATAACCATTACCTCCAATTTGCTAAATTTACAGGCAAGAAGATCAATTTTGTATGTAGATTGAAGAAAAATGCAGTGTATGACATCATAGAACAAACATATTGTAAAGAACTGAACGACACAGAATATGGTGTCTTGAAAGAAGAACACATACACCTTAAATACAAGGACAACGGAGAAGAAAAAGCGTTGTGTTTGAGGAAAGTCACGTACAAAGACGAAAAAGGAAGGGTATATGAGTTTATCACCAATAACTTTGAAATAAAAAAGAAGAAGTAGCTTATATATATAAACTCAGGTGGAATATAGAGCTCCTGTTCAAGAAATTGAAACAAAATTTTCAATTGCACTTTTCTATTCAGAAACAGAAAACGGGATAAAGACACAAATATGGTGCACATTGATAGCACAATTACTACTCCTGATACTAAAAGTAAAATCCGAAACAAAAAAAGCCTTCTCTACAGTGGCAGCATTGGTGAGGATCCATATGATAAGCCTCATAGATGTAATCTGGATGGTTGAAAACAGCCGCAGAACTTATGTAAAAGCCACAAAGACAAAAAAATAAATCACCCTGTCCTCAATTATCGATCTTTTAAAATATGGGGGTACTAAAGGAAGTCTTAAACAATGGTCATTGACAGTCAGTTGTTTATAGGTGAAATTTGATGAATTATAATTTAAGTCGGTTAATAGTGAAAATTTTATTGAAAGAAGGAGCGTTAGCTCTGATATCTTTGTAAAAATAACTAACTAATTGATAATAAGGGGCGTAGCCCTGATATCATTAATGATGCTGAAATTGTTTTAAGATTATAGGGCTAACGCCCCTGATTATATGTTTTGGAGCTCTTGAATACAAAGATTATAGGGCTATGCCCCTAGTATTTAGTACTGTAAAATACCTTATTAATAGTAACACTGAAAAAGTGCAGTTCATTATTCACCCTAAATAAGAGTATGTTTAAAATTAATCCTTTAGCAATAAAATGTCTTATTTTGGCTGCAAATTTATTAAATTTTTCATCGAATTGCCTATCCGCCGCGGCGGACTGCAAAATTTGCTTCTTTTCTCTCTAAATAAGTTCATTTTATTATCCAAAAACAAAATTTAAACATACTCTAAGGTGAATTAATACCTTATGCACAATATTTTGTATATTTGCATTTTTATAATACAAAGTTCGAAGTTCGGTACTTTTTTTAATATTTGGACTTTGACATTAAACTCAACATTACAATGACTTTTGCAGAACTTGGCCTGGATGAAAAGATACTTGAAGCTATATCTTACATGGGGTTTGATCAGGCTACACCTATACAGGAAAAAGCGATTCCTCAAATACTTAAAGGAAAGGATCTGATTGCATGCGCTCAGACAGGAACAGGGAAAACTGCTGCATTTATGCTACCATTGATCCACAACATGGCCTCTGATCCGCATGATGGCACAAGCACTTTGGTCATAGTTCCGACGCGCGAATTGGCTGTTCAGATTGATCAGCAGATTCAGGCTTTTGCCTATTTTGTTCATGCATCATCCATGGCAATTTATGGAGGTGGTTCGGGCGCAGAATGGGAAACACAAAAGAAAGCATTAGCCAATGCTGACATCATCATCGCCACTCCCGGGAAACTTATAAGCCATATCAATATGGGCAATGTGAAATTCAATAAGCTAAAATATCTGATTCTCGATGAAGCAGACCGAATGCTGGATATGGGTTTTTATGATGACATACAGAAAATTATAGCTTCATTGCCAAAAAAGAGGCAGACTTTGATGTTTAGTGCCACCATGCCGCCCAAAATGAGAGTTTTGGCCAAACAAAACCTGATCGATCCATATGAAATAACACTTGCGGTCTCCAAACCATCAGAAAGAGTTCTACAAACTGCTTACTTAGTTAATGATATCCATAAGTCTACTCTCATTAATGATTTAATCAAAGATAAGCCCAATCTGGAAAGCATAATTGTGTTTTCGTCCACAAAGAAATCAGTCAATGAAATCGTAAGAAGCTTGTCTGGAAAAGGTTATGCGGTAGAAGGTATTTCATCCGATCTTGAGCAAACCCAACGGGAAGAAGTTGTCAACAGATTCAGGGCCAAACAGATTCGCGTCCTTGTTGCTACGGATGTATTTGCGCGTGGTATTGATATTAAAGATGTTCATTTGGTAGTCAACTACCATGTCCCGGGAGATGGTGAGGATTATGTCCACAGAATAGGGCGAACAGCACGAGCTGATGCTACAGGAGTGGCCATCACTTTGGTCAATGAAGACGAAATGTACAAATTTGCTGCTATCGAAAAGCTCATAGATACTACCATCGTAAAACTTCCCATTCCTGCCTATATTGGCCAAAGTCCTGAATGGTCTTTATCCAGACCAAAAAGTAGTTTTCAGCGTGGCAGATCATCCAGCGGAAGGCCTTCATCAGGAAGTTCCAATAAACCCCACCAGAAATCAAATAATAAAAATAGATTCGGAAGTAAAAAGGCAGGTCCACATAAGCCGTAAAATATGTTTTCAAATCGAGTTAACAAATGGCAAATTATTGATTTATGGGATCGAAGTCACAGACCACGACCATCAGTTAGTGAAAGGAAATTGTCCGAACCTGAATGGCTATTTTTTAGTTGTAAATACAAGATTGAGCCATCCCAAAATAAAAAAGACACCACCTATGGGAGTCACAGGACCAACAAAATTCCAACTATCTCCACCATATAAATGCTTTGTGCTCAATATATATAAAGAGCCACTGAATAGAATGATACCTGTCAGGAAAAGATAAAAACTACGTTGTAACAGTGGACTTTCTTTAATATGTAAGGCTATGATAAACATAGCAAGTACATGCACAAACTGATACAAAGAACCTGTTTTGAATGTGTCTATTTGAGCGTCATTCAAGTGCTGTTTCAAGCCATGAGCCGCAAAAGCTCCCAATATTACAGCTAATGCCCCAACCATGCCGGTTATTTTTATAAGGCGATTTGGATTATGCTCCATATGGTATCCAAATGTTTTTTATCTCAGTGGCATGTCTTAAAAATTCATAACCTTCGCTCTGAGATTTGTCCATCCAATCCCTGTATTTTCCATCATTTACCCATGTGCGTTTGAGGTTGTCAGCTGACAGTAGTTCGATATCCTTGCTTCCCTGAGCGGTACCAAAATACCATAGTCCATCCACATCATCGTGTTTTGCCAGTTCTTTGGACAACTCATCTTTACCTCCTGTGACAATATTTACAGCTCCGGCAGGAACATCTGAAGTCTCTAATATCTGATAAAAGTCAGTAACTGATAATGGTGAAGTTTCAGACGGAATCACCACCACTGTATTACCCATTGTCAAGGCAGGAATCACAGTAGAAATAAAGCCCAAAAGCGGAGCTTCATCAGGACATACTATGCCGATGACACCTACTTTTTCAGGCATAGCCAATGTGACATTCCTGCTTGTAGTATGATGTACATGGCCATCATATTTGTCCGCCCATGCTGCATAGGTATATATACGGTCAATACTTGCAGCTACTTCTTTATCTGCATCAGACTGGTTCTGATTGGTTTGCAACATGATTCTTGCAGCAAATTCAGAAGCTCGTGTATATAGATTTTCAGCTATGTAATATAATACCTGAGCTTTGGCATGTCCTGTCATTGTCCCCCATGAAGTGCAGGCATGTGCGGATTCTACTGCGTTTCGGATATCTTTTCTTCTTCCTTTTGGCACTTCTGCGATGTGTATGCCGAACGCATCTTTAACTCCAATACTATTACCTCCGTCCGGTCTGACTTGTTTGCCGCCAACAAAAATTTTGGGAGTTCTGTCGATGGTGGGTAGTGTACCTGAACTACCGTTCTTTTTTGAAGCTTCAACAGCCTTTAGCTTTTTTGGGGTATCAGAAAAATCATTTTCAGTCTTATGTTTTACATATTCATACAAGCCTTCCTTACCACCTTCTCTGCCAAATCCGGATTCTCTGTATCCACCAAAACCCGATGCAGCATCAAATACATTGGTACAATTGATCCAAACTGTACCGGCCTTTATCTGTGGGGCGATGTCCAGAGCAAGATTGATATTTTCAGTCCATATACTGGCTGCCAAACCAAATCGGGTATGGTTGGCCAGTTTTACAGCTTCACTATGTGATCTGAAACTCATCGCAACAAGGACGGGACCAAAAATTTCAACCAAGGCTATTGTAGACGAAGGTGATACTTCAGTAAATAGGGTAGGCGGATAAAAGAAACCTTCTGTCGGGCATGCCCAGGAAGGCTGCCAGATATCATTTCCTTCTTCTACTCCTTTCTGGACCAAATCCTCGATGACTTTCAATTGAACAGGAGCAACTATAGCGCCTATATCAATACATTTATCTAAAGAATTGCCAACGCGAAGAGTTTCCATACGAGCCCGTATTTTTTTATAGAGTTTTTCGGCAATGCTTTCCTGTACAAGAAGCCTAGATCCCGCACAACATACCTGACCTTGGTTAAACCAAATCGCATCCACTACACCTTCGACCACGCTATCCAGATCAGCATCTTCAAACACAATAAACGGAGATTTTCCACCCAATTCCAGAGAGATCTTTTTGCCTGAACCGGCTGTGGCTTTTCTGATGATTTTACCTACTTCGGTAGAACCTGTAAAGGCTATTTTTTTAACAGCAGGATGATTGACTATAGCGGCTCCAGTATCACCGTGTCCGGTGACGACATTGACCACGCCGTCAGGCAAACCTATCTTCTTACAAATATCAGCAAAAAGCAATGCGGTCAATGAAGTGAATTCGGCAGGCTTAAGGATCACGGTGTTTCCCATGGCAAGTGCCGGGGCTATCTTCCATGATAACATCAGTAAAGGAAAATTCCACGGAATGATCTGGCCAATGACTCCAATTTCCTTATAATCCTTCATCTCAGTATCCATTAGTTGGGCCCATCCTGCATGATGGTAAAAATGTCGTGCCACCAATGGAATATCAATATCTCTGGTCTCCCTAATGGGCTTACCATTGTCCATAGACTCCAAAACCGCAAATAGTCTTGAGTGCTTTTGAATCTGTCTTGCGAGGGCATACAGATACCTTGCCCTGCCGTGTCCGCCAAGGTTGACCCACGGCTTTAGTGCTTTTTCTGCTGCATTGACCGCCGAGTCCACGTCTTTGTTATTACCTTCAGAGACGTCCGCCAGTTTTTCTTTTGTAGAGGGATTGATACTTTCAAAATACTCACCGGAGGAAGGTTTTGTCCATTTGCCATTGATGAAAAGGCCAAATTTTCTCTTGTGACTTTCCAGAAATGCTAAGCTTTCTTTATTGCTTTCAGGAGCCGGTCCGTATTCCATGGACTCAAATATTTCTTTTACCTTCATGGGCATCATTTTTTATAACTTGTGAGTGATCTGTATTACAAATCTATTGCCAAAAAATAAAATCAAATGATTTTAGTTATATTAATCACAAAAATAAGAAAATACGGAGAATCATTGTGAAAATAGAATATTATAGTTAAAAATGCATTTTACAATTTTGAATATCAAAATTAAATATGAAAGACACATCAACACATTATTCCCATCTTTTACTTACTTTTATCACAAAAATCAAGACATGAGCAAGAATATGAAGTCATTAGCCAGTAGCCTGATATGTACTTTGATGTGTTTATCGATGTCTATAGCTCAGACCGTAAGTGTCACCATAAAAGATAAACTGGACAAGAATCCTCTTTATGGAGTTAACATAGCTCATGATGATAAGGGGTACTATACTGACTTAGACGGAAATTTTTTACTCGATATAAGTAAGATGCCTGTCATCCTAACTTTGAGTTATGTAGGGTATAAAACTATGATTGTAGAGTATAAAGATGCAACATCGGTTCCTTCAGAAGTGTACATGGAAGCATTGGACCTTATGCTGGATCAAATCACTGTGACGGGTTCAAAATATGAACAGAATATTGCTAAAAGCACAATATCTATTGACATCCTGAAGTCGGATCTCCTTCGATCTGTCAATGCAACCACTTCAGATGAAATATTAAATAAAATTCCAGGGGTGCAAGTGCTGGACGGACAGGCTAATATAAGAGGTGGATCAGGGTATTCCTATGGTGCCGGAAGCAGGGTGATGCTACTTGTGGATGATGTCCCTGCTTTACAACCGGATGCCGGTTTTCCCAACTGGAATGATATACCCATAGAAAATCTATCTCAGATAGAAGTGCTCAAAGGTGCTGCATCGACCCTTTACGGATCTGCCGCATTGAACGGTATTGTCAATTTCAGGTCGTCGTATGCCACATCAAAACCTGAAACCCGATTTTCAGCTGCGGCCACAGTGTTTGCATCTCCAAAAGATGACACTAAAAAATGGTGGAATGATACGTTGCGATACGAAAGCAATTTCACCTTTGTACATAAACAGAAATTAGGTAAGCTGGATGTGATTGCAAGCGGATTGTATAATAAATCAGAGGGATTCAATCAATTTACAAATGAGAGTCGGGGACGTGGCAATTTGAATTTCCGGTACAGGATCACTGACCGATTGACTGCGCAAATGGGACTTTTAGGTAATTTTTCGAAAAGTAATAGTTTTTTCCTATGGGCAAACCCGGCATCAGGAGCGATGAGGCCATATACCGGCACTGTGTCTGACAGAACATCAAGACGCATTTACCTTGACCCTTCATTGACCTATCTTGACAAAAAAAATAATAAGCACAGGTTCATGACACGAACGATTCTTGTGGATAATCGCAACAACACCAACCAATCCAATAAATCGACCAATCAATACACGGAATATCAGTTTCAACGCAATTTTACAAAAGCAAAGTTGATCCTTACGACAGGTGTGGTAGGCGCTTGGACAAGTGTGGACTCTGAAATACTGGGAGATACTCTGTTTACGGCACATAATTATGCTTCTTACCTGCAATTGGACAAAACAATTGACAAACTCACCCTTGCCGCCGGTATCCGGTATGAATATATCGGGCAGCGGAGCCCTGAAAATTTCAAAGGTGACGTGATCCCCGGCGGAAGTGTATCAGATGACAGATGGATATCCAGGGTGACTGCCAACTACAGCGTGAGCGAATATTCTTCATTGAGGCTTTCCTTAGGTCAGGGTTACCGATACCCAACTTTAACGGAACGATTCGTGACCACATCTTTTGGCAATTTTTCAATTTTTGCCAATCCTTTTCTTCAGCCGGAGACCGGATGGTCGTCAGAATTGGGTTATAAGCAAGGATTTTCTTTGGGTGGATTTAAAGGATATGTGGATTTTGCAGGTTTTATATCGGAGTACAATGATATGATAGAATTTACTTTTGTTTTTGAGCCCAATAAATTCGGATTTCAGCCTCAGAATATCGGAAATACACGAATATCGGGTTATGAAGTCAGTGTGTCTGGACAGGTAAACCTTTTAGGAATTCCCATTACGGTACTCGGAGGATATACTTACATAGACCCAGTTTATAAAAATTATGATACTTCAGAAGCGATAAGAAACTCAGTGTCAGAACCAATAAATGTACTGAAATACAGGTCAAAACACCAGGCAAAAATAGATGCAGAAGCTAAATACTGCCAGTTTAAATGGGGTATATCTGTGCAACGGGTAAGTCATGTGATTAATATTGATAAGGCATTTGAAGCTGTTCCGCCCGTAAGTATCGATCTTTTTGGTATAGGCCAATATCGTGATTTTAACAATAATGGTTATACCTTAGTAGATACCAGAATTTCTTACCAGGTGGGTAAGTTGACCATCACAGCTTTGGCAAATAACATCCTGAATAGTGAGTACACCCTAAGACCTGCATTGATAGAAGCTCCAAGAAATTTCGGACTGAGGTTGGATTATAAAATGAATTAATTACTGAAGTATCGGAGTTGTTATATTTCACTGCTGGCGCAAGTTTGCAACTTGTGCCTTTACTACTATCCACTAAACACATATAGGTGCATTTCATTTTTTCGCACTTTGCTCGATTTCTTATCAAGCATCGTTTGTTCGTCGTAGTTTTTAGCTACGATGCAATATATTAAGGCATCTTGCCAGAATCGCAAAAAAAATTGATTATTTTTAATGTGAGGCGAAAAAATGAAATACACCCTTCTATTATCTCCAATCTTTATGTCCGAGATTAATATAGGGACGTAGTCCTGTGATCTTTGTAGCAAAAATATCCACACACCATCACATAGGGGCGTAGCCCTGTGATCTTAAGAGATGTGGTAAATATAAGATGTCAGGGCTACGCCCCTTATGTTTCAGGTGCTAATGTTTTCTACAAAGATGACAGAGCTACGCTCCTGCCTCGTTAGGCGGGTGTAATTTATCTGCAGGATCATGTCTCTTAAGCATCGTTTGTTCGTCGTAGTTTTTAGCTACGATGCAATATATTAAGGCATCTTGACTAAATCGCAAAAAAAAATGATGATTTTTAATGTGATGCGAAAAAATGAAATACAACCACACATATCCTTCTAGTGCTCTGTCAAGATAAAGTAGTTAATTAAATGTCGCTCTTTTTCCAAATCTCTTCGTTAAAAATACCCCCTTTGCTGGCGCAAGTTTTCAACTTGAAGATAATTTATGTGTGTCATCTGGAGTATCAGTTATGGCAAAACCATAGCAACACTGCGACGTAGTGAATACTACGCCGAGCTGGGGATGCACCCTAAACTATAACCACTGACTCCAGGGCACTCTGCTGAGTAGTAATAACAAGCCTATGCCATAATATATAAGTATAGCCTTATTTCCGCTGCCGGATGCCATGGCCTTTTTGGCTTTGTTGAAACCTATGGTGATGATGATGATAGCCAGAATATTGATAAAAGGATGCTCCACAGCCAGTAACCTGGAAAACGAATCCTTCATAGTTTCTCCCGAGAGGTTCTGAAAACCATATGGGGATACAAAATACAGCACCAAACCGAAAAGCAATTGTATATGACAAGCAATCATCCCAAACATAGCCGTTTTTAAGTTAGATCCGGAGTAGGGTTTTTTATTGACCATGCTAAGGATAGCTATCAACAAAGCTATAATAATGGCAGCAAATGCCACGTAAGCAAAATATGAATGTGATGACTTTAGAAAGTTGTACATGCTATTGTGGTTTAAGTCTCAAATGTATAAAAAATCTGTAAGGTGTGGTGTAAAAGTTTAAAGAAATTTAAGACAAACGGGCTTGTGGATATCCTTAACTTCCTGAATATGTGTTAATACACCGGTATGGAGATTCCGTCTGAATATTTGGATATTGTTACTTTTTTGATTGGCTACCAGCAGAAAATTACCTGATGGATCAATGACAAAATTGCGGGGAAAATCTCCAAAAGTGGATTGGTGACCTGCGAAAGTCAGAGCACCGGAGATTTTGTTTACAGAAAAAATGGCTATAGAATTATGTCCTCTGTTAGAACCATAGACAAATCTTCCGTCCGGAGAAACATGGATATCAGCACAATAGTTTTTTCCACTGTAGTTCTCAGGAAGGGTAGAAACTGAGGATGTTTCTTCCAAGGCTTCTTTCTGATATTTGTAAACATTAATTTTTGAAGTATATTCCAAAATGCAATAAACATATTTTCCTTGTGGATGGAAGGCAAAGTGTCTTGGGCCTGATCCTTTTGGAAGGGTAGTGTAAGGATTGGGTGCCGGTTTCAAAAATCCACTCTTACTATCGAGAGTAAAATGTAAAATCTTATCCAATCCAAGATCAGGTACAAAAACATCTTTGTTGTTTGGTGTAATATTGATGGAATGAACGCGAGGATTTATAGACTTTTGTGTGGTATCAGTCACATGTCTGAATGTTTGAGTCGGTAAACCCATCTTGCCATCGGAAAGAATAGGTAAGACACTCCCGTCACCACTGCCATAATGGCCAATGATGCACCAATTATCGTTCTTATCAGTCACCACATGACAGGGCCCTGAGCCACCGGAACGCTGTGTATTCAGATAAGACAAACTTCCGGACCGCGCATCTATTTTATAAGAAGTGACACTTCCTTCCTGATTTTCGCCAATGGCAAACAGATATTTTTTATTGTTTGAAATACTCAGAAAGCTGGGATTGGATATTTTGTAGCTATGTATGACTTTTGAAATAGTTCCTTTTTTCATGTCAAATTCAAACACATAGATACCAGTACTGTCTTTATCAGAGTAAGATCCTGCATACAAAAATCTTTTCTGGCCAGAGACTAATGTGTTGAAAAATAATAATATGGCGCAAATACTTATACCAATAGGCGACTTCATCACTCGGCTTTAATTTTTATGCCTACGAAAAATGTCCTTGGCAATCCCGGGCCATAGACATAGTTACTGTCTCGGTTTTTACCTTTGTCAAAATCATTTTGATAAGCATTGAATACATTTTTTACGCCTCCGAAAATCTCTACATCGGATCCATATTTATTATGAAGATGAATGGTGTAGGCTGCACGGGCGCTGACTTCTGAAAATGGATTGCTGGTGATGATGACATTGTCAGAAAAATTTTCAGCTCCGCCAAAATGCACAACTTTCATAGCACCTGTGTAGATATAATTTAGGTTGATAGCCCACTTTTTATTAGGATTTAGGTTCACATTGGCAAAACCATATGTATTTGGAGTTCTTACAAACTCATTTATGGCCGGAGCTTCATCAATATACTTGACGGCTTCTCCAAAACTGCTCGATTGTAATGTAAAACCCGATTCGATTTGAATCACTTTATTGTAATTCAACCTTCCCTCCAGTGTCACTCCCTGTACTGTAGCTGCTGAACCATTTCTTTTTGTAAAAATCTCTCCAAAGTCGTCTTGACCGGTGTTTTCAAGGACAAATGCATCTTTCAATCGGGTATAAAAACTTTCAATAGTAAAGCCTGCAATGTATTTTTCACTGGTTTTGTCATAATTTACAGAAGCTGACCAGCTTTGTGACCTCTCTTGCCTGAGATTTTTGTCTAATTGGACACGCGAAACGCCACCACCTGCAAACGCTATATGGAGATCTGTATCAAAAGCCTGTGGAGCTCTGAACCCTGTTCCATAGCCTAACCTGAATTGTGTTGTCCCTTTGAGTTTGTACAACACAGAAGCTCTGGGACTAAAAAGAAGACCGTTTACCAGATTGTGTTTATCAGCCCTGATACCTGAAAGAAGGTTGAGTGAAGGCAGGATTTCCCAGTCACTCTGAAAAAATGTGCCCCAATCTTTGCTCGTCTGGTCTATCAGATATCTGTATGCCGGAATTTTGTCCAGGATATCATCTGAAATATATTCAGTTCCCATCGTAAGCACATTTTTACCTCCCATAAAGTCATCCAACCGATGATTGAACTGAATTCCTCCCTGAATGGTAACATTTTCTGATGTGCCATAAGGTGGATTTTCTATGTGAGACTGAATATCCGCGGGTTCGTCCGGAAAAACGCCTGTATAGTGTTTTCGTAGTGTGTTTTGAAATGCAGCATATGTAATGAACGAAGAATTGTCGTCATTAAAATTGATCTGATAATCTGCACTACCCAACCAAATGTCATGATTTCTTTCTTCTGATTGAAGAGTCAGATAGGCAGGTTTTTCTGTCATTTCACCACCAAATCTGTATTCGTCGAGTTTGCTGATACTAAGTTCAAGCTTTTGATTTTCAGCTGGTTTAACAAAGAAGTTGGCTCCTATCGATGTACTTTTGAGCTTGGGTAATTCTGAAAAGTTGTCACCATTGGCATCGTAAAAATCTCGGTCTCTATGATTCATAAAAAGGGATATACCTGCATTTTTGGCATCATTGACCCAAGTGGTATTGCCATTCAATATTAAATCATTGGCTCCATCTGTGTTCTGATAAGTAGAACTGATTTCATAAAAGCTTTTTTTCGGAATTTTTGTAATCACGTTGACAGTGCCGGCAATAGCACTTGACCCATACAAACTTGAACCACCACCTCTTACGACTTCGATCCGGTCTATCATATTGACCGGCAATTGCTCCATACCATACAAGCTCATCAATGGACTGAAAATAGGGCGGCCATTTATTAAAATCTGAGAATATCCACCCGCTAAACCATTCATCCTGAGCTGTGAGTAACCACATGTCTGACAATCCGTTTCGACTCGTAATCCTGGTTGGAATTTCAAACCTTCTGATAAGTTACAAACCTGCAGGTTGTTCAATGTTTTGCTGTCCAGGATGTTTACAATAGTGGCCGTCTCTGATTTTCTTTTGAATGTTTTTGTACCAGTTACTACGATTTCATTGATCGAGATAGCTAATTCCTGCAGTTCAAAATCAAGTTTGATCCTGGATTGGCTGGCGTTGATATTAATTTCCTGCTCTTTTGATTCCATACCTACCATATCTGCTTTGAGTGTATGGATTCCATATGGAATGTTTTCCAGAACATAGGAACCGTTCATGTCTGTGGCCGTACCAGTACTTGTTCCTTTGATCTGAATGGTTACAAACTCTGCCGGCTTACCCTGGACATAGACTGAGCCAAAAACTGTTCCTTTTTGGGCAATTGAAAAATAACAACTATATACAAAAATAGCGAGGAGTAATGACTTTTTGAACATAAGTAAGTATATAAAATTGAACTGTTAACTTGTCAAAAACATCACTTGGGTCAATATAGTTGTGTAGTAGAATTTAATTTTCGAAAATTGCACTGGTGCTCTACAGGAAATGATTACTGAGATCCCCGGATATTTTTGGTATACATTTCAATTAATTGATCACTATAAATCGTTTTGTCAACACTGTATTATCAATGAGTATCTTCAGAAAGTAAATTCCAGGCATCAGACCTGATGCGTCTTGTAAATCAATGAGTTGAGTGTCAATATCTGAAAAATAAGATGAAGTTGATACTAATTGTCCTGCACTGTTGTGTATTTCTATCCATCTAATTTTAAGACCAGTGTTATTTGAGAGATAAAGCTTTTCTGACACCGGATTAGGATATAATTTCAACTTTTCAAATAAGATATCGTCAGCAGAGGTCATGACATCAAGCTGAATATTATTTATTATCAGTTCGCATCCTGCTGAGTCTATTACTAAAAGTTGGTAGACTCCTGTCGTTAGGCCTTCCACCAATGATGAATCCCCCACCTTTTTATTTTCTTTAAACCAAGTGAATTTTAATGGTCGGGTTCCTCCTTTCATAATGGCTTCCATTCTGCCATTTTTTAGTGATGTTGATCCAGGTCCAAATTTTATAATCTTGTCCAAAACTAAAGGTGCAGTGATGGAAGTGACACTTGCATTGAATATAATTGCAGAACAGTTGACTGAATCACTGATGATGAATAAGTAATTACCAGGTTTCAAAGAGTCAATGGGTAATTTATATTGTCCTGAATTGTTATATATTTCAATATTGTATTTCTGAAAATTTCCTTTTATGTCCAATTCAACTTTCCCATCAGAACTGTTGAAACAGGTGGCGGGTTTTATACTTTTAACCGTGGCTGAAAGTAGACAAATACCTCCATCGATAACTATCGATCCTGTTTGCAGGCACTTATTTTTATCTTCAATAGAATAATAGAACAAGCCAGGGGGCATGTTATCTAAGACCACTCCAGTCCTTCCGTTACTCCAAACTACGAGAAATGGTCCAGTACCGCCATTGATATTCAATTCCACTTTTCCATCTGATTTTCCGGCTATGGTCTCATTTTTAATTTTTGCTGTTACCATAATAGAATCTACCTGGTTGACTCTGAATGTATCGGAAACCATACATCCTTGTTGATCGGTGACAGTTACAGTGTATAATCCATGAGCCAGTCCTGATAAAACTGATCCGGTAAGGGATGTATCTGGCCAAGAGTATTTTAATGAGCCCAAACCTCCTTTCACTTTAAATTCAATGCCCCCGCTTTTTGTGTCATAGCAAAAAATGTCTGTCACCTTTTTGTCTGAAATTCGTAATGTATCTGTTGTATTAATCGTATAAGATTGAGTGGTTTTACATAGATTTTTATCTGTGATAGTGATGGTGTACATTCCTGGTAGCAGTGACATTATTTTTGATATGGTATCTCCTGTATTCCATTTGAAAGTTAAGGAGTCTTTTCCACCACTGGCTTTGATACTCAAACTACCATTACTAAAGCCCGGGCAGATAAGTGTGTCTGATGTCAGGAGTTCTGCTTTAATGCGTGGAGGTTGGGCAATACTGATGGTGTCAGTGATACTCTTACAACCATTTTTATCTTTGGCTGTAAGAGTATATTTTCCTGAAGGAAGTTTAGTAACAATATTTGAGGTGTCACCCGTTGACCAAAGGTATTTTATCAAAGTATCAATCTTGACAGACGCCTGTCCTGTACTGTCACCAAAACATTTTACGTTCTTAAGTTCTATCTCAGGAAGCTGAAATCCAGGATTTGAGTTTAATGTAATTGAGTCTGAAACAGTGCACAACAAGCTGTCAGTAATATTGACAATATAACTTCCTGAAAACAAACTATCATTTTTCAAACCAACCATCCCATTCGACCATTTTACTGTAAAGGGCCCCTGATTATCCCGGACTTTAATCGAAATAAAACCATCACCCACTTCCTTACATCTCGGGTTCTTTGTTGAGTCCACACGGATTTTGATACCTGTTGGTTCTTTTACACTTATACTACCGGCGAGAGTACATTGATTTGCATCAGTTACTGAATAATGATAAATACCTGCAGATAGATTGGTGATCAATGACGTTGAATCATTATTTGACCACAAGTACTTATAGTTTTTAGTGCCTCCCTGAATTTTAATGCTAGCTTGTCCTTTTGCATCGCCTTTGCACACATTATTCAGGATAGAGTCTGATATTACCGACAATGGTTCAGGCTGACTGATTTGAAAAGAATCCAGAGCAGTACATTTTTTTAAAGTATCAGTGACAGTGACAAAGTATTTACCGACTTTAAGGTTGTTTATGTTTTTTAGAGAATCTTTTGTAGACCATTTATAAATGACGGGATTCTGTGTGCCCGAAATACTGATATTGATACTACCGTCTGAGCCCCCGTGGCAATTTACATTTTTGATAATTTCAGATATAGATAGAATTTCAGGTTGCTTCAGTTCAATTACTTTAATAACCGAACAATCCTGTAAATCAGTAATTGTTACTGAGTAAAAACCGGCACTTAAGTTGCTGATATTACTTGAATTGCCAGTATTAGCTGATCCGTCTGACCATGCGAATTGGTAATCAGGAGTACCTCCTGCCACTTTTATTTTTATTCTGCCATCTTTTGCTCCAAAACATTTAGGGTCTATTAATTCATCTATGATACCTACTATGGTGTCCGGCTCAAGTAAAACAAAGCTGTCTGATATGCTACACCCCGTATTGTCTGAGACTGTGACGGAGTAAGTGCCCGGATGTAAGTTTTGTATTTTTGCAGTGGTATGTTGATTTGACCATAAGTATTTGTACCCTGATGCTCCTCCTGTGACAGACAATGAAATAGAACCATTACTAAGACCCTTGCAGGATGGTGTGGAAGTAATTTTCGATATTTGTAATGGTGGTAAGACTTCTATTGATGTTTGGGATACCTTTTTGCAATTATTCTGATCAGTCACCGTTATAGTGTAGATTCCAGCCTTGGCACTTTCTAAAACACCGACAGTACTCCCCGTTGACCAAAGATAAGAGAAATTTCCAACGCCACCAGCAGGTAGGGCAGTCATGTTTCCTTTTGCACTACTATCGCATGCAGGCGAGGAGTTGAATGAAATAGTGATGGGCGGTGGTGCAGGTATTGTAACATTAACAGAAACTGAAGCACCTGCATTATCTGTGACGGTTACAGAATTCAGTCCGGAACTCATAGTGATATTTTCTCCGGTCGTAACTCCATTACTCCAAAGATATCTATATACTCCTGAACCACCGCTTGGCACTGCCTTTGCGGCGCCGTCTGACGAATCAGCACACTTTGCAGCTGTTACATCAAAAATATTGACAGATAATGGCGATGAAGGATTTCTAATAGGGATTTGAATAGATGATGCCACGACTTTATCACCACTTGTGCTGTTGTCACCATTTGCTATTAAGCCGGCTGAATAAAATTTTATGACAGGATTTATTCCCTGAGCACTTGGTGAAGTCCAGTCAACCGTATAAGTAAGGGTCCGTGAAGCGGGAAAAGTGTCTGCAGGAGCGTGACCGAAATACGTCTTTCCACCAAATACAGTTCTTAAGTCAGATCCGGTGGAGTTGTTCGTCATAGATCCTGCATTTGTATTAGTACCGGTAAGGGCCAATAGTTGAAAACCGGCTTTTTTTGCCATACTGTTTGGATTAGAGACCGTTACTGTTATTTTGTAGGTAGTATTAGTATTAATGGTATCCGGCAAGCCACTGATTACAATATTGCCATCAATAGCATTATTGGTACCGGTGTGGCATGATGCACAATGTGAGTCACCGGGCGCTCCTGTGTACCCTGAACCAGAAGAAACCGGCTGCATTCCTGAGTTGGCAAGACCAACTATCATTATAAGTATCAAAAAACCAAAATAAAAAACACTCTTTATTTGCATCAGCACCTTTTTAATTAAAACGATCAAAAGGGACTGTCCCCTAATTAAAATTTATCTTATCAAGATAGTTGACTATATACTTTCCAAGTATGTCAAACTCAATATTTACTTTGTTTCCTTTTTGTAATGTTTTGAAGTTTGTATTTTCGTATGTATAAGGAATAATAGCTACTGAAAAAGTGTCAGCATTAAGATCAGCAATGGTGAGACTGACGCCATTAATACATACTGACCCTTTTGGGACGACCAATTTATTGTATTCTTTTGGTAACTCAAATGTATAATACCAACTTCCATCTGCTGCCAACACATCTCGACAGACAACCGTAGTGTCCACATGCCCCTGAACAAAATGACCATCCATACGACTCGTGGCGAGCACAGAACGTTCAAGATTAACGAGACTGTTGATTTTCAGGTCGTTAAGATTACTTTTATTGAGTGTTTCTTCGATAGCAGTCACAATATGTGCATCAGTAGTTTTTTTTACAACAGTAAGACATACGCCATTATGAGCGATACTCTGATCAATATAACTCTCACCGCTTAAAGATGAATGAATGGTAAAGTGTACATTGGAACCTTCTCTTTCGATAGCCTTGATCACACCTGTTGCCTCAACAATTCCGCTGAACATGTTCTAATTTCTTATTAAATGAATAAATCCGTTAAGGGTATTTTTCCTTTCTGTAATGCCTGCAACCCTTTTTTCAAAAACGCGGCAAATATAGTGATAAGTTCCGTCAGAAAGTTCATTTCCTTTATTAGTTGTTCCATCCCAGTTAATCTCAGGGTCTGTGGTCTCAAAAACAAGGTTGCCCCATTGGTTATACACTAAAAATCGAACTTCTGCGATAAAGAGATTAATTCTGGGTTTAAAAATATCATTTTTTCCGTCACCATTTGGTGTAAAAGTATTTGGCAATTCATAAAACGGGCAATTATCTACACACAGCTTATTGCTTCTTGCGCTCTCGTTGCCATTAAAATCGATAGTGGTCACTGCATAACATCCTGACAACCCATTTAATGGATAGTGCGAATACAACAAACCATCTGATACATTTTGCTCTTTGATTTTTTGAAGTGAATCCTGAATTGTTTCGGCATAATAAATAACATATGTGGCAATATCATTAGAGATATTCGGACACTTATTGAAAGGATTACTCCATGAAAGACTATTGTATAGTTCATCGGGAGTGGTGATACCATTAAGACGTTCGCAAACATTGGTTACTTTCAGATCAGGTGGACATGAAGCTACATTGTCCACAGGTCTTTTGCAGACTTCCTGAGAGAAATTTAATAAAGGATCTTCTATACCCGGAATAGAATAAGATCCTTTGGATTCTATCCGATAACAATAGATGCTGTCGTTAGAAAGATTTCCGTGTTCAAAGTTATTTCCTGCTGTTTCAGCCAAAAACACAAACTGACCGGTGGTTCTTTTAATAAAAATAGTATATAATTGATTGCTCCATGGGGTATTGCTATTCCATGATAAGATATTTTTTTTATCAGAAGGGGATACCGTCAGAAACACAGATGTAGCTCTTGGCGAGTCTCCGATCTTTTTAGAATTGCTGAAAAATGATATGAAATAAGAGTATTGGTTATCGATTGTGTTCAGGTTTTTATCAAAATAGTTGCTGTCAGGTATAGTTTTAAAATGAACTGAAGATATCGAACTCACCAAAACAGGGGCACCCCCAACTACTGCTCTGAATATGTCAAATCGATACGGTCCCGGATTTTTTATAGTATCTAATTGGTCAGCCAGAGGTTTTGCCCATTTCACATGTATCATTCCATTACCGGAAGATGTCTCAGTCACAGAAACTTTTGTGATGAGAGGAATATCTCTTTTCAGGATAACACACGATTCATTAGATGGAAGGCTCTCCACAATATTGAATGGGTTGGAAGTACTGGTGAGTTTTGCAAATTCTGCCTGAACCCTGTAGCAATAAGTATTGCCGGCTTCAGTTTGGTCATCGATGAAAAAATATTTATCACCGGATTTTGCAGTTGTTCTGAATGATATTTTCTGAAAAGGTGATTTGGTAAGCCCGGGATTGCAAGTGTCTGGTTGGTAGTTTGAACTTGCGATTTTTCTCCAGACAGAAAATCCATAAAAATAGTTGTCCCTTGCCATATCACATGAGTATGGGTTATCCCATTCCAATCTTATCGCTCCATTTTCGCTTTTAGAAATCAGATTTTTAGGTGGGGGTCCTACTACTTTAATTCTGATTGTTTTTAATGTAACTAAGCCTGTGGAATCCGGAAAATAATTGTCGATTGCTTTTAAAACAATCTGGTAATACTGACCTGAAATGTGGTTACAATTAGTTTGCCACTCTAATTTTGCGTTAAAATTTACATTTGTGAAGTTGGCCGGTCCTGTCAATACGGCCGGAGACACTTCAACAAAAGGGCCTCCTGTGGCTGTCAGTTTTACCTTTTGGTTTGTATTTGGGTCTGAAACTTCAATATCAATGGACAATTTTTCACCGGCTACAACACATATTTCTGCTATCGACTTGATGGCAGGTGGCTCATTATCACATGCTCGGATCAGGATTTGCATATCGCGCAAAATGACGTTGATGAGCTTTCCTTTCCTGTATTCTTTTATTTTGATAGCAATATTGTATTGGCCTTGAAGTTTTGGCGAATTCCACCTTATTTCACCTGTTACCGGGTTGATAGTCAGATTGTTGCCTGCCAACTCACCAATCAGATTTGGCAGTTTGTAATTTGGTACAGGTAAATTAATGTCCATCAGAGGTATTGCCAGCTCGTATGCCAAACTGTCCTGATCCGGATCATAGGCGTTGGGGTTGTGTATAAATACCTTGTTGACGCAACCATTATCAATAGGGGCTTGCAGTAAAACGGCTGAATTGTTAAATCCCTGAAATTGCTGATCAAGCAGTGTAAACGTAGTACTCAAGAAAAATGCAATATCTATGGAGTTAGGATAATTGACGTTCAGAATATTGCCGATCCTGTTGGGGTCAACAAAAGAAACAGTATATGTAGCACTACCAGGATAAGTGTGGTTAGCTATATATTTGTTGATTTTGATATCATTGGGTTCAAATCTGGTCAGGTCGTTGTTTCTTTTCACCCATTCTTTGGAGCCGTCTCCCCACAAAACTTCCAGACTGTCTCTATCAGCAGCTACACTACTGGCTTTGGTGTAAGTAGTGATCGTCATTTCTATCGTCAAGGGACTGAGTTGTCTATAGGTGATTTCTCCGGCACGGTTATGCGTCGCTGATATGACCCATGGCGCCAGTATAATTATGATTAAATATAAGTATTTTGATATCCGGATTTTCACAAATACAAACTTACGATATTCTGTCGAATAATTATTGATTACATCATAACAATCATGTTAAAGTTATGTTTTTTAAGAAGTTGCCTGATTTATTTTAGCGTAAGTTTAAATACTCAAATTTACCATAATTTATTTTGTCCTTCATTTTATACTCATGCAAGCGTAATTGTCATTGCCGATATCTTGATACTTGATATTTAGTCCCTGCTCTTGCAATTTTAAATTTAAGCTTTTTTTTAATGTTTGTTCATCTTTACACTTCATTTTTATGCTATTTATCTATAGTAAATCATCATTCATATAAAAATGAGTGGTATAATTTTTTAATTATCTACATTTGCATTGTAAATATTTTACTGAATGAAAACAATATCATTAAGCCTGTTTTTCTGGTCAATCTTTCACATAGGTTTATTTGGTCAGGAGATTTGGTCGCTTGAAAAATGCGTCAACCACGCCATTGAGAAAAGCTTGCAGATAGAAAACAGCAAGTTGACTTTAAGTGGTACAGAGATTGACATTACCCAGGCACGACATGCCAGATATCCCAATCTTTCAGGCAATACAAATGTAGGGTGGAATTTTGGTCGAACTATCGATCCTACCAGTAATCAGTTTGTGACAGAAACATTTTTTAATAATGGATTTTCTTTCAATTCCAATGTATTGATTTACAATGGCGGGAGAATAGGCAACTCGATCCAGCAAAGTATACAGAGTAGTAGAGCAACAATGAAAGATATGGAACAAACAAAAAGAGACATATCCCTAAATGTAGCTTCTTTGTATCTGAATCTTTTATTTGCTAAAGAAAATCTCTTAAATGCAGAAAACCAACTCAAACTAACCAATGATCAACTGAATCAACTTAACAAACAAATTGCTGTCGGCAACAGGCCTGAAAATGATATACTTGATCTGCAAGCACAGATTGCCACCAATGAACAAGCCATCATCGAAGCAAGAAATAACCTGATGATCAATCTACTGAATTTAAAACAATTTCTTCGCCTTGATCCTGACTACAACATGGATATCCTGAACCCTGGTGATGTTCCATTGGAAACGGATCCGGATATTGTTACTTTTGGAGAGTTGTATAATTCGGCACTCAATACTCAACCATCGGTCGCTGCTAATGAAATGAGAGTAAAGGTGGCACATCTGGGTGAAAAAATTGCCAAAGCAGACTTTTTGCCTACTGTCGGTGCTGGTGGAAGTCTCAGAACAAATTATTCCAACCAAGGTAGATCCATAGATAGAATAGAGAATGTGGTGAGGCCTTTGGATGTGGTCATTGGAGGTCAAAACGTAAGTATAGGTTTCCCAAGTCAGGTGCCGATATTTTCTGAAACACCATATTTTAACCAGTTTAAAGACAATATTTCATATGGTATCGGAGCATCCGTGTCCATACCTATCTATAGTAATTATTCAGCCAAAGCAGGATTACAAAGGGCAAAACTTAATTCTGAAAGGGCAAAACTGACACTAGATCAGTCAAAAGAGACTCTGAAAATTACTATCGGTCAGGCACTTTCAGATGCCAAAGCTGCAAAGGCAAGATTTATGGCCACAGAAAAAACAAAAACCGCCCAATCCAATCTGTACAATAACGCATTAAAAAGATTTGAAATTGGTAATTTAAATGCATTCGAACTGACGAGATTGAAAACTCAGATGGAATCTTCGGTCATCAATCACATAATAGCAAAATATGACTATCTATTCCGGACAAAAATACTTGATTTTTATCTCGGAAAACCCATAATACTTACAAAATAAAAGTTTTAACAAACTTTAAAGCAAAAATTTTATTGAAAAACCAAAATAATTAAATTTCCATGACTGTTAAACCAAAAAAGAGAAATTGGTTACTTATAGGCTTACTGCTTGCACTTGTCATTGTAGCAGCCATAGCCATTTACAAAGGAAGCTCAAAACCTAAAGGCAAAGAAGTCACCATTGAAGAAGCGACCTCCAGAACTATCAGAGAAACCGTTTCTGCAAGTGGAAAAATATTTCCTGAAACAGAAGTAAAAATTTCATCGGATGTATCAGGTGAAATTGTTCAACTATATGTCAAAGAAGGAGACTCTGTGGTAGTTGGTCAGATATTGGCCAAAATCAATCCGGATACTTACATGTCAGCTGTCGAAAGAGGAGAGGCAAGTTTGAATAGCTCCAAAGCACAATTGGCCATCAGTAGATCTCAAATAGAAGGCAACAAAGCCCAAAGGGAGCAAATTGTAGCTCAATTGGAAAATGCAAAAACTATACATAAGCGCAATGAGCAATTGAAAAAAGATGGTGTCATCTCACAAGCTGAACTGGATCAGTCTCTGGCTACATTGAGACAATTAGAAGCCAATCTCAGATCAGCAGATGCAAGTATCAAAAGTGCGCAGCAAAATGCACAAGCTTCTGAGTTTAGCATCAAGGGAGCTAATGCCAGTCTCAATGAACTTAAAACCAGTCTTAGCAGGACGACTATAAAATCACCTACAAGCGGAATAGTATCAAAACTTTCTGTGGAAAAAGGTGAAAGGGTAGTGGGAACCATCCAAATGACTGGTACAGAGATGATGCGCATTTCCAATCTCAATGCGATGGAAGTACAGGTAGATGTCAGCGAAAATGATATCCTTAAGGTTATGGTAGGAGATATGGCTGATATAGAAGTAGACGCATATCTTGGAAAAAAATTCAAAGGCACGGTGACCCAAATTGCCAATTCTGCATCTAACGTCGGAGCCGCTAATGCACAATCGCTCAATACTGATCAAGTCACCAACTTTATTGTCAAAATCAAAGTCGACGAATCATCATATTTGGATATAAAATCTGCATCTGTCAAGTACCCGCTCAGACCAGGTATGTCAGCTTCTGTGGATGTTTACACAGAAGAAGCAAAGGATGTTACTCCAGTTCCAATCCAGTGTGTCACAGTAAGAGAAAAAGATGGACAAAAGCCCAAAAAGAAAATATCATCATCAGAAGGTGAAGATCAGTCTGCGGTGGTACCTGAAGTAGAATATGATGAAGTGGTATTCCTTATGGATGCCGATACATCCAAAATGGTAAAGGTGGTGACCGGAATACAGGATGATGAGTATATCATGATAAAATCCGGGATAAAACAAGGAGACAAATTGATTTCAGGACCTTATAATGAGGTCAGCAAGAATCTGAAACAAGGTGAAAAGATTCGGATCAAGAAGGAAAAAACAGAAAAGAAGGAAGAGAAAAAATAAATGGATTTTAGTGAAGTGGACATGAAACAATCTGAATGGTTTGGATGGAAATGGCCAATTTCACAAGTAATCAGTTATTTAGAGTGGACATAAAATATTCTGCGAAAATTTAAATCATGAGTCCGCTCCGAAAAGCTCTATTTTTAAAAATCGCATAAAATAGTACTCTTGGGCTGACGGGATAAAAAATTGACATCTTGAAATAAGGTTTTTATAATCTGACGCCTCGTATAGACCATCACAATTGTTTTGATGAAATTTAGGGCAATATTTGGCAAGTTTTGGCCATTTTCTGTCACAAAATTTACGATTCGGACAAAGTTCACCCATAAACATCTCATGTTGGCCCACATTTGATGTTTGCTTAATCCCCTATACCTACTCTTTGCATTGGGGTAGTGATAACTTACCTGAAATATGGTGGCTTCAACATTGTTTCTTCTCTGTATTTCTTCTTTTGGTGTAGATTCTATTTTCTTCCTGATCTGGTAGGTATCTATTTCTTTTTGCGTGATATATCTGTATGATTCGCCTGTCTTTATTCGCCATTTTTCAGTACCATCTTTACTGATTACTTTTATACTTTCTACTTCTTCACCAGTTTGTGTATCTTTTACTTGCAATGTTTGGTCTTCCGTCATTTCCAACTCGTATCTTCCTTTGGCTCCTTGTATTGCTTGTAGGTTTAAGTCTATATCGTTGTCTTTACAATAGTTTTGATTTTCGGGACTATGGTAGGCACCATCTGCATACACTGATTCTATCTTATCTGATATGATTTCCTGTGTTTTTTCGGTATCTTCTTTTAAGAAGTCAGTGTCAGGAGTACTTACTACTTTAACATTGACATTCGTAATTAAATTTAGATTTTCATCATCGCATGTCTCCGTTACATTCACACTGTAGCCTTTTACTTCTTGTTTTTTTGTCCATCGTTACCTCCTTTGCTACGGTAGGTACTGTCGGTATCGTGTGGCGATTGTACAGACTGCGCCGATATGGATTCTTTTTCTTTGGCTACTATCATTTTATCTTCGGTGATCTCGTACTGTTCGGTGAATACTCTTTGTAATGTTTTGTAACTGTCTGTTTGTGAGCCTTCGGTTAGCTCTAATACTTTCGATATCAGGGTACCTAACTCTTTTAATTTACTCTTAACTTCCTGGCTCGTATGGGTGTACACTACTTTGTCTCCTTGCATTTTTAGTGCGTCTTCCAGCTTCTCTTTAAGTGTAGCTTCTAAGTGAGCATTGTCTTTTATTTCCTTGTAATAAAGCTCTAACGTTTTATGTATCAATTCGTAACGGCTCAACCATGCTATATTACTTCCCAATAACTTACTGTCCATTCTTATTTTCTTGCCGCTTACTCCAAATTCAATACATTGATCCTTTGTCGTCTGGGCAAATACTTCTGCAAATAGATTTTTTCCGTTTTCCTTGTCATAAGCTGCTACATTGTGCCGAAATAGATAGTAAGTGGATTCTGTAGGTATGGTGTCGCTTAAATTTAATAACCCTAATGCACTTCGATATAACAAGTTGAATCTACAGTTTTCAAATATCTTCTCATCACTCAAACCATCTGCTTCCTTCAATATCATCATCCCTATCATTACTCGTATGGATGCATTTGGTCTGCCTTGACTATCACTATATAAAGGACTGAACAACTCCTCGTCTATGCGCATAATCACTTCTTTGCGAAATAGATTATGCCAGGCATCAGGATTTTCATACACTGTTTGTACCTTGCCACTAAATAATGAAACAGGGCTTGAAAACATATCCAACTGTAGGTGCTTTGATGATTTTTTTAGCATCCGGATTAAAGTTATTTTGATATCACAAATTTAAAACATATGTTCTTTTTATACTATATTTGTGAATCAATTATTAAATACTTTTCGGAGTGGACTCAAATGTGGACTCAATAATAATCGAAGAGAAATTGGCAGAAAAGAAAGAATATTACAGCACATCAATGCAAAGTTTCTATTCGTTTATAGGCAATCTAATTACAGGAATATCTTTTACTTTATTGTTGAGTTTCTTTTTAAAATCAAATTCAAAATAACAGTGTATGAATTATAATCAAAAAGTATCGGATTATATTGGCAATGCAAATACAGAACAAATTGAAATTCTTGAAGAATTGCGCATACTCATTCACGACACAGTTGCCAATGTGTCCGAAGAAATAAAGTGGAATATGCCGGTATTTAACAATGGTAAAGATTTTGCTTATCTGAGATTTGCAAAAAAGCACATAACTCTTGGTTTCTACAACATTGACAAAATTCAGGACCCTGACAATATATTGGAAGGAGAAGGGAATACATTGAAACATATTAAGATTAAAAATAAGGATGAAATTCGAAAAAATGTGATCTGTGAATGGCTGAAGCAAATTGCGAATTAATGATTAAAACCTCCGCCAGATCCAACATTATACCACTCAAATTATTTTGCGATTGAAAGCAATTGGAATAGCAGGATTTCCTTGGTGGGCAGACCAAAACCATCCGAAAGAATGGTAAAATAGCTTTGGAAAAAATAACATGAAATATTTTGGTGGCCAGGTACTTATTTTTATTATTTTCAAAAAAGTAAAATGTTAGATATCAAAAGAGTTACAGCAAAAGATGATCTGAAAAAATTAGTTTTAGATATTCGAAAGGCACAATGGGTTCCAGCCTCCGAAATATCTCCGGAAGACTATTCGGTACGAGATTTGAAAGCGTTTTTGGTGAGAACAGAAAGTGTGTTTATAGTTGCTTATTGTGATGAACAATTAGCAGGTATGGCTTCTGCAAAAATTTTAAACAAACCCAATGGTGATATTTGGCTCTATATTGACGAAGTAGATGTATGTGAAAACTTCCAAAAACAAGGCATTGGTAAGGCATTGATGAATTACTTATTCAGCTTTGCTCAAGAGTCCAATTGTGATGAAGTATGGCTTGGCACTGAAGTTGACAATGTGCCTGCCAATGCACTATACACTTCCATTAAACCTTCTGAGATTCAGAAATTTATCGGCTACACGTATATTCTCAAAAAATAAAATGGCTAAATTCAATAATAACTTTAAACCATTTGAATGACAAGATTAGAAACAATAATTGCTGTAAAAGACGTTGACAAAAGTTCAAAATGGTATCAAGACTTATTGAACCTAAAAAGCACTCACGGTGGCGGCAATTTTGAAATGTTAGCAGATAAAAACGGGACTGTAATATTATGTCTTCACCGTTGGGAAGAACATGACCACCCAACAATGAGAGACCCCAACATTACCATCGGTAATGGACTAATTTTATATTTTAGGGTTTCGGATTTAAAGAATATTTGGAATAAGGCAGTTAATTTAAACCTTGTCATTGAACAAAAACTTCATTTGAACACAAATTCAGGGCAACAGCAATTCATTCTTAAAGATATTGATAATTATTACCTAATAATCTCAGAGTAAAAACACTGACAGAAAATGAATTTTGAAAACATAAAACCATTTGAAGGACAACATTGTGAAACGACTGCAACAGGCACCCTACTGCGACAGCTTGATATAGAACTTTCCGAACCCATGCTTTTTGGGCTCGGAGAAGGGCTTGGTTTTGTTTTTTGGAATATGAAAACAATGGACTTCCCATTTATTGGTGGTAGAATCAAGACAGATCTGTTGACTCATAATATTGCCAAAAATCTAAACCTGGAATTGACAGTAAATGAAACAGCTTCAACTCAAAAGGCTTGGGACGCTGTAAAACATTTGATAGATCGGGGTCAGGCAGTTGGACTTAAATTAGACTGTTATCATTTGGAGTATTTTTCCCGACCTTTTCATTTTGCGGGACATTATGTTGCAATATATGGCTACGACAAAGACTACGCTTTTTTGGTGGACACCAAACAACAAGGTGGACAGGTAAAAACAAGTTTAAAAAGTTTGGCATTGGCCAGAGCAGAGAAAGGACCTATGTCATCCAAAAACTTATACTACACGCTGACCAAAACTGGCAAAAAGTTTGACTTAAAAACAGCAATTCTTACATCTATTCGCAATAATGCAAAGGATTATCTGAATCCACCTATTACAAACATTGGATACAAAGGCATCCAAAAAACAAGCAAAGAAATAATCAAATGGTTTGATAATAGCAAAGATATTGAAAATGAATTCAAGGCGTCTGCAATGATGATGGAAAAAGCAGGCACGGGCGGTGCATTATTCAGAAATCTGTACAGAGATTTTTTAAAAGAGAGTTATGATCTCGTGAAACTTAATGTTTTAAAACAAGTTCATACAGAATTTATGGATATTGCAAATATGTGGTCTGAAGTTTCCTCACTGTTTGTACAGGTAAGTGAATCAAAGGACCGAGAATATGTTGAACAGGCTTCTGATATCTTAAAACAACTTTCAATAAATGAGAAAAAAGCAATGGAAAAATTATTAAAAAATATAGCCAATACTATCTAAGAAATCCTAAAAATAATCAAATATAAAAATACAAAATAATGACAGTAAAACAAAAAAATGTTGGAAATGGTATTGGTATTGGTGCAGCTCTTGGCGTTTCATTTGGAGCAGCTTATGGTGCAATTTTCGATTTGATCCAAAGATTGATAAAAAATCACCAATATTTACAAATTCAGCTAAGTAAATCATACTCACTTCAGGAAATGATGTTTATTTAACCCGCATTATGCGTTAGAACTTCGTAATGAATGTCGAAAGACCAATAAAATAAGGATTTTCATGAGGGAATCATAGTCACCACTATGGTGAGTGAGTGAAAATTATCCGCCGCGGCGGAGCCTTATTTTGCAGGTATTTCGGCATGTAATAGATTTTCTAATGCATAATGCGGGTTTAAGGGTTTGTCTGAAGTTTTTGTCTCTTAGAAGTAGGCAGATTGCATTCACTGTTTTTGACAAACAAAGCAAAAGCACTACACCACCTTCATCATGCTGACTAAATCCAGGAAGTATTGTTTTGACCAGATATCGAGTTCTTTTGGGTTTTGGATGAATCTTTTGATGTCGTACAAAGCGTTTTCTATATCAGTTCTTGAAATCTTCTCCACAAGCAGTTGCGATAAAATTTCTTTATCCAATATTGTATCTTTAGGTAAATGATTACTTTGTATTGCTCTTGATTGTAAGTGACTCAGAGATAAAGTTGTTCCTCTTTTTATATACCATTCAAAATCATACCAATCTCTTCCCTTAACTCTGGTTTTCCATTCTCTAAATAGCAAAGCATGCATTTTACCGGCAAATAAATAGGGCTCTTTAAAAGTTTTGACATAAAATGAAAAGGGTCTGATGATGAGTTTTGGTTCAGTCTCGAACGATAATGGCGGGTTTCGGTCAATTTCTACTTTTATTTTGATAGTAGGTGCAAACTTTTGGTTTACTGTCAAAATATTCCATTCTGTATTGTCTTTTAAAAAGGCTGATTCGACATCATTTGGCTCTACTTTTTCTTTGATGGACAAATCAACTTCGAGACCATGCAGAATACATTCTTTCTCAATATATGGGAAGTAATCCTGAAGCGTAAAATTAGGATCAGAATAATTTAAGGAAAAGTCGATATCTTCTGAGAATCGAGGCAAACCATACAGCATTCTCAAAGCAGTGCCACCGTAATATGATGCTTTTGAAAAAAAATCACTTCGTGAAAGCCCAGCCAATGTAATGTATTGAATAATTTCTCTTTTTGCTTTAGAGATTTCGTCTTGTGTCTTTGCATTATATGAGTCAAACCATTCTTTTATCATGATAAAGAATTATTTTAATTTTAATAGTAAACCTATTTCATTTTTTTTATTTCCCATCATCTGACATTGTGTAAAAATAGAAGTATCCGCTTCTTTGAAAAAAGACATATCCAACCTCAGATCTTCTTCCAAATAAAAGACGATATCATCCAAAGATCTTATGGGTAGTGATTTTTCTGACCAAATAAGATCACAAAGGGCTTTCTCAGGTGTAGCCATGAGGAAAGAAGTATATTGGTCTTTATTAAATGAATTAATACCTATAGAAAATGTATCTCTTGCTGAGTGAAAATAGGTAAAATTGCCGACCGAAGTATGGTATTCTCTATAACGGCTCAAAGCCATAGACTCGATAGCAACGGTATGCTCAGATAAGAGACCATAGTAACTGAGTGCTGAAAAACGACTGACATAGGAAGGACCATAAATAATATTAGCTATGTTATAATTTATATAGTTGTTTTTATTTTTCGAGTTAGTAAATACATATAAACCACGCTGTACCTTTGTCAATTCACCTTTTTCTACCATGTAAGCAATTTTGTCATTGACCCGTGCATAATCTGATAAAGATGAAGCTAAGATAGCATGTGTTATCGGAATGTCCGCAACATTAAAAGTTGTTTCAGGATTTAACTCCATTTATAGATATTTGCATAGATAAACGTAAAAATTCCGATTATAGTTTCAAATATTCGCTAAAATTACTTGATGATACATTAAAAATAAAAAATAAACCTGACCATCATTACGATAATCAGATTTTTATTAAAGCCACAATATAATTAACGACGAATTTCGAATGACGAATTTCGAATGATTTTTAAATCACTTCCCGAAAAAGTCAAACTTTATACCTGCATTTATACGCACGTTGTAGTATTCTTCCTGATATGTTCTTTCTGAGATGCCCTGATAATATCTGAGTGGTTGATTGGTAAGGTTATTGGCTTCTACATAAAATCTCCACTTCGGAGTGAAATTTAAAAATGGCCTTTTTGTGGCTATGAGCACCGATGGGACTTTCCAGTTTTACAAGTGGGAAGACATAGCTGGTAAAGATCTTTTTTTGGCACCCAATGGCATGAAGAAGTAAATGATTCAACTTACCGATTTATAAAAAAAGTTTCAAAAGCTTTTAATTCATTGATTTCCTGTGTGACAAATTTGTCAAACAACTTATCACCAACCTGATTTCTGAGTGCTGATATGCCCACATCAATCAATCTGATACCTTGATCAGTCATAAATACATTGTCAAATGAAAAACCTGGCATATCTGACGGTCTTCGTATATCACGATGTACGAAACCATTTTGGTGAAGTTGCGTCAATTCATCTTCAAATACTTCGAATATCAATTGCCTCCTTTCAAATTCAAATGCTCTAAAATCTATCGGATATAACCTTTCCATCACTAATACTTCCGTATCATCTGCTAATAAGTCTAAGCGGACAAACTTTACTACAAGGTTGTTGATTTTGTTTGCAAATTTCATTTTTTCTGCTTCCGAACCTATCTCCGATCTTGTATTCTCAAAAAATAATTTTCCAGCTTCAGTTTCTGACAAAGCAATTACTGTATTGTTTGCACCTGATGATAGCGTTTTAGGATATTTTTTATCCATTTGAAATTATTTTGAATGCAAAAATACAATAATAAATTGAGCGTAATCTGAAAGTTTAACTCATGATGCGATTATTTACATATTAATTAATATTAAATCTGCTGAACTATTATAAACTTTAACCTTTCCTCCTCACTTCCACCTTCCATCCAAAATGGTCTGAAAATGGTTTATGGTGAGTCATTGTTCTGGCTTGTCTGACAACTGCATAGTTGTCTGAAAAAGCTTTGGAAGTAAATATATAGTCCAATTTTGTCCTGGGCTCTTTATCTGATACGAATGGATTACTTACATGATCCATTGTATAGTCTTCTTCTGTAATTTCAGGTTTTGAGTCGGTATAATTCAATTCTTTGGTAATATAGTCATACACTATAGAGGGTGCCACGCAAGGATGATGTACATTAAAGTCACCTGCTAATATCAATGTTTCACTTTCGAGATCCAGTTCATGCAACGTTTTATGGATAATTTCCATTTGTAGTTTTCTTTGCATTTCAGCCTTATCATTATGACCCGCATAAAGGTGCGTATTCAAAACATAGATATTTTCTTTACCAAATTTTATTTTGGATATAAGAAATCCTTTTGCTCCTGTTTTTTCGATAAATGATGTTTCTTTAGATATTGGAAAAGGAAAGAATTTTTCTTCAACAATCGGATATTTACTCAAAGTCATCAGTCCTCCGTGGCAGTCTATGTTGATAAAGGGTATAATTTGACGATTTTTTCTATAATCAGTGTAACTGTAGTATTTGCCTGATAACGAAGATGTGATTTTTTGTCTTATTGAAGTATGAAATGTTTCCTGCAGCATCAGAATATCCGGCTCTTCTTTAAGCAAGTTTTCGGATACATCGGCAAACCTTCTCTCCTGATCGTGACCGTTAAGGCTTATTGGCAAGCCCCATGTATTGTAGCTGATCAATGTTAAAGCACCATATTCGATTTTTTCTGAAATGATGATGTCTTCTGCCAACGATTTAAATTTTCCAGGATTAGAATATGGAAGTTTTTCGGATTGGACTAAGATGCCTGGAATGCATAAAAAGATGAACGCTAAGTATAAAAACCTTGTCATAATTACAGTTGTTTCTTATGTCAAAGGTCATAAAACTGTATTAATTGATTGTTTATTAATTATTAATATATTATTAATTGTTTGCTTGTTTTAGTATCTGTTTCTGATGGCTGTAGTCCTAAAATATAGTTTAGGGTCTCCTTGATATTGTTAGCTACTATTTTAATATTATTACCAGGCTCTTGCAGCCAATGAAAGAAAGTTGATTCAGCGGACTGATCCAGCTTGTTAATTTTTGTTACTCCCATCTTTTCCAAAGCAGCTGCATTACACTCCTGTTCATATTGACCTTTAATTGGGATAGTCATAAGTTTTTTACCTAAATATAATGCTTCAGCAGGGGTTTCAAAGCCACCTCCTGTAATCAAGCCATGGCAATGTATCAGGCTTTCATTAAAGTATTTTTGATTCACCGGAAAATATCGGATGTTGCCGTCTGTAAAAGGCTCAGTAATATCTTTCACAAACCAATGAATTTCTAACGGTGCGACCTTTTTGAAAGTTGTTTCAAGACACACTTTATCATATGAAGGTAGATATACAGTGATGTGTCCATGATCCTGAGGTACTGCATTCAAAAGATGTCTTTAATGACAGGAGGAAAGATAAACTCATCATATCTGTCAAAATGTAACCCAACATAGTGCGTTGCTGGGGCATAATTTTTTAAAATCCACTCTCCCATAAAGCTTTTTGTTTTTGGTCGTGGAGTACTTGCAGACATAAAACTGCCCTGATGTCCAAACTGTACCGATAGTATTTTTTTATCATTGCAGGCTCTTGCAGTGATATGATCAAAATCGTTGATGACCAGATCGTAGTTTTCCACAGGGAGATCTTTGGCTTCTTTTATCACTCTGGAAAATTTAAAATTTTTCCATGTTTGCAAATAATCAAGACCACCACACTGACTGTAAAACAGGCTGATTCCATGTGCGGTGTACTTCACAGGAATATCCATTTTTAAAGTCGCATTAGAGCCACTCAGTAAAATGTCAACACTTCCCAGTTCGCACAGATATGGATACAACTGATGTGCACGACTGATATGGCCATTACCTGTGGCTTGTACTGAATAAAGTATTTTCATATATAGAATGGATATTAAAGGTTTTAAGGTCAAAAACTTCATCTATTTCGTCAAAAATCATCTCATTGTGTACCAGATCGGGTAGTCTTTCCGGATGTTTATAGATGCTCCATTGACCGTTTTCATATTCCAGAGCTGTACAATTTTCCACCCAATCTCCACTATTGAGATATCTCACATTGCCTTCAGGAGTTTCTATGGTTTTATCCTGAGGCTGGTGGATATGCCCGCAGATGACCACATTGTATTTTTGATCTATTGCCAGTATGGAAGCTGTCTCTTCAAAATTATTGATCCAACTGACAGCTTTTTTGACACTTTTTTTAACTCTTTTTGAAAAACTGATTTTCTCCTTCCCAAAATATCTCAGAACATCATTTATCAGTCTGTTCATCAAGATTAAAATGTCATATCCCTTTCCACCTAACTTAGCTATAATCCGTGCCCAACCTTTGGTCGTAGCATCAAATACATCACCATGAAATATTCATATCTTTTGATATTCGAGATCAAGAATCAGTTTGTCATCCAATATGAAATTGCCTAGTTTAGTTCCAGAGTATTTCCTTAAGGCTTCATCATGATTTCCGGTGATGTAGTATGTTTTGGTACCGTTTTCGGCCATTTTCAAAATTTGACGCAAAACATGCATATGAGATTTAGGAAAATAGCTTTTTGAAAAATTCCATATATCGATGATGTCTCCGTTCAAGACCAAAATATCCGGATCTACGCTTTTTAGGTATGTAAGCAGTTCTTTGGCGTGACACCCATATGTACCAAGGTGTATATCGCTAATTATTAATACTTCGACTTTTCTTTTTGACATCAAAAACACAAAAATTATGACCGCAAAATTGAAGACTTAATATTAACTTAATGTAAATTTTATAATATCAACTTGTTAAATATATAAAGTAAGTGTAATGCAAAGTATATTTTAAAAAATCCTTTCATATTTAAAAAATTCATATCCGACTATTGTAATACCTGGAATAATGAACTCGGTGTGATTATTTTTTTATAAAAAAACAATCAATAGCAATTCATCTTTTTTAATTTTAAATCATTTTATCTCTACAAAAAAAAGGCAAACTAAAATACTTCTACTATTTGTTACTCTGACACTCATTGAACGACTTCCATTTTTTAATAGGTTGATAAAAATGCCATGGTGCAAAATAAGTAAAATTAGTATGACTCAGCCCATTACCAGTGAGATAGGATGGCTCCTAGGTATATCTCTGAATCTGGATTACCGATTGCACTTCACTCAAACATAAAAGTTTAAACAGACTCTAAAACCTTACTCCAATACCTACCTTTGGTTGTAAATATAAAATATTACTTCTGTTTTCCGATAACTGAATACCAGTTTTTGTATAATTGAGATCCAATTCTGTATTAATAAAAAATCTATTATTGATCTGCTGTCTGAAGCCTAGTGTTGCTGTGAGCTGAAGTCCATAAAATCCATCATAATGTCCACCAAAACCTGTAAAAAGCCCTTTTTGTTCATCTCTTAAAAAGTATAAACCAGACAGACCGAAATCATGTTTGGAGTTTTCAAAAGTATATCTGGCTTGCAGGGCAAATTTACTGCTGAAAAAATATCTGTATCTCAAGGTTGGCGATAGTGTAAATTTTTTATGATTATTATAAGTGAATTCAGGAATGATGTCAACTTCATGACGTTTGAACATAAATTCCTGAGCTTGCACGGAAAAATATCCCCATATTATAGAGACTATTAGCAATAATCTGTGATTTGAGAGCATGATTTTTTAGATTTAAAAGTTCAATAATAGATTTTTAGGTCTTATTAAAAAACGAATTCAATTCATAAAAAATACCTATCAGAAGGTTAGCATATAGTTAAGGATTACTACCAATGTCTTCCATTCACTTATTAAGATATAAGACTGTGTGGATTTTGAAAACAAATATTACAATAATAATCAACCATTTTTAACCCAATCCCATTCCTAATCGCCAGGCAGGCCTAAAGTGAAACGCTTGATTATCATAGTGTTAAAAATAGATACTTTTTCATTTTTTTTTTTTTTTATAAAAGACTTTTTCAGAGTGGACTCAAGAGTGTATTTAAAACTTTAACATTTGGCACCAATTAGTCAAAATAAAAATGTGTCTATTTCTGGTTTTTTAATGACATAATATAGTACACCATCAGTTTTGCATCATCAAAAGATAATTCTGGATGTGGATCCATTAGAGGAGTGCCCCAGGTACCACGACCGCCGATGATAATTTTGTTGGCAAGCAAATCAAGATAGACTTTTTTAGCAGGGTATCTTTTGCTATATCGGCAAAAGCCGGTCCAACAGATTCTTTATCTTCTTTATGACAGATATAGCAATCTGAATAGCTGATCAAAGCTTTCCCCTTTTTTGCAAATTCAAGCGGAATAGTTTCATTTTTTCCTTGTATAGGTTTGATGTAATCCCTTTCCCTGTTGAATTTTTTCTCATCTTGTGGTATTTGACAAGCGACCAAAATAGACACAACTAGTATAAAAAAGCTTATTGATATTGAGTTGAATTTATAGTCCATAACGATATTTATAGTGGACAGAAAATGTTCTGCAAAAAAAAAATATATCATAATGTATTGTAAATTAAATAATTATGAATATAAAATTTTCATTCATTTTCTATTTGGAATATGTACAAAATGTTAAGCCTTGCACTTGAAAATAATATGAGTGTACATCGACCAGCAAAATATGATGTGAAGATAGTTAATTTAAAGTTTTTTTACTATTTATTTAGGTATTAAGTCTAATGAATAGTTTTAGTCACCATTTTTTCTGTTTTCACGTAAAAAAAGGGGCCTCCTATTGCAGGCAGACCAAAAATCGATCATTCCATTATTTTACAACGGGTTTTACCCTTCCTTACTAATATTTTGCCCCTACCAAAGCTGATAGAAACTAAATAAATTTAACAAAACACCAACCAATGCTGTTTATTTGGTGTCTTAAATGAATGAACTAATCATGTGGACATTTTATGAAATACTCGATATTACTTTTTACTGCTTTATTATTGACCATGAATTGTAGTAAATCAGACATAGGGAATGATGTTCAGGATTGTATTGATACACGAATCATCACTTTCAAAGATAATTTGATTTGCGATAAAGCCTTGGTCAAACAATATCTTTTTCAAGGTCAAACAGTTTTTGTATTTGACAATCAGGAATGCTGTTGTGATCATTTCTCAGAAGTAATGGATGTTGATTGCAACCTTATAGGAAACCTGGGTGGTTTTGCAGGCTTGACTAAAATAAGCGGTTTGGACTTTTATACAAATGCAAAACTAATCAAAATAGTCTGGAAAAAGTAAGTTTTCATAGGAGGAATAGCAAACTACTTTCGGTAAAATGACATTATTATGATTCTAAAACTTGAGAGAATTTAATCAAATTAATTTATTAACAATGTCGTTTAGTTAAGACATCTTTATGAAGTCTTTCCCTTGTAAGGGAAAGATTTAGATAGGGTAAAACAAAGAAAAATTCCTTATCTAAACGACATTGAATTTAGTAATAATTGGCTGTAGCCCACTCGAAAAACCCAAGTTGACTTTTTAAAGGTATGCCATTCCGGATACCATCTCCATATTTTTATGATGGGCTTTCAGCAATGTGGGGTTTGTAGAATATTGACTGTTCAGATGATGTATTTGAATCTCAGCATCTTTGTCATGATGCACCGTTGAAAGCTCCAAAAGTTCAAGGTAAGTTGTATCATTTTTTATTCTGGCCTGAATTTCAACCCTTGATTTTGCTACATCTCCATGTCCGGGTATCAGAAATTGGACCTCAGTAAAAGTTTTCAAAATTTCTTCAGATTTTAAAACAGTCTTTTTATATGCTTCAAAACTATGATCAATAAATGGCATCTCAATATTACTGTGATAATCACCGGCTATCCATAATTGTAATTGCGGAATGATGGTAAAGATTCCATCTTTTGTATGTCCAGGTGACTTAAAAAATATCATGTCCAGACCACCAATTTCCAATCGTTCCATATCTTTTTCTATTATAATATCCGTAACGGGATAAACAATAGGGTAGGACCTTGATATATAAAACTCATTGTCAAATTCAATGATTTGTTGCAGCACTGCTTCTTTTTTTTGACTTTGTCCGAAAGTATCAGATGAAATCACTACTGCATCCTTAAATTTACCATAACCTATGATATGATCGTAGTCTGAATGCGTAAATAACAGGAATTGCTTTTTATTTCTGTGTTCGGTGTGTACAAATTCAAATATATGATCGATTTCTGAAGGCAACCAGTTTGGGTCCACGATCATAACTGAATCGCCCAACTCTATTACTGTTGTCGTTGTGCGATACAAACTACTTTCAAAAACGGTCACTTTAGGTGTTTGCCAGGATATTTTCATAATGTTACACCAAATTTTATTAAAGCCTGATACAACTCTCTCATGGGTAGCCCCATGATGTTGGAATAGCTGCCATTAATTTCCTTCACTTTACACAGTCCAATCCAATCCTGTATACCATAAGCCCCAGCTTTATCATAAGGTTTGTAATTTGTGATATAATAATCTATCTCTTCGGATGTCATCTGATCAAAAGTCACAAGAGTGGATACAGAAAACGAATTCATACTTTCCATAGACATGACACATACACCAGTTATGACAGTATGCTGTTTTCCTCCAAGAGCAGTAAGAATTTTTACCGCTTCATCATAATCAGCGGGCTTGTTATAGATTTTTTCCCCAAGGATGACGACACTGTCAGCAGTGATAAGTATTTCGTTGGGTTTGAGTGTGCCTTTGATGGCATCAGCTTTTCGTACAGCCAGCATCTCAGCCACTTCATTTACAGGCATATTGATATCAAAATCTTCCTCATCTTCCTGAGTTCTGACTTCGACATCGAACCCCGAGTCTGATAGCAATTGGTACCTTCTCGGTGATTTAGACCCTAAAACGATTCTTGGATATCGTGATGCGTCAGTCATATTATTAAGGTATTGTTTTTGTTATTAAAATAAGGGCACCTAGTCCTGCCAGCATTATCCATTTCAGGATGGTACTTACCTTACTGAAATCTCTTTTATGGGTGGTTCCTGTCAGTATCTGGACAATGATCATCATTGGAGCTGCTATCAATAATAGTATATACATCTTTACTCTGAAATCCAAAGGAATGGTAGTTAATGACATCCATGCGACCAACGAGGTGATAGTGACTAATGACAAAGAAATACAGCACATTTTTGCTATCGGTATGCCATATTTTATTGGTAATGTCAAATATCCATTTATTCTGTCACCGTTTTCATCTTCAATGTCTTTGATGATTTCCCTGATGAGATTGACTATAAATGAAAATACAATATAAAAAATGAATAATTGAACTGCAACGTTATGAAATTCAGGAGTAGAATTCATAAATACCAACTCTCTTTCCGCAATTAAAATGACACCAGGGACAAATGATACAAATAAACTTACAATGATATTGCCTGTAAGAACTGTATTTTTAAATTTTTTTGAATATAAATACAGCATACCACAAACTACCGGATATAAAACCAACAAAGGAATATTGTCTGTCGTGATTGCGATATATAAGGCTATAAAGAATCCTGTTGACAAAATCAGGTAATAATAAATGTATGCGTTCTTTAGAGTAATAGCTATAGGTATATATGTTTTTTCCGGCTTATTGACAACGTCCGTTTGGAAGTCAAAAATATCATTTATAATGTAACCACTTGCTGCTATGAGGATGGTATCAAAAATGAACAGGTACAAAAGGTGATCAGACAAAGCCAAGTCATTATTGACCGAGTAAAACAAATAGTGGTAGATGATATATTGTGTAAAACCGACAATCAAAAGGTTTTTTGGTCTGGTGATGTATATATATGGAGTCCAATTTTTTAGAAATTCCATTTTCCTTGTAATCTCATAACTTTTTCAATCACTTCTCTGACACATCCATGTCCTCCTTTTTTTGAAGAAATAAACATCGCCCGATTGAGATTCTCAGTAGCTCCATCTGAAGGACATGCACTGACTGCAACTCTATCATAAAGGGGAAGATCTGGCATGTCATCACCCATGAAGAGGATTTCTTCTCTTTTTAGTTGCAGCTTTTTGACATAATCCTCAAATGCCTGCGTCTTTTCTGGCAAACTATCATAAATATGTGGTACACCCAAAAACTCAAAACGCTTTCTCACTCCTGCTGAAAATCCTTTAGTGATGATGGCTACATTATAGCCTGCTTCCATAGCAATTTTGACTGCCTGACCATCCCGGGTACTCATGATACGGACATAATCACCATTTTCCATAACAATCACCTCACTGTTGGTGAAAACACCATCTACATCGAATATAAAAGTTGATATGTGATTTAGAAGTGAGAAATCCATTTTTTATGATATTTAAGATTATTTTAAAGGTTCAAAGACATGAGTTCAATGATTTCCTTTAGTTCAATGAATTCGAAAAAACAAAGACTCCAGCCCTTAATCAAAGGGCAAAAGACCAAATCACCAAGCCCAAGCCATAGGTCTATTGATTATCTCTCCACTCATACACCCATTTTGCCTGAATCTGCTCAAGGTGACCTTCGGTACAATCTTCTCTTTTGCCTTCAAAATTTGAAATTTCGAGAATCCAATCCAACAGTTCAGTAAACCTGATCCTGTATATTTTTCCTTCATCAAATTCATCACCGAATTTTTCATAAAGTTTCATACCTATATCTTCATGATCTTCCCAGCCGATAGGAAGGTTGTCAATATCTTCAAATGCCATAAATATAATGTTTTCTGTTATTTTAAAACTTGAATTAACACCTTTTGTTTTTGAGTGCTGGGGGTTTTATATCGAGCTGCAAAGGTAGAGTATTTTACAGATAATGCCTTTAACAAATATTTTAATATTTTTTACGTCTAAATTTTTTTTATAATACAGAAAGTCTTACCTTTGCATCGCTTTTGGAAAAAGATCCATTTGTCGTTTGAAAAATTGACTAAAAAAGTAGCATGCCAGTGTAGCTCAGTTGGCCAGAGCAGCTGATTTGTAATCAGCGGGTCGGGGGTTCGAATCCCTCCACTGGCTCTAAAGAGAGACGGGGATGCGCCGAAGTTGGAGAGACGGGGCAGACTGTAAATCTGTTGGCTATGCCTGAATAGGTTCGAATCCTATCATCCCCACAAGGTCTCTTTTTTACTTTAGATGCGGAAGTAGCTCAGTTGGTAGAGCATCAGCCTTCCAAGCTGAGGGTCGCGAGTTCGAGTCTCGTCTTCCGCTCCATTTTTTCAGACACCCGGAGCTATTAGATGATTAATTTTTGGCCGATGTAGCTCAGGGGTAGAGCACTTCCATGGTAAGGAAGGGGTCAAGGGTTCAAATCCCTTCATTGGCTCATTTTTATGTATATCATTATTATTAAATATTTAAAGTTCAGAAAAATTTTAACTGATGGCTAAATCAACATTTGTAAGAACCAAACCACACGTAAATATCGGAACGATTGGTCACGTTGACCACGGTAAGACTACCCTTACTGCCGCAATTACTTACGTGCTTTCTGAGAAAGGCTTCGCTGAGAAAAAAGATTATGACTCAATCGATGCTGCACCGGAAGAAAAAGAAAGAGGTATCACTATCAACACTGCACACGTAGAGTATGAAACAGAAAACAGACACTATGCTCACGTAGATTGTCCAGGTCACGCCGATTATGTGAAAAACATGGTAACTGGTGCTGCTCAAATGGACGGTGCTATCTTAGTATGTGCTGCTACTGATGGACCTATGCCTCAAACAAGAGAGCATATCTTGCTTGCAAGACAAGTAGGTGTACCTGCAGTAGTTGTATTTATGAACAAGGTCGATCTTGTAGACGATCCTGAAATGTTGGAACTTGTTGAAATGGAATTAAGAGAACTATTGAGCTCTTACCAGTTTGACGGTGACAATGCTGCTATTATTCAAGGTTCTGCATTGAAAGCTCTCGAAGGAGATGCTAATGCAAAACAACAAATCCTTGACTTGATGGCTGCAGTTGATGCTCAGATTCCTGAGCCTGTAAGAGATGTAGATAAGCCTTTCCTTATGCCTATCGAAGACGTATTCTCTATCACTGGTAGAGGTACAGTTGCAACTGGTAGAATTGAAAGAGGTGTTATCAACACTGGTGATCCGGTTGAAATCATTGGTATGATGAAAGCTGGAGACAAACCTTTGACTTCTACAGTTACTGGAGTTGAGATGTTCAGAAAAATCCTTGAAAGAGGCGAAGCTGGAGACAATGCCGGTATCCTTTTGAGAGGTATTGACAAGGAAGCTATCAGAAGAGGTATGGTTATCATCAAACCTGCATCTGTGAAGCCTCACGCTCACTTCAAGTGCGAAATCTATGTTCTTGGTAAGGACGAAGGAGGAAGACATACACCATTCTTTAATGGGTACAGACCTCAGTTCTACTTCAGAACAACTGACGTTACGGGTGATGTTTCTCTTCCAGCAGGTGTGGAAATGGTAATGCCGGGTGATAACGTTTCCCTTGAAGTAAAATTGATAAGCCCGATTGCAATGGAGAAAGGTCTTCGTTTTGCGATCAGAGAAGGTGGTAGAACAGTAGGAGCAGGTCAGGTAACTGAAATCATTTCTTAATTTTTACCATTAAGTAATATATATGAAAAATTAAGTACTTTTCGAAGTGCTTAATTTTTCATTTTGTATCAGAAAGTTTTGTTTGATATAGGGGAGTAGCTCAATTGGTAGAGTGGCGGTCTCCAAAACCGTAGGTCGCAGGTTCGAGCCCTGTCTCCCCTGCAAAGTAACATCTTAATTTACTTATTTCGAAAGTAGCATATGGAAAATATTAGATTATATCTCAAGGAAAGTTATGATGAATTGATGAATCATGTAACATGGCCATCTTGGGATGAACTTATGAGTAGTGCCAAACTTGTCTTAGTTTCAACAATTATATTATCACTGATAGTATTCATTTTTGACTTTATCGCAAATAGTTCTCTTAAATTTATTTACGAACTATAATTTTTATCAAACAAATTAACAATGTCCGAAGATAAAAAGTGGTACTCCCTTCGAGTAGTAAGTGGTAAAGAAAAAAGTATCAAAGAAAGAATTGAGCTTGAAATCAAAAGAAGTAACTGGGAGAATGTAGTCACTCAGGTACTTGTTCCTTCGGAAAAAGTGTATAAAATAAGAAACGGGAAAAAAGTCATTCTCGAAAGAAATATACTTCCGGGCTATATTTTGGTGGAGGCTGACCCAACAAAATTTTCGGGTGAAGTGGTACAAACGATTTCTAATGTTGCCAATGTGATACATTTCTTGGGAAAAAACAATCCGGTGCCTATGACTCAGACCGAAGCCAATAGGATGCTCGGCAAAGTAGATGATTCTCAGGAGGTTACAGCTGCAATGATTGAACCATTTATTGTAGGCGAAACCATCAAAATTATTGATGGGCCATTCAATGATTTCATCGGGGATGTCAAAGAAGTGAATGAAGATAAAAAGAAGTTAAAGGTCATTGTAAAAATATTTGGTAGAGGTACAGAAGTGGAACTCAACTATATGCAGGTTGAAAAACAATCATAAACAAAAAGCAAATTGACTTTAGATCAATGTTGATGCTTCCCTAAAGTCTTTGTATTAATAATTTTATAAATCAGATTTTAAAAATGGCAAAAGAAATTCAAACATATGTAAAACTTCAGGTAAAAGGCGGTCAGGCTAACCCTGCACCACCAGTAGGTCCTGCTTTGGGTTCTAAAGGTTTGAACATAATGGAATTCTGTAAGAGATTTAATGCAGAGACACAAGATCAGACTGGTAAAATTTTACCTGTATTGATTACTGTTTACAAAGATAAATCTTTCGATTTTGTTATAAAGACACCTCCGGCAGCAATACAATTGATGGAGCTCGCTAAGATCAAAAGTGGTTCTTCAGTTCCTAACCGTAACAAAGTAGGTACTGTAACCTGGGATCAGATTCATGGAATCGCAGAAAGTAAAATGAAAGACCTAAATGCCTTTACAGTAGAGTCCGCTATGAGAATGGTTGCGGGTACAGCAAGGAGTATGGGTATTACAGTTTCTGGAGATGCACCTTGGGGCAACCAATCCGCAGCATCTGAAGAGAATTAATATTTTTTAATCGGTAAGGGAGTCGTTTCTATAAATGACGCTATCACCTTAAAATTTTATCAAAATGGCAAAAGTTAGTAAAAAAAGACAAGTTGTCAACTCTAAAGTTGATCCTACAAAGTTTTACGCCTTAAAAGATGCCGCTGCTTTAGTCAAAGAAGTCAATACTACCAAGTTTGATGCTTCTGTTGATATTCATATCCGATTGGGTGTGGATCCTAGAAAAGCAGATCAGGCCATTAGGGGTACAGTTACACTACCACATGGAACTGGAAAAGTTAAAAGAGTATTAGTACTTTGTACACCTGACAAAGAAGCTGAAGCAAAAGCTGCTGGGGCTGATCACGTAGGTTTAGATGAGTACATCACAAAAATCGGACAAGGTTGGACAGATGTTGATGTGATCATCGCGATGCCCAATGTCATGGCAAAAGTTGGTCAAATCGGTCGTATCCTTGGACCTCGAGGTTTGATGCCAAACCCTAAGACCGGTACAGTTACACTCAATGTTGGAGCTGCAGTTGAAGAAGTAAAAGCAGGTAAGATTTCATTCAGAGTAGATAAGTATGGTATCATACATTCACCTATCGGAAGAGTGTCATTCGCACCTGAAAAGATTTCTGAAAACGCTCAGGAGTTGATATCAACCTTAGAAAAAATGAAACCTTCAACTGCGAAAGGTACCTACATGAAATCTATCAGTATTGCGAGCACTATGAGTCCTGGTATTGCTGTTGACACAAAATCTATTAAATAAACCATTAAAAATAATATAAAATGACAAAGACAGATAAAGGTTTATTAATACAGGAGTTAAGAGAAAAGTTTGAAAATGCTTCATTTTTTTATGTCACAGACGCTTCAAGTCTTACAGTAGCTAAAATCAATCAGTTAAGAAGAACATGCTTTGAAAAAGGTATAGATATCAAGACTGTGAAGAACACCTTGGCTATCAAGGCAATGGACGATCATGCTGAAAGTAAAAATTTTAAGGCAATATTCAGCGCATTTAAAGGTCAGAGTACCGTGTTGTTTTCAAATGATGGCAAATTGCCGGCATCTTTAATCAAAGAATTCAGAGGTAAGGACACCAGACCTGTACTGAAAGCAGCATATATTGATTCTGATGTATTCTTTGGTGACGACCAGTTAGATATTCTCACAAAACTCAAAACTAAAAATGAGCTTATCGGTGAGATTATCTTTACATTACAGTCACCGGCTCAAAATGTAATAAGTGCATTAAAATCCGGAGGGGCAACCATTGCGGGTGTACTAAAAACTCTTGAGGAAAGAGGGTAAACAAAAAAGATTTCTTGTATTTAAGAAATATAAATGTTACGTTATAGCTTCCAACATTAACAAACATTATTTATTAATTTTAAAACATAAAAACCATTATATCATGGCAGATTTAAAAGCATTCGCAGAGCAATTAGTAAACTTAACAGTTAAAGAAGTAAGTGAATTGGCTCAGATTTTAAAAGACGAATACGGTATCGAACCAGCAGCAGCAGCTGTTGCAGTAGCAGCACCAGCAGCAGGCGGAGGCGCAGCAGCAGATGCTCCGGTTGAAAAGACAGAGTTTGATGTACATCTTACATCAGCAGGTGCTAACAAGCTTGCGATCGTGAAAGAGGTGAAAACCTTACTAAATCTTGGATTGAAAGAGGCTAAAGACCTTGTAGATGCAGCTCCATCAGTTCTCAAAGCTGGTGCTTCAAAAGCTGAAGCTGAGTCTATGAAGGCTACCCTTGAAGGTGCAGGTGCTTCTGTAGAATTAAAGTAATTTTATAAAATGAAACCTTAAGACTTGATAGCAGAAATTAAGTCTGAAATCAATGATATCTGGCTTAACTGACCTCTTGGTTGGTTAAGCCTGTTGTCATTAAAAACACTTTTATACAATTGATTTATAACATTCAATTGTTTTTTATTACGAATTACGCTAAAAATATTATAAAAGTATGACATCAAACGGAATAGCTGCCGCAGCCGGAAATCAAAGAGTCAACTTCGGCAAAATTAAATTAGCAAACCAATATCCTGACTTACTTGAAATTCAAATCAAATCTTTTCAGGAATTTTTTCAACTTGAAACTACACCCGAAAATAGAGGAAACGAGGGACTCTACCGTGTTTTTCAGGAAAATTTTCCAATTTCAGATGCTAGAAATATTTTCGTACTGGAGTTTCTTGACTATTTCATTGACCCTCCTAGGTATACCATTGAGGAATGTATGCAAAGAGGATTGACCTACAGTGTTCCCCTAAAGGCAAAACTAAGACTTTCATGTAACGATGAAGAACACGTAGATTTTCAAACTATTGTTCAGGATGTGTTTTTGGGTAATATCCCTTACATGACCAACAAAGGTACATTTGTGATCAATGGAGCTGAAAGAGTCGTTGTTTCTCAACTTCACAGATCACCTGGTGTATTTTTCAGTCAGACTTTTCACCCTAATGGAACTAAAATATTTTCTGCCAGAGTTATCCCGTTCAAAGGGGCATGGATGGAATTTGCTACAGACATCAACTCTGTCATGTATGCATATATAGACAGGAAAAAGAAATTTCCAGTTACGACCTTACTCCGAGCGATTGGTTTTGATTCAGACAAAGATATTCTTAATCTTTTTGGCTTAGCTGAAGAGATTTCTACTGATAAGCAGTCGTTAAAGGCAGCAATTGGTAGAAAACTAGCTGCTAGGGTTTTGAGAAAATGGACAGAAGACTTTGTGGATGAAGATACCGGAGAGGTTGTCACCATCGAAAGGAACGAAATCATTCTTGAAAGAGATGTAATCCTTGATGAGGAAAACATAGAGATGATAGCAGATGCTGAAACAGATCAAATCATCCTTCAGAAAGAGAACCTCGACGAAGATTATACCATCATTTATAATACTTTACAGAAAGATCCGTCTTCTTCTGAAGTGGAAGCTGTCACTCAAATTTATCGACAATTAAGAGGTACTGATCCACCCGATGAAGAAACTGCTAGAGGTATCATAGAAAAATTATTCTTCTCAGATAAGAGATATAATCTCGGAGAAGTTGGTAGATATAAAATAAACAGAAAGCTTAAGCTGGAATTAGGTAAGGATGTACTTGTATTAACAAAGGAAGATATCATATCCATAGTCAAGTATCTGGTAAGTCTTGTCAACCAAAAAGCAGAATTGGATGATATAGATCACCTTGCTAATCGTAGAGTAAGAACAGTAGGGGAGCAGCTTTATGCTCAGTTTGGCGTAGGTTTGGCTCGTATGACAAGGACAATAAGAGAGCGTATGAATGTCAGAGACAATGAAGTTTTTACACCAATTGATCTGATCAATGCCCGAACGCTGTCTTCTGTCATCAATTCATTTTTTGGAACAAGCCAGTTGTCACAGTTTTTGGATCAGACCAATCCACTATCAGAAATTACACACAAAAGGAGGATATCTGCTTTGGGTCCTGGTGGTTTGTCACGGGAGCGTGCGGGTTTTGAAGTACGTGACGTTCATTATTCTCACTATGGCAGACTTTGTACTATTGAGACACCGGAAGGACCGAATATCGGCCTTATCTCCACACTTTGTGTACACGCAAAGGTCAACAAAATGGGATTTCTGGAAACTCCTTACAGGAAAGTACTGGAAGGAAAGGTGGATGTGTCCGGTGAAATACAATATCTTTCTGCAGAAGCTGAAGATTACAGGCGGATAGCTCAAGCTAATGCTCAGATTGCTGAATCCGGGGCATTTGTGAAAGACAGAATCAAATCAAGAGAACATGGCGAATTTCCAGTATTGACACCTTCAGAAGTTGAATACATGGATATTGCACCCAATCAAATCGTTGGTGTTTCAGCGTCTTTGATTCCTTTCCTTGAAAATGATGATGCCAACAGGGCCTTGATGGGTTCTAACATGCAACGTCAGGCACTTCCATTGGTGAGACCTAAATCACCTATAGTTGGAACAGGTCTGGAAGCAAAAGTAGCAGAAGATTCCAACATGCTGATCAATGCAGAAGGAGAAGGTATAGTCGAATATGTAGACGCTAATGAGATTATCATTAAATATGACAAATCAGAAGAAGAGATGTTGGTTTCTTTTGATGATAATATAAAAAAGTATAATCTCATTAAATTCATAAGGACGAATCAGGGTTCCTGTATCAATCTCAAGCCAATTGTTAAAAAAGGCCAGAGAGTGAAAAAAGGAAGTCTTCTTTGTGAGGGATATGCTACTGAAAATGGTGAGTTGGCACTTGGTCAGAATCTCCAGGTGGCATTCATGCCATGGAAAGGTTATAACTTTGAAGATGCCATCGTTCTTTCAGAAAGGGTAGTTAAGGAGGATGTGTTTACTTCTTTGCACATAGAGAGTTATGAAATCGATGTTAGAGATACAAAACTTGGTGAAGAAGAACTGACTAATGATATACCAAATGTAAGTGAGGAAGCTACAAAAGATCTGGATGAAAATGGTATCATTCGTATAGGAGCATGGGTGAAAGAAGGTGATATCCTGATCGGAAAGATTACACCGAAGGGAGAATCTGATCCTACACCTGAAGAAAAGCTTTTAAGGGCCATTTTTGGTGATAAAGCAGGTGATGTTAAAGATGCTTCCCTCAAGGCTTCTCCTTCTACTAATGGTGTGGTGATAAGTAAACAACTATTTGCAAGAGCTAAAAAGGATAAGTTCCAAAAAGTTCAGGAAAAAGAATTGTTGTCAAAGCTTGAAGACACACATGCTATCAACCTTAATGAATTAAAAACCATCCTTGTAGATAAGTTGATGACACTGCTGGATGGTAAAATTTCAGAAGGTGTCAGAAGTATTTACAATGAAGAATTGATACCCAAAGGAGCTAAATTTGCGCCTAAATCATTTAAGGAATTAGAATATTCTCAGGTTGATTATAGCGGGTGGACAAAAGATGGAGCTACCAACGAAATGATAGCCAGACTATTGCACAATTACTCAATTAAAGTTAATGAGGAGCTTGGCAGATACAAGAGAGAGAAATTCAATATCAGTATAGGGGATGAGTTACCTGCAGGTGTATTAAAGCTAGCAAAAGTGTATCTTGCAAAAAAACGTAAGTTGAAAGTGGGAGACAAACTTGCAGGGCGACACGGTAACAAGGGTATCGTTTCCAGAATCGTAAGGGAAGAGGATATGCCGTTTCTCGAAGATGGAACTCCTGTGGACATCGTGTTGAACCCGCTTGGGGTACCATCAAGGATGAACTTAGGTCAGATATTCGAAACCGTACTCGGATGGGCCGGTAAAAAAATGAATATCAAGTTTGCAACACCTATCTTTGATGGAGCCAGTCTGGAAGAGATCGAAGGATATATAGAAAAAGCAGGCTTACCGGCTTATGGTCAAACTTATCTTTATGATGGTGAGACAGGCGATAGATTCCATCAGCAGGCAACTGTAGGAGTCATATACATGTTGAAACTTTCTCACATGGTTGATGATAAAATGCATGCAAGATCCATTGGGCCTTACTCTCTTATCACTCAGCAACCACTTGGTGGTAAAGCACAGTTTGGTGGTCAGAGATTTGGAGAGATGGAGGTTTGGGCACTTGAAGCTTATGGTGCTGCCAATATCCTCAGAGAATTACTCACCATAAAATCTGATGATATCATCGGTAGAGCCAAAGCCTACGAAGCGATTGTGAAAGGAGAAAACATACCTGAACCAAATATTCCTGAATCATTCAATGTATTGGTTCATGAATTACGAGGCCTTGCTCTGGATATTAAGTTTGATTAATTTTTGAAATTCTTTAAATCAATAATAAATCTTTATTATGTTAAAAAAGAAAAGTGTAAAACCCACTAAAGGATTTGAATCTATCACGATTAGTCTCAGTTCACCTGATGAAATACTTGAGAGGTCTTATGGTGAGGTATTAAAACCGGAAACCATCAATTACAGGTCTTATAAACCTGAAAGAGATGGACTTTTTTGTGAAAGAATATTTGGTCCTGTAAAGGATTACGAATGTTATTGCGGAAAATATAAGCGAATCAGATATAAAGGAATCGTCTGCGACAGATGTGGAGTGGAAGTGACCGAAAAGAAAGTGAGAAGAGAGAGGATGGGCCATATAAAGTTGGTAGTTCCTGTAGTCCATATTTGGTTTTTCAAATCATTGCCAAACAAAATAGGGTATCTCTTAGGATACTCTTCAAAAAAACTGGAGTCTATCATCTATTATGAAAGATATGTAGTTGTTCAGGCAGGTGTTAAAGAAAATGACATTTCAAAGCATGAATTGCTGACAGAAGAAGAATACTTTGATATCCTGGATACGCTTCCAAAAGACAATCAGCTACTTGATGATTCTGATCCCAATAAGTTTATAGCAAGAATGGGAGCTGAAGCTGTCAAAGATCTTTTGGAAAGAATCAATCTTGATGAGCTATCTTTTGAATTGAGACATCAGGCAGCAAATGAAACATCTCAGCAAAGAAAATCAGAAGCTTTGAAGCGTCTGCGTGTGGTAGAAGCATTCAGAGATGGTATGAGATCGACAGAAAACAGACCTGAATGGACCATAATCCAATACTTACCGGTCACACCTCCTGAGCTGAGGCCTTTAGTACCTTTGGATGGCGGTAGATTTGCAAGTTCTGACCTGAATGACTTGTACAGAAGGGTCATCATCAGAAACAACCGTCTTAAGAGATTGCTCGAGATCAAAGCTCCTGAAGTCATTCTCAGAAACGAGAAGAGAATGTTGCAGGAAGCTGTAGATTCGCTATTTGACAACTCAAGGAAATCCAATGCAGTAAAAGCTGAAGGCGGACGTTCTTTGAAATCATTGAGTGATGTTTTAAAAGGAAAGCAAGGTCGTTTCCGCCAAAACCTACTCGGTAAAAGGGTGGATTATTCCGGACGATCGGTTATTGTGGTCGGGCCTACACTTCTATTACACGAGTGTGGAATACCAAAAGGTATGGCTGCAGAATTATTTAAGCCATTTGTCATCAAAAAACTGATAGAGAGAGGCGTTGTAAAAACAGTAAAATCTGCTAAGAAGCTCGTTGATAAAAAAGACCCGGTAATCTGGGAAATTCTTGAAAATATACTAAAAGGACACCCCGTTTTATTAAACCGGGCCCCTACACTTCACCGATTGTCTATCCAGGCATTTCAACCTAAATTGGTAGAGGGAAAGGCAATCCAATTGCACCCTTTAGTTTGTGGTGCGTTCAATGCGGATTTTGATGGTGACCAGATGGCTGTGCATGTTCCACTAGGGCATGCTGCAATACTTGAGGCTCAAATGTTGATGCTTTCGGCACACAATATGCTGAACCCTCAGGATGGCTCTCCGGTGACACTTCCGTCTCAGGATATGATTTTAGGCCTGTATTACCTTACAAAACCAAGAAAGTCAGTAGGAGATATTAAAGTGAAAGGTGAAGGAAAAACTTTCTACAGTGCCGAAGAAGTCGTGATTGCCTTTAATGAGGGTATGATAGACCTTCATGCCCCAATAAAGGTAAGGGCTAGAATAGAGAATAATAATGCTGATATGGTAACAAGTATCATTGAGACTACAGTAGGAAGAGTGATCTTCAATCAGGCCACTCCACCGACGGTACCATTTATCAATCAGCTACTCACCAAAAAGAACCTTAAGAAGATCATTGCTGATATCATCACAAGGACAGATTTTACATCAACTGCAAAATTCCTTGATGAAATAAAAAATCTTGGCTTCTTCTGGGCATATAAAGGTGGACTTTCATTCAATCTTGGTGACTTGATCACTCCTTCCATCAAGGAGAAAACCCTTTTGGAAGCACAGGAAGAAGTGGATGAAGTATGGGAAAACTATAATATGGGTCTTATCACGCCAAATGAACGATACAATCAGGTCATTGATAAGTGGACATTTGCAGATAATAAGATCACTGACAACCTGATGAAAGAAATTGCTCAGCACAAGCAAGGATTCAACTCAGTGTTTATGATGCTTGATTCAGGTGCAAGGGGTTCGAAGCAACAGATCAAACAGTTGTGCGGATTGAGAGGACTGATGGCAAAACCGAGAAAATCAGGAGATACAGGTGGTGCGATCATCGAAAACCCCATCCTTGCCAACTTCCTTGAAGGATTGTCTGTACTTGAATATTTTATTTCGACACACGGTGCGAGAAAGGGTCTTGCTGATACAGCGCTTAAGACTGCTGATGCGGGATATCTTACAAGAAGGCTTGTAGATGTAGCACAAGATGTAATTATCACAGAAGAAGATTGTGCTACACTCAGAGGGATTGATACTGAAGCGCTTAAAGACAACGAAAATATTATCGAAACATTGGCATCACGGATTGTAGGCCGATATTCATTATATGATGTGACTGATCCGGTGACTGATGCTTTATTAGTGGAGGCTGCAGGATATATTTCTCCGGACATTGCTGATAACATCGAAAAAGCAGGGATTGAAATGGTAACCATCAGATCAGTACTCACTTGCGAAACAAAAGTAGGAGTTTGTGCTAAATGTTATGGTAAAAACCTTGCAACTGGCAGAAGAGTAGAAATGGGCGATGCCGTGGGTATCATCGCTGCTCAGTCTATCGGCGAACCAGGCACACAGTTGACGCTACGTACATTTCACGTAGGTGGTATCGCCTCAGTATCCAAAACAGAATCTGAAATTACAACAAAATATGAAGGCGTAATTGAATTTGACAATATTAAGGTCACTGAACAAGTGGAAGGTGGTGCGAAATCCAAGGTTGTATTGTCAAGGTCCGGTGAAATCAGAGTTGTAGATACTGAAACTAAGAAAGTCTATAATTCATATTTTATACCTTATGGTTCTACTCTTTTAGTAGATGATAAACAAAAAGTTAGCAAAGGAGGAACTTTATGCGAATGGGATCCTTTCAACAACCTGATTATCTCAGAATTTGGAGGTATTGCACAGTTTGAAGATATCGAAGAAGGTGTGACTTTTCGTGTAGAAAGAGATGATCAGACAGGATATGCTGAAAAAGTCATCATTGAATCTAAGAATAAGAAAAAAATACCGGTCATCAAGATTGTTTCTCCTTCAGGCGATGAGTTGAAAAATTACAACTTGCCTGTTGGATCATACATCTCTATAGAAGATAATGCTGAAATAGTACCTGGACAAAAGATAGTAAAAATACCTAGGAACCTTGGTAAAATCCAGGATATCACGGGTGGTCTTCCGAGGGTTACTGAATTGTTTGAAGCAAGAAACCCTTCCAATCCGGCCATCACAGCTGAAATCGATGGTATCATCACTTATGGTAAAATCAAGAGAGGTAACAGAGAGATATTTATTGATGATGAGAAGACAGGTCAAAGACGTAAGTATCTGGTCGGATTATCAAAACACTTACTCGTTCAGGAGGGTGATTTCGTGAGAGCTGGTATGCAGTTGTCAGATGGTGCTGTAGCTCCACTTGACATTCTAAATATCAAAGGTCCGTTTGCAGTACAATCTTATCTTGTGAATGGAGTTCAGGAAGTTTATCGTTCTCAGGGTATTGCCATCAATGACAAACACATCGAAGTTATAGTTAGGCAGATGATGAGAAGGGTAGAAATTGTGGATCCAGGAGATACGACATTCTTGGAAGGAGAAGCTGTAGATCGTCACGAGTTCAATGAACAAAATGACTGGATATTTGACAAAAAAGTTGTCACGGATCCCGGAGATTCTCAGAATTTCAAAGCCGGACAAATCGTATCCATCAGACAATTCAGAGAAGAAAATTCATCTCTGAAGCGAAATGATAAAAAAATCGTTGTAATGAGAGATGCCGTCCCAGCCACGTCAAGTGTGATTTTGCAGGGTATTACCAGGGCTTCTTTAGGTGTGGAAAGCTGGATTTCAGCAGCTTCATTCCAGGAGACAACCAAAGTACTGAGTACTGCGGCTATTTCTGCAAAACGGGATTCGCTTTCAGGACTTAAAGAAAATGTAATCGTTGGAAAAAATATACCGGCAGGTACAGGATTAAGACATTTTAATAGACTCGAAGTAGAGTCCGTTGATGAATATAATGTGATTTAATTCGATTTTGATTTCATTTAAGATTTCAAAGAGGAGTTTCAAATTAAAATGAGCTCCTCTTTTTTTTGCTTAAACCTTCTATTTTCATTAAATATACTTTATTGTGCTTTTTAACGTTATACAGTTCAGATGTATAAAAAATCTGTATAATGAAGGTCATATCGCTTTTGGTTACAATTTCTCTTTGGCTTATATTTACGAGCAATGTTTCTGCTCAATTTGGTGTAAGGCTCAAGTATGATCTCAATCAATACAGTAATTGGAACAACGCTCTTAAAGAAAGATTTTCAACTACAGAAGCACTATATCCATCTTCCTATGGTATAGGTGTCAATCATTGGTTTAGATTGAAAAAGAAAAGGATAGAGTTTTTGCCGGAAATCGGATATGCAAGATCTCAGACTCAATTTGAAAATCCTTCAATTGAAAAATTCACTATCAATACCTTTAGTTTCAATTTACATACACAGATTTATGCCCTCGATATGGCTGAAGATTGTGATTGCCCTACTTTTTCCAAACAGGGTAATACCATCAACAAAGGTTTGTTCTTTCATATTACTCCGGGCATAGCTTATATTGATGCCAAAGGGTTTCCAAATCCGATATTATCTTCTCTTCCATTGCCAAATGGGATCAACCGAGGACTTGCAGCCAGCATTGGGGCAGGATTAGGTCTGGACATAGGCATCAATGATCTATTGACTATTACACCGATCGCTTCATATTATTTTTATAGTAAAATGACTTGGGATAACATGATCCAAAGAACTAATGAAGTGATAACTGTTGATAACAATCTTCGTCATGCACAATTTTCACTGAGGTTTAGTTTTAGGCTGGATTACAACAAACGACAAAAAAGATTTCGCAGGTAGCGGGACTTTTGCTAATTTTAGCCTGAATTCTTAAATCTAATAATGAACCACCCCGCTACATTAAGCCATGAGTTTTCGGGTATTCTTGATCAGTTGGAATATACTACTGACCACCTTTTTGTAACAGGTAAAGCAGGTACTGGTAAATCTACACTATTGCAGATATTCAGAAATACTACCAAAAAGAGGGTAGTGGTGCTTGCACCCACAGGAATCGCTGCTTTAAATGTAAAAGGACAGACGATACATTCATTTTTTGGGTTTCCGCCACGTCTGATCAATAAATCTGAAATTGAAATACGTAAATTTAACAAGATATACAAAAACCTGGATATGATCATCATTGATGAAATATCTATGGTCAGGGCCGATATGATAGATAATATCGATTATTTCCTGAGGATCAACAGAAGTATCAACGCTCCGTTTGGAGGCGTGCAGATGATTTTTTTGGAGATTTGTTTCAGCTGCCGCCTATTATTTCTTCGATAGTAGAAAGAGAATATTTCAGAACAACTTACGATACGCCTTATTTTTTTTTCTGCCAGGGTCCTTTCTGAGATAAGTATGAAAATGGTAGAACTCATTCATGTGTACAGACAGGAGGAGCGTTACTTTATCAATTTGTTGGATAGTATCAGGACCAATAGCCTTGATTATGAAGATTTTATCTTTATCAATCAACGCCATCAAGCAACCCCTGAAGATGACGATTATTATATCACTCTGTGTAGTCGTAATGATATCGCCAACAAAATCAACGAAAATGAACTCAAAGCTATCCAATCAGCTGTTTTTGAATTTCAGGCATCAGTAGTAGGGGAATTCAATCCGCAACTATTTCCTACTGAGTACAAATTAAATCTGAAAACAGGTGCCCAAGTGATGTTTGTCAAAAATGACCTCCAGAAACAGTTTGTTAATGGCACTATTGGTATCATAGATGAGTTGACAGGAGATACTATCAAAGTCAGAATTCAGGAGGGTGCTGAAAGCGAAAAAGTCATAGAAGTGGATCAACATGAATGGGAAATACTGAAATACGAGATGGATCATCAAAAACCTGGTAATATAAGTACTAAAGTGATTGGCACTTTTAAACAATATCCGCTTAAGCTGGCATGGGCAATTACGATCCATAAGAGCCAGGGAAAAACATTTGATAAAGTGATCATTGATATGGGAAGTGGTGCTTTTGAGAGTGGTCAGACTTATGTGGCATTGAGCAGATGCAGAACTCTGGATGGTATCATCCTGAAACAACCACTCCGAAACAGGGATATAATCGTAGATGAACGTGTGACGGAGTATTACGAACAAATCAGATATCTTAGCTGACTCCTAAATAATCATCAACCGGCAGGAGAAACTCTTTTTATTTTATATGATCTGATGACTTCAAATCTTCCTGAATTTCCTTCTGAAACACCCGGATATAGTCTATTTCCATCAAATTGGGAAATATAGGTTTTTTTTCTTTGTGTTTGCGACACACAGACTGATTAGCAATCACATGTACTGGTTCGCCAAGAAATGGAAATGCCGGTTCCATAAGGTATTCCCCTGGTTTTATCCTGCACGTATTGAGAGGGTTACCTTTCAGATCGTAATATTTCGGAATGTATCGGACCATGACACCGTCTATGTAATATTTGATCATATGAGGCTCATATTCTACTGTAAAAGTATGGAAATCTTCAGAAAAATCAATACCAAAATCCACTATTCCTGAAACGCTGCTGTAGCATGGAGAACCTTTGGCAGGGTTATTATTGGGACAGTTTTGTGATGACCATTTATGGAGTGAAAACTCGATTTTTTTAGTGCCTTTGCAGATGAATTCAAAAAAATCGATCTCAGTATTCCACCCAAAAACCCAAAAGGCAGGCCATTGCTGTTTCCCTTTAGGAAGTTTACATCTCATTTCATATTTACCGTATGTGGTAAATTTTTGTTTGGAGTATACCAGACCTGACGTATATTGATATTCCTGTCCAAACCAAGAGGAGACAATTTTATCAGATTTTAAAAGAAGTAGCCCATTTTTTATGGATACATTTTCGTCTTTATATATATTGGCTGTGACATGAGTTCTGCAAAATGAACAGGAATCAGGGGCAGTCGATGGACCATAAGGGTAGTAAGTGAACCACTTTGAAGTATCCAGAGTTGCTCCATCAAAATCATCAGAAAAAACCAACTTATAAGGTGACATAATACATTCCTGTACATCGGGCACAATAGTCTTTACTTTTTTGGCTTGTGCTGAAGCATGACAAATAATTGAATGCAATAATATTATAATCAGTATGTTACGCATGTGATAAAATCTTTACGTATTTAAATTTTTCACAATATATGCTAATGCAAGTCTTATCTTGTGAAATTCTAGTGGTGCATCCATATATTCAGCAATAGGTGCGAGCGCCATTTGTTTGTCGGATTTTATCCAGGCCTTATGCACGGCTGTGATTTCTTCATGAGTTACATGGGCGAGCATATCTACATCTTCATCATTGGAGTAAAGGTATGCAATATGGCCATATACAGTAGCTTCAGTTATCTCTCTTTGTTGAGCAATTTGTTTAGGATTCAGGCCTTTTTGTAATAAATTGAATGTACCAATATAGGTTTGTCCTTTTACATTTTTAACTTCGACCTGTTCACTTATATATCCTCTGATGATAGCCAGCAAGGTATCTCCATATTTTTCATACTTGACTTTTCCTATCCCTTCTATATTCAATAGATCAGTTTTGATCAATGGTTTTTTTGCAACAATATTTTCAAAAACCTGATCGCTAAAAATAACATATGCCGGCACCTGTTGTTTTGTAGCCATCTCTGAGCGCCATTCTCTGAGTTTGAGCATCAGTCCTTCATGCAATTTCTGTTTTTTCCTTTGAGCTTTTGGTCTTTCTATTTCCAGGTCATTCGACGAGATATCTACAAGCTGGACTGAGACACCTTCGAACAAAACAAGTTTAGTGAGTGGTGTGGCTTTAAGTTTAAATCCATCCATATAATCTATCCTTATATATCCTTGATTGATGAGTTGGGTGATGTAAATTTTCCAGTTGATATAAGAAATGTCTTTTCCTGCACCAAATGTCTTGATTCTGTCCAGACCAGCATCTCTGATTTCAGCCCGATATGAACCGCGCAATACGTCTATAAGAGTATTGATACCCACGTTTTCATTACATCGGATAATGGCTGAGAGGGCTTTTTGGGCTGTTACTGTGGCATCTTTGCTCTTTGGTGGATGAATACAGTTATCACAATGCCGGCATGGTTTCGTACGGTATTCGCCAAAATAATTGAGTACTAGATTTGTTCTGCATTCATTGGCAGAGGCATATTCCCACATGCGGTCCAGTTTGGCATATTGCACAGTTTTGTACTCTTCTGTCGCCTGACTGTCATCTATAAATCTTTTGAGCATGATATAGTCGCCCCAGCTATAGAACAACAATGCGCGTGCAGGGCTACCGTCTCTTCCAGCCCGACCAATCTCCTGATAGTAGCCTTCCAGATTTTTTGGCATGGCGTAATGGATGACCCATCTTATATTGCTTTTATCGATTCCCATTCCAAAAGCAATAGTGGCGCATATAAACCGCACCTTGTCTTCCTGAAACTCCTTCTGCACTTTTAATCTTTCGGCAGGACTCATTCCGGCATGATAATACGCACAATTAAATCCTGCTGACACAAGCTTGGCAGATAGTTTTTCTGTTTCATTTCGGGAAAGGCAATAAATGATACCGCTTTGGTTTTCGGTTTTTTGGAGGAATTCCACAGTTTGCCTGTATGTTTGTTCGGCAGGGCGGGATTCAGTAGTGATATTTTTACGCTCGAAGCTGGAAATGAATATCTCAGGCTCCTGAAGGTGCAGTTGTTTAGTTATATCAAGTTGTGTGGCAGCATCCGCAGTTGCTGTGAGTGCGATAAAAGGCACAGAAGCAAACCTGTCTCTGACTTTATTGAGCATGACATAATCAGGTCTGAAATCATTGCCCCATACAGAGACACAATGTGCCTCATCTATAGCTATCAGGCTGATCTGAAACTTTGCCAGGTAGTCAGTGAAACCGGAAGAATTGATGCGTTCAGGTGAAATGTACAACAATTTAATCTGAGATTTTTGTAGTTGTGTATCTACGTCGATTTGCTCTGATTTTGTCATATTGGAGTGCAAAGCAGCTACTTGCACACCCGCAGATTTTAGAGCTGCAACCTGATCATTCATCAGTGCGATAAGTGGAGAAATCACTATCGTCATGCCATCCATCATCAAAGCAGGTAGTTGGTAACAAAGAGATTTTCCGCCACCTGTTGGCATGATAACTAAGGAATCTTTTTTTGCCAAGACCCTGTCTATTACATTTTCCTGACCTTCACGAAAAGTAGTATAGCCCCATACCTCTTTTAATAATTTATATTTGTCTGCGAGCACCTTGTCCATGTACAATTGATTAAATTGAAATGCAAATATAACTAAATCATTTATCTAAGGGATTGATAAGATATAGGAGTGTGTATAACAAACTGCATAAATTCAAATTTTCTTCCTCGCTACCCTCAATCCCAAGCATAGCTTGGCAGGCTCTGAAGAGCCTGCCAAGTTATACTTGAGCCCACCTCCCAATTCTCCTAATAAAAGCGCTGCATTCCCCTTTAAGGAGCAGGGGTAAGAAAAAGCCAAATTACCTTCACATAACCCTCATTCCTGGAAGGACGACCCGCCCAATTCAACCACGTTTTTACCATTTATTAAAAAGAACACTGAAAAAGTGCAGTTTGTTATACAAATGATATAGGATGTACAAAATTGATTCAGAAATTTTGGTTTTTATAGAGGAAAAATTTTCAAGCATAGCTTATTACAATTTGAAATTTTACATACTTAAAGAGCAAAATATTAAGTCAAGATGTATAAGTTATATATTAAATAAAATCATAACTCAAAAAGAAATTAGTCCATGACGAGGCTGGATTAAAGCAAAGAAATATACTAGCGGAATCATATTTTATGCATAGCTCTGAATGCCTGATCCAGATCGGAAATGAGATAGTCTGCACTCTCAAGTCCTATATAAAATCGTACCATCGTCCAGTGTACCGGGGAGTCTTGCATGCCGGGAATCTCATGAAATCCTATGCTTGGCATCATCAATGATTCGTACCCGCCCCAAGACACAGCTATCAAAAATCTTTCCAAAGTGTGAACAAATCGAAGTACTTTGTCTTTTGTATCGGCTTTTAGCTTTATTGTGATCAATCCACCACACCCAGACATCTGTTTCTTTGCTAATGTATATTGTTCGGATTGGGGATGTAATGGGAAATAGAGCTTTTCAACACCAGGGTGACTGTAAAGATAAGCTGCTACCTTATGAGCAGTCTCATCGCTTCGTCTGACTCTTAAATCCAGGGTGCGTAATCCTCTGATGATCAATGCGGCATCATGCGGTGATATAGTAAGACCCAAAGTCATCAACTCTGAATCAAAAATTTTTCTAATCATGACATGGCTTGAGCAAATGATTCCATTGACAACATCACTATGTCCATTGATATATTTGGTGCCTGAATGAACGATAATGTCAATTCCAAAATCTGCAGGATTTTGAAATATTGGTGAAGCATGGCTGTTATCAATAATAGTGACGATCTGGTTTCTTTTTGCTATTTGAGCACAAAAGGTCAAATCCTGAATGTCAAATGTTAAGGTATTTGGGCTTTCAAGATATAAAACCCGAGTATTTGGTTTGATGGCGTCTATAATTTCTGTATTATTTTTACCATCAATAAAAGTAAAATCGACTCCAAATCGTGGTAGCAACTTAGAAATCAACTTATAAGTCCAACTATATGGTTTTTGTACGCATACTATATGATCACCGGCTTTGACATTGGCCATTACTGCGGCAGCGACAGATGCAGCACCACTTCCGGTGACTAGCGCATCTTCTGTATGCTCGAGTGCTGCAAGTTTTTTTCTAAGAATGGCTACAGTTGGATTATTACCTCTCGTGTATATGTGTTGGTTGAATTCATCAGCAAAGGATGACCTCATATGTTCCACAGAATTAAATACAAAATTGGAGCTTTGAATAACCGGTGGTGCTACGGCATTAAAATAATTAGCTCGGTCTTCTCCCAAATGTGTTAATATGTCATTGATATCCATTTGTTTAACTTTTGATTTCGATGTATACTAAACAGAAAATTGATTGTGAAAATTTATGTTCATAATTATTTAATTTACAATAATTATGATTTAAATTTTTCACACAATATTTTCTGTTCACAATAGATACTTAATAGACTGCAATATTAAATTATTTGCCAAAGATTTAGAAATAAAAAGGGTAAGAAGAGTATGATTAAGTATTTCGGTTTATATGAAACCTATCAAATTGAGTTGATAAAAAGGATAATTTTGATATCGAATGTGGGTAATTCAGCTGAAAATTTTAGTGAAAAAAGAATATGGTTGCTAAGTTAATGTCTCTTAATCAGATTTTAAACAAACATTTAAAGTTTAAGAGCTATGTGTATAAAATAAATTGCACTATTCATATTTTCTACCCCGCTACCCTCATTCCCTATAGGGACGAGCCACCCAATCCAACCACTTTTTTACCGTCTTATAAGAATAATACTGAAAACGTGCAATTTGTTATACACACAAAAGCTATTTTTACATTTTTTATTGAAAAAGTGCTGAATAATATGATGGTAAAATCCATTACAAGTCCTTCCAATCCCTTGATTAAAAAGATCGCATCTCTCAATGATAAGTCAAAACTAAGAAAGGAAACCCAATCTTTTGTGATTGAAGGAAAAAAAGAAATAATGATGGCGATACGTGGAGGGTACAAGCCTTCTGTCATGCTCTTCAATCCTGTTATTGTCAGATATAATCAACTTTTTGACCTTTATGGAGAGATACTTTTTAGTACCGAAATGATTGAAGTAACCAACCTGGTATATAATAAACTGGCATATCGGGAGACTACCGAAGGTGTCATGGCGATTTTTAAACAGCGAAATACTGATTTACAAGATCTGACTTGGACATCAGATACGCCGTTGCTGATCGTGGCTGAATCTCCTGAAAAGCCAGGGAATATCGGCGCTTTGCTTCGAACAGCTGATGCCGCAGGTGTGGATGCTGTAATTATTGCAAATCCCACGACCGATATTTTTAACCCCAATATCATCAGATCAAGTGTCGGAACACTATTTACATTGCAAATTGCTACTGGGACTACAGATGAAGTCATCCATTTTTTGAAAAGTAAGAAGTTACAAACAATATGTGCCACTTTGACTGACAGTGCCGTGTCATGCTATAAAATGAATTTTAATCAACCTACTGCTATAGTAGTAGGCACAGAATCATCAGGCTTGAGTGAAACGTGGATCAAAGCAGCTGATTATAATGTGGTCATACCTATGCAAGGGCAGGTGGATTCGATGAATGTGTCTGTAAGTGCGGCTATTTTACTTTTTGAAGCAGTGCGGCAAAGGAACCATTAAAAAAAGGTTATTCAACCAGACAAATATGCGTTGACCCAAGGAGAAGTACAAACAAAATGCTTCAAATCATCTCGGATAGAACAAAAATTAGGCTTACTCTAACCTAGATAATTTTATTTTTAGTTTGTTATAAATAGTTGAATAACAAATATATAAGTATAACCGCTACTACTGTCACGATAATGGCAACTTTCATAAACTGTTTTTCATCCTTTACATCCTGAGCAGAAAGGGCTTGTTTTTTTGGTGTTGACTTTATTCTATATTTTGACATGATATTGATATTTTAAAGTCACTAAGGTAAACCGTTTTTTCAATTCTGCAAAGATATGTGTATTCAAAATGTGGAAAATTTAATTTTTATACCTTGAGTCGTTGATTAATACCAAAAAATTACTCACTGTACCCGAAATGTTTTAACATTCTTTCATCGTTGCGCCAGTTCTCCTTAATCTTGACATTAAGATCTAAATAAACATGTTTTCCGAAAAATTTTTCAATATCGGTTCTTGCAGCAATACCGAGTTTTTTGATAGCTTCTCCGTTTTTGCCTATGATGATGGGCTTTTGTGATTTTCTGTCAACATATATATCAGCATAAATCATCAGGAGTGGCTGACCATTTTTTTCTTCTTCTTTAAATCTTGTGACCAACACCTCACAAGAGTAAGGAACTTCCTGTTTGTAAAGCAGCAATATTTTTTCTCTGATCATTTCTGAAGCAAAAAATCGTTCTGACTTATCAGAAATTTCATCTTTAGGGTAGTATGGTGGTGCTTCGGGAAGTAAAGTCAGAATTTTTTCAAACAAATATTCCGTATTGATTTTTTCTTGCGCAGAAATGAAGAACACTTCGTCAAATTTTACATGTTGTTCCCAAAACGATGCCACTTCATCGGCCACATTACTTTTGTCGAGATCTGTTTTGTTGATGATGAGAAACTTAGGTACTGTTGTTTCAGCTAATGCTTTTATGACTTTTTCTTCACCGGAATATTTTTCAAATATGTCAGTAACCATCAGCAATATGTCTGCATCTTCGAAAGAAGCCCATGCAAACTTATTCATGGAGTTCTGCATGCCATATTGCGGATTTTCAATCATACCAGGAGTATCTGAAAAAATTATCTGATAGTCATCTTCACTTAGTAGCCCCAGGATGCGATGTCTGGTCGTCTGTGGTTTGGATGTGACTACAGACATTTTTTCTCCGCTGAGGGTATTCATAAGAGTAGATTTTCCTACATTAGGATTTCCAATGATATTTACAAAACCCGATTTATGATTGATCATTCTTTGCTTTTATTATATTAAAATATTTGTAACCTTCTATCCTTGACACTTTTCATATAGATACTTCATCAGATTGCAGTACGGAATTCAGCCACTCTCCAAAATCCAACTTTGTTATATATGATAATACTATAAAATTGATTTTTGTTTTCTATACATCAGTTCTTCAATGGCTTGTACAATGAAATCAGGTTTTTGAGCTCGCCAGTTCATTTCGTTGTATTGTTCTCCCATGTTCATATAATAATATAAACGATACTTTTCCATTTCTTTAAGAACATGATCATAACTATTAATAACACAAATCCACCCGCCATCTTCTTTTACGTCATCATACCATTCTTCATAGTAACAATCATCGTCACCATGATAATTGAGAACGTTATCACACAAAAGTACAAATTTATTTATTCTTTTTTTGATAAGGTGGTCTACTAAATCCCTTTTCAAAAACATGATATCATTACCTATACAATCATTCCACTCGCCTATGAGTTCAATCAAAGCATAATGGCCTATATAGTCTGAGTATAATATTTTTGCATACAGTGTTTCAGATCCAAAAAAATCCCATTGCGGATGGATATAATAGTTGTAGATCTTGTTGGTAAACAGAAATTCATTGTATTCTCTTCCATAGAAAGGAGATTTATGGTCATTTTCAGCAGCGTATTCATCTCGCCAGCCCCACCATGGTTCTATATCATGCACTTCACTATGCTTTTACGAATTAACAAACTGATTTTTACCTGTAACGGATTCGCGATCCCATTGATTGAAACTTTCAAATGAGACTTTTCTGTATGTACATTCCATAATACATTGATGACACATATTATCCATACAAGGTTCACTCTGGATCGAAATATCCACAATTTCTTCCGGCAGGATTTTTTTGATCATATTTTTGATAAAAATTATTTCAATGGTGGATTGTCTCACATTGAAGTACCATGGTAATGTCAGATGCAAATCAACATGAGACAAGTGACCAAATTTGAGATACGTAAGTTTATGAACATTGACCCAGCATTCTTTTTTGTTTTCAATGAGTTGATTAGTAAGAAGATCGATCGTCTTACCATCTGCTTCATCCATCAGTCCTGTGACTGTTTCACGCAAAACAGTATAGGCTGTATAAATAATAAAAAGACCAAACACTATGGCAATGAGACTATCTATCCAAATCAATCCTGTAAAATAAAAAACAATTAATCCACCAATCAATGCAATGGTCGTATAGGTATCTGATATAAGGTGTTTTCCTCCTGCTATAAGACTAATGGAATTATATTTTTTCCCTTTTGCAATTGAATATCTTCCCATAAGTAAGTTGACAACCGAAGTGCAAAATAAAAGTCCGATCCCTATATTCAGGTCATTGATTACCGGTTTTGTACCTAATCTTTTGATAGCTTCAATGATGATCATTGCTCCTGCTATACCTATGAGAATTCCTTCGACTGACGCGGTAATCAACTCGATCTTGCCATGTCCGTATGGGTGGTCGTCATCACGTGGTTTAATGGCCCATTGGAGACTCTTAAGTGTCATAAACCCTGTGATCACATTTACGGTACTTTCAAGGGCATCGGACAATATTCCTACTGAATTCGTGAGAAAAAAAGCAGTAATTTTTACAAAAAACAGCACTACACCGGCTATAAAAATGTACCACTGTATATTGATTTTTTTTTGACTTATGTGATTAGCTTGTGCCAAATTATGAAATATTGTGCTTTATTTGCATTCAGAAAACAAAAGTAGTGAAATTATATGATATGGAAAATCTTTCCTGATGTGGTGGCAATTAACAATTTTAATAATTATACACTTGTCTCTCATCTTGGAATTGAAATTACGGAATTTGGACCGGATTATGTAAAAGCACGAATGCCGGTAGATCACAGGACGAGACAACCCATGGGATTGCTTCATGGTGGGGCATCAGTAGTACTGTCAGAGTCAGTAGGAAGTATGGCGAGTTGGTTGACTTTGGGAGATCAGAATGTCAAGGTTGTGGGTATTGAAGTCAATGCCAATCATCTCAAAACGGTCAGTAAGGGATTTGTGACGTCAATTACCAAACCTGTAAGACTCGGCAAAACACTACATGTTTTGAATACGGAGATTTTTGATGAAAAGGGAGAGCTTTTGTGTATCTCCAGACTTACTGTGATGATTATTGCATAATATTTATCTTCGCGGGCTGAATTCCAACCCTAAAGAAAAGATGTGAGAAGCCAATACGCCGCTGACATTACCAATATTGGTAAGCGCATAGTCAACTTTGAGTCTTCCCAATTTTAAACCTAATCCTACATTGGGTTGCAGTTCCAGTGTACGTTCACCTGTATTGACAGGATTGATGACCCTTTGGATATTTCCTATTCCAGCCCTCACGAATACTTTCTGGATGTATCCGGCTTCAAAACCAAGGCTTGGATCGATATTCAGATTTTTACCGGATAGCAATCCTGATTTTACTCCATCTGTTGATATAGTCAGGTTAACTTCTGCAAGATAACTGAAATTTCCCCTAGTATCATGGTATGATATTCCGGGAATCAGGCGTGGTATAGTAAGTTCTGTACTGCTTACCGGTATTTCATTGTCAGTGCTTTGAAATACTCTTTTTTCCTCATCTTTAAGGTTGAAAGACCATGCATTAAATGTGGTAGTGATATCTTTTGCCATTATACCATAAGAGATTTTTTCTCCTCTCCATACGGCACCTATGTCAGCACCAAATCCCCACGCTTTTCCAAAGGAACCAATAGATCTGTGTATAATTTTGATGTTTCCACCAACTGACAAATTTTCATTTCGTCCGATAGTCCTTGCATACGAAAATATACCTGCGAAGTCAGAAGCTGAAAATTCTGTTACTCTGTCATAGTCTACAGTACCGTCCGGACCAATCAGATTGAGTGTATTGGGTATGTTGTCCACACCCATTCTTATAAATGAAAATCCTGCTACGGAGGGTTCGCGGGTACCAAGTTTTTTAGTTATGGCAAAGTAATCATAGTTTGCAATTCCACCAAACCATTTGGCATGCATGGCATTGAGTTCCAAAGGATTGGTTTGGCCTGTCAGACCAGCAGGATTCCAATATCCCGCAGTTCCGTCTTTAGTACTTGTAACCACTGCACCTGACATACCGTGTGCTCTGGCTGAAACTCCAATGTTTAAAAATTCGTTGACAAATTTTTGACCGCTCAAAGGAAGTGTTATTGTCAAATAGACAAATAATAACAAAATTATTTTAACTGCTTTAAGAATACTATTTGGAATTAAAAACATAACTTGGAAGTGGTTTTCATTTTGTTTTGACACGACGAATCATAAAGGATGCCAATAATACTTGTTCTGTAATTAAAAGTTTTAACATGCTCTAAAATAAAACTGCACAACAATAACGACTGTTTTTCTATTTTATTATAACTTTCGCCTTCAAATATAAACAAATGCAAAGATACTCATTTTCATTCAGATTGTTTTATGTATTACTATTTAATGTAATATTTGTTTTTTCATCATGTAAACAGGCTAATCCTGGTTTGCACCAATATGAAATTACAAAATCAGTTATCAGCGATAGTGCTGCTGTAGTTTGTGCTCATCCTGTAGCTGCAAAAGTGGGAGTTGATATTTTGAAAAGCGGAGGAAATGCTGTTGATGCCGTTATAGCAGTTCAACTGGCTTTGGCCGTATGCTATCCCAATGCCGGCAATATTGGTGGGGGAGGATTTATGGTCTTCCGTGGCAGTAACGGCGAAATCAGTGCATTGGATTATCGTGAAAAAGCAGCATCAGCAGCGACAACAAATATGTATCTCGACAGTATTGGAAATCCTATAGTGGAAAAGAGTTTGTTTGGGCATCTTGCTGCAGGTGTACCGGGTTCTGTGGACGGAATGGTCAAGGCTTACGAAAAATACAGTAAACTGAAAGATTGGAAAAAACTTGTCCAACCTGCCATTGATATTGCGCAAAATGGTTTTAAAATTACCCAAAGAGAAGCTGATAATCTGAATGAAGATCAGGAAAAATTCAAAAAATACAATCTTGCATCCACTGCTTTTCAGAAATCTAAATGGGAGGCCGGAGACTTGTTGATTCAACCCGAATTGGCAACCACACTAACCGCCATCAGGGACATGGGCAGGGCAGGATTTTATGAAGGCAAAGTGGCTGACTTTATCGTTCAGGAGATGAAAGACGGGGAGGTATTATTTCTCACCAGGATCTCAGGGATTATAACGCTGCATGGCGTGAACCAGTGGTCACTAATTATCGCGGACACAAAGTCATTTCTATGCCACCTCCTTCCAGTGGCGGCTTATTATTGGTACAATTGCTGAAAATGGTAGAACCTTATGACCTGAGTGCAATGAAGTTTCACAGCCCGGCTGCAGTTCATCTCATAGCAGAAGCAGAGAGAAGGGCATATGCTGATAGGGCAAAATACATGGGTGATCCGGATTTTTATAAAGTACCTGCCGGCAAACTTTCTGATAGTCAATATATCTTATCCAGAATGAAAGATTTTGATCCTAGAAAAGCCAGTAAAAGCGACAGTATTACACCTGGAATGATTGAAAGTGCAGAAACCACTCACATCAGTATTGTCGATGCTGAAGGAAACGCAGTTGCTGTGACCACCACGCTTAATGGTGGCTATGGATCTTATACTGTAGTACGAGGAGCAGGATTTTTACTGAACAATGAAATGGATGATTTTTCTGTAAAACCAGGTGCTCCGAATATGTATGGTCTCGTCGGAGGAGAAGCTAACAAAATCGAGCCGGGTAAACGTATGCTGTCTTCCATGACACCAACCATCATAGAGAAAGATGGTAAACTAAAAATGGTGGTAGGTACACCAGGTGGTTCAACAATAATCACTTCTGTATTTCAGACGATTACAAATGTCATTGACTTTGGAATGGATGCTGATAAGGCTGTACAGTCTCCGAGATTTCATCATCAGTGGTTGCCTGATCAGATATTTGTAGAAAAAGATGCCATCTCTGTATCTGACAGAAAGGCATTGGAAGCTATTGGTCATACATTAAAAGATAGAGGTGCCATAGGAAGGGTAGAGGCAATGGTGAAGAGGGATGTCGGAAAGCTGCATAGTGCTGCATACAGGAGAGGTGAGGAGGATGCAAAAGGGTATTAAAGTATTAAGTAATTCAGGCAGGGCTGAAAGCTATGGTAAAGATCTAAAATGTACAAAATTGATGTTGGATTTTTGGTTTTTATCAAGGCAAAATTTTCAACCATAGTCTTGTCTACTGGGTTAAAATTTTAGTGAAGAAGTAAAACAATATAACAAGTCAAAATGTATAGATTATATCATTACAAACCCTGGAATAATAAAATATGAGTTTTTTTGATAATTTTGATGTCAGGCAAATTGAAAACATTGAGTTGCTTGCCAAACAAGTGGTAGAAGGTTTTATAATAGGTCTGCATAAAAGTCCTTTTCATGGTTTTTCTGTTGAATTTGCAGAACATAGAATATATAATGCCGGCGAATCTACAAAGGACATAGATTGGAAAGTATTTGCAAGGTCAGATAAAATGTTTTCCAAGAGATTTGAAGAAGAAACCAATCTCCGATGCCAGATCATAATAGATTCATCTTCTTCCATGTATTTTCCTGAAGACGCATCTGAAAAGTCACTTAATAAATTGCAATTTTCAGCATTAGCTGCCGCATCCCTGATGAATCTCCTTCGTAAACAAAGGGATGCTTTTGGATTGAGTATTTTTGATGATGAAGTAAAAATTCATACCAAATGCCGGTCAGCTACTACACATTACCGTTTGTTGCTGACTTATCTGGACGGATTGATTAAAGATAACAAACAAGGAAAACATACAGCAACTGCAAAAGCATTGCACCAGCTTGCAGATAGTATTCATCGACGGTCTTTGGTAGTGATCTTCAGCGACATGTTTGATAGTGATGAAACAAGTGAAGATTTATTTTCTGCACTCCAGCACTTAAAGTATGCAAAACATGAAGTACTTTTATTTCACGTAGTAGATAAAAAACGGGAACTTGAGTTCGAATTTGAAAATAGACCATACTTATTTATCGATATGGAGTCTGGAGAAGAAATCAAATTGCAACATCATCAAGTCAAGGATATGTATGTCGAAAAAGTCAATAATTATAAAAACGCCTTAAAAATGAAATGTCTGCAATATAAAATTGAATTCATAGAAGCAGATATCAATGAAGGATTTGCACCGATTCTGCAAAATTATTTAGTAAAAAGAAATAAAATGAAATAACCATTAAATAAAAAGTTATGTCTATAAAATTATCAACTATACCCACAGATGCACCGGAATCAGCCAATAAAAAAAAGATAGAAGCTAAAACGGCAGAATTGGTAAATAAAATCGGGGAAATGCAACATAAACTTTATGCTGAAGGCAAACAAAGCCTTTTAGTTGTATTACAAGGGATGGATGCGAGTGGTAAAGATGGTACCGTAAAAACCGTATTTGCGGATTGTAATCCATCAGGGATTGATGCATATGCATTCAAGAAGCCTACGGAAGTAGAATTTGCACATGACTTCTTATGGAGAGTGCATAAATTAGCACCTCAAAAAGGTAATATTATGATTTTTAACAGGTCACATTATGAAGATATTCTTATTCAGAGGGTCCACAAATGGATCACAGAAGAGAGGGTAGAAAAAAGAATGACTGCCATTAATGCATTTGAAGAACTAATTGAATTTGACAATAACACTAAAGTCTTGAAGTTTTACATGCATATTTCGAAAGAAAGACAACAAGAAAAACTGCAGGAACGTATTGATGATCCAACAAAAAATTGGAAGCATAATCAGGCAGACTGGGATGAAAATGACCATTGGGAGGAATATATGAAATGTTATGAATACGCCATCAACAAAAGTAATATCGAATGGCATATAGCACCATGCGACAAAAGATATTATCGCAATTATTTTATAGCAACCAAAGTCCTTGAAACGCTTGAAGCTATGAATCCTCAATTGCCTACATTAGATAAATCTGATGACTGATCTTAAAAAAGTCAGGATTGATAAATGGCTTTGGGCTGTACGTCTGTTCAAATCCAGAACTATGGCGACGGATGCTTGCAGAGCCGGAAAAATAAAATTGAGTGGAGTATCACTCAAACCATCCTATATGGTCGTCGTCGGAGAAATATTGGAAGTAAAAAAAAATGGATTCAATTTAAATTTCAAAGTGAATCATCTGATTGAAAAAAGAGTATCAGCTACTTTGGCGGCGCCATGTTTTGACGACTTGACTCCGCAGGATGAACTCAATAAATATAAGGATTGGTTTGTCGGAAAGTCCGGAACAGAGTACAGAGAAAAAGGCGAAGGCCGCCCTACAAAAAAGGAGAGAAGGGATATTGATGATTATAAGGATATGTATCTTGAAGATGAAGATGATAGTTTTTAATGACCAATTTTACTTTGTCGCCTTCAAAAATCTAAGTCAATTACACTTTCATCAAATTGTAATCAACAGGAAACCTGATATTTTGTCATAGTTAAAGATAGATAAATGTAAAGACAAGAATCACAACTGTTGGGTTAACCCAACAGTTTCCAATCAACCTGAAAGTCTGTATTATTTGACAAAGTAGAACTAATTATAAACCCATTTTGTATGAAAATCCTTACATCTGCACAAATAAGAGAATGGGATCAATACACCATCACACATGAACCCATTTCTTCCATCGACCTTATGGAAAGGGCATCTCTTTGCTTCGCCCATTGGTTTGAACTTAACTATCCCGACGCAGAAGTACCAATAATTATAGTCTGTGGTAATGGCAATAATGGTGGTGATGGCTTGGCGGTTGCCCGATTACTGAGAGACAGATTTTATGAGGTTCGTGTATATATTTATCGTATTGGTAAAGAAGACAGCGTAGATTTTGATATTAATTTGGGGCGATTGATGAAATGCGGAGATGTGAGTATTGAGTTTATTCATGATCAGTTACCGGTATTTAAATCCCAAGCCATCATCATTGATTCATTGCTTGGCACAGGAGCCAATAAGCCACTTGACGGAATGCTGAAAGAATTGGCTATTCATATCAATAAACAAAACAACACCATCCTTTCTATTGATATTCCTTCAGGATTGCCGGCTGATGGTGTATGCCCCGGAGTGGCGGTTCGAGCTGATCATATATTCACCTTTCAAATACCCAAACGGAGTTTTTTTATCAGAGAAAATGAGAATTTTTGTTCTGGTTGGACAGTTGGTGACATAGGATTGCATCCAAAATTTCCGGAAAGTGCAGCCACTCACCTCTTTTTGATAGACCTTCAATTTGCTAACGAAATTTACAAAAAAAGAACCAGATACCAGCATAAGGGTGATTTTGGCCATGCATTGATTATCGCCGGTAGCGAGGGTAAAATAGGTGCGGCCATTCTCGCTACAAAAGCATGCCTGAAATCGGGTGCCGGCTTGGTCACAGCATGTGTACCGGAGATCGGCAGAGAAATCATACATGAAACTATTCCGGAAGCTATGGTAGTATGCAGTGGATACCTATGCTTCAGTTCTTTTTCCGCTGATAGCGTTGGATTTACTCTTGGCATAGGCCCCGGTTTAGGCACCCACCCAAAATCAATAAAAGCATTAGCCCAACTTTTATCCAGGCAGACTCAACCGTTGATCTTGGATGCGGATGCACTTAATATTCTGGCTACTGATGATGCTTTGTGGAGGTCCGTGCCCAAAAATAGCATCATTACACCACATCCCAAGGAGTTTGACAGACTATTTGGAATCTCAGAAGATGATACTTCAAGACATACTTTAGCCCGAATTAAGGCCAAAAAGCATGGTATTTATATCATACTGAAAGGAGCGTATACCAGGGTTTTTACAAAAGACGGCACAGAATATATCAACAGTACCGGCAATCCCGGGATGGCAACTGCCGGAAGTGGAGATGTGCTTACAGGCATCCTTACATCTTTGCTTGCTCAAAAATACAGTTCAGATAATGCTGCAATACTGGGAGTTTTTATCCATGGCCTTGCCGGTGATCTGGCATTAAAAAAACAAAGTCATGAAAGTCTGATTGCTTCAGACATAATCGATCATATTGGCAAGGCCTTCAAGCTAGTCGTAGCCAGACCATAAGTTGTAAGAAAGAGTATGTTTAAATTTTTATTTTTAAGCGAATGCGAGGAGATTTAATTTTGGTCAAGATGACTGAATTGTCTCGTCTGTGACGAGAATTGAGTAAAATACTTTACTCAATTATGAAGGAACTGCGAGCAGCTGCTCGCAGCGAATATTGAATATAAGTTGGAAGCTAAAGCGAAAAATATAACTCTGGATAAAATTAAATTTGCCGCTTGGAGCCAAATGATAAAAGTTTAAATATCCTCTAGATTTAAGGTCTTATGATATGCCAAAATTGACAAGTTTTATTGCCTGATACAAAACATATTAAGTGCTTTGAAGCAATATTGTAACTTACAGACAAATCAATTTTTATTACCGTTTTACACTGGGCGGTCCAAGATCGTTCAGGCAATCGGATGATCTTGAGACATATTCATTATACACTAATTACCTGTAAATCTACGCAGTTTAACCCTCATCAAATAGTTATGTGCTGTCATGTAAAGATAAGATTCATCATGATCCAATGCACAATTGGCAGTAGCATAGCCGGTATTAAAGGTGCCTAAATGACTTCCATTAGGACTAAATACTAAAACGCCACCAGGTCCTGTAGCAAAAACATAACCCTTACAGCTGATTTTCAGACCATCAGGCAATCCTTTATGCTTAGCTACCATCCATGTTTTGTCTGCAAATAACGAATTGGAAATAATCTTTTTGTTATCATCCAATAAGTACTTCTTCCATATGGCTTTTTCAGGGTCTGAATTTGCGACATACAATATCTTTTCGTCCAGACTTAAGGCTATGCCATTCGGACGAGTCAAAGTACTATCCAAGAGCGTTACTACTCCATCTGAACTAAGCTTGTATACACCATTGAATTTCAGTTCTTTAATACTGTCCTGATCTTGACCAGGCAATCCATAAGGTGGATCAGTAAAAACCATATCGCCATTTTTTGCTATATGCAGATCATTTGGACTATTATATCTCTTATCGTTAAATTTCTGTGTGAGGAACTGAAAACTGTCTTTTGGTGAAGATAATGGAGTTAACATTTTCGCTACCGTACGATTTCCATGTTGACAAAGTATGAGCTCATTATTGGCATTCAGGGCAAGGCCATTGGCACCTTCTTTGCCACCTCGGGTATCATTTATTGTAAATCCTGAAGGATATAAGTAAAGTCTCTTCCCATTTTTTTCATCCCACGAATAGATTTTATTTTCAGGCACATCTGTAAAAATGAGCATATTTTCTGACTTTAACCATAATGGTCCTTCTGACCAGGTAAATCCATCAGCTAAGACTTCAATAATGGATGATGTGTCGACAACGCTCAACATTTCATGATCAAATACTTCTATTTTTTGGATTGACCTTACATGAGTGTTTTTATTTGATTTGCACGAACTCAGGATAAAAAGCAACAGTAATCCGTGTATGATTTTTGTACACATTATTTCATGAAATTTTAATGGTTAATACTCATTTTTTATCTTTTAAACTTTCAAGATTTAAAGCCTTAAGCTTTTCATCAAACAGATGTAGTTTCCACATATTAAATAACGAAACAGATGGATTGTCAGACAGCATATTTTTCTGAATCTTATCTTTCATTTTTGAATAAGTCCATTCAAAAGAGCTTAGCAAACCATAGTTTTTTATATATTCATACCCTTTTGTCAATCTAGTGTTTATGTCTGGAAATTTGAGATAGATCTTAACAAGATTATCTATAGCATTTTCTGTTTTTTTGATAAAAACGGTATTGATTTCAAGCCCATCATGTAGCGTGGGATTATTGATATGTTCTATTTTGATTCCATCCTGCTGTAATTTTCTGGCGTACAACAAATCTTCATAACCATAACCTTCTACTGACTCATCAAACATTTGTTTTGCGAATATTTTCTGCGGTATCAAAAAATTATTGGACTGAAAATTGAGCCAGGCATTTTTTTGTCTTTTTTTAGCAGACAATGCTTCTTTTTTTGTTCCGTATTTCCAATGAAGAATTTTCTTTTTTGATTTAGGTTTATTTTGCTGGTAATTTCTGCCACCATAGATGACAAAATCTTCTTTGGCATGATCGATGTATTGTTTAATAAAATCTTTGGATTTGATCACTGTATCACCATCCAAAAATAATAAATACTCAAAATAAGCTGCTTTGCCCAACCAGTTTCTGATTCGGCTTCGTCCCAGGTTTTCAGGTATTTCAGTGTAATTGATATCAATTTTAAATGCAAGTTCCTGATTAATATCCTTATATTTCTGATCTGAAAAATCATCAAAACAAAGGATTTGATGCCTGATTTTCAGCTTGTTGCATTGTTTGGACAAGGTATAAACCAAAGGTCTGACATCTTGATTGTATATAGGGATAAGGATAGAAAGCATCTTATAGTACCTGCAAATTGATGCGTAAAGTTATGATTTTTTAACCTTAAACAACCGGGTGTATCCCAAAATTCCACTATATTATATAATTTTTAAGTTTCCAATTTAGTGGATTATCCTAATAGTTAATAGTTAAAGGATGGGTCGTCTCAAGCGTAGCTTGACAGGCTCTTTAGGGAATGAGGGTAGCGGGCAGTTGAAACAATTACAGTGCAAAAATGGGATACACCCAAACAACCTTTGTTTTTTTGTGTTTCATTAAAAACCTATTTTTATGCTGACAAATTCAGATCCTGATTTTCTGCTTAAAGCACCAGGCATCTCCATTGAACTCAGGACCATAGCTGAAAAAGTCTTTCATGGCGAAAGAATTTCCAATGAAGATGCATTACTGCTTTTTAATGAAGGAAATATTTCATTCACAGGAAGTCTTGCAAACTACATACGTGAAAAAAAACACGGCAACAATACCTATTTTAACAGGAATTTTCATTTAGAGCCTACCAATGTATGTCTCTATACCTGTACTTTTTGTTCATATTCCAGATTGATCAAAAAAAGAGAAGACGGATGGGAGTATACCCATGACGAAATGATGGAAATGATCAGGAAATATGATGATCGGCCTGTGACCGAAGTGCATATAGTTGGTGGAGTTTTGCCACAATACGATGTGAAGTTTTATACAAATTTGTTTAAAGCGATCAAACAGCATAGACCGGAGCTTCATATCAAAGCATTGACTCCGGTAGAATATCATTATATGTTTAAAAAAGAAAAAATATCTTATGAAGAAGGTATGCAACTGATGAGAGATGCAGGGCTGGATTCTATGCCGGGTGGTGGTGCTGAAATATTTCATCCTGAAATCCGGGATCAGATAGCAGGAGGCAAGTGCAGTGGTGAGCAATGGTTAAGGATTCATGAGATATGGCATGGATTAGGAAGAAAATCTAACGCCACTATGCTTTATGGACATATCGAAAAATATTGGCATAGAGTAGATCATCTTGATCAACTGAGGCAATTGCAGGATAAGACAAATGGTTTTCAAACATTTATCCCTTTGAAATTCAGAAATGAAAATAATCAGTTGTCTCACATTCCAGTAGTATCATCTGTTGAAGACCTGCGCAATTACGCCATTTCAAGGATCTATCTTGACAATTTTGATCACATAAAGTCATATTGGCCTATGATAGGCAGGGATATGGCCCAATTGTCATTGGCTTTTGGAGTTGACGATATAGATGGTACTATTGATGATACCACAAAAATATACTCTATGGCTGGAAGTGAAGAACAAAATCCGGCACTCACCACTGAGCAGCTCGTCAAAATGATAAAAAGGGTAGGACGAAATCCGGTGGAGAGAGATACTCTGTACAATGTAGTAGAGGATTATACCAATGTAGTTTTTCCTGATGATGACGCTTACAAGGGTTATGTTGCATTGCCGGTATTAAATGAGACTACCTGATCACAATTTCATGTGGATTCAATGTTTTTTTTCAAAATATTAAAGTTAATTGGCTTACATATTATATTTATTTATAATTTGTGCCAAAATATTTACTATTTTGATCTTAAAAGAACGCATCTCTGAATTTACAGCATATTTGACAGTTGAAAAAAAATACAGCAGTCATAGTACAGCGGCATATACCACTGATCTTGAGCAGTTTACTGATTTTTGTTTTCGTACTTTTGAAACTCAAAGAGTGCCTGATGTCAGTCATCTTATGATCAGGAGCTGGATGGTAAGTATGATGACTGAAAAAATCAATACAGCGACTGTCAATAGAAAAATCTCAGCATTAAGGACATTTTTTAAATGGTTGATAAAAAAAAAGTATACTACAAATAATCCCATGCAAAAGGTAATGGCACCCAAAAAAGCAAAACGACTGCCGGTAATAGTAAATGATGCCAATATTGAAAGGCTGCTCGAAGATAACCTTACTTCAGATACTAAGCAGGACGTTTACTCTGAAGTGAGAAATAAATTTATAGTAGAGCTACTGTACTCTACAGGCATAAGGCGTGCAGAACTTGTGGGTATGAATGTCCAAGATATTAATTTTGCCCGTGGTGAAATCAGAGTGACAGGAAAAGGAAATAAAGTGCGCAGTATACCTATGACAAATGACTTGACTGACTCAGTACAACATTATTTGACTGTGATGAACCATTCGTTTACTGAAAATCCGGAGAATGCACTTTTTCTGACACAGAAAGGGAACCGTATTTATCCCAGGTTGGTACATACGATTGTGCACATGAAGCTTTCAGGGGTGACTACTCTGGAGAAAAAAAGTCCTCATGTATTGAGACATTCATTCGCAACACATATGCTGGATCGCGGAGCTGAGCTAAATGCCATCAAAGAGCTTTTGGGACATGCCAATCTTGCAGCCACTCAGGTATATACACACAATAGTATTTCAAAGTTGAAAGAAGCATATGGTAGAGCGCATCCAAGAAAAAATTGAGGCAGATGTTTTTAATCATAATGATATATGATATAAATCAATGAGAGGTTGTTATGAAGTAATTAAATCTAAATCAATATGTTAAAGATTCCTGCATTTATTAAGTACAATTAAAAATGTTAATTTTAGAACTTAAGCTTGTTTATTTGATTTATTTTACATATCTTTATTCATACAAAATGTCATGAAGACTATGTTTTGAATATCAGTAAATCAGAGGTGAGAGTACAACACTAAATTTGGAATTTATTTTTTAACAATAAAATTTTTTTGAAGTATGACAGTTACATTTCAGACGGTGCATTTCACCGCCGATCAAAAATTGAAGGATTATATAAGTGATAAGCTTCAAAAACTGGATAAGTTTTATCCAAAAATTATTCAATCCACAGTGTACCTTAAGCTTGAGAATTCCGGTCAGGTGAAAGACAAAGTGATAGATATCAAATTAACTGTTCCCGGCAGTACTTTGATGGCATCCAATACAGAGAAAACATTCGAGGCTTCATTTGATGAAGCTTTGGAAAATATTAAAAGACAACTTAAAAAGCTCAATGATAAAGCTCAGGCTGTCAGATAGTATGGAGAGTATATCCGATTCGGGACGTACTTAAAAAATAATTCTGTAAAAAAAATAAAGGGTTGAATTTCAACCCTTTATTTTTTTCTCTTCATTCTGGCTTTAATGCACGAGTCATTTCTCTTTTACCTGGTGGTCCTGGTATCTTTTCTACTGTGAATCCTGCTTGTTTTAAGTTTCTTCTGAACTGTCCTTGAGCGCAATAGGTAACCAACAATCCACCCGGAGATAGGATTTTAAACATTTTGTCCATCATTACAGCTTCCCAAAGTTCTTGCTGTGCTCCGGGACCAAAAGCGTCATAAAAAATGACATCATACAAGTCATCATTCTTATAATCCTGCAACTTTGTTTCAATTTTTTGCACATTGAAATGGGGCGACAAAGTTACTTTTTGATTCCAGGGTGCATGGTGTATTTTTAGAAATAAGTCTTTGGAGCCCAAAAAATCGGCAAAATTTAATTGTGTAAAATTATCTTCCGAAATCGGGTAAGCTTCTATTCCGGTGTAAGAAAGATTCACATCTTTTTCTTCGGCCCATAGAGCAGTCATAAATGCATTCAAGCCAGTACCGAAACCCATTTCTAAAACTGAAATATTGTTCTTTTTACTTTGATATAAATATTCAAGCCCGGCTTCTATGAATACCACTTTACTTTCAGTGATGGCACCATGTATGGAATGGTATGTAACCTGGAATTTTTCTGAAACAACAGTATGAGACCCGTCGTCGGAAGTTTTGATCATAAAGATGGTGTGGTGCCCCAGAGTAAACTTTCTTTCAGTTCATTGACAGAAATATCAAAATGCGAAGCATCATAAATACATTCTTTATTTCTAATGAGCAATATTTGAGGTGATTCGTGGTGGACACTTAACTTTTCAGCAATAGCATCGGATACATTTCTATACTTTTTTAGGTCAAGATAGTAGATATCCAAATCATCCAAATCCCAGTTTTCTTCCAATCTCATCTTTGCCATGTGACTGATAGAACAAGTTGTACTGTGTTTGAAGATTACAATGTTTTTGGACATCGACTCATGCAACAGCGTATCTAAACCCTGCAGAGAGTCTAGTGTTTTCCAAACCATAAATTTTATTATTTTACTAAAGAGAGGTTGATTTTGATTGGAGATTTTAGCTCGTAAGGACAACCATATCCTCCTCTGTTACATGAAGAAAATGTAACGGATAAAACAAATAAGCCTATGGCCAAAATTGCAAATTTCCTATTTCTATTAAACATAATATTTTGAATCTTTGAATGAAACAACGTAATTGAATACAAAAATATTGCAATATGACCATATAAAAGTAAATATTATCACCAAATGTCAAATGTTTATCTAAAGTTTAACAATTATTGGGTCATTTTAAGTGCCTTTTTTACCTTTGATCTTCAAAATTAATCCGTGAGAATACATCTTATAGCTATAGGAGGTGCAGCGATGCATAATATAGCACTTGAACTGAAAGCCACAGGACATGATATATCAGGGTCAGATGATGAAATATATGAACCATCATTGACCCGCCTCAGAAACGCCGGGATTCTTCCCCAAAATTTTGGCTGGAATCCTGAAAAAATTTCACAAGAAATTGACTTTGTTATCCTAGGCATGCACGCAAAAGCTGATAATCCGGAACTGATCGCAGCTCAATCTTATGGCATTCCAGTGTATTCTTACCCTGAGTTCATATACCGGCATGCTTTTGACAAAAAAAGGGTAGTAGTAGCCGGAAGTCATGGTAAAACTACTACCACAGCTATGATATTGCACGTGCTCCAAAAGCATAGGCTTGATTTTGATTATCTTGTCGGCGCTCAATTGGAGGGCTTTGAGCGGATGGTCAAACTCACAGATGCACCGATCATCATCATCGAAGGAGATGAATATTTGAGCAGTCCTATTGACAGAGTACCCAAGATCCATCATTACAAACCCCATATTGCTGTGATTACCGGTATTGCTTGGGATCATATGAATGTATTTCCTACTTTTGATAATTATAAAGAACAGTTTCTGATTTTTATCAAATCAATGGAACACAACAGCCAACTTTTTTATTTTGAACCTGATGCGGTGCTCTGTGACATAGTGGAACAATCAAAACATCCTGAAGCCTTGCCCTATAACAGTTTGAAAATCAATCGGAAGTTGTATTTGAAGATAAAACCTATTCGATATCTACGATTGGTGAGCATAACTTGCGCAATATGCAAGCAGCAATGTTGGTATGTCGGAGTCTAGGTATACATGGCAGCGAATTTATGACTGCCATCATGGATTTTAAAGGAGCGAGTAAAAGGCTGCAAAAAGTCACAGGAAATGATAAAAGGGTAGTATATCTTGATTTTGCCCATGCTCCCAGTAAAGTCAAAGCTACCACAGATGCATTTAAAGAGTGGTTTGGCACTAAGAAACTACTTGCGGTACTGGAATTGCATACATTTTCGAGTCTGAATAAAGATTTTATTCCAAAATATGCCGATTCCCTGAAAAGTGCTGACAAAGCCATTGTGTTTTTCAATGAACATACGCTGAAAATGAAAAACATGCCACCATTGGATGAGTCATTTTTGATGACATCATTTGGTCATTCACACCTGGAAGTATTTACTGATGAAAAAAAACTAAAAAACCGTATTACAGATAAAGAGTTTGAGTACCACAATATTTTATTGATGACCTCCGGCAATTTTAATAAGATGGATATGGATTTCAGTTGACTGGATTATTCTTTTCTCAACCATCCGAGTATGTTGTAGTCTGCTATGGTCCAATACTGATAGAAATTGACAAGCGGAATTTTAAGCCTGGTTTTGTACCCCATATTTTGCTGAATCAATTCGATTTCATTTTCACTTACTTTAGAAATAATGGCTACATGGCCAAAATTATTTCCGGGATAACCATCATATACCAGGAGGTCATGGACCTGAGGTTTGTATTCGCGGACATTTCTGTATTGCATCAATCCCCTTTTTTTGTTGAAAGCTTTGTCAGGAAGCGATTTGTCAAAAAAATCTTTGGCATGACCAAAAGCATTTGGCATTTTATGGTCAAAAACCTGGTAATAATATCTTTTTGCAAATTCGACACACTGGAACTTTAATCCAAGGTTATATCCATCAGGGGTCACATTCCGTCCGGACACATGAGTGAAGTCCGGACCATTGAAATAAACAGCCACACCATTAAAAGCATCTATTTTATTTCCAATAGAATTTGATACATCAAAACTTGAAAATAAAAATATTGAAATACAAAAAATATATAACTTCATCAGAAATGTATAAATTTTTGAGCAAAGGTAGGAATACGGTTTGTATTAATTAAAAAATTAATATATTATTTTGTATGTTATTGATATTTATGTTGTTCAGCAGCACATTTTCTATTGATTATGGTCGGGTGCCGCCGTCTGAGTGTGTCCCTGACCTTGTAAATTAATTCTTGAAGCCAGGGCTTCAGATATTTCTATTTCAATGATGGTTGCCTGAATTTTATATCTTTTTATTACATCTCTTACGAGATAATCCCTTACGACAAGTATGAAAGTTATATTTTGATCTTGATTGGTTAATGGAAATATTTTCATAAGAACCGGATCAAATCCTTCCCCTTTTAATTCCAGTTTGCCCACTTCATCTATGACGAAAAAGTTATGCTTGTTATTGTAGAAATTTGAAATCAGGTGATTGCCCAGGTCAAAAATATTCTTGTCAAATTGATAAGGTCCCACTTCAACAATTTGTTTTCCATCAGATGGCTTTTCAAGTTCGAAAGGCAAACATTCTTTGGTGTCCAATCTGAAAAAATGCCTTCTTCCATTGATGTCAGGTGTCAAAAAACCACCGCAATCATTTCGATTTTTCAGTTGGTTCACTAAAAAAGTTGTTTTACCACTTTTTACCGGGCCTGTGAATATAATAATGTTGGATGTGGTCATTTGATCAGCATGATTCATTTTTTATACCTTAGGGACAATTGCAGCAAGCCCAAAATATATATCTTAAATTTTTGAAATCCGCTGTATTCCCTATTTACAAAATTGACGAGTGAGATGGCTTTGGAGGTAAAATCCGGAATATCATTGACAATCTCTTTAAATAGTGCCTGATTCTTAAGTGTTTTGTCAGTGGAATATTTCAAAATGAAAGATTTGATGATCGGACCGACAATAAAAATAAGTCCAAAACTCACAAACAATGATCTGACAAAAATGAAGAATATAGATGAAGCCGGCATTTCCGGCACCAGCAACTTGATGATAAAAAGTATAACCGCCAGTATAATATATCCCGACAAAATGGCTAATAATCCTTTTTTTCTGACCACATGCGGTGATAGATTCGGACTGTCAGGAACTTTTAGTTCCGGTAGCCACAATCGATCAGGAATAGACGGCAGCCACCATCCTATGGCAATGCCAACAGCTATATGGACAACAATATACAATCCAAATACACTGATTACCAATGAAGGAAGATCGCTCAATCCCAGAGATTGTGCCAAAGCAAGGGCCGCTTTGTCAATGGCTTTCATAAAATTTGTCCCATATATCAGCATCATAATCAGTATACGTTGTACAGCTGACTCAAGCATACAGATGACACTCAGCAAAAAACATTTTATCTTAAAGTGGTTGTTGGTTTTAAATAGAAAATACCCGAGATATGCCTGAAATACCACCGCCACATATGCCTGCCAAGGAGAGTGCGGACTGACAGTAAACTTTACCAACACCACCACACCCAATGCTTTTAATATGGTCAGTCTGTTATTGGTGAAATATGACAACAATGCTATGCAGATAATGGCAATACCACCTACAAAAATACCTGTAAAAGGCAATTTGAGTGCATGTAAAATGCCTCCGATTCCCGATTCGGCAAATGCCCATAACAAAATCAGGCCATTGGGATTGATATCTTTGCGAAGATCGTTATTTTCCAATTTGTGTGTGTCAAAATGATAGCGAAGGTAAGGAGATATTTTGTATTTTGATTCAAATTATTTACAATAAACCTTACCTTTGCCTGCTTTTTAAAATGAAGTAAAATTATGGCAGACAATAAGGTGATTTTTTCTATGGAAGGTGTTACGAAGACCTTTCCACCACAAAAGACAGTATTAAAAAATATCTGGCTTTCCTTTTATTATGGAGCAAAAATAGGGGTCTTGGGTCTCAATGGTTCCGGTAAATCCAGTTTGCTCAAAATCATAGCCGGACTGGATACCAATATTCAAGGTAAAGTAACTTTTGACAAGGATTATAAAATTGGTTATCTGGAGCAGGAACCTCAGCTTGATGATAGCAAAACGGTACGGGAAGTGGTAGGAGAAGGTGTACAGCACATTATGGATACAATTAAGGCGTACGAAGATGTCAACAATAAACTTTGTGAGCCACTGGATGATGACGAAATGATGAAAGCTATTGAAGTTCAGGGTGAACTCATGGAAAAAATGGATCATTACGACGCATGGAATATAGATCATAAACTGGAGACAGCCATGGAATCACTTCGCTGTCCCGAAGGAGATGTTAAAATCAGTGTCTGTTCCGGCGGTGAAAAACGCAGGGTGGCTTTGTGCCGGCTGTTGCTTAGTCAACCTGATATCTTGTTACTGGATGAACCTACCAACCACCTCGATGCTGAGTCAGTACACTGGCTCGAGCAGTATCTCAAAAACTTTCCGGGTACAGTGATCGCTGTTACCCACGACAGATATTTTTTGGATAATGTGGCAGGATGGATTCTGGAGTTGGATAGGGGTGAAGGCATACCTTGGGAAGGCAATTATTCATCATGGCTGGATCAGAAAGCTAAGAGATTAGCTCAGGAAGAAAAGACAGAATCAAAAAGACGCAGGACTTTGGAACGCGAATTGGATTGGGTAAGAATGGGTGCTAAAGGGCGGCAGGCCAAAGGAAAAGCCCGTCTGAATGCGTACGATAAACTACAGAATGAAGAAGCCAAAGAAAAAGAAGCTAAACTCGAACTCTTTATACCACCGGGCGACCGCCTTGGGGACAAAGTGATCGATATCACTGGTGTATCCAAAGCATACGGGAAAAGGGTTCTAATAGATAATTTCAATTGTTCTATACCTAAAAATGCCATCGTAGGCATCATTGGTCCCAACGGAGTAGGTAAGTCCACACTTTTCAGGATGATCATGGGTGTAGAAAAACCGGATAGTGGAACTATTACCATCGGTGATACCGTGCAACTAAGTTATGTGGATCAATCACATGCCGATCTCAAGCCGGATCTGACAGTCATGGAAGCGGTAGGAAAAGGACAGGAACTGATCATGGTAGGCAAAACACAGGTAAATGTCAGGGCCTATTTGAGTAAATTTAATATCTCAGGATCAGATCAGCAGAAAAAAGTAGGTGTGTTGTCAGGCGGTGAGCGCAACAGGGTGCATCTGGCTATGACGCTCAAAGAAGGTGGTAACGTATTGCTTCTGGATGAACCCACCAACGATATCGATGTCAATACCTTGCGTGCGCTCGAAGAAGCCATTGAAAGTTTTGCGGGTTGTGTATTGGTCATATCTCACGACAGATGGTTCATAGACAGATTGGCGACCCATATCCTGGCATTTGAAGATGATTCGCAAGTGGTATTTTTTGAGGGCAACTTTAGTGATTATGAAGCAGCCAAGATAGAGAGATTGGGCAATGTGACACCGAGGAGGCCGAGGTTTAAGAGTTTGTTGTAAGGGTAAAAAAAATAAAGTTATGCCGGAGATTAGTAGGTTTTATGGAGTAGTAATTTATATGTATTTTAAAGACAATGTTGTTTAGATAAGAAAAAAAATGTGCTAAAATATTATGATATAAAGGATAATACATTTGTATTTGCAATATATAAAGGAGTATTTCCTACCAAAAGTACAACAAATTTTTGATTATCGGTTAACATTTTTAAAACATATAGCCCATGAGTTCGACGACGAGCAATTTGAATTCCGTTCTAAGGACGGTATTAAAAAAGCCTTCAGTAGGGTTAAGTTCTTCACTGTCAAGAAGTTAGTGGTGCTTCTTATGCTTCTTAAAAATTCTTATCAATCGGAATTAGATCGATTTTGCAAAAAAAAATCATAGTCTGAACCCGGAATCATCAGATAATCTCCTTTGTCTAGACTTACTTTTGAATAATGAGTCATTTGACCTAAAGGAAGACCACTCGTGGTAGTCACTTGCTGACCCACTGTACAATATTCGATGACAAATTCGGTCCCAAAGTTTATCGCTTCATGCAATGCATGATCTGGTCCCGCCAAATCGAGGATATGGATGTGCCAAAAGTAAAAAGACATATTTTGTAGACATATCTTACTATTTACACCGCAAAGGTAAGCTTTAAAAGAGATACGTAAAGGACAGTAAATGGATATATTCGGTCATTGGGTGAGTATGAGTATATAAGATAAAGTAATTTTACAACTTTGGATATTGATTTTACCCAAATTTGGGTTTGTTTACTTTTACAGCAAAGGGTGAGATTATGATTATCCTTTGATTTTTCGTCGTGGATATGCGGTGTATAATTTAATTTATTATCTCACCACAGGATGTTTGATAAGTGTTAAATCAGGATGCCTTCAACAATTCAATATTTCACCTTTTTATACTCTAAATTTATTGGTTTCCGAAGAATAAAAACTCATCTACTATTGCATTCATTTTTTCGTAAGGACGAAGTTTATGTATACCCAAAGCGGTAACACGAAACTTGTCTTTAAAGTGATTTAAAATCAGGAAATTTATCATCATTAACATTTATCGTCTTTATTATGACGAGAGAAATATTTTTATTTTAAAGACATGAGTACCATCGCCTTTAGAAAAATAAATTCTCATCTGTATATTTTGATCATTTCCTTGGCCTTAGATACAATACCCAATAGATAAAGTGTAATTTTGGGATACATTCATTTATCTTGGAAATAAAAAAATGCTCTTCAAGATGAACAGGTTTTTTTATTCACCGTTATTCTTCTTTTGGTCACATGTGTAAGGATATTTCCGTCATACAGGGATTTCAGTATTTAGCTGACTTGCCATTGGAAATGCTATTTTTGATAAATTCCCTTATATCATCTGTTGATTTTGCAAGATCTTCTTTTCTCAGATACATCATGTGACCGCTGCGGTACCCCTTGAATGATAATCTTTCTTTAAGCTTGCCGCTTGGATCAAGTTGCCACATAGTATATTTAGCATTAAAATATGTAGTAGCTCCATCATAATATCCAGATTGAAACATCACTTTGAGATAAGGATTCTGAGCCATTGCCTGCCTTAGATTGTCACGCGTATTATCATTTTCATTATTCCAGGGGTGAACATCTCCAAACATCATGTATTTGACATCGGTTTTAAGATTGAGTTCCGTCCTGAAATAGTGGTTGATGGCGGGAGTAAATGAGTGAAGCCATGATGTCAATTCTGCGCTGTAGTCGGGAGCATCACCACTGAGTTTTCTGTCTATACCAAGATACCTGGAGTCGAGTCGGCCCACATTAAAACCTTGATTATCTTTTAGGAGATGTTTCCAGAAATATGAAGTTGACACTGTCAGGTTGTTTTCAAGATAGTCCGATTCCGAAAGACCAGTATATCTAGCCATTTTTTTAGCCATTTCTGCTATTTTTTGTTGATCTACAAATCCACCTCTCACCAAAACAGGTACTAACTCATCAATTGCAAATTTTTCTACTTCAGGTAGAAAATCATCAAGATCTTTGGCTTGAAGCTCAGATGGCAGCATCTTATGGTGCCATGCAGTTGCAGCAAAATAAGGTATATTTAGGGCATCACTCACAGGATTGTCCACTCTCAATACTTTGTAGTCTGCAGGAGAGACCATAATGACACCATTGAGATACATCCATTGTCTGTTTTGCAATTCAAGAGCAAGTCCCGCAACTCTTGTACCGCCATAACTTTCGCCTATGAGATATTTTGGTGATGGCCATCTGTTGTTTCTGCTTATAAAGGTTGTGATCCAGTCCGCAAGATATTTTATATCAGCATTAATTCCGAAAAATTTGCTTTTGTCCACATCTTTGCCTGTGAGGGGGATTGTCCTGGAGTAGCCGGTATTTACAGGGTTTACATAAACAATGTCGCAGACATCTAACAAAGAATGTGGGTTTTCCTTAAATCCATAAGGTTGTACAGGATATCCTTCGTCATCTATTTTAAGAATTCTCGGACCAGTGTAAGCCAGATGCATCCATACTGAAGCTGATCCAGGTCCACCATTGAAAGAGATCAGCAATGGTCGTTCATCATATGATTTCACCCCATTACGTTTGTAATATGTATAATGGCAATACGCTATTTCTTTGCCATCTTCACCCCAAACCGGCTGAGTACCGGTAGTTGCTGTATATTGTATCAAATTTCCCTTGATGGTAACCTGATTCTGTGTAGTGACCTCCATATTGTAGCTCATCACCCTCTCTTGGCTGAACACGTAAAATGGTATTAAAAAGACCGCACTTAGGATTAACTTTGAAAATATGGATTGTTTCATGATTGGAATTTTATTTTTATAATAAAAGCATATAGTGACAAAAGTATGTATTCTTAGCAATATTCAAATTTTTTTTTTGAAGAAAATACATTTGCAGTACAAAGGAAAATTAAACTAAAGGATAATCTGAACATGTATTATACATCTCCGGCAAACTATGGTACACTCATCTCTTTAAAATTTTGAAATAAACAATTTAGTTAAAAATCTCTTATATTATACTATTGGCAACACTTTTTGCTTTCAAATGATATATCTTGATCTGATTGTTTGGGTATCAAACAATATCCAATAATAAAAATGACCCTATGGCTTTGTTTTTCCAATATCTGAAAAATTATAAACTACTTATTCTTCTTGCTTTGTTGCTGGCAGGAATTAATCAGGTCTTTTCTCTTCTTGACCCTTATATTTTTGGCAAAATCATCGATAAATTTGCTTCAAAGCCACATTCTTATTCTCAGGATGCATTTATTTCCGGAGTAGGATTACTAATATTAGCTGGTATAGGAGTAGCTATGGTCAGTCGCATCGCCAAGGCTTTTCAGGACTATGTGACCAACCTTATCATTCAGCAATTTGGGGCCCGAGTATATACTGATGGGTTAAAACATTCATTACAGCTTCCTTTTCAACAGTTTGAAGATCAAAGGAGTGGAGAAACACTCAACATACTACAAAAGGTGAGATCAGATTCTGAAAAATTTATTTCCAATTGTATCAATATTCTTTTTACATCATTGGTGGGGATCATTTTTGTGATGATTTATGCCTTTTCCGTTGAACCCAGGCTCATATTTGTATATTTTGCAGCATCTTTTTTACTTTTTTTTCTGACTAGTTTTTTAAGCAAGAAGATCAAAATAATACAAAAAAGTATCGTCAAAGAAACCAATATCCTGGCCGGTGCCACTACTGAAAGTTTAAGAAATATTGAGTTGGTCAAGAGTTTGGGTTTGACAAATCAGGAGATCAAAAGACTCAATGTATCCACAATGAAAATCCTCCAATTGGAATTAAAAAAAGTGAGAGGTATCAGGAGTATTAGCTTTGTCCAAGGCACTTTTGTCAATTTTCTCCGCCAATCTATTATGTTTTTTCTCCTTGTTCTCATTTTTAAAGACCAGCTCAGTGTTGGGCAATTAATGACCTTGCAGTTTTATAGTTTTTTCATTTTTGGGCCATTGCAGGAAATGGGAAATGTCATTTTGTCCTATAGAGAAGCAGAAGTATCTTTGAATAATTTTAAAACCATCCTCAATACTCCAATTGAAAAACGACCGGAAAACCCAGTAAAAATCAATGAGCTGGAAACTTTTACCTTTGACAAGGTATCATTCAAACATAAGTCAGGAGCCACTTATGCTTTGAATGATATAAGTTTCGATGTTCAAAAGGGACAAACTATTGCTTTTGTAGGACCATCAGGTTCTGGCAAAACAACATTGGTAAAACTTTTGGTCGGTTTATATTCCGCTGAAAAAGGACATATACTTTATAACAGTTTAGATTCAACCGTTCTGGATATTGAGGAAGTTAGAAAACAGATTGGTTTTGTTACGCAGGATACCCAGCTATTTTCGGGTACAATCAAAGAAAACTTACTCTTTGTAAATCCTGGTGCAACAGATGATCAAATCTCGGATGTGCTCCAAAAAACAGCCTGTCAAAATCTTTTGGCAAGAAGTGAAAACGGTATAAACTCCATAATAGGAGAGGGTGGTATCAAAATTTCGGGTGGAGAAAAACAAAGATTGTCCATAGCGCGCGCACTGCTCAGGAACCCTAAACTCATCGTCTTTGATGAAGCTACTTCTGCTTTGGATTCAATCACTGAAACAGAAATTACCCATACTATCAAAGAAATTGCATCAACTAAAAAACACATTATGGTTTTAATTGCACATCGTCTTTCAACTATAATGCACGCTGATTTAATTTACGTTCTTGAAAAAGGACATGTGATAGAGACTGGTACACATGAAGAACTTCTGGTAGAAAAAGGTTTGTACTATGCTATGTGGCGTCAGCAAATCGGAGAGCGAAAAAATGAATTGACGTTAGTGTAAATAGATATACATTAGATGATAATACACCAATTTTGGTTTATCATTCGATGATCAAAAGTTGCCTGCCAACTATGGCAATAGCCGGGCAGGTGCACTAAATAAGGATTGTTTTGAAGTCAGGTTCATAATATATAGATTGTAAAGCAATAAAAATTTAAAAACTCTTACTATAAATTGAAGTAGACTCAGTCTTGTAATTTTAAAATAATTGCTAACTGAGTTAAACCCGATGATGACAAATGTCAGAAACAATGGAGTGCATGCTACTTTTTGATACTTTCTACAAGTTTTTGTAGAAATGGGGATGCAAATATGAAATCATGCAAAGTTTCATTTTCATCAGCCAGAACCTGATCCTTACTTCCTGACCAGGCGAGGTGTCCTTTTTCGATGAGACATATATTCTCGCCGATCTCCATGACAGAGTTCATATCGTGGGTATTTATGACCGTGGTCATATTAAAATCTTTTGTAATATCCTGAATTAATTCATCAATGGTGATTGATGTCTGTGGATCAAGGCCTGAATTTGGTTCATCACAAAAGAGGTACTTGGGATTGAGGACAATTGCTCTTGCTATTCCCACTCTTTTTTGCATGCCTCCTGAAATTTCGGAAGGAAATTTTTTATTGTTGCCACTAAGACTTACCCTTTCGAGACAATAGTTAACACGGTCGGTTTTTTCCTTGAGTGATTTGCTGGTGAACATATCTAAAGGAAACCTAATATTTTCTTCTATTGTTAATGAATCAAAAAGTGCATTTCCCTGAAACAACATGCCTACCTGCATCCTAAGGCTTCTCAAAGCATTTTTGTCTGCTGTTACCAAGTTAGTGTCAGAGTACCAGACGCTTCCTGAAGTAGGTTTAAATAAGCCAACGAGGATCTTTAGCAACACTGTTTTGCCTGAGCCGCTCTTACCTATCACGAGATTTGTTTTTCCTGCTTCAAATGTAAAGTCAATACCCTTGAGTACTTGCTGTTCTCCAAAATTTTTAAAAATCTTTTCTGCTCTTATCATATTTTCAGGCTGTAAGTACTATTGCTATTACATAATCTGCAAGTAGTATCAATATATTGCTGTACACCACAGCTCGCGTACTGGCCTCTCCGAGTTCGATACTACCACCTTTTACAAAATATCCCTGATAACAAGATACATTGGTAAGAATATATCCGAACACTACTGCTTTAACCATCATCATAAAGACATTGTATGGTACAAAAAATGATCTGACTCCTTTAATAAATTCTGCTGACGTAAAAAGGCCTGTAGGAACACTTGAAAGATAAGCACCCATGATACATATCATAGCAGCGGCACAAACCAGAACCGGTACCATTAGTACAGATGCAATAATTTTTGGTAAAATAAGATATGCTGATGTGTTGACACCCATGATTTCCATAGCATCTATGTGCTCCTTTTGTCGCATTCCTCCCAGCTCAGCTGCCATATTGCTACCTACTTTTCCCGCCAAAACCAAACAAGTGATGGTCGGAGCTAATTCAATGATGGTCATATCTCTCACTATATAACCAATATAGTAAGCAGGAATCAATGTGCCGGCCATTTGGTAATAAAACTGAACAGAAGTCACCGCACCTATAAAAATGGATATCAAAAAAACAATTGGTAAAGAACCGACTCCAATGTCATACATTTGGCGGATGGTTTCTTTATAATACATCATGTGATTTTCTGGTTTTTTATATATCTGGCCTTGCCATAGTATAAAATTCCCGAAATGAAAAAATAAATCTTTAAACATATATACTTAAGATCTCGCAAATACAAGCACAAGGTATGATTATAAAATGATAAGTGACAATAGATATTACAATTTTGTAAGATTTCATTATCTTGCTTTCATAAACAATATATCTCAAGGGTGGTTTAATCTCCAAAGAAAACCGTTGATATGTTGTCATCATCCATTAAACAATTTAAGTATTACAAACAACTTGCCGACAAAGCTATGGCTCAGTTGGGCGACCATGATATGTACTTTCATCAGCAAAATGCTGAGGATAATAGTATAGCTGTCATCATCCAGCATATGGTGAGGAACATGAAATCCAGATGGACCAATATTTTTACTGAAGACGGCGAAAAACCATGGAGAAACAGAGATGCGGAATTTGAACCAGGCATCAAAGATACTAAGGAATTGATTGAAAAATGGCAGGAAGGTTGGAAAATACTATTTGATACCCTTCAAACCCTAAAGGATACCGATCTTGATAAAACTGTTTTCATCAGAAATGAAGGCCTATTGGTTTCAGACGCCATTATCAGACAACTTTGCCATTACAGCTACCATTGCGGGCAGATAGTCTCAAAATGTAAACAACTTAAAGGTAGCACTTGGGAATATCTTTCTATCCCTCGAAATCAATCCAAAGAATACAATCTAAAAAAATTTAGTGCAGAAAAACAATCAAAACATTTCTTGGACGAACTACTCGATACAGAATGATCTGATCTGATTTACGAATGATTTGAGAAAAAATTTATTACTTCTTTTTAACAAATTCCAGAATAAGGTTGTCTTTTTCGAGTGAAAATCCTGAATCATCTCTCTTCAATATTTTCATTGATTCCGTTTGCTGACTATCATGTTTTATTACCACGAAATCTTTGCCTTTTATTTCCCATCTGGCATCAGATAGTCCCATATTAAAAATGGAATTTTTAGCCTTGATATCACCATCTGCCTGTAGTTCTACCTGTAAGTGGACCATTTTAAGCATAGTTTCTGAAAAATCGATACCACTTTCGGCTATTCCACCTAAGGCTGCACCCAATTCTTCAGTAATATCCCCCAATTCTAAACCTGTTTCAGTCATTAACTTACCAAAGTTTTTTGCGGCGTACTCAAGTTTTCCTTCAATGGTAGAAGTGTCAATAGAAGATAAATCAAAGTCATTTTTTATATCATCTTTAGCTGTTTTCAGATCGGCTCCGGCTTTTTCCATAGCAGATTTTATTTCTTCCTTCACTGATTTTTTGTCTATTGTCCCTTCTTTTAGTCTGGCTTTTACATCGTATATTCCAACCATGTCAGATGGGTGTGGACCACTGTCTTTGCAGGAAAATATCACCAACAAAATTGATACGAATAAAAGAATTCTGGCTTTCATGAATTTATTTTTTTTGTTTTTTTTATTGATTGGTCAAGGTTGTCAAGTATACAAAATTCAAGCTCAAAGACAGTTATGAAAATCTTTCTGTCAGGAATAAATAAACTTCCCACTCTATCAACTGTCAGGCACTTATAGTGAATAGAAAATTTTTTAAGCGAAATAAAAATTATAATGTATTGTAAATTTATTAATTATGATTACAAATTTCGCAATTAATATTCTGTTTGGTGTAATACTGACTTACAACTTCAGAAGTTTTAAAGTGTAAAAATCATTTCCTGCAAATACTTTTACAAAATATAGACCTGGTTCTCCTGAGAAATAGAAAGCATCTTCCTCATACTGGAAAGCCAGGCTTTTGCCAGTAATGTCGTAGATACCGGTGATGGTAACATTTTTAGCACCGCTTATACTGAATAATTGATGCCCTGGATTCGGAAAAACAGAGAGATTTTTGATGTTTTTATTCACATATTTTTCAGAAATAGTCCTTGTTTGGTAGCCATCTACCAGCAGTTTTGAATTTGGCGCAATCATGACAGGTTTCATTTTTGCTTCATCCGGAAATGTGATAGTAAAAATTGGCTTATCAGGTGTCAAAACCAAATCTGATGTATTAAGGATCAGAATTTCATTCGTTTGATGATTGATATGAAAATTATTTTGTTTTATTTCAGAATATGCAGATGATAAAGATTCATGTGTTAAGCCATCAGGAAGTGTAAAAGTTATTTGTATACCTGAAACTTTTGCTTCTTCTGAGATAAAATAGTGTACCTGATTTCCATCGATCACAGAAGTCATGTCAATCTTATTTCTGACAGTGCTTTTTAATTCGTTAGCATCTGAAATATCTCCTTTGTATACGGCTTTAAATTGTAATTTACTTTTAACTTGTTTTATATTTATACTTGGTTGTACAGCACTGAATATTTCATCTCTGGTCATTAAAGTATCCGTATGCCAGCCGAATTTCCATCTTGAGTCTTTTACTTTAGACGGATCTATTATCAGTTCTTTGATGACTGTAAGATCATTGACACCTACAGCATTATTATCGTCAGTATCTGCTGCAAGCCATTCATGACTTTTAAGTTCTCTGATGCCGAAAATATGATCCTGCAGCATGCGCAGATCGGCAATATCAACTCGATAGTCTTCTATGATGTCACTTTGAGCAGAAATACTATAATCATCATAAATGGAAATATTATCCCAGCGGAAATTCCCTTTTGCATCAGAGAAGACAGATATTTGTGTTGCGTCAGGTCTGGAAAGTGTGATTTTTGCATCTTTAACGGGCGAATGGTTTGACTCAATGACACTTCCGTCCAATGTTCGACCACTTTGACAAGATCCATTGTCAAACACCAGCATAAACACATCTACAATTTCAAAATTGCCGGCTTCATCCCATATGAACACATTGAAAAACTGAAAACCTGAATTGGTGCAATCCACTATTCTGATTGTATCCTTTGTATCTTCCGAAAAAGAAAACCTGAGATATTTTTGTTGGGTGCAATTATCAAAAGATCCTGAGTCAAAAAGCCTGGCTGGTACCATCAAAGGCATGCCTGATGCCTGAAATGCTGATGTTATAAAATCCTGAATATATGGTACAGGTGGTTTTTTATCTTTGGTCTCAAAAGTAGTACTGCATGAAGAAAAATTTCCGCACTGATCTTTTACGCTCCATTTTACCTTGTGTTTGCCTGCCCTGAGTTTTTCAGGAATTATTATAGAAATGTTAGAGCCATCAGCCACAGGATCGATCTTATAAATTCCGGTTTCAGTAAATCCAAATTTGTAATCTATAGTGCCGTTGGCCCACAAATCAACTTCTGCAATCCAACTCAAATGAGTAGACTTACATACAGGATCATCTGTAGCAGCATTGGTCAAGACAACATTGGCCAGGCAATCACTCTCCAGTTCAAACACTTTGTGGGCACAATCCAGAATTTTTGGCGGATTCTTTTCCTGAACGGTGATTTTTTGAGTATGAGTCCAGATACCCTGACTACCAGGATTTCCGGTATAGTCACACCAGTTGATGACAGTGAACTTACGTGCTATTTTGTAACATGATTCGCCGTTGATTTCAAATTTTGTATCAGACACCTGTATGCCCATCACATCACAAGGTCCGGCAATCCAGCTTGGTTTTTCATTTGTGATGGATTCTTTGCAAGTATATATTTTATCATCAGGAAAAGTGACAGTAATAGGGGTAACATAGCTAAATATAGTGATTGTCTGACTGCAATTTGGTTCAGAACTCTGATAAAGGTAGTCCTGGTTGGTGTCTATATACCAGATTCGTGTGATGGTCCCAACATTACATTTGTTTGTAGCATGAATATCTGTATATCTTATTAAAGTAGCAGGATATCCAGATGTAGTGGCTTTTCCGGTCACTGAAAGGTTTTTGACATCATCATGACATGTCAATGTTTTGGCGGGTGGACAATAAATACTCGCTTCCAGAGTCCTTGCCACAATTAAACAAAAACAAAGTGATATTATGATTCTGCAGGATTCCATTGGAATAACATAAGGTTTGGTTCAGCAAAATTAAGCAATAAAATAGTAATTTCACATTTTACAACCATAATAAAATTGGTTTTGGAAAGAGCTTCCTTCTATGTTAGTGTACATAAACCTAAAAATCAACTAAGTGCATCTTTGAAATGTCATCATTTGAAGAATAGCGGCAAAGTTTACATATTAAAACCCAATGTCGTTTGGTTAAGGTCATATTATGAAGTCCTTCCCTTCTAAGGGAAGGATTTAGGATGGATAAAAACAAGTAAAAATACTTTAACCTAAATATCTATAATGAGATTCGTAGTGAGAGCTTCAAATACAAGAAAATCAGCACTTGAGAACCGCATAAAGGTAGAGCGATTAGTCACCACTACAGCATAGATGCACACAGTATGGTGCATGACTGAACGGTGCGACAGCAAAATTGAGTGGGAGCTCAATTTAGTGAAGGAACCGTCAGCACACCTGACGGCATGGTCATGTTGTTTCATAGGTCAGAATACAGTATTTGGAAGTAGTAATAGATTATCATTTTAGATTTTTAGGTTTAACTAAACGACATTATAATAAAACCTTAGATTTTCTGCTTTTCTTTGTCTTAGCCAAGTGTATGTGAAAGTTTTGAAGGTGAGCAATGATCTCTTAAGATGGTGAGTATAAACTAAAATTCTTTTATGATATTATAAATGGTATTTGATTATAAATTGGTTAATTTGCAGCTGAAATTTCCGGGAATAATAATGAGAGTTATTGTTGTTTGTTGTTTGTTGTTAATTTGCTCTGATTCAATAGGACAATGTATATTAAAAAATTTTAATGTAATAAATTTGCCTTGTGATCAGCGTGGGACCTTCTATGTTAAGCTTGATTTTGAGTATACTGCAACTTCAAAAAAATTCCTTTTGACTGGTAATGGCAGGAACTATGGTTACTTTGAGTATGGATCACTTCCACTGACTATCGGACCACTAAAAGCTGATTGTAATACTCCTTACGAATTTGCAGTTACAGATTCTACAGCTACATCCTGTGTTCTGTACAAAAATATAGGTAAATCCTGCTGTACTGATTTTTGTAAGATCAGAATTAATAAAACTGATGTCAGTTCTTGCAACGATTTTCAGTACGACATCAAATTTGATTTGCTATCTGTGGCTTCAGGCAACTTATTTGATCTTTACTATGATGATAAAAAAGTCAGTTCTTTTACCAAATCGGGTTTGACACAACAAGTAAAACAGCTAAAAACATCTTTCATCAATACTTTTCATACAGTGAGTGTTTGCGCAGCCAATGATCAGAAATGTTGCGATACTGTTACTATTTCCAATCCTTGTATTTGCAATATCACCAAAGTCAGGACTGATGTCATAGATTGTGATACCCAAAAGAAATCATTTAATGTGATGATCAATTTTGACCACAAAGCTGCGTCTGATAGCTTTAGGATAGGAGGTAACTCTACAAATTATGGAACATTTGCCTACAGAGACTTGCCGGTGACAGTCAGGAACCTCCAGATGCACCATAACAGAAATTATGAATTTCTTATTATTGATAAAGCAGATCCATTTTGCTTTGGTTCAAATGTTTTGGGTGTCGTTGATACATGTAAGTATAATTGCGAAATTTCGAATGTCAAGATTGCTCCATTGTTTTGTAATGATAGTTCGGTCATCGTCGGCTTAGGTTTAAAAGCTTTTTTTCCAGGGGTTTCCGGTTTTAAAGTGGATGTGGACGGCAAACCGGTTGGCCAATTCCAGTATGGCGAAAAAGAATATTTATTAAACCTTCCTAAAAAGCTATGTGGCCAACAATTTGCCATTAAGATGGTGGATAATCTTAAGAGTCTATGTGCTACTTCTCTATTCTTTAAATCGGATACATGCTGTGTGATTCCTTGCAGCATTTCTGATATTAAGTTTTCAGAAAAATGTAACGATGATGGTTTACAATATCTCAATTTATCATTTGAACATAAGGGCACTTCTGACTCTTTTTCAGTATCTGTCAATGATACTTTGCTCATCCGTGAATCCTACAAGTTTTTGCCTGTCAAATTGTATCTCAGGAATCTTGACAATCAAGAAATTAAGGTTAGCATTCGGGATATACAAAACAATGAATGTGCTGCACAGACTCTTTACAAGACCCAATGTGTAAAAAAACCACCGTGTAAAATCAACAACTTCTCAGTAAAAGCTTCAGGATGCGATAGTAAAGGTAGTTTTGGGGCAAATTTTTTATTTGATGTTGACAATGCCACATCATCACATTTTACAATGAGCATCAATGGTCTCCATCCTGACACATTTGCTTACGGACAACCTCAGTATTCCACAAAATTGCTCAATGGAGATTGTGTCACTAAATATCGTTTTTATCTGAGGGATATCAAAGATTCTTTATGTTCAGCTACATTTTCTTTTCCTGATACCATTTGTTGTAGGATATGTACCGTGTCCAACCCTGAAATAACATATCTCCCATGTGCGAATGCAAAGTATGGAGTGAAGCTGAACTTTGAATACAATCACAATCACCCGTTTTTTATCATGACCATTTCGGGCAAACCGGATACCATCATTCGATATGCTGATTTGCCTGTCATTCTGAAAGATTTTGATAGAGGCAGCCTATATCTGATCAAAATAAGAGATTCTTTAAGTCAATCCTGTGCATTGTCATTGGGTACAATTATGAAAGATTGTCCTTCTTCAGTTGACTATATTGATGTTAGCCCTGCCATCATATTTGATGGAGTAAAACTAAAAGTTGATTTGGCTGATATTTCTGCCAAAGGCGAAATGCAAATATTTGATATCACAGGTAAAATGTTATACAGAACTACATTTTTTGGTCAACAAGAAGTCGCAACCGACCGGTGGACTAACGGGCTATATGTATGTCGTATATCTTTAAATCAGCGGGTCTACAATAAGAAGATATATATCAAGTAAATTGTGACGAATACCTTTTTTAATTTCCTTTTACTGAGGACAGTGATAGGGCATGAAGGAAATGGCATAAAATAAAAAAGCCCGTGTAAGACGAAAACACGGGCATTACTCAATTTAATAACCAAAACTCATATACTCTTTATAAATCAAATACCGTGCCAAACATTTTTACATTGTTTAATATGACTATATGTAATTGATTTTATATTTTCGAAAGATCTCTTTCAAAGATCTGTTGGACTTTTTAAAAAAAAAGTGCTCGTGACTTTTCACGAGCAACTACGAATTTTACAATTTAATAACCAAAACTTACACAATGCAAAGATATAACATATTATTACTAATTGGTATATATAATTGAAATTATTTTTACAAAATTAATATATTTTTTTAATATTATATGTAATGCATTGTATTTAAGTACAATATAAATAATGCAATATATATATGTAATAAAATAATTTTATGTTATTATCACATATACAGTGATTTATCAGTATGTAGATTGTTAAAATGTGATTTTTTATGTGTAATAGGGTAGGATTCCACTGAAATATTTTTTAAAAGTTTCCATTTTTATTAATATTTTTGGTAACTATTTAAGTACGATAAATTTCTTTAAGGAAAAATACCACTTCATTTTCATTTTAAAGACGAAGTATGACATCTCATTATAAAATTAAAACGATAAATGTTCATAACGAACAATGTCCTGACAATGAATCACTTTAAGCACAAACTTCGCTTCGTCTTATATCAAAATCAGTAAGTTGAATAAGGGATTTTTCGCAAACCTATTTAAAATGAGTATATTTAGGTTTAAATACCGCTTAAAAACAATCGCGGAATTTTGAACGAACTCTAAACTTGCTCTAAAGCCATTTTGTAGGTAGCCAGACATCGTTCCCGGGCTAATTTGTGATCTACAATGGGGTCTGGATAAGCAGGAGTTCCAAATTCCGGAACCCAATGTCGGATATATTTTCTGTCTTTGTCAAAACGATCTGTCTGAGCATCAGGGCTGAATATACGAAAGTAAGGCGCAGCATCTGTGCCACTGCCAGCTGCCCACTGCCAGCCACCATTGTTGGATGCCAGATCAAAATCAAGTAGATGCCTTGCAAACCAAGCCTCGCCCCAACGCCAGTCTATCAACAAGTGTTTTGTCAGGAAACTCGCAGTGATCATTCTGACCCGATTATGCATATGACCTGTCATCAATAGTTCGCGCATACCTGCATCTACGATCGGATACCCTGTCATGCCTTGGCACCACGCATCGTATTCATCGGGATCATTGCGCCATTCGAGTCGGTCGTACTCAGGCCTGAAGGATCTCTGTTCTACATGAGGAAAATGATATAATATCTGACTATAGAAATCCCGCCAAATAAGTTCACTTAGATATGTAGGACTAATGGTAATGGCAGCTTTGGCTTTTTGTCTTATAGAGATGGTTCCAAACCTGAAGTGAACACCCAATCTGCTCGTACCTTGGATGGCCGGGAAATTTCTCCGCTCATCGTAATGCCTAATGACAGTTTGAGGCACTGTAAGTGGTGGAATTACTTTTTGAGTCCTTTCAAAGCCCATATCTTTCAAAGAAGTCATAGTGGATGCCTTGTCAAATTTTTCAAATTGGTGGTAATATTTGTCACAAGGATATGATCTCAGATAAAATGAATCTGACGGATCTCCATCTTCAATAACTAATTTAGACAACCATTTTCGCTTGTATGGTGTAAATACTGTATACGGTTTGCCATCGTCTTTGAGCACTTCCTGTTTTTCAAAAATCACATGATCCTTAAAACTTTCAACACTTATGCCCTCAGATTTCAAGGAGTTTGTTAGCAAAGTGTCCCTATGTTGAGCATAAGACTCATAATCATGATTAAAGATTATTTTTTTTGGGTTGAAGAGCTTTACAATGTCGGGCCATGCACTTTCAGGTGTACCATGAAATACGTGTAAATCACTGCCGAATAAAGATAAACTTTGCTTGATTTCAGAAATTGCATCATAAATATAAGTTACACGAGCATCATCTCTATCATCCAACCGATCCAGAATGTGGGTATCAAAGATAAATATCGGCACAACTTTGTATCCCGACGTCAGTGCGTGATAAAGTCCGGCATTATCATTAAGTCTTAAATCTCTTCTGAACCAAAAAATACAGACACTCATACTTTACTTAATTAATCTGATGCCCATAACACAACACACCTGCAAAGGTTCAGAGTTTTTCTTCAGGATTATTTTTAGGTACTGTACAATAAGCCTTTGAAAATTTTTTGTATGAATGTATTTGTGTGTATAATAAATTGCACTTTTTCAGTCCTATTTTTAATAAACGATAAAAAAGTGATTGAATTGGGTGGGTCGTCTCAAGCGTAGATTGACAAGCTCTTCAGAATGAGGGTTATTGGGGAGGTAATTTGGCTTTTCTTACCCCTGCCCATCAAGGGGAATGCAGCGCTTTTATTAGGAAAATTGGGTGGGACGTCCCTTCAGGAATGAGCCTGCCACACTACATAGGCAGGGGTAGTGAGAAAGAAAATTTGAACTTTGGCAGTTTGTTATCCACATAATGTATATATAAACGGGTGATACCTAATGATTTTTATTATTTTTGTATTCAATTTTAGAGCAGGAGGTTTTCAATGGTCATCTTTGAAGCCATATGACCAAGCTTCGTTATCTTTTACTCAACCAAAAATCGTAAATAATGGATATACATCATATCAGAAGGGAATTCAAAAAGCAAAAATTAGAACTGAACGACCTGAAACCGGATCCATTTGAACAGTTTGATGACTGGTTCAAAGACGCACTGGATGAAATAGCCCTCGATCCGAATGCAATGGCTCTGGCGACCGTCAGTCCTGAGGGAGTTCCAAGCCTGAGGACTGTATTGTGTAAGTACTATGACAAATCAGGATTTGTATTTTTTACAAACTACAGCAGCAGAAAAGCTAACCAACTACAATCAAATCAAAACGTTTCGTGTATGTTTTTATGGTTGCCTCTTGAAAGGCAGATCATCATAGAAGGAAGGGCTGAAAAGATATCGAAAACTGAATCTCTGAAATACTTTGCTTCAAGGCCGGTCGGAAGTCAACTCGGTGCATGGGTATCCAATCAAAGCAGTATCATTTCATCCAAATCCATTTTACTCTCCAAACTTGAAGAAATCAAAAATAAATTTAAAGACGGAAAAATTCCACTTCCTGATTTCTGGGGCGGCTACAGGATTATACCACAACGGATTGAGTTTTGGCAGGGTGGGGAAGACAGGCTGCACGACAGGTTCCTTTATGAAAGGCAACAAGATCATTGGGATATCAAGAGATTAGCTCCGTAAATGCTTTGCAGTTATAGACACGATAATGGAGATTTGGCAATCGAAAGTTATAGCTGATGACTACGTTTTAGTATGGTTAAAAGATTTCTGCATAATCCATTTCCGAAATTCCATTAGAAGCCATTTATGCCTTCGCCATTTTTGTGATCATACCTTTGAAAATAATTCCATGGAATGGAAGCACTGCATACCAATAAAGCCTGCCCAAAACTCCCAAAGGCCTGAAAGTAGCTGTTTGTGTTAAGGTGTTTTTTTTATCAATTTTGAATTCTAACCATGCTTCGCCGGGTAGTTTCATTTCTGCATACAACAGAAGCCTTTTTTCTTCCATATCTGCCAAAAGTACGCGCCAAAAATCCAGTGTGTCTCCTGAATAAATTTCGGTAGGACTCTTGCGACCTCTGCGCATACCTACACCACCAAAAAGCTGGTCTATAAATCCACGGAGTTCCCATAGGATATTGCCATACCAACCATTCTGTCCGCCTATGGACCAAATATTTTCCAGGGTTTTGGATACGTTATCTACTTTTCTTGTGTGTACATCTGTAAAACAACCATTAGTAGGGACTTCGATGTACTGCGATATACCTTTATGGAGTGTTTCGCTTGTCAGCGCGTCTTTCCAGCTGGAGATGACTTGATTTTGTTCTATCCTATCGAAGGCGAGTTGAATGGAAGTTTCATAATCCAAAAGCGTTATACCCAGCAATTCTGCCAGATTGTTGGGTTTACAGACGACTTCAACTTTCATACTATTGACAAGGTTTTTGGCCAGAGCATAAGAAGTGGAAGTGACAAAATACAACCAATATGATGATATTCTGGGTGTCATCACAGGTACCACCCAGATGTATCGTTTCAGATTCCTGATTTTGGCAAATCTGAGTAACATTTCCTTGTAAGTAAGGATATCTGGACCACCGATATCATAGGTCTGTCCATAGGTTTCTGCCTTGTCTTTGACACCATCCAAAAACTGAATGACATTCCGTATTCCTATGGGTTGACATCTCGTTTTGAGCCATTTTGGGGTGATCATGGCAGGCAATTTTTCTACCAAATCACGGATGATCTCAAAAGATGCACTGCCCGAACCCACGATGATGCCTGCACGTAAGGTAGTTAAAGCAAAAGCTGCATCTGACAGGATATCTTCCACATTTTTTCTCGATGTTAAGTGGCGCGATAGCTCTACCTCATTGACAATGCCACTGAGGTAAATAACTTGTTTTATTTGTGTTTGATCTAGTATATCTTTAAAATTTTGGGCACATTGCTCTTCCATGTTTTCGAAATCACCTGATAATGTGGACATGGAATGAATGAGATAATATGCCACGGAGATATTTTCCGGAATAGCTTTTAGCGTTTCGGGATTCAAAAAATCAACTTCTATGACGGTGATATCATTTTTGTTGTAATTGTGGTAATTAAATCTTCGGGCATCTCTCACGCAACAAACCACATGATGGCCCTGATCCAGTAAAACCGGCAAAAGACGCTGACCGATGTATCCTGTTACTCCTGTAAGTAATATGTTCATTGCATCAATATTTTTGGACTGAAAAATGTGTTGATCTTATTACTCATAACAATTAAGTCCACATTTAATTTCATTTGTGGGTCATTTTATATTTTACAGCTGATTTAAAAAATTGTCTGCCTTGATTAATAGTCCTTTTTGTTTTTCTATAAGCATTTTGTCAAAACTTCGGACCAACATACCTAAACGTGGATTTTGTAGAAAGAAATCCCGATGTACATGCATAAATCTCCAAAACAGGGCATCCCATGTTTCTTGCCAAGGGCATTGACTTGCTCGTCAATTTTTTTCATTAGCTTTGCAAAGAAAACCGTTTGGTCATTTTCGTTCTTTGAAATGCTATAGCATTCATGAGCGCCAGAGATGGAGATAATGCGAATAATTTATGATATTTGCCATATGACTGAATGGTTTTTCTGGAAGAAAAAATGAAGCAAACGATTTTGCTTCATAATGAAGGAACCGATCAAAACCTTGATCGGCAAATACAGGATCCACCACGCAGCAGTTGTAAAGCCGCCCATCCCGAAGGTGTGCTTCGGGTTCCCGCACTAAATTGACTTGCTCGTCAATTTTTTTCATTAGCTTTGCAAAGAAAACCGTTTGGTCATTTTCGTTCTTTGAAATGCTATAGCATTCATGAGCGCCAAAGATGGAGATAATGCGAATAATTTATGATATTTGCCACAACTACTAGTATTGTAAAGTGTCTTAAATTCAGGTTGTGATTTGCTTTCGTTCTTTGAATTTATGATATTTGCCATATGACTGAATGGTTTTTCTGGAAGAAAAAATGAAGCAAACGAATTTGCTTCATAATGAAGGAACCGATCAAAACCTTGATCGGCAAATACAGGATCCACCGTGCAGCGGTTGTAAAGCCGCCCATCCCGAAGGTGTGCTTCGGGTTCCCGCACTAAATTGACTTGCTCGTCAATTTTTTTCTTTAGCTTTGCAAAGAAAACCGTTTGGTCATTTTCGTTCTTTGAATTTATGATATTTGCCACAACTGAATTTGTTGTATCGTCGACATCTACATTGTTGTGATTTGCTTTCGTTCTTTGAATTTATGATATTTGCCACAACTTAATTTAGGGTTTAAGTAAGTCGGAAGTGTTGTGATTTGCTTTCGTTCTTTGAATTTATGATATTTGCCACAACAACGATGACAGAGTGGTTAGACGTTAGCGAGTTGTGATTTGCTTTCGTTCTTTGAATTTATGATATTTGCCACAACTCCATGTACTAAATTCTCTAAGGCATCAGGGTTGTGATTTGCTTTCGTTCTTTGAATTTATGATATTTGCCACAACTTATGTTTGTTTTTAAATACCTATAATCGGTTGTGATTTGCTTTCGTTCTTTGAAATTATGATATTTGCCACAACTATTGCATTATACACCAACTTCAATGCACCGTTGTGATTTGCTTTCGTTCTTTGAATTTATGATATTTGCCACAACTGAGATCGTCATCATCCAGGTCATAGTACTGTTGTGATTTGCTTTCGTTCTTTGAATTTATGATATTTGCCACAACCACCTTTGTGACCTTGGCTTGTCAGTGTCAGTTGTGATTTGCTTTCGTTCTTTGAATTTATGATATTTGCCACAACTATTGCATTATACACCAACTTCAATGCACCGTTGTGATTTGCTTTCGTTCTTTGAATTTATGATATTTGCCACAACGGGTGAAATATTATATAAAGGTAAGGTAGTGTTGTGATTTGCTTTCGTTCTTTGAATTTATGATATTTGCCACAACCGCCGGGCTTTTTTTATTTAATTATGCCAGGTTGTGATTTGCTTTCGTTCTTTGAATTTATGATATTTGCCACAACTATATCCACCTATTTTATCCTTACCCATTCGTTGTGATTTGCTTTCGTTCTTTGAATTTATGATATTTGCCACAACGGCAAAACTGGGCAGTGCGATATATCAATGGTTGTGATTTGCTTTCGTTCTTTGAATTTATGATATTTGCCACAACATTCCTCTAGTTTCGACACTTGTACTTGTAGTTGTGATTTGCTTTCGTTCTTTGAATTTATGATATTTGCCACAACTCAAAAAAAGTTCGGTAACGTATCCTGACTGTTGTGATTTGCTTTCGTTCTTTGAATTTATGATATTTGCCACAACACAAAGATAGGTAAGGCAGTCAATGAAGGGTTGTGATTTGCTTTCGTTCTTTGAATTTATGATATTTGCCACAACTGTTTCTGTTTTCGGGTCACAGCATAATTCGTTGTGATTTGCTTTCGTTCTTTGAATTTATGATATTTGCCACAACCTAAAACAGCATATAAGTTCACTTATACTAGTTGTGATTTGCTTTCGTTCTTTGAATTTATGATATTTGCCACAACAGAAACAAATGTGTATTCCATAAATGACAGTTGTGATTTGCTTTCGTTCTTTGAATTTATGATATTTGCCACAACTATGTAGATTAAAATATACCTTTGCGTAAAGTTGTGATTTGCTTTCGTTCTTTGAATTTATGATATTTGCCACAACGAATATTGGTGTAGTGGTCAATGTGCCACCGTTGTGATTTGCTTTCGTTCTTTGAATTTATGATATTTGCCACAACTGTTTGCGCAAGGATATTAACAGCCAAAAGTTGTGATTTGCTTTCGTTCTTTGAATTTATGATATTTGCCACAACGCCAGTCTCTTAAACAGTATGTTGCCATGCGTTGTGATTTGCTTTCGTTCTTTGAATTTATGATATTTGCCACAACAGTCAATTCATTATCATGTTTCTTGGCATAGTTGTGATTTGCTTTCGTTCTTTGAATTTATGATATTTGCCACAACTTCGTGTCGCAATCTTCATAAGGCTGTTCAGTTGTGATTTGCTTTCGTTCTTTGAATTTATGATATTTGCCACAACATACCCGTGTCTAATCATCAGATATTCAATAATTTACAAGTTGATGTAGGATTCGTTTTACGGCAAATATCATAAATAAAAAAGCCGTTTCGACGGCTTTTTTTATTTCTGACCTAAAAGGCTATTCAAAATAATTCCAATTGTTTTGGAAGGTTTATTTGTTCCTTTGGCTTTTGACCATAAAAAAATTCCAGTCTGCCAAACTGGGCATCTGTAATTTCAAATACGATCACCTGCCCCATAGGAGGCAAATGAGTCTTAACTCTTTTTTTATGTACATCGGCATTTTCGCGACTGCTGCAGTGACGGGCATACATACTGTATTGAATCATATTGAATCCATCTCCCAGCAGGTATTTGCGGAATTTGGCATAATTTTTACGGTCCTTTTTGGTTTCCGTTGGTAAATCAAAATGTACAAATACCCACATGATCTGATATTTATTGAGTCGGGTTAACATATTAAATCGGGATAGATAATTTTTCTGGCGGTTCCTTGATAACATTTGACCAGACTGGCCGTAGTGCGTTGGGCACCCACCATGAGCGGACTCATTTTTCCTTCTATACATATGTCTGTAGCCGGTATTTGCAACAGATAGGCTTTGTCTTCCTTTGTGAGATCATCGCCAATATTTTTATTAAATTCCAAATATTCAACTACCATTTTATCCACGATGGGTCTGAATGGTTCCATGATATCATCCGCAAGACAATAGGCATTGTATTTGTTGGTATGGTGGATACCCAGGACAGGAAGACATCCACTTCCCACCAGATTTCTGGCTATCACCGCACGGAGTATAGCATAGCCATAATTGAACAAATGATTGGGGCTGCCCATATCCCGTCCACGGGTGACACCATAATCTTTCAGTAAATAATTCCAATAAATGGCTGCGGCCTGCCCTTCATAATTTTCCGGATCACCACTGTTGATCCTGGATATCATTTTGTCCAGATGCATGGTTTTACATCCCAAATGTCGAAGCAGATAAGCCTGATTTTGAATTTTTGCTGCTACCGTTTGTTTCCAGAGTTGTTTTTTAAGTGGTTCACTGGCTTCGATCTGATACCTTACCCTTTCTGTATAGGTATCGTTCGCAACGATGGGCAGACTCATGGATACCGGAATGTGGTTTGACCCACACCAGATGATGACGGCATTGTTTTCCTGTAGTGATGTGATGACAGAATGAGTGAAAGTCAGTTGTGTGTGATCTGCCACTACCACACCGATGTCTTCTACCGGTATGGTGTGTTCTGTATTTTGAGAATCTCCGTTTTTTTTGATACATAGCTGCCTGTTTTTGATCGACAAATAAGCCGGATTTCCAAAATAAATGGTGCGCTTGATCATAGGAGAAGTATTTAATAGTGATATATCAAATACTTTGCCGAATTAAAAAATATTTAAAACTTAAATTTTATTCTGCCATCCAATTTCATATCAAAGTCTATAACTTCGACAATAAAATTAGGTGTAGTGGGTTTAAATAATAATCTTGGAGCGATAAATTCATCTTGATACTTTGAAAAACCATCTTTTCCCGCTGACTTATATTTTTCTTTAGGAAATGCCCTAGTAAGCTCATCATCATTTCTTGCTTCAAGATGATGTTGAAATACCATATTGCCAACAGATGCCTGATGCAATCTTTTTATAAAATATAACCTTTTTGAAATCTCTTGTGAATCGTTCTCAATTTCTTTCAATTCTCCGATTGATTTATAAAAAATGACTCTATGGCCAACTTCAAAAATATGAACCAATTTTGCTTCTTTTTTCTTAATAAGAACAGGTTCTTTCATCTTGAATAAGTCGTTTTTATTTTCTGGTATCCCTAATTCTTTAAGAAATTGTGCCGCTTCAAATTTATTTATTGAAATTATATCTCTTTCACGATTATCATTTTCATATAGTCCAAAAATAAAGTTATCTCCAGAATCGGCCCATATAAAATTTTTATATTTTTTAGATGATTTATAAACCTGTTCCTTAACTTTTGTTACATTCTCAGGGTCCATAAAACCTCTACCCGATTTGACCCTACATCGTAAATGTCGTAAGTTTTTTCCTTGAAAATCCTTAAGCTCATTTTGTTTAACACCTTCAGTTAATTGTTTTTTTAAAAGCGCCGCTAAATTTTCATCTATTATAATATCTGAATTAAAATTAACCGCATCAATTGGTTTTCTTAAAACCATCCATAATTCATCCTTTCCATCTACTTTATTGTAAATAATTTTCCCTTCAGCATCTCTCTTTAAAAGATTATTTTCATCTTTAGCAGCTATTTTAATTTTCCCATAATACGTCTGTTGATGTAATTCACCTCTTATGGAATCCCCTTGTGCAATTTTTGGAATTTTATTGCCATTTTCATCAAGCCGAATTTTACCATTTTTTTCTCTCAGCCAAACAACTTTACCTCTTTTTCTTACTGTTTTTTTCCCAGGAGTCAGAGTTTGATCCTTGTTAGAAATATTATTAATTAAAATGGTTTTCTGAATTTCTTCTATCATCCCAAATTTGAATCCAGAAAAAGGTTTTTCATGATACTGTTTTCCTCTGTTAGCTTCTTCGTATTCATAAGATTTTTTCAAAATTTCTTCTCTTTTTTTTGCCGAAGGTATCATGGTTAAAACAGCAGCATCTACAGCGTGGTGATGATGTTTGCCGCGGTCTTTGGATACTTCCTTAGGTTGTATTTCAAATATTTTTCTAAACTCTGAAGTTTGAGTCCCTTTGATTACATCGACATTATGAAAAACTGTTTTTAAATAATGGAAGGCATATTTGGAAATGATTTGGGTATCAACCAATTGACTGTTCACAAAACCTTGGGGAACTTCTGTTCTGGTAAAGCGGTCCAATTTATTTTTCCAGTAGTCATATTCAAATTGCCATAAATGTTTTGTACGTATAGCATTGTCTTTCTCAGCTTTATCCATGGCTCTCTTAGATTTTGCTTTCCAAAATTCAATTTGGATAAAGGAATGTTCAACCTTTTTCTCCCACATTTCCAGCCTAGGCTTAATTGCAGAATATCCATGAGATTCGGTTTCATAATTGGGTAATTCGTAAGGCATTTTATTGTTCTTGATACTTCTGTTGTAATCTGCATAACAAACAGTTAAGTTAGTTAATGAATTATCAAAAGATATACTTCTTGGAATGGTGTGCTCAAAATCAACTTTATTGGTATTAAACAAATCAGAAATTTTAATTAACTTGCCAGTGTACATGCATATGCTGTTTTGTTCTTTCCAAAGTCGGTATTTTTCAATATCTGTTTTAGTTGCTTTAACCGTTTTCAATATTTCTTCATAGTTAGCCATCTGCTCTGTCCATAATCTGAATTTGTCTGCATCAACGTCACTTCCCGGATTTGCTTCTCCTGAAAAATCTGGGTCTTTTATTAATTCTGCAATTGCAACTGCAAATTCTCTGTTTTCTGATTCTCGTTGTCTTTGATAGGTTTCTATTGCCCAGCGTTTATTGCTATCATTTAATTCCCTTGCAATCTCAACCACAATTCGAGTATCTTCATCTATTCTACTTGTTTTAATTAAGTAATTAATAACATCCCGCAAACGGTAAAGTGTTTTGTATGCCATTGGATTTTTAAAAGCTGCAGTTTTTGGGCTTAATAAAAATTCCTGTCCTTCTTTTTTGGGATAAATATCTATTTGTGATGGATGGTAAATTTTGTCTAAGATTTTTTCTTCTATTGTAAAATTATCTTTTAAAAACTGTTTTATTTGAGTCACTAGATGAGGAGGTTTTAGGTGCTCTCTTGTATAAGATCTAAAGAATTCCTGGTATTTATCAGCTACTTCAGCCAGTATTTTTTGTTTGTAATCATTTTTTAATTTGAGCCAGGTTTTATCACCAAAATGTTCTTTTGCTGTTATTTCAACATCAATTAAATCTGAATTATCAAGTATGTAATTTATATCTTTCCAACCAAATCTAACTTGAAAATCTAAAGAATAGTATTTGAAAATCAAATTATTTGTGATTGTTATAATTTTCTTTTGATGTCTGTTGGCTTCTACTTCATCTGTGATTGCTTTAATAATAATATTTTTGTTATCTTTGAAAACTTCACTTCCTAAAATTTCAGGAACCTTAGCAAGAATAACAGCATCAGAATATATCAATCCTTGCCTTAAAAATGGCAAAATGTTGTTGATGGCTTTCAAACTCAAATTGGCATACCCAACAGGAAAAGAGTTGAAAATTGATTTAAGTTCTTTAACCTGCTCTTCATTTATTTTTATCCTTTTTAACAAAAACTCTTCAAAATATTCTTCATCTTCAAAAGAATAAAGAATGTGCCAAATGTCTTCAAGACGATATGTAATAAAACGTACTTCCCCTGTTTTTTTGTTTACGGTAGTTTTTTCAGACTTTATACATATAGATTCCCAATCTTCTCCAAATACCGACTTTAATCTGGCAGAAACATAACAACTGGGTACAGAAACTTTATCCATTTTTTGGCTATAATTCAGTTCCCAATCTTTTCCACCATTGCTTTGGATAAATTTTCGTATATCGCTAAAATCAAACTCTCTTTTGCTTTTGAAAAAAAACTTATCCTGATACAATTTTTCTTTCAAGTCCAAGGGAATAGGCGCAAATTGAGCTTCATGATCTGTTCTGTATTTAATGTTATTAATAAACGACCAAGCTCTGTATTCTTCAAATTTGGGATGGCTGATAGGGCATCTCGCTTTATGGGGTTCTAAAGTGCATTTGCCGACCAAACCTTTTTGTGACCTCAAGGGACGTTGATAAAAAATGGAACCGTTGGAAGTTTCTAACAATAATTTTTGCCGGAGTTTTTCTTCACCGATTTCTTGAACATCTAAAATTTTTTCAACTTCATTTCTATAATCAGACCTCAATGTATATCTATTTCTTATCCTGATGCCACAATCTGCTAAAGATGCAAATGCAGCACCTAGTGTCCCGTTTTCAATGATAAGGTTTTCATACTCATTTATTCCGATTGTTTTTGTTTCGTTGCTTCCTTTAAATACGGCTGTTTTTTCATTTGAACCTTGCTTTCTACTGCTTTTAAAACCACGTCTTTGTGCAATATGATATAATGCCCTTCCGACTTTATACCTGTTTTCAGGAATACTAAGATTAAGTTTCTCTGAAATTAACAATCTTCTTAACTGATATGGACTGGAAAAGTCAGGCTTTCCATCACTGTCAAAATCTAATTTTATCCATTGCTGAAATGCATTATCAGAGATAGGGAAAACCCTACCAATTCCCTTTTTATAATACTTCCAATTGTCAAGACTTTTAATTGTCATAGGACAATAATCATTTTCAATCAATACTTTTAGCGTTTCCCATTTTCTATATCTACGAGCATTGTATAATCTTCTACTTGCACGATGTTTGGTTCTTTCTGCAGCAAAAGAAAATTCACCGGACTTGCCTACGCCGACACCTTTAGTAAATGTGTAAACACCATACCAAGTGAATTCATTATTTTCGTTTAGTGTAAGTCCAATTGAATTTGTTCCTAAATCTATCCCTAAAATTTTTTCCATTTAAATAATTTTTATATTTTTGCGATACGAAATACAAATCACAACAAGGCTATAAGCCGAAGAATTTCTTAATCCTGCGTACTCCGTGGGATTTTTTTATTTATTTATCATCTTTTGGCCAACCTTTGTAAAATATTAGTTTTCGTTCCATAGGTTTATTGGGATCATGATGGCCATATTTTTGAATATTCATTTCCATTGCTTTTTGTAAGCGTGCAATTACTTCTTCATTATTCAGGATTCCCTCGTTTGTGATCGGTGGTGGAATACAGGGTTGAATATTTTTATCCTTTTTCAATCCTAAAATTCGTTTTTTCATGTGGTGAATGATTTACATTAGATAATATAGTTCCTCTTGCCGGACATTAAGATGTAGTTGCGATAAGGAATTTCAGAATAAAAATAAATTATTTTATTGAAATGTGTATTCGATGTTGGTAAAATATTTTATTTTTACGTTACGAAAGCAAATCACAATAAGGATTATTCCGTTGTGAAAACATTTAAAGCGGGGCAACTCGCTTTTTTTATAAAGTTTTATCCCGACTTTATTTTGCATTTCAGGTTTTACATCTTCTATCCTTTACAACAAAAAAACACTTCTCTCGCCGCTCTGAAGGTGTTGGCGTGGGCATCCAGGATATCAGAGATACGAGGCGAGTACCCACCACCCATCGTTACAGCAACAGGAATCTGATGGTTTCGTGCCAAGGAAAGTACGTACTTGTCACTCTCTTTGCATCCTTGCTTGGACAGATGCAGCCTTCCCAGTTTATCCGTGGCCAATACATCCACTCCGGCAAGGTAAAAGATAAAGTCGGGCTTAAATTGACGGATGGTATCAGGGATATGCTTTTTGATGGCATCCATGTATACTGCATCGGTAGTGCCATCGGGCAGGTCGATGTCAAGATCTGATTTTTCTTTTCTGATTGGATAGTTTTTTGCTCCATGGACAGAAAGTGTGAAAATATCCCTTTGGTCTTCAAATATTTTGGCAGTGCCATTACCCTGGTGTACATCCAGGTCTATAATCAAGATTCTGGCGGCAGGGTAGGTGCTTTTCATTTTATTGGCAGCGATAGCGATATCATTGAAGATACAGAAACCTTCGCCCCTGTCGGCATACGCGTGGTGGGTTCCACCAGCGATATTGAGTGATACGCCATGTTGCATCGCATATTGTGCGCACATCCAGGTTCCATTGGCGATATGTTTGCCACGAGTCACCAGTGCCGGCGTCATGGGAAATCCGATATTCCTGATTTCTTTGGCGGAGAGTGTCTGAGTATGAAGTTTAGTGAGATATGCCACAGTATGTGTCAGCAGAATATCAGCTTCAGACATCTGCTCAGGAATGAAAAAGTCTGATTCGTCAGCCGTACCTTCATACACCAGTTGCTCCGGAAGGAGATCGTATTTGGCCATAGGAAACCTGTGGCCTTCAGGCAGCTCATACCGGTAAACGGGTGACCACGCTATTTTAAACAAGGAGATTTCTGTTTGATGGTTGATAAAATTTCACTTAAGTCTCGGATTAAATCCTTCAAAGGCAAATTACAAATTTCGTTCTTCATTCAAAAATTAATATATGAAATTATTCTTATTAGATTGATTTTAGCATCTTTTTCTTTTGTCTTGACACAAAAGAAACAAAAAGTCAAGGCTTTTTCATTTTCTTAACGTCAAAACATCACAAAATGGCTAAACATAAAAAACTCGCCTTTGGAATTTAATCTCCGTTTTTAACTTTTTGAGTCACTTCGTTATTTTGTTCTCGCCATATTCATTCGTTTTGGCTCATACAGTTTTATGTTCTTAACGCAATTTTGTAAAGTTTTGTCTAAAAATGAAAAGGCCAATCAAAGGAAGAATTTGGTATTGTAGATATCAAATGACAATAAGTTTAGTTTTTAAGATTAAATATCCTTGTAAATGCTATTTAACACAATCGGAAATCAGCAATGTAAGCTTTTATATTAATTATTGTTTAATATGTAATTTATTGTATATGATTTTAAAAAACACTGAAACATGATACAAATTAATCCTATTTCAACTCATATTCAAACAACTTTTCACCTTTTGAGTTTTTAAATTCGACGCTGAGTTTTCTGTTTTTTCTTTCGCCGGATACCTTAAATTTGGCAAAATTTCTGACACCTATCATTGATCCGGGTACCCTGAGTGTATTGGGTTCTTCATGTGGACCTGTACCTGATGTGATCGCAGAGCTGGTGACATCATAGATGATATTGCCTTTGTCAGTGACCAATTTGCTGATTTCTGAGTGATGCCTGTCACCTGTGATAAAGACAACACCCTTGATATTGTAGTCATCAATAAACTGCAGGATTTCATTGCGTTCAGCCTCGTAGTTGGCATGATTTTCATATACTTTGGCGGTATTGAGCACCTGACCACCTATGCAAACAAATTTAAATGGAGACTTGGAGTACAGTAATGACTCTTTGAGCCAGTATTTTTGTTGTTCGCCGAGGATGGTTCCATTTTCGGTCTCTACCGTCCTGTACCATCGGCCATCCATCATAAAAAACTGGCAGTCATTCCACATAAAGCTGCTGTTGATGCCTTCTGTACCACCTGCTCCATAAGACTCTGAAGGCCAGAATGCCTGAAATGCTTCTTTGGTGTAAGGTTTAAGTGGATAAGTCCAGTCCGAATCATTGGGACCAAAATCATGATCGTCCCAGATGGCATAATGTGGAAATCTGGCAAGCAGTGGCTGTAGCCCCTTGTACGATCTTGTATGAGTATTGCGGTAGTAGATGCCAGACCGGCTTTCATAATCTCCTTCTCTCAGGTAGATATTGTCACCGAGCCATACCATGAGGTCGGGATTGGCTTTTTCGATATGTTCCAGGATTTCGAATTCACCACCATAGGGCGTACCGGGTCTGTCATAGTCGGGATCATTGACATAGAAACATGACACAGCCACAAAAGTGAAATCTTTGGGATCATTTCTGAATTGCCAGTGCTCCTGTGTGGTAAATTGTAAAGGATACTCAAAACTTACAGGAAGATTATTGATAAATACTTTATATTCGTAAGTGGTGCCTGTTTTCAGATTTGGAAGGTGAACGGTGGCAGTAAATGCATTGTCTGGTTTTGTGGTGATGATTGGCGTTTTCAAAGGTATAGACTTCAGTCCTTTTTCCTGATAGGTAAAGTGCACTTTTGCTTCAGATTTTGTTTGTACCCACAGAGTCACATCTCTCAAGGTTACAGGACCTAACATCGGTCCGCTTTGGAGCATTGATTTCTGACTGATACCGGTTTGAAGGCCAATAATTATTATCAGAAGGGCTACAATTTTTTTTAAACTATACATATTGATTCATTTCAAACGTAACTTATGGTTTGATATCCTTTTTTCTGTTTTTTACATATTTTTCAAGCCATTGATCCTGTTCCCACAACATGTGCAGGATAGATTCTCTTGCTGAATATCCATGACTTTCTTTCGGCAATAGTACCAGTCTGGCAGTGGCACCAAGCCCTTTCAATGCATTGAAGTATCTTTCACTTTGCATGGTATGAGTACCGGCATTATTATCTTCTTCACCATGTATCATCAAAAGCGGGCTTTTCATTTTGTCAGCATTCTGAAACGGAGACATGGCGTCGTATACTTCAGGGGCTTCCCAGTAATTTCTTTGCTCTGATTGGAATCCAAAAGGTGTCAGCGTCCTGTTGTAAGCTCCGCTTCTGGCTATACCTGCTGCAAAGAGGTCTGAATGTGTCAATAGATTGGCCGTCATAAATGCTCCGTATGAATGTCCGCCAACCGCTACTTTGGACCTGTCGATATATCCCATAGCATCCACTACATCGATAGCTGCTTTTGCATTGGCTACCAACTGGGGTATGTACGTATCGTTAGGTTCTGTAGTACCTTCTCCGATTATAGGAAAGGCTGCGTCATCAAGTACTGCATAGCCCTTGGTAAGCCAATATAACGGAGAGCCATAATTGGGAGCTGTAAACTCATTAACATTGGCAGTGACCTGACCGGCACTGGCTTTATCCTTAAACTCAGTAGGGTAGGCCCACATGATCATAGGTAACTTTTCTTTTTTCGCTTTGTCATATCCTACCGGTAAATACAGAGTCGCTGATAGATCTACACCATCCGGGCGTTTGTATTTGATGACTTCTTTATGGGCATTGTCCAGAATCTTGAATGGATTTTCATTTTTTGTGATTTGTTTTATTGTACCAGTTGTGATATTCCTGATGTAAAAATTGGGGAATTCTGATTTAGATTCCAATCTTGACAGGTAAATGCCTTTTTTGACATCTATGGCCGACATGATCTCTTCAAGTTTTGTATTGTCCTTATTGTGGTAGATTCGTGTTTTTTTAAAGTCTTTCAGATCATATTTATCAATAAAAGGATGTTTACCTTCGGGAGAAAAACCGTCTCCAATCAAAAAAACATGATTATCAGCTACTTCGAGAGTGTTGAGCTGAAATTGATTCCTTGAGGTGACAACACTTCCCTGAGAGCTGTAATTGTCCTGAAAATTTCTTTCATTAAACAGTCGTTGTGGTTGAGTGATGTCCGAAGGATTGAAAACGAGTGTTCTCATATTTCGGGTATTGTACCATCTCTCCATCAGGACAGCTACCTGATCATTGCCCCAAATGATACCCGCATATCTTTCCTTGGTCTTGGCAATGAGTGTTGGCTTGTCTGCAAATGGGGCATTCAGAACATATACCGCATCTCTTTCATCCACTTTTATTTCAGGATCACCTTCATCCAGTGCTTCTACCCAAGAGATGGTGGCAGGTTTGTCAGATCTCCACCCAAGACTGCGAGGTCCTTTTTTTACTGCCATAAACCCTTTTGGCAATTCTTCAATCAGCGGCGAACTCAACACAGTTTTGATGTATTTTCCAGTTTTGTCCAATACTTGTATATCATAAGGAAATCTATCCCAGGTCACTATGTACGAAAAAGGTTTTTTAAGCTCATACACCAAAAGATAGTTGCCATCAGGAGAAAACGACATCCCAACGTACATAGATGCCGGTCGGAATAATAAAATTTTGCCGGTAAGGTCTATTTTTGATATTTCTGAAGTGACCAGTGTTTCAAAGTTCTGTTCATCTACAGGATTTTTCAGGAGATCCTGATACGTTCTGTTTTGGGCTTTCTGACCGACATTTTCGGAGATGACTGGACCTGTCGGTACGGCAACTTTGGTATCAATCAGTGGTCTTCTGTTTTTGACCAGAGTAGTGGCCATGATGCTGGAATTATCTTTGCTCCAGATAATAGAATTACCAATATTATCATTGATGACAGGACCGGTAAGTTTGGATGCTTTTGATGTCTTCAGATCTATAAACCAAAGCTCGAGCCCTGAAGGAGTGGTATTGGTAAAAGCAATCTTTGACTGATCATTGGACCAGATGAAGTTAGTCATTTTGGCTTCTTTGGGCAATCCCAAAATCGCATTTTCTTTTCCTGATTTTACATCAAGAAGGCCTGCATTGATAAAATATCCTGTCCTGTTGGAAGAGTTGGTAAGGGGATTGACTCTGATCCCGGCAAGTTTGATTTCCGAAGCCGAAAGCTCTTCAATACTCTTAAATGCATTTCTGTACAAGAGGATTGCCACAGATGCATCATGATTCATCCGAATGGTAGGTGCCGGTTTGGCATCTGCCAAAGCTAAAACATCATCCGTTGGTTTTTTATATGGAAAATCTGATTGAGAGTAGGTGTACATCATGGTCATAACAAGTGGAATGGTGATCAGAATCCTGATAAATCTAAATGTTTTCATGTTTGAACAGGTTTTTGTTGTTTATGAAACAAATTTGTTAAAAGATCAAATTTACAATTATTTGCATTAATGGTGAGTAATTTATTCTAAAAGTGTGTGTAACAAATTGAACTTTTTCAGTGTTTTTTTTAATAAACGGTAAAAACATTGTTGAATTGGGCAGGTCGTCCCTTCAGGGATTGAGGGTAGCGATGAAGAAAATTTGAATTCGTGCAGTTTGTTATAACACATTATAAAATATAATTGTAACAACGCTCCAATAATCCATAAGGTTTATAAAATTTGTAACCAAGTTAGTAAATCCAAAAATTACTAATTGGAAAATTAACCCGATTTTTAGCTTACCGTGGCCGGCATATGTAATTCTATATAGTCAGATGGAATGAATATGAAGAATGTAATATGTTGATTATAAAGAATATAGATAGTAAAAATACTCACCTAATCAAGTTGCTTCAGATACATCTGAATCGTATTTTTTAGCCCAAAATAAAGAGAATCACAAATCAGGGCATGGCCAATGGAGACTTCCAATAAACCTGGTATTTGATTTTTAAAATATTTTAAATTCTCAAGATTTAAATCGTGTCCGGCGTTGATGCCGAGGCCTATATTATTGCAAATGACGGCTGCTTCAGTAAAAGAAGCCACTGCTTTCTCAGGAGACTTATTGAATTGATGAGCAAACGGTCCGGTGTAAAACTCTATTCTGTCTGTGCCCGTTTCCTTTGCTGCATACAATCTATCTTCCACAGGATCAATAAAGAGACTCACCCTGATTCCTGCATCCTGAAGTCTGGCAACAATATCACGAAGATAATTTTTATGAGTTATGGTATCCCAACCATTGTCAGATGTCAAGGCACCAGGAAGATCAGGTACAAGTGTACACTGATGTGGTTTGTTTTTTATGACCAATTCCATAAAATCCGGACTTGGATATCCTTCAATATTAAATTCAGTGGTGACAACCTCCTTTAACGGAGCAATATCGTCGTATCTGACATGTCTTTGGTCAGGTCTGGGATGAACAGTGATACCTTCTGCCCCAAATTCTTCACAATCCCGGGCTATTTTTACTAGATCAGGATAATTGGCACCTCTGGAATTTCTGATCAAAGCGACTTTGTTGATGTTGACACTAAGTTTTGTCATTGTGAGGATTTGGGTTTAGGGATGTAAAGTATTGATAGCCAACAAATATCAGGAATCAATGCTCTTTTTGCTACTTATGATATCTCTGATCTGTGCTGCTTTTTCATAATCTTCCTTCTGAAGTGCTTCTTCAAGAAGTTTTTCAAGACTTTGCACATTCATATCTTCTATGGAAGTTGTTTTAGGGCGAACCGGTGTTTTGGTTGGCTTCTCTTCTTCGTCTAGGATAACACCTGCGCTTTCCATGATGAACTCAAAGGTATAAATCGGACAAGAAAATCTGACAGCCATTGCAATGGCATCTGAAGTCCGGGCATCAATTTGCATGACATTACCATCCTGAACACATACAAGTTGGGCATAAAATATCCCATCAAGCAGATTGTTGATGATCACTTCCTTCAGTTCTATCTGAAAGGAATCAAGGGTGTTTTTAAACAGATCGTGGGTCAAAGGTCTGTTGGGAGTCATGTTCTCCAATGCAACCGCTATAGCTTGTGCTTCAAAACCGCCAATTACTATTGGTAGTCTTCGCTTACCATTTTCTTCTCCCAGAACCACAGCATAATTATGTGACTGGGTCACACTATGAGATAATGCCATAATGTCCAATCTTAACTTTTTCATTGTCTTTTTTTAACTAATTAAAGCGCAAATATATGAAAAACCTTTATATTGTTTGATCTATCATATATAACAGTAATATTTTTGCCTTGTTTTAGATCATTTTTATCTTGCGGGATGTTTTTCCTTTTGAAGCTGATAACTTTATGGCAAGTATTAAGAACTTAATATGATTTGGTCTGTTTACTGCAAAAATCATTATTATGTTTGGTCTATTCAGGAAAAAAAGCGAAAGAGAAATTCTTTTAAAGCAATATTCACAACTTCAGGAAGAAGCTTTTCATTTGTCAAAAACAAACAGAACTGCATCTGATGCAAAAAATGCAGAAGCTGAGGCACTGATGCAAAGAATAGAAAGTCTTCCACTAGAGTCCTAAAAGATTGAAAATAGTATTTACAGGTCCTGAGTCAACGGGTAAATCGACAATAGCCACTTGGCTGAGTCAATTATCCGGTATATATCTTGTCAAAGAGGTGGCTCGTGAGTATATGGAAAGTTTAGAAATTCCATATGAAGCATCCCATGTCAGAGAAATCGGTCTCCTGCAGCAGTTTGATGAAAACCTTAGACTAATTCAACATCGGGATATCATTTGTGATACAGACTTGCTGACTATTATCATTTGGCTGCAAGTGAAATACAATTTCATGGACCAACATTTGCTGGATATGTGGGTTAACTCGACCCAGGATTTGTACTTCCTCTGTTTGCCTGATATTCCATGGGAAGCTGATCCGCTCAGAGAAAACCCACACAACAGGGATGAGCTTTTCACTGTATATCAAAATTATTTAATTCAACACAAAAAGCCATTTGTTCTACTTTCCGGCAGCATTCAGGATCGTCAGGAATTTGTGTGTAAAACCATTTCAAACCTTACGGGTAAGATTTTGGCTTAAACTCATGATAAGTTAAGAGTTTAAATTTTTATTGCCTTAAAATCAATGTATTATGAACCTGACTTCAAAAAAATCGCCTTATTTAGTTCACTAAATGCGTTAATTATTTTATTGCCAGAACCATAATCTCTTGATTTACAACTAAGAAAAATTTTAAATATACTCTAAAATAATATGGACAAATAAAGTATACCTTCGCACTTTATTAAATTTATTTTTTTCAAAAGTGCCGAAGCATCTCAAAATTTTCTTCTCAAAATCTGACTATCTGGCTACAGCTGCAGGATTTTTTTTATTAGGATTTCTGTTCGGAAATTGGGCATCATTAATCCCGTATATCAAAGCTACTTTTTCACTAAACGATGCTACTTTGGGTTTGTTGTTGCTTTGCCTCCCTTTTGGTGCCATGTCTTTCAATCCTATTGCTGCCAGATTGATTCAGCGTTTTGGTCAAAAACGAGTGACCATCTTCGCTATATTTTTTATATCTTTAGTTTATCTGATGCCATTTCTGGCAAATAATCTTTTTTTCCTTCCGATTACACTTGTGATGGTGGGAGTTGGTATGACCCTTCTGAATATAGCTATCAATATGCAGGCATCCATACTGGAGAGACTGCACTCACAGTTTATCATGTCCACTTGTCACGGTATGTTTAGTGCCGGCCTGATGATTGGATCTCTCATGAGGAGTTTGACACTACTTTTGGAATTGAATGAAGTTGTTCATATGTTGTGTATGATGGGAATATCTATTGTCATTGGCCTTTGGGCAGCAATGAAAATTTCACAAATGCATTTAAACCAGGAAAATGAAACAATATCACAGGACAAAACTTCAAAATCTAAGAATTTTTCTTTGCCATCCGGAGTCTTGCTTTCTATTATCATTATTAGTATTTGTATCAATTTTACGGAAGGAAGTATGAGTGACTGGACATCAGTGTATATGAATGAAATTGTGAAAACCAGTCCCTATTTTGTTGGATGGGGTTTGTTTGGGTATTCATTTTTTATGGCTCTGGGCAGGTTTTTTGGAGATGGTATTATACCAGTTTTTGGGAGGAATAAAGTATTGGCCTACGGAGCTATTCTGTCCTTTGCTGGAGTATTGACAGTTATAATTTTTCCCTATACGATTTCTTCAATTTTGGGATTTGGTATGATAGGTTTGGGCGTATCTTGTGGTGCACCCATCCTTTATTCCAGTGCTACACGTATATCTGGTTTGACTGGAGAGAACGGCCTGGCAACCATGAATTTTTATGCTATGGCTGGTTTTTTGTGTGGTCCGGTGATCATTGGATTAATTTCCGAGGCCACGAGTCTTCCGGCAGCGTTTGGGATGATCGGTGTTTTGGCTTGTATTTGGATGTTCAAAGGTGCAAAAACTATTTTACCATAATTATCATTTTATATCCGGGAGTTTGGAGTAAAATTAGTCATCTTTTTAAACTTTTTTTCATGTTAAGAGTCAGCATTTTTCAGTTTAGTACTTTTTGGTTGGATCATAAAAGAAATCTTGCTGAAATCGAGGACATTTGCAGAAAATTGAAAGGCACCACTGATCTGCTTTTATTGCCGGAAATGTTCAATACAGGATATGTGCTTGATACTTCGAAACTCTCGGAAGACATTCAAGTTGATACTTTGACCAGACTGCAGGTATTGGCTGCTACTTATCATATAGTCATAGGCGGCAGTATTCCTTACACAAAAGACGGAGATTGGTACAACAGATTTGTTTTTGTAGATCATACTGGAGTTGTCCACAGTTATGATAAAATTCAGCTTTTTGCACCTGCAGGAGAAAAAACTTTCTACAGTACCGGAGAGCGTATCAATAATTTTAATTTTTTAAACTGGAAGATTCAGCCACTGGTTTGCTATGATTTGCGGTTTCCTTATCTTAGTTTTCAATATGAAAGTCAGGATTTATTGATCTATTCTGCCAATTGGCCCATAGCTCGGGTACATCATTGGCGGAGTTTGCTCATTGCCAGAGCCATTGAAAATCAGTGTTATATAGTTGGGATCAACAGGACTGGTACCGACGAAAATGGTTATGAATATCCAGGAGTCTCCATGGTAATAGACTACAATGGACAGATTTTGTCAGAAATGGATCATCAACCTGGTGTCATCACCATATCATTGGAGAAAGATGACATGTACGAGTTTAGGAAAAGACTACCTTTTGCCAAGGACAGAATTGAAAGTTTTTTCAAAGGATGAGGCTACTCCGCAAACTAACATTTGAGGACAATCAACCGTTTTTGACCTACCCCTAAAGAACTTCCAATTTATAATCAAAATGCAATTCACCACCTTAGGGGTCAGGCAAGTAGAGGTTTGAAAGATAAATTTTTCTGTCCTCTACCCTCCATCCTGAAAGGGCCGCCCACTCACAATCTTCCAAACTTGCTCTCATTTTTTGAAAAAAAATAATTCTATCCTAAACCTCTCATGGCAAAGTCATATGCATCTTTGACTGACATAAAACTATGGTCCTGTCCTATTTGTGATTCCAAACCACTTTTTACAATAGCATCTCTTACCGGTCCGATAGCATTGGCCAGTAAAAATTCGATACCTTCATTTTTCATTTCATCAATCAGAGCGTGCAAAGCATGTGCAGCTGTAGAGTCTATGGCACTTATCGGAGATGCATCCAATATGAAATACTTTGGATTTTTTCTTTTTTCAATCAATGCATTGACTTTGTCATTGAAATAGGAAGTATTGGCAAAATACATCTGAGCATCAAATCTCATAACGATGATTTCATCTTTTACTATGGCATCTTTAAATCGGAGTACATTCCTGAAAATCTGACCATCCTTGACCAGACCCATTTCGGCAAAATGAGGATAAGATACTCTGTAAATCAAAACTGCCATAGACAATATCACTCCTACAAGGATACCTTCTTCGATACCCAATATGAGTGTTCCTAAAGCAGTGGCTAAAAACAAACCAAAATCCATCTTATCAGTTTGAAACAGATGTTTTGCTTCTTTGAAGTCGATAAGCCCATAAACAGCGACAATAATAATGGCGGCAAGGACAGAATTTGGCAGATAGTAAAAATAAGTCGTAAAAAATAAAAGTGTAAGGATGATTAAAGTAGCACTGATAAGTGATGCAAGCCCTGTTTTTGCTCCGGCCTGATCGTTGACAGCTGTTCGCGAAAAACCACCTGTCACTGGGAAAGACTTGAATACACTACCGGCAATATTGGCAGCACCCAAGGCAATGAGCTCCTGATTGGCACTTAGGGAATAGTCTTTATGCCTGGCTTGGATGGCTTTAGCAACAGCGATAGACTCCATAAATCCTACAAATGCTATCGTCAGTGCAGTCGGTAACAACGAACTCAAAGATGCAATATCCATAGAAAACATACTGAAAGATGGCAAACCACCCGGAATTTGGCCTACAATCTTTACTCCCGAATCATACAAACCGCCAAAATACACTGCCAAAATCCCGAGCAGCACCACTAACAGTGGTCCGGGTACAAGCTTGTGGATTTTTTTTACCAAAAAAAGTAGAATAATCGCTGTCAATCCAATCATGAGTGTAATCAAATGGGTATTGGATATATTTTCCAAAATCTGTGACATTATGTCCAGAAACTTTTCTCCATTGACTTTGATACCCAATAAATGTTTGAACTGACTAAAACCAATAATCAAAGCCGCTGCAGATGTAAAACCGGCGATAACCGGATGCGAGAGGAAATTGACCAGAAACCCAAGCCTGAATACGCCCATCGACAACTGAATCACTCCTACCATAAAAGCCAGTAAAATGGCGAGGGCTATATACTGTTCAGTTCCTGACTGAGCCAATTGACCAACACCGGCAGATATCAGAAGACTTACCATCGCTACAGGCCCAACAGCAAGCTGTCTTGATGTTCCCAATAATGCATATACAATGAGCGGAATGGTGACGGCATACAATCCGTAGATAGGCGGTAATCCTGCCAACATGGAGTAGGCCATACCCTGAGGAATGAGCATCACCCCAACGGTAAGACCAGCTGAGATATCACCATTCAGCCATTCCTTTTTATATTTTTTGATCCACTCCAGCGAAGGTATAAATTGCATGCTTTCTGATTGTTTTTTTATATTTAATTGCAATGTCGTTTAGTTAAGACCTCTTTATGAAGTCTTTCCCTTCTAAGGGAAAGATTTAGATAGGGTAAAAACAAAGAAAAATTCCTTATCTAAACGGCATTAGTTTAAATTGCGTTGTGCTCACTTTGTAAAGCCAACGAGTACGCAAAGATAAGCGAATAAGGATCAGGTGGTATGCAACCCGGGTTACATAGTTAAGTTATGCTGTTTATTAATTTTTGGAATGATAATAGTGGAATTTTTGGCTTAGGAGTATAATTTCCTTACTTTTGCGGCCAATTTTTAAAATTTAATAATGTTATCGACTCAAAATATTTCTCTTCAATATGGTAAACGTGTACTCTTTGATGAAGTCAACGTGACATTTAAAGAAGGCAATTGTTATGGTATCATTGGTGCAAATGGTGCCGGTAAATCTACATTTTTGAAAATACTCTCGGGTGCGTTGGAAGCTAACAAAGGAAGTGTCCACCTTGAGACTGGCAAAAGAATGGCGGTGCTGAAACAAAATCACTTTGAATTTGATGAAGTTACAGTCCTTAATACCGTTCTCATGGGGCATCAAAAACTTTGGAAAATCATGCAGGAGAAGGATGCTATCTACATGAAAGAAGATTTTTCTGAAGAAGATGGTATCAAAGCATCGGAACTCGAAGCAGAATTTGCGGAAATGGATGGGTGGAATGCCGAGTCTTCAGCTGCCAATCTTTTGAGTGGTATAGGTATTTCAGAATCAGACCATTACAAGGAAATGCAAGAACTTGATGGGAACCAAAAAGTTCGCGTTTTGCTGGCACAGGCACTTTTTGGTAATCCGGATGTCCTGATCCTCGACGAGCCTACCAATGACCTTGATTTGCATACCATTTCCTGGCTGGAAGATTTTTTACTTGACTTCAAAAATACAGTACTTATTGTATCACACGACAGACACTTTTTAGATACCGTATGTACACATATTGCAGATATTGATTACAGTAAAATCAGTCTCTACACCGGTAACTATACCTTCTGGTATGAATCCAGCCAGTTGGCCTTGAGGCAAAAACAACAAGCCAATAAAAAAGCAGAAGAAAAAGTGAAAGAACTTCAGGCTTTTATCGACCGGTTTAGCGCCAATGCATCAAAATCAAAACAGGCAACTTCCCGTAAAAAAGATGCTGGAGAAAATAAATATTGAAGATATCAAACCCTCATCCCGAAAATATCCGGGTATTATATTCAAACAAGCTCGTGATGCAGGTAAAGAAATACTTTCAGTCAGACATCTTCATTATACTTTCAATGGTGAAACACTCATCAACGACCTTAGTTTTAATGTCGATCATGATGACAAAATCACATTTATATCAAAAAACAGCATGGCGACGACTGCTTTCTATAAAATTCTGGCCGGTGAAATCAAACCTGATTCCGGTACTATGGAATGGGGTCAGACCATCACCAAATCATATCTGCCCAACGAAAATGAGCAGTATTTTTCTGATGAACCATTGAATCTCATAGATTGGTTGCGACAATATTCTACAGAAAAGGATGAATCATATATCAGGGGATTTTTGGGCAAAATGTTGTTTAGCGGTGAGGAAACATTCAAAATGTCCAATGTCCTCTCAGGTGGAGAGAAGGTAAGATGTATGCTTTCAAGAATGATGCTTACTGAAGCCAATGTACTGATGCTGGACGAGCCTACCAACCATCTCGATCTGGAGACGATTACAACATTGAACAACTCACTTCTTAATTTTCCCGGCAATATATTTTTTACATCCAGAGACCATACTTTTACTCAAACTATAGCAAACCGGGTCATTGAGATAGGACCTAAGGGCTTTTTGGACAAGCTCAAATCATTTGACGAATATATCGAAGACAAGGAAATAGAACAACAAAGGAATAAGATATATTGATCATCTTACCCCGGCACGTAGTAGTGATCAATTGCCGATGATACTTTGTGTAAACTCTTTTTGGACTACAAGTTTTATATTTTGCAATACAATTTCACCCATGGTATTGCATTGGAGATATACGGCATTGTGATGGTGTTCATATAGTTCATAACGAAGTTGTTCGACCTTAGCAGGAGTTGATATGACATCCTGAACCATACTCTCCAGGAGCAGATTTAATCTTTCACTGGATATCTTGGCACGTCTGGCTATTAGCGACCGCTCTTCGTGCTGATATTGCTTGACAGAGTCTGGGGTCAAATGCCGAAATCCGAGTCTTAATATTCCATTATTTTCTTTGAAATATTGCGGTAAGTAAAATTGTTTTCTACCTTCATATGACTGCTGGTCAAAATCTATGGGTCTGATTCGATATTGAAACCCTTCAATATCGGGCGTAATATCCACGATATAATTGTATGCCCTCATATCCCCGAGTAACTGAACAAAACACCTCTCATTAAATTTTACAAATTCTTTAGCAATTCGGATCTGGTTGAAAACATCAACATCCAGATGGTGGCTGATGAAGTCATCTCCGGGAAGACCCGCAATATGCTCCTCTATCAAAGTATTTTTTTCTACAAGGTAGGACACACTATTGGGCGATAACAATTCTTCAAGCTCAAGTCCATAAATACGCGACGCGTCTGTCTTTTTGATATAAAAATGATCATAATTGTCATTGAGTTTATTGATGATGCGGATTCTGAATGGTTTTGTATTACCAAAAATACAGTAATCTACTCTACTGACCGTAAGATGGTCGATGACCTGAAGGTCACCATCAGTCTTAAGCAATGCATACATGTGGCATAATGAATCATGAATCCATTTCTGATCATACTCGCTAAAAAATACAGTTTCCCAAAATGTATCTTTTCCTTTCATATTGAACAATGGAGTGCTACCAATATAATGAATCAAATCTTCATACTGAATCGGCAAAATAGTCATTCTGTTATGCTTCTCGAGATACTTTTTTAGTGGTACAGAAACAGGAAAAGCAACTTTTTTTTTAGAAGGTTTATTGCCGGCCATTGGAATGTATTATGATTAAATTTTAAATCAATTATCAAGCCATTTGTTGTATAGAATAGTTCTAAAGTAAATTTTAGTGACAAATACAACTGAATTGATCATTGTAATTGTGTGCAATATCATTAATTTTGCAATTTCAGATATTGAATGAATGTTTAAATTTACAATTTCATGAGATTACTTACAGTTTTTATTTTTACCATCTTTGTATTTGCCTGTAAAGAGAAGCAGGTAGCAGAAGAAAAAAAAACCAGCCCATTGTACGATGAAGTAATGGCCATTCATGATAAAGTGATGCCGGAAATGAGTACTATTCACGCGCTCAAAAGAGATCTTAAGGCAATAGAAAAACCTGCCAGTAAAGAAATTATCATCAAAAACATCATAGCACTTGACAATGCTGATGAAGCTATGATGAGCTGGATGGCTGATTTTAAAGTTCCTGAAGATAAATCTAAAGAAGCTGAGTATCTCAATAAAGAAAAAGAAGTGATACAAAGCGTAAGTGATCAGATGTATGGGTCTATTCATCAGGCACAAAAACTCCTGGATTCATTAAAAACCATGAAATAAATTCTGATCGAATCAACTGTCTTTTTTGAACATAAAGGGATGGTAAAATGAGACAAAAGCACGAGAGTTGTGTAAATGATTTATAAAAAATGACAACTATATACCTTTTAAATTTACCAGTTAACTACAACAATCCATTGAATATCATGTACAAAATACATTATCTAATTATTATAAGTGTTATAATTATAGCCGGATGCAAATCAGAAGAAGAATTGCCATTTCTCGGTCAGACCCAAATGCTAAACGGAAAAGAAGTCCACCACCAAGTCGGTCAATTCAACCATTACAACCAGGACAGTGTGTTGATGACCAATACCGAGCTTAAAGATTACATCTATGTGGCTGATTTTTTCTTTACATCATGTCCGTCAATCTGTCACAAGGTCATGAAGCAAATGATGCGTATATATGAAGCCGTCAAAGATGACCCGCAAGTCAAACTGGTATCATTTACAATTGATCCCAAAAGAGATAATGTAGGTAAATTAAAACTGTATGCTGACAATCTGGGCATAGACCATAAAAAATGGTATTTTCTGACAGGTGACAAAGACGCAACGCTTGAATTGGCCAATACATATTTTGTCGCAGCATTTGAAGATGCCACTGCACCAGGTGGTTTTGATCACTCAGGAAAAATATTGCTTGTAGACAAGCAAGGACATATCAGATCTTTTAGTGAGGGGACAGACCCCGAAAATACACCAAAGATCATCGCTGATATCAAAAAACTATCTGAAAGTTATCAAAAGTAGAGAAATGTCCAGAAGAATAAATAAGCATTTTGTTTATGCTGTCTTTTTTACACTTAGTATTTTTATATATTCTTGTAATTCAACACCTTATATGCAAGGGCAGAGACTTTATACAGCAAAATGCCAAAACTGTCATATGGAAGACGGTAGTGGACTGGCAGCCCTTATTCCTCCTCTCAACAGCTCGCGTTTGTTAGGAAGTCCGGCGGTGGCTTGTATATTGAAAAATGGCATTAGAGATACCATATTTAAAGACAGTACATTTTTAGTCAGAGAGATGCCTTCATTTGCATCATTAAGTACCACTGAGGTCACCAATATCATCAATTACATCAATCACAGTTGGTATCAGGAGTTTAAAGAGATTACCATCCTTGAAGTGCAGGCTGTTCTGGACACTTGCCAACTAAAAAATCAGTAGGGTTGATATCATTGTATATCCGAAACGTGCGACCGTTTTTATTAAGTAAGTAATGTTCTAAAATTATTAGTTCCAATTCCGACTGGATAGCAGGAGACGGTGGGTATTTAGGGGTGTTTGTGTAGGTAGGGTTGAATGTAAACAGTAGATTTATAGCTCTTTGTATTGTAACTTAACAAAATTAGCTAAAATAATGAAGTGTAGTTTATAAATTTAGCAAAAATTATTAATTATAACGGACGTATTTAGCTAAATATATTGTAGTGAACAGAAAATATTGTGGGAAAAATTTAAATCACAAGTTATTAATTTTCTAATAATTGTGATTTTGAAATTTTGCAAATCATTTTCTGTCGGGTATAACTGGTAGAAAACACATATTTTCAATCTATATTATAAGACTTTGCAAAGGCTCGGAAATAAGGTAAATCAACCAGAAAAATGTGTTTGATTTGTTGGATTGAATTTTTTTTATAATTTTTCACAATAATTCTTGCAGATATGAAGTTTATAAGTAACTTTGTATTACAAAGTACTTTAAAATAATTTAATATATGCAATGAATAATAAAGTTAAATCTTCTTCTATAAATTTGGTTTTTGGTCTCTTATGTACTTTTATTGGCTTTGTCAACTGCTTTTGGGGCAATGATCCTTTTTTGGAATATTTGATTACTTTAATATCCTTCGTGTTTTATGTGCCTTTGTTCAATCTGATTTCTGAGTATTTAAAACCGAATTTCCTTTTAATTGTCAAAGTAATCCTAATTGTATTAATCATATGGGCGAGTTTGGGAGTAGGGGAGTTATTTGATAAGATAGAGTTCATGAAAGTTAATTTCCCTTTGCCGAAATATTAATTATAAACCATTGAAAGTAAAAGAACATAAATATTCACTTATTCAGTGCATCACTCACGCCTTCAATGGTTTCAAGGTGATGTGGTTATCAGAAATCAATTTCAGAATTCATTTGGTTATTGCTCTAATAGTTTTGTTTGCAGGAATAGTTTTAGATTTAAGTAGTTTAGAATTTGTTGCTGTTTTACTTTGTATTGACTTGGTTTTGGCTGCCGAAACATTTAATACTGCAATAGAACAAATTTGTAATTTCATCAGTCCGAATATAAATTCAGAAATAAAATTCATAAAAGATACAAGCGCAGGTGGCGTTTTGATATTAGCAACAATTTCGATTTTAATTGGCATAATCATTTTTTTACCTAAAATATATCAGAACATATTTTCCATATGAACAAATACGAAAACGATTTAACACATATCCGGCAGATGATGGAGCGCTCATCTACCTTCATCTCGCTTAGTGGCTTGTCCGGCGTAGGGGCAGGATTGGTGGCTTTGGCTAGTTGTGCTTTGACATTTTATATCTTGGCTCAATATCAGATTGATTATTTTGATGGGAAACCCAATTATTATTCCTATGAAGTCATCATTCAACTGGCCATCGTAGCGATAACGACCTTAGTATTGGCAATCGCATCTGGTATCTACTTTACAGTGAAGAAGTCTAAAAAACTGAGGCATCCATTATGGTCAGCAGCGACCAGAAATACGATCAAAGCAGCAGCTATTCCACTCGTGATTGGTGGATTGTTTTGTATCATTATCACGTGGCATCATCTCTTTTACTTGGTGGCACCTTGTATGTTGATATTTTATGGATTGGCCTTGGTGAGTGCGTCCAAATATACGCAATCTGATATTTTTTGGCTTGGCATCTTTCAATTGACTCTTGGGATTTTAGCATCTGTTTTCGTAGGATATGGTTTGGTATTTTGGGGTATTGGTTTTGGAATCCTTCACATAATTTATGGTGTCTGGATGTACCAAAAATACAAATAAGATCAGCTGTGAAAGATATCAATATCAACAATATAAACAAGGACTTCGAAAGTCGCGTCAGGCTGGGCATCATGTCTATCCTCATGGTCAATGAATGGGTAAACTTCAACGATATGAAGCAAATGCTTGAGCTGTCTGATGGCAACCTGGCAAGTCATACGATTGCGCTGGAAAGTAAAAATTATATAGAAGTACGCAAGGCGTTTGTAGGGCGAAAACCAGAGACATCATATCGGGCGACAGCGATAGGAAAACAATCTTTCCAAAAACACATAGAAGCATTAGCAACTCTGATTGGCAAAGGCTAGATTGTATTGTTATATTTTTTTGTATTTAAACTTTGAAAAACAAAGTACTTTATACTTATTGCCACTATGGCGCAATGACACTAAATCATTTACTCATTTACAAATTCACTCATTTACAAATTCACTTATTTAATCATTCACTAAATCACTAAATATTTTTAAACATGACAACAACATCTTTTTTTCAGAATCAAGGAACCAAAATTACTCTTAAACTAGCCCTAATTTTTATGCTCACTTTATTTCTATTGATCCCAAAGTTTATGATTTTGGATTTGGTACAAGAACGTCAAAAACTCAGCGAAACCGTTATCGATGAAGTGTCCAAAGGCTGGGGCAGCAAACAAATTCACACTGGACCTGCAGTAGTTATACCTTATTTCCAATACATACAGGGTGAAGATAAAACTAAACCGGCTGTAAAAACAAAAACTCAGATAGTCATCTTTCCTGAGCAATTATCGATAGATGGCAAATTGAATACTGAAGAAAAGTACAGAAGCCTTTACAAAGTGCTACTCTACAACTCAGCCCTTACTGTCAAAGGAAGCTTCAAACTACCCGAATCTTCAATAACCAACATCAACTCAGCAGATATATTGTGGAATGAGGCATCGGTAATTATGGGCATTTCGGATTTGAAAGGCATCAATGATGAAATAGCCCTACAATGTAATGGAAAAACTGTCTCACTAAACCCTGGTATGTCGGATATTAGTTTTTCTAGTTTGCCAATATCCAAACAGGAAAACGCTTATGCTTTGCCTGCAAATGATTATCAAACGTACAATATAACTACTGGATTACAAGGAAAAATCGACTTGGGTGACACGAAGCAAAATTATGTTTTTTCATACAGTTTGAAATTAAGAGGATCAAAAGCACTTTTATTTGCTCCTTTAGCAAAGTCTACAAAAGTCAATATCCAATCATCTTTTGCGGATCCTGTCTATTTCGGAGGATTTTTGCCAGACCATACTACCAACACTCAAGGTTTTGATGCGACATGGAATATTTTAGAGTATAATAAATCTACCCCTGCATTTGTAAAACAAAATACGAATATATCGCTTGGAGACAACCTTTTTGGTGTTGAAATCCGCGTGCTTGTCGATAACTATGCTAAAACGCATCGTGCCGGCAAATATATGATCCTATTTGTGATTCTGACATTTATGGTTGTTTTCCTTACGGAAATTGTGCATCGGATACACATCCATATCTTCCAATACACCTTGATTGGCCTAGCATTAGCGATATTTTTCACCTTACTTCTTTCCATTTCCGAGTTTTGGGGGTTTGATTTGGCGTATTTTGGGGCTGCTGCTGCTACTATTGGACTGATATTTTTGTATAGTTTAGGTATGTTTAAGAACAAGAAAAGCTCAGGTTTACTTTTTGGCTTAATGGTAGCATTATTTGCTTACATATATATCATTATTCAACTGAAAAAAACAGCTTTACTCGCTGGATCGATTGGACTCTTTGTCATCGTTGCATTGACGATGTATGTGACCCGGAAGATTAAGTGGTTTGAGGAAGGAGATTTAAATGAAAACACTAATTTGCAGTAAAATTAACGATCATCTTATTAAGGCATCAAGGATAGTAGCTATAACTTCATTTATATTAGGTACAGTTATATTTCTATCCCAAGTATTATTATTTGACCCAGGCGCACTTTTGGTGTTTGGCTTTATTTACTTAATTATAGCAGTTGCCATAAATCTAATATTTGCTTTAGCATTAATAGGCGATATGTTTATAAGGCCAGAATATAAAATGCATCTTTTAAAAACATTGGGAATCTTACTATTAAATATTCCAATAGCTATATGTTATACAGCGATTGTGTTTAACCATTACTAAATGTTTATCTAGTCAAAGCACAGGTGAGTTGTAAAAAATTATTTTGATGAAATAGAAAATAAAGTCAAAATGGCGAAACATAAATATTTTTGTTTCGCCATATTATTGCATTTTATATAGAAAATGGCGAAACAAAATTTACTTTTTACTCTTTAAATAAGTCATCTAGGTGTATTTCATTCTGAACGAGTTCATTGGAATATTTATTTGACTGCAAGCCTGAAGCCGTGATAAATGTAACAAAAAGGGCTTTTCTGCTCTTGGTAAAGTGACTGAAAGAAGCTAGTTTGGTTTTAATTTTACTCACGTAGTCTGAAGTAATTACAAAGGGTGCTTGATTGAATTTTATTTCGCAGATATTGATCACATTATCTGCTCGGTCTATCAATAAATCTATTTGTGCGCCTTTCATTTCGTCTTTGCCGCGATGCACCCAACTGTGATAAGTATTCAATATACCTCCTATTTTTAATGCGTTGACTATATTATGTATATGCTTGAAACACACATTTTCAAAAGCCAAGCCACTCCAACTTTTCCAGCTTGGCATTGCTGATAATTTCGCCCATATTCCGAAAGATTTACCATGATAAATTTTGATGTATTTCAAGTAAAATAGCGTGTAGCAGTCTTTCAGTTTGATGATGCTTTCATTACTTGTTTTTCCGTAAGGTATCTCAGTCGCTATAAAGCCAGAATACGTCAACTCGTCCAATAAATCTGAAAATCCACCACCTGATAGAAAGTCTGTTGCTTCAAGTAAGCTCTCCCTCGTCATACCACTCGGATGATTTGCTAGAAGTTGTATTATTTTTTGATGTCGGATACTCTTATTAAACAATGAGCTAAACAACTCGTCGTACTCCAAATATAAGGGTGCATCCTTTTCAAAACATATTCTATCCATTGCTTGTACGATGCTCTCTCCCTTCTGTAGCATATCCAAATAATACGGAATACCACCCAATGCCATGTAAAGCTGTACGATATCTGGCCGTGTAGCGATGATACCTTTTTTCTGTAAAAACAGTTCTGTTTCTGACAGTGTAAATGGCAACAATGCTATCCTTGATGTCACCCTATTGTGTAGTCCACCTTTATTCTTTAGGACTTTTTTGATCATCCAAGAAGCGGACGAACCACAGATCACAATGACCAAGTCAGTTCTATCTACAGCAAAAGAATTCCAAAAGTCCGTAAATGCTGTCAAAAACCTGGATTTATTGGTAGCCATCCAAGGGAACTCATCTAGGAATATTACCTTTTTTGATTTACCTTTTTGTCGTCCTATCAACGTCTGCAACATATCAAATGCATGAAACCAATCTCTAGGCGGCAATGTAGCCATATCTAGTCCATAGGCTTCACCGAGACGTTTTGCAAATCGCTCCATATGCTCCGATAATGTACTTTTGTACAAACCAGTCATTTGGAAAAGGACATTCCCTTTATATGTAGACTTTACCAAAAATGTCTTTCCCACACGCCTACGACCTAAGACTGCCACAAGCTCTGACTTATCTGTTTTTAGCAAATCAAGCAAGGCTTTTTTTTCCTTTTTTCGTCCTACCAATTCCATATAATCCATATTTTACGCTCCAAAGGTACAACATATTTATCAAAATGGCGAAACTAAAATGTTTTTGTTTCGCCATTATGGTGTAATTTATATATAAAATGGCGAAACTAAAGTAATATATTGCCCAATTAATAAGTCATTTAAGTGTATTTTATTAAGAACGAATTCGTTTGAATATTTGGTTGACTAAAGACCATTTTCCGGTGATGAAAGTGCCAAAAAGCGTTTTTCTACTTTTCGTAAGGTGACTGAACGAAAGAAGCCAATTTAGTTTTAATTTTACTGACATTGTCTGCTGTACTGATGAAAGGAGAGTGGGTAAAAGGGTAGCCGATTAATATTTAAATGTATGGCGCACTGGAAGATATGGCGGTTTGAAAAAGAAGAATTAAAGATGTAAAAATCGTAATTCAATCTCATTAAAATAAAAAAGGGGGCTAAATTGCCCCCTTTTTTATTGCGTTTTATTGTCTGCTATTTTGGAGCATTTGGAGCTTCTAATAATTTGAAGAACTGATCCAGTTTAGGTAATACGATGATTTCTGTTCTTCTGTTTTCTGCTCTGCCGGAAGCATTAGAGTTGGAAGTTTTAGGAGTGAATTCTGAACGACCACCTGCAGTCATCCGGGAAGGATCTACTTTAAACTTAGTTTGAAGGGTTCTTACGACAGAAGTAGCTCGCTTTGCGCTTAAGTCCCAATTATCTGTATAACAATCTGTACTGATAGGAACATTGTCTGTGTGGCCTTCGACGAGGATGTCCAATTGTGCCTGATCATTGACTATGGATGCAATTTTTGCCAGGACACTTTCAGCTGCCGGATTGATTATGGCAGAACCTGATCTAAAAAGCATATTGTCTGACAACGAGATGTACACCACTCCCTTCTTAACTTCGATCGTGATATCTTTGTCATTAAAGTCACTAAGTGATTTTTTAAGATTGAGAGCAAGTGCTAGGTTTACAGAGTCTTTGTACTGCATAGACTTAGTAAGCTCCTGAATGTATCCACTCTGCATGTTGATAGCTTCGAGCGATTTTTTAATGCTTTCTGCACCGGCTTTATTCAGGACTGAAGCAGTGTTTAACTGTTCCAAAAGATTGCCTTGTGATGATTTTAGCACCACGATCTGATCTTCAAGAGCTTTTACTCTTGCATTGTTTCCTACTAACTCATCGTTTGATTTTTTCAGATTGGCATTAGCCATTTCCAGTTTTCTGTTAGCTTCAAGAAGTTGTGCTTCAAGATCTTTACTTCTATCCTCACATCTTGTCAAAAGTGACTTGTGAGCTTCAAGAGCTGTATTTGCTTCGTTCAGTTTTTTCTTGCTGACACAAGATGGAATTAAAAGCAAAATTGACATTGCCAATAAAAATGTATTTAAAGTCTTCATATTGAAATTTAGGTGGTTAAAAAATTTCTGCAAAGTAAAGTTTTAATTTATTAAATTGCAAATTAGTAGGTCAAAACTTAAAGAAAAAAAATGAAATTATTTGCCGGAATTATTAAATGACTTAACCATATCTTTTTATAAAGCCTTCTATTAATAAACCATATGATATTTTACATGTTTATAACAAATTATTATGAACTATAAGATATAATCTTTATATCTTTTCAGGTTTACAAAAAAAAAATATCAACCTGAGCATTTATAAACAAACACTTGACACAAGACATACAAAATGAAAATTCCAATAGATCTCAAGACAGGGAGTATAAATGCAGAAGAAGAGAAAGATGTGATTGTTGGCATCGACCTGGGTACTACCAATAGTCTTGTTGCTTATATTGCAGGAGAAAATCCTGTAACTATCAAATCAAATTGCGGACAAAATGCGCTCACTCCTTCGGTTTTACATTTTAGTAAAGACGAGACCATTATTGTTGGTGCTGAAGCGAAAAAGTTTTTGGTATCAGATCCTCAAAACACAGTTTTTTCAGTAAAAAGACTCATGGGCAAATCTTTTAATGATGTCAGTAAGTTGAAGTCCAGTATAGGTTATGAAATCATTGATGAAGATAAGGAAGCATTGGTCAAAATAAGAGTGAAAAATAAATATTATACACCTGTAGAGCTTTCTTCTGAAATCCTAAAGTCACTCAAAAGAGATGCAGAGAATCATCTAAAACGTCCGATCACCAAGGCAGTCATTACTGTTCCAGCTTATTTTAATGATGCCCAACGGCAGGCCACAAGAGATGCAGGCAAACTTGCAGGTCTTGATGTTTTGAGGATAGTCAACGAACCCACAGCAGCAAGTCTGGCTTATGGAATAGGTCTGAGTCGTGATGTTGTTTCCAATATTGCAGTTTATGACTTAGGTGGAGGTACATTTGACATTTCTATTCTTCATCTGGAAGATGGTGTTTTTGATGTACTTTCCACTCATGGAGATACGTTTTTAGGTGGAGATGATATCGACAGGCTTATTATCGAGTATTGGGAAAATAAGAATATATCTCTTCACGGGAATGAAGCCAAAAGTTTGAATTTCGGACAGGAAATAAGACTGGCCGCAGAGGAAGCTAAAATATTTCTTTCTTCTCATGATCACTTCCAAACGAAGATAGGAGACCTTTCTCTCGAAATAGACAAAGTTACTTTTGAGTCTTTGATTTTACCTGTGATAGAAAAGACAATGGAAAGTGTAAGACTGGCTGTGAAAGATTCCGGTCTCAAAACTGTAGAAATTGACAAAGTGATCTTAGTAGGAGGCTCGAGCAGGATTCCTCTAATCAAGAACCACCTCAAAGAATTTTTTGGAATTACTCCTGATGATACTGTAAATCCTGATGAAGTAGTTGCACTCGGTGCTGCGATTCAGGCTGATATCCTTGCGGGAAACAGAAAAGACATATTATTGCTGGATGTATCGCCTTTGTCATTGGGTATAGAGACAGTAGGTGGCCTGATGGATACCATTATTCCGCGCAACTCCAAAGTACCTGCAAAAGCCGGAAGACAATATACTACATCAGTGGATGGGCAGACCAATCTAAGGATTTCTGTTTATCAGGGTGAGCGGGATCTTGTACAGCATAACAGAAAACTTGGAGAGTTTATTCTGAAAAATATACCTCCAATGGTAGCGGGAATGCCCAAAATAGAAGTGCAATTTATCATAGATGCTGATGGTATACTTACTGTAAAGGCGCGTGAGCTAAGATCAGGAATGGAATCCTCCATTGACATCAGATCTACCTATGGTATTTCGGAAGAACAGATGGCGCTCATGTTACTTGATTCAATAAAAAATGCAGAAGATGATGTACAGCAAAGAGGTATTTTGGAAGCGATTAATGAAGCTAATAATATTCTTCAGGCTTCAGATAAGTTTATCCAACAAAATGAAGATATTCTTTCAGATGCTGAGATAGAGAAGTTGAGGAATTTGACTGAAAAACTCGAAAAAGCCGTGCATTCAGGAGAAAAAGACACTATTCATACAGCGATCACAAAGCTCAATGACTATTCTTTACCATTGGCACAAAGATCACTGGATGCCAATATATCAAAAGCACTCAAAGGTGTAAAAGTCTAAGATAAAGCTATGATAACCTTATTGGATAAGCTGGTCTAGAGTCGACTTCGCTTCAGGGTGGCTGTTACAAAATAAATTCCACAATTGTTTGCTTGCAAGGAATACAACCTTATCACCGAAACTCCCTTTTCCTTTTAATTTGAAAGTCATGATTTGCAATCTTCCGATAGAGATAATTTTTATAGATTGGATATCCTGATAATAAAGTTTTACCGTCTTAAAGTAATTGGATACTACATAAAAATCACCTGCCATTTCGACTCTTTTCAGCTGCATGATGGAAAAATAAATCAACCCCAAAAAGAATAAAAAAGCCAATAAAAAAGGGTACTTAAATACAGGTGCCGTAAGAAAGGGCAAAGATTGTTCACTAATAATGAAAAGGGAAAGTGTAAAAGAAGAAAAAAAAACTATCCACGCCGTCGGCAGAAACAGTTTGAAAAACAAAGTTAAATTGGAAGAAACCCTATGCGTCATTGGGCTGTGGGGTATTTGTGGTTTCATTGTCTTTTACAACTCTGGCGGCAACGGTAATGGATATTTCGTACAAAATGTACATTGGTATTCCTACCAGGATCTGAGTCAGTGCATCCGGTGGAGTGATCACTGCTGCTATGATAAAAATAACAAGAAATGCTTCCTTCCTGAATTTTTTCATAATCTCCGGACCAATAATCCCGATTTTGGCAAGAAAATAAACCACTATTGGTAATTCAAAAGCCAATCCTACAGGTATGGTAAACATGGTGAGATAGCTGACATAAGATGCAAGTGTGGGGCTGTTGATGGCTTCGGTTCCTACTGAGTAACTGCCCAAAAAAGTAATAGCAAACGGGGCTATCACAAAATATCCGAAACTCACTCCCAGTAAAAAAAGCAATGATGTGACGCCTATAAGTCTGTTGGCTATTTTGATTTCCTGATCATATAATCCTGGTTTGATAAATTTCCAGAATTCATAAAAAATAATCGGAAAGGCTACTACCACTCCTAAATAAAGCGAAACGGTAATCCCCATAAAAAATTGTTCTCCCAGCTCGCGAGTGATCAGAGGGAGTTCCGGAGGACTAAAACATGTAGCTTCAGATATAGCACAAAAAACTTTGTAGGTGATAAAGGACGGTTTTTTTGGAGCATATATGATATATTCAAATACTTCATTTTGAAATACTAATGCTATTATAGCAATCACAATCACAGCAATACCTGCCCTGATGACATGCCATCTGAGCTCTTCCAAATGATCCAGAAAGCCCATTTCCTTGGATTCATCTTCGCTTTTATGCTTTTTTGGAAAAAAATTTCTGATGATTTCTGACATAATTCTTAAAAAAAGTCAAACGTAAAATTCAGATAGATTCAATAACCCCATGAATAAATCTTTGTTGGGACAAAGATACACTTTCTCAGCAAAAAAATAATGAAAACAATCCTTTGTAAGCTGTTCAAAGATTTATTTACAAGATACCAAGATCACAAATTGTCTCTAAAGCAAAAATATACACTATTATATATATGCAATGTATTACAATATATTAAATTTGCCCCATGAATTTTTCGTCTAAAATACTTGAAGACTCTGTAGAAGCACTCGCATCTCTTCCTGGGATAGGAAGAAAAACGGCATTGCGGCTGGCATTGCACCTTGTGCAGGACAATACAAATAAAGCGCAGAGAATATCCACATCCCTCACCAGACTGAACACAGACATCAGAAAGTGCAGGGTTTGTAACAACATATCGGATCACGACCTTTGCAATATATGCACCAACGCATCCAGAAAATCAGGGATTTTATGTGTCGTAGAAAACGCAAGAGACGTCATGGCCATCGAAGATACCAATCAATTTAGTGGCAGATACCATGTTTTGGGAGGTGTGATTTCTCCATTGGACGGTATAGGTCCCGGAGACTTAAGCATAGATCAACTCATCAACCGGATTCAGGTAGAAAATATAAGTGAACTTATCATGGCTATCAGCCCTACTATCGAAGGCGAAACTACAATATACTACATTTCCAAATTACTTAAAGATACTGATATCAGGATTTCTGTAATTGCAAGGGGTGTAGCATTTGGCGGCGATCTTGAGTATGCAGATGAGCTGACATTAGGCAGATCGATTGCTTCCAGAATACCATACTCTTTTCAAATCTGATGAAGTACCAAAATGACCTGGGCATAGTTATAGTCAATTATAATGTCAGACATTTTTTGGTGCAGTGTCTGCAATCTATAAAGACTTCTTCTCTTGAAGGAATGAAAATCGAAATTTGGGTGGTTGATAATGCCTCTGTCGATGGTAGTTGTGCCTTTTACACAGTCAATATCCTGAGGTCCACATCATCGAAAATACTGAAAATAAAGGATTCTCTGTAGCTAATAATCAGGCTATCAGATTGATGTCATCAAAATTCATACTTTTACTCAATCCCGACACCATATTGCAAGAAGATACTTTAAAGATGTGTCATGCTTATATGAAGGACCACCCACAAGCAGGAGCACTTGGAGTTCACTTGATTGATGGAAGTGGTAAGTTTTTACCTGAATCTAAAAGGCAGATTCCAGGGATGTGGAACTCATTTTGCAAGCTATTTTATCTTTCCGACTTATTTCCGAAATCCAGAATTTTCAGTGGGTACAATCTAGGGTATCTGCCGGAGAATGAGATCAATGAAGTAGAAGTACTTTGTGGTGCGTTTATGTTTATCAGATCATCAGTTTTGGATGAAACCGGCTTACTGGATGAAGCCTTTTTTATGTATGGAGAAGATATAGATCTTTCCCACAGAATTCTCAAAGCAGGGTACAAAATTGTTTACTTTCCGGAAACTAGTATTGTCCATTTTAAAGGGGAAAGTACAAAGAAGAGCAGTTTGAACTATATAAAATCATTTTATGGTGCCATGTCCATTTATGTAAGCAAACATTTTAATACAGGTACATCACGAAAGTTTACCCGATTTATACATTGGGCTATCGGAGCAAGGGCCCTGCTCTCAGGCATCGGAAGGTTCACTAAAATCGGATTTAGGCAGATACTCGATTTTTTGCTGATTCTGGGAGGTTTGAGTCTCACAAAAACATTATGGGCGACCTATTACTTTCGAGCACCCGGATATTATGATGATGCACCTATATATCTTTTACTTTTCACATGCTCTTTCATTTGGGTCTTTTTTTTGTGGTTTTTTGGTCATTATGATAAAAAATATTCCACCAAAAACACATTGAACGGTATATTTTGGGGTAGTGTAGTTTCACTTTCGGTTTATGCATTATTGCCGGAGTATTTGAGGGCTAGTAGGGCACTAATTGTTTTTGGCATATTCTGGACATTATTAATTACCGTGTTGATAAAATTTGTCATCAAAAGAGTAACAGCGAAGACAGAGAAGATGACTGACCGAAAAAATATGATTATAGTGGCTTCCAAGATCAACGCCTTATATTTGGAGAAGATATTGAATAACAGTTTTTCAGATATTGAAAATATATATTATGTTGCTCCTGACCAAAATTCGGATGCATCTTTTTATCACAATTCACTATCAAATCTTCATTTTATGATACAGTCACTTCATATAACTGATGTGATTTTTAGTAGTGATGACGTAAGTTTTAAAGAAATCATTCAGAGTATGTCTCAGTGCAACAGCAAAGTGAGATTTAAGATCGGAGGTGATAATTCATTGAGCATCTTAGGTAGTGATGATAAAAATCAACAGGGACAATTATATAGCTTTGACCTGCCTTATGTGATAGGACAGGAGCAAAATAAGAGGTACAAAAGAATGACGGATATCATAGTTTCTTTTGTATTGATACCCTTTATACCGTTTTTAATTGTTAGTTGTGGTTTTCGTATCGCTCTGATATCAAATCTTTTTAAAACCTTTTTTGGTAAATATACTTTGGTAGGTTATGGTGGCAAAAATGAAGATTATAATTTTTTACCATCTTTGAAAAGAGGAATTATTAAGTATCCTATGACGCAAAAAGTTTTGAACTACACTCCTGATTTTTTTAGACTTAAAAATATAGAATACGCTAAAAATTGTAGTTTTCTTACAGATATTAATGTCATTTGGGCCAACCTTTACAAACTGGGAGACAAGGTGGAAAGAAAGGAATTATCATCCGGGAATATGTTTTAACTGAGTTGTCTCAGAGTGAAACAAATTATAGATACTCAAAATATCCTGTTTTGGTATTTTTTTTGACTTTGTCCCATAGATAATATCTCCCGTTCATGGCTATATAAACACCATGAGGCAGTGTTTGCACAAAAGCCAATGCTGCGCCAAGGTTAAAAAAACCATCAGATGAGGTCCCAAATGCATACGGAATCATCGCACCTGTAATGATAATAGTTTTAGCTATTTTGTGCTTGGCAATGGCTGATGCTGTCTGGACCATGGTGTCAGTACCATGAGTTAGTACAATTTTTTCATATTCACTTTTTTTGCAGGAGTATATGATGATTTCTCTGTCAGCATCGGTCATCTGGAGACTATCTATCATCATCAGTGTCTTTATATCTACGTCAAGGGTGCTTCTGCCACGGTCAAACATCTGATGAAGATGAGTATCTTTAAAATATAATTGACCGGTGATGTAGTTGTACTCCTTGTCAAATGTACCTCCCGTGACAAAGATCTGGATTTTACTGGTTTCAGTCATGTAAGGTAGGTTTTGGGTTCAGTGGTAAAAATTATATCTAAAAATGTAAATTTTGAGGTTGCAAATAATGTCATTGATCTGAATGGCGAATGATGCATTTTGAGTTCAATGTCGTTTAGTTAAGGTATTTTTAATTGTTTTACCCATCCTAAATCCTTCCCTTGAAAGGGATGGATTTCATAACTTTGTCTTATCTAAACGATATTGATATCGAATTACTAAGTTTTGCGAACATATAGTACAAAAGTTATCTCCAAATGTTATCAAACAATTACCTATTGATGCGCAGCATCAAGACCTTTATCAAGGACATCTTTAAATAAAATAGGATCAGGGTATTCTTTTCGGAATTCGTACCTCAGGATATCAAAGGTGGTTACTAAGCCTACTAATAAACCATCTCTTACCACAGGAATAGCATGAAACCGATTTACTAAAAACAATTCAGCAGCTGTACCTATTTTATCATCAGGCTCAAGTTTTGCCAGTTTTTTAGTCATGATATCTTTTACAAGAATTTTGCTGTATTCAGACATAGTGGATTTAATTTTCCACATATCAAACGTGGTGACCATACCTACGAGTATTCCTTTGTCGATAACGGGTATGTGATGAATGTTTTTTGACTTGAAAATATCACTGACTTCTTCGACAGTACTCTCCGGTCCCAAAGTGATCAGATCTGTGATCATTATGCTTTCTACACTTTCATTCATCATGGCAATCAGGTATTGGTTGTAAAATTCGAAGCAAGATATTATCTTTTTTTCATTTCCAGAAGGTTTGTGTATTAATTTTTTATTGGCACACCATTACAATTACAAAATGTTGTGAAAAATAAACTATTGGAGACACAAGCTGGTAAATAGAATCCAAAATAGTAAGTGTGTATAACAAATTCCACTTTTTCAGTGTTCTTTTTAATAAATGGTAGAAACGTGGTTGAATTGGGTGGGATGTCTCAAGCTTAGCTTGACAGGCTCTTCAGAGCCTGCCAAGCTAAGCTTGGGAATGAGGGTAGCGATGAAGAAAATTTGAATTCGTGCAGTTTGTTATACACACAAATAGTAACTTTGTACCTTATTTTTCATCGATATAAGAATTAATGAGTGTTCACAACTTAAAATATGACAAAAGGGGTGTTTCGGCGTCCAAGCATGAAGTACATGATGCTATCAAAAAACTTGATAAAGGATTGTTTCCCAATGCATTTTGTAAAATAATTCCTGATGTCACAGGAGGCAATCCTGATTACTGTAATATCATGCATGCTGATACAGCGGGTACAAAAACGAGTCTTGCATATATATATTGGCGTGAGACCGGAGATATATCAGTTTGGAAAGGTATCGTCGAAGATGCTATCGTGATGAATCTGGACGACATGGCATGTATAGGATGTTTGGACAATATAGTGATTTCATCTACCATTGGCAGAAATAAGAGTATCATACCGGGTGAAGTCCTGAGTATTCTGATAAACCATACCCAAAATTACCTGGATAAACTTTCCAAATATGGAATCAATATCACACTGTCCGGCGGTGAAACAGCAGATGTGGGTGATATAGTCCAAACCATAGATGTGGGTTATACGACTTTTGCCAGAATGCGTCGAAAAGATGTCATTGACATAGACATAAAACCCGGAGATTTTATAGTGGGATTCAGTTCTTTTGGTCAGACAGCTTATGAAGATGAGTACAATGGAGGTATGGGATCCAATGGATTGACGTCTGCTCGCCATGATGTTTTCAGTAAGGTGTATGCTGAAAAATACCCAGAATCATACAATCAGTTCATTCCGGATGATGTGGTATACACAGGCAGTAAATTGTTGACAGATAGTATTACTATAAATAATATACCACTCAATATTGGGAAACTGGTATTGTCTCCTACGCGTACCTATTTACCCGTCTTAAAGCCTATAGTCGATACCTACCGTAAGCAAATCAATGGTATCATACATTGTTCAGGTGGTGGACAAACAAAAGTAAGTAAGTTTATAAATAAAAATGTAAGAATCATAAAAGACAATATGTTTGACTTACCACCATTATTTAATCTGATCAGAGAAGAAGCAGGCTTGAGCCTTCATGAGATGTATCAGGTGTTTAATATGGGTCATCGTATGGAGTGTTATGTATCAGAAAAGAGTGTCGCAATGGAAATGATCCAAATAGCGTCATCACTTGGAGTAGATGCCCAAATCATCGGTAGGGTAGAGCCATCATCAAGACCTACTATTGATATCCATCATCAGGGAGAATTGATCAGATATGAGTATTAGTTAGGAATTAGAAATTCCTAATTATTGGTCAGTAATTGACTATTTTGCTTTCCCTTTGTACTGATCTGTCATTTCCTTTGATATCGCACTTGGGACTACTCTGATGAATGTTTTGCTATCCAGTTCCAGAGTTATTGAATTGTCTTCAATCTTGTTGATCTGTCCTATTATCCCGCTGGCAGTGACTACTTCATCTCCTTTTTTGAGTTCTGAAGAAAATTTAGTTTGTTCTTTTTGCTTTTTCATTTGGGGAGCAATAAAGAAGAAATAAAAAAATGCGAGCATTAAGACTGGGAAGATCCAGCTGAAAGCACTAGCACCTGCAGCCTGAAGAACAAAATAAAGTGTCATATTTGTCGTTTTTAAAATGATGGCGCAAATATATAGATAAGTAATGTATTTTTGCTCAATATTTGATAGTTTAGGTCATTGAGAAATCGAATTTTATAAAAAACTGAAATATTTTTATGCATGAATGACTTGCAATTGTGGCAAAAACTCAGATCCGGTGATCAGGCAGCCTTCAAAATCATTTATGACACACATGCACGTGGGCTTGCTACATATGCCAGAAAGTTTACAGATAATGTTGAGCTGATTGAAGATAGTATCCATGATTTATTTGTATCTATATGGCAAAAGAGGGAAGGGCTGAGTGATACTGATTCTATCATCCGGTATATGTGTGTGGCTCTGAGGAGGGAAATCATACGTCGCATTTCTAAGTCTAATCAGGTGTCATCTTTTGATTATGCAGAAAATAAAGAGATCGATTTTGCATTGTCTGTTGAAGATATGATGATCCATGATGAAGTAGATAAAGACAAGAAGGAAAGACTTCAGGAAGCATTCAAGGAATTGAGCAGCCGACAAAGAGAAGCGATATTTCTGAAATACTATCAGGAAATGTCTTACGAACAGATTTGTGAAGTCATGGATATCAATTATCAGTCTGTAAGAAATTTGATTTCGAAAGGGATCATTGAGTTGAAAAGGATCATCGGGTTGATTATCATTCTGTTATCTTTAAATTTATAAAAAATAAAATAATATTAAAGAGTACAAAAATTAAGTGAAATACTTATATCATTGTAACATCACAAATAAGGCATATGAGTAATAAAGATTTACATAATTTTCAAAATGAACTTATTGAAAATGATTCATTTATAAGATGGGTCAAATCAGAGTTTGAAGAGGATGACGATAAATGGTCTGCCTTTATTGATGAACACCCCGAAGAGGAAAACGAAATCAATAAGGCTATTACTTTTGTCAGAAACCTTGAGTTTAAAGACGACCTGGCATTCAGGCAAAAGGATGTTTGGGATAGAATAGCATCTTCAACGAATTTAAGTACTTCGTCCGAAGCAACTATAAAACCATTATTTGGAAACAAGTTTAAAATTATATCACTACTTGCGGCAGCATGCATGCTTTTAGTATTGGTATACAGAATTGGTATTCATACTGAAACGGAAGTAAAAACCGAGTATGCGCAGCAGCTTACGGAATCATTACCTGATGGGTCAAGTGTCATACTTAGTCCTGATTCAAAAATCAGCTATAATGCCAAAGCATGGAACAAAGTCAGAGCAATTGAGCTTGAAGGAACTGCGTTTTTTGAAGTGAAAAAAGGATCTACGTTTACAGTTAATACATCTCAGGGAAATGTTACAGTTCTTGGTACAAGCTTTAGTGTGACTTCAAGAAATAAAACATTTGAAGTAATTTGTAAAACCGGAAAAGTTGCAGTCAAACTCAATAAAAAGGATGGGAAGGAATCAATCCTTCTTCCGGGAGATATGGTTGTTTTGAAGTCGGATTCACTTGCATTTGATGACGGATCAGATGAAAGACCTAATACTGTCTCCTGGCTTGACGGCATATATACATTTGAATCACAGCCACTTTCAGAAGTTGTAAGCGAGCTACAAAGACAATTCAATGTTTCTGTAAATATAAGCGATGGATTGTCAAAATTACCTTATACCGGCTTCTTTAGAAAAAATGATTTAAATGAAGCGTTATATTCAGTGACCTGGCCACTTGGTCTTACATATACAATTGAAAAAAATGGAACTGTGACCATTTCTAAATAGAATAATTGTATTTTTGGTGCAGTTTTAGTTAAAATATCCAAATTATCGAAAACGTTAATTTATTGTGTAAGGTCATTCTCATTATCGTATTTTCATTTGGAAATATCGTGTCGTTATCGTGTCAGGATAGTGAACACTTCTCCATTGTCATAAAAAAAGGAAATACCTGTACAGATGTTCTGGTGTCATTTAAAAATAAGTATAATGCCCTGATAGCTTATTCTCCAACATTATCAGCTTATCATGCTACGGCTGACAGAATATTGACGGCATCTTCAATAGAACATCTTTTTGGAAAAATATGCAGTGTCTATCAGTTGGAATTTGCCAGTAGTGGTCAAAACTCTTTTTTGGTAAGGTCTGAAGCAAAAGATATCGAACAAGCGGAAGATGTCATCCTGCATATCCGGCTTGAAGATAGTCAGGATAAAACACCTGTGACATATGCTGCGATATACGACGACAGTAGACATTATTATGGTTTTACAGATGAGGACGGAGATTGTTTTATCAAAATACCAAAAAACAAAAGGGTGGAAAAACTCAACATCCATTCTTTGGCACATCAGGACAAAACAATAAATATCAACACAGAAAACCTTTTTTTTGAAGTCAAACTGTATCCTGACCCTGTAAAAGTAGTGCCAGTCACTATCAATACCCTGAAGAAAAAACTAAGTTTTACAAAAGGCCAGGCGGTTTCTTCTGATCAAAAAATTCTCGAACAAGTCCTTCAAAGTTCTGTATTTCAAAAGGATGTGATGAGAGCATTGCAGATTTTGCCCGGAGTGAGCGCCATCAATGACTCCAAAGCAGGGATAAGGATAAGAGGTGCTAATGAAGAGGCAACGCTCCTGATATTGGATGAGATGCCGGTATATAAGGCTGATCATTTTTTTGGCATTTTCGGTGCTTTTAATTCTTGGTATGTAAAAGATATTTCTCTCTTCAAAAATAATATACCTGTCGATTTTGGTGGTCGAACAAGCGGACTGGTAAAAATGGAAAGTGAAAAAGCGATCAAACCATTTCAGCTAAATCTTGACTTGAATCTTCTGAATTCAGGTGCGTTTCTGAATATTCCGGTAGGAAATCATTTGGCTTTTTCTTTTTCAGGAAGGACTACCTATACAGAATTGACAAAATCAGGATTTTATGACCTGAGCCAAAGGCAAAATATTGAAAATCCCAATGCATCAAAAAGTGGGACAAGTCAGATAACATCCAATCCATCTTTTGATTTTTACGACATCAACGGAAAGGTGCTATTCAGCAAAGGAAATCACAGAGTAGAAGCCAATATATTCAATAGCAAAGACCGATTCAATGACAAATATGATATCACCTTTAAAGTCAGAAATACTGAAGTCAACGATGAACTCTTTAATCAAGTGAGTCAATGGCAAAATCTCACGACCGGACTGAACTACTCCTACAAAGGAAAAGACTCAGAACTGAAATTCTCAGGATATTTTACCAGTCATTTTAATAATTACGACATTACCAGCAATATAGTACGAAGAGATAAAAACAGAATTATCAGAGACACTGTTAAAATACTCAATCGCAATGATATCAAAGATACAGGACTAAAATTGAGTTATAAAATGAATCAGATGAAAGGTCTGTTATTCGGATTGGAACATATCATACACGACAATGAATTGTACATTGAAAATGATAAAAATCCCGTTTTTGAAATCAACAGAAGAGCCTCTGAATCAAGCATCTTTACTCAAATCTCCTTTGGGGACAAAAGTGATTTGTACATAGAACCTGGTATCAGGACTTCGGTTTTCCATAGTTTAAAGACCTTTTATTTATTGCCACAGATATATATCAGCAAATCATTACAGAAAGATATGCTCATCAAAGCTTCTGCAGGAAGGCAAGCTCAGTTGGTAAGGCTGTTTGAGCATGAAAATGCCCTGGGTCAGAAGCAACAGTTTTTTGCATTGAGCAATAATAGCAGCGTCCCTGTAGGCATAAGCAATAACATCATGCTCGGCATCTGGAAGTCATTTGGACGTCTGAATCTTGATATAGAGGCCTATTACAGGACGCTGGACGGTGCTGTCATACATGCCACCCAAATGCCGGGATTACGCCCTCCTGATCCGGGAGTCATTTCAAATGGTTTTTTACTTTTTAAAGGAGAAAGTCAAACCAAGGGGATTGATATATCTTTTTCTTATGAGCATGATAAATATTTTTCTATGCTCACATATACTTTGAGTAAGTCGGACAATCGATTTGCTCAACTCTTTAAAAATCAACTATTTCCATCATCAGAAGATAGCAGGCATCAGCTGAAGTGGGTCAACACCATTTCTATTGGCAAATTTGACTTCTCCGGAACGTACATTGGTGCCACAGGCAGACCTTATCTTGACCTCTCATCCATTCGCACACCGATAGAACGGGCAAATCTCGTTGTGGAGCACTACATTCAAAAACTGCCTGCATATCACAGACTTGATGTCGGAGCATATTTTAAATTTAAACTTGCAGGATATGATTCCAGAATTGGCTTTTCTGTATTTAACCTGATGAATCGGGTGAATGTCAAATACCGTCAGTTTGTTTATCAGCTTCCTCCACTGCAAGGACAGCAAAATCTTGTCAATACCATTTTAGGATCTGACGTAGCCCAGTTGGAAAGGACCTTTAATGTCAGTTTTAATATAGCTATTGAAAAGTAAAAATAGGTATCATAGATTGAAACCTACCACTGTAAAGAGTGGTTTCGGATTCTCCGCCGCGGCGGATACGCTCAACCACCGTTTTTGACTTGAATATCGGTGGTGGCTGAGCGCAGTGCTAACGGAGTCGAAGCCACTTAAGGATACTATCCTTTTTGAAACCTATCTTTGAACACAAGCTTCATCATAGTAAGATTTTATAGGAATTATCTCATTTATTCAAGAAGCTTTTTAATCCTGCAAAACTCAACAACTGTATCTTCAGATACCTGATCCAAGCTGACACCAAGTAAGTGACTTTTTAAAAGGATTATTTTTTTTGTCGCTTCTGAATTTCTGATTTCAATTTTTACAAAACATTGATTATCAAAGGACTTCTCCAAGATATTAATTTGGTTTGTTTTTAGAGATGCCAGGATGGAGCCCATGTGCTCATAAGTAAATGTAAGCACATACTTGGTAGTCTTAAATTTTTCAATGACTGATGCATTTGACAAACCTTCTATGGCAGCCTGACGATAAGCATGAATCAAACCTGAAGCTCCAAGCTTGGTACCTCCAAAATATCTCACCACCACAATAAGGATATCTGTGAGATTGTTACTTAGGATTTGTCCAAGTATAGGTTTTCCTGCTGTACCGGATGGCTCTCCGTCATCATTTGACCTGAAGCGGTTATTATCCAGACCTATCTTATAAGCAAAACAATAGTGACTGGCTTTCGGATGTTCTGATTTTATCAAAGCCAAAATAACCTGGAGGTCGTCTTCGCGGCTGAATGGGTGGCAGTAAGCTAAAAATTTACTTCCTTTTTCTTTGTACTCACCAAATGTGGTTGAATGGATGGTAAAATATTGATCATTTAACATAAAAAGCTAGAAAAATTAAATTTACCAAAGATAATCCAATCAAGGTTGTATACAAAACGCAAAAGATCTTGATTTAATATCATTTTCTTTAACTAATTAAAAGCCAAAGTCTTAAATCTCGCTATTATTTATGGTTTTATAAAGCTGTAAGTATAAATGTTTAATTCTTGTTTTGTTTTTTGCTCCAATCGAATGATAGTAATAAATTGAAAATCAGTCCGTTGTTATGCTGAAAAACATTTCGGCCGTCAATTTCTCTTGCCAGCTGAAAAATATGATTGAGGTATCCTGCCTCCATTCTTATCCGGCTATCAAATCTGTAACCCAATAAAAACGCCAATCTGTTTTGGTCAAATATATTTTCATTCACATTTTTTCCAAATCCTATCATCGCTTCATTAGATGCTGCCAGAAATACTGTATTGTCATCCATCGACTGCTTAAATAATGGGATTTGCATACGAAGCATGTATCTCCACCTATGGCCATAGACATATGAATCTTCTTTTTCAAGAGCTCCATTTGAGTATCTGCCTATCCATCTTTGTTCGAGCATAAATCGATGAGACAGCTCCAATCGGGATATCTTATCTGTCAATAATAATGCCTGAAACATCCTGTGTTCAGTAAACTCTTTACCAAAACCATTGAGGGGATAAACTCCATAAGGAAAGTTTTCTATTAATGCATAACCAATCCTGAATTGAACTTTTGGGTGTATTTGGTAATTTAAACTGCTTCTCCATAATCCTGCCATAGGTTTGTTTACCAGTTCCACTCTTCTCCAATGGAATTCTGTAGTAAACCCTATTTTGGAAGAAATTTTAAATGTACTGTTTACACTAAACCATCCAATTGTACTATTATCACTTAGCCTGCTATTTTGGGCCTGAAGTGTATGATTTACTATTAATACAAAGACAAAGACAAATACAATAGGATATAAATATTTTTTAGTCAACATTTTGATAATGTTAAAGTTTGTAATAAAATAATATCATGCTTATAGTCAATCACTTAAGATGATCTCTGCGCTATTTCGTGATATCGCTTCAGGTGTGGTCCCAAAAATATTCTGGCATACATTCTGATCAACGCAATGCCGGATATGACAAAACCGAGCGCAAGATAAAAAGCTAAAAAGATTTGATCGTATGCTACATGAGAAAAAAGTATATCTTCTCCTATAAATGTTGATGTAATAGGAAATCCTGCCAAACCCAGACAAGCAACTAAAAATAGAGATGCCATCTTTGGGTACTCATAGACATGCCCCTGAAACCTGTTCAAATCTACATCCGGTTCGGCTTTGGTCATTTTCCAAAGGATGATATATCCAAGAATTCCGGACAATATTACACCTGCTAAATGAAAAATAATTTCATACATGGTTAGCGCATCATTAAAAGATATGGCCAACGTGACCCAAAAATGATTCATTATCAAAAGTGTCCAGACCACAAATACATTTATCCGACCAGCATAAGCTCTGAATACTAAAAACAATCCAATCAAAGCAAAGATCTCTGGCAAAAATTCAACAATGACTTCCGGTAAATTAAATCTGGTAATTTGCAATATTACACCTAGAAAAAAAGTAGGTATTGTAATAAAATACAGATTGCGGATATTTATAAATTTCAATAAATTCCCCAAATTTTTAAATGGCTTCCACAATAATCTATCCAATAGCTCATCCATATTGTACTCCTTGATACTCAATAAAAATAATGAATATTCCAGTTTTTTATACAAATGGGTACCAATATGTTCATGTTTAGGTTCGAAATGATAAAATTGTTCTCTGATCAGATAACTCACAGCAGAAGGCGACACAAGCAACTGATATGTTCTCAAAAAAGCATTTCCTGCAAAATGAAAAAGCGCCATTGTCTCAAAACCCAATGCTAATTCTAAAAACATTAACCCAATTTGCGCTACTGAAGCATAGGCGATCTGGCTTTTTACTGAAGATTGTACTCTACCTATTGATGCACCGATAGCAGCAGTAAATATACCTACTCCACCAATCAAAATTCTGGCAATCAGCTGATGTTCCCAAAATGGCATGGTCCTGATTAATAAAAACAATCCCAGGTGAACAGATAAGGAACCATAAAAGATGGCGCTTGAAGGAGTCGGCCCTTCCATAGCCCTGGGGAGCCAGGACGAAAACGGAAACTGGGCAGATTTGGCGCAAGCCGCAAGTAAGATCATGACTGAAATGAATAGTCCAAACATAGTGTGACCTTCGAGATGATGGTGCACCAACTCATAATTTTGTATCTTTTCGAAAGTAATATTTTCGTGCCATAAATGGTGGCTTGCCCACATCGCAAGTATGATACCCACATCTCCTATACGATAGATAGAGAATACCTTAAAAGCGTTTTTGACCGGAAGATATCTTTCCCGATAGAAAGCCACCAAAAGGAATGATGTCAAGCCCAATATTTCCCAACCGATAAATAGTGTCTCCAGATTACCTGCAAATACTGCAAGCGTATAGCCGGCATAGAAAAACAAAATGGTATAAAAAAATCTTTTGTATCCTGATTCTCTGTGCAAATATATTCTGCTGTATGTGGTGACCAGAAATGTCAGCATGGCACCTACCACACAATAAACAGCTGTAACTAGATCAAAATAAAAGTCGATAAAAAAGTTCATATCATGACTTTCATATATGGAAAATTCCTTTAGGTTTACCGTTGGAAACCCTTCGATACCCCAAAATATCAAAAGACCCAAAATAGCAAAAAAATGCATCCCAATCATTCCGAAAGTAAACCCGGATATTAATTTTTCATTTGCTTTGGGAATAAGTAATGAGATCAGAAAAGCTGCAAATGGCCAAGCAATCAATAATTCCAATATTCTTTCCATGATTCTATTCTTTTATGATTAATACAGGAAGGTTGTCACTTTCTGTTTTGAAGAGGGATTCAACATCTGTCACCGTTGATGGCACAAAATCCGGTGTGTAATCAAAAAATGACCCATCTTTGAATCGGGTGATTTTTTTTGTATCAGGATGGATAACCACCAAATGTACCCATTCATTGATGAACCATTCATACAGTTGTGGAGTGCGTTGTATGGTTTTCAATGCGATATCATCAAAATGTTCTACAATGATCAGCAATCTCAGGGGATCGTGGACTTCTACCATTTGATTGGGAAGTCCAGGGCGCAAATCTCCGTCTATTCCATTGGCTACACCAATCAATCCCATCACATTATGCGGCAACTTAGTCCCCGCTCCCAATTTAAGATTGTCCACTCTCGAAAAATAGTATTCCAGATTGATTCCACCACAAACCGGGGCAGCAGCTGAAAGGATATTAAACAGATAGTTTCCTTCCGGATCTATGGCATAATCATACGAATTCATAAAAGCTCTTCGATCCAGAAACAGATCTTTGGTCAGCTCCCTACGTCCTATAATGCAAAGTGCATTGGTGGCATGATTGAGCTCAGGTCTTGGTTCAAATAAGGATACTGATCGCTTCTTGACTGCTTGATGGAGCTTTTTGAGATCTGATTTTGAGCTCGTCGTGGCAAATCTGCGGGCTCTTTCCCTTGCATTCCTTTCCAAAGCCTGATTAAAAACTTGTTTAGTATGTTTATGCAAATCAGTTTTTGCGAGATCTGGAAAATTATCGTCATAAAATTCGATTTCATCCCTTGTAGTGTCGTGTAATGCTCCCAGGAATGTAGTTTTGGCAGGAATATCTATTCCTCTCTCACGAAGCATGCTGCGTACTTCCGGATGATTGGCCATATAACTTATCACTCTGGCATTGACTGAACCAGGTCTGCCAGAACAAGCTCCACAGTCATATCCTGCATAGTGGGTATTATTGACACTACTGGCGCCATGACCTACAGCATATATAATGGGTGCAAAATCTTTGACCAATCCGATACTTTTGAGCAATCCTTCCACTCTGTCTGCCATTTCGGGTATGGTAAATCCGATCTGCATACCATCTTCTTTGATTTTAGTATTGTGATTTTCGATGGTGAGCTTCGAAAATTTATCCATGTGTCTGAAAGATAGGGTGGTGGCCGGGCTCAATCTGGGTGTAAAAATGTTGATAAATAGTCTGATGGCGGACCAAAAACCAATCGTATGAGTGATCAACCAACCAAAAAAGAGAGAATGGGTATAGTCTGCAAAGTGAAAATCTTTTTTGTTCTTCTTGTTATCGACTTCTTCCTTGATGAGATATGGCGGATTCATGGGAGCAGGACATACTTTCATAGAAAATTTCCCATCCTTGGGTTTATAGTAAAACGCAACTCCAAAAAATCCGGGGGTACCGTATGTTTGAGCACGTGGTTCTATGTCTTCTACATATCGCCTGAGTGAACATTCTCTGTCATCGATACAAAATAATGCCTGAAATGCTGGTGATTCCGGCTGGACTTCTTTGGCATGATTATTTTGTAATCCTCCAAGTACCTGATCATAAAAAGACCACTCAAAAGCATCTTGCCATAGATGAAGAACCTCATGATATTCTGTCTTTTCAACTTTATCAAAAAGGGGTTGCACTTTTTTGGTGATCCTCATACTCAGTGGTAACCAGTTTTCACCAAATTTATGGTCTAATGTGTCAATTTCCAGCAATAGTTCAAATATAATCAGATCCTGAAGCGAGATCCGTCTGGTATCCAGCAAGGTTTGTGGCATATCTTCTATTACAGAAACGATACCTGACCAACCTGGATGCGCAAATTGCTGATCAAACAAGTAATGTTCATACAATTTTTCATCACCCACCAGGATTTTCAGCAAGTCGCTGATTTCGCATTTTCGGTCCATAAGTAGCCGTTTTGCTCTTGGAGTTTTAAAAAAGCTGGTATAAGTATTGCGTTCCATCTCTCTGATGGTTGTCAGGAAGCCCTTATTCCATACCGGAAACCCCCAAATAGCAATCCCCTGATCGAGATAACTGCATAAAAACCTGAATAAAAACGGCTGAATCGCCAGATCGAGATCTACTGAGTATAAATCTTTCCAATGATTGCGCAAATGACTCCTTCTGCCACCAAAATGATCTGAATAATTTCCGGAAATCATTTTGTCTTTCCAATTGTCTGCATTTGATTGACCTTTTTTATCCAAGATAACTTTTTCCAGTGTGGCTTCAGAAATCTTTTTTTGACTAAACAGATCTCTGTATTCTACAAGAGAAAGACTGGTTTTGTATCCAAATATCTGACTTGCCTGTGTGATCGCATCATAAAATTTTCTGTCCTGAAAAGCGTGTAACGTGTTATGATGAATGAAATCTTTTAACGCTGCCTGTGCCGGAAGATAATGTTTCAGGTGATGAATGACGTTTTCTTCTTTGAAGATGAACTCATGTTTCTGCATAACTTAACTAGTTTTTTTTCTCGCTGCTAAATGGTGTTTAGATAAGGATTTGTGATCATCGAGTCCAATGATGGTCACGTGACCTCCTGTTGCTTCATAATCGTGTTTGAAGTGATCCAGGTTTTTCATGACCGAGTGGTCTGTTACTTTTGTATTGTTCAGATCAATCGTAACATTAAATCCGCTGGGAATACTTTCCAGTTTGTTTTTAATCCCAATAAAATTGGTAAATAGTGCGGCTTTGTCCACCACTACTAAATAATCATCTCCTTCAAAAGATATTTCAACCGGAACTTTGAAAAGAGACCTGAGTGGAACCCCATGAAACAGATGAATAATGATTTTTAAGAGCATACCTGCTGCTATTCCTATCAATAAGTCTTCAAATAGAGTAAAAATGATGGTAACCAGAAAAATGGCCAACTGCTCTTTTCCTATATTGAAAGTATGAATAAATTCTTTAGGATGTGCCAGTTTTATACCTACTGCAATAAACATGGCAGCCAAAGCAGCATTGGGAGTCATTTCTATATACTTGGACGCTGTCAATACAAATAACAAAATAAAAAAACCATGAAAAAAGTTTGCCCACCTTGTTTTTGCGCCATTATTTACATTGGCCGAACTTCTTGCTACTTCAGCGATCATTGGCAATCCACCCAAAATGGAGGTAATGACATTTCCAATGCCTACAGCTATCAGATCTTTGTTATTGTCTGATTTTCTTTTGTGTGGGTCTAATAAATCAATGGCTTTTACGGTCAATAAAGATTCCAGAGTTCCTACCAGAGCAAACATGATGACATATTTTATAAAAATACCTGGTGTTGCGATACCACCAAAATTGATATTCAGATGCAGATTTTCCATAAGATTGCCAATATGTACCAAAGCGTATGATGGTTCTGTATGTTGAAAATCCATCAGAAGTTCACCTGGTACAGCAATCATAAGTACAATCAAAGGAGATGGGATTTTTCCTATTGAATATTTTTTTAAATATGGCCAACCCAACATTATCGCTAAGCTAAGGACTCCAATCAAAGCACCTCTGGGATCCAGATTACTAAAAACGGTGGGTAAGGAACTTAAAATATCGATGGGTCCTTTTCCTGCCATAAGTTGTGGATTGACGTTTAGTAACACTGGCAGCTGTTTTGCTATGATGATAATGCCAATAGCTGCAAGCATACCATGAATGGCCGAAAGTGGGAAAAAGTCTGTCATCTTTCCAAATTTTAGAACTCCAAACAGGATTTGTACTAATGCTGCAACAAACATAGCCCCCAATGCCAGATGCCATCCTGTCTCACCACCACCAAAATCTGCTACCGAACCGGCAACTATCACAATCAAACCGGCAGCAGGACCTTTTATAGTAAGTCTGCTTCCCATGAAAAAACTAACAATCATACCACCTACGATGGCAGTGATCAATCCCATAATAGGGGGAAAATCTGAAGCTTTGGCTATGCCCATACTCAGTGGCAAAGCCAGTAAAAAGACTATAAAGCCAGAAATGGCATCAGAACTGAAGTTCTCCCTAAGACCTGCAAAGCCTTCTTTCGGAAGGTGTTTATTTTTATTTTTCATTTGTTTAAATTTATTTTAAAATTAATACCAGATGGAATTCGCCTCAACGATTAAAAAATAATCATGGTGGTTTGCGAAATAAACCATGCTTATTTTTTTGTGGATATCACGATATTAATTTTGATTATTGATCCATATAACTATTAAGCCCTGCCAGCTTAATTAAACGCTAGCCGGGTACTATACAAAATATCCAATCAAGGAGTATTTATAATTAGATTATGCCAGATGAAACTTCCAGCTATGGAACAAAATAAAGAGTGGGGTGTCTGTTTGAAATGAAGAAACATTAAATTCTTCTGCTGATACTTTCCCGCTGAAGTTGGAATTAAAATATGGATGAACCTTTACAACTGAAAAATATTTGAAGCTTTTTTCATATTCATCTTCATCTATTTCTACTTCTGCATCTGTTTCTAAAATTTCAAAAGGGGAAAAGTTATTGGAATTGCTATTAGTTGAATTCTTGATGGAGCAAGAATCTTCATCTTCGACATGGAATCCTGTAGTAGAATTGGTTAAAGTATTTAAACCCTGGAGGTTGTAAATTACCCCAACTTCCAATAGAAATGCCAATAAAAAAAATCTTACAAAAGCTAACACTACAGAATCAAAAATTTAAATTGAACAAAAAACTGCGTAAAAGTAATGCGAATATCGAAAAATTTATTGTATTTCAGAATAAAAATCTTCAGCAAGGCACTATTAATTGCTTTCCACATGTCCATGAGGGTGCTCTTTTTTATACTTTATTGAGAAGTAAACACCTGCGAAAATAGACACAGCGATGATACCGAGTGATATTCCCAATGGCAAATGAAAATGATTGGCTAAAATCAATTTTATACCTACATATATCAAGATTACAGTAAGGCTATATTTAAGGTAATGAAACGAATCCAGCATATTGGCTACAAAAAAGTACATAGATCTCAATCCCAGTATAGCGAAAATATTGGATGTAAATACGATAAAAGGATCTCTGGTGATAGCGAGTATGGCAGGAATACTATCCAAAGCGAACATGATATCAGTAAATTCGATAAGTATTAAGGCCAACAGTAAAGGTGTAGCAATAGTAAGTCCTCTTTTATTGATAAAAAATTTCTGTCCGTCTATTCTTCCTGTGACCGGCATAAATCGTCTGATGGTCCTGTATACCCAGGATTGTTTTGGGTCGAATTCCTTTTCTTCATCACTTAAAGCCATTTTGATCGCTGTAAATATCAAAAATGCACCAAATACATACGTTGTCCATTTAAATTGTTCTATCAGGACTACACCGAATAGTATCATCAATCCTCTGAATACCAATGCCCCGATAATTCCCCAAAACAAAACACGATGCTGATATTTCTTAGGAATTTTAAAAGATCTGAATATCATGGCAATCACAAAAATATTGTCAATACTTAAGGTCAACTCTATGATGTATCCGGTCAGATACTCTATCGATGCATCAAATGGAACAGCTGTTTTTGCCATTTCTCCCAACCATCCGTTTTGATATATGAAATACACCAGGATGGAAAAACTCATACCTAAGGTGGTCCAAACCAAAGTCCATCTGCTGGCTTCCTTGTAGGAAATTTCATGAGCGTGCCTGTTAAAAACACCAAGGTCCAATGCAAGAAAAATACCTATCATCAATAAAAAAAGTGACCAGATAATCATAGATTGTTGTTTGTTTTTTTGAAATTATTTTGTTTGCCTTATTTGGTCATTGATGATCTTTTCCCATTCAATTGCTTCCAAAAGGTCACTCCCGGGAGTCGGTTGTACATCAGCATCATACACCGGAATATTAACTTCTTTATTGTGTTTTAATTTAAGGTGCAAAGATACCTTTTTTAATATACTTAATCCTGTTTCATGCACTTGTTCTGTATTATACTGTTTTGAAACATTACAATGGATTATTTCTGAGATATCCACAATAAGTAAATCATCTTTATCTGAGTTGTTTATAAAGAAAAGTTTATTTTGTTCTTTGTCTAAGCCTATTGCACCAGCTTGCCATTGCCCCGTTTTTTTCGGTGACAGGTTGTTTTGATTGGCCAAAGTTTTTAATTTGGTTATTTCTTTACTGCTTTTTTTACCTCCAATAAAGAAATAGATCATAGGTATCAGGATTATAAGTATGATTATACTGTTTATTAAAATAGTTGACATGATTTTTGTTTTTAAATGATAAAAAATTAGAAATCAGGCATCAAAGTTTATTTGTTTTCTGATTTCTTAATGGGTTTCACAATTGGTGCAAACAGAAATTGTTAATAGTATTGTGACTATTAAACAAAAATTAAATGACCATAGTAAATGAAAAAAAATGATGAAGTAATCTTACCAAAAAGTATGATGGGGAAAGATAAGTTTTCTAGAAGCTATGTTGGTCCAGGATATAATTTCAAAGTAATTGAAAGGCAATAGGGGTTTTACTCTCTTTATGAGAATTGCACACTCATAACTTGAAGCCCGAAAAAAGTAAGAAGGCAACTGCTGCTGAGATTTGGTAGCTAGATCTGCACTAAATGGAGCAATATCATTTTTAAAGATGGTAGATAGTCTTAATCCATTATTTTCAGAAATTGATGCAGTTTTATACTGAGTCTGAGTACAAAAATCATAATGCAGTGCAGAAATAAAAGATAATGAAAAAGTAAAAAATATCAATACCCAAACCTGCAGGAGTTGCAGAGTTGATAAAGGGTAATATGTATTTGTTGCAGACATTTTATTCATTTTAAACAAAGAGGAAATAAAATAGTTTTTCGGTCATTTAATAGGATACCCCATTTTTTTTACAAAAATGCAACTGTGTTGTCTGAAAAAATATTATGAACTCTCTTCAATAAAGAGGTCGATATTTTCTTTTTTACCAAAAACCAGTAAAAGATCATCTTCTTCAAATTGATAGACCGAGTGCAGGATACCATGCACTTCTTTTTCGTAATAGGTACTTCCTAAGTAGTTTTTTCTTTCAGTTTGTTTAATGACAGTCACTATATGTACCTTATATTTCTTTTTACATCGACATCTGCAAGGGTTAATCCTATTATTTTTTTTGGAATGTTGACCTCAACAATTTCATATTCTCCGTGAAGTTCCATTGACTTGATGGCGCCTTTTACCATAATCCGATTTGATAATTCATGCGCATATTCAGCTTCAGGTTCGATGATTTCTGTTATCTGCATCGCCTCCAGAATTGTTTTATGCAACGGTGAGAGTGAACGAACAATAATCCTGCCTTTGTAATGTTTTTTGATCAATGCAGTGGATGTGACTGATGCACCTATATTTTCGCCAATGGCAATGACAACCAAATCACAGTCGTCGATCGGAAGGTAGTTGATACAAGCATCTTCGCTTGCATCTAGGCCCATGGCATGATTGATCTTATTCTGGATCATGTCAACTCTGGATGGATTACTGTCCACGCCAAAAACTTCATGACCATCTTCAGTCAATTTTATAGCAAGATTGCCACCAAAATTGCCTAATCCAATAACAATTATTTTTTTCTTCATGATTCTGATGCTAATTTATAAAAACATTTTCTTTTGGGTAATATGGTGTAATACCTGATTTGTGTTTGGAAAAACTATTGAATATGCCGATGAGAAAAGTAAGGAAACTCACTCTACCCAAAAACATCAAAAAGATAAGAATCAGGCAGGATGAATTGTCAAGGCCCGAAGTGATACCAACACTTAATCCTACTGTGGAGTATGCAGAAATGCACTCAAACAATATATATTTAAATAAAATGTCAGGATGTGAAAATGCTATCAGAAATGTACCAAAGCTTATTGCAAATATAGAAAGCAGAATCACTGCATTTACCTGGTTGATGGTTGAAGGAGGAATTTCTCTGTTTCTCAGGATGAGTTTTTCTTTTCCTGTGATTTGATTCCAGAGATTAAGCAAAGCAACTGCAAAAGTTGTAGTTTTGATACCACCGCCCGTAGATGCCGGGGAAGCACCGACCCACATGAGTGCCATGATGAGCATTAAAGCAGGAATTCCAAGTTGAGCCATATTTACATTATTGAATCCTGCTGTGCGAGCAGTTGTAGAATTAAAAAATGATACAACCACCTTTCCGAATAAGTTGTGTTCACGTAATGTACTTTGGAATTCCGCAATCATAAATAGAATTGTTCCAATAATCAAAAGAATGACAGTAGTTCTTATGACTATTCTACTATTAATCGTGCTTCGGACGGGTACAATTTTATAATCCAGGTTCAAAGGCATTAATTTATATACAAATTTCATGAATGCATTCTTCATTATATAATAATGATTGATCATAACTGAATAACCTATTCCACCAGTAATTATTAACCAACATATAGTCAATTGCAGAAAGTAATTATACTTTACGGATTCTTCATAAATCGAGCTTGAAAGTGTAGAAAAACCAGCATTGCAAAAAGCAGATATGGAGTGAAATATTGAAAAAAATATAGATTTTCCATCAAATACTGCTTCTGATGAAATGCTCACATAAATCAAAATTGCCCCAATAAGCTCAACTAATACTGTGATGGATATAACTTTAAATAAACTCTTGAAGGTATTTTTATTTCCCATTTCTTTTATGAGGTCACCCATCATTGCTCGGTTTCGAAAACTTGTTGATGATTGAAAGATCAAAGCAAATATATTGGTCACCGTCAATACGCCCAAACCTCCAAGCTGTATGAGTATAAGAATGATAATTTGACCAAAAAACGTAAAATCTTTGCCTGTATCCAAGACGGCAAGGCCGGTGACAGTAACTGCACTCGTAGATGTAAAAAGTGCCTGCATGAATGTGATGCTTTTTGTTGTTGCTGCCGGCAGCATAAGACAAATTGCACCAAACAAAATCAGAAATACAAAGCTGATTATGAATAATACGGCCGGATGAATATTATAATTACCAAGATTGGCTATTTTGAAGGATATTGCTAAAAACCCGATGAATATAGCTAAAAAAAGTCTGAACCCACTTACATCAAATTCGTGATAAAATAAGTCTAACCACCAAATTAAAGAAATAAAAAGATAAAATCCTGAGATTATTATAAATGAGATTCTGGCCACTTTCAAATACCAATTTGTCGTGATGAGATACAAATAAACACTCATCAACACAGTCATGATCGCAAAAACAACATTAAGTGGCTTGTAGACCATCTCAAAATCTGCAAGATTAAAATATCCGGTTCCTGTTTCGAAAAGGTGACCGAAAACGATAATTATTGCAAAAAAAAAGATCAGATTAGTAAAGGATCTAAAGTTCCTGTCTCCAAATTTTATAAAAGAAGGGATAATCATAAGCTTTCAATGGTTACAGATTCTTATGTACTTGGTCCAAATAAATTTGGATGAAGGGACTTTAGAATTTCTATATTGCATTTTGGAATTCATTACATTTGGACTGCAAAGGTAATGTATCAAACACAATTTAATGGCGAAAGATATTTTTTAGGTGCATTTTATTTTTTCGCACTGTGCTCGATTTCTTATCAAGCATCGTTTGATCGTCGTAGCTTTTAGCTACGATGCAATAAATTAAGGCATCTTGACTAAATCGCAAAAAAATTGATGATTTTTAATGTGTGGCGAAAAAATGAAATACACCCTATTTTTTTGATGATTTTAATATATCCTTTGGGTTGGTTTTACACGGGTCATAACCTTATGAACTTTCTTGTATGGTTATTCAACTTTAACACTTTTCAAACAAATCTGAAAACCTTAACCTTTGGAATTCAATTCAAAAATCGCCCTTGCCGCCTTTTCAGATGCTCCTTTTTCTCCAAGCAGTGTTTTGATAACTTTATATTCTGTTTGAATATCTACATGTCGTATCTTCAGATTTTCAAGTTCATTGACCAAATTATCTGCAGTTAAATCATTTTGTATCAACTCTTTGACAACTTCTTTATCTGCGATCAGGTTGACCAATGAAATATATTTAAGGTCAATGAGCCATTTAGCGATGTGATAAGATATTATATTGCCTTTGTAACAAACCACCTGGGGAACACCAAAAAGCGCAGTCTCCAAAGTGGCAGTACCCGAACTGACAAATGCATATCTTGCTTTACTGAGTAAGGTATACGTTTGATTTTTTAGCAGTGTAGGTTTTTCAGCAAGGCCAGAGTCAGCTATGATTTGTTCATAAATGACATCATCAATGGATGGTGCTGCGGCGATGACGATGTGATAAGGCTGGTTTTTGCAAGCCTGCAACATGACAGGAAGCATAGTTTTTATTTCCTGTTTTCTGCTACCTGGCAGTAAAGCCAATATTTCTTTGTTACCTGAGATCAGCTTAAGTGCCTGATCGTCAGGAGAAAAGTTGTGAATAGCGTCTAACAGTGGGTGGCCGACATAAAGAGCTTTATAACCAAAGTGATTAAAAAATTTGGGCTCGAATGGCAGGATGACGATAAGTAGTTCAGTGTATTTTCCCAAGTCATGAACTCTGCTTTTATGCCATGCCCAGACTTGAGGAGTGATATAATAAACGACCTTTATTCCTTGTTGTTTAGCCCATTTGGCAATTCGAAGATTAAAACCGGGATAGTCTATAAGTACCAATACATCCGGATGAAAGCTTAGAATGTCTTTTTTGCAAAAACTGAGCAGGGATAGTATGGTTTTTAGATTTTTAATCACTTCAACAAATCCCATAAAAGCCAGTTTTTTGAAGTGTTTGACCAGATCACCACCTGCGTCAGCCATTTTATCTCCACCCCAGCACCGAATCTGACTATTAGAGTCAAGTATTTTGAGTTGTTTTATCAGATTTGATCCATGAAGATCTCCGGATGCTTCGCCTGCAATCAGATAATATTTCACAATCAGTTGATTAACTCCATATAAAATTTATACATCCAGGCACCTGCATAAATCAGGGTAGGGAAGACCATACCTCTTACTGTCTGGTCCCATTTTTTGGAAACAGCGACATTGAAAGGTATAAGGACAGTACATATCGCGATCAAAGCAGTGGTTCTGAATCTTTTGGAAGCAGAACTAGATGTGACTTCATCCATGATACCCCAGACAGTCATCTGCTCAAACAAAAACTCTACAACTACAAAACCCAACACAGGTGTAATACAACCCAGCACCAATCCCATCAATAAAGAATTTTTTTCCATTGCATTATAATTTTTCCATATATTTAAAATCCTTAATAGCAGTATGGTGTGTCAGATCGTGGTTTGAAGGAACCACTGATACATATTTGCTTTTCAGTGCGATAATATCGTGATCATCCATATGTTCCGGTTCGAATGATACAAACTTTCCGGTGAGCCAATAGTATTTTTCGCCCCTTGGATCAGTTCCTTCCTGAAATTCTTCGACCCAGGTGCCATCTCCCTGACGGCATACTTTGATACCGTTTATGTCTTCAAGTTTGCCTGATGGTATATTGACATTCAGCAATTTGCATCCATTCATAGGATTTTCCATGACAGATTTGATGATTTTTTCTGCATAATGTTTGGCAGCTGTAAAATCTGCATCAAAACTCATATCTAATAACGAAAAACCAATAGAGTCTATTTTTTCAAGACTGGCTTCCATAGCCGCTGACATAGTGCCCGAATAAATGATGTTGATAGATGCATTGGCCCCGTGATTGATACCTGAAAGACAAAGGTCTATTTTTTTATCTTTTAGTAAAACGTTTTTTGCCAGTTTGACACAATCTACAGGAGTTCCGGAGCATTCATAAGAGTCTATGCCCTGGAAAATATTAACTTTCCTGAGTTTTAGTGGTTGATTGATAGTGATGGCATGGCCTTGACCTGATTGTGGTGAATCCGGTGCAACAACGACCACTTCGCCAAATTTTGAAGCTACTTCTACCAGGGCTTTGATACCGGGAGCAACTATACCATCATCATTGGTGATAAGAATCATTTTATATCAATTGAAGCGCAAAGTAACATAAAGTAATTGTGAATTGGCAGCGAAAGGTTGTCTTTTTGGTTAAAATTAAAAAATGTCAAAAAAATTGAATATAATAAATAATGAAAATTTATAATTTAAAAAGGCTTGTAATACAATTGATTACAAGCCTTTTGTGGAGATGCAGGGACTCGAACCCTGGTCCAGACAAAGCATCTGAATGCTTTCTACATGTTTATCTTCTGATCGGGTTTTCGATATCAGGCAGGTACAGAAGCCCACGACGCCTTCAACTTATCTTCTGTGTTTTCGGATCATGATCGAAGCATCTCACTCACCTAGTCCGCGGGTCTGTTGAAGTGCGGCTACCGGCATATATCGGACGTCATCCGGGCGGCACTAAAAGCGTTGTAATCCTGGATTACGCAGCTAATGCGAAGTTATTATCGCCATTTGTGTTTTGATCATCATTTGATAACGGAGTGAACAATCGTGCTCCGACATGCTTACAAACCGATTTTCTCTCCTGTCGATACCAGTCATCCCCATTTTAGTTTGTGATATATAGAACGAATATTTGCAACCATTTGTTCCCTTGAATGCTAATATTTTATAAAAATGGCATTATTTAACATTATAGTGCAATTCATCAAAGACCGGAAACCATCACTTTTATAACTGACTGATCATTCCCTGCAGACAATTTTACAAAATACAATCCATCTTTTAAATTTTCAGTAGGCAATTTATAAACGTGAGCTCCGGAATTTTGATGGTCTAAGGTATTTACCGATAATGTTTTTCCCTGGATATCGATAATCGATATGATTATTTCTGCTTTTTGTTTTAAATTATACTCCATTTGCAGATCTCCTATACCTGGATTTGGATAAACTTTGAGATGACCATCCACGATTTGTTTATCTTCATTACCTGAGCTGAACTGCATGATCGTGCTCCAAAGGCCTCTTCCATAAGTGCCTGCCCACAATGTGTTGGCTGTGTAATTTATTTTAAGGTCATTGACAATGGTATTTGGGAGATTATTACTATACAAAATCCAATCATTGGATTTGTCCGTTTTTAGATAGACACCAAGGTCTGTTCCAACGAAAATGGCATCGTTTTCCTTATGCACGGCAATGGAGTTGGCTGGAATATTGGGTAAATTGAATGTGATATTGGACCATGTATTGCCACCATCGATCGATTGAAACACATGCTGACCGTTGGTATAATTGCCTTGGGTCATGTACATTTTTGACGGATCTTTTTCATGTATTTTTAGTGAAGTGATCACTCTTGGACTTGTATTGATCAATTGATTCCATGTTTGGCCGCCATCAGAAGACTTAAATATCACAAAGCTGGTAGATGCAAAAAATGTCATGGTATCTTGAGGGTGTGTTACAATATGCCGAAATTGAAGTCCTGATGGTAATGAGTCACAAAGTTTCACCCAAGTGCCACCATTATTATCCGTTTTGTAAAATCCTTTCATTCCTATGTAAATTCTTTTTGGATTATGAGGAGCCAGGATGTAAGGAGTAATCCACGCACCTTTTTCTTTTTCTGGGTGTGAACCTAAAATACTGCTTCTGGTAGCCCAATTATTTGATGTTCGTACCATACTGCCGGCATTTTGAGACATAGCATATTTTATATTTTCGTTTGCAGGATCGATATGGCATTGCATGCCGTCTCCTCCCCAAACATCAGTCCAACTACCTAACGAAAAGTTTTTTGATCCATTATCCTGAAGTCCAGCCATAACTGTCTTATTATTTTGTTCAGTAATGCCTATCCTGTATATCTGGCTGATGTTGAGTCCAGTGGAGATATCTTCCCAGTTATTTCCATTGTTGTCGGTGTAATTGAGACCTCCATCATTGCAATCATACAGTCGATTGGGGAGTAATGGATGGTAATAAAAATTATGTTTATCTGCATGAACTACCTGAACTCCTGAAGAATTTCCGACCCAATAAGTATTGATCTTCCATGTTTTACCACCATCAAGACTCTTCCATGTGTTTACACCTCCTACAAAGAGTTCCTGTGGATTTTTTGGATTGATAATAAAAGCGTTGTTATAACCACCCTGACCTTTGGTACTTACATTACTACCTGTGAAATAAGACCCATGAATATTTTGTTCAGCATTATCCACAGCATAAATTTTTTGAAATGACTCCGCTAAATCATTACTTTCATATATTCCTTCCAGCCCTCCATTGTCATTTCTTGTGCAGATGGCTATTACTTTGTCAGGATTTGCCGGATGTACGGCTATAGCTATTCGTCCAAGATTGGTCGAAATATTTGCTTTTGCCACCCAAGAAGTTCCTCCGTTGGTCGAGAGGTATATTTTGGAAGCTCCCGAAACCCAATTTGCTGAGTACATGATGGAGGAATTTGTTGGGTGATACTCTATATCCGGCCACCAGCTGGACGATGACTGTGTCCAGTTGGCACCACCATTAGTAGTTTTCCAGATACCATTGGTAGTAGCTATGAGCAGTGTATTTCGGTCAGTAGGATGCATCACCATCTTAAATATCCTGTGCTGAGTGGATAGGAGAGAAGTAAATCCTGTCGTATACCAGGCAGCACCGCCGTTGACAGATTTTAATACCCCTATGGTGAAAGTATTTCGTCCGTCTCCATCACCTGTAGCCCAGTAGATAATATCCGGGTTTGTTGGGTCAATGACAATAGATGACACACCCAAATTGGGCATATTGTCTGTCATTGGAATCCACGAGTCTCCATGATTGGTAGTCTTCCAAATACCTCCTGCAGGAGTTCCAACCCATAGGATATTAGGATTGGTAGGATGAAATGCCATACAATTTACCCTTCCTATATTCTGATAAGGTGCAGAATTGGATGGGGCACTTGGACCTGAAGGCAACCAATTAGATTGACTGTTTCTTGATCCCGAGTATTTATAATTTTTTAAGTAAGTTTCCCATGTTTTAAAATTGATATCAGCGGAAGGAAGGTGACCATCTTCGGCGAGTCGAGATTCATAGAAGTATTCAAATCTTTTGAATTGATTGTAACCTTCGCCTTTACCGGGAGGTTTGTCTTTCCAGTAATCGTTAAAATGAATGATCTGTTCTTCAAAATCCTCATGTTCGTCATTTCTTAACCATGATTGGCCTGAGGAAGAAAAAAATAAAGAAGTAGTGAAAAGTATAGTAAATATCCGAGCTTTCATAACGTAGAATTTGAAGCTATGCAAAAAAAAAGTCCGACGTTTTTTGGGGTCGGACTCAATCAACTAAACAGCACTTAAATGAGAAACATTATTTCCCTGATACAAAAGTAACGATAATAATGTGGATTTGCAATTCGAAATTCATATATTTTTTTGATAATTAACATATAAAGTACAATGATAATTTGTAATTAATTTATTAACAGATAATTAATGAAGTAACTACATGCTGCTCATTTTTTACTAAACCACGAAGTAACTCTATCAACAGGAATTTTTTCAACCATATTTCCATCCACACCTTTCATGTTCTCCGCTGCAAAAAGAGAATTGATAATGGCTTCTTCAGTAGCTTCAATGGTGGCAAGAAATAACGGGCTCATATCATTATTATTCAATACTGCAAAGGTATCCAAAGCCAGTTTTTTAGATTGGTGATCCTGTCGCAGCTTTTCGGCAGTACTGAATGCTATGACGTAGTCCCCTGAACCATTGGAGGCTATTCCGCCTGCTTTTGCAAGGCCCATCATGGCCCTTTGAGCCATTCTCTCCAGGTTTCTTTCCAGTAGAGGGGCATCAGTAGCCACAACAATCATGCACGATCCATCTGCATTTTTCAGATCATCCTGAAAACTGTATTTACCCAAAATTTTTCCAGCCGGCATTCCTGCTATCTGAAGGTTACCACCAAAATTTGTTTGAACCAATACACCGACCGTATAGCCACCTAAACTTTCCGGTAGTTTTCGGGATGCTGAACCGATTCCACCTTTCCAACCAAAACAAACGGTACCGGTTCCGGCACCTACATTTCCTTCTTCTATGGGACCCATTGTTGCATTCTTAATAGCCTGTATGACATCAGCAGATTTTATATGCATGCCTCTTATGTCATTGAGATAACTATCGTTGGTTTCTCCCACCACTGCATTGACTGATTTTACTTTTTCATTACCCGGAAGGCTCAAAGTGTATTGAATGATTCCCTCCATTCCCGCAGCAACGCTTAAGGTGTTGGTCAGAATAACGGGACTCTCCAGTGTTCCCAATTCCTTTATCTGTGTACTTCCGGCAAGCTTGCCAAAACCATTTCCCACGAATACGGCTGCGGGAACCTTGTTTTGAAATAAATTGCCGTCATGTGGTAGAATAGCCGTGATGCCTGTTCTGATATTTTCACCTTCTATTATTGTCACATGGCCTACTTTTACACCTGAGACATCAGTGATGGCATTGAGTTTTCCCATTGGTAATATGCCGAAAGGGATATTGTAGTCCCTGGCTCTTAATTTTTGACCCATTATCATATTTGTAAATAAAGAAAGGTAAAGAAAAATAATAATTCTGGACATATTGACATTCGTTTTTAAATCATGTATCTTGATCAATCTATTCCAAGTTCTTGTAGCAGCAGATTGCAGCCTCTCCATTCAGCGGCATCTATCCTACCTGTAATTTCAAAACTTCCATCGGCATATTTTATTCCCATATCTTCAGTCTCAATGAAAGCGCAACTATCAATATTTGCCAAATCCCGAATACAAATAATACCTGGTTTACCTAATTTTTCATCCACTAATGGATCGTTTAGTTGTTTTATGGTCAGATTCAGGTAAGGATTCGGTCTGAATTTTGTATTTTGAAAAGTATAAGCCTGTGACAGCAATTCTGTCATTCCATATTCAGAATACACATTTTCTGTTCCGAATTGTTGCGTAATGATAGAATGTAATGCTTCTTTGGTGATCTCTTTGCGAGTTCCTTTCATGCCTCCGGTTTCGATGATGATTAAATCATTAAAATGCATACGATGAGCACCTGCAAAATCAATCAGGGCATGTGATACACCTATCAGGACTGTGGGTATATTATTGGTTTTGCAATGAAGCAGTGACGTGTAAAGTCTGTCAAATTCTCTGAGGTAAAATCCACTTTGAGGGTATTTTGATTTGCTAATCAAGTATTCTGTCATACTGATTAAAGATGAGCCTGTTCGTTCTAAGTAGCCTGGTAAAAGGGCCAGAAAGCAATAATTTTCCACTTGATTAAAATGGATGTTCCATATTTTTTCAGTGTTGGACAGGTAGTGGCGGATATCTCTGACATGGTGGCATGAAGGTTGTGCAGATGTGGTTCCGCTACTGGTAAAAACCTGTTGAGCATCATATAAGCCTGTTTTCACTTCATGATATTTGAAAGCGGAAATAGGCAGATTGGGAATAGTATCAGGAGTTGCATTTTTTACATTAAAAAATCCTATATTTGTACAGAATTGCTCATAAATAGGATTATATTTGTGTTGGAATCTGAAAAGTTCTAAGATAAATTGTTGATATTCAATGTTGGACATGCAGGGAATGTGATTATATTGTTGGAATAAATATTCCCTGTATTGTTCAAATTCATAAATCATAGAGTTAGAAAACTTTTATGAAAACACAAAATAAACTCTTTTTTTTATAATTTACTACAAATGAGATATGCTGTCCTTATAATTATTGTAAGCTCAATAATCACATGTGTGAAACCGGCAGAGTATCCCGATATACCTTCACTTGAGTTTGTAGGATTTTCAAAAAACACTTTAAATCAGAGTGATATTGGCGGTGATACACTATTGATGACATTGAAATTTACTGACGGAGATGGTGATTTCGGAACTGAAGACAGAAAAACGGAACCGAATATTTTTGTAAAAGATCTTCGAACCAATCAAACTTTGAGACAATACAAGGCTCCTTTTATTCCTTTGGAAGGCACCAAAAACGGGGTTTCAGGAAAAATAAACATTGTCTTTTTGACGACCTGTTGTGTATTTCCTCCTGCTACAGGCATCACACCTTGCTCAAAGGTGCCTCAATACCCCAAAAATGATCTTTCTATGGAGATTTATATAAAAGACCGTGCGGGCAATAGCTCCAATATAGTAACCACACCTCCGATTACGTTAAATTGTAACTGATTTTAGGGTTTCAGTAATATGATAAGTATGTAAGTAGAATTTAAAGGGCTTTTCCGAAGGCTTTGATGAAAGCTTCAACAGTATTTTTATCATTTCCTGCTATCACTTTGCCATCAATGATCGCAGCCGGTCTTTTCAAAAACGTGTATTCTTTCAAAATCAGTTTTTTATAATCCAAATCTTTGACTGGTTTTTTAGAGTCAGGCATTTCTTTCAGTTTTTGAGCCCGTTTGTTGAAAAGAGCCTCATAACTCTTTGTCTGTTTTTTCATAAAATCCAGATCTTCCTTTGAAATATTTTGCTCCCTGAGGTTGATAAGTTCCACATTGTCCAGGTTCAGTTGAGACAATATTTTCCTGCAGGTATCGCATGTTGAAAGGTGATAAATCTTTTTTTGACTCATACAAGCTGCACAGGTTTTATATCAAATGGGTTCAGAGTTGTACCTTTTATCGATGCTTCAGCCCTTAAGGAAAATTCTGAATGCACTCCTCGCAGTTTTTTGGCAAGTTTTACCAGTCCTGATGTGATGAAATTATTGTCCTGCAGTTTGTCCATCTCTGATTTAGCATATGTAAAATCTAACTGAAATGGTATTTCCACAATGTCATTTTTTGAAATTCTTATGTTTTCTCTCATTACCAATTCTCCCATGACATATTCGTTGATGAGTTTGCTATTCCCCCGACCACGAGTATATTTTTCTACCATTTTCAAATGGATGCTTTCAATTTTATTATCGTCACTCAAAGAAGTAAATTTCATTATGCCAGTGACGATGCCTGTTTCTTTATTTACTTTCTCTGGTATGATGAGTTCGAGTTTGACACCTTCGATACCCAAAATTTTTTTAACTTTTCCAAACATCTGCGCATTTTTTTATGTACAAAACTATTAACAGCAGGCCATTACGGAAAGTTTCTGATAAACGACCAACGGCATCAGACTACAGATGATTTCAGGAATCTTATATGCCAACTTTGGTTTAAGGGTATTTGCCACCTCGATTCAAATTCGGCTTTGGATTTAACAAGGTTATTGAATACTATGGTATCTGCTTTAATTTTGCCCGAATTGAACAAATTATCCAGATCGTGTAAAGAAGCTGAGTAAACTTCAAAGGTGTCCGGATCTGGTATATATGAAAAATGCATCCTGTCCAATAATGAAATGCCATACTTTTGCTCCAGATATTCAATAAAATGAATAGACTTGTCTATAGAACAACCACCTGTAGCATTGTATCTTTCATCAACCATCATGACTATAAACCTGTTGTAAAATATATCTCCCGAAGTATGAAGCTGTACATTATGTGACGTCCACTCTTCCAGAAAACTTAGCAATTCTTTTCTTAACGCGGTTGACTGATCGTCAGAAAGCATTGTTGTGGATTGATAAATCCAAATTTTTGATTGGTCATCCAGCTGATGAATAGGAACTAACATAAACGGTCTTATTTGTGACAAAGATAATGGAAAATTGCATAAATAAAACAACAAAATTTTTACATGCTCTTATTTAATGAATGTCAATAATCGCTCTTTAACATCTCCCGGATTGAATTTTCTGAGGTCACCATCATTACATATGCTGAGGAATTTGAGATCTTTTTTGTGCGAATTCTTTTGATATAGTGTCCATTATTTAGATGTTCATAGTCTGCCAAAATATGTTTTTGGTCATTATCAACAATCTTAAGCAATACTTTGCCGGGCTTTGTAATGACATAATGTATATCAACAAAATCAGAATTTTCCTCGGGTATGACGGTAAGTGATTCTACGTCTTGTTTTATTTGCTGGCTTTGAGCGTTGGCTCTTGCTAAAATTTGTTGACCTCCGGTAGCACATGTATCTATTGATGCTATAAAAATTACATCGCCGATAGTCTCAAAACCGGGATTCAATATGACTGATTTACCACCGACTATACCCACGGTATCCTGTGGATTGATATGGCTGATAGATGTGACATGGTTTATGGCAGAGTAAACATTTGAATTTAAAGCAATATTTCCAAGATTCAGATTGGAGTTGTCACATTCGTTGGCCAAAAGACTCTGGCCTGCACAATTACAATTTCCATCATACGCATCATTGATGGTCAAGGAATTACTGTCATTGCACGGTGTTCCTGCTGTTGGGCAAAGTATGGCTTTAAAAGCTACTTTGCCTAAACCTTTGCAGGATGTGGTATCTCCATTGGATGAAATGAGGATATAGCGGGCATAAATTCCACTGAAATTTGGCCCCACAAACCCTCCGTATCCGGAATTGCCATTTGCCAATGGCCAGGTATAATTGCCCAAATGCTGCCAGCTTGTATTGTTTTCTGAGTAATCAATTCTTACGTTTTGAAAACCCTGCTGAGCCTGATTCATCACATTGTAATTCCATACCTGAGAGGTGAGTCTTTTGTGTCGTTGTCCCAGGTCATATTTTATCCAATGGTTTCGAGTCAGTGCAGGATTGGGGCTATTGGATGGTTGACAGGATAGCCAGTTATTCGCAGGCTGGTTATCAATCTGATCTGTCAACCCACATTTTTCATATGGTACATAACTCGCCAAAGGACTGTCACAGTCCGGTCCACTGCAGGGAATACCCACACATGTACAGTTGGAATTATAGATATCAGACTTGGTGAATGGATTGCCATCGTCGCATGGAGTGCCGGCTGGTATACAAGCTATATCACAACCGTAATCATAAAAGTAAAAGGAGGGAATACGTTTCCATGTGCCCGGAGCAGTAAACGGAGTCTGCCAGAATGCACCAAAATGCTCGCTCCCCGAGCCTTCTTTATGGTTTAATTCTACGTAATAAAATCTGCCGGCCTGGAGATAAATATTAGAAGTGGATTGATAAATAAACTTATTATGTTCTGTCGGATTGGTCCAATCGCTGACAAGTACCTGATGCGCCTGTTTGTTTTCAGGGGAGTGATCAGAACTGATGAATAGAATGGTCATATCATCACCGGTTACATTAAATTTGTAATTGCCCGAGACAGGAACACTAAGATACCCCTGAACTAAGTCTCCTGAATTATTAATCTGAGATTCTGATTTGACTCCTAACAAAGGCAATTGAGCACTTGTGGTTGGGATGGCAGGAAAGTTAGGATTAAGATACAAATCATTGATCGTACTTCCGGAGCTATTGTCATATCTGTAGCGCTGTATGGTATTTCTTGCTCCGACGCAGTTATTGGCTGTATTTGGCTTTCCTACACAGTTACAATGGCCATCTGAGAGGTCGTCAATAGTATTGGGATTGCTGTCATTGCAAGGTGTGCCTCTGACCGGACATGGTGCAGATTTACAACCTATGTCGTGAATATATGCCGCAGATATAATATTCCACGTACTATTGGAAACAAAACTGTTTTTCCAGAAAACTTTACAATGATCTCCTCCTGTACTTTCTACATATCTGATTTCAAAATAGTAATATTGGCCCTGCACTAACCATAGTTTTTGAGATGTTTGGGAAACAAATTTGGTGTGTTCAAATTCATTTGTCCAATCATTGGCAAATGCTCTCAAAACCATTTGAGACGGCAGTTGAGAAGGACTCAAGTAAAATTCAGCTTTTGAATTTCCCGTAATATTGAAGGTTATGCTATCAGAAACAGGCACTTTGATGAATCCTCAAATTTTTGCTCCAAAATTATTGTCGTAATTGATAGGTGCATTGAGACTATATAAAGTTTGTGTCAGGTCCGGTCTTGAAGGAAAAAACTCGAGTGCCATCAATTCTGAAAACTGATCTGAGTAAAGTCCGCGCCAGACTTCCCATTGGACTTTACCGGGCTCTCCTACACATATCTGTGCCGGCAAGATATTCCTGATTAAGATTAAAACCGATATTAAGATGATATTTTTCATTATGTTTCTCTAGGTGATTGGATTACGAAAACATACCTATTGGCATATAATTTCCAGGCACTGAAGCGGGACAGGTTGGAGTATAAAAATTACACAAATTCGGCAAAACATAATTCAGATCATTAGGTGATACACCATACCATAGTGCAAGTTCAGCATAAAATTCATCCACGGACGTAGTTGGCAATATTCTGCCTCGGGAAGATAGATTATAGTTATTGTTGTTCAAAGCCAGAGAAGGGTAGGTGCCAAAAACTTTTCCACCTGTAATCGGCCCACCCATGATCATCTGATTTCCTCCCCAGGCGTGGTCAGATCCATTTCCATTGGAAGTTAATGTCCTTGCGAAATCCGATATGGTAAAGGTTACAACTTTATCTTTCATACCTATTTCTGTCATGGCATCATTAAACTCAGCCATAGCATTACTCAAGACAGGTAACATTGCAGCCTGACTTCCCAAAACATTGTCATGGTGATCCCAGCCACCATAAGTGATATAGAAGATTTGTCTTTTGGCTCCTAAAAAACTTTTGACACTGATGATTTCAGCTATTTTTTTCATATCCTGTGCCAAGGATGACGCAGAAAAAGCAGAGTTTAAAGGCACCACATTTTCAAGTGCTATTCTGAATTTATCTACAGCATCTATAGTAGATTTACCCAAACTACCGAATGTTTTCTGAAATATGTTGGTATACGCCTGTTCCATCATGTTACTGATGGCTCCGTTTCTGGTCATAGTTTTATATCCTGCATCGCTCCACCATGAAGGAAATGATGTAAATCCAATATTAGAAGCCGTTGTAGATCTTGTGATAGAGTATTCATTATAGGTATTTCCTGATTGAAAACGGTTTTTTCCACTCAAGGAAATGTTCATTGAAATTTGTGGAATGGTATTCATATCCTGGAGCATATCTGCTATCCTTCCAGCAACGCCAACTGCAGAGCGGCTTTGAGGAACAGATGTTTGCCATTGCATGATCTGGTCAGAATGTGAATAGAGACCAAGTGGTATTTTTTTTAAACCTGAATTGTACTCTGTGGCGTTGGCAATCGGTTCTATCAAAGTACCGATATTGGCCATAAATGAAAGGTCTCCTGCATTAAACATGTCTCTGACTCTGTTCATGCCCGCATGCACCGCATAAGTCTTTCCGGCATTGTTGAAATTAAGTGGTAATAACTGAGCTGGATTTGCACTTAAACTCAAAGCCAGAGATCCTCTTGTTGCAACGTAATTGCTATATTCAGTAGTCTGTGTGGGTACTAGCACATTATGCGTATCACAACCTCCGGCAAGAAGAATACAGACCATGGCTTTATAATCATTGGAGTCATCCAGAATATGCGGTCGCGCTGCAAGTGTATTGATAGCACCCAAATTCAGGACAGACGATAAAAAAGCCATTGAACCTACGGCTGAACAACTGGCTTCTCCGAGAAACTGTCTTCTGTTAATATTTCTTTTCTTCATATTTTAGCGATTGATAAGGTATTCAGGACAAGTCATGACGAGATATATTGCTAGTTTTATCCTGTCTGTTTTTTCTGTGGTGGAAACTGAAGGAAATTCTTTGATGACTTTGGTGATAGTATTTAGACTCGGAGCAGAGATTCTTCCATGGGCAAGTACCATATTTAATCTGTCCAATAAAATATGTAACTTATCGTCTGTAGTATTTATAATTTCGCCGGATAGGTCTATACTCGATATTTCATCCGCATAGTGAGCATCAACTTCATTCGTGAAAAGATCGTATTCATCAGCTAAATCATTGTCAAACAGCCATCTGTACAAGCCATTGACAAACCCTGCAATGGTCTGTGCATCAGTAATCTGAAATTCAGGTGCTACAAGTCCTGCTTCTTCCACCGGTCCGATGGGTTGATAATCCTGTTGAAAAAAATTAAAAACACTTGGAGATGCCAATGGCCGCTGACCCGTGTACTGGTAAATATAATTCATATCATTTCGATAGTTACCACTCTGAGTGGAGGCATTAAAAGCCTTATGTATCTGAACATACCTTATAAAAGGTTCTCTTAACATTCCGAATTGGATGTCGTCTCCTTTGCTGCAGTCTGTGGCTTCTGAATCAAGCAGTATCGCTTTAATCACTGCTGCCATATCTCCTCTGACACCTTGGCCGTTATTTTTGAAAACATTGGCTACTCTGTTGATATATTGACGACTTGGATTGGATGACACTAATCTTTGAATCAAAAATCTTGACACAAAGGGCGGAGTATTCTGATGATTAAACAAATTGTCCAAAGCATCTTTGATATCTGCATTTCCATTGACTGGATTTCTGTTCGGTACTACAAATCCATTTAAAAGGGTTTTTGGCCTGGTTCATGCCACGTATCCCACATCGCCATATTCGGGATATATGATGTGTCATTTTGAGCACTTCTGTTCCATTGTGTCCTGTCTGCCCAGGTCAACCCGGTAAATATTTTTGAAAATTCGATAATATCTTCATTGTCATACGTTGGCACCGGCAGATTGTTTGCGTCTTTGATGACACTGCCATCATTATTGAGCATCACAGTACCGATGGTGAACAGCTGCATGACTTCCCTTGCGTAGTTTTCATCAGGAAATTGATTGGCAGCGGGGTTGGCTTTTGGATTGTTGAGATATGTCAGATAAGTACCCATAGCCGGACTGTAAGTTATGGAAGTGAGCAAATCTCTGTAATTGCCAAAGGCTCCGTGAAGTAGCTTGTCATAAAATAATCCCATGGCATACGCATTATTTGAAAAAGCGGAGTTTTCTGAAATCACGAGCATCTCACTCAATGCCAGTGCAACTCTCTGTCTCAGAGCATCATTCGATGTCATCAAATATTGCCACCAGGCATAATCCCAAAGGCGGTTTGAGGCTCCTGCCGTTGGACTATTTGTTGAGTCCATCACCATTTTGTGTAAAGACCTGATCTTGCTTTCGAGGGTGAAAGCTCTTGGCAAAGTGATTTGATTTGAAAACCAGTCTTCGATCCCCATGGAAATCACTTGCTGGATATTTTGTTGGTTGTGCCCCAAAGTAGCATGAGATAAGAATCGGGATGCCGCATTTTCATTTGGAAGGAATCCTGTCTGGGATATAGTATTGTTTTCAGATCCAGATATAGAACTGCTGCTCGATGTTACTGCTATACCTGAACCACCATATCCAAGTATCAGTGTATCCGGTTGGCCGAAAAGAGGCGCACAGACTATTACAAGCATGGCAATCCATAAATATAATATCCTTGAAACCATTTTTTACTTATTTGAAGTAGATTGAGCAATTTTAAGTTTGGTTATCTCTTCCTGCAGTGATTTGTTCTCTTTGTCAAGTTTGATCGCATGTTGCCACAACCATTCTATCTGTTCGAGCAATTTTGCATCCATTGACTTCAGTTCATATCCATCTTTGACCAGTGTTTTTGCTGATGGCATGTCATATAGGTGACTTTGATTTGCGATGGTTTCGGAAACCTGTTCAATTGTGGGACATTTTTCAAAAGCATGATCTGACCATTCTGCAGTACTTTTCAGAGATACTTTGACCTTTTCGGTCAAAACACCATTTTGAACATACAAACTATAATTTCCCGGAGTTGACATTTGCGATGTATCACCTATTACAACCTTTCCTGTAGATTTCAGTAAAAGCATATTTTGAGTATGTGCATAAGTGATTGAAAACAAAATTAAAAGGGCTGATGCTAATGGCTTCATATTATGATATTTTTAATGTGACAAAGGTATTGATATATTAAACTTTATTTATAAGTGAATTCATCCATTTTTAAAAGGTAAATTTTAAGGGTAAATACGGTGTTTTAATGTATGCAATGATGTTTATCAAAAATAATTTACTCTCTATACAGTATGTTGAGAAATATTTTTGAGTTGAATTGGTTTTTAAAGGGACATTGTTTACTAAGTATTTTATTTGGAAATTTTGAAATGTCTGATTCATTGATTTAGTATTTTATCTTTGTTGTATTTTATAATTTTGAGTCCACTCCGAAAAGTATTTAATAATTGATTCACAAATATAGTATAAAAAAGAACATATGTTTTAAATTTGTGATATCAAAATAACTTTAATCCGGATGCTAAAAAAATCATCAAAGCACCTACAGTTGGATATGTTTTCAAGCCCTGTTTCATTATTTAGTGGCAAGGTACAAACAGTGTATGAAAATCCTGATGCCTGGCATAATCTATTTCGCAAAGAAGTGATTATGCGCATAGACGAGGAGTTGTTCAGTCCTTTATATAGTGATAGTCAAGGCAGACCAAATGCATCCATACGAGTAATGATAGGGATGATGATATTGAAGGAAGCAGATGGTTTGAGTGATGAGAAGATATTTGAAAACTGTAGATTCAACTTGTTATATCGAAGTGCATTAGGGTTATTAAATTTAAGCGACACCATACCTACAGAATCCACTTACTATCTATTTCGGCACAATGTAGCAGCTTATGACAAGGAAAACGGAAAAAATCTATTTGCAGAAGTATTTGCCCAGACGACAAAGGATCAATGTATTGAATTTGGAGTAAGCGGCAAGAAAATAAGAATGGACAGTAAGTTATTGGGAAGTAATATAGCATGGTTGAGCCGTTACGAATTGATACATAAAACGTTAGAGCTTTATTACAAGGAAATAAAAGACAATGCTCACTTAGAAGCTACACTTAAAGAGAAGCTGGAAGACGCACTAAAAATGCAAGGAGACAAAGTAGTGTACACCCATACGAGCCAGGAAGTTAAGAGTAAATTAAAAGAGTTAGGTACCCTGATATCGAAAGTATTAGAGCTAACCGAAGGCTCACAAACAGACAGTTACAAAACATTACAAAGAGTATTCACCGAACAGTACGAGATCACCGAAGATAAAATGATAGTAGCCAAAGAAAAAGAATCCATATCGGCGCAGTCTGTACAATCGCCACACGATACCGACAGTACCTACCGTAGCAAAGGAGGTAACGATGGACAAAAAAAACAAGAAGTAAAAGGCTACAGTGTGAATGTAACGGAGACATGCGATGATGAAAATCTAAATTTAATTACGAATGTCAATGTTAAAGTAGTAAGTACTCCTGACACTGACTTCTTAAAAGAAGATACCGAAAAACACAGGAAATCATATCAGATAAGATAGAATCAGTGTATGCAGATGGTGCCTACCATAGTCCCGAAAATCAAAACTATTGTAAAGACAACGATATAGACTTAAACCTACAAGCAATACAAGGAGCCAAAGGAAGATACGAGTTGGAAATGACGGAAGACCAAACATTGCAAGTAAAAGATACACAAACTGGTGAAGAAGTAGAAAGTATAAAAGTAATCAGTAAAGATGGTACTGAAAAATGGCGAATAAAGACAGGCGAATCATACAGATATATCACGCAAAAAGAAATAGATACCTACCAGATCAGGAAGAAAATAGAATCTACACCAAAAGAAGAAATACAGAGAAGAAACAATGTTGAAGCCACCATATTTCAGGTAAGTTATCACTACCCCAATGCAAAGAGTAGGTATAGGGGATTAAGCAAACATCAAATGTGGGCCAACATGAGATGTTTATGGGTGAACTTTGTCCGAATCGTAAATTTTGTGACAGAAAATGGCCAAAACTTGCCAAATATTGCCCTAAATTTCATCAAAACAATTGTGATGGTCTATACGAGGCGTCAGATTATAAAAACCTTATTTCAAGATGTCAATTTTTTATCCCGTCAGCCCAAGAGTACTATTTTATGCGATTTTTAAAAATAGAGCTTTTCGGAGCGGACTCAATTTTATAACTTTTATCAAGTGTTGTATTACAAGGTTAAAGGAAGTGGAAAGCCGGTAGTTTTGGTACACGGTTTTATGGAAAATCATAAAATGTGGGATTTTCTTCCCTTGGATGAATCAGAATATCAATCCATTTTAGTCGATTTGCCGGGTCATGGCTTGTCGGATAGTGAGTTTGTCCTTCACTCTATGGAATTCATGGCAGATGAAATCATGGAAGTTTTAAATAAAACGGGCATTGCTGAGACATTTTTCGTTGCCCATTCTATGGGTGGTTACGTGATCCTTGCATTGATGCAACGATATCCTGATGTTGTCAAAGGACTGACTTTGTTTTTTTCATCTTCGTTTGCGGATACAGATGATAAAAAAATGCAGAGATTACGTGCAGTAGAGTCGGCTCAAAATGATCTTGATGCTTTTATTAATGCAGGAGTACCTAATCTGTTCAACGCCAATCTGATTCAAGATCTCAAAGACGAAATATTTATAGCAAAATCCTGGGCAAAAGAAGCCACTTTACAAGGGATTACTGCTGCTATTTTAGGTATGCGCGAACGACCTGACAGAACAGACATTTTATTAAATACGACTATTCCCGTCCAGGTCATCTGCGGCACCTTTGATTCAGCAGTAAATACTGAATTGTTACGCAAAACCTTGAGCGGATACCCTCATATTTCTTTTAAAGAATTACCTATAGGGCACATGGGGCATCTTGAAGCGCCTGAGTCCTGTGAAAATTTGATTTTGCAATTTTTGCAGAAAAAATATTGCTCGTAGGTGCTTTAAAAAATGACTACCCTATATAAATGTTTCAAGACAATACTAAATTTTAAAAAGTAGTTTTACTCAAGTAGATCATAAAGAAAATATGACATTAAATCCAAACACCAGGTATCTGAAATACCTGCCAGAGATTTTTTTATTCTCAGGAATATTGGTTGTCATTATAATGGATTTAATAAATACATCCTGTGTTAATTATGGGATGATCGTCTGTGGACTGTTACTCTCTATTCTTGTAGTGTGGAAGAACAAATACTTAGCATTATGCGTAGGTTTAATCCTTGGGTTGGGTAGTTTTTACATGTTGTTTGCCCTATTGTCAGAATTTCATGAATTTCCGGCCGAAGATAAAAATGGAACACAATTACTATTTATTGGAGTCATGATGTTTTTAACTTTATTAGCTGTTTCTGTTATTTTACCTGTGAAGTACTTTGAAAAGAAGTAAAACGAAGGGGTCTATGCCCCAAAAATATATGAAAAACTATTTATTAATAAAAAGATGATCTAAATCATCTTTTGGTAACATAGGTTACATCCTTTCACCTTTTGTTGATCTTATCTTTGCACCATCAAAATATTCAAAACATGTTATTTCAACACATTTATGACAAAAGTTTGGCTCAAGCCAGTTATTTGATAGGTTGCCAGAAGGCTGGTGTAGCTGCGGTTATTGACCCAAAAAGAGATGTGGATACCTATATTGATATCGCAAATCAAAACAATATGAAGATCACTCATATATTTGAAACGCATATTCATGCTGATTTTCTATCCGGATCGCGCGAATTGGCTGCACTTACGGGTGCAGATATGTATCTTTCAGATGAGGGTGGACCTGACTGGCAATATCAGTTTGCACATCAGGGTCTTAAGGATGGAGACAAGATCAAAATGGGAAATCTCGTGTTTGAAATCATCCACACTCCGGGGCATACACCAGAGAGTATCAGTATCATGCTTACAGATACGCCAGCCAGCAAAGAGCCAGTGATGCTGTTTACGGGAGACTTTGTTTTCGTAGGTGACATAGGCAGACCTGATTTGCTTGAAAAAGCAGCAGGTATTAAAGGTACGCAGGAATCAGGTGCTCTACAGATGTATGAATCCATTAAAAAATTTGATGCATTGCCTGACTATATTCAAGTATGGCCTGGGCATGGTGCGGGATCCGCATGTGGTAAAGCTTTGGGAGCAGTGCCGAGTACCACTGTAGGTTATGAAAAAATCAGAAACTGGGCACTTCAATATAAAGAAAATAAGGGCGGTTTTGTAGATTACTTGTTGGCTGATCAGCCGGAACCACCTAAGTATTTTGCCATGATGAAAAAACTCAATAAGGTTGACAGACCATTATTGACCTATGTACCCAAATTAAAGGAGTTGTCTTCAACAGCTTTGAAAGATGCTATGGACAAAGGAATCAAATTGATAGATGCAAGAAATAAAGCTGATTTTGCAGCTGGTTTTATTCCTGGAAGTATCAATATCCAGGGAAATAATTCTTTTGCTACCTGGGCAGGCTGGTTTTTGACCTACGATGAGCCTTTTATTTTGGTTGCTGATCCTTCTCAATTGGATGATCTCACAAGAAAGCTTATGAGAATTGGTTTGGACAACATTATGGGTTACATACCTTCAGTATCTGTATATCAAGGAGCATTACAGACTGCCAATATGATTGGATATGACGACTTTAAGACCAAACTTAATGATGATAATACACAAATCATCGATCTTAGAGGTGTAGCCGAGTATAATGCCGGACATGTAAAAGGTGCCGATAATATATTTGTTGGAACCATCCTTCAGAATACCGACAAAATCAGTAAGGACAAAGATGTGGTCATTCATTGCCAGGGAGGAGACAGATCATCCATTGCATATTCTATATTGGTCAAAGAAGGTTTTACAAATGTGACCAATTACTCACCAGGTATGAATGAATGGGTAGCCAAAGGAGAAGAAGTGATTTCCTAGTTTTCATAAAAATATCCTATGTTCTCTAAATTTAAAAATCTTTTTAATGCTTCTGATGATAAGGTAGTCGAAAAAGAAGCCCTTATCCTGGACGTACGAAGCAAAAGTGAATTTGCTTCGGGTCACCTGGAGGAGCCATCAATATTCCTTTGGAATTGGTGGAAATGAAAGCTGACACCTTACGCACTTACCCGCAGATTGTAGTGTACTGCAGGAGCGGTAACAGAAGCGCCCACGCAAAAAAAATCCTGTCAGATTATGGCATTAATAATGTCATTGATGGAGGTTCCTTAGCTCAGGCTCAGGAATTGATGAAGGCATCGGGTGTCCATAATGACAACATCATTAAAGAATCTCTTCCGGAAATGTCGTTGCAAATTTCAGGACTAAAAGACGAAAATGTGCTTAAAATCCTGATTCCTACCGACTTTTCAGTACAAGCTGATTATTCTTACCTCATGGCAAGGAAGTTGGAAGAGCATTTGTCGGTGGATGTACATTTTCTGCATGTGATGGATGTACCCGATACAGTCACCATGAGCGAAACAGGACAAGTGGAGACATGTGGTGAGATAGATGTCAACTACATTAAAGATCAGAAAAGAATTGCAGAGGCCAAACTTCAGCAACTTAAGGATCAGTATGGTCATCATATCACAGTCCATTTTCGGTTGGGAAAAATTACAGATACTATTCTGCAGTTTGCTGAGGGTCAGCATTTTGATCTGATTGTGATGGGTACAAAAGGGTCTTGGGGTATAAAGGAGAAAGTTTCATCATCTCAGGCTCAAATGATCGCCAGAAGATCAGAAATTCCGTTACTTTCATTAATGTGTGATCGTTCTGACCTGGTAATTAAAGATGTACTTTTTGTTCATGATTTTATGGATAATGATGATACGAAAATGCCCCTTATGCATAAGTTTTCGAAGTATTTTAACGCAACCTACCATCAACTTTATATTCATAATGATGCTTCAAAATTGGATAAGTCCGTTTTGTTTGACAACATGGACAAATACGCCGCATCTCATCAGATAGGCAAACATCAAAATCACATCATAGAGTCCGCTGATGTAGAATCAGGAGTAAAGGAATTTTTGAAAATTCAAGATGCTGACATTGTATTTATAGGCACACACGGACAAGGAGGTTTTTTCCATAAAAGTGCTGCTGAAACACTCATCAAACACCTTTTTAAACCTATTATTTCTTTCCATCTCAAAACAAATTAGAATAAATTATGGGTGAATTTATAACGCAGAGTTGGTCATGGTGGTTTTCCGGATTGGTCATTTCTGGGATCATGTTTGTACTTTTATTTTTTGGTCAATCTTTTGGCTTTTCGGCCAATCTCAGGACGATATGTGCGGCTGCAGGTGCAGGTAAAAAGGTGAGTTTTTTGAATTTTAATTGGAAAAATCAAATGTGGAATCTGGTGTTTCTCACAGGTGCGATTATTGGTGGATTTATTTCAGGTACTTTACTTAAAAAAGATGCTCCGATCCAACTATCTGAGGCTACCAAAACTGATCTGCAGGAATTGGGATTTAGTGCTCCTGCAGATATACAGCCGGCAGAGCTGTTCAGTATGGATGCAGTTTTGTCTATAAAGGGATTTTTAATCCTTGCTCTCGGAGGACTTATGGTCGGATTTGGTAGCAGGTATGCCGGTGGCTGCACTTCAGGTCATGCTATCAGCGGATTATCTGACTTGCAACTTCCTTCTTTAATTGCAGTTATAGGGTTTTTTATGGGCGGACTTTTGATGACCCATCTATTATTTCCCATCATATTTTAAACCATAAATAAATGAAATTAATAAAATTCTTAATAGCTGGTATTGTTTTCGGAATCGTGATGGCAAAATCTGAAGCTATTTCATGGTATAGGATACAGGAAATGTTCCGATTTCAGGCATTCCATATGTATGGTATCATAGGCGTGGCAGTAGTCACAGGAGTGATAGGAGTGTGGGCAATCAAAAAATATAAAATCAGGGATTATCACGGCAATCCGATAGTGTTTTACCCCAAAGACAAGTCTATAACCCGATATTTGATTGGTGGGACTGTCTTTGGTATGGGCTGGGCACTGAGCGGTGCATGCCCCGGACCTATGGTAGTCAACATAGGATATGGATTTTTTGCTATGGGCATAGTTTTCCTTTTTGCCATTTTGGGCACTTACTTATATGGGGTACTTAAAAATTACCTGCCGCATTGATCCTGAATAACTTTAGTAATTTGTAATTAAAATTAAATAATTCTTAATAAATAAAAATATGTTCAATTTTTTAAAATCATTATTCAGTCCGGGTCCTTCAGTAGATTTATCAGAAGTGATCGCCAGAAAACCGTTTTTAGTAGATGTTCGCACACCGGGTGAGTTTGCGTCAGGACATCCTAAAGGATCAGTCAACATTCCACTGGACAAAGTAGCTGCCAATCTTTCAAAATTTAAAGGGAAAAAAGACATTGTTGTTTTTTGTCGTAGCGGAAACCGAAGCAGTCAAGCGAAATCAATTCTCGAAAGTAGTGGTGTCAGTAATGTAACAGATGCAGGTCCTTGGCAAAATGTAGCAGGATATACGGGATAGGAACACTACAATGTTTTTAAGAAATATAATGGATGCAATAAAATGGTGATTGGTGAATCATATTCAATAAAATAGCAAATCAGTATTATTTTCTATTAATTTTGCTGCCGACATCGTTTTTTCTCATTAAAAATCAAAATATCATGTTTTTATCTATTACACAACCTTGGCCATGGTACATTGCAGGGCCTTTGATAGGTCTGACTGTGCCGGCATTGCTCATACTTGGCAATAAAAATTTTGGTATCTCATCTTCATTGCGTCATATCTGCGCTGCTTGTATCCCGGCTGGAATTGACTATTTTAAATATGACTGGAAGAAGGAGATTTGGAATCTTATTTTTGTTCTGGGGATAATTATTGGTGGGCTTTTAGCTGCTAAATACTTAGATAGTGGTGAGCAAATAGTTATTCATGAAAATCTGAAGCAAGAATTGGCAGGATACGGCATTACAGATTATTCTAATGCATTGATCCCTTCTGATGTGGTCAACTGGGACGGAATATTAGCCATAAAAGGATTGCTGATGATAGTGTTAGGTGGATTTTTTGTAGGATTCGGAACACGGTATGCCGGAGGATGTACCAGTGGGCATTCCATCATGGGGATATCAGCGATGAGTTGGGTTTCGCTTTTGGCAACCGTTTGTTTTATGCTCGGTGGTTTCTTTGCTGCCAATGTATTACTTCCATTAATTCTATCACTTTAAAACACTTCCATCATGAATACGTCACAAAAAGAAGATCTTCAAAAACGCGAACTGGATGCCATGTGCGTCAATGAGAGCCAACTGACCCACCCATGGTATTACAATATAAAATATCTTATCATAGGCATTCTGTTTGGAATTGTTTTTGTCAAAGCGGAGATTGTTTCCTGGTTCAGAATACAAGAGATGTTTCGCTTTCAGTCTTTCCACATGTATGGCATCATAGGGAGTGCAATAGCCGTTGGGGCTTTATCAGTCTGGTTGATTCGAAAATTCAAAATCAAAACGATCTATGGAGAAGACATAGTCATAGTAACCAAACCATTCAATAAAGGTATCATCATTGGTGGATTGATGTTTGGCATCGGATGGGCCATTACCGGCGCATGTCCGGGACCATTGTTTGCTCAGGTGGGTACAGGAGCATCGGTTGTTTTAATCACTGTATTGAGTGCTATTGCAGGTACTTGGATTTATGGTTTGTTGAGAGATAAACTGCCACATTGATCAACCAATAAAAATCTGATACTTTACAATGAAACCTGAAAATTTAAAAACAACAGAAAGTACATTTCTTCATATTCAGTCTTTGGTGTACTTTGTTATCATTGCGGTGATTGCTGTGGTATTTTTTATTTTTCAGGTTTTTAATGATTCAGGTGACATCTTACCGCTGCCAAAATTTTCTGCGATGGTTATAGACTCATCTCTGATGGCTAAAAATGATAAATATACCAAGGATTCAAATAAATATTGGACAGCTCCTGAGTTGGAATCATTAAAAGGGTCAGCATTGGAAAGTCAGATTCTCTATGGTAAGGACTTGATCGCCAATACCGCAAAATACCTTGGACCAAAAGGTTCAGTGGCACAGATTTCTAATGGTATGAATTGCCAGAATTGTCATCTCGATGCTGGTACAAAAGCATTTGGTAACAATTACGGATCAGTGGCTTCAACTTTTCCGAAGTTTAGAGCCAGAAGTGGAACTGAAGAGAATATTTACAAACGTGTCAATGATTGTTTTGAAAGGAGTCTCAATGGACAACCACTTGACACTATGAGTTCGGAAATGCAAGCGATCAAAGCGTACATGTTGTTTTTAGGACAAGATGTAGAGAAAGGTGTTGTAGTCAAGGGGTCAGGTTTGAAAGATCTTCCGTTTTTGGACAGATCAGCTGATCCTGTAAAAGGCAAAACTATTTATGATGTAAAATGTGCATCCTGCCACTTGGCTGATGGACAAGGTATTATGGCGACTGACGGTATTGTCTATACCTATCCTCCGCTATGGGGGAGGCACTCTTACAATGATGCAGCAGGTCTTTACAGGTTATCCAATTTTGCTAAATATATCAAGTACAATATGCCTCTGGGAGCATCTCATGCATCACCTCAACTTTCTGATGAAGAGGCCTGAGATCTTGCAGCATTCATAAATAGTCAACCACGTCCTCATAAAGATACACCTGAAGATTGGCCGAATATCAGCAAAAAACCTATTGATCATCCTTTTGGACCTTATAGCGATGGTTTTGACGAAAAACAACATAAATACGGACCTTTTAAACCAATTGCGGAAGCAAGGAACGTGTCAAAATGACATTCAACTTAACAACCGAGCAATCGAACAACAGAGCAAACGAACAAACGAGCAACCGAACAAACGAGCAACCGAACAAACGAGCAACCGAACAAACGAGCAACCGAACAAACGAGCAACCGAACTCTTGAACAATCGAAGTGAAGTCTAGAAATAGTCGGGATCAGTACTTTTGCAATATAACAATTTAGTAAGTAAACAAATCAACAAGTTACAATGAGCCACAATCGAAGATCATTTTTAAAAACTGTTGGAGCTGTGAGCGCCGGTGTTGGATTCATCAGCCCACAGACATTGCATCAATCAAGTGAAATGGTTGAAGATATAGATGGCAAGTCCACGGAATTTAAACTGACCATCCTGCAGACTACTGATGTGCATTGTCAGATTCATCCTCATGATGAGTTGTTCTGGGAAAACGGAAAAGCGGTTTTCAGGAAAACGGGTGGATATGCCCATTTTGCTACTTATCTGAAGAAACAAAGGAAAGCAAATAAACATATATTTCTGATGGATACAGGAGATATGTTTCAAGGCAGTGAACTTTCTGTAAAAACAACAGGTAAAGCAATATCTCCTATTCTCAATGCTTTAAAATATGATCTCTACCTGCCGGGAAATTGGGAAGTCATCTATGGTAAAAAGGAGATGCAACGTTTGTTGGGAGGATTGCATGGGCCCAAAGTATGTGCCAATATGTATCATGATCTGGGGGAAGGAAAGCGTGGTGATCATATTTTTCCTCCATATTATACCTGGACAGTGAATGGAATAAAAATAGGTTTTTTGGGTTATACAGATCATCTCGTACCAATCAGACAATCACCCAATTACAGTAAAGGTATCCTGTACACCAAACCGGAAGAAAATGTGGCACAATACATAGATGTACTGCGCTATCAGGAACAGTGTGATTTTGTAATCATTGTAGCACATATGGGGCTCTCTCAGCAGATTCATTTGTCCAATCTTGAGCTTTGCAAAGGAGTTGACTATATATTTGGTGGAGATACACACGAAAGGGTGCGCAAACCTATTCATGGAAAATATGCTCAGGTCGTCGAGCCTGGTGCTTTTGGTTCATTTTGCGGCAGATTGGAACTGACTGTAAAAGATGGTAAAATTGTAAAAGATGCATATTTCCTGGATGAAATTACGGTTGATAAATACAAAGAAGATAAGGAAATTAATGGATTGATCAAAAATCTGGAGAGTCCATATTGGGAAGACATCAACCGAATTGTAGGTTACAGTTCAGTACCATTGTATCGTTACTTTGTTATCGAAAATACCATTGACACCATGATACTGGATGCACTCAGATGGAAATTGCCAGATATTGACATAGTCCTTTCCAATGGATTTAGATTTTGTCCGCCAAGATCCACACCGGATGCTACGGGCAACATTCCGATCACCAATGGCTTCATTTATGATATGCTTCCTGTTGATAGTTATATCCGTGTAGGTAAAGTCACAGGCAAACAACTTAAAGAATGGCTCGAAAAGGAGTTAAACAATGTTTTTGCAAAAGACGCTGGCAAACGATTTGGAGGTTGGGTCACCAAGTTTAATGGCATGATTGTCAAATTTTATGCTTTTAAGGAAGAAGGACAAAGAGGAGAGTCTGTGACCATTGCCGGAAAATTTTTAGAACCGGATAAGGTTTATAGTATTGCAGCTTGTGAGCGAGATGGTGATCCGGCAGATATGATTTGCAGAATCAGAAATGTTATGGAGCCGAAAAATCTGCCCTATACATTGCACGAAAATATGAGAGAATATCTGAAAAAAGCATCTCCTGTAAAACCATTTCCAAAACATAATGCTGTAGTATTGGATGCACCTGAGACATTGTTGTCACAGGTTTATGGTGTAGATTATCAGTTTCACTAAGTTTATTTTATGCTATTTAATCAGTTTTAGATCAATCATTTATCACTAAATTTGCATATATTTGCAGATAAATCCAGAGATATGGGACTTCCAGAGCAGCAATACATAACGCAAGAACAATATCTTGAAAGTGAACGACTTGCCTTAGATAAACATGAATTTTATCTGGGTGAAATCTTTGCTATGAGCGGAGCATCTTTTCGGCACAATCAGATATTCAAGAATACATATGGTACACTTTACAATAAATTAAAAGGTAAATCATGTCAGCCATATGGTAGTGATTTGAGAATTCATATACCCAAAAATACGCTTTATACGTATCCTGATATATCTATCATATGTGGTAAGCCTGAGATGACCGACTCTGCCAATGACACAATAACCAATCCATCTGTGATCATAGAGATACTTAGTAAAAGTACTTACGATTATGACAAAGGTCAAAAATTTACACTTTATAGAGACATTGAAAGCTTGAGAGAGTACATACTGATAGATTCTATGTCTGTTAGAGTGGAGTATTACTGTAAAAATGGAGATGGTAGTTGGACTTTAAAAGATTACAGGAGTATCGAAGACAAATTTACCATTGAAACAATTGCTGAAGAGTTACTTCTATCAGATGTTTATACTGATGTATTTGAAAATGAATGACTATAGGAATAATACCTTTTAAACACCCCAAAACCATATTTTAAGATCAAATAAAAATAATATATGAAACATTTAATTCTAATTTTTCTTTCATTTTTGATGACTGCAGGAAGTTTATCAGCTCAATCCAAAGGCAAAGCAGAATCCAAAAAAGCAAAAACGCATAAAATAATTTTCCAGATGGTATCAAAAGATACGGCCGATCATAATGCTATGGTACGGCAGTTAAATAATTTGCAAAGATTGGCTCCGGGTACCAAGCTGGAAGTGGTTTGTCATGGCCCTGGTATGAGCTTTATTCATAAAGATAAATCTTTGGTACTCACAGACCTGAAAGATTTGGCGGAAAAATATAAGGTCGATTTTGTCGGTTGTGAGTTCACAATGCAACAAAAAAATATCAAACGCGAACAACTCCTCGGCGAATGCAGGACAGTACCAGGCGGTATTCTTGAAATAGTGCAAAAGCAGGAAAAGGGATGGAGCTATATAAAAGCAGGTTATTGATTTTTCACCAAAGCTTAAATACAATATTCAAATTAATGTCGTTTAGTTAAGACCTCTTTATGAGGTCTTTCCCTTGTAAAGGAAAGATTTAGATAGGGTAAAAACAAAGAAAAATTCCTTATCTAAAAGACATGGATATTCAAATTATCATCAGCTACATTTACGGTCTGCCATATTGTTAGTATATTCTGTACTGCACAGATTATTAAATATTTATACATTATTTAAAATTTTTAATATTTTGAAATTACATATTGTTTCACTTGTCTTTATTTTGTCTATTATATTGCCGTATGCTGCAAGAGGCCAACATCAGGAGTTGCAAGAGAAACCCAAGATCTGGCAATCGGAAACTAACAAAACTATTTCTGATTCTATGACAATCCTCGGTGCATTTACCAAAGGTACCGTACATGGTCATTTCCGTTATTTTTTTTCCGGCACTGATAATACAGGAGATTTATCTGATTATTGTGCCAATGCAGTTGGTGGAGGAATTCGATTTGAAACAGCCAATTTTAAAGGGTTTGCCATGGGTGTCAGTGGATTTTATATTTTTAATGCAGGCTCATCAGATTTACTAAAAAAAGATGAATCTACCGGACAGTCCAATAGATATGAATTGGGCTTATTTGACATGGATAATCCAACTAAAGTAGGTGAGATCAACCGGGTGGAAGAATTTTTTATAAAGTATCAGCACAGGTACTTCAAAGCTACGTTTGGCCGTCAATTGCTCAATACCCCTTTTATCAATCTTCAGGATGGTCGTATGAGGCCCACTGCTGCATCTGGCCTATGGTTGGAATTCCGCACAAAATCACAGCATCTTATTCAGTCAGGTTTGATCATGGGAGTAGCACCTCGCAGTACATCTAAATGGTACGACACAGATCAATCTATAGGTGTTTTTCCAGCTGGAGTGGATGCCAGCGGCAATAGGTCTTTATATGCTGGTAATGTAAATACCAAAGGTGCTCTATTATTTAATTATCAGTGGCAGCACAAACAATCTTTCAATCTTCAGTTTTGGAATATTTATTTGGACAATATATTTAATACATCCTTAATACAATTGGAATTGGAAAAACCTTTGGCTAACGGTAAATATTATCTGGGAACTCAATCGGCAATCCAGGTAAAAGTGGGAAATGGAGGCAACTCTAATCCCAATCTTGCCTATAACACCAATACTAATAATGTTTGGATTTTCGGAGGTCGGGTGGGATGGAAAAATTCAAAATGGGATCACAGTGTCAACTTTAATCATATCACTGATAGTGGCAGATACCTGATGCCGAGAGAGTGGGGAAGGGACTACTTTTATACTTTTATGCCAAGAGAAAGGAATGAAGGATACGGTGATGCCACTGCTTTGGTTCTGAAATCGACGTATAAGGTTTCTCAAAGCACGACTTCCACTATTATGTTGGGCAATGTACACCTTCCCGATGTAAAAGACTTCTATCTCAATAAATATGGTATGCCTTCCTATACTCAGATGAATATGGATGTGCGACACAAGTTTGGTGGCTGGCTTCAGGGTTTAGAAGCGCAACTCCTTTATGTTCGTAAGTGGAATCAGGGCGAAACCTATGGTAATTCCCGATATGTCATCCATAAAGTGGACATGAACCTTGTTAATGTAGTCTTGAATTTCAGGTTTTAGAGCGTCTTTTGGCACTCTTCTGTTAATTCTGTCTTAATATCTCTTAATAATAAGTTTTTTTAGTCTTGCAACCAATCTTGTATTTCAATATTGCATACATTTGCACCGATATTTATTACAAACCATTTTAACACGAAGATTATGTCTTGTTTCACAACTTTTCAGAATAGCGCAGCACCTGCTGACAGCGTTCTTCGTGGCTTACATTACTCTTAAGAATTTACTTTCCCATAGATATATGAAGCCCGAAGAAGTACATTTCAACGGGCTTTTTTGTTTTTATTCAAGTCCTTCTTTTTTAAGAGAAGGATTTAGGATGAGTTAACTAAAATTTCCCGTTTGGTATCACTTTGAAGCTTGAAATTATATTTCAGGCAAACCTACCGTCTTGCAATTCATATTGCACATTTATTTATATTTTATTAATTCAAAATCAATCATTCATGGGAAGTAAAATCTCAGGGAAAGACTTAATTAAGTTGGGCTTTCCTCAAAATAATTCAATAAACATTGCGCTCGGATATATCAATAGATACAAAAAGCGCGAGAAAAAAGAAAGTGTTCTGGCACAAGCAAAAGAAGTTTTGCTACAACCTGATACTTTTATGGGCGACCCAACTTGGGGAAAGATCGCAGAGAGTCTCGTCAAACCTGTAGAACTCAAAATGCATAAACTAAAGTCAGAACGCGTGCCTTTTCAGATCTACGGGGAAAACGAAATTGAAGATGCTGCAAAGTATCAATTGTATGAATCTCTAAAGCTTCCCATTGCGGTCAAGGGTGCGCTTATGCCTGATGGTCATGCTGGCTATGGACTTCCGATAGGTGGTGTATTGGCTACGGACAATGCGGTCATTCCTTACGGTGTCGGTGTAGATATCGGCTGTAGGATGAGTTTGTCTATCTTTGATTTGCCAGGCACCTACATGACTGGTCGGGAAGATGAGCTGAAAAACATCCTTAACGATCACACCAAATTTGGGATGACGGAGACACACAAAATCAAGGCCGATCATGCCGTATTGGACAGAAAGGAGTTCCGAGAAATTCCATTGCTCAAAGGTATGATCGACAAAGCGTACAAACAACTCGGCACTTCTGGTGGCGGCAATCATTTTGTAGAGTTTGGTATCGTAGATATCGAACAGACATTGCCAGAGTGGAAACTTAAGCCTGGAAGTTATTTTGCAGTCTTGTCGCACAGTGGATCACGCGGATTGGGTGCCAATATTGCCAAACATTATACGACCCTCGCTATGAAGCAGTGTCCTTTGCCACGTCAGGTGCAGCATCTGGCGTGGTTGGACCTGAACACACATGATGGTATGGAATATTGGTTGGCTATGAACTTGGCATGTGATTATGCAGCGGCTTGCCACGAAGACATACACCGACGGCTCAGCAAAGCACTAGGCAAACGAGTCTTAGTCAATATCAGTAACAGCCATAATCTTGCTTGGCGCGAAATCGTAGATGGCAAGGAGTGTATCGTACACCGAAAAGGAGCGACACCAGCAGCAAAAGGCGTCGCGGGCATCATACCGGGATCTATGACTGCACCTGGGTATATTGTGGTGGGCAAAGGCGATGATAACAGCATACAATCTGCTTCACATGGAGCAGGAAGATTGTTTTCTAGAGCACAATGTAAGTCTCAGTTTACTCAGCATGAGATCAAAAAACGACTCAAGGATGCTAGTGTGACTTTGATCGGTGGTAGCATCGATGAGTCGCCGATGGCATACAAAGATATCACGAAAGTCATGTCGTTGCAAACAGAGTTGGTGGACATCATGGGCACATTCACGCCCAAAATTGTAAAAATGGATAAAGGATAACATCATGCAAAAGTTAATTCAAATCACATCAGGTCGTGGACCGGCTGAATGTACCCGGGTTGTCGCTCGGGTACTTCAGATTTTAATGGATGATGCAAGGAGTCTTGGACTAGATGTACAAGTATTGCAGAAAGTAGCAGGGGACGAAAATGGCTCTATAGATACGGCATTATTGTCTGTTGAAGGTGCCCAAGCATTGAGTTTTGTGGATTCTTGGATTGGTACGATACAATGGATAGGAGAAAGTGAGATACGCAAAGACCACAAACGCAAAAACTGGTACATTGGTATCTTTGAAGTGGGAAATGCCACTGACATGGAGATCAAAGACAGCGATATTTCGTATCAGGCGATGCGCAGTTCGGGAGCCGGTGGACAACATGTCAATAAGGTCAGTTCTGCGATGCGAGCCACACATCTACCTACGGGCATACAAGTAGTAGCCATGGATAGTCGCTCACAGCATCAGAACAAAAAACTGGCTTATGAGCGTCTTCTTGTGAAAATCCGTGAAAAACATCTGGAAGCTTTAAAAACCAATGAGTTGTCTCAATGGAAAAACCAAATGCAAATAGAACGTGGTAATCCTGTGAGGGTATTTCGTGGCTCCGATTTTAAAAAAATGAAAGTAGAAAAGGGATATAAATCCCAAAGGTTAAGTTTAAAAAACAATTTAAAAAATGATTTAAATAATGAGTTCAATAGATAAATATTTATGTAAAGCTTTGGATGCTTACCCATATTATTTGGAAGAAGCCATAGAATCCTTGGATTACGCCTTATCAGGTGACAACAACAACGCTGCGACACTCTGTCTATATGGTAGAGTGTATGCAGAACAGTTGCAGGACTATGCCACTGCAAAAATGTATTTTCAAGATGCATTGGTGGCAGATATAGGGGCTGTTTTTGTGTACCCGTACTTCATACAATTGTTGATCGATTTTGATGAAGATGTGGAAGCAGAAAAGTTGATAGACTTTGCCTTAACTATCAAAGGTATTGATAAAGCATTGATCTTTTCTAAGTTGATCATACTGAAAGAAAAACTTTGCCAATACAAAGAAGTGAAGCGAGTCATCACCAAACTAAAATCTATTGTATTGAATGAGGATTATCAGGTATTTATGGATAAAACAGAAACGAGGATTAAGGTGAAGAAGAAAATGAAAAGCAAATAAAGCAAAGAAACTCAAAATATTTTAATGAAATAATGGATAAGGTATAAATGCGATGTCGTTTAATTAAGGCATCTTTATGAAGTCTTTCCCTTCTTGTAAGGGAAAGATTTAGATAGGGTAAAAACAATGGAAAATTGCTTATCTATACGACATTGGGTTTAAATGCCTAAAATTTGATCTTCAAAATCTTCTTTGCCGAACAAATAAGTTAATTTCTATTTTTACCATAACTCTATATTTATATGACTTATGGCAGAAATAGGAAATTAAATGAAGCTACTTGCATCCATCATTTGTCCATGAGCATTGCAAGATAATCTGTCTTGTTTCTGTAAGTGATTTCTTCATTTTTTGTTTTACTCATTCAGAAACAACACCACTACGCTCAAAAAGTATATTTTTGTGATGTTTTTTGAAAAAAGTATAAGATTAATGTATTACGTCAGAGATATTTCAGTCAAATTTGGAGAAAGAGTATTACTTGATGCGATCAGTTTTATGATCAGCCCCAAAGAAAGAATTGGTTTGATAGGAATGAACGGTGCCGGAAAATCTACACTTTTAAAAATCATTGCCGGATTATCCAGACCAGATGAAGGAGTGCTTGAATTCCCCAATGGAACATCAGTCGGGTATCTGAAGCAGGAGTTTTCGCTAAATGAAACCATTACAGTTATGGAAGAAGCCATGACATGTCATGACGAAGCCCAAAACATAGAAAAACAACTAGATGAACTGAATCATCAGATTGCAGAAAGAACGGATTTTGAGAGCGATTCGTATCACAGACTTTTGGAAGACCTTGCAGCGCTTACCGGAAGACTGGAACATTTTAATCTCACAACCCTTGAAATTGAAACAGCTAAAATTTTGAAAGGGCTTGGATTTACAGACGAAGATTTTTCCAGAAAAGTAACAGAATTCAGCGGCGGATGGAAAATGCGGATAGAGCTAGCCAAATTACTACTCAGAATTCCTGATGTTTTGATGCTCGACGAACCTACCAATCATCTTGATATTGAATCTATCATCTGGCTAGAAAACTACCTGAAAGATTATCCCGGGACAGTCATAGTGATATCTCACGACATTCAGTTTCTCGAGAATGTGTGTAACAGAATCATTGAGGTAGAAAATGGCGATATTCTGGATTATAAATTGTCTTATAAAAAATTTCTGGAAGAAAAAGAGAAGCAGCGAGTCATACAGATATCTGCTTATGAAAATCAGCAAAGGGATATAGCTCAGAAGGAAAAGACCATCAGTAGGTTTATGGCAAAGGCCACAAAAACCAAGATGGCTCAGAGTATGCAAAAACAACTCGAAAAAGTGGATAGAATCGAAGCTCCTGTAGAATCAGGTAAAACTATGAGTATCCGGTTTGCTGAAGTGCCCAGATCGGGTAGGGAGGTCGTCAAAGCATTAGATGTCAGCAAGTCTTTTGGTGATAAAAAGGTATTCAGTGGTTTGAATTTTGCTATTGAGAGAGGAGAAAGAGTAGCCTTCGTAGGGCAAAATGGACAAGGAAAAACGACCATGGCCAAAATTATAGCTGGTCTTATACCTCCTTCAAACGGGAAAATGGAAGAGGGCTCCAACATGCATCTCTCTTACTATGCTCAAAACCAGTCTGAATTATTGGATTTGAAATCTACTGTGCTCGATACCATAGAAGACCGAGCACCCGAAGAAATGAGATCCAAAGTAAGAAGTATCCTGGGAGCGTTTTTATTTTCCGGAGATGATGCCGGTAAAAAAGTGAGTGTACTTTCGGGTGGCGAAAGAGCAAGGCTTGCTATGGCATCGCTTATTATGAAACCCTGTAATTTTCTGATCCTTGACGAACCCACCAATCACCTCGATATTTACAGTAAGGAAGTGCTAAAAAAGGCATTGATATCTTATGAAGGTACACTTTTGGTCATCTCTCATGACAGGGACTTTTTGTCGGGATTGACAAATAAGGTCATCGAGTTTAAAGACGGTAGTATTAAGGAGTATCTTGGTGATATTGAGTACTTTCTTGATAAAAAGAAACTGGACAGCATGCGATCTGTTGAATTGCAAAAATCTGAAACATCAATTAATGATCTGAACACCACAAATTCCGGTAAAAAAACTGATCCGGAACAATCCCGCAAACTCAAAAAACAGATATCTGGTATTGAAAGGGATATTTCCAAAATTGAAAATGAACTGGCAGAACTTGAATTAAAACTTGCTGATCCGGATTTTTATAATCAACCCTCCTTCATGGATGTCAATAATAAATATTTGCTGCTGCAAAAAAATCTGGAAAAAAAGATGGAAGAGTGGGAAATGGCATCTTTGGAAGCTGATGCTTATATATAAAAAAAAAGACCGATTCTCCCTACAGAACCGGTCTCGAGTAAACAATTTGCTTAATTAATTACTCATAAACTCAATCTCAGGTAGTAACCTATCCAAAACCATGCCAAAAAATAAAATTGAACCATATATTTGAAGTGAAATGAAAAATTTGCCCATATTATTTATATAATTAACAATTTTTATGGTCATAATACTATCTCCATCCAAATCCTCACAAAGCAAATCACTTAAGGCTGAGACGTTCACGTTACCTGTTTTTATTGAAGAAACAAGCGAATTGATAAATATTTTGAAATGCAAAAACAGAGACGAGATAAAATCAATTATGTCTTTGAGTGACAAGCTTGCAGATCATACCTGTGCATTGATAGACTCCCTTTCGGTAGATATTTCAACAGAAAACAGCAGAAGTGCCATTTATAATTTTACAGGGGAAGTATACTCTGGATTGAATGCGCATTCGTTTAGTGCATCTGATATGGAATACGCTCAAAAGTATTTGCTTATATTATCTGGACTCTATGGCATCTTGCGCCCTCTTGATTTGATGAAAACCTATCGATTGGAGATGGGACTGAAATTCAAAACAACTCTAGGATCCAATCTTTACCAATTTTGGGGAGACAAAATCACTTTTGGTATCAACAGATCTCTTCAATCTTCTGATTCAAATTACCTCCTGAATCTGGCTTCTGACGAGTATTTTAAGAGTGTAAAAGTTTCCAAGCTAGACAAGAATATTATCAATGCCGAGTTTTTTGAAATGAAAGGTGGAAAGAGATCTTTTGTATCATTTAATGCAAAACGAGCCCGAGGTCTCATGGCTGCGTATGTGATCAAAAATAGAATAACTCATCCTGATGATTTGAAACTTTTTGACACAGAAGGGTATTGCTATCATCCGGAATTGTCAGACGATCGATCTTTTGTCTTTGTAAAATAGTAAAAAAGGTAAAACCCCAACTTCGGGACAATGCTAGGAGTAATCCTTAAATTACAAGCATTTGTCTAAAGAATCTTTTTGCAAATAACTTTATTTCAATAGGTTACGTTTTCTGTTTAAATTGAACTTAACAAAATGAAACGTCACACCACATCTGAAACAAGTACTAATTCTAGCTATACACCATTGTATATTGTCAGAAGCAATCATTCCTTGAAGTTTATCAGAAATGAACACAATAGAGGATTAAGGCAAAGATTTTTTGAACATGGTGACCAACCTTTAATTAAAAGTTTGCCTTTTCTTATATTAAAATCTATACCATGGGTTATTTTGCTCTTGGCGATAGTTCTATAGTAATTTAGCCCTAACGGTAGAAAATAGAATAGATCCTTTATATTCAAATATTAAAACAAACCATAACAAAAGGTATTCTACAGCCACAAACCAGAGATCTTCATGATAGGTGAGTTGACTATAGTTGACATACGAAATGAAAGCAAGAAATGACCATACTAAAGGATAGGTCCTGTCTGAGAGTATTCCGAATAATACTACAGAGATGATATACCATGGATGCACAGTTGTAGATAGCATTAGATAAGTAGTCCATACTATAAGACTGTAATTCCAAAAGTTTGTTTCTGAGTATTTTTTGGACTTATTTGCAAAATAGATATTGGTCATCAATGTTACAATTGCCAATAATGGACCGATAAATTGTATGAGATTATATCCTGAAATCAAATTTCCGGCATATCTGAGCACGTAATATATGCTTGCATTAAACTCAAACTTACGAAAGTATAAGTCCACACTACTCAAAAAGGAAGACGATGCGAAGCCAGAAACTAAAGGTATAAAAATGATCATCAAAAAGATGCCAAGAAGGCCTGAAAATCTGAAACGGTCTTTGGAAGGCATTCTGAAAAGGAAAAACGGAACGATCATCAATGGCAGCAATTTTATACCTACACTGAATGCCAGAAAAAAAGCTCCTTTCATATACTTTGAATCAAATATGTAGTAGACAGATATAAGCATGAATGATAGCATTGCAACTTCAAAATGAAGATTTCCGATACATTCCAGAATTACCAATGGATTTAAATAATACAGGATTACACATTTAGTTTCAAGATTTCTTCTGTTCAGCAACTTCAGCAGGTACATAATGCCTGCGAGCTCTGTTGTGATGATGAGCAATCTCATGATGACAACACAGGATTTGATATCGCCAGCTAAGGCACTGATAGCAAAATAAAGTTGATTGACAGGTGGATATATCGTGTAGTACTCCGGCGAATTTAATAAATGAAACAGTTCTGTGTTGAGATATGGCAGGTGGAGCTGTAAAGTATCTTTAGGCATGATACCATAAGGATTGATACCTTCCAAAATGAGTCTGCCATCCCAGAAAAATCTATATATATCATCAGAAAAACCGGGGAATACAAATAACATTGCCATACGTGTGATGATGCCGGCAGCTATCACTATTTTCAAATTGTAATTTGACTTATATATCAATAACATCAATCCGAAGCCAATAGTAAATATGGGAAACGCAGAATAAAAATCTTTTTGATCGAAGAAAAATTCAATAGCACCTACAGAAAGTATGAAACACAGGAGAATGAGATGTTTCACAATCTTAACCCGAGATGGTTCAGCTGAATAGTTTACTTCTGATTGCATATAAAAACAAGATAAAATATCCTAAAGCCAACATCATATGAAATAGCAGAAAATATGCCATCTGGTACTTCCAGCCATAGTATACTGCAAATATGAAATAAAGACTTAGCAAACCTTCACCTACAGAAACCAGACTCAAGCTTTTTGAAAAGTAAGATGTCCTGAATTTTGGTGTTGCATTTTCAGCAGTTCCATATTTCGGGGTTCTTACAAATTGTGATTTATTGCCAGCTAAACCCTGTACTACCGCAAGGGCATTGTGAAAAGCAAGTCCCATAGACAATGATAGAAATACAGGAAATAAAAATATAAATTTGAAAATCATCCATATTTTATTTTCTTTTGGCCAGGCAGTCTGAACATTGGCCACATAGTATACCATAATGATAGCAATCATGGATATCATAAAAAACGAAAACTTGCCGGGGTCAAGACCCAATGGATTTATAAAAAACAACAAAGGGAAACTAAAAACACCCAATAAGAAAACAAAAATAAAGATTGTACTGGACAAAAGGTGCACTGTTGCCTGAATCTTTTGGATAAATGGAATTTCTGACAACCAAACTTTTGGCAACAATTTTTTGGCTGTTTCTGCTCCACCTTTCATCCACCTGAATTGTTGCGATTTCAGACCATTGATTTCAGACGGCAATTCTGCCGGAGCTAAGATATCTTCCATGTATTGAATTTTCCAACCCTTCAGCTGTGCTCTGTAGCTGAGATCCAAGTCTTCAGTAAGTGTATCTGCTTCCCAACCACCAGCATCCGTGATACATTTTTTACGCCAAATTCCGGCAGTACCGTTAAATTGTAAAAAATATCCAGCTTTATAACGGCCGGTTTGTTCCACAGTAAAATGTACATTGAGTTGCAGAGCCTGCATTTCAGTAAGCAGAGAGTCTTTTTGATTGATATGCGTCCATCTTGTTTGTACAACGCCGATTTCAGGTTGCCCAAAAGCAGGTATGGTTTTTTTGAGGAAATCTCTCTTAGGAAGAAAATCAGCATCAAAAATTGCAATAAATTCACCTTGCGCCGATGGCAATCCTTCCTTGAGTGCACCTGCTTTAAATCCATTTCTGGCAGTTCTGCGGATCGCGCATATGTTGAAGCCAAGTTTATGATATTGAGCTACTTTTTTATTAACGATATTGGTTGTATCATCAGTAGAATCGTCGAGTATTTGTATTTCTAGCGCATGTTTAGGATAATCTAATTGGATGATGTTATCAATCAGACGCTCTGCCACATACTTTTCATTGTAAAGAGGTAATTGTATGGTGACTGATGGCCATTCAGATGGGTAATCAGGAAGATGCGGGTTTTTATTTATTTTAGCTTTTGAAAATAGATATCTGTATAGTAAATGCAGCTGCATAAGACAGTAAATCGTAATGTATATCAATGCGATGGAATAAACTATGACCAGTACATACCCAATAATCTCAAACATGTTTATTCCTATTCATATTATATAAGTTTAAAAATAGTCCACAGGATCTTATGACCTGCCAGGATAGAGCCACGAATCGTACCAGATACCTTAGACTTTCCTATTCTTTTGCGGTATCTGACTGGTATTTCACAAGCGTTTAAACGTTTTTTAGCAGCCTTTACTTGCATTTCAACAGTCCAGCCAAAGGTCTTATCTTCCATTTCCAAGTCCAGAAGCCGCTGATACTTTATGGCCCTAAATGGCCCCAAATCTGTGAATTGGTAATTATAAATGATTCTTATCAAGTTGGTAGCCAACCAATTGCCAAAAATCTGTTGTGGCATCATGGACCCTTTTTCCATTTGACCCAACGCACGTGAACCAATCACCAAATCTTTGTTGTTCTCTACAATGGGACGGACTAATTCAGGCATTTCGTCCGGAAAGTCAGAATAATCACCATCCAAAAATACTACAATATCAGGATGAATATCAAGCTTAGATATATAATCCATTCCTTTCAGGCACGCATTGCCGTAGCCTTTTAAAGATTGAGTTACTGTAATCGCTTTTTTATTTTTTGCTACTTCCTTAGTTCTATCACTACTTCCATTGTCGCAAACAATAATATTACGTACCAAGTAAGGTGGTATTTCATCAAGTACCTTCCCAATGGAATCCTCTTCGTTAAATACCGGAATAATTACATCAATGACTGGTGTCAAATTTCAATTGCTTTACAACGCAAATATAGTAAAAAATGAGGACATCCGGAAAGCTATTCTTCGTTTTCCTTTTGTATAAAATTGCATTTAGAAGATAATTGGAGATTTTTTAATTGGATTGTTATTATAACACACGTCAAGCCTTTTCAGCTGACGCTTCTGCCCTTCCATCGATAATTTATTGGAAATAAGGCGACTATACCGGAAGCTATGATGTGAATGAAATATATCAAAAAGCTTGGAATAAAATAAGACAATATAATTTGCCGTCCATAATGTGTACTTAATCTTCGCAGAAAGAAATAGTCTGCCGTGTATTTGATAAGTATTCCTATCATTATTGAAAATACAAGTGATTCAGATGTCAGGATAATACCTGTAATACATCCGATGACAAGCAGGCAGGAATACAGAAATATATAACCCTGAAGTGCCATGAGTGTATGATTATTGGTCTTGGATGATTTGGAAGCCCATCTGATACGCTGATACCATAGGCAATCCCAAGATTTTTCCGGTTTTGTGATGGCTATAGCTGATTGATCTGAGATAAACCTGATAGATCCAGGATAAGCGTTACCAATTTTATTGATTAGAAAAATATCATCACCGGAAGCTATATTTTCATTACCGACGTATCCACCAGTTTGCACAAAAGCCTCCTTCCTAAAACTCAGATTGGCACCATTTGCCAAGTAGTATTTTTGGGATAAGATCCCGGCCATAGTTGTTGCCATAGTTGCAACCATATCTAAAAATTGAAATACATTAAGGATGGATGGACTTTCTTCCGGTAGTACGACCGAGGTGCACATCTGAACATTGCTATTCTGGTAAACCTTTGCATGTGATTCGATCCAGTATGGACTTACTTTACAATCAGCATCAGTCGTTATGATAATAGGATGATTAGCTACTGCAATTCCATAAGATAAGGCAGCTTTTTTTCCCTGCAGATGTTCCGGAAGGCTTATAACCCTGATATTGGGAGTATGAAGGCTGATAATAACATCTTTTGTATTATCTGTACTGTGGTCATCTACAACAATAATTTCAAAGTTTTCTTTTTTATAATCATTTGCAATGATGCTTCGCAGGCATGCCTCAATATTTTGTTCTTCATTACGGGCAGCAATTATAATGGAGACATTTATCTTACTTGCTGTATTTTTCGAAACTATGTCCATTGGTATATTCCAGTATGAATATATCCAGTATAAGACGAATATATAAACAAAACCTGAAAAAATTATAATGCCAAAAAAGATCAATGGTGTTTATTTAAACATATCATCATATTCATTGGCTTTGTCGTTTTTGACGGGTTCGCTTACATTGCCTTTTTCTTGTCGGATTGGCTCCGGTTTTCGCTTTAATGGCGGAAGTTCTAAAAATGAATCATCTTCATCGACTACTTCTTCATAGTCAGTATAAGTGGTTTTTTCCTGAGTTACTTTTTCCATTGCTTTTTTAATACTTCTCTTTCCTAAAGCTTTTACAAAGAGATATCCAGCTACAAAAGGATATGCAAAAACAATCATTACTACTGCTAATACTCCGGCCCAGGGATTTTCTTTGAGCAGCTTCCAAATAAAAATGAAAAAGTCTTTTATTACCTTGTAATCAATGATCAAAGTCAAAATAAGTAAGACCGGTGTTGCCCATGACAATAACCAGAAAAGACCTTTCGCCATAAAAAACAAAACAGTAAAAAAAACAGCAAGAATGAGTAATGGGCCTAAAAATCCAAATGGACTATTGCCGCCACCAAACCTATATTCTTTATATGCAGCCATATCGTTTGTATATATTTAATTACAGAACAAAATTAAAGAAATAATTTTACTTATCTATAGCTTTTTTATACTAACCTATGTTTTTATAGGATTAAGAGTATGTTTAAATTTTGTTTTTGGATTATAAAATGAACTTATTTTGAGCGAAAAAAGGCAAATTTTGCAGTCCGCCGCGGCGAATGGGCAATTTGACGAAAATTTTAACGAATTTGCAGCCAAAATAAGACATTTTATTGCTAAAGGATAAATTTTAAACATACTCTAAATTCCACTTTTATGGAGGTATTGTCAAAAATGCAACAATCCATTTTAAAATTTGAATAGTTATAATGATTAACTAATTGGATAATAATAGTAAAGTCGTAATTACATTCTGTATATCGCAGCATTGATATTCATACCTGCACCCACGGATGCAAACATAATGATATCTCCTTCCTTCAATTCATGATCATCCATCCAGCCGTGTTTTACATAATCAAAAAGGGTCGGGATAGTCGCAACCGAACTATTTCCGTATTTATGAATGTTCATAGGCATGATGTGGTGTGGAATATCTTTGATACCATATAATCTGTAGAACATTTTTATTATACCTTCATCCATTTTTTCATTTGCCTGATGGATAAAAATCTTTTTTATAGCCCTGACGTCAACTTCACTTTTTTCGACACAATACTTCATAGCTAATGGCACATTTTTAATAGCGTATTCATAAACTTTCCTGCCCTTCATTTTTATATACCTGATGTTCGGGTCACTCTCTGGTCGGTATGACTCACCAAAATTGATATAATTTGCTTCCTGCACACAGTGTGATTGAACTGCTGAAGCTATTACACCCGAATCACTATGGGTTTCTACGTACTCCAATACAGTCGCGCCGGCACCATCGCTAAATATCATGCTATCTCGGTCATAAGGGTCTATCACTCTGGATAATGCCTCTGCACCTATCACCAGTATCTTTTTGGCAATCCCCGCTTTAAAAAAAGCATCAGAGTGTATCACGCCTTGTAACCATCCAGGGCATCCAAATAATATATCATAAGCTATACATGACGGGTTCACTATGCCAAGCTTTTGTTTTATTCTAGAAGCTAAAGCAGGTACAGCATCAGTTTGGACAGAGTGATAGGCCACATCCCCATAATTGTGTGCAACAATGATCTGGTCCAGTGTTTCCGGATCCATATTGGCATCTTCTATTGCTTTTTTTGCTGCGATATATCCTAAATCTGATGCCATCAATTCTTCAGACACATACCTTCTTTCAGAAATACCGGTGATATCTTCAAATTTTTTTATGATTTCATGTGAAGGTGCTTCAATGATGTTTCCGTCTTCACCATAAAATGTGTTTTTGATAAAGTCATCATTAGAGACAATATTTTCAGGAATAAAACTTCCGGTACCTGTTATAACTGTGCGTAACATAAAGATTTGTTTACTAATATAATAGTGCTTTGCATGTAATACATAGCAAAACTTATATTGAGGGTATAAGAATCAATTAACACCATACAAGCATCAAATGTAAGGATTTTTAAATACTTTTGTCCATTTATTTAGCTAATTAATTTGTAATATGATTTATATCACTGACGGTACGATTAATAAATATATTGACATCTTTGAAGATCAAAATGTTTACAAATCAAAGTTGGAGCAACTTTTACTGATCAAAAAGATTTGATGGCATTTATAGACAAAGATAATCAAAGTCTGTTGAGTAGTGAAGAATCCGGTATGCTTGAGTACCTGACTATGATTCTCTATTATAGTGCCAGCGAGCAGTGCGGTAAAATAAGCACATTAAAAGGACAAGACCTTGAAGAAGCAGAAGAAAAAAACTGGGGAGTTTTTAATTCAATTCTTTCTGGTTCATTTTCAAAAGCACTTGATACATTCTTTGAAAACTATCAGCAGGAAGATATGCTGGCATTGGTGGAAGATTCTCTTCAACCCGATGAGGATCAGGTGATATCAACAGTAGGTAGGGAAATTATATTAGTTGCATGTAAATCCATTATTGACATCATACATCAAAATAATAACTGAAGTTGATAGATCTTAATAAATAGTTATCGCTCACCAGTCTTCGCTTTGCTCAGCTTAGTGGTCGATGGGTAAAATGTTTGAATTGCAAATTCTTAAAATATAGTATCGAAGTTATAAACTTCGACAATCAGGTTTTTATATGTTGAATTATGAATCGCTCACCAGTCCTCCTTTGTCGGCTTAGTGGTCGATGGGTCCAAGATCGCTCACCAGTCTTCGCTTTGCTCAGCTTGGTGGTCGATGGATAAATTTAAAAAGCCCCCCTTCAATTGCTCGAAGAGAGGCCATCCCAAAAACCGATTTATCAAAAAGTGGAGGTCGTTTCCAACCTCCACTTATGTTTAGATTTTCAGATCATCAGCACCGATTACTCGATGATGATCATTTTCTTAGTTGCTGTGAAGTCACCGCTCTTAAGTGTGTAGTACATCACACCACTTGCTCCCAACTGCTCTCTTGTGAATGTTTCACTGTTCAAGCCTTTGTTTGCGTTGATGTTTCTTACTGTCACTACTTTACCAGTTACATCATATACACTTAAGGAAGCTGCTGCTGGCTCAGGCATGTTGAAGCTTACTGTAGTCTGACCCTTGAATGGGTTAGGCTCGTTTTGCATCAACTCGATAGCTGTTACTGGAGCTGTTCTTACTTCTAAGCTTACTTTGCCCACTTTAAGGTCGCTAGTGTATGCTTCTGCTGAAGTCACTGCTGATCCGATTGAAAGCATTTCGCTTACTTTCACTGCTCTGTCTGCTTTTACTGTGATAGTAAAGAGTACTTCATCATTAGCTACTGTAACACCTTTGTCAGATGCATAAGACATAGTTACTACGTCATTTGCAATCACTCCGATGTTATTGTCATTGATTCCTATAGCACCACCATCGATACCTACAAAGCTTGCACCTTTAAGGTTCATAGTGTACTGGAAGCCTGCTACATCATTGAAGTTGGCTGCTGTAACTGCGATGTCTACTACATCACCTGCTGCGATAGTTTGCTCTGCTACAGTCATAGCAACTGTATTTGCGCTTCTGCTTTCTACTGCTGGGCTAGCAACATTGGTAGTTACATTACCATTGACATCTCCTACCTTAACAGCTACAAAGTTTTGGTTCATCATATCTTTGTCCAAAGAAGAGATTGCTATCTTCTCAAGATAAGGGAATGGTGTACTTGCATTCATTGTCTGAGATGATATAGGGAATCTCCAGCTTGCGTTGTTTGGCAACTCATTGTAGATACCTAAGATCAATTTTCTCAACTCTGTAAGATCCTGAGCTGTTACTTTACCATCATTGTTTACATCTGCTGCAATCATTTTGTATGGTGAAGATAATGTCTCAATACCCAAGATATGTCTCTGAATCATCACAAGGTCAAGTGTACTTACTCCATTGATGTAGTCTCCACCTTTGCTCGCTGTAACTTCGTAATCGATTCCGTTTGGAACACTCTTCTCAAATGTACCATTCGAAGGAGTGGTTACTGATACTGGGTACTCAGTGATATTGGCATCTATTGTCACAGTGACATTGCTGACAGTCTGATTTGATTCAGTTGCTACTGTACCTGCTATTCTAGATCCTGCACCACCTGTAGGACATCCGTTACCATTACATACTAACTTAAGATTGACCATACAGAAGTCTGTATTCAGATTCCAATCCCATACGCTTACGTTTACTTGTACTTCATTGGAAGACTTACCTTGTAATGCGTCGCTTGTCCAGATTTTGCCTGAAGTCTTAGTGGCAGGTAACCATTTCTGTGCTGTTCCTGCAGCATATTCAGCAGGTGTAGCTGAAAGTCCTTTTCCTTTGAATAAATGCTCTGTATTCAAGCTTGTCAATATCGGGTGCTCACCATTGAATGTAAACAACAAGTCTTTTTGTGCTGTACATGGCCATGCAAGGTCTCCGTCAAATGATCCCTTATCAAAGTCTCTTGCCCAAAGCTCTACCATTGGCTTAGCAGTGCTTCCTGCCGGTGTTGCCATCAGTGCTGTGCTAAGGTGTACACAATAAGGTGTTGGTGCTTTTTTGTCTTTCACCTCGATGGTCTCTGTACATGCACCGAAATTATGACATCCGTCTGTTACTTTCCATGTCACTTTATGGTAGCTGTGCTTACCTTCAATGATGTTAGGGAATGTAATTGTAATATTATCTTTTGGCTTGCTCGGAGCTACATATTTGGCAGGTACCCAAACTCCCGGAGAAACCTGAAGTGTTTGTCCACCACCAAAGTTCCAGTTGGTAGGTACAAATGAACTATAAGCATAGTCAACAGTACCATCTGCCCACTCGTCAATCACTACATACCACTTCAACCATCTGTTAGGATCGTTAGGAATACAGCCACCATCATCATTTGCTGATTTTGTCAAGGTCACTGTAGTCTTACAGTTTGCACCAGCTGCGATACATGTATCTTTACATGCTACTACCGGAGCTATCACATCTTCAAATACAAAGGTCTTGTAGTAACATACTTCTTTATGATCACACCAGTTGACAAATTTGTACTTCACTACCCACTTTCTACATACTCCATCCTCGAAGTCAAACTGCTCAGGCTGGCTTACGTTCAATCCGATCACATCACATGGTGCCTGTACATATCTTGGTTCCCATGCAGCTATGTCTGCAGCTGTAGGTCCGGTACATGCTACCGGCGCAGGGGCGCCTGTTGGTGCATTACAAAATACAGTTTGGTTAGTATTTACTGCAGGTGCAGTATGAGAGTATCTGCTGTCTGCAGCAAAATTCCACACCTGTGTGCTGTTGCTTTGAAGTACTCTGATATTTTGTCTACACGTTATGTATTGTACGGTTGTTGAACCTTTAGGAGTGAATGGTACTCTGAAGGTTCTTCTAATCCAACCAAGATCACACTTATCAAGTTCTTCTGCATCGCTGAATTCAACAGCAGGATTTCCGCAAGCTCCGTTAGCTTCTGCTACTCCTGTCTTGTCGAAGTTTACTCCAGCCACAGACTTCCAAACACCTACGCTTGTCTCTATCGGCCAGTCACAGAAGATCGTGGCATCTTTAGGACATACTAGGATCGGTGGATTGTTGTTTTCAACTCTTACAGTTGACCACGTCTCATTGAAGTTGTCTTGCTGTGGATTTGGATTGGCATCTGTTGCTAATACCCAACATCCGATACATCCGTCTTTGTTACCATCATCCCACACTCTCATCTGTACATCATGTGATCCAAACGCCTGACCGGCAGGTATGTCCTCACAACAGAATTTCACAAACTTACCACCGTCAGTATCTAAGAAGTTGTGTAACTTAGTAGCATCTGCTCTGGTAATATTAGCTCTGGATGTTCTCCATGTTGATCCTGCACCTACTGATCCTGTGTAGTCCCAGAATTCAGGTCTTACTACAGTAGCTCCATTTACGACACTCATATCTCTCCATGTCCATTGTCCCTGTGCCTCATCTATCAATACTACTTTCCAGTTCATATTGGTTGGACTTACTCCGGCATCTCTTGTTCGTGATCCACTACTGCTTGTCCATGTCCAGGTGATATTGGCTGTAGGAGATGAGCTAGTGGAGAAATTAATACCAGGCATACTGCTGTATGTTCTGTTATTATTGTGTCCGTAATATCCTATATTTGAACATAAAGGAGAATTCAAAGCTCTTCTGATCTCGATTCTTACATCACTACAGTTGTCATTTGATCCGTTGTCTACACTTGGTGCAAACAATTTAGCACTTGCATCTGCTGTACCATGTGCATCATATCCGGGAGTAAGACCTACTACGATATTTTGCTTAGTCACAGGTACTGGTGCTGTTCTGTCAGCTACAGTAATATCCATAAGATGTATTGTCTCATTACCACAACAGTCAGTGCCTATGTACTTAAATGTGGTTACTCCGCATGGTACTCCTGCTGCTCTCCATCCTTTGCCTGCTACCCAGGTCACTGTCAAACCATGAACGATATCAGCTGCCTTAACTGTGATAGTTGGGTGGTGGTCACAATTGTCATGAAGTTCCCATACCTCAGGCATCCAGAAGTCTGCTGTACAACCCCATGGATTGGTACTTACTGTCTCATCGTTCACTAAGAAGGTAGGTCCTTCTGTGTCGATAGACTTGATAACCTGTGTACACTCATAAAGATTACCAGTACACCAGTCAAGTGTTGTCCATCTTCTGATCACTTTATTGTTGCCTTTACAGCCTACTGAACATGCTTCAAGTGTAACGTCATTGTAAAAAGTTATAAATGAACAGACATTATCTAATCTCACGGGGGTTGTACCTGTTCTGTTAACATAAGGATAGGCATTTCTTCTTGATGTTGAATTGCTTCCAAAAAAATCATAAATACCATCAGGTGAAATGTCAACACCACAATCAACAACCACTTCTTTATTTGGGCACATAATTCTATCCATATTGATAGGCACAATAAAAACAGTATCTTTGCATTTGGCTGTCATGCCACCACAGTCAGTATAAGACCAGTTTCTAACGATCATACCCCCGCAGTCCTTTCTAAAATCATGTAATGTCAGGAGCGAATCTGAAGAAAATCCACAGTTGTCAAACTTAGCAGGTCTTAACAAAACTCGATTGGGATCAATTCCACTTATATTGTTCCTCAGAAATAATGCAGCACTATCACATTGCACCGTAATTGACGAATTACAGACTATGATAGGAGGCATTTTATCTTCTATTTTCATTGTTCCCCAACAGCTATTATTATTACATCTATCAACAACTGATACAGTGAGGGTTTGGCCCAAGAATTCCTTGTAAGATACTGGCGAAACAATCTTTCCTTTATTTGTTTTTACAATAACCGTATAGAATTCTGGCAGAACTTTTGCAGTAGAAGTAAATAATTCTGCCAGAGACCCGCCTTCGCAATTTTTATCCACACTTATATTTATATGGTTTTTGCAACTAAGGGATGGTGTATTATTGTTGGAAATTACGGTGGTACAGCTTAAGTCGCTTGCACATAAAGGGTTGCAAGGTACTGTATTGACGGCTTGAATACAAATGATTTCGGGTCCTGACGCTGCTTTTGTTGTGGGTGTGTAAGAAGCTACAGCTGCTGCAAGTAGCGTGCCGTTGATGTTATTTTTGTAAAAATTATACCTTACGACCGATGAATTACCTGAAATTTTGATATTGTCTAGTCGTAAGGTCCCAACTGATGATGAGGCATTATAACCATAAATTCTAAAACACACAGCATTAGAACATTGATTTAAGTTAAGAATACCTGAATTTAAAAATTGTGAATCTTCAAATCCAGAGAAGGAGCCCAGAATTGTAAAGGTTTGCCAGCCATCAGTAGAGTATCGGATTTCTAAATTTTGAGGTCCTGTTCCTGATCTTCGATAATCAAAGGAAAATCCTGTAATATTTAAAGTGTAACATTCGGATTCTGGTCTGATGCAAACTTCAATGAATTTATTAGGGTCTAATGTTGGAGTCCTCCATGATGAGGTGTTTAAGCTTGAACCCGAAGATGGGTTGCCTGATAAAAAAGTTGGTCCACCTACATCATTGCTTACACGGACTACTGATTCCGCTCCTGTTCCAATATATATAGGTAATAGATCTTCCTTGTCGAAATTAAAAATCGCATTTGAAAAATCAGGTACTGCATTACTGCAAGTTGAAGTAATAGCAGGCATGTAACCGTCACAACCTGTAATCATAGGACTGATAACAGGTTTTGATAGAGATGGTTTGATTGGGACATAGAGTGCATCACCCGTGGTAATACAACCATTTGCATCTGTAATAGTAACAAAATATGGTCCATATGAAGGATGGTTTCCTAAAGCAGGAAAAGTAAACGTTGGTGCTGTAACGGCAGGTGTTCCGTTGATAGTGCCTGATAAGTTGGCGTTCCACAGATAGGAATAACTGGGCTTCCCCCCTGTAGCCGAAGTACTTAATGTGACTGCATCCCGCTTGCATACAGGTTGGACGGCTGAATAAGATATGTTTGGATGACAATCTACAACATAAGCCGGTGAAGCTAAAATGGCATAACAAGGATTTAATCCTCCGGAAAAGCCTACAATTGGAGTGCCCTGGCTCATCGAAGCCAACAATGTTGCGTAATCTGAATTTTTTACATTGACGGCATATACCAGGTACGTACCTTCACTGAGATTGGTAAACAGTCCAGTGCTATTGGAAGTAACGATAATACCAGAATTGACGAGAACATAAAATTGTGTATAGCCATTATTGTTATATGTTCCGGGATTGGCTTGAGCAATGATTACTCCTCCATTTGGAGGGACAGGTGCAGTTCCAGAGCAATCACAGTAGACACCGCTTGGGGCACAAATCGTTTCATCAACTGAGGTTGTACCAGAACAAGTAGGTAATCCGAAATTGGGCATATAATCTGATGCAGTCACAATAATTGGGGCATTGCCGGTCAATGGGATTGAATGATTAAATGGACCGAATGTCAATGGACTACCTGAATAAACCTGAGTACTACCGTGAACTGATACATTATAATTAGCATTGTTTCCACCTGAAACACTGGTAACTGTGATATAGTATTGTGGTGTATAAGCACTAATATCCAATGACATACCAGTCATAGGCTGAGAAACTCCTGTACAGGTTGCCTCAGCAGCGATTACGATATCATTTAAAACAGTTATACTGAAGGAAACTGGTATTCCTGTACACGATGAGGCGCTGTTAATTACAGAAATAGTCCCATAATAAGTTCCGGCTGCAAGTGATGGCGGCAATGTGATGCCAATTGAACTGGATGTAAGACCGGTTAAAGGAATATCTGAAATACCTGCCGCATTTGCTGCATTATCAAAGTCTATGGAAAATTGATTCGGAGCGCCTGTTATTGAAGTGAAAGGTAAACTGGCTGTGGTTGATTTCAAACAGACTGTCGGATTAGTTCCAAGTATTAATGAAGGCAAAGGTTGTACTACGACATTTACCGTGCTGACCCCGGAGCAGTTATTTACATCTGTAACAGTGACTGTGTAATCTCCTGCCATGGATATAGTGGCTCCTGTCCTGGAAGGATTCTGAGTGTCGTTCTGGATATATCCTCCAGGTCCTGTCCAGTCATAGGCAGAGGCAGGCAGACCAGTAGGAGATGTTGTCTGCAGGTTGATAGTTTGACCAGTGCACACAGGACCATTGCTTGTAGTGGTAACTGTAGGTAATGCATTGATTGTATATGTTACACATTGATAAGGTCTGCAGGTGACATTGTCCGAGGTGGGAGAAAGAATAGCGCATATAGTGTAACTTCCTGCATCCAAGCTTCCTCCTAAATTTGATAATGTGGCAGAACCTGCACATGAATTGATAACGCTGTAAGGTACTGTACCCATCAATGTTCCACCAGAATAGACATCTGAAGGTGGAGTGGTGCCCATAAAATTGACAAATGAGATACCAAAATTACGTTCTGTATTGTTAGCGATACACAAGTTGACCAGGTTTGTTGCAGTTATATTAAAAGTATTACCTTTACATATCGGTGCTATGGTGCTGATGTTACCTATAGAAGGACAAACAAAACACGCTTGGGATGAAACACTTCTAGTAATGTCTGTAAAGCAGCCTGAAGCCGTATTAAATACCCTTATTGTATATGATGTACCTCCTGTAGTAGGGTATGAAGGTAATCCTCCTCCTGTACCGGTTAAAATTCCACCTCCTGCAGTGAACGTCAGCGTCGAACTTGTAGCAGCAATGGCTGTGGCCAAAGTTCCTGACCCCGATGTTCCAGTAGTAATAGTATAAGCATATCCTGTGGCTGCCGGAATGGACACATCTATCTTCGCCGGTGTTCCCGCAGTACAATCCTGATTTGTAGGGGTACCTGTGACAGCTGGTAATGTTGAAAAATTCACCATCACAGATCCGTAGGCTGTACATGACGATGCGTCTGTATATCTTACATAAAATGTTCTGCTAACAGTAATGTTTACTGAATTCGGATTTGGGACCAGTATATGTGTTCCAGGCAGGGATGGGTCATCATAGTACCAGGTGTAGCTACCACCTCCTGAACCTCCTGTGACAGTTGGGTTCAATGAAGTCAGGTTTATAACAGGTGAGTCCGAACAAACAGTCTGTGCTGGGATGACTGCAAGTACGGGCAGGTCTGCAGGTGCTGTAACAGTGTACATTCCAGAAGTGGTCCCTGCACAATTATTGTCATCCCTAACAGATACTACCGAGTATGTTCCAGGTGCCAAACCAGTTGCTGTATACGGAGATGCATCTGAAGTGAGATCGTATGATGCTCCTGTGGTGGTATTGCGCAAGGTAAAGGACCATGGAGCTGTACCTGCCAATGTAATACTTACAGTCCCGGAACCGGCACAAGTAGATGGGGATGTTCCTCCTGTAATAGTAGCAGTCACCAATGGTGATATGGTAACTTCAGATGATCCAGATATAGTAGCATTACATGTTGAAGCGGGTGAAGAAAAAGCCACGCTTGTGATCACATAAGTTCCAGATGATGTTGCATTGAGCGTGTAAGGACTGGATGTTATTGTGAGCGGAGTTTGTGCAATCCCATTGATACTATAATTGACTGTTGCTGAAAATCCAGTTGAAGGATTTGTAAATGTGATCGTCAAAGGAACAGTTGTTGGGGCGCAGGCATTACCACCACCTGTCAGGGTTACAGACGGGCAAGTGATGGTATATATTTTTGATGGTAAAGTGGGGTTATTGTCACCTGTACAGTCTGCACTTCCAGGATCCGGAGATATCCTTGGTTTAATGCGTATGGTGGTGTTGCACATTGAGGTAGGTATAGTATAAGTTGCGCATGTTGGGGCAAGGGTAGTCAATGTTGAACTTGTAGCCCCCGTTACATTCACAGAACAAGATGGTAGTGATTGTCTTGTATTATTTCCTGTCCATTTTGTATAATCAGAAACATTGGAAAGTATGTTGTTTCGAGTGTCTGAAATGGTACCTGTATTACAATTCCAAATTGCATTATCGTATTCGTTACCGTTTGTATTATTTACACCTACTGCCACAGCGGTGGATCCGTTGGTTAAGCCTTCAGGGATATCAGAAGAGTTCGACCCTTCGGTTGAGTTGTATTGCCAAAGATTTTGAGCATAAGTAGTGACACCATATATAAACGATGATGGATATGTACCTGCTGTTCCACAATAAGCCAATACCTGATCACCATCATTTGCTAATGAAAAGTCTCCACTTCCACCTGATTCTGAATAACTTATAGTGCCAGGCCCTGAAATTGAAAGATTAGTTAACGTACCTGGAGTTAACGCACCGGCAACGGTAATGGTAATGATATTGCCAGCCAGTACTCCACCTGAAGGTGCTGTCCAACTGATAAAACCTGATTCTGCTGCACCTGAAGAAGCATACCATCCAGATCCACTTACTCCCCTGTCTGTAAAAATAATGGTTGTACTGGCCGCTATATTGACAAGTGGTATGAAGGAAAATCTATCATCAGCATCGGATTGTATATCGACAATGACAACATCGCCTGCAACAAGGTTTGAACAATCTTTATAAACAACAGAAGAAGCAGTCACACTTATAGTTTGTGATGCTATCACGCTACCAGCTGGCTCATCAAAGACATCATTATCATTGTCCGTATCCAGCACCCATTCTATGCTTCCACCATTTGGAAGATTAGTGGATGATGTTGGGTTTAATGACATTTGAATGATGTCTCCGGGGCATTTTGCTCCGTCTGGTGTGCTACAGCTTGCATCGTTTATAAACACAGGACAGGCTGGTGGTGCTGCAGCACAATTACTGTTTACTGTTATGTATTTAGGGGTACCGCATGCTTGTGCAGCCTCTTCTACTTTTATGATATAAGTGCCGGTAGCGGTTGCAGGCAGAGTCATGATAGATCCTGACAAAGTTCCACCTGCCCCAGTACTTACATTTCCAGCATCTGACGAAATAGTATAAGTATAGGGTGTGTTTCCTCCGCTAAAAAATGGCGATAGATTAATGGAGCCGGCGACAGCATCTGTTGGACAGCTGATGGAGGTCTTGGATTGTGTAAACGTCGGCAATACTTTTACAGTATAGGTGACAGATTCATAACACTCTGCGCCCGAACAACAATTGGTGTAATCATCCCATTGCAATCTGATCGTATGTGTACCTTCACCCAGGCTTGCTGTGGTAAACGACAGGGTAGTGGTTCCGGTGGTGGTATTGGGTGTAACGCTGGTCCATGTCTGTGGAGCTCCTTCGTTGACAATTACTACAGAACCAATCTCACTACCTGCATTTCCGGAAGTAGTGATCAAACCACCCGCACAAGAAAGACCGGACACATGCTGGTAATTATACACTTCGAGTCCAAAAGTAAACGTTTGCGGACTACAGACATTAAGTGAAGAAGGAGGTATCCATGCGAAAGCAGGCGTTGAATTTGGTACACCTGGGGTTGGGTGATTGGTATTGTTGACTGCTGCAGTCGATGTGTTGTTGGTCTGAATGCCGGTTTGTGTTAAAGCAGTATTGATATTCCATTGGGACGCAGCATTCATCACATCAGTGCCACTACCCACCAACGATGCTGTTGCAATGGCACCGCTACGCTGATAAGAGCTGTTACAGCCTTTTATATTTGTCCCGAGGTTGACATACCTGGGGTCGTCTGTTCTTGGCATCACATAAGTTATTGCCGGACCGGGGCAATTGCCTGCAGGCATCAAGGGGACACCTGTGGCAGCCGTACCATCGCCTCTGATTCCGGGGGTACCTAAGGTGTAGCCCGAAGTGCTGGGAGCCACGTTGTCAGCATCCCCTGATGATCCGCCATATGTAGTGGCGCCGGCTGATGTCGTAGTAGTTGTTCCCCATTTTACAGCATCAGCAATGGTACCGTCGTTATTGAACAATACTACCTGATCACCATCCGACGCATCTGCATTATCAATAGTAAATCCTGAGGCTGCAGGATCATAGTAAATCGCATTTGCAGGGTTGCAAACATCAAAATCCGGAACAAGACCCGGATAGTCGCATTGGGGGCATGACAGACCATTGGTGCCTGGGACACAGCTATTAGTTATACCTTCTCCTGCGACTCCGCCTGCCGCAGAGACAGATTGCTGAGAGCAGGCGATGAGATAAACACCATCAGCAGGCATAAGTGTGCCTGCAGGAATGATGACAGCCCATTCACCGTTGGTGACTACCATACCGCCGATATTGGTTCCCGGTATTCCTGCGAGCTCTACGATACCATCATTTGATGCGTCTGACTGTCCTGAATCACCTGAGACTTCATTTATGACTACAGGGTTAGAAGGTTTTGTGGGGCACTGCCCAATTGCTTCTAAACCCAAAAATATGATTATTAAAAGTATTATTGGCTTGGGGAAAAGCTTGTAAAAATTCTTAATGTTCATTTTGCATTTTAAATTTCATATGATGTAAGGGCTTAAGGTTTATCTCGGAAATGTTCCGCAGTTTGGATTGCAAGCGCAGGTGTTTGGACATGGTCCGGGCGAAGTAATCTGCGCACTGCTTGGTACACTGCTTGTGGCTGAATTGGAATTACAGTTACAACGGGTTATTATATTCTGTGGCGGCCCTGACTGATGGTACACAGGCAAAGTCTGGCTCCAGCTTGTGCCGTTATCTACTGAGTATTGCATAGTTGATCCTGTGGGACAATTGTTTACGGCAGCTTGGATAAATCCTCCAGCAACATTGCACAAAGGAAAAGAACAAACACTGTTGGTAATTGTGACATTATTTGGGATGATATTAGTAAAATCCGGACAGACACAAGAAACAGGACACATGCCGGGATTTGTGGTGACACCACTACTTATAGGGCTAGTCTGAGTATGGCTACTATTACAGATGCATCGGGTTATGATGGTTAGAGGCGGGCCTGATTGGACATAAGAAGGCAAAGTGGTCGACCAGATCATACCTGCGTTTGTTGAAAATTGCATAGTTGATCCTGATGGACATAAATTATTAGTCGGTGCCGAGATATTACCTCCACCCAATATGCAATTAGTACATGTACTATTTGTTATGCTCACATTGTCTGGTGCTGTGTTTAATGTAGGACATGCAAGAACTATTTTGTCCAATGTATAGTCATCAATGGCGATGCCATCATCAGATCCTGAAGCATCAAAACTCACCCACCTAAAACAAAAGGTAGTATTTGCTGGAATATTTAGGCCAGTGATAGTAGCTGTAATAATTGCTGAATGCTGCATTGAACCAGAACCGGTGGTTTGACCGGGATTTACATAATCCAATGATGGAAATGCTATCCAGGTACCAGAACCATTTATTGCAGTAGTATTAGAGTTATACTCAAAATTGATTCTGTCAGTACGATTAGCAGACCCTACACGCCATGTCTCTCCGGTGAAGGAAATCCGCAAAGATGTGATTGTGCTTCCTGTACTGTTGGTATAGCATACCCCAATGGAAGGGGTCAAAGAACCTGACTGTAATCCGCCCAAAGACCTTTCTGTATTTGATGCGAGTCCAAAACTATAGGTGTCACCGGTAGTGGAACTACCTGTTCCAGCTGTGTAGGTGGTATTTGCGCTAGATCCTGATTCTACAAATGCCCAGCCTGGAGGAAGTGTGCTTGATGTTCCCGTTGATGCTAGGGTGTTAAAATCTTGTGTATCTGTAAACAATCCACTGGTAACATTTATTTGTGCATCTGTAATGTTGACTATGTTAATAGAAATAGTAAATAACAAAAATACACATCTATTCTTAAAATTTTTCACTTTTCAGGTTAAGTTTAAGGTGCTTGGAATATCATTTCGAAGGTTAATCGGATTACAAAGATAAAAAATAAAATTCATAAAAAATTAGTATCCAAATGTTTAATTTCGAAATATTTTATTATTGAGTTGCATTCACCTGGTTGTTAAGAAAAATTGGACTTTTTTAAACAAAATATCAAACAGAATAAAAACAAGTCGTATTTATAAAACAAATTGAATTCTTCATGCCAAAATATGAAGGTAGGATAATGCTTAACCTGAATTTGGGATAAGAAAATTGAAGCATATATGGTTTAATATATTACCTAAAAATCTAAAATGATAATCTATTACGACCTCCAAATAATGTATTCTGACCTAAGAAACAACATGACCATGCCGTCAGGCATGCTGACTGATCCTTCACTAAATTGAGCTCCCACTCCATTTTGCTGTCGCACCGTTCAGTCATGCACCATGCCATGTGCAGCTATGCTGTAGTGGTGACTACAGCATAGCTGCACACAGTATGATTTGTCGCTAAAAGTGCTTCCGCCGCGGCGGATTGTATTTGCAGCTCTCACTACAAATCTCATTTTAGATATTTTGGTATTTTATAATTTTATTAAAAGAAGGAGCATTAGCTCTGATATCTTTGTAAAATGACTTAAATATTTGACAATAAGGGGCGTAACCCAGATATCTTCAATTATGTTGAAATTGTTTTAAGATTTCAGGGCTAACGCCCCTGATTATGTTTTTTTGGGACTCTGATTAAAATGATTTCAGGTCTACGCCCTTAATATTTAAAGAAGTACCATAAAATACTTTAACCCGAATTCATGTTATTTTGATATTTGGATACAACTAAAGTTAGTCTGGGCTTGAATTTGAAAATGCTATATGTTAGCTTTTTTGAGTTCAAGCTTTTAGAATGTTACTGACCTTGAAACGATACCTGTGATTAGTCGTAATTGTATGGGCGACTTAATCATTTCATGATTAAGCCACTCATTGAAAAAAGGGTCTAAACATCTCTTGAATACAGTCGTAATTTACAATGGAGAAGACATCATTTCAGAATTGAGCTCAATCACAACAAAGTCAAAATCACTTTTGAAAATTATTTCCGACCTACATCCGAAATGTAAAGAAAAAACCATAGATTTGTATTTTACTAACATTTATTTAAAAAAAAAACATAATAACATGAGTGAAATTAATCCAGGTTTGATAGTACTATTGCCGCTACTTTTTTTACTTTTACTATCTGCTTTTTTCACTGTCAAGCAGCAGACAGCCGCTATTGTAGAGCGTTTTGGTAGGTACAACAGCATCCGGCACTCCGGTTTGCACATGAAGATACCTTTTATAGATCGAATAGCAGGGAGACTCAATCTGCGCATACAGCAGCTGGATGTCATCATCGAGACCAAAACCAAAGACAATGTATTTGTCAAGATGAAAGTATCCGTACAGTTTAAAGTTATACAGGAAAAAGTATACGATGCATTTTATAAACTTGAGTACCCTCATGACCAGATCACTTCATACGTTTTTGATGTAGTGAGAGCCGAAGTACCCAAGCTTAAGTTGGATGATGTCTTTGAAAGAAAGGATGACATTGCAGTTGCTGTCAAGCGGGAGCTCAACGAAGCTATGACTACATACGGATATGATATCATCAATACCCTGATCACGGATATTGATCCGGACATCCAAGTTAAAAACGCCATGAACCGTATCAATGCAGCTGACAGGGAAAAAACAGCTGCAGAGTATGAAGCTGAAGCCGGCAGAATCAGGATTGTGGCCAAGGCTAAGGCTGAGGCAGAAAGCAAAAAACTTCAGGGTCAGGGTATCGCTGACCAACGTAGGGAAATCGCACGTGGGCTTGTAGAAAGTGTTGATATTCTCAATCAGGTGGGCATCAATTCGCAAGAAGCATCCGCACTGATTGTGGTCACTCAACATTATGATACATTGCAGGCAATAGGCGCAGATGCCAACTCCAATTTGATATTGTTACCCAATTCCCCTCAAGCAGGTACGGATATGCTCAATAACATGGTAGCGAGTTTTACAGCAAGTAATCAGGTAGGGGAGTCAATGAAGGCTGCTAACAGCACTAAAAGACTTCATAAGCCTCATGAAAAGGATGAGTTTGGAAGGCACAAGGACGAGTAGATAGGTGGGAATAAATGAGGTAAAAAAAATACTAAAACTAACGTCAGTTTGATGAATAATTTACTAAATATTCATCGAACTGACGTAAAACTACAAATTTTGAGAAGGAGTTGAATGATTAAATTTTAGTCAGGCTCAATTTCGTCCACCTCTCCCATATCAGTAAGATAACTGAAGATTTTATTGGCTTCTTGTTCGTCTACAATGCTGATAGCTACTCCGACATGGACCAGCACATAATCTCCGGTTTTTGCTTCCGGAGTCATGGATAGGTTGACGTCTTTTATGATTCCGCTGAATGAAACCTTTGCTGTTCTTAGGAGGTCATCCACAGACGGATTCATGCTCATAATTTTACCTGGAATAGCAAGACACATGGACTATTGTTTTTGATGTATTGTTGGTTGATAAAATGACTTTTTTATTCACTACGCTTAGCTCAGGATGTGTTACCTGATCTATGCTTCCTGCAATGCCTGAACATGTTGCGTCAGCCATGAATACCAAACATCCATACCTTCACCTGTAGTGGCACTGACCTCAAATATTTTTAATTGGTGATTGACTTTCAAAGCATATTCTTTGGCTTTTTCAACATTAAAATTGACATAAGGAAGCAGGTCTGTTTTATTGATGATACAAACGGTTGACGTATGGAACATATCCGGATATTTTAATGGTTTGTCGTCCCCTTCTGTCACGCTCATGATGACCACTCTTTCTTTTTCGCCGAGATCAAACATAGCAGGACATACCAGATTGCCCACATTCTCTATAAAAAGGATAGAATCAGCAGGTGGTTTTAATCCCTGAAGGGCATGCAGCACCATGTGCGCATCCAGGTGACAACCTTTGCCGGTATTGATCTGAGTGACTTTGGTACCGGTGGCGTGGATTCTGTCAGCATCATTGGTAGTTTGCTGGTCTCCTTCTATCACTGAAAAAGAAATCTCACCTTTCAGATCAGTGAGTGTCCTTTCCAGGAGGGTTGTTTTTCCTGAACCGGGTGAACTGACAAGGTTGATACAGAAGATATTTTTGGCATCAAAATAGCCGCGGTTGCGTTCGGCAAGCAGATTGTTTTGATACAAAATATCCTTTTCCACTTCCACAATGGATTTTTCTCCGTGGTGGTGAGTATGATCTTCTCCCAGATGATGGTGGTGCGTATCAACGCAACCGCATGTAGCACACATAAAATTATGAATTACAAATTATCAATTTTCAATAGTAATACTCTTCACTTTCAGTTCCTTACCTTCTGTGATCTCCACAAAATAACTGTTACAATTTTCGCAAGTGTCATACAATTTTTCCATGAAGAACAGATGACCGCATTCCATACATTTCCCTTTTCCTGCAGTATGGTGGATGATTTTTTTTGCTTTGCTCAAAATAGTATCCTTTACTGCTTGTTCCCAGGCAAAATTAAATGCATCTATTTCCACCGTATTCAACTGACCGATTTCAAGTTCAATTTCTTCAATGTGAGTGGCATTTGCTTTTTGAGCTTCCGCGTCAGCAATTTCCAAAATGCTCATGACAATGGAAAGTTCATGCATGAATCAGGACAATTTTTTACGGGCATTTTGTCTTCTGACCATCAATGCAATCACCACAGTCACTAATACAGCGACAACAACCGCTATATGTTCGGGTTCAGTAAAATAATGAATCACAGAAAAGCCATCGTGAGTATGGTCACCGTGACCCGGGTGTGCATTGACTGCGAATGGTGTCAACAGAATTAATCCGGACAGTAACTTATAGAATATTTGCTTGATCATTACCAAATTAAATTTGATTCCAGACAAAGGTAACTTCTCTGATAATCTTTCAAAATGAGAAATATCATACAGTATTATAATCTGTATCATACAATTGCTGTCCTTCTTTCTTTTCCAGGTAACCATATTTGAATCAATAATTTTTGCAAACCCTCTAAATACTTTGCCATCTATGGAGTTATTACCAACAGTTATTGATTGTTTTCTATGGATATTGAATGATATTGTTTTACCTTTATGCTTTTGATTCAAAACCATCCGGATATGAAGATATTAAACCTGGTAGTGACTTTTTTGGTTGTATCGTCAGTGTTATTTTGTCAGGAAATCAAAATACCCGCCTCATATTCCAACATCGGATATGACGAGAATGGAATATATTACAGGACTGACAGTATGCGGCACTATGCTGACCCTGTAAAACCAAAATACACTATATCCGCATTGATGGGAAATCCGGTAGGAACTAATGATGGTATCATCTTTGAATTTGGCGACTTTGAAGGCACGATCACCTATGGTCTGATCCCGTACAATCAGGTGAAACACCCTTTGCCCATTTTCAGATTTACAAAGGAAATTGTGTCCGGAAAGGTCGCGGTTAATATCAAAAACGACTTCCGTTATCCATATGATTTTGTAGCATGGAAAGAGCGTGCGATGTTGACTATAGGATACAGGCTGACTTCAAAAACCGGTAGTATGGTTTACGATGGCGAGGTTGGGCTTACAGGCACAGGACCATTTAAAATAGCTCCGGCAATTTCTGAAGGACCATTTATCAGCAAAGTAACTGATCAGGAGGTTACCATATGGTTTCACACGACCAAAACTGTAAAATGTACAGTAGAAGTAGATGGAAAAGTGATTACTGAACCTGAAGCAGGCACTTCGCATGTATTTACTATCACTTCATTAAAATCCGGAAAAAAATACCCTTATAAAGTTATTTACGGAGATTTTTCGCAGCAATACGAATTTACCACTGCTCCGAAAGCAGGTGATAGAAAACCGTTTGTGTTTGGTTATTGCAGTGACAGCCGGAGTGCTACCGGCGGCGGAGAACGAAATATATTTGGTGCCAATGTATATGTCATGAAAAAAATCGGAGCATTGGCACAACAGCAAAATGTAGCATTTATGCAGTTTACGGGAGACATGATCAATGGTTACCTCAATAATAAAGAGGAAATGCTGCTTCAGTACACCAACTGGAAAAAAGCTGTCGAGCCGTTTTGGCATTATACACCATATTACACCACAATGGGTAACCATGAAACGTTGGGTTACATTTTTAAGGATGAAGCAGGTAGCAGGGTAGCTTTTATTGACAAGTTCCCATACAATACTGAATCTGCAGAAGCCATATTTGGACAAGCGTTTGTCAACCATGAAAATGGTCCGTCAGGTGAAGATGGCAGCAAATACGATCCTGATCTGCAAAATCTGGATTTTCCTTCATACAAAGAAAATGTATATTATTACACATACGGGAATGTGGCTATGGTTGTCCTGAACAGTGATTATTGGTTTGCACCTACATTGAGTGGCAATGTCAGTACGAGCGGTGGTCTTCATGCTTATATTATGGACAATCAGTTGAAGTGGCTGCAAGAAGTGATCAGTAAGCTGGAAAAAGATAAAACCATAGATCATATTTTTGTCACTCAGCATACTCCTGCTTTTCCCAATGGTGGCCATAGCGGAGACGATATGTGGTATCATGGAAACAATGATAAAAGAACTTACGTAGCAGGCAAGCCTGTTGAAAAAGGGATCATAGAAAGAAGGGATGAATATCTGGATATTTTGGCCAACCAAAGCACCAAGGTGGTAGCCATTTTGACCGGAGATGAACACAATTACAATCATATGAAAATCACTAATGAAGTACCTATCTATCCTGAAAATTATCCACATAAAAAACTGAGCTTCAAGCGACCGATATATCAGGTGAATAATGGTGCGGCAGGAGCACCATATTATGCTCAGGAAGTATTGCCGTGGAGCGCACATACTAAGTCATTCAGTGTTGAAAACGCCCTTTGTCTGTTCTATGTCAATGGTAAAAAGATTGAAATGCGGGTTATTAATCCAGACACACTCAATGAGTTGGATTATCTGAAGTTAAGATAAATCTTACACATTTAAAAAGAATCAGCTGAATGACCAGTTACCTCATTATTTCCCTGACAGCATTTTTAGCTGCGGTACTTACATTTTTTTCAGGCTTTGGACTTGGTACTTTACTGGCACCTGTGATGATGTTGTTTTTTCCGGCAGAGGTAGCTATCGCAATGACAGGAATAGTTCACCTGATCAACAATATACTGAAATTGTTTTTAACAGGAAGAGATGCGAATAAAAGCGTAGTCATTACATTTGGGGTACCTGCAATTCTGGCATCTTTTGTCGGAGCATGGATTTTATTACAGATATCCGAAATGCCGGTTTTTTTCTCTTATCAGATTTGGGGACGTGATATGAATGTATATCCTGTCAAGTTTATCATCGCCATACTTCTGATGATTTTTGCTTTAATCGAGATCATTCCCTATTTTGAAAAACTGCAATTCAGTCAAAAATGGATGCCTTTTGGCGGGATTTTGAGTGGTTTTTTTGGAGGGCTATCAGGTACCCAAGGCGCGCTGAGAAGTGCTTTCCTGATAAGGGCTGGATTGTCCAAAGCCGCTTTTATTGGCACTACAGCTTTTGTATCCACCATGGTGGACATCACCAGACTTGGTGTGTATTCGAGAGGCATGATAAGTCATATAGAGATGTCCAATGTATATATCTTATTGGCTGCTATTTGTTCGGCAGCAGCAGGCGCAGTCTTTGGCAATCAATTGTTGAAAAAGGTAACGATAAACTTCGTTAAAAATACTGTGGCCATACTTTTGTTGGTGATAGCCTTCGGGCTTGCTTCTGGTATTTTGTAAACCTTAACCCTGAATGTACAGGAGAAATTTTTCTTCAAAATAGGGTTCCTGAAAATATTTATTAAGTGGGGCAATTTCCTTATATTCGTGTTTGGAAATCAGTTCCAATTCACTTTTTAAATCTCCTTTCAAAGCAATTAGGCCATTGGGATATGTATTTTTATGTGTTTTTCCCAATACTTTTCTTGCCCACGGCAGCAGTAAATCGATTTTCGCCACTGCCCGGGTTACCACAAATTCGCATTTTTCTTTGATGTCTTCTACTCTGGAATGACGGGTTTCTACATTTGTAAGCCCGATAGTGCGGACTACTTCTTCAATTACAATCAATTTTTTATTAATGCTGTCCACAAGCAAAAACTGACATTCCGGAAAAAAAATTGCCAAAGGAATACCAGGAAACCCACCACCCGTACCAAGGTCAATGATTTTAGTTCCATCCTTAAAGTTGATGAACTTTGCGATGGCTAACGAATGCAAAACATGATGTACATACAAATTGTCAATGTCTTTACGTGAAATAACATTTATTTTTTCATTCCATTCCCTGTACAAACCTTCCAAAGCGGCTAATTGACCTATCTGATCTTGACTCAATAGAGGAAAATATTTTGAAATAACATTACAACTCATTTGTTTATTATTAAAATTGAAGCTGTAAAGTTATGATAATCAATGAAACTAATCTCGATGAATAAAAATATAAAATCGTTACCGTGTTTTAAATACATAAATCCTTAACTTTGGGACATGAAATTCATCAGAAGTATCTTATTTTCATTTTGCGTCATAGTTTTATTACCTATCTCAGACTTAATTGGTCAGGATGATGTAACCATTTCTCTTCTTACATGTGCTCCGGGCAAAGATATTTATTCCATTTACGGTCATAACGGTATCAGAATACATAATCAATCATCGGGATCTGATATGGTATATAATTATGGTACATTTGACTTCAAAGAGAAGGGATTTATGATAAAGTTTATGCGAGGTAAACTTCCATATACTATCAGTGTGGCTCCATACGACAGATTTTTGTATGAATACAACTATTTTAATAGGAGTGTCAGAGAGCAGGTGTTGCACTTGGATTCAACAGAGAAGCAGAAAATTGTGCAGTTTATTGATTGGAACATGCTGGAAGAAAACAAAACCTATAAGTATGATTTTTTTAGGGACAACTGTGCCACCAGAGTCAGAGATATTTTGGACAACCATATCTCCGGTTTGCTATGGAATACTGACTTATCATCGGCAAAAACTTTCCGTCAGATCATAAAGGAGTATCAAAAGGATATGCCTTGGACAGATTTTGGCATCGACCTCATCATAGGTGCACCTGCAGACAAAGTCACTACACTCAGCGAAGAAACATTTATTCCGGACTATCTTGCCAAAGCTGTAGGGAATGCACGAAAAAAAGCTTTAAACACATCACTGCAGCAGACAGAAAATCAAGTACTTACATTTGAAACAACGTCAGTAAGTAACTATTTTTTACTTTCGCCATGGTTTGTATTTGGCATGCTTTTGTTGATTGAAATAATTATTTTTTATTGGTTTGCATCAGGAAAAGAAATGGGTTGGGTGAGCATATTTGACCGTTTTTGGATTTGGACAATTATACTCAGTGCACTGTTGATGGTGATCATGTGGTTTGCGACAGATCATATCCCGACCAAATACAATTACAATCTGCTTTGGTGCAGTCCGTTGGTGCCGGTTTTTTATTTTTTGAGAGAAAGGAGAACAAAATTTAAATGGATACTATGGACTTTATTGATTCTTTTAGGAATAAGTATTTTAAACTCTATTCCGGGTCTGATGTTTTTACCACAATACTTTCATCCATTGGTCATCTTGATTTCCACTATTTTGGTGCTTAAAGTGGTCAGGTGGTATAAGGAGAAAGTATGATTTGAAACCTTTATAAATGTCAGGGAACCAAAGAAATTTGCCAATCATCATGAACTAAATCCGGTCAAAAAGAAATATGAATAAATTAGATATTGAATACAGTAGAAATGAAGATGCTATGTTGCTGGCGGTGTCTGATGTCAATAGAAAACTTGAAAAGATATCACTTGGCGGAGGTATCGATAGGATCAAAAAACAGCATGAAGAAGGTAAATTAACTGCCCGTGAACGTATAGCAACATTAATTGATAAAGATAGTATTTTTTTTGAAATCGGGGCCTTTGCTGCATACGAAATGTATCAGGATCATGGTGGATGCCCCGCTGCGGGAGTAGTTGCGGGATTGGGAAAGGTTGAAGGCAGGATAGTCATGATAGTCGCCAATGACGCAACTGTAAAAGCCGGAGCATGGTTTCCTATGTCAGGTAAAAAAAATCTCAGGGCACAAGAGATAGCTATGGAAAACCGGATTCCCATTATATATTTAGTGGACAGTGCCGGGGTTTATCTTCCTATGCAGGACGAAATATTCCCGGATAAAGAACATTTTGGGAGGATTTTCAGAAATAATGCTAAAATGTCTTCTATGGGCATCCCTCAGATAGCAGCTATCATGGGCAGCTGTGTGGCAGGAGGGGCATATCTTCCCATTATGTCTGATGAAGCATTAATAGTAGAAGGTACAGGTTCTATATTTTTGGCTGGACCTTATTTGGTCAAGGCTGCGATAGGAGAGGACGTGGATCAGGAAACACTAGGTGGAGCAACCACACACTGTGAAGTTTCTGGGGTCACTGACTATAAAATGCCTGATGACAAAACCTGCCTTGCTACAATTCGAAAATTAGTTTCTAAAATCGGGGCATCAGAAAAAGCTGGATTTGACCGGATCAAGGCTTTAACTCCCCGGAAAAATGTGTCTGACATTGCCGGCATTTTCCCTGACAACCCTGCTAAGCCTTATGATATGCTTGAAATCATCAAATGTATAGTGGATGATTCGGAGATCACTCAATACAAAGAAGAGTATGGCAAATCTATTATTTGTGGATACGCACGTATAGATGGATGGGCAGTAGGTATTGTTGCCAATCAGCGGCTTATCATCAAAAATGCTGCAGGCGAAATGCAAATAGGAGGTGTCATCTATTCTGATTCTGCTGATAAAGCTACAAGGTTCATTATGAACTGCAATCAAAAAAAGATTCCTTTAGTATTTTTGCATGATGTGACTGGATTTATGGTTGGCAAAAGATCAGAGCATGGTGGTATCATCAAAGATGGTGCAAAAATGGTCAATGCAGTAGCTAATTCCACAGTACCAAAATTTTCTGTGATAGTTGGGAATTCATATGGTGCAGGAAATTATGCCATGTGCGGTAAGGCTTATGACCCAAGATTGATCGTTGCTTGGCCTACCGCAAAATTAGCGGTCATGGGTGGAGCTCAGGCTGCAAGAGTCCTGACCCAAATCCAGATTTCTACGTTAAAGAAACAAGGAAAAGCACCTGATCCGGAATCAGAAAAAGCATTATTTGACTCCATGAAAGACAGATACGATAGCCAGACTACTCCATATTACGCTGCTGCGAGACTTTGGGTAGATGCCATCATAGATCCGAGAAAAACCCGTGAAACTATATCTTTAGGAATAGAAACGGCCAATCATGGTATCGTGGAGAAATTTAATCCCGGAGTATTACAAACCTGAAGAAGCACTAAAAATCTACCCGCATCCTCAGATTGATTCTTCTTCCCGTGAGATTATTGGGTAGAGCGTACTCTTCATTGGTTAGTGTCTTAATCCAGTTGACAGATGCCTGATTGGTGATTTGCAAAAGATTAAATGCCTCCAGACTTATCCAGCTATTTTGAGAGAATCGTAATGGGTGCCTTGGTTTTTTGTTTTTCCACTCAGCTTTCCAAAGCTGAACTGAAAATCCTACGTCGATCCTGTGATAGGGTTTGAGTCTGAAAAAATTTCTGAATTCAAGATTGTTTTCCCTTGGACCATAAGGTAGTCCTGTACCTACCGAAAAGTTGAGATTTACCTTAACATTTTCATTTTTCGGAAGATAGTCCTGAAAAAACATATTGATGGTCATGAACTGGTCCGTAGGCCTGGGCACGTCAGAAACGATCACGGGGACTCTGACACTATCTTTTATTTCATATCTCAGATGGTTGACACCTGTGATACTTTCGCGTGCCGTGAGGAACGATAGATTGATCCATGACTCTGCATTGGGTACAAATTCACCATTGATCCTGAAATCCCAGCCCATGATATATCCTGTACTGTTGTTTTCGCCAGCATAGCGTATTCTTACATTATCCAATTCGTAGGATACCATATCCCATAAACTTTTGTAATATACTTCTGAGATAATTCTGAAGGGCCTGTTGCTGACCTTTTCCCAGGTAAAATCATAAGAAACTCCTGCCACCAAATGTGTTGATTTTTGTGATTTCAGATTGGGATTGATGGTGCCGTCGGGTCTTCGAAGTTCTCTGTATAATGGTGCCTGATTGTAAATCCCACCTGACAGTTTGAAGGAGATATCACTGCTCCAGGATAGCGGTTTGTAATAAATCTGCATTCTGGGGCTAAACAATAACTCCTGGCTGATTGATCTGTATGTGGATCGGATTCCACCTGTGATTTTAAACTCAGAGTGGTCATTGCGATAAGTCCAGCTATCCTGAAAAAATACCTGCAATCGATTGTTTTGAATAATATTTTCTGACTTTAGTACCTTTGACAGCAATACTTCAGCAGAAGAGTAAGGAAGGGAGTAACCTGCTGAATCAAGCCTTTCCCATTCATTGATTTTGTCGTCAAATTGTTCACCCTGAAATTTTAATCCCCATTGGACAAAATGATTTGTTCCTTTGATGTTGGTACCATCTTTTTGTAATTCAAGTCCTCCTTTGTATTCAAAATTATAAATGGTATTGAACAGAAAATTTCTGGTGTAAGTATGCTGTGTTCCGGTGCCAAGTACGGCAATTTCCTGTCCGGTATTGTCCCCGAGAGCGGTTTCTATTTGAGAAAGTCTATAAAAACCGAGTATATCAAAATTTTCTTCTTCAGATGCCCTGTAAGCAGATGCTAAAAACTTCATATACAAGGGATTTTTATTTCTTTCCGGCACATATGTAAATGATAGTCCGCCCATACCATACTGAAAGTTGTCCTTCTCCTGACCTTCAAAAAGGGTATTTAACTCCAATTGGAAATCAATCGTTCCTTTTTTACTTTTGCCTGAGGAAGGCTGAAATTGGTATAAGCTACCATTATAATTGGATATAAGGGCTACTTGCCATTCTTTGTTGAGCTCGTAGCTGACAAAAGCCTGGATATCAGTAAATGATGGCACATATTCACCTTTGATGGTCGAACTTCCTAATAGGTATGCATTGGTTTTATATCGGGCACCTATGAGGTATCTCAATTTATTCCAGGCATTGGCACCGATCCTTTTGCTTCCTTCTATGTGGGCAGATGCTCCTAAGAGGCTGGCCGTAACACTTGCCCTGAATTCTTCCGGCCTTTTGTATCTGATATCGAGTACGGAGGACATCTTATCACCAAATTTAGCTTCATAGCCACCGGATGAAAACTCAAGGTCTCTGATAAGATCAATATTTGGAAAACTGAGCCCTTCCTGCTGACCACTTCTGATCAATTGAGGTCTGAATATTTCAAAATCATTGACATATATCAGGTTTTCGTCGTAGTTGCCACCTCGAACATTGTACTGTGAAGTCAACTCTCCACCAGCGCCACTGCTTACCCCCAATGCGATGTGTGGCAGGATGCTTTCAAAGTTTCCTGAGGCAGTGGGCAAAATTTTGAGTTCTGTCACTTCTTCTCTTACCATACCGACGTCCTCGATTTTTCCGGCACGTACTACGATCTCCAGGTCAGATGCTTTTGGTACCATCTTGACGTTGATGTTCCTTTTTTGTCCGGGCTGCATGGATTCGACATTGACAGTGAGATCTGTATATCCTAACCTTGAAAATTTTAGGATAACTTTTTTATTCGGGTCAGTAGTGATTTTATACTGACCATTATTGTCGGACTCTGTTACATTGGTTGTTCCATCGATATATACAGTGACAAAATCGATACCTTGGTTGGAATCTATGTCTCTGATGATGCCAAAAATCACACTGTTTTGGGCAGTCATCGATGCAACTATTGCCGTAAATATCAGGATATAATATAATCTGTTACTCATAACTTTTACAAACGAATATTATCAAAACAATAGTGTGTTTGGTTAAGAGTAAGTTAAAATATTTCTTCCTGAATGGTGACAGATTTAGACGTAGAGACCCTTGATCCCCAAATTTTTTAACGCATATACCGCGAGTTTAGGGTTTTCTGCGTGAAATACACTGCTTCCGGCTACGAGCACATCTGCTCCGGCTTGCAGGATGGCTTCAGCATTTTGCAAACCTACTCCTCCATCAATTTCGATTAGTGTAGATAGATTTTTCACGATGATCATTTCTTTGAGTTGTTTGATCTTATTGATAGTCTGGTAGATAAATTTCTGACCACCAAATCCCGGATTGACACTCATCAATATCACTAAGTCCAGATCTTCAAGCACATCATCGAGCAATGACACTGGAGTATGCGGGTTTAGTGCTACACCAGCTTTTGCTCCGGTGCTTTTAATTTGTTCGATGACCCGATGCAAGTGCGTACACGCCTCATAATGTACTGAGATGTTATCTGCACCAGCATCCCTGAATGATTTTATATATCTTTCGGGTTTTTCTATCATCAGATGAACATCCATAGGAAGTTGGCTATATTTTTTCATCACTTTTACAATGTCAGCTCCAAAAGAAATATTGGGAACAAACATACCATCCATGATATCTATATGCAACCAATCTGCGTCAGTATCATTGATCATTTCTATATCTCTTTGTATATTTCCGAAGTTTGCAGCAAGCATAGATGGAGCTACGAGATGCTTTATCATAATGATTTGATTTTGAGTTTATTTGATGTTCAGACTATTAAGCCAAGCTGAAAAAGCTGATGCGTTTTTTTGATGTTCGTCATAGTCCTTGGCGAAGGCATGTATACCACTATTATCGGGTTTTGCACAAAAGAACATATACTCATGATCTTCAGCATTGATGACGGCATTAAGACTGGAAACTGATGGCATACATATAGGCCCGGGCGGAAGTCCTGAGTACATATATGTATTATATGGAGAGTCTATTTTAAGGTGCGAAAACAAAACCCTTTGCAACGTAAATTCTCCTGTCGCAAACACTACAGTAGGGTCCGCTTGCAGCTTTTCTCCGGCTTTCAGCCTGTTAAGATATACACCTGCGATGGTTGGCCGCTCAGGATCATAATTTGACTCCTTTTCAACTATTGAAGCTACGATATATGCCTGTGTTTTGTCAAGATTATTTTTTTTAAGTTTTTTCAATCTTTCGTCATCCCAAAAGCCATCATATTCTTTTTTCATCCTGGCGACGAACTTTTCCGGGGTGGTCGTCCAGAACATTTCATAAGTATTGGGGATAAACATGGTCAGGAAGTCTTCATTGGTAAATCCGAAAGATGAAGCGGTATTTACATCAGTAAGGTATTGTAGAAATGTCAAGGAATCCGTTTCAAAATATCGGGAAGCTTTACCTGCCAGGTCATGGATAGTTCTGATATTATTGACTACAATTTTATGTGGATCCTGATCACCCGACCGGAGTTTAGTGATAATTTCTCTATTGGATTGGTTCTTTTTGATCAAATATCGTCCAGCTTTTGGTTTCTCATATTTCATCAGTTTGGCCACGGTGAGAAAGGAAGTATTACTCTTTAAGATAGATGAGTCCGTCATGATCTGCATCAAATCATCAAATGTTGCATTTGTTGGTATAAAAATGGCTTTACTATCTTCTGAAAACTTCACATTTGAGCCCCATAAAGTCCTGCCTATCAGCAAATAGCCAACAACTCCTAATGCTAAAATGATAACTGAAATGATGATTAATCTTTTTTTTGTCATATTTATTATAATGATTATTTTTCAATTCGTTGGTGTACAACCTTTCACTCCATTTTTTTTTTGCAAACTGTCAGAGATCTCCTTGAGCCAAGCTCTTTTCTCCCTGTTCTCTAATACTGTTCATCTTCACTTGGGAAATTGCCGGCTTTGACATCATTAGAGTATTGTTCTGCAGCGCCTTTGATTGTTTCAAATAAATTTAGATACCTTCTTAAGAAACGTGGGTTGAAGTCTTTTGTTATGCCTAACATATCATGAACAACTAATACTTGCCCATCAGTGCCATTGCCGGCGCCTATGCCGATAACAGGAATGTGCAACGCCTGAGCTACCTTACGACCTAATGTTGCCGGGATTTTTTCCAGAACAATAGCAAAACAACCTATTTCCTGCAGAAGCAAGGCATCTTCAAATAGTTTTTGGGCTTCAGCTTCTTCTTTAGCCCGAACTGTATAAGTTCCAAACTTGTAAATGCTTTGTGGTGTCAACCCCAAATGTCCCATGACGGGTACACCAGCAGACAGTATTCTTCTGACCGAGTCTTCAATTTCTGCTCCTCCTTCCAGTTTGACAGCATGTGCTCCTGATTCTTTCATGATAGCTATCGCTGAATTGAGTGCCTTAGTGCTATTGCCCTGATAAGAACCGAATGGAAGGTCTACAACGACAAAAGTGCGCTCTACAGCTCTCACGACTGATTGGGCATGGTAAATCATCTGTTCCAGTGTGATAGGGAGTGTTGTTTCATGTCCGGCCATCACATTGGAAGCAGAATCCCCAACGAGCAAAATATCAATACCTGCCGCATCAAGGATTTTTGCAATGGAGTAATCATATGCAGTAAGCATAGAAATTTTCTCTCCCTGCTCTTTCATCGCGTGCAATACGTGGGTTGTGATTCTTTTTACTTCTTTTTTTGCTGCTGACATTTTTATAAGATTTGAATATGTGGCAGCAAATGTCCGAAATTTTTCATGTTCGAAGGGTGATCGGGGTATTTTATCTTTATATAAAACCTAAAAATTAATTATTAGAAAACTTTTGGAGAGATACCTGATAACAATAATTTTAAAAATTCATAGGAAATTCGAAATTAATGGGTGTATCCCATTTTTGCAGTAAAATTTTTTAAATTGCCCGCTACCCTCAATCCCAAGCATAGCTTGGCAAGCTCTGAAGAGCCTGTCAAGCTACGCTTGAGACGACCCACCCAAATTCTCCTAATAAAAGCGCTGAATTCCCCTTTAGGGGGCAGGGGTAAGAAAAGCCAAATTACCTTCCCAATAACCCTGATTCCCTTAAGAGCCTGTCAAGCTACGCTTGAGACATCTCACCCTTTAACTCTTGACTATTATGATAATCCACTAAATTGGAAACTTAAAAATTATATAATATAGTGCAATTTTGGGATACACCCAAATTATTCATTAGTAATTTACAAAGCAGCATATCATTTTTGATTCAGATATATTTTAATGCTTTTGTTGCCTACCTGAATCAAATAAATTCCATTTATAAGATTCAGATTTAAAATATCGACTCTCATCTCTTTTCCTATAGGTTTGTTTAGTAATTCTTTACCTGAGAGATCAAAAAGTGTCATATTTTTATTGGCTAAATGTTCAGGACCTGAAAATTTCAAAAATGACTCTTCATATTTTACTTCAAAGTGTATATTTTCATCAAATGAAGTAGTGGCAGTTGTGTTTTTATTGAAAAGCCATTTGTAGGCGGCAGGAAACTCACGCGCCCAATACCACTCGGAGTGTTTGCCATCTGTATGGCTTATTTTGTATACCTGATGTTCTGATGCTCCTGCATTCTTGAGCGTATTGTTCATTTTTTCCATGTCACCTATCTGATTTCCTCCTTCCTGTGCTCCGGCAAGTAAGTAGAAATAACTTTGAGGTTTTACACCAGTGTCCGAAACCTGTTTGTAACTGTCCAGAGAGAACCAATAGGAAGAAGATAGTGCTCCGGTTTTTCCAAATATTTCAGGGTAAGCTATGCCGGCATACATTGATATCAAACCACCCATTGAACTTCCCATCATTCCTGTATGATCTCTGTCTGCAAGGGTTCTGTAATTTTTGTCAATATAAGGTTTAAGTGTATTTACAATGAAATCTATATACTCATCTCCTTGTCCTCCGCCATATTGTGCATTTACCCATGGAGAGTATTCATTGAGCCTATTGCTCCCTCCATTATCTATACCTACTACTATACATCCATAGTCCCCTCTGTCAAAGAGAGAATCTAAAGATTCATCCACGCCCCATTCGCCGGAAAAACTTGTTTTTTTATCAAAAAGATTTTGTCCGTCATGCATATACAAGACCGGATAAGATTTTGCTGATGAATTGTAATCTTTGGGCAGATACGCCCATATCCTTCTTTTTCTGTTCAATTGTGGTATCAGGAAGGTGTCTGATAATATCCTTACTTGAGCGCTTGCTGTCGATGGGGCAGTGGAAGCTCCTTCCCACCCGGCGATAGTCAGTTCAACCGTTTTGGGACTGCCTTCATAAGTTGCAGTTCTGTCAGGAATAAAACTGCCTTGCGCATTTCCTTCCACTGTGGCCCAGCTACCACGCGTAAATTTGAATTTGTGGCTACCTGTTGAGGGCGTAAATGTGAGAGTGTATTCGGTATTGCTTAATTTTGTCATGGCATACTGAATGCTTCCGGGATTCCAGCCATTCATCGTCCCTGCCAAATATATAGTGGCATCTGCCGGAGTATTTGCCGGAACAGAAGTGATTTTGATGGTCAACTGACTGCACAAAACAAAAGGTAGGATAAGGAAAAAAGTTGCTAACAATAATAACTTTTGATTCGTCATTTTAAGAATTGGGGGTTTTATACTACTACACCATATTTTTCAACAAATTCTTTCATATCTCTTACCATATCCCGCGAACCCATTGCAATAGAAGATGTCTGATGCAATGATTTGATTTCGAGATCAAGTACCCTTTCAAGTTTACAAGTGATAGCTGTGCCTCCGGCCTGTTCAATCAAAAAAGCCATCGGATAACATTCATACAGCAGTCTCAATTTACCTTTGGGATACTTTCTTGTATTAGGGTATAAAAATATCCCGCCCTGAAACATAATGCGGTGTATATCCGAAACCATACTTCCTATATATCTCAACCGATAATTTAAGTCAGAACAGTGATCTATATATCGCCTCATTTCCAAATCAAATTTGAGATAATAACCCTGATTGACCGAATAGTAATTGCCTGCGACAGGCATTTGAATGTTTTTATGCGAGAGACAAAATTCACCAATGCTTGGATCTAGTGTAAATCCGTTCAGACCATTTCCGGTAGAGTAGACAAGCAGTGTAGAAGTGCCATATAAGATATAACCAGCCGCCACCATTTGGGAACCTTTTTGTAAAAAATCTTCTATGACACAGGGTTTATTGGGGTCACTGACTCTTTTGTAAATTCCAAAAATAGTACCCACCGATACATTGACATCTATATTGGATGATCCATCAAGCGGATCCATGACAACTACGTAGTTACCGGTATTGGATGCATTTTTTACAGGTATAAAATCCTGGTTCTCCTCGGACGCAATACCACATACTTCACCTGAATAAGATAATGTTTCAATAAATTTTTCATTAGTAAACACATCGAGCTTCTGGACATCATCGCCTGTGGAATTGGTGCTACCTTCTACCCCAAGAATATTGACCAGTCCAGCTTTATTTACTTCTCTGTTTACTATCTTGGCAGCAATACCTATATCTCTAAGTAGTCGGCTGAAACTACCTGAAGAATGCGGGTTTTCCTTCTCTGATCGGATGATAAATTCATCCAGAGTTACTATCTTGTTCATACAATGAAAATATTTGGTTAGGTGCAGTAAAATTACTATTTTTCATGATAAAAACCAGTTAAAAGGAAATTTATTTAACTCAATGAAGTTATTGGGGCAAACAGTTTTTATTTGGAACAATCAATGATTTATTGAGCATTCAATAAGAAAATTATAAATAACTTTAAAAATAATATTGAAAAAAAGGAGTAATTGCAAAATTTATTTAACTTTCACCCTTATTAAAAATTTTTTAAACCAACTTTTTTTATGAGAATATTATTAATAGCACTTTTAGTATTAATGTGGCTCATATTGGGTTGGCTGTTCTACAAGGATTATCAAAAATGTTGTTTACCAAAAGATGTGGTTCCGGAAGCAGCCTTAAGTGGTGTAAAATCAGGTCCCATACTTTTTAATTGGGGTAGCAGCGATCCTGTCCTTGGAGATGGTTGGCCGCGTATGAGAGATTCTTTGGCAGCACTTGCCACTGACACCACTGCACTGGAAATTACAGGATATTACTGTAATAATGCGATTCCTGAAGAAACTGAAAAATTAGGATTGTCAAGAGCCGCAGATACTCGAAAACTTTTCCCTGAAATACAGGATGAACGGATTATTTTGTTGGCCAAAGGTCGAGATTGTGACTCATCAAACCAATCTTCCTTATTTGAGTCTGTAGAATTTAATATTCGTAAAAGGACTGAAGTGATCAAGGAGATTGACGATAGAACCCTGATTTATTTCCCGACCAATTCAACTCAAAAGCTCAACAGCACTGAAGTGGAAACCTACCTCAACGATGTTGCCGCAAGGCTAATGAAAACAGGCGAATCTGTAGTCCTGACAGGTCATACAGATGCGATAGGTGATGCTGACAAGAATAAAATTTTGGGTCAGAGACGTGCAGATATTGTTAAAAAATACCTTATCACCAAAGGTGTTGATGCAACTAAAATATCTTCTGATTCAAAAGGAGAAGAGCAACCGATCGAAGACAATAGTACTGAAGTCGGCAGGTCAAAAAACCGAAGAACTGAACTGCAAATTATTAAATAATCCATTAAAAAATAAAAAATTATGATATCATTAATTTCATTTTCATTTTGTGATTCATGGTGGTTAGCTTGGCTGTTACTACCTTTAATGGGCTTGGGGCTCGGGTGGTTATTATGGGGCAAATACAAAGACATGGTCGAAAGCTTAGTCGCTGAAAATAAAAACCTGAACATAAGAATTGAGGGACTTTTGGCAGACCTCGCTACTTGTAAAGCTGCCCGAGCTGAGGCTGATGGCAATGTTTCCATGCTTCGTGGACGTATGAGAGAATTAGAAGCAAGCGGAATAGCCAAATCGGGAGCTGTAAAGCTTGAGGCTACTGCTTCCGCTTCCATTCCGGCCGCAATATCTGCAACTACTGCCAGCGAGTCCTTAAATGTTGCTGCAGGCTCTGCAGGTAGCGGGGATGCTTGGTCTACTGCTATTGGCAGAGATAAATTACAAGTGATAGAAGGCATCGGTCCTAAAATGGAAGAAGTCCTTAAAGAAAACGGCATAAACGATTTTGGTAAACTTGCAATGGCAACACCACAGTCATTAAGAGCTGTTTTGGATAAATACGGAGATAAGTACAGAATCATTGATCCCAACACATGGCCTCAACAGGCTGCGCTTGCTGACAGCAGACAATGGAATGATTTGATAAGTCTTCAAAAAACATTAGACACTGGAAGAAGTGATACAGTTACAGATGGGCAAACAGATTCAAAACTCGAAAAATGGCTCATCAAAGCCGGTATAATCCGTAGATGGACACAGGACGATCTGAAAGCAGTAGAAGGTATTGGTCCAAAAATAGAATCATTGCTGCATAATGCAGGCATTAAGACGTGGAAGGCACTTTCTGAAACACCGGTTTCCAGAATTCAGGAAATACTTACAGCAGCAGGACCGCGGTTTGCTCTTGCAGATCCGGGCACGTGGCCGAATCAATCGGGACTTGCAGCAGATGGAAAGTGGGATGAATTACAGGCATTGCAGGACGCCCTCAATGCAGGTAAACCTAAAAAGTAGTAAATCATGTTATTTTATACTCAAAATAAATTGGTTTGAAAAAAAAATTATCAACTAATGTATTCATTTTGAGTAAGGACGAAGCGAAGCTTGACTTTAAAGACATTTATCGTCTTTATAATGGCGACAGAATTATTTTTAAAATAAAGACATGAGTACCATCGTCTATAGAAAAATGAATTCTCGTCGGTATAAAAAGGGAAGACATAAAACGCTTCCCTTTTTTATTTTTTGGCAATTCTAATGGGGTACAATTTTGTTAAAGAAATTTAGAGTCAAAAGAAATTGGATAGCGAAAAATTTTGATTTTAATTCATTGAAAATGTCTAAATTTGATTGTAAAATTTTTACAATCAAATTTACATCAAGTATAAATATTAAAAAAAGCTATATTTGTGCCAAATTAGGCAAAATCAGTATTTTGAATAAAGTTTCTGTAATTTCATTTGAAAACGTAGATATCCTTCAGGATGAAAACGTGGTTCTTTCGGGAGTACATTTTAATCTCGCCCCAGCAGAGACATGTTATATCATTGGCAAATCAGGTAGTGGAAAGACAAGTTTTCTAAAAACAATTTATGGCAGCTTGCCGATCCGCACCGGTAAGGCGTCAGTAGCCGGATTTCAACTACACGATTTGGAAGAAAAGAATATACCTATGCTGAGACGTAAGATAGGCATGGTATTTCAGGATTTTATACTTTTTGATGATTGGAGTGTTGGTAAAAACCTGATGTACATACTGGAGGCTACAGGCTGGAAAGATAGGGCACAAATGCATTCAAGAGTCCTACAGGTATTGAATATGGTAGGATTGGCTGGTCATGAAAAAAAAAATGTATCTATTCTCTCCGGCGGTGAGCAACAGCGGGTAGTTATAGCGAGAGCACTGCTCAACAATCCACCTGTAATCATAGCTGACGAGCCGACCGGTAACCTTGATCCTGATACAAGTGATGAAATTCTATACCTTTTGAACAGGCTGGCAAGAGAATTCAGTACATCCATCATCATCGCTACACATGATTACAGGCTGATTCAAAAGTTTCCTGCAAGAGTGTACAAGTGCGAATCGGGAAGTCTTGCAGAAGTGGGTTAGCTTAAGGAACTTTAGGTACATTCTTGAGTCTGTTCCGATAACAAATATTTTATAAAAATCAACCACTTTTTACTCACCTATGCCTGATAAGAAGGCTTGCAAAAAGAAAAACGTTTGATTGTCATTTTTGTAGAAATAAATAGTTTTTCACTTTTAACATCAAAGACTTTTTTAAAGTGGACCCAAACTTAAAGCTATTATTGTGGACAGAAAATATTCTGCGAAAAATTATATCATAATGTATTGTAAATTAAATGATTATGATTGCAGATTTTCGCAATCAATTTTCTGTTTTGTATAAAATATATTTGATTGTTAAAATGACATATTTAATTTTTACTGAATTTAAGTATTGACTAAAGGTAGTTTGTTTTTAATACCATTAATATTTTTATAAAAATTAAGACACTTTTAATTATTCAGCACCTGAGATAGTCTGATGGTGATGCCATGATCTATCAATCCTTCAGCACCAAAAGCCCAGGTATAGTCAATGTCAAACAACTTTATAGGTCCTATCCGAAAATTTTCAAAGCCAATTATGGCCTCCGAATAAGGACTTTTCTCAGGAACACTCATTGAGAGAATCCAAAAACAAGCTTAAGTGGTGTTTTATTGAGCAGTGGGATTTTATCGGTGATAAAACCATTGAAATGATGCCTGAAATTAAACTGGGCATAGTGGAGGTCAGTACTGTATGAATAGAATGGGAGTAGATTGAAACTACTCAAATCCGGTTCAATTGGCATCAGAAATTCATTGCCCATAGGATGGAAATAATCACCAAAAAAGGAAGGACCAGCTCCAAAGTATTTTCCACCTTCAATGTTGTAACTCGTGTAACCCAACAACCGGAGATTGAGATACCTGTCTCTGACACGAAGCGTGAGTTTATTGAACTGTGATGAATTTGATTCCAAAGGTATGCCTGATTCAAATTCGATTTCTACATTTGGCCAGTCTGAAGCATCTCTGTCTTTAAAATTCGGATAGCTGCTGTATTTTTGTGCAGGGCGGATCAGTATGTTTATTTTGTTCTTCCAGTATTTATTTTCAGCGTATGACGACGGCGGGAGGGCAGCACTCGGAATGTTTTCTTCATACAATTGATTTTTGAATCTGAAACTGTAGTTAGAATTGACTTTGACCGGTTTGCGGTGATGATATCCGGACTTTAGGTTTATATAAAAGCCATTAAATACTTCTCTTCGATAACCTGCCTCAACGAAATTACTTTCATACAGCCTTATCCCATTGAGTTTTGACCATAGGGACGCCCATGAATTGCCTCGTTCGTTGACGGGTTCGCGAGGGTCAAACTGGATATTCCTTTTTCCGGCATCAAATGTGAAAAACCCCTGATTGTAATTGTCATATCGATATTCGGCATGAATAGAGGGTTTTAATATCTCATCTGAGAAACCGTACTGTAGTCTGGGTTCAAGGATCCATCTTCTATAGAGTGAGTCTGATTTCTGATATTTGATACTTGCATCAAGTTTTAATCCTTCTACCGCATTAAATCTTAAAGTATTGAGCGGACTTGTGTAAGTCCAGGATTGTTTTCTATAGGTGTTTGCATAGGTGTATCCGCTTATTAAACTCATCGGACGTAACCGGTTATTTTTTCTGTCCACTGAGTCCATATAGGATTTAGTATTCCATAAACGCTGCAAGGAGTCTTTTTGGACGTAATCTTTTATTTCTTCATCAGTAAGAGGAACCGGTCTTGTTTTTTGCCAAAAAAGGGTGTCTTTGTTAAGAGCTGCCTTATCTACCTTAAAAGTTTCATTGGTGACGAAGTGTTCGGATACATTTTTTTCGGGTTGATAATCTGAGAAAATGTAAGTGAAATTGCCACCCATTTTAAACCCTAATAGTCCGGCTCTAAAACTGATAACCTGACTGAACAGCTTCCAGACATCGGGATCCTTGACTGGAAGATAGATTTGTTTTATGGCGATAGTATCAAGAAAGGTATTTTTTAGTGCTGAACCAGCCAAAACAATATCAGTACTGTGAACGTTCCAGAGATCATCGGTGATGTAGATATACCCAGTGAGTAGAGGATCGTTTTTTGACTTAGGGATCAATCTTATTTTATTGATTCCAATCCCTGTTTCGTCTATGATGGTCTTTTCGAGTTTGTAATCATAATAAGAGAACGCCACATCTGCGATAGGTGAAACCACGGATCGGCTAAAATTCAGATATTCACTATAAATATCAAATGAGAGAGTCCATGAAAATTGATTGGCTGAAAAAAGACTATTGGACCCGGAAGTGACCGAAGAAGTCATGATTTCTTTAGTCTTGTTGGGATGCTGATAATAAAATTTTGACTTTGATTCAGACAAATATACTATGCCTTGTCCAGTGGTGTCCAGAATACCATTCATAGTACCAATTTCTTCTCCAAGAATTTTTTTTGGACTTTGGGTTATTTTTACAAGGCCCTTTACATATAGATCTGCTTCATAACTTTTTAGGTGGTTTTTATAATAATTTCTCTTTTTAATTGCCTTTCGGATGATAGCATAAGCCGGATCCTCACGATCAGCCGTGATTACCAGTTCTGAAAGTATATTTTCATCTTCTGTGAGAACGATATGTTTTGTTACAGGTTTTCCGTCGTATCTGATCGTAAATGTTTCCTTTTTGTAGCCTACATATTGACATGTGATATTGTACTCACCGATTTCTTTTAGTTCCAGTTCATAATCTCCTGAAGCATTGGTGACTGTACCTATGCTTGTACCTTCGATATAGATGGAAGCATAAGCTAAAGGTTGTTTGTTTTGATCTTTAATTGTTCCTTTGATCTGGGCATTACTGATAGGTATGGATATAAAGACGAAAAGTAAAAAAACGATTTTTCTGCAGAAAGAAACCATAAAAGTGAATAGTATTTTTTTATAACGTGTTTATGGTCATTTTTGTATTGAAATGATTCTTTATTTTTTATTTCCAGCTGGAATTGCAGAATATCTCTCAAAAAATCGTAAAATTTCATTTTCAACCCAATAGTGAGATGTGCCAAAAGTAGTGAAACCAACATGTCCACCATGCTTTGGTGTCATCAAAAAAAGGTTTTCGTTAGATTCAGCCTGACTGTAAGGGTAAGAAGAAGCTGGCAAAAATGAGTCATCCAGAGCATTGATAATCAAAGACGGTAACTTGATATTTTCCAGAAACCGGAGACTGTTACAACAGGCATAATAATCTTTTGCATCTCTGAAGCCATGAATGGGAGCTGTGAAATATTCATCAAAATCCCATAGCGTCTTTACTTTTGAAATCTTTGAAAAATCTGCCACTTCAGGAAATTGTTGTTGTTTGATTTTCATTTTTGCAAGTAGGGTTTCGAGAAATTTATTTTCATAAAAGTGATTTTTTAGATGCATGATCTTAATGCTACCTGCTCTCAGATCACAAGGTACGGAGATACCTGCTGATGCCTTTATCTTATGACTCAGTGGATATACCCCATCTCCCAGATATTTCATAGTTACATTTCCACCCAGACTAAATCCACAGATAAATATCTCATCAAACTCATTGGCAGCATGAGTGATAAGTTGATGTAGGTCACGAGTCCACCCACTATGATACAGGGCTGGCTGTTGATTCATCTCGCCACTGCATGATCTGAAGTTGAAGGCTGCAATATTGAACCCATTTTGGCCCAAAGCATGTGTAGTGCCCATTATATATTGGGAATCACTTGATCCTTCAAGTCCATGAATAAGGATGGCGAGCTTTTTTGAATTATTGATGTGAAGCCAGTCCACATCAAAAAAATCCTGATCGGGTGTGCTATACCTTTTTCTTGTATATTTGTGTTGGATGCGTTTTCTGAAAAAGTAAGGATAAAAAGTATTGATATGACCATTTCTAAGCCAAAGAGGTGGCTTGTAAGGGGTTGATGCTGTTATTAACGGCATAGAAAGTAATGTTTTTCAGAACAAGTTTATTTACCACTCAATATTGGGATAAATCACACCGACACTAAATACAAACTGTGCATTGTCAAGTATCCATCGTGGCTCAACGTAATAGGTGTATTTTTCTGAAGGTACTTTGAAGGAAGCTCCCAAACTAATGGAATTGTTGATCACAGCAGTTTTTGTAAAATTGAGACCACCCATAGGACTTATAAATAATTTGTCATTGATATTGAATAGCCTGTAATGCAAATCCAAATCCAAAGACCAGGAAGCTTTGCTCGCAATGTAATAAGTAAAGTCAGTGTTGATTTCAAATTTTTCAGAAATGTCTTTTCCCAGTTTTGCGTTAAGGCCCAATGCTTTGAAATCAGTATTGGAGTTGAATTTCATACCACCACCAAAATAAAATTGACTATGGGCATGCTGTAAATTGAAAAAAAGAAACAGAACAAAAAGTCCTTTGAATAGATGATGTTTCATACTCAGGTGATTTTGTGGCACAAACATAAAGTAAATTATTGAAATTTAGGACTTATATAGTCCTTTTTGCAGATTCTTTCAACATCTTTGTACCTTCGGAAAAATTGTGTTGGGAAAAATTTTAATTGCAAGCAATTATGAATGTTTTGTATCAGAATGAACTTATAATTTATCTGATTGTCAGGGCTTGTTCATCTTCATACCTATAGTAAGTTAGTACCAATTCATGCATCATCTCAACCAATTGACCATTTACACCTTTTATTGAATGGGGAATTGTTGATTCGACCACATCCCATAATTCGCCAAAATAATTTCTCTCAACCTTTCCCGTAATTTCAATTTTCGTACTTTTACCTTTTTTAATAAGACTTACATTCAATTGAGCATCAAATCTCCAATATTTAATTTGCTCGCTGGTTGTAATTATTGTTCCTTTATTTTTATCAGAAGTTTTAATTTTAAATCCATAATCAATGATATGATTTTTTATTTTTTCATATGCAATATCAAATGAATCATCTGAATTGATCACAATTTCATACTTATTTTTAGGAAATCCATGAATATTGCTATTGGATTCGACCCGTGTGCCTGCAGTGACAAAATTTGTCTGACCAATAGATACGGTAGCAATGCCTGTGGAAAAAATTAAAACAAAAAGAAATCTTGCCATTATCATATAAGATTTAAAAGATAAAACAAATATAAAAGTATTTTTTAATTTTTACTAATTTTACAAGAAGTATTGAAAAGAATTTGGTGCGAAACCTAAAATTTATCTTTTTGATAAACTTATATGGTTGTGTACACTTCAAAAACATCCTTTAAGTCAATCGATAAGCCATTGATAGTGCAACATTGTACAATATCGTCTTGCACATAAGCTCTCACCCTTCTGTATTTTTCATTTTCAAGTTCAAAAACTTCAACTGTATTGTTTTTGGGTTCAACAATCCAGTATTCTTTGACTCCTGATTCCTCATACAGATCAAATTTATCCTGAATGTCTTTTTTAGTGGTGTGTGGTGAAAGTATTTCTATAATCCAATCGGGAGCTCCAAAGCAGCCTTTTTCCTGAATTTTGGATGGATCACAAATGACTACGATATCCGGTTGTACGACACGATCAGATTGCATAAAGTCTTTTCCCTTCACAGGCAAAATGACATCAAAAGGTGCATCAAAGAACTGGCATTGCTTACCTTTGAAATAATTGAATAAGATACCGCATAAATTTCTGGAAATACCCTGATGACCACTGGAAGGTGCCGGACTCATACGGAAAATCTTACCCTTGATGATCTCTACCATCTCATCATAGGAAAATTTTAGATAGTCAGCATATGTGTAATGAGTATTATTATATGCTGCTTCAGGTTCTTTGATGATATTTTCTTCCAAAATCCAATCAATTTGTCATTACAAAGATAAGCAAAGATAAGATAAAATTTTCAAAATCATGCAAAACGTGTGTATAACAAACTGCACGAATTCAAGTTTTCTTCATCGCTACCCTCAATTCCAAGCATAGCTTGGCAGGCTCTGAAGGGACGACCCGCCCAATTCAGCCACGCTTTTACCATTTATTAAAAAGAACACTGAAAAAGTGCAATTTGTTATACACACATGCAAAACTATTTTTGCAGTATGATGTTTCCTTTCACTTTTCAAGAACCATTGAAATAACATCAAATAAAATGAAAAATTTTGTAGTCATAGGTGGATCAAGCGGAATCGGTAAATCATTGGCTGAGATACTTGCTGAGCAGTATACTGTTTATGCTTCATTCAATACCAATCAGACTGTAAGTGACAAAATCACCTATTTTCATTATAATCACGAGCAACCCTTAAACAAAGAAAATCTACCCAATGTAATCCATGGTCTGATTTATTGTCCGGGAGCAATTTCTCTCAAACCATTTGGAAGAATATCACGTCAGACCTTTTTGGAAGACTATAATCTTCAGGTAGGAGGTGCGGTTGATTGTATACAGCAGTTGTTACTAGCATTGAAAGCATCCGGCAATGCTTCCATAGTTTTGTTTTCTACGGTTGCTGTACAAAAAGGTTTTAATTTTCATAGTTTGGTCAGTGCAAGTAAAGGTGCCATAGAAGGTCTTACAAAGGCACTTGCGGCAGAACTGGCTCCATCCATCAGGGTAAACTGCATAGCTCCGTCATTGACTCAAACTTCATTGGCGGCCTCAATGATCAATACGGAAGAAAAAATTGAATCTAATGCTCGCCGTCACCCTTTGAAGCGCATCGGCCAACCTGAAGATATATCAAAAATGGCCGCTTTTCTTCTTTCTGATGATGCATCATGGATCACGGGACAAATTATTCACATCAATGGCGGAATGTCAACAATAAACTTTTAAATTATTTATGGGAATATATCAATTAAAAACAGAGCAAATCATTCCTTCCACTTTGGAAAAAGTTTGGGATTTTATTTCTTCGCCAAAAAATCTGGCTAAGATTACACCACCATACATGGGATTTCAGATCACAAATGATCCTGTGTCTGAAAAAATGTATGCCGGTCAGATCATCTCATACAAGGTAAGTCCTCTATTAGGTATCAAAATGGATTGGGTGACAGAGATCACACAAGTGGTAGAGCATCAATATTTTGTTGATGAACAGCGCGTCGGCCCTTACAACATATGGCATCACCAACACATTATTGAAGGAGTGCCTGATGGTGTACTGATGAAAGATATAGTCAGTTATAAGCCACCATTTGGATTTCTGGGCCAGATTGCAAACGAGCTGATCATACGTAAGCAGTTGAATGAAATATTTGCTTACAGATTTCAGGCAGTAGAGTGGGAATTTGGAAAATTGGTTTTATAAAGCAAAAACTTATACTTAACATCGGATATCTTCCTACTTTTACAGGACATTTAAAACCTGTATAATTGAATTCTTATGATATTCTGTATGAAGATGACTACCTGATAGCAGTTCACAAGCCTACTGGTATTTTTGTTCACAGAAGCCGCATTGATCCTGCTGCTAGTTTATTTATGGTACAAGAAGTCCGCAACTTGATTGGTGCAAGGGTGTATCCTGTACATCGTCTCGATCGTAAAACTTCAGGTCTTTTGCTGATGGCAAAAACTAAAGAGATACAGTCTGTCATGAACAAAATGTTTATGGATAGACAAGTACATAAAAAGTATTTAGCTATAGTCAGGGGTTACACTTCCGAAACCTTTCAAATAGATTATCCTATCATGTCAGAGAAAGGCAAGCTTCAGGAATCCATAACGACATTTACTACTTTACAGACAACAGAGATACCTGAGTCATCCGGCAGATTTTCCACTTCCCGATATTCATTGGTCGAGGCTGTTCCATTGACAGGGCGGATGCACCAGATCAGAAGGCATCTTTCCCATATTTTTCATCCTATCATCGGAGACCGACCACATGGCTGCAATAAACAAAACAGATTTTTTCTCCAGAGATTTGGTTTGTCAGATATGATGCTCCAAGCTTCGTCACTACAGTTTGCACATCCGATTACTGGTCATGATACATATATATATGCACCAATCAAAGATGAGTTTAAAAGGGTTTATAAAATTTTAGGATTTGAAGAGAATGGATTCATTCCCAAAGCTAATGCACAGTTAAGGTTATTCTCAACAGAAATTTGATTGCGAAAATTTACAATCATAATTATACAATTTACAATACATTATAATTTATATTTTTCGAAAAATATTTTCTGTCAACTATAAATATCAGGACAAATGACTTAAAAACCGATAAGACATTGACAACAGAAAATATAAAATTAACATCAAAATGCAACGAATTTACCTAATACAATCTGACATTCAGGAATACAGCTACTGGAATGGCAAATCTAATAAAAAATGGTTCAGGGTCACTCAGCCCAATCTGTAGTGCGCCTTCGGTAGACAAAAATAGTCTTTTATTAAAATGATATTCAAAACCGTAGGATTTAGCAAATGCTGCCGTTGAACTTGCATCTGCGCCATCAGCACTGAAAAAAATTTCATAACCGCTTGTGTAAGCAAATTTTTTATCTTTTGAGATTGGTCTCCTTCTTTCCAAACCAAAACCAAGATAAAAAAAAATTGAACCATCATTACTTGCTCTTGAAGTAATGTTTGAACCAAAATTTACCAAAAAAGCCCTTTCAGAATAATATTTTTTGTATTTTAATCCTATGAGCCCGGCATCTGTCTTACCCAGATTAAAAGGAATAAATTTTGAGAGTAAAGGCGTAAAATTCAAGCCTATTTCTTTTGTGTGTGACCAAAAGTATGGGTCATCTTCATAGAGGTCTTCTTCAGCGTAAACAGAAGCAGTTGTATCTTGTGATTCTACCTGACCAGAGATAGTTACTGACATGCATAAAAAACAAACGACCCAATTCAATATTCTTACCATACTTATCAAAATGAAATATTGAAAAATAAAGATTGTGGAAGCTCAAGTCTGAGACTACTTACTTGCTTTTTCGGCTCATCTGACAAGATACCATTGATAGATAATGTTTCCGATGTTTTACCATACAAGCCATATAGCGTAGTTTCTGTACTTAAATGTAACCTTTCAGAAATTTTAAATTCGAGTCTTAAAACAGGGCCGAAGCCAATAGTGTATGTATTCATATCGCTTATAAAATTTCTGGATTGACCCTGACTAAAAAAAGTACTTACATTTGAATGCTCTTCAATATAACCCAAAAGAATATCTGCACCATAAGTCATCATCATTTTTGAGTAAAGCGGAAGATGTTTTTCAAGGCCAGCCCTAAAATTCACTTCCGTTGTTTTAAGTTTTTTGTTTAGGAAATCATTGCTATTAAATTCAGTGGTATTGGTGGATTTTATAGCACCATTGATAGCTGACCTGAACGATGATTTCGCATAATGCCTTCGAAATGAAAGGCCGTATGGCGAACTTGCATTATTTGGGTTCAGACTCAGTACATTACCCAGTACATTGGTAAAGTTGATACCCAATTGGTTTTTAAAAGTGTAAAAAGTATCAGATTTTTTTTGGGCCACAACTGAAGTAGCGAAAATCAGAAAGATAAAAAAATGTAATATCCTCATATAACTAAGATGAACTGTTATTTTTATAACGATGGCTTATCTTAAAATGTTGTTAAAGTTGTTGGTACAGTGTATTTAAAAGATCAATGTGTTTATCTTGTTTTGAGATTCATGTGACCGATAGATTTTATTTTGAAAGATGTTGCACATATGATATATTTTCATTACTATCAAGATTGAAATAAAGCAAAATTTTAACTTTCCCATTTGACATAATATAGTTAAGAGACATTTTTTATCGTTATAAAAATATTATCCAATCATTAAATTAATTTTATGAAGAACCTGATTACTTTAGTTTTTTGTCTTTTTATAGTACAGAAGTTGCATGCCCAGTATCAAACTGTAAAAAAAACCTCTGCTGATGGCAAATATTCCTACAATATCGTCACAGGAGATCCCACACAAACACGATTTTACACGCTTAAAAATGGTTTGCAGGTCATTTTGCATGAAAACAGAAATGAACCTAAAATCATGACTCTGATTACTACACGCGCCGGAGGGAAAAATGATCCTTCTACCAATACGGGACTGGCACATTATCTGGAGCACCTCATGTTTAAAGGCACAGGTAACTTAGGAACTATGGACTATGCCAAAGAAAAAATTTATCTTAATCAGATTGACGATTTGTATGAAGTATACAGACAGACCACTGACCAGGATATACGTAAGAGCATATATAAACAAATTGACTCCATATCGACGTTGGCTTCAAAAATTGCAATTCCCAATGAATATGATAAAGCCATGTCTGCGGTTGGCTCTAACATGACCAACGCTTTTACAAGCTTTGAGATGACAGCTTATATGGAAAATATTCCTTCCAACAATCTTGAGAAATTCCTTAATATCCAGGATGAAAGATTTACAAATCCAGTTTTTAGGTTATTTCACACTGAATTGGAAACTGTGTACGAAGAAAAAAATATTTCTCTTGACAATGGTCAAAGCAAAGTTTTTGAAGGTATGTTTTCAGGATTGTTTAGCAAACATCCTTATGGTACCCAAACTATACTTGGCGCAGTGGACCACTTAAAAAATCCTTCCATCAAGACCATCAGAAATTTTTACAATACTTATTATGTACCCAATAATATGGTAGTCATTTTGGCCGGAGATATCAATGCTGATGAAACAATAGGACTTGTTGATAAGTATTTTGGGGACTGGAAGACAGGTAACGTACCGAAGTTCACTTTTGAGTCCGAAGTACCAACCACTGAGCCAAAAGAAATGTATGTCCAAACGCCGGATGCAGAAAGTGTAGCTATCGGATTCAGAATGCCAGATAAAAATGATAAAGAAGCGATTTTAGCTGATCTTACAAGTGCAATTTTGTACAATGGGAAATCAGGTCTGATCGACAAAAACCTTGTGAATGCCCAAAAAGTACTGGAAGGCTATGGTTTTAACTATTTGCTTACAGATTATGGTCTGATATATTTTGGTGGTAAGGCGTTACAAGGCCAAACACTCAAAGAAGTAAGGCAGCTAATTTTGGACCAAATAGAAGCTCTTAAAAAAGGTGAATTTGATGAAAGTCTGATACAAGCCACGGTCAATAATCAGAAAGTTAATAAAGTCCGTGAGCAGGAAAACCCTATGTGGATGGCATTTACACTCAATGATTTATTTTCCACAGGCACACCTTGGGAAAATTATCTCAGAGATGTGGACAATATGGGGAAGGTAACAAAACAAGATATTGTAAACTTTGCCAATAAATGGTTTGGTAATAATCATATGACTGTGTACAAACTGACAGGTAAAGATACTACTGTACAAAAAGTAATCAAACCGGAGATTACAGCCCTTGAAATCAACAGGTCCGCCCAATCTGAGTTTTTGAGAAATGTCACAGCCACTCCAAATCCACCTCTAAAACCTGTATTTCTGGATTATCAGAAAGATATCCAATTTGGTGCTTTAAGCAAAGATGTTCCGATTTGGCAAGTACCAAATAAAAACAATAAGCTTTTTGATTTTTACTATGTATTTGATATGGGGAGCTTTAACATAAAAAAACTTCCCCTTGCCATCGAATATCTGAAACTGATAGGCAGCCAAAAAAAATCTAATGAACAAATCAACAAAGAATTGTACAATCTTGCAGTAGATTTCAATATATTTACATCAAATGAACAAGTATATGTGAGTATGTCAGGACTTGAAGAAAATAGAGAAAAAGCGCTTGCTATCATTGAAGATCTGATGCGCAATCCAAAGCCTGATCAGGATGCTTTGAACAAAATGATAGAGGCCAAGATCAAACAAAGGAATGACAATACACTTAACAAAAACTCTATATTCTGGAGTGCTCTGAATAATTACGTGGATTATGGTGCAAAGAACCCATACAATGATGTATTGAGCAATCAGGAAATGAGAAGTATCAAGGCGAATGAAATGACTGACCTGATCAAGTCATTGTTTGGATACAAACATAAAGTGTATTATTATGGCCCAACAGCTGTACCAGCATTGACAACTCAACTTAAAAAAGCACACAAAGTAGCACCCAAACTCAAAGATTATCCTCCTGCAAGAAAGTATGAACCTGCTAAAACAACAGATGAAAACAATATTTACTTTGTAAATTATGATATGATACAAACGGATATCAGTCTTCAAAGATGGGATGAAGCATACGATGTTAAAAAAACTCCTATTGTCGCTGCTTTTAACGAGTATTATGGAGGCAGTATGTCATCAGTAGTATTTCAGGAAATCAGGGAAGCAAAAGCATTGGCTTATTCAACATATGGTTTTTATTCTCCTCCAGGTAAAAAAGAAGATAAATATAAAACTGGCTTTTATGTAGGAACACAGGCAGATAAATTATCCCAGGCTTTTGATGCAATGAACGATCTGATTGAAAATATGCCGGAATCTGAAAAAAATTGGGATATAGGGCGTACATCCATCAAGCAAAACTTAGAAGCCAACAGGATTACAAAAACGAACATTTTGTTCAACTATCAAACGGCTTTAAAAAGAGGCCTTAATTATGACACCAGAAAAGATGTGTACCAGTCTATAGACAATATTACATTGGCGGATATTAAAAATTTCCACGGTAATCACATGAAAGATAAGAAATGGAATATCAGAGTGATTGGAGACAAAACCAAACTTAATATGAGCGACCTTGCAAAATATGGCAAAGTGGTCGAACTCAACCATAAAGATATCTTTGGTTATGAGGTGGAGTCTAAGGTGTTGAAACCTTAAAGTAAGTTTAAACCCAACTGTGTGTGAGAAAGTTTGGGAGTTTCTAATAAGCTCATTTCACATCATGACATGATTTTCAATAAAAAAAAAGGGACAATGTAATATTGCCCTTTTTTTTATTCATCTGATGATCTTTGATAAAAATACATCAAGGTCATTTAGAAGAAATCGGATATTTTTTCTTTTTGTTTTTCCAATACGATTTTTTCTTTGTGGCAGATTTGGGATGGCCTAATTCAACGGTTTCAACAGATTTTGAAGGTAATTCCGGCAATGGACTGATTACTTCAATGCCTGATCCTGTATATGTTTTAGATGGGATTTGAATACTGATCAGCCTCTGAATGTCCCGGATGTAGGCTCTTTCTTCATGATCACAGAAAGAAATGGCACATCCTGATGCCCCGGCTCGACCGGTTCGGCCTATTCTATGCACATATGTTTCCGGTATGTTGGGAATTTCAAAGTTGATAACTAAAGATAATTCATCAATGTCAATACCACGTGCTGCAATATCTGTGGCCACAAGCACCTTATTGATATTTTCCTTAAAATCATTCAATGCTTTTTGTCGTGCATTTTGCGATTTATTGCCATGGATGGCAGCTGACTTGATGTGATGTCTGCTTAAAACTTTAACTACTTTATCAGCACCATGTTTTGTACGCGTAAAGATTAAAGCATTTTGACCTTCTCTATCGTGTAGCGTTTGCAACAATAAGTTGTATTTTTCATCTTTTGCCACGTAGATCAATTCCTGCTGTATAGTTTCGGCAGTGGACGACACAGGTGTCACTTCTACCTTTACAGGATTTGTCAGTATAGTATGGGCCAATTCATTGATATTGGCAGGTATAGTGGCAGAAAAAAACAACGATTGCCTTTTTTGGGGCAGCAGTTTTATTATCTTTTTGATATCGTGAACAAATCCCATATCAAGCATACGATCAGCTTCATCAAGTACAAAAATTTCAATGGTGGATAAGTTGATGATTCCCTGCTGAATCAAGTCAAGCAATCTGCCGGGTGTAGCAACCAAAATATCTGTTCCTTTTCTTATTGCCTGTACCTGTGAAAGCTGAGAGACACCGCCAAAAATGGTTGTCACTTTCTGCTTTGAATTTTTACCATAAGCCTCAAAGCTATCAGCTATCTGTATGGCAAGTTCACGCGTAGGTGTTAGAACTAATGTTTTAATCACAGACTTTGATTGCCTGTTTTCTGACATAATTTCTAGACGTCTTAATATAGGCACAGCAAAAGCTGCAGTTTTTCCTGTGCCTGTTTGTGCACAGGCCAGAAGATCTTTTCCTTTTACAACTATGGGTATTGCTTTTATTTGAATCGGAGTCGGAACAGTGTAGCCTTCAGATTTCAGAGCATTTAAGATCGGCTCTGATAGATCAAAATCATTGAATGTCATTATATTTAGTTTGATTATGAAACTTATTTTCCTTTAAAAATAAGATTATCATAATATGATAAAGCACAAAGGTAGTTATATTAATTTAATACTTCATATTTACTTTTGGTTGTTGTGATTTCGTTGTGACAAATTTTGTATATGTTTTTTGATTTGCAATCTTATTAAAGATTCAAAATGTTACTGTTTTGTACTACTGCCTGATTTTTTTAAATTTTTTACTTTGACTCATCTTGTTTAAGCCTTGGATGAAGTAAAATAAAATAAAATAATTGAATTGATTTTTTTACAGCCTAGATATTATATAGTTTACCTTAAGGCATAAGGCATAAGGCATGGGGAAAGGAGAAAAACGTTTTGTTAAAATAAAATATTTGTCTTCGGAGTGGGTTCAAAGTAATTATTTAAAACGAGTTTCATTGCATTTGGTAAAGAACTTTAGCTATTTTTGTGCCATCATTCAAACCATTATTTATGATCAATGTAAATTCTGAAATAGGATTGTTACAAAAAGTAATTATTCATAGGCCTGATGAGGGTATTGCCAGGATTTCACCCAAAAAAGCTGAGGAATTGTTATTTGACGACATTGTTCATCTTCCTCAGATGAAAATAGAGCATGATATATTCAGGAAAGTCTTACAAATGCTCATAGGTAAAGAGAATGTCCTGGATACGGAAACCCTCATCATCGAAGGATTTGAACATAGCCCTGAAATTAAAGATGAGTTGATTGATAAAATAGTTGATTATGAGGAATTGCCTCAAAGTACCAAAGCATTTTTTATGTCTTTGTCTCCCGAAAGTCTTACAAAGCTGTTGATTTCAGGATATTATCAGGACGACGACCACATATATTTTGACCCTATTCCTAATTTTATTTTTACACGTGACATTGCTATAGTTGTGAAGGATCACGTTATTATCTCAAAAGCCGCAAAGTCAGCAAGATTCAGGGAAAATCTGCTCACAAGATTCATTTTTTATGCAAATCCTTTGTTTAAAGGGCTAAATGATCAGGGTAAAATTATCAACCTGAACCACCTTGATAAATTTCCCCCTTCAAAAAAAGGGGAAGTTGTATCATTAGAAGGCGGTGATGTCATGATGCTGAATGATGACTTTATTTTGATAGGGTGCTCTGAAAGAACAACTGATTATGCCATAAGAAGCTTGAAAGATGTGTTGTTTTCAAAAAATTTAGTCAGTAACGTGGCCCAAATCAATATTCCTGCAGACAGGTCCTGTATGCATATTGATACTTTATTCACCATGATTGACACCAATGATGTAGTTTGCTTCAAGCCTACTGTATATGACGGAATCAGTTCCAATGTAAAAGTTTTTAGAAAAAATGGTGCGGAAGTGGTATATGATTCCGTGAAGACTTTTTTCGCCCATGAAATCAACCCAAATGTCAATTTTATCTTTAGTGGTGAAGGTATATCACCATATCAGGAGAGGGAACAATGGACAGATGGATGCAATATGGTGGCGATTCGTCCCGGAGTGGCATTGACATATGACAGAAATCCCAAAACTGAGCATGCTTTAAAAAAAGCCGGGTACAACATCATTCATGCCAATGAATTTATAGAAAGGGTTGAAAAAGGGAAATTGAATACAACAAATATTTCAAAAACAATCATCACACTGCCATCCAATGAATTGTCCAGGGCGAGAGGTGGATCACATTGTATGACCTGTCCTATTGTAAGGACTTCATTATAATAGATATGTTGGCATTTGATTATAAGAAGCGGGTAAGATATGGTGAGACGGATATGATGGGGTATTTGTATTATGGTAATTATGCTCAATTGTACGAAATCGGAAGGGTAGAGACTATGAGGAGCATAGGGCTTTCTTACAAAATACTGGAACAAGACTATCGCATCATGATGCCAGTAGTACATGTGGAATCAAGATTTCTCTTACCAGCCAAATATGATGAGGAACTTACCATAAAGACCATTCTTAAGCAGTTGCCATCGCGTATGATTACCTTCGAAAATGAAATCTACAATGAGGAGATGACTTTGATACATACCGCTGTGGTCAAGTTGTTTTTTATTGACATGTCAAACGGTAAAAAAGTAAGTTGTCCTCAATATATGCTTGAAAAGTTAAGACCTTTGTTTTGAAAAGGAAGAAATGGAACATAGCTGAAGTATTTCATTACAGGGAAAACCTAAAAAGACTTTTGTCCTGGTCTAAAACGTTTATTCCGCCTGGATTTTCGGGTGTCTCCCTTTATGAAGTCGTTACATTTGTCTTGAAAGAAACCCAAAAGGACAATCTCACTACAAGAGCCAATTCAGTATCTTTCAGCTTGTTTTTATCCATTTTTCCTGCGATTATTTTCATTTTCACTTTACTGCCTCTTTTCACTATAGTGCAGGACTACACGACAATGTTGAGTGATCAGTTGCATGGTGTAATACCTAAAAATGCCCATGAATATATTTTTTCGATCATTAATGACATTACTTCCATCAAAAGAGACAGCTTACTTTCCTTTGGAGCTTTGTTGGCCTTGTTTTTTTCTTCAAATGGTATGCTTACCCTGATGTCCGGATTTGACAAGGCACATCATGAAACTTTCAAACCGCGTAAGTGGTACATCTCAAGGTTGATTGCCATAGGACTGACAGTAGTGCTTACATTATTATTGATTGTATCTTTGATCATGCTGGTGTTGGAAGGACACGTCATCACTTACTTAAGGGATGTGATTCGGTTTTCTGATGTATTGATCTTTTTATTCTCTTTGTTCAATTGGTTTTTTGCCGTTTTTTTAGTGTATACGGGCATAAGTTTGATCTATACGTTAGGGCCTTCCATGCACAGAAGGATACCATTCATCAATGTCGGAGCCATGATTGCTACCATTTTATCATTGATCACTTCTTTGGGTTTTAGCTACTTTATCAATAATTTTGGCAGATACAATGAGATTTATGGTTCTATAGGAGCATTGATAGTCATCATGGTATGGATACAATTCAATTCATTTATTTTGCTGGTAGGTTTTGAATTAAACGCAAGTATTTCTGTACACAAACTGAAGAAAAGAAAAGAACTCTCATCCCAAAAAAGTTAAAATTCTTCAACATAGTGGAGTTAGTCTCAACAAAGTGCAAATGGAAATAGCAATATCGATGGCGAGGCGTTTCAACGCTGATATTGGATATTAAATCAAATTTTATAGGTGTTTATTTTGTTCTTGTAGCATAAGATTTTGTTTTAGCGCTTTTACTACATTTTGACCGTCTAATGCTGCTGAGATGATGCCTCCTGCATAGCCGGCACCTTCACCTGCAGGGTACAAACCCTTGATTTGAGGGTGGCAAAATGTGGACTCATCCCTAGGTATCCTGACGGGTGCAGACGTTCTGCTTTCCACACCGATGATGTTGGCTTCATCGGAAATAAAGCCTTTCATTTTTTTATCAATATTGATCAATCCCTGGCGAAGTCTTCTGTACACGAAACCAGGTAATAACTTATGAAGCGGAGCAGAAAACAAACCGGGTATGTAAGATGTATCATTCAATACCGGCGATAAGACTCCATTTACAAAGTCAGATACTCTCTGTGCAGGAGCTTTTTGAGAACCATCACCAGCTTCAAACATTTTTTTTTCGATTTCTTTTTGAAAATTCAATGCTCCTAATACTCCAGTATAGCCATATTTTTGAAGCTCATCAAGGTCAATTGATGTGACAAATCCTGAATTGGCAAAAGGACTGTCTCTCCGTGACAGGGACATACCATTGACTACTATTTCTCCAGGTGAAGTAGCAGCAGGTACAACCAATCCTCCCGGACACATGCAAAAAGAAAATACACCTTTATCATTCACTTGGGTTACTACACTATAACTGCTGGCCGGCAGGTTTTCATCCCGCATAGGCTGATGGTATTGGATCTTATCGATAAAAGCCTGACTATGTTCAACCCTCAAACCTAGTGCAAATGATTTTGGCTCGATCAATATTCCTTTATCGAGCAGCATGTAATAAATGTCTCTGGCTGAATGCCCAGTGGCAAGTATTACATTAGAAGCCCTGAATATTTTTTCTCCACATCTGACTCCTGCTATACTCACACTATCAGTTATCAGATATGTGACCTTGTGTTCAAAATGAACTTCACCACCAAATTTTTCAATGGTTGACCTGATATTTGAAATGATCATGGGTAGCTTGTTGCTACCGATATGTGGGTGAGCATCGGATAGAATTTCCGGATTTGCACCATGTTCTATAAGCAGTCGCAGGACTTTGTCTATTTTTCCACGCTTATGAGACCGTGTATATAGTTTTCCATCACTATAAGTACCTGCACCACCTTCACCAAAACAATAGTTTGAATCAGGATGAACTACACCTTCTTGTTGGATAGATTTCAGGTCTCGTCGTCTTGATCTTACATCTTTGCCTCTTTCAAGAACAATAGGCTTCAGACCTACCTCAATGCACTCCAATGCAGCGAAATACCCTGCAGGTCCTGAGCCAACTATTATCACACTTTCATTATTGCTGACATTCTTATACTGACTTTTTATCTGCGCGGGTTCAGAGTATGCTTCATCTATGTATATATCATATCTCAAAACATAGACAGCTTGTCTTTTTCTGGCATCGATAGATTTTCTTGTCAGAATCCTTGATTTTATTTCACCATCAACATTTCCTAAAATCCTGTCCTGGAGCATCGTAAGATACGAATCATCAATCAATTTTTCAGGTAAAACTTTGATTTCGATGGTTTTTATCATCTATTGAAATTTTCAAAGTACAAAAGTAATCTAATATCCTGACCACTTAAGGTATGTTTAAAATTTTTTTTAGTTGTAAATCAAGAGATTATGGTTCCGGTGATAAAATAATTAACGAATTTAGTGAACTAAATGAGGCGATTATTTTGAATCCAGGTTCATAATATATTGATTTTAAGGCAATAAAAATTTAAACATACTCTAAAAGCATCGTCTGTATAACAAATTGCACGTTTTCAGTATTATTCTTATAAGACGGTAAAAATGAGGTTGGATTGGGTGGCTCGTCTCAAGCATAGCTTGACAGGCTCTTTAGGGAATGAGGGTAGCGGGGAAGAAAATGTGAATTGGTGCAATTTGTTATGCACACACACGTATCTGCACAATAATTGAACAAAATAAAAACATTTATCTTTATGATCCGTTTCATTAGGAGAAAATTGATCGTTAAAATAATGCATACAGATACAGTTGATAACTTACCATTGATAGAAGAATCCGCACGTTTTTTTGCGCATCAACACATATTACCTCAAGTGATGGAGTGGGATGAAGCACAATATTTTCCGGTTGAGGCCATGCGAGGTTTGGGAGATCTTGGTTTTATGGGTGTTTTAGTACCTGAAGAATATGGTGGTTCCGGACTTGGTTATCATGAATATGTGAGTATCATCGTAGAAATTTCAAAAGTTTGCGGTTCTGTTGGTTTGAGTCTGGCTGCACACAATAGCTTATGTACAGGTCATATTTTGGCTTTTGGCAATGAAGAACAAAAACAAAAATATCTCCCGAAACTTGCGTCAGCCGAATGGATTGGTGCCTGGGGACTCACTGAAGCCAATACAGGTTCTGATGCTATGCGTATGAAATGTGTCGCTGTCCAGGATGGTGATCATTGGGTTATCAATGGTGCCAAAAACTGGATTACACATGGAAAATCAGGCGATGTTGCAGTAGTTTTGGCGCGTACCGGTGATCTATTAGACAGCCACGGTATTTCAGCATTTATAGTTGAGAGGGGCACCCCGGGATTTTCTGCAGGAAAAAAAGAAAATAAACTCGGCATGAGAGCTTCAGAGACAGCAGAGATGATATTTGATAATTGTCGGATACACAAGTCACAAGTCCTTGGTAAAATAGGCGAAGGATTCATTCAGTCCATGAAAATCCTTGATGGAGGCCGCATTAGTATTGCAGCACTCTCTCTTGGTATCGCCAAAGGCGCCTACGAAGCTTCTGTCAAATATGCCAAAGAGAGAGAACAATTCGGTCAACCTATTGCCAACTTCCAAGCGATTTCTTTCAAACTTGCTGATATGGCGACCAAGATTCAGGCAGCTGAGTTGCTGATAAGAAAATCAGCCCACCTTAAAAACAACCAACAACCTGTCACCACAATATCAGCCATGGCCAAATACTATGCTTCAGAAATCTGTGTGCAAATTGCTACTGATGCTATCCAGATATTCGGTGGTTACGGCTATACAAAAGACTTCCCCGTTGAGAAATATTTCAGAGATTCTAAGTTGTGTACCATCGGTGAGGGTACATCTGAAATACAGAAATTGGTCATTAGTAGGAATATATTGAAGGAAGGGTAGGTGTTAATAGAACACTTTTAATCTCAATAATGAGTATATATTAAATTTAAAATTTTACCATTTGCCTGCAAGTGGTAAATTTAATTTTACCCTGCAAGCGACGCAAAAGTGGAAAACTAAATAAAACAGATGAAACATTTTTTTACAATTATTTTTTGTTTTAGTCTATCGTGTATTATAGGTCAACAAAAGCACACCTTAAGTGGCTATATAAAAGACGGTGCTACGGGTGAGACATTAATAGGGGCCAATATTTACAATACGTCCAATACTGCTCAGGGGACGGTCACCAATTCTTACGGTTTTTACTCCCTGACTCTCGAATCCGGGAATTATAAAATTGTGGCTTCATATCTGGGATATGAAGATCAGGTTTTTGAAGTAGACTTGACTAAAATCCTGAGTCTGAATATTTCACTAAATGAGGGTGTGGTGATCGATGAAGTTGTAATCACAGCCGATAAAGATGAAAGGAAAAAGAATGTAGAAGGCACACAGATGGGCACCATAGATATCCCGGTAGAAAATATTAAAAAGCTTCCTGCTATCTTTGGAGAAGTCGATGTGCTGAAGACTATACAATTATTGCCGGGAGTACTATCATCTGGTGAAGGCAATGCAGGGTTTTATGTGAGAGGCGGAGGTCCTGACCAAAATCTGGTACTACTCGACGAGGCAGTGGTGTATAATTCTGGCCATATGCTTGGATTCTTTTCAGTTTTCAATGCTGATGCTCTCAAAAATACTACCTTGATAAAAGGCAGTATGCCCGCAAATTACGGGGGCAGACTATCTTCAGTACTTGATATTCAGATGAAAGAAGGTAATAATCAAAACTATGAGGCGGAAGGAGGCATCGGACTTATTTCATCCCGACTGACTTTTCAGGGACCCATTATCAAAGACAAGAGTTCTTTCATCGTTTCAGGCAGACGTACTTATATTTTGGATTTAATTCAACCTGCACTTGAAGGTTCCAATTTTGAGGGCACTAATTATTACTTTTATGATTTGAATACCAAATTGAATTATACATTTTCGGACAAAAACCGGTTGTATTTCAGTGGATATTTTGGAAACGATGTTTTGAAGTTCAGACAGCCTACCCGTGATTTTTCTTTTGATTTGCCTTATGGAAATAAGACAGCTACATTAAGATGGAATCACCTGTTTAGTGAGAAAATGTTTATGAATATTTCAGCGGTTTACAATGATTATCAATTTCAGTTTAACGGTGGGCAGGACGATTTTGTATTCAAATTGTTTTCAGGAGTAAAAGACTGGAATCTCAAAGCAGATTTTGAAAATTATCCAAACACGACACATACACTCAAGTACGGCATCAATTATACCTACCACACTCTGACTCCCAATACTGCCAGCGCATCAAACGGTGAAGTTGAGTTCAATACATTATTTAAGCCTAAATATGCCAATGAAAGTGCTATATATCTTCTTGATGACATAAAAATAAATACTAAGTGGGCAATCAATACAGGGTTCAGATTTAGTATGTTTCAACAGGTCGGACCATATACGTCTAAGATTACAGGAAAAGAATTTGGAACATTTGAGACAGCCAAAACATATACTGGTTTTGAACCCAGACTGGCTATAAATTATAAGGCTTCCAATGAATTCAGTATTAAATCCGGAGTCGCTGTAACTACACAGTATCTGCATCTTGTGAGCAACTCTTCAAGTACCTTACCGGCTGACGTATGGGTGCCGAGTTCGGAAATAGTCAAACCGCAAAGAGGTGTCCAGTATGCCTTGGGATTATTCAGGAATTTTAACAATGATACCTACGAAACATCGTTTGAAGTATATTATAAGGATCTGAGAAACCAGATAGACTACGCTGACAATTATGTCAATGATATAAGTAAGGAAGTCGAAGATGCATTTGTATTTGGCAAAGGCCGTGCGTATGGAGCTGAGTTTTTTCTTAAAAAAGCCAAAGGCAGATTGAACGGGTGGATAGGGTATACTTTATCCAGGTCTGAAAGGTCATTTGAAGATATAGAAGGTGGAAGATGGTATCCGGCAGTATATGACAGAACAAATGATGTTTCTGTTGTTCTAAATTATAAACTGTCAAAAAAATGGGATTTTGGCGCTATCTTTATTTATGGTACTGGAAAACTATTTACACCTGTGAGAGGATTTTTTTTCGTGGAGCAGAATATCAACCTGTTTTATGGACCTCGTAATAGTTCACGGCTTGATGATTATCACAGGATGGATTTGTCAGCGACATACACTCCCAGACCAAATTCAAAAAAGAAATGGAAAGGGAGTTGGAATTTTTCGGTATATAATGTATACAACAGGAAGAATCCATTCTTTGTAAACTTTGATACCACAACTGATTTTCAAACAGGTACCAATACAATTACCGGATCAAAAATTACCATTTTCCCTTTGATACCAAGTATTACTTACAACTTTAAATGGAATTAAGCTTATGAAATATTTATTCCAACTGTCACTGATGCTATTTTTATCTGTATTTTTAGGATCGTGTGAAGAAAATTTCATTCCCGATACCAGCGTATCACAGCAGGAAATTGTTGTAGAAGGTTATATTGAATACGGTGAAGGGGCAAATCCAACTTATGTTATTTTGACGCGAAGTATACCTTTCATTTCCACTATCAAAGCTGACCAGTTTTCTACTCTTTTTGTAAAAAATGCCAAAGTAACTGTTTTTGATGGTACAAAGAGTGTTAATCTTCAGGAATTGTGTCTTGATCAGATTCCCGCTGAACTAAAAAAGGAAGTTTATGCCGTTTTGGGCTTAAATCCTGATTCTACTACTTCCAACATATGTGTGTATGCAGACATATTCAATCAGGTAAAGCGCGAGCCCGGGAGAAAATACGACCTTACAGTAGTGGCGGAAGGAAAAACTTTATCAGCAAGTACAACAATACCTACATATATACCCATCTATGGCTTCAATTGGAAGGAACCTCCCGGAAAACCAAGAGATACGCTAGCAGAACTGAATGTAAAAATTAATGATCCTAAAGGTATTAAGAACTATTACAGGTATTTTACCGCAACACAAGGTGGTCCATTGATTCCACCGTTTGGTTCCGTGACTGATGATGCCATTTTTGATGGTAAAGAATTTGAATTTCCACTTCAAAGGGCTCAAAGACGCGGAGGTGGTTTTGATCCTGAGACATTTGGACTTTACAGGCGTGGCGATTCTATCACAGTCAAATGGTGCAACATAGACAAAGCGCATTTTGACTTTTGGAATACAAGAGATTTCAGTGCAAGCAGTGGTGGTCCTTTTGCGGCTTACACCAGGATATCCACCAATATCAATGGTGGATTGGGTATTTGGGGCGGTTATGCTGTGGGAGTCTACTCTATGAAAGTGCCACCTAAGTAAGTAAGCTGTTATTTTTTATTGATTGACACAACAGGAACTATTATATACATCTCATTTCAAAGTGCCATCAAATTAAAATTTTCGCAAAATAGTCAGTAATTCTTTTATCAGCACTTTTCCTGTTCCGGAAAATCGATTGTAATCATCATTGGAAAAAGCTAAGACAGCAAACATAAAGTTATCAGCCATTATTTCATCAGGATGTATGATGTATTGTGTATTGTCTTTTATTTTTGTAAAGAACACAGGAGTTTTTTTTAACGGAATGGTTGTATTACCTTTTTCATCGGTTATTGCTTCATAATATGTTCCTTTATCGTGTATTTGGTATAGGTCAAATTGAAGATAATTGAAAAATGATGGAGTATTTTTTCTGTATGCTGCCAAATTGCTGGTGATAAGAGGAATAGCCAAAATACTATCCAATCTGATAAAATATTGATAAGAGACGCCATCAGGATTTGTGAGTAGTTTTTTATTCAGCATTTCGTTCAACTTTACCTGTTTTTCTGCTTTTGCAAAACCGATGAGTTTGTAAATGTCACTTCTCAACTCAGAATTCTGTCTGGATACGATATGAAATATTTCATGCAACATGACAGAGAGAATGGTTTGTTGATTTTCAATAGGGAAAATGTTTTCCGGTATAAATATGATGTTGCCTCTTGTATAATACACATCTCGTCCATAATGATTGGGTTTAATTTTTATCAATTTTATTCCACCGGGAAATATTCTGGGACTAATCGTGTCGCACAATTTTTTTGCATCGGAAAATATCTGATTCATTATGACGATTTCTTCGTCTGACCATGAGGAGACTTCAGTGGATAGAAACTTTTTATAAGCGGATAATGCATGCTCCCTTGACTCAAAAGCTTGCTCTTTTTTCATTTGTATTTCTATATCAATTTGGGATATCTGGTCAAACAAACCATCATCATCAACCGTAGAGATAAGTTTTGCTGCGTTAATGCTATCCGTAAAATGAACCATTGCAGGTTTTGAATTGACAGATTCGCCAGTGACCTGATCTTTATTCATGCGACAGGAGACACAGAATATCATGAATGAAGATAGGATGGTGTAAATTTTTAAATCTGAATTCATTTTTTAATTTTATTTAAAACATAATAATAGGTGAAAATGATGGTTACGGTGTGATGGCAGCCACATATGGTCTGATTTTTCAATTATTTTATACCCACGAGAATTTATTTTTCTAAAGACGATGGTACTCATGTCTTTATTTTAAAAATAATTCTATCGCCATTATCATCAAAATGAATACAATAGTAGATGAATTTTTCGCAAACCAATTTATTTTGAGTATAAATACAATTTTTATCTGGGCATGGCATACCTGATATAGAATTCGAACCCCGGGCCTGTTCTTTCCAAAGCAGAAGACAGACCATAATTGCCTAAGACTCCTATTTTTAGTGTTCCATCTTTATCTCCGAACTCATCCATGATGATACCGCAATGCACGGCTCCCATGCCTGTACCAGAAAACCCTGCTCCTGCCCAAAATGCTCCTTCTTTTTCATATTTGAGTCCTATGAGCAGATCAACAATGGCAGGCGAAACGATATTGGCTGTGATCATAGGTTCAAGGAATGAATCATAAAAATAGAATCTGCCGCCGGTATTGATGTGAATGTGATTTTTTCTGACCTGATCTACTTCGTTTACCAAAATCTTAGTCGTGAAAATCTGATTGACAGCCACCCCCGCAAAAAAGCTGTTTCCTTTATACTCGCGGGTATTGGAAATATAGTAAAACCCACTCCCCATAGAAGGGTAAAATGAACTTATCTGATTGGCAGCAAGTAATGGATCTCCGTCATCTTTTATTTGCAATCCTGTAGTATTAAAACTGTATTGCTGAAAATTTCCAGAGATACCAAGGGAAATCTGGTCATTCCTGCCTAAAATCTGTCGTAGTTTGTAGGCATAACTCACCATACCGCCTATTTTGTTTACTGGCCCTGTTTTATCATAATTAAGTTGTCCACCAATACTCATATTTTTGCTTTTTATAGGTAGCTGTACTGATGAAAAACCAGAAACTGGAGCACCATCAAAACCCAACCATTGCATTCTGAAAAATCCATCTATAATCATTTCTGATCCTGTAGCTGTAAATGCAGGATTCCAAGCTGCTCTTGATTCTGGTATGTGAGAACTATTGGCCAATTGTTGGCCATTTACGAATGTATACATAAAAGAGAATACACAGCTAAGGATTGATGTATAAAAATAATTCATTTTTGATTTTTTTTCTTTCAAACATAAAAATTTAAACATACTCTAATCCCAAAGAATGAGTAAAGCACTCTTTATTATTTTTTTATCATATTGTAATATATAATAGTAGGTGTCCGCAGGAAGTCTTTCACCGTTTCTCTCTCCCTTAAAAAGAATACCATTGATCTGATAGTCTTTTGCTTCAAATATCACAGTTCCCCATCGATTGAAAATGGTCAGTTTGTTTCCTGGAAAAACTTCAAGTCCGGGAAAAACCAATTCATCATTTTTCCCGTCATTATTAGGAGTAATTGCAGTAATTGCTTTTACTTCCGCAGCTTTTATACATATTTTCACAGAATCCACATATTTGCAGCCATTGGAGTCGGTGATGGTAACCAAATAACGAGTATCGTCAGAAATTACTATAGTTGGGTTAGGAATATCAGTAGGACCTGTGATCGAACCGGAGTTATTCCATTGGTACTTAACCCCTCCTGACGCATTAAGCTTTATCTGTCGACCTGAAATGGTACATGTATCTCTTCCAGCGTCCACGGGTGTTGTACCAAACAATTTAACTTCGATAGATTTTATATCTTTTATTGAAGGGCAGGCACTATTACTAACTTCAACGGTATATATGGTATTAGATGTTGGTTTTGCTATTGTTTTGGCTAGGGTAGGTGTAGTTAAAGTATTGTTTCCGGTTTCACTCCACTTGAAGTTCTGACCTCCTGAAGCTGTTAATGTTATAGAATCACCTTTACAAAGAGTACTGTTAGATGCTATAATGTCAGCTTTGACAGCTGCTATAAGGGTTACTATCACACTATCTTTGCTCGAACATTTAAATTCATTGGTAACAGTAACAATGTACTTGGTGATGGTGTTTGCAGATGGATTTCCCGAATTAATATTCAATGTAGCTCCGTTATATCCATTTGACCATAAAAAGGAAGAATGTGTACCGGCATTTAAAGTTAGTGTTGATCCGGGGCACAGACTGGTATCAGACCCTAAGGTTACTACGGGCTTTGGTCTGGAAACTACATTTATGTTCTTCTCTGTTCGGCAGTCCACATCATTTGCGCTAACCAATGTATAAATGCCCGGCATGGTTGCAATATAGGTATTTAGAGAAGCATTGGGTATATTTATATTATTCCTTCTCCAGATAAATTTTGTCCCATTCGTTTGACTGCTGATAGTTAAATCATTTCCTTCACACAAGATAGTATCTCCTGATAAAGATAAAGCCGGATTGCTTGAAATTGTAATTTTAACCTGTTCTGTCCTTTCACACCCAAAACTATTTTTGACTTTCAGGGCATATGTTCCGGATTTGTCAGCTGTAACTGTTCGATTTGAACTTATAGATGTGCCATTAAAAGACCATTGAAATTGTGTATTTGAAGGCCCACCATTCAAAACAGGAAAATCAGTAGGATCACATAAAACACGGTCATTACCCAAATTGAAAGCTGGTTTTGGATGAACAGTGATGATACTTCCTTTTATTGTGGTACATGCTGGACTACCGGCTGTTACCCATGCTTCATAATTTCCCGGTTCAGTTACATTCAATTCAGGGCCATTCCCGGAAATTGGTTCTGTATTGCGAAACCATTGATATTTTGCATCTGTTGCAGTCGTACTGACCTTGATAGTATGATTCAAGCCATCACAGAAAAAAGTATCGTTACTTATATTCACTGGTGGCCCTGTAACGTATGTTATACTCTTTTGAACAACTGCCCGACAATTGAAATTGTTTGTGACAGACACCTTGTACAAGCCGCCTTCAAGCACAGAAAGTGTATTTTCAGGATTGTTCAGCTTAATATCATTCCGACTCCATTCGTATAATATACCTTCTGTACCTGCAAAAAGTAAAACAGGTGTCCTTTCACAAATAACAATATCAGGACCCAAATTTACTGAAGGTAATGAGCGGATTAGCACATTTGTACTCTTTCTGGTTCTGCATCCTGCAAGGTTTGTTGCTTCAATACTGTAACTTCCGGAATTATTGACAGGTATTTTTAGTGTGTTAGTGCCACCTATGGGATTATTGTTATAATACCATTGTAAGGAAAAATAATCTGTTACTTTTGCTTCAAGTGATAACGGAGACCCCTGACAACCATTAACGGTCTGTGGAAAAGATTCAATAGCCGGTGCTGAAAAGAAGTCAATTTTAACCTGGTCTTCAGTCATACATTGTGCAACGTTTGTTACTATCACTTTGTAAGTACCTGAGTTGGTTACAGTATACTGTTTTATATTGGCTCCGGAAGTAACTAATGTATTATCTTTGTACCATTGATACGATATCCCATCGTTACCCGCATTTAATACAACATTGTCACCTTCGCATTTGGCCAGATTGGGACCTAAGTCTGGTTTGGGTGCTTTTATGGTTTGAATGGTGGTTTCTGCCCTACTTATACATCCATAAGTGTTTTTAACTGTAATTTTATAAATACCGGATTTTGAGATTTCCAGCTTGTTTGATGTAGCACCTTGTATGATGGTATCATTTCTCAACCAGGTGATGGTATCTGTTGGAGAGACTACAGCTTCGAGGATGTATTTTTCATTTTCACAAAAACTTATACCATCTCTGAGAGTGACCTGAGGCAGTGGATTGAATATAACTCTGACAGTATCGCTTTTACTACATCCATTGGGGTGCTTGACCTGAACACCGTACAATCCAGTAGAAGTCACAAACAATACTCCGCCTTGATTGGAGTTGATAAGTTGACCATCTTTAGACCAAATATATATAAAATTAGGATTTGTGCCGGCTTCCAATTTTACTGTGCCACTTTGCTCACATCTCACTACTGGTGGACCAAGTTCAAGTGGGATAGGGCAACATTCCGCCGGAGCAGTAAAAAAATTTGGTTTTCTTAAAACACAAGTCTCTTCTGATGTAAAAAAAGCAGTAATATTCACTGGTTTACTGTCTGAATCCAAACCAGCAAGTATAACATTCTGTGGGCTTGTGGTGATATCAAAAAGCTGCCCATTGATATTGATCTTACCTGTTGACGGTGGATTTTCATAAGTAAGAGTTAATGTTTGAGTATAAAGATTGTTGGATGGTACACAAGCAGTCTGTGCTCCTGCGATGATGTTTTTGATTTCACAAGTGGGCAAAATGGTTATATCCCTATTGTTGAGCTGGCGACTGATACATGCCGTTTGCAAGACCTGACTATACTGTTGGTTTAAAAGTGTATTGTTGTTGACAGAAGTTGGGATAACTGATGAAAACAAGGTGTAGGATCCGGGAAGAGTCGTGCGAAAATCAGTAGAACTACCTGCTTTAACGATATTACCTGAAACTTTATCTACTAATAGAAATACATGTTCATAACCATTAGGCAAACTTGTTGACGGCTCAAACACAATTCCCGGCCCGGATTCTGTTATTAATGAAACTGTAACAGGTAATTGGCCAAAACTATAAAATACCACTTCGTAATCTGTGCAGGATCTCAGATCTACGCTCCAGGTCGATGAACGATTGATGCCTGGGGTAAGTGACTCACGCGCGGAAGAGGATACAAAACCGTTACAACCTGATGATGCTGTAAAATTCGGACTGAAAATAGATACAAAGCCTCCGCCATCAATCCTGAATTTGTATGTCCCCGTCTTTGTAACAGCAATTTTTGATTTTTGAAAATAGTTCGATGTAGATACAGTTTTACAAGCATTAAAGTCATTTGTAAATACCGAAACATTTCCTAATGGGTCGGAGACTTTTAATGTTTTAGAAAGAGAATTTAATTGTAGTCCCGTAATCGCTGGCATATTTAGATTTAGGGTTTCACTTCCTTTTTCAGCTTTCAAACTATCCGTAGTACACAATATACTCTCATTTGGAGCACAAGAACTATTGATCCTGAATGTAGCATCTGAAATATCAAAGAAGGTAAAACAATCATAATCCATACATTCGACCATTATTTTAGCATTTGTAGTGGACACAAAATTCTGTGGAATATTATATGCAAAACTCCCTGAAGCATAAACGACGTTTTCTGCGATGATCAACGGGAATGTTTTACCACCATCAGTGGACATTCTTATTCTTGCTTTATTGCATAAGGTATTGCTGCCATTAGTATTCCATGTCAATAATTCTGTTTGACCGGCGGTAAGTGTTTGACCTCCATCAGGTTTAGTAATTCGCAAGGGTCCTGTAGCTGACACTTGAATCGTTAAATCATCATTGGAGATAGCTCCTCCATCAGGATTGTTATCTCTTATCGAAACATTAAAATTGAGCTCTCTTGCTATTGCAGGCAGTACTTCAAAAGGGCTACTTCCTGATGCTGAATTTAAAACATCTAACGAAGGAAAGTACCTGAAAGAATTGACAGAAGGAGGAAATGACCTGAATAGGGGAGACTTAAGCGAATTGGCTGCAGCAGCCCCAATTTGTCCTTGAGTAGGTTTAATACCGGAACCGTCTTCGTCTATTTGCTCCCAACTATAAGTGTGTATATCAGTATCTGTCCAGGTACCTCGGGCTTTCAAGAAAAAAGGAGTGCTTTTGGGAATGGTTAGTGTTGCCATACATGGGTTCGCTTCCACCTGAGGTATTTTGTTTTGACTTATCAAAGGACCTGCGCAATTTCCACCTGCTCCTTGATATACATAGCGGTACATCTGCTCGAGACTGATTGCATGGAAGTAGTTATCGACTGCTCCTGCCCAAGGTATGTTTTGCGTTGATTCGCATGCACCAAAATAAGACATAATCGTGCTACCGCTGCCAATTTCTACAGCCGTTCCTGAATCGATTGTATTATCGCACTCTTGTCCGGAACCATTGAAAGTATGTGTGGCTCCAAACTGATGACCAACTTCGTGTGCCAGTAGATTGATCCAATAGACATCTTTATTATTAAAACTACCACTCCACCCACTTGCTTTTACAAACTGATTTTCAATTTTAGTGGAAGAACAGACTGAATTAAAATTTGCAAGCCCACCTGTAGTCCAGTTATCACCTTGCTTATGTGTATGGAATACATGCCCAATATCAAAACTATTAATGTCAATTACTTTTGGAATCTCAATTCCAGCCTGCTGTGTTCTATCAACGCCACCTGCCATATCGGGAAGAAATGGGTCGGCTGCAGGATCTTTAAATAAGTGAATACGGTTGCCTAAGGTGAATTTAAAGGATAACTCATTATTAAAGATGGCATTGAGACTATTTACAGAATTAACTACCGCTGTCATAACTTCTGTATCATTATTACCATTATTTAAATAAAATTCACCTGTTGCAACCACTGCCATCCGATAATTGTATTTTCGCTCACCGATGGAAATATCAGACCTTAATCCTCCCGTTGATTTGAAAAAAGGTTTTTTTGTGTTGTGATCTATATGGTTAGATCCGCAGTATGGTGTCAATGGGTTATTTTGCGTTTTTCCATAATCTACATAATGCAAATCTTTGTCTGTTGGGTTTTTTGAAGGATAAATTGTTATGAGTTTGCCACTTTGCCTTATTGTAAAATAAACACCAGTGCTTGAAATGGTAATTGTACCATTAATATTTTGATCATTTTCACATGTAAAGTCATATGTATAAATATCAGGGTACAATCGTCTGAATTCAGCATCTGTTATATAGTTTGGTACAGCTTTTATCTGATATGATACGTTTTGAAGAGGCAAATCAAAAAAAAGCGGAGAGCGGTTGTCAGTTCCTTTTGCCTGAAGTAAATATTTGTTAAAATCAATTTTTATAAAGTGGTTATTCTCCTTTACAGCTTGATACAGGTTTTTTGGTGGTTCGATTTGTGCGTTTGCAGTGCAGATCATAGCTAAGAGAAACATGACCATTGAATAAATCCGTGTTGTATAAACCATAAAAACTAAATTCATAATTTGGGCATAAAATTAATATACTAACGGTTCAATTTCATAATTAATATGTTAAATATTAAAATTTATCAAATTAATGCCCAAATTCATGGTTTTGTGTTGATACCTTAAATGAGTTTCTTATTACGTATCCTGATATAAATCTAAAAAATGCGATGAAGATGCGACTGGTCGAGTTCAAGTAAATTTGCACCTTAATTTTTTCCTTTTCAGTTTTTTTGAAATACAATATTATCTTTGCACCTTAATTTTAAAACTTTTCATTTTTATGAGATCAATTTTATACATGACCTTCCTTGTGGTAATTATTTTCGGTTGTTCAAAAGGTCAAAAGCAACAACCTATCCTTTTTGACATATCAAGTTTGCCATGTGATATGGCCAAACAACCTGATGTTGCAAAATTATGTGGCATTTCTGTCATAGATATGATCTTTCAGACAGTAACTAACACGCCGCAGCAAAAAGTTTGTACATATTATAAAAATGTGACACCTAAGCCCTTACCACTAATAAATCTAACTGTTGAGCCCAATAAAGATTCGAGTGCGACTTCCGATGCGTTGTTTGAAGGATTGATAAAAAATGGAATACCAGGCATGGATGGCATTTCCAAATTTTCAAAATTCCCTGACGACAGGTTCAAAGCTGTGCATTCTGATTCCAATCCGTTGTACAATCAGATATATGTAGAAGTTGATAAGCAAGGTCTTTTGATTATCGAATATGATAAATCATTGATCAAAGATAAGGCTGTAAAAGATTTTGAAAAAAACCTCATTGAATTGTATTTATACGGAGGTCCGCAACTTTAGGGCGTGGGTTATAAAGAAACAGTTAATATTTTTTAACCTTTCTGTTGATTTCTTTACTGTTTTTTTAACGATTTGGACTTATTATATTCCGTTTTAGAAATGTAAATAGTTGTAAACATTTTACAACAATTCATTTTTGAAAACAAAAACAATAAGTCATGAAACAGAACAAAAGATTTTACAGTATCATCACTATGATGGTGTTTTTTTACCAGATCAATGCACAAATTTCCGTTGGTATCAAGGGTGGTGCTAATTTTGCGGATTCAAGAGTTGACGGCCTGATAGGCAATCTTGCTCCTGAACAAACAACTTTCACAGGGTACACTCTTGGGTTTGTAACAGAAATTCCTGTCAAAGGAGGGCTTTCCTTCAGACCTGAATTGAACTACATTCAGAAGGGTTTCACCGTATCACAATCTTTTGATGTCGATGTGCTGGGTGTGGAAATGCCTTTAGGTGCAAAAGCAAGGACACGGATCAATTATCTTGAATTACCAATGTTGCTCAAGTATAGTGTAGGTACAGAATTGGCTAAAGCTTATTTTATTGCTGGTCCCAATGTAGCATATGCGGCCAATGCTGAATTGAGACCCGTTGCATCATTACTGATTGATATCAATCTTCCCAGAGTAAACATAAATCTGAGCAATGATATATACCAGAGATGGGAGATTTCAGGGGTATTGGGAGCCGGTGGCGAAATCAAAGCCGGCAACGGCAAGCTCTTTGCAGATGCAAGATATAATTTAGGATTTACAAACATGCTGGATAATCCATTGGTGGATCTCCGCATCAAGAATCAGGGCTTCAATGTTTCAGCAGGCTATGCCCATGTATTCTAGTAATTTAGGCCAAAATTGCTGGGAGAATCCTTGACTTAAAAACTAAAACATCATCAAAGCACTTTCTGAAACATTATTCAGAAAGTGCTTTTTTGATTGGAGCATAATTGATGATAAAATAATTTAATTTTAATGCCTGAAAAGTAAAAAATCATTTTGTACCTTTGAATATTATAAATTCTAAAATAGGTGCTTAATGCCAGAAATCTATATCAGAACTTATATAAAATATCATCACTTCCTCTCACACCTTAAAATTTAAATTCCCCTTTATTAATGTCTGATATCAAAAATATTTTGCAAACTAAATTCTATGAATAAAAATATGTTTCGACGTTTATATATCCCTATTCTGAGTATAGGGATTTTATTGTTTAATTGCTATGGAGTCAATGGACAGTCAAATTTATTTTCTGATTTTGTAGACTCATCGCGTATAAATAAAATACGAAAGACTTTACCAAAAATAGACAGTATTTATAAAGCTATCGCTATTAAAAATAATTATCCGGGGCTTTCGTACGGAATAGTGGTAGATGGCAGATTGTTTCATTCAGGTAATTATGGTTACACCGATGTGCTAAAAAAGATACCTGCTACTTCAAAATCTATGTTCAGAATCGCTTCTATGAGTAAGAGTGTGACGGCTATGGCCATCATGCATCTAAAAGAAGCAGGAAAAATTCAACTTGATGATCCCGTGGAAAAATATATCCCTGAATTTAAATTGCAAAATACCCTTACGAATGATGCGCCTTTGGTTTCGATCAGACATTGTCTTACTCATAGTGCCGGCTTTCCTGAAGACAATCCGTGGGGAGACAGGCAATTACAGGATTCTGATGAAGAACTCTCAGAACTTTTGAAAAATAAAGTCTCTTTTTCTACAATCCCTGATTACCAATATGAATACAGTAATCTGGGTTATGCATTACTCGGACGGATCATCACTCTGGTGTCGGGGATGCCATATCAGGACTATATCAAAAAGCATATATTATTTCCTCTTGGTATGCCATCAACAGATTGGGAGTATGATCGTGTCAATAAAGACCAACTGGCACATGGATATAGATGGCTTGATGGTAAGTATATGGAAGAACAGCTGCTGCATGATCATCCTAATGGATCTTGGGGAGCGATGGGCTCAATGATCTCATCTATAGATGAATTTGCACAATATATGGCTTGTCATCTTAAGGCATGGCCACCAAGATCTGACCAAGATCAGCAACCAATCAAAAGGCAAAGTATTCGGGAAATGCACAAACCCTGGAATTTTAGCAATTTTAATCCAGCTTATAAGTATCCTGATGGAAGACAGTGCGCCACAGCCAATGCATACGGCTATGGATTAAGATGGACCAAGGATTGTGATGACAAAATTTATATCGGACATAGTGGTGGGCTTCCTGGTTTCGGGAGTCATTGGATGATCTTGCCTGAATATGGCATCGGGGTGATCTCACTTGCTAACAGAACTTACGCTGGTACAAGTGGAGTCAATATGCAAGTCATAGATGCTATAGTAAAACAAGCTGAATTGAAGCCCCGAAACTTTAATACCTCAAAAATTCTACAGCAAAGAAAATTGGAACTAATGAACTTTTTACCAGATTGGAAAAATGCACAGAATTCTAAGATTTTTGCCGAAAATTTTTTCCCTGACTTCATTTTAGAAAAACTGAGAAACCAAAGTCAGGAACTATATTTGAAAATAGGTAAAATCAAAAAAGTCCATGACCTGGTCCCGGAAAATAATCTTAGAGGTTCATTCAAAATTGAAGGTACCGATGGCTCTTTACAGGTTTATTTTACGCTTAGCCCTGAAAATCCACCGCTCATCCAGGATTACCGCTTGACAGAATTGAGGTGATGTCATTCAATACTAATTTTATTTTGACTTTTTTTTAAAAAAAATAATCTATGATATTAAAATGTTATTATAAATCAGCTTATATTTGGCTCAGATTCATATTAACACCCTTAATTGTTGGCAGGTCGGTCCCGATCTGCCTTTTTGTTTTGTAAGACTATGTTTAAAATTTATCCTTTAGCCATAAAATGTCTTATTTTGGCTGCCAATTCGTTAAATTTTTAGGCGAATTGCCCTTAAGAAGCGGCGGAATGCAAAATTTGCCTTTTTTCGCTCAAAATAAGCTCATTTTGTAATTCAAAAACAAAATTTAAACATCCTCTAAAATATGAATAAACAATATTGGTCTCGTGATGAGGCTGTACTCAATATTCAAAAGTATTGTGCTTTACAAGAACGATGCCATCAGGAAGTTAGATTCAAACTGATCGAGCATGGAATCTATGGAGATTTACTTGAAGAGCTTATTGCAGATCTTATTTCCAATGATTTTCTCAACGAAGAAAGATTTGCAAAGACTTATGCAAGAGGAAAGTTCAGAATGAAAAATTGGGGAAGAAATAAAATCATGCATGAGTTAAAACTCAGAAAAGTGTCAAATTACTGTATCAATGAAGCACTTAAGGAAATTGATGAGAACGATTATATTCAGATTTTGGAAAAAATAATAGAAAAGAAAATTACATCTGCCACTTTCAAAAATCAATTTGACAGACTAAAAAAACTTACTGACTTTGCACTTTCGAAGGGTTATGAATATGAAATCATTCAAGATGTAATTAAAAAGATTTAATATTTTTGTAGGCTATTTTATGAATTATCAATCACTTCTTTTCTTTTTACAGCTACATGAGTAAAAGACATTACTAGAAATCTAAAAATACTGTAAAGTTGTTTATTTTTTGTGGCTTTGAGATAATGAATTATTTCAATATAAATAATTGATTGTGAATATTTTAAATTCAATAATTTGTATTTGAAGATAACAAATCATATTTAAGTACAATTCTATTTAAATAATATAATTTAATTACATTTGCACTAAATTTTAGAATACCCTATATATTTTAGGGGTGCACTGGTTAAATAATATAATATTTTAAATGTGTGCCTGAAATTTTCAGGGTATTTTGATAGAATATTATTTATCATTTGAAATTATTTACTATTTATATTAATCTAAACCCACTTAATTTTTAAACTAATATTATGTCAACACTTAGATTTGAAGCTGTAAAGTTAAGCCTTGATCGAAAGCCTGTTCAAATTACAGAACCTGCATCAAGAAGATCAGAATTGTATGGATTGAATGTTTTTAATTTATCAAGCCTGAAGCATTTTTTGCCGAAGGATGCATATAATGCTGTGATCGATGCAACCAACCATGGTAAAAAAATCGACAGAAAAGTAGCTGAAAATGTTGCTTCGGCCATGAAGGCATGGGCAATCTCCAAGGGTGCGACACATTACACTCACTGGTTTCAGCCCCTTACAGGTGGTACTGCTGAAAAACACGACGCTTTTTTTGAACCTGCAGGTGACGGTACTGCCATAGACAAATTTGATGGAGGTCAGTTGGTTCAACAAGAGCCTGATGCATCGAGTTTTCCAAATGGTGGTATCAGAAATACCTTTGAAGCACGAGGATATTCTGCCTGGGATCCTACGTCTCCTGCATTTATTATTGGGACAACTCTTTGTATTCCAACCATTTTTGTATCCTACACCGGTGAAGCATTGGATAATAAAGTTCCTTTGTTAAGAGCATTACATTCAGTAGATGAAGCTGCAACTGAAGTAGCCAGATATTTTGATAAGAATGTAAATAAAGTAATTTCGACTTTGGGTTGGGAACAGGAGTACTTTCTTGTAGACAGTGCACTTGCTTCTACACGCCCTGATTTAATGATGGCCGGTAGATTGCTTCTGGGCCACGAAGCGGCAAAAGGTCAACAATTAGAAGATCACTACTTTGGTTCAATTCCGGAGAGAGCCCTTGCATATATGCGTGAACTGGAAATAGAGTGCATCAAACTTGGAGTACCGGTTAAAACCCGACACAATGAAGTCGCTCCAAACCAATTTGAGCTGGCACCTTTGTTTGAAGAGGCCAATCTTGCCGTAGATCACAATTCATTATTGATGGATATCATGAGTAAAGTAGCTGGAAGGCACAACTTTAAAGTGTTATTTCATGAAAAGCCATTTGCGGGAGTCAATGGATCCGGAAAACATAACAATTGGTCTCTTGCTACCGACACTGGAGTCAACCTGCTTGGTCCGGGCAAAACACCTAAAAGCAATTTGCAGTTTCTGACATTTTTTATAAATACTATAAAAGCAGTACATGATAATGCTGACCTGCTCAGAGCATCTATAGCTTCTGCCAATAATGACCACCGTCTAGGAGCAAATGAGGCGCCTCCGGCCATCATTTCAGTATTTATCGGAAAACACCTGAGCCAGGTGCTTGACGAACTAGAAAACGTGTCAGACGGAAGTTTGTCTCCTGAAGAAAAAACGGAACTTAAATTAAACGTTGTTGGAAAAATTCCGGAAATCCTTCTTGACAATACTGACAGAAACCGAACATCTCCATTTGCCTTTACAGGTAATAAGTTTGAATTCCGTGCCGTGGGTTCTTCTGCCAATTGTGCAAAAGCGATGACAATTTTGAACCTTATAGTGGCTGACCAATTGTATAAGTTTAAAAATCAAGTAGATGACTTGATTGAGAACAAAAACATGAAAAAGGATGATGCCATCTTTAATGTGTTGAGAGAATTGATCAAGGAGTCCAAAAAAATAAGGTTTGAAGGTGATGGCTATAGCGACGAATGGGTCAAGGAAGCTGAAGGTCGTGGATTGAGCAATTTTAAAACCACACCTGAAGCATTAAAAGTGATGGTTCACAAAAACACCCTTGATTTATTTGAGAAGCATAAGATCATGAACAAAATTGAGGTGGAAGCAAGGTATGAGATTGAACTTGAAGAATATATTAAAAAAGTGCAAATAGAAGGTCGTATTCTTGGTGATATCGCAAGAAATCATGTAATCCCTACAGCGGTAAGTTACCAAAACAAGCTGATAGAAAATGTGCAGGGGTTGAAAGATATCTTTGGTAAGGATTTTGAACAATATGCTTCTGAACAAATCAATCTAATAAAGCAAATTTCAGGACACATCAGCTCCATCATTTCAAATGTAGAAAAAATGACTGAAGAGCGTAAAGTTGCAAACAAAATTGACCATGCTGATAAAAAGGCAGTAGCATACTGTAACAAAGTGAAGCCTTACTTTGATGTCATCAGATATGCCTGTGATAAATTGGAACTCCTGATCGATGATGAAATCTGGCCGTTGACTAAGTACAGAGAATTACTCTTCACAAGATAAAATACTGTTAGTTTAAGATCATAAAAAAGCCTTTCGCCATATTTGGGGAAGGGCTTTTTTTAGTGTATGAAGAACATCACATACTCTAAAGTTTTGATCGAAATTTTGTCCAATTACTCTTCATCAATACTCTTTTCTAAGCCATGGTGGCAGTTTTTTTGCCGGTTTTGTATGGTGAGTTGTCTTATCTTCATTTCGACCTTTAGTTCTCACATTATTGCCGGATGATCCTTTTTCTTTTGGATTACTTATAGAAACTATGATATTTCTACCATCAATCTCCTTGTTATTCAGGGCTTCTATAGCTCTGATACCTGAGTTGTTATCATCTATTGTAACAAATCCAAATCCTTTATTCTGGCGTGTGATCTTGTCAATAATTATGACAGCCTGTGTCAACTTTCCATAAGGTTCAAAAAGTTCATAGAGATCCTTTTCTTTCCATTTAAATGGAATCCTTCCTACATATATTTCCATGTTTACAATTATTAGCTTTTGATTATTTTTTTTGGATATGATCATCTTATAATGATCTCATCAGCAAACACCCAAGCCTTGTTTCCTGCTCCCGGGTGACCATCCGGCAAAGTGCCATAACATGCTGCTTTTACTTTAATGTAACGATATTTATTTTTGGTTTCCGTTTTATATTCAAATGATTGGGTCAATTCTCCATGATGGCCGGCACTGGCATTTGTTTCAAAATGGTGGATTTGGTTCCATATTTTGTTATCAGTTGATCCCCACCAGGTTAAAGATTTGGGATAGACGATCCAGGCGTTCGTACTTTGTAGACAATGAAGAGAAAAGTAGTTTACTGCTGTAACTTTTTTAAGTCAACAACAGCTTCTATATCATGCCCAAACCAGCCTAACCAATACCCATCATCATATTTTTTGGTACCCAATTTCCCATCTGTCAATGCATTATTTTTATCCAATCCATACATATCATTTGGTGGGGTAGTGTAGGTAACGGATGATAAAGCTGCCTTGTGTTTTACAGCGACCGGAGAAGTACTCACTGTGTACCCTTTTCCTACACTGATTCCTTCTATTTTTACAGCGAAACCATGACTTGAAGGTAAGTTTTCAGGGAGTTGAATTTTTAATTTCTTTTTACTCCAGGACCAATCAAGCGTCCTTTCAGTACCTATTAGATTTATCTTGGATCCTTTCAGAGGTTTAACAGATTGAATCACCAATTCATTGGTAATGTTATTATTTGCTATGGCATAGACATACTTGCTGTCTTGTGTTTGTGTGAATCTTATATCGTCTCCTTCTTTAAAGTGTGGAATAGCATTAGTTTTAAAAATAGCTTCATGATTTATTTTCAGCCATTTTCCTACTTCTTCAAGATTTTGTACACTTTCCAAAGGTATAGTGCCGTCTGCCTTTGGACCTACATTGAGCAGTAAATTGCCACCTTTTGCACTTATATCTACCAAAGTATTGATAATTGTTTGAGGAGATTTCCATTTTTTATCTTCTTTGCTATAGCCCCAACTATTATTTAATGTGATACAACTTTCCCAATATTCTTTTGAAAATACTTCAAGGATTTCTTGCTCTGGAGTGCCAAAATCACCGGCTGCATTTTTATATTTATTCATTCCTTGCATTCCGCCACGACCTTTGCCTACACGATTGTTGATGATTATAGATGGCTTAAGATTTCTTACGAAATTATACAAGTCTTTTCCCTGGACTTCAGTCCATTCCGGTATCCACTCACCATCAAACCATAAAATAGCAGGGTCATAATTCTCAACAAGTTCTTTCAATTGTGGTTTCAGATAATTTTCCCTGTAATGGTCAAAATCGGGATTCGTCTTGGACTGGTGAGGATAATCTTTAGATTTCGCATCCGGATGATGCCAATCCATAATGGAATGATACATTCCGAATACAATTCCTTCATTTTTGCAGGCATCAGAAAGTTCTTTCATGATATCTCTTTTGAATGGAGTTGCATCTATTACATCATAATCCGTGTATTTACTATCCCAGAGACAAAATCCGTCATGATGTTTGGAAGTAATCACCATATATTTCATGCCTGCATTTTTGGCTGTTTGCACCCATTCCAAGGCATTGAATTTTTGTGGGTTAAATTGACTAGCAAATTTTTCATATTCAGGTGTCGGAATTTTATGGGTCTCCATGATCCACTCTGCGCCACCACCTTTTCCATTGTATTCTCCGGCCGGAATTGCATAAAGTCCCCAATGTATAAACATTCCGAAAGTAGCATCCTGCCACCATTTCATTCGGATTTCCTTCTCTTTTTGAGACTCGTTCATAAAGTCTTTTTGACTATACGAATTTAAGGATCCAAACAGAAGGATGAGGAAGTATACACATTTTTTCATGCTTTGGTTTAATTTTTGTTTTTTTGGAAATTATCGGATCAAGATATTCAAATTACAAATCATTTCATTGTTTGGCTGATCTTTCTTTTAGTTTAAACTTTTATTAGCTTTCGGTCCCATGGTGAACTCCAGTGTGCCACCATCCATAATTTCCTGATGAGTGATAAAATGGCGTTGCAGATTCTGACCATTTAATTTTACTTCCTGGATATATTTGTTTTCGACAGATGCTAATGGCGCTTTCATGGTAAAGAATTTTCCAGGAGCGATCTCTATTTTAGCTTCTTGTACTATTGGTGAGCCAAATTGATAGGTGAGTTCGGATGGGTTGACCGGATAGAAACCCATAGCGCTGAAAATATACCATGCGGACATTTGGCCACAGTCTTCATTACCACACAAGCCATCGGGAGCTGTTGTGTACATTGTTGTTTGAATCTGGCGGTTTAGTTCCTGAGTACGCCAAGGTTTTCCCGCATAGTTGAAAAGGAAAGTAGTGTGATGTCCCGGTTCGTTTCCATGGGCATAAGCACCGATTAATCCGGAGATATCGCTGGATGCCTCCTCGCCTGTAACGCCTTCTTTTACAGAAAATAACTGATCAAGTTTTGCAGCAAAGGGTTCTTTTCCGCCCAATAAATCTATCAAACCGCTCACATCGTGTGGTGCAAGCCATAAATATTGCCATGCATTTCCTTCGGTGTAATCACTTCCTTCATGTTTAGAAAAAGCAGGGTCGAATGGTGTCGTCCATTGTCCGTTTGCAAGTTTGCCGCGCATAAATCCCGTCACCTTATCGAAGTAATTTCGGTAATTTAATGCTCGTTTGGCAAAATAAGCCGCATCTGCGGTTTTGCCCAATTTTTTTGCCACCGCAGCTACTGCCCAATCGTCAATGGCTATTTCTTCTGACTTTGCTACTGATTGCTGAATGGAGTCTGCCGGCATATACCCAAGTTTATCATACAAACCCATTCCATCTCTATTGTTCATTGAAGTCACTTTCATCGCTTCGTATGCCAACTCATGATCAAAATCCCCGATTCCTTTTAGGATAGCTTCTGCAATGACTGAAATTGAATGGTTTCCCACCATGCACCAGGTTTCGTTTCCTACAAGCTCCCATACCGGTAATAGTCCTGTTTGGCGGTAATGATCGAGCATTGATTTTACCATATCATTGACTCTCGATTGCTGGGTCAATGTGAAAAGAGGATGTAAAGCCCGATAAGTGTCCCATAATGAAAAAATAGTGTATCGATTGTATCCTGCTGCCTTTTGTACATCACCATTTACCCCTTTGAATTCTCCATTTGAATCTGAAAAAGTGAAGGTGCCACCATAGCGTGGTATAAAGACGTATAAAAAATGGTCTTCTGATCATTATCGTTTGATTGAATTCTGATTTTTGATAATTCTTTCTCCCAGGCATCAGAGGCTGCATTGACAGTGGCTTCAAAATCCCACCCATTAAGTGAAGAATCTAAATTTGCCAAAGCATTTTCAGCACTAACCGAAGAAATACCTACTTTGACCATAACATTTTTTTGATTGAATTTTAGTACACCAACCGTCCTGGCAGTTCCTCCAACTGTAGCAATCATAGATTTCGCAATAGGAGCTGAGAATCTGGCTGCAAAATATACATGCTGATCTTTTGCCCAACCATTGGACAAACGTGTGCCGGTGACCAATGTACTATCTACCACTTTAAGTGATGTTTTGTATGGGTTATCCCAGTTGATGGCAAATCCAAGATTGATGATCAGGTTGTTCTCTCCGCCCTCCGGAAATGTATACCTGTGTAATCCGGCTCTTTCAGTGACTGTCAACTCAGCTTTGATATTACTGTTTTTTAATGTCACAGAATAGAATCCAGGGCTAGCTTTTTCCTGGTCATGGCTGTATTTTCCGGCATAACGGGAGACAAAGTCAGCGTTTTTTTCGCCTTTCTTAAATGTCACATCACTTGATACCGGTAGAAATGATATATCTGCAAGATCTCCTATGCCCGTCCCACTGAGATGGAGATGACTGAAACCAGCCAGAATGCTATCTGAATAATGATAACCCGAGCACCAGTCCCAACCCTGTGTGCCATTATCGGGGCTCAATTGAATTTGCCCAAAAGGATAAGCAGCACCGGGATAAGTATGTCCATGAAATGCTGTCCCTATGAATGGATCTACGAATTCTGTAAGTCTCTCCGAATATACAACTTTTGGTGATGTACTTGTACACGCTGCTACAATAAGCATTAAAAAAACGGACCATAGTGTTATAAACTTTGACATAGGACTGATTTATATTTATAGAACAAAAGTAATGAAAACAACGCAAACATAAAGATATTTAAGTTTAACGACATAAAAGTAAAGTAAAACATTTATTCGCAGCTGGCTTTTTTAAGTAACATGAATTAGTGGTGACGTATATTTGAAATAATGTGGAAATTAAACCTAATGTCGTTTAGGTAAAGTAATTTTTGCTTGTTTTTACCCATCCTAAATCCTTCCCTTAGAAGCTACCGTTTACACACATCTTAGGTGGTGTGTGATTCTGAACCCTTCTTTATAAAATAAAAAACTATTTTTCATGAATTACGTTCAAATGCCAAGCGTTGCGAGTCACCCTTCCATTTTTAGGGAAGGGTCGGGGATGGGTAAATACAGTTAAAAAGAGGCACTTTTCTCAAAAATATTTTCAAATATTTATCATGCCGGAACTTTTATACTTATGTGCAGACGGTAGCCCTTAGAAGGGAAGGACTACATAATATGGCCTTAACTAAACGATATTGAAATTAAACCTAATATTTTATTGATTATAACCATCAATCTCTTAGATGGAAGGTCAAAACCTTAAATAAAACTCAACAGATTTCAAAACAATTCAATGGATTTATTATTATTGAACTATATCAAAATGTAGGCATGAGTGACCAGTCCATCTTAGACAGAGAAATTTCACCATTCAGGCAAGTTGGAGTTGTCTTGGTGGCGACTGTATTTTTTATGATTTTCTCCAACCTGATACCTACTGCCCCTTATTCTAAAAGTGCACATATTATGCCTTGGGTGATCCAATGTGGTATGATCCTATTTTTTGCTTTAGCTAATAGTATTTTGGGCTTTGGGGCAAAGGACACCAATAAATATTGGTTGCATTCCATTATAAGTTTTTCAATGATGCTAATGATAGGTGGTATTATGGCTTGGGCAATCAGCGGTGTTTCTATCAAAGAGGCCGGTTCGGTAAGATGGATTTACATGGTTTTGACCTTTGGGTATCTTGTGTTTCTGTCTATTGTTAATCTCATCAGGTTTTTAGTGGTTTTAGCCAAAAAGCATGAAAATAAGTTGAGAGATTAAAATCAATGGTGTGTATAACATATTGCACTTTTGTGAAAAAAAATAACTTGCTACATTTGCCAATACTTACCACCAACACCTTAAAGGGGAGACCAGCACTAATATTGAAAGCATTGGCGTGGGTCGTCCCTATAAGGGAATGAAGGTAGCGAGGGAATTTAAGTATTTGTGCAGTTTGTTATACACACAAATCAATGTCGATTAGTTAAGGATTTTTTTTTATTTTTACCCTATCTAAATCTTTCCCTTACAAGGGAAAGACTTCATAAAGATGTCTTAACTAAGCGGCATTGGATTAAAATACAATTTTGTAAAAAAGGAAGATACTTAGGCCTGCTGAAAAAGTCAAAATATTCAATTTAAAGACAGCTATTGGTCTGGTAAATCGTTCAAAAACAAGTGATAGAGAATGAAGAGTCAAAAGTGCGTCTATCGCCGGTCTACAATGATACAAATTAAACGATTCATAATCAAGGCGATAGAAAAAGCATTTTGAGTCGAGAATGAACGGAGCTTCGCAATCACCTTTTTTTGAACTAGCGTTTTTTGGTTACTTTTTGTGTGCCACGAAGGTAGGTTGGTGAAAGCCTACCATGTTATATTGAAGATGATACAACAACATGAGTGACCATGTTGCGAAGTATCGGCAAGGGATTTTAGGGTAACTTGTCAAACCGCTCTTTTCTGCAAAACGAGTAATTGAAATGTAGAAAGCGTAAAGAGAAAAGGCGTATTAAAACGTCAGGTATGATATACAGAGATGAATGCGAATGAATCGTTGATGAAACATCGAAAAAACAGAGATATGGATAAAATCGGGTTGTAAAAAGGACTCAGAGATAAGCATTGCGGACGCCTAATTACTGGCAATGTATCCATCGGTGTAAAGACGACATGAATGTATATTGGGCTTCAATATAAAACTTGGGAGAACCACATATGGCAGCGCAGAAGATGCGTTATGTGGTAGTCGGACTAAGCCATAGTAGTGCTTTAAAGGCCAATGAAAGTTGGTAATAGCGAAGGGCTTAGGATGTGGATATTATTTAACATTAAACAACTCCGTAGAGGAGGAAGATTGAAATGGAAGTAAGAGTAAACCAAAGCATACCAATCGAACGTCATTGGGTTACGCAGGCATATTTAAAGCTGCGTAAGGGCGGGAAAGCCGTTGGAGTAGATGAAGAAACTTGGAAGGCATTCGAAAAGAAGTTAAGTAGTAATCTCCATAGTATATGGAGCCGACTGGCTTCAGGAAGCTACCATCCAAGTGCAGTTAGAGAAGTAGAAATCCCAAAGAAAGACGGAACGAAGCGCAAGTTGGGTATTCCTACAATACGAGACAGAATCAGTCAACAAGTAGTGAAGGAATATATGGAAAGTCGCATAGATGGAATTTTTCACCAAGATAGTTATGGTTATCGCCCATTAAAGAGCGCACATCAAGCATTACAAACAGTAATTAAGAATTGCTATCAATATGATTGGGTGATAGACATGGATATCAGTAAATTCTTCGATGAGATAGACCATGAAATCATGCTAAAGGCAGTAGCACATGTTATGCCTGAGAAATGGGTATTGATGTATGTTAAAAGATGGTTAGAAATGCCAATCCAAGACAAAGATGGAAGTATAAGGAATAAGGAAGGCAAAGGCACTCCACAAGGCGGAGTTATAAGCCCTTTATTAGCAAACTTATATCTGCACTTTACATTAGATAAATGGTTTGATAAAAAACCATCCTGATGTAAGATTTGTAAGATATGCGGATGATGTAGTAGTCCACTGTAAAAGTGAACGACAAGCACAACATATACTTACACAAATCAAGCAACGTCTCGGAGAAGTGAAACTAAGCATCAAAGAAAGCAAAACAAAGATAGCCTATTGCAAAGATTATCGACGGAAAGCAAACCATGAACATGTAACATTTGATTTTCTGGGCTTTAGCTTTAAACCTTCCAAGATGATAATGAAAGACAAACAAATCTTGTTAGGATTCTTAGGGAGACATCAGCAAAAGCAGTAAGAAAAGATAATGGAAGAGTTTCGAATTAATAAAGCGATGAAACATACTGATTTAGAAATACAGGACATTGCAGCAAGAATAAATAGCAAATTGATTGGATGGACAAATTATTATGGTCTCTTCACAAAACGTGGACTAAACACCTGCTTTTATAATTTTAATAAACGGATATTGAAGTGGATTAGAAAGAAGTATAAAACAGGGTCAAAAGAAGCGTTGAACATGTATGAAATGATAAGAAAAGAAAAGCCAGAGCTTTTCTATCATTGGTCAAAAGGGTATTGTTGAAAAGGTTTTAACCGCATCAAGAGCCGTGTGAAGGGAGATCTTCAAGCACGGTTCCGTGAGAGGCTTGCGGGTGAAACTCCCGCTTGCCTACTCGACTTGGCAATGCAAAAAAGTAACTGCCGCCCGCACAGGGCAAAAGACTGAGTGAAGTGCAAATGTTTTAGTCAAAATGAGTACAATGCCATGCATCGAAACCAATAAATTTTAATACATATAACTAATAGCCAATTGTTTAGTTTAAACCAAGCAGACCCTACTTAAATACTTACTTTACAAGGTATTTGTTCAAAAATGATAATGTTCGTTCCCATGCTAAATTAGCAGCTTCTGCATTGTAACGCGCTTCGGAAGTATTATTATGAAATGCATGATCTACACCCTGATAAAAATATTGTTCATATACCTTATTTTGAGCTTTTAATTCTGCTTCATATTCAGCCATACCCGCATTGATCCTTTCATCTTTTTCGGCATAGTGTAGTTGAACAGGGCATTTTAATTTTATAACATCTTCTTTTGCAGCTTGTTTCCCATAGAAAGCCACTGCTCCTTTCAAATTTTCTGCATGGATGGCAAGTTGATTGGCCATTGCGCCTCCCCAACAAAATCCGACACAACCGGTATTGCTGTTGCAATCATTTCTCAAGTTGAGATACTTTACAGCTGAAGAAAAGTTTTTAGTATTCTGAGCAGAATCCAGTTTGCTGAACAGAGCTCTTGCTTCATCAGCATTTGCCGGAGTGCCACCTAGTTGGGACAATCCATCCGGAGCTAATGCCACAAAACCGGCAAGAGCAGCCCTTCGAGTGACATCCTTGATATGTTCATTGAGTCCCCGGTTTTCATGGATGATGATGACTCCCGGATATTTGGCCATTTTTTCAGGTCTTGCGAGATATCCTCTCATTTGTCCACCTTCAGCGGTCCATTCTACACTTTCTGTAAATAGGCCAGCTTCAGTTTCTTTAGTGATCGTTCTTTCGTTATTGTTTTCAAGCAATGATATCATACTCATAGCAGTGGTTATACTTCCTGTGAGTTGTATCATCCTGGTGATAAAGTCCTTTCTGTTGAGTGGCTTATGAGTATACTCATCATAAAGACGGATAATTTTTGAATCCATTGGTGGTATGTATTTAAGACCTGATAAATATAAATCTTATTTGACGTTTGAAACAATAAACCTTCCAAAAAGATCACAAATTTTGAAAAAGATCTTTTATCACTATTTATTAACTTGACACTAACAAATCATAAAATTTAAAATTTATAACATCTGTACCTTTAAATGAACTTTTTTGGGCTTACAATTGTCATTATAAGCGGAAACCCTGATCTCTGAATTAAAACATAAAATACGGAGAAAAAAGCCCAAATAATTTTATAAAAGATGCGTCAACTTAAGATCACAAATAATATAACATCCAGAGAATCTCTTGCTTTGGACAAATACCTCGTCGATATCGGGAGAATAGATCTTTTGACGATAGAAGAAGAATCAGAACTTGCCAAAAGAATAAGACTTGGTGACGCAGAAGCATTAGACAGACTTACAAAAGCTAATCTTCGCTTTGTAGTTTCTGTAGCAAAACAGTATCAAAATCAGGGATTGTCATTAGCAGACCTAATCAATGAGGGCAATGTTGGGTTGATGAAAGCTGCAAAAAGATTTGACGAAACTAAAGGATTTAAGTTTATTTCATACGCAGTATGGTGGATCAGACAATCCATCTTGCAAGCAATAGTGGAATACTCCAGAATGGTGAGGTTGCCTCTCAATAAAATGACTGCCTATAACAAAGTCAATGAAGCTTATGTAACTTTCGTACAAAAAATGAAAGAGAGCCTTCAAATGAAGAATTGGCAGAAATACTTGGTGTAAATGAAAAGGATATCATCAATATGTTGAAAGGTGGAAACAGACACATTTCTGTAGACGCTCCTCTCAGCGATGATGAAGGTGCCCTGTCTCTCGTAGACATGATGAGCCATGGCGATGAAGATAGTCCTGATCTCAAACTAATGGAAGAATCTGTAAGAAAGGAAGTAATAGATGGGCTCGAAATATTATCACCACGTGAAATTCAAGTAGTATCTGCATATTACGGCCTTGGAGGCAATAAGCCACTCACACTTGAAGAAATAGGTGAAGCCTATGACCTCACAAGAGAGCGAGTAAGGCAAATAAAAGAAAGAGCAATCAGACGAATGAGGAAATCATTGAATAAAAATGCACTTAAATCGTTTTTTGGTTAGTACTTTTGTATTCAAAATCAATAAATAAAAGTACTCCTACCTATTTACTTCATGAAAGTTTCCGATTTTTTCCAATTTTTATTCAGACTTACTGTTTCTAAAAATCAACTTGTTAGGGACATCAATGCACTAAGGACGGAAATTCAGCCACTGAAGGAAAAATTAATTCCTTTCACTAATGAAGAAATGGAGTTGCTGTCTCTGAATCAAAGTAACTTTTCAAAAAAAAGAGGCTTTGTTAAACTCATCAAAGGTATATTTGATACTATTTATTTTGAGAACCTGATTGCATATGTTATTCGTGAATATTCAAATCAACAAAAAATGATATTGGTCACCACAACTACCGATGAGTTTGTTTATCTTGTAAAACCAGACAAGACCCACATTTATATCAACAATGCAGAAGCCGGAATTCTTACCAAAGATGGTAAATTCATCAGTTTGAGAAACAAATTATTAGGTACTGTCGATGGGGCTGATCACTTACCCACTCATAAGGTAATCATAAATGACAAGGACTTTGGTTTTATCTCAAATCCAAGGCTAAAAAATCACACTATTCCAAGGGCTTTTAACTTACTGAAACCAATGAATGAAGACGAAAAATTAATTTTTTTATGTCTTACATTGATCAATCTGGTAGAGGAGTCGCAGTTACCCAAAGGCTAATAAACAAATTTTCTATTTTTTTAAATTACACATGAGTCTACTCCGAAAACAAATGTTTTTATGGTAATCAAGTGTTTTTCAGCCTTCCCCATGCCTATTCGGCAGGCAGGCCTAAAGGGAAACATTTGATAATCAATGAGGTAGAAATCAATATTTTTTTATTACTTTTCATCAAAGATTTTTCTGAGTGGATTCAATAGTTCATTTCTCAACTTCATTTCTTCATCATCCACCATTATAGAATTAATTTTCTTAAGTGTTCTATGAGATTTGATTGTACTCCACCTTTCAGAGATTAGAGCATATTCAGTATGTCATCGAAGCAATAAATGTCAAAAAAAATCAAATAGAAAAAATAAATTTGGTTCATATCACACTATATTCACAAAACCATTACTTTTGTGCCGGCCGCTGCCTACCATATCATTTGGATTTCCGCACCCGTTGCCAGTGAGAAAGTAGGCAGCATTTTTTTTACCTGCAAGTTACGAAAAAAATTAGTCTCTATTTTTACTGCAAATCTTAATCGTTTCCCCTTAGAAAATTTACATGGAGAACACCCAATTTCAATTTTTTTAAAAAAAAATATATCAAAAAGTTTTTGGCTTTAAAATTTTCGCCTATATTTGCATCATAGACTTAAAAAAAGAAAACACAACACTACATGTGAATGTAACTCTCCGAAACGAATAGGTAGTATGCATATACTCATTTTTTTCTCTGACTACTCACATTATGGAATGACGACTTTTAGTCAGGTGAGGCCAACCTGCTAAATATGACACGGGTGAATTATCGACTTTATAACTTTCCGCATCAGTTGATTTGCTTCAGTATATCCTGAAGCCGTAATTTGATTGACATCCAGGTATATGATCGCATCATACCCTCGCTGATTTGTGTCATAATTGACACGGGTAAGGTATTATCATTATTCCAATAGGTTTTAAGGTAATTAATCTATATTACCTAAAAATCTATAATGACTTTCCTATTACAGCCCCAAAATCACTTCAAAATCAGTCTCCGCCGCGGCGGATCACTTTTGACTTCGCACCATAGCGATGCTATGATTTGTCGTCAAAAATGCTGATTTTATTGTGCTTTTGACCTTCATTACGGAACTCATTATAGATATTTAGGTATTACTAAAAACTAGAAACCACAGTATTGTGATTTTACTTTTTAATACATGGATGATATTCATTTTTCATTATGGATCCTGTTTGAATTAATATGGATGTTTTTTAGGAATGGATGGATTCTATTTTATGAGATATCAGTGTAGTTAATCCTTAAAATAAATCCTATCTATTCCCGATATAATTTTGTCAGGTAATAAATTTAAAATTAAAAAAATAAAGAAATGAAAGCTAAAAAATGTTTACCAATAATCCTCAATACGTTTCAATTTTTTGATCTTATGCGGCTATACTGGTTTTGCCCAACTGAAAGATCAGACCTGGAATAAAACACAATTTCCCAATGGGGGCAGAGAGACTCAATTTATGAAAGTGATCGATAAAAAATTGTATGTTGTCTGCAACGATGGTATATGGTCATCGGAATCAGGTACAGAAAGATGGTCGAATATTTTGCCAGGCGGTATTGTCAGTACGTTTATCAAACACAAAAATAATTACTATATTGGTCTATGGACAGGCGGAATCTACAAATCAACAGATATGAGAACTTGGAGTGAGCCGGACAGTCTGCTCCGTGCCGCAGTATATAAGATAGTACCTGACGGTGATGATGTCTATGTTTGCACAGGCAAAGGGCTATATAAATGGAATGGTGTAAAATTAAAGTGGGAGATGGAAAAAATCAATAATGACAATATCCACTCACAACGTATCACAGACTTGGGTGTGACAAATAAAAAACTAGTAGCTTTTGCTTGCGACCAATTATTCTCCAGAGACAAAGGCAGTACCGGCAAATGGGAAAAAATGGAGTTTAAATATAATTTTTGTGTCAGCGATGTTTTGGAAGTCAGCAACAAATTATATTTTTCCACAACAGGTGATGGCATATACACCATAAATCCTGAAAGTAAAAACGCTCAAAAGAAAGCGGATAATAAAAACCCCCATGTGCAGAAAATCAAATTGATCAATAATAAGATTGTAGATTTATATCACAAGGGTATTTATGAAGATGGGTTTCCGGAGTTTCGCGTCGGCGATGACTATGTTACGGATATCATAGAACACGAAAACAAAATCTATATCAGCTCTGCAAAAGAAGGGATATATACCATTCCGGTAACACAGGCCAGGAATAAAGAACTAACCGTTCTCACAGTAAGACCCAATCCGTCATCGGGACAGATCAGTTATTGTATCAAAAACCCAATGGGGTCAGAATATGAAATTAATATTGTAGACATTTCAGGGAGGCTGATACTCAACAAAAGGGTGACTCCCTCAGAACATGAAGATTTCTGTGACGGTAACTACTCAGGTATAAAAGCATAAAAATAAAGTTGTAAAAATACAAAAAGAGTTATAACTTTGTACGACCAACCTTAAAGTATTGATATAGAACTTGATTTAAAATCAAGAAAATATCGAAAATTTATCTTCCATATTAGTTTTAGTTGAGCAGCTTCGCCAAGAATTGGTCGAGGTAAAAGAAGAATTACGTCTTACCAAAGAAAATTACGTCTTACCAAAGAAGATAACGAAAAATTAAAGGCAAGGATAATAGAATTGAGTCATAAAAGAATAGCTCAAACAGTTCACTTCCTCCACTCAACGGATATACAAAGAACAACAAAAGTCTCAGACAAAAAAGTGGCAAGAAAACAGGAGGCCAAACTGGTCACGAAGGAACTACATTAGAATTTCCTCTGAACCCGATGTAATTGATCACATTGACCAGACGTGTCCAGTATGCGGAACAATTTATATCGATGTTCCAACATTGAAAGAAAGGCGACAAGTCTTAGACATACCGCCCATTGCCATACAAACATATGAGCATAGGGTGTACGAAAGACGTTGTAGTTGTGGAGCTTGTTGTGTCAGTTCTTTTCCTGACCATGTAAAGAGTCCGATAAGTTATGGTCGAAACATTGAGACATTATGTGGATACTTTTCAGCCAGACAGTATGTGAGCGTATCCAGAATACGAGAGATGTTTGCAGACGTATTCAATCTAAACATCAGCGAAGGAACAATTGTCAATAAAATAAAGTCTTTGGCACAAAGATGTATGCCACAGTATGAAGAAATACAAAAAGAGGTACAACAAAGTAGCTGTGTGGGAACAGATGAAACAGGAGGCAAGGTAAACGGTAAGTTGCGATGGTTGTGGGCATGGCAAACAAGATTAGTCACCTTTATAGTAGTTTCATCAAATAGAGGCTTTGAAACTATTGAGAAGTACTTTGGCGAAGGATTTGTTAATACTATATTGGTCCATGATTGCTGGAAGGCACACTTCATCATAGGGGCAAAAGGACGTCAGATATGCCTAAGCCATATACTTAGAGAATTACAATACTTTATTGAAAAGAGAAAATAAATGGGCTTACGAGTTGACTAAATTAATATGGAAAGCCTTGGCTCTAAAAAAATAATGCTTACAAATGCTGAAGCCAACTATGAAACACAAATCAACCAAATTGAAAAAACACTAAACCACATACTGAATAAAGAGATACATTCCAAAGATAAAAAACTACATACTTTACAAAAAAGACTAAACAAACACCAACAATATCTACTTACTTTTCTAAAAGTAATGGAAGTACCACCAGACAACAACTTTGGAACAAGCCATCAGAAACGTAAAGGTAAAACTCAAGGTTAGCGGTCAGTTTAGGTCAGACCAAGGTGCTTCATATTATGCAGTCCTAAGATCAGTTATTGATACTGCTATAAAAAGAAATCTAAACGTTCTCCAAGTATTAGCTAATGCTTAACTTTGTACCTGAGTAGTTACCTGTGACGAAACCATTATTTCAGTACCAGGTGAGTACATACTAAGGTGTAATTCTGTCAAAGAAAACACCATCTTTTTATCCAATTTTTCAATTGTGAGGTGATTATTTCATTATTACTATCATTTGTCCTACACCGATTATAATTAAGCTTTGACTTCTGACGACGATTCAATTCGTCTCAGAAGAGGGAGATCAATGATTCAAATTTTTTACATCAATTTTCAAAAACTAAATAATATGAAAAGTATAAATATATTTATTATCGCTATTTTCTTTTATTCGCAGAACTCATTTTGTCAGGTAAACTGGAATGATATTAATTATTCATATATCAAAAACAATCTGAAAGTACCGGCAAGCCCAAGTGCCACTGCTTTTACCAAGTTTGGTGACTTCAAAGTAGGACATTACACAGGAAGTGTACAAGCGGATATTCCACTTTTTAAAATAGGAAGTAGTTATGTCGGGATGGAAATATCGTTGAATTATGCATCGGATGGTATGAAGCTTGCCGATGTAGGTGGATGGACAGGGATAGGGTGGAATATGAATGCAGGTGGAGTGATCACCCGCACAGTAAGAGGCAATCCGGATGAAAGCCATACCTATTACTGGACAAATATTGATCATAACCAACCTATCGCTTATCTTGATCAAATGCGTGAGAGAAAATTTCTGGATTCAATACAGCGTGGATTTTTTGAAACGCAGCCGGATTTGTATACCATAAGTGTGGGAGGCATTTCCAATTCTTTTATTATTAAAAAGGATGGAACTGTACTATGGGAAGAACAAAAACATATGCAGATCGAGGTACAATGGCAATCTACAAATGGAAATGCTAATGATATAGCAGGCTTTATAGTTACAGATAAAATGGGCTATCGATACTACTTTGGTGTACCTGAAAAAACCAGTTATACACAGGAAATTGTTTCCGGTACTGCTGTGAATTACTCCAATTCATATGCTTATAACTCAGCATGGTATCTTACACTCATCACACACCCCTCATATGGCAATGATGTGATACAGCTGACCTATACAACCATTCCCGGTGATGGCGGGATTCCTGTCAATTTTAACAACATGGGTTCATTATCTTATAATTATAGCTGTAGTGATGGTTGTCCAGAGAATTGTCAGCCGCAGATATATTGTGATGGAGTCAGTGGACCTTATACAATGAGTACTTCAAAAATTGAATTCAGGAAAATCATACATAAAATAGTACATCTGAAAGGAAATAAAAAAAGACAAGAGGTCGTATTTACCACTTCACAAAATAATGCCTATTATGGAGACGGCAATTATAAAATTGACAAGGTCAATTTATATGACATGCAAAATCCATCTATATCTCAAAAAGAATTTCAGCTTAGTTACAGTACCGCTTCAAGAAAGCTATTTTTAACACAGGTTGTGGAGAAAGATTATAATTCCGTCGACTCATTGCCACCATATAAGTTTGACTACGATCTCACAGGAGTTACCTTTGAAGACCCTTATGGAACCGCTTCAGATTTTTGGGGATATTACAAACCCGGAACAACAGCAACGGTACATGGTAACTGCAGTGGTTGTGGAAGTGGAGGAAGAGGTCCATCCTCGTTTACACAAGGTATGTTGAAAAAAATGACTTTTCCGACTGGAGGTTACCAAATGTACGAATATGATTCACATGAGGTTGAGCCATATAATACAAGTACTGGTTCAGGGTCCACATGTGAGACTATGAGTTATGTCGGAGGTCTCCGTATAAAAAAGATTTCTAATTTTAATATGGATGGCATAAAGACTTCTGAGAGAGAATATAGATATGTAACACAACTGAATGGTATTACATCATCAGGAAAACATCTGTACAAACTTCATCTGATATCATCCCCTCAATTGAAAACCGAACATGAAGGAGGCGCATGTATTTCATCACCTTTTTTAGGAAATGGCTGTCCAAATTGTTATGCGACAAATCATAGTTACTTTACAGCTACTATGAAGGCAGATCCCATCAAAATTGATAATGTTTTTGCTAAAGGGCATGTAGGATACTCCAGGGTAGAGGAAGTCATCACATCTGTAACAAATAGTAATATAGGTGGGATAACGGCATATGAATTTCATAATCAACCATATGAACAATCTCAGGTAGTGAGAAACGGTGAATTGAGGTCTATGGAGGAGTGGGCCAGAGTCGGGAGTAACAACTGGAAAAAAGTAAAAAGGCATGATAAAAAATATTATATGGACCCGCCAACCAACACATCAAATCTTCCTGCTTATTATGGTTTTATTACAGAGCCAGAACAAATTCAACATACTGTAAAAAATGTGCTTTGCCGTATCGGTGCTGGTACTTGGGATTTTGATTGGAAACGAACTGATGCTAATACTCCTACATGCATTGAATCCTACCAGTTTAGGACAAGATGGACAAGGGGCTTCCAAGAATTCAGAACCAAAACAAACTACCTGATTACGGACAGCATCACAACTTTTGACAGTTGGGATCAGGCAAAATATCTGTCTCAGGTGACCCATTACAGCTATAATTATAATGCTCATAGCGTGCCAATACAGATTAAAACAGTTAATAGTGATGGATATGAATACTATATCACAAATAATAACATAGTCTATAATGAACCACGAGAGGTTACAAGAAGTATGTCAGGTAACCCATTCAGTGCATATACTTACAAAATCAATTATGGATGGCTGGGTGGTTACAATCTTCCTGTAAGCATTCAGGATAAATACGGGATATTTTATAACTTTGAAACAGTAGAAGAAATAACTGCACGTGACTCTTATGGCAATATTCTTGAAGCTAAAAGAACTCATGATGTTGAAAATACCTATATCTGGGACAACGATACTACCTATATGGCTTGTTTTGCCCGTAATGCAAAGGTCAACGACGTTAAGTATAGCAGGTTTGAGAGGGCTACTAATCATAGTGGTGGCTGGAATCTAACTTCGGCCAATGTAAAGTATGGACCAAAAGGTGGTGCTGCCGGAAACGGGTACTATGAAATTACACCATCTATTGGTGCAACTTTGGCCAACGGAATACCTGCGGGAAAATATATCTTGTCTTACTATGTCAACAGTCCTACTTTATCCAGTGTCAGTATCAATAGCCTGACAGGAAATGTGGTGAAATCGATTATATCTCCTACAGCGTCACACACCGGATACTATCAGGTAGAGCACATCATCAATGTGACTGCGAGTAGTCTTATCCAGGTGAGATCAGCATCCTCCACACTAAAACTGGACGAACTCAGGCTTTATCCTGCGGATGCATTGGTTCAGACATTTACGTACGACTCACGCAATAACCAACTCACCGCTATAGGAGATGAATCCGGCAAACTGACCCGTTTTGAGTATGACAGCTTCAACAGGCTCACAGGTATATACAACCATGATGATCACCTCATCAAAACGAACGAGTATCAATATGCCAACCCGGGATTTACTAAAAATGCCTTGATAGACAGAACGGTGTTGCTCTCAGGGCAAACAAATGTGGGTGCTGTATCCGGTCTTGCATCCAATTATTTGCTTCGTTCTTACAATTATTTTGATGGATTAGGACGTGAAACTCAGATGGTCATGCCTGACTTTTCGCCTTTGGGAAATGATGTGATAAAACTCAAAAAGTATGATATCTACGGTCGGGACATATATGATTATCTGCCCTATAGTATAGCCAATTCTGCAACAAGTTTAAGTGGTATTTTCAGGGCTACTCCTGATACTGAACAGTCTTCATTTTGGTACACACATCATGCCGGTGATAGTACTGCATATACAGAAAAGATGACTGAATTGTCTCCGATGATGCGCGAGACTGGCTTGAGATCTCCTGGTGCAGCATTTGCTTCTTATCCGACAACAATCAATTATAAACTCAATGATGCCAATGAAGTCAGAATACCTACCACATTTTCCAGTTATTATGATGCCAATACATTGTTTAAAAATGAAATAATTGATGAGGATAACAAAAAGACCACAACCTATACGGACAAATTAGGTAGAAAAGTGATGTAAGACCGTGGAGGGGCAAAAACATACTACCTATATACTGAATTAGGTAAGATTTTTCGGATCATCCAGCCAGAAGGTAGTGCCTTATTAGGGGATAACAATCAGACACCTGTATTGCGGCATTCTTTCAGGTACGTCTATGACTTCAGAGGCAGACTCACCAATAAATCCATCCCTGGTGTAGATTATGAATATATCTATAAGTATGACAGACTGGACAGAGTCGTATTGGAATATGACCCAAAAGGTTTTTCCGTTTTTACTAAATATGACATTCTTAGCAGACCGATCATGACAGGAAAGGTAGCTGGTTTGCCAACACCGACAGGGGCAGAAATGCTTTATGAGAGCCCTGCGACTACAGGACACCACTACACCACAACTCAAGCATTCCCGACAAGCGGTACTGAGATATATTCGGTCAGTTATTATGATGATTTCGACATAGATAATGATGCTGTGCATGCGGATGATGTCTCGTATCAAGCCACACCTACTGTAGGAGCTGCAAACTATCCTTCAGCTGCTTTTGCAACGGATCATCCGGCATCTGCCCATCATCTGCTTGTACGGGGTAAGCCTACTCAAATAAAAACAGGTATCCTGAATTCCAATGGAACTGCACCGACACAGTTTGTGAAGGCAACTACATTTTATGATAAATGGGGTCGTACGCTTCAGACACGCACTGACCATCCTTATGGCAATACAGACTTCACATGGACAAAGTTCCACTTTGCCGGATGGCCCCTTAAAATATCGCGGGAGCACAAAGCTACCGTAAGCGGGACCGCCTCAACACTCTTTACCACAGACAGGATGACATATGACCATGCAGGAAGACTGTTGCAAAAGTACCATACGATAAACAATAATAGCGAAACACTTGTTTCACAACAAACATACAACGAAATAGATCAGGTGAATGTAAAAACATTGGGTAGTAGTACCCAGACGATCAATTATACCTACAATATCAGGGGTTGGCTCCGTGGCATCAATGAGACGCTGAGTGGCAATGATCTCTTTTCCATGAAGCTGAGTTACGAATCCCCACATGCCAATGTGAGTGCTGTCGCATGTCGCAATGGCAATATCTCTTCAATAGAATGGAACAAGACAGGAGCACCAAAATCAGTATATGGCTTCCAGTATGATGCCCTCAACCGCATGACACAAGCCAAATATGGTGAAGGACCGACAGCAACATCTAATCCAGACAGGTACAATGAAATCCTTACCTACAATCTTAATGGTGATATCTCCACACTCAAACGTTGGGGAAAGAACGGAGGCACCCCTCCCGCACCTACCTTTGGCCAGATAGACGACCTGACATTTAGCTATACTTCAAGTGGAGCTGTCCGATTGTCGGGGGTAAGTGATATCTCATCTCCAGGCTTTGGGTTCACGATGACCAGTGGAACCAGTCAGGCTTATACCTATGATTTCAACGGCAATCTCACAGGCCGGACCAATACCCCATACAATACCATCACCTACAACCATCTCAATCTGCCGCACACCATCAGTGGCACAGGAGGTACCATCAGCAATGTATATGATGCCGCCGGCAAAAAGTGGCAGAGCACCGTGGGTGGTATAACCACAACGTACTTTGGGGATGTAGAGTATGAAGGAAATGCCATCAAAGCGATCTATCACCCGGATGGCCGTATCCTTAAAAACGGAAGTACATATGACTACCAATACTATGTCAAAGATCATCTTGGCAATGTTAGGATCGTATGCAACAGTGCAGGAACTATACAATCAGAGCATCATTATTATCCCTTTGGCTTGAAGATGGAGGGCGTATTCGACAGCACCGGCTACAACCAAAAGTACCGCTACAACGGAAAAGAACTGTATGCAAGTGGTTTGGGGTGGTATGATTATGGGGCTAGATTTTATGATCCATCCATCGGTAGGTTTATGAGTGTCGACCCACTGGCGGAGATGATGCCATCATACTCCCCTTATGCCTATACCTTCAACAATCCTATGATCCATACTGATCCGACCGGCATGGCACCGAAGAGAAGGACGGTATTTGATCAGCTGGAAGAATATGGTGCTAATCATGGGCCATCATACGAACAAATAGAAGCCAAAAAGCGTGCTGATGCAGTTTCGGAAACAGTAAGCCAAGGGTTAAATTTTCTCAATAACCAATCAAGCATAAGTGCAATTCATTTTGTTTTTGAAAGTTATACAAAAAATATCTATGATCACACAGTACGAGCGTTAGCTTCTGGATATCCTTCTATCCTACATTATATAAAGGGTAACAAAGCTTTAAAAGATCAAAATCGAGATGATGCCCTTAAAGGAAAGCCTGGTGGTGATCCATCACCTGATGAATATCCATATGCATGTACTTATGAGGGAGGATGTGGTGCATCTGTTCAATATGTTCCTTTAAGTGAACAGCGCAAGCAAGGTGGGCAATTGAGTATTTTATCGACATTATTAACCGATAAAGATGCATTTCTGGTTGTACCTCTTTCCAAGACAGATGAGTATACGTCTGTATTAACTGCATTGGGTGCTGCAGGATTAAGGTTGAGTTACACAACTCTTACAAAAAATATGAAGTCAGACATTAGGAAAACAGCAGTTTTAAGAACTTTACAAGCAATACCTCGAAGAGCTGCTTCAAGATTTTTTCCTCCGGTATATATTGGTCCAGGATCAGGATTTGAAAAGTATTGATTATGAGACTTATATTATATTTTTTTTATTTATGTTTTGATTCATATATTTAGTTGTAAAATTTAAAAGTATATTAAAATGAGTCCAATTATAGAAGACTTTATTATTCTTAAGGATCTTCAAACTAGCTACTTAAATGAAGATTCTAAAATTTATAATATTGGAGCATCAGATGAAGAAATAATTGAAGCACAATTGGCTTTTGGTGCATCTTTTCCAAATGAAATAAAAGATTTTTATAAATATGTCAATGGACATAAAATTTACCCCGATTACTATGGTTCGCCAAGACTAATTCAAGGTAAGTTTTCTTTATTTTCTCTAAAAAACGCCGTTAAGTATTATCAAGATATAGATTGGCAAGAATATGAAGATATATACGAGCTCCATTGTTTTCCAGGGAATAAGCTTTTTCCAATATTGGATGGAGGAAACTTTGATGTGTACTGGATAGACCTTAATCAAGAAAGTACTAACAAAAACCAAATTTATCAGACGAATACGTTAAGCGAACCTCACTGCTATGCTTTTCTATCTTTTGAAAATATGATTGAGACTTTTAAGATTGCTTATGAGGAGAAAATAATTTTTAAAAGTGATGAAATAATTAAAACAAAGTATCAAGAATTTTATCAATTGTGTTATGAGCAAACCGGATTGGAGATATGGAAATAATAATTTTTTTAATTAGTAAATCAAAGGAACTTATTATAAGTACCAATGAACATTAAAGTGGTAGCGGAATTATGTTGATTCTGCTGGGTGTAATTTGCAAATGCGTCCGAGTGTTATTATGACTTCGCCATAAATTAGCGTCGTAATGAATTGAATACACAAAAGCCATACGATGTAAAAAGAGTTGTGTGGCTTTTTTCTACCTGGCTGTGTGATAAAGAAATAAATAACCTTATATTTGTAGTGTCGCCAAAAGTGGTGATGCTATATAATAGGTATCTTGATGACTGAGTGATCCCGAAGGGCCGAATGCAACAGCATGAGAGGCGAAGGAATCCGAAAGGGATGGATGATGAAAGGATTGGTATATACCGACATCATCAATGACGGCGTCATCACTGCCAATACTGAAATCCTGGAGGTGACTGAACGATCCCATAGGGTAAAGCATGACAATGCTTTAAGTGAAGGAACCCGCTTTCGGCGGGATGGGCCAGCTACTATCCTTTTGGTGAACGAACCCGTTCGAGCCATACGAAATGGCTCGTGGGTGAAGTGAAACATTGAGGAGCGATTCGCTTGCGATGAAAGCATACAGATGCTTTCAAGTGACGAAACCGCAAAGCGGCAAGGAGTACATGATTTTGAAAATCACGATTAGCGTAGTCAGGAATCTTTGTGCGATAGCCAAAGAGCTCCAGCGGTCTGGAGTTCCAGGGACACTATATCCAGCTGTCAGGCTTTGACTATCGATATAAGTATAACGATTTAGAGAGGCTCAAGGATCTGGACGTAGGGATAGACATGGCATTCTTTAGGGGAATGGATCCTACTACAGGGAGATGGATGCAGGTGGATCCTAAGGCTGAAATAGATTATTTTGGTTCACCTTATCGCTATGCAATAAGCCTTATTTTTGTGGAGTCGCCAAAAGTGATGATGAGGTAATATTGAGTTTCGGGATCACTCCTGCAATAGCTAACCACAATTATGGTCAAATTAACTATAGTAATGGAGGTATTTTACTATGTGCAAGAAAAAATTAGAGTATTATGAGAATCTTTTTTTATCTGTTTACTGTTTTGGTCAGTCTAAACAGTTGTAGTAACAAGACAATATCCCAAATGGAAAATCAAAATGGTCATGATGAGTCAAGCCTTACTTTCTCAAGTAAGGATGATGTTTTGAAATGGGGTAGAAATAAATATGGATTTTCGTTTTCTGGTAAATTTGATGATCTTATGCTTAAAGGAAAATATTTCATTTTTTATGCTTATCACGGCCACGGAATAATCTACACTGATATTTATATTTTCTCTCAGAATAGCATTATAGATAAACTTTGGAAGATTGAAATAAAAAGAGTAAAAAAGTTGTGTCCTTTATTTCTTTTCTAAAGACCAGGAAAGTAATAAATAAGCCTTATTTTTGTGGAGTCGCCAAAAGTGGGGATGAGGTAATTACACATTGAGTTTGATGTATATTTTGCTGTGACCAATGAACCAAAGTGAATTTTTAAAGTTATAGCGAATAGAATTTGTTTTTGTATAGAACATGATGCACATGTCTTTACAATAACAATAATTCTGTCGCTATTATGCTCAACATGAATAAATTGGTAATAAATATTTTCGCAAACCAATTTATAGTGGACAGAAAATATTCTGCGAAATATTTAAATCATAATGTATTGTAAATTAAATAATTATGATTGTAAATTTTCGCAATCAATTTTCTGTTTGGTATATTTTGAGTATATTATCATGATTTTTTTAATATATGGTACTTAATATGTAATTTTGACCTGAAATTTGTTAATATGAGTGTTTTAGATCTTGCCAGAGTTATAATCTATCGATTTCATGAAAAAGGACTTGAAATTTTCCTTATCAACAATGAAATGGAGAATGATAGTGATATATGGAAACTTCCTGAAGGACTTTCACATACCTTGAGGAATGACGGTAAATTAAGTGTCATAGACCTTGAATCTGTAATGGATGAAAAAGGGCAAAAAATAAAAACACTCGCAATTGAAGGAGACTGGCACGATATACCTTCTATCAGGGGTATGCTTAAGCATGATATCAAACTTTTTAAGTCTATCGTCAAAGAAAATCTTCCCGGGAGTGAAAAAGGAGCATATTTTGCGGTTAAAGAAGCATTTAAAAAGGTATTACCCCATGAATATAAGGCAATGAAAGAATTGAGAGAAATCCTTTTTGACAGAAATTCTATAACCAACATCTGATCCTGTCTCTATAAAACTTGTAACTGACAAATTTGAAATAAATCCAGGTTTTAACTCCTTTCAAAGTGGAATCCTTTATTGATAATAATACAAAATACCTGATATTTAGGTTCTAAATAATCTAATTGAGTATGTCGCTTGAAGAGAACACAATTTCCGGCACCAATTTTAACTTTGATGGTGTAAAAAACATTTATCACGGTAAAGTCCGTGATGTCTACGACATTGAAGATAAGATCATCATGATCGCTACAGACAGAATTTCTGCCTTTGACCATATTCTTCCCAAAGCCATCCCATACAAAGGTCAGGTATTGAACCAGATAGCCCGTCATTTCCTTGATGCCACTAAGGATATTGTTCCCAACTGGCTGATTGCTACTCCTGACCCAAATGTAAGTATAGGATTGAAAGCTGAGTCCATCAAAATTGAAATGGTAATTCGAGGATATCTGGCGGGTCATGCATGGAGGACATATAAATCAGGAGAACGCTTGTTGTGTGGTGTCAGGATGCCCGATGGCCTGAAAGAAAATGATCAATTTCCGGTACCGATTATCACACCGACCACCAAAGCATCTGAAGGTCATGATATGGATATTTCTGTTGACGAAATATTAAGCCGCAACATAGTTAGCAAAGAAGACTGGGATATTCTGGAAAGATATACCAGAGCACTTTTCGAAAAGGGTAGTAAGATGGCGAATGAAAGAGGTCTCATATTGGTTGACACAAAATATGAATTTGGGAAAGTCGGCGATAAAATAATTCTTATTGATGAAATACATACGCCGGACAGTTCAAGATATTTTTATCTCGATGGTTATCGGGAAAGGCAATTCAGTAACGAACCACAACAGCAACTTTCAAAAGAATTTGTTCGTGAATGGCTGATACAAAATAATTTCCAAGGCTTAGATGGTCAAAAAATTCCAGTTATACCCTTGTCATTTGTTGAGGAAATATCCGAAAGGTATATTACATTATATGAAATTATTACTGGCCAAAAATTTGAAAAAGCAGATACAACCAATATTGAAAAAAGAATTAAAGTCAATGTAAATAACTGGTTGAAGCACAATTAGTTCAATACAGTATTAAAGTCCACTTAATACATTGTTTTTCCGGATACAGGAATTAGTATTTTGAAAAGATGTAATTTACTCTTTCGATAGAAATGGTGTCAAAGATAGTCGCAGGACTTTCGCCTATGATTCTGCTGATAATCTTTGAATGATCTGTATCAATACAGTTATTATGAAAATACCTTTTGACATGATTACCGGGAGAAACACGTTGACTTCTGTATGTAAACTCCTGACAAAGATTGACTTCTAAAAATGAATTGGTGATTTCAGCAAAGTACTGAGGAAAGGCTTCAAACTTGATTTGATTGCCTGTAAAAGTATATTTCGTTTCTTTATTATTAAGAGGAACGATTACTGATTTACCACCTGTAGTATCCAGTTTTCCAAACTCCAGCAATGCGGTATTTCCATCTTTAAATTGAATTGAACGCAAAGAATTAATTACAAAGGCATTTCTGATGATGGCATTCAGGCTATCGGAAATTACTGAGTTGGCTCTGCTGAAATCTCCCAGACTATCCGTAAGCAATATGCCTTTTTTGGTTTGTTGATCTATTTTGTACACACTCTTATTAGCCAGGTTTGGACTATTAAATCTATAGGATGAAGGTACGGTGAAACTGGCCTCAACCTCATCATTGCACGAAGAAAGAAAACATATAAATCCAAACGTTACTAAAGCTAAAAAGTGATACTTATGGTTATTCATAATCAAAGACTATTATCTGATATGGAGTATAACGGGAATTTTGAATAAATTATTTTCAGCATCAATAAAAAGCAAATTTTTCAGCATCAAACATCCCCAAATCGCTGATTTTTATTTTTGGAATTACCAAAAGTGCCATAAACGAAAGCGTCATATAAGGGGCAGTTAACAGGCAACCCTGACTTTTCACAAATTGCGAAATTTTGCTGTATTGCTGACCTATCTCTTCCACAGATTGATCACTCATTAAACCCGCTACCGGCAATGATATGTGTTGAAAATCATCGTATGTTACTGCAGAAAGACCACCTTGAGAAGCTATTATGAGGTTTATTGCTTTGACAATCAGGCTGTCATCATCTCCTACAGCAATGATATTGTGCGAATCATGTGCCACCGTGGAGGCTATAGCACAACCTTTCAGATTAAAATTTTTAATAAATCCTACAGCAGGTGGTGAATTTTTATATCTGTTGACAACACAAATTTTAAGTATATCCCGGTCGGAGTCTGAAACCAAATATCCTTCTTCTGATTTTGGGCTTGCAAAGTGCTTTTCGGTAATCAATGATCCATCGATGGCCTTAATTATAGGAATATCACCAATAACAAGTGGTACTTTCAAGTCATTTTCCTCTACTGGAAAACAATTAAAGTTATTGATAATGTCTGTTATCTTGAATGGTATGTCCACTTTTCCATCATGGTAAACTAATTTTCCATCACTATAGGTGTGAGTCACTTCCCATTCTACAATATTATTGATGATAATGAAGTCAGCCAATGCTCCTTCTCGTAAGCAACCAACGGGTATGTTGTAATGTTTTACCGGATTGATGCAAGCAATACGCAAGACATCAAAAATATCATATCCAAGCATCAATGCTCTTTTTACCAGCAGGTTGATGTGACCTGTTATAAGGTCATCAGGATGCTTGTCGTCACTACAAAACATAACCTGTTGTGGGAATAATCGAATCAAAGGATGTAAGACATCGAAGTTTTTGGCAGCAGAACCTTCCCGAATAATAATATTCATACCGCATGAAATCTTATCCAAAGCCTCATCAAGCATGTAACATTCGTGATCAGTCGATATGCCTGGTTTTGAATACTGTTTTGCATCTTGTCCCTTTAAACCCGGAGCGTGGCCATCAACAGGTTTTTTATAATTGTGAGCAGTTTGGATTTTCTGCATTACGATAGGATCTCCATGCAGTACCCCTGGCCAGTTCATCATTTCAGAGAGATACCATATATCATCTCTTTGCATTAGTTGTTCAATTTGTGCTACACCAATTTCATATCCTGCATTTTCGAAGGAAGTAGCCGGTACACAGGAAGGCGCCCCGAAAAAAAACTTTAAACCGGTGTTGTTAGAATTTTGAATCATGAAGTCTATTCCATCCATACCACAAACATTTGCGATTTCGTGAGGATCTGATACTGTAGCAATGGTTCCGTGTCTGAGTGCAGTTTTGGCAAATTCATATGGAGTAACCATCGAACTTTCTATGTGTATGTGCGCATCTATAAATCCCGGCAATATGTAATGATCCGGAACTTCATCTGATGTTTCTGATATTTTTTCTATTTTGTCATTTACAACGGAGATGATTCCCTTAAAAATTCTTCTATTAAGAATATCAATAATATGACCGGATACCTCCATTTATTAGGATGAAAATGATGTCGGAATAAGACCTGAGGAGAATTTACGATTTAACCTTTGCCAGCTTGATCGCTGATATGGAATTGATAATATAATAACTTCCAAAAATAATGGTTGTAAACATCAAATTGCTAAAAAGTGATGTTCTGAAAAAAGGTAAGCCTGCCAGATATGACTGCATCAATCCACTAAAATCTTTAGTGTAAAGGCTTGCAGGTGAAAATAAAGCACCGAAATTGGTGATTACATAAAATATGACCGAAGCCAGGATCGCAGCAAGAGCAACAGAAACTATATTGATTTTTTTAAGAATGATCGAAGTAGTAAAGACCACTAATACAAGTGAAATCACATTAAATATCATGTAATTTGAAAACCAAACTGTTCCTTCGACTTCTGTGAAGAAAGATCGAGCGACTGTATTATTGATCACAAAGTCAGTTAAATAAATCAAGACACACGGTAGGATAATAGAAAGATATTTTCTACCCAGAAAAGCGACTCCAAAAATCGTTATTCCCTCAGTCGGAGTAAAATTCGGTACATGTGGTATCAACCTTGAAAACGCTCCAATGATCATCAGAAGCACTACAACTATCATTTTGTTATTTGTTTTCATATTTTTTATCTTTTTAATTTTTGTATGACCTGAAATTGGCAATCTGTTCTTATATTGGTATAACGCCGAATGGACTACATTCGGATTTTAGACACTGCAAATGTACAAAATATTGCGATTTATCTAAACACAAATATCAAAAAAATATAGAAAGCTAATCAATGCCCTTTCCTTGAAAAGAAAATCCTGATTGCACATATATTTTTTTTTACAGTCATCACGGTATATTTGCGTGAAATTATAATAATTGATTACATTTGGCACAAAAAAATCACATGTTTCCCGAACTTGGTAATTTAGGTAAGAATGACTGGTGGCGATACCTTTTGGGAATTTTCATTGTCTTTATGTCTTATCTATTTGGGCAAATCATAATGTATGGTATTGTCATACTAAATTCAAGTAGTTATAATGAAGGGATCAATGCATTACAAACCTTTGAAGAAACCATGGATTTCGGGGTTCTGGGAATGCCGAAGAATTTGGTTTTTATACTGCTGATCTCCTGGTTTGCTTTTGCGATAGCCGGATTGTACTTTGTAGTCAAAACGCTGCATGCCAAAGATTTTATAAAAATGATTACCCCTAAGAGTAAGGTTGATTATTCGAAAATAATGTTTGGATTTCTATTATGGCTTATGATTTCACTTTTTTTGGAAGCAGTCAATTACAATTCGGATCCTGAAAACTATTCTTTCAGATGGGATTTAAGTACTTTTCTTCCATTGGTAGTGATTTCATTCATTTTTTTACCAATTCAGACAAGTTTTGAGGAGTTGTTTTTCAGAGGATATTTACTTCAAGGGTTTTATTGGCTTTCAAAAAACAAATGGCTCCCTATCTTGATTTCCAGCATTTTATTTGGGCTTGTACACGGCACCAATCCTGAAGTTGCCAAGTATGGATTTTGGACTATGCAGGCATATTATATATTAGCAGGTTTGTTTTTGGCATTTATCACTGTGATGGATGATGGATTGGAGCTTGCTTTGGGAGTACATGCAGCGACCAACATTTTTGGCGCTACATTATTTACTTATGAAGGAAGTGTGTTACAAACGGATAGCCTCTTTATCACGCATCAAATAGATCCATCAATGATGACTTTTACTTTTTTAATAGGAGCTTTAACCTTTATTGTCATATGTAAATACAAGTACAATTGGCCTGAATGGAATTTTATTTTTACCAGAAACAATACTTTAAATAACACTAACGCTTAGATATGTATCAAAAAATCAAACAATTTACTGCTTTCGCAATAAGGATATTTGTTATTTTGCTTTTTGCCTTAACCAATGGATCAGCTCAGCCGGAACGATGGCAGCAAGGTGCAAAATATGAAATGGACATAGACTTTGATGTAAAAAAACATCAATTTAAAGGCTACCAGAAAATGATTTTGACCAATAATAGCCCGGATACCCTGGACAAAGTATTTTATCATCTGTATTTTAATGCATTTCAGCCCAATAGTATGATGGATGTAAGGTCCAGAACGATTTTGGATCCTGACAGAAGGGTAGGAGACCGCATTTCAAAACTCAAGAGTGATGAACAGGGTTTTATTAAAGTCAGCTCACTGAAGATGGATGGCAAAAAAGTACTCCACAAAACAGTCGGTACTATCCTGGAAGTAAAACTAAGTAATCCTGTTCTACCTCATACTCAAGCTGTGTTTGAGATGAATTTTACTGGACAGGTACCTGAGCAGATCAGAAGATCGGGTAGAAATAACGCAGAAGGAATAGAATATTCGATGGCTCAATGGTATCCTAAAATGTGCAATTATGATTATCAGGGGTGGCATTCAAATCCTTATGTGGGAAGGGAATTCTATGGTATTTGGGGTGACTTTGATGTGAAAATTTCTATGCCGTCAAACTATGTTCTGGCTGGAACAGGCACTCTGCAAAATCCTAAAGAAACAGGTTATGGATACGCATCTACTGATCCAGTGAGCAGGCCAACAAAACTCACATGGCACTTTAAAGCTCAAAATGTCCATGATTTTGTTTGGGCAGCAGATCCTGATTACAAGCAGATAGTACACAAAAACCGGGATGGAACCACAGTAAGATACTTTTACCAGCCTGGCGAAAAAACGTCCGACAACTGGGAAAGGCTGCCTGCAATCATGGATGAAGCATTTGAATATATCAATACACATTATGGCAAATACCCTTTTTCAGAATATTCTTTTTATTCAGGGTGGCGATGGTGGCATGGAATACCCTATGGCAACTTTGATTACCGGGCAAAGGTCTCTTATAAGTTTAGTCGGCGTGTCTATACATGAGTTGATGCATAGCTGGTTTCAAATGGTCCTCGGGTCAAATGAAGCACTGTATCACTGGATGGATGAAGGATTTACATCTTACGCAAGTAATGCCGTCATGAATCATTTAAAAAGAAAAACTTATACCTGGGGATGCTGTCGATAACCCACACTTACAGGATGTAAAAGGTTACGTAAATTTTGCACTCAGTGGGAAGGAAGAGCCCCTGATAACACATGCCGATCATTTTATGACCAATACAGCTTATGGTGTTGCTTCTTATACAAAAGGATCTGCACTATTAGAACAGCTCAGATATATCATTGGTGAAAAAAACTTTGATAAAAGTATGCTGATGTATTTTGAAACCTGGAAATTTAAACATCCCAATACAAATGATTTTTTCAGGATAATGGAAAAGGCAAGTGGCCTTGAACTTGATTGGTTTAAGGAGTATTTTGTTCACACTACTCATCGCATCAATTACGCTATAGAAGATGTAAAAGGGAAAATGGTCATCCTACAGAACAAGGGATTAGTACCGATGCCACTTGACATTACTGTAAAAACTAAGGATGGCAAGATGTATCAGTATTACATTCCTCAGGAATTGATGAGAGGAGAGAAAAAGGATGACAAGGTATTTCGAGATGCGGTTTTGCTACCAGATTGGGCATGGACTCACCCGGAATACTCTTTTGAGATAAAACAAAAACCCAGTGATGTAGAGAGTATTGAGATAGATGTGTCAGGCAGAATGGCAGATGCTGACCGAAATGACAATGTCTGGCCACAAAAAGCAGCTCCGAAATAGATTTATTTTGAAGTGGGTAATTTAGATATCTTTTCACAACAAATGAGCTTTTTGTATATTATCATCAATACAAAATTTATAAACCAAGATCAATTTGTAACTAACTTTTCTAAACACATTTTTTTAAAATAACAAATATTGTAAAATGCACACAGATAATGAAATCAAAGAAATGGTAAGGCAGAAATATAGTGAAATCGCCTTGCAGGATAAAGAAATCAATGCTGCTTCCTGTTGCGGAGCTGGAGGTTGCAGTACTGAAGTATACAATATCATGAGTGAAGACTATGTCGAATTAGAAGGTTATGCCATAGATGCTGATTTGGGTCTGGGTTGTGGTCTTCCTACCGTTTTTGCTAAAATAAAAGAGGGTGACACCGTGATCGATTTAGGTAGTGGAGCGGGAAATGATTGTTTTGTAGCAAGAGCCGAAACAGGACCTTCAGGCAAAGTGATCGGTATAGATTTTACCACAGCGATGATTGACAAAGCACGTGAAAATACTGAGAAATTGGGCTATACCAATGTGGAGTTTCGTCAAGGTGACATTGAAGATATGCCTGTAGGCAGCAATAAAGCTGATGTAGTAGTGAGTAACTGTGTGCTCAATCTGGTTCCTAATAAAAAAGCGGTGTTTGCTGAAATATACAGAGTCCTAAAGGCAGGTGGACATTTTAGCATATCTGACATAGTACTGACCGGAAATCTTCCTGATAAACTAAAATCTGCAGCCGAGATGTACGCAGGATGCGTTGCAGGAGCCATACATAAGGATGATTACCTAAGTATGATAAAAGAGTCCGGATTTCAAAATATTACCGTCCAAAAAGATAAACCTATCAATATACCTGAAGATATATTATCCGAGTATCTTTCTCCTGAAGAGGTAAAGCTTTATATGACGATGAATACATCCATCAGGAGTATTACTGTGTATGCTGAAAAAGGCGAAAAAGTAGCATGTTGTACTCCAGGTGGTGGATGTTGTTGATGATATGACAGCGGCCTAAGTGATTAAAATCATAGTTCGATATGATGTAAGTCATTGCTATTGAGTAAATAATATACTTAATTTTGTGTATTATTTAACTCTTAAAATTTCATTATTATGAAAAATTGTATTAAATTGCACCATTGCACCATTGCACCATTGCACCATTGCACCATTGTTTAAGTTTTATTTATTAGCCATTATTGTTTTCTCTTTTGCTTCTTGTCAAAAAGAAAATTTAACTGTTACAGATGCTTTCGCTACAAAAAATGAAGGTGTTGAAAAAAGACTTACTGAAATTAATGATTTTATTGATCTGATAAAATCTGATGGAGTGGAAACCCGCAGTAGTAAAAAACAAGAATGGACTCCACAAGAATTTGAATCATTGACTGAAGATGCCATCAATGTTACGTACAGTCACAATCTTTCACATTTCAGTGAGTTTTACACAAAATTTGATACTTTGACTTTGAGACTTTCCGGCTGTAAAATTACTGAAAAAGATGCAAAAAAACTATTTCATGATATTTTGAAGGCTTCACAAGAAGTGTATAAAGCCAAATCTGCAAATCTGAAACGACTTGTCCTTGTGAGCATTGATGTAGTGAAGACAGATTGCAATCAGATACAGCTCTCTGTTATGACAAAAATTGGTCTGAAATACAAAGAGTTGCAGGTGCAAAGCAGGAATGTAGGTCCAAATATGCGCCAATTTATATTTCCTGAAGGTACCTCTTTAGAAAGACATGCCGGAGAGCCTGAGCCTTTTCAAACATTTAATCCTTCAATTGACTGTAATACTTTACAACCGGCTTGGACAGCTGATCAGATTGCTCATAAAGCATATGATAATTATACATGGTCTTTGGTTTTACCTTCTCCTGGAACATTTATTAATCAGACAACAAAAATTTGTGGATCTGCTACTCCAAATAATTGTGGTTATTGTCCAATAGAAGGTATGTGGTATGGGCCGCGATATAATGTATCAGGTTGTGCTGATTGGGAAGAACTAAACGGCTATGTTGACGTTGGTTTTGATTTTCTAGTTTCGGAAGGAAACCAACTGGGAAAATATTGTACATTCATAATGGGCCATGAAATTACTGAAACTTGCAACTTTCAAAATATGCTCGACGTATGGGGGTTTCATACAAAATGGTCCAATTGGGTACCAAATTTTCCTCCTTGTTGTTATGAATAAATTTACAATGTAGGATTGCTATGAAAACATTTCCAATGAAACTTGTAACCATTATTTTATGTCTGTTCTTTTTTGAAATTTATCAAGGGGACGGCCAAAAAGCCGTCCCCTCATGGGAAAGACATGTGGACGAAGAAGGGGATTTGACCGTTGCAGCAGAATTTCCACATCATCCATCTATAATTGCTGTAATAAAAAATAGAAATCTTTCACCACTATACCGTAATTATTTTTTCATAACGGATAAGTTCGGTAAAGAACTTTTAAAAAAAGAATTCAAAAACGATACTCTCGATATTGCATTCATTGATATAGCCTGGTCCAAGGAGATCAACAAGTTTATTTTATTTGGAATTGCCACCCCAAAAAGGCCCTTTGAGGATTATTGGTATGATCAATTTATCACTGTCCAGGTGGATGATCAATTGAATTTCACAGGTGTCAATATAAAAAAGACAGGCACACTATATCGTTACCGTTTTGGTAAAGCCTATAATAATGGAAAGGAATTTTTAACTGTGTTGACCAATCACTGGAATGGTTTTCTAAATGATCAATTTGAAACCACGTTTATAAGAGTGAGTTATACAGGCGAGATATTATATTCCTACTTTATCAGGGATAGCCAAGGTAGTTGTCAATGTATATTACCTAACATTCATAATAATGGCTATTATTGCCCGGGAATCGTAGGGTATAATTTGGACTCAAACCTAGTATTTAATAGCTATGAAGGCCTTAAGACAAATTCACCATTAAATCATCTGTCAGATTATTATAATAATAGTGATCTTTTTTTATTTGATGTTACTAAGTCATGTTTTCCATGGACGGATGGTAATTATCTCATTTGTAATACTTATAATGGATATGAAAGAACTATCCCTTATAGGTCAGGACAGACGGTATTATTTATTCTGTCTGGAAAGAATTCTGATTCGTTGAAAACAGTGGCTTTTGGAAGTGGCAGACGGGCATTTAGTTATCAATCGATGGACATCACCAAAGATTCGATGATTTACAGTGGGAATTATGATTTTACAAAAAGTATCATCACAATAGCTAAGTTTGATAAAAAATTGAAAAAAGTATGGCAGATGGAGTATAGTCATAAAGATTATATTAATTATTGGGTATCCGGTATTAAAACAACTCATGATGATGGATTTATCATATATGGAAACAGGCTTATAAACAAGCAATCCATTGACTACATCCCATTCTTAACCCGTTTTGACAAAAACGGAGGAATCGTTTCGTCAACAGATGGATTTGAGCTCAATGCTGCAATAAGGGTATATCCCAATCCTTTTACTCAGTATTTGCAATTGGACTTACAGACTTTCGGGCCGAAAGTGGAATTCAGGCTTTTTGATTTGAGTGGTAGAAATGTGTTTGTTCAGCATCACCTCGACACCGGTCTTCATACTATTGACTTTTCGGAGTTACCTTCAGGTGCATATGTTTATAAGCTATATCAGAATGGCAAAGAAATAGCCGGAGATAAATGTGTGAAAATACAGGAATAGAAACAAGCAAAAACATGAGACCTTTGTCAATTTTGTGCTTGGAGATCAGGAAAAATGATTCAATGCACAAAGTTGTAAACTATTGACTCATAGGGCATAATATGACCTTTTTAGTTTGGTTATTTTATTGATGGATATTTAAGACAGCCCCTGATTCCGTTTTGAAAACCGCAGCATCTTTTATGATCAACTTTCTGCAATCAGCGATAGTATTGGATTTGACAGTACAAGGATGACCATTATCAGGTATGGTGACATCGTCATTAGCAGTCGGAACACCACAATCCCAGTTTGCAGCATTATGCCAATCGTCGTTGACTGTTCCTTTCCAAATGATATGACGTTGATTATTAAATGGAACTTCGGTAATGGTGGCTTTGGCACATAACCATTTTTCCGGATCGAAAGCAGCTGAAGTAGGATTGAAACCCAAACTATAATCAAATTTTAATTGCATAGGACTATTTTGATCAAAGACTACCGTATCTGTTACCGTATTGCCATTTATGATGCCAGTAAAAGATATGGGCACTGGCATTTCAAAAAATGTTCCCATATTGGCAGAATGTGTCTGAACAATGGTCACATATGTTTTTTGACATACAGCATCTTTTGACCATGTAATATTATAATTGGGCCAGCCCTGACTATACAGCCAATCATTAAAAAATTCCGTCATATCGATACCGGTAGTTGCATTTAATATGGCAATCAGGTTGTTGGTCCTTGCAAAACCATATGAAAGAGCTGGATCATTGATATAATTACGAATGCTTTTAAAAAATAAACTATCACCCAATTTCCATCGTAGCATGTGGAGAATCAAAGCACCCTTGTTGTATACCAATCTGCCATTAAATATATTTCCAACATTGACTGTATCTGTGACATACGTTGATCCCGAGTTGTTACTGGTTACATTATTGATTTTGGATGTTTTCCAGTTTATCCATGATTGGTCTCCCCAGCCTTTTTCGCATGTCAAACCTTCGAGATAAGTTGCAAATCCTTCATTGAGCCAAATATCTTGCCAGGAGCCGCATGTGATTTTATCTCCAAACCATTGATGAGCAAGTTCATGTGCCAACAACAACCTTGAAAATCCACCCATAAAACTCATAGTGGAGTGTTCCATCCCTCCACCAAAACCACATTGAGCATGACCATATTTTTCGTTTTTATAAGGATAGGCTCCAAATTTTTCTATAAAATACAGAAACATAGGAGTCATATTTGGAGTTTGCTGTGCGACAGTAGCAGAGTCACAAGGATACACGTAGTTTAATACTTCTATGGGTGTGTCGCCCGGAGGATACACTCTATCCGAATATGACTTATAATTGGCGATGGCAAAAGCCACTAAATAGGCTGGAATCGGATATCTGTGCTTCCAATGATATTTGGTCGAATCTATCATATTGATGCTATCTACCAACAGTCCGTTGCCAGCAACTCTATATGGCACAGGACAAGTTACAATCATGTCAATAGAGTCCGCTTTGTCTTCAAGCGTCTCTTTGCAAGGCCACCAGTTTTTGGCCCCATATGGTTCAGATAGTGTCCACATCACTTTATTGTGCAAGCCTCCACAACTTGTTGTACTCATACCAAATGAACCGAATCCATCATTGATCGGAGCTCCCTGATAATATATGGTCAAAGAATCCAGCACAGATGTTTGAATGGAAGCAGGAAGATTGATCTGTAGTAAAGTGGGAGATATAAAATTATGTGATAAAACATGCGAGCCGTGGTACTTGACAGAATCCACAGACATATTATTTCTAAGGTTAAAATGGATGGTATTAAAATTATTGATTTTAGGCGTAAAGGAGGTTGTGACCGAACCTCTTATATACCTTACGGCTGGATTTGCACTAAGATTCAATCTGTAGTATTTCACATCATAATCAGAAGTCATAGTAGATGTAGCCCTGACACCTGCATTATAATCTTTCCATCCTCTTGATATAAAATTTTCCTTTATTTCAGAATTTTGCCCTGCAAGGTTTTGCAATAAAACCATACTTAACATGGCTGAATATACATACAGATTTTTCACTTTTGAAATTTTGCTTTACAAAGTTACAACAATTCCTTTAAAATTGCACATTTTGAAACACGATTAAATGGTTGTATCGCATTTTTGCACTATAATTGTTTATACTGTCCGCAACCTTGCGTGACAAAGTAGGCAGGCAGGTTCATTCCCTTTAAAGGACTGCAAAATGAATTTTACATATTGGATGAAAAAGCGGTATAAATTCATTAATTGTTATGAAGCAGAAGTCCTATTGGATTACGTGATAAAGACAGGTGGGGACATCAATAATTGCCAAAATACCTTCTTAAAAACCATTCCAGTGCCAATAAAAATAAGATGAAGAAGAAAAGCCACTTCAGACTTATAATGGATTTTGTTGTTTTGCTTTCGTAAAGTACAGGTTTGATGTTTTCATTATTCAGCAACACATCCTTCAATGATTGTATTTTGTCAGGATATACCATTGTTCCTCCGTATTTTTCAGCCATGCTTCTCAAAAGTCCATGTCTTGCTGTTAAGTCATATTGCTCCAATTGCAAAGACTCTACATTGAATCTTCCCGACGCTGAAAAATCTTTACCATTATATACAACACTTGCCGTGTATGAATAGGAGCCATTTGGGAATAAGTCGGCATTGAGCATATAATAATTCTGGGTTTTGTTAAAATTATATTTGTATTCTTTGCCGGATTCATCCTTTATTACCAATCGCACATCAGGATCATTGACCATTTCATAACTGTCATTGTATAGCTGTGCGTCAAATATGATCTGCTCATTGTCCTTGTAGATATTTTTTGAGGTGTTGGCTCTGAATTTACGTTTATCCGTTTTAACAGTAGTTAAAAGCACGATTTTATTGACCAATTCAGTGACTAAGTCGTAGTTCTTGTTTTGAAGATAGTCAAACAGCCTCCATTTCCATAGCCCTTCACCTATCCATACGGCAGTTTTGATCCCATTTTGGTCATTGAATGCGATCATCGGATAGTTAGTTTTGACTTTCTTAATAGTTTGATACAAATACACATTGGCTGTACCCTGAGATTTGTATTCACCAAAAGGAGCAATTAATGGCGGGAAAATCTTTAATTTAGATTTCAAATAATCTGATGTGGTAAATAATGAAAATGAACCGTTAAATTCGGCCTGAATGTCTTCATTGTTTTTTGCATTTCCATTGATGGATACCACATTTTGTGATTGGTTAAACCTCGATAGCGACGTCTGCATACCAACAATAAAAATCACGGGAATATTGCTTCTGTTTATCTGAGACATCAACCCGGAAATATCTTTGTTCTCAGATGGCAGATTGTGAAGAATGATGAGATTGTATTTGCTTATATCGCCTGATTGCTCACCGGCAAAAGCAATTTCTGCTTCGTAGTTTTTATTGCTCGTAATGATATTCTTTAATGCTGCCAGATCAGGATGGGGAGCATTTCCGATAAGGAGCACTTTCTGACGAGCATCAAGTATTTCGACAAAAAACTCTTTCGAATTATTAACAGTGTTGAACTCCCCCGCTATTCCGCTTACACGCAATCTATATCTCACCACACCAGTCTGGGATGCATCCACCAAAAAAGTTTTGGATGTGTAAAAAGATTTGGAAGCAATTGAAATATTCTCCTCACCCACTTTTGTCACCTGATTACCTTTTATAACTTCAAGGGTGAGTTTAGTGGACGATCCTTCACAGTTGAAAGATGAAATATCTACCTGAACAGGAAACTTGTCACCAAGGTATGCTATTTTGTTATGAAGTACATTTTGAATGAGTATATCTTTCTTTTGTGTCGTATCACCCAAAGCGATCGTATACAGTGGTGCCTTAAACATACCTTCAGAATACAAGGGATTGCTACCTTCATTATATATACCGTCAGTACTTACTATGACAGCACCCAGATTTTGATCTCCGAAATTATCTTTGATATATTTGATTGCACTACTGATATTGGTACTCTTGTCATTCAATGTGTCGTTTTTTTCAGGATATACCTGGCTACCAAAAGATATTTGCCTGACTTCATATTTTCCTGTCAATTCGCCTGCTAAGTCATTGATGTCTTTTTGCCAGCTTAATAATTCTCCCGGATTTTGTTTTCCTTTCAGTGATTCAGAATTGTCAGAAGCGATCACTATGAGTGGTGGCTTGATATCTTCTTTTATGGTCTTTATAAATGGCGATAGTAGTAATAGAGAAATAACAAATATGGAAAAACCACGTAAAAATGCAAGCAAACGTATGAGCCAATTGCCGCTATCAACAAAACGTTTATCCCTATAATACATTAAAACTGCATATCCGATACCCAATAAAAAACAAAAAAATATAAACCACCAGGGATAAGAAAAACTTATTGTATTGATCACGTGTTATGTTAAGTTGTAAAGTGCAAATATTAAAAAAATCCTTAATCTAAACAGCATTTAGAAGTATGATTAAGATATATTTAAATATTTTTACAATGAAATTGTTTTGTCTGACGTTTTAAATATTCAAAATGATGTTTTAAAAGATATTAAAAGCTCGACATTATAATTTTTTTTTTAGAGAACAATCATTACTCATAGAACTATAAATCAAACAACTTCATTATGAGATTCAAAAAAATATCCCTTTTAATTTTGATCATTGCTTTCGCATCGGTTGTTCAGGCAACATATATCTTGCTTCCTATGGAGCACAACAAACAAACCAACCATCTCAAAGCTTATGGTATGACTTATTGGGTCATCAACAAAGGGATAGAAGCATACTGGCTACTTAATTACAGAGGCGGAAGTTTTGCATTTCCTTATTCCAAAGGATTTGAGGCCGAATGCAAGGTGCGTGGTGTTTCTTATGAAGTGATTTCTGATGCTCAGTGGATTTCTATCAGAGAGGGGATCAGCAATCCTGAATTAAATCAGGAAGCAATAAAACTTGAAAAGGCACCCAAAATTGCGGTATATACGCCGGATTTTAATCCTCGTGGGATGAGAATCCAGCCTTGGGATGATGCGGTAACACTTGTACTGACATATGCAGAGATACCTTTTGACAAAATTTATGATAGAGAAGTTTTAGAGGGGAAATTGGCTGAATATGATTGGCTACATTTGCATCATGAAGATTTTACCGGTCAATATGGTAAGTTTTACGCCAATCAGGGTGGTACTCCCTGGTACAAACTCAATCAGCAAAAAACCGAAGAACTGGCTGCAAGTTTAGGGTTCAGTAAAGTCTCGATGCTTAAACTCGCAGTTGTCAAAAGGATAAAAGAATATGTGGAAGGTGGTGGTTTTATGTTTGCCATGTGTTCTGCTACAGATACTTATGATATTGCTTTGGCTGCAGAAGGGACGGACATCTGTGCAGACATCTATGATGGTGATAACTTTGACCCAAATGCCCAACAGAAACTTGATTTCAGTAAAACTTTTGCTTTTAAAGACTTTGAAATAATTTTGAATCCACTTCTGTATGAACACTCAGATATAGATAATAAAAACAGAAATATTACCCCCGAGGTAGATTATTTTAATCTCTTTGATTTTTCTGCCAAGTGGGATCCGATACCTGCTATGTTGGTGCAGAATCATACTACTACTGTGAAGGGTTTCATGGGACAGGCCACAGCTTTCAAAAAATCACTCATCAAGTCGGATGTGCTCATTCTCGGTGATACCAAATCAGCCAGCGAAGTGCGTTACATCCACGGGTCTCATGGATTTGGAACTTGGACTTTTTATGGTGGACACGATCCTGAAGATTACAGGCATTATGTCGGTGATCCGGAAACTGACTTAAGCCTGCATCCCAATAGTCCCGGTTACAGGTTGATTTTGAACAATATTCTATTTCCTGCAGCTGAAAAAAAGAAAAGAAAGACTTGATTCCTCTATGTGTTTGGGTGAGAATAGTGTGTAAAACAAATTGCACTTTTACAGTGTTTTTTTAAATTAACGGTAAAAAAATGATTGAATTGGGTGGGTCGTCCCTTCAGGGATTGAGGGTAGCGAGGAAGAAAATTTGAACTTGTGCAGTTTGTTATACACACATGAATATGAGATGATTCATTCATTACAAAGAGCAAAACCAAATTATGCAATCAAAATTTCGGCTGGCTATTTTAGCATTATTTGCCATTTCTCTGTCTTGCAAAGATGCTGCACCTAAAGCGTTGTCAATTGATCAAAAAACCACCCAAATTTCATCTAATTCTAAGGTCGAAGACAGTATCTTTAATGCCAGGATACAGCAAATAGGAAATAACTTCAGATCGTCAGTATCCAAAGATACAAAAGAAAAATGGTTGCAGGAAGGTATTGAGTTAAGTGGGCTTGACGGAAAGGAATCTTTCAAAGATGTGTTTGTGAAGGAAATACTCAAATTAAACCCTGCTCATCCAGATGCTGCAGACTATCTTTGGTATTTGGCTGACAGACTAAGAGAAATGGGGTCCAATGAAGTTGCCTCATTGATATATAAGGGGTTCAAGAATAGGTTTAGTTCAGATCCAAGGTCAAAAGATGCCGGGAAATATATTTTATCTGAACAAAAGGATATTCATACATATATCAAAGGTCGATTTAAAAAGCTAAAGTCCATCCAAACAGAAGATATTATTAAAGAGCAGGAAAACTTTACGAAGCTTATTGAAGCATTTGCATTGGCTTTTCCTTTTGATACTGCTTGCCCGGGTTATTTGATTTCGATGGCAGAAGTTTGTGGTAAAACCGGCAATGTTTCGGGTATGGTGGCGAATTTTGATTGGGTGTATCAATATTATCCTGAAAGCAAAGAAGCTCCGATGGCTTTATTTTTAAAAGGTTTTTACTTTGAAAATCATTTTGATAAAAAAGCAGAAGCCGCGGATGTATACCAATTATTCCTTAAAAAATATCCTGCACATAACTTGACAAAGGATGTAAGTCATTTGATCAAAGATTTGAAAAACTCTTCTGAAAATTGAATATACTTCAATAAGTCTTTGATAAAGAGAAATAGGCATGTATTGCTTTTCCCGTTCGTAGTAGCTTTCGAGCTAATCTTGATTTAGAATGAATAGCTGGCTTACACAGACCGGAAGCATTTGAATATTGAGTCGTTCCGAAGGATGTTACAACTGACAAGCTAACGAAGTTCTCCAAAGTTTTTACAGTTAGGATCTTTATCCTACTACCTTTAGACCAATAGGCGATTTTGAAAAGCAAACAGACCACAGATTCACGAAACATTTTCCTTCAAATACACAAAAAGAATTTTACAAATGACAAAATAGGTCAATACACTATTTTTAATGCTGATTTTTAGTTACGATCAAATCTTCAGGTTTTATCCTTACTACTTTTCCGTCTTTCATAACTACGAGTTCACTATTCATTTTAATTTTATATGCTATCAGTCGAGTGCGAACAAGCTCCATCCCGTCTATGATTTTTTGAATATTTTCAGGTCTTTTATGGGCTTCCATTTTTAAAATTTAGAAGTTGATTAAATATGATAGAATTATGTATTAGTAGTTTAGAAGAAAAAAGCTTTTCAGAAATAATAGTAGCATTTAAGTTTGAATTATCAAAAATAACTAACTGATCCACTATGTCGATATATATATCAAAAAGGTTACGTATTCCACTAAAAAATCTCCTAATAATGACATCTTCTGGTATATTATGACCTCCTTCGGACACTCTAGTCCGTACCCTATCGATGGCCATTTCTACACTTTGTAGCCAAAAAAACAAAAGAACCACTTCATATCCTTTGCCACGGGCTTCTCTGATTTTATTTCTGTATATTTTGGTAGCTAACGTAGTCTCTATGGCAAATGATTGGTCTTCAGCAAACAACTGTTCTATTCTGGATAGCATGATTCTTCCAGCTTCAAAAGATACACTTTCAGGTTTGAAAGGTGACAACCCCTTAGCAATCTCGTCTGCATTGACAAATTGATCACAGTGTAATATCTCTGGCAATATCGTAAATGATGCGGTAGTTTTACCTGCGCCATTGCACCCTGCTATGATATATAAACTCTTTGTATTCATCATGCAAAGATATGGTTTTTAAATTTTAGGAATAATATATTTTGGATTCATAAAACTACAATCATAATATAGTACATCAAATCACGATTTTATAACGATACCAAAGTCAAATAGAAAAAACTATCTTGATTGAGAATGAATAGCTGCCAAATACAGGTAGAAAACCTTAGGATACAGAATCGTATCTGGAACGCTACGGCCTACGAAAGCTTCAATAGTTGTCCAAAGTTTCCAGACTTTAGGATAAGTAAGTATCTCATTGTCTCCAGACTGAGAAAAATGGTTGGAGGAAGGTATTGAGTTAAGTGGGCATGACAGAAAAGAGTCTTTTAAAGATGTGTTTGTGAAGGAATTACTCAAAGTAAACCCTACTCTTCCGCATGCTGCGGACTATCTGTGGTATTTGGCTGACAGACTAAGAGAAATGGGGTCCAATGAAGTTGCCTCATTGATATATAAGGGGTTCAAGAATAGGTTTAGTTCAGATCCAAGATCAAAAGATGCCGGAAAGATATTTTATCTGAACAAAAGGATGTTCATGAGTATATCAAAGGCCGATTTAAAAAGCTAAAGTCTATCCAAACAGAGGATATCAAAGAGCAAGAGAGCTTTACCCTGCTTATTGAAGCATTTGCACTGGCTTTTCCTAATGATGCTGCTTGCTCGGGGTATTTGATTTCGATAGCAGAAGTTTGTGGTAAAACCGGCAATGTTTCGGGTATGGTGGCGAATTTTGATTGGGTGTATCAATATTATCCTGAAAGCAAAGAAACTCCGATGGCTTTATTTTTAAAAGGTTTTTACTTTGAAAATCATTTTGATAAGAAAGCAGAAGCAGCGGATGTATACCAATTATTCCTTAAAAAATATCCTGCACATAACTTGACCAAGGATGTAAGTCACTTAATCAAAGGGTTGAAAAACTCTGCTGAAAATTTGAATTAAAAAAGGTACTAAAAAAAACTCTATAGTCTAATTTCAATCCAAACCTGCCATGCTGCATATATAATAAACCAACATAGCTATGGTGGCACTGACAGGAATTGTTAGGATCCAGGCCCATAAAAGATTGATAGTCACTCCCCATCGCACAGCTGACAGACGTTTAGTGGCACCCACTCCAATGATAGAGCCTGTAATAGTATGAGTAGTTGACACAGGAATTTTTAAGAATTCTGTCAAAAAAAGAGTAATTGCTCCGGCAGTTTCGGCAGCAACACCTTCAAATGGCGTCACTTTGGTGATTTTTGTGCCCATAGTTTTGATGATTTTCCATCCTCCACTCAATGTTCCTAAGGCGATAGCCGCATAACAAGCCAAAGGTATCCAGTTTTCCATGTGGTCAAGTGAATAATTCGTAGGATCGTGTGCGACCATAGCAGCCATGATGATGCCCATCACTTTCTGTGCGTCATTGCCACCATGACCTATACTGAATGCAGCTGATGACACTAATTGCATTCTCTTAAACCATCTTTCAGACTCAATAAAATTTAATGAATTCAGAAATAATGTGAATATTGCCATGACTATCACTATAAAGGCAAGAAGAAACAGCTTAAAATTACCTCCGTCAAATAGGACATTTAAAAAATGTGCGTTATAATCTGAAATGATTTTCGAAGGATCGCTTTTTATGTTTAATGTAAGGAAGTAGATGGTGAGTACCATCACTCCTATAGAAAATAATTTTGGTAAAAAGCTTTTTTTAAAAGCATTCAGAAACCAAAGTGAAATAATCAGTGCGATGACCATCCCCAAAGCCGGTGCCAGAACTATAAAGCTTGCAATCTGAATGATTTTACCTGAGTTGATGGACTCAAATCCGGTATGAGCAATAGCTGCTCCAGCAAAACCACCTATCAATGTGTGTGATGAAGATGATGGAATGCCATACCACCAAGTCAGCAAGTTCCAGAATATAGCAGCAATCAGTCCGGCAAGGATGACTGTGAGCGTGATGTATGGTATACCTTCAGCGTTGGTGCCTTCGTTTACAGTTTTTGCGATGGTATTGGCCACACCATGATCCTTGAATATAAAAAATGCGACAAAATTGAAAAAAGCAGCCCATGCCACTGCCTGAAATGGTGTAAGTACTTTGGTCGAGACCACTGTTGCGATGGAGTTGGCAGCATCATGAAAACCATTGATGTAGTCAAAAATTAAAGCTAAGATAATAATAATAATCAACAGAATCATAGGGTCAGGCTTTGTGCTGGATAAATCTTATATTGGCCAATTGATGGTCAGGCATATTTTATGATAATGGATTCTATCACATTGGATGCATCTTCACATTTATCAGAGATCGTTTCCATATCCTCATACACATCCTTAAGCTTGATAATGTCTACGGGATTTCTTTCTATTGCAAATAAATTAATGATTGCCCGATCCAAAGCATCGTCTGCAGCATTTTCCAGACTATTGATAATGACACAATCCTGCTTGATCTGGCTGACATTTTTCATACTTCTCAGCTTCAGCAGAGCGTCAGAAAGGGCTTTTATGGATTTGTGATTGATATCTGCGAGTTCTTTCATAAATTCATCCATTTCGCTGATGTTGTAGTTGAGAATTTTTTTGGATGAAGCATACATATAATCTGCAATATCATCCAGTGATGTAGCAAGATAATGAATGTCTTCTCTATCAAAAGGTGTAATAAAATTTTTACTCAACTCAATAAAAATCTGATGGGTATATTCATCATTTCTATGTTCTCCGTCTTCAAGGCTCTTAAGATAGGCTACCCTTTTGGCCGTGTCGGGCTCATTCATTGCTTTTCTCAGAGTAGAACCCATGTCCTTGAGATTGCCTGCAATATTTTCAAATATATCGTAAAAAACCTTATCCTTTGGGAGGAAAGCCCTGATGATGTTGTTGAGAATCATAAATTTAAATTGTAAAAATCGGGCAAATATACAATAATGTTGTTTTATCAAAGGTATAAGAAGGTAAAAGTGTGACAAATTGTACACATGAGTAAATGCTCTTCTCTCTGCCTGCATGCAAAGGACATGCAGGCAGAGAGAAAGAAGCAAATCTCCAAATTTGATTTTATTTAAATTAACGTGGATTCGGGATAAGAGAATTGAAGCAAATGTGGTTTAAGCTCAAGTCGATAGGAGTAAAATCAGGGTAGAGGGATAATATACTATATAATTTTATTAAAAGAAGGAGCGTTAGCTCTGATATCTTCGTAAAATAACTTAAATAATTGATAATAAAGGGCGTAGCTCTGACATCTTTAATGATGCTGAAATTGTTTTAAAATTACAGGGCTAACGCCCCTGATTATATGTTTTGGGACGCTGATTACAAAGATTACAGGGCTTCGCCCCTATTAATTAAGAAGTACTTTGAAAACCCTTAACCCGAATTTACTTCAAATTAGCATTTATATCTTTAAAAATTCATTAAAATAAGTGCAATTATTTATAGACACAGCCCAAAATGATATGGAATTAATCTTTAACTTCTATCTCAATTTCACCTTCCATCTTTTGAAAAAATGAAATGATGGTATATAAAGTTACACTTGCTATCAACATATAATAATAAGTAAAAAATCTCCATAAAGAAACTATCAAAAAAGAGATTTCAGAAGGTATACTCTTTCCGAAAATCAATATAAAAGATGCCTCAGCTCCTCCGGAAGCTCCGGGGGTTGGGATAAAAAGCATGGTAACATATACCACCCACTGTCTGATGTATATTTGTATTGTTTCAAAATCTATGTCAAATGCATGAAGGAGTACTGCCAAAACCGAAAATTTTGCAAACCACTGTATTATCAATATGAGCATTCCGGCGATCATGCGCAATTTGCCAAAAGCCAGAGCCTTTTGAAAATTGATTTGCATCTCTTTAATACTGTATCGGAATTTTTCATTCCATGCATAAAGTTTTTGCTTGAAAGAATATGGAAGGTAGTGAAGCGGTTTTAATGTATCGGGTAAAATTTTAAATTTTGATAACAAAATAAGTCCGGTAATAATAATAAGTAAGATAAGGAAGATGATTTGATTATGTATAATTAAATTTATTGTAGCATAATAAATATCAAAAACTAATTCCTTTGAAAAAAACATAGCTAATATAATGCCTGAAGAATAGAAAATAATATCCTCAATAATGCCCCATGTCAACATAAATCCGACATTTCCAGGGTTGAAACCTCTATTGAGTAGCAAAGCTGCCTTTACTGGCGCCCCACCAACTGCAGTTGGACTCAATGCAGATGCAAGGTCAGCGGTAACAACTATTTTTAATGCGTCCTGGTACTTGATTTTTTCACCTAAGAAGCCCGACCACATTTTTATCCTCAAAGAATAACCCAGCCAAGGTATGGTCATGAGAAGTATAATCAGAAGTATGTGAAAAATACTGAGCTTATTCAGATACAATAAAAGTGCCCTCTCTGTAGTTGTTAATACAAAAATAATATGCATCAAAACACCAAAGCAAATAAACAAAATAAGTCTGTTGATGATCAGTTTTATATTGAGCTTGGATTTTGACATTTGTCTTTTTATAAATTAAGGGTGTAAAAGTAATTGTTGATAGCAGCTTTATAAAATTATCCTTAAAGTAAATTTGATTGCAAAAATTTAGAATTTTAATTAACACATTTTCAATGAATTAAAATCAAAATTTTCGCAATCTATTTTCTTTTGACTATAACTTCGCCCTGACATTTAGAATTTTGTTATATTGATTTTCAGATAATTAAGATTTTATATATACACTCTTAGTTGGAAAATCAAGTTTAAAGTCAATTATCACATTTTTAAATCAACAAAAAATGACAAAATCTTGTTGATAGATACATACTTTTAAAAAATAGTCCCACTAGAATAATATGATGCAAAGGATTTTAAGAGTTATATTTTTAATTTCACTTTTTATGACCACCTTTTGGGTAGGTCAAACTTATGCATTGCATATCATTGGGGGAGATGTCATTTATAAATGTATAGGTAGAGATAGTATCAGGAATGAAATAGAGTATGAAATCATATTTACAATGTACCGGGACTCAAGAAGCGGAGGAGCTCAGTTTGATAATCCAACAAGTTTTGGAATTTACAGAGGAAGTGCGGGCAGTTGGCGATTTGAAAGAGTAGTAGCAGGTATAAGAGTAGAAAATGTGACAGATATAGATATTGCTACAAATAATCCCTGTATATTGGTTCCTGTCAATGTAGGTGTTCAAAGAGGAGTTTATACTTTTACAGTCAGATTACCTATCATCAATGAGAATTATCTGATTTCCTATCAAAGATGCTGCAGGAATAATACCATTTTGAATATTGTAAATCCGGGAGGGACAGGTGCCGCATTTACTACAGAAATAACAGCTGCAGCACAAAGAGTATGCAATAATAGTCCTGTATTTAATAATTTTCCGCCTGTAGTCATTTGTGTAAACAGAGAAATAAATTTCAATCATTCGGCAAGAGATATTGATGGTGACAGTCTTGTATACGAGTTTTGTTCGCCCGTAACTGCAGGAGGTACAGATGGTGCCACTACTCCCGGATCGCCAACTGCGTGTACGGGTGTGACCCCAAACCCGCAAAATTGTCTTCCACCTTATCAGGAAGTAGTTTTTCAATCTCCATTGTTTTCTTTTAATACACCTATGGGAGGCAATCCTGTGGTGAATCTCGATCCGGTGACAGGTATTATCGGTGGTGTTCCCAATTTATTAGGTCAATACGTAGTAGGTGTATGTGTCAAAGAATATCGGAATGGTGTATTGTTAGGTACTTTGAAAAGAGATTTTCAGTTCAACGTCACTACATGTGAAGTAGCAGTAAAAGCAGATCTCCAGGCACAACTAGAAAACGCCGGCCAATATAATGTCAATAGCTGTGGAGCATTTACCATTGATTTTTTAAATTTGAGTACAGATACACGGTTTATCCAAAATTACTATTGGGAATTTGATATCAGAGGCCAGAAACAAATTTATAATACCCGTAACGTTTCTGTCACTTTTCCCGGACTGGGAGTGTACAAAGCTACCATGATTTTGAACAAAGATCTTCCTGCTTTGGCAGAGTGTTCTGATACAGCAACGATTACAGTAAATGTATATCCTTCCATCAATACCGAATATAAATTTTCGTTCGATACATGTGTCTCAGGTCCTGTCATATTTAAAAATGAATCAGTTAGCGGTGCCGGAGCTATCGAAAAATTTTCATGGCGATTTGCAGATGAAGGTGTTTCAAATCTGGAAAATCCCAAGTTTGAATTTGAAAACCCTGGATTAAAGTCGGTCAGATTGATAGCTGAAGATGTCAATAAATGCAGGGATACGACCATAAAAGTTATTAATTATTTTCCTGTACCATCTTTGATTGTTATTGAACCAAATACATTTACGGGATGCCAGCCGGCAAATATTTTTTTTGACAACCTAAGCAAACCCATAGATGAAACATATAAGCTTTTGTGGGAATTTGGAGATGGCAAAACAAGTACTGAATTCAGCCCTACCCATTTATTTACGGATATTGGCACATATACTATCAAATTGAAAGTGACTTCGCCTATCGGCTGTGAAACATTTAAAACATGGCCAAGCCTCATCAAAGTAGTACCAAGTCCAGTGGCCGGATTTACTTTTTCTCCTGAGGAACCGAGTCTTTTGAATAATAAAGTCGATTTTATGGATAAATCGACTGGTGGTGTGGCATATTTATGGAAATTTGATAGCCTTGGAACATCTTTGATCAGAAATCCGACTTTTACATTTCGTGATACCGGAGTATTTAATGTTCAGCAGATAGTGTTACATCCTTCCGGGTGTTCAGATACTGCTACAGCAGTGATTCCTATCTATCCCATTGTAAAATTATTTATGCCCAATGCTTTTACGCCCAATAATGACGGACTGAATGATGTCTTTATACCTGTAGGGTCATTTATTGGTGTCAGAAATTATAATTTTACAATCTGGAACAGATGGGGCGACAGGATATTCTATACCGATGAATCTGAAGTAGGGTGGAATGGTCAAAGAAATAATAATGGTGAAATAGCATCTCCCGGTGTTTATGCCTATTTGTTGGAATATATAGATGTCAAAGGGGATAGACAGTTGCTGAAAGGGCATTGTACCCTTGTCAGATAAAAGATGTCTTGAAGTAGGCAAAAAAATTATACATCAAATCTAATTTTTGGAATTAATTGCTACTTCAGAATAGGTTTAAAATAAGTTTTCCTTAAATTTGCAATTTATATTTAGTCTAATTTTATAAATGGTTGCATTATCATTATTACGCCCTGGACAAACAGGAAAGATATTACAAATTAAGGATGGCGTCATGGCTTGCAAAATACTAACGCACGGTATCATGCCAGACAAAAAAATTACCATGATCAGACGATCACCTTTTGGTGATGCTTATTATGTCAAAATGGAAAATTATCATATTGGACTGAGAAAAAAGGAAGCAGACCAAATAATCGTGGAGCCGCAAATATGAATAATACAAATATACTTAAAATAGGCCTTGCCGGCAATCCTAACTCTGGAAAATCATCATTATTTAATTATCTCACTGGTCTAAATCAGCAAGTTTCTAATTTTCCCGGTGTAACTGTAGATAAAAAATCTGGTGAATATTATTTTAGTGATAATAAGGTAGCTGAAATCATCGACCTGCCCGGTACGTACAGCACTTTTCCTAATTCAACAGAAGAAAAGATTGTCATAAATATTCTGACTAACAAAGAGAACAAGGATTTTCCTGATTTTATCGTATTTGTGGCAGATGTTACTCAACTTGAAAAACATTTGCTGTTTGCAAGTCAGATTAAGGATTTGGGCATTCCAATGATTTTTGTTTTAAATATGGTAGATTTGCTCGATGCCGGACCTGAAGCAATTAATACAATACCTTTAAAAGATTATCTGCAATGCCCGATCATTCCCATATCTCTCAGAAACAATATAAATCTTGACGTATTAAAAAAGAGTTTGAGTGATTACATTTCAAAATTTGAGCCCCGACCTGTAAACGAAACAGCATTTGTTCCTTCAGCCAAAGTAAAGGATGTTGTTTCTGATATCTATCAGACATTGCAAAGCCCGAGTCATTATCATGCAAAACTTATTGCCCATCATTATGAGTGGTTGGACTATATCTCGGAGAGTGACAAATTGCGGATCGAAAAAGTAGTGAGTAGGCATCATTTTGAAGATATCAGATCACAAGTCGAAGAAGTGATGATGAGATACAATGAAAATGCACAGATTGCTTCAAAAGTAGTGCAAAAAAGTAAAAATACTCAGTTATCACTTACTGACACCATCGATAGATGGGTGACTCATAGGTTTATAGGGCCATTCATATTTTTTTTGATAATGATTTTTGTTTTTCAAGCCATTTTCAGTTGGGCGACGTACCCTATGGATAAGATTGAAGAGGGATTTGCCATGGCTTCAGAGTTTTTGGATAAAATATTGCCGGAATCCTGGTTTTCAGGTATGTTGATACATGGCTTGTTGCCGGGATTAGCAGGTGTGTTGGTTTTTGTACCACAGATAGCTATCCTCTTTTTACTTATCTCTATACTTGAGGAGTCTGGTTATATGAGTAGGGTAGTATATATGTTTGATGGCTTATTGCAGAAGTTTGGAATGAATGGCAGGAGTATGGTGTCCCTGATTTCGAGCGGAGCATGCGCTATACCTGCTATCATGGCTGCGCGAACTATCAGCAATACGAAAGAAAGATTGATTACTATCCTTGTGAGTCCTTTGATTAGTTGTTCGGCAAGATTGCCGGTTTATGCTGTACTGATCGGATTTGTTGTGCCACCTGAAGCAGTTTTTGGTTTTCTCAATTTACAAGGCTTAGTGTTTATGGGCTTGTATTTGCTGGGTATCATTGCGGCTTTGGTTTCGGGACTGGCCTTTAAGTACTTGATTAAATCAGAAACTTCTTCATTTTTGATGATAGAATTGCCACATTACAAACCACCCGTATGGAGAAATATTGCGGTCAATGTCAAAGAAAAAGTGCTGTCATTTATAGCAGGAGCCGGACAGATCATTATTGTCATATCATTGGTTTTATATTTTTTAGCGAGTTTTGGTCCCGGTGACAATTTTATAAATGCAGAAAGAGAGGCTTCCATCATTTCGGATTCTTTAGGATTGACACAGGAAGATGAAGAAAATCTATCGGCATCTATGAAATTAGAAGCTTCCTATATTGGTATTGCCGGAAAATCTATGGAAACTTTGATTTCTCCCTTAGGATTTGATTGGAAAATCGGGGTGGCTTTGATTACTTCTTTTGCTGCCAGAGAAGTATTTGTTGGAACAATGTCCACTATCTACAGTCTGGGAAGTGATAGCGATGAAAAAACCATCAGGCAGAAAATGGCAGATGAAATCAGACCTGAAACAGGACAAAAACTCTATGACAGGAAGACTTCTATTGCACTGATTGTATTTTATGTTTTTGCCTTGCAATGTATGAGTACACTGGCAGTGACAAAAAAAGAAACCAATACATGGAAATGGCCAATTATTCAATTTTTATTTATGGGCTTATTGGCATATATTGGAGCGTTTATTGCATATCGGATTTTCTGAGAGGATTTCTTAGCCCACATTATTACTCCGGTTTTAGATCAACTTCCAGAGATTACTTATTTGAGTATATCCCCAAATTGCACTATATTATCTATTTAATTTTTGAGTTCCGAATTTAGAATATTCCCCATCTTCTTTGGTTGCATTTTTTTAAAGCCTTATGTTGATAATTTTTACCATTTTCACTTTTGCTTTCTACTCAATACCTATTCTCTTATGCCTTTTGTAAGGTATTCTTACCTTAGGAAAGTAAGACGTTTGCCCATTAATGGTTTAAATCCGTTATGTCCATTGTAAACCTTAGTTCCATTTACAAATGTAGCAATCACTTTTCCTTTAAATGTTTTTCCTTCAAGAGGTGACCAACCACATTTATAGTGTATATTTTCTTTTTTAACGGTCCAAATGGCCTTGGGGTCAATCAGAACCATATCCGCGTACATCCCTTCCCTTAGGTATCCCCGGTCCTCTACTTTGAAACATTCAGCTGGAGCATGGCACATTTTTTCGACAATTTTTTCTTTACTTATCTTACCCTGATGATAAAAATCCAGCATTATATTTAAGCTATGCTGAACAAATGGAAGTCCTGAGGGAGCTTTTGCATACGATTGCTGCTTTTCATCCCATGTGTGAGGTGCATGGTCGGTAGCTACAATATCTAATCTATCATCAAGCAATGCAACCATAAGAGCATCTCTGTCTGCCTCTGTTTTGATGGCAGGATTACATTTTATCAGATTGCCTTTATGTACATAGTCTCCATTGGAAAAATACATGTGATGGACACATACTTCAGATGTAATTTTTTTTGATGATAATGGAATGTCGTTTCGAAATAAGTCCAACTCTTTTGCAGTGGAAATATGGAGAATATGAAGGCGAGTTCCATGTTTTTGTGCCAGTTCCACAGCAAATGATGATGACAAATAACATCCTGCTGCATCTCTTATGAGAGGATGCATATACGGTTGTAAATTTTCTTCACCATATTTATTCTTGTAGCTGTCATAATGTGTTTTTATGGTATTTTCATCTTCACAGTGAGTTGCGATGAGCATAGGTACGTTTGCAAATAACTTATCCAGAATATTGGGGTTGTCTACTAACATATTGCCTGTACTTGAGCCCATAAAAATTTTAACTCCACATACATTCTTCGGGTCGGTCTTCATCACTTCATCATAGTTCTCATTAGAGACACCCATAAAAAAGGAATAATTGGCATAAGAAGTTGTCCTGCCAATTTCATATTTTGCAGCAAGTAACTCTTGAGTAAGACATTCAGGTTTAGTATTTGGCATTTCCATAAATGTAGTTGTGCCTCCAGCTACAGCAGCTTTAGATTCAGAAGCTACGTTTGCTTTATGGGTAAGACCAGGCTCCCTGAAGTGTACTTGATCATCAATGATACCTGGAATCAACCATAATCCTGTGGCATCTATTTCATCATGAATGCCCTTGATGTTTATGATAGGAGCAATACTTTCAATTCTTTCATTAACTATAAGTACATCTTTGTAAGCAGCTTCACCTTCATTTATGACCAGTGCGCCTTTGATTATTTTTTTCTGATTTTGCATCTATTATAAAATTAAGTTACCTTTGGGATGCAAAATTATGAATTAGTATCACATTCTTCTTTAGATATGTATAAATTTTCAACTTGTGGTCTCTTTCAAATCCAGAGTATTATACCACGCTGGGAAAAAAAAACATTCAAAAAAGGTATTAACTTGATGTCAATGACTTTAAATAATCACGAATTAATCTAAAAAATCAACTTTTAAAAATCTTTTTTGAAGCCGATAAAATACTTTATTAATTAATACCTAAATATCTAAAATGATAATCTATTACGACCTCCAAATACTTCAAAATCAGTCTCCGCCTCGGCGGATCACTTTTCGCTTCGCACCATAGTGGTGACTACAGCATAGCTGCACACAGTATGATTTGTCGCTAAAAGTGCTGATTTTCTTGTATTTGAAGCTCTCACTACGAATCTCATTTTAGATATTTAGGTAATAACATAAGCATCAGCTATTAAACAATGTCTCAAAGATACTCCGCGCTTTACTTTCCTTTAAAGCTTATCTTTTTTTATCTGGTTGGGCTCAATCTGTGGAGATTTGTTTTTTTATACCACAATGATGTTCAGGATAAGATACTTCCTTTTTTTCACGGGTTCAGATTGGATCTATCTATGGCGTGTGGTGCTATGCTGGTATCAATAGTCCCTTGGGCATTGTATCTCTTCATAGGAAAAAACTGGTTGCTTATCATTTGTAAATGGGTCACAATTGTAATTTGGCTGTTAATATCTTTAGTAGAATTCAGTTCGATACTTATCTTTCCGGAATGGGGTACTTCACTGGATGCAAGAGCTATCAGCTATTTGGGCAACCCCGCTGAAGCCTGGGCATCTTCCAGGGATTTTATTTCATGGAAAGTGATTGTCGTCAGTTTGCTGATATTGTTTTTGGGTCTCAAAAGGCTGAGGCATCAGTTTGAATATTGGCAGCCGGTGAGGTCTTACTATGTGCAGTCCATCATTTTTATTGTATTGGCAGGACCATTATTATTTTTGGGAGTAAGAGGTGGCTGGCAAAAATTGCCTATCAAACCATCAGATGCCTATTATGCCAAAGATATGAAAAATAACTTTGCAGCTGTCAATAAAGTTTGGTATTTGCTATACAGTCTGACCCATCAGACACAAATGAAATTCGTGAATACAGAAGCCGATATTGATTCTTTCATGAAAAGCTACAGAAGCCATGATTGCCATCAGAATGCCGATTCGCTCTCATTATTGAATAAAAATATTGTCTTCATAATTGCAGAAGGGTGGTCTGCTGATATGGTAAAATATCTAGGCGGAAAAGAAAATATCACCCCAAACTTTGATTCCTTAAGTAATTATAGTATCAGGTATTATAATGCATTTAGCAGCGGCTTCAGGACAGATCAGGGTTTGATGAGTATATTATCAGGAATTCCTTCTATAGCGGGTCTGAATATGCCAAATCATCTTGATAAAGTGATCAGATACCCGAGCATAGTAAAAGATTTTAAAAAGGCAGGCTATAAAACATCTTTTGTATATGGAGGTGACTTAAACTTTTCAAATTTGTACAATTATCTGACTTTATCAGGATTTGACACCATCATCAGAGATCGGTCTTTTGATAGTTTATTTGATATCACAGACTGGGGAGTTCCTGACCATATCATGATTCAAAAAGCGATAGATTTGTCCAATGTTGAACCTCAACCATTTTTTTCCACCATTTTAATGATGAGTTCTCATGCTCCGTTTGATATCCCTATCCCAAACGAATTTTCTGTAAGATCAGATATTCCCGGGAAGTATAAGGCTTCAGTCAGATACAGTGATCATGCCTTGGGCCTGTACTTTAATGCCATAAAAAGCCAACCTTGGTTTGCCAATACTGTTTTTATCCTTACTTCCGATCATGGAAGTACTCATTCCGGGTATGCAGGCATGGATGACCATAAAAGGTTTAGAATACCACTCATCATTTATGATCCGGGACAAAATCTGAAAACACTGCCAGACTCCATTGCATCCCCTGCAATCATTATGACATTCCATATACTATGGCAAAAAACATTGGGTTTAATACTGAAAAGTACATTTTTGGCCGAAATTTGTTTTGTATTGATGAAAATCGATTTGCCTATTGGAACACTGATAATTCGGCTGCGTACTTTTCCATGAATTCTAATGAAATATCGGGTGCAAATCAAAAAAATAGCAGAGCAACCTTATTTACTGATATGATAAAAAAATGGTTTAATACTCTGCCAAAATAGAAGATGTTTTAATTTTTTAAATTTGAGTGAAAGTGAGGATATTTTAAATTGAATAAAAAATAATACTACCATGAGTGTTGTTTACATAAATAAAATCAGAAATCCAAATCCATCATATTACAAATAATTAAATATAAAAGAAATATCCACAAAATAAACCCGAATTTTTTGATGTTGAAATTCAAAATGCTTTTAAAAATAAATTTTATTAAAATTGACTTATTTTTCTTATATATTATATATTTTACTAATATTAAGAGATTAGTTTCTGAATTATAGCTTATTTCAATGTATTATAAAAAAGAGCCATATCAGGAAGACGGCCATTTTTGAGATAATGATCTAAAACAGCATGAATTTCAGACTATTCATAAAATTCTCAATTATTAGTTATCCACATTAATGCACAGTAATACACATTTTTTCCACATTGTTAACAAATTGCATAATTCTTATATTTGAAAGTTATATTACCTTTGTCATTACAAATATTTATCATACGATTTTAAGGCATAATGGCAGAATTTCAGAATACGCTCAAGGCAATATCAGGCAGGCTTACTCCATCAAAATCCGACTCGGAATTGATATACGGGAGAGTCCAGCCACAGGCTATTCCCTTGGAAGAGGCGGTTCTGGGCGCGATCATGATAGACAAAGATGGTTTTCCGTCTATCATTGAGATACTGCGTAAAGAAAGCTTCTACCTTGACAAAAATCAATTGATTTTTGGTGTAATGTCAGATTTATTTGGTAAGTCTCAGCCTATTGACTTATTAACAGTGCATGAAGCGCTAAAACAATCCGGTCAGTTGGACACCGTAGGCGGCATCAACTACCTGATGGAACTTACTAATAAGGTAGGTTCTGCAGCCAATATCGAATTTCATGCCAGGATTATTGCCCAGAAATTTATACAGCGTGAGCTCATAAGGGTTAGTACTCAGGTGATTCATGACTCTTTTGAAGATACAAAGGATGTACTGGAATTGCTCGATGAAGCCGAAAGAGGCCTATATGAAATTACAGATCAGAACCTCAATACCGGATACGAGTCTCTGGCTACCCTGGCACTGAAAGCTCAAAAAGAAATAGAGGCAGTAAGTCAAAAAGGATCTGAAACAACGGGTGTTACAACCGGATTTCTCGAACTTGATAAAATGACCAATGGATGGCAGTCATCTGACCTTATCATTATGGCTGCCCGACCTGGTATGGGTAAAACGGCATTTACACTATCATTAACAAAAAATGCTGCTGAGTCAGGAAAAGGGGTTGCTTTTTTCTCTCTTGAAATGGCCAATGTACAATTGGTGCAGCGTCTCATATCTATGGAAGCGGAAATCAATTCTTCAAAATTGCGAAACGGGCAACTGGAAGAATATGAGTGGCGAAAACTTCATGCTGCTGTAGATAAACTTTCCACATTACCAATTTTTATTGACGATACTCCTGGTCTTAATATTTTTGAATTACGGGCCAAATGCCGAAGGTTGAAGCAGAATCATGACATCAGCATGATAGTGATTGACTACCTTCAATTGATGGCAGGCGCTCCAAATGATAAGCGCGGCAACCGAGAACAGGAGATTTCATCTATATCCAGAGCCTTAAAAGGTCTTGCTAAAGAATTGCATGTGCCTGTAATTGCACTTTCACAGTTATCAAGAGCTGTAGAAAGCAGAGGTGGAGAGAAGAGACCTCAGCTTTCCGACCTTAGAGAGTCAGGTGCAATAGAACAAGACGCTGATATTGTATCATTTATCTATAGACCAGGATACTATGGCGTAGGTGAAGGTGACCTTGATACACCATCCGATCTTTCAGAAATCATTATCGCAAAACATCGAAATGGTGGATTGGGAACTGTAAATTTGAGATTCGTGCCTCACTTTGTGAAATTTGAAGACCCGGGATCAGCAGGATTTTCAAATGATCTGAATGACGTCTTTAATGTAAATCCATTTGGCAGTGGAGGCATCATCACCAGACCTTCCAAAATGAATATGGAAAGTGAAGGTGTCCCTCCTGCGGGAAGTGGAAATGAAGAACTCGATATTCCATTTTGATAGAATTCCTTTGATATAGTGGAACAAAAGGCAGAAATAATAAGGCTGAATAAGTATATCGCTTCATCCGGTATTTGTACCAGGAAGGAAGCTGTAGGAATTATTAAAAAAGGACTCGTAACTGTCAATGAATCAATTTGTTATGAGCCATTTTATGAAGTAAAAAATAATGATGTCATATCGTATCAAGGTAAACTCATCACTCCAAAGAAACATTATACTTATCTGCTCCTAAATAAACCAAAAAATGTAGGAGAAATCCTTGGTGAAACTCAAAGAGTTACAATAAGTAGCTTGATAAAAAACAAAACTACTGCATCTTTAAAACAGCTATTTCCGATATCAGCTGAGGCTTCTGGCTTGACAATTCTAACCGATGATGAAGATCTGATCAGAAAATGTGCGTCCTATGATATAAAATACGATTCCGTTTTTGAAATACATACTACAGCACCTGTAGATAGTGAAGAAATCACCCGGGTATTGACCATTGATCAGGAAAAGGCATATTTTATCAAAGGTTTATCACATATCCCTGACATGGAAAAGAATATTCTTGGAGTAAAAATGTCAGGTGGAAGCGAAGAGCGTTTGAGAGCATTTTTTTCCGAAAAGGCACTTAATATAGTCAAGTGTGACAGGACTTTCATAAAAGGGATGACTAAAAAAGATCTAAAACGCGGATGGTCAAGGATATTGACAGAAAAAGAAATTATATTTTTAAAATACTTTTGAGCAATAGTTCATGTCGCTGATGTCAATAGTCCAATTATTGGAAAGTTATTAAATTTGAAGGGAATGTTTCACTAATATACATCTAGGGTGTAATTTTGCAAAAGTTCTTGATTTGATCGTTTTGCAAAGGCATAAAAGGATGGAAAAATGATAGAAATTTTAAGAATAAAAAAACACTAATGATTATACAAGTTGGTAAACGGTTGAGATAGGGAAATCCTATGACAATCTGATCATTAATGCATTAATAAACCGAATTATGTAATATAGACAATATAGACAAGTGATATGGAAAACAAAAATAATTCTTTTAAAAAAATTACAGATGACAGGAAATTTATTTTACACTGTTATCAAGAGATGTTAAAACGAATCAACGAATATGAAGTGCTGCAATTGATAGAAAATGATGCCGAGTTTTTATTGGATTTGGAAAGTTCAACCTTAACAAGTGAAAAAATCATTCAGTCATTGAGTATATATTTTCAATTGATGACAATGGTTGAAGAGAATGCAGCAACTCAGTACAGAAGGAAAATGGAAAATGAAAAAGACATTTCTTCCATTAGGGGTTCATGGGCAGAAACCTTTCAAATTTGGAAAGACCTTGGTATAGCTGAAGACGAAATGATTCAAACCATATCATCAGTCGACATCATGCCGGTACTAACAGCGCATCCTACCGAATCAAAAAGAGTGACAGTCATAGAAATTCACAGAGATTTGTATCTGTTGCTGGTGCAAAGAGAAAATACTTCACTCAGCAAGATGGAACAAATGGCCAATACTGAAAAAATAATTTCCTTAATAGAGAGGTGGTGGAGAACAGGTGAAATTCATCTTGAGAAACCCAATATTACCGATGAAAGAACAAATATCCTGCATTATCTGAGTAAAGTTTTTCCATCTGTTGTTGAGAAAAGTGACATACAGTTAAAGAGTTCATGGAAAGGAATAGGATTTAATACATTAAAAGTTAGTAATCCTGATTTTTTTCCTAACATTCATTTTGGCAGTTGGGTAGGAGGCGACCGTGACGGTCATCCTTTTGTCACTCCTGCTATCACACAGGAAACGCTTATCTTGCATCGTCAGGAGGCATTAAAAATCATTCATCAGAAATTAATCAACCTTGCAGCAAAACTAACTATTTCGGGCATAAGTAATCCTGTGCCATTAGCATTACAGGAAGCAATCACAAATCATGTTTCTGTTTTAGGAGAAATGGGAGCAAAAGTCTTGAAAAGGAATCTCTATGAGCCCTGGAGACAATACGTGGGCTTATTGGCAGCAAAATTGGAGAATACTATATCCGAAAATGTTACTGATTCAAATACACGCTATAAGTCAAGTTATGCCTTGCAGGAGGACCTTAAATTCCTGAGATATATACTCATTGAGCATGGTTTAAGTGGAATAGCTCAGGATTTACTTTTTCCGGTAGAGAGAACGGTGAAGTGTTTCGGATTTCATTTAGCAAAATTGGATATGAGACAAAATAGTAGTTTTCATGACAAAGCCATCTCGCAGATCCTGAAAACCAACGGATATGCTGACTACGACTTTGAAAATTGGAATGAAGATAAGCGTCTGCAATTTTTGAACACCACCTTGGCCAATAATGAATTTATTACTGATATAACCATAACATATGGAGATGAAGCTGACAATGTCTTGGATTGTTATAGAGTTGTCAGGCATCATATCAATCAGTATGGGTCCGATGGTATAGGGTCTTTTATAGTAAGTATGACAAGAAATCTCAGTGACCTTCTCGTTGTTTACCTTTACATGAAAGAGACTCAACTCCTCAATACAGATATCAAAGTAGTACCATTGTTGGAAACTATTCACGATTTGCAAAGCGGACCTGACATTTTAGATCAATTTCTGAGTCATTCCATTACGATTCAAAGAGCAAAAAGATTGTCACACAGACAGGAAGTGATGTTGGGATATAGTGACAGCAATAAAGATGGCGGAACCATAGCCAGCAAATGGAATCTGCATACGGCGGAGATTATGCTTTCTGAAATCGGTAGAAAACATAAAACTGATGTTTTCTTTTTTCATGGTACAGGCGGTACGATCAGCAGAGGTGGTGGAAAATATCACCGTTTTTTGGAAAGTATGCCAGTAAATACTTTGAACAGTCATATAAAAATCACTGTTCAGGGTGAAACTGTGGCACAACAATTTGGAAATCCTCTTACAGCAACATACAATTTGAACACAATAGCATCCGGAGTAGCCCGTCAGACTATGTTCAATAAAATAGGAGCAGTTAAGAGTCATTTCCCAAATGAAACTATGGGATTTCTGGCCGAAAAGTCATTTGAACATTACAGAAGTTTGATAGAGATTCCGGAGTTTATCCATTTTTACAGCAATGTGACCTGTATAGATGTATTGGAAAGAAGTAAAATAGGTTCAAGGCCTGCAAGAAGAACCGGAAAAAGATCTTTAAATGATTTAAGGGCAATTCCCTGGGTATTCAGCTGGAATCTATCGAGGCTTACTATCACCGGTTGGTTTGGATTAGGCGAAGCCCTTAAAAAGTTGAAACAGGAAAAACCAAACGAGTTCATTGCTTTGAAACAAGCCATCCATGACTGGCCTTTTTTCAGATTTCTGATGATTCAGACAGAAACCAACCTTATCCTTTCCAATTTGGAAATGATGAATTTGTATGCAGAATTGGAAAGTAATAAAGAGCAAAGGGATATGTTTATGAAAATAATCCTTTCTGATTACAATAATGGTATGACATTAATTGAAGAATTATTTGATGATTCGGCTCAAAACAGACGAGAAGGCCAATACGATAATCTCAAATGGCGTGATCAGAAATTAAAAATCTTACACCAACTTCATATCAAATATCTTAAGGAATGGAGAATCATAAAAGATCAAAATTCTTTAGATTCCGAAAAAACCTTAGGCAGACTATTGGCTTTAATAAACTCTATTTCAAGTGGCTTGAAAAATACTGGATAAAAAAAATTGGGCTGTATTTTTATAAATACTTGATAATCAAACGATAATTATCGTTAAAGAAATATGTATTTGAGTGTATACTACAACTTTGTCAAATTACACGGACTTTCTAATTGATTGGAAACTGTTGGGTTAACCCAAAAGTTGTGACACTAATTATAGTGAACATAAAATATTCTGCAAAAAATTTAAATCATAATGTATTGTAATTTAAATAAATAATTATGATCATAAATTTTAGCATTCAATTTTCTGTTTAATATAACCAATTTATTTCTCTCCAACTATGACTATTAATTATTTTGTCTTCCGATAACCTAATAATGTGTTTTAAGACATCATCCAAATAAAAAATGTCATATGTAACTATTCCCTTTGGGGAATACCAATAAAATACCATAACTTTGCATTGGGATTGTGACAACTTGCACAACTTTTGCGGCACTTTCAATGAATTTTAAGAATAACCCACCCAAACGCATGCAATCATTTTTTTAACCTTAAAAACTCTGTATGAATTGGATTAAATTAACATTCGGATTGATATTGTTTCTGGTACATTCCGCTCATCAGGCTCAGAATATATTGCATCAACCGGCTTTTAATACTGAATTGTTAGCAAATGTCCCATTTGGTGAGAACAGTTCAGATATATGGGGTATGAAAAAAAACGGAATAAATTATGCTGTCATTGGCAATAGAACAAAGGTGAGTGTATTTTCACTTGAAGACCCCAAAAAGCCAAAACTCAGATATGAGGCACCCGGAGATGCTTCCATCTGGCGAGACATTAAATCGTTCAATAATCATCTTTATGTGACAGCAGACGAAGGTACTGGTGGTGTTGTCATCATAGATATGACGCACGCTCCTGAAAATATTTCTCACACTCACTTCAAACCACTGCTATCAGTAGGCACTGATTTGAACAAAGAATTGCTGCGATGTCATAATTTGTACATAGATGAAAATGGATTTATGTATCTGGCAGGATGTAATATAAGTAAAAGGGGAGTGTTGATCTTTGATTTGAAAGCAAATCCTAAAAATCCTGTATACTCAGGCGCGGCAGATCTTCAATATTCACACGATGCATTTACCAGAGGCGATACTTTATTTTCGTCAGAAATTAATATAGGCAAGTTGAGTATATATGATGTAAAAGACAAATCCAAACCAGTTTTACTTGCCAATCAGGCTACATCAAGAACGTTTACACACAATGCCTGGCCATCAGACAATGGCCGATACGTATTTACTACAGATGAAAAACAAGGAGGTTATGTAGATGCTTATGATATTTCTGACTTAAATGGTATCAGACTTCTGGACAAATTCAGACCTGTAGAACGTGAAAATGACGGAGTAATCCCGCATAATACACATTACCACAAAGGTTACCTCATCACAAGTTGGTATACTGATGGCCTGCGAATCGTAGATGCACACCGTCCTGACAATCTGGTAGAAGTAGCCTATTATGATACATGGGAAGATCAGGGTGTATGCCATAATAACTTTTTTGGTTGTTGGGGTGCGTTTCCTTTTACAGATTCAGATATCATCTATGGAAGCGATATCAACAATGGATTGTTTATAGTTAAAGTAAAATACCAAAGAGCATGTTATCTTGAAGGCAAAATAACTGATGTCAATGGTCTTGGGATTAGTAATGCTGTCGTTCAGATAGTTTCAAATCAAGCCAATAAAAAACTTTCCGGTCCTTCCGGTGAGTTTAAAACCGGACAAGTTCTGAATGGGAATTTTAAAATAAAAATCTCCCACCCGGAATATTTAGTGAAAGAAACCACTGCGGAATTAAAAAACGGTGAAGTAACAATACTGAATGTTGTCCTTGAAAAAAAATTGCCTATTACTTTGACAATCAATATAAAAGATAATCAAGGAGCGAATCTTTCTTCAAATGTACTTTTTGAAGGCGACCCAACAAGCACTTTGATTCAGACTAATAGCACTCAGGATTTTAAAGCAACCGTTTCGTCAGGTGTGTATGACTTTTATATTACAAAATGGGGTTTGAAGAATATTTTTTTGCCACAAGTAAATATATCAAATAATACTGCTACATCATTCAACCAACTAACTGAAGCTGGATTTGAAGACAATTTTCAAACAAATCTTGGATGGACTGTTGTAAATTCAGCTGGAGTTCAAGGCGGCTGGGTAAGGACTGTGCCGAGAGGAACATTGTCCGGAGACGGTTTCTGGGCCAACCCTAACCAGGATAGTGATGACCAGGGCAATATAGCTTGGGTGACCGGAAACGGGATACCAGGGGCCAATTGCAATGATGTAGACAATGGATCTACGGAGTTACGTTCACCCAATTTTGATCTGACTTCTTACAAACAACCGACCCTTAACTTTGATGTCTGGTTTTACGCTGGAAACGGGACTATTTCTCCCGATGACACTTTGATCATTAAGATATCAAATGGGCTGACTGAAGCGCTGGTTGAAAAAATATTTAAGCCAACATTAGGCTGGAAAAAAGTGAGAAATGTGGATATTAAAAAATTAATCCAACCAACATCAAATATGCAACTGAAGATCATAGCTTCAGATCAGAGCGGTGTCAATGGACACATAGTAGAGGTAGGATTTGATCAATTTTTCATTTCGGAATTAGCCACTTCTTCTGTAAGTACACCTGAACTTCTGACGGCGCAATTGAGTGTAAGCCCCAACCCGACTCAAGATGTTTTTACTATAAAAAAATCATCTCCTTCGCTTCAGGCTCCATTTGCAATCTTTGATGTTTTAGGTAGGATGATTTTGTCTGGCGTATTAAAGGATGAGGAAACTTTGGTGCATACCGTTGACTGGCAACCGGGAGTATTTTATTTGAAAGCAGAAAATCACAAAACTTTAAAAATAATTCGCCAATAGATGTTGAAATGATCTGATGAGACCATTTGCGGTAGCTAATGTATACTTATTACAAATTGAAATTCATTGTCGTTTAGTTAAGACCTCTTTATGAAGTCTTTCTCTTTTAAGTGAAAGATTTAGATAGGGTAAAAACTAAGAAAAATTCCTTATCTAAACGACATTGAAGTTAAATATATTTCAATAAAGTGAATATTTTGTATTTAAAAAAAAAACGCCGTAAATCAATGAAGTACAGCGTTTTTTTTTGTTTTGAAATCAAAGAACTATTGAAATATCAATGATTATCTTCTTCTTCTTCCTTATGTTCAGCTATGAGTTTTTGCTGGATGTCAGGTGGTACAGGTACATAGTCTGCAAATTTTCTGGAAAACTTGGCTTTGCCTTGAGATAATGATCTCAATGTAGATGAATACTGATACATTTCTGCGAGAGGAACTCTGGCATTGATTTTCTGGTAATGACCATCAGAGTCCATACCCATGATGATCGACCTTCTGCCCTGTAGGTCACCCATGATATCTCCCATTGCTACATCAGAGCAAGTGATACTTACATCTTCGATTGGCTCAAGGATTTGTGGACCAGCGTTTTTGAAGGCTGCTCTGAATGCTCCTATTGAAGCGAGCATAAAAGCCATATCATTGGAGTCAACTGGATGCATTTTGCCGTCAAATATACATACCCGGATATCCTGGCAGTTGGAACCTGTCAATGGTCCTTCCACCATTTTCTGCATGATGCCTTTTTTGATGGCACTGGAGTATTTGGAGTCTATAGTTCCACCTACCACACACCAGTAGAAAGCCAGTTTGCCGCCCCAATCAAGTTCTTCAATTTCTGTATGTCTTACACTTAGTCCATCAGGATTGGGCATGCCTTCATAGTATGGTTCTATACGCATATGTACCTCTCCAAATTGCCCTGCACCACCACTTTGCTTTTTATGCCGGTAGACTTCATTGGCACTCTTGGTGATGGTCTCCCGATAAGGGATTTTTGGTCTGTCAAAATCCATATGCACACCAAAATTCTTCTCTATCCGGTATCTGATGATATCCAGATGCAATTGACCTTGCCCATGTATGATGGTTTGTTTTAAGGTGGCAGATTGTTCAACTACAAGTGTTGGATCTTCTTCTTCAATCTGGTGGAGTGCTTTTATAAGTTTTTCCATATCAGATTTTGAAGGAGGAACAACTGCTGTCCTGATACGTGGCTCGGGAAAATGAATAGGATCAATTGAAACGTTCAATCCTTTTGCATTTAAGGTATTATTGGTATGGGAATTTTTAAGTTTTAAGGTAACACCAATATCACCTGCCTGCAAATAATCAATGGTATTTCTGACTTTGCCCTCAGACTCATATACCTGACTGATTCTTTCATGAGTTGCGTTTTTCATGTTGATCAATTCATCACCGGATCTCACAGTACCTCCATAAACTTTAAAATAACTCACCAAACCCACCTGTGGTTCTGAGATAGTTTTGTAAATGAATATTGATGACGGAGCTTTAGAATCATATTTTGCAGTTTTGCCATCAGCCAAAAGATAAGGCGGAACATCAGCAGGTGATGGAGCTACATCATTGATGAAACCCATGATTCTGCCGCTTCCTTTATCCTGTAGTGCAGAACAACAGAATACAGGGAAAATCTGTTGGTGTGCTAAAGCGATTCTAAGTCCTTTGGTCATTTCTTCTTCTGAAAGAGTTCCTTGTTCAAAAAACTTTTCCATGAGGCCTTCATCGTTTTCTGCAGCTGCTTCAACCAAAGCATTATGCATTTCCATAGCCTTGGCCATTTCACTTTCCGGAATAGGTTTTTTTTCTGGTTTACCACCATTAGGGCCAAATACATACATGACCATTCTTACTGTATCTATGATGGTATTAAAGCCTGACCCTTGGTTTAGCGGGTATTGAACAGGCATGACTTTAGGTCCAAATCGTTCTTTAGCTTGTTCCAGAGTGGTTTCAAAGTCAGACTTGTCATGATCTACTTGCGTGATGACAAAAATGGTTGGCGTTTTGAAATCATTGACATAATCCCAGAGAATTTCAGTGCCAACTTCCACACCGTGTGCAGAATTTAAAAGCATCAAAGCTGTATCTGCTACCTTCATAGAACATACCACTTCGCCAATAAAATCGTCAAAACCTGGTGTGTCTAATATATTGATTTTACAATCTCTCCATTTCACATGCATCAAGGATGAAAACAATGAGTTTCCTCTTTCCTGCTCTATAGGTGTATAATCAGACATGGTATTTCCTCCTGATATATTACCCATACGACTAATGGCTCCTGACTCAAAAAGCATGGCTTCTGTCAGGGTGGTTTTCCCGCATCCGGAATGGCCCAGCAGGACGACATTCCGGATATTTTTTGTATCTACACTCATTTAATTAATATTTTATGTTATAAAAATTCTACATAAATCAGGCTAAAAGGTACATACTTATATATTCTTGTCAAAATATTATTCTAAATAATTTAAAACAAACTATATTTAAAACCATACATTAAAATATGAACAATATTTAAAAAGCAAGTGCTCTTAGGATTGTTCACTTTTTAACTGGTAAGAATAATTGATAAAATTTTAACCCTTTAAAATTGAGTGTGAAAGTATAAAGCCAAACATGATGTTTTGATTCTTTATGTCATATTTCACGATGATATAAATCATCACATACTAAATTATGATGAATTGTCCGGCAACCAATTAATTTGTATGAATTGAATTGAGAGTTGAAAGGAGAATATATTAAGTCATATCTTATAAACTAATGATTATACCTAATGTTGGCAATACAGTGCCTGTAGCATCATATATGGTCTTTAGCTTATACCTTTGTTGCTCCAATGGTGCAGCTGGATTTACAATTACTGGACCGCCAATAGGTTTTAGATCTTCATCAAGTGGTCGATCTAAGACAAGTACATCTCGACCGACTGCACTAGCAGTTACATTTTGAATATCCAAAAATAGATTTAGCTCCCATTTTTTAAAAAACCATTTTTTGTCAATACGTATATCCAAGCCTGAAGATGCTGTATTTCTTAATGTATTGATTCTGCTGTAATCAGGAATTCCTGAAAAATTGCGGTTCCAATTGAGTACCAAATTTGAATTGAAAGCAAATGGGGTATTAGGTAGTCCTGATTGAAACCTGTAGCGGATTCCGGTTTCCCAGTTTTTCTTAAATCTTTTGCCTGCTGTCAGGTTTATGATGTGTCTGCTGTCCCAGGAACTTGGCGCATAGTTTTCGCTTACATTGGTAAATTCAGATTTTCCAAAGGTATAAGCCAGAATGCCGTAAAATCCTTTGTAGAGTCTTTGTTGCAATAACACTTCAAGGCCATAAGTCCTGCCTTTTGAGTCAGGTGTAACAGGTTCATTACCCAGTACACCAAAATCTCCACCCAGATTTGCCAAAGATATTTGTTCTCTTAGCAAAAAGGGATAGTTTTGGTACTGTTTATAGTATCCTTCTATGGTGACTCTTCCGGTAGAAGAAAAATTAAATTCGAATCCCGAAACTAAATGATTGGCAGATATATATGTTATATTATTGTTCTTATTGACAAGAGTTTCGTTTTCTCGATACCCAAGGACAGTGTACGGGGGTAGTTGAAAATAGCGACCTGCATTGAAATTGTAAGATAGTCTGTCAGAAATTTTATATGATAACGATGCTCTTGGCGAAAACTGCTCCAAAGGGTTATTCATATCTTGTGAATATGAATTACCATCTACTCTGAAACCTACAGATAATGTTAATTTGTCATTCAACAATTTACGATTTAAGTTACCAAAAAAACCATATTTATGCATGTTTATATCACTTGTATAATCAATTTCTGCAGGACCTGCATTTGTAAATATCCTATTGAATGTCTTATTGTTGTATTTTACCCATTCATAACTTACTCCAAGCATATAATCCCAATTGCCTGCTTTCTGGGTTGTTTCGATTCTCATTTTGTTTTCGATCTCCTGAGATAAATAATTGAGGGTCAGGTTGGCGCTCGTAGATTCATCATTGTTCAGATATTTTACCGCTTCATTATTCAACATATTTCTACTCAAAACAAATGTTGTAAATCCTTTATCGCTATATCTTTTATAGACTAATCCATTGGTGTAGTTCCATTGTGTATTTACCGGGAGACGGTCCAAAATAAATTGCTTGGCTTCAGTATCATCAGCATCTCTATTAAGTACAAAATCATCAACTGCCCCTAATCCTATAAAAGTGATTTCATTTTTATTGTCAATTTTGTATTTGTATTTAGCATTAAAGTCTGTGTATGTAGGCAAAAAGGTAATCCAATGGCTTTAAACAAAAACTGAAGATATGACCTTCTGGCAGAAACTAAAAACGTACTTTTATCCCCAACCGGACCATCTAATGTGACTCCAATATCTGTAGCACCTGCGGTAGCGGTAAACCCGAGTCGGTCATCCCTACCGTCTTTATATTTAAAATTGAATACAGAACTCATCGTATTTCCTCTATTGACAGGAAAAGCTCCACTAAAAAAATCCACCTCCCGGACAAAATCAACATTGATGATACCCGCAGGACCACCAGAAGAACCTTGTGTAGCAAAATGATTAATGACAGGTACTTCCACATCATCAATAAAAAAACGATTTTCATTAGGAGCACCACCTCTGATTATGAGATCATTTCTGAAAGATGCTGTTGAAGTGACTCCGGGCAGAGACTGAATTACCCTGGAAATGTCTCGGTTTCCGCCTGGGTTTCTTTTGATTTCTGACACTCCTATGGTCCTTAAGGATACCGGACTTTCAGCAGTTTTATTAAAAGCGCTTGCCTTGACAACAACTTCATCCAATTGTTTGGAACTTTCAGTAAGTTCAAAATTTAAGATGGTCGGTCTGATGCCTTGAACCTCAATTTCAAGAGCTTTTATATCTTCATACCCGATATAACTCACTTCTAAACCATACATTCCAGGTTTGAGCTCCTTCAATTCAAAATTTCCATCAATATCGGTAGCAGTACCGGATGAAGTTCCAACGATTAAAATGTTGGCGCCAATAACGGGCTCATTGGTAAGTTTATCTTTTACAGTACCCTTGATAATCCCATTTTGGGCAGAAGCTCCAAGCGTAAAAAACAAGATCAAAGCTGATATTATTCTTCTATTCAACATAAATTTCTTTTTAAAAAACTTTGCCTAAGTACAATGAAATTTCAAAAAGGTTCACATATCAGTTTAAAATTTTCACCCAAATCATGAATTTTAAGAGTATTTTTAAAATTTTTCTTAGGTGTAAATCAAGAGATTATGGTAATTATATTGAACAGAAAATATTCTGCGAAGAATATAAATCAAAATGTGTTGTAAACTATGTATTTATGATTGTAATTTTTCAAAATCAATTTTCTGTTTGGTAAAAATTTAGGGGGAAAACAAATTCATTCAGGAATCAAAATTTCCCATTTTCAGAAACTTTTTGTAAGTTTGCACTAACAAAAGTATTATTTAGTGAGCCCAATATTTAAAAATATCCTTGTCGTAATTCTGGCTATAGCGGCCGGAATGATAGCAATGATGGTCGGCCATCAAATTTCCAATGTAATATTGCCACCACCTGAAGGTATGGATGTTAGTAATATGGAATCCTTTGTTGCCAATGCCCACAAATTGACAACCGGACATTGGTTTTTAGCGTTGATTAGTCATGCTTTCGGACCTTTAGTATCAGGATTTATAGTGGCTAAATTTTCTGCCACACATCATCGTCCATTATTATGGATTGTAGCTATTGCCTGGATTATTGCCGGTGTCTTAAATCTGATGGCGATACCTCATCCGCTGTGGTTTAAAATTGCTGACATTCTGATGTACGTCCTGATGACATTTGTAGGTGCTAAACTATCGGGGTGGAAATATTCAGTTTAATATATTTTAATACTTAATATGATGAAAAAAATTGTCGTACTTACCGGAGCTGGCATCAGTGCTGAAAGCGGCATAAAAACCTTTAGGGATGCAGATGGTCTTTGGGAAGGTCATGATGTGATGTCAGTAGCATCCCCTGAAGGTTGGGATAGAGATATGGCTTTGGTACTTGATTTTTATAATCAAAGACGCAAACAACTCAAAGATGTGATGCCAAATGCAGGCCATAAAGCCTTGGTAGAACTCGAAGATAAGTATGACGTCGTAGTTATCACCCAAAATGTAGACAATTTGCATGAGCGTGCAGGGAGTAGGAGGATCATTCATCTACATGGCGAATTGAATAAAGTCAGGAGCATAGGAGTTCCATCTCTGGTCTATGAATGGTCTGACGATCTGCATATCGGAGATTTGTGCGAAAAAGGTTATCAACTCCGGCCACATATTGTTTGGTTTGGAGAAATGGTGCCTATGCTTGAGTCAGCCATAGAGGAATGTGAGAACGGAGATATCTTCATAATCATTGGCACTTCCATGCAAGTTTATCCTGCAGCAAGCCTGATTTCTTATGCCCCACGTGGCAGTGAGATTTATTACATCGACCCAAAACCACATATTTCTTATGAATTGAGCAGATTGCCGGGATTGCAGATTATAAAAGAACCAGGAAGTATTGGGGTACCTTCGGTGGTGAATGAACTTTTAAGTAAAGAGTAAAATGGATTTTAACTGATGGAAATACAAAATAAGATACCTGTATACATTATTACTGGGTTTTTGGGCTCAGGAAAAACTACTTTTCTAAACAACCTGATCAAAAATGTTTCAGATAAAAGGGTAGTAGTCATAGAAAATGAAATCGGCAAGGTCAATATTGACGGTGCCATGATCATTGATTCAGTAGATGATGTCATAGAGTTGACTGCAGGATGCCTATGCTGCAATCTAAATGAAAAACTCTACAATGTTCTAAGTGGTCTCGTGGAGAGAAAAGCTGAATTTGATATTCTGGTGATAGAGACTACAGGTATAGCAGACCCGGCTGGAGTGGTGGAGACTTTCTGGATTGATGGTTTTATGGAGAGAAACTTCACTGTGATGTCCACCATTTGTCTTGCCGACGCTCAAAATATGCTTACCAGTATTGAAATCACTGAAGAAGCCAGAAGACAAATTGCTTTTTCGGATATAGTCCTTCTAAACAAGACGGATACTGTTGATGTGGAAGAACTTTCTTCATTGACATCTTTGATCAATGATATCAATCCTGGAGTGATCACTTATCATGGAGAATTTGGCAGGTTTCCAAGTGATACAATTTTGCAATATTCGGCAAATAGTAAAATAGCAATTCAAAACAAAATTCAAGTTCTGCATAAACAATACACACATAAACACAAGGGAATCAATACTTTTACTCTGACATATGATCAGCCATTTGATTTTAACAGGTTGAGACACACCTTGATGTTACTGATCCAGGTGAATAAAAGTCAGATATACAGAATTAAGGGATTTGTTGATATACCTGATATGGAAAACAGGATTTTGATTCAATCAGTATATCAAAGCTTTAGAGTTGAAGAGGGATCAGAGTGGGGTGAGAATGAAACCAGAGAAAGTAAAATAGTGTTCATTGGCAATGACGTAGCCAAAGAAAGTATTGAAAGGATGTTTAAGCAGTGTCTTTTGAAACCTGCGATACAAACTATCTAATTCTGCTTTGTCAAATTATACGAACTTTACGATTTATTGGAAACTATTGGGTTAACCCAACAGTTGTGACAGTGTGTATAACAAACTGTACAGATTCGGTTAATTACATTTGGATGAAACGTGCTCTAAGTTACCTGTGACTGGCACATATTTTTTCCAGGTTTTCACTTCCCGGATTTAAATCTTTCTCAATAAGCTGGTTGAGTGGCGTATTTGTTGTATTCAATAAATCATTTAGTTCTACACTCTTATTATCCACATAAAGCAATCCTGTCAAAATCTCTTGTTTGGTTCTTGCTTTATGTAAAGCTGTGATGATGGATAGTTTGTCTTCAGGATCCCATTCGGGTGATATCTTGTGCAATCTGATCATAGAACCATCATGCATTTCAACCATTTTTACTTTTGTATGGTCGTACGTAGTGGTTATTTCTTCCTTTACAGGTACAAAATCAAGTGTTGAAAGTGCTTCATTGTGCTCCCTGACAAAATCATAAGATTTAGTCGATCCCTGATTATTATTGAAAGTCACACATGGAGAAATCACATTGATAAACGAAAATCCTGAATGTGCCAGAGCAGCCTTTATCAGCGGGGTAAGCTGGGTTTTGTCTCCACTGAAACTTTGTGCCACAAAAGTAGCTCCCAACTCAATAGCCATAGCACATAGATCGATACCTTCAAATGTATTCATTTGGCCGGTCTTTGATATCGATCCATAATCTGCAGTTGCTGAATCCTGGCCTTTGGTCAATCCATAACAACCATTGTTCATCACAATGTATGTCATATTGAGATTGCGTCTGACAACATGTACAAATTGCCCCATTCCAATAGATGCAGAGTCTCCATCTCCGGAGACACCCAGATACACCATAGATCGGTTGGCGAGATTAGCGCCGGTAGTCACAGAAGGCATCCTGCCATGAACAGAATTAAATCCATGGGAGTTGCTGAGGAAATATGCCGGCGTTTTGGAAGAACAACCAATTCCTGACATCTTGGCCACTTTATGGGGTTCTATATTAAGCTCAAAGCAAGCGTCTACGATAGATGCACTTATTGAGTCATGTCCACACCCTGCACATAATGTGGATAATGATCCTTCATAATCTTTTTTTGTGTACCCCAAAGGATTTTTGACCAATCGTGGGTGCGCAAATTTAGGTTTTATATAAGTCATAGAATGATATTAATTTGATGGTTGAAAAACAGCAGCATTAATATGTTGCATAATCAAATCTGCGGTGATGGGTGTTCCATCATAATTCAGGATTTTTTGAAGCTTTTTCGGATTGATCTCAAGCTCATTGATTAGAAGAGCTCTCATCTGAGCATCCCGATTTTGCTCTATGACAAAGACTTTTTCATGATTTTCGATAAAGTCCGCTACTTCCTGTTGAAATGGAAAACTCTTAAGACGCATAGCATCCAATACCACTCCATGGTCCTTGAGTATATCCAGAGCTTCCAATGCAGCATGTGTACTCGTTCCAAAGAAGATAACTCCAAAGTCCGATTGCTGTTTTTGCTGATAGAACTGTGGTTTTGGAATGATAGATTTTGCAGTTTCCATTTTTCTAACCAATCTATCCATGATACGCACATATGTCGGAGAGTCTTCAGAATAGGCTGCTTTTTCGTCATGTGAACTACCTCTTGTAAAATAAGATCCTTTGGTAGGGTGGGTTGCGGGAAGTGTTCGGTATGGTATTCCGTCTCCATCCACATCTTTGTATCTACCCCAATCCTGCAAACTGTCGAGATCATCTGCATTGAGTACCTTGCCCCGATTATATTTTCTGTTATCATCCCACTTGAATGGTGCGGTCATATGATCATTCATTCCGAGATCAAGGTCTGTCATCATGATCACAGGAGTCTGCAATTGCTCTGCATAATCAAAAGCGTCAGCCATCATTTCAAAACATTCTGTTGGCGTTGATGGTATCAATAATACATGTTTTGTATCTCCATGTGAAGCATAAGCAGCTGAGATAAAATCAGATTGCTGTGTACGTGTGGGCATACCTGTTGAAGGTCCAGCTCTTTGTACATCGACTAATACTACCGGAATTTCTGAATAATAAGCGAGTCCTAAAAACTCCGACATCAGAGACAATCCCGGGCCGCTTGTTGCAGTAAACGCCCTTGCCCCATTCCAGTTGGCACCGATGGCCATACCGATAGCACTGAGTTCATCTTCAGCCTGAACTATCGAAAAATTGTTTTTTCCGGTTACAGAATCTATTCTTAGCTTTTTGGCATATGACTCAAATGAACTTACTAATGATGTGGATGGAGTAATAGGATACCAGGATACCACTGATGCTCCTCCATATACAGCACCAAGTCCGGCTGCAGAGTTTCCATCTATCATGATGGCATCACCCACCAGGTCTCTACGTTCCACACGGAAATCCAGAGGATATTTGAAATTTTCTTCTATATATTTGATGCCCAGGTTAAGTGCCTGCATATTGGGAGCTATCAGTTTTTCCTTACCTTTGAATTGGTCACCAAACAACGATTCAATCTCTTTAATATCGATATCCAGTAGTTTTGCTAAGGCTCCAACGTATACTATATTTTTAAATAACTGTTTTTGTCTCGGGTCGGAAAACTCATTATTGCAAAGTTCCATTAAAGGCACACCAATATAATGAATGTCTTCCCTTATGAATTCATCATGAAGTTTTCTGGTTGAATCATAAAGAAAGTAACCTCCTTGTTTTACGCTACCTATGTCACGCTTAAAACTTTGGGGATTTACACTCACCATAAGATCTATTCCTTCCTTTCTGCCTAGGTACCCTTTTTCAGTGACACGGACCTCATACCACGTCGGCAGTCCCTGGATATTGGAAGGAAATATATTTTTTGCGGATACAGGTATGCCCATTCTGAATATGGACTTGGCGAATAAAAAAGTTGGCACTTGCTGATCCGGTACCATTAACATTGGCAAATCTGACTACAAAATCATTAATTCTACTCATGCATAACAAAAATGACCTGCCTTGGCAGTATTATATAAAAATTGTTTCATATCCCAGGCTGCGGTAGGGCATCTTTCAGCACACAAACCGCAGTGTAAACACATATCTTCGTCTTTTACCATGACTCTGCCGGTCTTCAATATATCAGAAACCATTATATCCTGAGTCTTATTTATGGCAGGTACCAACAACTTCATACGAAGTATCTCTTCGTCATCTTCATTAGTTGTAAAATTGATACAACTTGTCGGACAAATATCCATACAAGCATCACATTCGATACATTTACTTTCCGTAAAAACTGTTTGAACATCACAATTGAGACATCTTTGAGCTTCCTGGAAGGCAGTTTTAAGGTCAAAACCAAGCTCGACTTCTTTTTTGCGGTCTCTTAGCGTCTCCCTTTTATCTGCCTGTGGGACTATATATCTCAAATCTGGGGTAACATCGTTATCATAACTCCATTCATGAATACCCATTTTGGTACTAAACAGTTTGACATCAGGTGCCGGTCTGTCTTTAATATCTTGACCATTACAGTAGAGATCTATCGAAATGGCTGCCTGATGGCCTTGTGCTACCGCAGTGATTACATTTTTAGGCCCTAAAGCTGCATCACCGCCAAAAAATACTCCGGGTCTTGTTGATGCAAATGTATTCTCATCTAAAACCGGCATATCCCATTTGTCAAATTCAATACCCAGGTCTCTTTCAATCCATTCAAAGCGATTTTCCTGCCCGATAGCAATGATTACATCATCTGCCTGAAAGAAGACATCGGGTTCTCCGGTAGGAATAAGTGACCTTTTCCCATTATCCCAGTGCGCATATACTTTTTCAAAAGTCATGCCTTTGAGTCTTCCATTTTCGACCACAAATTCTTTAGGTACATGGTTATCGAGAATGGGAATATCTTCATGCATAGCATCTTCTTTTTCCCATGGCGATGCTTTCATCTCACCAAAAGGGCTTCTTACAATTACTTTGACTTCTTCTCCACCAAGTCTTCGCGACGTTCTGCAGCAGTCCATAGCGGTATTTCCTCCTCCAAGAACGATGACATTTTTTCCTATTTTGCTGGTGTGTTCAAATGCAACACTTGCCAGCCATTCAATGCCTATATGTATATTTGCCTTTCCTTCTTCCCGTCCGGGTACTATGAGGTCTTTGCCTTTTGGAGCACCTGTGCCTACAAAAATGGCATCGTATCCTTTGTTGATAATATCTTTTAAACTCGTGACATACTGATTGAAGTGAGTAGAAATACCCATATCCAGTATGTAATTGACCTCCTGATCAAGCACTTCTTCGGGCAATCTGAATGCCGGTATCTGACTGCGCATCATGCCGCCACCTTTTTTCTGATCATCATAAAGATCTATCTCATATCCTAAAGGTGCCAAATCTCTTGCAACTGACAGAGAAGCAGGTCCGCCACCTAACAATGCTATCTTTTTGCCGTTTTTAATTGTAGGAATATCAGGAAGCAGATGCGTGATATCATCTTTAAAGTCAGCTGCCACTCTTTTGAGCCTGCAAATAGCTACCGGTTCTGCTTCTACACGACCTCTTCTGCAAGCAGGTTCACAAGGCCGGTCACATGTCCTTCCAAGTACGCCAGGGAAAACATTCGATTCCCAATTTACCATATAGGCTTCGGTATATTTTCCGGCAGCTATTAATCGTATATATTCTGGAACTGGGGTATGTGCCGGACAAGCATACTGACAGTCGACAACTTTATGAAAGTATTCCTGGTCATGGGTGTTGGTGGGTTTCATAATTACTTTTTCGCATTCCTTTTCAAATGAAGTAAAAACAGGTCATTTGATTTCATGAAGTATTTATTTAAAACTTTTAGATTAAATATGCAGCAAATATATGCTTTAAAAATATTTATACCATACTCAATTTATATGATTTTTATCAACTAAGTATTTATACTTCTTTATAACAGAATGAAATTTTGTTTTAAAGATATATGCATTTAAAAATTAAAATTTTATACCAAGATGTTCGACTTTACTATTATAACATTTTGCACCAAACAAAAATATATTTTTAAGCATTATACCATTTCACTTAATCCACATAGATTTATCATCAACTTTTTTTATATTGTCCTTTGAAGTTCTTTTCTCCGGCCGTCACAGGCAAATCTATATGGTTTTCTTTGGGTGGAATAGGACAATTGAATCCGTCGCTATATGCACACCACGGATTGTAAGCTTTGTTGAAATCAATCATGATCTTTCCTTCATGAATATCCGTTGCCAACAGATTGATGTATCTGCCTCCACCATATGTTTCTTCTCCGTTGGTATGATCTTTAAATGGTAAAAACAGATTGTTTTTATACAGTGGATTGATGGGTTGGTGTATATTTTTGTATAAATGTAGTACCATAATTTTATCATTCAAAAGACATCTTGCTATGGAATGGAGTATATACGTTCTTGTCACACCGCTGTATGTAGGCATTTCGAAAGGTGTTGGATTTTTTGCTGTTTCGCAGGTACATTGCAGTTTCCAGTTATGGTTTGCCGAGAAAAACTCCAGATATTTCAGATCATCTTTTCCTAATGGTGAACGTGGATTGTCCAGAAAACCATTTTTATACTGTTTGATGTATTCTGAAAATTCATGTTCATAAGATACCATTTGTTTTGTACCTGTACATCGTATCAGAAAAATCCAAACGAGGAGTAAAAAAAAACTTCTCATCGTTTTATTGTTTGTTGTTAACAAAAACGACTTTATCGCCTGATGCTGTGATTCTGTTGATATGATGGATACCGCGGTCTGCCATATCTGCAATTTCTCTCCACATGTCGCTTAATCCTGGTTGTAACATTTTAATTTTTGAACCATCTGATGTCAAAATATTACCGTTGGGCAACAATTCGAAATCTTCACGTCCGGCTGGCATCTGACAGATAGTAGCGATTTTTTTGGATGGAGCATGATAGGACTTCAGTTGCCAGGTATCGGGGGTGATCTTATGTACAAAAAACAGTTGACTCTTGCCGTCATATTTAAGGCACCTGCCAATGTTTTCGCTAACCAATGTGTTTTTTCCTGTGGCAATGTCAGCTATCACCAATTTGTGGGGGCTGCCCACAAGAAAAAGGGCTACTTCATTTTTACTTAACCAGCTATAATAGCCTATATTTTTAAGTGAAGGTAAGATTCTGAAACCGGGACCACTTCTATCCTCAGGATAGCTCCATAAACGCTGATCTTTGCCATCAGGTTCTATCCTCACACATGTAACACGACCTTTTTGGGGTGTTTGATTTGCAGAAAACTCACTTATACCATCTGTATCTGAAAACTTAAAAAATTCTTTCGAATTTATATTTACCCGATAAAGGTCAGTGTATTTGTTTGTGTCTTTACCCACAGTGACAAAGAGCTCATCTTTGGACACAAAATTGGGTTGGTTGTTGTAGCCGTTTTTGTTAAAATCATTTAAAAAAGTGACACTCATAAGCTGAGGTTGGCTACTCATATCTGAAAAAACCGCAAGATATATGTCCGTTTTTGGCAATTGCGCTACAGAAGTAGATAGCAAGGTCAGCGACCAAAAAAGAACTAATTGAAAGTGTTTCATCACTCCTTACTCTTTGCTGGCTGATCTGAATATTCTATCCCAGTTGATACCATTGCGTATATTTCCTTCTTTGGTCGAAAACCAAATAAAAAGAGGTTTGCCTACAATGTGATCATGAGGCACATATCCCCAGGCTCGTGAATCTTCGGAGTTGTGCCTGTTGTCACCCATAGCCCAGTAATAATCCTGTTTAAAAGTGTATGAACTTGCTTTCTGACCATTGATGTAGATATCACTGCCTTTTACTTCCAGTTTATTATTTTCATATACTTCTATGATTCGGCTGTAAAATGGCAAATTAGAAACAGTCAATTGGGTGGTTGCTCCTGCTTTTGGTATCCAGATCGGGCCATAATTGTCGACAGACCAGTTTTTGCCTATGATGGTATCAAATGGAAATAGTTTTTCCGGTTCTGATCTCTGAGGGATAGGTGTGATCTGTACTCCGGGATCCATCGATTTGATTTTAGCCACTTGGTCGCTGTCCAAAAATAAAACACCATAGCCCATGGTAAACAAATCCCTTCCACCCATAGCATTATCACCAAAATCAATACCCCACTGATCCAGTTTTTTAGTATTGATGCTAACATTTGGAGGCATTTTTATTTCATACAGGAACTGAAGATGTTTAGGGTTGTTGGCAGGTTTACCATTGAGATAAATCTGTCTGTCTATGATACGGAGACTGTCTCCGGGGCCAGCCACACACCTTTTGATATAGTGGTCTTTTTTGTCTATTGGCCTCACTTTAAAATCATTGTTGTTGACTTTATTTTGTAGTTCCGGATCACTCATGGTATATTCGGGTTGCCTTTTTATCTGGCTTACAAAATAAGATCTCTGCCTCGTGATATAGACGCTATCACCGACTGGCCAGTTAAAAACAATGTGTTTCCCAGCCTCAATTTTTTCAAAAGCCGGAAGTCTTCTGTAAGGAAGGCTCGGTTTTTTTAGATAAGATTCAGTATTGATAATCGGAATCTGATTGTGCAGAAGTGGAATCATAGCCACTGTCATAGGTGGTCTGATACCATAATGAGCTTTGGAAACAAATAGAAAGTCACCAACATTGAGCGATCCTTCCATAGATGGGGTTGGAATCACATAGGCCTCGATGAGGAACATTCTTATAAAAGCAGCAGCAAATACTGCAAAAACGATGGATTCTGTCCATTCCCTTAATCCTGATTTTTTATATGGGTTTTTTTCAACGAGGTGTTTCAATTTATATTCGTCACCCTGCGCTTTTGCATCCAATATGTTTTTTGCATATTCAGCCTCCAGCTCGAGTGTTTTTCCAATATATTTATCATCTTGATTTCTTGCTATATTAAAAAACGCCAATGGAGCATAAATAACTGCCAATGCTGAATCTTTGAAATCCAGTTTTCCAAACGACCGTACCAGATCCACTGCCATACCGGCAAAGATGAAAATATTGACTATAGGAAATAATAGCCATAGAGCATAGCCAGGTTTGTGGCCGATTATTTTGCACCATTCTATAAAATTGACTCCCGGAATCAAACCTTTGATTGAATCCACACCGGCTTTAGGAAACAAGAGATAAAGACTTATACTCAATAAAACATAAGAAATAATCAGGAAAATCAAAACACTCACTTTACATTAAAATTTAGTTGGCTGCAAAGATAATCATTTAATCTAAAATCATATTTATTTAATAGACAGTTGCAGTAAGTTGTGACATCAACTTTTATTTTTAGCAGACCAATAAATCCTTCTCCACTCCATAAGACCTGCAAGAGCCATACCGAGAAATAATATGTACATGAGTGTGAAGAGCATAAATCCCTTATAAAAATTGAGTGGAATGGCTACAATATTACTAAAAATCCAAGCGAGCCAGTTTTCGATTTTTCTGCTCGCCATCCACCACATTGCAGTCAATGCTGAAGCTGACACTAAAGAATCCAGGATTGGCGTATCAGAATTGGTAAATGTGCTTAATATCACATACAGTATGGACCACCCTATGATGCATCCTGCTATTCCTATCCGAAGCTCATTTTTGGTGCACCAGGATATGGCAAAGACATCATGATGAAACTGATCCTTTCTGGTCCAATTATACCAGCCATACACACTCATGGCAAAGTAGTAAATATTGAGCATCCCATCGGCAAACAAGGGTGGTGTAGCTATAAAAAAGTACACCCATGCTGCAAGCAACACACCAATGATGCCTGTAGGATACACCAGTATATTATTTTTTCTGGCATACCACACGCTGGCTACCTGGGTCAGTGTACTGATCCACTCTTGCCATCTGGTATGTTGAATGTCATTGAAAAATTGATGCCATATCTGGTCAGGTTGCATTATCATATATTTTAGAGAATATGGCTCGGACAATAAGAATAGAAACACACTCTGAGTAACTATATCTACTCTTTAGCTTCAAAATTAAAAGCCATTTGATCATTTCATCATGAACCATCTTCGATAACAAAGGTAACACATCAACACCATATATCATCCATATCTAAGCTTTTGCATTAAATAAGCTACTTTTCGGTAAGACCTTATCTATTTATTCTTTTTATCAGTTTTTCTAATTCTACTGCCCAAAAAACAATGCTTGAAAGCCTAAAACAAATAGCTAGTTCAGTGATGGACAGGGATTGAGTCCGAAAGATGTCCTGCAAATATGGTACATAAATTACAGCCAATTGTAATCCAAGAGTGAGCAAAACAGCTCCAACCAACTGTTTATTACTAAATACCCCTTGCTGAAACAGTGATTTCCAATCGCTGCGGATAGCCATCGCGTGTCCCATTTGGCTCAAACAAAGGACGGTAAAAACCATAGTTTGCCATTTGCCATTGCCTAAATGTGTTTCGTATGCCTGTAAACCAAGGCAAACGGCACCCATCAGGAGACCGACCCACAATATATGAATACCAATTCCCTTTGCAAAAATACTTTCATTTGTGGCACGCGGGGGCCTCTTCAAAATGTCGTCTTCTGCAGGTTCGGATGCAAAAGCCAGACCAGGCAATCCGTCTGTCACCAAATTTATCCACAATATATGGATGGGTATCAAAGGTATGGGCAATCCAGCCAGTGGTGCTAAAAAGATTGTCCAGATTTCGCCACCGTTGCTGGTTAGTGTGTATTTTATAAACTTACGAATATTGTCATAGATCCTACGTCCTTCCCTTACAGCTTTTATGATGGTCGCAAAATTGTCATCAAGCAATATCATGTGCGCTGCTTCTTTACTCACATCTGTTCCGGTGATTCCCATAGCTATGCCTATATTGGCCCTTTTCAATGCAGGAGCATCATTTACCCCATCGCCGGTCATAGCTACGAAATGATTTTTCTTTTGCAGCGTTTTTACGATTTGGAGTTTTTGTTCCGGAGAGACACGGGCATACACTTTGATATATTCCACTTCTTTTTCAAATTCCTCATCTGATAGCGCAGATAGCTCAGCACCTGTTACGGTCCTGTCAGTTTGCTTATGGATAATGCCTGTCTGAAGTGCGATAGCTTTTGCAGTGATCGGATGATCCCCTGTGATCATCACGGGTGTAATACCAGCAGTGTGACAATCGGCAATAGCTTGCCTGGCTTCTTCACGCGGTGGGTCTATCATTGCAGCCAAGCCTAAAAAAGTGAGACGTGTTTCGATAGATTCAATACAAATGTTTTGCGGCAATTCGTTAAGTTCCCGAAAGCCATAAGCCAAAACCCGCTTTCCTTGCTGCGCAAATTCTTCCACAGTTTTGTTAATCTCTTTTTCGTTTTGTTCGGAGCAACATTCCAGCAAGGATTCCACCGCCCCTTTGGTGATGGCAATCCATTTCCCGTCATGGGGAAAAATGGTAGTCATACGTTTTCTTTCCGAATCAAATGGCAACTCATGTGCTCGTTTAAACTTCTGGAATAAAGACTTATTGTAATGTTTATGGTTGCGAACGTACTCTACCAAAGCAATTTCTGTCGGGTCACCTGTTAATACATTAGTATCATTGATTGCGACATCGTGATTGAGTTCCATAGCCAGAAGCAGTAATTCTTCCGCTTGAAGACCTTTAATGGCAGTTGTTGATGCAGATTGCCATACATCTGTTACCGTCATTTTGTTTTGAGTAATCGTGCCTGTTTTATCAGAGCAAATAAAGGTGACTGATCCTAAAGTTTCTACAGCCGGCAGTTTTCTGATAAGGGCATTTTTACGAACCATACGATTTGCACCCAAGGCCAGGGCAATAGTTATTACTGCCGGCAATGCTTCCGGAATGGCAGCCACCGCTACCGAAATAGCCGTGAGAAGCATATGTATAGGGTCTTCGCCACGCAACAAACCTACACCGTACAACACCATACAAATAGCAATTACACCCAGTGATAATTTTTTACCAAAATCGGCAAGTCGTTTTTGGAGAGGAGTATGGCTTTCATCTTCCTGCAACAATTGGGCAATACGTCCTATTTCGGTTTTCATCCCGGTGGCAATCACGATGCCTTCTCCCCTCCCATAAGTAGCAATTGTGCTTTTGAACGCCATGTTGATTCGGTCACCAATGGGCAAATTCTCTTCGGTGAGTTCATATGAGCATTTTTCTACAGCATGCGATTCACCTGTCAGTGATGCTTCCTCAATTTTTAATGAATGAGTCTCCGTAAGCCGGATATCTGCCGGAACCAAATTACCCGCTTCCAGCAGAATAATATCGCCGGGAACAATCTCTGATGCCGCTATCTGCATGACATTGCCGCTTCTGCGCACAGTAGCATTGGAAGCCGACATTTTTTTTAACGCAGCCATGGCCTTTTCAGCCCTGTATTCTTGTATGAAACCAATAATTGCATTGAGCAACACTATAATTAATATGACTACAGCATCTTTAATATCACCTATAGCAATAGAAATCACCGCCGCGATCAGCAATATCAGAATCATCACATCTTTAAACTGATTCAGAAAAAGTCTCCACGCTGATTTTTTCTTTTTTTCGGCAAGTTCGTTTTTACCGTGTTCTCTCAGACGTTCTTCAGCATTTGAAAGACTTAAGCCATCAGGTTTTGTGCTGAAAAGTTGCTGGATTTCCGAAATAGGTAATAAATGGTGGTTCATAATTTCCAAAGTTGAAGGTTCAGGCTAATTATTGTATTGTTTAAGGCTATATTGAACTACGATTTTTATAGTAAAAGGAAATTAAAATACAAAAAATATTAAGTGTAATTCATTGAAAATACAGCTAAGCTGCACAGGTTGTGTCAATTAAATTTCTTGATTTTGCAATTAAATTTACTTTCATCAAAATTATATTTAAATTATCTTCTTATGTACAATACGGTCATTAAACCAAAATAAAGGAGCAGAATAATAAAAGTATCAAAACTCAATTTCCAAATTTTTTTGGTTGGCTTTGATAAAATTCCGAGACCTATCACAGCGGTCATGATTATGGCAACAATGACTGTTTCGAGATGAGCTTTATTAATATAAGAAAACAAAGAGCCTTCAGTGTAAAAGATATCATCTAATGCTAGTATGAACATATTGAAAATATTACTGCCCAGCAAATTTCCAACCAGTAAATCATAAGAAGCCATTCTTAAGGCTGCAAAAGAAACAACCATTTCAGGCAACGATGTAGAAGCTGCTAAAAAAAGAGTACCGAAAAATGTATTTCCAAGCCCGGTTTGTGATGCAATATTTTCACCGAAATAGGGCAGAAAAGCAGCGGCAATGATTACAAAAACAGCGTTTAGGATGTATTTTTTTAAAACTGATTGTAGTGCTTTTCTGTTTTCTGTTTTATTACTGTTCATGGATACAGGTGGACCGAGGGTCGTTTGTTCATTCAGGTATATCCCATACACTACAAAAAGATATATGATGATTATCAATACTGTAAAGGGACTTATCCATAATATGGTAGGAGTTATATCGCTTATTAAAATAGAAAGCCCGCTGATTGTTAAAAGAACAATACTCCCTAGTCCGGCAAATAAGTGGCTTGGTTTTATCAACGAGGTTAGAGGTTTTTTAATTCTTGTGTCAACAAATGAGAGGATTAACAAATTAAATATACAACTTCCAAATACAGCACTAGCCGCTAAATCGGGTTCTCCTATAATTACTACAGAACTTATACCTGTCAATAATTCAGGCAATGTTGTAACAGATGCTATTAGAATTAAACCAACCCAAACTTTACCCCATCCGGTTAGTTCAGCTATAGACTCGCCATACCTTGCCAGCTTAGTACCGCTGTATATAATTGCTACAGTACATACTATAAAACCAGTAACGGATAAATATATATTTAGCATTTATTTTTTTCTTAACACCAACATTGGCGTTTTTGCATTGTAAGAAAGGGAGACGGTTTTACTTGGCATAAACAAACGATCAAACCAATTTCGATTTTGCTTAGTGAAAAGCACCATTACAGACGGTTTGTTTTTTTCAATGTATGAATGCAGTGACGGAGCAAACAAATATTCAAAGTCCAGTTGTTTAAAATGGAATATCAGTTTATCAGATTGAAATTGGGCTGCTATTTTTTTTAGTTTACCCCTTTTAATAGGATCATAATACAAATCATCAAAGTGTAAAACTTCTATTTTTGCCTGTAAATTTAAATTTAGCTCCTGAACTATGTTTAATTCCGAATCCAGATTATCATAATCAGATGCATACAAAATGTTCACAATTGGTTTAGTTCTGTAAATTTTTGGAATTACAAATAGAGGTACAGGTGACTCTGCTATCATCTTTGAGACTCTGGTGCCAAAAAGTTTTTCTATTTTACCACCACCACGCGCACTCATACAAATAAAATCAGCTTTTACTTTATGGGCAAAACGAATTATTTGTTGTTCAACATCGGTTTCTACTTCACAAATACACTCATAAACAGGTGGGATAATATTTTTATTTTTAAGTATATTTCGAGTGAATTTGCTCAATAAATTTTGATTGCGTTCAACTTCAGTTTGACAATATTCAGCCCACTTTACCTGATTCCACATGGTGGGACTCGTGATTTCTATCACATTATAAAAAATTAATGTTGCCCCAGTCTGTGATGCCAGCTGTAAAGCAAAATGGATCGCCCCTTTTGAGTTTGCGGATAAGTCAGTTGTTACAAGTAGTTTGTTCATTTTATTATATTTAGTAAAAAAATGCTGAGTACATTCTGATCCAAATTTGGTGTTGATTTAGCACTAAGATCGATCATTATTACATAAAAAATAAATTTACACTGTTTTCATTTCAAAGGATGAAAGACATCAATCCGCTATTTTCGGAGTTTAGCTAAATATGTTATTTTTCGTTTTAAGGTTCCACCAAATTTAAATTTATAGTTGCAAATTATTTAATTTTTGAGATGAATTGTTGAACAAAGGTCATCGGTCGATATGATATTTGTCATCCTGGTGGTATTATATTTGGTAATATCAACAGGATGCAATTTACACATAGTAAAAAAATATCTTCTTTCTTAGATACTTCAGAAATAACCTTTCGGCTTCACTCCTTTTCACTCCACTCGAAATGAAGCGAAGATCAAACATAGCTTGACACCGTCTTCGAAATGCTACATGAAGCTGAATGCACTTACCTATACCAACCTTAACCTATAAATACTTTAAACAAGACAAAAAATTAAACTCCTCGCTTAAACTTAAACATGGGGTGTATTTCATTTTTTCGCTTCACATTAAAAATCATCATTTTATTATTTCGCGATTCAGGCAAGATGCCTGTCTATATGGCATCGTAGCTGGAAGCTACGACGAACAAACGAAACTTGAAAAGAAATCGAGCAAAGGGCGAAAAAATGAAATGCACCCAAAACATGAAAAGTCAAACAGTTGGGAATAATATATTATTCCCAGTTCAACATGTTGGACACTTTTGATTTTGGCTTGTCGGTCTCGACTTTTTTTTACACTGTAAAGACGTCATAGGCGCAGTTGTACCACTTGGATTTTGCAGGTATGGTTATGCGCCAGCATAGGCAACTATGCTTTATTAAATAGTATTTTTCTTATTCCGACATAAAGTTTGCAAACATATCTATCAAAACTCCTACAAACGCAATACTGACTCCAAATAGAAAGTAGTTCAGTGTTTTTTGATAATAAGCTTCTGCGTTTTCCTTTGGGTATTTCATTTGCAATACTCTGCTCAACACAAATATTAAACAAATAACACCTATCAAAATACAAATCCCAATAATATAGGCCAGTATTTCACTCAATCCACTTTCGGTTTTTACAAATGCTGAAGCAAAGTTGAGTATAAAACCCAGAATAATCCCTGTAGCAGTTACTAATGGTTGTCTGAAGGCTTGAATTTTATCTTCCATTTTTTTAAAAATTAACGCCGATGAATATACCATAACCTATTTCATTACTGCTGAAGTCATCCTCTTGCTCAAAATCAACATTGACACCAAAAACAAATTTCTTTTTATGTTGGAAGCCAATATTGACATATTGCTGACTTTCTACGCTCTCTCCAAAGCCATACCCTAAGTCTAATATTGCCAATCCGAAAATATCCCAATTTTGATTAATTGGCGATGAATATTCTATGATTGAATTTAATGAAGTACCGAATTGTTCATCTGCTATTCCATAATAAAGTGTCGGATAAAAGGCATAGCTCCATTTGTTGTTTTCCTTTGCATAGCTTAGACCAAGTTGTGGAAACAAATTATTGTTATTCAACCTGTTTTGCCCCTAATTAACTGAACACTCATTAAGGCCTACTAACAGAACAAGGTTTTGTAATTCAAAAAAGACTACATACCTTTGTGATGACGGACGACCGACGGTGACGTTTTGTACCGAAGGTAGATAGCTCAGGCCTGACTATCTTTTTTTGAGTCCGCGACTCAATGACGGACTCCCTCTGGTTCAGTATTACCCGATGGATTCCCCTCTTTATATTTCAGTGGAGATTGAAGTTTCAATCTATGCAATAGCCACTTCTGGTTATATTTGGCAACAAATGTATGAATATTTTGATGTATTTCGTCTATATTTTTAAATGTATTGATTAAGGTTAATTGTTCTTTGAGCGTTCTGTGGAATCTTTCAATAACCCCGTTGCTTTGTGGGCTTCTTACAAAGGCAGAACTTTTTAAAATGCTTAAAAATTCAATTCATCTTCAAAAGCTTTGGAATCAAATTGAGTGCCATGATCCACTCTGAGCTTTAGATTTGTACCTTTACACACATCTTTGGCCACATTGCCAAACTCGGCTCTTACAGCGTTTCTGAGAGCTTGCATCGCATCATTTGCATTGGATGTTGTGTTTACGTACCATCCTTTAATTTCGCTATTGAAATGATCCGAGATATCAAATAAGTAAATTTTTCCTATACAAGTATGAAATTCTTTGATGTCCATGCCCCAGATTTGATTGGGACAATCCGTGATGATCTTACCGTCGTGATGATACCTGAGTGGGTGTGATCTGTTTTTTTGATGACACAGAAGCTCATTTTCTGTCATGATCCTTCTTAGCCTTTCCTTACCCACATCGATGCCATATTCTTCTTTGAGCCTAACCTTGAGTTTCTTATAGCCTTCTAAATAAAAAATAGGCTCGGCTATATACTTCCTTAAGGCTTGAAGCACTTCAACGTCTGAGTACACAGATTTTGGCCCTGGCTTACATTTATCTGTCTTCAATGACCGCCTGTCATACCAAGCTCCTACGCTTAGGTCACTGACCTTAAGAGCCAATCTAATATTTGGTTTTGGTTCTGTATTGATTAGCATGGAAACTATTTTTCTTTTATCTGACGAATCAATACCATCTTTTTTTTATACAGGTCAAGCTCTATGGCTTGGCGACCAATGATCGCTTGGGCTTCACGCAGACGATGATCGTCCGAGCTCTTACGGAAACCTTCTTTACCTTTGCTGACAAAGATATCACGCCACTCACTCAATTGACTGGCAGATACATGATGGATTCTACAAAGTTCATCCAGTGACTCACCTCGCAATAATTGCAGTACCAATTCAGTCTTTTTATTGGTACTCATTCTTTCTTTTTTCTTGTTTTCCATAACACAAAATTAGTGATTTAAAAAAATTTAAACTTTTTTTGTGTTCGCATTTAATTGAGGGCAAGACAAACCCAAAACCTGTAGTCAATGCAAAATTGTTTTTCAAAGCATAATTGAAGTATTGATTGCTTTCAAATTTTATTTCGGATAATTTGTCATATTCGGATCCAACTTCAGTAATACCAAAGTAACTCCATTTACTATTGATATCTTTTTCGATCATATTGGTCAACCTATATGAATCATTAGTAAAGTTAGAAAGTACTTGGATGTCTTGACCATATCCAGAAATAGAAAATGCAGTGATTAATAAGGCTAAAAATTTGAATTTCATTATAATAAATTAAGGATTAAAAAATTTAAGGGTTTTTATAAAGCAATAATTTTATCAGCTTCTCTAAGCCCACTTAGATAAGCACCATGGGCGTTTGAGAAATAATCAATATGGGTATGCTCACCTGCAAAAAACAGTTTGTCATCGATTTCTTCTGCCAAATCATCAAAATGATGCATTTCGGTAGCTACAGCTGTATATGAATAAGCCCCATAAGCATTTGGATTAGAGTTCCATTTGGTACGTAGCATATTGTTAGGATTGGGCACACTATTGCCATAAATATCACGTAAATGAACCATGATTTCATTTATAACTTGCGCATCAGTCATGGTTTCCGTTTGCCTACCATAATCAGCATAAGCAAAGGTCATTAAAGCGTTTACTGTTGGGTGAAACTTTTTGACATTGACAAAATAATTAAACTTATCCTTTACGTCTGGTGTGTACCCAATAAATTGTTCGTCGTCCCAGAAAGCAGTATCCCACGTTAATAAAAACTTGTTGACGCAGTTCATGCCAATTTTTTGGATTGCTTCCTGCTTTTTAGTAGGCAAAGCAGGTTTGAATTCAATTACATTCTTTTTAAGAACTCCTAATGGCACAGTCACTACGACATAATCTGCTTCAGTTGTGGTGCCATTGTGCGTAATCTTTACTTTTTCTGCCGTATAGTCTATTTTACTCACTCTTTGATTGAGTCTTACATCTATTCCTTTTGCCAAATAGTTTGGAATATTGTCATAACCATTAGTAGAGATTCGTTCTTCACCACCAAACTCTTCGCCCTCATTATAAAAGAGAGAAGATGTTTTGTCTAAATCTCCTCTGTCAAAAGTCATAAATGTCGATAAAATAAATTTCCACAGTCTCGAGTTGTTAGCTGGATGTAAATTATTGAAAACAGTTTCGAAACTTTGATTTAAGTTACCACTTTTGGATAGTTGATCTAATATGGCATAATACTCATCTTCTGTTTTGGAATACAAATCATCGCTAATTACATTACCACCCAAATCATATATGATCAAGCTATCGTCATCTGTGAATGCAGTTTCCATACCTGCTGCTTTAGCAAGTGGAGTGATAGGGTTACCTTTTATACCGTGTATCCAACTGGCTCCTTCGTCAAAAGCTACACCCAAGCTTCTATTGGTTCGTAATCGCCCACCTACTTTATCTTGTGATTCTAAAACAATGACACTAAATCCTTCTTCTTTCAATTTTTTTGCTGCTGCAAGTCCCGAGATACCAGCCCCAACTATTATAACTGTTTTGCCATTGGGTTCTTTATTGTCTCCACTGCTATATGAGCTTGCTAACAATGTAGGAGAAAGTAGGACTACTGGTAATCCCGCTAATGTAGTCTTGATGAATTGTCTTCTTTGTTTCATAAATATTGATGTATAACTATATTATTATTATTAAAATTTTTAGACCTTAAAATGCATGTCAAACTGCAAAAGTATATATTTTGTTCTTTTAGATCTACACTTTTAGCACATTGAATCGTAGGTTACCTATAGAAAATATCAACATTCCAGATGGAATTCCTTCTAAGTTCACCTTATTAATTCCTTTGTAGATGTCTTGTTTTAAATGTAACTTGCCGTTGATATCTTTGATTTTGAGCAAGGCATCAGATGCTATGCCAACATTCACTTCTAATCCCGCAGGATTTGGAAAAATGTTTATTTCATTGTCTTCAATATAATTAACACTAGTAATGTTGGAAAAACTTATGTTGCCATCATAATCCACTTGCTTAACCCTGTAATAATTGATACCTAATTGCGGAGAACTGTGTTTGAACTCATAATGTTTGGTATCATTATTATTTCCATCGCCAGGTATCTCACCAATAGCTAAAAATCTTGCTCCATCAGAACTGTGTTCGATAATATATTGTTGATTATTGACCTGCGATGCTACAGACCACTCGATTAGGTTATAGTTATTAATATTTGTGGCTTTTACATCACTATGCCAAGTAACAGGCAAAGCTGTAGGAGTAGGACAAAGTTTAATTTTATCAGCCTCTCTTAAGCCGCTCAAATAAGCTCCGTGCGCAGTAGAAAAGTAATCTATATGAGTATGCTCACCTGCAAAAAACACTTGATTATTAACATGTGCAGCCAAGTCATCAAAATGGTGCATTTCGGTTTGTATCGCTGTATATGAATAAGCCCCAAAAGAATTTATATTGCTATTCCATTTGGTTCTTAGCATACTTGTAGGATTAGGAGTTGCACTTCCATATATGTCACGTAAATGAGCCATTATTTCACTAATAACAGCTGCATCGGTCATAGATTCAGTTTGTCTTGCATAGTCAGCATAAGCGAAAGTCATCAAAGCATTCACCGTAGGATGAAATTTTTTAACATTAACAAAGTAATTAAACTTATCCTTTTCGTTTGGAGTGTAAGCAATATACTGTTCATTATCCCAAAAAGCAGTATTCCATGTTAATACAAACTTATTGACGCAATTCATTCCTAATTTAGTAATCGCTGTTTGTTTGGCTGTCGGTAGCGATGGAACAAATTGAATACTATTATTTTTCAATACACCTAATGGTACAGTTACTAAAACATAATCGGCCTCAGTTACAGTACCATTATGAGTGACTTTTGTTTTTGCAGCTAAATAGTCAATTTTTGTCACTCTTTGGTTGAGTCTTACATCTAATCCTATAGCCAAGTAATTAGGTATGGTGTCATATCCATTGGTCGAAATTACTTCATTACCTCCAAACTCTAATCCCTCATCATAGATCAACGATGAAGTGTTATTTAAATCTCCTCTATCAAAAGTAAAATAAGTTGACAATAGAAACTTCCAAAGTCTGGTGTTATTAGCAGGATATAAAGTATTGAAAACTGTTTCAAAACTTTGCATCAAGTTTCCACTATTCATTAAAGTATCTAATATTGTATAATACTGTGCTTCCGTTTGAGCATATATCGTATCACTGATTTCAAGTCCGCCTAAATCATAGGCGATAAAGCTATTGTCATTTGTAATTGCTGTTGTCATGCCTGCCTGTTGGGCAAGTGCAGTTAATGGATTTCCCGTGGTTCCGTGTATCCAACTTGCACCTTCGTCAAAGGCAACGCCCAAACTTCTATTAGTACGTAATCGGCCACCAACTCTATCTTGAGCTTCCAAGACGATAACAGTAAATCCTTCATTTTTCAATTTTTTAGCTGCTGCCAGTCCTGAAATACCTGCCCCGATGACAATGACTGTTTTTCCATTAGGATTTTCGTTTATGGCATTTCCTAAACTTGGCAAAAATGATGGCGATAGAAATACTAAAGGCATTCCCGCCAAGGTATTTTTAACAAATTTTCTTCTTTCCAAATCTAATATGTTTAATGTTTTGCTATTTAAAAAGATTACCAAATATATAGTTTTCCATATTTGGTGGCAAAAGTAGTAATGAAATTGTAGATATAGGTCGAACCTTGTAAGTTGACACACCATTTCACAAGAACTACAAGTCTTAACTTATAAGTTTGGACAATTCTGGCACAAAAAAGTCAGAATTATCAATGGTTTTGTAAGTTTTGGTATTGTAAAGGAGTACAATTTGTGGATTTCTTAAAAGCACTATAAAAAGTGGATTTTGAGTTAAAACCTACTATTTCGCCAATTGATATTATAGAATAATTTTGAAATTCATCAGCCTTTAACAGACGTTTAGCCTCTTCGATGCGATAATGATTGACGTAATCATAAAAATTTTGTTTGAATACATCATTGATCACTTGCGAAACAGTATTAGGATGTTCTTCTACATGTTGAGCAAGATTAATAAGTCGTAGTTCAGGGTTCTGGTACATCTTATCATCTTCCATACATTTGATGATTTGTTTTGCAATGGCCTGCTTTCTATCTTCAGTTAAAATATTTTTATTATACTTTGTACCATCAATCGGCAAAGATTCTTTGGATTCTAAAGTTTTTTCATGTTGGATATTTTTATTATTTCGATGCACTAATACTTCATATCCGATGAGATAAATGATACATGTCGTTAAAAAAAACACACTGTAGGTCAACTCTTCCCAACCTATACCCATAAATCCCAAGATAATAATTGCGGTCTCAAAAAAATATAGCCCTATAAAAATAGGCAGTAAAACGCGAGCCAGTGGATAGCCTGTATTGATGTAATCATTTTTGATGTTTTCTTCATACTTCTTCAATAAAACATAAGCCGCTATTAAAAAAGGTAAGTTGGAAACAATTTCAAAAACCCATTCAAATAAGTATTCATGATTCAAAATCCCCAATTGTTGATGTTCTTTTAAGAGAGCCATTTTTTCTTCCGCATTCAAAGTATAAGTAGAAAAAAAATATGCAACACTCAGTAAAAAGGGGATAAATAACAAAATATCAGAACGCCGATATGAAGGTCCTGAGTTATAAACATTTCGAATAAATAAATAAAGCAACACGCCACAAAGTGTATTTGTAGGCAATGAAAGATAGATTAGGTGCGGAATATGTACGATTTGTTCAGATGCGTATAAATACTCCGATAAAAGTTGGAATGATGCCAAAAACACCATAATAATAAGGGGTAAATGCATTTTTCTGTCCTTATTTAATAATAAAAAGACGGACAATAAAAATCCCTGAGATGCACCTATAACATAGAAAATATTGCTCATTTATTACAAAAATAAATCAAAAGCAGTAATAAAAGTAAAAGTCAACGTAAAAAGTTCGCCACTAAAAGTATTTAGCCACCTGTTTTTATCTGTTAAAAACTATATTGAAGTAATACGATTAGATTTTGCAATGAAATAGACATGAACAGCCTTTCGTTCCAAAATATGGGCCATTAGTGGAAATGCTGAAGCACAGATTAAAATGTTCTTTACATTTGTGGCTAAATATCTTATTATGAAATTAATATTTTTAAGGTGGATGATAATACTATCACCATTGTTGGTCCAATGCCAAGGCAAACAGGCGGAAATACTGTATACCATGCCAGAAGAGTCAGAGCTACATGAAGCCACTTGGTTACAATGGCCACACGAGCATCAATATGGAAGAGATTATCGTGACAATCTGGATCAGACTTGGGTAGATATGACCAAGGCCCTTGCTACAAGTGAGATGGTACATATTATAGCATATGATGATGCAGCTCAAGAAAGGATTGAAATGATGCTCGAAGAGGCAGGAGTCAAAATGGAGAAAGTTGATTTTTTCATTTTTAAAACGGACGATGTGTGGGTACGAGACAATGGCCCCATTTATGCTCGGGACAAATCTGGCCAAATTGTAGTTCAGGATTGGGGATTTAATGGCTGGGGCGAAAAAGCAAAGAGACACTATTGTGATAAGATACCCGAGCAAATAGCAAATGAGCAAGGCAAAAAATGGATAGATATCAACAAAATCATGATCAATGAAGGGGGCAGCGTGGTGATCGATGGCAAAGGAAGTTTTATGGCTTGCAGAAGTTCTATCTTGAACATCAACAGGAACAATATGGATCAGGAGGAAGCCGAAGAGATTTTTACAAAGTATCTCGGTGTGACTAATTTTATATGGCTTGATGGTGTCCCTGGTCTGGAGATCACAGACATGCATATCGATGGTTTTGCAAGATTTGGCAATCATGAGACCATTGTCACTATGAGCAAAGAAGATTTGCAAGAGTGGAGCGTGCCTGATGAAGATATTGAGATCCTGTATCAAGCCAAAAATAAAGAAGGTAAAAAATATAAGCACTTAATCCTACCACTGACATCAGCTGAAGTCGTAAAACCATCAGGTGAAGTATTGGATTACAAAGGTTCGTATATCAATTACTATATAGCCAATACGGTCGTGCTGGTACCTAATTACAATGACAAAGATGATCAAATAGCCAATAAAATCATACAAAGTCTGTATCCTACTCGCAAAGTGATAGGCATCGATGTCAGAAATCTTTATGCCAATGGCGGCATGATCCACTGTGTGACGCAACAACAACCGAAATAAATATTATCAATTTTTTACAATTAACATTTTTTTAATTTTAAATACAAACAATGAAAATATTAAACATTTCTGCCTTGCTTTTATTGACGGCACTTATTATTTCATGCGGTGATGAAGGTGAAGACACAACCGATCCTAACCCTAATCCAAACCCAACAGAAATATTATATACAATGCCGGAAGAAAGTGATCCACATGAAGGTACATGGTTACAGTGGCCACACCAATATCAGTATGGCATAGAATTTCGAGATGGCCTTGATGATACATGGATAGCGATGACCCGCGAATTGGTGAGTAGTGAAAAGGTGCACCTTGTAGCTTATGACGAAACCGAAAAAGCAAGAATCATAGACCTATTGAATAATGCTGGTGTCTCCCTTAGCAATATCGACTTCAGAGTATATCCTACAGATGATGTTTGGGCAAGAGACAATGGCCCTATCTATGCTCGGGACAAAACTGGCAACATGGTGATCCAGGATTGGGGCTTCAATGGTTGGGGCAATAAAACTAAATTTAATAATTGTAACGCTGTGCCAACAAAGGTTGCAAAAGATCAAGGTAAAACATTGGTAGATTTGAATACTACTATGATCAATGAAGGTGGTAGTGTGGAGATAGATGGTCATGGTTCTTTCATGGCATGCAAAAGTTCAATTTTGAATGACAATCGAAATCCAGGAATGACTCAAGCTAAAGCTGAAGAAATATTTACTAAATATCTTGGTGTGACAAACTTCATATGGCTCGATGGCGTCGCAGGTCTGGAGATCACAGATATGCATATCGATGGTTTTGCACGATTTGGCAACGCTACTACCATTGTCACGATGAGCGAAAGTGATTTGTTAGAGTGGTCGGTCCCACAAAAAGACATTGACAAACTTTACGCAGCTAAGAACAAAGATAAAGTTGCTTTTAAATTTGTAAAACTACCACTCACAAAAAACAATGTTGTAACTACAAAGGGCAAAAATTTGGGATACAAAGGTTCATATGTAAACTACTATATTGCCAACACTAAAGTTTTGGTACCCAACTATAATGATGCCAATGACGCTGCCGCCAATGCGCTGATTCAAGCGCTTTACCCACAAAGAAAAGTCGTAGGCATCGATGTCCGCAACCTTTATGAAAGTGGTGGAATGATCCACTGTGTGACGCAGCAACAACCAAAGTAAGTAGAATCTATTGACTATAAAGTATTGAAGATCCATACATTTGGATCTTCAATACTTTTATACTCTAAAAGAACTTTCTTATGCTCCGAGCACCACACCTGATCGTCGCAGTTTGCAACTGCGATGCTGTATTTCAAGTATTTTTAATGCGTTATTTACTAATTTCTAAAAAACTGCTATCTATATTTATAGTCATTCTACTATTGAATTATAAAATTCTTAAATAAAAGGAACGAAGTTACAAACTTCGACCATCGTCTCCGAGTTTGGTGGTGTTAGTGCAATTCGGGTCGCATACATCGGCGATCAGGTCTCGATCATTGTCAGTAACTACAAAATTTCTGCTTCAAATTCAGAAGTAGTTAATATTTGTGCTGACATAAATGGGTTGTGTTCTAATAAATCATTATCTCCTGTAATCAAGTAGTCTGCTTTTGAACAATCTATTAAGTCTAATAAAAAATTATCTTTAGGGTCTCTGTTAATAAAGTGAGTTGGTTTTATTTCAACTTTTTTACCAATAATATCCAATAATTGTAATAATTCATTTACATCTTCTTCTTGAAAATACTTTTTTAATTTTTCTCTGCAGGTGACCAACCTGATTTCTGTAATTAATTGTTCACAAGTTATGATTTGGATACGGCCATCTACAATATATTGTTTTATATTGGATAGTCTTTTACCTATTAAAAAACTTATCCAAACATTAGTATCGAATATAACTTTAACTTTTTTCTCTGTCATAAATTTCTTTTCTTACAAGTTCAACTTCTTCATTTATTGTTTCTATGGACAAATCATTTGTCCTAAATGATCGAAGGAGTCTTGAGAGTTTATCTCCAATAACTTCTTTTTCCAATTCTTTGGTTAATTGTACTTGCTGCTCTTTGGGAAGCTGCTTGACCACAGATAGTACTTGCTCAAATGTCAAATCTATTTGGACTGCTGTTTTCATCTTTTAAATGAATTTTATATTTAATAATAAACCCTAATAAAGCGCTAAATTGTAAAATCACCACATAATCAAAAATGCGTAACAAACTTTCTAACGTTAAAATTTGAATTTAAGTTCAAACACCAAACCAAAAGCGATTATCGGATCGTGGACCATCGTTCTTATTTCGATCGTCCCGTGCTGGCGCAAGTTTGTAACTTGTGCCCCTTACCCTGATCGTCTCAGTTTGCAACTGCGATGCTGTATTTCAAGCATTTTTAATGCGTGTTATCTACTAATTACTAAAAAACAGCTGTGTATATTGATCATTTTGCTATTGAATTTAAACCTGCCATCATCATCAGTGATCTTTGATAATCTGATGAACTTTATTGATACTTTTTCCGTTGTTTGCTTAGATAATAATAAATTATTTTATTAAAGGCCAAAACAAATGGATACTATTCATATCAAAGCTCATACCACTGATAATTCACAGATTGATGCTATAAAGGCATTTGTGAAATCTCTTAAAATAAAATTTGAGCTAGCAAAAGAAGATCAAAGTCCTTATAACCCAGAATTTATAAAAAAGATTAAACAAAGTGATGAAGAATTTACTTCTGGTAGGGGAATAAAAATGTCAGTTGAAGAATTCAAAGAATTATGCAAATAGAACTAAGTTCTGAAGCTAAATCTCATTTACAATATTGGCGAAAAACAGGTAACAAAGCAGTTTTGAATAAAATTTCTAAATTAACTGACGCTATTTTAAAAGATCCTTATAGTGGAATTGAAAAGCCTGAAGCACTAAAATATGAGCTTGCGCCAAAATGGTCCAGAAGAATAACATCTGAACACAGGTATGTTTACTTATTCGAAAATGATACACTTTTCATTTACTCACTTAAAGGACATTATGAATTATAAGACTGCATATCAAATACGATTGCCGCAGTTTCTAACTAGGGCCTGCTTGCATTAATCTAAATATATGATAATCATAGTTTTATATGCAATTTCGAATAAATAAGTGCAAAGGTTTTTAATCATTTCATTCAAAACTCATGCTTCTAGATCAAGTTGATCGTCGCCTCATGCCGGCTCGGCAAATACTTTTTGCATTGCCAAAAAAGTATTCAAAAACGCTAGTTCAAAAAAAGGCAATTGCGGAGCACCGTTCATTCTCGCTGCAAAATGCTTTTTCTGTTGCCACTTTTATTCAATTTCTTGGTTTTTGTGCTTGTTTGGCAACAGACGCACTTTTGCTGCTTCATTCTCTATTGCTGTTTTTTGAACGGAACGTCTTCGAAATATATGTATCCAAAATCAATGGATGACTTTTTCAGCAGTTTCTAACTACGATGCCGTATTTCCAGCATCCCACTGACGCTGGTCGCGTTCATTAATTGCGTTATCCTCTAAATTCTAAAATGCGGATGTGTATATTGATCATTCTGCTATTGAATTTAAATCAGTCAGCCATTAGACTGATTCATAAATAATAGGATCGCAGTTACATTTATCTGCCCAGAATCGGGCAGACCTGTCAGGGGTTTTGCGGTAGAGATTCAACTGTAAGTTCTCCTTTTTTACTTATCAAAACCCCAACTTTCTTACCTTGATAAAGTCTAAAAATACTTCTTTTTGGCCTTTGCTTAGGGGTAGTTTAAATTTTCCTACAGTCACAATATTACCTTCTATATTATCCACATTATCGATATTGATAATGTGCGATCGGTGTATCCGTACAAATTGGTTTTTGGGCAAAGCATCTTCTAGCTGATTCATGGACATCAGTGTGACGATACGCTCCTTTTGGGTATGTATGCGTACATATTTCTGGAGTGCTTCGATATATTGTATATCATCAAATACTATTTTGACAGTCTTATAATCTGATTTTACAAAAAAGTAATTGCCTTTACTTTCTGACCGAGTGTCCACATTTTCTGTAGTAAGCTTTAAGGATGTATCGAGTGCTGCCTGGCTTGTTTTGCCGATCCACTCCATACATTTATTGGTAGCTTTAAAAAAACGTTCAAATTCTATGGGTTTGAGAAGATAATCAATGACATCAAGCTCGTACCCATTTATGGCATATTCAGAGTACGCAGTTGTCAACACCGTAGCAGGTTTATTGGAGAGCATCTTGAGCAATTCTAAACCTGATAAATTGGGCATTTGTATGTCAATGTACAAGATATCCGGCTTCTTCTCCTGAATAGCAAGTTTGGCTTCTATGGCGTTTTGACATACCGCGACAACATCGAGATAAGGAATTTTATCTGCATAAGACTGTAATATTTGTCTGGCAAGCGGCTCGTCATCTACGATAATGCAAGTGTACTTAATCATACGCCTGATAGTTTTATTTGAAGGGTCATGGTGTAAATATTGTCTACTGCCTGTGTATGTATTTTGTGGATGTTGGGATATCTTAGCTCCATTTGTCTCTGAACATTAGATAAGCCTAGGCCGCCTTTGGGAGATATTTCTTTCGAAATGTTATTTTCTGTTGTAAAGTCAAATGTTCCATCTTCGCTGACTTCAGCACTTATCTTGATCCATGCATCTTTATCTTGATGAAAATTGCTGTGCTTGAATGTGTTTTCAATAAAATCAATCAATAGACTCGGTGTTATGGACCATGGGCTGAGGTTGCCTTCTTTATAAAAGTCAATGTTTTGTGACATCGGCTGACGATACATGTGCAGGTCAATGTAGGTTTGTAGGATATTGAGTTCTTTATCCAACGAAACTTTTCCTTCTTTTGTGTCATAGATAATGTAGCGCATGATATTAGAAATTTTGGCTATCATTGGTGCAGTATTGTCATGCTTTTGGAGAGCAAGTGCATACACATTATTTAGACTATTGAATATAAAGTGTGGACTTATCTGACTACGTAAAAAATCCAGTTCAAACTCTAGTTTTTCAGTCTTCATTTTCAATTTGTTTTCACGCTCAATAGACCATTGCTTGAAATACCAATAGAGTGTAGAGATCATGAGAAAAAGAGAAGTATTGAGTATCATTGAAAATACATTTCTGCTTCCTGAAAAACTGTAAAATATAGTTTCAAGCCCGGATAATTTTACAACAAAAACATAAAGTAAAATTGAACAAACGATGCAAATTATATAAAGCGTAATTTTCTTCCTTTGTAAAAAATAAGGTATCAGTATTTTCAAATTTAGATATACGATAATAGCGTAAGTAGATATTTCCAGCAAAGCATTTCTTATACCTATCCACCAATTGCCATCCACAAAATGATAATCAAATATAAAAAGTAACATAAACACCCAAAAAGCAAGATGCTCTAAGTATGGTTTCTGAAAATTTTTTTGATTTGACATTAATGAGAATTTTGTGTCACAAAGATAGTCAGAAACCGAGATTTTCAGCCATCTATTCACCAATGCATACATTTATGGAACGAAATACACTTTTTATAGTACGAATAGATATTTTGTCTTAAAAGCACCATTCATACCGTAAATTGATGCATCCGGTACATATATAAATCCAACGATTACTAAGATTTTTTTGCTATTCCATGTGCCCATACTTTTGTAGCGTAATTAGTTTTTATTTATCACTACAATAATTTTAAAATGAAAGGTTTTCGATTTTTTGCTTCAGCATTTTTATGCACAGTTACTATCCTATTTTCATCATGCAGTAAAGAAGAAACCATGCAATCTTCAGATCAAGCAGTCAACACAGAGTTAAGGTCGTCAACATACTACATGCCTGACGAAACACAACCACACGAAGGCACTTGGTTGCAGTGGCCACATCACTATCAGTATGGCACCACCTACAGAAACAGGCTCGATCCTACATGGGTAGCGATGACAAAACAGCTGGTACAGTGCGAAAAAGTGCACATCATCGCTTACAACAATACTGAAAAAAATAGAATCACCGGTTTGCTAAATGCTGCAAGCGTACCCTTAACAAATGTAGATTTCAGGATATTCAAAACCAATGATGTCTGGGTTAGAGACAATGGCCCTATTTATGTTGAAAACAGCAGCAATCAATTGGTTATTCTAGATTGGGGCTTCAATGGCTGGGGCAACAAAGCTCCGTTTTCATTATGTAATCCTATACCTAAATCTATTGGTACTGCCACAGGAAAATCAGTGGTAAATCTGAATAGTACAATGAAGGTCGAAGGTGGTGGATTTGAGATAGATGGCAATGGTACTTTTATGGCGACTAAGAGTTCAATCTTGAATAGCAATCGCAATAAAGGCATGACACAAGCACAGGCAGAAGGTATTTTTACTCAATATCTTGGTGTGACAAACTTTATATGGCTCGATGGTGTCCCTGGTTTGGAAGTCACAGATATGCATATCGATGGTTTTGCAAGATTTGGGGACGAAAATACCATCGTCACCATGAACGCAACAAATCTAAATTACTGGGAGGTACCACAGTCTGACATCACTAAACTCTATGCTGCAAAAGATGCCAACGGTCAAGCATACGATTTCGTGCATCTTCCATTGACTCAAAATAATGTAAAAACAGCTTATGGCAAAAACCTAGGGTATAAAGGTTCGTATGTCAATTTTTATGTAGCTAATACAAAGGTTTTAGTACCATTTTATAATGATCCCAACGATCAGGTTGCCAAAAATATCTTGCAGTCGCTTTACCCAACAAAAACGGTCGTTGGTATTGATGTCCGTAACTTATACGAAAACGGTGGAATGATCCATTGTGTGACGCAGCAGCAACCATTGTAGGTTATTTTATTTTGTCAGAAAATTTAATCAGCGAAAACATGATAAAAAAAATTCTGTTTTCGCTGATTATTTTAGCCAGCGTTATATTTTTGGTCGTACCGTGTCAATCTACACTTGAACTTTCGGTACGTGTCTGTCCCGATCAGGACATTTTTTTTAAAAAATCGTCTTGACCAGCTACATTCAGTATTAGCTGCGAGCCAAACTGAATCATACGACCCAAAATCGTAATAGAAATCACGATTTAATGAAAGGAACCAATCAAACCTTTGATTGGATTGGGTATTATATTCGGTATTATCAGCAAGATGCAATGCATTCATAGTAGAAAAAATATACTCTTTCTTCGAAAGCAGACGCAACCTAAACTTGAAAAATATTAAATTGCTCGATTAAGCTCAAACATGAAAAGGTAAACCGGCGTTAGGTATTCAGTCTCAGATAATTTCCAGCTTGTACACATCAGGCAATTCTTCATTGCTACCAAAATTGACTTCAAGGTCCTTGACCAATCCATTGCGGATATCATACACCCAACCATGAATCCAAAGATCCTGTCCCTTATTCCATGCTCCCTGAACTATGGATGTTTTGGCAAGATCCATAACCTGTTCTACTACATTGAGCTCAACAAAACGGTCAAATTTTGCCTTTTCATCTTCTATAGCATCCAGCTCCCGATAATGAAATCTGTACACATCTTTAATATGTCTTATCCAGTTATCGATGATACCAATATTCGAATTGCCCATAGCAGCTTTTACGCCGCCACAGCCATAATGACCGCATACGATAATATGTCTTACCTTCAAAACATTAACAGCATAATCCAATACACTGAGTAAATTCATATCCGTGTGGACCACCATATTGGCGATATTGCGATGGACAAAAACATCACCCGCCTCTGTTCCTGTGATCTCATTGGCTGGTACACGACTATCAGAACACCCGATCCAAAGGAATTTAGGAGACTGACTTTCACTTTGTCTCAAGAAATAATCAGGGTCAGAAGCTATTCGCTTTGCTACCCAATTCTTATTTTTTTCTAATAAACTTTGATATAATTGACTCATTTTGTTTTGTTTTATTCTTTTAAAAATAACTTGATTGCCTCTGCACATAGCTCTTCGTCATCAAAGAGAGTATTTTCTTCAACCACATTCGGGATAAGACTGATATTGCGCATCATGGATTCCGGTTGTTTCTGCAAATGCAGTATATATACCTGCACATTTTTTTGTTCAAGATTGAGTATGATAGATTCTAGTGAGTATAGACCGGACTGATCGATGTAGGGTACTCTTTTCATGTCTATAATTAACAACTTCGCATCCTCTGTAACTTTTTTTCCTAATTGCATAAAATACTCGCTATTACCGAAGAAGAGTGGGCCATTGATTTTTTTTATGGCGACATGTTTTCTGATATTCTCAGGTATATGGTATCTTTCATGAAGCTTTTCCTGTTCTTTGGAAGTTTGCATAGATGTACTGGCCGACTCCTTTTGTGTGATATCACCCATCTGTTTGATAAAAATGACAGATGATACGATCATGCCGGCTGCTACTGCCTGCAAAAGATCGACAAAAACTGTCAAAATCAATACCAAAACAAGAACAAATGCATCCGATTTGGTGATCTTTCCGATATGGCTGAGTCCTCTTTTATCGACTATATCTATACCTACAGTCAATAGAATACCTGATAGCACAGGCAGTGGTATTCGGGATGCCAATGATCCCAGACCTACTAATACCAATAATAAAAATACGCCGTGAATGGCTCCTGACAATTTTGTTTTTCCGCCTGATTTTATATTGACCAATGTCCTCATTGTTGCTCCTGCTCCGGGTATTCCACCTATAAATCCAGCCACCATATTTCCGATACCCTGTCCTATGAGTTCTTTATTGGAGTTATGGCTTGTTTTAGTTACATTGTCAGCAACCACCGAAGTGAGCAGGCTATCGATAGCGCCTAATGCTGCCAGCGTGACGGCAGGCATCAAAATAAGATTATACTCCGAAATGGCAGAAAGAATGTTAAAATGAATCGTGGGCAAACCCTTGGGGATATCACCGATGACTGCCACTCCTGAGTCCAGGAAAACGGATAATATTGTGACTCCTGACAAAGCGGCAAGTGTACTGGGTATCGTTTTGGTGATGCGTGGAAAAAGATAGATGATAGCCATGGTTAATAATGTCATACCCAGTGAAGGCCAATGAATGGCTGAAAATGGTGTCCCGAGATTCATTATGATCTCCGGTATAGTTTTGGGAGAAACATGGCCAAGCATAGGAAATAACTGTAGGAATATAATAATCACGCCTATACCGGTCATAAAGCCCGATACTACAGGGTATGGGATATATTTAATGTATTGACCTATTTTGACAAATCCCATGACAATCATAAAAGCACCTGCAAGCACAAAAGTCAAAAGAATAGCAGGAATTGCAGCTTCAAGACTGCCTTTTTGGCCAATAATTAAGGCGATCATAGCTGAAGAAACAACTGTCATAGGTCCTGTCGGGCCACTCACCTGAGTATTGGTGCCACCAAATAAGGCCGCAAATATACCGAGACCTATTGCTCCATAAAGTCCCGCAGCTGCGCCCAAACCAGACTGAACCCCAAAGGCCAACGCTAGTGGCAGCGCCACAATACCTGCTGTGATACCACCAAAAAGATCTCCGCGTAAAGTATCTTTTGAAATCATAAAAAGAAAATTTTGTTTGTATTTTTTAAAAAAGGTTGGACCGTTGCCAAATCACAAAAAGAAAATATTTTGATGAAAATAGCCATGTCCATATTAATTTTGTATTTTTATAATTGACAAATTGAGTATGAACAATAGTTGTGGCAACATGATTATTTTTTTAAGTCGATTTCATGCAAAATGAATATTCGACATCACCAAAAAATAAATAAAGTTGTCATACGAAAGTTCGATAACACCAAAGATGAAGAAATGTCTTTACCTACTTTGAGGGTGGTATTATCTGTTTAAGTCATGTCGGGAGGAGGAGTATCTATAGTGAAGTCTGTATGAGTTATATAGATTTGAATTTCCGGAAAGGATCTTTCACTTACAAGAGAAAGGAATGGGCTGCAAATAATAAACTCATTAGAAAATACATTTTCTGTAATATCAATGGCTTGAAAGCCTTCTGCATCTATTTGTTCACAATATTCAGTTTCAAAAGTAAAGCCATTTAATTGATTAGTACTGAAAGTAAGATTCAGAAAACCAATTAATATCAGCCACACACAATATTTGTTCAACTTATCGCTCATATAATCTTGTAAAAGCCTGAATTCAAGCGGCAAATGCAACTTTAGTTAATAAATTATATTCCTGTATTGGCGACTTAAATCCAAACCTTTTGCGAGGTCTTTTATTAAGTTGATTTTCTACCTTCTTTACATCTTCTTTGGAAACTGTGTCAAAGTTAGTTTTTTTAGGAAAATATTGACGAATCAAACCGTTTAAATTTTCATTTGAACCTCTTTGCCAAGAACTGTATGGGTCTGCAAAATAAAAGTCAATGCCCAGCTTGTTACTTATATATTGGTGATCTGCAAATTCCCGACCATTGTCGGATGTTATACTGTGTATTCGCCCCTTCTCATGTTTTAGGGCTGCTACGATGAGTTTGGCGATTTGTTTTGAGTTTTTACCCTCTATCTTCCTTATCTTTACGAGGCCCGTCTTCCTATCATTCATGGTCAACAGCCCTCCTTTATGATTTGCGCCGACTATTAAATCTACTTCATAATCACCATATCGCGACCTGCGGTCGACCTCTTGTGGTCTGTCGTGGATACTCTTGGTGTTTGTTAGTTTTCCTCGACGATCTTCCGTCACACATCGCCTTTTGTACTTCTTCTTGCGCCTCAAATGTTTGTACTTATCACCTCCTTTTTTCTTGTCGGCGATGATATATTGATAGATGCGCTCATGGCTCACCATCTGCAACCCACCAGGTGCCGGGGTTTTGCTGATTTGCTCAGGACTCCACTTTTGTTCCAGTTGCTTGTCTACATATTGCCTGACTTCTTCTGTAAACTTGATGGCACGCGGCTTGTCTTTTTGCCGTTTAACGTACTTGCTTTGCGCCAGATCGCAGTGGTATATACCGTTACGCTGATTGCAATTCCTCTTGAGTTCTCTGCTAATTACTGATTTATCTTTACCGATGGCTATTGATATATCTTTTTGTTTATAACCTTGTTTCTTCATCACACTTATTGTGTACCTTTGTTCTTGTGTTAAGTGACTCATATTGGCATCTTTGGACGGGAGACAATATAGTGACTTTACCATTCAGGGGAAGGGAGTTGTACTCCTTTCCTTTGAAAAAAATTGATAAAGGCATTTTTACCTCCCGAAAAGTTGCATTTATAACTTGAATCTAAGAATTAATGAATTTTTTTAATTGAACAAATAATAATTTTTAATGTTAAGTATAATCATGTTGGGTAAGTATATATCGATAGTCTTTTTACTTGCAATGGTACATTGTACCATATATACAACTATTGCTCAATACAAAGGTGTCAAAATTTCTATTATTTTGGGAGGGGAAGAAGAAAACTCTTCTGATGAAAAGTCTTCTAAACCAGGTGAGAAGCTCGACGAATATTTATTTACGCCACAGAAAAACATGGTAGTTTGTTGCATTAAGAACAATGAATGGAATCAACAAAATGCTTATTATTCATTGCATCACAATGAGGCAGGAATAAAACCACCACCTGACAATCCACCGGAAGTTTAATTTTTATATATGCAATTTCTATTATTTTAATAAAGAATAGAAATTGCACACTTTTTAATCATCAAGCTATTTGGCATTATATAGCCTTGATTATAAATTGATTAGGATTGACCGAAAAATGTTTTTTAGTCATCTTATTTTTATAAATTAAACAAAAAATGGAAAACAAATTTTTAACAACAAAACATTTAAATTCAGATTTTGCATCAGGACTTGTGGTATTTCTTGTAGCATTGCCATTATGTCTCGGTATTGCACTGGCATCCGGTGCGCCTTTGTTTTCAGGGATCATTGCGGGTATCATTGGTGGTCTGGTAGTTGGATTTTTAAGTAATTCTCACGTAAGCGTCTCAGGACCTGCTGCCGGTTTGGCTGCGATAGTGTTATCTTCGATCACGACTTTGGGATCATTTGAGTTATTTTTACTTGCAGTAGTATTATCTGGTGCCCTACAGCTTATACTTGGTTTTCTTAAAGCGGGAAGTATATCAAACTATTTTCCCAATAATGTAATAGAAGGCATGCTTGCAGGTATAGGCGTCATCATATTTTTAAAGCAAATACCACATGCTTTCGGATATGACAAAGATACTGAAGGAGACCTTGCTTTTGAAGAGAAATCAGGCGGAAATACTTTTACTACTCTGCTAGAATCATTTGACCATATCAGCATAGGTGCGACAATAATCACTGTGGTATCCTTAGGTATACTGTTGATGTGGGACAAAGTACCTGCTCTGAAGAAAATAAAATTATTGCCGGGCGCCTTGGTTGCCGTATTGGCGGGTATTATAATAAATGAAATTTTTATACAAACAGGATCGGGCCTGAGATTAGATTCATCACATTTAGTGACACTTCCGGTGCTAAATTCAATTTCAGAAATCGGCTCTCTGATCACATTACCGGATTTTTCAGGTCTTACCAGTAAGGCAGTATGGACAGTGGCTGTGACACTGGCGATTGTTGCTTCTATTGAGACTTTGTTGTGCATAGAGGCAAGTGATCGCATGGATGTATATAAGAGGTACACCAGCACCAATACTGAATTAAAAGCTCAGGGTATCGGAAATGTACTCAGCGGACTGATAGGCGGATTACCCATGACATCAGTAGTAGTGAGAACATCAGCAAATATCAATTCAGGAGCAAGGACCAAGTTGTCGGCTATTATTCATGGAGTGCTGTTATTGGTTTGTGTACTTGCTATACCGTCACTATTGAATAAAATTCCTTTGGCTACTTTGGCTGCTATACTAATATTGATTGGTTTCAAATTGGCTCACCCTGATAAAGTCAAAAAATTCTGGGCTCAGGGTAAGTTTCAGTTTATCCCTTTTATAGTTACATTGCTTGCAGTGGTCTTTACAGATTTATTGACTGGTGTTGCGATAGGGATGTTTATAAGCATATTGTTTGTTTTACAGGGCAATCTGAAGCGCGCTTACTATTTTAGAAAGGAATCCTATCATTCAGGAGATATTATACACATTGACCTGGCGCAGGAGGTATCTTTTTTAAATAAGGCTGCTATAAAGTTAACACTTGGGCACCTTCCCGAAAACTGTACTGTGGTCATCAATGCTGCTCAGTCTGAGTATATAGCCCATGATGTACTCGACCTGATCAAAGAATTTAAAGAAGCGGGTGGTCCAGAAAAAGGGATCAATGTAGAATTAGTAGGCTTTAAAGATAAGTACAAACTTGAAAACACCCTTGAAGAGAACAGGCATACCTGGGTAGAAAGTAATTAAGAGTATGTTTAAAATTTATAATTTGGAAATTAAATATTAATAAAAAAATAAAAACAAAAAATATGAAAGCACATAGCGCAGAATCTCAATCCACAGTCACTCCTGAAAAAGCACTTCAGTTTCTGAAGGAAGGGAATGGCAGATTTGTTAATAATCTGAAAGTAAACAGAAATCTTCTCGAGCAGGTTAATGATACCCGGGAAGGTCAATGGCCTTTTGCCATCGTTTTGAGTTGTATTGACAGCCGTACATCAGCAGAGCTGATTTTTGATCAGGGGCTTGGAGATATATTTAGTGTACGGATTGCAGGTAATATTCTAAATGAAGATATCCTCGGCTCTATGGAATTTGCCACAAAAGTGGTTGGCTCGAGAATCATCGTAGTACTTGGCCATTCTAAATGTGGCGCTGTCAAAGGAGCATGCGACCATATAGAAATGGGCAATCTCACCACTCTGCTTAATAAAATACAACCTGCAGTTTACGAAGAAAAAACCACCACAGAAAACAGAACCAGCAAAAATGCTGAATTTGTGGAAAAAGTAGCTTCACTAAATGTACATCTGACCATGGAGCGGATAAGGAGAGAAAGTGTCATCATCCACGAATTGGAAGAGTCAGGAGCAATCAAAATCGTAGGTGGGATGTATGATGTGGATACAGGAAAAGTTGACTTTTATGAATAGTTGATTAATAAGCCGGGTGAGAGCCCGGTTTTTTTTTGCTTATGATTTAAATCATAATGCAAGCAATGAATATCATTTTTTGGTTTTAATCGATATTTGCAAATTATAACTATCTTTGCATCATGAAACAATATGTCGCAAGATTGCTTGTTTTTTTATGTATCATTTCTTTTACACCAATGAAAGAAGTGATCAAAGCACCTTTGATTGTCATCCATTATCTTGACCATCTTGAAGAAATGCCTGAGATGACATGGAAGCAATTTTACTTCATGCACTATACCATCGATATACATTTTGATGAAGACTACGAACAAGACAGACAGCTCCCATTCAAAACATTTGAATACAGTCAAATTCCCACTTTTCTAATTTCCGCTGATCATGAGTGGCCAATCAGACCTGCATTTATCACCCACGACAATGAGCAGCATCTCAACGCAGCTTTTTCTCTCTTCATTGAAGACGCCAAGCTCAAAGGCATCTTCCACCCTCCCAGATTTTCCTGACCATTAACTTCAGATAAGTTGAAATTTAACTTACTGTTTGCATAAAGTATATTTCTTTATACATAATGTAATTGTTTTTAATAGTATGATAAATAGCTTTCAACTTATCTGCATGACACATTAGGGCTGAATATTATTTGCCTTACCATATTGGCAATGAAATATTTTCAGTCATTCAGGAAATTTAAATAATCAAACATGTTAAATCGAATCATTGATTTTTCGATTAATAATAAGCTCATTATAGGCTTAATGACCATTGCATTGATTGCAATCGGTGCCTATGAAGCTACCAAATTACCTATCGATGCTGTACCGGACATTACCAATAATCAAGTACTTGTCATCACTCAGGCTCCTTCATTTGGGGCAACAGATATCGAAAGATTGGTAACTTTTCCAATCGAACAGGCCAACAGTAATATCTCAGGACTCAAAGAAATTCGTAGCTTTTCCAGATTTGGCTTGTCCTTGGTTACCATGGTCTTCGATGATAAGATAGATGTTTATTGGGCAAGACAGCAGGTAGCTGAAAGATTGCAAAAAGTACAAACAGAAATCCCACCTGGCATCGGTATACCAGAGTTGGGTCCTGTTGCCACTGGATTGGGTGAGATCTATCAATATGTAGTTAAGCCCCAAAAAGGATACGAATCAAAATACGACGCTACATCACTGCGTACCATTCAGGATTGGGTAGTACGCCGCCAGTTAATGGGCGTCAAAGGTATCGCTGAAGTTTCATCCTTTGGAGGTAAGCTCAAACAATACCAAGTCGTTGTCGATCCAAATAAGCTCAATGCACATGGGGTCACTATCTATGATGTATTCGATGCCCTTGAAGCTAATAATCAGAATACCGGTGGCGGATACATTGAAAAAAATGCTACAGCTCTGTATATTCGTACTGAAGGACTTATTGGTTCAAAAGATGATATTGGCAAAATAACGGTCAAATCTGTATCAAGTACACCATTACTTATAAGGGATATAGGAGAAGTAACTGAGGGCAATGCCACTAGGTACGGAGCCGTGACCTACAATGATCAGGGAGAAGTAGCTGGCGCAGTAGTGATGATGCTCAAGGGTGCCAATAGTAGCGAGGTGATCAAAGATGTAAAAGCTAGAATTGAACAAATCAAAATGAATTTGCCAGAAGGCGTCGAGATAGAACCTTTTTTAGACAGAACCAAGATGGTCAATAATTCCATCAGCACAGTATCAAGAAACCTGATGGAAGGCGCTCTGATTGTGATTTTTGTATTGGTGGTGTTTCTGGGTAATCTCAGAGCTGGTTTACTGGTAGCATCTGTCATACCGTTGGCCATGCTTTTTGCAATCATCATGATGAATATCTTTGGCGTGAGTGGCAATCTGATGAGCCTTGGTGCCTTGGATTTTGGGCTAATCGTAGATGGTGCAGTCATTATCGTAGAGGCTGTCATGCATCAGTTGAGACATAGTAAACATTATACAGGAATAGAAAGACTTTCCAATCATCAAATGGATACTGAAGTGAAACAATCAGCAGGTAAAATGATGAATAGTGCAGTTTTCGCTCAGGTGATAATCCTCATTGTATATCTTCCTATCCTTGTATTAGACGGAATTGAAGGTAAAATGTTCCTTCCTATGGCACAGACCGTGATGTTTGCGCTTCTTGGTGCATTTTTGCTTTCAGTAACCTACATACCGATGATGAGCACCATTGTCTTAAGTAAGAATCTTAAACACGATCTCAATCTTTCGGATAAAGTCATGATCCGGTTGGAAATTATCTTTCAAAAGTCACTGGAGTTTTTTCTCAAGATACCCAAAATCACTATTACAGCTGTATTGATTCTTTTTGTGATATCTGTATTGATTATGTCAAGAATGGGTGGTGAGTTTATTCCTGCTCTGGAAGAAGGAGATTTTGCTGTAGATACAAGGGTACTAACTGGTAGTAATCTGAATACTACCGTAGAATTTACCCAAAAAGCCGCTCATATACTTCTGACACGATTTCCCGAAGTAGAAAAAGTGGTGACAAAGATTGGAAGCGGTGAAGTGCCTACAGATCCTATGCCCATGGAAGCCAGCGATATGATGGTGATCATGAAACCTAAGAAAGAGTGGAAAAATGCCAAAACCTTTGATGAAATGGCTGAAAAAATGGGCAAGGAACTGGAAGATGTGCCCGGCATCACGGCAGGATTTCAGTATCCTGTACAGATGAGATTCAATGAATTGATGACCGGAGCGCGACAGGATGTAGTATGCAAGATTTTTGGAGAAGATTTGGACACTTTGGCTCATTATGCAAAGCATATTGGCGAATTAGTCAACACAGTGGAAGGAGCACAGAATCTATATGTTGAAGCAGTGACTGGAGTTCCTCAAGTTATCATCTCCTATGACAGAAATGCATTGGCCCAATACAATATAAGTATAGCAGACGTCAATAAAGCGGTCAATATGGCGTTTGCAGGACAGAGTACAGGCATGGTTTTCGAAGGTGAAAAGCGTTTTGATCTGGTAGTCAGGTTAAAATCTGAAGCTAGGCAAAGTCTCGAAGATGCCCAAAAACTGCTTATACCTATCGGCAATGGGCAGCAAGTGTCGCTATCCAAACTGGCTGATGTCTCCATCAAAGACGGACCTAATCAGATACAAAGGGAAGATGCCAAGCGCAGGATTGTGGTCGGCTTCAATGTCAGGGGCAGAGATGTGCAGAGTATCGTGACCGAATTGCAAGGCAAAGTCAATAGTCAAATCAAATTTCCAGCAGGATACTATATCACTTACGGTGGTGCTTTTGAAAATCTCAATCAGGCTAAAAACAGGCTCATGATCGCTGTACCGGTATCCCTGATACTGATATTTATACTCTTGTTTTTTGCCTTCAATTCGGTAAGGCAAGGTTTGCTTATATATTCGGCCATACCGCTATCAGCGATTGGTGGAATCTTTTTCCTTGCTTTCAGAGGTATGCCATTCAGTATCAGCGCCGGTGTGGGTTTTATTGCTTTGTTTGGGGTAGCTGTTCTCAACGGTATCGTCCTTATAGCAGAGTTCAACAGGCTCAGGGAAGAAGGTTGGAAAGATCTGAGAAAGATAGTGCTCATGGGTACAAAGGTGCGTTTACGTCCGGTATTAATGACGGCGTTTGTAGCATCACTGGGATTTTTGCCTATGGCGATCAGTAATGGCGCCGGTGCAGAAGTGCAGAGGCCTTTGGCTACGGTAGTTATCGGTGGACTGATGGTCGCCACTTTTTTGACGTTGATCGTTCTTCCAATCTTGTATATCCTTTTCGAAAGGAAGATTTTAGAGAAGGAAGATATGACTGAATTGCCATATGATGAACATTAGTAAATTATTTTTTTCAAAAACAAATAGTATGAACCTTACAATAAAAAATATAGTCGTTGTCTTTATATGGTTGATATCTTTACATTTATATGGACAGGAAATCATCAATCTTGAAAAGGCTGTAGAAATTTCAAAAGCCAACAATGCAAAACTCAGATCAGATGCCGGTTTGCTGAAGTATCAGCAGGCTTTTGTCAATACGGCCTATAATTTTGCACCGACGCAAATCAATGCAGAATTGGGACAATTTAACAGCACTTACTTTGATACTGGGGTGGGTTTTTCACAGACATTCAGCCTTCCTAAGGTTTATCAACGTCGGGCTGCAGCCTATCAGCAACAGGTCAAAACTGCAGAATATTATCTCAAGCTAAGTGAAGCAGAAATCAGACAACAGTTGGATCAGATTTTTATGGAGTATAGTTATCTGACAGCTAAAGAAAATTTGCTGAAAAATCAGGATAGTTTATACAACGCATTCGTACAGAAGTCACTTTTAAGATGGCAGAAAGGCGAAACAGACATCCTCGAAAAAACAACTGCGGAGCAGCAAAAACTCAACATATCCAATCAATTGTCCATGATCGGCAAGATGAAGGAATATGTCATTCTGCAGTTGCAATGGTATCTCAATGATGGACGAAAGTATGTTCCTCAGACTGATGATTTTGGAGTGTTGAAATACGGAATATTTTACGATAGCCTTTCTTTGCAAAAGCATCCTATCCTACAAATGGCAGCACAAGAAATAACAACAGCCCGAGCAATGACCCAAGCTGAGAAAACAGCATTATGGCCGGAACTCAACGCAGGTTACAGAAATGTGAGTATCAGAGGTACAGGTGCTGACAATGTAGTTTATCAAGGTGGCGATAGATTTAGTAGTTTTCAAGTTGGTGTGGGCATTCCTATATTCCAAAAAGGAATCAGGGCGTCAATCCATTCTGCTCAAATGGTGGAGGAAGTCAAAGCCAATATGTATGAAGCCAAAAAATCAGAAATCAATGCTCAAATTCAAGAAAAGTATGTGCTCTATAATGCAACTATGGCACAATTGGAACAATACGAAAAGAGTGCTTTACCCAATGCACGTTTAATCCGAATTGTTTCCGAACAACAATTTGGCAGTGGGCAAATCAATTACCTTGAATATGTCATGCTGACCAATCAGGCAATAAATATAGAAAGCGAATACCTTGAGCTAAAACGCAATCTTAATACACACATCATTCATCTCAATTATCTCACCAGTAATTATTAGTTAGAACTAAAAAAATATTTTATAAATATTTAAAATAAATAAATAATGACAAGTTTTAAAATAAATATACTTATTCTTTTTTTCTCAATAGGAATATTTCATAGCTGTAAGCAAAGAGAAGAAACTACCGTAGATACTGCCCATGTCGTAGCCGTAGAGTCCGTAGTTGATCTTACGGATGCTCAATTCAAGAATGCGCAGTTGCAACTATCACTTCCTGAGAAAATGAACATAGGCCACGTCATATACCTGAACGGCAAAATAGAAGTGATGCCCGAGAATTCCATCACGGTGAGCAGTCCTATGGCAGGATTTGTACGTCAGATCAAGTTGATGCCTGGCATGAAGGTAAGCAAAGGTCAGACATTGGTCCGCCTAGAGGAGAAGGAGTACATTCAATTGCAGCAGGATTATCTTTCTGCCAAAAATGCTTTGGCGTTTGCAAAATTGGATTTCGATCGTCAGTCAGAACTCTCCAAAAATCAGGCAGCCAGCGAAAAGGTATTGCAACAGGCTGATGAGAAAGTCAGACAAAATCAAATCTTGGTGAAATCACTCGGCGAAAAACTGAAACTCATCCACATCAATCCGGCGACACTTTCTGCCGATAATATGACATCGCAGATAATAATGGTCGCACCCGCATCAGGCACCATAGCAGAAGTATTGGTCAATAGCGGTAAGTATGTTCAAGCAGGAGAAGCCATGATCCGGATGATAGACAATACTGGTGCAAAGCTAGTGTTAAAGGCATTTGAGAAAGACCTTCCTTATCTCCAGGCAGGGCAAAAGTTATTGGCATTTTCAAACGCAAAACCAGATCAAAAGTTGAATGGAAAAATCGATTATATAGTCAATACCATTGGCGATCAAGGATTTGCCAATATCATTTGTTCAGTAGAAAGCCAATCTATGCCTTTACTGCAAGGCATGTATATGAATGCAGAGATAGAAGCAAATCGCGCGGCGAGTTGGACAGTTCCGAATGATGCCATCGTAAGTTTTGAAGGCAAGGAATATGTCTTTTTTGAAAAGGGGAATCAAAGTTTTGAAATGCTAGAGATTCAACCAGGCCAAAAAGAATCAGGAAAAACACAAATCATTAATTTTCAAATCTTTACAGGTAAGAAAATTGTTACTAAAGGTGCGTACACATTATTGATGAAGATGAAAAATGTGGCTGAGTAGTGTTGTTAACTTGTAGTCTAAAAATAAACGATTTATGAAACAATTTATAAGTGATGTATCTCAAAAAAGTTTTCCGATAAGAGAACAAGTATCGGCAAGTTCAATCAGGCCTGCTATCTTTGAAAAAATCAAGGAAACTTTTCCAGATTTTAATGAATCTTCATTTATTGCCATTCAGGAGTTGAATGAATTCAGGGAACAATATATTTCAGATTACCTTGCTCAGGAGTTGAAAGCAATTTCTAAACTTGAACATACTGTCATGGCAAAGTTTAAAGAAAGGACTACCATTTCTGACAAACTGGAAGCAGACCAAGTGGAAGTACCTACGCTTGGACAGCGCATGGCGGATCATGTAGCCACTTTTGGAGGAAGTTGGACATTCATTGGGTATTTTGCTCTTTTTCTTGTGGTCTGGATATGCATTAATGTGTTTGTATTTTACAATAAGGGTTTTGATCCCTATCCATTTATTCTTTTGAATTTAATCTTGTCTTGTATCGCTGCAATTCAAGCGCCTGTTATTATGATGAGTCAAAAAAGACAGGAAGAAAAGGACCGCGAGCGGTCAAAAAAGGATTACATGATCAATCTGAAAGCTGAACTCGAAATCAAAGCACTTCACGAAAAAATAGATCATTTGATTATCTATCAGCAGGAACAATTGCTTGAAATACAAAAAGTGCAGATAGAAATGATGAATGATATCCTAAAATCAATCAATAAAAGTTGAAAATGAAAAACCAAAACATTCAAACAGAAGTAGATGCTAGTTATTTGTATGGTATCCTTGCGCAGCACGAAGAAAATCCCGACGTGGCAGAAATCTTTCGTCAGATGAGTGACATTGAAAAAAGTCATGCGTTGGCTTTTATGGTTAAACACAATATACCTTCAGAGCCTTTTCCAGCACCTTCGGGCAGAGCTAAAATGCTGCAATTTATAGGCAAAGTGATGGGCTATGACTACATCCTTGGCGTGCTGATGGACACAGAAAAAAGTCTTTCAAACACAATAATCAATACCAGAATAAAATTGAAGCCTGATTCATCATCTATTTCAGATACTGCTCATGTCACGATACTGAAAAACTTACTGGATAATCAGACCAAAGTTTCAGGTTCTAATCTTGCTAGATTTGAAAAGCGTCACAGGTCAGTAGGTGGCAACGCATTGCGCGCAGCTGTTCTAGGTGGTAATGATGGTTTGGTATCCAATTTTAGTTTGGTAATGGGTATAGCAGGGGCCACTAGCGGAAATGATGAAGTGTTATTAGCAGGTATGGCAGGTCTGATGGCAGGTGCACTTTCCATGGCATTGGGTGAATGGATTTCGGTCAAAAGTTCGCAGGAACTGTATGAAAATCAAATGAATCTCGAAATGGAAGAGCTTGAAGTCAATCCTGATGGAGAAGAAAAGGAAATCGCACTCATTTATATGTCCAAAGGAATTCCAGAATCTCAAGCCAGAGAAATGGCTGCTGAAATTATAAAAGATAAAAGCAAAGCACACGAGATATTAGTAAAAGAAGAATTGGGTATTAATAGTGAAGAACTCAAAGGCTCAGCCATGGAAGCAGCCATAACTTCATTTTTATTATTTGCCATTGGCGCTATCATTCCGGTCTTTCCTTTTTTCTTTCTATCAGGATTTAATGCTGTGATTTTGAGTACTGTGGTAAGTGCCATTGGCTTATTTATCATAGGATCAGCCATCACCCTTTTTACAGGCAAAAGTATCTGGTTTTCTGGTATGAGACAGGTTTTTTTTGGTTTGGCTGCGGCGGCCATAACCTATGGTATCGGTAGCTTGATCGGTGTACAGGTAGCAGGATAAATTTTTCATCATTTACCTTACACGCAACAACATAATTTTTCATAATTTTAAAAAATATTTATCATGAACGACGCACATTTGCATTTAGTGTTTAATCACTTCCCGATCATCGTACCTATCGTTGGTCTTTTGATTTTAATAGTAGGCTTTTTTATTGACTCCGATGTTGTAAAGAGTACCGCTTTGGGCGTGTTTGTATTGGGAGCCATTCTCACCTTTCCGGCCATGTACACAGGTGAAGGTGCGGAAGAAATAGCTGAAAAATTACCTGACGTCACCAAACAATTGATCCATGAACATGAAGAGAAGGCAGAAATATTGGCCATCATCAATTACATACTTGGTTTTGTATCTTTGATAGGCTTTTGGGCATACTGGAAATAAAAATCATTTGCCAATTATATGGCAATAGCAGTCTTGTGCCTTGGATTGGCTGGTCTGTATTTCGGTAAAATGACGGGCACATCAGGAGGAGAGATCAGACACACAGAAATCAGAGTCGGGTATGACGGTGGTCAAGGAGTTGATCCTGAAGGCAACGGTGTAGAAAATGATGACTGATTAGAATTTGTATAAGACTGAAAAAGTCAGGGTAGGTTTTTGTCTATTTTATTCCAAAAAATGGATTAGGGGTTCAATAATGTAACTGATGATCCAAAAATATTTCCGAGCACCACACCATTTATAAGATGTTTTCGTATATATGTGGGATGTTCATAGTATTCCAGAAAGAGTCTAATATTTGGTGTTTTTATCTTGATTTAAAATAATTATTAATAGTTTTTTCCAATCACAATTAAAGTTTATGTCTTATTTTTTTAAATTCACTTTATTGTGTGTGTCTTTTTTAGTGGTTTTTAATATATCATCAGGTTTCAAACTTGATCCTAAAAACCCACCTACGGGGCAGACTGGCGCGCCTAATGAAACAACTTGTAGCACTGCGGCTGGGTGTCATTCCGGAGGGAACTACTCAGGAAGTGTTGCCTTGGAAGGATTGACAGACAAAATCCAGCCATTAACGTCCTACAATGTGAGTATTACTTTAGTATCCACTTGTGTCAATACAGGTTTTGAGTTGAAGGTATTGGATATAAGCAATGCTAATTGTGGTACCTTAACAGCAGGAACTAACAATAACATAAAAACTGCTGGTAGTAAAATGTATATTAGACAAACAAGTGCTACTACCTTATCTGGCGGTAAAGCATCTTATACATTTAGATGGACATCACCAGCTTCTATACTTGGAGATTCAGCATTTTTTTATTATGTCATGCTACAGGCAGATGGTAATGGTCAAAAACAGGAGATAATGTTGTAAAAGGTAAAAAGGTAGTGGGTATTTCTTCTACATCAGCTACAACCGAGAATGAAAGTGAAATAAAAATACATGTGTATCCTAACCCTACATCTGACTTTATTAACTTAAAATCTGAGCACTTTGATCCTGTACAAGTTAAGATTATGAATCCAAATGGTACTGAAATTATGAATTTTACATTAGACAAATTCAAGACTTTAAATGTAAAAGCACTAAAGAGTGGTATTTACTACCTATCATTTAAATCAGAGTCTGCTTCTCTATCCAAAACCATAACCATAATTCATTAATATTTAATGGTGCAAACACATACAACAAATCTTAAACTCATGGGCAACCAGTTTGAATTAACGGCTGTCCATGAGTCTTTAGAAATTTGTAAACAAGCAATTGAAATGGGTATCCTAGAAGTCAGAAGAATTGAAGCCTTATTGACTACTTTTTCTGAAGACAGTATCACGGCCTCGATCAATAAAAATGCTGGTCTACAACCTGTTCAAGTTCCTGATGAAGTTTTCCATATCATTGAACGATGCCAACGAATTTCCAATCTGACGCAAGGAGCATTTGATATCACTTATGGCTCGGTTGATAAAAAATATTGGAATTTTGATACCAAAATGACCCAATTACCAGATCCAAAGATAGCGAAAAAAGCCGTAAAATTGGTAGATTATAGAAATCTAGTGCTTGATGCCAAAGAGTAAACCGTTTTCTTAAAATATAAAGGAATGCGAATCGGATTTGGTGGTATCGGCAAAGGTTATGCAGCAGAAATGGCCAAAAGAGTGATGCAAAATATAGGCATAAATGATGGTGTGGTAAATGCTTCTGGCGATCTGACGGCTTGGGGACATCAGGCTGATGGAAAACCGTGGACTATTGGTGTAGCCAATCCAAATTTTAAACATCATATCATTGGTCGTTTTGAAATCAATAACGGTTCTGTCGCTACAAGTGGTGATTACGAAAAATTTGTCGTTATCGGTGGCAAAAAATATTCACATACAATCAACCCAAAAACCGGTATGCCGGCAGAAGGAATGAAATCTGTTACGATCATAGCTCCCTTTGCTGAATTGTGTGATACACTGACTACTCCTGTTATTATTATGGGTGTAGAAGCAGGATTGCACTTTATCAATCAGATACATGGCGTAGAAGCTATATTGATAGACAGCACCGATAAAATTTATTATTCAAAAAATATTAAAATATCAAAAAATGAAAATCTTAAAATCGAGTAATTTTAAATTTGCCATTGTAAGTATTGCCATAGTACTTTTGGCATCTTGCAATAGTGCCAAGCCACTAAGCTTGATTTACATCAATGATGGTGAAATGCCATTATCTATCAGGAAAGTAGAAAAATCAGAAATCAGTTTCCAATTGTACAGAGAAGGTGCTGCCGGCGCTACCGGTGGCAAGAGTAGTGGTGGTTGTGGTTGTAATTAAATTTCCTATCATTAAAAAAATAATTAATCAGAAATGATCAGAATCACTATAAATACTTTGTTTTTTCTTTTTTTGAGTTTGCATCTTTTTTCTCAAACATTTAAAATTGATACAACAAAAACATTTGAAAAAAAATCTTTAACCTTTGATGAAGCAAATATAGTAACATCATTTTATCATCAGGATGGTAATCATTCAGCCATCACAGGTGGTATTGGTACTGAAAAATTAACCGACATAGCCAATGTTATTTACTTCAAGTTATCCTACCAAAATGGAAAAGGCAAAAAGCATATCTTCGGTGCGGAAATGGGCATCGATTACTATACATCAGCTTCTTCAGACAATATTGATTTTAAAGTATCATCAGCTTCTTCGTCAGATGTCAGATTTTATCCTCCAATCAATTACACTAATGAAAACCTAAAAACAGGATTTTCTAAAGGGGCAAACCTTGCTTTTTCCAAGGAATATGATTATACATCTTTTGGCGGTGGTGTCAACTTTAATAAAAAGTCAAAGAATCAAAATACAGAATTCGGAGCACGATTCAATGTCTTTTTGGATACTTATAGTCAGATTGTGCCTACGGAATTCAGATCGAGTTTACCTTCCAGACAGCAAAAGAAAGGCGAAATCGGCAATGCTGCCAGAAATACTTTTGATTTGTCTATGACACTGTCCCAAATATTGACAAAACGTTTCCAAGCGGCTTTAACGCTGGATGTGGCTTATCAGGATGGCTTATTAAGTACGCCTTTTCATAGGGTTTATAAGTCGGATGGTTCATTGGTACGAGAGACACTTCCTGATATGAGATTAAGAATTCCTATAGGAATAAGGGCTAATTATTTTGTCGGAGAGAAAATGATCATCAGGTCCTTCTACCGGTATTATCAGGATGATTGGGGGATGAAAGCCCATACCCTGCAAATAGAGGTGCCTTATCGACTTTCATCTTGATATTCTTTAAGTCCTTTTTACAGATATCATACACAATCAGCCATTGATTATTTTGCCCCAAAAGGTGAGACAACTATTGATGCTAAGTATTTTTCATCAGATTTTGACTTGTCTGATTTGAGTAGTAATTTTTATGGTATAGGAGTAAGGCATACACCTTTCAAAACGATGCTCAATTTATTTGCCATCAGTCAGCTTGAACTAAGAGGGCTGTATATCATCGCAGTGATGGTTTGAATGCCGGTATCGTATCATTTCATGTGCAATTTAAAGGATTTTAGATATAACAGTGAGAATATGTTTTTTGAATATTTATGCCAATGTCGTTTAGTTAAGACATCTCTATGAAGTTTTTCCCTTGTAAGGGAAAGATTTAGATAGGGTAAAAAAAAAAAGAAAAATTCCTTATCTGAACGACATTGATATTTATGTTATTTTTTGGCATAAATATTTTATAAATTTACTTTTCTATTTTAAATAACATAACTCATTAATAATCAATATTTAATATGTAATTATAAATTATTATGTAAAAATAATTATTTTTTTACTAAAAAATATGAGTACAAAAGTATTAGTCCATACTTATCTATTTGTAAAACATTTTATTCAAAACTTTAAAAATTTTAATCCGTATGAAAACGAATCTTTTTAAAATCGCACCAATTTTCCTCCTCTTTGTTGGATTATTTATCACATCTTGTACTGAAAGTGATGACCTATCATCTGCTTCCCTTGACGAATATGCTGAAGAAACAGTACTCAGAACTATTGACTCAGTAGGCGTAGGCCGTAAAGGATGTTTTGAGCTTGTATTTCCGGTTACATTAGTTTTTGGAGACAGTTCTACTGCAACAGCAGACTCTTATGAAGCTATGAAGGATGCTATCAAAGCTTGGAGAGAAAAAAATCCTGAAAGCAAAATCAGACCTAAAATCGCCCTACCATTCCAAGTGGTCAAACCAGATGGTGAATATGTTAACGTTACGACTGATGCAGAGGCCAAAGCATTAAAAGCAATGTGCGGAAGACCAGGTCACGGACCTAAAGGCCCAAAAGGTAATCACAAAATGTGTTTCAAGCCTGTCTTCCCGTTCACTGTTCTGCTTCCGGATGGCAAAGAATTTACATTAAACAGCGCAACAGACAGAAAAGCACTTCACGATGCCATAAAGGCATATTACACGGCTAATCCTGGTGCAGCAAGAACAAAACCTACTCTGAAGTTTCCGGCTACATTTGAGATGTCAGATGGCACAAAAGTAACAGTAAAATCTAAGGAAGAGTTGACAGCCCTTAAAGACTCATGTAATTAATTATTGTTGATTTATGAATCCTGATTATCAGTGATTTGATAAAAGGCGGACACTTTAAAGAAAGTGCCGCCTTTTGTTTTTATGAAATATTATCGGGATGATTGGCATCTACTTTCCCGAATTCATCCACATAGATTTTAAAAAGTATAAAAAATACAGAAATCAGCAATGGGCCAAAGATGACACCTATAAATCCGAAAAGACTGATACCAAGCATGACGCCAAGCAATGTTACTAATGGGTGGATATCCGCAAGTTGTTTTTGTACCACAAATCGGGCAATATTATCTACAGAACCTATTACGATAAAACCCCAAAGCGCCACTCCGACTCCCTGCCAGGTGCCTACAAATGCAAATTGATAGATCGCTAACGGCAGGTATATGGCCAGGCTGCCGACGATCGGAATCACTGAACTGATCGCAGTCAAGATACCCATCAGGATAAATTCTTCCACTCCAAAAATCCAATATCCGATAAAGCCACAAAAACCTTGAACTACAGCGACGATAGGTATTCCCAAGGCATTACTGTATACCAAAGCTCTGATATCTTTGATAATAGACTTTACATTGGCTGATTTGAAAGGAACACTTTGTCTTAGCCATTTTTCGACTTCTCTTGTATTGGCGAGTAAAAAGTAAAGAACAAGATACATGATGACCATATTGCCCATTGCACTGAATGTGCCTCCCAATGTTTTTTGAGCAAATGGTACTAACTGCCCGGTTACCTTACTGACATTTGCTTCATTGAGTATGTCAATATTGTATGATGATAGCAGAAAACTATTAATTTTTGAAAACACATCATTGATCGTACTGGGATTATTGATGATAGGCGTGATCTTATCTACAGCCACTGAACCCATATAAGCCAAAGGTATGACCATAACAATGAATGAAACCAGCATCAGTGCGATGGCAGCCAACGCAGGCTTCCATTTTTTGATGATAACTAAATATTTGACAGGATACATAAGAATGACATACAAAGTCACTGCCCCGAAAAAAGCGCTGACCAGATAATACAGTTCCATCACGATTATAAATCCCAGAAATATCAATAAAGCAAGAAAAAAAATCTGCCTTATGATGTTTGGATGAATAATGGATTTGGAAATATGGTTTTTATAGCTCATTTGTTTTATAAATTTATAATACAAAGTAAAGCAATATTTCCAAAATGACGATATATTCGGGGTGCTTTAGGGATATTTTTTTACCTTTGCATTTTGAAAAATTGTATATGTCGCATATTGTTGCCATTGTAGGCAGACCAAATGTGGGTAAATCTACTCTTTTTAATCGTTTGATTGGGGAAAGAAAAGCCATAATAGATAATGTAAGTGGTGTCACGAGAGACAGAATCTATGGTTTCTCTGACTGGAATGGAAAAAATTTTACTGTAGTAGATACCGGAGGTTTTGTAAAAGGATCCACAGATATCTTTGAAGCAGAAATACGACGTCAAGTGCAAATAGCCATGGATGAAGCTGGAGTTATTGTGTTTCTGACGGATGTATCCACAGGGATTACGGATCTCGATGAGGAAATAGCGCGTATGCTCAGGAAAAATCCAAAAAGAGTAATCCTCGCAGTCAATAAAGTCGACAACGCCCAAAGACAAATGTCAGCCAATGAATTTTGGAGTTTGGGTTTTGAAGATACCATTTTTATATCTTCCATTTCCGGTAGCGGCACCGGTGATCTGTTGGACATCATTGCAGACATCCTTCCATCAGGCGAGAATGGACCTGAAGGTCTGGATAAAGATATTCCTAAAATAGCCATCGTAGGTCAGCCAAATGTAGGAAAATCATCCATGACCAATGCACTGATAGGAGAGGAGAGGAACATAGTGACTGACATACCAGGCACTACCAGGGATGCTATTTATACTTTGTACAATAAGTTTGACAAAAAATTCTATCTGATAGATACGGCCGGAATTAGAAAAAAAGCAAAAGTTCACGAAGACCTTGAGTTTTATTCAGTCTTAAGAGCTATCAATGCTATTGAAGAAGCTGACGTCTGTCTGCTGATGCTCGATGCAAGTGTTGGTATAGAATCTCAGGATTTGAGTATCATGTCTTTGATACAAAAAAGGAAAAAAGGTCTTGTCATCCTTGTCAATAAGTGGGATTTAATCAAAAAAGAAACCAATACCGCCAGAGATTTTGAAAAAAATCTTAAAGAAAAAATGGCACCGTTTACGGATGTACCTGTGATATTTACCTCAGTACATGAAAAACAACGAATCTTCAAGACCGTTGAGACATTGCTGGAGGTCTATGAAAACAGACAGCAAAGAATAAAAACATCAACCCTTAATGATGTCATGCTTGAGATTATAGAAAAAAATCCACCTCCTTCTCACAGGGGCAAATATATAAAGATAAAATATGTTGCCCAGTTGCCTGTGGCTTACCCGGCTTTTGTTTTTTATTGCAACTATCCTGATCACGTAAAAGTGAGCTACAGACATTTTTTGGAAAATCAGCTGAGAAAACATTTTACGCTCACCGGGGCTTCTATAAGTGTATATTTCAGAGAAAAATAATTGAGTATGACCTGGATAAAAACAAACCTTCAGGGAGTGTGGGTTTTTGAACCTCGAGTATGGAAAGATCAAAGAGGTTACTTTGTTGAAACATATAATGCTTCAGGATTACCTGATGAGCTTCGGGACATTTCTTTTGTACAGGACAACGAGGCAGCATCTGTTAGAGGTGTTTTACGTGGCTTACATTATCAATTGCCGCCTCATGCTCAATCAAAATTAGTAAGAGTCGTACAGGGTGAAGTTCTCGATGTGATTGTGGATATAAGAAAAGGATCACCTACTTTTGGTCAACACCTTACTGTGATACTCAATGATATACAAAAAAAGCAACTGTTCGTCCCTAAAGGATTTGCTCATGGCTATGTAGTCCTGTCTCCGACAGCTATATTTGCATACAAGTGTGATGCTTTTTACAATTTTAGTGCAGAAGCAGGCATTAAATTTGATGATGCTGGTTTGGGAATAGACTGGTTGTTACCTGCTGATGAGTGTTTAGTATCTGAAAAAGACAGGAACTTACCCAACTTTGATCAGCATATCCCTTTTACTGTGTAATTAAAAATTTCCTTGATTTACCAATGATGTATGATCAATATCGAATGAAAATATCACAAAAATATTGTCATATGGTATCTTTACCTGTTTATAATCGTTTACCAGCCTTTTTATTCTATGAACTTCTTTTTATGGAACTTAATTTGGTGAAATGATCATGAAAAAAATAAAAATAGCTGTACTTGGTGCCGATGGTCAGTTGGGCCAGGAGTTTAGGTTTTTGCATCAGAGTTATGAATACATGAACTTTGATTTTTTTTCAAGGGATGATTGCGATATAGCTGATCAGGAAGCCGTGAGGTCAGTATTGCAATCTGAAAATTTTGATTATGTAATCAATTGCGCTGCATATACTGCAGTGGATAAAGCAGAAAGCGAGCAGGAGAAATGTTTTTTGATCAATGCCAAGGCATGTCAATATATTTGCAATGCTATTAAGGGAAGACCTGTCAGACTGGTGCATTTTTCATCCGATTATGTTTACCATGTCTATGATGGATTTCCACTCAGGGAAACCGAAACATGTAATCCTTCCGGTATGTATGCCAAGTCGAAACTCAAAGGTGAAAATATCATCAGGGCAAGCGAAACAGAAGCCTTGATATTGAGGACTTCATGGGTAGTTTCTTCTTTTGGTCACAATTTTGTCAAAACTATGCTCAAATTGGGTAAGGATAAAAGTGTACTTAATGTTGTAAATGATCAGTTAGGAGCCATTACGTATGCAAGACACCTTGCTTCAGCGGTGCTGGATATCATTACTGCCATGACTTCTGAAAGTGCTGATCAAAGGCTTTTCAATCAAACTTATAATTTTTCAAGTGAGGGCATCACCTCCTGGTATGACATAGCTGATCGCATCATGAAAGATGAAGGTCTGAGTTGTAAAGTACAGCCTATTACAACAGCAGAATATCCCACTCCGGCTGTAAGACCTTTATGGAGTGTGATGGCCAAAAACAAAATCAGAGAAGCTTATGGGCTGGAGATACCACACTGGTACACGGCACTGAAAGAATGCTTTGCGGCTATTAAAATAGACCAGTAAGATACATCCATTATATTTTTACCTCAAAGGAAATTCCTGTACCAGTTTAAAAAGAAATTCTGAAAAAATTTCTGGTCTGGAGATGATTGCAATAAGTATGCCTGCTACTGCTCCATAAAAGTGGGCTTCATGATCGATCATGTCATTTTGATTTCTGGATGCCCAGGTACTGTACCAAAGGTACAATACTCCGAAAACAATGGCAGGAAGAGGTACAATGGCAAACAAATACAAATTGTGCCAGGGAAATAACAAAATATATGTGAAAATAATCCCTGATACGCCTCCCGAAGCCCCTACGCTGGCAAAATAGAAGTTTTCCTTATGTTTAAAATAAGTAGGAACATCACCCATGATGATGATAAGCAGATAGGTGATGATGTACAAAATTAGCCCTCCCGGTGTACCAAAATGATATATTAAATAGCTCTCTACCAGACCGCCAAACTGGTATAAAACAAACATATTGACAAAGAGGTGCATATAATCACCATGGACAAATCCTGAAGTAAGCCACCTATAGTACTGTCCTTTGTTGTATTCAGTTGCAGGATGATGTTTGAGACTATCAAATAGTCTTTTATCATTGAAACACAATATTGAGATGATACAGGTGACGATGACCAGGATTAATGTTGCACTCATTTGAAGGTAATATAATATAAAATTAATGCGTCAAAAGTAATTAATAAAACATAATGGCTGGAATTTGAAGAAACAATAATACTTTCACATGTGTAAAAAAAATTCTGATGTGAATGTCAAAAGTACAATCTAATCAATGGTTTCTCAGAATATTATTTTTAATTTTCTGATTCTTGCGTTGAGAGATGGGATATGGTGTGTATAACATATTGCACTTTTGTGAAAAAAATTAACTTGCTACATTTGCCTATACATACCCCCAACCCCTTATATGTTTGCATTTTAAAAATTAATGGTTTCAAGATAAACAAATAATTTATAACTTGGCGGTTGAAGGGGAACACCCCTTGATACTTAGATATCGTCCTTTAGTGTCCCTTTCGCCAAGCTTAATCATGAGGTATAACTTGATACATTGATATCGTATAATATAAGGGAATGTAAGGCTTGACACTTTTTTTAACACATTTTAAAGTAATTTATGTATGAAAGTTGGATTTGGAGGACTGGACGCAAGTAAAGGTTATTGTGATTTCAGTTTAATTTCGAAGGGTAATGAATTTACCAATCGCAGGATGAATTTTATTGATAATCAATCCGGTCTTGATGAACTCAAAAGTCTTATCACAGGCACTTTTGTCTATTGATAAAATTTATTTGGCTATTGAAAGTACCGGTGGGTATGAAAACAATTGGTATAATCAATTGGTAAGTTTTGATAAGCGAATCATCATGTTCAGGATTAATCCGTTGCGGACACATCATGAGTCAAAACGAATATGCATCGCAATATTAATGACGCCATCAGTAGTGAAATTATAGCTAGGCATGTATCTGAAAATTATGAGGAACTAGAGAAAGCCAAGCCTAGATCCTTACATTTTTATACTGCGAAACAGATGCACAAAACTATACAAGGATTTATTAAACAAAAGACGAGAAATATCAACCAACTTGAGAAAGTAGTGTATAGTTGTATTCCTGGTCTTTTAACTTTTAGTAAAAATGGCATGCCAAAATACATGTATAAAGTACTTCAAAAGTATCCATCAAAGGCAAAGATATTAAATGCGAAAACAGCTTCATTGGCTAAAATCAAAGGGTTAACCATGGAGAAGGCTGAGGCCATCCAAAAAGCGGTGAAGCTAGATTCAGGGTCGGGTAATACGATACTTACTGAGCTAAATATTAAAACATTGGCCCAAACTATTAACTTATTCTCCACCCAGATCAAAGAACTTCAATCAGAGCTTGCTAAACACGGAGCCAACGACTTAGCGGATTTATTAGTCACAATTCCTGGTTGCGGCATCGAGTCAGCAGTGTCATTAAGCATAGAAATAGAAGATATAAATCGATTTAACAGTGCCGCATCACTTTGTTGCTATTTTGGAGTACACCCAGAAAACCATACAAGTGGTGATATATCAAAGAAACCTAAAATGAGCAAAAAAGGAAGTAGTTCATATAGGGGTACAATATACATGGTAGCTAAAAATGCGATTATGTATGACCCTTATTTTAAAGAGGTATATTCAAATCAAAGAGCGAAAGGTAAGACCTATAACGATGCTTTAGGTGTAATAATGAACAAGTTAACAAGAGTGATCTATGGTATGCTTACAAACAAAGAGGCATACGATTCATCAAAACCTAAAACACAAAAAAAACAAACCAGTAGACGCAGATCAGCAAATAGAGAAGTTGGAAAAAGAAACCGCAGATTATAAGGCAGAGCTAGAAAAGATGCAAAACGCACCAGTTTCTCGAAGAGCAGAAAATAAAATAAAAAAGGCAATGGAAGAGTCTCAAAACTCAATTGAAGAGTTGCGCACGAGATCAAAACCATTACCAAGTGCAAACATATAAATTTGTTTGAACTTGGTAATAAAAAACACCGCCAAATATTATAAAATCAACGGTATAACTAAAGGGGAATGCAGCGCTTTTATTAGGAGAATTGGGCGGTAGCGAAGAAGAAAAGGGAGTGTAAGAAAGATTGTGTAAACTAGTATCAAGGAGTTAGGCTTCCATCTGTGGGGGGTACCCCCCACAGATGGAAAATTTTTTAATATGTTTGTGCGACCAAGTACAGACACATTTTTTAACCTAACAAATTTAATAGTTATGCAAAGTAACAAATTTAATCTTAATCTCTCTGAATTTCTTCAGGATGTCAAGTCTCTTAATGATTTTGACAATGTTATGAATGGCCTTTACAAAGATGGCATTCAAGAACTTTTAAAAAGCTGAACTAAGTCATCATTTAGGCTATTCAAAACACTCGCCCGATGGGATTAATTCAGGTAATTCCCGGAATGGGTCTTATAAGAAAAAGATACGCACTACACAAGGACAGGTAGAGTTGGATATTCCACGGGATCGTAACGGTGAATTTGAGCCTATCATTGTTCCCAAGGGCCAAACTACCACTGAGAAAGTAGAATCTGTCATTACATCTCTTTACAGCAGAGGTATGAGCACCGATGACATAACAGCTCAAATTCAGGAAATTTATGGCTTAGACGTTTCTAAAACCTTTGTTTCAGATATTACAAACAAAATGATTCCGGCTATCCAGGAATGGCAAAACAGACCTTTGGATAATACTTATTACATCGTTTGGATGGATTGTATTTGTTTTAAAATCCGGCAGGATAATAAAATCATCAACAAGAGTATTTATATCGTTATAGGACTGAAAACCAATGGGATCAAAGAAGTTTTGGGCATCTGGATGAGCGCCAACGAGTCTGCCGCGTTTTGGCTTTCTGTCTTAAATGAGCTCAAAGACAGGGGCGTTAAAAAGATGCTCATTGCATGCACTGACAATCTTACAGGATTCACTCAGGCCATTCAAACTGCTTTCCCCGATACCGTATCCCAGCTTTGTATCGTTCATCAAATCAGAAACTCTATGAAGTTTGTCCCATGGAAAGATAGAAGGGCCTTCCTGGCTGATTTAAAAACTGTTTATGCCGCTTTAAATATGGAAACTGCTCTCATTGCTTTTGAAGCTTTTAAAGCAAAATGGGGGTCTAAATATGCCTATGCCATTAAAAGTTGGGAAGCAAACTGGTCAAATCTATCTCCCATGTTTCAGTATCCTACTAACATTCGTAAAATTATGTATACCACTAATACCATTGAAGGCCTCAACAGAGCCATCAGAAAATTTACCAAAACCAAAACACTTTTTCCAAATGATCAGGCAGCCTTGAAATCTGTATATCTTGCTATTCAGCAAATTCAAGTTAAATGGACAATGCCAATTCATAACTGGCATATTACTCATAATGAAATTTTAATTATCTTTGAGGATAATTTGATTCAGCCATAATTCTTTGAAGTTTTGTTTACACAAAATATTTTACAGCCTCTTTCCAAATGATCAGGCAGCCTTGAAATCTGTATATCTTGCTATTCAGCAAATTCAAGTTAAATGGACAATGCCAATTCATAACTGGCATATTACTCATAATGAAATTTTAATTATCTTTGAGGATAATTTGATTCAGCCATAATTCTTTGAAGTTTTGTTTACACAAAATATTTTACAGCCTCTATTTGGCGGTGTTTTTTATTACCAAGTTCAAACAAATTTATATGTTTGCACTTGGTAATGGTTTTGATCTCGTGCGCAACTCTTCAATTGAGTTTTGAGACTCTTCCATTGCCTTTTTTATTTTATTTTATTTTCTGCTCTTCGAGAAACTGGTGCGTTTTGCATCTTTTCTAGCTCTGCCTTATAATCTGCGGTTTCTTTTTCCAACTTCTCTATTTGCTGATCTGCGTCTACTGGTTTGTTTTTTTTTTGTTTTAGGTTTTGATGAATCGTATGCCTCTTTGTTTGTAAGCATACCATAGATCACTCTTGTTAACTTGTTCATTATTACACCTAAAGCATCGTTATAGGTCTTACCTTTCGCTCTTTGATTTGAATATACCTCTTTAAAATAAGGGTCATACATAATCGCATTTTTAGCTACCATGTATATTGTACCCCTATATGAACTACTTCCTTTTTGCTCATTTTAGGTTTCTTTGATATATCACCACTTGTATGGTTTTCTGGGTGTACTCCAAAATAGCAACAAAGTGATGCGGCACTGTTAAATCGATTTATATCTTCTATTTCTATGCTTAATGACACTGCTGACTCGATGCCGCAACCAGGAATTGTGACTAATAAATCCGCTAAGTCGTTGGCTCCGTGTTTAGCAAGTTCTGATTGAAGTTCTTTGATCTGGGTGGAGAATAAGTTAATAGTTTGGGCCAATGTTTTAATATTTAGCTCAGTAAGTATCGTATTACCCGACCCTGAATCTAGCTTCACCGCTTTTTGGATGGCCTCAGCCTTCTCCATGGTTAACCCTTTGATTTTAGCCAAAGAAGCTGTTTTCGCATTTAATATCTTTGCCTTTGATGGATACTTTTGAAGTAATTTATACATGTATTTTGGCATGCCATTTTTACTAAAAGTTAAAAGACCAGGAATACAACTATACACTACTTTCTCAAGTTGGTTGATATTTCTCGTCTTTTGTTTAATAAATCCTTGTATAGTTTTGTGCATCTGTTTCGCAGTATAAAAATGTAAGGATCTAGGCTTGGCTTTCTCTAGTTCCTCATAATTTTCAGATACATGCCTAGCTATAATTTCACTACTGATGGCGTCATTAATATTGCGATGCATATTCTTTTTGACTCATGATGTGTCCGCAACGGATTAATCCTGAACATGATGATTCGCTTATCAAAACTTACCAATTGATTATACCAATTGTTTTCATACCCACCGGTACTTTCAATAGCCAAATAGATTTTATCAATAGACAAAAGTGCCTGTGATAAGACTTTTTTGAGTTCATCAAGACCGGATTGATTATCAATAAAATTCATCCTGCGATTAGTAAATTCATTACCCTTCGAAATTAAACTGAAATCACAATAACCTTTACTTGCGTCCAGTCCTCCAAATCCAACTTTCATACATAAATTACTTTAAAATGTGTTAAAAAATGTCAAGCCTTACATTCCCTTATATTATACGATATCAATGTATCAAGTTATACCTCATGATTAAGCTTGGCGAAAGGGACACTAAAGGACGATATCTAAGTATCAAGGGGTGTTCCCCTTCAACCGCCAAGTTATAAATTATTTGTTTATCTTGAAACCATTAATTTTTAAAATGCAAACATATAAGGGAATGAGGGTAGCGGGGAGGAAAATATGAATTTGTGCAATTTGTTATACACACGAAAATTTGAACTTGAATGATCTGAACGATTAGTTACGCAAAGCCTGATCTGGTAGTTCTTTATTTTTATTGCAGTGGACAGATTTTTGAAAGGATAAATGACCTGACGAAACTGAATTGTGCTCAACTTATTTACTTAACTCTTTAATCATTCTGTTCCCTCTGTTGATGATACCTGACGACCCAAACTCAAGCTGGTCGCTTATGGCGAGAATCAATTCTTCTTTTAGTTCAGGAATTTCTTTTGCAATTTTGGTACACACCGACATACTGAATGCTCTGATAGCTGCAGGATACTTCGGATGTATGATATATTTAAAACATATTTCGAAAATTTCTCCCTGATACTCTTCCGGGACTTTCATAGTTTGCCACGTTCTGACTGTATTCCTGATTATAGCATCATGCGGTGGATTTTGGAGATAGTTGATCATGTCAGGGAGATAGGGATACATCATTTCAGGATTTTTTTTACCCAATATTCCCACAGACCATGCTGCTCTTTGACAAATTCTCAGGTTTGGATCAAAAAAGCATGCCATGAGTTCGCCCAATTTGTCAGGATTTGCCTGAACACAATGTACAATACTATCGGTAATGGCCTTACTGTGTTCTGTAAGCAAATGAGCCCTGATATTCATAATTTAATATTTATCCAGAATGCCTTTTTCTAAAGGTGTGTTGCCCTCTTTCATCCAAATCGGCAAAGGACCATCCATGAGATAATGTTTGAAAAATTGCTCTAACCGGATATTGAAATCAAGACGATTCTGCCATTTAACAGGCCAGTGTGGTTCACCATTGTAATTGAGAAGCCATGCGGGTTTGCCCAATCTTCGGAGTGCCATGTAGTACTCAATACCCTGATACCAGGGCACAGCTCCGTCTTCATCATTATGCATGATGAGAACCGGGGTCATGACATTGGTCATCTCATAGATCGGAGAGTTTTTATGGTATAGGCCTACATTGTCCCATAAAGAAACTCCCAGCCTGGATTGAGCCTTTTCATACTGAAACATCCTGCTCATCCCTGATTCCCACCTTATGCCACCATAGGCGCTTACCATATTGACGACCGGTGCACCAGACTCCGCACATTTGTACCTGCCAGTCTTGGTGAGAAGGTATGCTATCTGATATCCACCCCAACTGTGCCCTTGGAGTGCCATTCGGCTTTCATCGATATATCCTTTTTTTAGCAGTTCGTCGACTCCGCTTTCTACGGCATTGAAGCAATCTTCTCCGGGTTGACCTGTCAAATATTTGATGTCAGGATTGAATATTACGAAGCCCTGATTGGTATAATAGGTGTAATTGATAGTGGATCTGTTTGCTTCCGGAGCACTGTGCTTGTATATCCCTTCAGATGATTTTTCATAAAAATTTACGATGAGAGGATATTTTTTTTCGGGATCAAATCCTGGAGGAAAAAACACCATACCATTGTTTTTTTGACCTCTGAGATTTTTCCAGGAGAACGATTTTGCAGTACCCCAACCATAGTTGATTTGTTGAGGATTAGCATCAGAAATCTTCTTGTGCATACTGAAATCTTTATTACTCAACAAAAGATCCGGAAAGGTTTGGAAATTTTCCTGTGTAAAGATATATGTATCTTCTTTGGCAGCTTTCAATACATTTTTTGTTAATGAAATAGCTCCACTCAATGATTTGGTTATTTGTCCTGATGTCAAATCTAACCACGAGTAGGACTCTTCACGAGTATCTTCATTGTGTTGATGCAGCAATAACGGTACATCCTGATCTATATATCTGATGTCAGGATCTGGCTGTATTACTCTATGGATAGTTTTGCTTTCCCTGCCGTTTGTCAGATTGGTATAGTTGAATGCATCTTTGGGGTCAATCCTATATATATCATATCTGTCATATACTAAAGCAATAGAGTCATTTTTCAGCCATCCTGCAATACCGTAGCCTTCTGCAAGGGAGGGTGTATCATGCTCCTCATCATGAAATCTGGAAATCGACCATAACCCAAGATATCCGAGTGCTGAAGTTTGGGTGTCATATGTTTTCCAGATAGAATCCTGTCTGCTCCACCAGTATAGGTATCTTCCACCTGCCGAAAATGCGGGGTTTCCGGATTCAGCACTACCGATTTTGACCTTGTTTTTCAAGGCAGTATCATAAAGGTACATGTCTTTCAAAAGTTCACCCTGCCACGTGACTGCTTTCTGATATGGTGTTGAATGAAGTAACAGAAAATATCTGCCATCTCCCCTCACAGACTGTACACTTTTGTCGAATTCAATATCTTCAAACTGATGAAAATCTGAACTTTCAGTATCATACATCACACCAAATGTTTTTTTTCTGTCGCTCTCTATCGATGCTTCCATTTGCGTATATAGTCGTGGTGAGTCGTGGTGCCATATCTCGACATTCACGATTTCATCTTCGAGTTTGGTGGTGTCTTTTTCAGGAAGTAGGGGAGCAATGCCAAAAAATAGTCTTTTACCCGATTCTGTCCATGTCAATTTTTGATTGGAGCTGATGACATGACCTTCGGGCATAATGAATTTTTCTGAAATATCAACAGCAACAGGTGCATTTGGATTGCCGGCATATAATCTATAAGGTTTTTGGGCTTTTTCAGATTTTTGGTCAGTAGCGAGAAAAGCCCATTGTTGCCCTTTTTGATCGATACTGAGATTGGTCACTTCAGTTTTGTTTTCTGTGACTAAAGTGACTTCTCTGTTTTGAAGGTTTTTGATATATACATCATAACTTGGTACACTGTCACCACGACATACAGAATATAATATAAATGGTTGCTTTTCAGCCATTACAAAATCTTTGATATATCTGATTGTATCATTTTCACCTGATCCCAGATTTCTCACTATGAGATTATGATTTTCGCAAACAAGTTTTTTTCTAGGTTCATTGAACTTTAAACTGTCTTTGGTTTCATTGTTTTTTTCTTTGATTGTGTAAGCCACATATCCTGTGTATTTTGCAGGGATATTGAAATCCTTAACATCTGCAATGGTGGTTTTTTCTAATGTTTTAATATTAAAAATGGTCAGACTGTCTGTTGGCATTTTATCTTTAGGTGTTTTTTTTCTCTTCAAAGTTCTGATGCTGTCATAAGACAGGCCATGTGCTATCACGACATACTCTCCGTTGGGATCCTGCATGTGTTTCACTACTCTGTCAAAATGGTGACTGGTGTTTTTTGCCCTGTCAAAAATCAATAGTTGTTTATCTCCGACTTCTTTGTCCAATGTATAGGTTACTATTTGGGCCGAATCAGAGATTTTCACATTCTTTAATCTATTCCATTCACTATAAACAGACGGAGTCATTTTTTTACTGCCCTGACTTATTATTTTAAAGGGATTGACTATTGTAAAGAGTAGAAACAGAAAGACTATATGCTGATATTTATGGAATGAATCTGGATTTTTCATTTGACTTATCTTTGGTTGCAAATGTAGAAATTTATTGATACCAGCTTGATAAAAAAGTGCAGAAACTTAATATTTTTTAGTATATCCCCAAATTGCACTATATTATATAATTTTTAAGTTTAAAATTTAGTGTATTATCCTAGTAGATAAGAGTTAAAGGGTGGGACGTCTCAAGCGTAGCTTGACAGGCTCTTCAGAATGAGGGTAGCGGGCAGTTTAAACAATTTTAGTGCAAAAATGTGATACACCCATTATTTGTAAGTTTCTAATGCTACTTTGTCAAATTATACGGGCTTTCCTATTTATTGGAAACTGTTGGGTTAACCCAACAATTGTGACCCTAATTTACCCATACATTTATCCTTAACTATGGAAAAAATTCAGGTTTCAATGTGAATAATAGAAAAAAATGAAGCTTGATTCATCATACATTCTAGATTTAGCTCATATAACTATTTTGTAATAAAAGTATGTTTAAATTTTTATTGCCTTAAAATCAATGTATTATGAACCTGAATTCAAAATAATTGCCCTATTAAGTTCACCTGCCCGCCTATTATCATAGTTGTCAGGCAAGCTAAATGCGTTGATTATTTTATCGTCAGAACCATAATCTCTTGATTTGCAAGTAAGAAAAATTTTAAACATACTCTAACTTTTCAATCCTTGTGTTATGGATTAGTGGAAAAAGTCAATTTTTTCCTTTAAAAAAATGGGTTCCTTGAAAACTACTTAGATACATCCTGCACAGTAAATCCTTTGCTGGCTATATTTTGGCCTGAAATAATGCTGCAATAATAATAAAGTCCTGATAATTGTAAGTCAGGAGTGAATGTTAATTGTTTTATTCCGAAGAGTGGAGGGACAAATTTAGAAGTGTAAACCAATTTTCCGTCACTACCGAAAAGATTTAAAGTCAACTCCTCGGTATCGGGACTGAGATAGTCAATAGTGATTGTACCTTCATTAAATCTGATTTGGGTTATCTTTAGATCACCGACAGGGGATAATTCTTTACTGCAATTATCTTTCAATAATATATTGAGGCTATTCAAAATATTCATACGACCTTCTGAAACTGTCTTTTTCGAAAGTGAATTCTTTTTGTCAACTCCAGCCATCAATGCTTCCTTGACTTTAAGCACAGATGATTTTGAATCTTTTGAGACTATATCATGGAAAGCTTCACATTTGATGGAGAAAAGCAAAGCTGCCGCACCCGCAACCATAGGTGTTGAAAGTGATGTTCCAGAATCAGTTCTGTATTTTCCTTTTGTTGTTAACTCAGTGGTTAAAATGGATTCACCAGGAGCTGAAATGTCCACACTTAAACTTCCGAAACCTCTAGAAGCGATTTCGTCAGCTTTATTGGTACTGCTAACTACCAGTAAGTAGTTACTGAGGCATGTTGAAGGCATGTCTCCTACTACTTCGACATTGTCATTATCATTGGTAGTAGCAACTACATTCAGCATACCTTGAATCCCAAGATTGTCGTACAAGCCACACCAGATCGGATGATCACTGGCGAATGCTTTTGGCAGACCACCTGAATAATTGGTGACAACAATATTTGCTCCTTTATTGCCTCCTGAGCTGATATACGCCGATTTCTCTGCCAAAAGATATTGGTATCCCTTGATGACATCACTAACGAAATTGCCTATAGTTACTGGCAAAATTTTCACATTCCAACTGATACCTGAAATTCCTAGCTGGTTATTTCCTTTTGCCCCCATAACACCAATTACATTAGTGCCGTGGCTTGTTAGATCATGTGTTCCATTGCTATTTTTTATGTTCCAACCATTCACATCATCTTTCCAACCATTTCCATCATTATCTATTCCATCTCTTACGATTTCATCTGGATTAATATATATATTGTCTTTAAGGTCTTCATGAGTAATTTCAAACCCTTCATCTATGACCCCGATCACAATTTCCTTGCCAGCAAAGTTTTTGCCTCCAGTCACCAAATCCCAGGCTTGAAAAGCCTTTATAGTTTCAAGGTAATACTGATCTCCAGTACGTGTATCGTTAGGCTTGATTCTGGAGTCAAGTCTATAATTATACTCTAAAGCTTCAACACCTCCTTCTTTCCTGCAATATTCATAAATATAACTATCGTCAATACTTCCAGTGATCAAAAAAAGGTCACTACCTACTCCTAAATTTTCATATTTGATTTCTGCTGCTCTAGCTGAATTTAATTTAGATTTAATAGATTTCACTTTTTTTCTGTACACTTTATGATGATGCCATTTGTGGGTGTACCATTACCAGCATACAAACAAATAGATAACAAAGTGAAAAGGCAGATTGGTATAATTCTCATATGTTTTAAGTTGCTTTACATCCTGTTTTGAATAACATCAATTAATATTGTATGTTTTTTACTAACGGAATCAAATTTGATAAATTGTACAATTTGAAAAAAAATAATCGCAAATTGAAAAAATAATTTTTCTCGATATCAATATATATATGGCTACTAATCATCGACTTACCTATAATATCTTATTCTGAAAGAAAGCGACTAACCTAATAAACATGAGAGGATGTTTTTTTTCTATATTTTCTATGCTTTTATAGGATTGGCGTGAGTCAATATCTACGATTACTTTCCCCAATCAAAGCTTGTGCCTCCATTAATTACTGTCATCACACCAAATATGATAGCCGGAACCAAAGCCAATCCTGCCATTAAAATAAAATATATTTTCCCAATTTTTGATGATTCTATCTTTTCAGCTATCAGGGAGATGATCAGGATTGAGCTAAAAATAGGAACAGCTATAAATGTTAACAATGTTGCCAGATATTCATTGCTTGCCCAGAATATTGTAAATATTATCGCTTCAGCAATAAGAATTTCTTTATAATATTTCATGGCTAATAATATTGATAATTATGACCTTCCAAGTGTTACAGAAGAAAAGAATCATAAATGATTTTATGTTCGATATGGCGGATTTACAGGAAATTCTTATTTTTTGATTTAAAGTTTGTTCAAAATGGCTTCAGCATCGCTATTGATTTTATCAAAAGCACTGGTTCTTAGGAATGAAAATGTCTTCCACGAGCTGTAATAAAACCTTAGCCAAATGCCGCTTAAAAAAGAAATCAATATGATATATATAGGTAAACCCAACACAAAAATAGTGGTTATCAAAATAAGATAATATATCAACAGCAATGCCAGGTCTGCCACCATCAGGATCGAAGATTTAAATTCCAGCGCCTTAACATTTTTTTTCATAAAAGCATAACCCGCTGCCAAGGGAACAAAATGGAAAATAAGACCGGCCAAAGCAGGTATAAAACCGATGATCAATAATAAAAGATTAATAATATTAAAAGGTTTTTTCTTTAGATCTTTAAATTTTACACCTTTTGACTTGATATTTTTTTCAAAAACACGCAATTCTTCTGAGATCATTTGACACTTTTCATCATCCAGATTGTCAGTTTTTTTAGCGAGTAAGATCGCTTTGTCCAGCATTTCAGATGAATTTGAGTAAATAGGAGAGTATTTTTCGTCATGTGACAAATTCTGAAGTATGCTCAGCTTCTCAAAAATATGAATTCTTTCCTGGTGCTCGAGATGGATTACATTTTTTTTCATTGCACAAAAAACATCATCGAGGATTTTGTGATGGCCGGAGTTTTTGTCTGTATTATATTCTGTGATGTAGTTGCTCACCTTGACGGGTTGGCCAATGCGAAGCATGATCACTTCATTAAAACTCAAAAACTGGCTGAAATTGATTCCTACAGGTAAGATTTCCAGTTCAGATTCCGGATTTTGTTCCATGGACTGAAAGGCAATCCTTGAGATACCCTTCTGCAGCGGCCTGAGTTGTTTGATACTTTGAGTATTGCCTTCTGCAAAAATAAGAAGATTGTGGTTATTTTTCAATACCTGAAGGCTTTCATCTATAGATTGATTGTTTTCACGAAGTCTTGAAAATCCATCTTTAAATCTGAAAACCGGAATCTGGTTGGTGCCTCGCAGTAAAGGTTTCAGAAATGGGTTGTCGAAGACATCTCCTCGCACCAGAAAATGAAGCGGTTTTGGGAAAAAACATGCCATGATGAGTGGCTCCAGAAAACCACTTGGATGATTACTGGCTATAAGCTGAGGCTTGGAATGTTGTACATACTCCGTACCCGTGATATAAATTTTTTGGAAAAATATTCTAAGAGTAAATCCCACCAGAACGCGAAGAAAACTATATAACATATCGATCTAATAACTACTTTTGCACCGTAAAGCTAATAAAAGCTGCATGTCTGGTATCATAAGTGATCAAAATAAATTTTTAATTGTCGTTGCCGGTCCGACTGGTATTGGAAAATCTGCACAGTCAATGAAACTGGCGCGAAGGTTTGATGCAGAAATTTTTTCGGCAGACAGCAGACAGATTTATAAGGAGATGACGATAGGTACCGCAAAGCCATTACAGCAAGAATTAAATGAAATCAGACACCATTTTATCGACGAAATCAGTGTGCATGAGCCTTATTCTGTGGGTAAATATGTTGCCGATTTTCATCAAAGACTGGAAAAATATTTTTTAAATCATGACATTGCAGTCGTCACAGGTGGTACAGGCCTGTATATCAATGCTGTTCTTCAGGGAATAGATACATTTCCGGATGTACCGGCAGAGGTAGCTATTGAAATCAATAAATGGTATCATGATTTTGGTATCACGTATATCCAGGATCAATTGCGAGAACATGACCCTGAATATTTCCATAAAGTGGACATTCAGAATCCACGAAGAATTTTAAGAGCTCTGGGAGTAGTTAAAGCTTCAGGACAACCATATTCTTCATTTTTGGGCAGGGTGGCGGAAAATAACATTCCTTTTCATGTCATACAGATACTGCTTGAATTGCCAAGAGAAATTTTGTACAATCAAATCAACAATAGGGTAGATCAAATGCTTGCAACAGGACTGGAACAAGAGGCCAGGAATCTTTACCATCATAGACATCTGAGAGCCTTACAGACTGTAGGATATACAGAAATGTTTGATTACATTGATGGCAAGCAAGACCTTATCAAGGCAATTGACTTGATCAAACAAAATTCACGACGCTATGCCAAAAGGCAAATTACTTGGTTTAAAAAGTACGGCAACTGGATTTGTTTTCATCCTATGTCAGATGAAGATATTTTTAAGCATATCAGCGATGTCACCGGAAATAATATATAAGCGTTTAACCAATTTCATCCCAGCTACTACTGTTCGATGATTTAATTTTTTTTGGAAAGACCTTTTTTTTAAAAAACTGGTCATTTATTTTGACTATGGATTTGTTAAAATTTTATTAAAGTATTAGACGTTATTGATCATGCCGAAACTAATCTTCTATATATTTGTTGCAACAAATGTTAATTATTTTTTTTTACAATTAAAATTTAAATTCAAATGAAGTTTTTATTATTTATCGCAAGTATGATGATCTCATCTTTAGGAATGCAAGCCCAGATGGCTAAAGCTGTCAATGTTGCAACATCAAATGTAGTGTGGAAAGGAGCGAAAGTCACAGGAACACATGACGGCAATGTAAAATTTAAATCAGGCAGCCTTACTTTTAATGGCGATGTCCTGACCGGTGGGGACCTTGTTGTGGACATGACAACCATTGAAGTCACTGACTTACAAGGCAAAGGAAAAACAAATCTGGAAGGTCACTTAAAGTCAGATGATTTTTTTGGTGTAGCGAAGAACCCGACAGCTACTATCAAATTTACAAAAGTAACTTCAAGAGGAGTGGCAGGTGAATATAAAATTACAGCCAATATCACGATCAAAAATACAACTAAAGAAATTAAATTTAATGCCACTGCAAAAGATGGTAAAGGCATGGCTACTATTAAATTGGACAGATCAGATTTTGATATTCGCTATGGTTCAGGATCATTCATTGACAATCTGGGTGACAAAACCATTTATGATGAGTTTGACCTTACTGTGGCTTTGACTTATTAATTTAAAAGACAAAGTAATTTTTTTTTTATATACTGGTAATAATTTTTTTTAGAAGTTTCTTAAAAATTCTACTTGTTATTTTTTTCATAAATTAAAAATAAAATTACTTTTGCCAAAGAATTAATAATGAACAAAAGAGTTCGCGAGGAAATTTGAAAGATTTAATAAAGATAAACAGGTGTTAGCCTGAAACGAGACAGTAGTTTTTTTCATAGTTAGAGGGTCGGGTCGCCGGATTCGACCCCTTTCAAATAAAAAAAATAACGTCTGTGAACTTTAGTTTCTGATTTCATGTTTATAATATATTAATGCAAAGATATAAATATCATTATTTAAAGAGACAGTAGTTTTTTTCATAGTTAGAGGGTCGGGTCGCCGGACTCGGCCCCTTTCAAAAAAAAAGAAACAACGTCTGAGATATAAATAATGGTACTTCATAAAGAGACAGTAGTTTTTTCATAGTTAGAGGGTCGGGTCGCCGGACTCGGCCCCTTTCAAAAAAAAAGAGACAACGTCTGAGACTTATGAAATAATAATTATTGGCTGATACCTTGTCAAAAGTTGTCAGCCATTTTTTTGTCTGCAAGACAAATTTTGGAGCATATAGAAATTTCTTTCCCAAATTAATTATAATTTCTCACGCTAAAAATAATCAACATCCAAAATGACCGTGTAGATCATGCGATCTAAAAAATAGTATTTAAAATGTCAATTATACCTATTTTTTTGTTGAAATTAGGTCGGAACAAATCAAACTTAAAAACATTTATTTCTGGATGACGATGGAACTCTTGTGAATAAATCTTCAGAAATTTTTACCTTTGTGACATCATGCTCAAAAGATTAGAAATTCAAAATTATGCGATTATAGACAAGCTGGAAATAACATTTCCTTCCGGACTTGCTATCATTACTGGTGAAACCGGTGCAGGAAAATCTATCCTGCTTGGTGCACTAGGATTGATAATGGGTAAAAGGGCAGATACTAAAGTACTTTATGATCAGGATAGAAAATGTTATGTAGAAGCAGTTTTTGATATAAGTGCATATGCTCTCAGGGATTTTTTTGTTCAACATGAACTTGATTATTTTGATGAGGCGACTATAAGAAGAGAGATTGCCCCCGGAGGTAAAAGTCGGGCATTTATCAATGATACGCCTGTGACTTTGGATATTATTCAGGATTTGTCAGATAGTTTAATAGATATTCATCAGCAGTTCGATACTTTGGATATACAGCACCCATCTTTTCAGATTAAAATGATAGATGCACTTGCGGAAAACAGACAGCATTTTGACCATTATTCAGATATATATAAATCATATAAAACTAATACTAAAAAGCTCGAAGATTTAAATGCAAAAAACAGAAATGCACATCAGGAAATCGAATATCTCAAATTTCAGATGGATGAATTCGTTCAGGCTGAGCTTAAAGAAGGCGAACAGGAAGCGTTAGAGACATTGCTTCAAAAACTTACATCTTCCGAAGATATCAAGACAAAAAGTACATTACTCAGGCACGCTCTGGAAGAAGATGAAAATGCAATTATCAATCAATTACAATCATTGATCTACCAGTTTGGCAGTATCAAAAACCTTGATAAAAATTATCAGGAGTTGTATGATCGACTGATCTCTGCCAAAGAAGAACTTTCAGATATATCAAAAGAAGCTGAAAGAATTTCTGATACTGTAGAATATGATGAAGAACAAATACAATTACTCAATAGCAGATTAAACGTCATCAACAGACTGCAAAAAAAACATGGAGTAACTGCCATGGATGAGCTTATCAAAGTAGAATTAAATATAAGAAGTAAACTTAACACTTTTTCAGATTTGTCAGGTGAGATGTTATCGTTGGAAAAGGAAATAGGATCACAGGAAAAAAAGTTGATAGATATAGCCCAAATCATCAGTAACAACAGAAAAAAAATCATTCCTGATTTTGAAAAGAAGGTACATGAACTACTGGTAGGATTATCAATGCAACATGCGTTTATTAAGGTACAAACGAGTATTTCATCAGAGTTGACATCGACAGGTATGGATATCATCAATATCCATTTTTCACCAAACAAAGGAAGTAATTTCTTACCATTGAAGGATACAGTTTCGGGTGGAGAAATGTCCAGACTCGCCTTGTGTATGAAGTCACTTGTTGCGGGCGCGACAACATTGCCTACTTTAGTATTTGACGAAATTGATTCGGGTGTGTCGGGAGATGTAGCCCAAAAAATGGGTGTAATATTGCATCGTCTTTCGAAAAAGCATCAGGTGATTTCCATCACGCATTCTCCACAAATTGCTGCAAAAGCGGAAAGCCATTATTGGGTTTATAAAACTGAAGATGCTAAGAGGACCATGACTTCTATGAAGATATTATCAGTAGATGAAAGGGTAACAGAGATAGCCAAAATGCTGAGTGGAAATCCGCCTTCAGATGTGGCACGTGCCAATGCCAGAGAGCTGATAGGATTGTAATATGCCAGGCAGCAGAATCATAAGTATCTATTTAGACTCATTCTCCGGGCTTAATCGCAATGTTTGGTTGCTCAGTTTTATCATGTTTATCAATAGGGCAGGCGCAATGGTACTGCCGTTCATGAGCCTTTATCTCACAAAGAGTTTGAATTTTTCTTTGACAGAGGCAGGATATGTGATGGCAGCATATGGAGTTGGAAGTATTTTAGGAGCTTATATGGGTGGACAACTTACAGACAGATTTGGATTTTACCATGTTCAGTTATATTCACTTATAGGAGGTAGTATCTTGCTGTTTGCACTCATATTTCTTGATGGATTTTGGTCTATTATGATATTGGTTTTTTTGTTTTCCACGGTAGCTGACTCATTACGACCGGCAAACAGCGTAGCCATTGCTTCATATTCTGAAATTGAAAACAGGACCAGATCTTTTTCTCTCATGAGATTTGCCATCAATCTTGGTTTTTCTATAGGGCCGGCTATCGGAGGCATTACGGCGGGGATGTTGGGATATAAATGGATCTTTGTTTTGGATGCCGTCACGTGTCTGATTGCTGCCATTGTTTTATATCAATTATTGCCATATGATCCATCATTGAGAGTAGCGGAAAAGAAAGAAACGATCAAAACAGGTACATCTGCGTACAAGGATTCAAAATATCTGATTTTTATTTTTTTGACCTCTATTTGGGCAATTCTGTTTTTCCAGTTATTTACCTCCGCACCAGTATATTGGAAAAATAATTTTGCTATGTCAGAAGAAATGATAGGAATTCTCTTGGCATTAAATGGGTTGATCATCGTCGTGATAGAAATGCCGGTGGTAAAGAGCATAGAACACATTACCAATTACATGCGGATGATTTCTATAGGCAGTATTTGTTTGGTTTTAAGTTTTTTAGCTTTAGTTGCAGGTCTGCCTTTTCTCTTGGCTGCCATTCTATTTATAGTTTTTATGTCCCTTGCAGAAATGTTTGCTATGCCTTTTATGACCAACTATGCTGTATCGAGACCATCTGAAGACAGAAGAGGTCAGTTTATGGCATTATATGCTATGGCGTATGGTATCGCACATATTATTGCTCCTGTATCTGGGTTGTTTCTGGCTGAAAAATATGGCTTTATAACTACTTATAGCATATTTTTGTTTGTGAGTTTGCTGGTGACAGCATCTTTTTATCTGCTACAGACATTTTTATCTCCAGATCACAGAAAATTAACATAACTGTGTTGGTAGTCAAATGAAATTAAGTACCATAAAAAAGGCACTTGAATAAAAAGGCGGATAAAATTAGTACTAAACCAAGAATTGCTGATTTTAATAACATAATACCTATAGGACTCAAATAACGAACTTGTCCCATCCATTTTAAGGGTGACTGAATGGTTGCAAAGCAAATTGAGTGAACCATTTCACTCAATAATGAAGAAACCACAAACGTCGGCTTGTGGACACATTTAGGGTGGGTAAATTTAGAGGAGTGTTATACTTGTAAAGCTTGTTCTTTTACCTCTTTAAATATAGTTTACTCATCCTTGCCTTTGCCGTCAGAAAGGTCGGGTGGAATGATCTTTTGGTTGGACGGAACACCCAATTATTCTGATGCTTTGTGTCCGGCTCAAAGTCTTAGGTGTCTCATCATTTATTATCCAATGCTGAAATTTTAAACATCTCTAATAGTAGGGTACTGCCTTATGATCAATATCAGAATCAGTAATAATATTGATCATCTATCTTTAACTTTTTCTGTATTATTTTTGGATAAAAATACACACTATGACACGTATATTGGTACCAGTGGATTTTACAAAATCATCTTTAGCTGCATTTACATATGCCGCACATTTCGCCGATGCTTTAAGAGCTGAAGTTACTGTGATTCATGTGATTAATGGTAGTTTTTCTACGGCTGATTCCATGTTTTTAGATACAATGGATGCTTCATATGAGTCTGCCAATCAGCGTCTTAAAAAATTTATAACTGAACACTTGCCTAAAGACACATCGTCTGAAAAAATAACAATAAAAAGAGAAGTCAGGTTTGGAGTACCGGGATTTACCGTTGCTGACTATGCCAACGATCAGAGTTTCGATTATGTAGTGAGTGGCATGAGAGACGATCATAGTCTCATTGAAAAGTTTCTCGGAACAACATCATCCATTATAACAAAGCTGACTTCCTGTCCCGTATTTTTAATTCATGAAAATACCAAATGGTCAAACCCCAAAAAAGTGATTTTTACAATTGATGACAGCACTGATTTTGATGAGTCTATCACAGCCTATTTAAAATTTAATGAAACATTCAAAGCCGCGACTGATTTTCTCCACATCAAAAAAGATGAAAAAGAGATAGACAGTACTCGTGATACAGTCATCAGAGAAGTATTCAGAACTAAAGAACCGGATTTTGCGTTTGAAATTAATAATATCTATGGTGGAGATGTAATACAATCCATTGTCGATTATGCTATTTTTGAAAAAGCAGATATGTTAGTGATGGTACACAGAAAGAGAAAACTTTTAGATTCCGTATTTAACAGATCTATGAGTTTAAAAACAGCTGAGGGTATACATCTTCCCATCATGATACTGGAAGAAAATCCACCAGCAACAGTGAATATGTAACCCAATGTCGTTTAGATAAGGAACTTTTCTTTGTTTTTGCTCTATCTAAATCTTTGTCTAACAAGGGAAAGACTTCATAAAGAGGTCTTAACTAAATGACATTGATATGTAATTTGCAATTTTTCTTTCAAATTTATAATTCTGGTATTAGTTTTTGTTACAGTTTAAAATTTAAAAAAGAACATGTTATGTTAAAAATATTATGTACAACAGATTTTTCTAAAAACTCCAAATTTGCTTGTGAGTATGCCATTGATTTGACAAATAAACTTAATGCAAAACTGACATTTGTCACTACTTATGATTCAGGTGCTATTACTGAATCTATCAGGTCAATACGAGAGAAAGTCAGAGAAGCAACGGAAGAAGACCTTCAGTATTTTGTCGGAAAATTGAGACCTTTGATCAAAATAAGTGAGGAACCGCAATTGAAAGTCATAGAAGGTGAAACTTCGGAATCGATTGTCAAATATGCCCAGTCATCCCAACAAGATCTCATCGTCTTAGGCACAAAAGGTAGTTCCGGAATTCTAAATATGTTGATGGGAAGTGTGACTGAGTCAGTTATAAAATATTCAAAAGTGGCTGTTTTGGCAATACCGGTAGGTGTGAAAGATGATATCAAAGGAAACAATATCATTTTAGCTTTGGATGAAAAAGGGATTAACAACCCTTCCTCAATCTCTGTGCTTAAAGAATTTAAAAATCTTCCTGATACAAACATTGATATTTTTCATGTGGTAGTCCCCGGCGAAAATGTAAAGTTAAATTCATCTACCGGAATGCTGGACGGAATAGTCAATAAGATCATCGAAGTAGATGGGGTAGATCCAGTGTTTGAGATAAAGAATTATGTAGACAATCATGATGATGTCGGTATTTTGGCGATGGTAGGGCGTAAGCATACTTTTCTGGAGCGAGCTTTCTTTGAATCCAATACTATTTCTGAATTATTTGCGTCCAATGTTCCTGTATTGGTTTTACCGGAAAAGATCGATTGAATAGGAATTTTGGAAAGTATTTTCAATTCCAGGGAAAGATATAGTTAAAATATATTGGTTAACGAAAAATGAAATACAGATTGCTCAGTTTATGGTTTGACAAGCGCTTAAACTGAATGACGATAAACATTTGTATACATTATTGTTCTTCACACTTTTGCTAATATAATTGCTTGTAATTTCTAATTATCATTAACTTTGCACTCTGATTTTAAAAGCAATAATATACTTCAAATGAAGTGTAACTCAATTTTATACGGAATTACCTGCTTATTCGTGTTTGCCGGTTGTAAACAAGATGATCAAACGCTCAAATCCCAAATTGAAGGCACTTGGGATGTATTTGCTTCAGAAATGAACAATAAACCTAATAACTTTATGCAGGATGCCTGGTTTGATTTTTCAAAAGATTCTAAAGTGCAATCCAATCTTTTTGAAAATCAGAAAGAACTAAAATATGAGATAAACCGAGGAAAACTATCAATAGATATTCCTGATGGTTTTAGTATGAACATAGAAAGACTTACCAATGACACACTCGTCCTGGAAGGAAGCTTAAGTATTACTACATGGAGTATTTTTTTGGTAAAAAGGAAAGTCGCTCAGTAAAAATTACAATCAGAAATTTTCCACCTGTGAAAATTGAAAAATTGGTATCTTGCAAACAAAACGAACTGATCATCTGCTTTAACTCCCCGTGCCTGCAGATAAAAGTTGTTTGATTTCTGATGATGATGGTCTGGGTGCATTGGCATCTATAATGTTTCCATCTTTTCCTATAAGGATAAATCTCGGTATACCACTAATCATATAGGATGAAACCAGAGGCGATGACCAGGCGTTTTCAGAAAACAATTGTAAGCCTTTCATACCTTTTTCTTTCACCATATTTTGCCATGCAGTTTTGTTTTCATCGATGGAGATGCTTACAAATGTCAGGTCATCTCTTTTAAATTCATTTTGCAGCTTTTCTAAGAATGGAAGTTCGCGCAAACAGGGTCCGCACCATGTAGCCCAAACATCTATATAGACCAATTTGCCTTCCAGGCTTTTAAGCGAAATGTTTTTTCCATCTATGGAAGTACAAACAAAATCAGGTGCAGTTTTTCCTTTCAGTAAAGGCTCCCACTGACGAAATCTGTTATTGATCTCGAGTTTATACTCTTCATTTTTCTGCAAATCATTAAATGGTTTGATCAGAGAAGCAGCATCATTGACCGACATATCCAGCGTTTGCGACATCAAATCATGCAACAACCAGTCTTTTACATTTGGACTTTGAAATACAGATTTTATAATATTAAACTTTGCTTCAGCAGTTGAAGTATTTTTAAGAGTTGAATCCGTTTCTGCTCTATATTCAAGATATGACCCTAAAAACTGTTTGTAATTGGGTACCATCATGCTTTCATCAGAATCTATTTCAGTATTTTGCAAAAAACTGTCATATGTATCAGAAAGTTGAAGGGATTGATCAGGATTGTAGTATTTGTGGTATAGTGGGTAATTTAATTTTACGATGGCTTCATCATATTTGAGATCCTGAGAAATGATTTCGGCAAATATAGTTTCGAAAGGGCCATTTTGTTTTTGATATTCTTGCTGATGTTGGTTCAATTCATTGGTTCTCTTTTCTATCGCTGCAATAAAATCTTCTTCTGACTGACTGAAAAACGCCTGAAAATCATGTGGTTGCGATGTCTGTTTAAGATTTTCAAACGAAATCAGAAAATTATTCTCATTAGCACGATCACCTGTGAATTTTGTACCTGAAAGGAGTGTGCGTATATCGCCTGTCACCGAAATTTTGTCACCGGGAATTAAAAAAACAGACAGCGCATCATAACCGAAAGAAATCTTATATACTCCCGCTGCTTCAAGTTTGGTATCAATTCTGAATTTACCATTTGGGTCAACAGGAACCTTTATTTCATTTTTTCCCTGGAAAATAATAACAGGACCTTGCATGGAAGTGAACTGACCATCGATTATGGTGGTAGTAGGTTTAAATACCTTACTGTTTTTTTGACATGATGTCAATAGGATTAACGATATGATAAATAAGCCAATAACTCTAATTGGTGTAAACATGTTCTGTTGCTATTGTGGTGGATAGAAATAATTGAGCAAAATTACATGAATTTGCACTTTATAATTTCAAAGTTGATCTATGTCGAAGAAACATTAATCATAATTAACAAAGATTAACAACTCGATTGACAATCAGATTTTTTTTGTTTTATCACATATATCGAATTATTAGCCTAAATTTGTATTTAGAAACAACACGATAATGGTTTCATATCATAGTTTACTTGTTTTATGGGTATGTTTTTTTAGTATAGTTAGTTGTAGCAGTGATGATATTATTGATCAATATGGGTCAAGATTAGTCCAAATTTCAACAACTACAACTGATAATTATGAGGAGCGTACAAATCTTCATTATGACCAAACAGGTAAAGTACTGACAGTAGAGGACTTTGCTCAAAATCTAAAATTTTACATTGAATATAAAGATGATAAGATATTGAAGCATACAAGTCATTACTTTCATACTCCTAATTCGATTAATGCTATTGATTCTTTCATTTATGATCAAAATGGCAAATTAGATAAAGTCAATTTATATAGGCGGTTATCTCTTGCATTGAAACTTAGTTTTGAAATTGATTACATCTACGATGGTCATGATATGCCTTCAGAAAGAAAAACAATATTTCTAGGATCCGGAAAAATTGTTTCTGCGCAAAAGTTTTTTTGGAGAAATAACAACCTTTTAAAAATTCAATATTTCAACCATGAAAATAATATGGAAGGAGAAACAGAGTTTCACATTACCCATAATTTTTATGTTACTTTTCTTTGTTTCTTGTTCAAAAAATGAAGAAGTCAAAACCGAAGTATTGACATATCAAGTTACAAATGCTTTGGTAGCTTCCATATGGACAATAACTAGTTTTAGTAAAAATGGAAATGGAGATACAAATGCTTTTTATAACATGTCTTTGAGCTTTAGTACTTTTGTAGGAGGAAGAAATTATTTCTATTCAAATGGGTCGAGTAAAAATATAAATGGTTTTTGGCAGGTTTTTGCTAGAAATGACATTGCCATCTTGTCCCTTTCCCTTTACTCTCCACCTGGTATTACAGCAGAAAATTTAACAAGGGAGTGGACCATTGAAAAATATGAGAATAACAAAATATTTTTATCTTACATTGGTGAAGATAAAATCAACTATCAGATGATTTTATCAAAAAAATAATGATGTAATTCAATAATGCATCATCGTCAGTCCGACAATACCAGCAGTTTCTGTCCTTAGACGAGTGCTTCCTAATGAGACTAATTGGAAACCATTATGTTCAGCTATTTCTGTCTCTTCTTTTGTAAAATCTCCTTCAGGACCTAAGAGTAAGATGTTGTGTTCATTTTTATGGCGCAAATCCTGCAAATGAGTAGTATTACTTCCACACCATGCTAAATATTTTCCGTCAAATTTTTGAGATTCTGAAATTAGGTCTTCAAAACTTTTCAATATTGTACATTTTGGAAGATATAAATTCAGTGATTGTTTCATTGCAGCAATCATCAGCTTTTCTATTCTTTCTGTATTCACAGATTTTTTTTCGGTTCGACAGGATTGAAACAAAATTATTTCAGCAATACCTATTTCGACTGCTTTTTCAACAAACCACTCAAGTCTTGCCGGATTTTTAAGAAGACTTATAGCAACGGAAGGTAGGTGTGCAGATTGTGGTTGTTTTTTAATTTCAATAATTCTACAGTGAGTTTCGAGCTTGGTAGTTTGCCCTATTTCCGCGAAGAACATGTGCCCTTTTCCATCTGTCACAGATATTTGTGCTCCTGCTTGATTCCTTAGCACTTTTGTACAATGATGATGCTCTTCTCCACGAAGTTTTATGTGATTTTCAATGATGTCTGTGGTATAAAAAATTATCATTCATCTTAAATTTTTCATAAAGCTATGGATTTTATATGAAAGTATGCCAGTAATAGGATATAAACACATACTTTTGCGACTTTTATGGTGTTTGGAGATGGAATTCCGAAAATTTAATATGTAGAAATTCAATATTTTCAAGGCTATCTTCTTAAACATTCATGAAATCATTTCCGTTAAACACAAACTATTTATCACTTTTAATAATCTCATCAATTTATGGATAAAGTCAGTCTGGCACTGCAGCTTATATTAAGTCTCTCTATACTCGTTGTTTTACATGAGTTGGGCCATTATCTTCCGGCCAAGTGGTTTAAAACCCGGGTTGAAAAATTTTATCTTTTTTTTGATCCTTATTTCTCATTGTTTAAGAAAAAAATCGGTGATACGGAGTGGGGTATAGGTTGGATACCTTTTGGTGGCTATGTCAAAATATCAGGAATGATCGATGAGAGCATGGATAAAGAGCAAATGAAACTACCTCCTCAACCATGGGAGTTTCGTTCCAAAAAAGCCTGGCAGCGTCTTATCATCATGATAGGAGGTGTTACGGTCAATTTTTTTCTGGGACTTCTGATCTTTGCAGGAATGATTTATTACTGGGGAGAGACATACATCAAGACAGATGACGTGAAGTATGGTATGGTTGTGGATAGTTTGGGAATGGAACTGGGATTGCAAGATGGCGATAAGGTACTATCTGCGGGTGGTGTACCTGTAGTAAAATTTAATGCAGGTGTGGTTGCCAAAGAAATCATCATCAATGAAGCTAAAGAAATCATCGTGGATAGAAATGGTCAGCAAGTGACGTTGAATGTACCGCCTACATTAGTTGCTGAACTTACTAAGTTTGAAAACAAGGGAAAATCTTTGTTTTATCCGCGTATACCCATGAATATCATGGAAGTAAGTCAGGATGGACCAGCTGCAAAATCAGGTCTGAAACCAGGAATGAACATCATAGGAGTAAATGATAAGTTCATAGCTTTCCAGCATGAATTCAGAAAGGCACTTCAGGACTTCAAAGGCAAAAAAGCTGAATTTAAAATACTCGAAACTGCCGGAGATACTATAACCAAACAAATAGAGATTACTGAAGAAGGAAAAATAGGTATTGCCATGGAGCAACTTCCGCTATCTTCAGAGAAATTTGGTCTTTTGGCATCTATTTCCAAGGGTTCAAAAATGGGTGTTAATTTTCTTGGTGATCAGCTTAAGGCATTTGGACAGATGTTTTCTGGCAAAATCAAAGCGAAAGATTCTTTGGGAAGTGTTTTTTCTATCGCTTCCATGTTTGATACCGGATGGGATTGGAGAGTGTTTTGGAATATTACAGCCAGCCTTTCGATATTGCTTGCATTCTTCAACTTACTACCAATACCTGCCCTAGATGGTGGTTACGTAGTATTTTTACTTTGGGAAGTGATTACCGGCAAAGTACCTTCAGACAAATTTATGGAAGTGGTCAATTATATCGGATTTTTCTTGCTGATAGGCTTGATGATCTTTGCATTGGGTTTGGATATTTCGAGACTCTTTTAACAATTTAGCAATTTTGAGCGTGTATTATTTCGACTTGTTGGAGGTACCTGTGAGCTTTATGCCGGATCTTTCACTGCTCCGCAAAAACTATTACAAACAGAGTCGTGAGACACATCCAGATCACTTTTCAAGTAGTAGTGATGATGGCTCCCAGCATGAAGTTCTATCCAAATCAGGTGATATCAATGCGGCGTACCGTACTTTGTCTGATGAAAATCTACGTACAAAGTACATTCTAGAAGGAGGAGGTTTATTGGGTGAAACAGAAACCGCTCCTGTAGATCAGGACTTTCTGATGGAAATGATGGAAATCAATGAGCTCATAGAAGAACTTCAATCAGATCCTGATGATAAAAATTATAAAGCCATCATGGAAACTTTGGATTCGAAGCAATCCGATTTGGATACATTGATGAAAGAAAAAGCTGTGTGCGTTGAAAATCAGTCAAATACAGAAAATATACTTGAGGATATCAGAGATATTTATTTAAAAACAAGATATCTTTTGCGCATTCGTGAAAATATTACTAACTTTGCATCGCCTTACCAGAAAGGTGATTCTTAGATTATTTAGCCGAAGTGGTGGAATTGGTAGACACGCTGGACTCAAAATCCAGTGCTAGCAATAGTGTGCGGGTTCGAGTCCCGCCTTCGGTACAAAAAAAAGCTATAATACTACAACTTGCGATTGACTACAATATCGTCGGAATAAACTTTTTCCTCATTTTTATAAGAATTGGAGGTTCTTACATTACTATTGTTTAGTCACATTTGGTAAGTATGAATCTCTTCATTAGACAAGTTATTATAGCTTACAGAAAATTGATTGCGAAAATTTACAATCATAATTATTTAATTTACAAACATTATGATTTAAATTTTTCGCAGAATATTTTCTGTCCATTATATTTTCGTCGATAAACCTGACTAATCACCTTTTTATCACATCATTATGTGATGAAAGAAATATTGCATTTTGTTAAAAAATACATTTATTTGCATTTTTATCTAACTTATCTTTTTTTATGGACAAAATTAAGGTATCCATATATGAGGACAATGCAGGTCTAAGGGAAATTTTGGTTTCTATCGTCAAGTCTTCAGATGAGTTTTTGCTCATGGGTGATTATGGACATTGCAGAAATATAATACAAAATATACAGGACGATCCACCGGATGTGATCATAATGGATATCAATATGCCCGGAAAATCAGGCATAGAAGGTGTATTGGAGTTAAAATCCAAGTTTCCTCAAGTCGAAGTCATTATGAACACCATGTTTGATGATGATGATAAGATTTTTCAGGCATTGAAGGCAGGTGCTACCGGGTATCTGCTGAAAAAAAGCGATATGACAACGATACTGAACAGTATTAAGGAAGTCTATAACGGAGGAGCGCCTATGACACCTTCCATAGCCCGTAGAGTATTACAGTTGCCATTTGACAAAAATAAAGAAAAGGTACCACATTTTGATCTTACAGAAAGAGAATTGCAAATACTACAATTTATGGCTAAAGGCATGAGCTATAAAATGGTAGCTCACGAGATGACATTAAGTCTCGATACGATAAGGACGTATATAAAAAGCATATATAAAAAACTGCATGTACACTCTGTCACAGAAGCCGTGCACAAAATATTTATCAAAGAATGATCTTTGTCTCACCCGTTGCTGCCAGAAGTGTTTAAACTCAAAATAAAATGGTTTGCGAAAAATAGTTTATCCAACATTTTGATTTTGAGTTTATGGAAACATCATTCTAACGGATCCAAGGTCTGTTTGACTTGATAGGTATGACCAATATCACTTTAGTGCCTTGATTTGGTGCAGAATCCACTGTAGCTTTTCCCCCAATACTGAGAGCACGATTTTTGATATTATAGATGCCATTTCCTTTTTTATTTGGTGAGTATTCAAATCCTTTGCCATCATCAGAAAAAATTGATATAAGCTTGTTGTTTGAAAGATTAATTTGGAGCATTGCATTTTTTGCATGACTGTATTTCCCACAATTATTGATGGCTTCTTTCAGAATCATATAAAAAGCCTGGCGTTGATACATATTCAGGGTTTCATTTTTTACATCATCCTGGATTTCAAATTTTACAGTTATCCCCAATGGCTCGAGTATTTCAACACAATTATCCTGAATTCTCTGAATAATATTTGGTAGTACATCATTGCCGGGATGAATACTCCATACGATATCTGACATACTTTGTATTACGGACCTGGTTTTATCGACCATAAGTTTCATAGTGGACCTGTTGTTTGTATTTTGGAGCAATGCTAATTCTCCCAGTAGCATAATATTGCTCAGATTACTGCCCATCTCATCGTGCAAATCCTGTGATATAGATGATCTCAGTTTTGCAATTTTCGCATTTTGCAATTTCCTGTACCTATATATTAAATATAAAATCAAATATGATGTCAATAGACAAAACATAATAAACCACCATTTTTGGTAAAATGGACTTAATGACACTACATCGAGTGAGGCATAAACCTGGTCCTCAGGAATTAATTTGTTGAAAGCACGACACTCCAATTTGTATGCCCCGGGAGAGATCTGATTTAAAATCAGCCGTTGGTGATCCTCGATATCGGTCCATAAAGAATCATTTTCAGATTTCAGCCTGTATTGAAGCTGGTACATAGACTTATTGATATACGATGGAAATAATACATCCATTTTGACCAATGAATTACCAGATGAAAACGATAACTTACCTTCTCTCAATTGAGTCAAATCCACATGTTTTTCATTGATCATGATGTTGTCAAAAATAATTTTTGTCGATGAGATTAATTCTTTTGATTTTTTTGGCTGATAATAACTAAAAAATTGCCATCGATGTGCCGCGACAATTCCTTTTTTGATATTGGATATACCAAAAAGATAAATATTGTCCACCAAACCATCATCCTCTTTGAAATATCTGCTGGTATGAGTACGCAGGTCAAACCGGCATATGCCCGAAGCTCGGGTACACATCTAGACATGGTGGTCTCCATCATGTACCATATATCCCAAAGGCTCATTGGGTAAACCGTTTTTCAAATTAAAAATATCCCATTTTTTTCTTTTGTGGTGATATACTATAAATGTTCTGTCACTCCCAAAGTATATGCTCCCATTTTGGTCATGAGTGATGCAGTGTATCCCATGTAGCAATGGCAACCGTTCATTTGTCATCGAAATAAGACTGTCACTTTTGACTAAATATAGTTTTTCCATCCCTACAAAGAGGTCCCCGTCAGAGTTGTGAGAAATTCCCTCAAGGATGATATTTGGGTGATTTATGACTTTTACAGTATTTTTTTGGGAATCTAATTGATGTAATACTCCTCCGGATACAAACCACACATCTTTGTGATACACAGACATTCCGGTAGTCTTGGCGTACGATTTTCTATATTGCCGGATGATCCCTGGTTTAATATTTGCATTTACTTTTAATATAGATTGCCGAGTTGCTAGCCACAATACGTTTTCATCTTCATCATATAAGGCATAATCTACTGTTTCACCTTTTAGATTCAGATAATTACGGCTTTCTGATTTTACAGGATCAAAGATCAAAATACCATCTTGTTCAGTGACGATCAGCCATTGGTGGGATAAAGAAGGAATTTCTTTTACGAGGACAGTCTTTGATGGAAATACATAATTGAAATTGGCAAAGTCTTCGTTGAGAATATTAATTTTTGAAAGGCATAAGGCACTTCCAAAAAATATCGTATTGTTTTTTGTTTTGTAACTACATAAAAGTTGAGTATTGTAAAGTTGATTGTTGCTGAAGTATTTATTGCCTTTGTGTACTAAAGTACCTGTAGTAGGATTATAGTTGTAAATACCGTCATAGGTTGCAAAGAGGATATGATGGTCTGAAATTTCTATCCAGTCATTGACCGCTTTTTCAGTGGATTTTAGGTGGAAATCCAATATTTTTTTTACGCTGCCTTCTCTATTCAAAAAAATAATTTGACCATTATTATCATTGGCCAGAATCGTGCCGTCCTTCAAGGGTTTGATTTTCAGATATCTGTTATCTGCAAAGGTATAAGCATGATCATATGGATCAAAAGTATAGACCTTCTGACAACATCCATGTTCATCACACATAAAGATACCATCGCGAGTCGATACCCATAGGCTTCCCTCATGATAAAGCATATATTTGACAATGTGATGTCCATGATCAATTATAAATGATTGGTTGATAGTCTTGGTTTCAGTATTGAATCTATAGATTTTTCCTTCTGAAGTTGCGGCAAAAAAAGTGTTATTTGGGGTATCTGTGACAGATGAAAATGTAAGATTTGCAATGCCATCGATTTCTGCTTTTACAAACCCACTTACACTATCATGATAAAACAATCCTGCTGAACAAGCTACCCAGATGATTCCGTCACTATCTGAATGTATATCAAAAATATCTTGGTTTTCTCCGGCGATTTTTTCAAGATCAAAGGTCTTGTTTTGGTATTTATGACCATCGTATGTTCCTATACTGCTATAGTCTCTAAACCACAAGATACCACGAGAATCCTGTACAATCTCAAATAGTAGCATATCCAATCCCAAATCTCTCGGGGTATAGTTGTATATATTGTAAAATGCTTCCTGCTGTGCAAATGAAGGAACAAACCATATATAGAGATAAGCAATAGCAATATATATCTTTTTCAATGCTGCATTTATTACTTAATGACAAATATACAATCCCTAATGGCAAATATCCATAATTGAGCAAATGATTTTTATATTTTGATATGTACAAAATGAGTGAATAAAGAATTAACCCAGGGCGATTAGTATTTCATGCATTCTTTGTCCTGCCTCCAAAAGCACACCTGCTGATTGTCGTTTGTAGTAGGATCGACACCACGGCAAGCTATAAAATCCAATATGGGCGATTTCTACATATTACTTTACTAACATAAAAATTCACATCATTATGTGATACCCGAAATTTTTATCGCATTCAAAATGCCCATAATTTTGTGATGTGATAAGTATTATATGACCCTATCACTCCTTTTTATAAAAAATGATTCTTCGCCATTAAAATATTTAAAGTCATGAAATGAGCATGAATCCACCTTTGTGTTACACAAACTGGGATGATTATTTTTATGCGAAACGTAAGTTCGATAACACCAAAGATGGCGATAAGTTATCAATTCCATCTGACCATTAAAAAACAAATAAAAATAAACAGATGAAACGTCTTTTATACCTTATCATTCCATTTTACACCTTAGCTTATCATCTACCACAAAAAAAAGCAGAATCATGCTGTTCTAAAAACTAAACAACAACCTAAATATTAAAGTAATATGATAAAGAAGAGTTTATTAATATTCTTATGGGTATCCCTTCAGTATATGGTTTTTGGCCAAAATACTGTGACCTTACATGTCAATATGGGTACTGCCTCAACTTTTAACCCATCCATTCATACCGTTTATGTATCAGGTGCTACAGCTGATAATAGTAAGGGTATCGGAAATAATCCTGCATGGCCTATGCCAGGAACAGTCTCAGCATATAAGCTATCTGATGCTGACGGTGATCGGATATATACCTTGACCATTCCAAATGTGACATCTGGTGTGTACACATATAAATACTTTTATATATCTGGAAATACCGCAACCTGGGACTTTGGTGAGTGGCCGGGTGGTAACCCCAACAGACAGTTGGAAGTGAAAAACGTTCCTGTTACGTTGCAAAACAGGTGGGGTAGTCTGGCAGACAATCTTTCCGGCAAGCTTGTGATCAATGAGGTCATGGCTACTAACAATGTTCATCCGGATGCTGACGAAGACTATGAAGACTGGCTAGAGCTTTACAATGGCAGTGCTCAAAATATAGTACTGTCATCTTATACCCTGACAGATGATAAGAGTATAAAAAACAAGTGGGTTTTTCCGGCAGTCACTATTGCTTCCGGGCAGCATCTTCTGGTATGGGCTTCCGGCAAAGACCGAAAGTCCGGAGTTTTGCACACCAATTTTAAAATAAATCAGGACAATGAGACCATATATCTGTTCGCTCCAGACGGTATGCTGGCAGATTCTATGCCATTAGTATCACAGAGCAGAGGGATATCTTATGGCAGGCTTCCGGATGGTGCTCTATCATGGAAGTATATGCAACCTTCTTCGCCCGGAACCACTAATAGCGGCAATGGTTTTACCAGATTGCTTGGGTCAGTGACATCATCGCACAAAGATGGGTACTATACGTCATCGTTTGATATAAAACTCGAAACACAAGACCAGGGTGTCAACATCAGATATACTACCGATGGTACTGATCCGATGTCTGCATCACCGGTATTTCAGTCGCCGATATCTGTGAGAAACAGAGCCTCTGAGCCCAATGTGTTCAGCATGATACCTACTAATGCAGATCCGGCAACAGGGCCTCCTTACTACGAAGGTTGGCAACCGCCTCTAGGTGAAGTGTATAAAATCAACACCATCAAGGCACGGGCATTTCATCAAGATGCGCCACCGGGTCCTGTGAGTACATTTACCTATATCGTGGATCCCAAATCCAACAAAAGATACACCCTTCCTGTATTTTCGCTAACTACAGACCGAAAAAATCTCTTTGATCCGGAGACAGGAATTTATGTAGCCGGAAACCATCAGAATTTTAAGCAGGACTGGGAGAGACCTGCCCATATCAGTTTTTTTGAACAAAATGGGACGCTGGGTTTTAAGGACAACATAGCCATCCAACTCAATGGCAATACTACGACCAGCAGACCAAGGAAGTCTATCAGGGTCATGTACAAAGACCATATTGGGAAGAGTAATTTGGATTACCGGTTGTTTCCTGACAAAACCACTAATAATTACAAGCAGTTTATCCTGCGCAACTCCGGAAATGACTGGGATTTCACTGTATTCAGGGATGGACTTTTTCAGTCACTAGCCAAAGGAATGAATATAGAAACCCAATATTACAGACCGTCCATTCTTTTTATCAATGGCGAATACTGGGGAATTCATAATGTCAGAGACAAATACAACGACCACTATATCGAAAATAAATATAACCTCAGTGAGGAAGAAATATGTATAGTCAATAATGATCGGGAGTATAAATGGGGAAATCCGGCTGGTAAGGCACATTACGACAACATGATCCAATACATCTCCACCAACAGCATGCAAAATTCATCAAATTATAACAAAGTAAAAGAATGGATGAGTATCGAAAGTTTTGTGGATTTTCAGTTGTCCAATATCTATGTAAAAAATACCGACTGGCCCGGCAATAATAATATGTACTGGAGATATATGCGCCCGGATTTTGATCCGACTGCAGGCATCAAAGATGGTCGATGGAGGTGGATGATTTTCGATCTTGATTTTGGCTTTGACCTCCCTTTTGATTACGTGCCCCACCTGAATAGTGGCCCTACTCACAATACACTGCAAATGGCTTTGGAGCCGAATGGCCCTGCCTGGCCCAATCCATCATGGGCCACATTATTGTTGAGGAAATTGGTTGAAAATCAGGAATTCAGACATTATTTGGTCAATAGATATTGTGACCTGCTCAATACCCGGTACGCTGTCAGCCATATAAATAATACTATTGATACGCTTGCAAAAAACATTGAGCCAGAAATGACGGAGCACTGCAACAGATGGAGAAGACCGGAAAATCTGACCACATGGAAGTCAAATGTGCAAGCCTTGAAAAACTTTGCCAGTCAAAGGTCACCGGCGCAGTTTGAACATATCAAAACCAGCCTTAACGCAGGCAGTCACCACACTCTTAGTATCAATGTTTCTAATAAAGACCATGGCTAAGTGAGAGTCAATACGATCCCTATTATCCCATCTACACCCGGCATAGCTGCTCAGCCTTATCCATGGAGTGGCAGGTATTTCAGCAATGTACCCATAGAGCTGGAAGCTATTGCATCGGTGGGTTATGAGTTTAGCCACTGGACAGGAGCCAGCTCTGCTACAGATAAAAAAATCAAACTTTCATTGTCCAATAATAACCAAATCACCGCAGTATTTAAAAAATCCAATACCGAACAGCTCCTGTATTTCTGGTATTTTGACTCCACCATACCCAATGATGAGCCTCTGACGGATATTGCCCCAAAGTACGCTGCATTATCAGGAACGAAACTTGGGTTTGTATCTGCCCTAAGTGGTTATCCCTTCGTAAAAGATCATCCGCAATACAGAAAAGCATCTATGGAGCGACGCAACAGTCCTACTGACATCAATTATATCCCTGCGGCCAATGTCAATAAAAATTATGACCCTACGGAAATGAGAGGTATCCAGGTAAAACAACCCTTTACAGCCGATAGTGAAAACCAACTCATACTGCATCTGCGCACATCAGGATATGAAAAAATCAAACTAAACCTTGCCTGCAAAAATGAAGGTGCAGCTGACAAACTCATATTAGAATATCAGCTTCCTAATGGTATCTGGTCTTCAGATGCATTGATAGCTACATCGCTCAATCTGGGAGACGCCTACAAATTGTACAATATCGATCTGGCAAATGTAGAAGTGGCAAGAAGTAAGGATGACTTTAAGGTGAGAATACGGTTCCAAAGCTCTGATCCCAAAGCAGATGAGGGTAATCGTGTGACATTCAATAATTTCAGTGTTCTTGGTACACCCATCGCTAGTAATGTAGTGAATATCGTTCCTAATAAAATAAAGATCATACCCAATCCATCAAGTCACACCATAGAGCTTTACGGTTTGAATGATTCAGAAGGTAATATAAAGATCATAGATATACAAGGCAAAATCATGATGAATATGTCAGTCAGCCGCTTTATAGATATTTCCACCTTGCCGGATGGTACATACTTTCTTGTACTGAGTGATAGGGATCGTGTTGTGGTAGAAAAATTTGTAAAGAGTTAGCAGTTATCGTTCGTTGTGGTTTCGACTCCTCCGCTGTGGCGGATGCGCTCAACCACCAAGATTCCTTCATCGGTAGGCTATGTGGACCTTTAGCGGCATCATTCGTTGGGGTTTCGACTCCTCCGCTGCGGCGGATGCGCTCAGCCACCAGACTTTGTTCGGCGTTCTACTTTCGGATCGGTTACCTTCCTGCGACGCCTGACCCCTAGGGGAATCCTGTGCTCGTTCGTCGTTTGTCAAACAAAAATTCACATCATTATGTGATGCCCCAAATTTTTTTTGCCATCAAAATGCCTATATTTTTGTCCATTGATAAAATAGATCATCCTGACACACCGGATGATGACCTTATTATTTTTAACCAACTAAATAACCTTATTATTTTTAACCAACTAAATATTTAATACAATGAAACACTTTCTTACATCTTTCATAATGATTTTGTTTTTGGCAAATGCCATAGGACAAAATGTGGGTATTAATAACTCTGATCCACAAACTGCCCTGGATATACATGGTAAGTTACGTATAAGGCCGTCAGGTTTTGAAGTAACTTCCACATCTATCACACTTCAGAGCATAGGAGAAGGGTATTTTTCACTCAATGGAAGCCCTTCCGCAGACTTTTCGGTGACATTACCATCCGGAGTAAAGGGTACTTTTTTACTCATAGAAAATACAACATCATTTGTTGCTACAGTAGGCACGCTGGCGCAGATACCATCAGGTAAAAGCAAGTTGTTTTTATTTGGTGATACTGGGTGGATACTGGCTCATGATAGTGCACCAAGTCAGCTAGAACGCATCACGGAAGGCTACAACCCCGGCTGGAGACTCTTAGGAAGAGACCCAAATAATTATGGAGATATAGGAGATGGTGCAGTAGATTTGTCTTATGCTGATAATCCATCTTCAACAATAGGTGCAACTGGTTGGTATTCATTAGCCACTGGTATTTACACAACTGCAAGTGGGTCTTATTCCACCGCCATGGGTGATGGTTCATATGCTACAGGTGAGACTTCTTTAGCCGCAAACAGCTCATGGGCTGCAGGTCTAAGATCAGGTGCATTCAATGAAGCCCAAGCTCATGGAGAAAACTCTTTTGCCACAGGAAATGGGTACGTAGGTGATACTGGAACCAACGCGGCAGGCATATCTGGCGGTGGCGCCTTTGGAGTCAATTCAGCTGCTTTGGGAGTAGGGACACATGCTGTAGCCTTCTCTTCTACTGCAGTAGGTAGGTACAACGAAGGTGAATTTAATACTGCAAACAGAACAACTTGGGTAGATACCGACCCACTATTTATGATAGGAAATGGTACTGCTGATGGAGATCGACGTAATGCTTTTTTAGTAAGAAAAAATGGCAATACATCAGTCAGCGGTACTCTTGATGCTTTGGCAGACGCCACCATGCATACCAATCTATTGATAAAGGATAATCTCACAGTACAAGACGATGCCCTTGTCGAAGGCTCATCAACCACGCAAGGTAAGGCCAGCGTGCATGGGCAGCTTACTGTAGGTTACAATGGTGTGGGTAAAAGCACAATCGAAACTGATAAATCTTTTGGTGCCGGATTTTTGACAATTTCATCCGATTTAACACTCAATGAAGATCATCACACCATAAGAGTTGGACAGGGATTGACCACAAACCCTACTATAACTCTTCCCTCACCCGGTAGCTCAAAATTTAGAATGTAAATCATAGTGATAAAGATGTGCCGGTAAAGCCAGGTTTTGTTAACTTAAATTGCGTTACTCCAGGGTCAGACCCGACAAATGTTGTTCAAAACAGTGCAGTGACCATTCAAAGTGATGGCAACCATTGGTACAGAATACAATGATGAAAGATTTAGGTCAAGGTTACTTCGGTGAGGATTTCAGCAAAACTTGTTAAGCTATAGAAATTTTTGGTTTGTTTCTGGTTAATACAGGTAAGATTATCCTCTAATTGTATGGAAAAATTCACATCATTATGTGATACCATAAATTTTTTTTGCATAGAAATAGCCTTTATTTTTGCCATACAAAACCCAAAATCATGGACACCATTTGTAAAATCATATTAATTGTTGGACTTTTTTTTTAAAACCTTAAAAACAAGATAAAAATGAAAGCTATCAAGACGTTTGAGCCTACTTTAGATCCCATCATCATCCATCAGGAGGTATCACTTGCCCAAGCCATCAAAACCAGTGGAAAGGTCATCCTGCCTCTTCCGGGTGGCTATCAATGCTGTCAGTATGACGACATCTCGTATCTCAAGAGCGAAAGCAACTACACTATTGTTGTTTTCAAAGACAGAAGTCGCAGGATATTGGCAAAAACATTGGGAGCGGTGGAGGAAGGTCTACCTCAACACATGTTTTTCAGGGTACACAGAAGTTTTTTGGTCAATGCGGCGCACATCACAATGGTATCTTTTGCGAGTGATGACAGCAAACTTGTCCTTTCAAATGATATAGAAATTCCGATCAGCAGAGACAAAAAGGCTTTGATCAAGGAAAGTTTTGGAGAATAACTCAGTTGTGTACTGTATAAAAGATATCAGTTTTTATTAATTTTTATATGTTTATAATATGAAAAATAGTTTATTTACGATAGTAATGCTCATTTTACCCTTTATTGCTTCGACACAAACCCGCGTATGGAATGGCGGCGGCAGCACTAACAACTGGTCAGAAGCCAATAATTGGGATTGTAACTGTCTGCCAGCTGCAGGTGAGATTGCTCAGATACCCAGTGTTTATTCTACCATAACAGTTAATGTAGACGTGGCTGTTTCAGTAGCAGAGCTCCATTCTTATGCCAATCTGAATGTCAATGCCAGTATCACCACAACTAGTCAATTCAGGGTGATCAACGGTGCAGACCTTACCGTAGCACCTTCGGTGACAATCAATGCTGGCAGCTTAGTATTGATCTCGGTATCACATAGTAGTGGTCAAGTCTGGAACTGTAATGTCAATAATCAAGGTACCATCACTACATCTACTATATATATGCAAGAAGGATGTGACCCTGGATTTCCTTGTCATACAGCTCTTACCAACAATGGTACCATTACTACAAGTAGCCTCGGGATACAGTTTGAAGATCATACACAAGTGATCAATAATAATAGTATGACGCTCAATGGAGCTACAGGTATTCAGATGATAATTGCAAGTGCTGCCGCATCTTTTATTAATCATGGAGTTTTTAATTCCAATACCTACAACTATCTTAAAAATACGACCAATACCGCCACCGGTGTCATGACCATCGATAACTACCCGAATAGTATTGACCCTATAACATTTGCCTATACATCACCTATGGAAATCATAGGAACTGTTACTAATCAAGGTATCATTAATATGACCAATCCTCAGTCCGGTGCTTTTTATGGTATACAAGTCAAACCTACCACTGTTTTTACTTCATCAGGCAACCTTAACATCACATCACAAAGGTTTCCCATACGCAATGAAGGCACCACCAATATTTCAGGGACAAGCTATATCCATGCGACCGATAATGTATATCAGGCTGGTATAGAAAATATGAGTACTTTTAATCTCAATAATGCGGCTACTACTTTTACCTGCACAAAAAATTTTAGAAATCTTACGGGAGGCGTATTGACTATAGAAAACTGTAAGCCAGTAAACCTGCTCACGCTACACAATCAAGGCACCACAACCAACAATGGTACGATCACCTTTGACCCACTTAATGTTTCATCGACATCTCTCACACAAATAGGTACTTTCACTAATAATGGCATCATGATCAATTGTGCATTTCCAGTCACTTTGCCAGCAGCTGAAAATCCCGGCTTATTTGCCCAGCGCATCATGGGTACTAAATGTACAAATGTAGTCATACCTGCATTTATATCCGGACAGAAGATAAACATAAACAATGCACCTACATCAGGGATATTTACGAATGTAGGGCTAACAACATCTACTGGCACCTTAAACTGGGTCTTGGATGAATTTACGCCAAATATTGCTTGTGTGGGTTTAAATATTTTATATATTCAGGTACAAAAAAACAGGATGCTCGCCAGTGGTAGTTCCTGTACGCTTTCAGAATCCAATCGTCTCTGGTACTTGGTATGCTGATGCTGATGGCAATGGATGGGGCAATCCTGCTATCACTACTACCCATTGTGGTACTTCTTTGTCGGGTTACACCCAAAATATTCCTGATTGCAACGATAATGATACTCAGGTGTATCCGGGAGCACCCGAAAACTGCAATGATAAGGACTATAATTGTGATGGCAATATCAATGGTGCACTACCTCCTCCATCCACATGGTATCAGGATAGTGATGGTGATGGATTTGGAAATAGCGCTGTATCGATAGTGGCTTGTGCGATGCCTAGTGGATACGTAGCCAATAGCTCAGACTGTAACGACAATAACAATCAAATAAAACCTGGAGCTACTGAAGTATGTGACAATATTGATAACGATTGTGACGGTATGATAGACGAAGGTATTCCTACGGGAACTAGTACATTTACAAATGCTGGTATGAATACACTTTGGAGTAATTCAGCAAATTGGAGTCCACCAACCGTTCCGCTTCCTTGTTTCAATGTCATCATTCCTCCCGGCCAAACTGTAAATGTTAATTCAGGTGCTCCTATACAATGCAGGTCTATCACAATTGCATCAGGAGCAACCTTAAACATCAATGGGGCTAATGTTACGGTTTCAGGAAGTGCATCAGCGGGTATAAACAATAGCGGTGTCATAAATATTTCTCCCAGCTCATCCGTCACGATATCCAATACCGTCGGGCATGGAATTGACAATAGCAATGTGATGAATATATCTTCTGCTGGATCTCCAGTAAATCTAAGCCTGACCAACATAGGCCAAAATGCTATTCAAAATAATCCATCCGCCACTATCTCTTGTAATGGCACTACCAATATTTCAACCATAAACATAGATAACCGAGCATTAAGTAACAACGGCAACTTCACTTTCAGAGGATCATGGAGTGGTCTCGATATACAAGGATATGTATTTTTTAATACTGGTACATTTAATAATTATGGAAATTTAGATCTTGCCAATGGATCGAAACTTCCTGAGTGGATCATTTATAATCAAGGTACTTTCAACCATCATGCTGCATCAGGTAACACCATCATATTACCTACACCTTCAGTCGTACAAAATATCAGTGACAAAGGTATATGGCTAAATCCAGGTTCTACCTTCAATAACTATTCTGTAATCAATATTTTTGGCAATAGGATCGCAGGCACTGGTGCACTGATCAATCATCCTGGCTCATCCGTATCAGGTCGACCCTAATGTAAGGTGCCAAGCATTTTAGGACTTTTTAATAAGTTAACTTAACCAAAAGTCCACGACTATATTGTACCAAACATCTGATTGAATGCGAAAATTAAAAATCATCATTATGCAATAGTGCGCGGGGTTCGTGTCCCGCCTACGGTACACCTTTCAGGAAGTCAGGATTTACAGTTTATGACTATTTTTTCATTGTAAGCTTTTTTAACAGTGTCCAGCATCATTGACATCCCGTCTTGCCCGCTGACTTCATATTTTCCGTTTTTTATTACCACCTTTCTGTGATATTTTATTTTTCCGTCAGGAGTACTTGTCGTTGTGGAAGTGATGTCGCCGATATGGGAAGCATATTGCAGGTCTTTTGGAAGTTTTTCAACAAAACAGCCTACGGGAACTTCAATTTCATAATGGTCTGTGGCGGTAAATCCATTATATACTTCAGAAATATCATTTGATGATGTATGAAAAATCAATTCAACAGGTAGTTTGTCATGATTTAGATCGATAAAATATCGGTCACCTGTCTGCATAGTTTTTTTATGACTTATATACATAGTGCTCAGATTTATTTCCGGATCAAAAGATTCATTTGAGTATTTTTTACTTATAATTTTTTGTGAATTGATATCAGAACTATTTTCAGTAAGATGCTGAATAAACTTTTCATTATCTAAAGACAGGTTGAAATGCAATTTTTTATATTCAATCCCGATGCCTTTCAATCGTTGATGGTGTAAAACTGAATGCTTTTCCGCATTTATGACATAATTATTTTCCATCAGATTATTGATATGATTGTATGTTTTTGTTTTTATTATACCTGAATTATGTTCATCAATAAAAAGACACAATCTGTTACCTGTAAATGAACCTTGATATCCCGGCGCAGAAAGGTTGGAAGTACATTCGAGGAAGACAGTATCATTATCAGGAAATGCCACTAAAATCGCGTGATTAAAGGCATTTCTGACTATTGATGTGTCCTTGAATGATGGTTGGTCGCCTGCATTGATTATGACATAATTGGATCTTATTCCGGCAAGTTTTAACAAATATCGCATATAGTTACTCAATGCCTTGCAATCTCCGTATTTAAAATTGTGCACTTGCTGGACATCCATAGGTTTCCAACCACCTATCCCCAACTGGATGCTGACATATCGCATACTTGCTTGTAAGTATTTATATAGTTTTTTTAGTTTTTCCTTTTCATTTTTTTCTTCACCTATCAAAAGCAATATTTCATTTTTTGATTTTTCATTGAGCTCTCCTGTTTCCTGAATCAACGACCAAATCCAGTCTCCGAGGGCTTTCCACGAACTATAACTTCCCGATTTTCCTTCCATGCTGAATGTCGCAAGGATGGGAGTGATCAGCGTTCCATGCTCCGATTTATAGTTTTTTTTCTCCATTCTGGTATGTGGGATATTTTGAAATTTAAATAAAGTATTCATTTTACCAGCTATCGAAAACGTATCCATTTTTTCATTTGATGCGTTGTAGAAATGAACAGGATTCGATTCTTCATGATTTTCTATCTGAAAAATGCTATTGATTATGGATACGTTTTTACCTTCATACGGACTGAATCCTGGCAAATTGAATGTTTGAATCCAGGACCTGTTGATATTTTTTTCAATAATATATGGTGTAGGTATACCTAATATATGATATGTCAAATACCTTGAATCATTGGCGATACTGAATCCATCATATGCCGCTTCATCCTGAAAATCTTTTCTTTTTATGGTTTTTAACTTTTTGCCATTTATGTCCTTAATAACAATTTCCAATGCATCAACTTTAGTAAACTGATCGTAAAAGATCATAATATTTGTCAGATTATTGTCGCTGTTTTTAAGTATTAAAGACTTTGAAGTGATAGAATAAGAGCACTTATTTTTGTTGAAAATTTCCAGTTTTTCCAATTGGTCTATTACAATAGCATCTGCCCCTGAGATAAGACTATCAGGAATCCCGCTAAATGAAAGCTGAGCAGTCACACCACAACAATAAAATTGAAGAATCAAAAAAAGTTGGAGACATTTCATATTTCCATTTTTTAGTTATATTTTTTGTTCCAGTGATTCATCATCATTTCATAACTTTTTTTTGATAATTACAGGTTCTGATATTTTCTTAATGATGTTGTCAAATGCTTCACGCAGTTCAGGGTATTCTTCTTGAAGAAATTCAGTTTGATTTATTTTGAAATCAATGTTGATAGACAGTTTGCCAAGAGAATTATTAAAGTTTGAAGTATATTTAAAGACAATTGCATTTTCTCCCATGGCAGCATGTATATTTTGAGGCACTTCAAACACTTCATCAGCACCAATATCAATATGTGTCAATAATTTGTATTCCTGAATAAAAGGAAAATCAATGGTTGTACTTCTTTTTTCCTTTTTAAATGGGTTATCCTTAAAGGGCCTTAGCTCAAAAGGATATACATACTTCAAGTTTTCGTCTTCAAAATCCCAATGGGATACAAACTGAGACTTTATTGAGTTTATCTTTTTTTCCACGATCAACATAGAATCCAAAATTACATTATCGGGTTGGTATTTACTTTTAATAAAATCGGCTTCATTGTCTTTTAAGATTTCATTATCTGCAAATGCAAAATATCCGGATCTTACTTCGGATGACTTCATATTCATCTTATTATCGGCAAAAGAAATATTTGATAACAAAGCATGTCTGCCGGAGAAATCTTTTTTTGTTTTAATCCAATCAGCTCCATTTTCCGATACGATCCATCCATCACCATTCAGACATCTTATAGGTAAAATGCCAAAACCCAAACCTGATGTTGCGTCTGAAAAATACAATTTTTCTCCAATGACAGATACTGCAAATACATAGTTGAAATCAGAGAAGTCGGGATAAACAGGATGTGGTGTTCCATTTCCTCTTGTACTCATAATGACCGGAAAAGATGCAATCCCCATTTCATTAAGGGCGGCAATGTAATTCAGGTTGATGTCACCTGAATCTCCTTTACCTTGCTTAAAAAGAGTTTTTCCACTCATTTCTGTACGATAGTGATGGTATCCGTCCCATTGTACTTTTTCAATAAAAGTTTTATACACCTTATCTGCAGTCTCGAGTTGAGGTTCATTTTGGATTGGAACAACAAAATCCTTAATAAAATCTCCTTTTTTCAATACATTTCCAAAATTTGAATCATCAAGCAATGATTTTGTAAAGTTGGGATAATCAATTGCAATGTTCTTGATCATTTCTCCAGGCCAGTCAACAAGAATTAACTGATGCGTTATTTTTGCCATTTGGTCTGAAGTGTTTACTGAATAGGGCTCATTTTCTATTGGAGGAATATTTTCATGTATCAATGCCCTTTTGTTGAAAGGAAAGGCCACAGATTCAATTTGGCTGGATCGTGATATTCCATCAGATGTTGTTGACTTATAATGGAGTTTGACATCATAAGTATTATTTTCATCTTTTGTTATGGGGATTCCTCCTGTTACACTTATTTGATATCGATAGTATTTCGGAGTGCTTGTATAAAACTCATTATACACTACGGATATTCACCTTGTATATGCCATTCATCTATGTTATAAAAATATTCTGATTGTAATTCATATTCAAATTCAAACACACAGTTTTTTTGGATATTTGGCATGGTGAATGATATCCTTTTATAATAATTGTTTATTTGCGTTTCAAAGATATTGTCATCTTTTAGCTTTGTTTCTACTATTTTATTATTTTCAAGATGATAGGTTTTTCCTTTAAGTCCCCTGAATTTAATTTTACCACGTCTGTCCTTAGGACTATAAAAAACAACATGATTAGTCCCGGCATCTTTTGCACGATCATTAAATATTTTAACTTGCTTTTTAACCTTTCTGACGCTATAAAATCCTTCACCGTCTGAATATAGTACCGAATTGTCTCCAGCTATGTAGGTCACCATGGCATCAGCCCCTTTATAAAAATCGCATTCAGCAAGATTTAATAAGTCAATTTTTACATCTCCATACTTATACTTTTGAAGATATGCTTTTTGGTGGATCGACAATAAGAAAGACATTATCATGACTAGAGATAAAAATTTTTTCATAACCCATAATTTAAAATAGATAAATAGTTATTCTTTAGAGTACAAAAATAACAATATTTTTTAAAAAGAACAATTCAGACATTCTTTTCCTAAGGGGAATCACCCATTTTTATAAAATATTTTATAAAATACATACAATCAATATAAAATATATGTACTTTTGTTTTAATATGTAAATGATCACACTATTAAAACATTTTTTATTGTCATGAAATGAGCATGAACCATCTTTGTGGTACACAAACTTTGATGATTATTTTCATGCGAAACGAGAGTTCGATAACACCAAAGATGGAGGTAAGTTATCAATTCCATGTGGCAATTAAAAGAAAATTAAAAAATAAACACATGAAATGAGCATGAACCATCTTTGTGGTACACAAACCTTGATGATTATTTTCATGCGAAACGTAAGTTCGATAACACCAAAGATGGAGATAAGTTATCAATTCCATCTGACCATTAAAAAACAAATAAAAATAAACAGATGAAAACATTCATTCTCAATTCCCGATTTTTTCTTTTTTTTATCCTTTTCAACAGTTTTTCTTCCCAATGCTTTGCTGAAGAATGGCCTTTTTCACTCAATTGTCCTAAAGATGTCACTGTCAGTTGCTACGATGAAATATGGAACTTATCCATATACGGCAATGCCACATATACTGAGGGGTATAAAACCTATTCTGCCGGTACCCCGGTCGTTAAGTATTATTTAAACAGCTGCAACTCAGGATACATCACCCGTACCTGGATGGTCGAGGACAATATGTGGCGATGGCATTCGTGCACACAGACCATTTATGTATCTTCAGGGTCGGCATCAGGACCTTATATATCGTGGCCTCAGGATATCGAACTGACAGGATGCAATCCCGTCACAAATCCCAGCCAATTGCCGTCCGGATACAACTATCCTGAGTGGGACAATACCGGATGCGGTATGTATGGAAAATCATACAGCGATATGCTTTTTACTGTCAACAGCCAATGCAAAAAAATCATGCGAACATGGAAAGTCATGGATTGGTGTGCTACAACATCTTCTTACAGCAACACATTTTACAAACATGTTCAATTTATATACATAGTCAATAATATTCCGCCTGTAGTAAATTGCCCGGCCGATATCACCATAGAGAGTATAAATTGTCAAAATGCAAATTTGACTACCAACTCGATGACACTTGCCCCAGGTACTTGTGGCGGTGAATTCGAAATAACAAACAACTCCCCGTATGCTACAGCAAAAGGGAATAATATTTCCGGCACTTACCCGATAGGAACTACTAAAGTGTCTTACAGTATCAGGTATGGATGCGGGAAAACATTTTATTGCAACACTAATGTCACAGTGCTCAATGGTGCGAAACCGGTACCATATTGTTTGGGTGAGTTGGTTACAGCCTTGATGGGCGTAGATACTGATAAAGACGGAAAGGTTGATAATGGTATGGTCGAAATATGGGCGAAAGACCTTGATAAAGGTAGTCATTCCAAGTGTGGTAATAACCCTTTGAAATTTTCTTTTTCAAAAAACATCAATGAGACTTCTAAAATATTAACTTGTGATCATGTAGGAAAAAATAATGTGGAAATTTGGGTAACAGACAGTAAAGGGGCTCAGACTTTCTGTATGACTGAGATCAATGTGCAAAATAATGGTGCAAATATACCCAATTGTAAACCTAAAACTTCAACACCACCTCCAGCTCCTGTAGCCCCAATTGTGACATCAAGAAGACTAAATGGTTCTGCCACAACAATTACAGACAAACCTATGGCCCAAGTTGATGTAAGACTTGAGTATAAGGATGCCATAGTTACTTATACTTCAAAGTTTGATACTATTGAAACTTTGCTTTTGGATTCATTTATCAATGCGTCCGGTTATAAACTCTATAGGTACAATTATGGTAAGAAGATCAACGAAAAAAGAGATACTACCACATCATTTATCTCCCGGACAGTAAAAACAGTAGCGGATGGGAAGTTTAAATTTGATACATCGGCATTGGTCAACAAATCAGCCTTTTTATCAGCGACATATAGTGATAGCACACATTCTCTTATTGATCAGAAAGATGTATTGCTTTTACAAAAGTTTTTGGCTGGTGAAATTACATTCAGTAGTTACCAACAATATCTGGCATCTGATATTGATGAAAATGGACGCATTGATGAAGCTGATTTGCAAGCCCTCACAGATTTAGTTGAAAAAAAGATTACCGGATTACCGGGGGCATTTCAATGGTTTTTGCTCGATACTAAAGCGACATATCCTAATCCTGTGGATGTGTTGAAAGGTAGTTTGCCATTGAAAATAAGTCTGGATTCTATTACAGCAAACACACCTGCAGTCAATTTCGTCGCCATTAAAAAAGGTAATATTTCTGTTGACCAGGGTTCAATAAAAGAAGATTTTCAGACTGAGTCCAGAATCCAGCCTGTCAAAGAATTGATTGCGGTCTTCATGCCCAATCCCTACAATGACAAAGTGATCTTGTCCATATCTCATCCGCAAGGAGGAGAAGGTGTATTGTCGATGCTGGACATGAATGGCAGAGAGTTGTACAAAAATACGATAAACATTGATAAAGGCAATTTTGAGTCTATAATCGATCTTTCAGAATTACCATCAGGCATGTTGTTTTACAAGTTAGTATTACGGGATCATGTCGCTTCAGGAAAACTCATACATTTAAAGTAGAATGGAATAAACTTCCACATAAAAAGCAATCTGAGCACTCAGGTTGCTTTTTTTTTGCCATTTCCAAAAATGCAATCAACAGAAATTGGGATTAAAATAGAGTTTAGAGACAAGACTGAAGGCCATTTAACCGCGTATTGTTCCCTAATCATGTTAAACAATTTATAAAATATTAAACATTTTGCTCTATATTATTATTGATAATGATAATTTTGCACGCACATTGCTAAAAAACATTTATGCAATTTCTTTTTCCAGCTTTTTTATGGGCCTTATTGGCACTTTCCATTCCGATTATAATCCATTTGTTTTACTTCCGAAGGTTTAAAAAGGTATATTTTACCAATGTCAAATACCTGAAGGAAATAAAGGAAGAAACTTCAAATCGCAATAAACTGAAGAATTTGCTGATTCTGATCAGTCGGTGTCTTGCCGTGGCGTGTCTTGTATTTGCTTTTGCTCAACCATTTATACCCAAAGGGACCGGAATCAAATCAGGACTAAATTATGTTTCTGTTTTTATTGACAATTCTTTTTCCATGACTACCAATAAAAGTGAAATACCACTTATGGACATTGCCAAGGATAAAGCGCGTTCAGTGGTCTCTTCATATGGTGATGAAGACAGGTTTCAGATATTGACACATGATTTTGAAGGCAAGCATCAGAGGCTATTAAGTAAAGAAGATGCATTGACATACATTGAAGATGTGCAAATTACCTCATCAGTGCAGGATCTCGATCTTGTCCTGAACAGACAAAGGCAGCTCCTTGAAAGGTCATCTGGTAACAGACTCTCCTATATTCTTTCAGATTTTCAAAAGAGTATAGTCAACTTACAAGAGTACCGGGATACTACTATGGAAATTAATATGGTGCCTGTCCAGTCTACAACACAAAAAAATGTTACAATAGATAGCGCATGGTTTGAAGGGCCTATTCCTTTTTTAAATCAAACCAATAAACTACTCGTCAAAGTAAAAAATAACAGTCCCGAAGATATCGAACAAGTAAAAATCAGTTTTTTGAAAGACGGGCAGGAAAAACCTGTAGCTATAAGAGATATTGCTGCAAATAGTACAGTCACTGATACAGTTAATCTGACTATTGATAAATCAGGATGGCATACAGGTATCCTGCAGGTTTCTGATTATCCGGTTCAGTTTGATGACAAATACTACATATCTTTCAATGTGGCTGACACTATCAAAGCGCTTTTTATCAATGATGCAGGACCTGACCGATTTATGAATGCGTTGTTTAATGGAATAAAAAACTTCACTCTAAGCAATCAAAGTTCCAATCAGCTTCAGTACCAGCAGTTTCAGAATTTTGATATGATCATGCTCCATGACCTTAAAGCTATCAGTAGTGGTCTGGGCAATCAGTTACTTCAATATATGCGTGACGGGGGCAAGGTTCTCATATTTCCAGGCAAATCAGTCGATATCGGTTCGTACAATGATTTTCTGACCACAATTGGGGCAAGCAGACTTGGAAATCAAACAAACCTGAAGCGGGAAGTTTCGATTATCAATACTGAAGAGTTTGTATTTTCAGATGTTTATATCAACACTGGAAGAAACTTAAAATTGCCGGTAAGCACATTGTCATACAATTTTTTGACACTATCGTCTACGGCAGAAGAAAAACTACTTACATATAGGGACGCAGGTTCATATCTTTCAAAATTCAGGGTAGGAGATGGACAGTTATTTTTATGTGCTTCCCCATTAAATACTGAGTCCAATGATCTGGTGTATAATGCTGAAGTTTTTGTTCCTCTGATATATAAAATGGCTATTTCTACCACCAAACAAAAGCCTATATCTTATATCATTAGCAATAATATGAGTGTGATAGTACCAAACCAAAGAAAAACTGGTGATTATGTATACAAGCTCAAAGATGATAAAAATGAAATAATACCGGGTCAAACACCTGTAGGTAATCAAATACACTTATCTATGGGCGGGCAAATAAAAAATGATGGCATCTTTGATTTATTGCTTGACAGTGAGACAGTTGGCAAAATAGCTTTAAACTACGACAGAAAAGAGTCAGATATGTCGCATCTTAGTGAGTCTGAATTGGAAGATTTAAATACCCAAAACCCCTCGATCAAATTGATTTCAGATACGCAGCAAGCCAATTTATCAGGATCTATCACTGAAAAAGATAAAGGCGTTGTCTTGTGGAAGTGGTTTGTTATTTTGGCATTGTTATTTTTGGCAGCTGAAACTCTTTTGATCAGATTGTTAAAGAATTAATGATGGAGACCTTAGTAAAAAATGTAACTATAGTACACCAACCATCAGAATATCATCTGAAGAAGGTAGACATTTTGATCGAAAACGGCATAATTTCTAAAATTGGTCATAATCTAAGTTCAAAAAAACCGACAATTGTTTCCGGCAATAATTTACATTGTACCATTGGACTTTGCGATATTGGAACTCATAGTGGGGAACCCGGATTTGAACACAGAGAAACCATAGATTCTTTGACAAAAGCTGCACTAAAAGGTGGTTTTACCTCACTTGTGGTTTTTCCCGGGACAAAGCCCATAACCCAAAATAAAAGCCAAATCAGCTACCTGATAAATCATCCGGATAGAAATAATGTACAAATACTACCTGTCGGTGCTTTGAGTAAAGACATCAAGGGGCAGGATTTGGGCGAGTTTTTTGATATGCGTGAGGCAGGAGCAGTTGCTTTTGGAGATGGTTTGGTTTCCGTGCAGCATTCGGGTCTATTGAGTCGGGCACTTCAATATGCGTCAACTACTGATAGACTTATCATTCATCATCCCGATGACCACACTTTGAGTAGCGGTGGAGAGATGCACGAAGGTGAAACCAGTACTTTATTAGGGATGAAAGGACAACCATCCATATCTGAAATTCATGCGGTACAAAGAGATATTCTATTACTTGAGTATAACAATGGAAAGCTACTCATTCATGCCATTTCGGCAAAAGAGTCCATAAATGAAATAAAATCTGCAAAAAAGAAGAGTCTGAAAGTTTTTTGTTCAGTTCCTTACACCAATTTGATATTTACTGATACAACTCTGATGGACTTTGATCAAAACCTGAAAGTTACACCACCGCTAAGGTCAGAAAAAGACAGGAAAGCTTTGATTAATGGATTAAAAGATGACACTATCGATTGTATCATTTCCAACCACATTCCACTTGACGAAGAAGTTAAAAACCTTGAATTTCCTTATTCAGAATCGGGTGCATCGGGTATCGAAACATGCTTTGTTGCATGCCTTTCATATCTTAAAAATGAATTGGGAGTAGAAAAAATAGTGGAAAAACTGACTGTCAACCCCAGAAAAATTCTGAATCTGCAGGTTCCAAATATTTTGGAGGGGGAAAAAGCAGATTTGTGTGTTTTTGATACTGATATCTCGTGGACCTACGAAAAAGGCGATATATATTCTAAGTCATATAACAATCCTTTTATAGGCAAAAAATTTACATCAAAAGTCATTTATACTGTGTGTTGATCGGAGTAATGTAGTTAATTTCAGCTCAAGGAGGGTCAATTTTCCTTAATTTTAATTGGAGTAGTTATAGACTGTAGTTAAATTGGGACATTTTCACTCAAACATAAAAATCTAAACATACTTCGGATTGAATAATATTTTTAACTTTATCCCCTTAAGTCTGCAAATAGCGAAGTGATATGAAGTATCTGACATTTTTTCTCATGTTTGTTTCCATTTCAGGATGGGCACAATCGGGCTTTACAAGCTTAGGGGGTGCTAACTTTCTGGGATTGTCACGAGCCGGAGTAAATTTGGGCGGTATCAAATCCATTTATCTCAATCAGGCAGGTTTGACAGAGATTACTAATCTTGGTGCAGATATCAGTTTTGAGAGGAGATTTAATCTGGAAGAAATGACTACTATTTCCATTGCAGGAGCTAAGAGTTTCAAATTCGGAACATTTGGTTTGTTGGTTTCCCATTTTGGTTTTACTGAGTATTCAGAACAGAAATTTGGTTTATCTTATGCCAGAAAACTCCACCCGAACTTAAGTATTGGCAGTCAATTTGACATATTGCGGTACAATGTCGAAAAAGTAGGAAGTAAAAATTTATACACAGTCGAACTCGGAATGCAACTGAAATTAAATAAAGAATTTAGTATTGCAACGCATATATTCAGTCCCGGTAAGTCCAAAATTACCGATGCAACAGATTTGGGAACCCGAGTCAGGCTTGGAGTCATGTACAAACCATCCAATAAAGTATTTATGATCATGGAGATGGACAAACTCATATACAGAAAACCTGATTTTAAGATCGGAGTAGGATATAATGTAATTCAGGAGGCTCAAATCAATGTAGGAATTAATCCAACACTAGGTTTTTACAGTTTTGGGTTACATTTCAACTTAAAAAATACTTATCGTATCTCATCAGCTGTCGCCTTGAATGATAATTTAGGTAATTCTCCAGCATTAAGTCTTCAATATCAAAAATGATCGCAAAGTTTTGAAGATTCTATTTGTTACATCAAGATTTCCATATCCACTTGACAAAGGCGATAAACTAAGAGCTTTTTATCAGATAAAATATCTAAGTGCAGATCATGACATTCATTTGATCAGTATCATTGACGAAGATATAAAGCCAGAATGGCTTGAAACCCTTCAATCTTACACTAAGAGTATAAGTGTGATCAGGATTACCCCAATTGAAAGGATACTTTAGGTTTTCAGTTCCTTTGTTTATGGTTTGCCTATACAAATAGGATGGTTCTATAGCAAAAAAATCAAAGAAATAATTAACGGCTTATACCACGAGATAAATCCGGATCATTGTTATTGTCAGCTTTTGAGAATGGCAGAATATACCAAAGACCTTACAGGTCCTAAAACCCTTGATTACATGGATGGGTTTGGTACAAGTATGGATCGCAGGGCAAAAATTGCAGGTTTCCCGCTCAGCATTTTTTTTAGACTGGAAGCAAAAAGGATGAAGCTATATGAAAAACTAATTGCAAAGAGTTTTGATCACCTGACGATCATATCACAACAGGATAAGTCATTATTTGATTTTCCTGAAGCTGAGAGTATGATTGTTTTGGGTAATGGAATTGATGAGTATTTTACAGAATTTCATTGTGTTAATATTAAAAAGGAATTTGATCTGGTGTTTGTCGGAAATATGTCATACCTGCCCAATGTAGAATCAGTAAAGTACACAGTCAATGAAATCATGCCCTTACTTCCTGAACACTTTAAGTTTTTGATTTCCGGTACTGATCCATCATCGACTGTAAAATCACTTGCATCTGAAAAAATCACAATCACTGGAAGGGTCAACGACATACGTCTGTCTTATCTTAAAGGCAAAGTTTTTATTGTATCGATGTGGTCGGGGACAGGTCAGCAAAATAAAATTTTGGAAGCATTGGCTCTTGGCATACCATGTGTTACAACAAAAGCAGTCAATGATTCAATAGGAGCACAGACTGATAAGGAAATACTTCTTGCAGAGACAAGGGATGAATTTGTTCAGCATATATTGCAATTAACGTCAAACCAGGCACTATATCAAATGATTGCTACTAATGGAAAACAATTTGTAAGAGAAAATTATAGCTGGAAACAAAAAGGTGAGATATTAAATTCTATTTTTGCGGCAAATTAGATAATCAATGGTAGCAGATAAAGTTCTTACTATACAGCTTAACACTATCTCTGAAGCAATAGAAGACATTAAAGATGGAAAGATCATCATAGTAGTAGATGATGAAGATAGGGAAAATGAAGGTGATTTCATATGCGCTGCAGAAAAAATTACACCTGAATTGATAAATTTTATGGCAAGTCACGGTCGGGGACTCATTTGTACACCTATCCTTGAACAAAGAGCAAAAGAACTCGATCTTAACCTGATGGTGCAATCCAATACTGCCATGCACAATACCGCATTTACTGTTTCTATTGATTTGATTGGTCATGGTTGTACTACCGGAATTTCAGCCTATGATCGAGCTACAGGAATTAAAGCACTTATCCATCCGGATACTAAGCCGGAAGACTTTGCCCGTCCCGGACACATTTTCCCATTGATAGCAAAACAAGGTGGTGTCTTGAGAAGAACAGGACATACAGAAGCAGCAGTGGATCTGGCTAGATTGGCCGGTTGTTATCCTACAGGAGTTCTTGTGGAAATTCTTAATGAGGACGGCTCTATGGCTCGCTTACCTCAATTGGTCGAAATAGGTCATAAATTAGGAATCAAAATTATTTCTATTAAAGACTTGGTGGCCTATAGGATGTCAAAAGAAAGATTGGTTTTGCTTGAATTCGAAACTGAACTTGAAACATCTTTTGGTAAATTTTCAGTTAGAGCTTTCCGGCAAATTACTACGGGAGATATACATTTGGCTTTTGTTATGGGAAAGGTTTTTAATGATCAACCTACATTAGTGAGGGTACATTCCAGTACAGAAACGGGTGATGTTTTAGGTATATTATTTGAAGGATACGCTGAGCAGCTATCAAAGTCTCTTCAACTCATAGCTCAAAATCAGTCAGGAATTTTGCTGTTTATGCGACACGGTGAAAAGACTGAATCTATTCTTGAAAAACTTAAAACCCTGGATAACAACCCCAACAATAATCCAAAAATTTCAGATGAGCAAAGAGATTTTGGAACAGGTGCTCAAATATTAAGAGAACTTGGTGTTTCAAAAATTAGGTTGATATCTAATCATAAGAAAAAAAGGGTAGGGCTGATAGGGTATGGATTGGAAATAATAGAGAATATACTCATCGAATAGCCAACAGTAAAGTCTTGTCATCCCGGCTTTAATCAATAATCAAATATAGGCATATGATTTCTCGTGATGAACAAAAATGTTTTTGGGCATATGATATTGAGTGGTGGTGTAATAAACTTCGAAGTTCGGAAAATGGAGTTAGTATAAAGCAAGCCAACGATTATCTACAAAAATTTGGAATTCACAAAAGGAAACAATCTAATATATATAGAGATTTGAAGTTGCTTTCAGGTCAATTTCTTAACCCATTGATGCTCTTGCTAATAGGAGCAATTATTTTATCTGCATTTTTAGGTGATATTTCCGAAGTTGTTATTGTTTCCATGATTGTATTGTCAACAGGGATATTAAGTTATATTCAGGAAAGAAATGCAGGCAAAGTCGTCCAAAAGCTTCAATCACTCATCTCAGCAAAATGTACAGTTTTAAGAGGTGGGATATATTCAGATATACCTTCTGCTTCAGTTGTTCCAGGAGATATAATTGTATTTAATGCCGGAGACATCATACCGGCGGATTGTATTATTGTTTCATCCAATGAGTTACACATTAATGAGGCAAGTCTAACCGGAGAATCTTTTCCGGTTCAAAAGTTTGCTGGAAAAATAAAAGAAGATACACCGCTGCCCAAAAGGTACAACTGTCTTTGGGAAGGTACAAATGTTGTAAGTGGAAAAGCGAAGGCACTTGTAATTAATACCGGAAATGATACGTTTTTTGGGGACATTGTTATCAGATCCGGAACAACTGTTGAGTCAACATTTGAGAAAGGTATCAAAGATTTTGGGTATTTTTTAATGAAAATCACTCTTTTTTTATCAATTTTTATATTGATAGCCAATATTTTAAATCATAAAAGTATTGTTGATTCAACACTATTTGCTTTAGCACTTGCTGTGGGTATGGCTCCTGAATTACTACCTGCTATTACCACGATTGCCATGAGTGCAGGGGCAAATAGGTTGCTGAAAAAAAGTTATTGTCAAAAAATTATCATCGATACAAAATTTAGGGGAGGTAAATTTGTTATGTTCTGATAAAACCGGTACCATTACTGAAGGGACCATCATAGTTGATGGAACTGTTGATTTTGAAGGAAACAACTGTGAATTTACTAAAAAATTGGCTATCTGGAATGCATCTTTTGAAACAGGTTATAGCAATCCAATAGATGAAGCATTGAAAATATTAAATACTAACCCGAATGAAAAAATAATTAAAACAGGAGAAATACCTTTTGATTTTTTAAGAAAGAGGTTGAGTATTGGAATTGATAATGGTACTGATAAAATTTTCATTTCAAAAGGTGCTTTCGATCAAATACTTGAAATTTGTACATATGTCAGATGCAGCAATGGTGAAATAAAAAAAATTACTCCTTTTACTCAGAATATAAAGGATCGGTACACGCAGTTTGGTTTTGATGGTTATAGAGTTATTGCTGTAGGTTACAAAAACTATATTGATGACCCTATCCAAAAAAGTGAAGAATCAGAAATGATATTTGCAGGTTATGTGCTTCTGAAAGATCCCGTAAAAGTTGGCATTACAGAAACAATAGGACAACTAAGAAAGCTCAATGTAGGTTTGAAAATTATAACAGGTGATAATAAAAACGTTGCAAAGTCGATCGGTATGCAACTAGGTATTGATCATCCGGTAATTATGACGGGCAAGGAACTTTTTAATACCAGCAGTGAAGCTTTGCGACTAAAAGTGAAGAGTATTGATATTTTTGCTGAAGTAGAACCACACCAAAAAGAAATTATTATTCAGGCTTTGAGAAAATCGTTTACAGTAGCTTACATGGGAGATGGAATCAATGATGTTTCTGCCTTAAATGCAGCTGATGTAGGGATATGTGTTGATAATTCCGCAGACGTTGCAAAAGAAGCAGCGGATTTTGTTTTAATGCAGAAAGATTTGTCTGTTTTGGTGGAAGGTATAAGGGAAGGAAGAAAAACATTTGCCAACACATTAAAATATATTTATATCAGTACTGGGTCCACTTTTGGAAATATGTTTAGTGTTGCTACAGCATCTCTGATTTTACCATTTTTACCGATGTTACCAAAACAAATTTTATTGACAAACTTTATTTCAGACTTTCCCTATATGATGATTGCATCAGATAATGTAGATGAAGAGCAGCTTTCCAAACCCGGAAAATGGAATCAGAAAATTATTAACAGATATATGATAATATTTGGCATCCACAGCTCATTTTTTGATGTTTTGACTTTTGTTGTGCTATTGTACATTCTGAAAGCTAAGGAATCAACTTTCCAGACAAGTTGGTTTATTGAATCAGTACTTACTGAATTATGTATACTTTTTATAATCCGAACTCATAAAAGTTTCTTCAAGAGCCAACCTTCGACAATTCTGTTTATCCTGAGTATGATTGGCTTGCTGTTTACAATAGTACTTCCTTACTTGTCATTTGCTCAAAAGTTGGGTTTGGTACCTTTAAGCATTATACAGCTATCATCAATGATTTCAATTATTGTAGCATATATCATTACTGCGGATATATTGAAAATCTGGTTTTTCAAAAAGTACAAAGGTGTTTGACAATTTCTCGCTTTTAGACACCAGAAGTTAAGATACTGCACTTTATCTATTAAATCCTGAATAATTTTTTAATCTTATCTACATAATCCAGTTTCTCCCATGTAAAGGTTTCGACTTTTATTGTTTTTACAGTACCGGATCCATCTTTAAATGTGACTTCTTTTGTTTCAGAATTTCTTCCCATGTGGCCATAAGCTGCTGCATCTGAATATATTGGAGTACGTAACTTCAATCTTTTTTCAATCGCATACGGTCGCATATCAAATAAATCGTAAACTATATTGGCGATTTCACTGTCTTTCATTTTGACTTTGGCAGTACCATAGGTATTCACGTAAATGTTTGTGGGTTTTGCGACACCAATTGCATACGAAACCTGTACCAATACTTCACTGCAAACTCCAGCAGCTACCAGATTTTTGGCGATATGCCTTGTTGCATAAGCCGCAGATCTGTCCACTTTACTTGGATCTTTACCCGAAAAAGCACCACCTCCATGCGCCCCTTTTCCTCCGTAGGTATCTACTATGATCTTTCTGCCAGTCAAACCTGTATCTCCATGCGGGCCACCAATCACAAACTTTCCTGTAGGATTAATATGGTAAGTGATGTCGTCATTGAATAGTTTTCTCAACTCTGGTTTAAGTGTCTTTTTGACTTCAGGAATGACGATACCTATTATATCTTTTCTGATTTCGCTCAGCATTTCCTCATCCGGACCAAAATCATCGTGCTGTGTGGATACGACTATACTATCGATTCTTATAGGTTGATTATCATCAGAATACTCTATAGTAACCTGAGATTTACTATCAGGTCGGAGGTATTTCATTTTTTTACCATCCTTTCTTATCTGAGCTAGTATCTGAAGTATTTTGTGCGACAAATCCAATGCCAATGGCATATAATTGTCCGTTTCATTTGTAGCATAGCCAAACATCATTCCCTGATCACCAGCACCCTGGTCTTCCTTCTTTGCACGTTCTACTCCTTGATTGATATCAGGCGATTGTTCGTGTATAGCTGACAATACACCACATGAATGTGCTTCAAACATATATTCGGATTTTGTATATCCGATTTTTTTAATTACATCTCTTGCTATTTGCTGTACATCAAGATAGGTTTTGGATTTTACTTCACCTGCGAGCACTACTTGGCCAGTGGTTACTAAAGTTTCACACGCTATTTTTGAGTTAGGGTCAAAAGCAAGAAAATGATCAACCAATGAATCAGATATCTGATCTGCTACTTTATCCGGATGGCCTTCTGAAACCGACTCCGATGTAAACAAATATGGCATATTATATTTTTTTTAAATATTCAATTGCAAAAGTACAATTATTAAAATGCATTCACCAAACTATTATTTAAAAAATATATATGAAACAGACAAACACCCTAATTTTTATACTAAAGATGATTGTCTCAGGCTCGAATTCAGTTGATTATTGTGCGAAATGCTTATTCAGGTTATTTTATTCTGCAATCCAACATTTTTTGTCCTTCAAGATATCCTTCCAGATGATCTCCGATATTTACTTTTCCAACACCGGCAGGTGTACCTGTAAATATAAGATCTCCTTTTTGAAGAGTGAAATATCCGGAAATATAATTGATCAGATAACCGAAGTTAAATATCAGATCTTTTGTATTTCCGTCTTGGGTCAGGACGCCATTTTTTATAAGCTGAAATTTTATACCGTGTGAATTTATTTTTGACTTTTCAATAAAATCTCCGACCACTGCAGAATTGTCAAATGACTTGGCCAACTCCCAAGGATGTCCTTTGTCTTTACATTTATCCTGAATATCACGAGCTGTAAAATCAATACCCAATCCTACTGCATCATAATAGTCTTCAGCATACTTTTCTGCTATGGCTTTTCCATTTTTAGATATTTTTAGTACAACTTCCAATTCATAATGCACGTTTTCGCTAAAATCAGGATGATAAAAAGGTTTTCCATCCTTCAATAATGCAGTAGACGGCTTCATGAATATGATGGGAGATTTTGGAACAGGATTGTTGAGCTCCTTGGCATGATCGATATAATTGCGGCCTATACAGATGATCTTCATAAAATAATATTTTGGGCACAAAATAATATTTTATAATTTCTCAATTAAGGTTTTTTTGAATTTTATAGGACAAATTAATGTCTTTTTATTGTCAAATTATTTTGTACATCGATGGTGCCGGCAGAGTTATATACTGTGTTTCCGCTGGTATTACTTGTACTATCTATAAATTCTACATCTTTCAGAATTATATTACCTCCATTATTCAGGAGACATCTTCCATTGATATTGCCTTGGCTACATTTTACATCTACATTTTCTATCGTAATTGATTTACCTGCCATGATTTGAAACAAAGATTGACCATTTATGAAGGAGCCATCTATATTTATATTTGCACCTAGCAGCCCCCGGATTGTTATATTTTTGTTTAATATTATCGGTTCTGTTAAATTGATAGTGGATGATGGGATGACATTATCAAGGGTTATGGTTTCTCCCTCTATTGCACACTCCAGTGCATATCGCAATGAAAAATCACCATCATTTGAAGATTTTGTTACATTAGTACAGAAATCCAAGGGGAAATTGGTCAATAATACTGTTTCTGAAGGCAAAAGTGGATAATCTGATGAAGTATTGGTCACTATAAATTGTTGACCATCTACAGCTGTAGTACCATTATATTTGTACCAAGTGCCTGTGACATCATAAAGGACGTTCGTTAAGGTCTTACTTTGAGTTGTGTGGAGGTTTGATATAATGATAGCATGTTTTCCATCTACGGTTGACAATCGCATTATCCTCGGGGTGTTTAGTCCATCTGCAGCTCCTAATCCTATATTCCCAGCATCAAATGTACTTGTATTGTCTGGAAAAACCGGATATAAATTATACCTATTTCTTATCTGAAATAGGTAAGAAATGAACCTGTACAATTCTCTACGTTTTGGTTCGTCATAATAGTACCATCTTACAGGTTTTTCTCCTGTCCGACCATTAAAATTGATACTGACTTCATAACCGAGTTCACCAAATTGCCATAGCATGCGCGGTCCAGGCAAAAGCAGGTTAAAACCATAAGCGATCTTCAACCTGTCTATCATATTTGGAGTGTTTTTTGTTCCATTGTAATATTGCATCAGTTCATATCCTAATCTTTCTTCATCATGACTCTCTCCATAACTCATCCAGTTTTGTAGTGAAAATGCCAGATCAGGAGCATTATAAAGGCCTGAATTATAAATATTTGGGTCATTGTCTGGATAGCCTAACACAAACCTCTTCAAATCATTGTGATGACCCACGCCACTCCACATCAGTATTCCATGGTTTGCAAGGATTCTATCTTCATCAGAATTGGCTAAGTGCTCAAAGATGGCTACTGAACCAGGATAAACGTTCCACATTCGGTCTACCATTCGTTTTAATAGATTTATTCTGTCTGTATTGGTTGCGCTTGCCCAATCATCTCCTGATGGAAAGTCGTTAGGATCTGTTTGACCAAAACCCTTCGTAAAATCAAACCTAAACCCATCAAATTTAAATTCTTTCAACCAATACCCCAAAATAGAATCCACCATATTTTGTACATGCTCACTCTCATGATTCCAATCAGCTCCCCAATGTCCTCCGGTATTTCTGACCATTTTGTGATTAGGATTAAACCAAGGATTATCATTGGCTGGTTTGTTTTCCAAAGTATTCCAATACATTTTGGCCATTACATTTGAGTAAAAGGCATGATTTAAAACTACATCATTAAAAACCTGAATTTGTCTTTTATGACACTCATCAACAAAAAACTTGAGGTCATTTTCTGTGCCATAGGCTTTGTCTGCAGCAAAATAAAAATTGGGGTTGTATCCCCAGCTGCTATTGCCTTCAAATTCTGAAACGGGCATCACATGTATCGCATTGATGCCCAAACCTTTGATGTAATCTAATTTCTCTATTGCTTTAAGATACGTCCCTTCTTCCGTAAAATCCCTGAAATGCAACTCATAAATATTAAGTCTGTCAGTTGTAGGTTTTGTAAATGATGGAGCAGTCCAGTTGTATTGGGGTTTATTTGTCTGGAGTACAGATGCCCTATCTACGGCTTGGGGTCTGTAGGTTATCAGATTTGGATAAACTGATGCCGGTATCTGCCAATCATCAGGATCAGAAACTTTGTGCGTATATGGGTCTGCCACTCTGATACTGCCATCAATGAGATACTGAAAGACATATTCCTGTCCGGGAGTAAGGCCATCTAAAGTTATCCACCAGTAATCGCCACGATCATGCACTCCATTCATCACTGTGTCTCTGTTCAATTTATATGCTTCAGAAGGTGTCCAGTTGTTAAAATCCCCTACCACATATACTACATTTTTGGGCGCAGAAGTATTTGTTCCACCTTCTGCGCCTGTCCCTTTCAGGTATCTGGTATATTTTGGGGCATGCAAAACCAATGTAGCTTTTGTGGCATCCGATAGATGGTAGTTGATCCCTGGCTTAGTCCCTTCTGGTTTCGATGCAATATTTACAAGATTAAATCCCTGTACAACAAACGTTTTTACTTTTATAATTCCTGAGCCGTAATCTGCTGAAATTCTGAATTTTCTTTGGTTTGTATTTATTATTGGTAAGCTATACGTAAATACCTGATCATTTATATTACCCGTTACAAGATTTTGGATTAAATTGCCATTCAAAGGATCAATTTGGTCAAGCGTCCAGATAGCTGGTGAAATGGGGGTGGTGGCATCAATAGATAATGTACTTCCTACTTGACTAAATTGAGGATTATTGGCTGGTGAAATTATCTTGAAGTAGTTACCGGGATTTACTGTATTGAAAAAATTTGAACCATTATTGTGCTCCTTAAGCGTCCCATCGGCACTTCTGAATAAAAAATTTATACCAAAAATATCCTTTTCAGAAGGCACATTGTAATAAGACCGTAATCCTGCAGTTATGGATATACTCCAGGTGTTGCCACCAGTATTGGTCATAAGCCCTATTCCATCATCCTGTCCCCAGTGACCAATTGTATGGTTAAAGGTTGTTGGGCTTGACTCTGTGCTTGAAACACCCGAATGAAGATACACTTTAGTAACACCTGCTAATGCGGTTCCTGAGGCATTAAAAGTGATAGTCACGGGCACATTGTCAGTGGGATTGGAAGGAGTTACCGACACTGCTGAATTACTTGTCAGCACTATGTACTGGTAATTTGTGCCATTGTTAGTATTACCATTGATAGTATAAAAGTCAGCATCTCCGTGACCAATCGTCAGACCTGATCCAGAAGTAAATACATAATACTTCACGACAGTACCTGATGTTTGAGGTGGAATTGATGCAGTATAAGTAGTATTGCTTCCTGTCATTGGGATTATAGTGGAGCTAAACCAATTATCAGTTGTGAATCGCAAATAAACTCCTTGACCGGTCGATAATGTGCCACTTAAATTGGAGGTAATAATGACTGGGGCTGATGAAGTGACAGCTGTGCTGGTAGGAGATTGGCTGACAGTTTGCACAATTTGGATAGCACCTTGCACCCTAAAAACAACCATTTTTGGAGTATTGTTAATGCCATCGCCAAATCTTGTCCTGAAAACATAGCGGTCTGTAGTATTTGATACATTGATATAGTATGCTTTGCATCCACCCCAAGTATCTAAGTTTTTTTGAGACCCAATAGTTATAATTTCATCAGAGGCTGTCATGCAATCACTTTCTATTGGCCCATGTGTTCTTTGGTTTCCGCCCCAATCTGTGTGAAGTCGGAAATATCTGTTGCCGCTACCAGATGTATTTTGATAGGTTTTACCATAAGTAGTCCCAAACCCTGTGCCGACCCAGTAGTCTGTAGTACTCCAACCTGTACCCCAACCATCGGCTGATCTAAATCCATTCTGAGCAAAACTATTATTGGAAATTAGACCTGTTAATACTAATAACAGCACAAAGAAATGATAAAAACGTCGCATATATGTGGCTTTTAAAAAAAAACTTATTGTCGTTGTGACGCTAATGTACACACTTTTAATTGACCTAACAAATATTTTTTAGAAAAAAATTGTTTGTACTTAAAAATGAATTAGTTTTCGAAAATGTGTTAACCGACCTAAGGATTTTTAGTATTGATGAAGCTTAAAGTTTAAAGTGTTTTAAAATCAGGACATGGATCGTCATGATCATTTATCATTATAATATAATAAAGACATGTACAACTCCGTGTTTTTAATATATGCGTTGACTCTACAAAAAAATAGACGCCTTAATCACAATTTGGCTTTATTTTCGTTAAGTATAGTGTATTTAGAATTTTGTTCAAGTTATTATTTCGTTAAAAGTGCGGAAGAAATTAAACTATATTGAGAAATTTATATATTTGTTGAAGTTTGTTAATCATTAAAAATTAATATTTCTATGTTGGAAAAAATAAAAAATAAAAAATTACTGGTTTTGATGCCTTTGACATTAGTCTTATGTTCATTTTTTATCAATAATCCTGTCTTTGAAAAAATTGTAAAAAGATTGGATTATCTGATTTACAACTTTCCCCACGAAAAGGTGTATGTGATTACAGATAAGCCACATTACATTTTGGGAGATACGATTTGGTTTAGTGTAAAGGCTACTGATGCATCGTTGCATGAAAAAAATAATGTATCAAATCTTGTTTATGTTCAGCTTGTAGATGATAACAGCAGTATCAAAACAAAACTTAAAGTACCTGTCATTGCTAAAAATGGAAAAGGGTACATTCCTTTGGATTATGAATTGGAAGAAGGTAACTATACCATTCAGGCGTTTACCTCATACATGTTGAACTACGACACAAAATACATTTTCTCCAAAGAAATAAAAATTTGGAAAGCAAATTCAATGGCTACTGGTCAGGAGATACAAAATTCTACTGTTCCTAAAAATGATAATTTCAATATTCGATTTTTTCCGGAAGGAGGTCAATTAGTCGAAGGCATTGAGACTGTAGTTGCTTTTGAAGCACTTAATAATGCCGGCCAACCTGCAGAAGTTACGTTATCCATCAAAGATGGTGAAGGTAATCCCATAGTTCAATCAAAAACCCTTCATGACGGAATGGGGATATTTACCTTAAAACCAACTTCAGGAAAAAAATATATTGTAGAGGCCAATAATCAAAAGTATGAATTGCCAGAAATTCTACCTTCAGGATATGGTATCAGAGTTATGAATAGAAACAATGACAATTTTAATGTAGTCCTTAACACAAATATTCAAGGTGGTCTTGATGGTGCATTTTTGATTTGTCATACCAGAGGAGAAGTGTTTTACACTAAAGATGATCTGAAAGGTAATACCATAAATGTAAAAATTGAAAAAAGTGATATTTCTTCAGGAGTCTCACAAGTGACCCTATTCAATAAGGATGGTGTGCCTGTAGCTGAAAGAACTATATTTGTCAATAATATCAAAGATTCACCTATAGTCAAGGTGGAGATGCCATATGCTTTCCAAAATCCACGAAGTAAAGCGGAAGTAACATGCCAAATTTCTGATCCTGTCGGAGTTCCTATTCAAGGAGAATATGCAGTTTCGGTTATAGATGCAAATGAAGTCCATTATTCTCCAAATGACCTCGATATTAAATCCTATTTTTTGTTGAATTCTGACCTGACCCGTTCATTACGACATCCGGGTTTTTATTTCAAAGAGAATTCAGCTAAAAATATAATGCTCCTCGATATAGCCATGATGGTGCACGGATATACAAGAATCAAAAGTGATGCTTTACTTGACGAAGCTGATCCGGCCATTACTTATGGACCAGAGCAAGGTGTCACCATAAGTGGTACAGTGCTGAAAGATGGTAAACCACTAAGAAATGCCAAAGTAGATATAAGTATCCTGGAAGGAGCCGGATATGCCGACCAGGCAAGTACTAATGCAAAAGGAAGATTTGCATTTTATAATGTTCCTGCATACAAAGGCCAAACAGTGTTCCTGCGGTCTTATGAAGAAGCCAAGAAAGGTAAAAAAATAGAATCATCAGACAAAGTAGAATTAGAAATAGATCAGGATAAAGATTTGCAAGTGCTTGCGGGTTACACCAATAGGATAAACTGGCAAAAAGACTTCAATCCCTATGAATTTCTTATGACATCACTTGAAAAAAACAGAAATGATTCTTTATATACATCAATGTCTGTTCAGTTGGATCAGGTGACTATAAAGGTGTCGAGAACAAAAAGAGACGCCATCATAGCAAAAGAAAGGGGCATTATTTATCCCAGATATGATTCAAGGGTTTTTATGGATTCTCTAAAATTTTTTAACCCTACTTGGACTGTATATGATTTTGTGGTCAATACAACTCCGGGAGCTGAATATGTAGGAAGAAATTCCGGGGATCCATCTATACGTTTCAGGGGAGGATTAAATTCTCTGGGGACTGTGAGACCAGCTGTATTTTACCTTGACGGAGTGCCTATTTCTTCTACTGTTGTCAGTACTATTGATATCAATACAGTTGATTTTATTGATGTCCTTAGGGGCCTGCCTGCTACTACAATGTATGGTAACGATGGCATGGGAGGTATTATACACATTTACACCAGACTCAAAAGTGCTCAACCACAAAAAAGAGATAAAAAGAAAAATGTTGCCAAATATATTGCAGAGGGATTTCATGAAGCACGTGAATTTTATAGTCCGGACTATGGGGCAAAATCACAAATAGCCGGCAAACCTGATGTCCGTAACACTTTGTACTGGTCACCACTTATTAAGTCTGATGCAAATGGGAAATCTGATTTTTCTTTTTACACTTCAGACAAAAAATCAAAATACATCATCAATATACAGGGAATGACCCTAGACGGGAGACCTTTTACAGGGTACAGTATTTTCGAAGTAAAAAGTAGTATGTAGAATGATAGTTTTGGTTATGGATACTTAGGTTTTTTAAATTTAAAATAGAATAGAATACTATCCTATCCTATCTATGTTAGAGGATGGATGTAGATTGCTGAAAAAGAAGGATTTATAATCTGGATATATGTCTTATTACATTTAACTCTCAAAGCAATAGCGCATCCTATTATTTCCCAACAGGCAGATTAAAAAAATCATACCGTTGAAACGTCTGCATATATTTGTTCCAGGGTGTGTTGCGGTGGCTATTACTTCCGAAGTATGTCGAAATCATTTCAAATGTCTTGATATCCTGAAAACCAGGAATAGCCTGAATGATGTTGAAATCTTCGTCCATGAATACCATGGATGGATAGCTCATTTGTCCTTGCAGCAATTGCGCAGCCAATTCATGATAGCCCCGATTACCACTTTTGACAAACTTATATTCCTGACCTTTTAGTGATATAGAGGTCTCCATTTCAGCATCAAATTTGACAGCGTAGTAGTTTGAATTGATATATTTTGCAATGTGCTCTTCTGCAAAAGTGGTTTTATCTAATTTTTTACACCAACCACACCAGTCGGTGTAGATATCTACAAATATCTTTCTTTTTTCCTTTTTGGACTTTTCAATAGCCTCTTCCCATGTCAACCATTTGATTCGGTTTTGACCGATGACGTGAGTAGAAAGTGATAAGACAAATAACAATAAAATTACCCTCATTATGTTTATTCCAAAGGACTTATTAAAATAATTATGAATGCAAAGATAACACCATATATATACTAAAAGATACAGTTTTAGCCAAACTTAAATTAATTTTAACAGAATTGAAGTAATGAAGGCTGAGATTATGCCGAAGATAGAGAAGTAAAAGGATAATGTACTGAAAATACATTTGTCCATAAAGGGAATTGTCCGGAATTATATCTTGCACGCATGTCGGCTGATTAGCCTGATACCTGAATTTGTCATCACATATACCTCCGTGTAAAACAGGTTGAACTCTGAAGATTTCCCTTCTAAGGAGACATAAAAAGTACCTTTGCCAGTAACAACGGCAGTATTATCTACAATTCTTACTGTTGATTCCTGTACTCTCACATCATTATAAGTAAGTTTTCCGGATAAGATATTGGCTATCACTTCTGTTTTGTTTTCTTTCCAGCCATTGGAGTGGATATAAAACACATCATCATGGAGTAGGGTAGTGAGGGAGTCTATTTGTTTGTCAACAAGCCATTTAAACTTTTTTAAATGTAGATTTTGAATTTTGATGCGCAACTCATTTTCGTTGTGTAGCATTTGGATGACTTCCACAGGAAAATCTGTGACAAGGATGTCTAATTGCTTTTTTCTGATGAATGAGTGATAAAAATCAGAAGTCTCAGGCGCCGTCTTTTTATTCCATAACTCTCGTGGATCACTGATTAACGGAGTGTTTGCTTTGTCAAGATAATTTATAAGGGAATCAGGTGTCGAATCTGTCACGTATGTTCCTAAACGATGATGATGATTTTGAAGTTTTTTATATTCATTAAATTCTTCATCATTAGAAACCAGCATAGATATCATAGTATTTTTTGTACATTCTAAAGCCTTTTTTGTATTTTCAACAGAAAAAGTCAAAACTATTGATCGGTCTGCCATTTTAAATTTACTTAAAAGCACATCAATTTTTGGATACAATTCTATATCTTTTATGTCGAGCATTAAATAAATGGGCTTGTCGGCAGCAAAAAGTAAATACTCTTCAAATGATACCATCTTAAAAGTAGTCATTGCGCCATGTTGAGACTTTAAGTTGATTTTTTTCAGGTATTCTGATGATTTAGAAGATATCTCTCCTGTATCATTGGTGGTTCTATCCAATGTATTATCATGCATCAGCCAAATTTTCCCGCCTTGATCGCTTCTCAGATCAATTTCAATCATAATAGGCCGTTGACTGATTTTATTCAATATAAAGTCGGTCACTTCAATGCTATTCTCCGGGTAACCGGAATAATACCCACCTCTATGGCCACAAACTAATGGATGTGATTCTGCCAGTAATTGCTTTAAACTTTGATTTTGTCCAAGAGTGACATAGGAAGCTAAGCAAATGCAAATTGTAATAAATTTGGATTTTAACATCGTATTGAATTAAAACAAAAAAGTCAGGCAAATTATAAATCTTGCCTGACTCTTATAAAAAATAAATATTTCTAAAATTAGTTGAAAGTATATCTTATACCCAACTGCGCTTGCCAGACATTATCCACATTGATACTCTTTCTGAAAGCATCTTGTAAAAGTATCGTCTTGCCATCTACCACTTGAGTTGCAAGTCTGAAAGAAGGTATTCCATCTGCACCTGTTGATGCTACTGACAAAGGGTTGTTGGTAGTTGTTGCCCAACCAACTCCCCATTTGTTATTGAGAAGATTTCCAAAATTAATCATATCCAATCTGATCTGAAAACCATTTTTCTTACCTCCGATTTTAAATGTCACATCTTGAATCACCGCCAGATTGACTCTTGTAAACCATGGGAATTCCCCTTCATTTCTTTCAGCATAAGTACCTCTTTTTGAATTAAAATATTCATTGTTTGAAATAAATTTTTCAAAAGCTTCAACTTGCTGAGCAGGTGTAAATAGTACAGTTGGGTCAGTTGATGAAACATTAATATTTGAGAATTTAATATCAGATGCATTTTTCGGAATGAAAATTAAATCATTGTTCTGACCATCTCCATTAAGGTCATTACCATAAGTGTAAGAAATGGGTCCTCCTGCATTTGATTCAAAACCTAAAGTAATGGTAGTACCTCCACCAATTTTATCACCATACTGAATATTATAAGTAAGATAACCTACAAATCTATGTCTTCTATTCTCATCGCTAAGTGTTTCATCCAGGAAATTTTGACCTCGTACAGTTGGCATATTTGCCTGAACCGTACTACCTACTGATTGCATATCCCTTGCATTTCCATATGTATAACCCAACAAACCACCGATTCCATCAATGGCCGCTTTTTCGAGTTTTGCCGTAAGTGAGTAAGATTGACCTATATCTGTATTTCTTAAAACAAAAACATTACTTGTTGCCGCATTAATAAATCTAGTGGCTGGATATCTTTCTCTAGTGTCCGGACCAGAGAACTTTCTGTCAGCATTATTTAGGTTGGCATCAATATATCTTAATCCATGTATGGTTTTGTTATAAATACCTTCTATAGTTGCAGAAAATCCTTTTCCAAGATTTCTGTCAATGGCAAGGCTTGATTTCCAAATAGTCGGGTATTTAAGCCCATCAGAAGATGCGTTTATAACATAAGCCGGAAGTTTTGTAATGTCAGTTGTTGCAGGTATGTATTTTGTTTGGTCAAGAGTGAAAGGATAGTTTTTCGTATTATCAAATCTTGTTGCGACTGTATTCACACCATTATTACCCAACTGATTTGATACCAATACCTGAGGTATCCTTGAAACAAATATACCTGTACCGCCTCTAAGCTGCATTTTTCTGTCGCCGGTCAGATCATAATTAAATCCAATTCTTGGAGATAACAGAATGCCTGGCTGTGGAAATTCAGAAGTATTTATTTTAAGAGATTGACCATTTTCATCCTTGTAAGTTAAACCGGCTACTACAGGATTAAAAAAGTCTTTGGCAGTAGAATTGTCATAAGCAATATAATCAGCCCGCACTCCACCGGTAACTTTTAATCTGTCGTTGACTTTAAATTCATCCTGAATATAAGCTGACCATGTGGTTGTTTTTAGTACCTGTAGTGGTTCTGCACCACCAGGCAGCAGTGAATATCTTAAATTGTAACGGGCCAAAGTAACAGGTGAAACCGGATTATTTGGGTCGTTTTTGTATTGCAATGCAGCTGTTTTAAAATCAGCAATAGAATTATACGTATATACTCCATTTGATGCAGGGAAGAATACGTTATTGGAATTAAAATATTCAAATGCCAGACCTAAGGTAATTTGGTGATTTCCTGCAAATTTAGTTAAATTATTTGTAACGCTTAATGTAGAATAATTCAACTTATTGTTCGGAGTAAACGGGTCAAAGCCTATAGAAGTATAAGTTGAACCATCTTTAAGGATGTCAATTGTAGGGAACAATTGTGTTCTGTAACTTCTGTCTTCAATTTGTTTGTTATAACCCACTACAAGATTATTGGACAATGTTGGATTAAGTATTGAATTCAATTCCAGAGCAATCGATCTTGTGTTATCCTGTATAAAGTATCCGGTGTTTTCAGGTGATATCGCCAAAGCCCTGTTTGTTCTGTTTCCAAAACCAGCTGTGTTACTACTATTACTGTCGGAAATTCTTTGTCCTGATTCAGAATCGTGATGAGAATACCTTAAAGAAAGTTTGTGGTTATTATTTATGTTGTAATCAAAGCGAACCAGTCCTTTTGTACTTGTTATATCATTATTGTAACCATCTAATGCTCCTAAATCAAAATTAAAATTGGTTTTCATAAAGTTTGAGAGATCCTGCATATCAGATTCCAACACTCTGGAAACATTTCCAGTAGCACCTGGACGGTTAAGAACCCAATCCAAAGCTGGATTTGAACTCGTTAGTCTTTCAAAGTTTACAAAATAGAAAAGTTTATTTTTCACCAGAGCTCCACCTAATCGCATACCAAGAGTTTTTTCATCAACTTTAAAAGGTGGAAGGTCCTGTCCGTCAGCTTTGTTACCTGTTAAATCTGTAGTTTTTGTAAAAAAGTATGCTGAGCCGGATATTTCATTGGTACCTGATCGGGTAACTGCATTAATACCTGCTCCTGCAAATCCTGATTGCCTTACGTCATATGGAGTAACATTATACTGTACTTCCTCAAGTGCATCGAATGATATAGCCGTTGTACCGGTTCTACCTCCTGCCGATGCTGAAGATCCGAGACCGAAACCATTGTTAAATACAGATCCATCGATCGTAAAACTACTGAATCTTGAATCTTGTCCGGCAAAAGATCCTCTTCCATTTGAATAAACATTATATCTGGTAATATCATTAATAGTACGACCAATATTTGGTACTGAAGCAAGTGCATCTCTTCCAAAGGTTTGAGCAGCTCCGCTTCTGTCTGAACTAAACAAGTCATTTTTTGATGAAGTTACAACCACTTCACCAAGGACGACAGATCCTTCATTTAGCTTTGTATTAACATCTGCTGTTACTCCCAAAGACAAAAATATATTGTTATGGGTGAACTCCTCATAACCAATATATGATACTACAACAGTGTATGGTCCTCCGACCCTTAATCCCAATAAAGTGAAGCGTCCGGATTCATTAGTTGTAGTACCATACTGCGTACCTGAAGGTGTGTGTGTGGCCAACACCGTCGCTCCAATGAGCGCCTCTCCTTTATCATCAGTGACCTTACCGACCATACTGGATGTCGTCACCTGTGCCTGGACACCCAGACCCAGCATCAGAAATAAAAATAATTGTAAAATTCTCGTCTTCATAAATTTGTGATTTTGTGTGTTTAGGTTTACCTGACCTATAAATCAAAGAGTGATAGCTCAAGCAAAATTTGATAAATAAAATATTTACTTTTGGTTAAAAAATGTTCCGCAAAAGTAATACCTTAATATTAAAATAATGTTAAATTTTATATATATTTTTCTCATATTTATATTCTGATCCTATTAAAACTCTAAAAAAGATAGAAATATCCCCACTTCCATGATATTTTCAGTAATTTACTCACTCTTTTATAAAGAATCACATATTTTTGTTTTTGAAAATAAATACTGGTGTGATAAATTTTTCCCGGTTTCCATATTTGCGGATAGCTATTGCCTTGGTAGTAGGGGTATTCACTTTTCAGTACGTTAATCTTTCTTCTTGTCTTTTATCATACTCGTTGTTGCTAATATCTGTCTTGTATATAGCAGGAGAGTTGACACTTAAGGTGTATCATAATAAATCTTTTATCCAGGGCTTTATATTACTTTTGTTTGTATTCACTGCTGGAGGATGGCTCATTAAAGCTAAAAATAAAAAGCTATCGGAAAGCGTGCTCTCAGCATATGTAGATCAAAAAGTCACCATCTACGGAACGATCACTGAAATACTCAAGTCTTCAGGAAATCATAAATACCTCGCCGAACTGGAATACATCAAAACAGAAAATGGAGAAATCAGCAATGATGATTCAAAGATGATTGTGAAATTTTCGCAAAATGATTCACTGGCTTCATTATACAAACCCGGAGACAGGTTCCTGGCTCTTGCTGCAATAAAAACTATTCCAAAAAACACCAATCCAGAGGCCTTTGATTATAGTGCTTATTTGAAATCAAAAGATATTGTTTTCCAGACATTTGTACCGCCGGGGCTACATTTGAGAGATTCAATTGATAGCGTGAGTCTATTAAAGAGGACTGTTGGAAATACATCTGATTATGCAACCCAAACATTGAATAAATATATCACTGATCAGGAAAACAATAGTATCGCACAGGCATTACTACTTGGACAAAAGCTTTTGCTTTCAGAAGATATTTACAAAAGCTATACAGATACCGGCGCTATTCATGTATTGTCAGTATCAGGACTGCATGTAGCTATTTTTATCAGTTTGTTTGTGTGGATCATGTCACTTATTAGTTCAAGTAACTCCGGTTGGAAATTTTTCAAAGTTGTGATTCTTTTATTTATCGTATGGTTTTATGTGGTACTTACGGGATTATCGCCATCAGTAGTCAGGGCTGGAGCCATGGTGTCTCTGTATATCATAGGTACACATTTTTTTAAGGGCACAAACAGCTTCAATCTTTTGTCCATCGCAGCTATATGTATGCTTATCTACAATCCATTCTACCTGTTTCAGGTTTCTTTTCAGTTTTCATTTCTTTCTTTGCTGAGTATCTTGTACTTCCAGCCCAAAATAGCTTCCTGGTGGCAGCCTTCGAGCAGAGTACTTAAATTTATTTGGGATCTCATCAACGTCTCACTTGCAGCGCAGATTCTGGTTTTTCCGGCTACTGTATTTTATTTTCATCAGTTTCCTGTTTATTTTGCTGTAAGCGGCATTGTAGCGGTGCCATTGGTGACTATCATTATATATGTAGGCACGATGCTGATCGCTTTTGAATCTGTATTTTCGGCTGTAAATATTGCCTTAGGCCCGATCCTGAATTTTTTGCTTGAATGTTTAAATGGTTCTATCAAATTCATAAGCAGCTGGCCTTCAAGTACCATTTCGGGTATTTGGATCAGTCACGTTGAATTGCTTTTTTTACTTCTATTTGTTATTCTTCTGATCCTGTGGTTGGAGACCAGAAATTACAAGGTGTTTTATTCTATGCTGTTATTGGCATTTTTAGTATTGTTGGATAATGGGTTTAGAATGGCCAAGCAAGAGACACAATCCAAAATGTTTGTTTATGATACTTTTGGTGCTAATTTGGTAGATATTATAGATGGGCAAAATATTTATTCCATTAAAACCGGTAAATTGCCTATAAAATCAGAAAACTTTGCAGCATTAAATAACAGGATGAAGCATGGTGTATCTGCTGTTGCAGATCTTACAACTTCAGATACGATCGGTAAGTTTTGGAGAGTCGGGACTAAAACAATCTACATCAACAATCACGACGAAAATCCTAAAAACATCAGATCACAAAATATAGATATATTGGTAATTACAAAAAACAAATACAATGACCCGGCTCTATGGTCAGAACGTTTTCATCCAGGTCATGTGATCATAGACAGAAATGTACCCGAATGGATTGATAAAAAATGGATAGAAGCTCAAGCAAAATATCAATTTGACCTTCATTCTATTAAAAAGAGTGGTGCAGCTATAATTAATTTGAAATAAAACTCAAAAAGTAGGCTAATCTGACGAAAATTTATCTGATTTTTGTGATTTGAAGGCGTGTACCCAAACAGTTACACCAAAAATCGTAAGTACTTAAAACATAAATAATACAATGAACAAATATTTATCACTAATAATTGGAATTTTCAACTGTATTGTTTTCTCTAATTTTTCAGTTAAAGCCCAAAATCCAAATATAGTATTGATCTTTATGGATGACCTTGGGTATGGTGATTTAAGTTGTACCGGAGCTCTGGGTTATCAAACCCCAAATTTGGACAAAATGGCCAGAGAAGGTATGTTATTTACCAATTTTTTGGCCACTCAAGCAGTTTGCAGTGCTTCGAGGGCCGCTATCTTAACGGGCTGCTACCCCAATAGAATAGGCATTTCCGGAGCATTGATGCCAAATAGTGAGAAAGGACTGCATCCTGATGAGATCACCATAGCTGAGATGTTGAAACAAAAAGGATACGCCACGGGTATATTTGGTAAATGGCATTTAGGTCATCATAAAGAATTTTTGCCACGTCAACATGGATTTGATGAGTTTGTCGGACTTCCATATTCCAATGATATGTGGCCAGTCGGATATGATGGGTTGTCAGCTTCACAAGCCCAAAGAAAAAATCAATATCCATTTTTGCCATTAATTGAAAATGATGCTAAAATAGCAGAAATAAAAACACTTGAAGAGCAAGCAAAACTTACCACCTTATATACTGAAAGGGCGGTTGGATTTATCAAAAAAAATAAAAAGAAGCCATTTTTTTTATATCTCCCGCATTCAATGCCACATGTACCTATAGCCGTTTCTGAAAAATTTAGAGGCAAGAGTAAGGTTGGTTTATTTGGCGATATGATGTTGGAAATAGATTGGTCGATAGGCGAAATATTAAAAACATTGAAGGATGCAGGGGTAGAAAAAAATACCTTGGTAATATTTACAAGTGACAATGGACCTTGGCTCAATTTTGGCAATCATGCGGGTTCGTCGGGTGGTTTTAGAGAGGGAAGGGGACAACGTATGAGGGTGGCCATAGAGTCCCCACCATCATGTCATGGAAAGGCACTACGAAACCTGGATTGGTTTGCAATCAATTGGTTACCACGTTAGATATTTTGCCCACCATTGCAAAAGTATGTGGTACACAGCTGCCAAAAAATAAAATTGATGGATTGGATTTCACTTCAATATTGAAAGGAAATGTAAATAAGCCCATAAGAGATACATTTTATTACTATTATAGAAGAAACTCATTAGAAGCTGTAAGATTGGGAAATTGGAAATTGGTATATGCTCATGAAGGGCGTACTTATGAAAATCAATTGCCGGGAGCAGATGGGTTTCCGGGACCTGCACCAGAAAACACTCCCGTGTCATCAGGATTGTACAACCTGAATAGGGACCCGGCTGAGCGATACAATGTGTATGATCAGCATCCTGATATTGTGGAGGCCATTAACAAAGCGGCGAATGTGGCCCGTTCAGACTTAGGGGATGATTTGACTAAAACCAATGGTCAGAATATCCGGCAATGTGGTTTTAAAAAATGAGATTCAATAGTATTTTTAGGAGACTTAAATTTTGCCATTGATATTTTATATTCCAATGTGCAATGTCCGGGTGTATTTCATTTTTTCGCTTCACATTAAAAATCATTATTCCATTATTTCGCGATTCAGGCAAGATGCCTGTCTATATGGCATCGTAGCTGGAAGCTACGACGAACAAACGAAACTTGAAAAGAAATCGAGCAAAGGGTGAAAAAAATGAAATGCACCCCAATGTCCGGATATTTTTCATGTTGGTAAAAATGGTTTAATTTTACATTTTTTATTCAAGTCATTTTGAATATAAATTAGATAATCACTCAAAACATATACTAATGAATGCCGTAATTTTCAGATATATCATCAGGTTTTTACTGTTAGGGGCCTTGTTCTATTGCAAACAATGGCTTACGATCAACAAACCAACCATTGATGGGCTGTATGATATATTGTACAGTGTAGTTAGTTTTTTACTTCTCTTTACAGTAGTCAATATTGTTACCGCCATTTTAATCATTACTTATAGGTTACGCAAAAATATACCATACAAGTACACTGACAATGTCATTAACGGGATTAATAATTTGTATTACATCATTGTAACAATAGGAGTGATGCTTATGATTCTTGGTTTTTGGGGCATAGATTTAAAAAATTTATTGACATCACTAAGTATTGTAGCGGCGGCTATTGCAATCATTTCAAAAGAATATGTAAGTTGTATCATTAGTGGTATCATCATCAGTTTTTCAAAAGAGATCAACATCGATGATTATGTCAGAATAGGTGACACAAAAGGTAAAATCCTGGACATCAACCTGACAAAAATCACAGTCCTAAATGAAGATGATGATGTTATTTACATTCCAAATGATAGGGCATATATGGCGGACATCATCAATTATACCAAGAAAGAAATTAAAAAGGTTAGTATCGATTTTGAGCTTGGAATGGAATATCACACCACTATCGAACAGCTTGAAAAGAGTCTTTCTGTTGCACTTAAAGAATATTATCAGTTTATTGAGCCCAACTCATTTAATATCAAGATAGTAGATGTCCATCATGATTATTTATCTTTAAAATTTCAGTACAAATTTAAAGAAGTGAACAGGGAAATAGAAAAGATGATCAGGAAAAAAACCATCCGACTTATTGCTAATCTCATCAAAAAAGACATTGAAGGATGACCATTTTGACTTCAATATTTCCTATTCAACTATTTCCTATTCAACTATAAGCTTTTCAACTATTTTTTTTGATTGGCTTACAATCGGTAAAAAAAAAAATATTATTTTTTTTGGAAATTTCAAGAATACTTTGATATTTGTAGAGTAATTTAGAGTATGTTTAAAATTTTTTTTAGTTGTAAATCAAGAGATTATGGTTCTGGCGATAAAATAATTAACGAATTTAGTGAACTAAATGAGGCGATTATTTTGAAGCCAGGTTCATAATATATTGATTTTAAGGCAATAAAAATTTAAACATACTCTTATATTTATTAAACAATCAAAATCAATTGATAATAATATTTTTGTGAATTGTCATGAAAAATAATAAGCAAAAAAAGAATTTGAAAAAACCTGAATTTGATGACATGGATTCTTTGAAGATAAAGAAAAAGACCCATTCAGGAGATGAAAAAGTAAATATCAAGTCCAGAAAATTCTGGGATGAAATTTATGAAGATGAAGAAGATAACTTTGATAAATTGCTGCGGGAATAATAACTATTTGTATCCGTATTTCCCCTGAATTTACAACATTAACAAATTATTATGAGCAATTGTAGTAACAAAACTGCAATTTGCACGTATATATAATTATAATTTACAACCCATGAACAATTTTTTTAAAGTGTAAAATCTTTCTTTGTAAATTTGTTTACAAAAACAAAGAGAGTAGTCACTTTTCCTCAGGAGGAGGAACAGGACTTATTTATCGGTGTTTAATAAATTTTTGAGTGGATTCCCCCTAATCACTCAATATCTTTTAGCGCCTACAGTATGAATCGAATTATTAGAAACTAAGATTATTCCTTAGGTCTTGCTATTCATGCTTAAAATGTTAGATTGTAAATTGTCTTGGTTTACTATCTAACATTTTTTTTTGTATTTTACCAACCGTATTTTAGATTTTTACGTCTTACCTTTATAGTTTATTACAAATCTTATCAATTGGCCTTTAGTGGCAAATGATGACCATTTAAATTAAAGAATACTGTAATACAAAAGGCACATATTTCATTTGAGCGAATATTACAATAATGACCAAGTAATCCTGGATGGATGCAAAAGAAATGACAGAAAGTCACAGGAAGCACTATACAGAAAATATTTCAGGAAATTGTTTCTGATGTGCTACAGGTATTCCAATGACGAGAATAAAGCCAGTGAAATAGTCAATGATGCTTTTTTAATTATTCTTAAAAATATTCAAAAATACGAGGGAAAAGGTTCATTTGAAGGATGGATCCGTCGTATTACATTCAATGCCATTGCAGATCACTTCAGGAAAGAAAAGCGAGGTATAAAGTTTCTTTTTATAGATGAAACAGCACATGCCGGGATTTCAGACAATACTGTGTACTCTGATCAATTGGATTATGAGCATATCCTGAATAAAGTCTATACACTTCAGGGACATTTTAAGGATGTTTTTATCAAATATGCTATAGAGGGTTACAATCATAAAGAAATAGGAGAGGAGCTCAATATTTCTGAAGGTACATCTAAATGGTATCTCTCAGAAGCCAGAAAAAAATTGCAATTACTTTTTAATTCAAGCCTAAGCGACATAAAATATGGACGATAACAGAATAAATCAACTTATGGATGAGGGCTGGAAAAAGCTCAATCTAACTTTAGAATCCGAATTGCCTGTCAAAAAGGATAGAAAGTTTGTATACGTTTGGCTGGTTTTGGCAGGATGTGTACTGGCAGGCCTTAGCTATTATCAATTATATCCAACAGCTGAAAATTTAAATATAGAAATAGATAGAAATCCAAAATCTCAAAATGAAATCATCGCCCATCAAAGAGGACAAAAAGATGATGATGTTGATAAAAGTGAAACAGACAAAAAAAATGTAAAAGTCAACACCATATCTGCAAATAACTCGGCTATAAATGTAACTCTGAACGAAAATACTGCTAACTCCAATCGATCAGTGGATAAAGTAGAAATTAAAAGCTTATGGCCAGCCAATCAAACTCCAATATCTTTTGATCATATTAAGCCAAAATTTAAGGAAGCAGCACCACAAACAAACCATGTAGATCAACAAAGTGAAACCTTTTCATTGCAGAAATTGTCAAGTGACATCAACCGAAAAGAAAATGTTGAAGATCTAAAATATGAAAATAGTCTTATTAATAAGGAAGATGTTAAGAACGATGCTATTAAAAAAGAAGGAATATATGCCATTTCCAATTTACCTGTAGATGCGATGGTTCCTTTATCATCAAATTATGTAACTAAAATACAAATTGCTCCGGTTAAGACAGTGAAAGACTACAAAGTACATTATGGCCTAAAAACAAGTGCTGCATTTACAGGTGTGAAAGCACCCGGAAGTTTTAAAATTGGTGGTTACGCTCAAAAAATTATAAACAGGCGTTGGAATACAGAATTAAGCTTGCAGTATCAAAAATATTTTCAATATCAGGTAATCCATCACAATGGACAAAGTATAAATAATATCTTGTACCAAAATGCTCAGGTCACGGCAAGCAGTCCATCAGGAAGGGCTGTAAGTTCTGCTTTTATAAGCAATAGTAAGACACTGACAATTAATCAATTAGATTTTGTTGATGAAACTATATTGTCAAACTCTGTCAATAGCCTACACCTTATCAATGCAGAAATTAATGCCGGGTACAAAGTCCTGAGTAAATGGAATTTAATAGGTGGTTTGGGCATCAGCAGGAGGATACGCACAGCATATGAACTCAATGAGACCAATATGGCATTGTATAGTAACCTTGGCAATGATCTATTGCAAAAATCACAACTAACATCAGGTAACCAATTAATAAGAAAGTGGATTTATTCTGGATCAGTGGGAGTGGAGTACAATGCATCTGAGAAAATGTCCATAAGATCCTCAGTAGTTTATACGCCTGTTTTATTCAATAGTCAACTTTTCAGCACCACATCAAAGGATCAGGATAATTCTTCATTATCATTTGAAGTTTTAAAGATTACGAGTGACAAGAATGCTATAAATTTACTTATACCTGATCAGGGCAAGATATCATTTGAATTGGGAATACTTTACAAACTGAAATGATATTCATTTGCTTTAAAATAACATCAAGATCCTTACTTAATCACAACGAATGTAGTTTTAGCAATTTAGATTATAAGTGAAGTCTGTCCTTACGGCTTAGCAATGTTTCTTTTGTCTCAACACGGTCTGGGTCTGGTACGCAGCAATCAACAGGACAGACTGCGGCACATTGCGGCTCTTCATGGAAACCAACACATTCTGTACATTTGTCAGGTACAATAAAATAGTAGTCATCCATCACAGGCTTTTGTTTTGTTTCGGCATCTACAGTTGCACCATTTTCGAGAGTATAACTTCCTTTCAGGTTAGTACCATCCTTAATAGTCCACTCTATGCCACCTTCATAAATGGCATTATTAGGGCATTCGGGTTCACACGCGCCACAATTGATACACTCATCAGTTATTATAATAGCCATAATAAATTATAATTGTTGAAATACGACGCAAAGTTATAGTTCTTAATCTATTGATTGCTTCTTTTCTATAAAGATACTTGTTAATGTATTGATAATGGAAAGGGCAACATAAGCCAGTACAATATATGAAACAGCTTCATATCTATAGATAAGAATAATCAGGACGGCCACAACAGCCATAATGTATTGAAAAATATTATCTTTCCAATTTTTGGTCATTCCTTTTGTTGAAAACATTCTGAACCCAAAACTGACCATCAGAATACCCATAAATAGGGGAGTGATAAAATAATTTGTTTTAGATCCGAAAAATTCTATAAAGGGCATACTGTCATTTTCAATAGCAATGATTATTCCTATAAAAAACAATGCATTTGCAGGTATAGGTAAGCCCATAAAGTAAGGCTTCGAAGGAGAAGAATTAAATTTTGCAAGACGAATAGCGCCACCAATCACGATAAAAGCTACCGCCGATATAGTAAATAAACCGTTTTCAGGGTCGGGAGAATACAATGCATACAGATAGGCTGGTGCCACACCAAAACTTATCACATCTGCAATGGAATCAAGATGTTTGCCAAACTCACTTTGGGCATTCAATGCTCTGGCAACCAAACCATCCAGACTATCAAATACAAAACTACATAATAGTAATATCGGACTCCAATAAAAATCACCTATCATAATTGCGGTAAATCCACAAAGTAAATTAAGTGAAGTGATGGCTGAAGGAATGTAATGTTTCAATGCTATTAAATTGTTTGGCAAAGATAAAAACATTTCAATGATATTAAAATTTCATCAGGCACCAAATATAAAACGATGGACGGATTGACATTAGATATCGGTGGTTCCATAAATCGAAAGTTGGTGCATATTTATTTGCTTGATAGGATGTACAGGGTTTTTGTTATTTTCTATTTAACATAATATTAATTATGGGAATTATTTGATTGTTGAAAACCTTGTTGAGAAACCAGAATATATCCACTGGAAAGTATTCCACAATCGTTTTCAAATATATCACTGTCACAGTTTATTACTTTTTATTTAAATTTTATTTGCATAAGTTATATAACTTCTTTTTCTTTGCAGCATCAAAACATTAAAATGAATTTTTTGAATACAAATTGGTGGTGGCTTTCGTTGAATCTCAAACCGGGAATGAGTTAGCCATACCATTGTATAAAATAAATAAAAGCGGCTTATCAGATTCCTGGTAAGCCGCTTTTGTTTTCAACAATTTCATATTGCACCTTTTAATATTAATAATTTATAATTATGTTGAGAGTCAAAACATCGTCGATGAAATTACTTTCAGATTTAACAACACCTGTAAGTATATTTTTAAAGTTAAGGGAACATTTTCCTGAAATATTATTATTAGAGAGTTCTGATTACTCGAGTAAAGAAGACAGCCAGTCATTTATTTGTTTTGATCCGATTTTGACATTACAATTTGAAAATGAACATTTCATATTTACAAATAAAATAACAGGAGAAACGGAAAATTCTTACGGTCAAAATTCGGTTGAAGCTATCACCAGATTCCTGAGTGAACTTGATTGCAACAATGATCTGATAACTGAACGCTTCAATGGTGTATTTGGTTATACAGGTTTTGACATGGTGCAGGAATTCGAAGGTGTGCAGTTTGATAGCTCCAAACCCAATTATGGAATTCCAGGGTTACGGTATGATTTTTTCAGAAATATCATTGTGTTTGATCACTTTTATGGTGAGTTATTTCTTATAGAAAATGTCATTGAAGGTCAAGACGAACATATTGACGAAGTATTAAGTATCATCAGTCGGCAGGATCATCAGACCTATCCATTTTTCCTATCCGGTGTGGAGCAAAAAAATATGGAAGACGACGATTATCTGAATATTGTAAAGAAAGCAAAATCCAATTGTCAGCGTGGCGATGTATTTCAAATGGTTTTATCCAGGAGATTTTCACAGGATTTTAAAGGAGATGAATTCAATGTATACAGGGCCTTGCGTTCTATCAATCCAAGTCCTTACCTTTTTTACTATGATTATAGCACTTATAGGATATTTGGGTCGTCTCCTGAGGCTCAGATGGTTGTCCATGAAGGTATTGCAGAAATCCATCCTATAGCTGGTACATTTCGTCGTACCGGTGATGATATTAAAGACCAGGAACTAGCCATGAAATTGCTGGAAGATCCCAAAGAAAATGCAGAACATATCATGTTGGTAGATTTGGCACGCAATGACTTAAGTAAAAATTGTCATGATGTCAAAGTGACAAATTATAAAGAAGTTCAATTTTTTAGTCATGTTATACATCTGGTATCTAAAGTAACGGGAGCAATCAACAAAGGAGTCAGTGGCTACCAAATATTTGCAGACACTTTTCCGGCGGGAACTTTATCCGGCGCCCCTAAATACAGGGCATTACAACTTATTGATGAATACGAGCCCACTACCCGCTCCTATTATGGCGGTGGTTTGGGTATGATCAAGTTAAATGGAGACTTGAACCATGCTATCATAATTCGTTCATTTTTAAGCAAAAACAATACTTTGCATTACCAATCAGGTGCAGGTATAGTTATAGACAGTATCCCGGAGAGTGAACTTCAGGAAGTACACAATAAACTTGCGGCTTTGAAAAAGGCATTAACAATGGGTGTAAACTTGTAAATAGTGAATGAGAAGATGAATAAATGCGAGAATCAAAGAATTACAAGATTAAATCTCATATAGAATGAATGACAAAGAAAAGTTTATAAGAGAGTTTAAATTGCGAACAAAGAAATTTGCTGTTGACATTATTTCACTTTGTGGTAATCTACAGGCAACAAATGCTGCGTCAGTTGTCTCATATCAAATTATGAAATCAGCAACATCTGTTGGTGCAAACTATAGAGCTGCGTCTCGTGGAAGACCTAAAGCTGAGTTTTACAGCAAAATTTGTATTTTATCATTCAATCATTTTATCATCCAAGCATTCAATCCATGAAAAAAGTTGTCATTATCGATAATTATGATTCATTTACATATAATCTTGTACATCTTGTAAATGAGATATTGGGAACAAAAACTGACGTGATCAGAAATGATCAGTTTGAACTCAAGGATTTGGAAAAATATGACTATATTATATTATCTCCTGGTCCAGGTATACCTGAAGAAGCCGGCCTTTTAAAAGAAGTCATACGTCGTTATGCAAATAGTAAAAAAATATTTGGCGTTTGTTTGGGACTACAAGCGATAGGAGAAGTATTTGGTGGGAAATTGAAGAATTTGTCTAAAGTATTTCATGGGATAAAGACCAATATCCTAAAAACGCAAATAAGTGATCCTATCTTGTATAATATTGAAGCATCCTTTGAAGCCGGAAGATATCATTCATGGGTGATTGACAGGGAGAATTTTCCTTCGGACCTTGTCATTACTGCAGTGGATGATCAAAATGAAATTATGGCAGCAAGACATAAAACCCTACAGGTATTTGGTGTGCAGTTTCATCCGGAGTCTATTATGACTCCCGATGGAAAAAAAATGGTTTCCAACTTTTTGAATCTTTAAAGAAAAAATATGAAACAAATATTAAATCAACTATTTGATCATCAGAAACTTACACGCGAACAGGCAAAAGAAGTTCTCATCAATATTTCTCAAGACAAATATAACGCTTCTCAGCTTGCTGCTTTTATCAGTGTTTACCTGATGAGAAATATTTCAGTAGATGAGTTATCAGGTTTCAGAGATGCTTTACTGGATTTATGTATCCCGGTAGATTTTGAAGATTTGCCCGTTATAGACTTATGCGGTACCGGTGGTGACGGGAAAAACACCTTTAATATCTCCACGCTGGCATCTTTTGTAGTGGCCGGTGCCGGATATCATGTGGCTAAACATGGAAATTATGGTGTATCGTCGGTAAGTGGTTCATCCAATGTGCTCGAGCATTTTGGTTTCAGGTTTTCAAATGATATTGATTTACTATACAAACAAATGGATAAGGCTAATATCTGCTTTCTTCACGCTCCCCTATTCCACCCTGCTTTAAAATCAGTAGGACCTATCAGACGTGAGTTGGGTGTAAAAACATTTTTTAATATGTTGGGTCCATTGGTCAATCCGGCACGTACTCAATATCAAAGTGTCGGTGTCTTTTCTTTAAAACTAGCCCGGCTTTATCAATTTATGCATGAACAAACCAATAAAAAATACTCTATTGTTCATTCTACAGATGGATATGATGAGGTATCACTTACAGGCTCGGTAAAACTTATAACCAATGGATTGGAACAATTAATTGAGCCTGCGCAGTTCGGCATGCCTAAATATACACAAAGAGACATTGATGGTGGAAATAGTGTTGAAGAAGCTGCAAAAATATTTTCAAATGTGCTTGAAAACAGTGGTTCTGCCGCGCAAAACGATGTAGTATTGGCCAACGCAGCATTAGGAATTCAATGTTTTGATCAAAATAAGTCCATAGCTGAATGTGTCTCAGAAGCTAAAGTATCTTTACAATCAGGTAGTGCACTTGCTTCTTTTAAAAGTTTAATTTCAACAGTTCAATAATCATTTTCAAATGTCCGATATTTTAAACAAAATTGTCCACAGGAAACGTGAAGAAGTCGCAGAACGAAAGAAAAAGATGAGCGAAACTCAACTTGAAAGCACACCACACTTCCATAAACCGAGGTTCTCATTATCCCGTTTTTTGGTGGAGAGATCAGGTATCATTGCAGAATTTAAAAGGAAATCTCCTTCGAAGCCAATGATTAACTTACAAGCTATAAGTTCTGAAATAGTACCAAAATATGAAAAAGCGGGTGCGTCTGCATCTTCTATACTTACAGATATTGATTTTTTTGGTGGAAGTGACGAAGATCTTATAAATGTAAGACCATTGGTCAATATTCCTATTTTAAGGAAAGATTTTATGATAGACCCATATCAGATAATAGAATCAAAAGCTTTGGGTGCCGATGTTATTCTTCTAATAGCAGAAATACTCTCCAAATCCGAAGTTGAAGAGATGGCAAAACTGGCGACAGAATTAGGTATGGAAGTACTATTAGAAGTCCATACCGCTGATCAATTAAAAAAGTATCATGAATCCATCAGAAATGTTGGTGTAAACAATCGGAATCTTAAGACGTTTGTGACAGACATAAGGTTTTCAATAGACATTTTACCTCAAATTCCAAATGGTGTAATGAAAGTATCAGAAAGTGGAATAGATAATACGCAAACAGTCATTGACCTGAAAAAAGCCGGTTATGAAGGTTTCCTGATTGGAGAGAATTTTATGAAAACATCCGATCCCGGAGCATCATGTACAGAGTTTATCAATGCGATTAATCAAGTTAATGTATGATCGTTAAAGTTTGTGGTCTTAAAGAAAGTCAGAACATCCAGGATATCGTCAGTCTGGATATAGATTGGATTGGTTACAATTTCTACAAACCATCTTCAAGATATATTACGATTGTACCAACCATAAATAATGAAATTCATCAAAAAAAAGTAGGTATTTTTGTAAATGAAGACATGGATATTGTCAAAGATTACATTGATAAATATGATTTAGACCTAATACAACTTCATGGCAATGAGACACCCGAATATTGTATCAATGCCCAATCACTTATACCCATAATAAAGGTATTCAGAATTTATGAAGATTTTGATTTTGATATGCTTGATGACTTTAGAATGGCCGAATTTTTTCTTTTCGATACAGAAACTAAAAACTATGGTGGGAGTGGGATTAAATTTGATTGGAATATATTGAATCATAAACCTATCTGTCGACCTTTTTTATTAAGTGGTGGTATTGGTCCGGACGATGTAGATGAAATATTAAAAATTGGCCATCCCCAATTTAAGGGTATAGACATCAATAGTAAATTTGAAATAAGTCCAGGGATTAAGGATGTAGAGTTGGTCAGAAAGTTTGTGGGGAAAATCATGCTCAAAAATTCTGATAAAGGGCTGAGCTCCCCTTTAGGGGTCGGGGGTAAGCAAGGAAAAGAGAAAGATTCCACCCGCAACCCTCTATCCCTAAAGAGACGACCTGCGCTCAAGGATTCTGATAAAGCGTTGAGCTCCCCTTTTGGGGTCGGGGGTAGAAATGACAATGAAGATGCCACCCACTACCTTCATTCCCTAAAAGGACGACCTACCTTCAAGGACTTAAAAGAAGCGCTGATCTCCCCTTTAGGGGTCGGGGATGAACAGAGCAATGAAGAAACATCCCGCAACCCTCAATCCCTAAAGGGACGACCTACACTCCCTGATTCAGGTGAAGCGATGCTCTACCCTTCAGGGGCTGGGGGTAGTAAAGGCAGCAGGGATGAAAATTCCGCGCTCAACCCTCAATCCCTAAAGGGACGACCTACGCTCAAGGATGCAGGTGAAGCGATGATCTCCCCTTTAGGGGCAGGGGGTGAGAAGGGCAATGGAGAAACATCCCGCGACCCTCAATCCCTAAAGGGACGACCTACGCTCAAGGATGCAGGTGAAGCGATGATCTCCCCTTTAGGGGCAGGGGGTGAGAAGGGCAATGGAGAAACATCCCGCGACCCTCAATCCCTAAAGGGACGACCTATGCTCAAGGATGTCGGGCATGAGAAGAGTAATGAAGACGAAGATGCCACCAACTACCCTCAATCCCTAAAGGGACGACCTACGCTCAAGGATTCAGGTGAAGCGGGGCTCTCCCCTTTAGGGGCTGGGGGTAGTAAAGGTAACAAAGATGAAAATTCCACCCACTACCCTCAATCCCTAAAGGGACGACCTACGCTCAAGGATGCAGGTGAAGCGATGATCTCCCCTTTAGGGGCAGGGGGTGAGAAGGGCAATGGAGAAACATCCCGCGACCCTCAATCCCTAAAGGGACGACCTACGCTCAAGGATGCAGGTGAAGCGATGATCTCCCCTTTAGGGGCAGGGGGTGAGAAGGGCAATGGAGAAACATCCCGCGACCCTCAATCCCTAAAGGGACGACCTATGCTCAAGGATGTCGGGCATGAGAAGAGTAATGAAGACGAAGATGCCACCAACTACCCTCAATCCCTAAAGGGACGACCTACGCTCAAGGATTCAGGTGAAGCGGGGCTCTCCCCTTTAGGGGCTGGGGGTAGTAAAGGTAACAAAGATGAAAATTCCGCGCTCAACCATCAATCCCTAAAGGGACGACCTACGCTCAAGGATTCCGGGGGTAGTAAAGGCAAAAGAAATGAAGACAAGAGTAATGAAGACGAATTTTCTTATGATATGTTTTACGGAGCTAATCCTAATATCTTTGAAAAAGCGGCTTCTCTAAGAAGAAAGATGACTTCAGAAGAATTAAAGGTTTGGGAATTTTTAAAATCAAAGCCTCTTAGTTTAAAATTCAGAAGGCAACACCCCATTGATTTATTTATAGCAGATTTTTATTGCCATTCTATTAAACTTGTAGTTGAAATTGATGGTATAAATCATCAATATAGCACGGAAGCAGATATTAATAGAGATAATATATTTAAAAGTTTTGGCATCACAATACTTAGATACACAAACAATGAAGTTAATTCAAATTTCCAAGACGTGATAAATAGAATTTTAGAAGAAGCAAATAATCTTAAAAAATCCCCCATCCATAAAACAATAACTTAAATAACTTATTATGACCGATACAATATCATACAATGTCTCTGACACAGGATTCTATGGTGAATTTGGAGGAGCATACATACCAGAAATGCTTTATGCAAATGTCGAGGAAATCAGAACCAAATATCTAAATATTATATCTGAACCAGATTTTCAGGAAGAATTTAATAACCTACTCAAGGATTATGTAGGAAGACCTTCTCCATTATATCTGGCTAAAACATTATCAAAAAAATATGGCGCGAATATTTATCTGAAACGTGAAGACTTAAATCATACCGGAGCACATAAAATCAATAATACTATCGGTCAAATCCTATTGGCAAAACGTCTTGGGAAAAAAAGGATTATTGCAGAAACAGGTGCGGGACAACATGGTGTGGCAACAGCCACAGTTTGCGCTTTGATGAACCTGGAATGTATCGTTTATATGGGTGCTGTTGATATTGTCAGGCAAGCTCCCAATGTGGCCAGAATGCAAATGCTGGGTGCAAAAGTTGTTCCGGCTGAAAGTGGAAGTAAAACACTAAAAGATGCAACCAATGAAGCCATACGTGACTGGATCAATAATGCTGAGACGACACATTATATTATAGGCTCAGCGATAGGGCCACACCCCTACCCTGATATGGTTACCCGATTTCAGGCCGTAGTCAGTGAAGAAATCCAATGGCAATTGCAAGAAAAGACAGGAAAAGATCACCCTGATTATGTTGTCGCTTGTGTTGGTGGTGGGAGCAATGCAGCAGGAGCATTTTATCACTTTTTGCACGATGAAAGAGTCAAACTCGTTCTTGCAGAAGCCGCAGGTAAAGGCATCGATACTGGCCACTCTGCAGCAACAAGCATTCTTGGCACAAAAGGTATCATCCATGGATGTATGACGCTTTTAATTCAAACAGCAGATGGGCAAATAATCGAACCTTATTCCTTGTCTGCAGGTCTTGATTATCCTGGTATCGGCCCCATGCATGCTCACCTCATTAAATCCGGAAGAGCAACTGTCCACGCAGCCACAGATGATGAAGCAATGATGGCAGTGATCGACCTTTCCAGATCTGAAGGAATCATTCCTGCACTAGAAACCGCACACGCTTTGGCTATTTTGGACAGAATAGGTCTCCAAAAGGAAGATCATGTAGTGGTAAACTTATCCGGACGAGGTGACAAAGACCTGAATACCTATTTGAAATATATTGAAGACCATAATATCCAATTATAAATCATGCAAACCATCAGACAAACCATACTCGATAAAGGAAAAAATGTCCTAAATGTGTATTTTACAGCAGGCCATCCTACCTTGGAAAGTACAGAAACGATCATTAAAGCACTTGCAGAAAACGGGGTCGATCTGATAGAACTTGGCATGCCTTATTCTGACCCACTTGCTGATGGACCTACCATTCAGAAAAGCAGTGAAATAGCTTTAAAAAATGGTCAAACCATCGACAATATCTTTCACAATGTTAAAAATGTAAGAACTACCCATAGCATACCGATCATCATGATGGGTTACTTCAATCAGATGCTGCAATACGGTGCAGAAAAATTCCTTCAGGATGCACATGATGCAGGTATTCAGGGACTTATCATCCCGGATATGCCTATGGAAATTTATGAACGTGACTACCTGGATTTATTCAAAAAGTATCAGATGGAAGTCAGTTTTCTCATCACGCCTATGACTTCAGAAGAGCGCATATGGCAAGCAGACAGCTTAAGTTCAGCTTTTCTCTATGTCGTTTCACAGTCATCTATAACGGGTAAACAGGGTGGGATTTCTGAAGATCAATTGGCATATTTCAACAGAATTAAATCTATGAATCTGAAAAGTCCATCTCTGATTGGATTTGGTATTCATGATAAACCCACTCGCGAGATTGCCAATCAATATAGTAACGGTGCGATAGTGGGTAGCGCTTTTATCAGAATTTTGGAAGAAAATCAAGACCTTCAAAACAACATTTCAGATTTTATTAATAATCTGTAATATATACCCATTACACTTTCAAAGCTTTTACTGCTAATTTCCAATTTCATGAATGGCCAAGTTAAACTCCTCTTTTGAGATTAAAAGTTTGCTCCGTATTTTCAATTTATAATTATAGACTGTTTGTACAGAATAGTGTAAAAACTTCGCAATTTTATCACTATCAACAATCCCTAATCTTATCAGTGCAAATACCCTAAGTTCAGGTGTTAGGGTCCCTTCCTTTTTGATGACTATTTGTTCATCTTTTTTTAAAAAGTTATTAAACTGAAAAATAAAATTTGGAAATATATTTAAAAAAACCAAGTCAAAATTTGCAAAAAAATCATTTAGTTCATCTATTGCCAGATTACCAGACTCAGTAACTTTAAGTGCTTCTGCTGCCTTGCCTGTTCTTAATTTTTTATTGATGTTAATCCTATAATTTTCAATATTGTCGATGTATTGAATACACAAGTTAAATACAAACCCAATATACTCTTCCTTAATAATATTAGCTTCTGACAGCTTATTGTTCAACTTTTTTAAGTCATTGTTCGTAGAATTCAGATCTTGGTTTATTTGGTGTATCAATTCCCTTGCTTTTGATAACTTTTTTAATTGTAGGTAAATGTAAATCAAAGCAATAACTAAAATACAAAACAAAAGAAGTGCTAATAATAAAGCTTTCGAAAGATTTTCTTTTTCTGAATTCATTTTCGTGTCATACGAAGAAATTATAATAGGTAACATTTCAGAAAACTCTAAAGCCCTGTGACGAGCATTACACTGTATGGCATCTTCCATAGAACACTTAGTATATTCATATGCCCTGGATATATCTCCGGTCTTAAAAAGTAAATGACCTAATTTACCCAAAGAAATATACTCTTTTGTACCAGAATGCAAGTCCGCAATTGCTGAAATAGCAAGAAACTTTTTTTGCAGAAAGTCATCACCAAGACTGTTATATGCTTCTGATAAAAGAAATGCAGCATGTGCTAATGTTCTTTCATTTGTTTCTTTGGCACCTATGACTTCAGATATTGAAGTTATTACTTCTTTAGCTTTGCCTTCCATCAGTTGTTTCCCGCTTTTGATAAGTATGTATGAAGGCTCAAGTGGGGATACATTTTCCAATAGAGAATCCTTATATTGAAAAATTAATTTGTTATAGTAGCTTTTTCTTTCCTCTGTTAATGCGTTTTTTTCATTAAGTATATTAAGTGAGTGACATATATGAAAATAATAAATTTTTTGAGTTTTACTAAGTGATGAAATCTTAAAATCACTTAAGAGCATGTGGACTTCGTGGTTCATCCCTAATCCCACCATAATTTCTGCGAGATTAAGTATAGCTTCATTGTCAAAGTCTTTATTTTTTAGCTTTTTAGCTATATTTATTCTTTTATTGGCTACTTCCAGGGCAGAAGTTAACTGAATCTTTTTATATTCATTAAATAAATTTCCATATAATTTAAATCGATTTTCATCCGTAGTTGACTGATTGATTTTATTCATCAGGAGTTCAATACGTTTCTCCCTGTCTAAAACATATAAATGCCGCTCCTTTACGGTTTTGTCTAAAACAATCAGAATAGAATCAAGATTACCCCCTGCGGCCATTTTAGAAGATAAAAAAAACAATGACAGAACTATTAGGATTTCTTTCATCGCACGATGTTTACTTGATTCAATATCTGTAAATCAAACTTATTACAGCAAAATTAAGTTAAAATGCTAAGAATAATCCCAAAAGTAAAAAAAAATATAGCATCTGATTATTATCTTAATAAACTGTGCTAATATTACATAAATGCAAATCAAAGAAGAAAATATTACAGACCCTGCTGAATAGAATGTTAACTATTAACATAGCAAATATCCAAAGTCAATTTGATACTGCTACATTATATTTTTCTAATAATAACTCATAGTATTGTTTCACTTCACTCCAACGATAAAAATGTGGCTTTAATTCACTTTTAATTGCAGGAATGCGTGTTTCTTTTTCGTGCAATAAAAACTTAACTATAATATCACCTGTATCATTATTTCTGAAAAAGACAATCTGTATGTTACCAGCCATAGGAGCTACTTTAAAGTCACTCCAAGCCTTATAATACTCATCAGGGTTGGATGAGACATTGTAACAATTGTCCAAGTGAAGAAGCATGGCTAATGGAATTATATTTCCATCATGAGCAAATCTGAAAGTTGCCCCATTTTTCTTTTTATCTATTACTTCATCAGCGGAATCAAGTATATTTCTCAAAACATTTTTACCATTATGCATCATTATACCGCCGTTTTGCCCTGCATTTGCGTATTCTATATACAATTTATAATTTTTGCATTGCCAAAGATTAAATAGTTCTTCTTTGCTAAAAATATCGTGTAAAGATATTTTCAGTTCCAGATTTTGCATACCACCTGCAATTTCAAACAATCCCTTCATCAATGAAATGCTATTCAATTTTTTAATAATATATGTACTATCGTTAAAAAGGGAATTCATTAATCTTTCAGGAGCTATTTTCTTCTTCTCAAATTCCTGCAAATCTTTTCGCCAGGTATTGATTTCGGACCTGAAAGCTACAGCCTCTTTGGTATGAAAATTCAGGTATGACATATATTTATTGCTAGCTTCTCTGGAAATTTGAAGTGTGGGATTAAATTCTTTAAGCTTTTCACAGAAAGCATCCATGCTTAAAATACATCGTGGGACTAATGTGGACCTTGCTGAAATGACCAAACTATCTTCAAAGATTTCAGGAAAAGACAAGTGCATTCTTTCAGCTATGCTCCGCATTTGCTTTAAACCTAAAGGAGATAAATCGCCACCCCGACCTTGTGCTTCCACCCATATTTGATTCAATCGATTCAAAACTTCAGAACCAAGAGGTGTGAGCTTTTTAAAGTGGGAAGCATTGGAAAATTCGTCCAGTACAGTCTTGTAATCACTATCACTGGCTAAGTACCTTGACCCGTGGCGACCAAAATGACTTATATAAAATGGTTTGTAGCCTTTAGGCGCCATCGATTGATTGCCTATTTCAGATTCGGGATAAGCAAAAAGGACACCACCTGTTTTTTCAATATTTTCAAATATCTCATTTTCAGTTGTTTGTCCGAAGAGAGCTCCAATTGAGAAAATTAAGCAGAGCAGAATATATCCTTGCCTACACATAAAAAATTTAATTCTTAAGTACATTTTTAGAAAGATTTAATAGTGTATACCCACTCTCCAAGCTAAATTCGCTACAAAAAATACGGCTTATCCCTAAAAGCAGGCAAATAGGCAGGTCTTTATTAAGAAACCTGCCTATAATTTTGCCTATCATCAAAGCCACATTTCGAACTTTATTTATTGATATTCAGGGTTTTGTTTTAGATTAGGATTGACAGTGAACTCATCTTGAGGGATGGGAAATAGCTTATACTTATCATGAACATCTTTACCCATAAAGTTTCCGGCCTGCCCATCACTACCCTTCCAATCCCAATTATAGCCCTTAGTATATTTATTAAAACGTATCAGATCAGTACGCCGAATTAATTCTGTGTGTAGTTCACGTCCGCGTTCAGCCAAAATAAAATCCAATGTCATTTGACTATCAGTAATTCTTCCTGAAACGTCCGAACCGAAACTTCCGGACATATAAGCTCTGTCTCTCACAGTATTAATATATCCCAGTGCTTCATTTCGGGAACCACCTCCACCTCTTAAAATAGCTTCTGCTGCCATTAAATATGCATCAGCAGTACGAAACAATGGAAAATCCACGGAAGAATAAACAGTACCTCCTGGTACCAGTTCCTGTCTGTTTTTTGTTACATTTCTCCATTTTATGCATGAATATCCGCTATTGAAATCATTTTGAAATGCCTTACCTGCAGCCCAGGTTTCTTTTGTTTTTCCTATTGTAAAAAACTGAGCACGTTTGTCCTTCTTTTTATCGCCCCAGTTATCTAACTGATCAAATTTCTGATCAGCAAGCTCAAAGAGATCCACTAGCTGAGGTTTTACCCTTGCGTTTCCCCAACTTCTTGCACCAACACCTGTTTTATAAAAATTATCCATTGGTCCATTGATCAATGCTTTTATTTGAAAATTTGTACCCGCACTACTTTGAGCAAAATCAGCATCCTGGACCAATGGCCATATGATTTCAGGACAAGTATTATTATCTGCTAAAAATATATGTCTGTAATCGGACGCAAGGGGATATTTTCCCGAATCTATAACCTTTTTAGCATAATTGTAGGCCTTAGCATATTCATTTTTACCAATATATACTTCAGCATTCAAATATACTCTTGCAAGCAAAAACCAGACAGCTACTTTGTCTACTCGTCCATATTGATTTGTTTTTGGTTCTTTTAGCGCATTAGTTAGTAATTCCCCTTCCGATACAACATAATTATAAATTTCCTGACGAGTTTTTTGGATTGGTATGATACCTAATTTTTGGGTCTCATCTATAAATGGTGCTGCCCCATAAAGGTCGCATATCATGCTGTAACAGTAAGCACGAATAAATCGGGCTTCCGCTCTGTAAAATTCAATTTCATTTTTAAGACCCTCGTATACTCCCCTTTCTCTTAACTTACTTTCTTCAGATTCCCTCAAAAATTCATTGCAATATCCAATGGACATATACAACCTGTAATAAGGATAGCTCACCACTTTAATGGATGGATTCCAGTCCATAAATAGCATTGATCTAGTTCCATGTCCACTACCCGCATGCAGTGCTATTTCATCTGTGGCTGCCACCTGTAAATAAAACAAAGCTCTTGTATAGCCGCTATACCCCTCGTCAATCCCGGGTACATCTCCATCTCCTGAATCCCCACCTTTTTGTCCTGTAAGAATTAATGAAGAATAACATTTTGCCAGTACTCCCCTATATCCATTTGGGGTGCTGTATACTGTTTCACCTACTAGTCTGTTGTTATCCAAAGGCAAAGTATCCAAGTCTTTGATACACGATGGGATAAGTACAAATACAAGTATTATAACAGCCAGGTTTTTAATTGAACTAAATTTCATGATCTTTTGAATTTAAAAGTTTAGATTTAATGATAATGTGTACATATGAGGACGCTGATAAATATTGTTATCTATTCCACTAAAAACTTCAGGGTCAACTCCTGAATAATTAGTTATTCTAATTAAATTTTGAGCACTTAAAGCTATTCTCATTTGCATTTTTTTATAAAGATTGTCTATTGAGTAGCCCAATGTAATGTTATCTATGCTAAAGAAAGCACCACTTTCCAGAAAATAATCAGTGTAAATACGTTGTTGTTTGAAACCATTTTTAAGTGTAACATGGGAAACATTATTTGAAACACCTGTAGCTGAATACAGAGACTCCAGGGACTGCTTTGCTTCCTGATAATTATATACAAAATTTCCAAAAACTCCATGCCCGGTTATCCCTAAATCAAAGGCCTTATAATTTATTCTGGTTTGAAGACCATAAAAATAAGGTATTGTTGAACTTCCATATTCTGATTTATTGGCATCTTCTTCACTGGTAGTAATTGTACCATCTTTTTTAGAAATGTATTTTCCTTCCAAAGGTTTACCATCTTCACCATAGGCTTGTTCCAACAGAAAGAAAGTAAAAGGAGTGTGGCCCACTTTATGTACCTGGAGAAAATTACCGGTTCCTCCTGCACTGCCGGTTTTTACAAAACTATTTTCTGTGTCTATAGTATTTAGTTTTGTTATTTGTGAGTTTGCATAAGTGAAGTTGCCACCTATAGACCATAACCAATCCTTAGTTTTAATTGGTTCAGCTCTTAAGGCAAATTCCACCCCATTTCCCTTCATATTACCAATGTTGGTTTCTATGACATTTGCAAAATTACTCCCTGCCGGCACAAATATTCTGTTTAATAAATCCGTTGTTTCTCTGGTGAAAACATCAATACTTCCGGAAATTCGATCATCAAAAAATCCATAGTCCAATCCTGCATTGTAGGTACTGGTCGTCTCCCATTTGATATTAGGGTCATATCCATTTGGTCTGTAAACTGTAATCCATTCGTCACCAAATAAGTAGCGTGCATCATTAAATGAAGCTGTATAAGTGCCTAAGTGCTGATAATAGCCTCCTATATCCTGTTGTCCAGTTTGGCCATAGCTTAAACGAACTTTCAAATTTGACAAAGACTTGACGGATTTAAACATTGACTCTTCACTTAATATATAACCTAAAGCAACAGATGGAAAATATCCCCATCTGTTGTCAGCAGCAAATCTGGAAGATGCATCAGCTCTCAGTGTTCCTGTAAGTAAAAGCTTGCGAGCATAAGAATAATTAAATCTACCATAATAAGACAGTAAAAAAAGCTCGCCTTCGCTTTGAGTTGGCACAGACAATTCTACACCTTTAGTATCTGTATTCGTGCTTTTTGTATCAAACCAAAAACGTTGCCATCCATACCCCAACATAGCATTTATATTATGCTTCTCAGTAATATCCTTGCTGTAATTAGCATATATATCCAGCAAATAATTGGTATTATTACTTTCGCGTGACAGCATTCTTCCGGTGCCGTCACTTCTATTGGATGTATACATTGATGGGGCAAATTCTGGAATATTTTCATTGTATGTATTCTTGCGAATATCATATCCCACATTTACATTTAGCTTGAGCGCCTCAAATCCGTGTATTTTATAATCCAAAGCAACATTTCCGATAGACCGATTGGTTTTGTCGGAACGATCACTAAGTGCAATATCTGCTACAGGATTACTAGGTGCGAGCGAAATAGGTTTTCCCCCGTTCATCCAAACAAAATATCCAAGCCCAACATTATTAGGATAAGTTTCAAAAACCGGTCTTGTAGGATCAAAAGAAATTGCACTGCCTATTACACCACCAGCTGGTGTGTCATCTTCCAAACTTCCTTTAACATTTATATCAAAGGCTAAATGATCATTCAGAAACTTTGGAGACAGTCCAATGCTACCATTAAACCTTTGGTAATTATTACTTTTTACAGTTCCGTTCTGATGGGTGTGACCCAAAGAAATCCGGTAAGGTGTATTCTTTGCTGATCCGGTAACTGAAAGATTATTATCAGTACCTAAAGCTGTCCTGTATATTTCTTCTTGCCAATTTATATTTTCATTTCCTAATTGGTATGCAGCAGGAGCATTTGAGAACTTTTTAAATGCTTCTCTAAACTCACCGGCAGATAAAACATTGAATGTTTTAGGAATAGTGCTCAAGGAATTATTTGAGCTGAAGCTAAATTTAGTACCTTCATTCAGACTACCTTTTTTTGTGGTAATTACAATAACTCCATTGGATGCCCGTGAACCATAAATTGCAGTTGCAGATGCATCTTTCAGGACAGTGAATGTTGCAATGTCGTTAGGATTTATAGCATTTATGGATGTGTTGCTGACAGGTACACCGTCAATCACAATAAGTGGATCATTTCCTGCAGATAGTGATGCCCCCATTCTTATACGGATATTTCCATTGCTTCCGGGAGCACCATTTCCTGGTACTATATTCAAGCCGGCAATTCTACCGATAAGTGCATCCTGAGCATTTACTTGTAAGCCACGATTTAACTCATCAGGTTTTAAAGAAACAACTGATCCAGTGACATCTCGTTTTTTTACCGAACCATATCCAATCACAGTCACCTGCTCTAACATTTGGGAATCTTCCTCCAATACAATATTAAGAAAATCACTGTTTACTATTAATACTTCTGTTGGCTTATATCCAATATATGAAAATACTAAAATTGAGTTTTTGGGCACATTCAATTGAAAATTTCCTTCATAATCGGTAATAGTTCCATTTTCTGAACCTTTAACTAAAATACTGGCTCCAATCAAATCTCCTTTGGCTTTATTATCAACAATTTTGCCTCTTACTTCTATTGTATTTTGATCTTGTGCACTCATATCAAAATGTAGTATGACAAATACAAATGCCAGTAAAAAGGTAATTTTGCTTATATTTCTTTGAAAAATGAAATAAGAAATCATGGCTTTAAAATTTAGGTTTTATATTTTGTTAGCAAATTGGATCGAATTTTCTGAATACTTTGAATTCAAAACCGAATCAAAGCTAATGCATATTTCTGGTGATATTATCTAACAGGAGGATGATAAAGTAGATATTTATTTTGATAAATATAATTTATATCATTGAATATCATTTGATTATGAAAATTTAAAATTTAAAATAAAGTAGATAAAAATTTGTTATTAAGTATGTATTTCAATTGCACAAAAGTAAATTAGCGGCGACAATTCGGTAGATAAGAGTTAAAAATATTTGAGTTGCTGAATAATGAAATAACTAGGGAATACCCTGATTTGTCTATCCGTATATTCGACCAATTTTTTAAATTTGGAAAGATTTTATATTAAAATTTTGATTTTTTTACAAATGAAGCTTTACATTTGTACTACTTCACCTAAAAACATTTGTATTTCTTTTGATTAATGGAAATTTTATCCAATGGCTATGCTTATGTTTATTTTTTAACTAATAAATCTTTACAATGAAATCACCTTTTATTATTTTATTTGTTTTGCTCTTGCAGACTTATTTATTAGATGCTCAAATCAGAGAAGTTAAGGAAACCGCAAATGGCATATCCCGCCGTCTTCAGCATGAAATTGACATCACAAAAGACCCAAATCTGGGATATGTGCCAAAGTTTCGATTGAATCAAGCTTATGAAGTGAGAGAAAGATTATTGACCAAATACAGTGGTAACAGATCGCCTTTGGTTTGGACAGAAAGAGGTCCATTTAAGGATATAGTCGGTTCAAGCAATGGAAACACAAGACCAGGTACAGGAGCCATTACATCAGGAAGAGTCAGAGCCATGTGGGTAGATCTTTCAGATCCAACTGGAAATACTTTCTGGGTAGGCGGAATAGATGGCGGTATTTGGAAAACAAACGATATTTCTGTTAGACCAGCCACCTGGACCTTGGTAAATGACTTTTTGGGAAATCTTGCTATAGGCAGCATTTGTCAGGATCCTACCAACCACAATATTATGTATTTTGGAACAGGTGAAAAAGCTATCAATGCTGATGCCGTGCGCGGATCAGGTGTTTGGATGAGCAATGATCATGGAGTGACGTGGACTCTGATGGCAGGAACCACTTCTTTCTGGAATGTCAGTAAAGTCATTTGTGACGCTCAAGGCAACTTATATGTAGGATGTAATTCTACATCAAACAATGCGGGATTGAGAAGGTACACAAAATCAACTAGTGTATGGGATGACATATCTCCATCAGGTTTGGACAAGAGAGTGCCTGACCTTGAACTTAGTAATACCGGCAGATTGCATATAGTCTGTGGATACTTTAATAGTACTACCGCAACATCAGGATATAGATATACTGATAACCCTGCTACAGTCACATCAACAACCTGGAGTAGTCCGTCCACCACTTTTCCCTGCAACTATAATGTGACACTGGCAAGTAGCGGAAACACATTGTATGCACTGCCATCTAACTCCAGTTGGGAAGTTCCGACAATCTATAAATCTACCAATGGAGGTGTAAATTGGTCTGCCACGGCAGCGACACCTGCTTTTACAAGTGGTCAGGCATGGTATTGTATGGCTGTAGCTATAGACCCTAATAATGCAAATAATGTGATTGTCGGTAGTCTGGATTGCTATCGATCTACTAACGGTGGTACAAGTTGGTCAAAAATAAGCAATTGGGTGGGCACAACAGGTCAATATGTTCATGCGGATCAACAATCTATGATTTGGAGACCTGACAATAGAGTAATTGTTGCAAGTGATGGAGGAATACATGTTTCACCGGATGGCGGTACTACCTTTAATGATAGAAACGAAGGCCTAAGAATAAAACAATACTATTCCGTAGCCATTCACCCTACTTCTACAAATTACTTTTTGGGCGGAACTCAGGATAACGGAACACATAGTATGAATGCACCGGGACTGGCTTCATCCATTGAAGTGACGGGAGGAGATGGTGCTTTTAGTCATATAGATCAGGACAATGGAAACTATCAGTTTGGAGCTTATGTCTATAATCAGTACCGAAGAAGTACAAATGGTGGAAGTACCTGGTCTTCAATAAATTACTCAAGTTCTGCGGGTCGGTTCATTAATCCCACTGACTATGATGATGCCAATAATATCATGTATTGTAGCGGCAATGCCAATCAATATGTCATTTGGACAAATCCACAGACCGGATCTACATTTTCGACCAGAACAGTATCCCAATTCAATAATGGAAAAGTATCGGCTCTGAAAGTTTCGCCTTTTACGAATCATACCGTTTATTTTGCAGGACAAGCAAGTGGTGTCGCATCAACATTAGTAAAGGTCACCAATGCTAATGCTACTACTCCAACAATTACTAACATTGGAAGTACATTGGGTATAAGTGGTGCTAATATTTCAAACATAGAATTGGGAACAGACGAACAAAATATTATAGTCACTTTTTCAAATTATGGAATAAATAATGTCTGGGTTACAACAAATGGCGGAACATCATGGTCACAGATTGACGGAAATCTTCCTGATATGCCGGTGAGATGGGCTATGTTTTATCCTGGAGATAATACTAAAGCAATCATTGCTACTGAAACAGGTGTATGGCAAACTTCATTGATTAATGGCTCATCAACAGTGTGGAATCCGGAAACCAGTTTTCCTAATGTACGGACGGACATGTTGCAGTACAGAGCAAGTGATGGGTTATTGGCCGCAGCAACACATGGACGTGGTATTTTTACTGCTGCACTTGCTGTGAGCCCAACATGCGGAGCAGTGGCTGGACTCGCTTCTTCAAATATAACCACGAATAGTGCAACTATATCCTGGAATGCACTTGCTGGCGCAATCAGTTACGACGTAGATTACAAGGTGAATACTTCATCAACATGGATAAACCTTGCAACAGGTACAACACTATTGTCGCAAAATCTTTCTGGTTTATCTCAAAATACAACTTATGATTACAGAGTAAGGGCTAATTGCAGCGGAGCTACAGGAGCTTACACTCAGGCACAATTTACAACTTTAACTACAGTCACTTGTAACGCACCAACAGGGCTTTCAAGCAGTAACATTACTTCTTCCGCAGCTACCGTAAGTTGGTCTACAGTAGCTGGTGCTTCCAATTATACCGTCGAATATAAATTGAATAGTGCATCGACATGGACAACAGCTGCAGCAGCTACAACATCTCTTACTGTTAATTTAACGGGTTTGACCGCAAGCAGCCTTTATGACTGGAGAGTCAGAACTAATTGTACCGGCGGTAGTAGTGCTTACACTCAAGCACAATTTACAACAGCCGCAGCTACAACATGCCCCAGTGTATATGATGTATCCACTAACGGAACCATTTCCGGGGCAGCAACAATACCTTTCAATACAGATGTTTTTGGCTTAATCAATCCAAGCGGAGACAATGATTATTATAAATTTGTTATTACCACAGGAGGAACTGCCACAGTAACATTAACAAATCTGCCTGCAAATTACAACCTAAGGATTTACAATAGTTCGGGCTCCTTACTAGCTTCATCAACTCTAAGTAGCACAAATAATGAATCAATAGCCAGAACATATACGCCGGGAACCTACTATGCGAGGGTTAATGGTCAGAACAGCAGTGCCTTCAATGCCACAAATTGTTATACTTTAAGAGTACAGTTAGGTACAGCTGCAGGTCAGGAATTGAATGGAGATAATCAGTTTGAAACTCAAGAAACAGTGGTAAACTTATTCCCAAATCCAGCCAGAGACAGACTTAACATTTATATTATATCTCCGAATAGTTCTAATCAGATTAAAATCTTTGATGTAGCTGGCAAGATGATATATCAGCAAAATGTTAATGAGATGCTGACAACATTGGATGTAGATCAATTGGCAAAGGGTATTTATTTTGTCAAAATAGTCAGTGAAGAAGGAATCTTAAAATCGTCACATAAATTTATAAAAGAATAAAGTGTGGTGAATATGACTCTTATTTTCCTGATATAAATAAGAGCCAAAAATGACAACAATATATCGTCACAATTTTATGAATAATTTTTAAAGATACTCTCAATATAGTTTTTTATTAGTCCTTTTTGTATTTGTACAGAAAGGACTTTTTTATTTTGTAATTATTTATTTAAATTTTCGCATAATATTCCTTTAAAAGAGGCTAATACCTTTTAATGACTTTTGATTAATTTCACAAATTGACTATCTAAAGTATCAACACATTTCAATACTCTGTATCTTAGCGCAAATTATCTTGCATTATGCGGTATATTATGTCATTCGTTTTTGTTTTACTATCAATAGTTTTTTGTCGCTCTCAGATTTCCAATATTTCCGGACAACTGGATTCAACTCTAACAAATTTATACAATACAGGTAGGTTCAACGGAGCTGTTCTTTATGCTGAGAATGGGAAAATTTTATTTCAAAAAAGCTTAGGGGTCACTGATATTGCTACCAACAAACCATTAATTCCGGAATCATCGTTCAATCTGGCATCCATATCCAAACAATTTGTTGCCATGTGTATCATGATGCTCGAAGAAAAAGGAAAACTTAGCATTGACGACAATGTAAAAAAATATATCCCTGAACTACCTTATGAAAATGTCAGTATCCGCCATCTTTTGACCCATACTTCAGGGATTCCTGATTATGAATCACTTTTTATACAGAACAGGAGCCCGCTGGATACCCTTGACAATGAAAAAATGGTCAAATTATTCGTAAATCTAAAACCTTCGATAGATTTTGAACCCGGGACAAAATGGAATTATTCCAATACTGGGTACATCTTACTGGCAGTCGTTATAGAAAGAATATCCAAGCAGACTTTGGCAGGTTTTGTTGATGAAAATATTGTGAAACCGCTTGGACTGAAACATACCTACGTGCACAATGTATACAATAGCAATATCCCAGTCACTCATGTAAGGGGATTTTCTGAAAAAGACGGTAAAAGAGTATTTAATGACCTTTTTTATATCGATGGAGTAACGGGTGATGGTAATTTTTATGCATCAGCCGGAGACCTGTTGAATTGGGAACAAGCACTGAATACCGAAAAACTGGTAAAAAAATCAACCTTGAAAAAAGTCTTTTCACCAGTAAAACTTAAGGATGGAACTACCTATCCATATGGATTCGGATGGTTTATTGATAAGGAAAACGAACAATATTCTCATACAGGTAGCTGGGTAGGGTTCAAAAACCTGATTATCCGAGATGTAAAAAATCAAAGAACCCTGATTTTTTTAAGCAGCGGAGACAATGAGCTGGCAAGAAATGCAGTAAGATCAATTTTTAGTGGCTCAGCGGCAAGCATTCCCAATACATTTCTTATAACTAATATAAGATTGATAGATGGAACCAACACACCGACACGTAATGTATCTGTGCGCATAGAAGGAGATAAAATATCGGCAGTCGGGGATTTGAAACCATACAAAGACGAAATAATAGAAGATGGCCAAGGCAAAATATTAGCGCCGGGATTTATAGACACACACAGCCATATCGAAAGCTCCCTCAATAGAATGCCCGAAGCCATTGCCGCTTTAAATCAAGGAATAACCACCATAGTTTCCGGTCAGGATGGAGGAAGTTATCTGATGGATACATTAAAAACGAGATTTGAAAAAACGCCTCGGGCTGTCAATGTCGCCACATACACCGGTCATGCTACCCTAAGAGAAATGGCTATGGGAAATAATGATCTCAATCGGATGTCAACACCTGCTGAAATGGAAAAAATGAAAAACCTGCTGGCTGAAGAATTATCAAAAGGGTCATTGGGTTTGTCATCAGGCCTGGAGTATGAAGAAGGATTTTATGCCAGTCGTCATGAAGTGATTGAATTGGCCAAAGTAGCTGCAAAAGCTAAAACAAGATACATCAGTCATATAAGGAGCGAAGATATAAATATGACTGATGCCATCGACGAAATCATTGATATAGGACGTATTGCAAAATTACCAGTGCAGATATCGCATCTTAAAATTGCACTTAAAGACGAATGGGGTACCGGTCCTGCTCTTCTGGCCAAATTGCAGAGTGCCAGAATGGATGGAATAGATATTACTGCGGATTGTTATCCTTATGATTTCTGGAACTCAACCATTCGTGTGCTTTTTCCGAAAAAAAATTTCACTAGTCTTTCTGGTTCAAATTATGCTATAGATCACCTTTTTGACCCATTTGGTTCTGTTATGGTCAGATTTGCTCCTGAGCCATCCTATATAGGCAAAACTATATCAGAAATTGCCAAAATGAGGAATGAAAACATAGCCAAAACACTCCTTTATCTGGTAGCTGCTGCCGAATCCTACGAAAAAGACCATCCTGATGCCAGTGGTATTGAAACAATCATGGGTAAATCTATGACCGACTCAGACATTGTCCCTTTTCTTTCCTGGGCGCACACCAATATTTGTTCTGATGGTGCCATTGGTGGTCATCCCCGAGGATTTGGTGCTTTCACAAGGGTTTTAGGCTATTATGTAAGGGATAAAAAAATCATGCGTCTTGAAAATGCCATTCAAAAAATGACATCCCTGGCTGCTGAACATGTAGGTTTGAAAAAAAGGGGTGTTATTGCTTCCGGATATTTTGCCGATATGGTTTTGTTTGATCCCGAAATCGTAAAAGATAACTCTGATATTAAAAATCCGGGTGCATTGTCCGATGGCATACTGTCCGTATGGGTGAATGGCATAAAAGTATATAAAGATAAAAAATCAACTCAGAAGTATCCCGGAAAACTATTGTTAAAAGAATAAACCCAGAAAACCAAAAAATGTCTGAGCATAAACCCAAAGCTATCGTCCTCGCGGACGGTATGCTGCATGAATCTGATGCTAAAACAGCCCATGGTCTGATACGCGGCACAGAACGTTTCACGATATGTGCTGTAATAGACAGCAAACATGCCGGTAAGGATGCCGGCGAAGTGCTGGATGGAAAACATAGAAATATCCCAGTTCTGTCAAATATAGAAGAAGTAGTCCAGCAAATACTTGATATTCAGTATTGTATCATTGGAATAGCCACCGTAGGAGGAGTACTACCCAAAGAATTTTTGCCCGTCATAAAATCATGTATACATCACGGTATGTCCATTGTCAATGGTTTGCATGAATACCTGACCGATTTTCCCGATTTAGTACAATCTGCAAATGATTCTGGTGTACAGCTAATCGATGTCAGAAAGCCAAAAAATAAAAAAGACTTACATTTCTGGTCCGGAGAAATATTTAGTGTTAAATCACCAATAATCGCTGTTTTGGGCACTGATTGTGCATTGGGAAAAAGGACTACCTGCAGATATGTAATACAAGCTTGTCACAATGCTGGACTCAATGCGCAAATGATATACACAGGTCAAACAGGTTGGCTGCAAGGCGGGAAATATGGCTTTGTCCTGGATTCTACATTGAATGACTTTATATCCGGCGAACTGGAACATGCCATCGTCAGCTGCTGGAAGGATACACATCCAGATGTCATATTCATCGAGGGTCAGTCGGCTTTAAGAAACCCAAGTGGCCCTTGTGGCGCAGAATTGCTGGTATCCGGCAATGCAAAATATGTCATTTTGGTACACGCTCCCAAAAGACAGTTTTATGAACATACAGAGTCCTGGGGCGCCATCCATGCACTCAAATCAGAAATAGAATTGATCAGAATGTATGATTCGCAAGTTATTGCTATTGCCATCAATACAGAGGATTGTACAGAAGATGAATCGAAACAATTTCAAAGCATGTATGAAGAAGAATTGGATATACCTGTGTTACTACCATTACAACAAGGAGTAAATGGTATTATCCCTATACTCAGAAATTTAATTTCAAGCGATACTCTATGAAAATTGTAAGTTTTGAATCCACTTTGCAAAAATTTCCACTAACCAAACCTTATACCATAGCGTATAAAACTATATTTGATACTGACATAGTGTTATTTGAATTGAGACTTAGCAATGGTATTGTGGGCTTCGGTGCATCCAATCCTTTTCCGGAAGTCGTGGGTGAAACACCACAAAATACAATGGAAAACCTGCAAAGTGATGCCTTACAATTTCTCATCGGCAAAGACATCAACGATTTTCAACAATTAATAAACGCAGTAGTCAGGCTTTTTCCTGATTTACCTGGTACGCAGGCAGCTATAGATATTGCCCTTCATGATGCCTTTGGCAAATATAAAAATGTTTCGGTGCTAAATATATATGGACAAAAAATCAAACCCCTTCCAACATCGATCACCATTGGAATAAAAGATGTCAGTGAGATGATAATGGAAGCCAAACAATATTATGAGCAAGGATTCAGGATTTTAAAAATTAAAACAGGCGTAAATATTGATGAAGACATAGAAAGAGTAACTAAAATCTCCGAAACATTTGGGAATAAAATGATCATCCGTGTGGATGCCAATCAGGGATATGATTTGTTTGCATTGCAACGGTTTATCAAGGAAACAAAAAAAATTGATATCGAACTCATTGAGCAACCTTTGCCTGTTAAAATGGATGTTGAGTTAAATAAACTGGAGGAAAGCGAAAAAAGCATTTTGGTAGCAGATGAATCCCTGATCAATATTCATTCAGCCATCAAATTGGCTAAAAGAACACAACCATTTGGTATATTCAATATCAAACTGATGAAGTGTGGTGGTATCATGGGTGCACGTCAAATTTCTGAAATTGCTCTAAAGTCCGGTATTTCTCTCTTTTGGGGATGCAACGATGAAAATATCGTCAGTATTACGGCAGCAATGCACGCAGCCTATTCATGTAAAAACACAAAATATCTGGACCTCGATGGCAGTTTAGATATTGAAGATCCATTTTTTTTAGGTGGGTTTACCATAATAGATGGCTATATGTACCCAAATGATCTGCCTGGGCTTGGAATAAACCATTGTTAAAGTATGTTTAAAATGTTTCTTAGTTGTTAATCAATAGATCATGTTCTGACTATACAATAATCAACTCATTTTGCTTGACTAGGGAGTCAGGCAACCAAAAAAGACGACTATTTTGAAATTAGTTCATAATATATTGAATTTAAGCACATTAAGATATTAGCTTGTTTGACTATACGGTCCTCAGTCGTTTTGGATTATAAATTAACTAATCAAGCTCATAAACTCTTCAAAAATGAAACAACATCAGTCAACGAATCTAATCTTGCATCCGGTAAAGAGTTTTTATAAGCAAAAGAATTATCATTTTTATCGCCTACTAAAATGGTTTTCATACCTAAATTATTTCCAAATGCTATGTCTCCATCCGAATCTCCTACCATTAGGCATTTTTTGAAATCAATTTCAGGAAAATCACTTTTTGCTTCTAAAGCCATACAAGGATTTGGTTTTCTGCATAGTGGATCAAGATCTCCTTTATATGGACAGTAATATATTTCATCAATTCTGCCTCCGTGATACAAGATACAGTCCAACATCTTTTCATGAATATCCTTCAAATCATCGTGTGTAAAAAATCCTCTTTCTATACCTGCCTGATTGGTCACAATAAATACTCTATGAAATAGAGCTGATAACTCTCCGATAGCATCTAATACTCCGGGGAGAAACCTGAATTCTGACCAGGATTTAACATAATCGTTAGGTAGACGCTCATTAATAACTCCGTCCCTATCCAAAAACAAAGACCAGGATGGATCGACTTTAAATGTTGGCCAGCAAAAAGGTACATGTGTTTTCATGAGTGTTCTAATTCTACTGAACAGCAATTATGACATAAGCCCGAACGAAATTGGATTACGAAAATAGTTTAACACAATCCAATTTGAAAAAAGTAATGATTAGTAGCCCAGCTTAGTCTTTAATCCTTTATCCAATTCTTCCAAAAACTCCTCAGTATACAAATAATGTGCACCATGCGTCACTTTATTGCCATGGATGATTACAGCCAGATCTTTGGTCATTTTTCCACTTTCGACAGTCTCAACGCATACATCTTCAAGCGCCTGACTAAATTTGATAAGATCTTCATTGCCATCAAGTTTACCTCTGAAAGCAAGCCCTCTTGTCCATGCATATATAGACGCTATCGGGTTTGTTGATGTTGGTTTTCCAGCCTGATGGTCTCTGTAATGTCGGGTAACGGTCCCATGAGCGGCTTCAGCCTCCATAGTCGTGCCATCGGGTGTGATGAGGACTGATGTCATCAATCCCAATGAACCGAAACCCTGTGCCACTGTATCAGATTGGACATCACCATCATAATTTTTACAAGCCCATACAAAACTACCATTCCACTTTAAGGCACTTGCAACCATATCGTCGATTAATCTGTGTTCATAGACTATCCCTAATTCATCAAATTTTGATTTGTAGTCAGCCAGGTATATCTCTTCAAATATATCTTTAAATCTTCCGTCATATTTTTTAAGAATTGTATTTTTTGTCGAAAGATATAATGGCCACCCTTTGGAGATCGCCATATTAAAACAAGAATGTGCAAATCCTTTGATAGATTCATCAGTATTGTACATACATAAAGCTACACCATCTCCTTTAAAGTCAAACACAGTCCAACTTGTTTCGGCACCATCTTCGGCTGTAAAAGTCATCGTCAGCTTTCCTTTTCCTTTGGTTACTGTATCTGTGGCTCTGTACTGATCACCAAATGCATGTCTCCCGATGATAATCGGAGAAGTCCAGTTGGGTACAAGACGAGGTACATTGCTCATGACTATTGGTTCGCGAAAGACAGTTCCATCCAGGATGTTTCTTATGGTACCATTTGGCGACTTCCACATTTGTTTTAGGTTAAATTCCTTAACGCGTGCTTCATCAGGAGTGATAGTAGCACATTTGATCCCGACTCCATATTGTTTGATAGCATTGGCAGCATCAATGGTGACCTGATCATCAGTTTCATCACGATATTCCATACCAAGATCATAATATTTGATATCAATATCCAGATACGGGACTATCAGTTTATCTTTTATAAATTTCCAGATAATTCTGGTCATTTCATCTCCATCCAATTCCACTACCGGATTGGTCACCTTGATTTTTTTTATTCCCATTTTTTGTATTTTTTATTTTTGAATTATTGTAAAGAAGTGCAAATATACGTTTTTCCAATTATTCTTGAAAACATGTGGGCATTAATAGTTGAGACATAAAATCATTTCAATTAATTACTTATTTCGATTGAATAAAAACTATTTATGCTACATTTGCGTTTTTAAATTTGTATTTTAAAATTATCAGTACAATGTCAGATATACAGGAAAATCAGATCAATATAGAATTGTCAGAAGAAATCGCAGAAGGTACTTATTCCAACCTTGCTATCATTTCACATTCGCACTCTGAGTTTATAGTGGATTTCATACGTTTGGTGCCGAACGTACCAAAAGCTAAGGTTAAATCACGAATAATCCTAACACCACAACATGCAAAACGTCTGATGAAAGCACTTATGGACAATGTCAAACGATATGAAAATCAGTATGGAAACATTGAAGATCCTGATGCTGGCATGATGCCTCCCATGAATTTTCCCACAGCAGGAATGGCCTGATCTTAATGTTTGATCATCTTATAAAATAACTAAAAAGAGGGATTTAGTGGCAGTTTGATCAAGGTGATAAAAATCACTTTTGGGAATCTCAAAATAAATCCAAAAGATCGAAACTATTTTTGATCTGAATGGTTTAAATGGCAGTACATTAGCTATTATCAAATAAAGTAATGCTGCCAGCTGATTTAACTAAGTTATATTACTCTATCGGCGAGGTCGCCGAAATGTTCGGTGTTGCTACATCGGTCATCAGATATTGGGAGGGCGAAATACCCTATTTGAGTCCGGCAAAGAACAGTAAAGGTGAAAGAAGATACACTCCAAAAGATATCCATAAACTCGAGAGTGTTTACATCCTAATCAAGGAAAGAGGATTTACAATTGATGGGGCAAAAAAAGAACTTCAATCTGAAAAATCTACCAGCAGAGAACAAAATCAAATGCTTAAAAAATTAGTTTCTTTAAAAACTGATATCCTGAAATTGAAGAACATGATTGAGTCTGATGAAAATTAGTAATCAGCCTTCTACTTCATCCAAAAACACTTCCAAGATCCTCCATTTAAAAGCTTTCAGAAGTTTTGCTTCAGACAGAAAATTGATTGCGAAAGTTTAAAATCATAATTGTTGAATTCTAATTCTCCTTTGTCAAATTATACCCACTTTCCTATTGATTGGAAACTGTGTTAACTCACCAGTTTTGACTGTAATTTAACCATTCATTGATATTTCACAATGAAAAATTATCAGATTTCGGGCTGATTACCTTTTGATGAAAGTATAATTGACTTAGATTTTTTAGAACTACGCATTGAAAACCTTCAATACAGACTGAAGTAGAAAACTTTATACATTTTAACCTCCAACCATCATTCATTAGTGTGAGATCATTTGGATATTGCACCGAAATATTATCTTGAAAGTCAATCCACCAAAAAAGGCCCTGCAATACTGACTGCAGAGCCTTTAAAGTATTTCACATGAATTTTATCATTCAAATATCACCTTCTTGGTCAGTACTCCCTCTTCAAATCTGAGTTGAATAAGATACATTCCATCCTGAAGATTTTCACGACGAACAGCAACAAAAGAACTGTTGACATCATTCATGTTTCTGAGCATTCGTCCGCTGATATCGTAGATAGCGTATGATTTTACAGGCTTGTTGTCAGCTACAGTAATGTTGATTTCAGAAGTAGCCGGGTTTGGAGCGAGTTTTAGATTTACCTGGGCATCAGTGACGCTTGTTGATGCAGACCAACAATTTAATTTTAAGGCAACACATGCTCTAGGTGCAAAATAACCCAAGATAGTGTCGATATATTTTCTTGCTGATACAGCATTTGTATTACAATCCTTAGTGTTTGGATCTGTTCCTGGTTTAGGTTGCGCTGCATTTGTCCACTCCCATGGAGAACCGGAATCATTAGGTGTACCTTCAAAACGATAAAAACCTAAATTTGTAGTTTTACTCGCTGCTTTAAAAGGGTCTTTTCCGGCCGGAATCGTTTTAAAGATTTCATTTAATCCCTTTCTATCGGCTATTGTAGCAACGTCACATGATCCTGAGACTTCAACAACTGGCTCAGGTCCCCTTTGAGTTGGTACCCTTAAAATTGATGTTTTACACGGTGCAAAAGCATCACTACCGACATGAAAAGAAATTATAGGGGTTTCATTGGATGAAATCCATGATGAATCACCCAATGCACCTCCCATATTTACTGTAAGTGCATACTCTGAGTTAAATCCTTCATGATTTGGAACACTTAAGGTGTCACCAGCTTTGAAGAATAATTGTAAAACAGGTACATATTGTTCGGTTGCAACTGTTGGAGGACCATCTCCGTTGATTAAACCATTTTGAGCTTCAATAATCATGGGAATTGAAGTTGTAGCTGAGGTAGGAAGCAGCCACTTACCACCAGGGGTATTGGTGATTTCAGAGTATTGATTCAAAAATGCACTTGCCAAAGACAAGTATCCACCTGTTCCTACACCCCATACTGTAATTTTTGTGGTATCAATACCATGTGGGTTACTTAAGTCCTTAACACTTTTTTTGAAATAACGTACGTAACTATTTACGTCCTGAACCCCTCTGTAGGCAGCTTGTATCAATGAATAACGCTTCATGATCTCTAGGGCTATAGTTGGGAGCCATCCTTGTCTATATTCTACTACAGCAACTACATATCCCATTTTAGCTAATCTGGTAGCCATTTCCACATTGACAGAATCGGCAACTGTTCCACCACATGATCCGTTAACAGCATATGGAAAAAAATTACCCGTGTGTAAAAATATAATCAATGGTCTGTCTTTTTTAGCATCTCCGTCAGGTGTATAAAATTGGGCCCTAAGTGGTTGGCGTACTGTACCTGCAGTTGCTGGTGGAGTAGCCGACAGCCCTCCTACCCATGGCATTACTGAAAAATTTTGTTGCAACCCAGTTGCAGGTCCTAAAGTAGATACATTTACCTTGGTAAATACTTCTTTTGTAAATCGCCCCTCCTGAGCAATAGAATAGTTTGAGATAGTTAACAGAACTATCAAAATGAATAATTTAGTAAAAATTCGCATGTGAAAAATTTTTTTAATGTTAATTAATGAATTTTAGATTTAAAGTCATATGTAATAGTAAGATAAGCCATTCTGCCGATTCTTGGTCCACCATAAGTTTGGAACTGTTTATTATTGAGCGCATTGGATGCACCCAGTTTTACAACCAAATGATATTTTGGTATAGTATAATTGACCTGTGCGTCCACCAAATCGTAAGTCGGAATCAATCCGGTAAACTGAGGAGAGCCTTCAAATGTAAAACTTTGAATCCATTTATAATTCAGGTTAAAACCCAGAACATTTTTACCTTCACCCAACGGAATATCTCTACCTGATACACCGATATTGTATTTGTTTCTAGGTGTATTGAAGGCCGGAACAATATCATCATCTACCTGTGTGATGAGATTGTTATAACTGTAGTTTCCATTAAAAGAATAATATCGTCCAAAGTAATAATTAAAGCCCAATGCAAAACCCTGCGAATTGACAATTTTATCTGAATTTGCTGACACTCTGACTGCTTTAATATTAGTAAACTGTCTGATAGGGGTTGGAGGGAAACCTGGAATCAACTCAACATATATAATAGGTATTTTTAATCCAATCTGGTAGCCAATAAAATCATCATAAACGTTATAGTAATAACTTGCATCCAAAAATAACTTTTCAAACAATGTTGTCCTGTAACCGACTTCAAAAGTTTTGACTTTTTCAGATCTTATAGGACCTATAGAGATCTCTTTTAATGCAAGCCTCGGATCATTTCGGTTATCCAAAAACGAATTTAAAGTGACTAAACTATCATACCCATTTAAATTCCCCAGCAATCTGGCAGGCCCAACTTCCAAATCCAGGTATTGATCGGTCAACGTCGGATTTCTGATGGCGGATGAAAATGAAACTCTCAGATAATTATTATCAGATGGTTTCCAGACCACAGAACCAGCCGGTGAAAACAGAAAATCAAAATTCTGATTTTTATCTAATCTTGTGGCCGCTGATAAAGTAAAATTACCGAATTGTTTACTAGCTCCTCCATAAACACCAAATTCTATATTGGTGATTCTTTCTGTTTCATCGGTAAATATAGTACCTTCAGAATTGGGTTTGTACATTCTGCCATTGGCACCAATAGTGACTTCTTTGAAGAAATCTGAAGAAAATTTGTATTCACTATGTATATGAAACAAAGCAGAACGATCAAAAAATCTTGTGCCATTTTCAACCCTATTATTTTTTCGAGAAGTGATAGAATTAAAAAGGGAGTCAAATCGTGGCGTACCAGGCTGATAAAAATCATTAATGTTAAAGGTCCTGTTGGAAGATGATGCAAAATTTTGCGCTTGTCTGTGAAAATCATCCAAAACACTTTTATTTTCTTTTTGCCATTGTTGGAAATTGTCTTGTGACATACCGAGGGCTTTCAATTTGTTGAAAGAATTATTTCGTTCCCACCAGTCACGGTATGCCCTATCCCATGAATCATTGGATGAGCTGGCTTCAATCATTTTTTGAGCAGTAAAATATGGATCATATGAATCTCCTGCATCTTCATGTGTTGCGAAAGCCCTAATAAAATATTTATCTTTTTTTCTGAATTCAAGACGATGTTGATAGAACTGTATACCCCTAAGACTAAATCTATTATCCCCCTGATAGACCGTGGTACCGTAGCCAAAATTGGATGAAGCAATAATTTCAGGGGATTCGAAATCCTTTGAAGGGTTTGTCCTAATATGGACCGCCACACCGGATTTGATATTTCTGGTGTCGTAATCTACCAAATCTTCCTCCTTGTAACCTCTTCGGTGAAAAGTATTTAACCCTGTAAAAGAATTAAAGTCTGTACCATTAAATAAAATATTGTATTCATCACCATAAACGTTTACTGCATTGGATCCTCCCGGGTTTAATGCAGCACTAAAAATGTCATTCCCTCTTGCATCAGTGATCGGGTAATAATTGTCAGCTCCCCAATCATTGGCTCTTAGGTAAGAGAAATTAAGCTTATAGGCTAAAAAAGGCTTACCGCTTTTATTTTTAAAGACATCAGCATATCTGACAGCTGTCTCCAGAAGAGACCTCTCACCCACTTTGACACTGGCCGCCAATCCTTTACTGAAAAAAGGATTTTTGGTCTCCATAGCGATGACACCATTGAAGGCATTCGGTCCATAAAATGCAGAGCTGGCGCCTACTACCAGATCCACTTTTTGTATATCCAACTCAGAAGAACCCAGGAAATTACCAAGTGAAAAGTTTAAGCCTGGCGATTGGTTATCTACACCATCTATAGTCTGTAATGAGCGTACCGGACTGGTACTGTTGAAACCCCTTGTATTTATAACTGTAAATCCAAGGCTTGCGGTCGTAAGGTCAACCCCTTTCAATGAACCTAATCCGTTGTAGAAATCTGTTGACGCAGTTTGTTTGATAGCTATAGCATCGAGAGATTCAATAGTGAGTGGCGCAGCTTTTTGTTTTTCAGATATTCGTTGCCCTTTTATTTCTACACCCAAATCTATTGTAACAGATTCTTCCCCAAGTAATATTTTCAATTTTTGCCCGGAAACTGTCACTTCTATATCTTTCGGCGTGTAACCTATATAAGAGATGTTTAACACACAAGGCAACTTATCTACTTTTAGTTCAAATGATCCATCAAAATCAGTAACTGTCCCCTTGGTAGGGTCATTTTTTAATATCACGTTGGCTCCAATCAATGCTTCTCCATTACCTTCATCTAAAACTTCCCCTTTGAGAGTAATCTGGCCGGATAAATGGTTACAAATAAAAATAGAAAGAAAGAAATATAAAACTTTGATATATGGCTTAATAGTCATAATGTGGCGTAATGAAAGATCGATTGTTAACAAATTGTAAAAAACAGGTGCAAAATAACAAGAATTTATAAAAACAAGCTATTTCACTATTTTTTTTTTATTTATTTTAATCAGAAAACCGTATCCGACTTCAGAAATACTATTGTATGAAAAAAATAATATTTTATATTATGTATAATACCCAAATTTTCAAAATGCTTTTTGAAAATATTTGGATTATACCAATTTTTTATTTGGTTATTGTATTTTTGGGCTAACATCAACCAACCGACCACTCTTTAAAGTATTTCATGAATATTTTGGCCAGATTTTCAGCATCTGAGATGGCTCTATGATGAACGCCAGTAAATTCAAAACCCTCCAGTTTTACAGCTTTTTTCAAGCCTGGTTCATCTTTTAAATTTTTAAGTTCTCTATATGCAGGCTTAAGATTGTAGTGATGATCTAACCACTGTACATCAAGGCGATGGAGTTCGCAATCCTGTGCAAGTTGCTGGCAGTCATATTTACCCCAGGATATAAGGCAATATGGCTCGTCTTCTACTCCGATCCAGTCCATAAACTCAGAGATGACATGTGGGTATACTCTCGAGCGTTCGATATCTTCTTGTGAGATAGAAGTGAGTTTTTTACAAAAGTCAGAAAGAATAGGATTGATCGTAGGTTTTACAAATTTAGAGAATTTTGATTCAGCTTCTCCGTAATCATTGACCTTAATAGCACCGATCTCAATGATCTCGTTTAATCCTTTTGGCGGTCTTCCAAGCCAACAGGTGGCTTCCAGGTCAAATATTATATAATTCATTTTTAAGTCTTAAGTATGCCAGGCTTTCTTCCAATTCATCTTTTCTTCCAAACCGTAATCAATCAATCTGTTTTGATAAAAATATAATAATCTGATATTTTTACATGTAATTTTGTCATGATTGATCCGTTTCAAAATATCAGAAGCATGATAAATGCCTAATTTTTGAAAACCTTCATTAATAAGTTTTAGGTCATCATTCCATGGTTCATCTGACAGTAACAAAGCGTTATTTTTTGAAAGTGTTTTTATATGCTCAATTACCGTGACAGCATTTTTATAAAAAAGTTCATACGGGATTTCATACTGACTTATCTTCTGGTTTAAGAATTGAAACAAATCTGTGCCATTGTATTCCTTATAAATAGTGTGAAAGGCAACAAATGATACAACGTTGGATGATAATACAACATTAAATCTGCGATATGAATCCACCAGATTTTCACCGAGATACTTGGCATAAACCCCTTCTCTTTGCCTGTTACTGGAAAGTTCTCCGTCAAATGTAAAGTAATCACCCATATTGACTTTGTGACCGAACTTGTCAAAACTATTGCCATCCGCATCCACTTTGTTTCCGAATACATCCATAGGATCGCCAAAAGACATATACACTTCTGATGACCGTGTATATAAGTCTTTTACAAATCTGATGATGGTACCAAAAGTCAAACCTGCCGGGCGCGCTCTTTTATATTTTTCTTTTCCAATGATTTGCAGATGTTGTTCTATCAGTTGTGAGGCTTCTAAAACAAAATGATATCCCACACTTAAAGGAATCACAAATATTTTATTTTCATTACCCTTCTCCAGATGTAATCTCTGCGCTTCTATTGAGGAACTGATGAGTCCCAGTTTTAACTTATCTTCTATAGATCCACTCCTTGATCTAGTCCCTCCCGGAAAAAAAAAAGACAATTGACCCCTTTTATGATCGAATAGCTGGCCATAGATTTCAGACATTCCAGATAAATAGGATTCTTTTTCCTTCTGTCCACTTTAAAAGCCCCAAGTCTATTGATGAAGTAACCTACTATTTCCACATTGAATAGATTCAGCCCGGCTCCATACGAAAATGAAGGCAAGCCGACATTGGAATCAATAGCATAACCTATCATAATTGAATCAAGATTGCTGTAGTGTGTGGGCATAAAAACTACTGTACCTTTATGAAACAGGTTCCTTATGAGATCAATATTTCCGCGGAGTTTGATTTTTCCTGAAGGCTTCTTTTTGACCCCAGCGCCAACTCGAGGGTCCAAAATATCTATTGAAAATCCTTTTAAAAAATGATGTTAAAAACACGCGTGAAAACTTAAAAGCACCGGGCTTAAAATTCCCTACAATTTCTTCTGCATACCTGTTGATGATTCTCTTGAGTAGTTCTAATTCAGCATCAAATCGATCTTCTCTGATAGTGGTATTCTCAAGCTCAGTGGATATGGATTTCCAGTATTCTCTTTCGTCAGGAGGATCAACCTTCCATGGATTTAGTTTGATCCTTTGATTTTCCATATAAATGGTTTTGGAAATCAAGTCATATAAATTGTGCTTATGAGTCTCCAGAATCTGTTCAATCACATAAGTATTCAGCTCAGAAATAAATTCTGCTCTGTATTTGCTTTGCATTGCTACAGGCCATTGACTTACATCAGGTATGATATGGGGATATGTATTATTCATCATGATATGTCAGGTATTCAGCACCGTTGCAGACTCAATAATCTGGTTTATATAGCTCAATATCTCTTCTTTGCCTGCATTTGTCTCAGAGCTTGTAATAAATTGTGGTGGCAATTCATTCCATGTTTCTAGCAATGCATTATTGATATGATTGATATTTTGAGAAATCTGATTTTTACTAATTTTATCAGATTTAGTAAAAACCACACAAATAGGTACTCCATTTTGACCACAACAACCAATAAATTGTTCATCTATTTTGTGTAAAGAATGTCTGATGTCAATCAAAACAAAAGCAAGAAATAAATTTGGCCTTTCAGTGAGATAAGTTCGTATCATCTTGCTGAAAGTAGCTTTGGTGGCTTTTGAAGTTTTTGCATAACCATAACCGGGTAAATCAACAAGAACCCATGAGCTATTGATTTCGAAAAAATTGAGCATTTGGGTTTTCCCCGGAGTAACTGATACTTTTGCTAAACCTTTTTTATTGGTCAGCATGTTGATCAGTGACGACTTGCCTACGTTGGATCGCCCTATAAAAGCAAATTCGGGTTTGCTGTCCTGGGGGCAAGATGCAACGTTGGGAAAACTGGCGATATATTCTGCTTGCTTGATTTTCATATCGGCACTGTTTTTGATATATTAAAATTAATCTAAATAAGTTAAATATTAATTATCAACACAATACATTAATTTACAGCCTGTTAAAAAATAAAATTAATATCTCTTCGGGTTAAATATAAGTTAAACAAGGTGCAAAAGTAACCATTTTTTACCCAATAATCCGTTTCGGAATTAATAACTTCTTTTTTTTATTATTTTATCATTTCAAAATCATTTTTTCACCCCAATCAAAAAATTAAAAGTCATGAAGCGATTCATTTTTTTCTTTCTGCTGGCATTTACTTCCTTAAATTCCTTTGCTCAAATAGAATTTGGGATAAAGACAGGATTAAGTTCTTATGATCTGGCCAAGGATGGTATCATCATCAATCAAGGAAATCAAAATATCGAATGGAATATACAAAACGCTGGTTATGGTCATCATTTCGGGATATATACCAGACTTTCCTTATTGGGAATATTTGTAGAGCCTTCTCTTTTATTCAATTCGAGTAAAGTAAATTATGACATAAAAACCTATGGAGAATCAGGTGTATTCAATACCATAAAGAGTGAAAAATATAATCATATGGATATCCCTGTCATTGCAGGCTTTAAATTGGGTGTCCTAAGATTTCAGGGTGGCGTAGTGGGGCACTTTTTTATCAACAGTGTTTCTGATGTGGTAGATATAAAAGGTTATGAACAACGATTTAAAAATGCCACCTACGGATGGCAAGCTGGTACAGGCCTGGATATATGGAAATTGAGACTTGACTTGATGTATGAGGGTAATTTTGATAAATATGGTGACCATATCACTATAGGCGGAAATCAATATTCATTTGCTGAAACTCCATCACGTCTGATGCTTACCTTAGGATATAAATTTTAATCAGATTTCACTATTCCGGCCTTTAATACTCGATTTTTTTGAGGGCCGGAATTTTTATCCATGCCAATGATGTGATCAACAAGGTCATACATCCTCCAAAAACTACTGACGGCACTGTACCTAAAAGTGATGCTGCTACCCCACTCTCAAACTGTCCTAATTCATTGCTGCTATTGATAAAAATGGAACTTACTGACGAAACACGCCCTCTCATGTGATCCGGAACCAATAATTGAAAGATAGTACCTCTTATTATCACACTGACGCCATCAAAAAGTCCACTGACAAACAATGCCACAAAGCTCAGCCAAAAGGATTGGGAAATTCCAAAAACAATGATACAAATCCCAAACCCACCCACTGAATATAACAGCTTAAATCCCTGACTTCCTGACAATGGAAATTTGGTCAAAAACAAAATGGCTAAAAAATTCCCTAAATAAGTGGCAGCCATGAGCAATCCAAATGCCTGGGGTCCGATATGGAGAATATCCTTTGCAAATACAGGCAATAATGCTGTTACTCCTCCAAAAAGTACTGCAAACATATCCAAACCCATAGCACCCAATAAAGCCTTTTGGCTATGGACAAATCTCAATCCTTCTAAAACACTGTGCCAGGTGCGGGTTTTACCAGGATCGTAACTCACTTCTTTCTCACTTATATGATTGAAAATAAAAACAGCAATGATCATCAATGTTATAGCGAAAATAAATGAAAAGGAAATACTAAAAAATCCAATCATCATGCCTGATAGTGTTGGTCCAACAACCGCTGCGAGTAACCATGTCATGCTATTTACTGAAGCGGCTTGAACCAAAGCAGCCTGAGGAACAAGTTGTGCTATGATGGCTGAAAAAGATGGTGAGATATATGCCCGCAACCAACCTGTCAGACCAACTAAAATAAAAATCAGATATTGTGTAAAAGTAATAGAATCTTTAAATACAGAATATTCGGAAATGACATACAGCATCATGATGAGAATGATGATATATCCGGAAATACATTTTATAATCAGGCTTTTTTTGGCGCTGGTATCTACTTTGACGCCTGCCGGCAAAGCAAAAAGAATAGCCGGTATTACTTCACTCAATCCCAGCATACCTAAAGCAAATTTGCTGCCGGTAAGCTCATAGAGATACCAGCCTAGCAAGACAGGAATCATTTTCATACCTATGGTGAAAATAAGTCTTGTCATCAAATAAAGAGAAAACTCCCTATTGATGATTCGAAATTGTAAAAATGTCTTTTGAATCAGAGTTGAAGCTTTTTCAAATTATTAAAACTGATTCCAATACTTTTAAGTGGCGGGTAATTCACACAACTATCTTGCTCAACAAAAAAATATTCCATCTTGGGAATAGATTTTTCTTGAAATATTTTTGAATAATCAATGATACCTGTTCCGACCTCTGTGAAAGATTGTCTTTCAGTATTATCCATATCCTTGATGTGCCAAAGAGAAAAACGGCCTGGATGATCTTTCATAAGTTTTATTGAATCAATGCCAGCTTTTTTTGTCCAGTAATGATCCAACTCAAAAGTAACCAAATTTTTATCTGTCTCATTGAGCAATATTTCATACGGAACGATACCATTTATTTTGACAAACTCAAAATCATGGTTGTGGTGAAATATTTTTAAACCATGTTGTTTTGCCATCTCACCACCTTTATTAAGCAAATGTGCAAACTTTTTATAATCATCAATGGTCTTTCTTTTATCCGCTGCCAGTCCGCCAGTTCCCAAATATTTCTGACCTACATATCTTGCATCTTTACATACTTCCTCAAATTGGTTGATTAGCCCCTTTTCACCTGATTCTTGACCTAATCCGATGTGACCAGATATCATTTTCAAATTCAAATCTTCCAAAATAGATTTAAAATCTTCTTTTGTCATCCCATAGAATTTCCCATTGCTGTAGCCGGCGTTTTCAACAAATGTGTATCCGATGTCCGCAATCTTTCTCAATGTACCTTTGACATCTTTGTCCATTTCATTTCGCACCGTATAAAGTTGCAATCCAATACCTTTTTTGCTCTTCTTGATCAGGTCAACCATTTTTATTGAGTTTAAAAATAAACTGGAAGCCCACATCATACCACCCACTTCAAGAAAGTATCTTCTATTCATTTTTAATATATTTTATTAACAATTAAGATTTATTGAAATTTGGTGATGACTAAATAGTTTTACCATTCCAAACGATAGCTCAACACCGGAACCAGACCTAATTGATTTTGCAAAATTACTTTTTTAAGCCATCTGTCATAATATCTGAAGCCATCATTTTGGCGGTTTAAAACATTTTGGATATCGAGAGACCATCTATGTTGGTACTTCTTACCTGATCCAGGCTGATACACCACCCTGAAATCCAATCTTTGATAAGGTGCAAATGCTGTTGAAAAAGAAGAGTTGGACTCATATATCGTCCTAGTTGACAAATTAGGCTCACTGCTTAAAACTGGTTCTCTCTGGCCTCCTCGCAAGTGATTTGATAGTGAAAAAGTAAGTACTTTGGCTTTATCTGTTCCTGATAAGTTTGTTTCATAACTTAAAAGTACAGAGGAAGTGTAACCATAATTATACTTACCCGGAAACCATTCTTCTACAAGTTCGGGAATCTGATATTCAGCATTAAAAAGAGTACCGTTCACATTGTAAGAAAACTTATGCTTATTTTTGGCATAAAAAACGTTATCTACCGAAGCACTTGCCCCGAATACTCTTCCTCTTGAAAAATCTTTGAATGATAAAACCGGATCAGTCAAAAACTGATCATATCCTAAAAAACTGCCGTTAAAAATATTAAAATGACTTTCTTTGTCTCCGCTACCCGCCAAAACATAATTGCTAAGGTCTCTCAACTGATGAAAAAAACCTGTGGCGTTAATGTTTAATTCATCGAGTATGTAAGATAGTGCAAGTTGTACGTTATGTGCTTTGACACGTGGTATTTTATCAATGTATTGCCGCAATGGCAGCGCAGGAAGTAGTAGCTGTGATGAATGCCTGTAGCCTGCCTCCATCGATAAGTGTTTTGACAAACCATAAGTTATAGTAGCAAAAGGTTCAGGAGTCCACTCTTCAGAATAGGAGTCGTACAATATACCCGAGCCTAGTTCATATTTAAACTTTTCGGTCACATTCTTTGAAAAATGAATATATGGATAAAATGATAATATTAAATCGGGCTTCCCCACCCTTCCTGTTATGATATCATTTGTTCGTCCGTTGGCACGTAAACCAATCTTCAAAACGTCTTTTTTTGTCAACTTTGAAAAATAGCTGTGTGAAGAAATCAATGATTCAATCTGATCATGAAATTGTCCATATGGTTGTCCTATCGTGGATAAAAATCTTTCATTTGTGGATTCACGTCTTTCATTTTTTCTTTGTGAAAATATCGTAGTGTTATGAAATGCCTTACCTCTCTTATACCACAAAAATTGTGCACCACCGATTACCATGTTACTTTTATAAAAAATGTCCTGCATATCCTTAAATCTGGAAATAGAATCAACATGGCTGACGGCCTGAAAATTATTACTGCTTGATCCCAGAGTTCCAAATATATTGAGATTGATTGTAGAAGATCTTATTATTTCAGCATTCATGGTAAAATCCTGATATCCTATTTTCTCATTTCCGTAATCCACTCCGTATTGTGACAGCAGGCCTACAAAACTATATCTGTATGCTGCATATATATTTTTAAATCTTGTGGAATTTTCATTTTTGGAAGATAAATTCAAACCCGCTTCCAATCCTATCAGATTTAGATCAATGAATGATTTTATCTTTGGTGCTAATTTCATGTCTGAAAGACCGGATAGGACGTCAGCCTTTGACACTTCAGCAGGATTTGCTTCAAAATGATAGTAGCCCAGGATGGAACCACTCAATGCATTGACACCGCCGGCACTCTCTGTCGATAGGTCATTGGCAGTACCGGCATTGCTCAAATGATTGGGATTGATAATATCGGCACCAAATAATTGCCATCTGGCGGTCTCCGGAGCTAAACCTCTGAAAATGATTCCATTTGCCCCATCATTGGGTGTACTGAAGCCCGGATATTTGATTAGAATACGTGCCGGATCCTGAAATGAAGCCGGCATCATTTTGTACTGATTTTGAGTCATAGTGAGATCGCCGGATTGGTAAGGTTTTTCGATAATAGTGACACCCGGCACCATGCCAGGTTTTATATTCATTATCGTATCTTCTATTACCTGCGACTTTCCGACATTGATGAAAATAGCACTGACGATAATGATTAATTGATACTTTATATTACGAAACATTTTATTGAATTAAACTGGCTTGATAAATGGTTATCATAGAAAGAACGATGGGAATACCAAAGGTTAAGAGTGTGCCTAAAAGAATGTACTCAGTGAGCTTTCGGTCTTTAGATTCCTTTAAATCCCCAAATCTGAAAACTGATTTTGCCGCCAAAAGAAAACCTACCGCTTCCCAACGATTAGCCAAAATGAATACAAAAACAAAGGATCTCTCCAATATACCGATGTATTTTCCGGCATTGAGCAGCGAATCGTCATCAGCTTCACCTATAAGATCAGACCAAGGTAAAAGCATCTTTTGAATGATGATAGATATAGGAAGTGTCAAAATCACATACCCTGTCACAAAAATGATGTTTTTGCTATTTAATATTTGTGAAATGTCAATAGATATCTCTCCATTTTTATATATGTCAATCAGTATAAAGATAGAGAAAATATGTAGTAGCTGGTCTAAAAAAAACCAATTTCTCTTTGTCTTCTCCTTCTGAAACACTAGTTTTTGCAAGTCTATCACATAGTGAACTACAGTAAACAAAAAGGCCATTCTCCACGCGCTCCATTCCCATAGTAAAATCCAAACCAACAAACCATGAATCGCTGAATGCAAGTACAAATAAATGCTTTTGTGCTTCTTTTGCTCTTTATCATGAACCCAAAAAGAAGGTTGTAAATAAAAATCTCCAATAAAATGTGCTAAAATCACTTTAGTTACCAATAATATCATTCTAAAGTCTTTATTTTTTTGACAAACATTTTGTTCAATTCCAACAAAACTTCAAGATTTGCTCTTTTGAGTCGTTGAGAGATGGCTGATTGCGCTATTCCTGTTTTTTTTGAAATATCTTCTTGAGGCACACTGTCATTTTGGAGTATTATGCTGACCATTTCTGCAGATGCCACTGTCCAAGAGTCCATGATTCCAAATAATGCCAGCTTCAGATACAAGTTCAATTCAGTATCCATAAGTTCATTGCCTGTATTGATTGCCATCGTTACTTTGCTTTTTTTCAAATCATCAAGCCCTCTTCCCGATCTTAAAAATACGGGGCCATTTGACTCCAATATATTTTCTCTCATCACATCTGCTTTGCCTATACCTATACTTATCCGTACATCCAAATTTTTGATTTTTTTCATTGTAGCTTTTATTTCCAATGCTCTTAAGAAAGCCTGGCTAGGTTCATCAATTTTTATTTGGAATTCATCACCTCTATAAATAGCCCAATCTGCTGGAGAGTCACCTACGGTTTTTAGAAAAGATTGGAGTGGCACTAACCATTTATCTTCAGTGAATTTCTCTGAATTAATGATATCTCCAGTCAATATCCCTATCATATTATTGATTTTTAGTACAAACGTACAATTTATTTTGCAAAATATTAGCTAATTCGCTAATATTTTAAATTATTAGCTAATTCGCTAATATTTAAAAAACCTTAATATATGAATAAAATTCAAGATAAATTATTAACTTTCTTTAGATTAGAAATTACTTCAATCTCCTACTCTTATCCATTATCTTGATAGGGTCTTGTCTAGTATCGAACACATCATTAATAAATATCTGATTATCATCAAACCTATAAATTATCTTATAATTTGATGCCACTAAATATCTGAAAACTGGACCTAAACTTTCTAGGTACAACTCCTTTTGACCTGCTTCCGGATTCTTTTTTAATTGTTTGGTAGCCTCTAAGATTTGTTTTCGAATTTCATGGGCAACTTTCTTATTAGCATTGACACTGTAATAGTCGAAAATATTTTTCAAATTTTCGGTGGCAAAATCAGTCCAAATAATTTTCATTTATTACCAATTAGCAGATATTTTTTCTAAATCTTCCTGAGTTTTATACTTACCATTTCTAATATCCAATTCTGACTTTTCTATTCTTTCTATTAATTCTTCGACTGTGAAAGGTGAGTAATTATTTTTTGTTATACCTTCTTTCTTCAATATCAGTTGCTCCAATGTTTCCAAAAACACTTCATCTTGTGATTGTGCTAAATACTGAATCAAATTTAATTTGCGAGTGGGTAAGTCTATCATTTTAAATTTTTGAATTTTTGAATTATTTGTATGTAAGAGTATGTTTAAAGTTATAACTAATTTTGATAGTAAAAGTTTGTAACAAAAAAGACATAATATTAAACAACCATCTGCCATTAAGGTGGATTTATTATAAAATTAGGGCATAACCTCATTGTTTTTCAGTCCTTCTGTTCATTGTTGTTGAACAGCCCTGAGATCAGTCAAATGGTTGGGTAGTGTCACTTCGACATCATATCCCCAGCAACTTCCTCAAAAAACCTTCATCTACCGCTGCTCCTGCAAAATCATCAAAAGCTTTTTTAGTCACTTCGATAATATGATTCTGAATAAAAGGAGCACCTTCTTTTGCGCCTTGCTCAGGAGATTTGATACAACACTCCCATTCCATCACTGCCCATCCATCAAAACCATATTGTGACAATTTACTGAAAATACCGTTAAAATCTACCTGACCGTCACCGAGTGATCTAAATCGCCCCGCTCTTGTTTTCCAGTCAGCAAATCCTCCATATACACCGCACTTACCTGTCGGATTGAATTCAGCATCTTTCACATGGAAGGCCTTGATTCTCTCATGGTAGATATCAATGTATTCCAGATAGCCCAGCTGTTGAAGTACGAAGTGGCTCGGATCATACAAAAGACAGGCACGCGGATGATTTTTTGTTTTTTCAAGGAATAGTTCATAACTAAGACCATCATGAAGGTCTTCTCCCGGATGGATTTCATAACATACATCCACACCAAAATGGTCAAAATGATTAAGAATAGGTATCCACCTTGTTGCTAACTCGGTAAATGCCATGTCGATAAGTCCAGCTGGCCTTTGTGGCCAGGGATACATAGTATGCCATGCCAGGGCACCTGAAAAAGTAGCATGTGCCTTTAATCCCAGCCGCATGGATGCAGATGCTGCATTTTTGACTTGTTTTACTGCCCACTCAGTTCTTGCCTTTGGATTGTTTCTCAGCGATTCTGGAGCAAAATTATCAAACATGAGATCATAAGCGGGGTGTACCGCCACTAATTGCCCTTGCAAATGTGTACTCAATTCGGTGATTTCGAGTCCATAACTATTGATTTTACCTTTGAGTTCGTCACAATAGGTTTGACTTCCGGCTGCCAGATCGAGATTGATCAGTCTGCTTTCCCAAGTGGGGATCTGAATGCCTTTATAACCTAAGTCTGCTACCCATTGACAGATCGTTTCCAAAGTGTTGAAAGGTGCATCTTCTCCCATAAACTGGGCAAGAAAGATTGCAGGTCCTTTGATTGTGTTCATAATTATTTAGATTAAGGTTGATGATATAGATTTAGGTTAAGGTTTAAGGTTAATTTCTATAGTTTAATCCATTTTTGTTCGCTTTTTCCGGATTCGATCACTTTGTATATAAACTCCATTCCCCTGACACCATCTGCTATATCAGGAAAATCTTTGTACATTGGATCAACTTGCACACCGCTGATTTGTGCCTGAATACATTTTGCTACATTTCTGTAAATATTAGCAAATGCTTCAAGGTATCCCTCAGGATGGCCTGCAGGAATTCTTGTGTGTGCAGCTGCCTCCTTGGAGATACCTGTACCTCCTGTTCTAAGCAATTCTACAGGACGGTCCGCCCAACGTACCACAAGTGTATTGGGTTCCATTTGTGCCCACTCCAAGCCTCCTTTTTCACCATAGATACGGATACGAAGGTTATTTTCCTCACCGGTTGAGATTTGTGATGCATATAGGATACCTCGGGCTCCATTCTCAAAGCGAAGCAATACGTTGCCGTCATCATCCAGTTTTCTGCCATCTACAAGAGTACTGATGTCCGCACATAATTCTGAAATTTTTAAACCTGTGATATATTCAGCCAGGTTTTCAGCATGAGTGCCTATATCACCCATAGCACCCGCAATACCAGATCTTAATGGATCCGTACGCCAAGTCGCCTGTTTTTGGTCAGATGCTTCCAGAAGAGTGGATAACCAACCCTGAGGATATTCTACCACTATCTTTTTAATTGTACCCAGATCGCCACTACGCACCATCTGTTTGGCTTGTTTGACCATAGGATAACCTGTATAATTGTGGGTGAGAGCAAAAATCCGATCAGAATGATTCACGAGATTATTTAGTTCATAGGCTTCTTCCAGATTGTAGCAAAGTGGTTTATCGCAAATCACATGAAAACCATTCTGAATGGCCATTGCAGCAGGCTTGAAATGTACATGATTGGGTGTCACAATAGATACAAGATCCATTCTTTGATCAGCCGGTAGTTTTTTTTCAGAGGTGATCATTTGTTCAAAAGAATCATATACCCTATCTGACGGAAGGAATAAGTCAGCTCCTGAGGCTTTTGATTTTTCCGGATCACTGCTAAATGCACCACAGACTAATTCGATCTGTCCGTCCATTAATGCAGCCATTCTATGTACTGCGCCAATGAAGGCACCTTGACCTCCGCCAACCATACCCATTCTAATTTTCCTGCTCATAATTTATACTTTTGATAAAGAGCGGAAAATTAAGAAAAAGATCAAAAAGATTGGTAAAAATGAATAAATTTAAAGCTAGAGACCATTACTTTGTCAAAATTCATTTTTTCACTTAAATGAAATTTCAAGATTATCTGTCAATTGAAGTATTAAGGGCATTTGTTCCAAAGAATGAATCTGTTGGGTGGTTTTGATATCATATAGTTTCTTACCATTAAAAAACTTTTGTATATCCAGCATAATATCAACATTGGTGACATTTCCTTCAGTTACAATGATTGGTTTTGCAAAAGATATCTTTCTGAAAGCTTCGTCTGCTCCAAGGTGAAGTGCAAATGGTGTTTCAGACATTGGCTTACCATTTATAGATATTTGTCCTTCAGGTCTGAAAAATATATAACTTTTCCAGGATGACCAATATTCCGCAGTAGTACTTAAGATATGCCCCGCTTTAAAATCTTTAGGTGCTAATGCATTGAGTGCTTTTGGAACACCTACACCAAAATCAAAAGAGGTGTAAGAACCAGGTTTAACACCTTTAATCACGTACTCATAACCGTTGGCTGGAAGTGGTGAAGTATGACTTACTGTCAAGTTGAGATAATCTATATCTTTCACATTAATATCTCCATTGATTGACCTGATGGTAAGGTCTGAGATATAAAAAGACAATCGTGTCATTTGAAATTTCTCTTTAATCACAGGATAGTCATAAGTTTTAAACATTTCAAATGGTTGATCACCATAGGTGAGTTTAAATCTGAAGTTGATATCACCACCTGAAGCTTCCATCGGCTTTTTTTCACACGAAGACAACAAACCTATTACTATAAACAGACTTATAAATATCTTAATTTTCATAATTTCAAACATAAAAAGTGATTAAAAATAGGTTTTACATTCTTTTTTGCCATTTCGATATAAAACATTCTTTCTGTATAACGTATTATAATTAAATATAGTCTCCATTTATAAATGATATTGATCATTTTTGAACATTATTTTTTTTATTTTTTAAAAAATCTTTTATTTTAGTATTTTGAAGTCTTCTAAAGAAAGTGAATTTCTTACTTTTGTGTTTAGAGTATGTTTAAACTTTTATCATTTAGCTCCAAGCGGCAAATTAAAACATACTTTTAATCTTGTTGCATCAACCTAATTTTCATTACGGCATATGCAATCCATTTTACATTAAATACACCAAAATTTGAATGTATGAAAATATCTATATGGTCTATCGGAAAAACCAACGAACCTTATCTTACCTCCGGAATAGACAAATATCTTTTGCGGTTAAAACACTATACAAAATTACAATATGAAGAATTTAAAGACATCAAACAAGGTCAAACAGCTGATGAAACAAAAAAGCGGGAATCTGAATTATTTATGTCCAGATTAAAAAAAGAAGATGTAGTCATATTGCTCGACGAACAAGGTAAACAATATGATTCAAAAGGATTTGCAGCGTTTATTGAGCAGCAGACTATTCATGCCGGTAAACATATGGTTTTTATCATAGGAGGTGCATTTGGGCATCATGATATTCTGAAAAAAAGAGCCGATCATTTACTTTCATTGTCAAAAATGACTTTTTCACATCAGATGGTCAGACTTTTTTTTGTCGAACAACTCTACAGGGCATATACCATCATCAAGAATGAAAAATACCATAATGTTTAAAACAATTTGTACAGAATCCATATTGTAAATATGATAGATGAGCTACTCAGAATCATTTTAAACCCACTTTTAGATCTGATAAAATAATGATCTGTGAATTAAAATTGTAAATAAATAGTTATGACTTTTCAAGAAATAGTACGATATCGACGTTCAGTAAGGATCTTTAAGGATGAGCCACTTGATGCAGCAAAAGTTAAAAATTGCCTGGAACTTGCGGTCTTATCACCTAACAGTTCCAACATGCAACTTTGGGAGTTTTATCATGTCGTCAAACCCGAAATTCTTAAAAAACTTTCATTGGCATGTTTTAATCAATCAGCTGCTGGAACTGCTCAGCAGATGGTAGTATTTGTAACCAGACAGGATTTATTTATGAAACGATCTAAAAAAATGCTGGAACTCGAATCACAAAATGTACTTAAAAATAGTCCTACTGAGAGGCAGTCTAAGAGAGTAAAACGCTGGGAATTGTATTATGGCAAAGTCATGCCTTTTTTATATGCCCGATTTTTTGGACTTTTAGGTCTATTGAGAAAGATCCTTGTAATTATAATTGGCCTTTTCCGGCCAATCTTCTACCAGGTATCTGAAAATGACCAGAGAGTCGTTGTCCACAAAACCTGTGGACTGGCTGCACAAACTTTTATGCTTGCTATGGCTGATGCAGGTTGTGATACTTGTCCAATGGAAGGTTTTGATAGCAAAATGGTAAAAAAGATATTAAATCTGGCATGGGGAGCCGAAATCAATATGATCGTTTCATGCGGGATCAGGGACAATGGAGGCGTCTGGGGGGACAGAATGAGAATACCATTTGATGAGGTGTACAAAATGGTTTGATGTAAAGTTAATAGTGTATGTCAGGTCTTGGTCAATTATCAAATGAAGCATTAGGAAGACTATTTCCCATTGAAATAGTACCCTATATTGAAAAATGGCCTGAAAGATTCAGAATAGAAAAAATTAAGCTAAAAAAGCTTTAGGAACTGATATTGTAAAGCGAATAGAGCATTTTGGCAGCACGGCCATTAAAGGACTTGCTGCAAAACCTGTAATAGACATCCTTAAAATCTTTTGTCAGAAATAGAAAAAGAGCATATCCCTGTGTGTATATCAAACTGCACAAATACTTAAATTCCCTCGCTACCCTCATTCCCTTATATGTTTGCATTTTAAAAATTAATGGTTTCAAGATAAACAAATAATTTATAACTTGGCGGTTGAAGGGGAACACCCCTTATATGTTTGCATTTTAAAAATTAATGGTTTCAAGATAAACAAATAATTTATAACTTGGCGGTTGAAGGGGAACACCCCTTGATACTTAGATATCGTCCTTTAGTGTCCCTTTCGCCAAGCTTAATCATGAGGTATAACTTGATACATTGATATCGTATAATATAAGGGAATTTAAGGCTTGACATTTTTTAACACATTTTAAAGTAATTTATGTATGAAAGTTGGATTTGGAGGACTGGACGCAAGTAAAGGTTATTGTGATTTCAGTTTAATTTCGAAGGGTAATGAATTTACTAATCGCAGGATGAATTTTATTGATAATCAATCCGGTCTTGATGAACTCAAAAAAGTCTTATCACAGGCACTTTTGTCTATTGATAAAATCTATTTGGCTATTGAAAGTACCGGTGGGTATGAAAACAATTGGTATAATCAATTGGTAAGTTTTGATAAGCGAATCATCATGTTCAGGATTAATCCGTTGCGGACACATCATGAGTCAAAAAGAATATGCATCGCAATATTAATGACGCCATCAGTAGTGAAATTATAGCTAGGCATGTATCTGAAAATTATGAAGAACTAGAGAAAGCCAAGCCTAGATCCTTACATTTTTATACTGCGAAACAGATGCACAAAACTATACAAGGATTTATTAAACAAAAGACGAGAAATATCAACCAACTTGAGAAAGTAGTGTATAGTTGTATTCCTGGTCTTTTAACTTTTAGTAAAAATGGCATGCCAAAATACATGTATAAAGTACTTCAAAAGTATCCATCAAAGGCAAAGATATTAAATGCGAAAACAGCTTCTTTGGCTAAAATCAAAGGGTTAACCATGGAGAAGGCTGAGGCCATCCAAAAAGCGGTGAAGCTAGATTCAGGGTCGGGTAATACGATACTTACTGAGCTAAATATTAAAACATTGGCCCAAACTATTAACTTATTCTCCACCCAGATCAAAGAACTTCAATCAGAGCTTGCTAAACACGGAGCCAACGACTTAGCGGATTTCTTAGTCACAATTCCTGGTTGCGGCATCGAGTCAGCAGTGTCATTAAGCATAGAAATAGAAGATATAAATCGATTTAACAGTGCCGCATCACTTTGTTGCTATTTTGGAGTACACCCAGAAAACCATACAAGTGGTGATATATCAAAGAAACCTAAAATGAGCAAAAAAGGAAGTAGTTCATATAGGGGTACAATATACATGGTAGCTAAAAATGCGATTATGTATGACCCTTATTTTAAAGAGATATATTCAAATCAAAGAGCGAAAGGTAAGACCTATAACGATGCTTTAGGTGTAATAATGAACAAGTTAACAAGAGTGATCTATGGTATGCTTACAAACAAAGAGGCATACGATTCATCAAAACCTAAAACACAAAAAAACAAACCAGTAGACGCAGATCAGCAAATAGAGAAGTTGGAAAAGAAACCGCAGATTATAAGGCAGAGCTAGAAAAGATGCAAAACGCACCAGTTTCTCGAAGAGCAGAAAATAAAATAAAAAGGCAATGGAAGAGTCTCAAAACTCAATTGAAGAGTTGCGCACGAGATCAAAACCATTACCAAGTGCAAACATATAAATTTGATTGAACTTTGTAATAAAAAACACCGCCAAATATTATAAAATCAACGGTATAACTAAAGGGACGAGCCACGCCAATGCTTTCAATATTAGCGCTGGTCTCCCCTTTAGGGGTTGGGGGTATGTATAGGCAAATGTAGCAAGTTAATTTTTTTCACAAAAGTGCAATATGTTATACACACCATATCCCATCTCTCAACGCAAGAATCAGAAAATTAAAAATAATATTCTGAGAAACCATTGATTAGATTGTACTTTTGGACGCCCCACCCTTTACCACTCTTCAGACATCTGATCTCCCCTTCAGGGGCCTTTAGTTGGGGGTAAATTGACGAAATATTCCTTATAGACACATTCTCAAAAGTGCCGTTTGTTCGTTTTCATTCTTACCCTAAAAGAAGTGCTATATGTTATACACACCAAATTTTCTATTTCGTCATAGTTATCAAAAAAAAGTGGTAATTTTGCATTAAAGTAAGCAAATATTATCATTGAAAAAGATAGATAAACTCATTATTCAAAGTTTTATCGGACCCGCCATTCTCTCCTACTTTATAGCTACGTTTGTGCTGGTGATGCAGTTTTTGTGGAAATACATCGACGACATCCTTGGTAAAGGTATTACAGTATTTGAAATCATCGAATTGATATTTTATTATGCTGTGACACTCATACCGATGGCTGTTCCTATTACAGTATTGATATCTTCGGTAATGGTTTTTGGAGACATGGCTGAAAAATATGAATTATCCAGCATGAAATCTGCCGGAGTATCATTATATCGTATCATGATACCAGGACTGGTGGTCGCTTCATTGATTGCCTTATTTTCCATTTTCGCATCCAATTACCTTAAACCCGTTTCTTTACTACAGTTCAACAAAAGATTTCAGACCATCAGGAAACAAAAAGCTGCACTGGCAATAGAGCAAGGAATTTTCAATGATGCATTTGGAGAAACGATCATCAGGGTGAATAAGATAGATGACGATAAACGGGGGATCCATGATGTACTTATCTTTGACCACACAGCCAATGATAAGAGCCTGATCGGTATCATGAGTGCCAAAAATGGAGAAATGTATACTGCCGATGATGGTCGTTACTTTGTAATGCAGTTAGATACCGGAGTTCACTACAAAGAAGGTGAAAAAAAGCTGAAACTTGGTTCAGATCAGTCAGAGATACCCTTTACGAGAACATATTTTGACCAATGGATAAAATCATTTGATATGAATCAGTTTGATGGACAAGATGGATTGCTTAATTTTAACAGAAACAGGGAGGACATGATGAATACCATTCAACTCTTAAAATCCATCGACTCTTTCAGAACTGATGTTAAAGTAAATACTGAAAAGATCGCAAACAGAGCAAATCTGATTTTCACACCAAATTCCAATCAAAATATTGACCATAACAAAGAACAGAATGCAAATGCAGACTACAATTCAACCCAAAGTGATACTTCATACCGAACAAACATGGACAATGCCATGGAAGTACAATCTACTGAAAATCAATCTGTACATCATAAAACACATATCTCTGTAAGATCAGCAACGGAGCAAAATGCTCAATCAACAACAGCACCTCTTCCTATTACACCAGAGCCAGTAAAAAAAATAATCAAGTTCAAGACTGGTAATCAAAAAGGAATAGTTCACATCGCAGATATGATAGACTCTATAGATCATCGGGAAGTAATGATAAGAGCTCAAACAAATCTATCCAGGGACAGAGACGAATTGCTCACATTAAATAATATAAATACTGACAACAAACGATACTTTGAAAAATATATGCTCAGACTCAATCAGCAATACAGTTGGGCATCAGTGTGTATTATTTTTCTTTTTATTGGTGCTCCATTAGGTAGTATCATACGAAAAGGTGGTTATGGATATCCATTGCTAGTGGCCATTCTGTTTTATATGATATTTATCATCTCTACCATTTACGGGGAGAAGCTCAACAAAAACGGAGATATTTCAGGCTTGAGGGCAGCTTGGTTATCGTGTTTTATTCTTCTGCCTTTTGCTGTCCTGTTGAGTTATATGGCTCTAAGAGATATGGGGTTAAATTTTTCTTCATTCAATGATATCGTAGGTAAATATTTCAAAAGATCAAAATCGAAATAAGAATATGTTTAAATTTTTATTGCCTTAAAATCAATATATTATAAACCTGACTTCAAAATAATCGCCTCATTTAGTTCACTAAATTCGTTAATAATTTATCGCCAGAACCATAATTTCTTGATTTACAACTAAAAAAAAAATTAAACATACTCTAACCTTACAAATGTTATGAACTAATTTTCTTCTGGCTTTATGGTTATAAAATTTAAATGAAAAATTCAACTAATCCTTTAAATATCTCTACCTTTGCCTTGCTTTGAAGGTTGAAATGGCAATAAATAATTGCTCTTCATTAAAAGGGAATCCTGTGCAAGTCAGGAACTATACCCGTAGCTGTAATTTCAAGTATATGGTTTCAACAGCAATGTCACTGTCTGTATCGATGGGAAGACGTTGAAATTGAAAAAGTCAGAAGACCTGCCTCAAAGATTTATGTGTGATGACTTTCGGGATAAAAGTCGAGCCTAAATGTGAATTATGCAAAAAGTAATTCAGGAGAGTTTATTTAGAATTTCAGTGTTTGATTGAAAACGACAAACGTATTTTTACACTTTCGATCAAATATGAAAATTTTGACTAACTCTTGCTTTTTGGTAATAAGTAAGCTGCAACCGGTAATATTTCTGGAATGCATATTACAACCATTCAGGATTTTCCCCAATGTCACTCTGCAATATAAAAGGAAAGCCCACAAGGGTAATTGATAGTCAGTGTAAGTTTAATTTTTCTACTTTGAGTTAAGAAAAAAATTTAAACCTATGCTTATAATGTCTGATGTGAAGATAGTTTATCTGGTATTATTAAATGTATTGATGTGGGTTAGTGTTCGTTCACAAGTCACTATTGATTCTGTATTTATAGTAGATACCGTACATCACTTATTTAAAAATTCCAAACCTTCCCACACATATCCTGCTGATATACAGCCAGGCGTCTCCACATTTTTATCTTCGATTGCATCCGCTCAGCTACAGCAGTCATCGCCCGGAGGATTGACAACGCTCCTGCACAGAGGTATGGGCACAAGGCATTTGCCGGTTTTATGGGAAGGCATCAACATCCAGAGTATGGTCAATGGTAGTTTTGATCTGAGTCTGATTCCGCTTCATTTGTATTCAGGAACACAGTTTTATAGTTTTGGATCACCCACACTCACAGGAAGCAATGCCATAGCAGGAGCACTTAATATTTCAACCAACCCCCATGACAGGCAAAGTCTTATTGGGATTCAGCTATCTTCGTTGGAAAATGTGGACTTGCTCACAAAATATACTCATCAAGGCTCCAGGTATTCAGGAACACTTGGGGCTGACCTCTCTATACACCAAAACTCCTACACCTACACATTCAATAAACAAAAAGAAAATAGAATCGGTACAAATCAGTTGAAATACAACCTCTTATATAACTCCACTTATTATTTGTCAAAAAATCAGGCTATAAGACTGGGTATTTGGTCACAAGCGTCAGACAGAGAGATTCCATCAGGCGTCACCTCCGCGCATGTCTCACAGCAACAAAAAGATAGTAACAACAGATTCAAAGCAGGCCACACCTTTCTTTTTGCCAAAAGTAAGTTTAATACTTGGATATCGTATATGGATGAAAATATAAGGTTTTCCACTCCTGTGGTTGACTCAAGATCAAATGTCAAAATTTATTCTTCAGGAACTGAATTTTCCTCCAAAAAAGAGTTTATAGCGAAAATCACTTATAGAAAAGATGTCGTTGATGCCAATTTTTTTCAGATATAAAAGTGCGCAGCCAACTGAATCTGGCATCTTCAAAAATGTTCAAAGTAAATCGATATAAGCTATTTATATCTGCCAGACAAGACTACACTGACAACCGATGGATGCCTTTTTCATTTACGGGGAGTGTCTCCCATGAAAAGATGTCTTTGCAAGTAAGCCGTAACTACAATCTTCCTGGATTTAACGATTTGTATTGGCCAGTATCCGGTAACAACCAGCTGAAAACAGAAATTTCTCATCAGGCTGAATTAAAGCACAACATCATACTGAAAGGGTTAAAGGTACAAAGTCAGCTATATATGAATTATGTAAAAGACTGGATTCAGTGGATTCCGACATCCAATGGATTGTGGTCACCATTGAATCAAAAAACCGTTTTGTCCCGCGGATTTGAATGTCATGTCAGCAAAGAATGGAATACATCTACTACTACCTACAAAGCAGATATTGAATATCATTATAACCGAACTTCAGCTTCTGACCACTATTTTGAAAAAGAACTGGTAGGAAAACAACTCATCTATGTCCCGCAACATACCTTTACATCAGGCTTTTTAATCAAGAAAAAAAAGCATACCTTATACGGCAACTTTCGTTTTACTGGTATAAGGTCTTACACACCTGACAATCAATATCATTTATCACCATATTATATCATTGATCTTTTTTATAAATATACTATAGGTGACAAAGCTGATGTCACTGCATCCATCCAAAATCTAACCAATCATCAATACCAAATTGTAAGATTCTTCCCACTTCCCGGTATTTCAGGAAATATTTTATTCAAATTATATTTTAAACATAAATAAAAATCAAACATTATGAACTCAAAATTTTTAGTACCCGTTTTCATTTCATTTTTATTCTTTTCGTGCAGTAAAGACGATACTTCAGACTTAGGACAATATTCCAAAGGTGTTTTTGTAGTCAATCAGGGTGTCTTCCAATCAGGAACCGGCACTATCACATTCCACAACTATAAGGATACTATCAAGAATGTATTTGAAAAAGAAAACCCCGGTCAAGTGCTGGGAAATATTGCTCAAAGTATGATAGCCCATGATAACAAATATTTTATTGCTGTCAACAACGCCAACAAAATAGCAGTATGCGACGGTACTACATTCAAATCTCAAGGTGAAATCAAGGGCATAAGTCTTCCAAGGTACTTTGCAGCAAGTAGTACAAAACTTTATGTCAGTGCCTGGGGAGCTGACTTCAAGAGCGGAAATGTATACGAAATTAACCCTAAGACTTTAAGCATCACTGCAACTATAAAAACAGGAGGCGCACCGGAAAGTATGTTGATATCCGGAGATAAGCTTTATGTCACTATCAGTACAGTAACTGAAAAATCAAAGAGTATTGCCATCATCGATATCAAGACCAATACCATCACACAAAGACTTGACATCTCTGACAACCCAACACATATTGTTTCTGACAAAAACGGAGCCATTTGGATCCTTTGTGGTGGTAACTCAGATTGGGCAAATCCGGCTTTAAGTACTGACGGAGCATTGGTCAGGCTAGTCAATGACAAAGTGGAGAAAAGTTTTAAACTGAACAATGACGTAAATGGGCTGGCAATCGATAAGAACAAAGACAGACTGTTTTTTTTGATGGCAGGAAAAGTTTTTGCTCATGATATCACTGACCAGACATTTGAAAAAGAATCAGTCTATGATGGTTCATTTTATGCTATAGGCTACCATCATACTAAGGGCAGGTTGTATCTTGCTGATGCCGGTAACTTCCAAAGTGATGGTACTGTCACACATATCGATCCCATCAGCAAAGCCACGGGCAGATATACCGCTGGCATTATACCGGGATTCTTCTATTTTGCAGAATAGGAACTGTTTTCAGCTCACTTTTTCATCGATTGACTTTACTTTAGTATGATTGTCAAACTTTAACAAGAGCATTCATCTACATTAACCATAATTTAAAACTTACTGTTGACTATGGTTAATGTGAAGCTACTATTTTTTAGTCAACAGAAAACTCATTTTGTTTTTGGTCATGTCGATCGAATATCTGTTATTGACCAATTGCAATTTGTGTTTATTACTTTTTGATGATCCTGGTTGAGTGTACATCAGCTCATCATTTCCATGGATCACAAATATGATATGCCGCGGATGTGTTCTTTTCGGAAATTTTTTTCCTTTTTTTAATTGTAATGTAATGGACAATTGCTCTGCTTGCGGTTCAGCCGAAAAAGTCAGCAATTCATAATTATCATTTTTGAGAGATGATTTGCTCCATCCATCGTCATTGAAAAGTGTATAACTGCTTTTCTTATTATCAAAATAATAGTGGACAGTCAATGTATCAGTAGTATAATCTTCTGTAGATGCACCTGATTTGTCAATGATAGGTATGAAACTACCACTTTTGACAAACAGGACAGGCTTTTCGAGCAATGCTGGTACAACTACAGACTTTTCAATAATTTTTTCACCTCTTGATTGATTAAAGTTCAATTCATACCACTTACCCTCAGGCAAAAGACACTCCTTTGATATGGCACCTTTATCTGTAATTGGGACTACCATGATATTTTCTCCCCACATAAACTGGTCTTCGATTGGTTCGGCTTTTTTGTCATTGGGAAAAACATAATATAATGGTGAAACTAAAGGTTTTCCAAGTATGGTCTGTTGATAAGCAAGTGTATAGTTATATGGCAGCAATTTGTACCGCAACTGAATGACCTCCCTTGCCATAGATTTGTATGGTTCAGGCATCAGTGCAGGTTCAGAAGGAAAACTGTAAGCAGCTGGATCCAGCTCGAACAAAGCAGTGCCATGAGGTCTGAGTATAGGTGTAAATGCTGAAAACTGTAACCACCGGATATAAAGTTCATAATCTCCTGACCCGCCTGCAAATCCTCCGGCATCAGAGTGTATATAAGGTATTCCACTCATGCTCATACCCAACATTAATGGCAATTGAGCCTTAAAACCACTCCAGCTGCGAGAGACATCACCACTCCATGGTATGATGTTGTATCTTTGACTTCCTGCAAAACCACTTCTGTTGAGACTAAAAAGCCTTGTATCCGGATAATGTTTGCTATAATTTTCATAAAGCATTTTTGTCCAGTAGTGCCCATATAAGTTATGTACTTCATTGGCTTTAAATCTTCTTTTGAAGCCTGAATCTGTCAAATCATGATACATTTCTGATGGATGTTTTTCAGGTTCGCCAAGGTCGCCCCACCATGCAGCCACACCAATTTTGTTTTGTCGATCATGTTTTTCCCAAAACCAGTTGGCAGCATCTTTTCTGAAAATGTCGATTAATCCACCCAAACCAAAGTAAAAATCAGTAAGGACAAAAGGTTGACCAAGTGAATCCGTTGCGTGATATTTTTTTGAAACTTCATAATTGAGCGATGATTTCAGGATAAAAGGCTCGGTGATGAGGATCGTTTTTTTATTTTTATCCTTAAGCTTTTTTATCATACCTGCCGGATCAGGCCAACGGGACTTATTGACCCATTCAAGATTGCCCATGGTTCCTTTGATGCTGTCACCAAACCAAAACAAGTCGATAATAACCCCATCAAAAGGGATTATTTCGTCCACCATTGTTTTTGATATCTCCATTACCTGCTTTTCTGTGGAGTATCCGAATCTACTCATAAAATTACCCAAAGTCCACCTTGGTGGCAGACCTTGTTTTCCCGTTAGTAGGTGGTATTGACTCAGTATCTTTTCTGGTGTATTTCCAAAAATAATGTACACATTCAACTCTCCGCTTGAGAAAGTGACATTCATTTTGTTTTCTACTGATTTGCCTATGTCAGCCTGTCCTGAAGATGGGTTATCAAAAAATATTCCATAGCCAAGTGAAGATTGGAAAAAAGGGACAGAATAGTTCAGATTGTCGGCACCGTTTTCATAACCATACCATGGATTATTGTGCAAATTGAAACTATAACCTCGTCGGTTTAATGGCAGGGCTCTTTCTCCGCCTCCATAAATTTTTTCATGGTCCGCCAGACCAATAGAAAATCCTCTCATTCCATTGGCTGCCATGTGATAATTGACTGAAACTTTTGTTTTATCACCAATGATGATTTCATTTCCTAATGTTTCAATTGGAATTTTCGTATGTTTTACTGGCTTTAGGATGACTGCATCACTGATGTTTTCGGAGGTCAGATATCCAGATGGCTGGTAGATGAGTTTTACAATATTTTCATTGTAGGGAAGGACATTCCAATTTGTTTTGTCACCTTTTTGAGCAAATGAAATATTTATAAAAACTAAAATAAGAGCAACAACAAATGCACCTGATGACAATAATCTGAAGCAGTTTTTGTTTTTCAACCAAATAATCCTATTTTCCATGGCTTGTAATGATATGGTATATATGTAATATTTTCTTTTGATAATTGCTTCCGAAAAAAAACTATCCCTATGTCAAACAAATCAATAGTCAAAGTCACATCAGGTCTATTTTTGATTTTTTCCCAGGCTCTGGACATACCCTCAGACCAATAAATGTCATCCACTATGATGATGCTTTGCTCATGACATTTTTGAATGACCATTTCCAAATAATCCAATGTAGCTTGCTCCTGGTGATGACCATCCAAAAAAGCAAAATCAACACACTCTATTTTATTTAAAATATCAGGTAGTGTGTCAATAAACTTTCCAGTATGAACGTCGATGTTTTTTAGACCGAGGGATTGATGTGTGCTTTTAGCCAATTCAGCTATGGTTGTATCTCCTTCAAGTGTATAAACATGTCTTGTCTCGCCGGTTGAAGCCAGATATGAAGATGAAATCCCAAGTGATGTACCCAGTTCAAGGATATTTTTGCATTTGAAATTAAGAATCATATTGAACAAAATCCTGCATTTGTTTTCAGAAGAAAGGGATGATTTGGCAATTTCAGATACCTTTTTTGCTTTGGAAGCTAAAACTTTTGAACCAGCCCCAAAATCATTGATTTGTAAAGTTTTATCAGATTTTAAGAGAAATTTTCTGTGGGCTTCAATACTATCAAAAACATAATAATTTTTTTTTGTATCCAATATACTAATCACAAAGTCATACAAAAATGGAGAATGTGTATTAAACTTTGTAACTGCTTTGATATAATATCCGATAAATGCCTTTGCCCGAAACCAATTCATGCCATAAAGGTAACAAGTGAGGTGAATATTGCAAATCAAATGAGTTTTGAAGTTTTGTTTATATGCACATTAGTATTTTTTTCACTATCATTCGTCCATAAAATAAGTCATCTCTAAGTTTATAGTTGTAGTTTTGCAGTCAATCATCAGCTCAAAAAAATGCCTGTACTAAGAATAAATCATCTTTCAAAATCATACGGAAGAGTAAAAGCACTTAACGACCTGAATATCACCATAGAAGCGGGAAATATTTATGGTCTGTTGGGACCAAACGGGAGCGGTAAAACAACCACACTTGGCATCATACTTGGCATACTTAAGCAGGACAGTGGTGATTTCGAGTGGTTTGACGGAATGTACGGAGAGAAGCACAGGCTTAAAATAGGAGCCATTCTTGAAACTCCCAATTTTTATCCTTATCTCAATGCTGATGAAAATCTCGAAATCATCAGACACATAAAAAATGACAGCAATGCCAATTTCGATGAACTGCTGACCCTTGTAAATCTTAAGGAGAGAAGGAAGTCAAAATTCAGCACTTATTCTCTTGGGATGAAACAAAGGTTGGCGATTGCTGCTACACTGATCGGAGATCCTGAAGTTTTGATATTTGACGAACCAACCAATGGACTGGATCCGCAGGGAATTGCTGAGGTGAGAGAAATCCTGCAGAAAATAGCAAAGTCGGGAAAAACTGTCATCATGGCATCTCATATTCTGGATGAAGTGGAAAAGATTTGTACTCATGTAGCCATCATCGAAAAAGGTTTTTTATTAGCTACCGGACCAGTAGGATCTATCATCAACAGTGACATAACCGTGGAATTAGCGGCCAATGATATGGATAAATTAAAAACATTTTTGACAGATCTGCCGTTTGTCAAAAGATTGGATTTAAATGGGAAAATCATTGAAATCCTCATTGATAAGGAAGAAGATCATAGTGTTATCAATCAAATGGCTTTTGACCACGGTTTGCTTTTGACCCATTTTGTGGCAAGAAAGAAAAGACTTGAAACAGAATTTTTGGAAATCACATCAAAAGCAAAATAAAAATTATAGATGTTTAATAGATTAAAAGAAAAATGGAAAGTCGGTTGGTGGCAGTTTATACTGATATTTACCACTTTTGCTTTGGGTGGAAGTCTGTGCGCAAGATTAGGTAGCCTGATTCTGCATTATGGACTGGAAGAAGAATCTGTTTGGTATTGGATACTTTATGTACCATTGGTGACTATTTTATGGCCTATGTGCGTGATTCTGATTAGTATTCCATTTGGTCAGTTTCGGTTTTTTACCAATTACCTCAGAAATATGGCCAATAAAATGGGGCTGAAAAGGAAATAAGAGTATGCTTAAATTTTTATGTTTGAGCGAAAGTGAGTAAATTTAATTTTGGACGAGGCATATTTTACAGGCGTAGTAGGTCAAGACGATTTTTAGAAAAATGTCTTGATCGGAACAGAAGCGTCCCGAAAGCTCAAGCACAGTTTGACATGGTACGGCAAAAAATATAACGCTGGAGAAAATTAAATTTGCCGCTTGGAGCCAAATGATAAAAGTTTAAACATACTCGGGGCTACTCTTGATTGGTTAACCCCTTCTCTATCAATGGAATTTTAAATCTTTCTATTTCTGCCGGTGTGTGCTCGCGTTGGAATATTTCACTCATTTTTTGAATGATTTCCGGATTTTTAGCCGCAACATTTATTTTTTCATTTGGATCAGAAGACAAATTGTACAGTTCCAAAGTAGGCTTATTTTTTGGGTCTTTAAGATTTTGGCGTACCAGCTTCCAATTGCCCATCCTGATAGCCACCTGACCTCCATATTCGGGAAAAACCCAAAATAAAAAATCGTGCTCTTTTTGTGTACCTTTGTCAAATATCGAAGGGCAAATACTGATGCCATCAGTAGAAATGTTGTGGTGGACCCCTGCGATTTCCAAAATGGTAGTAAACATGTCATATTGAGATGACACCAAAGTGTTGTTGACTCCGGGTTTTACTTTTTTAGGCCAATGAACCATAAAAGGTACTTTGATACCTCCTTCATACAAAAATCCTTTTCCTTTGCCGTACCCTTCATCATGTGATCCGTTGCTATTGAAAAATGCAGCATCAGTACCTCCTGAAAATGTAGCCCCATTGTCTGATGAGAATAAAATGATCGTGTTTTCATACAATCCTGACTTTTTCAGGCCTGCCACCAATTTGCCAACTTGTTCGTCCAGATATGAAATCTGAGCAGCATATCCAGCCCGGGGTGATGGATGCGGGAAATATCCATTTTGACCCAGGTATGGTGCTTCTTTTCCGAATTTCTTTTCATAGTATCTGACCCAATTTTTGGGTGCCTGGATAGGATTGTGTGGAATTGGTGTCGCCCAGTACACAAAATGCGGTTTATCTCTATTTTTAGCAATAAAAGTGAGCATCTTATCAAACATGAGATCCGGTGCGTAGTCCTTTTGGTTGAAAAGGGCATATGATTCTGCTTTGGATGGATCAGCGTTTTCATGTAGTTTGGTATTGGGTATGACGAGAGTATTGTTTAAATAAACTCTTGATTCGTTTTCGTATAGATGAACAGGATAATATGTATGTGCTTGTCTCTGACAGTTGTATCCATAGAAATAATCAAATCCCATTTTTGTGGGAATAGAGTTGGTATGAGGAGCTCCAAGTCCCCACTTGCCAAAAAGACTGGTGATATAGCCATTTTTCTGTAAGATCGAAGCGAATAATATTTCACTTTCCGGCATGGGTCTTTGCCCTTCTAATGTAGAGTCAAGTACTGCCTTTTTAAAATCCCAGACTTCCCCTCGTTCCCGCCATTCGTCATTACCTCTGATATACGAGTGCCCTGAGTGTTTTCCTGTGAGCAACATATATCTGGCAGGGGCACAAACAGGAGCGCTGGAATAATGCTGCATGAAGATCTTTCCGTTTCTGCCCAATGCATCCAGATTTGGCGTTTCTATCTTGTCCTGATCATAGATCCCCAACTCACCGAAACCCAAATCATCAGCCAAAATGTAGATAATGTTGGGTTTAGTGTTTTTCGAAAAAGTAGTTTTACCGGCTGTGCAAGCACTTACCGTGGCCATGATGTAAAAAGTAACAATGATATGAGCTGGTTTCAACGGACTACAATTTTTGATATTATATAATGAATTTATTTAATGTGATACTATGATTTTCTGCGTCACTTGTTTTACATCATCCTGTATTTTCAGAAAGTATATGCCAGGTTGCAAAATGTCCGGTACGGAAATCTCGTTCCCATGCATTTTGTGATTTTTGAGTATCGTGCCTTTGATATCAAACCACCACACGTTCGCATTTTCTGATGCATTATATATCTTTATGATATCATTAGTACTGACAACAGAAGGATAAATGTATATCTCATCTGACTCTATTACATTGACATTTGTTAGTTCTGTACATTTCTTAATATCGATATTAAAATGTGTCACCATATATTCGATGACTGACTCAACAAAAGCTTCTGCAAAAGCGATTCTGTTTTTTTCATTATCCCGTACATTTGAGAAGTTACACTCGACCTGAACGCCATTGATATCAAGGTTTGGGTTATAACATGTGTGATTTGCTGTATTGTAACCGCCACTGAAGTATCCTGATGCAGACCCTGGACTGGGATCATTTTGACTTGGCACAGCAGGATAAAATCTCTTTTCCAGCATACTACCGAATGCATGCTGTCCTCTCAGTAACTGGGCATGTGATAATTTGGAAAAATTGTTTTTTACTAAATTTTGAATAGAACTGGCTGCTATGTATTGAGATTGGTTTAATGTTTCATCGCTGAGTTCCAGCTCACTGGCTCGTAGGAGATAGCCCAGCTCGATTCTTTGGATTGGGTTACCATGGCCGTGAAGATCAAAGTAAAAAGCCTTATTGGCATATTTTTGCTGGATCACAAGTCTGGCAGTATCTATAAAATGGTGAAATTCCTGCCAGGCTGTGATGGCTACCGGATTTCCACAAGCACCATCAGCAATATTTCTATTGGCATCCAGTTTGGTCCTTCTGAGCCGACAGTAGACGATATGTGGGCTGCAACCAGTTTTAACTCTAAAAATGCTATCCATTTTCATAGCCAGGTCTATAGTATTGGCATCAGTGACAGTAGTAGGATTGTTGCACTTTCTGTCAGGTATGAAAGACGGGGCTACGTTACCACCATGTGGAACGCTGATCAGTATAGGTAATTTCCCTACACTGTATTCGATATAATTATCAGTACCATATAGAGTTTGGCCGTTTGATTTTACGGCTATTAGAAACAATAAAACAAAAAAAATATCTCTGGTTTTACACATCTGCGTTTTTTGAGCTTCTGAAAAGTTTGTAAAAATAATATTTTTCGTCGTTTCTATTAAAATTATTTATATTTGTACATCAAAATCAAGATCGCAACATTGAAATAAGAGTATGTTTAAATTTTTATGTTTGAGCGAAAGTGAGGAAATTTAATTTTGGACAAGATGACTGAATGGTCTCGTCTGTGACGAGAATTGAGTAAAATACTTTACTCAATAAAGAAGGAACTGCGAGCAGCTGCTCGCAGCGAATACTGAATATAGCCGGAAGTTCAAGCGTAGCTTGACGCGGTACGGCGAAAAATATAACGCTGGATAAAATTAAATTTGCCACTTGGAGCCAAATGATAAAAGTTTAAACATACTCTAAACTTAACCTATGGCAAACCAAATCATGGAACTCTTTCTGACAAGACTATATACTACTAATAAAAAAGTGATCAAGCAGAATCTGTTGATGATGTTTTTCTTTATGAATATTCCATTTTATGTAGCTTTAATTCTAAAACCATGGAGTAATAAGGTTATGATCGGGTCAATGATGTTAATACCTTGGATTGTAATTCTATTTTTAGTTTGGAAAGTGTGGCTGTATTTTAAAAACAATCCGGATTCCAACTATTTGGATCAAAACGGGAAACCTTCATTTCATAAATTAATTTCACACCTTTATCTTACAAACTTTATGATTTCTTTGACTCCATTTTTTATTCTAAATGGTCTTATTGATGATATCCCATATCACTTCCAGTTAGTTACAATAGGAGCTACAATACTTTTGTGCTATGCCCTACTGAAACGAAGAGAAGTGACTTTTGATTTCTCGCAAAATAGGTATGTTGGAACAGTATCTGATAAAAAAGCTGCAAATTATTTCATTGGAATCTATGTCTTAATCATGTTGGGTATTGCTGTTCTGTTGTATTTTAAATCTTGATTACTTCTACTTTGTCACCTTCAAAAATCTAAGTCAATTACACTTTCATCAAAACGTAATCAACCGGAAACTTGATAATTTTTGATAGTTAAAGATAAATGTATGGGTAAATTAGGATCACAACTGTTGGGTTAACCCAACAGTTTTCCAATCAATCGGAAAGTCCGTATAATTTGACAAAGTAGAATAACTTTGGTTAGTATTTCAGGAGTTCTTTTTTGTGACTTAAACGTTTGTACTGTCGATGTAGAAACTTTGATTCGATCGTAAACCGAATATGCTACATACTTACTAACAAATTGAAGAATTCTCAATATCTTGTGCCCGAATTTTTGAGGATGAAGATAAATTTTAAATTACTTTCACTCTTTTCGCTGACAATCATCTTATTTGCTTTTTCAAAGCCGGTATGTGATGATGTATGGGGATTTTACGGCCATCGGCTTATTAATAGAATGGCCGTATTTACAATGCCTCCCGAACTTATTGGCTTTTTCAAAAAAAATATTGATTACATGGCAGAGCATGCTGTCGATCCTGACAAACGTCGCTATGCTACCAAACATGAAGGAGTCAGGCATTATATCGATATTGACATGTGGGACAAAATTCCTTTTCCCAATGTACCCCGCGATTTCGAAGAAGCTATCATCAAACATTGTAAAGTCATGCTGATCACCGGTTCTGACTCAGTGTATTTTGACAAAAAAATCACCAAAGACAGCATCTTTTTTTCTACAGATTACTTCGGCGGTGTGATCCTCGGGATGGATTATCCTACCTTTGTGAAATACTGGAAAAAGGTAGTCAAACCAATGTATTATGAAGACGAATGGAGACTATCAGGTTATGATTTGGATGAACTGTTTAATACTTCTTACTTCAGAGCCAACAAAGTGGATGTGCTGATTGAAGACCATTTTTCAGAGCATGGCATAGTCCCCTATCATCTTGAAGCTACACTGTATAAACTTACCAAAGCATTTGAAAATAAAGATAAGACAGCTATACTTCGTATTTCAGCAGAGTTTGGACATTATATCAGTGATGCACATGTCCCTTTGCATACTACGATCAATTATAACGGTCAACTTACAGATCAGGTAGGCATTCATGCATTTTGGGAATCCAGAGTACCGGAACTTTTTGCAGAAAAGGAGTATGATTTTTTTGTAGGAAAAGCAGATTATATAGAAAATACCAGAGAATATATCTGGAACATCATTATAAAAGCACATGGTCACCTCGACAGTGTTCTTGCTGTAGAGAAAAGGTTGAGCAAAGTTTTTGATTCAGATCAGCAGTATTGTTATGACGAACGACTCGGCGTAACACTTCGAATTCAATGTCCTGAGTATACTGATGCATATACCAAAGCTTTAGGATCTATGGTAGAAGATCAAATGAGATCATCGATCCACGCGGTGGGGTCACTCATTTATACTGCTTGGGTCAACGCCGGACAGCCGGTCATAGCCTCTGATGATGCAGTAGTAAAAATTAAAGAAGAACCAATTGTTCCCGACAATAAAATCAAAGCACGACCTCACGACAATTAGATAATATAAAACAATCAATCAAATACAATGAATTATAATTTTTCTACGGCACTCAAAGGAACCGCCATGGGTATAGCTGAAGTAATACCGGGTGTATCCGGTGGCACCATAGCTTTTATTTCAGGTATATATGAAGACCTGCTCAATTCAATAAAATCTTTTGATATTGAGCTAATTAGAATGTTAATGAAGGGTCGGTTTAAAGATATTTGGGACAAGATTAATGGATGGTTTTTACTTAGTCTGCTCAGTGGGATGATTGTAGGTATCGTATTCGGAATTTTCGTCATCACCTGGATGATGGAGCATTACCCCGAACCACTTTGGGGCTTTTTCTTTGGCTTAGTGATGGCATCAGCCATTCTCATAGGAAAACATACCAGCAAATGGGATGTTTTCAAAGTCATAGCATTGATATCTGGGGCTGCGCTGGCGATCATTGTATCTGTCATCACACCTGCGGAAGGAAGTACGCATCCTCTCTACATTTTTCTGGCTGGTATGATTGCCATATCGGCATTTATTCTTCCCGGTGTTTCAGGTAGTTTTATGCTTTTACTTATGGGCATGTACACGCTGATTATTCCTTCCCTTAAAAAAATAATGACGGAATTTGATACTCACAGTATGTACATTATTGCCATTTTCGCCACTGGATGTATCATTGGCATTATGTGGTTTTCGCGGCTTCTTTCGTGGTTATTTACTCATTATCGTGAAAATACTTTTGTACTTCTTACAGGCTTCCTCATTGGCTCATTATACAAAATATGGCCTTGGCGCAATGTCAGTGTGGTGGTAGATAAAAACACAGGTCTGGCTTCAGATGTAAACTCATTGACCGGATTGCAGTCTTTTGACCCTGAAATAATAAAAATACTAAAAGAAACTAATGTACTACCATCAGATTACTGGATGTCATCACCAAAACTGGCAATGACATTAGCAGCGATGGTAATCGGTTTTGCTATTGTGCTCTATATGGCGTATAAAACCAAAGATGCCAGCATGAGCTAAAGGCCCATTGTCCTACAATGATAACTATTTAAAACACAATGTCGTTTAGTTAAGGCCTCTTTATGAAATCTTTCCCTTGCAAGGGAAAGATTTAGATAGGGTAAAAAATAAATAATTCCTTATCTAAACGACATTGATTTAAAACATAATTCCTACCTCTTAAAAAAATGCAGATAACAGAATTTATACGTCTGATTGCCAATACTTTGGGGCTTCCGCCTTCATCGGTTAAAAACACCATTCAACTGCTGGATGAGGGATCAACTATTCCATTTATATCGAGGTATCGTAAGGAGGCAACCGGCGGTTTGGATGAAGTCAACATTGCTGACATTCAAAAGCAGTACAAAAAACTGAATGACCTGGCAATCAGAAAAGAATCCATCCTGCAATCTATTGAAGAGCAAGGAAAGCTCATTCCTGAACTAAAGGCAAAGATTCTTGCATCATGGGATCCCAATGAGGTAGAAGACCTATATCTGCCTTATAAAAAACGAAAAAAGACTAAAGCCGATATTGCAAGAGAAAATGGCCTTGAACCACTTGCTAAAATAATAATGAGTCAGAGAGCAACTGATATTTTTGGTGCTGCATCCCGTTATTTGAATGAAAAGATACGCTCCGAAGATGAGGCTGTTAGTGGTGCAAAGGATATCATAGCGGAATGGGTGAGTGAAGATCAGACCATCAGAGAAATGCTGCGAAATACCGTAAGGAAACACGGAGTACTGGTATCAAAGGTAGTTCCTAAAAAGAAAGATGAAGCTAAAAAATACAAAGACTATTTTGAGTTTTCGGAAGTGCTTAACAGATGTCCATCTCATAGGTTTTTAGCTATAAATCGCGGTTCAAATGAAGAGTTGCTAAGAATGTCTATCAGCATTGATGACGATAGAGCACTTCAGATGATTGAGAAAAAATTCATCAGATCTCATGGTACAGAAGCGGAATTGATCTCAGAAGCTATAGAAGATTCTTACAAAAGACTGATATTCCCATCTATTGAAACACAAATACTTAACGAATACAAAGAAAAAGCTGATGATGAAGCTATTAGAGTTTTTGGAGTGAATCTATCACAATTATTGATGGCAGCACCACTTGGTCAAAAAGAAGTGCTTGCCATAGATCCTGGTTTCAGAACGGGATGTAAAGTAGTTTGTCTGGACAGCAATGGTGGTTTTTTGGAATACACAACTATTTTCCCACATGCTCCGCAAAATGCGGTAAGTGAAGCAAACCTTATTTTGAAAAATCTTGTGTACAAACATGAAATCAAAGCAATTGCTATTGGTAATGGAACAGCGTCCCGCGAAACCAAAAGTATGGTGGAAGGGATACGTTTTGATTCAAAAGTAGAAATATATGTGGTAAATGAAAGTGGGGCATCTATATATTCAGCTTCGGATGTTGCCCGGGAAGAGTTTCCAGATAAAGATGTCACTGTCAGAGGTGCCATATCCATAGGTCGCAGGCTGTTGGACCCATTGGCTGAATTGGTCAAAATTGATGCAAAGTCTATAGGTGTTGGCCAGTATCAACATGATGTGCATCAGAATAAACTGAAAGAAGAACTAGACAATTCAGTCATCAGCTGTGTAAATAAAGTGGGAGTTAATCTGAACACGGCTTCCAAACATTTATTGACATATATTTCGGGACTTGGACCGGCATTGGCTCAAAATATTGTCAACTACAGAACAAGTAACGGTGATTTTACCGATATTAAACACCTCAGGAAGGTACCCAGACTCGGTGAGAAGGCATTTGAACAGGCTGCAGGCTTTTTAAGAATCAGCAATGGGAAAAATCCACTAGACAATACAGGAGTTCACCCGGAATCATACCATATTGTAGAAAAGATGGCTGGATTTGCCGGCACAGACATTAATAGTTTTCTAAAAACAACTGAGTTAAAGAAAAAAATAAATTTACACGACTTCGTAACTGCAACAGCAGGACTTCCGACGCTACAAGATATCTTAAAGGAATTGGAAAAACCGGGATTGGATCCAAGAGGTGAAGCTAAGGCTTTTAGTTTTGATGAAAATGTAAAAAAAGTAGAAGACCTTGCCACAGGTATGACATTGCCCGGAATAGTCACCAATATGACCAACTTTGGAGCATTTGTAGATATCGGCGTAAAACAGGATGGCCTTTTACACATCTCGCAGATATCAAAATCCTTTATAAAAAGTCCATCTGAAGTATTGAGTTTGGGTCAGGAATTAATGGTTCGCGTGACAGAAGTAGATCCTGCTCGTAAAAGAATAAATCTTACTTTATTACGACTTTGAAATAATTACTTTCTGTAAACACAAGAATATTTCTCATTACCAAATTGTATTAAAATTTTTATACCGCATTTTAAGATTACGTCAAATAAAATACTATATTTGGCTCGAATTAATTCTCTTAATAAACAGTCAATCATGAAATTGCCCAGGATTTTAATTACTCTATCTTTTACTGTTTTTTTGCTGTCAGTTACCATGGGTCAGGTTGAAAAAACACAACCGAATAAAGACGACCCTGCTGCTGTAGCTTTGACACAACACTTATCTGAAACAGAAGGATACGTTTGGCCCAAAGACCCAAAAGTAATGGAAAATCTCAAAAAATGGCAGGGGTATAAGTTTGGGTTGTTAATTCACATGGGATTATATTCAGAACTTGGTATAGTGGAGTCATGGGCACTTTGTCCCGAAGATTGGATAACACGTCCCGGTTATGATGATTATTACAAATTTTGTAATGATTACAGAAATACAAAATCTAAGTTCAATCCTGTCAACTTCGATCCGGAAAAATGGGCTAAAATGTTCAAAGGATCAGGTGCAAAATATATGATATATTCATCCAAGCATCATGATGGATTTTGCCTCTACGATTCCAAATATACTGACTTTAAGATTACAGACAAAGGTTCACCATATTCTTCAAACCCTAAGTCAAATGTACTCAAAGAAGTACTTGATGCTACTCGCAAAGTAGGCCTTTCTACCGGTATCTACTTTTCAAAACCCGACTGGAATTCGCATGATTTTTACTGGCCGTACTACCCTCCCAAAGACAGAAACCCAACTTATGATATTACCAAACATCCCGATCGCTGGAAACGATTTGTTCAATTTACTCAAAATCAGCTTAATGAGTTGACAACAGAATATGGGAAAGTGGACATCTTGTGGCTGGACGGCTGCTGGGTCATGCCCAAATCATCCATTACCCCCAAAGTTGCCGAGTTTTGTACCTATCCGCATGATATGGACATCAATATGAAGCTCATCGCAGAGCGAGCAAGGGCTAAACAACCGGGCATGCTTGTGGTAGATCGTTGGGTACAAAGTGAGTATGAAGATTACTTAACACCTGAACAAAAAACACCGGATAAACCTTTGGGAGTGCCTTGGGAAAGTTGCATTACCATGGGTGGTGCATGGGGTTGGGTAAAAAATGATAACTACAAGTCGTCCAAAGAATTAGTGCACCTCCTGGTAAACATTGTCGCTAAAGGCGGTAATCTCTTATTGGGTATAGGTCCGAATGGAAAAGGTGAATATGAACCCAAATTGCAGGAAAATCTGGCACAGTTCGGCAAATGGCTTGAAGTAAATGGTGAAGCTATCTTTGAAACCAATCCTGTAGAACCATATCTTGATGGCAAAGTAGCCTATACTGCAAAAGGTCAAAATACCATTTATGCTATTTACACACCCGCAAAAGGGGAAAGCGAATTACCTGCTGAAATCAATGTAAAAACAAATCTTTCAGGTAAGATTAATGTCAATATTTTGGGAATGAATAATAAATTAAAATTTGTTCAAAAAAACAATGAAATCAAAATCCAGCTCGATCAGAAACTCAGATCAGAATTGGCCTTAAAAGAAGGTGTAGCTTTTAAATTATCTAATATAAAGTAAAATTTTCGAAAAATGATTCGATATTTTGTGATTCTGATATTGGCATGCTTTATCTTCCAATTCACATTTGGACAATCAGTCAACCCGACACAAACAAAGTTTTCTTTTGCTTTCCTGACGGATATCCATCTGAATAATGATCCCGTAACAAAATGTGACAATGGGCTGAAAATGGCTATGAACAAAGCGAACGAACTAAAAGTTGACTTTTTTATTTTGGGAGGAGATAATGCTGATGTCGATGGACTGAAAGGTCGTTTTAGTACAGCTGACAGTTTATTTAACCGATTTCATGGCATCATTAAGAGCAGCAATACTCCTGTATATCCTTGTATAGGTAACCACGATAGATTTTGGGCAGATCCTACGAATGCAAAATACAATAACACCGGCCTCTTCAGTAAATATTTTGGCAACCCTTATTACTCTTTCGATCATAAAGGGGTTCATTTTATTGTATTAAATTCTGTAGAGACAGATTCTTTAGGCAGGTACTGTGTCGGTCCACAGCAAAAGCAATGGTTATCAGAAGATATAAAGAAGCTTAAGGTTTCCGCACCGATAGTTGTAACCCTTCATGTTCCGATGCTTTCCATGTATAGTCCGGCCGTTGATGGCAAATACTCATCATCTGACGTAATATCCAATTTCAAAGAGATATGGGATATGTTTCAAGGTTACAATCTGCAGATGGTTTTGCAAGGGCATCAACATCTGGACGAAAAGATTTTCAGCAAAGGGACATGGTTTATTACAGGTGGTGCAGTGAGTGGCAGTTGGTGGGGTGGCAAATATTATGGAACAGAAGAAGGTTTTGTGTTAGTTTCTGTAGACCAAAACAACCAGTTTTCTTTTCAATACATAGATTATGGCTGGCAGGTCTCAGACAAATAGCAAATAATTGAGAAAATGGTTCTGTTTTTTCAAAGATACTCATGGGCTATTGACTCAATTCCTTACCTCGTCGTTCAGCAGCCAAAATACCTTCTTTTATAGCTTCATCCAGATGAAGTCCGTTAAAGACACTCAAAGCTGCCTCTGTAGTTCCACCTTTGGATGCCACTGCTTGGATCAGTGAATCAAGATCTTTTTCAGCGTTATTGATCAAGTGATAGGCACCAAGCATGGTTTGTTTCACTAAAAGTAAGGAAGTTCCCTCATCAAATCCCATTTTTATTCCTGCCTCCACCATGTGTTTGACGAAATAATAAAAATACGCGGGACCGCTACCACTTAAAGCTGTAACGGCATCAAGCATTTCTTCATCTTCTATATAGATAGACCTTCCTGTCGCGTTTATCAAGTTTTCTACCTTAAACAGTTTGGCGATGCTGATACCTTCTGCAGATGTAAAACCGGTAATACCCATACCTAACATCGCAGGAGTATTAGGCATAGCTCGCACGATAAACTTATGGTCCAACAATTGTTGAATTTTACTGATCTTGATACCAGCCATAATGGAAAGCACTACTTGATTTTCACTTAGGTTTCCTTTCAATTCTTCAGCAAGTGCAGGAAAATCCTGAGGCTTCACAGATAGAATGACAAGATCTGCTTGAGAAATATCACTATTGATGGTATTTATGACAATTCCTTCTTTTTCTTTAGAAAGTATTTGACACCTTTCTTCATTTTTTTCAATCAGCAAAAGATTTTCTCTTTTTACAAGATCGTATTGAATAAATGATCTTGCAAAGGCCATTCCCATATTTCCACATCCAATTATGGCTAATTTCATGTGTTTATTTTTTAATTTTCTTTTAATTGCCCCATGGAATTCGCATGAAAATAGTCATCAGGATTTGTGTACCTCATCGTTGGTTCATGCTCATTTCATATTCATAACATTTTACGCAAAGGTAAAAGTTATTGGTCACAATTTTTCAGAAAAAATCAAAGATATAAGGAAGCCTTGCTTGCGGTTCTTTGCATCTGATGATACTTCTGTATTGATTAAATTGTTCAAGATATTTTTTCTCTTTACCTGTCAGGGAGAACTTTGCGCTGGCATCCTCTTCCTGATTTCCCATCATAATCTGTTGCATGATTTCCTGAAAGATATCTTCTTTTATATATGGATACTCTGATGTGCTGTAGGAATCAATTTTTGCCTGTTTTGCAGCAAGAGCCACCGCATCATCGAGATCACCCAATTCATCTACCAAACCTATTTCTTTAGCTTTTCTGCCTGTCCACACACGGCCCTGAGCGATGAATTTTGTACTATCTACAGAAAGTTTTCTGCCTTTAGACACTCTGTCAATAAAAAGATCATAAATTTCAAGAGTAGATTCCTGTAATAATGCTTTTTCCTTTTCAGATAGGTTATGGAAAGGGCTGAAACCAGCAGCAAATTCGTGCGTTTTTATAGTGTCGAAGTTGATGCCTATCTTATCATTCAGGAGTTTTGTGGCATTTGGGAACATCATAAATACACCAATAGACCCCGTCAGAGTGTTGGGTTGCGATACAATTTTGTCAGCACCACAAGCAATGTAATATCCACCTGAAGCTGCATAGTCACCAAAAGATGCTATCACAGGTTTCCCGGCTTTTTTTATTTGCTCCAACTCTCTCCAGATCAAATCACTACTGAATGCATTTCCTCCGGGTGAGTTAACTCTAAGTACTACCGCCTTTATTTTTTTATCCTTTCTGATTTTTGCCAGCATCTCAACATATTTTTTTTCGCTTATGACACCAGGGTCATTCGTGCCGTAAATGATCTCACCTTCTGCATGAACAATGGCGATTTTATTATCACTATCTTTGTCTTCTGCTTCAGCGGTTCGATTATATTTTGAAAGCTTTACATATTTTATTTTTTTACCTTCTTTGAGAGCCAGTTTTTTAACCAGAAAATCATCTAACTCATCTTCATAAAAAAGTGCATCCACAAGACCATTTTCCAATGCTTTTTTTGCTGTTCGGCCGTCATACGCCGACATGATAGCATCCAATTTTGCCGGTGTCAGCTTTTTTCTGTTTTTGCTGATGTTGTCGACCATGATATTTTTCATATCTGCGAGAAATTCACGGGTCTGAATTTTGTTAAACTCACTCATTTCATTGAGTCGATATGGCTCAGTAGCACTTTTGAAGTTACCTGCATAAAAGATATTAAATTCCACCCCGACTTTATCCAACATGTTCTTAAAAAAAGGAACTGTAGCGCCAAATCCTCTCAAATCTACTCCTCCTTGGGGGTTTAGAAACATGGAATCAGCAACCGAACTCAGAAAATATGAAGACTGGCTATGACTGTGTGCATAGGAATATATAAATTTTTTACTTTTTTTAAATTCTTTCAATCCTTCCATCAGGCTCAATAATGTAGCTTGACCATAGCTGACAGAATTATTCTCCAAAAGGATACCTTTGATATTGTCATCTTTTGCAGCGATATCTATCAAGTCGAGAATGCGGTTCAAACCCAAAGCTTTTGTCTGCATACTAAAAATACCTGATTCATTCGGAACGTTATCCGTTTTTTCCGGAATAAAATCTTCCAGATTCAATCGCAAAACCGAGCCTTTGCTTACAGTCTCTTTCTGACTCATGCCAGATATTCCTATCATGATCAAAATAAAAAAGCCTAGAGCTACAGCGGCAATGACACCTAGGAAAGCTGCAATAAATGTTGGGAAAAAAGACTTCATCGTATCTAAATTAATTTCCTTTTTTGACTAAAAATATCGCAAAGGTAACATTTTGTAATTCAATAGGTTGGTATATATCGTCGAATACTTTAAAACTACCTTTCAATGTAGAAAAAAAATGGATAAAACCCGCATGAATGCTCTGAAAGATACAAAGGAGAAAGCTTAATAGATGATTATCATTGCCAGACTTCGTGACGGCAGGGCTGTTCTTACCGGAAAATTATGCTACAAGGTGTGGTCAACATAATTCTGCTTTGTCACCTTCAAAAATCAAAGACAATTACACTTTTATAAAAATGTAATAAACCCGGTAAATGTATTTGTTACTTTGGGTCACAACCGTTGGGTTAACCCAACAGTTTCCACTAAACCATAAAGTCCGGGTAATTTATACCCAAAATAAATTGTTTGTGAAAATTTCATTTACTATTTTATTCATTTTGAGTATAATGGCGACAGAATTATTTGAAAAATTTATTCTCGTCGGTATAACAAAGAAATAATCTATAAAACACATCTTCTCTACTACAGACCCGGAGGCAAAATGTTCTGAAAATGTCCGTTCATTTCTGCCTTTTTCCTGAGATTTTCAGTTTCAAGCAACATTGGAATCAGTTGTTCAAGATGATTTATAAGATATTGTTGTTTACTGACTTCATCCTCCAAAGTCAATAGATGCATTTCCTGATCAATATTGAGTCCTAATTTATGCCCAAGCATATAGGATTTAAATGAAGATGGTGAAGGAACCGGTACATTATTGATTTTCATAATCGTATATAACTCTTCAATAAGCTCCACCAATCTCGTATTCAAGACTATATCACTTTCATTGTCCCACGGCTTTTTGATGATGGTGCCACCGGGGTACAATTTACCCTGAAGGATTCTGTAAAACTCCACAATTTCAAACCATCCGGTACCTATGGCAATGATGTCCATTTTGCCATCTTCATATACTTTTTTGATTTCTTTAAGTTGCAATTCAGTACCAATCCGAAGGCTTTTTCCTTCGATATATGGTGGAATGCCAAATCTCAGGTCATCTTTTTTACAATCATGTATGAGTTGTTTATACCGTGGCTCAAAAATGTGCAGCTTTAGTTCTTCTCCGGGGAAGACAACTATGGACAAAGGGAATAGAGGGATAAGTTGGCTCTCCATACATGAATATGCATTACATCTCGGTAACCAATCTGCAAATCTCAATAACCGTGTCTACACCACGCTCCATATCTTGTACAGAGACCCATTCGTATTTAGAATGTATCGCTTGTTCGCCTGCAAACAAGTTGGGGCAAGGAACGCCTTTGTGCGACAGTACTGCGCCATCTGTTCCACCTCTTATACTTCCTATCTGAGGCATGATATCAAGATTATTCATAGCCTGAATAGCTATTTTCGAAACATGAGGATGTAAATCGAGTATATCCTTCATATTTCTGTATTGCTCTTTGGATTCGATATCGCAGGATGAATGTGGATAATCTTTCAAAACATTTTCAGCGATATGAGCTACTAAAGCCACATATTCGTCCAGTTTACGGGTTTCAAAATCCCGGAGTATAAACTCAATAGTGGCATTTTCCAAACCACCGCTAATTTTAGTTGGGTGTATAAACCCATCTTTTTTATCAGATGTCTCCGGAGACATTGTCAGTCGTGGCAGTCTGGTTACAATTTCGGAAGCGATCTTAATGGCATTTTCCATGGTACCTTTGGCCATTCCCGGGTGTGCGCTAACACCTTTGATATGCACTTTTAAGGAGTTGGCTGAAAAGTTTTCATCTTCAAAACAACCTAGATCTCCTGAATCCAATGTGTAACCGAAATCACAATCAAGCAAGTCCAGATCTACATTGGCAACCCCTTTACCGATCTCTTCATCCGTTGTAAGCAAAGCCTTTACAACTCCATGCTTGAGTGAAGGATTTTTGGTAAACTGGTAAAATGCATCCATGATTATAGCTACTCCGGATTTATCATCACTTCCCAAGAGCGTTTTGCCACTGGCTGTGATGATATCGTGCCCCTTTTTCTTCCTAAGGTTGGGAAACTGGTCTGGCGAAACAACAACAGATGTATCATCAGGTAATATGATACTACTATTTCCATCGTAATCATAGTGTACTATCGGTTTGACATCTGTACCGCTGCAATCCGGAGCTGTATCCTGATGAGCACAAAAAAATATTCTGGGGACATTTTTATCACTGTTGGATGGCAAAGTAGCATAGATATAGCCGGCATCATTTGTAGTATAGCTCACACCCATTTGATCCAGTTCCTTACACAATAAGGCTGTAAGGTTTTTCTGTTTGGATGATGAAGGAAAAGTATTGCTCAGCGGGTCAGCCTGTGTATCTATTTTGACATACGAAAGGAATCTTTCTTTTACTGTGTATTGCATGATGTATTTTTGTGCTAAAGTTAGCAAGAATCAGACAATTTTGAGTAATATTGAATTGATAATTTTTAAATTGAAAGATTTCCAAATTCAGTTCATTCCTACAAGTACGACCCGCGTCACCTTTGATGTAGTGTGTATAACAAATTGCACAAATACCTAAATTCCCTCTTTACCCTCAATCCCTGAAGGGACGACCCCCGCCAAATTCTTTCAATATTTGGGCTGGCCCCCTTTAAGGGGCTTTAAGGGGTTGGGGGTAAGAAGCGGCAAATGCCAATAGTTAATTTTTTTTTACAAAAGTGCAATTCCATCTAACTCACCATAACACCTTGATTATCAATTATGAAACCCCTTCTTTTGTAATATATATACTTTTTTCATAAAGGCTTCTTTCTTACCAAGGACAAGTTAGCAACAAATTTCTTTATTAGAGAAAATAACTTCTATTTTGTTTTACACACTTATAATGTACTATCTTACAGCTTTTATAAAATTCTTATTAACTTCTTCAGCAATATTTTCCGCAGCGTTTACCATCTGGCTTTCGCTTAGGGTAGAAACATTAAAGGCTAGCATCACTAAATAATTGTTACCATAGTTCCAGTAAAATCTTCCTTGCTGAAAAGAATATGCACCATCCGCCCCACCCGCGTCAAATTGTTTGTAAATAGTGGGTTTGTCATCACCTAGCATCGTTTCGCCCTCTGTCAGCTTTGAAGTAACAAATTTTGAGATGTACTCATTATAATCATCAAATACCGGATTGGTCTGCAATTGGATCATGATACCTGCATTAGGGGTATCTTCATCATCCCATTGAAAAAAACAAGACTTTGATCTAGGATCAGCCGGATCTGACGCATCTTTTAGATTTACACTTGGAGCTTTGATCTTAAAAATCTCTTTTATTCTCTCCTGGGAGATCATCTCACATGAAGAAGGTAGTTTTAATTTTTTTGGGTCAACCGGTTTTTCGGTCTTCATTTCAGCCAGTTCTTTTTGAACATCTGAATCTTTACAGCCGATTACAAGAAGTATTATAAATAACCAAAATAAATTTCTCATTTGAATTACAATTTAAAAGATTTAGTAAAAATTGATGCAAAGGTAATACTTAGAACAGAATCGAGGGTAATTTATATATACAAAATTAAAATATGTCCAAAAGCCTACTGAAGTGATGCTCTGATCCTAACTAATTTGGTGAGTAGTCCGTCCAACTGATCTAAAGGTAACATATTGGCTCCATCTGACTTAGCCATTGATGGATCAGGATGTGTCTCAACAAACAGTCCATCTGCTCCTACTGCTATGGCTGCTTTTGCAATTGTAGCTATAAGGCCAGGTTTTCCGCCTGTGATTCCCGATGGTTGATTGGGTTGTTGCAGTGAATGTGTACAGTCCATCACCACCGGTACACCAAAGGCTTGCATCGCGGGAATACCACGATAATCAACTATCAGATCCTGGTATCCGAAAGTGGTTCCTCGCTCAGTAAGCATGACCTTATGATTTTGGCACTCCCGAACTTTCTGGACTGTCTTTTCCTGTTTCAGCTGCAGCCTTTATAAGCGAAGTCTGGCGACAAAGAAATGCCGGAATCTGAAGGATATCTACATACTCAGCTGCCATTGCTGCTTCTTCATCAGTGTGTATATCGGTTGTTACAGGCAAATCAAAGGTAACCGCTACTTTTCTGAGGATTTTGAGTGCTTTTTCGTCTCCAATACCTGTAAAAGAATGAATAGATGATCTGTTGGCCTTTCGATATGAACCCTTAAATACAAAAGGTATCTGAAGTTTGTAAGTGATATTTTTTAGTTTTTCTGCTATTTGCATTGCCATTTCTTCTGACTCAATGGCACATGGACCACTGATAAGAAAGAAATTTTTTGATGTATGATGGCTTATGTTTTTAATGGACGGGACTAATGAAAATGAATCCATAATTAATTGAGATTTGTAGGAGAATTAAAAATAAAAATCTTAGTTGCCAAAGACAAATTGTACAATGTTTGCTCCCATTTTTAAGGCTTTGGCCCGGATTTCTTCGGGATCTTTGTGTACTTCCTGGTCTTCCCAACCATCTCCAAGATCACTTTCGTAACTGTAGAAACACACCAGCCTACCTTCATAAATCAGTCCAAAGCCCTGAGCAGGTTTTTCGTCATGCTTATGAATTTTGGGTACTCCACTCTCAAATTTATATTTTTGCTGATAGATTGCATGGTTGAAAGGCAGCTCCGTAAATGATAACTCTGGAAATACTTTTTTCATAGCTACACGAACAAATGGATCCATGCCATAGTTGTCATCTATATGGAGAAATCCTCCGGCGATGAGATATGTTCTTAAATTTTCAGCATCCGCATCTGAAAAAACAACATTGCCATGACCTGTCATATGTACCAGCGGATAATTGAAAAGTTCCACACTTCCAGCGTCTACCACTGCATATTCAGGGTCAATATTAGTACCCAGATACTTATTGCAAAAAGCAGCAAGGTTGACCAAAGATGTAGGATTGGAATACCAGTCTCCTCCACCACTGTATTTTAAAAGCCCGATTTTTATGGTAGGTCCTTCAACAGCACTCATTAATACAATGGTCGATAATAATGTCATCAAATACTTCATATCAAAATTTAATTCCATTAATGAACGTCTGAAATAGGTTTTTCGTTTAAAGGAATCCAAAATATTAACAAAATCACAAAAATTTTGCTGGTGCAATATTGTACCAAAATGTAAAGTTAGCTGAAGTTGAACTAATAATTTATCAATTTTTTAAGCTTCCGATATGCCATCTTAACGAACAGATAGGTACTTAAGATTGTTATCTTTTAAAACAAAGAAATGAACCAACCTCTTGCCGAAAGAATGCGACCACTCTCCTTGGACGACTATGTAGGTCAGGAACACTTGGTGGGCAAAGATGCCATACTCCGTAGAGTGATTGAATCCGGCAACTTGCCGTCATTTATACTCTGGGGACCGCCAGGAGTAGGCAAAACCACCTTGGCTTCAGTCATTTCACACACTCAATCAAGACCTTTCCACAGCTTATCGGCCATCAACAGCGGTGTCAAGGATATCCGGGATGCTATTGACATGGCAAAGTCCCAGAAGTTTTTCACCAGACCCAATCCTGTACTCTTCATAGATGAGATTCACAGGTTCAGTAAGTCTCAGCAGGATTCTCTGTTGGGTGCAGTGGAAAAAGGCATCGTAACACTCATCGGGGCTACAACGGAGAACCCATCATTTGAAGTGATCTCAGCATTGCTGTCAAGGTGCCAGGTATATATCTTGAAATCCCTCGGAAAAGATGACCTCATCAAAATGGTTGATAACGCAATTTCGAAAGATGAGTACCTGAAAACTAGAAATATAAAAATTGAGTCGTATGATGCATTACTACATTTATCGGGAGGTGACGGGAGAAAACTATATAACTGTTTAGAACTGGTCATCAATCAATTTGCCTCAGGAAAAGATATCATAATAGCAGACGAACTCGTATATAAGGTAATACAGGAAAATCTCGCAAGATATGATAAGTCCGGAGAACAACATTATGATATCATCTCTGCATTTATTAAATCAGTACGGGCTTCTGATCCTAATGCAACCGTTTATTATCTGGCAAGAATGCTGGCTGCCGGAGAAGACCCGATTTTTATATGCAGAAGGATGGTCATTCTAGCATCGGAAGACATTGGACTTGCAAATCCCAATGCATTGCTTCTGGCTAATAATTGTTTTCAGGCCGTACATCAGATAGGGATGCCGGAAGGACGTATCATTATGTCCCAAACAGCTATTTATCTTGCTGGCTCGCCGAAGAGTAATGCTTCTTATCTGGCTATTGAAAAAGCTGCTTCCCTTGTGCAAAAAACAGGAGATCTTCCTGTCCCGTTACATCTGAGAAATGCCCCAACTTCTCTGATGAAAGATATAGGTTATGGAAAGGGATATCAATATGCACATGATTTTGTACCGGGAGAGTCCAATATGGAGTGTCTTCCGGCTGAAATCACAGGTACGACACTATACCAGCCATCCAATAATGCTTCAGAAACTAAAATACGCGAAAACTTAAGGTTAATTTGGAAAGAAAAATATGGATATTGAGAGATGCCCTACTTAAAAAAACTAAAAATAGTAGTACCATAATTTCTGACTTCTACAAATCTGTCGTGACTCTTAAAGTCATGGTTTGGATTGTGCTCCAGTACAAACAACCCTTCTATGGCGAGCGTTTCCGTCTGAAAAATCACATCCGGAATTGTATTGAGATTGGGTAGAGGATATGGAGGTCCGGCAAATATATAATCAAATTGCCTGTCATTGGTCTGCAAAAACCTGAAAACATCTGATCTGATAATTTTTATTTTGTCTTCAATTTTTAGTTCCCGTGCAGTTTTTTGGACAAACTCTATACAACCCTGGAATTTGTCCACATAAGTCACATTTGTACAACCTCGTGAAATAAACTCATAACTATGGTTACCTGTTCCGCCAAAAAGATCCAGCATGATTACTTCTTCAAAATCTATTTTATTATTCAGGATGTTGAACAAACCTTCTTTTGCAAAATCGGTAGTAGGTCGTGTAGGCCAGTTTTTTGCAGGTGGAATAAATCTCCTGCCTTTAAAAATTCCTCCAATAATCCTCATAGTACATTTGAAAGATGCAGGAAGTAATGATGAGGGTGTGAAGCCTGTGCTATTTGATCATCTTCAAATAAATTACTTGATTGCACTATCTGTAAATCTGCAACATAGGCGTTTAGAGTTGTAAATAGCGGGGAATCCACTTCAACACCACCACTTACAAAGATAGTTTCTGTTGCCAGCCCTATATCAGTGGCCTTACAGGTCGCAAGTACAAAAAAAAGTATGTCATTAATTTCATTGACCTTAAAGAAATTGGAAAGTACAACTTTATTTTCTTTTTGGATGAAAATGAGAATGAAAGCATTTTCTATATGCAGGTGTACTATATTTTTGCTACTAAAACGATACCATCTGGAAAAATTAGCAGGCAATGAACGCATCTCGTAATTCTTATTTACAAAAAGCAGATCAAGTAGTTCTTTTTGATATGATGTAATACCAAAAAAATAAAAAAGTCCGCTTTCAGATAGCTTTTCAGTATACACAATCTTATGATCCAAACCAGGAAATAATGAAGTGATGCTCTCTTCCAATGTTGATGTCAGATATCCATTTTCTTGCAATACTAAGACAGAAATGTCATCATAATGATGTTTTGTAAGCCTTTCATCATTTAAAATTTGCTCGAAAGAAGTCTTGTTACTATACCTGATACCCTCATAAGACTGATGTGCAACAAGTTTATTTTCATTGTTAAAGATACCATAAAAAAAACTGTCCGCCATAATAATGACAGACAGTTTATTATAAGATATGGATGGAATTGTGTAACTAAAGTCCTTTAGTGTCATACCATCATTACCAGTTACCATTGGTGTTTGGAGAAGTCATATCTCCAAATTTAAGCATCTTTTCAGGGTCGTAAAACTTATCATATTTTTTATACTTCGGATCTCCGAATTCGCCCATAAAATCCTTGTACTTGGTTCCTACTTCTACCACATTAACTAGGTTATTTTGGTGCGTAAGTGTGTCAGCATTGATACTAAACTGAATTTTTCCATCTGTGTATGGTACATATCTGAGCTCATTTAAATCCATATCGCCCAGCAAAGATCTTATACTATCTTTAGCGGCAACATAAGTAAAGGTTTTCACAAACTTATCCTGATTCGTAGGGTCACTCGGATCATTTTCCAATTTTACAACTTCAATTTTTCCGTTTTGAATCTGTGATGTCAAATCATCAAAAGACTTGGCATACTTACCGGTAACAGCACGATAGATATCCTGGGCAGTTTGAATTTTTTTCAGTTTTGCGATTACTTCAAATTTTCTCTTTTCAAGTTCCTGATTGAACTCAATAGGATCTTTGATGGAAGAATACAGCCAATATCCCAAAACAAGTGTAATCAGGACGAGTACTATATTAATTATTTTGCTCATACGTTGGTTAAAATTTAGGTGATTAAATTGATTTTGTCAGATAAAATAAAAATAATGATGCACAAATTTATACTTTTGGTGTATCGTTGGCAAATTTATTCATTTTTTTTTATAAAAACCCTAAAACAAAAATCTTTCTTGTCAAAAAATAATATTTATCTCCTTGCTATTGAATCTTCCTGTGATGATACCAGTGCCGCCATCATCAAGGATGGAGAGATCGTAAGTAATCTTACAGCCAATCAGGATATTCATAGTATTTATGGTGGCGTGGTCCCGGAATTGGCCAGCAGGCAGCATCTTTCCAATATCATCCCGGTGATAGACACTTGTTTGAAAGATGCAGACATTGAGGTCGGCGATCTTGATGCTATAGCATTTACAAGGGGGCCTGGTTTGCTCGGCAGTCTGATCGTAGGTGTATCCACTGCAAAAGGTATGGCTTTGGCTTTAGATATTCCTTTGATTGAAGTACAACATATGCATGCACATGTATTGGCGCATTTTGCCACAGAAAACAAACCACCATTCCCGTTCCTGTGCCTTACAGTCTCCGGAGGACATACTCAGATCGTGCAGGTCAATAGCTTTACTGATCTCATTATTTTGGGCAGCACCATAGATGATGCTGCTGGAGAAGCCTTTGATAAGACCGGAAAAATGTTAGGATTGCCCTACCCTGCTGGTCCGGTTATTGACCAACTTGCAAAGGATGGAAAAAATGTGTTTCCATTTCCAGAGCCTCAGGTAAGTGATCTTGATTTCAGTTTTAGTGGCCTGAAAACATCTATTCTGTATTTCCTGCAGAAAGAAACCAAAAACGATCCTCAATTTATCAAAAATAATCTAAATGATATCTGCTGTTCTGTCCAAACTACCATAGTCGAAATCTTAATTAAAAAGCTGATAAAAGCCAGTAAAAAAACAGGTATCCACCATATTGCCATTGCCGGAGGTGTTTCAGCCAATCATTTTTTGCGAAAAAGATTGATTGAAACCAGCGAAAATTTTGGGTGGCAGACTTACATTCCACCTTTCTCCTTGTGTACAGACAATGCTGGTATGATTGGTATCACAGGCTATTACAGATATTTGGAAGGCTTATTTTCAGACCAAAGTGTAACTCCGCTCTCAAGAATGGAGTTTTAGATCAATGTTGTTTAGATAAGGAATTTTCCAGGTGTATCCCATTTTTGCACTTAAATTGTTTAAACTGCCCGCGACCCTCAATCCCAAGCATAGCTTGGCAAGCTCTGATGAGCCTGTCAAGCTACGCTTGAGACGACCCACTCAAATTCTCCTAATATAAGCGCTGAATTCCCCTTTAGTTATACCGTTGATTTTATAATATTTGGCGGTGTTTTTTATTACCAAGTGCAAACAAATTTATATGTTTGCACTTGGTAATGGTTTTGATCTCGTGCGCAACTCTTCAATTGAGTTTTGAGACTCTTCCATTGCCTTTTTATTTTATTTTCTGCTCTACGAGAAACTGGTGCGTTTTGCATCTTTTCCAGCTCTGATTTATAATCTGCGGTTTCTTTTTCCAACTTCTCTATTTGCTGATCTGCGTCTACTGGTTTGCTTTTTTGTGTTTTAGGTTTTGATGAATCGTATGCCTCTTTGTTTGTAAGCATACCATAGATTACTCTTGTTAACTTGTTCATTATTACACCTAAAGCATCGTTATAGGTCTTACCTTTCGCTCTTTGATTTGAATATATCTCTTTAAAATAAGGGTCATACATAATCGCATTTTTAGCTACCATGTATATTGTACCCCTATATGAACTACTTCCTTTTTTGCTCATTTTAGGTTTCTTTGATATATCACCACTTGTATGGTTTTCTGGGTGTACTCCAAAATAGCAACAAAGTGATGCGGCACTGTTAAATCGATTTATATCTTCTATTTCTATGCTTAATGACACTGCTGACTCGATGCCGCAACCAGGAATTGTGACTAAGAAATCCGCTAAGTCGTTGGCTCCGTGTTTAGCAAGCTCTGATTGAAGTTCTTTGATCTGGGTGGAGAATAAGTTAATAGTTTGGGCCAATGTTTTAATATTTAGCTCAGTAAGTATCGTATTACCCGACCCTGAATCTAGCTTCACCGCTTTTTGGATGGCCTCAGCCTTCTCCATGGTTAACCCTTTGATTTTAGCCAAAGAAGCTGTTTTCGCATTTAATATCTTTGCCTTTGATGGATACTTTTGAAGTAATTTATACATGTATTTTGGCATGCCATTTTTACTAAAAGTTAAAAGACCAGGAATACAACTATACACTACTTTCTCAAGTTGGTTGATATTTCTCGTCTTTTGTTTAATAAATCCTTGTATAGTTTTGTGCATCTGTTTCGCAGTATAAAAATGTAAGGATCTAGGCTTGGCTTTCTCTAGTTCTTCATAATTTTCAGATACATGCCTAGCTATAATTTCACTACTGATGGCGTCATTAATATTGCGATGCATATTCTTTTTTGACTCATGATGTGTCCGCAACGGATTAATCCTGAACATGATGATTCGCTTATCAAAACTTACCAATTGATTATACCAATTGTTTTCATACCCACCGGTACTTTCAATAGCCAAATAAATTTTATCAATAGACAAAAGTGCCTGTGATAAGACTTTTTGAGTTCATCAAGACCGGATTGATTATCAATAAAATTCATCCTGCGATTAGTAAATTCATTACCCTTCGAAATTAAACTGAAATCACAATAACCTTTACTTGCGTCCAGTCCTCCAAATCCAACTTTCATACATAAATTACTTTAAAATGTTTTAAAAAAAGTGTCAAGCCTTACATTCCCTTATGTTATACGATATCAATGTATCAAGTTATACCTCATGATTAAGCTTGGCGAAAGGGACACTAAAGGACGATATCTAAGTATCAAGGGGTGTTCCCCTTCAACCGCCAAGTTATAAATTATTTGTTTATCTTGAAACCATTAATTTTTAAAATGCAAACATATAAGGGGCAGGGGTAAGAAAAGCCAAAATTACCTTCCCAATAACCCTCATTCCCAAGCGTAGCTTGAGACGACCCACCTTTTAACTCTTAACTACTAGAATAATACACTAAATTAGAAACTTAAAAATTAGATAACATAGTGCAATTTTGGGATACACCCAATTTTTCATTGTTTTTACCCTATCTAAATCTTTCCCTTACAAGGGAAAGACTTCATAATGAGGTCTTAACTAAACGACATTTGAATTTAGATACTGAAGAATGATGTGGTCTTACCAAAAAACAAGATGTAAATAAAAAAAACTTCTTCATTTAATCCAGAATGGTCTTTATCAACCGTTCTGTATGATCAAATGAAGAAGTCTTTAAAAATTTATTAACTTTGAGAACATCAAAGTTCAAAGGTCCAAATGTAACTAATTTTTACCTGCACGGGCAAATGATTTCTTTTCCGATTTGCCGGCATCTTTTGTTGGCTCACGTCTGGTTATCTTGAGATCAGATCCCAAATCGTGCAGTATAGGAGCTGCTATAAATACGGAAGAATACGTACCTACTACAATACCCACCAGCAGTGCAAATGAAAAACCTTTGATACTACTACCACCAAACATGAATAAAATCAACACAACTATCACTGTTGTGAAAGCTGTCATCAACGTCCTTGATAAAGTAGTATTGATCGCCATATTGATAGTTTCATCTTTTGACTGATGGACGTGAAGCCCAAAGTACTCTCTGATTCTGTCAAAAATGATCACTGTATCATTGATAGAGTATCCTATCACCGTTAGAATGGCTGCAATAAAAGCCTGATCTACTTCAAGTGAGAAAGGCACAATTCCGTAAAAAATTGAAAATACTCCTAATACTACCAGTGCATCATGAAATAATGCAATAATGGCACCTGCGCTATATTGCCACTTGCTGAATCTCAGCAAAATATAAAGAAAAATAGCCAATAGTGCGAAAAGTCCCGCATATAATGAAGATCTCTTAAGGTCATCTGCAATGGTAGGTCCTACCTGAGCTGAGCTTACTATATGAATCTTCTCATCTGCTGTCTCAGGATTAGAAAAATCCTCTAAAGATATTGGAGATCCGGTGACACTTTGTACTCCTTCATGCACCTTTGCAAGCACTTTTGAAGAAGTTCCTTCAGCTGTTTCATTGATGAGATAAGCAGTTGTAAGCTGGAAGGTGTTATCTGCATCCACCTGCTTGACGATCGGAGCACCGCCAAGAGCCTTGGTCATTCCATCTCTGAGTTTTTCCGCAGTCATGCCATCTTGCGGCGTAAACTGTATATTGTAGGAGTAACCACCTCTGTAGTCTACGCCAAGGTCAAAGCCTTTTGTAAATATGGATATTAGTCCTGCCAGAATAAACACTCCTGAAATAATATATGCAATTTTTCTCTTACCAATCCAGTCTATGTTGATATTTTTAAAAGCACCTTTTGAAAAATTAGTCCAGAATGATAAATCATTTCCTTTGCCAACCCACCATTCAATCAAAAGCCTTGACACCAATACAGCGGTAAATATAGAACACAGTACCCCTATAATCAATACTACTGCAAATCCTTTTACAGGCCCAAGACCAAAATATGAAAGTATCATCGCAGTAAGAATAGTAGTCACATTGGCATCGATGATCGCTGAGTATGAATGATAAAATCCATCAGAGATAGCTTGTTTTAATGTTTTACCTGCTGTTAACTCCTCTTTTATCCTTTCAAATATGATGACATTGGCATCCACGGCCATACCGATAGTCAATACGATACCCGCAATACCTGACAAGGTAAGTACAGTACCAAAACTTGAAAGTGTACCAAATATCAAAAATACGTTTAACAATAATGTAATGATGGCTATGACACCTGCTCCTGCGTAATAAGCAATCATAGTCAGGATGACTAATAAGAATCCAATAAGAAGTGAATTAATACTCTTAGATATATTTGCTTTTCCAAGAGAAGGACCAACATTAGATTCCTGAACGATTTCTGTTCTGGCAGGAAGTTTTCCTACCTCAAGAATACTGGCAAAATCGATCGCTTCTTCTACCGTAAAGTTACCTGTAATAGAAGAAGATCCTTGAGTGATTGCATCATTTACTCTTGGCGCTGACACCACTTCACCATCCAATGCTATTGCTATCTCTCTGTTGCCGTCATTAGCAGCTTTGGTGGTCATTTCAGCCCATTTTTTAGACCCTGTAGCGTTCATCCTTACATTTACCTCTACTTCACCATTTACAGGGTTTAGTGTCTGTACAGCACTTGTCACTACGTCTCCATCAAGAGGAGCATTTTCGCTATTCGCTTGTTTTCTGATCATGTAAAGCTCATAATTATTGGTAACCAGTCCATCCACATCCTGGCTTGGTTTGTATGACCACATCAATTGAGCATTTTTTGGAAACATTGCCTTAATATCTTCCCTTTGCAGAATGGAATTGATAGTAGAAATTTTACTTCTGTCAGATACCCCAATGACACTGGGACTCATGGTACCGCCATTGAGCGACAGATTTTTAAGCAAAACTCCTGTGTTTGTTGAGTTGTTATTAGTTGTAGTGGCTACCTGAACAGTATCTACAGGTTTACCTAAGTTATCATAAATCACTGAATCCCTCATCACTATGGATGGTACAGATGATTTAGCCGTATCCACTACACCGACAGAAGAAGCTGCATCAGCCGCTCTGAAGGCTTCAACAACACCAGGATCAGAAAATCTGTATGTCTCCCAAAATTCCAGCTTTGCACTCGCAGAAAGGAATTGTCTCGCTCTGGCAGGATTGTCGATACCTGGCATCTCCACGATGATGATATCTCTGTTGGGGTCGAGAGACACATTTGGCTGTGCTACGCCCAACTTATCAATCCTTTTCTTAAGTCTTTCAAAGGTAAGATTGACAGTTTCATTTGCTTTCTGTCTTATCAGACGAGTGACCACTCCATCATTGGTAGTGGCATTAATTTCACCCAATGTTTCATTTCTGGCAAATATTCTGGCAAGTTGATCAGGACCTGCAATTGCTCTATATGCTTCTGCAAACAATGTAATGTAATCGGATTGCGAAGTTTTCTGAGCAGCAGTGGCATTTTCCAAAGCTTTCTGAAAATTTGTATTATTGCTGTTTCGTCCGGCCAAAGATTTTAAAAAGTCTTTCAGGTCAACCTGAAGAACGGCACTCATTCCACCTTTCAGGTCAAGACCCAAAGCCAATTGTTGCTTTTTCACCTCACTGTAGGTGTACGATTTTATGAGTGGAATAGTAAAAATCTCCTGACCTGAAACAGAGTCAAGAAATTTAGCTCTCGCAGTTTTAAATTCTTTACTTGCTTCCGTAGCATTTGGTCCTGCAATATTCATTGCATAATCATCTGCGGCATTTTCTATCTTGTTGGTGGGTATAAAATAAGCGAATTGCAATAAGCAAACCAATATAATTAATACCAAAAATACTTTAACTAAACCTTTTCCTTGCATTGTAATAATATGTCATTTTTGAAAAAACTCCGCAAATATACGACTTTTGTTAAATTTGTAAGAAAATAATAAAAACATATCTTTAAAAAAAAATATCAGTTTGTTAAAATACTGTTTTACTGTTGATTATAAATAATATAATTTATTAATGTAAAATGATTTTTATTTTAATTTTTCAAATTATGATAATCAGCTACTTTATTTCCCCTTTCAAAAGAGCATTTAAAAAATTGTTTATTAATAGCTTGACTTTGCAATACATTCTATAGTATATGGCTTGCTTCATCAATTAAAGCATTAGAAAAGGGAATGGTTTTGATATTTTTTTTACAATCTTAGAAGAAGTCTTTTAGGTGCATATCATTTTTTCGCACTGTGCTCGATTTCTTATCAAGTTTCGTTTGTTCGTCGTAGCTTGTAACTTCGATGTAATATATTAAGGCATCTTGCCTAAATTGCGAATAAAATGATGATTTTTAATGTGATGCGAAAAAATGAAATACAACCTGTGTATTATCTCTAATCTTTATGTCCGAGATTAATAAATGGGACGTAGTCCTGAGATCTTTGTAGCGAAAATATCCACACACCATTACGTAGGGGCGTAGCCCTGCGATCTTAAAAGATGTGGTAATTATAAGATGTCAGGGCTACACCCCTCATGTTTCAGGTGTTAATATTTTCTACAAAGATGACAGAGCTACGCTCCTGCCCCGATTGGCGGGAGTAATTTATCTGCAGGATCATGTCTCTAAAGCATCGTTTGTTCGTCGTAGCTTTTAGCTACGATGCAATATGTTAAGGCATCTTGCCTGAATCGCAAAAAAAAATTATGAATTTTAATGTGATGCGAAAAAATGAAGTACAACCTGTCTTTTTAATCAGAGTTTTTCAATTAAAAAATTAAAATTTGATATGAAAATTTTAAAATATTTTCCAAGTTTTGAAATTAATTTTAGATAATTATCGTTATTTGCGTCGTAACCGATATTGGTTATATTTTATTAATTTTAAAATCAATTAATTATGGGATTATTTTCATTTTTAAAGGCTGCCGGATCAAAACTTTTTGGAGGAAAATCTGAAGCAGCACCCACAGCACCTGCAACAAATCCTAATGCAGCAATGGAAGCGCTTCAAGAAGCCGCAGAAAAAAACAAAGCCGCAGCACTCGCAGCTCAGGTAGTTTCACATGGTATTCCTGTAGAAAATCTGGACATCGTGGTAGATGATGACAAAGCGACTGTATACGGTCAGGTAGAGTCGACAACCGCAAAAGAAAAAGTGATTCTTATAGTTGGTAATACGGAAGGTATTGCTACTGTAGACGACAGAATCTCTGTGATCAATGCAGAACCGGAAGCCACTTTTTATGAAGTCAAAAAAGGTGACTCTCTTTCAAAAATCGCAAAAGAACATTATGGGGATATGATGAAATATCCTGCGATCTTCGAAGCAAACAAGCCTATGCTTACTTCACCTGATCTTATATACCCTGGTCAAGTATTACGGATACCAGTTTTATAAATGAAATCCTAAAGGATACAATACCATGCCGTATCTGCCTCGCAGGTACGGCATTTTTGTTATTTCAAAATCAATCTCGTTTAGATAAGGAATTTTTCTTTGTTTTTACCCTATCTAAATCTTTCATATACAAGGGAAAGACTTAATAAAGATGTCTTAACTGAATTGTAGTGGACAGAAAATATTCTGCGAAATATTTAAAACATAATGTATTGTAAATTAAATAATTATGATTGTAAATTTTCGAAATCAATTTTCTGTTTGGTATACATTGATTTCAAAATATTTTTACTTTTACACAAAAATCTAAATATGAGAGTATATTTTGATAATGCGTCAACAACACCAATGACAGATGAGGTTGTCGAAGTGATGTGTCGTATTTTCAAAGAAGATTTTGGCAATCCATCTTCTATACACTGGCATGGCCGAAAGACCAAGTCACTGATCGAGCAAGCAAGAAAAACTGTCGCCAAAACAATCAATGCTTCAATATCAGAAGTGTTTTTTACATCCTCGGCGACCGAGGCCAATAATATGGTTCTGAAAAACGCAGTCGAATATCTCCATATCAAAAGGATCATCACATCACCGACAGAGCACCATTGTATCCTGCACACTGTCCAATATTTAGCAATATCAAGGCTGATCGAAGTCATTTATCTACGTGTCGATCAAAAAGGGAATCCGGATACTGATCAACTCACAAAACTGTTGGAAGAAGACAGTTCAGCAACTATGGTCAGCCTTATGCACGGCAACAATGAGATAGGAACCATGATTGACTTACAATTAACCGGTGAAATATGTAAAAAATTTAATGTACCTTTTCATTGTGATGCTGTTCAGACAATTGGTAAATATCCGATCGACATCCAATCATCCAATATCAGTTTTCTATCCGCATCAGCCCATAAATTTCATGGTCCCAAAGGAATCGGATTTGTGTATATAAGTAATGAATACATACTTCCAGCCTATATACATGGAGGTGCTCAGGAACGAAATATGCGAGCCGGTACTGAAAATGTAGCTGCTATAGCAGGTTTAGAAAAAGCACTGGATATGTCTGTAAAGAATATGGTTGAAAACTATAAGTATGTCCTAAATCTGAGAAATCTAATGAAACAACAATTGTCAAATAGTATCAGCGACATCTCTTTCAATGGAAATCAGGATGATCACTTTCTTGCACATATCTTAAGTGTCTCATTTCCTCCTGGGCCGAAAACTGAAATGCTGGTGATGAATCTGGATATTAATGGCATTTCTGCATCATCAGGAAGCGCATGTAGTGCCGGTATTGAAGAAGACTCACATGTCATACAAGCTATAAAACATCCAAAAGAAAGAAAAACTATCCGGTTTTCATTTTCACCATATAATACTGTCGAAGAATTGAATTATACAATCGAAAAGCTGAAAGAAGTCATCTGAGTATCTTTATCAAAATTTTAAAAATTTTATGATGATAATAAAGGAACAAATTTAACTGTATCTCCAGGCTGAACAGGACAATACGGCATATTAATATATTGAATAAAATCAAAATCTGTGTTTCCTATCACATGCCATCCACCTGGACTATCGCAGGGATAAATACCTGTTTGACATCCACCTATCGCCACTGACCCTTTTTCGATGTGGGTAGATGGAACATTTTTCCGAGGTATACAAAGCTCTGAAGGAAGACCACTAAGGTATAAAAAACCTGGCAAAAAACCTATGAAACACACTTTATACATTGTTTCAGAGTGTAATGCTACTATGCTGTCTCTGTTTAATCCTGTGTATTTCATTAGAGTCATCATATCTGCTGATTGCTCACTGTCGTACCGTACCGGAATGTCCCAAATATTTACATTGACAGACTTAACCTGGTGGTATTTGATATTATTTAAAATCTCCATCAACTTTTGAAGATTTTGTAACTCCGGATTGAAGAAAATCGTCAATGATGCATATGCAGGAACAATATCTACGATACCATCAATATTTGCATCTCTTAACTCTGTGGTATAAAAAGCGATTTCGTCGATGACATCGTCTGATATGGATTGTTGCCATTCTATCAATATAGCATTGGGACCAAACTGTCTTACTTTTTCAAACATGGGACTAAAACTAAGAATAGTTTCTGATCAAAGTTAAGGATTTTATAACTTCAGGGTGGTCACCATGAAGGCAAATTGTATCCGCTGCAACTTTAATTATTTTTCCGGAGATGGTCATAGCCTTTCCTTCCTGAAGCAAAAATGTTTGCTCTTTGACTTCTGCAGGCGAAGAGATAACCGCTCCCGGCAGATGTCTCGGTGCCAAAGTGCCATCATCATTATATTTTCTGTCAGCAAATCCTTCATACATTACTTTCAAACCTGACTTGTTCGCTGTTTTTTCAAGAAGAGAATGTTCCTGGGCGAAAATTATCAAACCTGCATCGATAGCTTTCACAACATCAACAATAATTGATGCCACGTTTTGATTTAAAAATGCGGTGTTGTACAAGGCACCATGAGGTTTGACATGGTATAATTTACCTCCAATAGTCTCCGTCAAAGCTTTTACTGCCCCAATCTGATACAGTAATGCTGCATAAAGCTCAGATGATGTCATCTCAATGTATCTCCTGCCAAATCCTACTAAATCAGGATACGATGGATGAGCACCAATCTGTCTATTAAATTTATGAGCCTGAGTGATAGTATCCAAAATAGTCAACGGGTCTCCGCCATGAAATCCACAAGCAATATTTACTGCATCTACGAACGGCATGATATCAATGTCATTACCACATGTCAGATTGCCATAAGATTCTGCCATATCGCAATTTATATGTAATCCTTTCATGATGCTGCTTGAGTTAGATTTTTATATTAAATGAACAAAACTATTAAATTTCAGGTTGTTGTCAATGTGTTTAAAAAAAAATCTTTATTAGAAAATCAAAAAGTTATACCAACACCTGTAAATTTTAATGTAACACCCACATGCTTCGCATAGAAAAAGTACCTTTTAACGAGATAAATTCACTTTCATTTAAAGATAAATTTTATCAGCAAAATCCGGAGAGACTTAAACATTTCATTGAATTTACGCCTGATTTGGATGGTTTGAAAGATGCAATTGAAGTCAGGAGGAATCGGTTTCCTGTAGACAGAGCTCTCCTGGTAAGTGTTTTGCAGGATCAGTACACAAAATCAGAACCCACTGATCTTCAAACTCAGAATATTAAAGATCTGCAGGAAGAAAATACATTTACTATTGTCACCGCACATCAACCGTGTCTCATGGGTGGGCCTGCATATTATTTTTATAAGATATACTCCACTATAAATCTGTGCAGACAATTAAGTCAAAAATTTAATGATTGCAAGTTTGTGCCGGTTTTTATCAGTGGATCTGAGGATCATGACTTTGATGAAGTCAAATCTATATTTTTGTATAATAAATCCATTGAGTGGCAAAATGAATCAAAAGGCCCGGTAGGTAGATTTTCGACGGCTGGTCTGGAAGAAGTGATCAAAAATGTTCAGGAAATCCTCGGTCACAATGATCATGTAAAAGAAATCATCTCTACATTTGAAACAGCTCTCTACAATGCAAATACTTACAATGATTTTGTATTTTCATGGTTGAATAATTTTTTTGGAGCAAACGGACTCATTGTGCTTAATATGGATGATTCAAGATTTAAAAATGCTTTTGCTCCGCACATAAAAAAAGAAATATTAGAGAGAAAAAGTATTCATTTAATTCAAAAAACGCAGGATGAATTGTCTACTTTGGGTTTCCGACCACAAGCATTTGCGAGAGATATCAATTTATTTTACATGCTGGATGGATTGCGGGAGCGCATCTATTTTGAAAATAATCAATATCATGTAAATCACACAGAACTGGTTTTTTCAGAAGCTGAAATAAAGCAGTTGATTGATGAGTATCCGGAGCGATTTAGCCCTAATGTCATTATGAGACCTATATTTCAGGAATATATTTTGCCCAATATTGCCTATATTGGAGGTGGAGGCGAAATAGCATATTGGTTGGAAAGGAAATCGCAGTTTGAATATTTTGGTGTTTTCTTTCCGGCACTTATCAGAAGAAATTCTCTCATGATGATGACAAAAGCAGTGCAGAAATCTATGGACAAACCTGGAATTACTCTCCATTTGCTTTTGAAAGACGAAAATAAAATGATCACGGAATATCTTGAGCATGTTGCAGAAGTTGATTTCCACTTAGCCAATGAAATAGAAAAAGTCAATCAGATTTTTACATCAATATCAGAACGTGCTAAAATCATTGACCCAACATTGGCTCCTTATGTCTTAAGTGAGGGACATAAAGTGATCAAGAATATAGAAGGTATTGAAGCAAGGCTCAAAAAATCCATCAAACATAAAGAAGAAACAGCCATAAACCAATTAAAGAACATAAGGCAAAAACTCTTTCCTGAAAACAACCTTCAGGAAAGAAAAGAAAGCATGTTGCAGTACTTATCAGTGGAAGGTATGTCCTTGCAAGATGAACTTATAGCCATTTGTGATCCCTTTGAAAAGAGCTTTTTATTCTTGTATTTCTGATAATTCTTTACTTTCTGACTTTTTGAGATCAAAACAGGATAGAATATCTCCAAGTTTTTCTTTAAGGTTTTTTCTATGTACAATAAAATCAAGGAAGCCATGTTCCAAAAGATATTCAGAAGTCTGAAAATCCTCAGGAAGATCTTTTTTGATAGTTTCTTTTATAACTCTCGGACCTGCAAAACCAATAAGTGCTGCCGGTTCAGCAAAATTTAAATCTCCAAGCATCGCATAAGAAGCTGTAACTCCACCTGTGGTTGGATCAGTCATAAATGAAAAATAAGGAATTCCATTTTTTGCCATAAGAGTCAGCTTCGCGGATGTTTTTGCCATTTGCATCAAAGAAAAAGCAGACTCCATCATCCGCGCACCTCCTGATTTGGAAATGATCATCAAAGGTACCCGATGTGCTATACAGTAGTCAATAGACCTAGAAATCTTCTCTCCTACTACGGATCCCATCGAACCACCGATAAAACCAAAATCCATACAGGCAACAACTAATGGATATTTATTGACATTTCCAGCAGCGACACACATAGAATCATTGAGATTGGTTTTCTTGTAGGCTTCTGCAAGACGGTCCTCATAGGATTTTACATCCTTAAATTCAAGCATATCGACAGAGATGATATTGTCAAACATTCTTGAGTACTTTCCGTCAAATATAATTTCAAAATAATCTAATGAACTAATACGTGTATGGTAATCACATTTCGGGCAAATAAAAAGATTCTCCCGAAGGTCTTTGACCGTGGTCATTTCACCGCAACTTGGACATTTATGCCATAAACCATCCGGTGTTTCCTTTTTGTTTTTTGTTGCTGTCTGGATTCCTTCTTTCAGTCTTTTAAACCAACTCATGGCTTTAAATTTTAAGGTTTTACGGGTCTAAAAAGTCAGTCAATAAACTGCAAAAGTAAAAATATAACCTGATCAAAGAGTAATGAATGATTGAAATTAAATATATAAATAATTAACAGCTATGTAATATATTGATATTATATTAGTTGTAAGCTTATACTGGTATAAATAAGTCATTCCAAACCAATGCTAATTGGAGATGATGTGGGAGATTTATCTTGAAGAAAGCGTAAAGTATCCAATGCCCTACCCTGAATCATGAGCAAAGTATCAGGCATTAAAATCAATTTGTCAAAATCGTTCCTGATGATTTCAGGGGAATGACCTGTGATATCTGCAACTTTGCGGAGATAAACTGCTGAAAGACTATCCCTGAGAGTCATATCGTCTATTTCGAGGGCTGCATTGATGGTGTACAACTCTACCATGGCTTTTACGAGCTCATCATTTGTCAGGATAAGCTTCGGACTATGGCCTTTCCCACATCCTATAATTATTAAAAGCAGCCAAATCACACAGGCCTTACTCATGATTATCGCCTTTAGGTGTAAAAATTTTTAATAACTTCATTTTTTGCCAGTCGCAATTACCCCATTTTGAGCTGTTCCATTCAGCTACGATGATGCCACAAGTAGGAATATTGTGTGTACTTCCAGGGCTAATCAGATTAGTAAGGAAAGTAATGCCTGGATTGTGTCCAAATAATGCAATGGTTTGATAATGATCATTTTCCATTCTGATGACATCGAGATAATCATCAGGTGCACCGTGATAAAGGCTATGTTTTTTTTTGATTTCCATATCAAATTCTGAGGCAAAAAAGTTGGCAGTGGTTTGAGCCCGATTAGCATCGCTGGTATAGATCACATCAGGTTTCAGACCTTCAGTTTTCAATAATTTTGCCATATAAGGAGCATCCCGAAGACCACGTTGGTCAAGTGGACGTTCAAAATCAGTCATCCTGAAATCATCCCAGGAAGATTTTGCGTGCCTTACTATGATTACTTTTTTCAAGATAAATTTTTTTGATATTTTTTTTAAAAACTGCTACATACTACACAAAAAATCAACACCCTTTGCGATCGGCAATTGTTGAAATTTACCTTTTATAAATCATAAAATTAGGCAAAATGTTGTGAGAATTTATTACGAAATCACAATTACTCAAATCTTATTTCTGGAAGATACCGGATATAATTATATTAAAATCTTGTTAAAAGAAATATAATTCAATGATTATTGACTTTGAGTTAAACCTTTACACTTAAATATTGTCTGACATATGTAGGGAAACTATACAGTTTCTCAGTTTATTCTATTTCTGTTATTTAAAATTCTTAATAATTTTATTTTGAAAATGAATGTATCCCTAAAAAGTTTTTTTATAATAGTCCTATTTGCACACTCATCAGCATTGATCGGTCAGGTTAAAGAAGGTATCATCAAGTACAAACAAACAGTGTACTTTGAGTTTGAAAATATGCCGGCCGATATGCCAAAATCAATGGAATCATTCCACAGGATGATTTTAAAAAATGATGAATCAGTATACGAAAAAGATCCTGATGTCAAGTCTCAAAATAATGACAGCGAAAATACCCCAAGGATGTTCAGAAGGATGCGACCAACTAAAACCATTTATAAAAACATCTCAACTTCCAAAGTGATCGAACATCAAAATATGTTTGGTAAAGATTTTTTAGTAATGGATACTATAGAAAATTTCAAATGGAAAATAAGTGCAGGTGAACAAAAAGTGGTAGCTGGCTATACGTGCATGAAAGCATTTTATAAAGATAGTACCAATAACTTTGTTGTGTTTTTTACAACCCAAATTCCTAAAAAGAATGGTCCGGACAAGTTTGGTGGATTGCCGGGCGTCATCCTTGAAGTGCAAAGTGCACAAACACACATCATAGCCACAGAAGTCATCAATTCTCCTGTTACTGAACTGGTCATACCTTCCAAAGGAGATAAAATGTCAAGATCGGAGTTTACAACCATGGTAAAACAAAAGACGGAGGAAATGAGACAAATGTGGGGAGACCGTATGGGTCGAAGATCCTCAGGTCAATAAAAATACAATTTGCAGCAGAAATAATATTTGCAGCAGAAAAAATAAAAATCAATTTTAAATGAAAATACTAAAAATATTACTCGTTTTAGTCATAGCCCAAGTTTCTGCTACAGCCCAGGAATATTCCATAAAAGGTCAGATTCAGGACCCTGAAAAAAATAATCTGATTGGGGCCGTCGTAGTAGCCTTGAATCCTTCAGACTCAGTGATGGTAAGTTACGCTGTGACAGCTGATAATGGAAAATTTACTATGACAGATATTGATAAAGGTAAATTTAGACTTCAGATAACATACATTGGATTCGGTACCCTCGAGAAAACGGTGGAACTAACACCACAGCAAAAAATTCTTGATTTGGGTATCATCAAAATGCTTCAGGAAGGAGCTATGCTCGATGCTGTAACTATTTCAGCGGAATATGTTCCAATAAAAATCACAAAAGATACACTTGAATTTACAGCCGATGCTTTTAAGACACAACCCAATGCTGTAGTTGAAGACCTTTTGAAAAAATTGCCGGGTGTAGAAGTAGAAGCAGACGGAACGATCAAAGTCAAAGGTGAAGAAGTCAAAGCAGTGACAGTTGATGGTAAAGATTTTTTTGGAAAAGATCCAAAGATGGCAACAAAAAATCTTCCTGCTAATGCTGTGAAAAAAGTGCAGGTTTTTGAAAAAAAATCAAAAAATGCTGAATTTACTGGCATCAGTGACGGTCAGGAAGAAACGACGATCAACCTCGAACTTAAGGAAGACAGAAGGAATGGTTTTTTCGGAAATGCATCTGCAGGTGCCGGCACTGATTCAAGATATGAAGGTAAAACAATGATGAATAGATTTTCTGCAAAAACTCAGCTATCTTTCATAGGGACATTAAACAATCTCAACAATACCGGTATCAGTGCAGCGGATTTCGGCTCTATGACAGGTAGTAGTGGCCGAAATATGAATATGAATACGGGAGCACCTGTCAATTTTGGTCAAAATAATAACGGGGAAACTAACTCTGCCACCTTGGGCTTGAATCTGAATAATCAGTTTGGTGTGAGGAATCGAGTCAATTTTAGTTATTTCCTCACCCAAAGTGGTACTGATCTGATCCAAAATACATTTACCAACTCATTTCTTCCGACAGGAGCCTTGATCTCAAATAAATACACCACAAGTAACACCAATGGTTTGAATCATAATTTTTACTCTGCTTTGGACCTTAGGATAGATTCAACTTCTGAGATGAATGTGACCGGAAATCTCGCGATCCGGGACAATGACAGGTATAGTACATCAAGTGACTCATCAAGCAATGTTTCCAATGTCCTCCTCAATAGAAATGAACAAAAAAGAGATAACAGCTCAATAAGCAACAATTATGGTTTTACGCTAAATTTCAGAAAAAGATTAAAAAAGCGAGGTCGCACGATCACATTTGATAGTGGTATCGGAAATAATACATCAGAATCTCTCAATCAGGTGCTGAGCGAAGTTTATGGGAGGAATCTGATACTAAATACTAAATCCAGTGTATTTCAGGATCAGGAACAAATTTCAGCCAACAATAATTACAATTTAGGCGCAACTTATACAGAGCCTTTAAGCTCTACAGCCTTCCTGACAACTTCTCTAAGTCAGAGAAACAATAAAACAGATCTGATCAAGGATTTTTTCAATCTGGATCGTGATAATACGGAATTGCGAACCTTGAATGAAGAATTGAGCCGAACTTTTGATAATAGCTTTAAGTACACTACTGCAGGTACCAATATTCGATTTAATAAAGAAAATTATTCATTCAGTGCAGGAGTAGATTATCAAAATTCTTCTCTGGTAGGATTGCCAAGTGTAGGTGAAAAAATAGACCGCAGTTTTAACTATTTCCTTCCTAAATTCAACCTCGAGCTGGACAAACTACATGTAAGAATTAATTATTCTACATCTGTACGGGAGCCATCTATGGATCAACTCCAGCCTGTACTTGACAACACAGACCCGCTCAATCTGTATCAGGGGTCACCTGATCTTGTACCTGAGTACAGACATAGTATGCGTCTGATGTATCACCTTTTTGATCAGTTTACGTTCAGAAGTTTATTTGCAAATGTAAGACTCGGTTATACTAAAAACAGAATTACTACTTCATCTTTCTTTGACCCTGAACTATTTATCAGGACTCAAAACCCCGTAAATACTGACTCAGAAAAATCTATGTCAACTTCCTTATCTTTCAGTAGTCCACTGAATGTGATCAAAGCCAAATACAGAATTAATCTCAATTCTTCAGTCACCAATGGAATCAATTTTATCAATAGAATTGAAAACGAGATCAACAGATGGTCCAACGGAGGAAGTTTTACGCTTGAAAACAAATCAAAAAACAGAATCGACATCTCAGCTACGACAAGATTGAGCTACACTCAGAATATATACAAACAAAATGAGTCACTCAATACAGATTTTTTAAATCAGAGTTATGAAGCATATTTTGCATGGTTTGCTGGTAAGGGATGGACTCTGGATTCCCGCTACGATATCAATTTGTACGGGCAAGGTTCTTTTGGAGCGTCGACAACCATTCAATTGTGGCAAGCCTCCATATCTAAAAACTTTCTGGACAACAAAATCAATACAAAATTGAGGGTATTTGATATTCTCAATCAAAATCAAGGGGTCAGCAGATCTGCATCAGAAACCAACATCTCTGAGTCTGTATCCAATAGTATCGGTCAGTACTTTATGCTCAGCTGCACCTACAACATCAATGCCTTGGGCGCCCCAAAACAGCCCAGCAGGATGGATATGATACATAGGATGTAAGGATGTATCCCGAAATTGCACTTTAATAAAGGAGGGCAAAAGGAATTTTACTACAATTGAATAAAAAATGGGATACACCCAATTGTAAGTCATGACAAATGGCTGGGGTAAAATATTTTTGTATTTAACCTAAAAATCTAAAATGAATTTCCTATTACAGACCAAAATTACTGCATTCTGACCTATGAAACAAGATGACCATGCCGTCAGGTGTGCTGACGGTTCCTTCACTAAATTGAGCTTCCACTCAATTTTGCAGTCGCACCGTTCAGTCATGCACCATAGCGATGCTATGATGCGAAGTCAAAAATGCTTATTTTATTTTACTTTTGATCTTCATTACGGAACTCATTTTAGATATTTAGGTTTAACCTAAAACTGGTATTGATCATCATAAGCACTACTAAGAATAGAGTAAATGACTGTATCCCAAAATCTACCATCATAGTATTCATATTCTCTAAGATGAGCTTCTTTGGAAAAACCGCATTTTTTTAATACATTTTCAGAAGCAACGTTTTCCGGATCTATCAAAGCCTGAATAGAATGAAATTGCAACTCTTGAAAAGCATAAGTAAGCACTGCTTTTAAAGATTCTGATATGAAGCCCTTACCATGATACTGGGAGTGAAGCATATACCCTACTTCAGCTCTCCAATTTTTAATATCCATCCGATATATTCCTATAATACCAAGAAAGGTTGATAAATCATCTTTTTCACAGATCACCCAATTGATCACTTCATTTTTTGCGACCAAATCCTGAATCATTTCAATATGAATTATTGCATCGTTGATATTTACAGCCAATGGCCTTGGAATGTACTTCATCACTGCTGCATCAGATCTGAGTCTGAATACTCCAGGAGCATCATCCTTCTCCAGTTTGCGGAGTACCAGTCTTGGTGTTTGGAGTACAGGAAAATTACTAAAATCAGGTGTGACCATATCTAATATTTCAAAATATCTAAACTACATGGTTTATTTACCATCCTGGTATGATTAATCTTTTAGTTTGCCGTTTCCTTTAAGGTGTTTATCTAAAAAAGCAAGAACACTTCCATACCCTTTTATCTCATTCTCTTTTTTCACAAAACCATGCCCTTCATCAGGAAAGACGATGTACTCTATTGGAACATTATTCTTTTTAACAGCTTCTACTATTTCATCTGACTCCACCTGCAGCACCCTGGGATCATTAGAACCTTGCAATACCATCACAGGATTTTTGACATTTTTCGCATGGAACAATGGAGATATATTGTAAAGGCGAACTGAATCAACCGTAGTGGGATCACCGAGTTCGTCGTATAAAGCTTTACGGAACGATTCCCAATAAGGTGGAATGGATTTTAGTGTGCGCAGCCAATTGGTCACACCAAAGATATTGACACCTACTTTAAACTCATCAGGAGAAAATGACATAGCTGCCATAGTCATATAGCCTCCGTAACTTCCTCCTATGATTCCAATTTTTTCAGGATCTACATAATCTTGTGCCTGAAGCCACTTCTTACCCCAAATACAATCTTTCAGGTCTTTATCTCCATGATTTTTGTCATCCATCTTATAAAATGATTGCCCGTAACCACTACTGCCTCTATTGTTAACTGCCAGTACAGCATAGCCGTTGTTGACCAGATATTGGATAAAAGAAGAATATCCCACTCGAGACTGGCCACCAGGTCCTCCATGAACCCAAACAAGCGCAGGCACTTTGGTATTTGGTGATGCATTATGCGGTTTATAATATATTGCAGGAATTTCTAGTCCGTCAAATGATTTGTAACGAACTACTTCTGCACCAACTAAATCATCACCACTTATTTCAGGATTGAGGGTTTCAGAGAGTTTTTTAAGGACTTTGGTTTCAAACTTGTATACATAAATATTGTTGGGAGATTTGGAAGTACCTACTGTCAAGCGCATCCATTTTTCGCTGTCAGAAATGTTGACAGCCATGATATCTCCATCAGGTATCTCGGGGAATTCTATGTCTTTTCCTGATTTATTATCTTTAATTTTGAGGCTGTTTTTTCCATCTTCATTGATACCTATGACTCTGTACTTTTCATTTTCACTGTTGTAGCTGTACATGACATCCCATTTTGTCTCATAGATTTTAGTTTTTTCACCAGTGGCGATATTATATCTGACCAGAAATGCAAATTCCGTATTGGCATTCGTGATATAATCCAGGAATTGCCCATCTTTGCTAAAACCAGAAGCATTATAATTGCCTTTGGCAACCGGATCCGAAATTTCTTTCATTTCTTTTGTTCCAACATTATAAAAATACAATTGATTTTCACTGGTGGTGATACTTTTTTGAAGAGCAATCAGATTTCCGTCACCTGAAATTCCGGAAACTTCCATACCGTCATTATTCTGAAAATGTATGACAGATTTCCAGTCACTTACAGAAGTTTTATAAATGTCAAAAAACTGGGGATTTCTTTTATTGGAAATATAATACATAGTTTTTTTATCCTGACTCCAGTTGAGCAGATCTGCTTTTTCTTTTGGATCTGGTGTGAGGTCTTTTGTCGTACCATCCGTATTTAATAAATAAATGTGATCTAGTTCGTCACCACCTTTATCTGCCAAATAAAGCATTTGTTCAGTACCGGGCACATAACCTGCAGCAAAAAAGGATTCTTTGTCAGATTTTGTAATTTGTTTTTTTGTACCATCAGAGATATTGATCTGATACAAGTTAAAGATTCCAGACTCGTCACTTGATACAAGCAATTTTGATTCATCAGTAGACCAAAACCCACCATTGATCCTGATATTTTTATAGAATTGTTCTATGGTGTATTGTTTTACTGTTTTAGGTGCGATGTTTTCATTGGTGTTCTTGCATGACATGAACAGGGTGACAAATGTCAAAAGAAGGAATAATATTCTCATTGTTGTATATTGTGATTGTGAATAAAAAAACAAATATATTCAAAAACTACAGGAAATAAAATATTTGAGGCCAAAACCACAAAATGGGCTTCTTTCATTTTCAATGATAAAAATCATAGTCACCAAAAACTATGGTCATCTTACTTTGCCATTTTAAAAAATAATTTTGTGATGATAATATATTTACAATTTGTTAAAATTTATAATAATGACAGAGCAAGCAAAAGTATATCTTTCAGACCTTCACTTTGAACATATGCAATGGTTGAGTGAACTTAGATTTTGGGACGAAGAGTTAAACTCATTTAACAGGAGGTTAGAAGAAGTAGTAGGAAGATATACTGAAAACGAAAAAAAAGCTAAAGTTGAGCACTTTCATAACAGGTTTGTCCTGCATCATAATGCCATCAATAAGCTCGTGAAAGAAGTCAATCAGCATGAAAAAGTAATGGCACGGTATGCAGAAAGACACTTGGAAGACCTTGAAACCATTCCGGTTGATGACCATGACTTACTCAGAGATAAAATAGAAACCGAAAAAAAATTATACTTGGAATTGAAAAGTGAATATTACAAATTCCTGACTCACAGACACTAGTGTTCCGACTTAAGTTTTGATGATCTGTTGATGGGCAGCAAGTAAATCATTGTGTATAGTTTCAAGACAGTCTTGTAGGTTGTGATATTTCAACCATATTCGTTAAACACCAAAAGGCATTGGCATCAGGATTTGTTAGTGCCTTTTGTTATTTTCCCAATCATCCATCATCTTCTGAAGGTGGTGATAATCAATGCCGAATAACTTTCTCACTGCATCTACCTTTTCAATATATGAAGCATCAAAACCTGATTTTTTTACTGCTGTGATCATGATGTTTTTTGCTGTATGTTCCTGCGATACAAACTCTATCACTTGTGTCTTGTAACCATAGGCTTCCAGCATGAGTGATCTGATACCGTCCGTCAGTAATTCAGATTGTCTTTCTTCCAGAATTCCGTACTTTAAAATGGGTGTCAACTGATTGCTGTGTTTCATAGCCAGTCTAACTTGTTTATGGCAGCAAGGTGCTACCACAATGAATCGGGCATCAGCCTGTATTCCTTTAGCAATGGCCATATCTGTAGCTATGTCGCATGCGTGGAGTGCAATGACCATATCTACATTTGAAAGTGATATATCTTCTATACTTTTTTGTTGAAAATATAAGCCAATAAAGTCGTTTTTCATAGCAATATTATAACACATTGTGGCTAAGTCTTCACGCAATTCATATCCTGTTATCTTTACACGCCAGTTTTTGTAATTGACCAGAAAATCGTACAATGCAAAAGTCAAATAACCTTTACCACTGCCCATATCTGCAATATTGATAACATCCCCTACATCTTCTCCTGATAGCAAATGATCCAATAATTCAATGTATCTGTTGATTTGTTTATATTTGTCCTGAGCTTTATCCAAAATCTTGCCATCAGCACCTGCTATGCCAAGGTCTTTGAGCCAGACTGCACCCGCATCTATGTATCTTATCTTTTGATGATCATGAGTGATTTCAACTTCTACTTTGGATTTTAAGTATTTGGATACCAGAGAAGCTTTGCCTTTATTGTTTTGCAAAAGGGTAAGCTCTTTAGTCTCATGAAGTAGTACTGCGTTATAAAAGTGGATATTCAACAGTTCTCTGATCATGTCTTCAAGCTGATCCTGTTTATAATTTTTTACTTCATCCCTGATAGCGTATCTATATGTAAATGAATACATTATTTCTCCTTTGATAAGTGATGGCTTGATATATACATTGACTACTTTGGCATCTTTATCTCTGGGTTTGGATAGAGTTATTTTAAAGGAATCATGATTGATGGAATGATTTACAACAGTTTTTATAAAAATCAATTTACTGTTTTTTTCATTTTCTGTCATATGTCATGATTTTGAAAGCAAAAGTATTAAAATCTGATACCACTACCAATTTAATGGAAAGTTAAACTCAAAATAAATTGGTTTACTAAAGAATGAAGCATAGGTTTTAATTGACAGAATAGTCTGATAAATTTAAATTAGATATCACCAAGAATATCATTTGTTTACGAAGGTGAATTCAAGTATTTGGCTTTCATACTTCATCTTTGGCAATTTAGAGGAATGATATACAAGGAGTCATGTTAATAATTGCTATATTTGCGGCTGTTTTATAACAAATTTGATGGATACAATCATATTTTCAATCTCAGGATTTGATATTACCTTGTTTCAAGTCTTTTTATGTGTATTGGTAATAATTATTGCTTTTTTTCTCTATTTCAGGTTTCAATCCTACAAATTTTTTGATAGTAGTGATGAGCAGCTCAAAAGATTCAACTTAAACGGACTTAAACCAAGGTTGGCAGCTTCATTATTCTTTTTAGCATCTTTGATTATCTCAAGAATCATCAATTTTGATGTCATTTTATTAGGTTACAATGACCTTGAAATTACATTTAGTCAGACATTAGAGATCTTAACACTTTTTAGTGTCGGAGTACTTTTTGACTGGATTATAAGTCACGTAGTGATAAGAAACAGATTCAGAAAAAGAGAAGTGCCTGTAAGAACGTCATTCAGAGATGAAAAAACCAATGAATCAAAAGCTACCAGCCTGGTCCGATATATTGTCTACCTATATGTAGGGCAAATCCTACTAAATAGGATAAATCTGGATGCAATCCTAATGCAACGAACCATCAAGGGCGAACTATTTACCATCCAGATATCTGATATTATGGTCGCCATCATGATTATCCTTGTCGCTAAGGTGATCATTTGGTTTGTTACTCAGATTTCATTGTACAGAATGTATAAAAATAATGATACTGACGAAGGTATTCAATTTGCTATCAATCAATTAGTTTCGTATGTGATATATGTCGTAGCCATAATATTTGCTTTAGATCGTATCGTCTCAGATATGAGCATTATATACGGTGGTGCTGCGGCATTGTTAGTAGGTGTTGGATTGGGGCTTCAACAAACTTTCAATGATTTTTTCTCCGGTTTAGTCTTACTATTTGAACGTTCTGTTATGATTGGGGATATTCTGGAAATAGATGGTCAAGTAGGTCGTGTGATCAAAATAGGACTTAGGGCATCAAGGATAGAAACCAGAAACAGTGTTTCGATGCTGATACCCAACAGCAAATTAGTGAATCAATCAGTGGTAAATTGGACCCACTCTGACAATGTGGTCAGATTTGAAGTAAGCATGATTGTACCTTATGGATCTGATACTTCCCTGATCAAAGAATTGCTATTAAAATCTTTGCAAAACAATAATGAAGTATTAAGTAAACCGGCACCATTTGTCAGATTAAATGACTTTGGAGATAATGGATTATATTTCAGCTTGTACTTCTTTTCTACACAGGTGATGTGGGCAGAAGATGTCAGAAGTCACGTCAGATTTGAAATTGACAGGATCTTTCGGGACAATAATATCATCATTCCTATTCCACAAAGGGAAATAAGAGTTATCCAACCGAAAACCACGGAATGAAGATTATCCTTACAGTGGTGGCTTGTCTTTTTCTTCTCACCATCATCATAGACAAACTTTTGCTTAAATTCAGACCCAATCGTGTACATGACAATAGATGGAAGCTGGGTGGTCTCATAGCATCTTTCCTGTTTTTAATTGTAATGGTGTTTCTATTTTCTAAAAATCCCACAAGTTCCAATATCAATAAACTTGTAATTCCTGTTGCTGCTTTTGTTGTTTTTTTTGACATCTACAGGCGGAGCAGACATTCTAAATAAAAATATTACATTCCATCAATATATCTTTAAGATTGATAATCAATAATTAATACATACGTATAAATAAATATTTAAATTTTAACAAAAAAATATTTATATTTACTTGATTTTTAAAAAAGATTGACAGTATCTTTGCATTTAGAAAAATTCAAGAGGAATTTAATTCTTTCCTGAATAATTTATAACGATGAGGCGAGAGAAAAGGCTCACTGACCCTCAGGCAACCTACAAAAGCAAGGTGCCAATTCCTTCCCGATATTGGGATATATAAATTTAATGAATTAAAAAATGAATCTTCAAAATTCAAAATTCAGGACACTTTCCACTTCTATCCAAGATCAGAATTCTATGTGTTGCTGTTGTTGCTGTTGTTGCAATTGACACATCACATAAATTAAGTTCTTATCATTCAAAAAAAATTGGTTTAGCTTTTTTTAATGTGTTGTAAAACTCAGGGCCCGGGTTTTCTATAACACTATCTTTAATATTTTATTTTTAACAAATTAATTCTTAAAAATCATGTCAAACAACAAAAATTATAAGTTCGAAACCTTACAGTTGCATGCAGGACAACAACCCGACCCTACTACTGGTTCGCGTGCAGTCCCCATTTATCAGACGACTTCATATGTTTTCAAAAATGCTGAACATGGAGCAAACTTATTTGCCCTCAGGGAATTTGGAAATATATTCACACGTATCATGAATCCTACCACCGATGTTTTTGAGCAAAGAATTGCCGCTCTGGAAGGTGGTGTAGCAGCTGTGGCAACGGCGTCCGGTCAGGCAGCACAGTTTCTTGCACTAAACAACATATTGCAGGCAGGTGATAATTTTGTGAGTACATCATTTCTGTATGGTGGTACGTACAATCAGTTTAAAGTTGCTTTCAAGCGCATCGGTATTGATGCCAGATTTGCATCAGGTGACAGCGCTGAAAAATTTGAAGCCTTGATTGATGATAAAACTAAAGCCATATATCTGGAAACGATTGGCAATCCTCAATTCAATATTCCGGATTTTGAAGCAATAGCAGCTGTGGCTAAAAAACATGACATTCCCTTGGTAGTAGATAATACTTTTGGTGCAGCTGGTTATATATTCAGGCCATTTGACCATGGAGCAAATATAGTGACAGCATCTGCGACAAAATGGATCGGAGGTCATGGTACAAGCATAGGTGGAATCATAGTTGATGGAGGAAATTACAACTGGGGCAATGGAAAATTCCCGCAGTTTTCTGAACCATCTGAAGGATATCATGGATTGGTTTTCTCTGATATTTTCGGAATCAACAACCCGCTTGGACTTCCCAATATTGCTTTTGCCATCAGAGTAAGAGTGGAAGGCTTAAGAGATTTTGGGCCTGCGTTGAGTCCATTTAATTCATTTCAACTGATCCAAGGACTTGAAACGCTGTCTTTGAGAGTTCAACGAACCTTAGACAATGCGTTTGAGTTGGCACATTGGCTATCTATCCACCCACAAGTCGAAAATGTGAATTATCCAGGACTTGAAGACAGCAAATACCACAAACTCGCAAAAAAATATCTGAAAAATGGATTTGGCGGAGTGCTGAGCTTCAATTTAAAAGGTGACAAAGCAGATGCCGAGGAGTTTATCAATAGTCTCACCCTTGTGAGCCACCTTGCCAATGTAGGTGATGCTAAAACCCTCATCATACAGCCATCAGCAACTACGCATCAGCAATTGTCGGATATAGAGCAATTGTCCGCCGGCGTTCAACCAAATTTATTGCGAGTATCAGTAGGAATTGAACACATTGATGATATTAAAAACGACTTTATCGATGCATTTAAGGCAGTCAAAACAAATCAGGAAACAAGAAAAGCCAAAGAAAATGTTTTGGCCAATTGATATTATAGTAAACAAGAGCCAGACAGGAAAATTTCAAACCTGTCTGGCTTATGCGATATAGATATTAAAATTTTAGGTTCTATTGACCATTTAATCAACTAAAATCAATAATCGAAGTATTACCAAATTTTAAACTTTCGTATAAAAATTAAAATCTCTTTATGTGGAAACTAAAGGAAACCATAAGTCTGAAAGTGAAAGTCAAGATGCGGCATTAGAAAGTAATCCTATCAATTATTTTCATTATAAAAACAAATTCTTGCTGGAGTCAGGTGAGATCCTCCCCGAAATTACATTGGCATACCATACCTTTGGCAGTATCAATGAGCAAAGGGATAATGTAGTGTGGGTAGTACATGCTCTTACAGCCAATAGCAATCCAATGGAGTGGTGGCCGGGAGTGGTAGGGAAAGGTTGTGTCATCGACCCTGAAAGACACTTTATCATTTGTGCCAATTGTCTGGGCTCACCTTACGGCTCTACCAATGCATTATCTGAAAATCCTGCCACAGGAAACCCATATTTTCATAGTTTTCCTATGGTGACTATCAGAGATATAGCAAAATGCCATGAATTGTTGAGGCTGCACCTTGGTATTGAAAAAATAAGACTACTCACGGGTGCCTCTATGGGCGGCCAACAAGCATTAGAGTGGACTGTGATGTCACCAAATGCTTTTGAATATTGTCTTTTAATAGCTACTAACGCAAAACATTCGCCCTGGGGTATAGCATTCAATGAAAGTCAAAGACTGGCCATCGAAGCCGATCAGACTTGGCTTGAAGACAGACCGGATGCGGGATTAAAAGGTCTCCTGGCAGCAAGATCAATTGCCTTATTAAGTTACAGGTCATCCCAAGGCTATAACAAAACTCAGGTTGATGACGAAGATAAGTTAGATGGTTTCAGGGTAAACTCCTATCAAAGATATCAGGGCCAGAAATTGGTCAACAGATTCGATGCTTTTTCTTACTGGACGCTTTCAAAAGCAATGGACAGTCACAATATAGGAAGAAACAGAGGTGGCATCGAATCAGCCTTATCATCCATAAAAGCCAAAACCACAATACTTGGCATCGAAACTGATATCCTGTTTCCTCTTGAAGAGCAACAATTCCTGTATAGATTTATCCCAAATGCAAGACTTGATGTAATTCACTCAGATCTGGGTCATGACGGTTTTCTAACGGAGAGTACAAAAGTGACTCAGGTAATCAAAGGTGTCATGGGATAGAGTGGAATTTTGTCTTTTGGACGATCCTTCTCAAAAATATGCCTGGATTTATATACTCAAAATAAATTGGTTTGCAAAAAATTCATCTACAATTGTATTCATTTTGAGTATAAAGGCGATAGAATTAATTTATAATAAAGACATGTGTATCATCTTATTTAGAAAAATAAATTCTCGTCGGAATAAGATTTACTTCATCTTAAAAAGGATGTAATGTGTGGTTGTATAAAAATTGCGCAGATAAGGAATGTAAGCCAACAAAGACGGCACTAATCTGCTTTTTAAGCCAAATTTCATCCGGTAGATAGGATTTATAAACCAAAATTGTTCATCAATAACTTCAAACTTTTCATTTTTTAATATACTATGAAGTGTTTCAATGATGATTCCGGTAGACTTGATACTTAAAAGTTCATTGATAGTCGCTTCTGATTCTCCAAAAGACTTGAGTATAAACTTATAAAAAAAACTAGGGAACAAATGAAACCAAGGTAGTTTTTCCAGTAATTTTGTGACACACAATTGCTGATGACCACCGAAAGGCATCCACCATGGCGGATAGGCAAAAAAAATGACTCCCTGTGGCTTTAGAAATAGTTTTAGCCGGTTTATAAATTTAGGTTGATCTGGTATATGTTCGATAACATCCTTGAGGACAATGATGTCAAACAGACTTCCAAATTCTGCTGCAGGGTCATTTATATCATAAATATTCTTATTGATGATAAAAAATCTTCCATCTTCAAGTTCATTTTTCAAAAATAATTTTGCACTTTCATATCGGTAAGATGCTAATTCCACTCCGGTTCCAATATTTCCTTTATCTATAAAGGCCTTCAATACTCCTGCTTCTGCACAACCTATCTCCAAAACCCTTTTACCGCTGCAAGCTCCTGTGTTCCGCTCGATAAAAGGAATGATGTCGTCATGGGTAACAACCCGTTGCATTTCGAAATATCGACTCTTATCACTGTGAAATTCAAACATAAATAGTTATATTTATTGAGCCTTAAATTCTGGTTTCCGTTTTTCAACAAAAGCCCTTGCGCCTTCTTTAGCATCGTCTGAACTAAGGGTTGACCCAAAATCATTATATTCCTGTTCGAAGCCATCGACACCCTTGTCATAATATGCATTGACTAAGCTGATACACTGAGTGACTGCAAGTGGACCTTTTGTGGATATTTTACTTAGAATTTCAAGAGATTTATGTACTTCTTGTCCTGACTCAACAATATGATTTACAAGGCTTAAATGGTGAGCAGTCACAGCATCTACCATATCAGCAGTAAGTAACAACTCGAGCGCTTTACCTTTGCCTATCAACTGAATGAGTCGCTGTGAACCGCCATAGCCAGGTACCAAACCCAAATTAACCTCCGGTTGTCCAAATTTTGCATGATTTCCGGCAACCCTGATGTGACATGCCATCGCAAGTTCGCAACCACCTCCCAAGGCAAAACCATTGACAGCTGCGATCACAGGGACATGGAATCTTTCAATTTTAAATAAAATATCCTGTCCTTTTTTTGACAACATTCTTCCCTGAGTCTGATCTAAAGACGCAAACTCTTTGATATCTGCTCCGGCCACAAAAGCTTTACTACCTGAACCTGTAATCACTATTCCTTTGATGGTATAGTCTTTATTATATCTTGTAAAAAATGTGTCCAATGCATCAAACACATCCTTGTTTAATGCATTGAGAGCATCGGGTCTGTTGATCGTCAAAATATAAAACTGATCTTTCTTTTCAATTAAAAGCACATTATCTTGCATTCGGTGTGAATTATTTAGACGCAAAGATAAAATTGTGGAGGTATATGAAGGCTACTTGAGTGGTCTTTTTCAAGATGGTTAGTAAAAATATCTATATGGTATCATGCAGATGCCAGGCTTCCGGATTGAATATCTTTTTAATTTTTTCTTTATAATCATCAGGCTGATGGGTAGCACAGTTGTATTTTACGCCTACCCTTATCTTGCCATCATGTTCTGACTGATAAGGTGTGTAACCTTTTGATCTTATCCTCTTGACCATCCTTTTGGCATTGTTCTTTTCAATAAATGCACCTACTATAACGATACACTCCTTTGCATCAGATGATTCGACCTTTTTGTTACTTGGATGCGGTGTAACTAAGCTTTTTGGTTCTTTATATTCTGATGGCTCAGACTTTTCAGATTTCAGCTCATTTTCCATCAATACATTGTCTATTTCCTGGTAAATAGAGTCAGTTACTGATAATTTTGGAGAATCAATTGTAATATTGCTGACAGACTCGGTCTTCTGTGGTTTGGAATCAGATAAGAACCATAATAAGATACACAATGCCGTAAGAAGGGCTATGATCACAGGTCCGATAAAGTGTTGCCAATTATCCTTTTTATCAGAGATTTTTTGCTGCAAATAATATTCGAAATTCTCGTCATGAGTGATTTTTTGTCCGGAGAATACATTGACATTCATGTCTTTCAATCCTACATATCTATTGAAGGCCTGATCATCCCTTTCAGTAAATGTTTGATTGGAAATAGTACCCAATTGATCAAGTTCGAAAGCTTCATTTTTTTGAACAGCGATTTTATAGTCATCAGAAATTAGTTTTTCAAGTAACGCAGCTTCTTCTTTATTCAAACCACTTTCTATTAACAATGATGCAAATTCAACATCTTTGTCTACATTGGGTGAAAAATAGACACCTGTAGAAGGTGCATATAAAACTTGTCGGTTTTCATTGAATTTAGCTGAAATTTTCCTGAGATAAAACGTACCAATCTCCCGCACAGCTACACTGCCATGTTCCATGAGCATCTGGTAAATATATCTTGAATAAACTCTATTTTGCATGCAATAGTGCTAAACTAACATTAAGATATAGAAATAATTGTGCCAAATCCAAGAATGTTAACAAAAAGTAGATAGGTTTGCGAAAATTATTACAATTTTTGTTTACAAATATTCAAGTATAAAGAAACAAAGTCAATTATAATCCTTTTCTATGTCCATTTGTTTATGCTTCTATATTAATTTCGGAAAAAATGGAATGCTCTCTAAATAGATCATAATGAAATATTTATCATATGGTGTGATGATTTACATGCTTTTAGCCTTGATATGGTGGACAGTACTCCTATCAAAAAACAATGAATTGCTTTTCAATAGAAATTTGGAAGTTCAAAATATTCAAATACTAGATATAGCGGGACTTTCTGATCAGGATAAGGTCACTTATAACAGGATAAAGGATGAGTATCAGACAAAAAAACACATGATTTTCGGAGAAGGACTAGTTTTTGGTATCTCATTGATCATCGGGATGTGGTTGATTCAGAAGGCTTATAATAAAGAGATTGAAAACAATAAAAAGCAAAAAAACTTTCTACTTTCTATCACCCATGAACTGAAAACACCCATCACATCCATAGGACTCATTTCTGAAACGCTGATCAGAAGAAAGTTAAATCCGGATGCGCAGGCCCACATGCTGGAAAGTATCAATATTGAGAACAAAAGACTTGAAACATTAGTATCTAATTTGTTGATGGCTACACAATTAGACAATAATTATAATTTCAATTTCGAAAAAGTATCACCTTCAGGGCTTCTTGAAAAAATAAAACAAACCATTTCAATTACATTTCCTGAAGTCCGGATTGATTTAAACCAAAAGGAAGAAATTCAAGAAATCGAATGTGATGCAGAATCTATCATTTCCGTTTTCTCCAATATCATACAAAATAGTATAAAGTATTCTGAATCACCCGCCATTATTCAGATTGACATAAAAAATTATAAAACACAGGTTGAAATTATTTTTTCAGATCAGGGATCGGGTATTCCTGAAAACGAAAAAACTAAAGTTTTGCAACAGTTTTACAGAATAGGAAATGAAGATACCAGAAAAACAAATGGTACCGGACTGGGTTTATATATCGTAAAAAAAATAGTGGATGGACATAAAGGAAGCATCGTCATAAAAGATAATGTACCACATGGGACGTCCATCTCTATCCTACTTCCAATAAATCAAAACCCATGAGAATATTATTAGTCGAAGACGAAGAGCACATCAGAAAAGTGATCAAGGTCAATCTGGAGATAGAAGGTTATGAAGTCATTGCGACCGATAATGGAAGAAAAGCACTTGAAATAATTGAAAATCAACACTTTGAACTTCTTATATTAGATGTCATGCTGCCTGAAGTCAATGGTTTCCAGATTTGCGAACAAGTCAGGTTGAGAAATCCTGAAGTCGGCATTGTTATCGTTTCAGCTAAAGATACATCTACGGACAGAATTACAGGATTGAAACTCGGTGCTGATGATTACCTGACTAAACCATTTAATCTTGAAGAGTTATTGCTGAGGGTAGACAAAATCATCAAAAGGAAATCGAGCGAAAATGCAAAGGAAGCCCGATCGTATAGTTGGCATGGCAATAAAATAGATTTTATAACCTATCAGGCATCAGGGATCAATCATACTGTGACAATGACAAAAAAGGAAGCCCTACTTTTAAAATTACTCATTGAAAGAAAAAATGAAGTAGTATCCAGACAGCAGATCCTACAGACTGTTTGGGGTTATGATGTTTTCCCTTCTACTAGAACAATTGATAATTTTATCTTGTCCTTTCGCAAGTATTTTGAACCCGACCCTAAATGCCCTGTATATTTTCATTCGGTAAGAGGGATTGGATATCGGTTTACACCTGAAACTTCCTGATGTAATCATCAATATAATTATCCTTATGTTTGCTCCGATATTGCATGATGTATCTAGGATGTTCAAGCGGTATTATTTCTTTGAAAAAATGGAACTGACTGTTCAGCTTGTTTAAATAATGGTAATTTTTGCCTGTTCCGAGACAATAGCAAATATCAGATTTCTCCGCAATGGAAATTTGAGTTCTTATATTATTGATAATAAAATCCCTCACGGCTGATTCAAGTTCTTTCGAATCATAGTAGTTGTAATTTATTGGTTTTCCGGCATTTACTTTAACAAATCCTAATGGACAGACAGAATTAATGTAAAATCGCCGATAAAATTTTTCAGCACCTCCATAGGCTTTGATCATTTCATAGATAAAAACCGAAGAAGGTTCATGTGTTGAAAATTTATCATGATGGATACCACATCCATCAAAGAGCCGTTTGGTATCGGTAAAAGGAATGCCAGTCGCTCCTGCTCCCAACCTTCCGGGATTGATACCCAAAATCAGTGCGCGAGGCTGATTATCATTATAAAATTTCATGTAAAACGACAAGCAAATATTCCGAATATCTTCATTCTCTCTATAAGGATTCATGATGCGAATCCCATCCGGTAATGCACCGTCATATTCCACTCTTGCAAGAAAATGAAGTATTTTGTCAGCAATTGTCAATGTGGTGTAGGAAAATTGTACAGAATTAATAGAGTCGGGACGACTGGATTCGAACCAGCGACCCCTAGCACCCCATGCTAGTGCGCTACCAGGCTGCGCTACGTCCCGAATGAAGTGCAAATGTAGTAAATATCTTCAGGCTTTAACAACTTTAGAGAACTTCATTTTGTACAATATTTGTAATGTATTGATAATAAACTGATTAATTGATGTCATTTCATTACCAAAAAATTGCTTTCACTATTTATGAATAATTTAACTATGAGAATCCATACTAAAATATCAAACAAATCATCTTTTATGTATAAGTTCTGAAATATCTTATCCTGCAACACATCAATTGCCAAAAAAAAACGTTTTATCTTCATCATTAACTATATCTGATCAATGAAAACCATATCCTTAATTTTTACAATACTTATGGCACTTCAATCCAACCAACCAAATCTCAAAGACTATGATTACGATAGAGCATGGAAGGAAGTTGAAAAGTCTATCAATGATGGGCTTCCTAAATCTGCACTGACCAAAGTGGAGGAAATATTAAAAGTAGCTACTGAGGAAAAGAATGATCCCCAGTTTGCCAAAAGTATCATCTATATTGCCCGTCTTTCTATACAGACGGATGAAAAAGGCATAGAAAAGTCCATCGATCGACTGGAAGAAATCATCAAAACCATAGACAGGCCGGTAAAATATATTGCTGCTTCATACTTAGCTGAGTTGTACCAAAGGTATTTTGACAATTACAGATGGGAAATCTCACAAAGATCTGATATAGTGGGAGATAAAGCCACCGATTTTCGCACATGGACTACTCAGCAATTTTTAACCACGATCGAAAAATGGTATCTCTTTTCGATTGAAAATAAAAAAGCCATCAATATACCTGTAGATCAATTTAAGGCTGTTCTGAATAAATTTGACAGAGACGCCGTAAAATTCAGACCAACGCTGTATGAATTGCTTGCAGACAGAGCATTTGCATTTTTCAATTCATATGATAATTACGTCAGTGAAAACAGTGAAAGCTTTCAGATAGATCAGGAGTGGTATTTTGCTGATAATGAAGTGTTTTCAAAAAAATCAATAGAAAGCAACGACAAGTATTCCAGAATGTTTAAAGTTTTAAGTCTATCTCAGGATATACTGAAAACTCAAATTCAGAACAATAATAAATCGGCACTTACAGATTATGATTTAAGTCGCCTTGAGTATGTTTACAGAAATTCAACCCTGGAAAATAAAAAAGCACTTTATAAAAAATCGCTTGAAAATCTTGCCGAAGCGATAAAAGATGATGAAATGTACCCTGATGTGGTATCCGTATTAGCCAATTTTTTGATTTTGGAAAAAGAGTTTAATGTCAAAAATACCGATATCCTGAAACTCTGTGAAAACGCCATTAAAAAATTTCCTGCATCAAAGGGCGCAGCAAAATGTCAAAATATCATTGCCGAAATCAAATCTCCTTATCTACAGTTATACGGAGAAAATATATATCCATCGAAAAAGCCTATCCTGTATGCCATTGAACATAAAAACATCAAGAATGTCAGGATAGAAACAGTAAAACTTGGAAGTGATTTTGATGAAAAATTCAATAACAAAGATCAACAGCAAATTAAAGAATTTCTGCTCAAAGCAAAAAAACTAAGTGCTGCAAATCATACTTTCAAATTGAATCCTGAGTTGATCAAAGAAAAAACTGAACTTTACATCGAGCCACAAAAGTATGGAACCTATGCCTTAGTGGTATATGACAATCAGGATAAAGGAAACCAATCATTTCAATACATCATATATCAGGTATCTGATTTAGCATATACGACATATCGGGTAGACAATAAAAGAGTATTAATAGTCACTGACAGAACAGACGGAGCTCCAATTAAAGGTGTGAAAGTGTCTATCCTTACTCAAAATTACAACCCCGGCAACCGTCGATTTGAGTTTATCAGGTCCAATGAATATATTTCCAACAAAGACGGCAGAGTAAACATCAATGAACAAAATGATCAAAATATAAAATTTGTCTTATCGCATAAATCCGACATCCTGGATCTCAATCAGTATCATTATAACTATATGAGACAGGACAACAATGAAAATAAATTTGCTGAATTTTTCACTGACAGATCCATTTACAGACCTGGGCAGATTATTTATTTCAAAGCTATCCTGCTTAAAAATGATAAAAATCAGGTTCCGAACATCATTCCAAACACAGCCATCGAAGTCATATTTCGGGATGCGAACTATCAGGAAATATCAAAACAGCGATTGACATCCAATGAGTTTGGCTCTCTGAACGGCAGCTTTACCATTCCTGCCGGCAGGCTCAACGGTATGTACTCTATAACTATACAAACTCCCGATGGTATTCATGGTCAAAAAGCAGTCAATGTGGAAGAATATAAAAGACCTACTTTTGAAGTCACTATAGATCCACTCACTGGAGAATACAATCTAATGGATAAAATCAAAGTAACAGGAAAAGCCCAAACCCTGGCAGGAAGTAATGTAGACGGAGGATTAGTGAAATATAAAGTAGTCAAATCTGTAAGGTATCCAAGTTGGGGTTGGTGGTGGAGACTACCCTATCCCTCCGAAGATTTTATTGTATCTCAAGGCGAAACCCAGAGTAAAGATGATGGCAGTTTTATTTTTGAATTTGAAGCCATACCTGACAAAAAAGTAGACAGAAAAACAAACCCTGTATTTAGCTACCGGATCGATGTGGATGTGACAGACCAACGAGGAGAAACGAGAACTATACAATCTATGGTGTCGGCAGGATACACCGCTTTTTCATTATCAATCAATGCCGGAAAAAACATTGATATCGATGAACTAAAACCATATAAAGTCAAAGCAATCAATCACAATGACCAATCCATTAATGTCAAAGGCACTATCAAAGTATCCCTCCTGCAAGCTCCTAAAACAGTCAAGATAAATAAATACTGGGAAGGAAAAGTAGATTTCCCTCTTTCTCGTAACGTTGCTGAAAAACTTTTCCCTCAATTCCCATCAAGTCCTGAAGCAGATTTTTCAACCTGGCCTGTAGCCAAACAAGTGCTTTCTTCTGGTTTTAGCACTCAGGATTCCTTAGACTTGAGTAAAGTTTTATCTCCCGGGGTATATAAGATTGAAATGGAAAGTCAGGACAAAAATCAACAAAAAGTAGCTTCTGAACAATACATTGTAGTAACAAATTTTGAAAAGGGAATCTTCCCTACCTCCGATTATGTATTCTACAAACTCAATCAAACCACTGCAGAACCAGGTCAAAAAATATCGATCAGCGCGGGAGCTTCTGAAAAACCGGTTTTTATTCACTACATTATAGAAAAAGATAGCAGGTTGATTGCTGAAAACACTCTGAAAGTGGATGAAAAGTCTGAAATAACTCTACCCGTCATGGAAGCGTACCGAGGCGGCGTTAATGTAAAATTGGTGTATATTATGAGCAATCGGACGTTTACTCAGTCTTATTTCATAAATGTACCATGGACCAACAAGCAGTTGGATATCACATACGAAACATTCAGAGATAAAACATTGCCGGGTAGTAAGGAAGAATATCGAATCAAAATTTCCGGTAAAAACAAAGATAAAGTTGCAGCCGAACTTGTCGCCGGTATGTATGATGCTTCATTGGACCAGTTCATTTCTCATACATGGCGTACTACCTATTATCCCCAATCCTACGCGGCTGTACATATGGAAGTACCCGGATTTCACATGGTCAATGGACGGTACTACAGTTACAATCCATCAGGTACAGCTCAAATCACAGATTGGAAGTACCCCGAATTGTTGCCTTTGATGGATGCTTATGGTGGCAGAGGAGACATATTGATGTCCAAGGCAATGCGTACTGCAGGAGTACCCGAAAGTGCAGATATGATGTTGGAACAAGCAGCTGACTCCGCTCCGGCACCTGCAGACCAGGAGAATGCCGCCAAGACTGGTAATCCAGACCAAACATCATCACCAGACAAATATCCTGCAGAGACCATCTTGCTAAGACAAAATCTGAAAGAGACAGTTTTTTTCTTTCCAGAATTAAAGACTGATGCAGAAGGAAACATTATCCTCGCTTTCACCATAAATGAAGCACTTACTAAGTGGAAGTTGATGACATTTGCGCACACCAAAGATTTCAAATTCGGATACGATGAAAGATTCGTGCGTACTCAAAAAAATCTTATGGTCTTCCCTAACGCACCAAGATTTATGAGAGACGGAGACAAGATATCATTTTCTGCCAAAGTTACTAATATGACGGAAGGTACTTTGAGCGGAAAAGCCACCCTTCGTATTCTTGATGCTATCAGCATGAAAGATATCACTTCAGAACTTGTAAAAACCCCTCCAGATCAAAAATTCACAATAACCAAGGGGCTATCAAGTGGCTTGTCATGGGATCTTATCATACCTGAAAATCAATATCAGGCCATCACATACAGGATCACTGCAGAAGCTGACGGTCACAGTGATGGTGAAGAAAATACGTTGCCTGTGATCACAAACAATGTGCTCGTCACAGAATCTATGCCCATCTGGGTCAAAGGCAAAGAAACAAGAGTATTTAGCTTCAATGCTTTTAAAAACAATAACAGTTCAACCAAAAAAGATTTCAGATATACATTTGAATATACTTCCAATCCCGTTTGGTATGCCATTCAGGCACTTCCTTATTTATCCAGTAACAACCATTCCGGCACTCAGGCCCTCATAGACAGATATTATGCCAATGCATTGTCTTCCGGGATTGCCAACGCACATCCAAGAATTAAATCAATCATGGATCAGTGGCAGATGAAAGATAAAGATGCATTGATAAGCAATCTTTCAAAAAATCAGGAATTAAAAAATGCTTTATTGGAGGAAACACCTTGGGTAAATCAGGCCATGTCTGAGTCAGAGCAGAAAAGAAATATTGCCATCCTTTTTGATATCAATAAAATGGCTGAGGAAAGACAAAATACCATTAAAAAGCTTGCTGAAAGACAACTTTCCAACGGGGGCTTCCCTTGGTTCCCCGGAGGCAGAGATGATATATATACGACTCAAAACGTCATGGAAAATCTAGGACATCTAAGATTTCTTGGAGTATTGGATTCCAAAAACCCTGAAATGGACAACATCATATCCACAGCGCTGCTGTATATGGATGTAATGCTTGCTGAAAGATACACCAAACTCAAAGCAGAGATGGCAAGGACTAAAGGCAATATCGACGATGACCATTTGGATGAGTTATCGGTGCACTATCTGTATGTAAAAACATTTTTCCCTCACGTGAAGGTTAGTCCAGGTACTTCAGAAGCCCGAGATTATTATTTTGGACAGGCCAAAAAGTACTGGACCAAAAGAAGTCTATATATTCAGGCTATGATTGGCCTTATATTGCATAGAAATGATGACAATTCGGTTTCAAACATTATAAAGTCGCTTCGAGAAAAATCATTTAAAAACGATGAATTGGGCATGTACTGGAATGAAGGCAATGGTTTCTATTGGCACCAGCTTCCTATTGAGCGTCACGCATTGTTGATCGAATTGTTTTCCGAAGCGTCTACTGATGGGAATGAAGTGGATCAGATGAAAATATGGTTGCTTAAAAATAAACAAACCAACCATTGGAAAACATCAAAGTCCACAGCATCAGCCATTTATGCTTTATTGGTTAAAGGAGAAAAAGCGGGAATTTCAACCTGGATCACTGAAAACAATACTCCACAACTCTCGGTAGGAAAAGACAATCTAAAAGCTGAAGTATCAAGTGTTGAAGCAGGAACAGGTTATCTTAAAAAAACCTATACACCTGAAAATATCACAAAAGATTTGGCAACAATAAAAGTTAGCAACCAGAATAAATCTATTGCCTGGGGAGCGGCGTACTATCAGTATTTTGAACAAGCAGATAAGATAAAATCTTTTTCAGACACTCCTTTAAAACTAAACAAAAAGCTTTACAAAGTCATAAAAACATCAAAAGGGGATAAAATTGAAGAAATCACCTCCGCTACCGGCCTTCAGCCAGGTGACAGAATAAAAGTCCGCATTGAATTAAGAGTAGACAGGGATATGGAATATGTGCATATGAAGGATATGAGAGCCAGTGGATTTGAGCCGGAAAATATTATTTCTCAATACAAATACCAGGGCCAGTTAGGTTATTATGAAACAACTAAAGATATGGCGTCGCATTTTTACTTCAACTACCTCCCAAAAGGAACTTTTGTATTTGAATACCCGGTGATATGTGTGCACAAAGGAGATTTTTCAGCTGGTATTACCACTATTGAGTCTATGTATGCACCTGAATTCAAAAGTCATAGTGAAGGAGTAAGAATTAAAGTCAGGTAGTAATGCTTGCATTATTCTTTTTTGTTTGAAAAATGAGTGTATTTTTCCTTAAAAGAATTTCGACTTTAATGGTAAAACCATACATTATTTTGGATCATTCATTGATTAGTGATGATTATATCTGACTTCATGAGTGAAATAAATAACTAAAAATTTTCAAGGTACAAAACTGTCAATTTTTTACTGGGACTTTTGATATTTAGGATTTGATAGCTAAAACTTTGACAGGATTTTTGAGTTATTTCCTTTACAACTACCTATTCAGAACTTTGGAATAGACCAAGTATGAAAAGGAAAGTAACTTTAACAAGCTATTCACTACTTTATAGTTAAAAAAATGAACCCAGTACATAGGTTTGTCATTTAATATGTAAATTTGCATTTCTTTTCAAGCTTATCATAATGAATAAAAATATAATCATCGCCCTTGCATTTATTGTATTAGGAATCATAGTATTCACCAGTGTATCAAAAGATGTAAGTACTTATGCCAGTTTTAGTATAGCGGCAAAGTCCGGACAGTCTTCTAAAATCGTAGGCCAACTTGCCAAAGACAAACCTATGGTATATGATCCCCAAAACAAACCCAATGAATTTTCATTTTTTATGAAAGACAGCGAAGGCCAGCTCAAACAGGTTGTTTTAAATAAACCTAAACCTCAGGACTTTGAAATGTCAGAACAGATAGTCGTTACCGGCAAAATGAAAGATGATGTATTCGAAGCTCATGAAATACTAATGAAATGTCCTTCCAAGTACAAAGATGAAGAGATAGCCATTAAGGGCCAGTAAACACCCCATACGCTATGAAGAATTTCGATTTCTCTAAATTCTTCAACTAAATAACCAGAGATCAACATGTAATTTATGAATGAAGTCCAGTATATAGGTGAACATTTGTGGGTGGGAAAACTAGGCCACTTTCTTATTATCCTTTCTTTTACATCTGCATTATTGTCGGCAATTGCCTATTTTTCAGGTGTAAAAAATACACATCATCAGAATAGTTGGGACAAAATAGGACGCTATGCTTTTATTACGCATGGTGTTTCATTATTTGTATTAATGGGGACAATATTTTATGCGATGTATCATCATATGTATGAGTATTCGTATGTATTTGATCACGTCTCAGAAGATTTGCCATTAAAATATATACTTTCTGCTTTTTGGGAAGGTCAGGAAGGCAGTTTCATGTTATGGATGTTCTGGCATGTCATACTCGGTTTTCTACTTATACGGTTCGCAGGGAAATTAGAAGGACCAGTGTTATTTACTATAGCTTTGGCAGAAGCGATTCTTATGTCAATGTTGTTGGGCATACAAATCCCCTGGGGCGACGAGGCAATAAAAATAGGTAGCAACCCCACTACCCTGCTTCGTCACATGAATGACGCCCCGATATTTGCCAATGCTGACTACCTCAGCCTGATCAAAGGAAGAGGTATGAACCCACTATTGCAGAATTACTGGATGACTATACATCCGCCGACTGTGTTTTTAGGTTTTGCATCTACTATTGTTCCGTTTGCGTTTGCATTTGCCGGTCTTTGGACCAAGGATCATAAGGAATGGTTGAAGCCAGCCTTACCTTGGGCATTGTTTTCTGCCGGAATCCATGGTACAGGATTATTGATGGGAAGTCTTTGGGCGTATGTAGCACTTTCATTTGGAGGATACTGGGCATGGGATCCTGTAGAAAATGCATCTCTGGTGCCATGGATCACATTAATAGCAGGTATTCATGTGCATTTAATCAACAAAAATACAGGATATGCCGGGAGGTCGGTGTATTTTTTCTATATCATTACTTTTATACTTATATTGTATTCTACATTTCTGACGCGCAGCGGAGTATTAGGTGACACATCAGCACATGCTTTTACTGAGATGGGACTGGAGTGGCAGTTGATCGGTATTATGGCTGTTTTTGCCATACCTGGGTTTACATTACTGCTGACCAATTACAAAAAAATAAAAAATCCCGAAAATGAAGAAGAATTATCTTCGAGGGAGTTTTGGATGTTTATTGGTTCATTAGTTCTATTATTCAGTGCTATTTTAATTTCATCTTCGACATCACTTCCTGTTTTCAACAAAATCATGACTTACTTCAATCCGGCTTATGAAGGTAAGGTCATCAAGGATGCCATAGGTCATTACAATAAATATCAGATGTGGATTGGGGTATTTGTGGCGGTACTTTCGTCCATTGCAATGTTTTTAAGATATAATGCCAACAATTGGGCCAATATAGAAAAGAGAGTTTTCACCAGGCTTGTAATTATTGCCGGTATCTCAGCCATTCTTACGTGGATGATTACTTTATGGATAAAATTGTATAGCTGGCAGTACTTTGTATTGTGTTTTTCAGGGCTGTTTGCTATTATCGCCAACGCTGATTACATCATTAATGTGGTTAAAGGCAATTTGAAATTGGCATGGTCAGGTATAGCGCATTTTGGTTTCGGAATGATGCTGATAGGCATCCTGGCAAGTGGGTTAAATCAAAAATTTATTTCATCCAATCCCTTTGTGTTTAAAGGCATGTTTGCAGATGAAGACCTTGAAAAATATGTGCAGCTCATCAAAGGACGTCCTCTTTTTTCACAGGGATACTTCATGACATATGTTTCAGACACATTGATAGGTAGAGAAAGAAAATATACTATAAATTTTAAGAAGCTGAATGACAGCCTGGAGATCATCGATGAAATAAATCTTTATCCCAATGCTCAGTATTCCAATGATTTCAGCAAAGTGGCGGCTTTCAACCCAAGTACCAAACACTATTTGCACAAAGATATTTTCACATGTGTAGTGGGTCTTCCTCCATCATTACAAAGCTCAGAAGAAGCTAAGAAGATAGAAGATTCGTTGAAATTTGTTTTACACACTATCCCTTTAAGGGACACTATCCAACTGAAAGGGTATTCTATCAAAGCCGAGAGTATCACTTTTTCTCCTGACCAGGATGAATACAAAAAACACCGTCATGATGCCGGAATAGCAGTAAATCTCAGAATTCATGACCAAGAAACTGATTCTATGTATGTAGGACAGGCAGCTTTAGGTATGGATGGAGCCCTCATGTATAACTATCCAGCATCATTTCCGGAAGCTGGTATCAAAATAAAACTCAATGAAAAAATGTTTGATAACGGATTTACTTCAGATGATTTGCTCAACTACAAGGAGTATACCATCAAATCCGGAGGAGCAATTCAAACAAATGGATATACTATATCCTTAAACGGATTTGATAAAAACCCTCAACACCCCAACTATCAACCCGAAGAAAAAGATATAGCCATTGCGGCCATTCTATCAATTCAAGGACAGGATTACATTTCAGAAGCAAGACCACTGTATGTCATCAAAAAGAATGTACCGATGAGTATAAAACACTATGATAATCAATCAGGTCTTCATATTCGTTTCAGCAATATCAATCCTGCAGCAGAAGAATTTACATTTAAAATCGCTAAAGATAATCGCAGTGTTTCCAACGCTATCCTGGATATAGCCACTGATGTTCCCCGTACCGATTACCTGATTTTGCAAGCTACCATTTTCCCGGGCATAAATTTGTTTTGGGCAGGCAGTATTTTTATGATGATAGGATTATTTATGGCGGCATGGTATAGGTTCAAACAAAAAACACTATAACTAATCTATGTTGGACAACATCGTCATCATCGGTTCTGGTAATGTAGCCTGGCACCTTGCAGAATGCATAGTATTCGCTGGTTACAATTTGAAACAGGTTTATGGCAGAAATGCAAATGATAAGACCTATTATAGTCATCTGGATATTGGAGCATATATTTCTGATATAAAACAATTAGATCCGCATGCTGATTTGTACTTGTTGTGCGTAAATGATGATGCTATACTTGAAGTGGCAGATTCGATACCATTTCAGCTCAGGGACAGTCAAATACTTACCCACACTTCCGGTGCAACCCCATCGTCCATACTTAGTCCTTACTCCGCCAATTACGGTTGCTTGTGGCCACTTCAATCTTTAAAAAGAGAGTCCCAGGTAGTAACCAATGAAATACCTTTTGTGATAACCGCGTCAAATGAATATGTCAAACTTTGGTTGCTCGAACTTGCCGATCAGATTTCCAATGATTTTACCTGGATTGATGATGAAAGAAAGGAAAAATTGCACCTGGCAGCTGTTTTGGTCAATAATTTTGCCAATCATCTCTTCAGGCTCACATATGACTATTGTAAGCAAGAAGATATAAGGTTTGACTTATTGATACCACTGATCAAAGAAACTGCTGAAAAACTTACTATCGATATTCCTGAGAATAATCAAACAGGCCCTGCCGTCAGAAATGACAATCAAACCATAATGAGACATCTTATTAAATTAGAAAAGCATCCTGATTTGTATAAGTTGTATTGCTTCTTTTCAGAAAATATTATTAAAAAATACCATTATAGTGAGGATAATTGATGAATTTAATGCTGATGAGATAAAGGTCACAGTATTTAAAATGAATGAAAAAATAAGCATCAAATTTGAAAAAAATCTATTAGAACAGGTATATAAATTCAGGGATGGTTCCGGGATTTCCAATCCTGATATGGCCAGAAAGTTTTGCACGACAGATACCATCAGGAGCATTAGAATCATTTTTGATCAAATGGCAGAAAACAGATTGGCAACTCTGAAACAGTTATTTGAAGTAAATACTGAAGAGACATTTGATCGAATCATTTGATAACAATGTATTCAGGTCCTTAAAGATAGAAGAATTTGTATGGATCGTTTAAAACTATTGCATGACAGGCTATTAAGAGAATGAAGAGCTTTAGCTAATAGGCGTAATTCGTTAATCATACAAAAACGACAATTTAAGTTTTAACAAATAATATTTTGTTTACCTTTGTCCTGATTAGAGTATGTTTAAATTTTTATGTTTGAGCGAAAGTGATAAAATTTAATTTTGGACAAGGCATATTTTGCAGTCGTAGCCGGAAGCTACTGCGAAAAATATAACGCTGGATAAAATTAAATTTGCCACTTGGAGCCAAATGATAAAAGTTTAAACATACTCTTTAGTAAACAAATAGAATTTTAAACAAAATGAGCATTAATCCATTAAAAATGTTGTCTGATAAGGTTCAGGCAATGGAAGAATCTGCTACCATCAGAATGGCACAAAAAGCAAGAGATCTCGCTGCCAAAGGAGTAAGTGTCATAAGCCTTAGCCTTGGAGAGCCGGATTTTGACACTCCGGAATTTATCAAAGAAGCAGCATATCAGGCACTGAAAAAAGGAAATACTAAATATACCCCTGTACCAGGTACAATGGAGCTCAGAAAAGCCATATGTGATAAATTTAAAACTGAAAATAACCTGCACTTTGAACCTGCGCAAATTGTTGTTTCTAATGGAGCAAAGCAAAGTATAGCCAATATATGCTTAGCCACCCTCGATGAAGGGGATGAAGCGATCATATTGGCTCCTTATTGGGTTTCATATGTCGAAATTGTAAAATTTGCCGGAGGCGTTCCTGTAGTGGTCAGTGCAGGGATAGAAGATGACTTTAAAGTTAAAGCAGCACAGATCAGGGATGCTATCACAGAAAAAACAAAACTACTTATTTTTTCTTCTCCATGCAACCCTACCGGTTCTGTATACACCTATGATGAACTGGCAGAGATTGCTGATGTTATCAGTGAAAACGGAAACATTTTGATCATAGCCGATGAAATTTATGAATATATCAACTTCACCGGCAAACACGCAAGTATAGGAGCATTTGATAAGACAAAAGACCTGACAGCTACGGTCAATGGATTTTCAAAAGGGTTTTCAATGACAGGATGGAGATTGGGATATATGGGTGGGCCGAAATGGCTCGCCGATGCCTGCAACAAAGTACAAGGTCAGGTAACATCGGGTGCTGCTTCATTTAGTCAAGAAGCTGCCGCAGTTGCCTTGAGAACAGAAAAATCTGAGGCATTAGCCATGAAAGAAGCATTTTTAAGAAGAAGAGACCTGATCATAAGCAAACTTAAGGAAGTCCCCGGGCTTAAAGTAAATCAACCTCAAGGTGCATTTTATGTGTTTCCTGATATAAGTCACTATTTCGGAACCACAAATGGCACAGTAACTATCAAAGATGCGGATGATTTTTCGGAAGCTATGCTTACTGAAGCCCATGTAGGTACAGTTTCAGGTGCTGCTTTTGGTAATGATCAATGTATCAGATTATCATATGCAGCATCAGATGCGGACTTGATTGAAGCAGTTTCTCGTATTAAAAACGCACTCGCTTCTTTCAAGAAAATATAAGTTTTTTTCTGAATTATCTTATGGTTATGAATGAGAGCTGGATTTTCAAACCATATTTCATTTTTTGAATCAACGGAAAAAGGATAACTTTTAACAAATTTGTAAATTTTTTGTTAACTAAAAATATAAAGTCTCAAACAAATTTGTATTTTTCGGATTCATAATATTTTATTTAATAACACAAAATTCTTTCAGACATGAATATCACATTTGAAGAACTAAGAAGAATCAAGCACGCCTTGCCTACAGGTAGTGTAAGCAGGATTGCATCAGAACTAAGTATAGAAGAGCAAACTGTACGTAATTATTTTGGGGCAAAAAAATATCAGAATGGACAGGTAGTAGGATGCCATATCGAACCCGGGCCTGAAGGTGGCATTGTGCATCTTGATGATGATAAAATTATGAATCTTGCAAAGAGAATCATAGCGGAAGCACAAAACATAGGAGTATAATCTTCATTTTACATTATAACTTTGTAATGAGAAGCTGAAATCCAGTCTTATACTGATGTAATTCAATCTTTTACTTAATATAAATGTTGGGATAATCTCAAAGATAATAATCTAAAAATGTAAAAATCAAAAGGAGTCATCGACTCCTTTTTTTTATGCTGTCATGCAGGATATCAAAAAATCTTTGTAAATAGAAGACACATCATTCCTTCTATTGCCAATACCTTTTGATGCTTTATCTGCATTTTTTAAAGCTTTAAAAATTGAAACCAGCTGATTTTTTGAATAGTTTTTTGCTGCCTGCCGATACTCTTTGAGAAAAAATGGGTTTATTCCTGTCAGTTTTGATAGTTCCTGATCACTTTTTGCTCCATGCTGATGAGTGATCATGACTTTATTGAAATATCCAAATAAATTGGTTATGATGACCACAGCAGGATTGGGACCTTGATTGTCAGAAAGATATTTTATAATTTGAGTTGCTTTAGCAAAATTCCTTTCTCCAAGCATCTTTTGCAATTCGAACACGTCAAATTCTTTGCTTATACCGATCACATCCCGCACATCATCCATGGTAATTTGCCTTGACTTGGGTACATTCAGCATCAGCTTGGTCAGTTCATTACTCACTTTGGACAAATCAGAGCCAAGGTATTCGGCAACAAGTTCGTGTACACCGTCAGCAGCTGTATATCCACCTGCTTTTAAAAAGTCACGAACCCACGATGCTACCTGATTATCGTATATTTTTTTTGATTCAAATATTACGCCATTACTTTCAAGTGCTTTATAAAATTTTGTTCTTTTATCGAGTTTCCCGTATTTATAACAAATGACCAACACAGTAGTGCCTACTGGCTTCTCAGCATAAGGAAGCAACTCTGAAATTCCCTTCATTTGTTGAGCCTCCTTTAGCAGGATGACCCTTTTTGTGGACATCATGGGATATTGTCTGGCTTCATCTATGATTGCTGTTACGTTGGCATCTTTTCCATATATTACCACTTGATTAAAAGCTTTTTCCATATCAGATAGTAAGTGATCTTCTACATAATTTACCACTATATCTATATAGTACCATTCCTCACCATGCAATAAATACATAGGACTTATGACTCCGGATTTTAAATCTTTAATGATATCCTCAGCGGACATAACATTGTTTTTTTTTCCTTAAAATGCAAACATATATTACCTTCCTGATAAAATAAGCACTATAATCCTGCAAAAATAGAAAAATGAGTTTAACTATACCAAAAAGAAAATTGATTGCAAAAATTCAAAATCATAATTATTTAATTTACAATAAATTATGATTTAAAATTATTACAAAAAATTTTCTATTCGCTATAACGTTAACCTTTATAAAGTGACATCCAAAAATTTATTTCTTTGTTATAGTATCAAACCTTACTTTGATTTCATTAGATACCGGACAGGGTTTTGAAGACAAGGAAGAAGAAACCGTGAGTTGACTCATCACATCTATCAGTTTTAAAGCAAAACATTTTTTTTTCCTAAACAGGAATAAAATTGATAATCCTGCGTTTAAAGTATGTTTAAAATGTTTCAATTTGCCTCAAGTGAAAAAAATTGAACCATACTCCTTTCTGTAAATGTAGAAACTTTGTATATTGTGAATATCAATAAACTGTTAGGTATTATTTTATTTGGTGTTATTTTCAGCATTACGGCTTGCCGAAAAGATGACTATTATGAAAACAATGATGTAAAACTGCGGTTTTCGGTCGATACCTTGCGATTTGATACGGTATTTACAAGTCTGGGATCTGCCACAAGATCCGTAAAAGTATATAATCCCAAAGACCAACCTATCAAGGTGGATGTGACTTTAAAAAATCAAAATAACAGGTTTTTCAGGATCAATGCAGATGGTATAAAAGGCCCCGTCGTAAAAAACATTGAAATCGGAAGCCGGGACAGTATCTACATCTTTGTCGAGACCACCATAGACCCCAATCAACCACTCAGCATCTCTCCGTTTGTCATAGAAGACTATCTGGACATCAGCGTCAATGGCAATACCCAAAAACTATATCTCGAAGCGTGGGGTCAGAATGCCAACTACGTTCCTTCAACAAGCGGAAGAGGTAAGGGTGCTTTACTTTCATGCAATTTCGGTCAAAGGGTATGGAATGACCCGAAACCTTATGTGATTTATGGCATACTAATAGTTGATAGCTGTACACTGGTGCTGCCGCCGGGATGTCGTATTTATGTACATGGTGGCATAGTGCGGGATTCTTCGTCAGCATATAATGACGGACTCATTGTATTCAATCAAAATGGTAAACTCGAATCTAAAGGTACTGTTGACCGGCCAGTCATCATCCAGGGAGCAAGATTGGAAAAAGAATATGAAGATGTCAAATCTCAATGGGTAGGATTACTATTTTGGTATCATAGCAGAAATAACAAACTCACACATACCATAATCAAGAATTCCATCATTGGAATCAGAGCTGATTCGATGTCGGATGTATCTCTACACTCCTGCAGGATCTACAATACAGGCGGCCCGGCAGTCATAGGCAGGCACGCCAGCATATATGGTGAAAATTGTCTCATGTATGACAATAGTAATTACAGTATCCAGCTGACTTATGGCGGCAACTATACTTTCAACTATTGTTCAGTAGGAAGTTATGAAGGTCAGAATGAATCGGTAGTCCTAACTGATTTTTACTGCTCTGATCCTCTATGCACGGAGGGTGCAAGAGTCTACAGACTGAATGCTGACTTTACCAATTGTATATTTGCCGGTTCAGACAGGGACGAAATTGGTCTCGTTCGGGTAGGTCCCAAAAATCAGTTTAAATACAAATTTTCAAATTGTGCCGTAAAAGTTGATGAATTGCTGCTTCCCAAAAATCATCCTGATTTTTTTGATAATTGTCTTTCGTGCGTAAATTTAAAAAATACCGACAAACTCTTTCTCAAAAGAAATACAGGAGACTACCGTCTGGATACAATGTCTGTTGCACTGAGTAAAGGAAAATTTCTTTCTCAGGTACCGGTTGACATCCTGAATAAAGCCCGCAAATCCACTCCGGATTTAGGCTGTTTTGAGTTTTGACAATCGCATTTGGATGAGTCTACTCCGAAAACAAATATTTTATGATAATCAAACGTTTTTTACCCTTCCCCTAAAGGGAAACGTTTGATTATCAATGTAGTAGAAATCATTTAAATCTGTTCATTAAAAAATTTTCGGAGTGAATTCAATTAATTAAGCTTACAGCTTATTTTCATTGATCATATCAAGAAGCTCATCCCTATAATTTTTGCCGATGGGAAGTTGTTTGACTTTACCACCTTCTATGAGTTCTACCATATTACCAAGTATGGCGGTGATCTTTTTGATATTGACTATAAATGACCTGTGCACTCTTTTGAACTTAGCATCAGGCAATCGATCTTCAAGACTCTTCATGGTTTGTAAAGTGATCACCCTTCCTGTTTCCTGCCTTATGATTACATAGTCCTTGAGACCTTCAATATAGAGGATGTCATCAAAATTGATTTTAACTAATTTTTTATCCGCTTTGACAAAGAAGAAATCTTCTGCTCCTTCCTGGTGATGATTATTATCAAATTCTCCTCTTTTTGCACCCAATCTTTCGGACACTTTATTTACCGCTTTCATGAATCTCTCAAGAGAGATAGGCTTGAGCAGATAATCTGTAGCATTGAGCTCAAATCCTTCTACAGCATAGTCCGGATAAGCTGTGGTGAAAATAACGCAAGGTGGATTAGCCAGAGTTTTTAGAAATTCTATCCCTGACAACTGGGGCATCTGGATATCAAGAAACATCAAGTCTATCTGATGATTTTTTAGTGCTTCATTTGCTTCAAATGCATTTTCACACTTTTGTACCAATTGGATTTCCGGAATCCTTGAAATGTATGTCTCTAGTACTTCGAGAGCCAGAGGCTCGTCATCTACGATAATTGCTTTGATCATTTTTACTTTTTAATAAAATTTAGATGGTTAATTTGTAAGTTGCAAATCTAATTCGATTTTATAGGTATTCGGGCTTTCGCTGATGGAAAGCGAATGTTTTTCAGGATACAGGATCATCATACGCCTTTTGACATTGGCAAGACCGATTCCGCCGGATCTTTTACCGTTGATTTTAGGCATTGACGGTGCTTTACTATTTTCAAGTGTCATATGCAGATCACTGTGCTGCACCATCATCTCAAGATTCACAAATCCCTGAGACACCTGAGTACTCAATCCATGTTTAAAAGAGTTTTCGATAAAAGGAATCAGCATGAGTGGAGCAATTTTTTGATCTTCGATTTCACCATTTATCTTTAAGTCTATCAGCATTTTATTTCCGTGCCGTAACTTTTCAAGCTCGAGATAGTTTTGCATATAGTTGATCTCTTTACTCAATGGCACCTCTTTTTCATTGCATTCATACAGCATATACCTCATCATTTCAGACAATTTTAGGACGATCTCAGGTGCCAGATCCGATTTTTTAAGTGTCAATGCATACAAGCTGTTAAGCGTATTAAAAAGAAAATGCGGATTGATCTGAGATTTAAGAAACCTTAGTTCAGACTGAAGATTCTGACTTTAAAGGTGTTTTTTATCTCTTTGCTGCACCAACCATTCATTGGTAATCTGATAAATAGTGGCGCTGGCTCCTGCAAAAAATGTAGATACAAAGATAAAAAATTGATTGGAATAGTATGAATACTGCGCCACCGGATATCCTGTAGTAGCCCCTAAAAACAATACAGTCTTGATCGGCATCAATAACAATGATGCTAAAGCCAGTGATAAAAAATGATACCAAAGATTTTTGTGTTTCAGGTACCAGGGGAAAAGATACAAAAGGTTGAAATATACTATGACAGCAAAAAAACCTACATTGACAATGTCAGTCAAAAATGCAAGTGCAAAACCCATCTGTGGGATACTGGCCACAAGATTGACCACAAATAGAGATACCCAGAAGACCACGTGGTAAAAGGCCTTCTTTTTGGACCATTTGACTATTTCCTGCTTTATAATGGGCACCATTAAAGTCAATTTGATAAAATACTTTCAACAAAGATAAGACAACTGACCTTATCTAATGTAAATTTATTAGACAAAGCTAAGCAGAAGGCAGATTAACATCCATTAAGGGCTTCCTTTTCTGTCCAGAGTTTTCTTTTTTTTGGTTTTTATTAGTTTTTATTATGAAAATAGGAAATAGTGACTTGAACTGAAATGCATTTACCAATACAGAATCCTGAATACTTCATTTCTATTCTTTGATGCAGGGATGGGTAAAAACAAGTAAAAACACATCAACTAAACGACATTGCTTTTAAAATCATTAAATCATACAAAATAATACGCTTTAAACTTACCTTTGCACTATGAACAGACAAAAATTTCAGCTCAACGGCTTATCAGTCATATACGAAGACAACCATCTTATAGCCATCAACAAACCTGCCGGAGCACTCGTGCATGGTGACGAAACAGGAGACACTACCCTATCTGATTTAGTCAAAGAGTATATAAAAATCCGATATGGCAAACCCGGAGATGTATTTCTTGGTGTGATACACAGGTTGGACAGACCTGTAAGTGGAGTAGTCATATTTGCCAGAACATCCAAAGCTCTGGAGAGAATGAACAAAATGCTCAGAGAACACACCATGGAAAAGACTTATCTGGCAATAGTTGCAGTTAGGCCTGAAGAATTTTCAGGCACACTGGTACATCACTTGATAAAGGATGAACAGAAAAATATCACCCGAGCGTACGCATCAAAAAAGACAGGAACTAAAGAAGCCATACTGGAATATCACCTTGTTGGTGAACTGGATGCCAAGGTGCTCCTGGAAGTGCATCCTATCACAGGAAGACCACATCAGATAAGGACACAACTGAGCAAAATTGGCAGTCCTATCATTGGAGATTTAAAATATGGAGCAGAGTATCCACTGCATGATAAGTCCATAGCATTGCATTGCTACAAAATGTCATTTATACACCCGGTAAAAAATGAAAAGATTGTCATTAAGGCCGATCCGCCATCCCTCGCAATATGGAGAACTTTTACTATTGATTAACCTCTGACGTACATCACTTCCTTCACTGCCCTGATCACTTTGGCAGGTGTAGGTAGGTATTCATCCAGAAATGTCGGTGCATAAGGCAAAGAAGTGTCTGCAGAATTCACTCTTGTCACAGGTGCATCAAGGTAGTCAAAAGCGTACTTCTGAATTTCATAAGCTATTTCGGCAGAAACTCCGGCAAAAGGCCAGGCTTCATCGACCACTACAAGCCTGTTGGTTTTTTTGACTGACCCGACAATAGTTTTATGATCCAGTGGTCTGATGGTACGTAAATCGATAACTTCGGCAGAGATTCCCTGCTTTTCAAGTTCGATGGCAGCATCTTTGACTACTTCCATCATTTTATTGTAAGATACTATAGTAACATCTGTGCCTTCCCTTCTCACAGCAGCCTTTCCTATTGGTACCAGATAGTCGCCATCAGGAACTTCACCTTTCAACCCATAAAATGATTCTGACTCCATCACACATACCGGATCATCATCACGAATAGCTGATTTTAACAAACCTTTGGCATCAGCGGGGTCAATACAAGAGATAACCTTAACGCCCGGTATATTTGCCATCCAGCTTTCAAATGTCTGAGAATGCTGCTGAGCAAGCTGTCCAGCCGACCCGGAAGGTCCTCTGAATACGATGGGGCATTTGAATTGTCCTGCAGATTGTGAAAGTGTTTTGGCTGCATTATTGACTATCTGATCGAATGCCAATACGGCAAAATTCCACGTCATAAATTCAATAATGGGTCGCAGGCCATTCATCGCTGCTCCTACACCGATCCCTGCAAATCCTAATTCTGCAATAGGAGTATCTATCACTCTTTTTGCTCCGAACTCCTCAAGCATGCCCTTACTGACCTTGTAAGCTCCATTATATTCGGCAACTTCTTCGCCCATCAGAAAGACATTTTCATCTCTCCTCATCTCTTCGGACATGGCTTCTCCCAGTGCGTCCCTCAATGTTAATATCCTTGGCATTTTTGATTTCTTTTTGTCAATTTTATAAAAAAACTTTGCAAAAATAATGAATTATAATAGAAATGGCAATAATCTGTTCTACATCTTCCTCTTTTATATTTTTACCTTAGAGTATGTTTGAATTTTTATTGCCTTAAAATCAATGCATTATGAACCTGGCTTCAAAATAATCGCCTTATTTAGTTCGCTAAATGCGTTGATTATTTTATAGCCAGAACCATAATCTCTTGATTTACAACTAAGAAAAATTTTAAACATACTCTTATTCAAGAATGATCAATTTTAATTAAAAAATGGTAATTGATTAAATTGATTACCAAATTTGATTGGGTCATTTTTTGGCAATTGTGGTTATTTTAAAATTCCTGGATGGCAATAATATGAATTGGCATACTTTTTGAATTTTTCAAAGCAGATCACTTCTGACGATTGCAGATACTTATCAATCCAACATAGTATCGTTATGTAATCTCTCTGCTATCACCCCCATGAAAGCAGCTAAGTGATCCAAATTCCCATGGACGCCGGTGCCCGGATGTCTCACTTTTTATGCAATGCTATAAATTGTTCCGGGCACTATTTTGCTTACAAATGTACCTGAAATAATTTTCAACAGTGATTAATTTTTTTGTGAAATCTCTGCTTAGACATAGAAGGCTTCGTTTTTGAAGCTATTACCCCTTACGACTCACAACTGGCACAATTGACCAGATTGGCCACTAACTCTTTTGATACACTCTGACTTCGCTGGTAATAAAGGGTTTTGACACCCAACTTCCATGCATCAATAATGAGCTGATTGACACTCTTGACGGGAAGACTCGCAGGTATATTAAGATTCAAACTTTGGGCCTGATCAATGTATTTCTGTCTTATTCCGGCTTGCTGGATGATTTCCAACTGGCTGATTTCTTTGAAAGTTTTGAAAACCGATTTTTCTTCTTCTGTCAACTCATGCAGATGCATAATACTTCCATGATTGAGCATAATATCCCGCCAGGTATCCTCATTATCGATACCCTTTTCAGCAAGTAATCGTTTCAGATATTTATTCTTTCTCATAAAATTACCTTTCGATAATCCTGCTTTATAGTAGTTGCTGCTGAATGGCTCTATGCCAGGCGATGTTTGACCCAATATAGATGAAGATGAGGTAGTCGGCGCTATGGCCAAAAGCGTTGTATTTCTTTTTCCATAACCCTTCAGAAGTTCAGGCTCTCCATAGATCCGGGCCAACTCAGCCGATGCCTTCTCTGCTTTCTCCTGAATATCTTTAAAAATGGTAGTAGTGAGTAATTTAGCCTGCAAGCCTTCAAAAGGTATCATATTTTTCTGAAGATATGAATGCCAACCCAACACTCCAAGACCTAATGCTCTATGCCTTTTTGCAAATCGATTGGCTGCTTCAAGATAGTGATTACCTTCTGTTTTTGCTATAAATTCCTGTAAAACAGCATCTAAGAAGTAAATAGCCATTTTTACAGCCTCAGTATCTTTCCAATCATCATAAAGTTCCAGATTCATGGACGAAAGACAACATATAAATGATTCTGATTCGCTGGATGGTAGGGCAATGTCTGAGCACAGGTTACTGGCGTGAATTGTCATTTCCAGGTCTTTGTACACCTGAGGTTTATTCCTGTTGACATTATCTGAAAAGAATATGTAGGGCAGTCCTTTTTGCTGTCTGCTTTCTAAGAGCTTTGCCCAAATTTCTCTTTTTTTCCTGTCTCCATCTATCATTTCCTGCATCCAGTAATCAGGAACACAGACCCCATTAAACAAATTTTGAATGGGACTACCGATACTTTTTATTGTCAAAAACTCTTCGATATCCGGGTGATCTATATCAAGATAGGCCGCAAATGCACCTCGCCTAACTCCACCTTGAGAAATGGTGTCCATGGCCGTATCAAACAATCTCATAAAGCTGACAGCTCCTGAACTCTTACCATTGTCTGATACCGCACTGCCTCGTTCGCGCAACTCCCCGAAATAACCTGAAGTGCCTCCTCCAATCTTGGTCTGCATGATCACTTCGCCCAGCTTGTGGGTGATGCCTTCAACAGAATCCGGGACATGTACATTGAAGCATGAAATCGGCAAACCTCTTTCAGTGCCCATATTGGCCCAAATAGGTGAACTTAGACTCATCCATCCTCTTTCTATCATTTCGGTAAATGCGGGCTTCAATTCGGGTTTGTAAAGCCTTTGAGATGCGGCAGTTGTAATCCTGTCTATAGCTCCTTCTATAGTTTCTCCTTTGAGGAGATACCCTCTATTCAATACCTGTTCGCTCTCGTCATTTACCCACCAGAGTCTGTCTTCCATATACATTAAGTATTAGCAGTGAGATAATTATACCTAAATATCTAAATTGGGTTCCGTCATGAAGATCAAAAGTACAATAAAAAAAGCATTTTTGACGACAAATCATAGCATCGCTATGGTGCGAAGTCAAAAATGAACGCAGAGCCTTATTTTGAAGTAATTTTGGTCTGGAATAGGAAATTCATTTTAGATTTTTAGGTTTTATGTTATTCAATATAAAAAAATCGGAACAGGAATAAAATTCATTTGTAATGACCCCCATTTACCTTTTTAGACTATTTGGAAGCTCTAAAAAAGATCATCCGCGGTTATACTCTTATCGTGTTTGGTGTATTCAACAGGTCTTTTGCAAAAAAATCATCAAGGCTATTAGCAAAAACTTCTTCTTCAAACCACATCATAGGTTTATACTCTTCATCTGAAACGTGGAATACTTTTTTCATGCCTATTCTTTCAAGGCTTTCATCCACCCTAAATTTCATAAAATTGAGCAAATCCTTTTTGTTGATGTTTTTAATTTCTCCATCAGAGAATATCCAATCTAAAATTTCTGCTTCAATTTCGATAGACTCTTTAACAACCTGATATATTTTATTTTGTGTATCCTCATCAAATATTTCAGGAAGCTCCTCTCTGATGACGTTGATCAGATATATACCCGCATTAGCATGCAATTGTTCATCTACTGAAGTCCAGGCAATGATATTACTTACATTTTTTAAAGCTCCTCTGAACCTTGTAAATGACAAAATGATACCAAACTGACTGAAAAGAGAAACATTTTCAATCAATATAGTAAATAGCACTAAAGATAATATATATTCTTTCCTGTCTTCAGACTTGCTTTTTGATAATACAGATGACAGATAATCAATTCTCTTTTTGATGACTGGTATTTCTAAGAGCTTTTCAAATTCATCATTATAACCCAAGACCTCCAAAAGTCTGGAGTATGCCTCCGAATGCCTGAATTCACATTCAGCAAAAGTGCTTCCTAAACCATTAAACTCCGGTTTGGGGAAATGCAGGTATAAGTTGCCCCAAAATGTCTTTACAGCCACTTCAATCTGTGCTATAGCTAACAGGCTTTTTTTAACAGCTTGTCTGTCTGAATCATTAAGATGTGAGTGAAAATCCTGAACATCTGCCGTGAAATCAACTTCTGAATGTACCCAAAAAGTATTATTCATGGCTGAAGTAAATTTTAAAACTTCAGGGTATTCGAAGGGTTTGTAATTGATACGTTTGTCAAAAATGCTCATAGGATTCCGATTCTCATGCTAAAAATAAAATGCATCCTTATAAAAATGCTATCGTATGCAAAAAAGTATAATATGTAATAATTAATTGTATAGTCACAAGTCAAACAATATCATACATATCTATACTTTTATCATACGAGTTGCAAAGATCAATATCTGAATGAATATATGCAAGAAATTTTTAATAATAATGTAAAATATTTTTTAACAGTATTTTAAGTTATTGATTATTATACAGATACGATTTATTCGAATGACATGGACTTGGTATTACAGCCAAGATACTTTCCTACAATTTCTTTTTTAATGCCAGAAGCTCATCTCTGAGTTGTGCTGCGGTGATAAAATCCAGGTCTTTGGCAGCTTTTTTCATTCTTGATTCAGTTTCATTAATCAATGTTGTAAGCTGATCTTTATTCATGTAGGCGATCACCGGATCTGCAGCAATATTTGACTTCTCATCCGGTTCGATATAAATCTTAGGCTTCACACCTCTTATATCCAGGATCGATTTTTGATTTAATATATCTTCTTTGCTTTTTAATATAGTGGCAGGTGTAATATTATGTTCGAGATTGTACGCAATCTGTATGGCTCTCCTTCGGTTTGTTTCATCCATTGTCAGTTGCATACTTTGAGTGGTTTTATCCGCATAAAACACCACCAATCCATTACTGTTTCTGGCCGCTCTACCTGCTGTTTGGGTAAGCGAGCGGGCATTTCTCAAAAAGCCTTCCTTGTCAGCGTCCAAAACTGCAACTAATGATACCTCCGGAAGATCTAAGCCTTCTCTCAATAGATTTACACCTACTAAGACGTCAAATTCGCCAAGCCTAAGGTCCCTTACAATTTCCACTCTGTCCATAGTATCAACCTCACTATGAACGTATCTCACTTTTATATTCAGTTTAGTGAGATATTTTGTCAATTCTTCAGCCATTCTTTTAGTAAGTGTTGTGACAAGTACTCTTTCATCAGCTTCAATTCTTTTATGTATTTCCTCAAGCAAATCATCGATCTGGTTGATGCTCGGTCTTACTTCTATTGGCGGATCCAATAGCCCGGTAGGTCGCACAATTTGTTCCACTACTACACCTTCTGTCTTTTCCAGTTCGAAATCACCGGGTGTGGCGCTGACATAAACTACCTGACTGATGACAGATTCAAACTCTTCAAAACTTAAAGGCCTGTTGTCCAATGCTGAAGGAAGTCTGAATCCATAATTAACTAAATTGAGTTTTCGTGCACGGTCGCCTCCCCACATACCTCTCACCTGGGGTAGCGTTTGATGGCTTTCGTCTATAAACATAAGGTAATCATCAGGAAAATAGTCTAAAAGACAGAAAGGCCTCGTATCCTGCCTCCTCCCATCAAAAAATCGGGAATAATTTTCTATCCCGTTACAATAGCCTAATTCACGTATCATTTCAAGATCGAAATTAACCCTTTCTTTTATTCTTTGTGCTTCGAGATATCTACCTTCATTTGTGAAAAATAATTCATGATTGTAAAGCTCATATTCAATATCTCTTATCACCATATTCAATCTATCCTTGGGTGCTACGTATAGATTAGCTGGAAAAATAGCAGCATGGTTCAATGCAGTAATCTTTTTCCCGCTTTCTATTTCCAATTGCTCAATAACTTCTATTTCATCACCAAAAAAAATGATTCTGTACCCATAATCAACATAAGGCAGATGAATATCGACAGTATCCCCTTTCACCCTGAATGTTCCCCTTTTAAATTCTGTTTCAGTTCTTGAATATAGACTTTGAACTAAATTGTATAAAAAAGCATTCCTGCTTATTTTTTGACCGGTTGCAATCCTGATGATCCCGGTTTTATAGTCTTCAGGATTACCCATGCCATATATGCAGGAAACTGACGACACTATAATTACATCTCTACGTCCGGATAATAATGAAGATGTCGCTCTCAGTCGCAATTTATCAATCTGATCATTGATTTGTAAATCCTTTTCGATATAAGTATCTGAATGCGTCAAATAAGCCTCGGGCTGATAATAATCATAATAGGATACAAAATACTCGACTGCATTATCAGGAAAAAATTCACACAGTTCGGCATATAATTGGGCTGTTAAAGTCTTATTGTGTGTCAAAACCAACACGGGTTTGTCAAAATTTGCAATAACATTAGCCATCGTAAATGTCTTACCTGATCCTGTTACACCCAACAGAACCTGAAATTTTTCACCATTTCTGATGCCCTCAGTAAGTTGCTGGATAGCTTTAGGCTGATCTCCTGTTGGTTGATAGTGTGACGTTATATTAAATGCCATAAAGATGAAAAAGTAAAAATATGATGCAAATCTAAGGATAATTGTAGTAATCAGACTGGAATGCATTGAGTTAGTTTAGGGTAATAGGTATTGTTTTTCATTCTTAATCAAAAAAACATGACGATGCATCATAAAATTATCAAAATATCAATATTATATTATGAATGAATCTGAAATCCCAAATAATGTGTTATATTTTCTTTAAAAAAAACACAATTCAAAATTATATTTTATAATGAAATGTGAATAAAAACAATTACCTTTGCAATGATTTGATCACCATTTATCTATCAACAGACATATGAAACCTTATGAAAATTTATCAATAGCAAATGATCAGGGCACTCTGCAAAATGAAGAATTTTTCAAAGAGAATGTTTTGCATGACTTCTGGTTATGTCAGGTGAGTCGCGAAGCCAGCCTGATAGGCAGAAAAGAAGTGTTGAATGGTAGAGGTAAGTTTGGAATTTATGGTGACGGCAAGGAAGTACCTCAAGTAGCAATGGCCAGAGCTTTCCGCAAAGGTGATTGGCGCTCAGGTTATTATAGAGATCAAACATTTATGTTTGCCTTGGGGATCAGTACTGTGGAGCAATACTTTGCACAATTATATGCGGATACAGAAAGAGATCCCTTTTCTGGTGGTAGACAAATGAACAATCACTATTCCACGCCATTGGTCGATGCTGATGGAGAGTGGCTTGATCACACCCAGTCATATAATGTTTCTTCCGACATTTCCTGTACGGCCGGCCAGATGGCAAGAGCTTTAGGGCTCGCAATGGCTTCCAAGAAATACAGAAAGTTAGATATTCCTTCACATAAAAATTTTTCCGATCATGGCAATGAAGTAAGCTTTGTCACCATCGGAGACAGCTCAACTTCTGAAGGCATATTTTGGGAAACTATGAACGCTGCTGCCGTCATGAGAGTACCTCTGTTAGTTGCTGTGTGGGATGATGGATATGGTATCAGTGTACCAGTAGAGATGCAGACTACCAAAGGCTCCATATCGAAAGCCCTTGAGGGTTTTCTGCCAGATGGTAATGGGAATGGAATAATGATCTACACCGTAAAAGGATGGGATTATGCCGAACTTTGTGCTGTATTCGAAAAAGTGGCCATGAAAGTAAGAGAAAAACATATGCCTGCTTTGATTCATGTTCAGGAACTGACTCAGCCACAAGGACACTCTACCAGTGGTTCCCACGAAAGATATAAAACACCTTCGAGGCTGATGTGGGAAAAAGAACATGATTGCATCAAAAAAATGGAAGAATGGATACTAATAAATGGTATTGCTAGTGAAGAAGAAATAGCCGCATTGAAAATCCAGGCCGCTGAATACGCCAAAACATCAAAGGAAACGGCATGGAACAACTATTCAACAGATTTAAAACTGCAACATGATTTTTATTCTGAAATATGGAGATCTATTCCCGAAAATCTGAAAACAGAATCTATAAAGACTCTAGAAAATGAGATTAAAAATATGTCATATCCTGCCTATTCTGATCTGGTAGCCAATGGAAGAAAGCTGCAATTTCAGTTAAAGAGATTTGGGAATTACAGGAATGAATCGCTGGACAATTTTGTATCAAAGGGAAGAACCATCGGTGCTGAAAGATATAACACACATTTGTACAGTGACACCAAATATTCAGCTTTAGAAGTAGCACAGATATCTCCAAAATTTGGAATAGAACCAAAATTAGTTAATGGTTTTCAGATTTTAAATTCATATTTTGATCAGTTATTGGAATTCAAACCCAATATCGTAGCATTTGGAGAAGATGTTGGTCATATAGGGGACGTTAATCAGGGATTTGCAGGTCTTCAAAACAAACATGGAACCGAAAGAGTGTTTGATACGGGTATAAGAGAGTGGTCTATCATGGGGCAAGCTGTGGGAGGTGCTATGCGTGGGTTACGGCCAATAGCAGAAATTCAGTATGTGGATTATATGGCATATGCATTTTCAGTTTTGACGGATGATCTGGCTACTTTGAGATACAGAACGGCCGGAATACAAAGAGCTCCTGCCATAGTTCGTACCAGAGGTCATAGATTGGAAGGTATATGGCATGCCGGTTCACCTATGGGGATGATACTGACATCGATGCAAGGGATCTATCTATGTGTCCCGAGAAATATGGTACAAGCTGTAGGATTTTATAACACACTTTTGAAATCAGATGATCCCGGAATAGTGGTGGAATGCCTGAACGGATACAGACTCAAAGAAAAAATGCCTGAAAATTTACTTGAATTTACAATACCCTTAGGCAAACCGGAAGTCTTACTAAAAGGCACTGATATCACCTTAGTTACTTATGGGTCTTGCGTCAGGGTAGCTGAAAAAGCCATCGATATACTCAAAACATTAAACATCTCAGTGGAACTAATTGATATACAGACCTTAATGCCTTTTGATCTGGAAGGAATTATTTTGGATTCTATCAAAAAAACGAATCGGGTGGTTTTCTTAGACGAAGACATACCAGGTGGGGCTACTGCATTTATGATGAGAGAAGTTCTGGAAAAATGGAACGGATATAAATATCTTGATTCAAAACCAGTAACCATCACAGCAGCGCCACACAGGACACCATATGGAACCGATGGCGATTACTTCTCAAAGCCAAATCCTGAAGATGTTGTAGAGATCATTCATGATATGATTCAGGAGGTTCGTCCGTAAAATAATTTTATTCTATGTACTAAAAAACTGTATATCAATTATATATAGTGATTCTATTAATAAAGTGCAATAACTCCTTTATTCGCCTTATTTTATTTTTAATAAGTCAAAAGTAAATTTATCATTCTTTATTATCATATTTGCAAAATTTTTTATGTGTTTTTTCGTATAAGTAATTAAGAGTAGCACGAATTATAAAAATCATTGAATTCTATACAATTGGAAAGTTGCCTGGTTATCATCCCTACTTATAATGAAATTGAAAATATTCATGCCGTCATTGATGCTGTATTGAGTCAATCTGATGATTTTTCTGTTTTAATTGTAGATGACAATTCCCCTGATGGAACTGGAGAAGTTGTAAAATCCATGTTAGATAAAAATCCAAGAGTGCATTTAATTCAAAGGGAAGGCAAACTTGGTTTGGGTACCGCCTACATAGCAGGATTCAGGTACGGACTATCACATGGTTTTGATTATATATTTGAAATGGATGCTGATTTCAGTCATAATCCAAAGGACTTAAACAGGCTGTTGGATTGCTGCAAATCCGGTGCTGATATAGCTATAGGAAGCCGATATGTAAAAGGAGGGGATATCAAAAACTGGTCAAAAGAACGAATAGCATTATCATACGCTGCATCTTTGTATGTAAGGTCTGTGACATGGATGCCCGTGCATGATCCCACTGCAGGTTTTATCTGTTACAAAAATCATGTTTTAGCAAGCCTTGATCTCGACAAAATCAAATTTATAGGTTATACATTTCAGATAGAGATGAAGTTTTACTCCTGGAACAAAGGCTTTACTTTAAAAGAAGTACCAATTACATTTATTGACAGGGAGAAAGGAAAATCAAAAATGCACGCCAATATTGTGTCTGAAGCCATCAAAGGAGTACTTAAAATGAGGTGGAGAAAGATGAATGGGTATTACGATTAAGAGTATCTTTAAATTTTTTATTGCCTTAAAATCAATATTTTATGAACCTGACTTCAAAATAATCGCCTCATTTAGCTCACTAAATTCGTTAATTATTTTATCGCCAGAACCATAATCTCTTGATTTACAACTAAGAAAAATTTTAAACATACTCTAAGAATATGTTTATGTATACTCTTAAAAGGGTAAAATTAAATTTTAACAAAACTATAAGACAATATATAAGTAACATTTCACATTTTTGCACCGTCTATTAAAATAATTAAAATAAAATAGCATTATGAAAACCATAAAATATTTCTTTTTTACACTTATAGTTTTTATGTCTTACGTTGGTTCCGCGCAGACTGCAAAACCTGCTATCAAGAAACAAACTGCCACCACCCAAGGCACTAAAGCACCTATCCAAATAAAAGGAGTGCATATGACATTTGATAATGAAAATATAAAACTCGGCAAGCTAAAAAAAGGTGATATTAAGAAGTTTGATTATGTTTTCACCAATACAGGTTCAGATATTATTGAAATCGACATCGTTTCGGGATGTGATTGTACAACTTTGGATTATCCTGTCGGAAAAATTTTACCGGGCAAAAAAGCCACAATAAATGTAATTTTTGATAGTGCCAAAAAAGAAGGCAATGAGAAGAGTACAGATGTTGATTTGTACTTAAAAAATATAAACACCAAAACCGGTCAGCGTATATTAAAGATACTTAAATTTGAGTACGAGTTTGTCAAATAATGTATAACTCAAAGGCATTAACTGAGTAAATCTATGCCTTCAAATTTTATTCGTTATTGATCTCAATAATTTCGTCGCATAAATTCAGGTCATACTGGTCATTGGATGCGATGATAACAATTCTATCCATTTTGTTTTTGGTTAAAATTTCCAGAAACCATTTTTTTGCGTTTGCATCAAGAAAAGAAGTAGGTTCATCCAGTAATAGTATTGATGTATCAGAAAACACTGACAATGCCAACTGTATTTTTTGTTTCATTCCCGAAGAAAAATGACCAAGCAATTTGTCTTTTTGCCCGGACAATTGGATTTCCTCTTCAAATCTTGCTAATGAAAAGTTTTCTTTCAATGGTTTAAATTTCTGATGGAATAAAAACATCTCTTTCAACGTGTATTCATTGATCAAATCAGTGTAAGGCGCAGCAAGTGTGATATGAACATATGCCTGATCTTGTACTATTTTCTTATCACTGATATGGTATGAAACATTTCCTTTGGAAGGCGTAAGATATCCTGAAAGAATTTTTATGAGTGTAGATTTTCCACTTCCATTTTTGCCTGCAATACCATAAACCTTACCCTGATTAAAAACTGCATTAAAATCCTTTATGATCCACTGAAAACCATATCTTTTGGATACATTTGAAGCGGTTATGTTATCCATTATTGTTTGAATCCTTTCATCAGCCCACGATCGGCTTGCCCCAAAAACTGCAATATATATTCTTTTTCATTTGTTTCAGGAATCGTAGCATCAATGATATCAATAGCTTTTTTGACGTTATGTCCTTTTACAAATAAAATTCTGTAAATATCCTGAATATGATTGATCTGTTCCGTTGTAAAACCTCTTCTTTTTAGTCCGATGGAGTTGACTCCAACGTAACTAAGTGGTTCACGTGCAGCTTTCACATATGGTGGCACATCTTTTCTTACCAAAGATCCTCCTCCGATCATAGCATGATTACCAATTTTTACAAACTGATGAACAGCACTCACTCCTCCTACTATTACAAAATCCCCGATTTCAATATGACCTGCAAGATTTACGTTATTAGCAAGAATACAATTTTTGCCCACTATACAATCATGCGCAATATGGACGTAAGCCATCAGTAGGGAGCCCTTCCCTATTCTGGTAGACATACTAGCTTCTGTCCCCCTGTTGAGAGTGCAGCATTCTCTTACTGTGACATTGTCTTCAATAACTAAAGTTGAGTTTTCTCCGCGAAATTTTAAATCCTGCGGTATCGCTCCCACTACTGCACCTGGAAAAATCTTACAATTTTTTCCAATGAAAGAACCTTCAAAAACTGTGCTGTGCGGGCCGACCCACGTATCTTCGCCAATCTCCACATTAGGACCAATAAATGCAAAGGGTTCTACTTCAACATTTTTGCCCAACTTGGCAGAAGGGTGAATATAACTTAAATTACTGATCATTATGTCTTTTTATTATTTGAGCGGTCAGTTCTCCTTCTGAAACCAATCTTTTACCAACGTATGCCGTCCCCATCATCTGGACAATCCCTCTTCGCATAGGTGCCATGAGTTCCATTTTAAGGATCAGCGTATCTCCGGGCACTACTTTTGCTTTAAATTTTACATTATCCATTTTGAGAAAATAAGTATCATAAACTCCTTTTTCTTCCATCAGAGATAAAGCAAGCAAACCTCCTGTCTGAGCCAGTGCTTCCATCTGCAGAACACCCGGAAATATAGGATTGCCCGGAAAATGTCCTTGAAAGAAACCCTCATTAAAAGTAACATTTTTCAAACCTACGATGTGGTTTTGAGACAATTCTATGACTTTGTCCACTAATAAAAAAGGGTACCGATGAGGCAGCATTCCCTTAACTGTCTCTGTGTCCATCACCGGCTCTTTATTGGGATCATATATAGGTCTGCCGGCATTTTTACGATATTCTATATATTTGGATTTTAGTAATCTGGCTAATTTTACATTGGACGTGTGCCCTGGTTTTGTTGCAATAATTTTTGCCTGAATATCTCGACCCACCAATGCAAGGTCTCCCAGTAAATCAAGCAGTTTATGTCTGGCTGGTTCATTCTTATGACGCATCGGAGTACTTGATATGACACCATTTTGTATGGAAACATCAGGTTTATCAAGTTTTTTCAGTAATGATTTCATCTCACTATCTGTAAGATTTTTGTCAATAATGACCAGCGCATTTTCAATATCTCCACCTTTGATGAGACCTGCATCAAATAACGGCTCTATTTCAGACAAAAAGGCGAAAGTTCTTGAATTTGCAATTTGAGTTTGGAATTCCTTTTTTCCTTTAAGTTTTGCTACCAGAGGGCCTAAAGTATCATCATCGAAATCCAGTATGACTGTCAGTTCCAAATCATCAGATGGGAAAACTTCATACTCTGCTCCTGTTTCATCATCTTTAAAAGTAAAAGACTCATCTATGATAAAGACTTCTTTGGTACTCTCAGTCTTTTCTAAAACACCTTCTTGTGTTAATGCATTGATATACTGAATAGCTGATCCATCAAGAATGGGGACTTCAGGACCATTAATTTCAATTGTTGCATCTTCGATATCACAACCACTCAGTGCTGACAGTAAGTGTTCAATTGTAGATACTGTGGTTTGACCTGATATTAATGTTGTACCTCTGTTGGTGGTGCTGACGTGAGCAACATCGGCACTTATCTCAACCTGTTCATCCAGATCTATTCTTATAAATCTGATGCCTGTGCCAATATCTGAAGGAGATACTGTTACATCTGTAAGCTTTCCCGTATGCAGTCCTATGCCTGAAAATTTAATTGCTTTTTTAAGGATATTTTTGTATCTCATAACCTGCGAAAAATTATACTCATTGGTTTTTTTGTGTCAATACATCAACTTTAGTTTGAATTTCTCTGAGTTGTTGAATTATTTCAGGTAGTCTTTTGAAATAAGCATATGATTTTAGATAGTTTTGATAATCTAAGGCAGGAGAACCATATAGTTTTGCGCCTTTTTCAGTGGATGATGCTACTCCTGATTGAGCCTGGATCAAAGTACCTTCAGCAATTTTTATATGCCCGGCCAGTCCCGCCTGGCCTCCTATCATACATCCGTCACCTATCTGTGTACTTCCAGAAATCCCTGTCTGGGCAGCTATTACCGTATGATGACCCACTGTCACATTATGTGCCACCTGGATAAGATTATCTAGTTTTGCCCCTTTTTTTATTATGGTCGAACCTATTGATGCGCGGTCAATCACTGTATTGCTACCAATTTCAACATTGTCTTCCAGTATTACATTGCCGGTTTGTGGAATTTTTTCAAATCCACCGGTATCATTTCTGGCAAAACCAAAGCCATCACTTCCTATTACAACATTGGCATGGATGATACAGTTATTTCCAACAATACAATTATGATATATCTTTACACCCGGATACAATACTACATTATCACCAATCTCCGCACCATCTCCGATAAAAACCTGGCCAAAAATCTTTGTATTTTTTCCAATTTTAACATAAGGCTTGACTATTACAAAGTCATCAATACAGGTATCTTCTCCTATCATTGCACCAGAAGCAATTGACGCCAAATTGGAAATACCCTTATGAATCGACATGGAAGAATTAAATTTTTCCATCAAAATAGCAAGTGAAGCATATACATTATCAACTCTTATCAATGTAGGTTTTATTGTTTTTTCAGCCACAAATGCTTTATCGACGAGTACTATGGAAGCGGAAGTATTGTAGATATATTCAGTATACTTTTTATTTCCTAAAAAAGTAATAGTTCCCTTATTCGCATCTTCTATTTTGGAAGGGCTAAATATTGAAACTGATGCATCTCCTTCAATCTCACCATCAACCCAACTTGCAATTTGAACTGCTGAATACTCCATCGTGCAAAGTTAAAAGAAAACTTGATTCATTGAGTCAAATTTCTATGAAGAATTGAAATTTATATACCAACAAATTCCATTTAACTACTATATTTGCTTTTTCAAAATAAATGGGACCCATCTCTAAATTATAAATCCTTCTCATTGGACAAAATCCTGAAAATCGGCGGAACAGTAAACAACTATTTGAAAAGTATTAATCAATTTTTTATATCTGAATTGAAAAACTGTAATATTAGCTGTACCACAGAAAACATTGGCATTGAATCTCAGGGTGATCAACTTTCCATATTGGTAGAAGCTGTAAGGGATGGTAAAATTGATACCTTTTGTTATCCTTTGGATCAATGCCCTATATTTGAACATCATGACAGTCTTTGTATCTCTGCCATTTCTAAAAGATTTTATACAGGTGAAGGAGTATTATTTAAATCAAAATCTCATCATCCGACAAGTTTAGCTGATCTTCACAAAGGATGGAAAATTGCAGTTTTTTCAGAGAGACAGCGTGTGCAAATGACCGCACTTTTTCCAGATAGTACGTTTACTTTATACACATATAATCAAAATACTGATATCAATAACATTTTTTCTGAAGGTATAGATGGTATTGTTATATCCAACTTGGATTACCATATGATATACAAAGACAATGGCCAACCACTGTCATATATTTCAATCCATCCATCCGAACTCATTCCTGCTCCCGGGCATGGAGTGATGGCATATATTTGCCATAAAGAAGACTTTGTCACAAGAACAATTCTCAACAAAATCCATAACAGGGAAATGGTTCCTATAGTCAACAATGAAAGAATGGTGATAGAAGAAGCTGCAAAGGAGTTTCATCACAAAATTGGTGTTTACTGCTATGAAGACACAAGAAATAATTTTCATATTCATGGTTTTTTTGCTAATACACTTTCAAAATTTCGTTTTTCTCAAAACATTGTTCAAGGATTAGGACTTAAACTTATGAATTCATTATTACCAAAATAAAAATTTCAGATTCAATGTACTTAATTTTTGATTGTTCTGCTATGGCTACATATACAAACTATAAGGCCAATTTTACGGAGATTCAATCGTGGCCCAGGTTGATACATATCAGCTGGATACTATTGGGTGATGACTATAAACCTATAGAAGATTTTGATTGTATCCCGATAGCCAAAGGGTTCACCATAGATGAAAAATCCAAAACCAAAGCCCATATTGATGATGAAGACATAAAAAAAAAGGAGGCTGAGTTACAAACCATTCTTGACAATTTTTCAGCAAGTGCAGAGAAAGCTGAATTCATCTTTGCACACAACCTGAATTATAATGAAAATATTTTGGGAGCAGAATATGTCAGGGAAAAAAGAAGTATCAATATGTTTTCTAAAAAAAGATATTGCCTGATGGAAGAAGGAACATATTATTGCAAAATACCTTCAAAAGGAGGTGGTTTTAAGTATCCTACCCTTCCTGAATTGCATGGGACTTGTTTTGGCCAGACTTACGGACCGGCAGGCAATGCAAGAGCTGATGTTATAGCTGCCGCACGATGTTTTATAAAATTGAAAAAAACAGGAAAATTAGATGATCTTTTTGAAGATTAAGATTCAATTGAGTAGATAGACGTATCTAAAAATTCAGTTTTAATTTTTCTCTTAATACGAAACCGAGATCGTCATCAGGATGATGGTGGTATCCTCTCCAACCTGCAGATTGTGCACCTTGAATATTTCGCAGTATGTCATCGATAAAAATTGTCTCTTTGGGTTTTATAGGTGCATCATGGGTGATGTAATTATATACTGCCACATCAGGTTTTCTGAATCCTATCAGATGCGAATAAAATGTTTTGTCAAAAAAACGAACATCAAAATCTGAAATACCATGATTTTTTTCAAGATCAGAATAGACCCAATCGAGGTGAATCTCATTGGTATTACTCAGTAGGTACACTTTATATTTTTTTCTAAGAGCCAGCAAAAGGTCAAAAATGGAAGAATCCCAGCCTATCAACATAGCATTCCATGCATCAATAATTTCTTTGCCTTGCGGTACATCTTTATTTGCAAGACGCTGGATATTCCATATGAACGTTTCTTTATTTACTGCTCCTGTTTCAAATTCGTTAAAAATCTTTACAACATTTTCCGGAAGATTATCAGGATGGAAGTCAACTTGAAGGATTTTGCTCAATGCATAATAAGTAAGGTCATAATCTATATTTAGCAAGACCCCACCAAAATCAAAAACTACATTTTTAACCTTTGAAAAATTACTCATAATTCCACTTTGTGATGCGCAATTGGAACCTCTTATCGCTTACATTCCATTTGGTTTTGTCGAGTTGAGATTCCAGTTTTTCTTCTTCGACATCATTGATCATTTCGTTAAAAAAGTCAATACCTGTTGCTCTTTCCACTTCATCTACCGAAACCATAAATTCCTGAAGTCTCTTTTCGGACATTTCGTGTGGGATGATGAAAGCTATAGCTTTTCTTTCGGGGTCAGTATAATCCAGCAATACTTTAAAAAAAGCATCAGGTACAGTTATCTTGTTTTCGCGCCCTATGGTTTTGCGCGGTCCAGAAAAAACTGGCCCTGAAATAATGTAAAGCCTTTCAGCCTTATAGGTCCAGTCTCTGACATTTTCTTCAAGTTCTTTCCATATACCATTATTGAATGCTCTCAATTGTGGTGAAATATTGCTCATCAGGAAGGTTTCACGCATGGCCAAAGTATCAAAAGCCATATCACCAGCGGGAACTAAATGACCCCTGGTGTATCCGGAGCTGTTGTAATCCCGATGAAAAGCAGATCTTGTGGTCACTTTATAGTCAGGATCGAAATAATTATACCGCGCAAGGTTAGGTACATTGAGCATTTTTCGATCCATGATATATGCTACCCATTGAGCTTGTTCGTTTTTCTCATTGTAAGACATCGTGTAATAGGTGTGATGAATCACTTGACCACTGGCGGAAGGAAGAAATGTTCTATCAAAATGATCAGACTCAGCAAATTTTTCAGTTTCGAAGTATTCGTTCCCATACTTTTTTAGGTAAAGGTAGCCACCCACTAAAGCTCCTATAGCAACAAAGACAAAAATCACAAGCCTGAAAGTGGTCTGCAGACCTTGTCCTTGTCTGGCATGATTTCTTCTCAAATTAGCCATCAGTGGAAATTAGATAATTTTTTGTAAGTAAACTTCATTTCACTCATTATGATTGAATATCTTTTCGCTTCATTTTCGGTAAGTTTTTGACCACCATCTGCACCGTATCCTGAAGCCTTTCTTCAAACAGGATCAATTTGTTCTTTTTCATATCCTTTAGTATATCTTCGTTAAAGTGTCTGATGGTAATGAGTTCAAGGTCATTATCTGCAATCAGTTTAAATTCGCCACCAAGCTCCTTTTCAAATTTTTTGACTCTATCGGGAATGTTATTGATACAAACAGAAAAACTGATAGCTGTGTTTCGCATCATATTGACCTTCAATCGATATTTGGCCAATAGTGAAAATATCATGCTAAGATGATGTTCTGCTACGAATGAAAAGTCATTGGTAGAAATATGAAGGAGGGCCTGATCATGCTCGATTACGATCACAGGCGGATAACTCAATTCTTTTTCATCACTTATGACGGTTCCTTCACTTGACGGGTCAAGAAATGGTCTTACGTAAAGCGGTATCTGTTTATTTTGGATAGGTTTGATGGTTTTGGGGTGGATCACTTTTGCACCGTAGTATGTCATCTCGATAGCTTCTTTGTAAGATAGTCTCGGAAGTTTCAATACCTCATCAAATATTCTGGGATCTCCAGTCAATACTCCGGGAACATCTTTCCAGATATGCATACTCTCTACATCGAGACAATATGATAAAATTGCAGCAGTATAGTCAGATCCTTCTCTCCCCAGAGTTGTGGTAAAATTTTCTGAAGTACTCCCTATAAATCCTTGCGTGACTATATGATTAACATCCTTTAAGGTTGGTAAAATCCTGTTTGTGGCATTTTTTTGAGTAGTATCCCAAATGACTCGGGCATCCCGGTATGTGTTGTCAGTTTGTATGACACTACGCACATCCAGCCAGTCACTTTTTAGTTGAAGTGACTTAAGGTAATGTGCCAGGATTTTTGAAGACAACAATTCTCCGATGGACACAATCTGATCATAGGTGTAGTCGAAGTCTTCGTGAGGTTGCTCTTCCAGTACCCAATCGATTTCTACAAAAGTATCATTGATATCATCCAGTACATCATTGCCTGCGTCAAATAATTCACTCACCAAATTGAAATGATGTGCTTTTAACTGATGCAATAATGTACTGGTATTACCATCACTGGCATAGTAACTCTTTACAATTTCTTCTAGAGCGTTCGTGGTTTTTCCCATTGCCGATACGACAACAACAATTTTATTGTCTTTGTATTTTGTTAAAATTTTCCCGACATTTTTAAAACCATCAGCATCTTTGACTGAAGCCCTCCAAACTTAAAAACTTTTAATGACATAACCCCAAAAATGATTTTATTATTTGACTCAAGATTTTTTTAGCAACCGCAAAGTTAACGAGAATTAAAAAATTAGCTTACATTCGCTCCCTTTATTCGATTTTTTAGTTTTAAAATATAAACTTTTATATAATGGAGAAATTTAATTCTTTTAACTCAAACAAAGAATCACATTTCCATATTTTATTTTAAAAAACACCTATTAAATGAAATATTAAATTTTAATCAAAGTTTATAAAACATAAATTCTTATTATTATTGATCATGGAAGACACAATCACAAACGCCTTTTTACTACTAATTATTGGAATGTCATCGGTATTTTTCATCTTATTAATAGTAGTATCAGGTGGCGGTTTCCTTATTAAAATGGTAAACAAAATACAACTTGACATCCATGAAGTACCATTCACATCTTTAAAAACAGAGACCACTTCCAGTAATAACGAAACTGCTATAGTCGAAGCAATAAAAAAATTGACGGAAGGAAAAGCAAAAATTGAATATATCAAGAAAAAATAATTGTTCCCACGAACAGAAATAATAGTAATAATCGTATGAGAAGAGAAATCAAGCTGGCTCTGATGTATCGGGACATGTGGCAATCTGCTGGAAAATATATGCCGCGAATGGATCAGTTGGTCAGAGTTGCAGAACCTATCATCCAAATGGGTTGTTTTGAAAGAGTTGAAACCAATGGCGGAGGTTTTGAACAAATCAATTTATTATATGGTGAAAACCCAAATGTCGCGGTACGGAAATGGACTCAACCATTCAACGATGCAGGGATTCAAACTCAAATGCTTGAAAGAGGACTGAATGGCTTGAGAATGAACCCTGTGCCTAAAGATGTGCGGCGGCTTATGTTCAAATTGAAGAAGCTCCAGGGAACCGACATTTCAAGATCATTTGATGGCTTAAACAATCCTGAAAATCTGGCACTGTCTTTCCAGTACGCAAAAGAGGGAGGCATGATTGCTCAGGGTGCCCTGAGTATGACAGTATCTCCACTGCATACCATTGAATATTTTATAGACCTTGCTGACAAATTCATTGCACTCGGAGCTGAAGAGATATGTCTCAAAGATATGGCGGGCATTGCCAGGCCGGCATCAGTTGGCAAAATCGTCAAAGGAATCAGAGAGAAATACCCCAACATCATTATTCAATATCATGGTCATTCAACACCTGGATTTTCCGTGGCTTCTGCACTGGAATCCGCCAGAAATGGTGCTGATATCATTGATGCAGGTATGGAACCACTATCCTGGGGTACCGGACATGCCGATCTGCTTACGATACATGCAATGCTCAAAGATGCGGGTTTTGCGGTCAGAGATATCAATATGAAAGCTTATATGCAGGTGCGCACACTCACGCAGGAATTTATTGATGATTTTCTGGGATACTACATCAGTCCCAAAAACAGAGAAATGAATTCACTTCTAATCGGCCCTGGTCTGCCTGGTGGCATGATGGGTAGTCTTATGTCTGACCTGACCAAAAATCTGGACAGTCTTAATGCCTGGAAAATTAAAAATAATCAATCCCCACTTACCCAGGACGAATTACTCATAAAGCTTTTTGATGAAGTAGAATATGTGTGGCCCAAAATGGGATATCCGCCACTGGTTACACCTTTCAGTCAATATGTAAAAAACGTAGCATTGATGAATGTCATCCAAATGGAAAAAGGCAAATCCCGCTGGTCGATGCTGGATGAAAATACGTGGAATATGTTGCTGGGACAGCAAGGACAACTATATGGTCCACTTGATACAGAAATAATAGAATTGGCTAAAAGTCAAAGAAAGACTTTTTTTACTGGCAATCCGCAGGATTTGTACCCTGATCAACTGGATATGTACCGGCAAAAAATGACAGATAAAGGCTGGGATCCCGGACAAGATGATGAGGAGCTATTTGAATATGCTATGCATCCCACACAATATGAAGCTTATAAATCGGGTGATGCTAAAGAAAAATTTGAAGCAGACTTGATGATAAGAAGAATTAAACCAATATCATCAATTCCTACAGCTTCTACATCTCAGATATTACCCCAAATCTTAAATGTCGAAGTCAAAGGAGAAAAATATGAAGTAAAAATATCCTATCCTGATGGTGCATCTACAACAAGTAATATAGTACCAAATGAAAAAGTTCAAAATGAAAATGGGGCATACTACATTACTTCACCACTTGAAGGTAAGTTCTTCCTCACTAAAGATGCGGGAGAAGTAGGTATTAAAATTGGTGACTCAATTAGAAAAGGAGATACGGTAGCGTATGTAGAAGCGATGAAAGTAATCAATGCCATCACGTCAGATCAGTCAGGAACTGTGGCCGAGATATTGGTGACAAAAGGAAGAGACGTAGAAGAGGACCAAAACCTGATAAAACTGATCTGAGCATGGAAATACTTCAAAAAATATACGAAATGACAGCTTTCAGTGCCTTTCTGGAAGATCCTTTGTCCATTTTGATGATAGTACTTGCCCTTAGTTTATTATACCTTGGTATCGGTAAAAAATTCGAACCCTTACTTTTAGTTCCGATAGCTTTTGGAGTACTCCTGGCAAATTTTCCGGGTGGAAATATGGGCGTAGTCCCGGCTACTATTGAGAATGGGATTTCTGAAATGACTATCCTTGAAATAGCCGAAAAGCATGGCATAATGAATATGCTTTACTATCTTCTGATCAAAACCGGATTATTGCCCCCTTTGATATTTATGGGAGTTGGAGCATTGACCGATTTTGGTCCGATGTTGAGAAATCTTAGGTTGGCCTATTTCGGGGCAGCTGCACAGATAGGTATATTTTTGATTCTGATATTAAGTGTAAATCTTGGTTTTACACTCAAAGAAGCTTCTGCGCTGGGTATCATCGGAGGAGCTGACGGACCTACAGCTATTTATACTGCTATAAAGCTTGCCCCACATTTATTGGGTCCTATCGCCATCGCCGCATATTCCTATATGGCATTGGTTCCTGTCATCATACCGTTGGTTGCAAAGTTTACGATGACCGAAAAAGAATTTTGCATCAACATGAAAGAACAGGACAAGTTGTATCCACCAAGCTTACAGATTAAAAATCTGAAACTATTAAAAATCATTTTCCCTATTGTCCTTTGTATTATGGTATCTTTATTGATTCCGTCATCAGTTCCTCTTATAGGTATGTTACTATTTGGAAATCTGGTAAAAGAAATCGGCACTGATACGCACAGGCTTTTTGCTGCAGCGTCCGAGACCATTTTGAATACTGCTACAATATTTTTAGGGCTTACAGTTGGGGCAACTATGACGTCGTCTACCTTTTTGCAACCTCAGACCTTGATGATCATAGTGGGCGGATTTTTGGCATTTTGCTTATCAGTGGCGGGAGGAATTTATGCTGTAAAAATATATAATCGCTTTTCAAAAAAGAAAATCAATCCACTTATCGGAGCCACAGGCTTAAGTGCAGTACCTATGTCGTCCCGCGTAGCCAATGAGCTTGCACTCAAATATGATTCCAGTAATCATATCCTCCAGTACGCCATGTCCAGCAATATATCCGGGGTGATAGGGAGTGCAGTAGCAGCAGGGGTATTGATCTCATTTTTGCAATAAAGTGCCTTTGAGCAATTTTTAAGCTCAATAAGCTAAAATTCTGAAAATAAATACTTTATGAGTCATATTTTCATTCAGAATATGATTGCTTTTGGATATGAAAGTAAAAGTGAAGAAATTTTTAATCATTTTTTAAACCTGGCACCTACTCCATACTATAATTTTAGCCTATAAGTTGTGGAAAGAAATAGGACTGCACCTACCTTGGCTAATTTAAATGAATTCTTATCAAATTTACTTTGAATTTATTATATATATACTGACCAATTTTGTAATTTTACCCTATAGAAATTTTTGACTTTAAACTTAAGACAGACGTTAACTTAATGAAATTTGAAGTGAACATTATAAAATATTTAATGTGGAAACAAATATAAAATCTATAGCTATTTTTTGTGGTTCGTCAGTGGGAAAGGATGAGCAATACTGCAAAGAAGCTCAAAACTTGGGAGTGTATCTGGCCCAACAGGAAATAGCGATCATCTATGGTGGGGCAAGAGTCGGGTTGATGGGTGCAATAGCCGATGCTGCATTGAATGCGGGCGGTGAAGTGATTGGTGTGATTCCTACCTTTATCAAACACAAAGAAATTGCTCATGAAAATCTGACAAAACTCATCGAAGTGAAATCAATGCACGAACGCAAAATGACTATGTTTGATCAATCAGATGGTGCCATCATATTGCCAGGTGGCTTTGGCACCCTGGATGAAATGTTTGAACTGCTGACATGGGGGCAGCTTGGATTACATGCAAAACCAGTCGGAATTTTGAATGTTGGTGGTTTTTATGATCTTCTGATAGCTTTTTTTAATAACATGGTCAAACAAAATCTATTGAGACAAAGCAACAGGGATATGGTATTGGTAAGTCAGGAAATACCAGATTTGCTGGATAAAATGAAAACATATCAGCCTCCGGTAAAAGCCAAGTGGATAAATGTTGGGCAAGTATAAAGTTAGGAGAATAATATAATTACCTCAATGAAAACCATAGGCCTCATAGGCGGAATGTCATGGGAATCATCCGCTTTGTACTATCAATTGATCAATCAAAAAATTAAATTCATTCTGGGTGGTCATCACTCAGCAAAATGTATTCTTTACTCGCTGGATTTCAGTGTCATAGCACATTTACAGCACCAAGGTGAATGGAACAAGTTATCAGATATACTCATCGATGCTGCTGTAAACTTAGAAAATGCTGGTGCGGATTTTATAGCCCTTTGTACCAATACGATGCATAAACTTGCACCGGACATTCAGTCCAGCATAAATGTGCCTTTTTTTCATATCGGCACTGCCACGGCCAAAGTGCTCGTAGATAACCACATCAACACCGCTGCACTTTTAGGTACAAAATTTACCATGGAACAAAACTTTCTTAAAGATGAATTAGAAAAAGAGAGCCTCGCTACCATCATCATACCGGATGAAAACCAAAGGAACGATATACATAGGATAATATATGAAGAATTGGTGAAAGGAGAACTCAGGAATGAATCACGACTCAGGTATATCGAAATAATGGACCAACTGATAGAAAGTGGTGCTCAAGGTATTATTCTGGGATGTACGGAAATAGGTATGCTGGTCAAAAGCACAGATGTTCCCTATAGATTATTTGACACCACTACGATACACGCAGAAGCTTGTGCTGTGACGGCACTTGAAAAATGAGCATTGGATAGGGTAAATGAATTGATAAAAGCGAAATTTTATTTAGACAAAAATGATGCTATGTTAAAACCATACTACCAAATTATGTGTTATATTTGCGGGAAATTTGTTATTATTTTGTAATAATTGCTTAAAAAAAATAAAATAATGAAATATAATTTTTATGCCGGTCCAGCTATACTTCCTAAAGAAGTCATGAAGGAAGCTGCAGAAGCAGTAATTGAATTTAAAGGAATGGGATTTTCATTACTTGAAATTTCGCACAGGTCTAAAGAATTTATTGCCGTTATGGACGAAGCCGTTGCTTTGGTCAAAGAGCTGTTGCATGTGCCGGACGACTATGAAGTATTATTTCTTGGTGGTGGAGCAAGTTTACAATTTGCCATGGCCCCTATGAATTTATTGGACGAAAGTATGAAAGCTGCTTACACCGACACAGGAACCTGGGCCAGCAAAGCCATAAAAGATGGTAAATTGTATGGTAAAGTTGATGTGATCGCTTCTTCAAAAGATGGAAACTACTCCTATATTCCGAAGGGTTATGAAATAGATCCTTCATACAGATACCTTCACGTGACCAGTAACAACACCATTTTCGGAACCCAATACAAGAGTTTTCCTGCGACAGATGTCCCTCTGGTTAGTGATATGTCTTCTGATATTTTCAGTCGAACCATTGACGTATCTCAGTTTGATTTGATATACGCCGGTGCTCAGAAAAATATGGGACCAGCTGGCACCACTCTGGTTATTGTAAAAAAATCAGCTCTCGGTAAGGTAAACAGACCAATACCTGCGATGATGGACTATCTGAATCATATAGAAGCAGGATCAATGTATAACACTCCACCTGTATTTCCGGTATTTGTCTCTATGCTGACACTAAGATGGATGAAAAAAAATGGTGGTGTATCTGCCATTCAAAAGAAAAATGAGGAGAAAGCTGATGCACTATACAATGAAATAAAAAGAAATTCATTGTTTTATACACCAACAGCTCTTGAGGATAGGTCAAATATGAATGTGTGTTTCCTTTTGCATAACAAAGAAAAAGAAAAACAATTCCTTGATGAATGTAAAATTGCAGGTTGTGCAGGTCTGGAAGGACATAGATCAGTGGGAGGTTTCAGGGCATCTATATACAATGCTATGACGTTGGAAGGAGTCAATGTTTTGATTGATGTCATGAAGGATTTTGAGAAGTTAAATGGCTGATAAGCAATACTATATTGATATTGACGGATTGAGAATACCGGTCAAAATCATCATAGAAAAGAGAATGAGTACACGAGTGGCTTTAGGTGGTACTCATGTGATATTGCGTATACCCAAAGCTATTTTGTTTAAAACCAATATTGAAAAGCATATTGATTGGGCGACTTCATGGCTCACAGATTTAAAATCAAAAAAACCGTCTGTTTTTGAAAGATACACTTTGAAAAAGAGTATATGCATCTTCAGAAATTTCACATTGGTGGAAAAATTTTCATATTACACATTACAGAATCACAAAGACAAAGTGGACTTATTAAGCTTCAAAAGGATGATTCCCTGATGTTGGAACTTCCGGCAACAGGTCAATATGACAGACAAAAGCTTATAAAAGATTTGTTGATAAAATTTTCTCAAAATTATTTTCTTCCCGATATTATAAAAAAAGTTAACCACTTCAACCTGAAATACTTCAATAAGCCCATCAATGGCGTTCGTTTGAAATATAATAAATCTAATTGGGGCAGTTGCTCGACCGGGAAAAACTTAAATTTTTCAGTGAGGTTGTTTTTTGCTCCGGATGACGTCATAGATTATGTTGTCGTGCACGAACTCGCACATCTCGTAGAAATGAATCATTCAGACCGCTTCTGGAGCATCGTTGAAAATATCATTCCTGATTATCCCGCAAAAGAAAAAATATTAAAGATCAACAACGGAAAGTTTGATTTTTAAATATATGACTACTTTGTCTAATTATCCGGACTTTCCGATTCATTGGAAACTGTTGGGTTAACCCAAGAGTTGTGACCTAATTCACCCATACATTTATCTTTAACTATGAAAAAATATAGGTGTATTTCATTTTTTCGCCTCACATTAAAAATCATCAATTATGTTTGCGATTCAGGCAAGATGTCTTAATATATTGCACCGTAGTAAAATGCTAAGACGAACAAACGATGCTTTAGAGACATGATCCTGAAGATAAATTACTCCCGCCTATCGGGGCAGGAGCGTAGCTCTGTCGTCTTTGTAAAAAACATTAGCACCTGAAACGTAAGGGGCGTAGCCCTGATATCTTGTATTTACCAGATCTTTTAAGATCACAGGGCTACGCCCCTACATGATGGTGTGTGGATATTTTTGCTACAAAGATCGCAGGACTACGTCCCTTTATTAATCTCGGACATAAAGATTAGAGATAATAGAAGGGTGTATTTCATTTTTTAGTCTCACATTAAAATCATCATTTTTTTTAGCGATTCAGGCAAGATGTCTTAATATATTGCATCGTAGTTAAAAGCTACAACGAACAAACGAAACTTGATAAGAAATCGAGCATAGTGCGAAAAAATGAAATGCACACAAAAATATCATGTTTCCGATGAATTACATTCTGATGAAAGTAATTGACTAAGATTTTTGAAGGTGACAAAGTCGAATTAGGACTTTATGACTTCACAGGCGAGCTTTTCACCCAAGTAGGAACCAATGGCCACTCCCATCCCACCCAGTCTTACACCGGCAATAATATCTTCATCAACCCATTTACAAATCGGGTATTTCGATGGACCTATGCCTAATATACCGCTCCACCAATGATAAATTTTTGAAGAAGCACCCGGATACAGTTCCTCCAATATCTTTTTCAAATATCGCTGTAACAATGCTGTATGTCCGAACTGATCCGTTGACTCGCCTGCATGATCCAGATTTCTGCCACCACCAAGGAGGATCCTGCCCTCATAATTTCGAAAATATACATAGCCTTTATCCACGTGGTATCCTGAATCCAAAGGATTGTTGTCCAGTTTTTCAGTAATTAATACTTGATTTCTTGCAGGCACAACTTCTAATTCGGGAAACAAAGCAGCAGCAAATCCATTAGTACACACAATAAGTCTCTTATATTCGATGATCAGGTGCTGGTCCGTTTTTATCACTTTATTTTGTCTATCCACTTCTGTAATATTTATCCCATACACAACAGAAATACCAAGATCAACAGCCTTTCGACTTAGAGCATTCATCATGGCCACCGGATTGATGATACCTTCGGATGCATTATAAATAGCATCTGTATCATAGGTAGTCAATTTGCGATTTTTGACCAGTGAATAACAATGGGAAATATCCAGGTGAGAATGCATTAATTGGTTACAATATGCGATGCTGTCGATACATTGTTCTTTAAGTATATTATCTGATTTTCGAAAGAGCTCAGTTCCACCGTGATGCTGGTACTCCATGACTTGAGGCTGGACTCGAGATTTAAGTATTTTCAAACCCTGATATCTCATTTTTACTATCTCCATGGTCTGCTCCTCTCCTATCTGCTGTATGTCATCAAGTATTTCAGAAACTGATCCAAAACATGAAAATCCTGCATTTTTTGTACTCGCACCATATGGCAGACTTCCTCGTTCAAGAATTTTTACGGTAAGCCAAGGTTGTTTTTCTTTGATGGAAATGGCTGTACTCAACCCTACAATACCTGAACCAATAATTGTTAAATCCATTGGTGTTTGTATAAATTTTTTTTCCCAAAAGCTATAATTCATTATATTGTGCCCTTTAACGGAACAAAATTAGTAATTTTATGCTACAACGTATTCAGTCTATTTTTTTATTAGTTTGCGGCGGTTCATTTTTTGGTCTTTTTGGAATACCATTTGCTTCCAGTAGTGTCGCCATTCCAAATTTGCTCAGTGATATGACCTATGATATCCAGGATAGTCCTATACTTATTGGTCTTACTGTCCTGGGTGGTCTGGTAAGTATCATAGCTATTTTTTTATTTAACAACCGGATACTTCAGATGCGACTCAGTTATGTAGTTACAGTAGTAAGTATTTTATTGCCTCTGCTGGCAATGCTTCTAATTTACAATGAAGGAACCATCACCAGTCAAGCAAACAATATAAATGACGAATTTGGAATATTTTTACCTTTTATAGGATTAGTGTTCTCTGTACTTGCTGCCAGATATATTAAGAAGGATGAAAATACTGTCAGATCTATGGACAGATTGAGATAAAGTGAATTATTTTAGATTGAAAAATGAATATTGAAAAATAGAATATTAATTGTAATAGTTCTCTTCTGGGCATTCTGTTTGAATGCACAGAAGGAACTGGTAATCAATGAACTGGATTGCGACACTCCTGGATTAGATACGCAGGAATTTATCGAACTGCGTTCAATTAAACCCAATTTCCCTTTAGATGGTTTTATTTTGGTTTTTTTTAATGGATCATCAAGTGGTGGAAACTCCTGCTACCTGGCCATTGATCTTGACGGATACCAAACAGATGTCAATGGGATTTTTTTGATAGGTCCTTCCACTTTAATTCCTTTTCCGCATTATATTATTCCTGAAAATACTATACAAAACGGAGAAGATGCAGTGGCTATTTACAAAGGGGATGAAACTGATTTCCCTATTGGGAAAGTGGCATTTTTTGACACCAGGCTGATTGACGTACTGATCTATGGTACCAGTGATCCTGATGCAGTTTCAATGATTCAAATTTTCAAGGCCTTTGACCCAAATATTCGACAAATCAATGAAGGCAGTGCCAACAATACCAACTCTATACAAAGAAAAAATGATGGTACGTATAATGTGGGCACCCCTACTCCACGTAAGCTCAATGATGGCTCAGGAGTTGTTTTAACTGGCATTAAATTAAATTTCAATAAACCTTTATATACAGAAGGGGACACTATCCTGATTACTTTTCAAAGTGATCAAATCATTGATAGTGATCTGATCATTGAATTTTCTGTTAACAATGGTACATTCAATCTGACTGATATTAAGGGTGACTTGAAAATTACTTTGCAAAAAAACCAAAATAGTACTACGTCTTCTTTGGTCATTTTGGATGATAAAGACGACGAAGGTGATGAAGACTTAGTTTTCAAACTGGCGCCATTACCTGAAAAATATTTCAGTATCAATAATAATGTTAAAATTCGTGTTGAGGATAATGATTTCAGAATTGCCGATTTTGGAACACCTTTAAAACCTACATATGGCCGAGTAAAAGCTCAGTATGATAATGACTATTACAACAATCTCCATGGAAAATCAGGAAATGATCTAAAATTGACCTTGCAATCCATTATAGCCAACCCATTACTGGTAAGGGCACAAACCTACAATGATCTGATAGATATATTGAAAGAAGCTGATCAGAATCCCGAAAACAGCAATCAGATTTGGATGGTTTATTTAGAAAAAGGGCGTTCGAAGCTTGATTTTCAAACCAGTTCAGATAATAATAACTCCTGGAACAGAGAACACGTCTGGCCAAGATCCAGAGGAGGCTTCAACAGTATTGATGAAGATGACCAGATAAATGGGAAAAATATATTTTGGCCTACAGGCCCTGATTCTATAAGACACGCCAATTCTGATGCCCACGGCATACGCGCTGTAGATGGGGTAGAAAACAGTAATCGTGGGAATAAATATTTTGGTCAATATTCCGGACCCACAGGGACCAAAGGAAAATTTAAAGGTGATGTGGCAAGGTGCATTTTTTTTCTTGGAGTCAGGTATAATGGACTTGAAGTCGTCAAAGGATATCCGGAAGGACAAATAGGAAAGTTTGGCGATTTGGATACATTGTTGGCATGGCATAGGAGTGATCTTCCTGATGATTTTGAAGCGAATAGAAACAACGTAGTTTTTGATTGGCAGAAAAACAGAAACCCATTTATAGATTTGCCTGACTTGGTGGAGTATATTTATGGCAACAAAAAAGGTTTGCCCTACCAATTAAGCAATTCCGTCAATGATATTCAGCATGAGAAATATACTATATTCCCAAACCCAAGTTTTGAGCATATCCACATTAAGGGCATAAATGAAGAAACCGAAATCCAAATTATCGAAATTAATGGTAAAATACATCTATCAAAAACTGCCTTTGAAGATACTGTCATAGCTGAAAAACTATCACCAGGTCCATATTACATAAAATTGAAGACTACCAGCCACAGTGTAATTAAAACAATAATCATTCGCTAAACTAATGTTATGATATGGTTAAATTGACGGATGACTTATTGTATCTTTCCATTTACTGTTCGTTTATGAAGCCTTTCCTTAGCTGCGGCTAAGTTCGGGGAACCCTCGACTTCATCAAAAGTAAAATCTACTTATCGTTGATCCATCATTCAACAATTAACTTAACACTTGTAAAAAATTCAGAAAACGTATTCGAATAATTTTCTGTGAATAAACAGGGCCTATATGACTGTTTTTCAACAATGTTGTCCACCTTAAGATATCAAATTTACCTGTAATATTTTAAGTTTAGACTCTTTTTCCTTCAAATACAAATCAAAATAAAACCTGATAAGTATTAAAACTCAATTGAGTTGTATCCAAAACTATCAATACAAGAGTTAGTAAAACAAATATATTGCAATTACTAGACGCAAATAAAGAGAATTTCTTACTTTAAAAGATGAAATTAGTTCTTCACAAAATCATAAATATCCTTATCTTCACCAAAATATTTCTTATGCAAAATTTCAGAAAAGAAAGTGACTTATTAGGTGAATTAGATGTTCCCAAAGATGCTTATTACGGTGTTCAAACACAGAGAGCTATTAATAATTTTAAGATTTCGGGTCAGTTATTGTCTTCTTATCCTGAGTTCATCACCGGACTGGCCTTTGTAAAAAAAGCTGCTGCTAAAACCAACTTTGAATTAGAGCTTTTACCTAAAAATCTTTATAATTGTATATCAGATTCCTGCGATGAAATTATAGCAGGAAAATTTCATGAACAATTCCCAATAGACATGATACAAGGCGGAGCAGGTACCTCAGTAAATATGAATGCTAACGAAGTCATTGCAAACATGGTATTGGAAAAATTAGGAAAAGCCAAGGGAGATTATCAGTTTTGTTCTCCAAATGATCACATCAATTTGTCTCAATCTACCAATGATGCTTATCCTACAGCGATAAAGCTTGGTTTATTAATGATGAATCAGAAGTTGGTAAATAAGTTAATTTCAATAGTTGGGTCTTTTAGAAACAAAGGAGTAGAATTCAAAGATGTCATCAAAATGGGGCGCACACAATTGCAGGATGCTGTCCCTATGACATTAGGTCAGGAATTTGAAGCTTTTGCTGCTAATTTGGAAGAGGATATAGACAAACTAAATAATAATGCTAAACTTTTTGTAGAAGTAAATATGGGTGCCACTGCCATAGGAACAGGGTTGAATGCTCCCGTGGGATATGCAGTCTTGTGTGCAAAGAATTTAGCTGATATATCAGGTTTTCCTATCGTTTCTTCCCCAAATCTGGTAGAAGCAACATCAGATACCGGCGCATATGTTATTTACTCATCCGCTACAAAGCGGCTTGCTGTCAAACTTTCAAAAATCTGCAATGACTTGAGATTGCTGTCTTCAGGGCCAAGAGCAGGTTTTTATGAAATTAATCTTCCTCCCATGCAACCGGGTAGTTCAATCATGCCTGGCAAAGTAAATCCTGTCATTCCGGAAGTAGTAAATCAGGTGTGTTACAAGGTAATAGGAAATGATCTCACTGTCACATTTGCTGCAGAAGCCGGCCAATTGCAACTCAACGTAATGGAGCCTGTGCTTTCACATGCCATCATGGAAAATATCCAGTTTCTATGCAATGCCATGGATACCTTAAGGGATAAATGCATCGACGGCATTACAGCTAACAAAGAAGTCTGCCTTGAAATGGTAAGAAACAGTATTGGAATCGTCACTGCCCTAAATCCATATATCGGGTATAAAAACTCTTCAAAAATCGCAAAAGAAGCTTTGGAGTCAGGTAAAAGTGTTTACAACCTTGTATTGGAATATAAGCTACTTTCTAAAGAAAAACTGGATGAAATCCTGAATCCGGAACACATGCTAAAACCACATAAATTTTAAAAGAGCATCTTATGGAATAAAGAGAGGTGATGGGAACATCTGGTGCCAAATGTATTTATAGAGAACAGAAAATATTTTGTGAAAAAAATTAAATCATAATGTATTGTAAACTAAATAATTATGATTAAAAATTTTCGCAATCAATTTTCCGTTAAGTATAAACCGCTACTTGTTGGTCAGCTCCCATTTGATCTCCTCCAAAACTGTGATGTCTTCTATAGTCGAAGGTACCTGATATGGCACCCCATCTGCTATAGCACGAATTATTTTTCTAAGGATTTTGCCTGACCGCGTTTTGGGTAAACGCTCTACAAAGTGGACTGTTTTGAATGCTGCAACAGCGCCAATTGTGTCCCTAACTTTAGCTACCAGTTCTGACTTAATCTGATCTCCATCCTTATCAAAACTGTGCTTTAGTACCACAAAACCTACAGGCAACTGACCTTTCATCTCATCATAGCAGCCTACAACTGCGCATTCGGCAACCGCATAATGACCTGCAACAATCTCTTCCATCTCACTTGTGGATAGTCGGTGTCCTGCCACATTGATAACATCATCAATCCTTCCTGTAATAAAGATATAACCATCATCATCTCGATATCCGCCATCGCCTGAGAAATAATATCCCGGATATTCAGTCAGGTATGATTTTACATATCTTTCATTATCATTCCATAATCCCGGCAAACATCCAGGAGGTAAAGGCAGTCTGATGACCACGGCTCCTTCCTGATTGGGTGGCATGAAATCGTGGTCCTGCGAAATGATTCGGATATCAAAACCAAAGTAAGGTTTTCCGGCCGAGCCAGGCTTGACAGGTATAAGTCCAACACCTGCCAAATTTGCCAGCATTGGGTACCCTGATTCTGTTTGCCACCAATGGTCAATAACCGGACGTTTCAATAGATTTGACACCCAGTCATAAGTTGCCACATCTGTACGTTCACCAGCCAAAAAAAGATATTTTAATGATGACAGATCATATTTTTTAAATAATTCTGCATCAAAATCTTCTTTCTTTACGGCCCTGATTGCAGTAGGTGCAGTAAAAAAAATATTGACTTTATATTCTTCAATAACTCTCCAAAAAGTACCTGCATCGGGTGTCTTGATAGGTTTTCCTTCAAAAACTATGGTGGTACATCCTCTTATCAAAGGAGCGTAAACGATATATGAATGTCCGACTACCCATCCTATATCTGAGGCAGCCCAATACACGTCTTCCTGTGATGCATTATACACATACTCCATACTACTATTTAATGCCACGGCATGGCCTCCATTGTCTCTTACTATACCTTTAGGTGCGCCTGTGGTACCTGACGTGTATAATATATATAGTGGATCAGTAGCATCCATGATGACATAATCTTCCGGCTGTGCTGACCTCATAAGCTCCTGCCAGTCATGATCATATCCGGACTTCATCTCACAAGGAACAAAATCTCTTTGTAAAACGATACATCCATCAGGCTTGAAATAAGCTTCGTGTAAGGCCGCTTCGACTATTGGTTTATAGGGTATTATTTTGTCGATTTCCTTTCCTCCACTTGCCATCAGTATATATTTTGGTCTGGCATCATTGATTCTGATAGCGAGCTCATGAGCTGCAAAACCACCAAAAACTACAGAATGAACAGCTCCAATACGTGCACACGCCAACATAGCTATCACTGCTTCCGGTACCATGGGCATGTAAATGACAATAGTATCCCCTTTTTGAACTCCCTTACCTTTCAAGACACCTGCAAAAAGACGCACTTCCTGTAAAAGTTGATCATAAGTAAATTGTTTTTTGGTGCCCGTCACAGGTGAGTCATATATCAAAGCTGTTTGTTGGCCTCGACCTGAATCAACATGTTTGTCCAATGCCAGGTAGCATGTATTTAACTTTCCGCCTTTATACCAATGATATAGATTGTCTTCGTTGGTGCTCAAGATAGTTTCAGGAAAGGTAAACCAATCTATTTTCTGAGCTTCTTTCAACCAGAAATCTTCTTTTTCAGAGATACTTTGGTCGTATTTGATTGGGTAAGACATGTTTAAAAATAAATTAGGAATTAGGAATGAAGAATATTGAATGATTTGAAAAATCCAAATATGATACAAGCGAACCACTTATAGTTAAAATAAATTTGATTGGCAATAATATTTTGATTTTAATTCATTGAAAATGTGTCAATTAAAATTCTAAATTTGAGCAAACAAATTTACTTTAATTATAATGCTGAACGATACGAAAAACTTAACTTTGAAAAATGCCGATCTTATTCCACATCACTCGATCACCACAAATCAGCTGCCTTTATTCCATCTCAGCAGAAAGGCTGTTTTATTCTAAAGCACCGGCTTTCAACTCTTCTACACATTCAGGATTGAGTAAAGTGGATGTGTCACCCAATTGATCGGTTTGGCCTTCTGCTATTTTTCTTAGTATGCGCCTCATGATCTTTCCGGATCTCGTCTTTGGTAATTGAGTGACTATTTGAATTTTGTCTGGTTTTGCGATCGGTCCTATATGTTTGGTCACGACGGCAAGAATTTCTTTTCTGAAATGCTCAGCATCTACTACCTCATGATGAGGCTTGACATATGCATAGATACCTTGACCCTTGATGTCATGCGGGTATCCAACTACTGCTGATTCCACCACACCTGAATGCTGATCAATGGCATCTTCTACCTCAGCAGTTCCTATTCTGTGACCGGATACATTGATCACATCATCAACCCTTCCGATGATCCTATATCTGCCATCTTCATCCCGTTTGGCACCGTCGCCGGTGAAATAATAATCTTTAAAAGCTGCAAAGTAGTTCGTCCTGCATCTTTCATGATCTCCATAAGTGGTTCTCAAAATGGATGGCCATGGAAACTTAATACACAACAAACCTTCCACGTTGTTGCCTTCCAACTCTACTCCATTGGCATCCAGTAATACAGGTTGTACACCGGGTAAAGGGTAGGACGCAAAACAAGGCTTAGCATCTGTTATGCCTGGTAGTGGTGTAATCAGAATACCGCCCGTCTCAGTCTGCCACCAGGTATCTACAATTGGAGCATGACCACGACCTACTTTTTCATCGTACCAATGCCAGGCTTCTTCATTGATAGGTTCACCAACTGAACCTATGACTTTAAGATAACTCAAGTCATATTTTTCTGGTTCATGCCATCCTGCCGCCATCAATGCTCTGATCGCAGTAGGAGCTGTATAAAATTGATTCACTCTGTGTTTTTCACAAACATGCCAGAATCTACCTGCATCGGGGTGTCCAGGTACACCTTCAAACATAATGGTAGTAGCTCCTGCTAACAAAGGTCCATAAAGGATATAGGAATGACCGGTAATCCAGCCTACATCTGCTGTACACCAATATATGTCGCCTTCCTGATACTGAAATACATTTTTGAAGGAATAGCAAGTGTACACCATGTATCCTCCACAAGTATGTACGACACCTTTGGGTTTGCCTGTAGAGCCGGATGTATATAGGATGAATAACATATCCTCAGCATCCATCACTTCTGGTTCGCATATATCGCTCATATGATCTACCGTTTCATGCCACCACAAATCGATGTCATTATTCCAATTGACTTTTCCGCCAGTCGTTTTATAGACTAATACTTTTTCTACAGAATCACAACCCATAGTGATCGCTTCATCCACAACATCTTTTACAGGAATATTTTTAGGCCCACGTCTATTATAATCGGAGCAAATGACCATTTTACACTCAGCATCCTTGATTCTGTCCGCCAATGCATTGGCAGAAAATCCTGCAAATACAACTGAATGTATAGCTCCGATACGTGCACAAGCCAACATGGCAATGGCCACTTCAGGAATCATAGGCATATAAAAACATATCCTGTCTCCTTTCCTGACTCCCTGAGCTTTTAGCGTATTAGCACATTTATTTACTTCTGCCAACAGCTGTTTATATGTGTATCTTTTTGATGGTTCAAATGCTTCATTGGCTTCCCAGATGATGGCAGTCTGGTCACCTTTGGTTTCGATATGTCTGTCGAGACAGTTGACCGTGATATTGAGTTTACCTCCTTCAAACCATCTTACATCAGGAGTTACAAAGTCGTGGTGAAGCACCGTATGCCACTTTTCAAACCAGGTAAATGTTTCGGCTTGTTCTGCCCAGAAGCCTTCAGGATTCTCAACACTCTTTTTGTACGCTTCTTGATATTGCTCTACACTTTTTATTTGTAATGTCATGGCTTAATTATTTAATGATTCTGCAAATATATAAATATATAGATTAATAGATATAATAAAGTCTACTTTTTTTTAAAAATATAAATATTGGTAATCGAAATGTCCCGGACTGATTCATTTGTAATTTTTTAAATGGGGGAATTATTTCTCTTTTTAATCTAATTAAAGTAACGCGGCATTTGTTATAAGACCTTTTTGGATCTACAAAAAACAAATCTAAGACAGCAATTCCTTCACTTTCTCCAAAATATTATCATTATCAAATGGTTTGACTATATAGTATTCGGCTCCAGACTTATAGCCTTCCATTTTATCATCCTTAGTACCCTTTGCCGTAAGAAATATAATGTTGGTATGTATTAATTCAACATTATTGCGAATGAATTTGGCCACAGTAAAACCATCAACACCCGGCATCATCACATCTAGAAGAACCAAATCTGGAATAAAGCCTTCAAGTGTTTCTATAGCAGATGTTCCATCAAAACAATATTCAATATCATAACCCTGACCTTCCAAAAGCACCCTCAGTGCCAATACGATGTTGGGTTCATCATCTACAATTAATACTTTTTTAAGGGACATGGCTACAATGTTTTATGCTTTTAATACGGAGTAAAATTACTTAATTATTCGAAACATAAAAGTGCAAACACAGTTATTATTCGAACTGTATAGTAAAAGTGGTACCATGCTGATCATTTGAAATGAAATTTATCTTTCCACCACCTTGCTCGATAAATTTTTTAGTGATGTATAAACCTAGTCCGCTTCCATCAGGTTTTGCCAGATTACCATCTTTTACTTGGGTGAATTTTTCGAAAATTCTATTTTTGAATCCATCAGGAATATGCTGTCCATTATTGTAAACACTGATGATGTTTTGGTGGTGTTCACCAAAACATTGGACTGATAATTTTACGATCCCACTTTCTGGAGCACAAAATTTTATAGCATTGGAGAGCAGATTAAGTAATACCTGTAAGAGTATATCTTCACTCAAAGGAATATCAATCTCTTGATGTATATTTTCGTAAATCAAAGAAGCACCTTTTTCATCTGCGATGGGTTGTAACCTTTTTATTGCTAAAGTTGCGATGGTATGAAAATTGGCATTGCCTTCATCAGAAACACTGACTGACTCTAATTTTTCCACTTCGAGTACCTGATTAATCAGTCTGGCAATACGGTCACATTCTTTAAGGATGATAGACAAAAACTCAGACTTTTGCCTAGGGTCAATATTTTCCTTAGTTTGTAAAATTTGGGAAAAAGAACGGATCGTTGTGACAGGCGTTCTAAGTTCGTGTGTGACTGTAGAAATAAATTCAGCTTTCATGACATCTAACTCCTTCAATCGGCTATTTAAAGCTGCCAGTTCATTGGTCGTTTGAGTTAGTTCTTCCGTTTTTTCTTCCAATGCATGACTATATTCAAGAATTTCTTTGGTCTGATTGATGATTTCATTTAGTTGTGTTAAGGAAATATTTTGCTGACGGATATCTGCACTTAGCAATAACTTAGCAGAAGCAGCTCCAAATGCTCCTGTCAATATTTTTTCGATATATTGGATGAATTCCTGGCTGGCCTGATCATCTTGTGATGATGATAACTTTCCCTGAAAATTTTGTAGATGAGCCCTTGCTTTATTAGCCCCTAAATACCTCACCAAAAGCTGCTTTAGTTTCTGGACAGATGCTTCTTTTTTAAGGACTTCTATATCTGGTAATGTAGAATACTTTTCTATATTGACATACATATCTGCTTGAGCTAATTCGACGACTTCCTGAGTGGTCATTAAAGAAATGACAACAAATATCCCAATATTGAAAATCATACTCCATATACAAGCATTGGATATAGAATCAACATTTTCCAAGCCAAAAAGTGCGTATGGTTTGAATGAAGCTATTCCGAAGTATCCTTCTGAGATCAATGATTGGTTTAAAATTCCCGCTTCCGCCAAGGTAGGAAGTGGTAGACAAATAAACCATATAAAAAAACCAGCCATAAGACCTGCGGTAGCACCTTTTTCATTGGCTCTGGACCAAAAAAGTCCCCCTATAATAGCTGGGGCCAATTGTAATATAGCTGCAAAAGAAATCAATCCGATAGACACCAATGGAAAGCTACTACTTACTGATTTGTAAAAACCAAATGCCAGAAACATAATAACCACAATTACAACTCGCCTGATATATAGCAAGCGTACAGACAATAATGCAAAACCATCTACTGAGGCAGTTCTGGTTTTTAGAAGTAACGGCATCAAAAGATTATTGGATACCATGATACTCAGAGAGATGACGGATACGACAACCATACTGGCAGCTGCTGAAAACCCACCAATATAGACTAAAAGTGCTAACCATCCTTGCCCAAAATGCATAGGCAGACTTAAGACAAACATATCAGGATCTGATGACTCTGGCAAAACCAACAAACCACCAATAGCAATAGGCAAAACAAAAATACAAATCAAGAAAAGATATAAAGGAAAAAGCCACGAAGCTTGTCTGACATAAGAAATATTGGTATTTTCAACAACCGATACGTGAAATTGTCTAGGTAGAAACATCACTGAAACAGCGGACAAAATCAGCACCCAAAACCAATTTGTTTTTGCAGTCTCAGACGTATTTAAAGTCAGTAGTTTAGCCGTGTTGTCATCGGCAGATGCTTTTGTGAAAATATCTGACATACCATCAAAAACAAAATATACAACAAAAATACCAGCTGCCAGAAATGCAATTAACTTTATGATCGATTCAAAAGCGATAGCAGCTATGAGACCTTCATGTCTTTCGTTGGGATCAAGGCTTCGAGTACCAAAAAGTATCGTAAATACAGCTAACAAGATAGTAAAATAGTTGACTTTATCTCTGTAGAATGCAGATGAGTCCCAAAACGAATCTTTGATATCGGATTGCGTGATGAGATCAAAACTGATACCTATCGCTTTGAGTTGGATACTGATATAAGGTATGATGCCAAAAATCAATATCACCGTGGTCAACATGCCTAAAAATGTACTTTTACCATATCGGGATGATATAAAGTCAGCTATAGATGTTATCCTAAGCTGTTTGGATATCAAGATGATTTTTCTCATCACCATGTACCATACAGGTGCCAGCAATGCGGGACCTAAATACACAGCTGCAAAGCCCAAACCCGTCTGAGTAGCTCTGCCAACACTGCCATAAAATGTCCATACCGTACAGTACACTGTCAGAGACAATGCGTATACATAAGGATTATTGACAATACTTTTTCCAGCTTTGGCCAACCGATGACCAAAGAGTGCTATCAAAAACAATAGCACCAAATATAGTAACGAAAACAATATCACCCATCCTGCACCCATTTTATTTTTGTTTTATGGTCATCATGTAAGTAAAGATAATCATAATCAACCAAAGTGAAAATAAATAAAAATATGTCAACGGGACGCCAAAGATAAACTCACTTTTATTAAACACAGAGAGTATCGGGAAATTGATAAGTACAATACCGATGATGAATATAGCCCATCTGGATTCCCTTCTTTTTTGGAGCATGGTGGTTGGTGTTAATCAAGTGATTGTGTTAAATGAAGATAGTTTACTCAATATTGATTCAAGGTTGGGTTCTAAAAGTAAAAATGAAAGATATTCTAACTTGGTTTGTTCAAGTGAAGGTTGTATTTTTATAATATTACCACCATAATTACCACCTGTACTTTCATAAAGGTTTATCTGAAATTCTTTAAACTCTTTATTTATAGCTGTAAGATTGGATTGAAATGTTTTTATTTTTTTTATTATTTCTTCAGACAATAAATCCAAAGCCAGCTCATTTTTACTCAAAAGATAACCATTGGGTTTTAGTATATTAAAATTGTGATGTATCAAATAATCTTTCCATTCATTTGGTACATGGTCCTGATGATATTTTTGATGTTGTTTTAAAGCATTAGCTTTGTTGACTTCTAACTTTTGAAGATACAAGATTCTAAGTTTATCAATGATTGACTTTTCATTTGGTGTCAATTCTTTCTCAAGTAGTTTCCTTGCTTTTACTTTTTCGGGCAACACATTTTTTACATAGTAATTAAAAGTTGCTTTTGAACTTTCCAATTGTTTAAAGTGGTTTTGATTTATCTCATTTAGATTTTGTTTTATTTGCGTTATACGTTGGTTATATTTTTTTAGATAATTATGAAATTGGTCAGGATTGAGTATCTTTCTATATTTTTCCATTTTTTCTTCTTCTTGCTCAAATTCTGACTTAATGTTATCGTAATCATCATAAACATTATCTTGATCTTCTATTTCATAAATCAATGGAACTATATGGTCAGCGATTCTAACATCATAATCATTCTCAAAACGATCTTTTGTAAATTTGTAATGCCATTCTAATTCAAGCAGCTTTTCTTTTTTGACTATTTTTGAATAGATAGTAATTTGTTCATGAGTGAATATGGGCAGGATAAGTTCTTTTTCTAATTCATTACGGTCACTGCTGTATGATATTTTATTGATTCCGTTTTTAGCCCTTTCCATCATTTTTTCTTTTGCTAATTTGGGCAAGTTCATTTTAGCCAACGAATATTTAAAGAGTTGTTCTTCAGTAAGATTTAAATCCTTTAATCTATTGCTTTCTCTTTCTATTAAGTTTTTGAGATCTTTATCTTTGTTCAATTTTTTTTGGTAGATTATATCATTTTTGTATGATTTAAGTGCAGTGATTTGCTTAATATCTAACAAGCTAAAAAGACTTCTTAAAAACCCAAATTTTAATGCCTGTTCACTTCTATTGCTCCAGAAGTGCGCTTTATATGTATCATATTCAAGATTGTTTATTACATTTATTTGAGAATCTGATAAATTCAGTATTTCTCGAAAAAGGTCAGTAATACCGTGAGTATCTTTTAATTTTGACACATGACTTAGTTTACCTAATTATTAAATACCTGCTCCATCACTTTTTTGGCCCATACTTATCCAATCCCAAAATCGTAGGTCTCAAAAAGCCACTTCGGATGAGTGCCCATAAAAACAATAAAGCAAAGGCACCCATTCCTATCGAGATAAGAAATTGGCCTTGCAACTGTGGCTCTAGCAAGATGCGAACAAAAAGGGTCAATGCTGCATATACGATGACAAAAATATTTGAAAGAGTTGTGTTCATTTTTAAAAATTGTTGATTTGATAAATTTGTTGAATTGTGAGAGTGTATTCTTTTTTATAATGATAAAAGTTCTCACGCATATTTCGGGTTAAAGGAATAAATTCATTGCTTATCGAAATACTAACATGCAAAAATATAAAATTTATTTGAATAAAAAATAGTCGCCAGAAAAATGATCTGACGACTATATTTGAGTTTTGAAAAAAGCAACCGGAACTATTATAGTGCTCTGACTAGATAAATTACTTAATGAAATGTGGCTCTTTTTCCTAATCTCTGCGTTAAAAATTCTCGTCATAGCTACTGCTATGCCTGCGATTTTTGCCTTGATCTTAAAAATAAATAGCTCACATTGTAATTTAACTATTTATCTTGACAGAGCACTTTGGGAAAAAAACAATCAAAACAATATAAATGTAAACTAGCCCCGGCCGAATATGAAAATTAACAAATCTTAATGCGCATGAGCCGAACCTGCACCTCTAGGTATCCTGATATCTTCAACTATTTGTTGTACTTGGGCTGGAGGAGCTGGAGTCATAGCACTGACTGCGATTGATACTATGAAGTTGGCCAGCATGGCTACAGTCCCAAATCCTTCAGGAGATATACCAAACCACCATGCACTCTTCAATCCATCTACTGCATCTTTACCACCATCAAACATTCCGAATTTGAATTTCAGCATGTAAAAAATCATTAGAGTGATACCGACAATCATACCAGCGACTGCACCTTGCATGTTCATACGCTTATAGAAAATACCCATGATGATGGCCGGGAAGAAGGATGCGGCTGCGAGCCCAAAAGCTAAGGCAACAACCGCTGCCACAAATCCCGGAGGATTGATACCAAAATATCCCGCTACAATTACAGCTGCTGCTGCTGACAATCTCGCCGCAAGCAACTCATTTTTTTCTGAGATATTTGGATTCAATTGTTTTTTCAATAAATCATGAGAAATAGAAGTAGATATAACCAACAATAAACCTGCTGCTGTAGAAAGTGCAGCTGCTAAACCACCTGCTGCCACCAGTGCGATCACCCAGTTGGGAAGTCCCGCGATTTCAGGATTGGCCAGTACCATGATATCATTATCTACAGTGAGCTCATTCTTTTCCTTATCCTTGACATATTGGATTTTGCCGTCACCATTTTTATCTTCAAATTTGATAAGTTTGGTTGTTTCCCATTTTTTAAACCATTCTGGCATAGCACTGTATTCTTTATTACTAACGGTGTTGATCATATTGGTTCTGGCGAAAGCTGCAACAGCAGGCGCTGTAGTATAAAGTATAGCGATGAATAATAATGCATATCCTGCAGATTGGCGGGCATCTTTCACTTTAGGTACTGTAAAAAATCTTACGATGACATGCGGAAGTCCCGCTGTTCCCACCATCAAAGCAAAGGTTATGGCAAATACATCCATTACTGATTTAGTGCCATCGGTATATGCAGCGAATCCCAATTCCTGATTGAGCCCATCCAATTTATCCAATAAATAGCCTGAGCCATCAGCAAGCTGAGCACCAAAACCCAATTGTGGGATAGCGTTGCCAGTCAATGCTAAGGATATAAAGATAGCAGGTACCATATATGCAAATATCAAGACACAATACTGTGCTACTTGAGTATAAGTGATCCCTTTCATGCCACCCAATACTGCATAAAACAATACGATGATCATACCTATCACTACACCCATCTCTATACTGACTTCAAGAAATCTTGAAAAGACTACACCTACTCCACGCATCTGGCCAGCGACATAGGTAAATGAAACGATCAAGGCACAGATTACAGCGACTGTACGAGCTGTATTGGAATAATATCTATCCCCAATAAAGTCTGGAACTGTAAATTTACCAAATTTCCTAAGATAAGGTGCTAGAAGCAGTGCCAATAATACATATCCACCAGTCCAACCCATGAGATATACAGCACCATCATATCCCATAAAGGAAATAAGACCTGCCATAGAGATAAATGATGCAGCAGACATCCAGTCGGCAGCTGTAGCCATACCATTGGCCAATGGGGATACTCCTCCACCAGCTACGTAAAATTCTTTGGTTGATCCGGCTCTTGACCAGATAGCAATACCGATATATAGTGCAAAACTCAATCCTACAATGATGTAGGTCCACATTTTAACGTCCATGATTTTTAATTTTATTTGATTAATGAAATTGTTTTTTAAATTATTTTTCGTCTACATCATATTCTTTATCAAGCTTATTCATAAGCCAGACGTAAATAAATATCAGGATGCAGAAGATGTACATCGATCCCTGCTGTGCAAACCAGAAACCCAGTTTATATCCGCCTACTCTGATTTCATTGAGCGAATCTTTAAAAAGGATACCAGCACCATAGGAGCAAAGAAACCAGATACTTAGCAGTATCACAAGGTAGGTGAGATTACGATTCCAGTAATCGTTGAGATTTTTATTTGACATAATTTAATAATTTGGTGATTTAAAAATATTATAAGAAAATGACTGATTGCAATATAAGCTGACCTTTTGTTCCGTTTCTTACCACTTCGTTGGCAGCATCGGATATATATATTGGTCGGGTTGCGTATTCAAGGGTCAATTTTGCATTATGACCACTAATAATGTAATTGAGGCCCGCAGCCCATTGAAAACTTGGGTCTTTTAGCCTTTCAAAATCTTTGTAAGTTGCTGTAACATATGGCATAAAGGATGTTCCATCTTTCATTTTTGGTAGCATGTATCCAGCTTGAAGATACCCTATAAAGCCTGATCCAATAGTAGGTTGAGTATTTCCACTGCCTGCAAAACTCATAGTGGTGGGTACTGCATTGACATGTTCATTAAGTATTCCAATATTTCTAAGATAATTGTCGCCATAATTGATGTAATACAAGGTTCCCATGATGGATATTGCTGTACCCTTTGCCTTATCTATCGGTTTATCAATAAATACATCAGCACCTAAAGCCAAATGGTTTTGAAAAGTAGAATCTGTATTTGTTTTTACAAGGGATGCTCCTTTATGATTGTAAAATCCAAGGCCAATATTAAATATATCTTTGCCACCATAGTACGAGCCTGCATAAAAAGGCAACACATTGGATTCTTTATCCTTCAACATAAAACTAAAATATCCTGCCGTTGCATAGTTTTCATTTGTCACATTGACAGCAATACCATTTTTCAACACAGCAGATGGTACAGTGCCATTGACAAAGGGTTTGTTGAGTGCCACCCGATAATCCAACTTTCCTAATTGACCCTTGGCATAGATACCAAATTGTCTGGCAAACTGATCGGTGGCTTCTATATTTGACCAGTTGAATATCGGAGCGTCGACAGGCATAAAATTAAGGGTGGAGTGACTTGACATACGACTTACACCATTCCAGTAATGGAGTCCAACACCCACATATAACTTAGTGGGTATAATTCTGTACTCTGTCCAGGCATCATGTAAAAAGAAAGCAGGCTTTTTGCCTTGATTACTTGGTGTGGTAGTAGGATTTGGTCCATTAGGTGCCGTAGCACCATTGATAAAAGATTGATTATTGATACCCCAGTGTGACAATATCAAAAATCTGGGCGAAATCTGGGCAACTGCCAAAAACCTTGATCTCCTTAGCGCAATATCCGTAGACCATTGACTTGAGTTGTTAGTGCCGTCTATAGGTAGCCCATTTACATCGCGTGTGCCGGGATTGTTTTGTGTAGCTGTAACCCAGAACTGATGCCATGTGATAAAGCGTATGTATTTCGATCCACTCTCATTTAGCTTTAAAGTTAGTGGTTTGTATGTGTGGTCTTCAGCTGCTACATCCTGTGCTTTGAACGAAGCAATACTTGTAAAAACAATCATCAGACTACAAATAAATTTTGTCGGGTTGAATTTCATTTCCTATTTGACTTTAAGTATTAATAATGTAATATCTAATATTCACATGCTCATATATAAATGCAAACATATATAGATATATAGATATTTATGTAGTTGTTTATTGTTTTTTTTAAAAAAAATAAATTATTATATTTATTATATATTAAAGTGGTCAGAGAATGATTAATTTTTTTCTTGAACGAAAATGTACAAAGTTATACTCAAAATAAGAGCATGTTTAAAATTTTTCATAGTTGTAAATAAAAGGATTATATTTCTGGCAATAAAATGATCAACGCATTTAGCATGCCTGACAGCTATGAAAATAGGCGGGCAGTTGGTGAACTAAATAAAGTCATTATTTTGAAGTCCGGATCATAATACATTGATTTTAAGAGAACAAAATTTTAAACACCCCTCTTAATTGGTTTGCGAAAAATTCCTTTTCTATTTTATTCATTTTAAGCGAGGACGAAGTTTATGTATCCCTAAAGCGGTAACACGAAACTTGTCCTTAGAGTGATTTATAATCCGGACATTATATCGTCATGACCATTTATGGTCATAATAAAAACAAAGACATGTAAAACATCGCTTTTGATATTGGCGAAAGAATTATTTGGATTAGTTTACTCAAATAGATTAATGCAACATAGCTGTTACTATCTGATGAAAATTTTCCTTTGCCAGCGAATAATAGGAGTTTTTTCCATCACGGTTCACTTTGACTATATCCTGATTTTTTAAAATCCTCAAATGATGACTGGCCACAGCTTGCTCTATATCAAGTTTTTCATGTATTTCCGTGACAGACAATTGATTTTCTTTGTACAATAAATCCACCATCACAAAACGTACAGGATGTGCTACTGCTTTAAGTTTTTCAGTAACATCTTCCAGAAAATCTATGTCAAAACTAGTATTCATTGCCATTCACTATTTTGGTGTGTGTTTAAGTTTTTTAAATCCGGGGAACAAGTGTGCTATTGTAATCAAACAAAGAAACAGTGATTATATTCAAATGTGTATATATTTAAATACTTATATGCTTTTTTTGTTTACAGTTATTTTGATTTTTTTTTATTTTATCTTACTTTTACATAGTAAATTCAAACATTATCATTCAACAAACATAAAAGTGTTGTAGGAAAACAAAAATAAACTATCAGCATGAAAAACGAAATTATCCATAGGGTCTATGATTTTATCAAGGAGTTTCCTCCATTTTCAATGCTTCCAAAGGATGTTATTATGTCAATAGCCGGAAAGGTCACCGTAAAGTATTTGCCTCCAAATTCGGTATTGTTTGAAATAGGAGATGTGCCTCCTCCACAGTTTTATATAGTCAATGAAGGTGCTATCCATCTGTATCAGGAAGATGGTACTATGGTAGATCAATGTGATGAAGGAGATATTTTTGGCATCAGACCTCTTCTTGCTCAATCGCCCTACCTTTTATCAGCAAAGACTGAAGAAGAATCCATAATATATGCCATCAAAACAGAAACATTTCTACCTTTTCTGGAACAATTTCCCAAAGTATCATCATTTTTAGCGGCAAACTTTGCTGTAGGAACGGGCAATATGTTTTACAAAAAACATCATATGGAAGGAGTAGCTGCACCCTTACATGCAGAGATATTCAAAACTGATATGGAGAAAGCCCCAGTTTATTGCCAACTGCATCATACCATTCAAGAAGCTGCTATTATGATGGCTGATCACAAAATCGGATCTATCATCATATGCGATGAAGGACAAAAACCCATTGGAATCATCACCGACAAAGATCTACGCATAAAAGTAGTTGCAGGAGATGTCCGCAAAAAAGAAAATGTGGTGCAAATCATGTCATCTCCAGTTATATGCGTCCAACCATCACTCAGTATAGCCGAGTTGCAAATTTTAATGCTCAAAAATAGAATCAATCACTTGGCCGTTACTGAAGACGGTACAGTCGATTCCAGACTTATGGGAGTTATATCGGACCATGATCTTGTGGTTCAGCAAGCTGACAATCCTTCCATACTCATAAAAGAAATCAGAAAATGTACATCATCAACGCAACTCAAAGTCATAAGGGATAAAACAGAAAATCTGATCAAAAAATACATTGATAAAGAAGTTTCCATACCTTACATTACACAGATAGTTTCGGAAATCAATGATGATATCATTCTACGGTGTATACAAATTGCTGAAGTAAAAATCGGTAAAGAAAAATTTAAGGACATTAATTATTGTTGGATCTCATTAGGCAGTGAAGGAAGACAAGAACAGTTACTTCGTACAGATCAGGACAATGCATTGATATATCAGCATGATCCAAATATGCCCAATATCAAAGAAACCTGCCTCAGCCTGGCAAAAGAAGTCACTTTAATGTTGAATGATGTGGGGTATGAATATTGTCCGGCTGACATGATGGCATCTAATCCTGCATGGTGTCAAAGTATTGCTGAATGGAAGGACACCTTTTCAAAATGGATCCATAACCCCGGAGAAAAAGAAATCATGATGTGTACTATATTTTTTGATTACAGACCTGTATATGGTGACCTGTCACTTGTTGAAAATCTTACCGACCACATATCCGGATTGTTAGATCAACAAGAGGTCTTTCTACAGCTTCTGGCCAAAAATGCATTGGAAAATCCACCGCCGCTATCGTTTTTCCGAAACTTCATTGTAGAAAAAAATGGTGAGCATAAAGATAGTTTTGATATTAAACTCAGGGCAATGATGCCGCTAGTGGATGCAGCCAGACTACTTATACTCTCGAGGCAAATCAAAGGAGTTAATAATACATCCAAGAGATTTTTGGCATTGGCAGAATCAGACCCAAACAATGCTGAATTATACCAAATGGCAGCTGATGCTTATGAAATCCTGATTCGCATCAGGACTTCTCAAGGGTTTCAATCTCATGATTCCGGGCGATACATCCAACCCGAAATGATGGACAAAATGCAACGTCTGCAATTAAGAAATGCTTTCCAGCCTATTGATGAAATACAAAAACTTATTAAGATAAAGTTTCAACTAGGTGGTATCATATGATCTGGAAAAAAATAAAACAAACACTGGGACTGGGCGGCAAAGTAGATCATTATGATGCAGATTTTTATAAAAATTACTTAAAAGCTTTTGAAAAGCATGATCCGTCGACACTCATCAACAATCAGTCTTTTGTAGTATTTGATACTGAAACGACCGGACTGGACCCGGCAAAAGATCATATATTATCAATAGGTGCAGTAAGGGTGTGTCATCAGTGTATTAATATATCTGACAGCTTATCCATTATCATAATGCACGATGGTATTCAGAACCCAAAAGCTGCTGTCATTCATGGATTGGTCAATACCAAAGACTTTGGCATTACTCCAGCAGAAGCTATTCAAAAGTTTATGCAATTTATTGGCTCGGATATTTTGGTAGGACATCATGTGGCTTTTGACCGGGTGATGATAAATAACCTCTCAATAAGCTGCGGTGGTGGATCCTTAAAAAATCCTACCTTGGATACATCATTTCTGGCCCGTAGGTTGGATAAACCTACTGATCCCGACAGTCTGGATAGAAAAGATTACACATTGGACAAGCTCTGTCAAAGGTATCATGTTGTTCCAAAAGCAAGACATACTGCGGATGGGGATGCATTGATAACAGGACTTATTCTTTTAAAGCTGTTACATCGATTGCACCAGAAAGGGATTCGCACAGTCAATCAATTGATGAGGTGATCTACTCTTTGATCATTACATAATTTGCATAAAACTGATAACCTATAAACAGTAATGCTGTCAAAAACGAAATACTGCTACCAAAAACTCCATTACTAAGACTCATCATGATGTCTATTACTGCTACAGAAACCAGCACTATGGAAAAGGTTGTAAGTTTTTTCCTGTTTGCTTCGAGATAAGGATTGAACATAGACCCAAGGGGTATCATCAACACAAAAGAAATCAAAGCAGCATAAAGAACACTTTCATTGGGCAGTGCAATAAAATACACCAATAAAAACAACAAACAAATCGCTAACGTGACACCCACCAATCTGGCGGAGAATTTTTTATGATCCGTAAGGGTATATTTTCCAAATGGATTTGTAAGCAGGTACAGATTCATCAGAGGTGAAAAAATCCATGAGGATATAAAAAATAAAACTAAAAGAACAATAACAGGAATTACATATGCTTGCAGCTGTGGGTTTTTCTCAGCGATATTTATCAGGAATCTATACAAAAGATATCCACCGATTATAAAACCCCACTTATAGTTTTCAGTAAGATTACTGATCCTCAACATGATCATAAGGAAATACTTATAAACAGGGAATTTCGCTTTCATGGCCTCCTGCATTCCGGATTGAGCATACAGATTATTAGGATTGATGCTCAAGGATATTTTGAAGTGGTTGAGAGCATTTTCGATATGTCCTTTATGAAGCAGGCCCCATCCCAAATTAGCATGAGTATCGGCATTATTAGGGTCAGTTTCAAGCGCTTTATCAATAGTTTCAAATGCCTCATCCTTCCTGTTGAGACCTACGAGCGCCGTTGCTCTTGCATTTAAGGCATCACTATCTTCAGCATCCATTGATAAAGCATTGTTGGCACATTCCAATGCTTTGATAAATTCATTTTGTTGGATATAGATGTGGGCTTTCAAAGTATGGTAATGTGTACCGTCCGGATCGATTCGAATAGCTGTGTCAAGCAACTCCAGACTTTGATTGAATTTTCTGTCTACGGAATATACATTTGCTAATAAATAGAATGGAAACGATTCGTCCGGAAAGGTTGATATCATGATTTTGCAAAGATCTTCAGCCTCTTTATATTTTTTAAGAGAGATTTTGACTACAGTCATCATTCTCAATATATCAAAATCATTCATTTCTACTGTCATCAACCTTGTCAGGATAGATTCAGCATGATCATATTTTCCTTGCGCTATGAGCAATTCGGCATTGGATGCCTGTTTTAGATATTCCAGATTATCCATTTATTTTATATATTTCAATACTTCATCATACAAACCTGATTCATTGGCAAATAATGCATAGTTTTTTGCCGTATTGAACCAATCCCTTGTGCTTGCATGATGTTTTTTTGCTGCTGAAATCAAATCTTGTGTTGTGATCGGAGTTGGAAAACCAGTTTTCATAGCTCCTATGAGGATTTGCTCTATGGCAATATCTACCAAAGCATTGAGATCTGCACCTGAAAACCCTTTGGTATATTCAATTACTTTTTTAAAATCAATACTCTCTTTGGGTTTATTTTGTAGAATAATTTCAAGAATTTTTTGTTTACTCAGATCATCAGGTGGCGGAACAAATATGATCCTGTCAAACCTTCCCGGCCTTCTGAATGCCGCATCGAGATGCCACGGAGCATTGGTTGCTCCAATCACGAGAATACCGTCATTGTTGGCATCAGCTCCATCCAGCTATGACCAAATTTGATTAATGACATGTCGCCCTGACGACCCTTTCATATCTGATCTTCTTTCCCCAAGCACATCTACCTCATCAAAAAACAACACACATGGAGTATTTCGTCTTGCTACTTCAAAGATGTAGTTCATATTTTTTTCGCTCCGACCATGCCACATATCCAAAATCTGACTGATCCCCACAGATATAAAATTGGCATTGATCTCTCCGGCAGTCGCTTTTGCAATATATGTTTTTCCGCAACCAGGAGGTCCATACATCAGTAGTCCACCCCCAACTTTTTTGCCATACGCAGCATACAGATCAGCATGCTCCAAAGGTTTGATGATTTTTAAGTCTATCTCTTGCTTCAGTCTATCCATACCACCTACATCTTTAAATGAGATGTCAGGTTTTTCGAGAAAGAAATCTTTGTCTTCCGGAATTCCTTCAAACCCATCACCAAACATTTCATCGAGATCGTAATCGTCATTATCCAGTGAAAACGCTGGCATTCTAAGATTTTCATCCAGTTCTTTGTCTTCAAATTCAGGATTTGCATTTAAAATTTTTTCGTACACATCCTGGGCCTGATCGATGGAGTTTTCCCTCACAAGTGCCTTTGCACAAAGGGTCATGATTCTTTCACTTGCCATATTGCGTGCTATCAACTCTTCACATATGACGATGACAGCGGAGTATTTTCCCCTTCTGAAATAAATTTCTGCAAGACCTTCCTTGGCCTTAACATGATTGCTATCATAGTTCAATACTATCTGAAATTCAGTTTCAGATTCTTCAAGTCTGCCAAAATGAAGGTATTTATTAGCAAGCATCGTGCGTAGAGGCAAATTATCCGGAGATTTTTCTATGGCTTCCTTTAGTGATTCTATTTCCTGATTGTAATTCATACTTTTTGTTCTTGTAAGTGTGAAAAAAGTTTTGATTGATCCAACAATTTTTCATCCACATTTTCGATGGTTTGGATCATAAGCTTGAGTGTCTCAATTACCTGCTGATTTGTGCCCTCGAATATCACATTTTTCAGTTTGTAATGAGAATGGTCCAATTTTGTTTCGGCCTTTACTATGATTTGGTTCATAAATGCTGCATACTCCTCATAAGTTTTTTCCTTTCCCGATTTTAACAAAGATATTAAAAATCTATTGCCGTTGATAAATTGCAGGTCTTCGATCAAGTCCTCCACATCATCATTCACTTCTGTGATCAAATCATAATATCTCCAATCTGCCAAAGCACCGCAAGTTTTCTCCAAATGCATCTTTTCAAATATCAGCCTTCTGAGTAGTTTTACATCACATGATTTGTAGAAGTAAAAATATTCAAGGTCAAAACGCAGAGGCGACTTTCCTTTCCGTAATTCCAACTCATGCTTTTCATATTTTTTGATATGAGATAAATATGCTCCGGCATTTTCCTGTTTTATACCAAGTTGACACAATTTATCTGTAATATTGGACCAATGACTTTGCAAAACCTGTTCGTCCACTTCCCAGTTTGCTTCAAGGTGAGCATCAAGCAGATATATTGCAGATTGCAGATCAATTAGTCTATCATAAAATTTTCTTTTTTCTTCTTTTGGCAATGTACTCTCATCAAATAATAATGGAAAAAGCCTGTATTCCATCAATACCTCAATCTTTTGTTTCAGTACCTTTTCATCAATATGTAATTCTACCATCATCACTATATTTTCATCAATTTGCAGTCCAAATAAATCAACGCTATTCTAAACAAATGAATTCGAAATTCTATTTATATTTATATGTAAATTTAAATAATTGTATTTTGGTTTTTACTTCCAACAATGCCGTTAAATAAAAACAAAACTTTTCGAATTTTCACCACTTTTGATATAATATCCGGTCATTTTGAAAGGCGTCAAAGGTAAATATTAATCAACTATTTTAACAATTTAACACCACATATTATGAAAAGGTTAATTATTTTAAGCTTATTTATTTTTCTGAATTTTCAAATACAAGGTCAGATTCTTGGTGGCATCATGAATGAAGCCAAGAGGAAATTAGAAAGAAAAATAGAAAATAAGATTATAGAAGCCGTCTCTGAAGAACTCGCGAGAAGGGCCTTTAAGCCTATAGACGAAGCGATCGACTCTTTTATGAGAGAAAAGTATCAGGATTCTATCAATGGTGGTAAGCCGGTAGATTGGGAAAAAGCAGGTGAGTCTTATGCTGCATTTCTTGCCGGTATGAATAAAGCTGTGGATTTGCCCGAAAAATATACATTTGATGTAACGCAGGAAGTAGAAATTGTAGATTACAGTAATAAATCCAATAAAATCAGAATGCATTATTCAAAGAGTGATGCAATTATAGGTATTGAATATTTGGAACAAAAAGATGCAATGCAGTTGATTGTCATGGATATATCACGTGATGCAATGATCATATATACAACAGACAAAAAGGGGGAAAAAACAGGTCAGGTAGTGCCTTCAGTAATGAAGATGACATCCGCACTGGCCGGATCTGTCAAAACAGATAAAGATGGAAAGGAACAGGATATTAAAATCGAAAAAACAGGCAAAAGAAGAAAATTGCTGGTTTCCAATCAGCAGAATACAAAGGAAGTACAAATGAAGAAGAATTTGTGATGTATGTGTCTACTGATTTTCCTGTGAACTGGCAAAAGCATTATACTCAATATACATCTAAGTTTGCGCCCCCATCATATGCTGAAAATACTTCAAAATTGAAAACGGAATCATGCTGGAATATGAAAATTCACGACGTGAAGAAGATAAAAAAACAACATGGACGACTTTGAAGGTTTCAGAAAAAGCTTTTGATATAAAGAAAAGTGATTATAACTTTGGACAAAAGTAAGATTTCAGTTTCCGTAATGTGAGTTTGTAAGGCTTAGAAAAGATGTGAGAGCTACGCCCCAACACCGGCATGTTGAATTATTTCCCTACGAAGATATCTGGGATTGGCATGAGTTGTTAACACAGCCCCTAGTCCTGAAATATTCGTAGATCCATTTATGAAAAATAAAGAGGAGCGTTAGCCCTGACATCAAATAGAACATATTTCTAATAAATTTAAATTTTTAAAACTGGTTTTGTCTGTTTCCGGAATATAACATTTTACTTCTTCTCAATCTACTTAAGGAAGTATCAGTGACACCTAGAAATGATGCAATATGTTTTAATGGAACATCCTTGTGAATTTCAGGCATTTCTGTAATGAATTCAAGATATCTATACATGGCTGTATGTGTGGCCATACTTATAGTTCGCTTTCTCAGTTTTAAATATGCTGATGTCATCCAATTTCGTCCCCACTCACTAAAGTCCGGATATTGCTGATAAAAGTTTAAAAACTCATTAAATGAAAGTTTTAAACACCTTACATCAGTGATTGCTTCCAAAGTAATTTGACTTGGAGTATTTTGGAACAAGGACACAACATCAAAGGCAATATCATCAGATTTGAAAAATTCAATTGTAACCTCTTCGTTATCAAAATTTTCAACTGTACTTCTCATGTATCCGGATTCAATGATATAATAGGCATCCATGATTTGGTTTTTTTTCAAAATGATATCATTCTTTTTAAAAGATACAACAGTATGCGATTTAAGCAAATGATACATCAATAACTCATTCGTGCTTAGTGGGTCATACGTTTTTCTTATCAATTCAATTTTTGATAACATCATAAGGGTATAATTTAAAATTTAAGGTAAAATTAAAAGAGTAAATGCATATCACGGTAAAGGATTATAATGATTTACAAGATGTTCTATACTTAAATCATCTAATTCTGAATAACAAAAATGCGGCATTAAATGGTGGGTAGCTACCACCATTATAATTTTGGTATACCTATTTTATAAGTTTGGTTGTTAAAAAATCCTTAAGATAAGTGAATATTACTCTTAGCTTCAGCCCTATATTGGCTGGGAGTTATTTTATAGGTTTTCTTAAAGATAGAATTAAAAGAAGAAAGAGAATTAAACCCCGACTCATATGCTATGACAGCAATCTTCACATGCAGTTCTGATGAATTTTCAAGCTTCCGGGCAGCGTATTTGAGCCTGTGAGAATTAATAAAATCAGAAAAATTTTGTCCATAATAATTATTAATATTCTGTGATAACATGTGTGTAGAAATATTAAGCATTTCTGCCATTTTTGGCATTGTCAACTCTGGATCCAAAAAGACTTTCTGATCTATCAAATCATCAATATCACGAGCCAATCTAACTGCAATATCTGGATTAAATTTTTTATTCCGAACTATCGTTTTAGGTTTGTCATATTGAAAATGTAAATACAGTAAACTCGATAAAATACTGACAATCATAAAAGCGATTGCAAAAAGGTTCTGTCCATTTTCTTCAAATTGCAAGTAGATTATGTATGATATAGCCAAAAAGAAATTTCCAAGTAAAAATGACCCTATCCAGTTTTGTCAAAATTGTCAGCAGTTTCAAGCCATAATTTATTTTTGAGAACCATCCTTATGGCAAGGCCAATAAAGATAATCCAATACAAAGCGATGCAAGGAACTACAGCTTCCATTACTTGCATCCATTTAGCATATTCTTCATTTACAGCTAAAAACTGCAAGATCAATAAAGGAGCTAAATAAATTACGTGTTTTCGCCTAAAAGCAAATGATTCATTTGTAAAAGAGAGCGTATAAAAATAAATCAATGGACCAAGTATGGCCTGCAAACTATAGCAAAAGTTATTATAAGGGATAAATAGAGAAGATGGTAAATATAAACCTATCCATTTTGTCATACGGACTGCATAAACAAATAAGATCCCTAAAAATATTTTATTTGAAAGCGTAAGATTTTTATAATCTCTCCCTAAAAATGCTATCAGAAATAAACAATGTGATGCTCCTATCAAGCTAAAAATTGTAAAAAGAAAATGGTTTTGCTGCATCAAGACTAACCTTTGTGAGATTTAACTGTTTTTAACTAAATTTTATCAAAGTAAGCAATAAATATGAAATTTATTGTAGTTCGAACAGTTAAAAAAATACTAAATTCTACATAACGTCCGTTTGCGTCGATAAAATTAAACAAACATAATATAAAGACAAAAATATGTTAAAAAAGCTGCACATAACAACCAAAATGTTTTGTAGGTAAAGAAATTCAAATATATTTGTTCCTAAATTGAAATATCTTGTCAATCCGGCAAATACTGAACTTTTTCTTAATTGCATCCGGAATGACAAGACTCTAACAAAACTAATTTTAGGTGAAGATTTTCAAAAAATCTTACACGCTATGAAACATAACAAAGGTAATACTTTGTATATTGGTATTGTATTGTCTTATGACAATTAAAGCGTATTGATAAGTTAAAATTTTATTAAAAAGGATAACTTCAGATTTGAAATTTCGAGTCTAATTCCAAATCAATAATTTTAACACAATCAATATATTATTTCACCTTGCTCCTTAGTATGGTTAAAATTAGTACCAATATTCATCCTTGTTCCAGGGTTTTTTAGCGACTTATTGTTTAGATCGATAATAAAATTCAGAATTGTTATAGGATCAAACCTGAAAAAATTATCTGCTATTCCATTTTTCCATATAAACGAATCAGCTTAAACTTAAAAATGGGTAGCAAAAGTCATATTTTGCTACCCATAATAAATCGAAGAATTTTTATGATAATGATAGATTTCCAAAAATGGTTGGAAGCAATAAACTGATATCACAGACTCATCACGTAATATTGCTCACATCATCATTTTTTCTTCAAAACAAGATTCCCTTCTCCAAAATTTCTATTGAGTTCATCAGTGTGAAGGATACGTACATAGATTGTTTTTGTACAATTATCGACATAGCTTTTTGCGCCTTCAACTACATCACCAAAAAACTTGAGGACTGGAGGAATATTATAGCTGCAATATTGCGTATTGGGTCCGCTGACTGCACCCGTAGTACCGTTGATAGTCAATACTATAGGTTTAGCACTACTTCCGCAATTATAATTGAATGAAACTGAAGTGGCACTTACTTTCGCTACTTTGATGACAGTACCTACGGGGTAATCTTCCCAATCGTCAGTAGTCACTTCAAAGTCTCCAACAAAGTTGTCAATATTAAACGGGCATACTACATCATACTTTAGTACTGTACTAGACCCTGTCAGGTTAAGAATATTTGTTCCATAAGCTATACCAGTCACTGGAAACGCTTCATATTTAATGCCGTTATGATATATGTCCATACCGATAGAATATGAATCGCCCAACTTTAGTGGCTGACCAAAACTTGTTTCCAACAATGATTTATTTAAGCTCACCGATGTCGGAAAACTAGTGACATTTGCCTGCAGAACTTTTACGGCTGTTTTTACCCCGTTCTTTATGGCAACGATGTCAGCTTTTTCAGGCTTTGGACCATCTTTAAAATAAAGGTCCGCGGTCAATTTCCCCACAAAGTTACCTGCATTAGTGAAATCAATGTTTTGAGTACTTCCTGCTTCTTTAAGTATCAATGGTATATTTATTTCTCTGATGCCATCAGGCAGGTTGCCATTGGTTTCTTTTGTACAGGAAAATGATATTATTAAGAGCGTTAAAACTAATATTTGAATACTTTTCATTTTTATTAAATTTTGAAATTAATATTATTTTTGCCAAAAGACTTTAAAAGTTGAAGGGCTTTTTTGAGTCGGGGCATTTCTATTGCGATCGAGCTCATTGGTTGGCCATGGTAAAGAAACAGGATATGTATTATTAAGCTGGACAGCAATGGCTATGGTAGAATTTGGAACATTGCTTTTTACTATACCGCCAGGTGCCATCTCAGTGTTCTTTGGATCAAACAATACCGGAAACCCTGTACGTCTTATATCCGTGAACTGATCAACAGTACTTCCTACATTTGAAAGCCATTTTTGCGTCATGATATACTCCAGTTTTTTGGCTGAAGGTGCACTCTGAAACAGATCTGTTACCTTAGTAATATATGTGGTTGCATTGGCTGTTCCCACAAGCTTTGGAACAGTTTGAGTAGGTTTTACAAAAGTAGTCACCACGTAATCCACCTGGGCAATAGAAGCAGTGACAGCTTTTTTAAACAAATCATTGACATCGCCTGCAAAAACACCTTCCTGTACGAGCTCAGCCTCAATATATAGCCTGTCTGCATATGTAATAAACCTGTAAGGAGCAGCTCCTGTGCCGCTACCCGCATTAGCTGTACCACCCGCACCATCATCATATCTTCCGCCTACGGGGTATATCCCAAACAAGCTGATTGCATTTTGCTGATTGTGATCACGATCCTTACCTACTGAACCAAAAAATATGGACAGGAAAGCTCCATCCCGGTATTCAGGAGGGTTGGGCGTGGCGCTGGTTGGAGTCATTTGGTTATACACATAATAAGGCAACCTTGGATCGACAATTCCTGTGTAAACAAATTTGTTGTATCCTTTGAGGATTTCATAAAACCAGGGACTCACATGATTCCCTCTTTGGGTCGCTGTGTAGTCTCCAAAACCTGGATGCCTGTCGTCTGTTGCTGCTAGATTTCCATAAGGCATCAGAAAACTCTCTGCTTCACTATTGATAAGACTCTCAGGTTTTGACAAAAGTAGTGAAACATCATTTTTTACATCTTTTACCTTTCGCATTTGATTCAGCAATTTAAGCTTGATCGTATTCGCAGCTTTTTTCCACCTTATAGCGTTTCCTCCATAGATCAGATCATCCTTACCAGGCTTAAGTGTTGCCGCCGATTTATCATTGTCAATGTCTGCAATACCATCGTCAAGTAATTTCAGCAATTTAGGGTAAATTTCAGCATCATCATCAAATTTTGGTGATGCGGTGACTTTAAAATTGTTGAATTCAGAGAACGGTACATCTCCAAAGACATCTACCAACTGGCTGAAAGCATATGCTTTTAATATCTTTCCCACTCCTGCATATGTCAATGCTTTTACTTCATTTCCTTGATTGATCATAACATCAAGATCGGCCAATCCTTCCTGAAAGTACTCTACCCATAAGGCATTTATCCAAAAGCTATTACCATCCACATTATACTGATCAGAATTGGCTCGTGCTGTTTGCTGGTGGACATATGTTGCCAGTTCTGTACCGATGCCACCATTATTACCTGAACCGATACACAAACCATCTGCAATATTTTTTTCACTTGAAGTTAGTAAACTTGATAGTGGTGCTTTTGTAGGATCATTAGGATTCTGGTTTACATCCAAAAAATCGCTGCATGATGCGAAAACTGTAATGTATGCTATTATAAAAAATATATTTTTCATCTAAATATGATTTAAAAGTTAATACTTAAATTGACAGCATATCTCTTTGTAGAAGGTGCTGCCGATAATTCAATACCTTGAGTGGTTGTAGCTCCAAATGAGTTGACTTCCGGGTCAAAATTGGTATGTTTAGGAAAATTCGGTGCAATAAAAAATAAGTTCCTGCCGGAAACTGAAAGAGTCCCGCCCTTAAAATATTTCATTCCAAAAATAGAAGCCGGAATATTGTATCCTAATGTGACTTCTCTCAATCTGTACACCGTACCATCAAATATATTCAATTCTGTTGCAGTATTGATGGCATAAGTAGCTCCAAAATTTGTATTTGGTGAAAAATATAAATCATTCATGGTGATAGGAATTTGATTGGCAACCGGTTTTCCATCAACTAATAAAGGTAATCCTGATTGCAAACTAGCAGGGTTGGCATAATTTCCCGGCAGGATGACACCATGCTCTCTGTCTTCAGTATCTTTGGTAACACCCCTACCCAAAAGACTTGATATAGTCACAGAATAAATATCTCCACCCTTTGTCATATCAAATAGTCCATTTAGGAAAAAGTTTTTAAACTTTATTTCTGTGGACACTCCCATTTTAAAATCAGGGTTGGGATCACCTACCATACTTTGAGTAGGCGAAACAATCATACCACCCGTGTTAGGATGGATCAAAGGTATACCCTCTGCATCGCGCACCACTTTAGTTCCTCTGAGATAGCCAAAAGGAAGTCCTGGTTCCAGATAAGGAGAAATTCCTGTTAACACTCCACTCAGCTGAACCCGATCTACCCCTTCTACCAAAGATACAACCAGGTTTTTGTTTTTAGTAAAGGTTACCCCAATATTCCATTCCAAATCCTTTGTCAGCAAAGGAGTTGCATTAACCCCTATCTCTACTCCTTTATTGCTTATTTCTCCTACATTTGTTGTAAATGTATTAAACCCAGTAGAATTAGGTACTGAAATATTGTATATTAAATCTGTAGTTTTTTTGTCATACCATGTAAAATCGATGGAAAATCTGTCTTTCCAAAATTTTATATCAGCACCGAGTTCAAGTTCTGTGGTAAATTCAGGAGACAAATTCGGGTCATTGGTATTGAGTGATCTCGTAATTCTTGGCGCTCCCTTAAAGTTCTGATCCAGCACAAAAACATCTTGTGTTCGATAAGGTGGTGCATCATTTCCAACTTTGGCCCACCCTGCTCTTACTTTAGCATAACTTAAAAAGTTAGATGGAATTAATTCAGATATGATTAAACTTCCTGACACAGTAGGATAAAAATAAGACCTGTTTTCTATCGGCAATGTGGAAGACCAATCATTTCTTCCACCGAGATTTAAGTAAGCTAAGTTTCTATATCCTAATTGTAATTCACCGAAAACTCCGATTAAGCTTCTTTTTATTCTATCATCTGTATCAAAAGATTGTGAAGCGGTATTTTTTAGATTGTAAATTCCCGGTACTATAAAATCCAGGCCGGTATTTTGTGCATCTGTAATATTTCTGGTATTCATGTTTTGTCCTACACTAGCCGAAATGTCAAAATCATCGGTCAGTTTTGAGTTGTAAGAAAGTGTAGCCGTTGACTCTAGTTCCTGGATACTGTACTTATGATCAATAATTCGACCCAGACCGTCAGCAGCTCTTGAAAATTCCTGAGTTCGTTCCGTTCTGTTGAGCCTGTACACATTATTACCAAGGTTATAGTTAAATACCAGATTTTTAAGTATGTCGATTTTTAGTCGACCGACAGATATGACCCGCTCATCAATACTGGTTGCTATATTATTATAAGCTGCCCAATGTGGGTTGTCAAATTGCGCACCACCATTTGGGATCAGAGGTCTGCCGGCTGCATCCTGGTAAGGAAGGGATAAATCCCAGTTTCTGGCCAAAAAGAGAGACCTTGCAAACTGACTGGATGCACCTCCAACCTGATTTTCACCATAAAATCCACCTAATTGCTCACCTTTCATAAAACTAAGATTACCTCCCAAGGTGACACCTTTCCACAAAGTGGTGGTACCCCCTACCCCAATATTATTTCTCTTGTAATGACTATTTTCAATATATCCACTGTGATTAAGATTACTCGCAGTAAGGCTGAATGATGTAGCACCAGTGCCTCCTTCGATGCTGACTGAATTCTCTCTGACATATCCTGTCCTGAAGAGTTCTTTTACATTGTCCGGATATGCCCTGAATGGTGTTTGTCCGGTACTTGAAAACAATTGAGGATAGGCCGCAAGATATTCAGGCCAGGCAGGTATAGAATCGATTGTTCCGAATTTTGGGCCCCAGGTTCCGTTTGCATTGGCATATGCAAAGTTGACACCAGCACCATATGAGTTTTGATAATCAGGCAGATTATTAATGTTTTCAGTACCGATAGATGTCCTGTGATTTACTTTAAATCCTTCCCTTTTTTTGGAACTTCCACTCTTTGTTGTGATGAGTATCACTCCGCGAGAGCCTCGGGATCCATAAATGGCAGCAGCAGCAGCGCCTTTCAGTACATTAAAACTCTCAATATCATTTGGGTCCAGACCGGATATCCCTGAGCCATATGCCGCACCTCCTGAAGTCTGAGATGATGTGGTTACCTGAACATTGCTGTATGGAATACCATCCACCACAAATAGCGGTTGTGTTTCAAGTCCAAATGATGAATTTCCTCTGATTTGAATTCTGGTAGCCGCTCCTGGCGCACCCTGAGACGTTCGGATATCTACACCTGGTACACGACCTTGAAGTGTTTTAAGAAGATCAGGCTCCGCCTTCTCCTTGAGAGCAGCTGATTCTACCTGAGAAACGGAATAGCCCAGGGCTTTGTCTTTTCTTGCTATGCCCAAAGCAGTCACTACCACTTCTTCTAACAATTTTCCTTCATTCAGTGAAACGTTTAGAGTAGTCATGGAACCCACTAGTACCTCTTTTGTTTCATAGCCGGTGTAACTGAAAATCAAAACTGAGCCTTCAGATGGAACTGACAAAGAGTAGTTGCCATCTACATCGCTGATGGTGCCAATACCAGAAGATTGTTTTACGGTAATATTAGCTCCAATAAGCGGGATTCCTCCAAGATCGGTCACTCTGCCGGAAATCACTTTCTGACCATGCACCCATCCAATGAAGAAGAAAAACAACAAAAAAATTAATAAACGTTGTTTCATAATAAAAAATTAAACATTGATTAAAAAAATTGCATTAGGAAATAATGTCTACCTATTGCTATCGAATGCTTAACTTCATTTAACTATAAAAAGCTGCTTTAAAAATATTTTATTGCCAAATGACAACTTTCTTAGAGAAAATCAAAAATAATGAATAAAAATGGTAGTATTCTACAACACAAATAACGATGTAAAATCAAAGATTTGCCTATGTATAAAATATATTTATATATTTAATAGATAGATTATATATCTTTTATGTAATTTATAACAGATCTTACAAATCTTAATATGCAACCAGAACTCTTATATGGATTGCATTTCCAAGATTTCAAATTGAAATTATCAAAATGTTAAAATTGAATATATTTATTGTCATAAGACAAGTTTAGATTGCCAAATTCTGCAAATTTTATAACTAACCAATAAAGATCATTATGTTGCAAAAAAGATTCTTAATTTACCTCAACCCATGCCTAATTGGCAGGGACAAAATGAATTCAACAGCAATTGAATGAAAAAATGAAATACACCCATAAATTTTCACTTTGATAAGGTACATGATCAAATCAAGTAAATCATTACACCTATTTACCTTCTTAATTTATCAATGCCTAATCTTTGTATGAAAATTAAATATTAAAATTATGAATATGAAAATGTTAGTCTTTACGATAGTCATAATGACTGCAAATCTCAACTCATTGGGACAAAATGTATTTTATGTCAGCGATGCCGGCAATTTTCAGCAAGGACCTTATCAGATTATGCGTTTTACAGATAATTCAGATGTTGGTGAGGTATTTATTAAAGATCAATTGAGTTGGCCACAGGATATTTTGTTCCTTCCCAACAAAAATCAGGTATTAGTTTCAAATTTATCATCAAATTCAATTGAAGCTTTTGATGCAAAAACAGGAGGACATATCCGTAGATTTGCTTCAGGCATAGAAGGACCCACACGCATGCGCATAAGTAAAGATGGATTTATATTTGTGCTGCAATGGTTTGGGGACGGCAAGGTTAAAAAATTTGACCTTGATGGAAACTTTGCAGGAGATGCTACTCAGACAGGAGTACCAAGAAGTATTGGCTTTGATTGGGATAAAAACGGAGAATTATATGTATCTTCCTTCAGTGGCAGATATATCGAAAAATTTGATAAGGATGGAAAAAGCAAAGGTAAATTTATAAGTTCAGGTCTATTTGGCCCTACTAATATTCAATTTAATGGAACAGGCCAATTAATAGTACTTGATTACAATAGTGGAAGAGTATTGATATACGATCAAAACGGCACTTTGGTTAAAACGCTGATAACCGGTTTAGCACAATGTGAAGGTATCCAAATTAACAATGACGGCTGTATAATCGTTGGCTACGTTTCAGGAGTAAAAATGTACGATAAAAACGGTATTTTCAAAAAAACTCTTGTGGAAGCTGGAAGCAATAATTTGCTGAATCCTAATGCTGTGGTTTTCAGAGAATCAATAATATTAAATATCAACGATAGTACCGAAAGAACTTTTATCGATTTTTTACAATTTGTAAAAGAAAATAATTATATTGTATCGTCAAAGGTTGATAAAGTATCAGTTGTCAATATTTTTGATTACAGTGGAATTTTGGTTAAAACTCACGATTTTACGCACCATGACATGCTAGATCTGTCAGGACTGAATAGCGGACTCTATTTAGCATATACCATTCTGCCAAACAATATAAAATTGACTCAAAAAGTGATCATCTTAAAATGAAAAAACCGTTTGTATCTAAAATAATTTTGTTAATTGTCCTTTTTTCGACTTTCAGAGAGATCATATGTCAGTCACCTATAGATACTATTGACTGGGCATATCACCAAAAGCTAGGTTGTACAGAAATTAAAGAAAAAATAGCTTACATTGATACTTCTGCAACTGCGCAAACATTTATCGAAGCGTGCAGATGTGCACTGAAGCTAAAAGATGGAAGTTTGGCTTTGAATTACATCAAAATGGCTCAAGTAAAAGGTTATGAATATCCAATTGTAATCAATATACTGAAAGTGAGATCACATGCTATACTCCGGGAAGATCAAAAAGCGGTGAATATTCTAAAAGCCATTTCTAAGAAAATCGAGCTTTTTAATGTAATGGAGGTAGCTGAAATCAGGGAATTGAGAATGAGAAATACTGAAGCCATGGCGATGTATCACAACTCCAGACCATCTTTTGATTATTTTACTTTTATCATTTCAGTGATTTGTTTTCTGGGGTATTTTGTGGGAATATTATTTTTGATTAAGAGCATTCGATGGACACAATTGAAATGGTTGAGCTTTTTTGTACTTAATTTTTCTATTATCATGACGTCTTATGTATTGTATTGGACAAAATTTCACTGGACATTTCCTTATTTGAATGAATGGTGGCACCCACTTTATTTTTTGATTGGGCCCATTTTTTATTTTTATATAAAAAACATTACAGGATTCAACATCTCTATTGGAAATATTATTCTGCACTTTTTTCCCTTTATCTTTTGCACAGTAATCTTTGCGTTGAACGGACTGTTTTTTCAGTTGGCATATAGTGGAAATGGTTCCGGATTTCTGGTATCCATTTTTCAAAACATGCCTTTAAAACTAATAAGTTTAGGCTTGTATTTTACACTTTCTGCAATCATAATCAACGGTGACTGGATGGTAGATCAAAATGTAAAAATCTGGATGCAGTACCTTTTTGGATTTTTTGGTGTTTTTATTCTGGCTAATGTAGTGTATTATATTTGCACATTTTCGGATGGATTTAACAGGGATTGGGACTATGCAATAAGTGCCATAATGGCCATGGGTATCATAGGGGTCTCCACTATGGGGTTTTTAGAATCAAAATATCTGTCTTTTGCTCACCCTTTCAAATCAGTCCTTTCAAACATGATCCCCAAAAACGATCAATTAACGGATATTTTACATAATGAGGAGCCTGACCCGGCTTTTATAAAATATAAAACTTCCACTTTGACAACATCCGCTGCCAACTCAATCAAATTAAAGCTTGAAAAATTAATGACAGAACATCAGCTATATCAACGCGAGGAGTTGAGGTTGCAAGATGTTGCTGACCAGGTCGGTTTACATAGAAATCAGGTTTCTCAGGTGATCAATGAAAATTATAACCTAAACTTTTTTGAATGGGTCAACAGGTACAGAATTTATCATGCTGCGGATCTATTGTCCATACCAAAGTGCCCTAAAACCATTTCCCAGATAGGTTTTGAATCAGGATTTAACAATAAGGTGACTTTTTATAAAACATTCAGACAGTATTTTCAATGTACTCCTTTGGAATATGTAGCACGTTTAGAGAGAGATAGAGCTTCAATGAGTTAAGTAGTAAGTTTAATTATAAAAACATATAATCTAATCTATGATGCGTTTAAAATACGGATTGATCATTATCTTATTTTCTGTTAATAAGTTGTACTCACAGGAAAGTATTATTAATCAGGGAAAGTTGCTTTCTCAAAATATTACTCATAAAATTAAGTATGCTGATACAGAAAAAGAAATTGATGATAATGTGCTGTTAAAAAATGATGTGTACAAATTCATTTTTGATACCGGTGCACCACTTTCAATCTCAAAAGAAATTCAGGCAAAAAACAATTATAAAATTATTCACAAGGTTCCGATTTTCGACGCTACTGACAGAAAAGATACTGTAATAATAGTAGAATTGGACACTTTCACCTTAGGACAAATTAAGATTGTCAAGATACCCGCTTTAGTGATTGATTTTAAAAATTCACCTATAGGTTGTCTGGGCATAGAAGGCATTATAGGTAGTAATGTAGCACGCTTTTTTGTAGTGAAATTTGATATTAAACATAAAAGTGTAAGCCTTACCAATGATCGTGACATGATCAACCAAATCGGCATGGTTTATCCCAAACCAGTCTTCCTTGACTATCAAAGCAATGCTTTTTTTGAAGTAGATTTTGGCGATAATTTTAAAGATACCGTTCATTTTGATTCAGGTAAAAACAGTTTTTATGACATGAATTATGGAACAGCTAAAAAGCTAATCAAAAGGCAGAATCATTCTTATTCTTATGGAAAGGGATCTGCCGGACAAGGTATTTTTGGTACAGGAATAGTAGAAGATCTCTTGCGTATCAATAGTTCTATTACCATCTCAAATACGCCAATATCTCAGGTTATAATTGAAAGTACTCAGGCAAAGTCCAGACTTGGGAGAGAAGTTCTTAATTATGGAGTCTTGACAATTGATTATATCAACTCAATGTACAGTTTTGTAAAATATCCATTGGTTACATTTACACCTAAAGCTTTTTTTGATTTGAGTTGATCTCAGAAAATAATAAACTCATGGCATCTGTCGTGTGGGAAAACACACCTGTGGCAAGAAAAGGACTATATTCAGGTGCAGAAATATTGAGTATCAATGGTCGTCGATTTAGCAGTTTAAATCAGTGTGAAATTCATGAAGTTATACATAACGAACTGCGAAAAAAATACCTGTGGATTGAATTTTCAAACAACGGGAAACTACAATTCATTAAGGTCAAGCGACATAGGGAAGATAGGGCTGACCCAAAAAAATATAATTCACTCTTTTTTAGAACGTAGATTCTTCTTTTGGCAATAATATCTATCTAAAAAGAAAGATTTGACATTAAAAATGTAACAACGACCTTCAGCGATGTCAAGAAAGTACTTTGGCCAAGGCTTTATTTACAATATGAACTGGTTCGATTTAAACAAAATCATCCAAAGTTACTATCAAAGATTGATAAGGCAGGCTTCTTATCCTCATAAAAAGCCTTAATTTTCAAAAAAATAGATATCGGATCGAAAAACGTCCATCAAATGTAAATTTTATACTTCATCAACAAATAAATCTCAAAACATGAATTTTTTTTCATAAAATATAAATATTTAATATTTATATTATCTAAATTTGTTCCATCATTTCACAATGTGTAATGACAAACAACTCAACTTAAGGATCCTAAAGAATTTCATGCATACCTGAAACCATGCAACATCAACTCGAATAATAGATCTATTTTAACTAAATAACAATGTATATCAGTTTTGGTATACCACTTGTTGTTTGACAAAAATAAAAAGGCCTCTCCTAGAAGAAGAGGCCTTAGATGCATTGACAACTCAATAGAAAAAGTTTGGCGACTGCCTATTGAGTGTCATGATTTGAAACAGGAGAAGGTGGTACAAATGATGTACGCCTTTTTCTGTCCATTTTTCGTACACCACCAATGGCCATGTACTCATAGCTGCTTGTTCCAAACTTTGCCGCTGTTGCTTTCATGAATCGATCGTTGAGATCTCTCAACTCCTTTTCCATTTCTCGCAAAAGAGCTCGTTCAGCCTGGAGGTCAGCCGCTTTGTTGTTGACTTTCAACAACTGTACCTCCACAGCAGCAATTGAAGACTGATACGACTGGACACCCAGTCCGTTTCCGAGATCCATTTGAGGGTCCTGACTTGACAAACCCTGACATCTGGATCTTGCCACATCCAAAGCTGTGGACTTTCTTCTAACATTAGAATTCATAATAAAAAAAATTAAAATAATTAAAAAATAAAATAAAACTCTAATGTTCGTATCAATATTTATTGCTATATTAAACATCTATATTTAACAATACTCCGATAACTTTTAAAATACATTAGGATAAAAAATATATATAAAAAGTAAATGCGTAAATTGGCCCTTGAGCCAACCTGTAATCACAATCTCTCACAAAAATGATTACACAAGACGCATTTACTTCCGGCAAAAGCCTTATAGGTACAATATTAGATAAAATGGTTGGCATCAACAAATGGCAGAAAGTATTTTTTATGGAAGTAACCATGTTATTTCTTACCATCAAAGGAAAAATCAATTTTACTCAGATGGGAAGATATAGTTCGTCGCCTGAAGTGAGGTTTCGCAACATGTTCAAGAAGGCATTTGATTTTGTATCAATCAATTCTTTATTTATCACCCAACAATGTGGCGATGAATTGATAGTGGGGTTTGATCCTTCATATCTTTCAAAGAGTGGGAAACATACACCTAATGTAGGCTATTTTTACTCTGGTGTAGCAGGCATGATCAAGCGAGGTATGGAATTTGGATGCTTGGCCATCATAGATGTCAAGCAAAATACAGCCTATCATCTTGATGCCGTACAGACACCACCGGTGAAGAAAGAAGATGCAGAAACTGGTCTGATCAAACACTATTGTAAGATATTTGTCGAAAGGATTAATACAATAAAGAAACATAGTGAAATCCTAGTAGTAGATGGTTGGTTTAACAAACAAAAATTTGTAGGATCAATGACCAAATTGGGGTTAGAAGTGATCTGTAGATTACGCCCCGATGCAAACTTAAAGTATCTTTACAATGGTCCGAAGATGGAAGGAAGAGGTCGCCCTAAGAAATACTCATGCAAAGTAGATCTCAAAAATATAGATAAGAGTGTATTCAAAAAGACAGTTGATGATGGGAGCAAGGTTATATACGAAGCAGTGGTGTATTCCATAAGTCTAAAGATAAATATCAAAGTGGCCTATACAGAATATTTAAATGAGAAAGGTGAAGTTACAAACACCATTCTTTATTTTAGCACCAACACGTCTAGGGATTCCATCGACATAGTCAGATATTACAAAGCCAGATTTCAAATGGAATTTATATTCAGAGACGGCAAACAGTTTACCGGATTGGACAACTGTCAGGCAAGGTCAGTGGAGAAAATCCATAATCATGTAAATTATGCCATGACGGCAGTCAATGTAGCTAAAGCAATCATACGGCAAGGCATAGAAAAAGATCAGCCCTGCAGTTGCTCCATTCAAGATATCAAAACAGAGTTATTTAATCAATTTCTGCTGGAAAGAATATTTATCAACTATGGTATTGAACCAGAGTTGCAAAAAAATAATGAATTAAAACGCAAAATATTAGATTTTGGGAAAGTCGCAGCTTAAATTTGTTATCGGAGTATTGTTTAAAAAGTAATATATTTAATCACTGACTTTTCAATAATCTATGCAAAGATAAAAGTATCCAATATTAAATACAAGAAGATTTGAAGCAGAAAATAAAATATTTTTTAACATTAGTTTATATTATTGTTTTTCAATGTTTTATGATAGGCAAAAATCGTGGTATCATTTTGTCAATTGTCCAAAAAACACCTTTCAAAGTCAGTACCAATGAACAAATCAAACATGAAAAAAATCAGTAGTTACAAATACAATCTTGTAAGACAACCATGTCAAGTATCCTACAGAAGTAACCCAAATAATTCAATGTATATTCAAATTCCATTTCAAAGTCCTTTCATTTCTAAGTGAAGTACTCAATATCTTTCATCAAATAGTCAACAGGCTTTATTAGGTTATCATTTTACTAAATCGGGATACCATCAAAGACTTCATGTTTATCATTATCCCTAAGAGAGAGCTTAACAAGCATATTCAGGTTCTTAACAAGCTTTTTTGGATACATTTCAACCTACTTTGAACACCTAAAAAGGCTTTTCACGTGCTCAAGAAGAATTTATGGAATGTGAATAATAAAAATTTTGAAAATGTACATCTGAAAGTGCATAAAATCAAATTAAATGTAGTATATTAGCCTTTGTAAATAAACTAACAACTTTTTACTGCGTAAAACCAATATTAAAATCATCGTCTATGAAAAATGATGTACCTGTGAGAATAGTCAGAGTCTTTAAACTACTGGAATATCTATCAGCGTTTCCTGCAAAATCTGTGGATAAACTGGCCCAAATGATAGGCGTAAGCATTAAAACGATATATAAAGACATCATTCTGCTGGAATCCTTGGGATACGAAATGGAAAAAGACACCAATCACAGATATCGTATAAAATATGGATTCACATCTGAATATCACCTCAACGAAAATGAAAAAAAAATGATCATAGGGGCCATCTCTCAGGCAGGTCTGTCAAAAAATGATATCACTAGCATACAACACAAAATCAGATCATTTTCATTCACACTATCTGATCAGGCCATAGCAAAACAGATACATATCATCAAAAAAATAGTCGATGCGATCACCCAAAACCAAAGATTAGTGCTGCATGACTATCAATCTACAACTGCTGGCTCCAAGATCAGAGACCGCCAGGTGTTACCTCTCCACTTCGACGACATGAGGATGTCGATCACAGCATATGACCTCGAAAAACAAAAATGCCAGATCTTTAAGGTAGCAAGGATCAAAGATATTTCACCCATTCTCACATCACCTGAAAATGTAAACCAGCAAACCTGTCCGATGGTAGACTCCTTCGGATATGCCGGAGATATGGATTATGAAATAAGCCTTTTACTCACCCAAAGAGCGTCAGCTTTACTGTCTGAGGAATTTCATATGAGCAGTCACTTGATAACTGAGTACGATGATGGACAATTTCCATATTGCATTACATCAAAAGTCTGTGGCTACGAAGGTGTGGGAAGATTTGTATTGGGTTTGATGACAGAAATCAAGGTAACGGGAGATGATGGATTTAAAGCATATCTCAAAAATAAAATGAATGAATCGACACTTTTATTAGAATAATGATATTCGATTCTCCAAAATAGAGACTATCAAACTTTTTCTTTGCATTAGTAAATTGAAAATGAAAAATAGATGAGATTGAAAATAACTTTAGAACATGATGCAAGTATCATCGTACCATGGGACTATCAATATGCCATACAGCAATGGATATATCAGACGATATCCAAGGCTGATGACACTTTGGCTACTATGTTGCATGATCATGGATATGGCTATGAAGGTAAGTCTTTCAAATTATTCTCCTTCGGCCCTTGGAGTTGCTATCCATATGACAAGATTAAAGATGTGGGGATGAGATTCAGAACATCAAAGTCATTTTTGGAAATCTCTTTCGTGCTACCTTCTGTACTATCCACATTTGTCTCAGGATTGTTTCAAGACCAAAAGCACACTTTTTACTTCAAAGGAAATATAACGATACCAGTGGTGACTTCTCAAATAGAAATCTTACCTGAACCGATTTTTAGCGATGGACTAGCCACTTATAAAATCATCACAGGTGCCAGAATATCCGTAGGAGAAGAAGGCCATGAGCATCCACAATATAAAGGACCTGATGATGAAAATTATGACTTTCTTTTCATCCAAAACTTAGTCAATAAACACCGGTCATCCTTACTACATAAAGGTGAACCGACACAAGAATATACCATCGGGATGCAAATATTTGACCCTGTAAAAACGCAAATGTTCACCGTACCTAAAGATGGCAATCTAATAAAGATGAAAGGCTACAAGTTTGGCTTCGAGCTTAATGCGCCTGCGGAGATACATAGGACGCTTTATTATGCGGGTGCTGGTGAGGAGTGTAGTTTGGGTATGGGATGGGTGGAGATAGAACAATTCGAACGGTGAACTTACTGAGCAATCTGAATGATTTGAAAGATAAAATTAAAAATAACTATAAAAATAAAAATGGGATCAAAGATTAGAATTGAGTTATTGGACGCAAAAAAACCAAAAGTATGGCGCGAAATGTGGGTTCCCATGGCGATAACATTTGATCAATTTCATGAAATTTTACAAGCTTGTATGGGATGGCAAAATTATCATTTATATTCTTTCCAAGAATCCTTAAAAAGCAGATATTTTCACATTATGCGTCCACCATTTGACGATTTACCAGGAATAGATGCTTCAAAAATAACCATCGAATCAATTTTATGGGGATATTATAATGCTTATCAAATGTCCTTGAATATGGACGTAATAAATCAAGTGGATAAACTTTACTACATATATGATTTTGGTGACCAGTGGGAACACGAAATTTCCGTTATTGATTATGACCTAACGCCTATAAAACATGCAGAAATCACTGACGGTGAAGGTGCGTGTCCTCCAGAAGATTGTGGCGGTATCCACGGTTACGAACGTATGAAAAAATACCTTGACGGTAAAATGAGCAAAAAAGAGTATTACGATTGGTTTACAGCAATAAACGCAGAAGGATTTGATATACACCATTTTGATATGGAAAAACATAATAAAATGCTTAAGAAAATAGGCAGGACAAAAAAATAATAAATAACTAAATATCTTAAAAATGGGATTTATCGAAGAGAAAATTAAAGAAATAGAATCAGAAAAAGTTGACTTCTTCAAAGAGTTGGACCAAAGGATTGAGAGACTCAAAAAAGAAGGACACATTGGGCTTCCTAACCATTTACATTTTGGGGTCGAATGGAGATTTAAGGTTCAAATATTTAATGACCAAAATATTAAATAGCAGAGGATTACCTATCTATATAGAAGGCAAAAAAATGGGTACGAAATTTATTGCGGATTGCAGCGAAAAGGCTTATGAAGAAGTGATAGTTTTTACTTTGGAAAGTCTTGGGCCTATCGTGTATGACAAATACCAGTCCATTGCAGACAAATTTTGGGACTCCATGTATGAAATGTTTATTAAGGTGAAGGAGTAAATAAAGTATGGTGTTTCAACTTACAATACAGATATCAGGGTTGAAAAACCCTAAGGTCTGGACAGCATTTGTAGTAAACGAGACCTTTACATATCATGATTTTCGTAAATGCACAAATGTCTATGCAATTCTTGTTCAAAATCAAGATATTAACAAACGTTTAACATTAAATCAAATTCCTAATTGGTGCGATTATATAACATGTTGTAAATCAATTTATTTACTATTTTCAATTCCATTATTAGGAGGTACAAATATAGTAAATATTTTAGAAATAAAAAAAATAGTGGCAAAGATAAATAATCATTTTATTTACTATGATTTCATTTTAAAATTTATTCATACTTTTGCAATAAATTTAATAAATATGAATATACCTGAAAAAGTTGGCGAACACTGTTGGAACGATGTTATGGATCAAAATGAAAACGAATGTAAAGTTTTGATAACAAAATCAGATGTGTTCACTTATATATTGCAATGTGAAACGCAAGACATTGAGTTATCTTTTAACTCATATTATGATTTGTTATTTTATTGCAATAGTAAGTTTGGTTTTAGTGTTGGAAGTTTTTGTTGTAAATAAGTATTAAATTTAGAAATATGATAAAGGAGATAGTAAATTTTGTGAATAATCTGAGTGAGGACTTTAAGCTTGAAGGAGTGAAACCCAAAGAAGGGTTGCATATTCTTTTAAGGATAAAAAACGAAGAAGGACAGTTAAGTATTGATACTGAAAATTATCAATATGAAATATATTCAAAAAAGATGAAAGAAGAAACGCCATTTATAACAAAATGTAAATTTCTTTCACAAAATGCTTGGTGTATTGATACTAATAAATGCTTTGACCTGCCTATTAAGGCAATACATTCTTGCTCTCCTTATATGGTTGCATTCAAACGAGAGAATATTGAGGGAGGTGAGAAATACACTGAAAATCAAAAGAAAAATAAAGCTCAAATAACAGAGCGGTTTAACTCTTATTTTGAAAAAGCGAATGCATTATTTTATACAGAAGAGGAAAAATTTAGTAATCAAATATTCCAATTTTTCTTTACGCATAGAATTTACGAATCAATTTTAAATGAAATAGAATATCATAAGCAAGCCAAGAGTAATGCGCTGAAGGAGCGTTTAGAAATTGAAAAAGAAAACCTTAGGAACGCGAAAGAAAAAGATGAAAAAGAAAATATTAAACTGTCAATCATTAATATTGAAGAAAACATGCTTGAATTCAAACCTTTGGATGATAGCGATTATATTGTTTTTTATTTAGAAAAAGATATAGAAGAATACAAAAATGTTCATGGTAAATATTTAAGGGAAAAACTATTTAATACTGAAAAATTTAATACCAAGCCAAATGAAGAAGGAATTGTGTTCGGTACAAGCAATTACATGAATAGCTTTAACTCAAATATGCCATTTTTGTCACACCAAACAGCAAGTTTCGAGATCACTGGTCGAATTTCTAATACAGATGCTAAAGCTTTATATAATTTCGATGATATTCTGAGGAGAGGTACATTACCAAAACCTTTACCACTTTTCATATACAAAGATGAATTACAGCAAGAAATAATCACACTTTTCAAGGAGAGTGGCTATAAAATGGGATTCGTAGAAATGGTTGAAAGTCTCTGGGACAGATATAATGATGATTTCAAAAATTATTATTTTCTGTATTGGCAGAATACTAAAGACGGTATTGTTTTTCAAGATTTTGATTTTGTGAGTCAATTTGAATATAAATTTGAGTCAGAAATTTTCAATTTATTCAGTATCAGGGAGAAAGGAAGCAAAGGAAATGATACTAAACTTCTGTATTATCCAAAAATATATACCATTTTTGAGTTTGAAAAAGTTGTGTTTAAATCTCTTTTACAAAGTAAATATTTGAAATTAGATTACTTTTCAGATCTTAAAACAGACGATTATGAAAGTTTAAGTAATACTTTCCAAGCCTATGCCAAATACCGAAAAGCGGTTTATGATTTTGTTTATAAATCCAAAAGGCAAGGCATAGACGCCCGCATTTTTACAGATATGGTATTCAGCCACATCAAAGATGATATAAAAAATAATAATGAGTATAGTATAAAAGACAAATTGAATATATGGTTTAGTTTGTATGAATATTTTGATCACAATAAAAATAATAATGTAACCATGGCAAGTAAATTAAAAGATTATCAAGACTTTGTATCTAAATTGGCAGTCGGACAGGCTGATTTAGACAAAGCAGAAGACACCCATTTTGCATTTACAGCAGGGCAGGTAATCGAATACGTCATTCAAAAAAGTAAAACAGATAATAAGAGTTATCAATTGCTCGAGCCTTATCTGCAACAAGCAAAGTGCACTGAATTTAAAAGAGCATTGGCCAATGACATAGCTCGATACAAACATGCAATTAATGATAACGAAACACGCTTCAAAAATGTGTGTGCTTTTGTACAAACCTATGAAACTGGTCGTAACCTTAAAGAACTTCTGCCTGAGATATTGGCGGGTGTTTTTGCCAAAAATGAATTTTTTACAAGTCAGTACGAGAAAAAAGAAAATTAAATTAATAAATCATAAAATTTTATACCATGTCAAACAAATTTAAAAACAGAGTATTTGGATGTGCGATCATCAAATCTATTAATTCCAATTATAATGCGGACTTTTCACACCAACCTAGAACTTTACCTGACGGCACTGTATATGCCACTGATAAAGCATTAAAATACAGTATCAGAAACTATTGGGATAAAGTATCAAACGAAAAAGTTTTTTATTTTAAAAGTTTAACCGAAGAAATGTCTCCAAGAACTTTAGATGAGACTTTAGAAAAACTCTTTGGCAAAATTGAAGATGCCAACAAAAATAATTTAAGACTTAAAGTACTAAAAAGTATTTTGAACTGTATAGATGTTCGAGTGTTTGGCGGCACCTATGCTGGAAAAACAAATATCTCCATTCATGGAACATGTCAAATAACGCATGGTGTCAACAGATTTCCAGAAAACATCATTTATTCAGAGCAAATTATGTCGCCATTTAGGAATCCAAGCGAAAAAAATGCTGATAGTACCATGACAACGTTGGGAACCCAATCAAAATTGAAAGAAGGTCACTATGTTCACCATTTTTCTGTAAACCCTAAGAATATTGAAGCAGATGCAAATCGTGTAGATTCTGTAGATCTGACAGATGATGATATATCAAAACTAAAAGAAGGATTACGTAAAGGAGTCTCCTATTATGATTCTTCTGCCAAAGCAGGTACTGAGAATGAAGTTCTCTTTTGGGTACAACTCAAAGCTGACTCAAAGATTGTGTTACCTTCATTCGTGGAGTTAATTGATATATCATTGGACAGAAAGATTGATTTCTCAAAATTGACTGCAATTTTAGGAAAAGAACATATCAAAAACGAAATAGAAAAAATAGAAGTATTTTACAATCAAGGTATAACTGATGTAATCAATTTGCCAAACTCGATCGAGAAATATGATTTAGAAGGTCAAAAACAAGGATAGACTATGCAAAAGTTAATATCTATAGATTTAAAAGCTGATTTTGGTTTTTTCCGTAAGCCTGATGCCAATAATACGGTAAATCTTTCCTACAATATTGTACACAAACCTGCTATCCTAGGTATATTTGGGGCTATCATAGGAATGGAAGGTTATCAAGAAAAAGGTAAAATGCCAGAATATTATGACAAACTTAGTTATATTGGCATTGGTATTGCTCCTTTAGGTCATGAGAAAGGAAATTTCCAGAAAACAGTCATTAAGTATTCTAATACAATCGGATACGCCAATAAAGGTTCAAATTACCTGACTGAAGAAGCCACATTGATCAAGCCGTCATATCGAGTTTATGCTTTACTTGATATAAACAATGAGTCCGAACAAAAACTTTATGAATATCTACAGAACGGTTATTCAGAATACATACCCTATTTTGGCAAAAATGAGCACTATGCCTGGTGGGAGAAAGAGAGTTTTAAGGAATATGAGTATGAGCAAAGGGATAAAATAAACGATAGCATTTTTTTGAAAACGCTCTTTATCAAAGAAAACATTGTGAAAGAACATAAAGCAGATAATATGTTTGATATGTTTTCATTTATGGATGAAGAGTTACCATTTATGTATTTTGAGCGTTTACCTAAAGATTTTGATGAAACATTGTATCAATATAATATTTCAGACTGCGTTTTTACAACATTTCGATTAAAAAATAGTATCGGCTTAAAAGGGCTGCATTACTTAAAAAATGAGAATTGCTATGTTCAACTCTTATAGCTCAGTTTCTGAAATTTTAATAGCAACCCAACCACTGAATAAGTTTTTGATCAACTCAGAAACTTATTATGCTCACATTTCGCCAAGACATAGCACTGTTCATTTAGAGCCTGAAACATTAGAACAACACATAGAATTGGTGCAAGAAAAGTTTGAATTACTCTCTAAAGTACATTGTATTGACAATGTTCTTGATAGTTTAATTTTTCATTTTCTCAATAAGTATAGTTTTGAAAGCGATTTAAAAACTGCAAATTATGTTAAAACATTGTTTGTCAACACTATTGTTTTTCATGATTTTGGCAAAATAAATGAAAACTTTCAAGCCAGTTCTGAAAAAATGAACAATCCAAATTTCAAAGGAAAAGAGCGATTCCAATCAGTAATTTCCACACATCATTCAGCGCTGGGAGCTTACTTATTTATTGTGAAACATTTACAAGATGTATCTTCTTTTGATCCCAACAAAAGAGGACTGTTATCACATTGTGTTTTGGTATTTTCGTATCCAATTTTTAAACATCACGCAAGTAGATTGAAGGATGAATACCAAAATACCATAGGATTTACTGAAGCACAAGTCAACTGTATGAAAGAGTACATAACGAATTATCAATATGATATTAATTCTATATTTTCAGAACGATTTGTACTCCAAGAAAATACTAAAAAGGCTTTTGAACAATTTGAAGAATATCAAAAACATTCCTTTTCCTTTGAATTTTATGTGCTTATTCGCTTGAGTTTCTCCATGCTGACAGCATCTGATTATTTGGCTTCAAGCCAATATATGAGTGGGAATAAAGAGCCATTAAAAGATTTTGGGATTTTAAATAAAGAACGTATTCTTAAGTTATTTGAATTTGTCAGTGAGACTGATAAACTGAAAAATGGAAAGCCCAATTACAACAAAAGCACTTACCAAAAATTGCATTCAGATTTCAAATTACTGAATCCGAAACAACAAAGTGGTGATAATCTTAATTTATTACGTCAGGAAATGGCTTTGGAGGTAATCCAGAATATACGAATACACAGCGATAAAAATTTGTTTTACATAGAAGCTCCAACAGGTGGAGGTAAGACCAATTTGTCTATGTTGGCCACAATAGAATTATTGAAAGCAGCGGATGGGACGCTAAACAAGGTGTTTTATGTGTTTCCATTTACAACATTGATCACGCAGACATACAGTGCCATCATTGACACGCTGGGATTGGAAGAAAATGAAATAACCCAATTGCACTCAAAGGCAGGATATAAGAATAAAGAAGAGGAACACGATGGATTGTATAGTGACGAGAAACAAAATTTTATTGAAAATTTATTTGTGAATTATCCATTTTGTCTGCTTTCTCATGTCAAGTTCTTTGACTTACTTAAAAGCAATGAAAAAGAAGCCAATTATATGTTGCACAGATTGGCAAATTCTATTGTAGTAATTGACGAGCTCCAATCTTACAATCCCAGTCATTGGGATAAAATGATGTATTTGATTCGTCACTTTTCAAAACATTTCAACATAAAGTTAATCCTGATGTCTGCCACTTTGCCCAAGTTAGGTGACTTAGAAATCATCAAAGAAGAAGCAAAAGACATTGTTTATTTATTGCCAAATGCCAAACAAGATTATTTTCTTAATCCTAATTTTAAACATAGAGTCAACTTCAATTTTGACTATTTTGAACGAAAAGATTTACAATTAGATGAAATTGCAACATTGCTTCTTTCAAAATCAATAGACTACAGCATTAAAGATTTTGGCACTGCTAAACCTAAAAACAGTATTTACACAATCATTGAGTTCATTTTCAAGAAAACTGCAACAGAGTTTTATATCGAAATAGATAAAATCAATGATGGTTTTTTTGATGAAATATTTATACTTTCCGGAACCATATTAGAACACAGGAGAAAATACATTATCAATTTCCTAAAAAATCCTGACAACAGAAAAAAACGAATTTTACTTATTACCACCCAAGTCGTGGAAGCTGGTGTCGATATTGATATGGATTTAGGTTTTAAAGATAGGTCTCTTATAGACAGTGAAGAGCAGTTGGCGGGTAGGATCAATAGAAATGTCAATAAACAAGAATGTACTCTATATCTTTTCAATTTTAATAAAGATGCGATCATTTACGGGCAAGATAAACGGCATGAAGAAACTAAAAAACTATCCCCTGAAGAGTATGCACGTATTTTGAATAATAAGGATTTTGATTTTTTATATAATAAGGTATTAGCAAATCTTCAATACTGGAACGAAAATAGTCAGTTTGACAGGCAAAACAACAAAGGTCTTTTAAAACATTATCAAATAAATATTGAAAAGTTGAAATTTCAATCAACTCACACAGAATTTAAATTGATTGAAAAAGAAAATCTATCTTGTTTTATTCCAATGGAGATACCCGTAAGAGTTGATGGAATCAAAAGTGGCTCTTATGATGAGATATTCAATAAAAATGAATTGGCATTTTTAGCTCAAAACAATGTTTTTCCAACTCAAGATAACAAAATAGCAGGTAGTCAGGTATTTGATATTTACCTGGATTTCATTCAAAATAAAAGAGAATATACCACTCAAAAAATTGGAGAAAAAACACTTCAAGGAGTTATGTCAAAATTCATTTTTTCACTGTTTGCAACAGAAAAAATTAAATTGCAGATTATACATTATTCTGATGAAGTAAAAAGTGAATATGGATACAAATATGTAGATAGATGGTTTGAATTTTTTGAAGAATCATCAGGTATGGACGATAAAAGATTTAAAAGCAACGAAACCCAATTTCTCTAACTAAAAATACCATTTAAAACATCATAATAAACATTACATTCATTATAATGTACAGAATAGTATTACTTGAATCTAAAGTAATTTTATGAAACATATTACCGCCACATTAATTAATCTCTACCACGTTTGCAAACGTGAACTCTGGCTCCATGCCAATGAAATCCGGATGGAACACACCTCCGACACCGTCACCGAAGGCAAACTCATAGGCGAAAACACCTATACTGATCGTGCTGCTAAATATACAGAGCTGCAACTCGATGGTATCAAAATAGATTATTATGACGCACGAAATAAGGTAGTACATGAGATCAAAAAGAGTGATAAAATGGAGGCTGCCCACGAAGCACAAGTCAAATATTACCTGTATAAACTCAAGCAACATGGCGTAGAAGGTGCTACCGGCATACTGGAGTACCCTACCCTAAGGCATACATCACAGATAATTCTGACGGATGAAGATGTGATAGTTATACAACGATGGGAAGCAGATATTTCTGAAATTATCTCTAGAGAAGAGATGCCTGGTGTGATCGATAAGCCGGTGTGTAAGAGATGTAGTTATTTTGAGTTTTGTTATTGTTAATTCAAACCTTATAGGTTTCGAAAACCTATAAGGTTTAAAATAAATGAAGATATGAAATACCATTGCCCGCTTCTTCCTGATCATATCTACCATGTATTTAATCATGCTGTAGGCGCCGAAAACCTATTTAGAGAAGCAGATAACTATTCCTATTTTCTGGAATTGGCCATAAAACATGTCGTGCCTATAGCTGATTTTTATACCTATAATTTGCTTCCCAATCACTTTCATTTTTTAATCAGAATCAAACCTGAACACGCACTTGCTGATCACTTCAAATTTCAAAAAGATAAAGTAGCAGAACCCGATATGGATTGGCCAAAATATGAAATGCAACAATTTAGTAATTTTTTCAATGCCTACGCTAAAGCTTACAACAAAAGATTTGAGCGTCGCGGAGCGCTATTTTTGGATTATCTAAAGAGAAGTCCTATTGATACCACTGATTACTTAAAGCATTGTATCCATTACATACATTATAATGCAGTCCATCATGGATTGTGTCAAAGTATAGACGACTGGTACTGGACGTCCTATCATGCTCATATAAAAATCAAACCAAGCAAACTAAATAGAGAAGTAGTACTTGAAAATTTTGAAGGAAACAGCAATTTATAAAATTTCATAACGGGAAACCAAACATATCAGGAGATGAACTCGAATTTATCTAGCATCAAACCTTATAGGTTTTGGAAACCTATAAGGTTTTAATGATGAAGCGTACTTACTACTTATTCAACGACGGTCGGATGAGCCGTAAAGACAATACCTTGTGTTTCATAGCACGAGACAAAGATGGACGTGAACAACCTGCCAAGTACATCCCTATCGAAACAATCGATACGATGTACGTTTTTGGCGCATTGGATGTCAATGCTGCGCTGCTCAATTATTTGGGTCAGCGGCATATCAGTATGCATTTTTTTGATTATTACGAACATTACACAGGATCATTTATGGCGAAGGATTATCTCCTTGCAGGCAAAATGCAAATAGAACAAACCAAGGCGTATATCAAAAAAGATCGCAGGATGCACATTGCTACAAAGCTGATAGATGGTGCTACGTACAATATGCTCAAAAATATGAAGTACTACGATAATCGTGGGAAAGATACATCAGAAAAAATATTGCAATTAGAGACATTGCGAGATAGTATCTCCGCCGCTACAGATATTCCCACATTGATGGGCATAGAAGGCAACTCCCGGCAGGTATATTATAGTGCTTTTGAAGCCATCATTCCGGAATTCACAATGAGCAATAGGACAAAACAACCACCTGACAATGAGATCAATGCGTTGATCTCTTTTGGGAATATGGTGTGTTATACTTTGACATTGGATATGATATATCACACCCAACTCAATCCTACAATTAGCTTCCTGCACGAACCAGGTTATCGGAGATATTCATTGGCTTTGGACATTTCTGAAGTTTTCAAACCCATACTGGTCGATAGGACGATATTCAGAGTATTGAACAAGAAAGAGATACAAGAAAAACATTTTGACCGAAAATTGAATGGTTGCTTCCTCAACGAAACCGGCAAAAAAACATATATGCGCGCATGGGAGGAACGTCTATCGGAGACTATAAAACACCGATCACTCAATAAAAATGTGAGTTACAAACACTTGGTGAAACTGGAATGTTATAAATTGGCAAAATATATCCTGAAGGATGAGCCTGAGTATAAACCATTTAAAATTTGGTGGTAATAAACCTTATAGGTTTTGGAAACCTAAAAGGTTTAAAATGTAGTAAATATGTATGTAATCGCAGTATATGATGTAGGTGAAAAGAGAGTAGTAAAAATGCTGAAACTCTGCAGGCAATATCTCAATTGGATACAAAACTCAGTATTCGAAGGTGAACTGACCGAAGTACAGCTGAAGGAATTAAAATATAAGGCCAAGGAAATCATGAAGGCCGAAGAAGATAGTTTTATCATATTCAGCAGTCGGGAGCAAAAGTGGATGGATAAGCAAGTGATTGGTAAAGAGAAAAACAATCTGGATAATTTTTTATAAATTTGAGACTGTTACCGTTCTTTGACATCATTGGAAAGTATAAAACGTCAAAAGGTATATGTTGTCGATCCACTTGAGATAATAGTGACATTGCTTTGACTTGGACCGTTATGCGATATTAAAAAATAATTAACGCATTGGATATCAATGAGTTTTGAAAATCGTCGAAACAAAGTGTAAAACGTATTATTGATAACAGACGATTTTTTTTTGCCAAATAAGATAAATATGTATATATAAGTAATGGAAAATGAGATACCTTTGTGCTGTCGTCGAACGGCTCTTATAATCGCACCATATTGGAATTGAAACGTTACTGACCAAAGCATCGTCCACATGGACGGAGCCTTATAATCGCACCATATTGGAATTGAAACTGATATCTATTATTGTCGATATATACGCCCCATATCTTATAATCGCACCATATTGGAATTGAAACGCCGCTATTGTCGGCAATACTTTGTTAGGTGCAGTGCTTATAATCGCACCATATTGGAATTGAAACTTCCTTCTTGTTTCTATTCTGTCTACGACGTTTGTAGCTTATAATCGCACCATATTGGAATTGAAACACTCTTTTGTAGATGTACAAGTGGTACATAAACAGGCTTATAATCGCACCATATTGGAATTGAAACGTGTAGAGTATGAGTGCGAAGGAGACGAGTTGCACTCTTATAATCGCACCATATTGGAATTGAAACTATACTATGACAGGTACAATGCCAATGAACTCGTGACTTATAATCGCACCATATTGGAATTGAAACATTATTAAGAACATTTGTCTTTTAGTTGTGTCCTCACTTATAATCGCACCATATTGGAATTGAAACAATATTACACCTTCAGCACGTTCTAACCAACCACCAACTTATAATCGCACCATATTGGAATTGAAACGATTTTCCACTAATTCGTTAAAGTCTTTTCCATCACTTATAATCGCACCATATTGGAATTGAAACAAGGATAGGCAGCTACATTATAAATGGCATTCGGCTTATAATCGCACCATATTGGAATTGAAACGAAATAGTATTGTCATCACTATCACTGTCGCTATCTCTTATAATCGCACCATATTGGAATTGAAACTCGACTTTAGCGCGGTCTGGTATTGGGTAAACAGCCTTATAATCGCACCATATTGGAATTGAAACTTAACTCCTTGTTCATAGTTTTCTTTCACAATGAAAACTTATAATCGCACCATATTGGAATTGAAACTTAAATAACAATAAAAAACAAATATCATGAAAACGCTTATAATCGCACCATATTGGAATTGAAACAATGAAATAGTGATAGGTTCATTTGCAGATGGTACTCTTATAATCGCACCATATTGGAATTGAAACTCATACTGATGTGATCTGCCTGAGAGAGATTGGTCCTTATAATCGCACCATATTGGAATTGAAACTGGGAGATTTCAGCAGGCTTATGGTAGGACAGTGGGCTTATAATCGCACCATATTGGAATTGAAACCAGACGAAAAGATATGGAACGAGTACAATAAGGCCACTTATAATCGCACCATATTGGAATTGAAACCAGATGATACAATCAATGGACTTACAGGCACATTAACTTATAATCGCACCATATTGGAATTGAAACGGTGTTGTGCGTATGCGTGCAGGATGGGGATTAACTCTTATAATCGCACCATATTGGAATTGAAACTCTTATCTTCGTGCATTTTGAGTTGTGCCTGTCTGCTTATAATCGCACCATATTGGAATTGAAACTTCCTTCTTATTTCTATTTTGTCTACGACGTTTGCTTATAATCGCACCATATTGGAATTGAAACGGAATTGTATTTACAGAACAAAAGCTTATAGATTGGCTTATAATCGCACCATATTGGAATTGAAACATGCAGGCACAGACATCAAAGGCACAGCATCTATCTTATAATCGCACCATATTGGAATTGAAACTAGCAAATAAATTCGTTTCCTACTTCGCCTTTATACTTATAATCGCACCATATTGGAATTGAAACTGGCAAAGGATGCCATGCGACACCTTATATATACTGTCTTATAATCGCACCATATTGGAATTGAAACATTGATGCCATTATTTGCGATTTGCCTTATGGTACTTATAATCGCACCATATTGGAATTGAAACGATATTGGACAGTACACCGGATGCCTATGCACGTGGCTTATAATCGCACCATATTGGAATTGAAACAGAGATAGTGTGACTACATCTCCATAGCTGTTTGCTTATAATCGCACCATATTGGAATTGAAACCTGGCCTACTCTACTGGTATGCGTGTGAGCGAAGTCTTATAATCGCACCATATTGGAATTGAAACCAGTCTGATGTACACAGATATGGAGTTGCCATACATGCTTATAATCGCACCATATTGGAATTGAAACAACAGTACGGAACAGACAAAGGCGTTCAAGATGTATCTTATAATCGCACCATATTGGAATTGAAACTTTTTTACCTGTCTGGCGATCTCATACATCCTGGTACTTATAATCGCACCATATTGGAATTGAAACTAGGCAGTCATATATGGATTGGGCCTTCTGAACATCTTATAATCGCACCATATTGGAATTGAAACCCTACTAATGTGGCCGCACCTAACAAAAACTCACGCTTATAATCGCACCATATTGGAATTGAAACGGAATTATGCTCTTTATGTACTTGTTTCCAATAAACCTTATAATCGCACCATATTGGAATTGAAACTTCATAGGAGAGCAGCCAGTCAAAGTACAGGAAGCTTATAATCGCACCATATTGGAATTGAAACGATTCAGGTACAATGCATCCCCGTGAACACGTGTCTTATAATCGCACCATCTTGGAATTGAAATGTGACAACAGGTATAGTGCACTCATCTCATTTGTGCTTATAATCGCACCATCTTGGAATTGAAATGTTAAAAAACGAACTTCAAGAAGGATCGACATGCTGCTTATAATCGCACCATCTTGGAATTGAAATAATAGTGACACCAACAAGTTTAACAAATCCAACAATACTTATAATCGCACCATCTTGGAATTGAAATATTGTACCAAACTTGCAAAAGCATAACCAAAATTAGCTTATAATCGCACCATCTTGGAATTGAAACGATGATGTGGATAGGGATGAGTTTACTACACAGTTCAACTTATAATCGCACCATCTTGGAATTGAAACTGAAGCCTGTCCTTGCGAGTTTATATTTTGCCCGGACTCTCTGTTTAGAAAAGTCCGGACATAAACTACTTACTTACTTCGTCGAATGAATACCGATTCTATTACCTTCGGTATCAATGAATTGAATAATATTTCCAAATTCTCCAATAGATGTTTTTGGAAAAAGAAGTTTGCCACCTGCCGGCTCAATAAGCGGAACTTCATTATCACAATCATCGCTGTTAAAATAAATAATGGTGCCATTTGAAGCAGGTGTGTTATCATCGGCCAGTACTAATGCACCGCCTATTTCACCTTTTGCATGATCTACATTTTGCATATACATTTTTGTGCCCGGCATCTCGATGTATTCGAAATCCATTCCTAACACTTTTCATAAAATGTTTTAGCTCTCTCTAAATCTGTCACGGCTATTTCATACCATGTTAATTTACCTACCATATTATTAAAATTTAAAATTTAAAAAAAAAATTACTATCTATTCTGGACTTTGCCATACTATATTTATTATCAACCACTTACCATTTTCTTTCACCAATTGCATAAAATCAAAACCCCATTCGGCAGATACCTTGCCTATGGCAATTTGTTCGTGAACAGCTATTACTTCGGCTTTTCGAGGTATATCAATAGGCTTTTTTTGAGCATTCCATTCGCCAGCCAATTTTTCCAAACGTTCAAATGACATTTGACCCATTTGGCCAAACGGTTTATCTTTTGCAGGTCGATAAAATCCAAATTTATTGAGTTTAGGATGAACGCTTTCCCGAATTAATTCTGGTTTGGCATCATAAAGAGCGTCCAAATAATTCATCATAGCTTCTTCTACCATTTGCTTATCAGTCTGTGCAAAAGTAGAGAAGGAAACAAATAGCAAAATGAATATTTTTAGAAATATCTTAGTCATTTGTATTGTCATAATAGGTGAAGTCTTGTGTAATTTTTCCATTTTCAATTTTAAATATTGTACAAATAGGAAGCTCAAAAGATTTTTTGTCAGGAGCGGTTCCTGAAGAAATAAACTCCACAATCACATGGTCACCCGCGTGATAAATAGCTTTAACTTCATCCTTAACGTCAGGAATCATTTGTGCTAATTCACTGTATTTTTTTGATTATTTCACCTTTGGTTTGTATCACGGTGGCATTCCCAAAAGTTGGGTCTTTAAAGGTAGCACTGTCCGCATACATCTCCGCCATTTTCACCCAATCATGTTGGTTAAAGTAATCAAAATTTTGTCTGACTATTGCTTCATTGGCTTCGGTATCATCTTTTTGTTCAACCTTTGGGCTACCGCAAGAAAACAAAAGGATCAAAATGAGAAAAGAAAATGGTCTTGTTTATCATGGTATAAAAATTTTAACTAATTGCTTTTTTCCAAACCCACCAAGCCATCAGCCCACGTATAAATGGTTGATAAGTATAATTATATAAGCCTAGGAAATTTGAAATAGGTTCATATGCCATAAATTCATTAGCCAATGCCATGAAATTAAACAATGCCCAAATGATCAACATCCAGCTTAATATTTTTCCAAAACCTTTGTCCTTATACAGACTGAGTCCGTAAAACAGATTGGCCAACCCAAATGCTAAAATAAACATGCCAAAAAACGAATTGCTGAACATAGAAAAGTAGTCAGATCGTATTTGTATAAAGCTTTAACAGCCATATCCGGTTCAGCCAGATATTTTGCCCTTAATCCATTTAGGTAAAATAAAACGAACATTTGTCTTATAATTTCTACTACTGCAAATACTACAAAAAATAAGAAGCCCATTCCCGAAAAACCTAACGACTTTCGGAATTGAGTTAAGAAAAATCCCCACATTGCAACTAAAACCAATAGGCAATGAATGATAATCCACCAACGGTTAATAATATACGTACCATTTTGAAACACTGCCGCTCTTTCTTCAAAATCTGTCGGTACGTCCGGAAAGACCAGATGTATACCTGATGTAGTGATCACGCTAAGAAAACCACATATAGCTGTAAATTTTAAGAATTTTTTTGATTCCATCATTTTTATCGTTTGAACTAAGGAAAAAGACTATTATAAATCACTTCTGAAGCTACTTGACTTCCTTTTTCCGAAGGATGAAAAAGATCTTGACCATAATATGTAAGGTCATTAGTTTTGTCAATATAATCCTTCCAAACCTTGCCAACAGGGCAAAGTATAGCATTACTCTTCGATGCAGCTTCGGTATAGTTTTTGATTACACCATCGAAGTGATGATAATTAGCGTGTGCTGGCCATACCATATAAAAAGCAAGTTTAGCATCATTTTTTGCACAAAGATCCTTAAATATTTCAGCAGCCTCAAACAATAATTTTCGTCCTTCTTCTTGAGATGAAGGCCCTTGCTGTACAATAACAAAGTTATACTTTTTTGAATCAACTAATTTTTGGACTTTGCCTTCCGCCAAATGATCAACTAAAGCATAATTTGGTAATGTCAAAGATTCTGTTTTAATTTTTTTTCCTTTAAATTCAGCATGTTTTACAAGAATTTGAGGTAGGTCGTTGGTGTAAGTAAGACTATTTCCTACAAAAAGTATTACTGCATCATATTTTTTGACTTGATTAAAAGTATCTACATTTTTTGTGCAAGATATAAAGGATATGCTCATCAAAATGCAAAAAATAGATGCTCTCCAATGGGAAAATATATTTGTGTCGTGCATAATATTACTAATTATGATAAAAGTGCCTTGCTTTCATATATTCAGTTGATTTCGTTATCAATAGCTTTAATATATCTAAATCAATACTTGCTAATCCTTTGATATACAAACATGAGGAGCCAATTGTGTGATTTCCAAGTTGAGCCAGAAGATCCTTATAATCCGAAAAACCTGCTACTATATAAATCGTTAAACTTTTTTTTCTATTCGAAAAACCAGTTATAAACCACTCACCTTCTCTCCCTGATTCATATTTGTATTGATAAGTCCCAAAACCAACTATAGAATTATTCCAAAGTTTGGGCTGTTCATTACAAATCTCTGACATCATTTTCAATAATGTTTGGCAATCTTCTTTGCGGTGCTCATCCTCAATTTTTGCAATATAATCAATGATTTCTTCCATGTCTCACCTTGGATTATTTACAGTATCTAATCGCCCTGACTTATTCAGATAAAATTTAGCAGCAATTAAACCTAAAAATATTAAAGCAGTACAAATAATAGGTGGTAAAAAAGTAAGGAAAGCCATTGCAAAAAATAAGCTACCAAAAATCAAAATATTAATATTTAATAAGCCTCCAAGTAATATTTTGTCTTCCGTTTTTTTTAGTAAAAATAGATTTACCAGGCCAGCGAACAAACATAAAAGTGTAAAACAAATGCTCATAGAAAGAAACAGATCATCGGTACTCTACTTAAAACCCATTCCCAAATCTCTTTGATAATTTTTCATCAAATCAAACAAAGTTTTTTCTGTATCATTATCAGCTAAGGATTCCGAAAAAAAACTCAAAGCATGAAAAGCGGCCGTAATTAATTGCAAAATGGCACTTAACTTAAATAGGTTCCTAAACATTTTTAATTGATATCTTTGCCTGTTTCTAAATCTTTTATCATTTTTTCAACCTGACTTTTTTGTGAATCGCCTGGAGCTTGTGGCAAGGCTTTCTTAGCAAATTCCAAGGCTTTATTAAACTCACCTAAAGCAGAATGAGCTCTTATCATTCCAAAATTGGTTGCAAATATATTGGGATATTTTTCATAATTAGCTTTGTATATTTCCAAGGCTTCAGTAGCTCTCTTTTGTGTGATAAGACTTCCTGGGCATACGTACTGACCTGAATAGCATTGCCGAGTGGAATTGCCTCTTTCATGACTGCATCTGCCTCTGTTTGCTTACCTTGTTTGAATAAATAATTAGCTACTGTACTAAGCGAAACAAAGTTCCTTTCGCCAGGAAATAGAGATGCAGCAGATCTATTTGCCCATGCAAATCCCTGCTCTAACTCATAATTGTTTTGCAAACAAAAGTTAGCAGCCTGCGCAAAAGCAGCAGAAGTAAAACCCTTTGGTGTTTCCAACTCTTTTTTGAAGCTGATAAACTGCAACTTTAATCCATCTACTTCAATCTTCATTGGGATACGACGTTTTTCCCATAACAATGCTAATATGGCTGAGGTCTGACTTTGATTGTCAAACTCAAATTTCATAAATTCTACACTCTGATTGATGGCCTCGTTTTTTACAGTTACTTGCAAAACATCGTCTGAAGGGTTATAAGAAAAACTTCCCCAAGCGCTTGTGTTCCTATTGAAGATTATGGTGGTTTCTGTTTCACCTAAATTCATATACAAGCCATAGCTACCAGGAGCAATACTTTTGCCCTCTACCTTTGCTTCTGTCGAAAATGAGATAACTGTGCATTCATTAGCTCCAACTCTCCAAGGAGCAGCTTTACTGCTTCCAAACTGCAAATCTTTTAAACCATAATGAGCAATGTCTGTTCCCCATATCTTGCCTTCACGACCTTTTACTGCCGGCCGATTATAGGTAAGCTTCACTTCGCACAGATGTATATTTTCACTAACCGTAGCTCTTTTATTTCCACCGTTATTTGGCGTCGTAAGTGGCTGTAATTGAGCAAACAAGGTATTTGTAAAAAAGTAAAACAATAATTAAGTTTTTCATTACTAATTAAATTTTATTGTCCTAAATTTTTATTTCCTTTAAATTTTGATTCGAGTAATTTGCAAATATTCATTATAGATACTACATCATTTCTCCTACTTCATGTAGAATACCATTTAAATATCACAAAAGTAGATATTAGCTTTAAAGTAAAATTGTTCAAATGCAAAATAAGATCAAAGCTTTTTAGTGAATAATATCTAATTATTCTTCAAATGTATGATAAAATAAATTACATAATTATCAAAAACTAAAAATTAAGTTATTTCTTGCCAAATGATAATTTCGCAATCATTTTTGACACTAAATGATACCATTTACAATGCCGGGGAATGTGACCTAAATTTACATTTCAATATCGTAGATTGTTAAAATTAGGTATATTGGTAATCCTTTCACATAAACTTTAGAAGTAGGATTAAATGAAAAAAGAATATTTTATAAACAAATTGCTCAACAAAAAAGAAGATAAATCAGTGAAGTCCATAAGAGAAAGTATTGGGTGTATCCCAAAATATTCAACTTCATCTGAATAGCATTAGTGTTTTGAGAAGAAGAGTTAAGCAGAGATTTTTATCTATTACTGGAATCACAATAGACCAATACTGTCGTAAAGCCCGAGTTCACAAGGCTATGAAACTGATTTCCAATAAAAACACTTAACTAATTTTAACGCAATTAGAATATTCAACAGGATATTACTACCAATCACATTTTATAAGTGATTTTAAGAAATTATATTTACAGAACAATAATCTATAGATTTATAACCAACTAAGAATTTATTTTTAAGTATCCTCTTACTTTTGAGTGGCAAAAAATCTCAGCCATCATACACCTGACACTTCCTCCTCCGAATTTTTCAATATGGTTGATTGGTATTGGGAGTAATTGAGTTTTGGCACTTAGTTTTTCCTTTTGAACTGATGACAAAGCATCAAAAGCCGTTTGGGACATACAAAGATATCGTTTATTGTCCTGAGCTCTTACTTCCAGCATATTGCCAGCAAACGACTCAACTTGGCTCAGACTTATCTCTATGACATCTTTACCAGTTTCGGCAAATGATTTATAAAGCTTTTCCTGGCATCTTCATCAGGAATACTCTCCATACATATCACGACAAAATCTTCTCCAAGCGCCATCATAACATTGGTGTGATAAATATCGTTGCCGTTTCTGTCCAAAGATCTGAAAACAACACTTGTGGTACCCATAAGGACATTAAACTTATCCAATAGTGTTGCATCTGTCCTTTCACTCAAGCAAGCATATACAACATGATTTGGTCTGTCAAAAATCATACTACCTGTCCCTTCCAAAAATAAAGGCTCCTGATCATCTTCATAAAATTCAAAGGAATATCTGTTGCTGATCTTAAACTCTCTTCCTACGGCATCTATAATTTCTTCTCTTCTTTCTATCCGGCGGTTTGCAGCATACATAGGATAGGTGATGAGAACTCCGTTTTCATGAAAACTTATCCAGTTATTTGGAAAGACAGCATCCGGTTTTACCGGATATGAACTATCTTCAACCACGAGCACATTGATACCTTTTGATCTCAAAATGGACACCATATTGTCAAATTCATTTCTGGCTGTCTCTTTGAGTTGATCCGGATCATTAATGGTATCCACAGACTGAAAAGAATTGTTCAGAGCTGTTTCAGAGTTGTATCCAAAATTTACCGGTCTGATCATTAAGATATTCTTTGATAGTTGTTGCATGCAAAAAAGATTGATTTTGACGCAAAATTACGCTAATTCAGTACTTTTGTCAAAAATTAACGATTTTTTAATAACTTTTTGATCCAATTTTAATTTTGTATTATAAAATATCATATCTTTGTAGTGATATCAAATTTTAGACCTTGTCAAAAAGGTTGATTTTGTTTTTTTATTTATTTTTAATTATTTTTTTAATGAACATTTTTGTTGCTAAATTGAACTACAGAACAAGTTCTGAAGCTTTAGAAAATCTATTTTCACAGTATGGCGAAGTTGTTTCGGCCAAGGTTATTATGGACAGGGATACAGGAAGATCCAAAGGATTCGCATTTGTTGAAATGGGAAGTGAGGATGCAGGTATCGCCGCGATTGCAGGATTAAATGAAACTGAATTTGAAGGTCAGACCATCGTATGTAAAAAAGCAGAACCAAAACCTGCGAACGCTCCGCGTAGAGATAACAATTTTAGACCAAGAGAGAGAAGATATTAAGATATTGAATTATAAAATTGAATCTTTTAAGCCTTTCGAGTCATCGAAAGGCTTTTTTGTTTTGTACAGGTCCATTTTTCTATTTTTGAATTTTACCCTGACTTCATTTACTTTCCATGATTGTAAGAGTTTAAATTTTTATTGCCTTAAAATCTAAAATCAATATATTATAAACCTGACTTCAAAATTATCGCCTCATTTAGTTCACCTGCCCGCCTATTATCATTGTTATCATTGTTGTCAGAAAAGCTAAATTCGTTGATTATTTTATCGCCAGAGCCATAATCTCTTGATTCACTACTAAGAAAAATTATAAACATACTCCTATTCAACTTCAAGTTTCATTTGTTTAATAAAAATTAGATACAAAAATTCCTCACTAAACAGAATTTAAAAATTAAAAACAAATATTAATAATCAATGATTTATATATAATATATAATATTATATTATTTATGGCATTTTTTGTATTTTTTTTAAAATATTTTAACCATCATCTTTGTATCATCAAATAAGAGAAATTATTTCCAATTCTGTTAACGAATAAGAATTGGATAGACAGAGATAATAAATTGAGCTTGAGTTATAAAGAAAGGATGGTAGTTGGCCTTGAGAAAGCTGATTATCTGGTTTGAGTAAATGTTGGTTTTGATCCTTGGGATTAGAAAAATGGCCTGTTGCACCAAAACAGGCCATTTTTTATTATGGTTTGAGCTTCTTCTCTCCGGGCTGTAAAAGTTCACCATCATTTTCAGCTTTGGCTCTGTCCACTATAGCTTTTACATCAGCGAGCATTTTTTTGCATCATAAATGATTCCATCTTTTATTGTATATTTGACACCTCCTATCCGCTCCGCTTCGTTTTTTCGTTCAGTTTTATTGTTCCGGTTCCATACAGGACCTTTATATTGGCCAATGGATTTTCGTCCAGCAAAACAAAATCAGCATACTTACCTATTTCGATACTGCCAATTTTATCCACCATACCCAAAGCTTCAGCTCCTTTAAGTGTGGCAGCTCTGATGACCTCAAGTGGCAAAAATCCGGCTTCGCGCAGCAATTCAAGTTCTCTGATGTACCCAAATCCATAGAGCTGATAAATAAACCCTGAATCTGAACCGGCCGTCACTCTCCCACCCTTATTTTTATATTCATTTACAAATTGCATCCATAGTTTATAATTTTCCTTCCAGGCAATTTCCTGCTCTGTACCCCAATCAAACCAATATGATCCATGAGATATTCTACTAGGAGCATAAAATTTCCAGAGTGAAGGCAATGTGTAGATTTTGTGCCAGTCTGCTTGTCTAGCCCTCATCAGGTCTCTGTTGGCATCATAAATATTGAAAGTAGGATCCAATGTAAAATCCATTTTCAGTAATTCATTCATGACAAAGTTCCATCTTTCCGATCCTGGCTTTGCTGCTTGTTTCCAAAGTCTTCCCGCTTCTTCAAATCTATGTTGTTCATTGTTATAGTTGTAATCAGATGGATAATCCTGCAGGGTCTGACCATCAAATAGTGCTTCAGGAAGGCCATACCAATGTTCCATAGTAGTGAGACCGGCTGCAGCTGTAGCCATTACATTCATTCTTCCGACTTCTAGTTGGGCATGATGGCAGGCGGACTTTAGTCCCAGCTTTTTATTCTCATCCAATGCCGCTTTGAAAATTTCAGGTGCTGCACCAAAAAATTTGATACCATCAGCACCATTTTTTGCATTTTCTCTGACCCACAATCTCGCTTCTTCAGGTGTTGATATCGGTTTGTCCCATCCTGAACCAAATGCCGGATAACATAAAATCCTTGGTGCGGCAATTTCATTCTTAAGGCTCTTTGCTTTATGTTCCATAGTCCATTTCACACCGTTACCACTGGCAGGGTCCCTGATTGTAGTAATACCATGACCAAGCCACAATTTGAAAACATATTCAGCAGGTGTACCTTGGGATTGACCTCCAATGTGTCCATGCATATCCACAAATCCTGGTAAGATATACATGCCCTCACAATCCATCACCTTATCACCGGCACCTGCTTTTGGGCGATCTTTATCCATGACTGGTGTACCCGGATATCCTACACTTTTGATTTGTTTGATGATATTTTTTTCAACGACAATGTCCACCGGGCCTATCGGAGGTGCTCCAGTACTGTTGATCACGGTTACACCCCGAATGATCAATCTCTCGAACGGTCCATCACCTTCTGATCTTTGGGGAGCTTGCTGAATCTGGCTGTAAAGGAGTCCATTCACCAAAGAGCAAATAATAAAAAAACATAGTGTTATAAAATATTTCATTTTCTAAAAATTTTAACGTTTTGAATCAGCCTGTCTCTTGATTGGTTGGAGTACAATATTAATAAATTCAACCTTGAAAGCCCCCAAATAACCTCAAACAGGTCTTAGTCGTTCTTTTTAGAATATGGATGTCACATGTTGAATTCATACTTAAGGATATTGCCTTTATTACATCAAAATCCAAAAATATAAAATATCTGGAAAATATCTATGAAGTAATAATTTTATTCTAAAATAATTACAATTTCACATCCGGAGTAAAATGGTACTTTTGCGTTATGAATAAGATACACCACCATACTCATTTGTTTGGGCCTACATCGCTTTATTGCATCTATACAGCATTTGATGAATTAATAATAGATAAATTTGAAAATTATCAAAAAAAGTCATGGCGAAACAGATACCAAATTCTCACATCCAATGGAATTCAAACGCTCAGTATTCCATTACAAAAAGGGAAAAATGCACAGCAACTGATTACAAATGTTAAAATATCTTACAACGAAAACTGGATTAAAAATCATCTGCTTACTTTAAAATCTGCATATGGAAATAGCCCATACTATGAATTTTACTATCCTGATATTGAGAAGGTTTTCTGTAAAAAATATACTTATTTATTTGATTTGAATACGGATATTATGTTGAGGATGTTTTCTACACTGGGACTTACGACAACGATAACTTTTTCTGATTCTTACATAAATAACTTACATCAAATCCCATCCGATGAAGTCAGGTATATTAAATATCCTCAGGTTTGGGAAGAAAAACATAACTTTACACCCAATATGAGTATACTGGACCTTATTTTCTGTACAGGACCTGAAGCTCATGGAATACTTAAATCAATGAAAATAAGCAAAATTTTAAACCCATGATAACGCATTCGTCCGGATTGAGGGATAAATTGGTGAAGTTGGCTATCATTACTGACAAGCTCATAGATGTCACTATGGAAGTAGGACACGAAAAACTGGAAGTAACGCTACATGAATTGCGCAATCAACTTGAAGCTCCTTTTACCTTTGTCATAGTGGGCGAAGTGAAAGCCGGAAAAAGCAGCTTTATCAATGCCTTGCTTGATACTGATAAGGAAATATGTAAAGTTGCTCCTATGCCCATGACTGATACCATTCAGCAAATTATTTATGGTGATGCTGAGTATATCGAAACCATCAACCCGTACCTAAAAAAGATACATCAACCTATCGAGATCTTAAAGGAAATAGCCATAGTGGATACACCTGGTACCAATACAATTGTTGAACACCATCAGGAAATCACTGAAAGGTTTATCCCATATTCAGATTTGATTGTATTTGTATTTGAAGCAAAAAATCCGTACAGACAATCTTCATGGGAGTTTTTCGACTATATCAATGCAGAGTGGCACCGCAAAATCATCTTTGTTTTGCAGCAAAAAGACTTATTGCCGGAAAATGACTTGAAAATAAACTATGAAGGAGTTGTAGAACATGCCAGAAAAAAGGGAATTGCAGATCCCAGAGTTTTTGCGGTATCTGCCAAACTTGAGCAAGCTGACTTTCATGATATTTCGGGCTTCAAAGAAGTTCGCAACTTTATAAGCGATAATATCACTGGTGGAAAGGCACCTGAATTAAAATTTCAAAATAATGTAGCTACACTACTTACTATTTCGAATAAGTTGGACGACAGCATGAAAAACAGGATCAACCAATATGAAGTAGACGTAAAATTCAGAGATGAAATCAGAGAACTCATTGATACACAACACCTCAAAACATCAAAACAAATCCAGGTGCTGGCCGAAAATCTTTTGGATAGCTATGACAATATCACAAGACAGAAGCTAAGTGATCTGGAAGATGGATTGTCTTTTATGAGTGTGGTAAAGCGATCGTTTTCGTCCATTTTTGGTAAGGAATCAAGTCTGAAAGAGTGGCTGAACACACAGGCAAAAGACTTTGAACTCCGATTAAATACTTCCTTGAGAGACAAACTGCAAAATGGCATCATAGATGTAGCTGAAAACATTCAGATCATGGGCAAGCTGGTAGATAATAAGTTACGGTACTCTGAAACCATTCTCAAAAATAATGATGAAATATTTGCAGATATTGCAGAGAGACGAATTAATGTACTCAAAGACCTTCAACAGAGTTTCAGCCAGTTTATGAATAATGCAGAAAACTTCTACGATGACAGCATGGTTTCAGAATCTTCAAAAATGACACCAAATCTGGCTGCAGGTGGTGGAGTAGCCATCGTAGGTGTAATTTTAGCTGCTGTGGCTCAAGGTGCTGTGTTTGATATCACAGGGGGTGTTTTAACTGCTGTTGGGGTACTGTTTGCTGGTGTTACTTTAGGTTTGAATAGAAGTAAAGTCATCCACAAGTTTGAAGAAGAAATAGTGAAAGGCAGAACAAAAATGAGTCAGGAAGTGTCTGAAAAATTATCTGATTACACACAGCGTATCCGACATAAAATTGAGTCCAACTTTTATGAATTTGATCAAATGCTTGACAAAGAAGGTGTTACAATAAAAAGGTCAATAACGTACAAAACGAAATCAAAATGGAACTCAATAATATTGTATAGTAATCATTTGATCACAGCATATTGTCAAAGCATATCACCATTAATTGATGATTTTGAATGTGGTACGCCGATTGGATTGATGCTGATCTTCTGTACATTGTTCGCAAACACAAGTATCGATAAGCAAAGTTTCTCCATATCCCAAAGCCATAAGTCTCAAAGGATCAATTGCATTAGCAATGAGATAGTCTACTACTGATTGTGCTCTCTTTTGGGATAGTACTATATTATAGTCCTCAGCGCCCCGACAATCAGTATGACTCGACAATTGGATTTTTATTCTTGGGTTTTCTCTCAGTACAGTGACTAACTTATTTAAAGTTGGTATTGCCTCAGGCTTTAGATCCCATTTGTCATAATCATAATAGATATTGCTGAGGTTTATTTCCTTGTTTAAATATATTTTATCCAGAATCAATTCAGTATTGATGGTTTTTGAAGTTTCTTTCTCTTTCCAGATCAAATTTTTTGTAGAAACAGTACTTGCGTTGCTGAGATACTCCAATTTCATACCTGTAATTTTTATATCTGCATCTTCAGGTACAGCACAATAGAACAAACCATTATCATTGGTGTAGCCCTCAGATATTTTTTGATTATTTTGATTTGAAACTCTTACAAATGCTGCATTCAGTGGCTTTTTTGATGCTATTGGGGAATTGGGATCGTCAGGAATTGTATATTCATTGATAAATACTTTGACAGTCAGGAACAGGCTCTTTATGACTTTTGCAGATGAATCCGGATGTATCACTACGTCTTTCGGTACTTCAGGTATCGGTATCATTTTGTTAAATCTGTAAATGTCGTCTTTTCCGGTTCCTGGTTTTGAACTTGTAAAAAATCCTTGCTGCGTCACCCCGGCCTTTGGCCTTGCTTTATAGTCAACAACAAATGAAAACTCATCACCACCTGAATTGATGCCGTAACCAATATTGACAGGTGTAGCCCAAGAAAAATCATCTTTTAAGTAAGTTTTAAAAATATCATATCCACCCAAACCCGGAAGGTAATCTGAAGAAAAATACAATGTATCGCCGTCTCCTGTTGGAAATTTTTCATTTCCTTGAGTATTAATGGACGCAGGAAACTTTTCAGGGTCTGTCCATGATCCATCTTCAAGAAGTTCAGCATAAAACAAATCGGTCGTTCCGCCTGGTTGTTCAAAGTCTGAAGCAAATACAAGTACACTATCATTTTCAATTAATGTAGGTTGACTGTAATTTGCTTCATCTTTGACAAAAGGTAAGGATACAGCTTCATTCCAAACATCATTTGTCCTGATTGTATACATAATTTTGCACTTCGAATCAGTATTTCCGGTACTGAAACACCGTGTAAAATATAAAGTGTTCATATCTTTTGAAAACCAAGGAGTACCTTCATTGTGCTCAGTATTGATAGCAGAATCAAATCTTCTGACCTCCGAACCACTTTTTATAGTAATGAATATGTCACTGAATTTTTCACCTGTCCAATTGTAGACTCCTTTCCCTGTGGCATCCTGTCTCTCAGAAGTGAAAACTAAATATTCATTTTCAAAGAGTGCAGGACTATAGTCTGAGACAGCTGAATTTTCAAAAATCTTCTCTACCGTGTATTCAACAGGTTTTTGTCTGGAAATTAAAGCTTGTTTACATACGAGGATTTCACGGTCAAATTCTTGTTTTCTACCTGTCATTCCTCGCAATTTTTCATAATTAGAAATAGCGATGTCATAGTTTTCAAGTACTTTTGATATATGCGCAAATGCAGCTATAGCTTCTGCTCCATATTCATTTTTCACAGCCAGATCCAACCATTTGGCACTTTCATTGTAATTATGTAGTTTAAGGTAAGATTGTCCTAGTAAAAAAGCTTTACGCCCTTTAAATGATATTGTGTTGGATTGCCCATATTCTTCTTCCAGAAGCCCAACAGCAACTGCATATTGCTTTCTTTCAAATGCCGTCTCTCCGTCCTTTATTCCTTTGGAAACAGAACACGAAATCACTGTAATGACTAGAAATACATAAAAAATATGAATATGAATAAACTTCATATAGACAATTAAGGTGATACAAATATAACAAAATATATTATAATTGTTTTTCAGCGTATCTTTAAAATTTCAATCTGAAGTGTGAGAAATAAAAGTTTGGAGATAATTTTGATTTGCATCAAATTTTGAGCTAAGATATTTTACAAAGTTAAGTTTGGTTTCACATAAGTCATTCGTTGAGACTCAGTATTAAAACCTTTAAATGATATCAAGAGTCAGCCTAATCATATCCCCTAATGCAGTTTCTCTGTCCACATGATCCATACTTTCACCGGTGACAAGAGAGTCCGAAATGGTACAGATAGTCAAAGCTTTGGCATTCAGAAGTGTAGCAGTAAGAAAAAGGGCGTAAGCTTCCATTTCAAGACAGGCAACTCCCATTTTTGCCCATTTTTTCCAACTACCTTTTTCAAAATCATAAAAGGTGTCTGAACTCATAATATTGCCTACGTGATGACGCAATTGTAATTCTTCAGCACGATTGACAGCCTTGGACAATAGTCCATAATCTGATATCGCAGAAATCTCTCCTCTTAGTTTGAATTGTTTACTAAAGTTAGAATTTGTAGAAGCTGCCTGAGCGATGACAAGGTCTTTAATTTTGATATCTTCCTGTACTGAGCCTGCTGAACCAACCCTGATCAATTTCTTAACACCATAAAATTTGATCAATTCATAAGAATATATACCTATCGATGGCATGCCCATACCTGAGCCCATTACAGAAACCCTTTTCCCTTTGTAGTTTCCTGTAAAGCCAAGCATATTTCTTACTCTGTTAAATTGAAATACATCAGTTAAAAAATTATCTGCAATGAACTTTGCTCTTAAAGGATCTCCGGGAAGGAGGATGGATTCTGCTATTTCGCCATCTTTTGCTTCTATATGAGGTGTTGCCATAGATCTGTATTATTTAAAAAAAAGAAATTGTGTGATAATGCCTTTATATCACAGACAAAATCATGCCATTTTCCTACACGGGTCTCAATCTTTTATCAATCATCACTTTTACTTTTGCCAGAATACGGATACTTTTCATCCCTTGGTGCATAGGATTGATAATTATATTACACTCCTGAGGTATGATCACGCTGGGTACTTTTATTGCTAAGACTTCTTTTTCAAAAAACAGAACTTCAGTTCTCTCCCGATAAGGAAATATTTTATTTTCCGCTTCATAGTCCTGTACTTCTTCACATAAAGAAACAATCTGTGTTTCATCTATACTTAAAGACAGAAATTCATAATCCAGCCGCAAAGCATCAGCACTGTTGAAGTGAACTATTAATTCAAGTAAAGCAAGCGCCCTACTTTCACTGGAATACAAAGCGGCAATACCTGGTCTGTTCCACCGACCACCATACAGTTTGGCACCTTCTCCACTTAAATCATTGGAGTATTTTGACCGGCATATTCTGTAAACTTCCATCACGCAAAAACACCATGCTCGATGCGCCCCAAAATATGATGTACAAGCTCAAACCCAAAAGGTGTATCTAATAAAGATAGTGGCGTCTGATAGTCTAAATCCATAACGGGTGCTTTCAACCATGAATTAAAGCTTTCTTGTGTGCCGAAAACCTCCAAACCATGCTGATTCAAAAGACTGAGCTGAATCACTTTTGCGGAAGCGTCCGTATCTAAGAGATGGTCAGGAAGATATCTCTGAAGAGTCCGTAAAGAAACATTGAGAATCTTAGCAAGATCTGAGATACTCAAATCCATCTTTTCACCCAAAAAATAAAAGTAGCCTGTCTTCAACCCGGACCTGGCATTGCGCACCACCATCAAATCAGCAGAAGACGTATACTGTGGCTTTGAGATGTAAGCTACAGCAGGCTCATTGGCATAGGATGAATACTCATCGATATTTTTGTTATAGGACATAAAATGATATTTTGACACAAATATAATGTCATTTGTCGTAATTGTCAAGTTTTATTTTATTTTATTTTTATTTTTTTTTGTTCATACATCTTTCCATATCCAATATAAAACATTTTCTCTTGTTTGATCGTCTTAATATACGATGTTCTATTAATGCAAGTTTAATGGAAGGTAGTACCAAGGATAAAATCTTAAAATCCAATGACAAAAATGAATACAAAAATTAAAAGCTTTCTGAGAATATTATTCTTTCTTTTGATAGGAATAATACTTGCAGGCGTTCTTATTCCATTTGTTTATAAGGATAAAATCGTTCAGTATTTAAAACAAGCAACCAATAAAAATATCAATGCTACAGTAGATTTTAAAGATGCTGATATTTCAGTATTTTCTTCATTCCCTTCGCTGAGAATCACTATTGACAGCTTATCTGTGGTAGGACAGGATACATTTGAAGGCATAGTGCTATATGCATCACCCGAAACTGCATTAGATTTAAATCTTTCTTTACTATTTGGAAAAGACAAAACACCTGAAATCAAAAAACTATATGCTTACAGACCTGAAATCAATATTGTCATTTTAGATTCCTTGAGAGTAAATTACCTGATTCAAAAACAAAAAGAACCTCAAACAGCATCTCAGTACAAGCTGTCATTAAGATCTTATGAAATAAAGGAAGGAAATCTTACATATCAGGATAATACTCTAAACCTATTCATGGCTCTTGAAAACTTCAATCATAAAGGCAAAGGAGACTTTACACAAGATGTTTTTGATTTGTTTACCGAAACCAATTCTGAAAAAGTGTATGTCAGATTTGACGGAACAGAATACCTAAACCGGGCGAAGGCAAACCTTAAGGCTGGCCTAAATTTGAATTTTCCTGAAAATAAATACACATTACTAAATAATACCCTGAAAATCAATGATTTTGATGTTCAGGCTGATGGATTTTTCCAGATCAAAAATGAAGGAATTTACAATGATATTACATTTAAGACAGCATCTGAATCATTTAAATCCTTTCTTTCTTTGATACCGGGTGCTTACACCAAAGATTTCGCCAATGTAAAAGCCGCGGGCAATGCATCACTTTCAGGATTTGTCAAGGGCATTTATAATGGTGAAAAAAGTATATTTCCTGCTTTTGATATTCTATGCGTGATAAAGGATGGATCTGCCAAATATCCGGATCTACCCCAAGAGTTAAAAAATATTCAGGCCAATATAAATGTAAAATCATCTAAGCCTAATCTGAGTGACTTTTCATTTGCTGTACCGATGATAAAACTTACCATAGGTAATGATCCAATAGAAGGAAAACTATTGGTGACAAGAGTGACTAGTGACCAAAATGTGACAGGTTATCTAAAAGCAAAACTTAATCTGGCCAATATAAAAAATGCTTTCCCGATAGAAAATCTGGAAAAACTTGCTGGCCAACTCCATTGCAATCTGGATTTCAAAGCCAAGATGGAGGATATAAAAGCAAAAAATTATAACAAAATCAGTTTTTCTGGCGAAGGGTCGGTTTCTTCCATCGTTTATCAATCAGGCGGTATGCCTGTAGTCACCATAGGAACTGGAAAAATGACAGCATCACCTGAAATATTACAAGCAAGTGCACAAAGTATAAAAATGGGTAAAAGTGATGCCGATGTTTCGTTAAAAATACACAACCCATTGTCTTTGCTTACTTTAGACAATAAAATAAATGCTGATTTCAGTATCAATTCAGGCTTTTTGGATTTAAATGAGTGGATGCAGCACCCTGATAAGGCACCTGAATCCAAATCAACCACAGCACCGGTAACCATTGATGATAGAATCATTCAAAATTCAGGTTTGAATCTCAATATAAAGGCCGGGAAAGTTTTGTTTAATGATAAAACCATAGAGAACATCAATATCAATGGAGCTATGGTTGCTAATGCAATTCAGATAAACGAGTTGTCTGCCAAGATTCAAAAAAGTGATCTTCGGCTAAAAGGGAAAGTGATAAATGCATATGATTATCTTTTCAACAATAATATCTTGGATGGAGAACTAGAATTGTACTCAGACTATTTTGATGCCAATCAATTTTTAGTAAATACCCCATCCGGAGGAACAGATAATACATCGGCTATACCTGTTCCTGATAGAGTCAGGATTCAATTGCGCACTCAGATAAAGGACCTTATGTATACCAATCTGCATCTGAAGGATTTTCAAGGCTTACTGGAAGTAAAAAATAAAGAAGTAGCCATTAAAAATGTAGAAACCAATGCATTGGGTGGCAAAATGTTTTTTGAAGGATTGTATAATTCGACTGATCTTAGCCAACCAGACTTTGCGGTCAAACTCGATTTGAGCAAAATTGCATTTGCCGAAGCAATATCCAAAATCGACATGTTCAAAAAAGTAGCGCCGATTGCTGCTTACATCAATGGATTTTTTAATACAAGCATCGTCATGCGTGGAAAATTAGGTGGTACTATGATGCCGGACTTGAGTACCCTTGATGCATCCGGGATGATTGAAACACTCAACGGAGCTATAAAAGGTAACAATCCTATGGCTGAATTGGCTCAAAAAACCGGAATAAAAGAACTCTCTGAACTCAATCTTTCCAATTCAAAAAACTGGTTTGAAATAGTGAAGGGATTTATGGAATTAAAACCTTATAACACTAAAATTAAAGGTATAGATTTTACGATTTCCGGCAAACATGGATTTGGCAAGGAGATGGATTATAAAATAAATCTCGTGATTCCAAGAGAAATCATAAAGAAAAACAAAATACTAAGTGTAGCAGAAGCCGGTTTGAGCAATATTGAAAAAGAAGCCAGTAAACTTGGCATCAATATCCAACAGGGACCTGAAGTATTTCTCGATGTATTAATGACAGGGCCTTTTAAAAAACCTAATTTCAAGATAATACCAAGAAATTCACAAGGATCAACCTACACAGATGCAGTAGAATCAAAGGCTAAAGACATAGTAAAAAATGTCACCGACAGTGTAAAATCAGAAATTAAGAAAAAAGAAACTGAACTAAGAGACACCATTACCAAGAAGGCAAATGAAGAACTGGAAAAAGTAAAATCCCAGGTCGAAAAAGCAGCCGATAAAGCGATTGATTCCATTAAAACCGTGGCAAAAGACCAGGTCATCAACAGACTGGATACACTTACAAAAGGAGTCATTTCAGACTCTTTGAAACAAAAAGCAAAAGATATCCTTGATAAAAAATCAACAGAAGAAGTAGACAAGATAAAAGAGAAGCTAAAAGACTTCAACCCATTCAAGAAGAAAAAAGAAGGCGGAGGGTAGAATATCCTACAAAGGTTAAAACCAAAAGTTATAAATTAAAAAAATATTACATAAATTTTGCTGTTTTATAAAAAAATATAGTGGAATTATTACCTTTGCGCAAATTTTTTAAAAATCTTACAATATGGCACAAAGAAAAGGTAAATCTTCTGACATAGCAGACGAGATTGTTGATGTGGTAGAGGTGAAGGGAAGTAATGTACCCACAGTAAAAAACTTTTTTGATAAGAATCAAAAATTAATAACTTATGTGATCATTGGCTTGGGAGCAATTGTAGCATTATATTTTGCTTACAAATACCTTTATGTCGGACCGAGAGAAAAGATGCTGTGAATGCAATGTACAAAGCTGAAGAAGCTTTTGCAAAGGATTCATTTGCTCTGGCTTTGGAAAATCCGGGAGGTGGATATGATGGTTTTTAGGCATCATAGACAACTATAGCGGTACCAAAGCAGCTAATCTCGCGTCATATTATGCAGGTGTTTCTTATTTGAATTTAGGAAAGTATGATGATGCTATTACCTATCTGGAAGATTATTCTGCTTCTGATGAAGTAACGGCTATCACAAAAAACGGTGCACTGGGAGACGCCACTGCAGAACTTGGAGACAAAGACAAAGCATTAGGATATTATCAGGATGCAGCATCATCTGACAATGAGTTGCTGACACCATATTATCTTCACAAACTTGCTCTCTTATATCATGCACAAGGCAAAACTAAGGAAGCTGTCGAACAATTGGAAAAAATAAAAACCAAATATCCTGATTCCAATGAATTCAGAGATGCAGAAAAGCTGATTGCCAGATTCCAGCAATAAAATTTGACTTAAAAAATAAACTCAAAAGGCAGGATTTATGTTTAAATTCTGCCTTTTTTATTTTCATAAATTCTATAGACATGGCGGAAAAGAAAAAAAACCTTTCCAATTCACAAGGTTCAATAATACAACCCTTGGTAAATAGTCATCTTGCAGTCATTACATCTGAATGGAATAAGGATGTAACTTACAGCCTGCGAGACGCTTGTATAGCTGAATTAAAGAAATACGGCTGCAAAGATGACGAAATTTTATCTGTAACCGTACCTGGGGCATTTGAACTGCCGTCTGCGGCAAAGATGATACTTGCCAATAAAAAATTGGATGCAGTCATATGTCTTGGCTGTGTAATCAAAGGAGAAACCAAACACGATGAATACATCAGCAATGCAGTAGCAACTGGCATCATGAACCTAAGTATTGTTTCTGGCAAACCAGTTGTCTTCGGAGTCTTGACTCCAAATGATATGCAGCAAGCTATTGACAGATCAGGAGGTAAACACGGTAATAAAGGTATCGAAGCCGCCCATACGGCTATCAAAATGATACATCTCGCCAAAGAAATTAAGCACGGGGATAAAAAACAAATTGGGTTTTGACAGCCAAATATTTTTTTAGGTTATAGTTTTTAATATCTGATAAATATGAAATTACATATCATTGAAACCGGTAAATTTAAATTGGATGGCGGTGCCATGTTCGGAGTGGTGCCTAAAAGAATGTGGAATAATCTGAATCCTGCTGACGATGAAAATCTATGCACTTGGCAAATGAGGTGTCTGTTGGTAGAAGATGGGGATAAAAAAATCCTCATAGACACAGGCGTCGGTAATAAACAGGATGAAAGGTTTAGTAAACATTTTTATCCACATGACAGTCAGGATTTTTCTTCAGCACTTTCAACAATTGGATTAAACTGTGAAGATATTACAGATGTATTTATAACACATTTTCACTTTGATCACGTGGGTGGTGCTCTTACTCATGATGTAGGCGGAAAAATCATTCCTGTATTTCCAAATGCTACCTATTGGTCCAATGAGAAACATTACAAGTGGGCATATGACCCCAATGCCAGGGAAGCAGCATCTTTTCTAAGAGAAAATTTTGTTCCACTGAAAGACATGGGAATGATGCAGTTTTTGGATGTGCAGGAAGGTATCAGATTTACCGAAAATATTTCTGTGAGCTTTGTTTACGGTCATACAGAAGCAATGATGATCCCCTACATAAAACTGCCTTCAGGCAACACACTCATTTATTGTGCTGACCTGATTCCATCGCATCACCATGTACAGCTACCATACATTATGGCATATGACATGAGACCTTTGGACACACTTGCTGAAAAACAATTGCTGCACGAAAGAGCAACAGATGGTAACCATTTCTTGTTTTTTGAACATGATCTGGATGTTGCTTGCGGTAATATCATCAAAACTGAGACAGGCAGAGTGATTTTTGGGGAGTCCGTGTCTCTTTCTGAAATAATCAAGTAGGATTATATACTAGCAAAAAGTCTAAAATGATAATCTATTACGACTTCCAAATACTTTAAAATCAGTCTCCGCCACGACGAATCACTTTAAGCTTCGCATCATAGAATCGACTATAACATGTCGCTAAAAGTGCTGATTTTAACAGCCGCCTTCGATGCGGGCAGTTTGTATTTGAGACACTCACTACAAATAACATTTTAGATATTAGGTTTTATACTAAACAGAAAATCCAATACGAAATCTAAAACATAATTATTTGATATAAAATACATTATGATAATATATTTTTTCTAAATATTCTATGTTAACTATTTATTCAGGATAAAGGTGGCACAGCTTCAGCAATCGCCTTATCTTATTAAATACAAATACTTGATTACCTATGTATTATAAATAATTATTTTAATCAATTTTTGCTCAAAGATTTTTCTAAGCTGACTCAAAGTTCGAAGTTAAAACCTGCATTTTTTTTCTTTTCATACACAGTATGATCAAAAGTATATAATCTTGCCGGCCTGTGGGATACCGCTTCCTGTATTTCACCAATGTCTTTAAGAATACCTAACGACTTGAGTTTTCTTCTGAAATTGCGTTTGTCCACATGAATATTTAAAATTACTTCATACAATCGTTGAAGCTGAAGAAGACTGAATTTTTGTGGCAACAATTCAAAACCAACAGGTTGTTCCCGAAGGTGTTTCTGAAGTTTTTTAAGACAAGTATTCATAATTTCCAGGTGATCAAATGCCAATGACTGGACTTCTGTAACAGGAATCCAGCGTAAAAAATTATTGGGATGGATGTGAGCAAGATGGTCATCATCTATTTTTATCAAGGAATAGTATGCCACAGTAATCACGCGACCCAAAGGATGTCTACCTTTATTACTAAAAACCTGAACTTGATCAAGAAACACATCATCAAAACCTGTTTTGGCGATTAAAACTCTTTTAGCTGCTTCATCAGTATTTTCTTCGGGTCTCACTAAATCGCCGAGGAGAGAATACTCATTTTCAAAGGGCGGCATATCGCACCGGGAAACTAATATCTTCAGTGAATTGTCATCATATCCAAAAATCACACAATCAACAGACACAGCCGCTTTAAAGTCGTTATGTATCTGAGTGATCCATGTATTTATGTTCTGGGCAGAAGTTGGAGGCATTTTTATTTTGTTTTGACCGTGCGAAGTTAAGTTTTTTTTTGAAAAAATAAGGACAATAAGGCTCCTGTATGTATACCATACTGAACAAATTCAAATTTTCTTCCTCCCTGCCCCTGCCTACGTAAAAAGTAAATCCTTTTGTTTCAGGTTTAAGATTACTCTTCGCCCAAGAATGGATATTTGTAATCTATCGGAGAAACAAATGTTTCTTTGATAGTCCTCGCTGATACCCATCTATATAAATTGAGAATTGAACCTGCTTTATCATTTGTTCCAGAAGCTCTGGCACCACCAAATGGTTGCTGACCAACAACGGCCCCTGTAGGCTTGTCATTGATATAAAAGTTACCTGCAGCATTGGACAATTTTTGTACACCGGTGCTAAGTGCATATCTGTCTTTTGAAAATATAGCACCAGTCAAAGCGTAAGGTCCTGTTTTATCAACCAGTTCTAGTGTCTCATTATAAAGATGATCCTGATACACATAAATGGTTAGTACGGGTCCAAAAAGTTCTTCACACATGGTGATATAGGAAGGGTTATTTACCTTAATTACAGTTGGTTCAATAAAATACCCCTTAGATTTGTCAAAATTTCCACCTGTAATGATTTCTGCATCAGGATCACTTTTGGCAGCAGCTACGAATGATGTTATTTTATCAAATGCTTTTTCGTCAATAACTGCATTTATAAAATTTCTGAAATCTTCAGTACTTCCCATTTTGAAATCCTGAAGATCTGATACCAGGTATTTTTTTACATCAGGCCACAATGATTCAGGTATGTAAGCTCTCGATGCAGCCGAACATTTTTGTCCCTGAAATTCAAATGCACCTCTGGATAAAGCGACTGCGACCTCTTTCGCTTCGGCAGATGGGTGTGCTATTACAAAATCTTTACCTCCGGTCTCCCCTACCAATCTCGGATAAGATTTATAAAGTGCCATATTTTCGCCGATAGTTTTCCAAATTCTGTTGAAGACTCCGGTGCTTCCCGTAAAATGTATTCCTGCAAAATCAGGATGTCTAAAAATAACGTCACCCGCAGTAGGGCCATCTACAAATATGAGATTTATAACTCCCGGAGGCAGGCCTGCTTCTTCCAGAATTTCCATGATCACTGCCGCAGAATAAATTTGTGTTTCAGCTGGTTTCCAGACGACAGTATTGCCCATCAAGGCAGGTGCTCCGCAAAGATTTCCTGCTATGGCCGTAAAATTAAAAGGAGTTAATGCAAAGATAAATCCTTCTAATGGTCTGTATTCCAACCTATTCCAGATACCTCTGCTGCTTTCAGGTTGCTGTGTATATATTTCTGTCATAAACTGAACATTGAACCGGAAAAAATCCGCCAGTTCGCAGACAGCATCAATTTCAGCCTGAAATATATTTTTAGATTGACCTAACATAGTTGCTGCATTCATTTTTGCTCTATAAGGACCAGTTATGAGATCTGCTGCTTTCAAAAAAATGGATGCTCTCTCATACCACGCCATGGCTGACCACTGCTCTTTAGCTTGCAATGCGGCTTCAATGGCCATATCTACATGTTCTCTTGCGCCAACTGCATGCGTCCCCAATGTGTGATTGAGTTCATGCGGTGGGTGTATCTTTCTGGTATCTGCTGTATATACTTTTTTACCTCCGATATACATTGGGATTTCGACAGATTTGCTCTTGAGCTCTCGTAAAGCTGCTTTAACATTTATTTTTTCAAGTGAGCCGGGTGCGTAGGACAGCACTGTCTCATTTTGAGCTTTCGGCACCTGAAATATTGCATTTGACATATTAATATTGATTTGGTTAGTCGATTTTTAGAAGTTCTTTTGAAATGTTTTTTGGGACAAAAGCTGATACATCTCCGTTGCCTTTTATGACTTCCCTTACGATTGTGGAACTTATATGTGAATATTCAGGCTGGCTTATCAGAAAGATTGTTTCTACTTCTTTTCCCATGATGGTATTTATCTGACTTATGGTTTTTTCGTAATCAAAATCTGAAGCATTTCTCAATCCTCTGATCAGGTAATGTGCCCCGCGTTCCTGACAAAACCTTACAGTCAGTCCTTCAAAATAAGAAATCTCAACATTATCATATCCTTTAAAAACCTGTTTAAGCCATTCCATCCTTTTTTCCAAGGAAAATAAGGTAGTTTTATAATTATTTATTCCAACAGCTACGATTATTTTATCAAACAATGGAACTGCTCGTCTGACAAGATCGACATGACCTAAGGTAATAGGATCAAATGACCCCGGAAAAACTGCAATTTTCATTTATTTTTAGAGAGTTTTGAATATTATGTAGCAAAGTAACGACAATAACAGTTCTGATACAAAAAATATTACAAAAAACCTGTTTTCATCAATTTAATGCTATTTAAAAATGCAAAAAGCTTTTCATAGATTCTTTCTATTTCTTTTTGAATGACCATGTGATTTCAGCGAGACAAACAGTTTCCTCCAGTATATTCCGTCCTGTTGATATCATGGTCATCGTGGCGGTATCACCAGGATCTTTAAGTTGGTCCAATAGATTGCTCAGTTCATCGCCCTGATTACAAACAAAAGTTATTTTTGAATTGGCTTTTTTCAGATACTTCATTTTAAAATCAACAACCAACATAGAATGGGGTTTTCTTCCCGCAAGATGCAGCTGACACAAAGCCCCTGTAGAAAGCTCAGCCGCGCCAGCCAGAGCAGCAAAATAAACAGATGAAAACGGATTTTGGGTCCTCCAGCAAAAGGGAATTGTAAGTTCACAATTTCTATCATCTAACTTCGTAACTCTTATTCCCCAAAAAAAAACGGATGGTAACTTGAAGAGCATTCCGATTTTGAACCAGAAGGGGTTAAGCATTCTTTTTTGGTATATCCGGGATTGACTATTCATTTATACATTTTTTCTAGGTATCCAGGGAATTTCTGCAATATTATTTCTGTGGGATAGATATCTTGCCAACACAAAAAAATAATCAGATAATCTGTTTAAATAAATGATGATCGCAGGATCCACTTGTGAAACATTATTCAAGGTGATAACCCTTCTTTCAACGCGCCTACAAATTGTCCTGCATATGTGCGCTTGTGCTATCACGGTATCACCGCCAGGTAAAATAAAATTTTTTAACGGTTCCAACAATTGATCCATAGTATCCATAGCATTCTCAAGTGTCTGAATATCATCATTTTTGATATCAGGAGTTATCATTTTTTTTTCAGGGTCTGAAGCAAGATTTGCCCCGATTGTAAAAAGTCTTTTTTGCACCTCTGAGAGAAAATAGTTTTGCGTTGCCTCCTGAAATGATGCATTGAGCAAACCGATAAATGAGTTTAATTCGTCAACAGTTCCATATGCTTCGATGCGAATATCATCCTTTTGCACTCGTTTACCACCAAAAAGAGCTGTGGTGCCTTCATCCCCGGTTTTTGTATAAATTTTCATAAGAAGGACTAAATTTTCGATCAAAGATAAAAACAAATCTTTAACATTTTATAAACTTTAATCATGTGATGTAATAAATACCTTTGTGCTCTTAAAAAAACGTATGACTACAAATATTTTCAAACTTCATCCATGGCATGGCGTAGATTTAGGAAATGAAGCTCCTGAATTAGTTACAGCATTTATTGAAATCATTCCAAGTGACACTGTTAAATACGAAATTGATAAACATTCTGGATATTTAAAAGTGGATAGGCCACAGAAATTTAGCAATATTGTCCCAGCATTATACGGATTTTTGCCACAGACCTACTGTGCAGAAGATGTAGCTAAACTTAATATGTTATCAACAGGCAGAAGTAATATAAAAGGAGACGGTGACCCATTAGATATTCTCGTGCTTACAGAGCGCGAAATCACCCACGGAGATATCTTAGTAAAAGCGTTTCCTATTGGTGGTTTTAGGTTGATAGATAATAACGAAGCCGATGACAAAATCATAGCGGTGTTGAAAAATGATGATGTTTATGGCCTATGGAAAGACATTCAGGACGTACCTGTTACCATAATCAATAGATTAAAACATTATTTTCTGACCTACAAACAAATGCCACATAAAGATCCTTCTTGCTTTATTGATGAAGTATATGGTAAAAACACAGCCTATGAAGTCATCAATGCAAGTATAAATGATTATCACCATCACTACAGAAGATGATGATAAAATCATCACATGTAATTCTTCTTTGTCAAATTATACGGATATTCTGATTGATTTGAAACTGTTAGGTTAACCCAACAGCTGTGACCCTATTTTACCATACATTTATCTTCAACCATGAAAAAATATTAAGTAACCGATTGATTACACTTTGATGAAAGTGAAGGTGACAAAGTAGAATTAAGTAATTTTCGAATAACCTAAGTTTTTATTTGCGATCTTGGTACACCATGAAAACGAATTTTTGAAGTCCATCAATGCTGGAATACAATTTTACCAAACTGAAGTCCCGATTCCATCCGACTAAACCCTTCTGGTATCTGCTCAAAAGGAAAAACAGAGTCTATGACTGGTTTGATCTGGTGCACTGAAATAAAATCAATCATTTCAGCAAAATCCTGATCAGAACCCATAGTCGATCCGGCGATTGTAATTTGTTTCCAAAAAATGATTTGAGGGTTTAATCCATCTATTTTTCCTGCACTGCCGCCATAGAAACTTATACGTGCTCCAGGATTACAGATTTTTATCAGATTATTAAATCCTTGACCACATGCACCATCCACAATCACATCCACGCCTCCAAAATCATGGATAAATTCTTTGTGCCAATCAGGATTAGTATAAAGATATCCTGCCTGAGCACCCAGATCAATAGCTTCTGCAATTTTGTAGTCTGAGGAAGAAGTCACTATCACATCACATCCAGCCGCAAGGGCAAACTGCATTGCAAAAAGGGCTACTCCACCTCCGATCCCTGATATAAGCACTTTATCCTGCTTCTTTACTAATGCTCGTTTGAAAAGGGCCCGGTACGCTGTTACACCGGCTAAAGGAATGGCTGCGGCCTCAATTTCTGTCAAATGAGCAGGACATGCATAGAGATATTTTTTATTGATAGCAATATGCTCAGCAAAAGTTCCAGGAGATGGCATACCCAAAACCTGAAAAGCGGATGACTGACAATACGGATTATCACCCCAAAATAGTCCAGGATTGATCACAAATGTATTTCCTCCAGAAACGCCACATGCATCCGAACCCAAAATTGAATTCAATAATATACCCGGGTACATGCCTTTAACTATCCACAGATCTCTGTGATTTAATGAAGACGTATTAATTTTGATGTACACATCATCATCACCCAAAGTAGGAAATGTAGTAGATTGTAATTCCGGATATTTGTGCAATTCATTTAAAACGAATGCTTTCATGAATATTCATTGTGGTTATTTGTTGAATTTGTTTAACCTAAATATCTAAAATGAGTTCCCTAATGAAGATCAAAAGTACAATAAAATAAGTTTTTTTTGACGACAAATCATAGCATCGCTATGGTGCGAAGTCAAAAATGATCCGCGGCGGCGGAGCCTTATTTTGCAGTAATTTTGGTCTGGAATAGGAAATTCCTTTAAGATTTTTAGGTTTACGTTAAAAATCCTCTATTTGCGTAAAGTACGTCCTAATAAAATAGTATTGTTAGAACCAAAAAAAACCGGATATGTTGCCATATCCGGTTATAAAACCCAGAATCATTTTTATAAACACATTACTCGATTAAAATCATCTTTTTAGTTGCGGTAAATTCTCCTGCTTCTATCTGATAGTAATACACACCAGAAGTCCCAATTTGTGTATTATTCACATTGATGCTGTTGAAACCTTTTTCGTAATTACCATTTGAAGTATATATCAACTTACCAGTAAGATCAAGAATTCTCAATTTCACAAATTCAGGTTTGGCCAATTCAAAAGAAATGACAGTTGACTCTTTAAATGGATTTGGTTCATTCTGGTACAAACTATTTTGGCTGTGGCTGATATTTCTATCTCTTGTCTGGATTAACAAATTGCGCACAGATCCATCTACATCATACACTTCAGGTCTGATGACGGACTGATCTAATCTGATATTCTTGGTATTTCCACCAGCCAAAGCCTTAAACTCAATGGTGAATAAAACTTCATCAGATTTCAGCAATTTGCCGTTAGCTATATCATAGCTGAAATTTAGTTTGCCATTTGGAGCATTAAACGGATTGTAATGTTGTGATTTGATATCAAATGCTCCACTTGTCAGACCAGTGAACAACAACTGATCGGCATTAAAATGCATTCCAAATTGTGTACCTAATATGTACATATCATCACCAGCGCGGACTTCAAATTTCACAATTTCACCAGCAGAAAATTTCATCTCATCAGAAGTGAAGAGCGTATTGCCTGATCTGAATTCTGTTGATTTGGCATTGACTACCACGCTTCCATTTACATCTCCCACTTTTACAGCTGTAAAGTTGACATTCTTTTTATCTTCATAGAGAGAATCAAAATTCACTTTGAAAGGATAGTCAAATGGGTTGTTTACATCTGAAAATACATACGATGAAGGTACAAATCTCCATGAAGTATTGTTGTCAAATTCATTGGTGACTCCCAAAACCAACTTTCGGAGTGAAACTAGGTCACTTGCAGTTATATTCCTTGAATTGTTAACATCAGCTGCCAACAATTTGTATGGTGAATCAATTTTCTGAATTCCTAAAATATGCCTTTGTATCATCACTAAATCCAATGTGGATACACCGTTAAGAATATCATTATTTTTGTATGCTCCCATAGATTTTGGATCAAAAACATCCACTCCTTCCAGTTTGTACTCACCGTTTTGTTTTGTCATACTCTTGATTTCAGCTGAGCTAGTCATGTTTTTCAGAGATACCTCAATTTCCTCAACACCTTCATTTCTGTCTGTCGATATTCTGCCGGATATGACTGGCAAAAGATTTGGTCTATCTGTACATGCATTGGTCAATGGAGAATCTTGTAGAATTAATGTGACATTGCAGAAATCCGATAATCCACTATTACGATCTCTCACATATACTTTTAGTGGAATTCTCGCGACTTGACCATTTGGAATATCTGCACAGGTTAATGTTATACCTGTCGTCGTAGTATTGAATACTATATTATTGTTATCTCTTTTGAAAATATAGTAGTCAAACTGAGCCGCTCTGCCACAGATATTGGTACTGGTAGACTGAATGAAATCATTTGCCCATACATCGGTCGTTCCAGATCGGTCCATCACCCACACTATCTCTCCATAACATACAGGTGTGGGAGCTTTGTTGGCTATCACCGTAATATTATATGCACATATGGACTGAGTCCCACATACATTTGTTACAGTAAAACTTATTCTGTGTGTACCCGCTGGAAGATTTTGAGTAGTACTGTTTGTAGTACCGTTATCATCAATTGAACTGCCTTTGTCGCTATCAAGGTTCAATGTCCAAGAATATTTCCATTCCTCCTCATCAGTGCAGTCATCCATGGGGTTTACAGAAAGTGTCACTGTGGTATCACATTTGCCTGGACTAGCTGTGATAGTTCGATTGTTACATCCTGTAAATGTCACAGGTCCGGTACCAGTCAAAAGGATTTTTTGAGATTGCTCAACGACTACAGGGTTAGCGGCATAGCTGCACCAGTCTATAACTTTCCAAGTTCTGATTACTTTAATACAAGCACCGGGCACATCTCTGAATACCTGATCATAAAATGAAATACCAATATCCCGGCAACCCAAATTAGAAACAATTGGTTTACTGTTAAGAAAGTCAGGCGTCGCTTTGCCCAAATCACAGGTTGATAATGTAATATCAGCAGGAAATGTCACACTTGACGAATTGAAAGGAGGGGATATGATAGTCAGCTGCTGTGTACATTTCACGGCAGGTTGTGATACAAGGTACCACTCTCTGCTCACTGTTCCTGTATTACACTTAGAATTAATAGTGTTGCTGATGATTCGGCTTGCCACATTCGCATCTGCACATACTCCTGTTACTGTAGGTTTGCCAAAAAAGGTAGTGTCAAAAGCCTGAGTTCCTGACACCCAGGTACCAATTCTACTATCACCACAAGTCAATGATTTGTTGGTAGGACATTGTATCATGACAGGTCTCTTATTTTGTACTTTTATAGTGGTCTCGCATTCATTAAAATTTCCTGCTTTGTCATGTACCCTCAATACTACTGCGTGATAAGATTCAGGAGCTGTCACATCGCTGCAACAGAATCTGACTTCACTTCTGAACATGGTATCTGTGGCATATCCAGGACAAAATTTGTTTTTACGTCTGACTTCAAATCTAAGTGAGTCAGGATGTGTACAATTATCAGTACTGTGGTCGTCCAGAGAAATTGCCTTCAGCACACCCCAACCTGTATCATCTATAGAAATAACAGTCTCATCTTCACAGATAGCTGTAGGAGGAGTACGATCTACCACATCTAATTCTGTAAAACAATCTGTTGAATTGCCACATTCATCTGTCACCACATATTTCAACCACGTACGACCTAAAGGTAAGCCTTCAATTCGGAATGACCGATCTGTCTGAGGTATAGTAGATGCATAAGCAGGACTTGTACCTGAAACCCATGTTTGGCCGTCCACTTTGACGAATGGAACACTTGCAGGAGGTGCACCACCATCTTTGCCGGCCAACTTGATGAAAACATCGTAAGTTACTTTTGAACAATCACTTATAGAAACAGGAGGTTTTACATCCCATGATGCTGTACATCCATCTGATGAAACAGAGATAATATCTGCAGGATTTTCTAAAGATCCAGGAATTTTTATAATGTCAGCAGGGCATGTGATTATCGGCTTCTGTGTATCTTCTATCTTTATCAGCTGACTACAAACAGTATCCCTTCCTGTACACCAATCAATGATCGTCCATCGTCGGTTTACCTTGATACCGGCACCGCAAAGATCAAAAACGATATCATCATAAAATATCTGGATGTTTTCGCAACCAGTTCCACCAGGAGCTCCACTTGGGTTTGGACCCATAGTAGGATGTGGTGCACCATTTGGTAGTTTTGTGTATGAAACTGTACAATCTCTGATCCAGTCTGTTGGACATGTGATTTCGGCGATAGTCGCTCTCTTGATATAAAAGTACTGCGTTTTCACAAGCGATTTGTTGCCACTCGGGTCAGTCGCTGTCCACTGTCTTCTGATGATTTTACCAAATCTGGCACTACATGGAAGGATTGTGACCGAGTCTGTTTTGGTATAAGTGATAGTGCCACCACATGCATCTGTAAATACAGGTCTGTTCGTAATAGCATCATTAAGGATAATTGATTCACTTCCGCATGTACTTTCACATACAAGAGCAGTGACAGAAGATTTTATACTTCCTTTGCGACTATCCATAAAAACGTTGAAAGCAGGATTTCCACCCACACCTGATGTACTGATGACAAGAATATAGGTATTATTTCTCGCCAGAGAAATACTAATATTATCATCATCAGTAGCAATGAGGTTTGTACATGGGCTTTCGGGAGTGAAGGTACCCTGATATAATGATATCCAGGTATTTGTCTGCGGTAAGGATATATCCACCACCCCATTGCTATCCACTGCAAAACTACGCGTGACATAACTCACTCCATTTACAAATGTACCACATCCCACATTTGGCCGGTTGAAAGTTGGAGAGCCTGATGGTATTGTACCTGTATACCCTGTGATTCTCTCCTCGCACGGACAAGTACTAATCACAGGTGCCAGCTTATCTTCAATAGCTGCATGGCCCCAGCATGAATTACCACATCCACGCAACGAGACTTTCACCTTTAAAGTCATACCTACATGCGTTCTGTCTATTTGAACCCTTTTGATCATTCTCCCTCGTAAATCGGTACCTCCGCTGACCGTAGGCAAGGAAGTTCCATTTAAGAAAGTTGCTTCCACATCAAAACTATCTGCATGATATGTATATTGGGGCATCATCATGTATGGATTGATCGTCATATTGCAATCATCATCTAATGATATCTGCACTCCGTCACTACAAGCTAATATCGTATTGCAATTGACTTGTGCCTGTCCAAAATTTTGTATAAGAGTTATGGTTAAAACAATTGAGAATGCCCGTACCATCGCTTTAAAGTTTCCTGAAACTAAGTTCAGAAAAATGCCTTGTGTAAATAAGGGTCTTTCCATTGTAATAAATTTTAAATTTTGATTTAATCTGTTATGTGTCATGTTAAAAATGATGAAGATCAACAAGCCGGACTATTTCGTCTTCCTCCGGCTTGTTCACCTTGATTTTATATGTGTGTTATTTTATGATGATCATTTTGCGGTTCGCTGAGTTCAGTTCCGTTTCTACCTGGTAGTACAATACTCCATTCAGCTGGAGCTCATTGGCATCTAAACTGAAGGTATTGTATCCCTTATTGAAACTGCCTTTCGTCTGGTAGATCAGCTTTCCTGTCAGATCAAAGATCTTGAGTGTCACTACTTCTGCTGCAGGAAGGTTGAATCCTATGACAGTAGCAGCATTAAATGGATTGGGTACATTTTGGAACAGCTCAAACTGATCTGCAGCAGACTTGGATGTATTTACAGATTGAAGCGTTACTTTCAGTGTATTGATGCCTGCACCTTCTGAAATGTACATTTCAGGGGTCAGATAAGCACTCTCCAATTTCACCACATTCATATCATTGATATCCTGAAGTGCTCTGAAAGTGATCCTGATCATCTCATCTTTCACCATTACTGGGTTTTGGTCATTCCAACTCAGATGGATCAAACCATCAGAAAGATGTACTAATCCAAGATTTTCAGATTTCAATTGGAGTACATCTGATGTAATATTGATCAGCTCAGCGTACTTATGGTTCAGACCAAGTGTCATCTGAAGGCCTGTAACACTATGTAAATCACTGGCTTTTATAGTGACTACAGCTACTTCACCTTTTTTGACATTGACTTTATTGGCTTCGAGTTGTACAGTCGTTCTCGGTTCAGTGGCTACAGGTGAATTTGCATTTTTGCGCGCTGTTCCGTTCACATCACCTACCTTCACTGCATAGAAATCAAGGCCAGCAACATCATGATCTACTTTCGTCATCGAAAGTTTTTCAACAAACGGGAATGGGTTTTTAGCATCACGGAACTGATGTGCCACATCGATAAATCTCCAGCTCTTATTGTTGGCAAACTCTGATTTTATACCCAAAATCACTTTTCTTAATTCAACAAGGTCGGCAGCGGTTACTTTCTGTGAATTGTTCACATCGGCAGCAATCAATTTGTAAGGAGAATCCAATTCCTGAAGTCCCAGAATATGTCTTTGTATCAGGACTAAATCAAGTGTGGAAATACCATTGAGCACATCATCATTTTTATCTGCTGTGACGATATAGTCTTTATACATTTTGAGTCCTGCCATTGTCCATTTGCCATCCGTAGATGTCATCACAGACTTAGGAAACTCTACTTGATCAGACATCAGTCCCACATGTACATTCTGCACCATTTCTGCAGATTCTGAGTAAATAGCTCCTTTAAAGCCTACTGACTCAATTATCGCCGGAAGGCAAGAATTGTTGTTGCTTTGTACTCTTAATTTTACAGTACAGAAATCACTGTTTCCCTCCTGGTCTATAGCATACACATTGAAAACCGTATCTCTGAAAGCAGCTCCACGCAGGTCGCTACATCTGATAGTTCTGGATATATCTGATTGATTTGTAGAGAATGAAGCACGGATCTGAGCATAAGGACTACAATTGTCAAATGTGGAAGGAGTAAGGAAATCTGAAGCCCAGATACTCACTTCTCTTGATGTGGGCATGATGACGGTCACTAAATCAGAGACACACACCGGTGTCGGTTTTTTGGTATCACGCACAGTAAAGATATTGGTACATGAAGTCACATTATTACAATCATCCTTCACATACCAGATAAGTCTGTGTCTGCCGTAATTGAGCAATCTGTTGAATACATTGCCTTCCACATCTTTGAAATCAATAGAACCATTGTCATCGACATCAAGGTCGTACCACCAGACTAACTTATTACTGACACAATCACCAGATAAAGTTTCGGTAGCTCTGGCAGTAATTTCTACTCTTGCCTGGCAAGTACCTTCAGGAGATATCTTCAAGCTATCCTGATGGCAACCATTTACAATAACCGGTGCCACGGTATTGGATATCATGATCAGTTGTGACTTTGAAAATGAGACGCCACTCTGACACCAGTCTATACCTGTCCATGTTCTGAGTATTTTGCGGCAAACACCATCAGAAAACTTAAACTCGACATCTTCATAAGAAAAAGCCATGTTAGAACATTTATTGGCTTTTGCACTAGATGACAATTCTGGCCTTGCCACGTTTAAATCTTCAGGGGTGATTCTGCTTATACAACTATTGTTTGTTCTGTTAACTATCTCAGGTCCCCAATTGATATCACCAGTATTAACAGGTGACAAATTGTGCACAGTAAGCAATTGTGATTTGACTGTTTTGTTGCCAAATCCGTCTGTAGCTATAAAAAATCTTCGGATAGTACCAACACCGCAAGTATTGAGATCCCTGACTATAGAGTCACGCAGCGTGTGGGTACAGTTGTCAGATGCTGTGGCTGTACCATAAAGGCTCAGATTATCAACGTTTGCTTTACAGCTGATGGTCATATCTGCAGGTGCATTGACTGTAGGGAAAATGTTATCCTGAATTCTGGCATGTACCATACAGGAATTGAATGCGCCGTCGGCATCCCACACTCCCAGCTCCACCATAATACTTTTGCCAACGTCTGAGCATCTGAATGTCAACTTATTGTCACATGGTAAACTGGTCCAGCTTGTCAGACTATCAACTTTTCGTATCTTCATGCATGTAATACCACAATTGTCGTGACTACCATCGTCAAATGTCAATACGCCGGCAACACCTATGGCTTGTCCGCTCACGGCAGCATTTGATATTGCTACTACACTGTTTCTGTCACAAACAGCTACAGGTGGTTGGTTGTCAATAACAAAAACTTCTGTATTACAAATGGAGATATTACCACATTTGTCTGTGAAAACATATTGAATCCAAGTCTGACCAACAGGTAAGTTTTTGATAGTAAAAGGTCTATCAAGTGTATCAATGACCTTTCTAAAGGCCGGTCTTGTACCTTCAACTATGGTTTGACCATCAGATTTTACGAATTCTGCGCCAACAGGAGCTTTGCCATCTTTATCAGCAAGCTTGAAAAATACATCCCAGGTCACAGCAGAACAGTCACTTATTAATATTGGAGGTCTCACTACCCAATCTCCTGAACATTTGTAATTATCAGTGTTCAATATAGCTGCACCACCTTCAGAAAATCCTTTAACCGTTACATCAGCTGGACAAGTCACATCTGGAGGCTGATTGTCCATCACAGCTATCAACTGTGTATAAGATGTATCTTTGCTTGCACAATGATCAAAAACCCTCCACTTTCTGAAAAGCTTATATGTCTCTGTATTGCCATCGCAAAGCAGTAACTTTCTGTCGGTATAGGTCACATGAGACTTAAGACAAGCTATACCTATAGGCCAACCTGTGTGATCAGGAGATGGTACTGAATCTGTCTGAACTATACCGTTAAGTATATAAGGTTCTTTTTTCCAATTTCCACATGCTACTAATGACGGATTTGGCCCTGCTATACTGTCCCAGCTTGGCGGAAATATGACATCTCTCAATGTTGATCTTCTGACACTTAAGGTTTGTTTGCAAGAAGATGTATTATTATAGTTGTCTGTTGCTCTCCATGTTCTGGTGATGACAGAACTGAAAGTAGCTGTACACGAGGTCACAGCTGTATCCACATATGATATAGTCACATCACTGCACCTGTCAAAGTCGGTCACTCTCCAGCTGTTTTTAGCTATAAGTGTAGTATCTGCACCCACAGGCATCACCGGAAAACCAGTGATATTCAAACTATCAATGTCATCACAGTCGATAGTAAGATTGGGAGGGCATACCAGATCAGGGATGGATTTATCTTCTATTTTGGCATAACCCCAACAAGAGTTGCCACTACACTCATGGACTACCTTGATTTCCAATGTTTTCCCAACGTAAGGATAACCTAAAGCTCCGTACGGTATGATAGCTCCAGTAGCAAGATCTCTGATGATGATATCAAACGATGATTCAGGTAAGGTCTGTCCTTCCAGAAACTGACTTACCTGAAAATAGAGCTCACAGTCAGGATTCATAGAAATATTGACAAGACTCTTGCATGCCATAGGAGGCACTGTAGTTTCATTGACAATGTCTATGCGCTGTATGCTGGTAAATGAACAGTAATCTGCAGACGAATTTATTCTGAATTGACCTCTTACTGCCAGGTAATATACTCCAATTGCATTGGGCCAGATGATCGTCCTGGAATTGATAGAACCACCAGGATTTGTCACTGAAATACCAACAGCAGTTATAGTAGCTGCCGGATCAGTGAAAACGCCCCAAGAAATTGTTGCAGGATTTAGTTGAGCTGAGGTAGCTGCAATGGAGTAACTCTCGGTTGCACCTATACAATTGCCAAAATCACCTCTTATAGTCGTGTAGTCAGCTACATCCACTACATCGATAGGTCTGTTCAATGTAAATGAACATCCTAAAGGCTGACCAGAGTAGCTGGAAGCAATACCACTGACACCGAGGCTGTACCTGCCTGGCGTTGGACCCCAGGTGATGGTGGCGGCACTTGTAGTAGACCCACCAGTAATCGTTCCACCAGATGGCAAAGACCAAAGTAAACTGCTGTATGTCGGTCCGGAAGAAAGTGTGTATACTTTACCAGTTGCTCCGGGGCATACATTGGCGTCTCCCGTAAACAGAATCGCTGTAGGATGCAATGGGTACTGACAGACCTGTGAGGGTGTGACCGTATTCATTTCACCAGTGTTTTTGTTTCTGATTCCGACAGACCAACCTTGTCCTGATACTCTTTTGGCTGCAATCGCAAAAACACCCGGTGAAACTTCTGGTATTATGGTACCGGGTAAGTAAATGATTGGCACATTCGGCGGTGGTAGGGACGCAGGATGATAAAATCCTGAAATAGGACTTATCAACTCCCACACATGACCTGGGGTGGCATTAAACCTAATGGAGTCGCGATACTGACCATTAGTTGGAGTAGTAGCATTATTCAGACATGTGCATTCCGATTTTGCAGGACTGGCAGGTGTCTGGCACAAAGCACCACTGGTAATCACCAAAGTCAAAAAAGCAGTGACTCTGATAGGCTTCCAGAAATTTGATTTCATCAGCCTGAAAAAATGTGTAAGTAATGGGTTCTTCATCGATTGATGGATTTTGTAAAATTCGTAATTGCTTAATAAAAATATATTTACCTTACATACCACTCAAGATATTTCAGGCTTATATTGTGTACTACTTGGTTACCGGCAGGTTGTAAGACTTTGCATCATTTTCATAAAAACTGATTATCGTTCACACATCTTGCTGTATTACAAATCCAAATTTCAGACCAAAAACATAGATGCATAAGCAGTTATTTTAATATGAATGTCACATTAAATCTTAATATAATATTTAAAATAGTTCATAGACAACGATATAAACGGTTATCAAAAATTATAAAAATTTTGACATTTATTTTATCGTAATATGAATCACATATAACATATTTGTAATTTATAAAATATTGTTATTCTATAACTTGCAATGATCAATTAAAAATTATGACATATAATCAGTTATTTTACAGCAAATTACATTGCGCATAAAAAAGTAATTCAATGTACCTTATTTTCAGTGGATATTTGGTATTTTTTATTCAAATCTCCGGTTAATAAAGCTTTCAATTAAAACTTTCACCTTTTGACAGAAGAGACAAATCGGATCATCCATGAGGAGTCCAATACTATCATTTTGATACAAGTATATTTAGCTTGATTTGTGCGGTGAATGAAGTTGGATTTTAGAAAAATTTAGTTACCACTACAACTAATGTCCCTTATGATGATAATTTTTAGTTAAAAAGCAAGATCATTACAGCCATTTTGCTTACCAATGTTTACTTTTGTCGATTGTTCAATCAGTAAATCAAAGCAGTTTATGAAAAAATTGGCAGGCTTTTTAATGTTGATAGTCATTTTGATGGCTTCGGCTACAGATGTTGATGCTCAAGTCAGAAAAAGGACGACATCCAAAAAGAAATCCAAACAAAAGGAAGAACAGATAAGCCTGATGGAAAAAATTAATCCGGAAATCAGATTTGGTAACCTGGGATTTTTTGGTGGCCTTTCCGTTTCTTCCAAAATAAATGTTGGGTATAAACTCCATAAAAGATTTAGCTTAGGCGGGGGTGGAAAATTCTTTTATGATCAAAGAAATGTCAATGGTCCATCTTTATTTGATTTAGGGGGTTTTTTGTATGGGAGAGCAAAAATTATTGATGAACTTTATTTTCAAACCGAATACGCATTCATGAAGTATGATTCGGATCCAACTGCAATTAAAATAAATTACCCATTAGTTGGGCTGGGTTACTCGAGTGGCTTTGGAAAATGGAGATTCGGCGTCGAATTAATGTACATAGCCAATGAAAATGCAAGATCATTTCAGAATTCAGTAGTAGAATACTGGTTTGGAGCCTCATACAATTTTTAGTAATTTTCTAAGAGTAACATGGTTAAAATCGGAAATACGGAGCTTGGTGAGTTTCCTCTGCTTTTGGCACCGATGGAAGACGTCAGTGATCCGCCCTTCAGAGCTGTATGTAAGGAACAAGGCAGTGATCTTATGTACACTGAGTTCATTTCTGTGGAAGGTCTCATCCGAGATGCCACAAAAAGTGTTCAAAAACTTGATATATGGGATGATGAGAGACCTATTGGTATTCAGATATTTGGTGCAGAAATAGACTCTATGGGAAGAGCAGCAGAAATAGTGGAAGAAGCAAATCCTGAGTTGTTAGACATCAATTTTGGTTGTCCTGTTAAGAAGGTAGTATGCAAGATGGCAGGTGCCGGGATACTGCAGGACATTCCAAAAATGATCAGATTAACAGAAAAAGTAGTGAAATCGACCAATCTGCCTGTCACTGTCAAAACCAGGCTCGGATGGGATGAAAATTCGTTAAATATTGTCGAGGTGGCCGAGCGACTTCAGGACATTGGTATCAAGGCCCTCACCATACACGGCCGTACCCGAAAACAAATGTACAAAGGGGAAGCTGACTGGACACTCATAGGTGATATAAAAAATAATCCAAGGATGTTTATCCCCATTTTCGGCAATGGTGATATTGATTCACCTCAAAAAGCCTTGGCATATAAGGAAAGATATGGGGTTGATGGTATAATGATTGGTAGAGCAAGTATAGGTTATCCCTGGATATTCAGGGATATCAAATCTTATCTGAAAGATGGTACAGTACCACCGCCGCCTGATATAGAAGAGAGAGTGGAAGTGGCCCGCAGACACTTGTTAAAGAGTATAGAATGGAAAGGTGAGAAACTCGGTATTGTAGAAATGAGAAGACATTATACCAACTACTTCCGCGAATTACCGGGTGTAAAGGAATTCAGGGCAAGACTTGTTACTGAAATGGATAGTCAGTCTGTTTTAGGGATATTGGATGAAATGAAAGAACACTATCTGGAATTGCCCGTGAGCTATTAACTACAAACAAATCAAGTGAGATGGTCTTCAATATCAAACCATATGAAAGAAGTATTTTCGAACTCATCCAGGCAGCAGCTCGGGAACAGAATGTAGCCGCATATGTGGTGGGAGGCTATGTGAGAGACAGATTGCTCGCCCGAGAATCCAAAGATCTCGATGTAGTGTGTGTTGGCGACGGGATAGCTCTTGCTGAAAAATTAGCTTCAAAACTTACTCCATTACCCCATATTGCAGTGTACCGTCGCTTTGGCACAGCCATGATCAAACACAAAGACATCGAAATCGAATTTGTAGGTGCGCGCAAAGAATCATACAGTGCAGACAGCCGCAAACCTGCCGTGGAAAACGGTACCCTTGAAGACGATCAGAACAGACGTGATTTTACTATCAATGCTATGGCAGTAAGTCTCAATGAAGAAGATTATGGGAAGATCATTGATCCGTTCAATGGGTTTTATGACTTAGAAAATAAAATCATCAAAACTCCCATGGATCCGGATAAAACATTTGCGGATGATCCTTTGAGGATGATGCGCGCCATCAGATTTGCAACACAATTGGACTTTGAAATTGAAATCAGTACTTATAAATCCATAGCCAAAAATAAGAACAGGATAAATATTGTGTCCAAGGAAAGAATCACAACAGAACTGGAGAAAATCATCGCATCAGACCGTCCCGGAAAAGGATTTAATTACCTCTATGATACCGGTTTGCTTCACATCATCTTTCCAGAAATGGCAGCTTTGCAGGGAGTTGAAATCAGAAATAACATAGGACACAAAGATAATTTTTATCACACACTTGAAGTACTTGAAAATATCTCAAAAGAAACTAAAAATATATGGTTAAGATGGGCAGCCATTCTCCATGACATCGCCAAACCTCCTACTAAGAGATTTGACCAGAATTTAGGATGGACATTCTATGGGCATGAGGCTTTGGGTGCTGCTATGGTTCCCAGGATATTTAAGAAAATGAAATTACCTTTGGATTCAAAAATGAAATATGTACAAAAACTGGTATTGCTGCACTTGCGTCCTATAGCATTGACCAATGATGAAGTTACTGACTCAGCGGTGAGACGGTTGCTCTTTGATGCAGGAGATGACATCGAAGACTTGATGACGCTTTGTAAAGCAGACATAACATCAAAAAATGAAGGCAAAGTCATAAGGTATAAGGACAATTATAAAATCCTGACTGAAAAAATAAAAGAAGTAGAGGAGAAAGATCAACTGCGCAGCTGGCAACCTCCCATCAGTGGTGACGATATCATGAACATACTCAAACTACCACCATCCCGGGAAGTAGGAATAATAAAAAATGCTATCAGAGAAGCCATTCTCGATGGGGAAATTGCAAATGCTTATCAACCGGCCTACGATTTTATGATAGACAAAGCAAAAGATTTGAAGTTGATATAATTTTCTGTTGGATATGGACTACAAGGATTTTTTTACTTTTACCAAACAGGAAAGACGAGGCATCATCGCTTTTCTTATTCTGAGTTCCGTCACGATCTCAGCATTTAAATTTTGGCCCTACACAAAGCCACAACCACCACAAATTATAAAGGATTACTATTTTGATACACTAAATACGGAAGAAAATGAAACTAACAATGCTAATGACATTTCTGATCTATGGGACGATACAGGAGATAAATCCGGATCAGTCAAACGCCTTAAATACAATTTCAATCCCAATGACATAAGTTATGACTCATTATTATTGCTGGGCTTTAATAAATATGGAGCCAAGAGCCTTGTCAATTATGTCTCAAAAGGGGGAATCATATACACCCGTGAAAAGTTTAAAGAGATATATGGTATAGATCCAAAACTGGTAGATGAACTCGATGATTTTATAACATATCCTACAAAATACACTACACAATACACCAATAGTAATGATCCTGAAATGCCAAAAATCAAAGGATCAGATAAAGTCATTAGGGTCATAGAATTAAATAGAGCAGACAGCATGGAATTGGTAGGTATCAAAGGTATCGGTCCATTTACTGCTTTCAAAATAATTCAAATGAGAAAAAGAACCGGAGGTTTTCTGTCTTCTGACCAGTTGACAGAGTTAAATGTGATTCATGACACCATTTTTCAGAGCATCAAAAATCAAATCACTGTCGATCCTGACCTGATCAAAAAGATAAATATCAATACAGCTGATTACAAAACCTTTGTACAACATCCTTATATATCAGGAGCAACTGCCAATGCCTTATTAATGTACAAAAAACAGCATGGCCCATTCACAGATGCAAAACATATAAGCCGCATCAGATCTCTAAAAGAAGAGACAGGCTTGAAAATCCTGCCATATTTAGGAGTAAAGGATGAATAGGCTTTGAAAGATATTAAATCCTCTATTACCAGTTTATGATTTGACTTAATGCATCTCTGCATTGTTGACTATGCTGAAAATGAATTGATCTGATGCCCAAATACTCAGCAGCGAGAATATTCTGGTAATTGTCATCTATAAAAATAGCTTCTGATGGAACAACATTGTATCTTTCCATCAACAATCTATAGATCTCATGATGGGGTTTTTTCATTTTTTCGTCTCCGGATACTACAATACCATCAAATAAGGATAAGAAAGGAAACCTTTCCAAGGCTACAGGAAAAGACTCAGCCGACCAGTTGGTCAAAGCATAAATTTGAAATTTATTGCTGGCCTTTAATTCTTCCAATAATTGTACAGAGTCATCTATCTGACCTTTGAGCATTTCTTCCCATCTTCCATAATATGCATTAATTTCAGAGTTGTAATGCGGATATTCTCGGACCAGGATCGCTGTAGCATCTTCAAATGATCTTCCTCCATCCTGCTGTTCATTCCAATGATTGGTACACACATTACCAAGGAAATGTTCGACAGCTTCTTCCGATCTGAATAGTTGTCTGTAAACATATCTTGGATTCCAATCAACAAGCACAGCACCTAAGTCAAATATTACTGTATTAATTTGCATGATTTATGTATAAGATTATAGCCGACGTACCCAAATATTCCGATAGCTAACCAAATCAGAATGATCCTGAAGCATGACAGGAGCACCACGGTGCACCGGATTCTTTGGAAATCCTATGTATGGAGTGGTACCATGTATCAAAGTATTGTTTTGAATTACAAAGCCATTATGTATGACCGTGATATAGCCGGATTGGATTTTTTCGCCTTTAATGTCATATTTTGGTGCTTTGTAAATGATATCGTAAACGTTCCAATCGCCTGGTTTGGCACATGCATTAGCAAGTGGTGGGTGTTGTTTATATATTGATCCTGCCTGACCATTATAGTATGTTTCGTTATTATAGCTATCCAATACCTGCACTTCATATATAGATTGCAGGAAAACACCGCTGTTTCCTCTTCCCTGCCCTTCTCCTTTGACAGTGACGGGGCTTCTCCACTCGATATGCAAATGGCAATCCTCAAACTTGTGACTTGAAATAATATTTCCTGTGCCTGGTTTTACTGTTATAACACCATTTTCATTAGTCCATCCGATAGGTGTTCCGTCAAGTTTAGACCATGCACAAGTTTTGTCATCAAGCAAAACTACTGCGTCATAAGGTCGAGGCCATTGAGTTTCTACCGGTTTCACTATAGTGGGCGGGCGTGACCAATCTTCGGTAGCTTTTGGGTCTGTAGGCTCCTGACCATAAGAAACACAGGTAAAAAACATCAAAAAACAAAACAATGAATGAACGCGCATCATAAGATTCAGATTTTAAATCATCAAATTACATTAAATATTAGATTTCACAACTGTTTTAAAATACACATAGGTTTTTAATAACCCTTCTTCTCTTGATACTTTTGGCTGCCACCCCAAAATCTCTTTTGCTCTGGTGATATCGGGTCTTCTCTGCTTTGGATCATCGACTGGAAGTGGATTGTAAATGATATGAGCAGATGGATTTCTGACCAAATCCATAATTTCATGTGCAAACTGCATAATATTAATTTCTGAAGGATTTCCTATATTGACAGGTAGATGATAGTCACTAAGCAATAATCTGTAAATACCTTCCACCAAATCGTCCACATAACAAAAGGATCTCGTTTGCTGCCCTTCACCGAATACTGTCAGACCTTCTCCTTTGATGGCCTGAGAAAAAAATGCTGGCAATACCCGACCATCCTCCACTCTCATCCTAGGTCCATAAGTATTAAATATTCTGACAATCCTTGTTTCTAAGCCATGGTAAGTGTGATATGCCATTGTGATAGCTTCCTGAAATCTTTTGGCCTCATCATATACCCCACGAGGTCCTATTGGGTTAACATTTCCCCAGTATTCTTCATGTTGTGGGTGCACCAAGGGATCACCATACACTTCTGATGTCGATGCTATCAGGATTCTTGCATTTTTTGATTTGGCAAGACCTAGTAAATTATGTGTGCCAAGCGAACCTACTTTGAGTGTTTGTATTGGCATCTTCAAATAATCTATCGGGCTTGCAGGTGAAGCAAAGTGAAGGATATAATCCAAATCTCCAGGAACGTGTACAAACTTGGATACATCATGATGATAGTATTCAAACTGTTTAAGCGGGAACAAGTGCTCAATATTTTTAATATTCCCGGTGATGAGGTTGTCCATTCCAATGACATGGTAACCTTCGGAGATAAACCTGTCACATAAATGCGATCCTATAAAACCCGCTGCCCCGGTAATTAATACTCTTTTCACAATAAAATCTTTAATAATAAGAAGTGATATGCAGGGAGTAAAGGTAAGAAATTATGTGAAGATGTGCTATGAATGAAGTTGAATTGTTGTGAGTTTGTTCTTGAAAGTAAATTTTTATACCCGTTGTACATGAGTATTATAAAAAAAGGACTGTAAACACACTCTTTATCTTAATGATTCTGAGTTGGGTGACATATTTCCCGGTCATCAGCAATCTTCGGTTATCGGGATGACCTCTTTCGGGTATATTTGTTACTCCTTCTTTGTGTTACAGTCCTTAAAAAACTAAGGTCTCAAAATAAAAAACATCAAACTATTTGTCGTAAGACGATGCAAACATATGAATAACATATTATAAAAAAAAATAATATGTTCATTTTTTAATATTTTTATTTTCTATATATTAATTATTAATCTATAATGTCATTTAGATAAGGAATTTTTCTTAGTTTTCACCCTATCTAAATCTTTCACTTTTAAGGGAAAGACTTCATAAAGATATCTTAACCAAACAACGTTGATATTAATTTTATCCAACATGCTGGTCCTTATATTTAGATCATGAAATACATTTCTATTGTTCAAGAAGTTAGATTAATTTTTAATATTTGGCAATAATCTTATGAAAGAGTTCAAAGGAAGTTTACTTTTCAAAAGTCTAACGATTTACATTTTATTTGTTCTTTTCATATCGTCAAAACTGACTATTTCATTAAAAATTTTATCGAGTTCTTCCGCAGGGATGTCTTTGATGATGATTTCTTTCTTTTCATCCAATACAAAAACTTTTGGAGTTGTCTTGATTCGAACTTTCATATTGTAGCGACTGTACTCATCAGCTGTGTTGATAAAGTCTTCCATTCCCTTTTCTTTTACAGCAGGCCAGCAACTCTTTGTATTTTCGCCACCTTTGGTGCAGATAGCCAAAAGCTTGACTTTGTCCTTATTTTTTTTATAGAAGCTGACTACGTCAGGCATAATCTTTTTACAATGACCACAATCTGGTGCCCAAAAGATTACTATAGTATAAGGAGATTTAATATCATACAATCTGACCGGAGTATTATCTTCTTTGTAAGTAGTAATATCCGGCATTTTTTTACCTATAAGAATGGGTCTCAGATCATTTGCATTTTCTTTCATCTTGTCTATGTTTTCCTGGGTCACCCAAATAGCTTTACCATTTGAATAATAATTATCCACAAGATGTACATAGAGGGCATCATGCCCGACAAGTTTCATTTGGGCATACCTGTTTAAGAAATCCGCAAGGTAAAATCGGTACGCTTCGGCATTGGGTTCAAGCCACCGCAAAACAAGATCCAGGGATTTAACTAGCGAATCAGGCTGTTGATGCACAAGTTTAGAAATATAGTAATCAATTTTCTGATGCAAATATGGGGTACGAATCAATGAAGGGTGTGCAGGATTTATATTATCAAAATAATGATCCTTGTAGTAATAATACCTTTTGTATCTCACAGTATCCTCATGACCGTAAAAGTCAGGAAGTTCGATGTCCGTATTGGCCTTCATGAGGGTACCAACTACTGTACCAGGGTACGTATTTACGATGGTCGCCTGATACTTTTTCACATCATTATCAAGCTGGCCAAGTACTTTTTGAGCTTCATCATCTGTCTTGTTGGCAATTTTTGCTCTTTCACTACGCGAACGCATAGTATCTGCAATTACCCTTTTTTCTTTGATGAAGTCAAGATACTTGTAGAACACTTCGTTTTCAGTGCTGCCAGCAATTGAAATTGACAGTAAATCTTTGGCGTCAAATTTCATTTTGAAATGTTCTCCTTTGGCATTGACTAAAAACTGAACGTAAGAATTGTCTGGCTTCAACAACGCCAAGTAAACTCCCTGAGCAGGTATTGTGTCTTGATTCCAAGAAAATTTACCATTTCCCCTAGCAAATAAGGTATCTTTTACCAAAGTTTTATCTCCATAATAATTCCCAATGATGATAGTATCATTGTTGTAATTTTTTATCTCGAAGTCCACAGAAAACTTCTGTCCAAAACCTATACAGAATGAGAAAAATATTCCAAATAAAATCAAGTGAAAATCCTTCATAAAAATCAATGTAATTAAAATAATTATCAAATACTATTATAGACAGTTATCATACTGCAATCATACAACATATATAGCACCACATCTTTATATATATCATAAATTAATAATTTTTTAACAAAAATATCATTTTATTCTATTGTCAGTTTCTTTCACAAGGTTTTCAAAAATTTCATCCAGTTTGTCAGCGGCAAAATCCTTGAGAATAATTTTTTTGTCTTTATCCAGAATCAATATTTTAGGTACTTTGGTATTCCGTATCTTTGATTGATATCTTTGGTATTCATCACCCGTATTGATCAGTGCATCCATTCCTTTTTCTTTTACAACTGTCCAGCAATTTTTAAATTTTTCTCCCGGCTGGTTACAGATAGTAAGAATTTTTACACGTTCATCTGAGTGTTTCTTCTGAAAATTCACTATTTCAGGTGCAAATTTTTTGCATGTAGCACAATCTGGATCCCAAAGAAATACAATGACATAATCTGATGTTATATCATAAAGTCTGACAGGAGTATTATCTTCCAGATAGGTAGTGATATCAGGCATTTTTTTTTCCAACATGGTAGGTCTGATGTTATCAGCATCACTTTTCAATTTTTCTATATTTTCTTCAGCAACCCAATGGGCTAAGCCTTTTGCGTAATAATTATCTATGATGTGCACAGCAATATCTATATGACCTACATAATTTGATTGTGCAAATTTATTGAGCGATTCTGACAAAAAGTATTGAAAAGCGTCTTTGTTGGGCTGAGTTAGTTTTAAAATATAATCCACCGTAATGATCAGAGAATCAGGTATTTGCACCGTAAATCTATTCAAATAGTCATCCACTTTATGTTGGATAGTTGGTGTACGAATCAGTGCCGGATGTAGAAAATTGATTTGATCAAAATAATGATTTTTATAATAAAGGTACTTTTGAGTCTGTACGGATTTTTCATCTCCCGCATACTCGGGTACCTCTACCTCCATATTGGAAGAAATCAACAAATCAAGTACTGTTCCGGGAAACTGCCTCAATATATTTTGTTGATATAATTTGACTTCCTGATCAAGTCTGCTCAAATCGTCTTTAAGATGTTCTTGGGGTAAATTGTTATTTATTGCCCTTTCCAACCTTGCATTAAGTGTGTCTCTTGCTACCCTCTTTTCACCAAGATATGTGAGAAATTCAAAAAATGCTTTATTTTCTTTACATCCGGCAACATCAACATTCGATAGATCGTCAGCATGAAACTTTAATTTAAGACTGTTTTGGCGATCGTTTACCAAAAATTGTACATAATTGTTATTGGGCTTCATCAAGGCAAGATATACACCCTGTGGCACCAGAGTGTCTTGTGCCCATCTAAACAACCCTTTTTTGTCACTTCTTCTTAAAATAGTGTCTTTGACAAGTGTTCTATTTCCGTAATAATATGCTATTAACAATGTATCATTATTGTATCCATCGATCTGAAATGTCATGTTGACTTTTTGCGCCTTTACACAAATTGTATAAAAAATTATAATTAGGAAAGTTATTATGATTTGCCTAAAAAAATTGTCCATAAAAGAACCGATATAATTATGAACATTAATAATACGTAAAATTTTCATATCTTACTTTTGAACATCATTATATATAGCGTATTTACAAATATTTCAAAAACAATTTAAAGTATGTTAAAATTTTTCTTAGTTGTAAATCAAGACATTATGGTTCTGCCATTAAAATAAACAACGCATTTAGACTATCTGCCAAATATATTAATATCGGGCAGGTGAACTAAATAAGGCAATTTTTTTGCAGTCAGGTTTATAATATATTGAGTTTAAGACAACAAAAATCTAAACATACTCTTTGACTCTCATTAACTTGAAAATATTGTTAATAACTTGCTAATTTTTTATTAACAATCTCATATTTTAATATCTTTCTATGATGATGGCACTGGCCCCACCTCCTCCGTTGCAGATAGCTGCCATACCATATTTGCCATTATTTTGATGTAGGACATGACACAATGTGGTCAAAATTCTGGCTCCTGAGCAGCCCAAAGGATGCCCCATTGATACTGCACCGCCATTTATGTTAACTTTGGTTTGATCCAGATGGAAGTGCTTGATAAATGCCAATGCGACCACTGAAAATGCTTCATTAACTTCAAAATAATCTATTTGGTCGATGGATAAGCCGGCTCTTTTCAGAGCATTTTCTGCAGCTATAGCAGGAGCTGTAGTAAACCATTCAGGTTCATGAGCACCATCAGCATACGCAACTATACGTGCCAGAGGTTTGATTCCATTTTTTTGGACAGTTGCTTCATCCGCAAGTACCAAAGCTGCTGCACCATCGTTGATAGTAGATGCATTGGCGGCAGTCACCGTACCTTCCTTTGTAAAAACTGGTCGCAATCCCGGTATTTTTTCAAAATTTACATTTTTGTACTCTTCATCCTGTGCGATTAGTGTTACATTACCTTTTCTGTCTTTCACTTCCACCCCTACTACTTCATCACTGAAAAGTCCATTTTCCCACGCTTGGGCAGTTCTCTTATATGACTGAATAGCGAAACTATCCTGATCTTCTCTGGAAATTTCAAATTTTGTCGCAGTAGCATCAGCAAAACATCCCATAGCCTGGTTGTCGTACACATTGGCAAGTCCATCTCTCACCAGTCCATCCAAGAGCTCGCCATGTCCATAACCATAACCATATCTTGCTTTTGGCAGATAAAATGGTATAGATGACATGTTTTCCATACCACCGGCAATTACTATATGATTTTGATCCAACTGAATGGATTGTGCCCCAAACATAACAGCCTTCAACCCTGATGCACACACTTTGTTGACAGTAGTACACGGTGTTTTATTGCACAATCCTCCATACACAGCAACCTGACGGGCTGGTGCTTGACCTGCATTTGCCTGAACAACTTGACCCATGAATAATTCCTGAATTTTTTCAGGAGGCAGGCCTGATTTAGAAACTGCTCCTCTGACTGCTTCAGCACCTAATCTTGTGGCTGGAATACTGCTTAAACTGCCTCCAAAACTACCAATAGGTGTCCTTACGGCTGATAAAATATACACTTCCTTCATGATAAAATCTTATTTGCCCTTCATTTTTTTTGACAAAGTAAATGGATACAAAGATATGTTTATATTTAAATATTTCTCAACATTACTACAGTTGAATTCGAAATTTTGATTTCTTTGACAAAAAGAAAGTTGATATAAGGTATGTTCAGCGCTTCGGCTACTCTCAGTGCAACGCTTTATTGAGTAAAATATTTTACACAATTCTCGTCAAAGAAGAAACCATTCAGTTATTTTATCCTTAATTAAATTTTCTCACTTTAGCTCAAACATAAAATTTAAACCCTTAGAGCATGTTTAAAATTTATCCTTTAGCAATAAAATTTTAAGGTTCACTTTTCTGATTAGTTTTTGGTGGGTATTTAAAAAAATTGCTAACTTGTATCCAAATTTAAAAACTAATGAATATCAGGAGTTTTATAAAAATATGTTTATTTTTGATATTGGTAAATAAAGGATTTTCTGAAAAAATTCTTTTTAGTGGACAAGGGCAATCCCAACAACATAAGCTTATAGCTATGACTATCGCCGGAATAGTCAATAGGACAGAGCCTAGACTTTATCTTCTGAATGTTTATGAAACCTGGAGTTACAACCAAACCGATGAAGTGTGGAAAGAAATTTATCAAAACGCCGGAAATTTTCAATTTAGAACCATAATCAATATCAATGATCTTATTGATTATTTTAAATCAGACATAAAAGGCACTATCACTTATGATCCTGCACTACTTTATTCAAATTTTTCCGGACAATCTTTTATGTGGCAGGGTGAATTTGCCGCTATGTTGGGAGGTTTTACAGATTGTATTCCTGTGGCTTATGACAATACTTTTATTCAGATACAAAGGTCAGAAAAAACAATCATCAGAGATTATTTCGGTCAGCTCTCTGATATTGAAGTGTCAGCTCGATTAGAGTCACCTGCTCATACATGGAGTAATACTGGATTAAGTCAGGAAAAAAGGTATTTCATGCTGTTGCAATGGGGTTTAGAAAATATTTTGCCACGTTCAAATCCGACATCGTTTTATCTCAGAGAGGTCACAGATTGGGCTATTAGTAAAAGAATGTTTCAATTAAATCTAGGAGGAACTGAATCTCTGAAATTTACATCCCTGAGCGACGAAAAAGCAGAAATATTAGAAAAAGTGATGACATATCTCAAACTAAAAAATCCTGGTAAACTATTCAACGTATATGGATGGATGAGACCTGAACCATTAATACAGTGGATATCAGCATGGGGAGGGAGTTTTCATGAAACTTTACTTTCAAATCTCTCCTGGCACCATGTATTTCCATCCGTTCCAGGTTTTGAATACAATCGAAAGTCAAATATGAAGGAAACTGAAATAAAATTGGAGAATAAATATTATGTGCTTTTTATCGGTTCAGAAGGTGATGCAGGTAATTGGAATTTTGGATTTCAATCAGGGGGATGGCTTTCATCGGACCGAGGTAAGGTTCCGATCGGATGGGGTATAAATTTACACTTTTTTGAAGAGTTTCCGTTCATAGCCCAATATTACTACAAGAATGCAACAGCTCAAGATGGGTTTATTTCAGTCACTTCGCCTTTGGGATATGCTTATCATGACCTTTTTCCTCCTGAAGTCTCAGCATATGCAAAATCAAAGGCTGCAGCATTATTAAACAAATACAAAATCCCTGCTATTTATGCATATAAGCACTATAATGGAGCTGGCATTTCTTCATATCGTGGAATTTCCATTTCCAACAGCTATGATTTTGGCAAGCTTGGTAAGTTTTCGAAAGAGATCAATGCTGAGCTAACATTTCTCTTTGACCCAAAACTGCAGACACAAAAACTTTATACTGAATACGGAGGCTTGCTTTTCAATCACGTGGATGATAACACATTTTATCAAAACATGACCAATCTTACAAATGTGGCATCATCCATAGTACAAAAATTGAAAAACAAGCAATATCCGGTCTTTCTCCTGGCAGGATATCAACGATTGCGAAGCGATGAAACAATCATAAACAACAATAATCCATCTGATGTCACTTTGCCGAGGCTTAAATCTTTAATGGAAATCATCCAATCTGATCCGGAAATAGGTGATAAGGTCGAGTTTGTAACTCCTGAGCAATTTACAGCTCTTATAAAGCAAACATTACCAATATCGTCCATCGAGACTCAAAAATATCAAAAGAAAAAACCAATCATTGTGAGCAATCCTGATTTTTTAAGCATCTACTTCGATGAGCCAGAAACGCATGTAAAAAATATTTTATTGTATGACATACAAGGCAGACTTGTTGCAAGCCAATCAATAAACAGCCCTGAAGCTGAAATCAAATTGGAATCTAAAAAAGAAAAATATATCTTAGTAATTAAAGGTCATGGATATGATTGGAAATATATGGTGATACATTAAACTCTATAGTCAAAGTGCTACAATGAAAGGTCAGATACTGTAAATGAATGTTATACATTGATATTTCTAAAAGACTTCCTCTGCGGAAGACCAGTCAGATATATATGAAAGTCAAAGGATTACTCAATGGATACAAAATCAAGTCTAATAATCATCAAACTTTGAGGAAGTAAGAGTTTGTTTAAATTTTTATGTTTGAGCGAAAGTGAGAAGATTTAATTTTGGACAAGATGACTGAATGGTCTCGTCTGTGCCGAGAATTGAGTAAAATACTTTACTCAATAAAGAAGGAACTGCGAGCAACTGCTCGCAGCGAATACTGAATATAGCCGGTCAAGACGATTTTTAAAAAAATGTCTTGATCGGGACAGAACGGTCCGAAAGCTCAAGCGTAGCTTGACACGGTACGGCGAAAAATATAACGCTGGCTAAAATAAAATTTGCCACTTGGAGCCAAATGATAAAGGTTTAAACATACTCTAAGTTCATTTTTTACAAAACTTTTGTTTTACAAACTAAAATTTCTTAGGTAATTTCCTATTTACAATTAAACAACGTCTGTAATACTTATTTTTGCATAATATGATAGTTTTCCAGTCAGAATAGTGCTATGAGCAGGTATCCATTTATTGATTTTCATACCCACAGTGAGTGGAATGGCCCTGAAATACTGGAAGTGGTATCTCTGGATGGCTCAAAATTGAAAGCAGCCAAATTTTATACTATAGGGTATCATCCATGGTGGCTGACTGATATCCTGTCTGATGATCAACTTTTACTACTCAAAGAGAGCTATCATAAGGATAATTTTTGTCTTGGTATCGGAGAGTGCGGCCTTGACGGACTTAAAGGGGCTTCAGAAAAAATTCAGGAAACAGCCTTTCTTCAGCAAATAGAGCTGGCTAATCGACTAAATTCTCCCGTGATCATACATTGTGTAAGGGCCTTTGATCGCATATTGCAAATGAAAAAAAACTATGGCCGTACTACATGGGTCATCCATGGTTTTGTGAGAAATAAGATTTTGGCAAAACAAGTGCTTGATTCAGGTTGCTATCTTTCTGTAGCTCCATGTCATCAGATGACCACTACATTTTCGGACACTCTGGTGTATATCCCGTTGGACAGGATGTTTATCGAAACCGACAGTGACTTCAGGGCAGATATCAAAAAAAGATATGAATTATTCAGCCATCTAAGAAAATGCAGCGCTTATGAGCTGAAGAAAGTGATATTTTCTAATTTTGTAAAATTTTATTCAGAAAAATGGAAATACCAGCCTGGTTGGAACGAACAGAACTCCTGACAGGAGATGAAAGCATAACAAGGCTCATGGAGTCCAATGTTTTATTGGTAGGCCTGGGTGGTGTCGGGAGCTACGCCGGTGAATTTTTAATAAGGGCCGGAGTAGGCAATATCACTATCATAGATGGGGATGTAGTGGATCCAACCAATATCAACAGGCAGCTTCAGGCAGTACATTCGACGATTGGTATGTCCAAAGCCCAATTGCTGTACAACCGATTTAAAGACATCAATCCTGACCTCAATATCAAGATGTATGAAAAATTTATGGAACCCGATGATATGCTCCGGTTGATGGAAGATGGAAAATACGACTTCATACTCGATTGTATAGATAGTATCACCCCAAAACTTACACTCCTGAAATCAGCAAAACATATACAGACTCCAGTGATCGCTGCGATGGGCGCAGGCGGCAAGTTGGACCCTTCCAAAATTAAAATCTCTGACATCTCCCGCACAAAAGAATGTAAGTTTGCTCATACTGTGAGAAAGAGATTAAAAAAGGAAGGCATAAAGCGAGGTATCCTTGCAGTTTTTTCAGAAGAAATACAACCAAAAACTGCACTTAAACTAACTGATGGCAAAAACTACAAACGCTCGTACTATGGAACAATATCTTATATGCCGGCGCTGTTTGGACTAACAATGGCCTCTGAAGTGATAAGGAGATTGGGAGGTTTGAAATAATTTGTGGAAGTTTGAAACACCCATTCCATACAGGAAGTTGTTTTTTGAGTATTTCCGGATAACGCGAAAATAAAGGGCCGTGACAAAAAAAATGATTCACTTCATTGTCCATCTGACTATTTGATGTGAATCATTTTTAAAAATCGGTTAGTATAGATAGATACCTTCAGGCAACTTATCCTTTAACCTTACATAGGAATATTTCCATGTTTTCTATTAGGCATGAGCACTTTTTTCTTTTCAAGACTTGAAAATGCCCTTATTAGCTTACGTCTTGTTTCTCTTGGCTCGATCACTTCATCTATAAAACCTCTTGCTGCTGCTCGGTATGGGTTTGCAAATTTTTCCTGGTATTCTTTCTCCTTTTCCAAAAGTTTTGCCTTAGGGTCATCAGAACTGGAGATTTCTCCTTTAAAAATGATTTCACTGGCTCCTTTAGCTCCCATCACGGCAATCTCCGCTGTTGGCCATGCATAGTTCATATCTGCACCGATATGTTTTGAATTCATGACATCATAGGCACCACCATAAGCCTTCCTTGTGATGACTGTAACTCTTGGTACCGTTGCATCAGAAAATGCGTAAAGCAGTTTTGCCCCGTTAGTGATAATCGCATTCCATTCCTGATCAGTGCCCGGAAGAAATCCTGGTACATCCACCAAAACTAAAAGCGGAATATTAAAACAATCACAAAAACGAACAAATCTTGCACCTTTTTTGGAACTATCTACATCCAGAACACCTGCTAATGCATATGGCTGATTGGCAACAATGCCCACACTCTTACCCGCTAACCTTGCAAAACCTACAATAATATTCTCTGCATAATTCTCATGTATCTCCAGAAAACTTTCTTCATCTACTATACCATTTATGACATCTTTCATATCATAAGGATGCATAGAATTGGATGGTATGATATCTTTTAATTGGTCTCTATACTCATTTCCTGTTTCGTAAGGTATGGAAGGTGGCTTTTCATTGCAGTTTTGTGGAATATAGGAAAAAAGCTTCTTTAATTTATTGATACAATCTAGGTCATTGGCTGCAGTGAGATGAGTCACACCACTTTTTGTAGAGTGAGTAGAAGCCCCGCCCAAATCTTCAAAACTGACTTCTTCATTGGTCACAGTCTTGACGACATTTGGACCTGTCACAAACATATATGATGTATTTTCTACCATCAGTATAAAATCTGTAATAGCCGGCGAATATACTGCCCCTCCAGCGCATGGCCCCATTATAGCTGACAATTGCGGAATTACACCTGAAGCTTTGGTATTTCTGTAAAAAATGTCGGCATAGCCACCGAGACTATCAACACCCTCCTGAATTCTTGCACCACCCGAGTCATTCAATCCTATGACCGGAGCACCATTTTCTATGGCCAGATCCATCACCCTGCATATCTTTTGTGCATGAGTTTCTGACAATGCTCCACCAAAAACAGTAAAATCCTGTGAAAAAACATAAACTAATCTACCCCCTATCGTTCCAAATCCAGTGATCACACCATCACCTGGAAACTGTTGTGTTTCCATTCCGAAGTCAAATGATCTGTGTTCTTTGAGCATCCCGATTTCTTCAAATGAACCTCGATCCATTAAAAGTTCAACGCGTTCTCTGGCACTTAGTTTGCCTTTCCCATGCTGCTTTTTGATACGATCTTTGCCACCACCCTGGAGTGCCACGCTACGTTGTTCTTTCAGAAATTTAATTTTATCTTCCATGACAGTATTTTAAAATTGTTATTATGATTGTTTCAAGGTCAAAAGTAAGAAAATATCTGAAATCTGAAATATGGAATTAGTCATATCAAAGAATGATAAAAATCATAATAAAGCAAATTTTATTCTAAAAACAACAATTTCATAGCTGCAATTAAACATTAATTTGGAAAAGAAAGCACAATTCAAATGTTAATTATTAAAAAGGTATTTATTCAGGTAATTCACTAAAAGAAAACAGATCAACCCTAAGTGGCTTAAACCCCTTAAAAAAAACCAATTTGAAAATTAATGCTGATATTTTTGCAATAAATAGACTACCTAAACAATTATTAAAAAAGTTGGATTCCACATGTAGTCGTTTTTTTTCGTATTTAAACTCAAAACAGCAAAGGGGATCCAAAATTAATCTGAATCCCCTTTGATTGTATGATATCTGAGAATAAAAACTACGCTTTTGCGACGTATCTTCTTTCTTTGATTTTTGCTTTTTTACCGGTAAGTGCTCTGAGATAGTAAAGTTTAGCTCTTCTCACTTTTCCTCTTTTCAGTACTTCAATTTCGGCAATCGCAGGTGAAGAAAAAGGAATAATCCTCTCTACTCCTACCCCATTGGAAATTTTCCTGACTGTAAAGGTTTTTGTAGGACCTTCGCCATTGATTTGTATCACATCACCACGGAAAACCTGAATTCTTTCTTTGGCTCCTTCTATGATTTTATAACTCACTGATATATTATCTCCAGGTCTGAAAGAAGGATATTCTTTCTTCGGAGTCAATTGTTCGTGAACGTAACTTATTAAATTCATGATCTTTAATTTTATAACATTTCTGAAATGGAGCGCAAAGATAAGTTTTCTTTTTTAAATTTAGATTAAAATTTAAGAAAAAAATACATATATGCATTTTTTTTTAAATATCAATCTTTATAAATAACTATGAACAATCATAAAGATGAAAAATCTGAATGAAAGAATGATTAAAAATCCTGAAAATCACTTTATTCCCCTTTGTCGCTCAACTATATCCTGCTGTAATTGTTCATTCTTAAAATCCGGAATAAACTCATGACATTACGAATATTAGTATTCTCTGCAATTTTTTTGGCTTTACAAACCACTATTATTGCAAGCGATCCTTCGGCCAAAGTAGATAAATCCCTTCTTGAAAAGTATCGATCTACTCCATCCAATGAATATTTAGTATTGATGAAAGATAGGGTCGTATTTTCTACAACTCCCGATTTCTTATCAAAAAATGAAAAAGGCAAATTTGTGTACGACGCACTTCTAAGTAATGCTAATAAAACCCAAAGACCTGTAATTGAATTCCTTATAATAAATAAAATCCCCTTCCAATCGTTCATAATCACAAATGCGATCAAAGTAAAATCAGATTACAGCACTATGATGACACTGGCAGCCAGAGCAGACGTGGAACAGATCATAGATAATAGTCCCATCAAAATGCTGGATTACAGTATTACTAAAAACGCTGAATCTGTGCGTATGCCTGAACCGGAATGGGGTATAAAAACTATAAAGGCAGATAGTGTTTGGCTGCTGGGCTACAGAGGCAAAGGTGTGGTTGTAGGTGGTCAGGATACAGGTTATGACTGGGATGTCAGCCCGCTAAAAAAACAATACAGAGGGTATACAGACTCGCTTAATGTCAGCCACTCTTATCATTGGCATGATGCTATTAAAAAAAATAATCCAAAATTTCCGGATTCTCTATTGAATCCATGTGGATACAGTACAAAAGAACCTTGCGATGACAATAATCATGGAACGCATACTATGGGTACTATGGTGGGAGAAGATGACAATAATAAAATAGGCGTTTCGCCGGAATCCAAGTGGATAGCATGTCGCAATATGGACAGAGGATGGGGACAACCTTCTACTTATATTGAGTGCTTTGAATGGTTATTAGCCCCATACGACCAAAATGGCAAAAATGCAGACCCTGCCAGATCTCCGCACGTCATCAATAATTCGTGGTATTGTTCTACAGAAGAAGGATGCAACCCATCCAATTTCAAAATGATGGAAGAAGTAGTAAAAAATTTAAAAGCTTCCGGCATTGTTGTGGTGGTTTCTGCTGGAAATAGTGGATCTGCATGCGGAACTGTCACGGGTCCGCCGGGTTTTTTTGAGCCATCATTTTCTGTAGGCGCTACTGACAGAAACGACTTAATTGCAGGTTTTAGCAGTCGTGGTCCTGTGGTCATAGATAGTAGTTTTCGCATCAAGCCCAATGTCTCCGCTCCTGGTGTAGGTGTCAGATCAGTCATCAGAAATGGCGGATTTGCTTCATTCAACGGTACCAGCATGGCCGGACCTCATGTAGCCGGTGTTGTGGCGTTGATGATTTCTGCAAACCCATCATTGGCAGGAAAAGTAAACATCATAGAAGATATCATCGAATCAACGGCAGTCCGCAGAACTTCTGATCAGATATGCAACCAGATTCCGGGAAGCCAGATTCCAAACCCCGTCTATGGTTATGGACGTATAGATGCACTGGCAGCAGTTAAAAAGTCTTTATCATTAATATCTTCAGTTATTCATACTGATGACAACAATCCTTTGAAAATACTTCCAAACCCGGCTCATCAGGAAATTTTTATATCATCAGAAAATCAGATTTTCCTTGATGAAATACATATCTTTGATATCCAGGGGAGACTTATAGAAAGAAAAATATTTAGCCATCCTGAGACGCTTATAAAACACAACATAGAAGACTACCAAAGTGGTTTTTATGTAGTCAGGGTATTGTCAGCAGGAAAGAGTTATACGGCTAAGTTTATAAAGAACCCTTAAGTGCATCATTGAGATAATTCTAATTGGTCACCTTCAAAAATCTAAGTCAAGTACATTTTCATCAAAAAGTAATCTACAGGAAACATGATATTGTGTGTATAACATATTGCACTTCTTTTAGGGTAAGAATGAAAACGAGCAAACGGCACTTTTGAGAATGTGTCTATAAGGAATATTTCATCAATTTACCCCCGACCCCTGAAGGCCCCTGAAGGGGAGATCAGATGTCTGAAGAATGATAAAGGGTGGGGCGTCTCAAGCGTAGCTTGACAGGCTCTTTAGGGAATGAGGGTAGCGGGGAGGAAAATATGAATTTGTGCAATTTGTTATACACACCATGATATTTTTTCATTGTTAAAGTTAATTGGTTGGGCAAATTAGGATCACAACTGTCGGGTTAACCCAACAGTTTCCATTCAATCGGAAAATCCGTATAATTTGACAAAGCAGAGATAATCAATTAGGTAAAATTGAATTTTTTTGGGTGTATTTCATTTTTTCGCTTCAAATTAAAAATCACCATTTTATTATTTCGCGATTCAGGCAAGATGCCTGTCTATATTGCATCGTAGCTGGAAGCTACGACGAACAAACGTAATTTGAGAAAGTAGAGCTAACCAATTAGGTAAAATTGAAATTTTTTCGATATCATTCACTCCCGTCGCTCCGCCACTAACAGTGATTGATGATAAGGTGCCGACTTATGTAAAAATAGTTTGAGTGCTGATTTTTTATCACTATCCATTATGTAACTTATATTTTTTTTATAATAATAGTACAAATCCAGATTTTCATAGCTTTGAGCTTCGATTATTTTGTCAATGTGGTTTATCCCATGTAAAAGTGAATCATTGAGCATTTCTATAGCTTCCATAGGCAAATTCTTATCAGCGGCCCAGACAGCAAATACAAATGGCAAATGAGTATATTGTTTCCATATCCCACCTAAGTCAGCTTTATATTGGTATTCATATTCTTTTTCAAAAACTTTATCTCCGATCATGAGTACGATGTCATCTTCTTTTATGTCAACTTGATTGATGTCAGCGACCAGTACAGGTATCTCCATATTGAAAACTTCCTTTAGCAAGACCAGCGATAACAAAACAGATGTCCTTGAATGATGATCAGCCACTAATCTTCTCCCTTGATTCAAAGGGACATTTGAAAAAGTCCGACAGTACGTACTTCACCGTCACATCCTATACAAAAATCGCTAATCAGCATATGTTCATCCTTCAGATCATGCAGCGCCCCCGCAGGAATGAGTGAAATATCCACTTTTTTTTCTTCAAATAATCTGGCACATGTGGCAGGGTCAGCAGTTATAATATCAAAATAAGAAGCATAATCATGATTTAAAAGCCCGTATTCAAATGGTTTTGAATTAAGATAGGATACCATTGCGATCTTGTACTTCTCAGTTTTCATTTTTTTAAAACTTTGCTTTTATAGTTTTATCAATTGTTGAGTAGAAATAACCTGAGCCTGTTGGTCTTTCATCTGACAAATATAAAGTCCGGAAGGTAAACTTGAGATATTCACGATACCGTTTTCCACAGAAAGATGGACTTTCAGAAGGCATGATGGATCAATAAAGTCAATTTGTGTGATCAGATCAGATGGTACTTGCAGTTGATTTCCGGCAGGATTTGGGTATAATAACATCTTCGTATCGATAGGTTTATCTTCGATTGATGTTGTTTTACCATTTAATATGAATTGGCCTTTGGTATGTTTGTCTCCTGAAGTATTTCCATTGAGATTGACAGCAAGTCCGGCATAGTAAAAAACAATATTGCCTTTATCAGTGCCGGGAGCTTTCCACTCTGCAGTAAAGAATCCATCAGTTTTATGATCTGATTGATTGAGGTATCTCCTTTGTTTTTGCAAAATGGTCAAATTGACCGGTTTCACCTTTTCACCATATCGATCCCAGACTCCTGCATCTTCTTTGGTATTTTCTTCAATTGCAGTAAGCTGAAAGCCATATGATTTAGGATTATTATTGGCGTTGACCTTAAGGTTAATGGTATATGTTTCGCCAGGAGTATATGTTGTAACCTGCTGTTTGTCTTTATCTAATACTTTAAAATCTATAGTCACATCAAAATTACCTTGAGAGTGACAAGTGCCGCATGAGTTGTGAGAAGCCTCCGTGATCGAGCCTGTCACGCCTTGAGGTACACCACCTGCATTGGAGAGAAATAAAACCGATACTGAAATCAGTCCAAAATATATAAATAAACGTTGCATGAAAATAATTAAAAGTTGATAGTGATTAAGTTTGTATGTAAATGCACATAAAAAGATAGGTCACTATTTTAATCAATAAAAATCGGCTCTACTTAGATGTGAATATAAAATCTTTGTTCATGAATTGGTCATTTCCAAATTTTACATTCCATTTAAACGGTGGCATTTGGTGTTCTAAAATTATAAATCTTCGTCTTCCCATTGACAAGCCAATTCAGGGTTGTACCCTTTGACTCCTTTGAAGTGATTAATGATCAACTTCAGATCATCAGAATAAACCCCTGTGGTATAAAATGGTTCGCTAAATTCGACAAGTTTATGTCCAAAATCAAATTTTACCAAAATCAAAGGTACTTTTGCCTTGTTCGCTATATAATAAAAGCCAGTTCTGAACTTTTGTACTCGTTTTCTGGTACCTTCAGGAGCAACGGTGATAGCAAGTCTATCATATTTTTGAAACAAATCTGCCATCATATCCACAAAATTGGTACTTTTTTTCCGGTCTACCGGAATGCCGCCAAGCCACCGGAACAACCAACCCCAGGGCCATTTGAAAAGTGATTCTTTACCTACATAATTAACATTGATAGGCATACCGAATTTCAGCAAGATGCCAAGTGGAAAATCCCAATTGGACGTGTGAGGATAAACAACATACACCTTTTTAGGTGTTTTTTCAGGGTCTCCTACCACTTTAAAACCCCATAACCATAAAAAAAATCTGGCGATAAGTCTCAGCATGTCCTTTGATTTAAAATGCAAATTTGATGATTTTAATACAAATTTTCTAAAAATATTTAATGAGGTTTGTCATGGCAGCATTCTAATAAATATGATTAGCCAATGATTGTTGTCATATTGAAAAGGGATGTATACATACATCAATACTTATTAGCATATATAAATGCCTAACTGTAAAACAAAACCTGCCGCTTATGAGTTAATTTGTTGTTAAAACAAAAATGTGTTGGAATTCTTCAACTATATTTGTAGCCATGACTAAAAATGCCATCTGGACCATCATCATCATCATGACGCTTTCACTTGTAGGTGTAGGGGTAATACAGTTTTTTTGGATAAAGCGCGCAGTAGATCTGGATGAAAAAAACTTCAATGACAAAGTAACACTCGCTCTCAACAATGTCAAAAAAAGACTGATTTCTGATGCAGAAACTGAAGCAGAAAAGCTATTTTATGAAAAAAAAATACGCGAGCCCAAAAGTGTACTTAACGATCTCATACTCGAAGATATCTCTAAAAACAATGTTGAACTAAGCCAAAGGATAAAGGACATAGAATACAGATCATTTATATATGACCCTTATCAGCTCCTTGAAAATATCAACATAGAGACCTTAGACAAAAATCTACAAATAGAGCTGGAATCAAAAGATATCGATTTGCCCTATGAATATGGGGTGTACTCCAATAGAGACAAAGCCTATTTTATAGAAAATGGCAACTATACTGCGACCATAGGTGATACTACCAAATCAAGCAATGTGGCAGCCATGAACCCACTCTATAAAGCTGAATACAAGATTTCGCTTTTCTCTGATGAAATCAATGATCCCGGCCACCTAAACCTGTATTTTCCAGGCAAAAGCCGATTTTTATGGTCCAATGTGATCGGCATCCTCCTGAGTTCGACAGTTTTTACAGGTCTTATACTTCTTTGCTTTTCCTATACTATTTGGGTCATTTTTCACCAAAAAAAGGTTTCCGAAATGAAAACCGATTTTATCAATAATATGACTCATGAATTTAAAACACCCATAGCTACAATATCACTTGCATCAGACTCCATCCTTAGTCCTACTATACTGGAAAATAAAGACAAAATCATACGATTTATCAACATCATCAAACAAGAGAATAAACGTATGCTCAGCCAGGTAGAAAAAGTACTTCAAATGGCACAAATAGAGAAACAAAATGTAGAACTAAAGTTTCATCCGTTTGATCTACATGATATCATCAGGGACGCTGTAGTCAATGCAGAACTAAAAGTACAGGCTAAAGGGGGCAGTATCAGTACACAATTGGAAGCAACCAATGCTGAGATCACCGGAGACATCACACATATATCCGGCATCATCAACAATCTCTTAGACAATGCTGAAAAATATACCCCTCAAAATCCTGAAATTGTCATCAGCACCAGAAATGTAAAAGGTGGGATAGAATTCACTATTGCAGATAATGGCATAGGAATGTCAAAAGACGCCTTAAAAAATATTTTTGAAAAATTTTATAGAGTCCATACCGGCAATATACATAATGTCAAAGGATTTGGTCTGGGCCTGAGTTATGTAAAAGCGATGGTAGAAGCCCATCATGGCAAAGTGTCAGTAAAAAGTGAAACGGGCAAAGGAAGTGCATTTACCGTAATATTGCCTTCAAAACAAAATTCAAAATAAATTGTAATATACTGTATAAATACTATATTTTAAAATATAAAAATCTGTTTTATGAATAACAAAATTTTATTGGTGGAGGATGATCAGAATTTTGGAGATGTACTCAAATCTTATCTCGAGATGCATGATTATGAAGTAACATTGGCAACTGACGGAGAGGCGGGCATTGAAGCATTCAGAAAAAGCCATTATGATCTGTGTATTTCGGATGTGATGATGCCCAAAAAAGATGGATTCAATATGGCAACAGAAATCAGAACATTCAATAAAGAGACGCCGATAATATTTTTGACAGCAAAGACGCTCAAAGAAGATGTTTTGGAAGGGTTCAAATTGGGTGCCGATGACTACATCACCAAACCATTCAATTCAGAAGAATTATTGTTCAGGGTCAAAGCGGTGATGCGTCGCAATTCAAAACCAGAAGAAAATCCTGAAAACCAAAGAGAATTTTTAATTGGTGACTACCATTTTGACTATGCATTACGAATTCTCACCTATAAGCCTGATGGCACAAACGATAAATTGTCACCTAAAGAAGCACAATTGTTGAGACTGTTCTGTTTCCGCATGAATGATGTGCTCCAGAGATCTGAAGCCCTTACCAAGATTTGGCAGGATGACAATTATTTTACAGCGAGAAGTATGGATGTATTTATCACAAAAATACGCAAATATCTCAGCAAAGATAAAAATATCGAAATAGAGAATATCCACGGCAACGGATTCAGGATGTATATGAAAGGGTAAAATGCGGGCTTTTTTTTTTTCATACTATTAGAAAATTGATTGCGGAAATTTATCATGATAATTATTTAATTTAAAATATATTATGATTTATTTTTTAAGTTTTTCGGAGAATATTTTCTGTCCACTTTAAGAAATAGAACTGACGCAACTATAAAAGGCAGGATGGTCTTAGATAAAATAAGGAATAAGGCTAAATTTATCTTATGAGTACTCAAGTCAAAATATTTTGTTTTTCCCCAAATTATATTTATTGCCTTTTTTTTTGCATTAATTGGTAGTACATGTTCATACAAGGAAAAAGAGAATCTTCCAAATATAAAAAATCAATATAAAATTATATTTGATCATGTGAATTTAAATACCACTTTTGTGAAAAAGTCAGGTATAATAACGACCAATTTTGCTGATTTTTCTGATCCTATTTTTTATATTGACTCTAATCTTATTTTTCAAACGGTAGCAGTTTCTTCTGAAGGTATAGACACCTTGATTATTGAACATCATGATAAAAAACTGCAACTTGGAATCGGTGTTAATGGTGTAGACTTTTTTTATTTCTGGTTGTCTCCCGACAAAACTTACACGATAAAAACAGATAACAATATCCCATATATTTTATCCCAACCAATCTCAGGCATGAAACATCAATATTTTGATTCATTACAAAACATTCAATTTTTATTATACAAGGAGTTTGAATTTGACAGGATTAATCCTTTGTGCATGTTGAGAGATTATAGTTATGTAAAAATATATCATTCTATTAATGAAATTAGGAAAAATAAAGCGCTAAGTCGCCTTGAAAAAGACTATATCGATCTGGATTCTCTCAATTTTGCAATTAGAGATCAAAAAGGATTTATTTCTAAATATATAAATAATGAAAGTTCAGAAGATTCAAGAAGAATTTATACAAGTCAATTCAATAAAATTTATTCACAAAATTTGATTGGAGATACCTTTTTTATTAAAGAACAACAACATATATTATATGATTTTGCATACCAAAACGCTCAAGATTACCTCATACTTCGAAAGCAATTTTTGAAGTCACTTTTGCAAAATTCGAGTTACAACATTGAAAAAGTCTATAAAAAGTTTAGAATCCTTCCAAAATCCCTTGAAAACCAACTAAAACATAGATTCTGTTTGGATGAACTTTGTCAACATACTAGTTACACCCAGAAATTATCATATTTTGATGATTATCTTAAAGTGTATTCGGAGCCCAAAGATACCTTTTATATAGAGTATTTGAAAAATAAGTATAATATTGATGAAAGTTTCTCCACCTCACTGTGGTTAAAAAATTTCAATAACCAAGAAGTTGATTTTGATAAAGTAATAAAATCGGGCAAGGTAAGTTATGTTGATTTTTGGGCTACATGGTGTGGACCGTGTATTGAGTCATTACCGCTTAGCTACAAGCTATCTACTCATTTTGATAAAAATAAATTTCAGGTTATTTGCATTGCAGTAAAAGATTCTGAAGTTAAATGGAGGAGATTCTTAAGAAAAAATAAGTATTTAGAACAATCATATTTTGCTTCCAATTCAGGTATAGCTACCCCCAATGTTCGGACAGTTTAATCTTAATTTATAATAAATATATTATTATTTATTATTATATGTTTCTTTCTTTTTACTTTTTTCTTTCTTTGTTAACAAAACAAAGATATGTGGATAACTCTTAGAATGCCTTATTTTGCTCATTTTATTTTATTTGTTTTTTTGTTGGTATTGTGAATAAGGTGTGCAATAGTTTAATGACTCATGCCTTCTTTCCATATGTAATAATTCATATATGTATCAATTCCTTTATATAATTCCTTCCCATCACTTGTCGATTCAAATACCGTGTTCATACTTTAGTGTCCGCCAGAATCGCTCTATAAAGATGTTGTCTATGGCCCTGCCATCCATACTCAGTTTGATACCATTGTCCAGTACCTGGCAGGAACTCAGCAGCCGTAAACTGTGACCCCTGATCTGTATTAATTATTTGCGGTATTCCCCAACGTGTTATACTATTCTGAACTAGACCAGCACACCAAGTCGCATCCATCGTGTTGGATATATCCCAGCTTAAAATAAAGCGACTGTGCACATCTATAACGGCCATCAGATACAAATAACCACAGCATCATATTGATGTCGGTAGCCCATACTTGATAGGTTGGTAATTTCCACATTCCTAAGCAAATAGGGATACAGCATGTTCAGGATGCCGTTTCGAAGTATGGACCTGGTACTATGGCTCTAAGTCCCATCAGATTATAATACAGACGTTCTATTCGTTTTATATTGATCTGGTAGCCTTTGTCCATCTTCAGCCATATATACATCCGTGGCACGCCTTGTATGGATGCAGCAGATAGTGCTCATCCATGAGCCGCATGAGCTCAGATTCAGTGCAGCTTCCGCTATTGGAGTATAATAGTAAGTACTTCGGTTTATACCAAGCAATTTGCACTGGTGCGAAATACTTTCCCGGGATGATCCTTTGAATTAATGGCGATGTTCAACCCCAGTCTCTTTAAACTTTTTTAAAAAGTCAATTTCAACCTTCTGTTCCCGATTGTCCTTAATAGTTCATCCCGATCCGTTGGCACAGATTCTGTGGTCTTGGAGGTACTTTTTCGAAAACCCGATGCGTTACTCAGAAATTCTTTCTTCCATGTCGAAATTTGAGTAGGTGCAACCTGATGTCTTTGAGCTAACTCAGATAAGCTGTATCGCTCACTAAGAGCCTCTAAAACCACCTTGCTCTTAAATACTGATGTTAATTTTCTCTTTGTCATAAACAGCAAATTTAGTGTAAAAAAATTTATTTAACTTGCTGTCCGATTTTTGGGGGTAACTATACAGGTTCATCTGCGTTTATGGAGTCTATGAAGATAAATGAAATCCCAAGATATATGATTTTTGATAAAAACGGTAAACTACAATTTGCGAATGCCCCCAAACCAAACGATCCAACTTTGAAAAAATTAATAAAAGATATGATAAAATAGTAATTTTATACTGCCATGGATTTACATTTAGGCAGCTTCGGACAAGTGAAAAAAAACCATGGAAAAAGCAAGTCCGGGGATAGCTGCCTCAAACCCTGCTGTGAGGAAAATTTATTTTCATAGCGTCAAAAGAGCGAGGTGTATTATTCAATTTTTAATTAAATTTGTATTATTATGTTAAGTTTAAAAGATTTTATGAAGTTAAGTTGAGCGAAAGAAATACTAAATTAATCAATGGAGGCGGCAACTATACTTCTTCACATACACGAAATGGAGTTCATTATCAAATGGATTATGAAAATGATGATTGTACAATGGATCTGTGGGATGATAATGGTACCAAGTCGACTATTAATTGTGCTTAAAGCGTTAAATTGACATGTTTTAATATGTTTGAATGTACATATTAGAATATGTCAATTTTAAAGTTTTGTTAAAAAATATAATCGGTAAGTAAAATGACAGTAATTGAAGGATTTAAATGAATTGATTATAAAATCTAATCCCAAATCCCTTTGATTTTATCTAAACATTTCTTAACATTATAATTTTAACATATTTTTACATTTTATCAATAATAAGGCACTGTTAAATATTAAACTATGAAGCATGGTTTAGGATTAATGTTTATGTTGTTATGTTTTTCACTTTTTGCTCAAGAGCGTAAAGTGAAAAAGTATTATTGCTTAGTTAATAAGGCGGAACTTGCAATAGTTGAAGGCAAGATCAAAAATGCTTCTCAATACTTTTTAAAGTCGTTTAAATTAATGAACCCAAATTCATATGACTTGCAAAATGCATTTGTTTGTGCTATTTATTTAAAAGATAGTCTTTTATATCAGTACTATGGAGAACTTTTGATCAAAAGAGGGGCTAACTCAAATTTTTTTAAACAAAATAAATTTGGAAACATTGTTGAAAATCCTATTTGGAAAAGATTTATCGAAAAAAATTATTTAAAATTCAATACATATTATCAGGCTAATTATGATTCAGTTTATAGGAAGACAATCGATTCACTATTTGAGTTAGATCAAAATAGCAGATTCATCTACGATACGATTACTATGAAAAAAATAGATGACCAAATTCAACCTATGTTAGTTAATTTATTAGAAAGCAAAGGTTATCCACACGATGCTCAAATAGGAATATGGGTTAGAAATGATACTTTTTTTAGGCACAATAATCCTCTTGATTTAATGCTCCTTCACCAATTTAAAGCAGGAAATGGTGATCAATTTTTACCAAATTTAAAAAAGGCCGTTTTTGAAGGGAAAATGCATCCTATGAAACTCAGTTTTTTTTCAGGACTTGTATCTGATTCTACTTTAAATTTTGGATGTCATTATTGGAATCAAATTATTTATGCCCAAATCAATAATGTGCTTTTACGTTGTGATGAAAAAAAAATAAACCAAGTCAATAAAAATAGAAAAAAATATTTTTTAGAACCAATTAGTGATCTTGAAAAAAAATTATTTTTTATTATTTTAAGAATAAAGATTTTAGATTAAATACAGTCTACAGTTTCATATCTATGGAGGACAAATCAAATAACAGTTTATTGGAATATACTAAATATGGATTTAAAACATTTAAAATTTTGGATAGTAATAAATTATATTTTAAATAAAAAAGTTGAGTTCGATTATGGTTATTACTGTATCCAATGAAGAAGACAGAACAACAAATATAGTAGCTGCTTTCTTAAAATATTTTGCAAAAAAATTCATGCATTTAGACTGTCGGCTTACTTAGTGATGATGAATGAAGAAGCAGGTTTGCAAATATTCATCAAATATGACGATACACCATACCACCAGCATATGATGTATAAATTTTCTGCTGCATGTCATTCAATTCAGATACTTTCCGCTTTAGATATATTTTCTGGCTGGAAGATCGGAAAAAATACAGATAATATCTCTGAAAACAACAAAATATATGGTAAACATGCCATAGAAGAGAATGATAAGTTCTTTCAAGAAAATAAGATAACAACTTATCCGACGATCATGATAAATGGTAAAATAGTGCCTTCATTTATCGACTTTGCACATATAAAAGTGGCATATGCCTGAAAAAGTAACATTATATTATTTTTTGAAAATATTTTTTTTATAGAAAATTTTCTCACTGCACGTTTTTTTTTTGCAGTGAGAGCCTTTATTATTGCATCAGATTTGCAAGTCCGGGGATAGCTGCCTCAAACCCCGCTGTGGGGATTTTTTTTTCATGGCGACAAAAGAGCGATGTGTATTATTCAAAATTTTATTTAAATTTGTATTATTATGTTAAGTTTAAAAGATTTTAAGGGGTATGAAGTGAAGAAAGAAGGTGGACTGAATAAAATTAATGGAGGAATTATGTGCGATGATGTTCCTGCTGTTTTGTCTCATTTACAACAGAATAATCCCGCTCAATATTTAGCTGTTTTAAACGTACCTCCTATTTCATGTCAAGGGTATGATTATCAAGGGAATTTAGGTTGGTATTGCTATCATCACCAATAAGATTATTATAAATTATAGAGTTATTTCTTTGTGGTAACTATTTTTTAAATTTCCGAAGAAATAACTCTTCTTTTAAATAATAATTATGAAGTGTTTTACATTTGTGATTCTATTTTGCTGGACAGTATTGTTATCCGGACAAGTGTATAATGGCATTATATATGTTGAAGAAAACGAAATATACAATGAAAAGTCAAAAGAATTATATAACAAGCAGTTAAGCACTTACGGGTCGGTTTATGGTGATATTCCTTACGAAGAATCATTAATTACTTTAAAGAAATATAAAATTTGTGCAGATACTCTAATTTTGACATACATTAAAGGTGAAAAAAGCTGGACTAACTACCAACTTAAAAATAATATGTATATTCCGTCAAAAGGTGAGCGAATGCTAAAAATGAAAATTAAGACAGCAATCAATGAAGTTAAAAAATTTGACTATGTCCGCAAAGAAGAAATGATAACTGGTATTACAACCGATGTGTATTCTGGAACTACACCTACAAAGGAGACGATTTTTACTTTATATATTGATAAAAAGAGACAATTTAGCCAAAATAAATATGGATACTTATTCTCAGATGTATTTAATGAAAATGGTTTGATTTTCAAAAAAAAAAAAAAAAAAAAAAAAAAAAAAAAAAAAAAAAAAAAAAAAAAAAAAAAAAAAAAAAAAAAAAAAAAAAAAAAAAAAAAAAAAAAAAAAAAAAAAAAAAAAAAAAAAAAAAAAAAAAAAAAAAAAAAAAACAAAAAAAAAAAAAAAAAAAAAAAAAAAAAAAAAAAAAAAAAAAAAAAAAAAAAAAAAAAAAAAAAAAAAAAAAAAAAAAAAAAAAAAAAAAAAAAAAAAAAAAAAAAAAAAAAAAAAAAAAAAAAAAAAAAAATCCCTGTTCAAAGGATTTTGACTTCTCATTAATTTCAAAAACTCCCAATAATTTGGATATAAAAAAATCAAATGAAAATAATTTAAATTTAAAAAATTCCAGTATTGAAGAAATCACCTTGGATGATCTTCTATTGAAAAACGGAAAAGATACAACACTTATTGAAGAAAAACATCGGCAATTCTTATCTATAATTTGCCAAAATGCACTAGTGGAAAATTTAAATCTGGATAGCATAAAAGGTGCTTAGACCTACATCGACCTCTGGGCCACCTGGTGTCAACCATGTCTATATGCCATGCCAGCACTCGCTGATATCCAAGATAAATACCGCTACCATGGTCTCAAAGTAGTATCCATATCGCTCGATGGATCAGCCGCTACCGACAAGTGGAAAAAATCATCGAAAAAGAAAATATGTACTGGGACAATTACATCATGCATGAAGGTTTTGATTCGGATCTATGCCGCCAGCTCAATATCAAGTCCATACCACATTATATCCTCCTTGATCCTGAAGGCCGCATCATGCTCGAAAATGCCCCAGGACCTCAGACCCGATGCTCCATGATGTGCTTGACATGGTGTTGAAGGAGATGAAGTAGAAACAATAGGTATGATACAACGTATATTCAAATATCTCAACATAACTTTTGATCCCAAATACTTTGTTGATACAAATAGTCTTCATGATATATCCAAGGTACTGAAGTATCACAATCTACCAAATATGTTGGTCTCAATACCTTACATTGCGGCTACGCCACTCATTTTTCCTGCCATCATTTTGGGTGCCATTAATCATTAATCGCCCTTCTCCTAAATATTTTAGGAGAATACTAATGAAATATTATACAGAAGCAGTAATTAGATAATATAAAAATTATTACTTTTGCACGCCAATCAAAAGTTAGGGGAATTAGCTCAGTTGGCTAGAGCGCTACGCTGGCAGCGTAGAGGTCACCGGTTCGAGCCCGGTATTCTCCACTTCTTTCATTTCTTAGGGCTGCACTCCCTTTTTTCCTGTTAAATTACATTTTTCAAATATCGGATCTATATAGATGAATGTTTGGGCGCGTTTTTTCCCAAGCCACTTCATAAAATATTCATTTTTTTTGCTTTCTTTGGCAAACTGCGCTAATTTGTCATAATCTTCTTTAAGGTTCGCTTTGTGAGGCTTCGAGATGGTGTTGAGTTGTATAAGCCTGTATGCCTTTTGGCCATCCGGTAGCTGAATTTCGAGTGGTTTAGATATTTCTCCGGGCTTTAATTCAAATATTGCAAAGTAACTATCAGGGTCAAGATCATCCGCTGCAAAAAAAGTATTATTGGTTTGTGGATTTTTGACCCTACCTCCGTTGCTATATGATGGGAGGTTTTTCATAGAGTATTTTTTGACGGCTGACTCAAACTTCAGTGAATCAACTAAAATTACCCTTCTAATCGAATCCATCAGGGCTTTAGCTATGTCGAGATCTTGAGATGTTATTTCAGGTTTTATCAGTACATGTTTAGCTTTGACTGTATTGCCTCTCCTTTCTGTCATCTGAATAAAATGAAATCCAAACTCGGTTTCAATCACCTCTGAAATTTCATCTTTACCGAGTGAAAAAACCGTAGCCTCAAATTCAGGCACGTAAACGCCTCTTTTGGCAAACCCCAAATCACCTCCCCTTGCCGCAGATCCCGGATCCTGAGAATTTTTTGAAGCAGCATCAGCAAAGCTCATCTCTCCTGATATGACTTTTTGACGTAGGGTCGTGATTTTATCAAGCGCTTTTTGTTTTTCGACGGCATTGACTTTAGGAGTCATGATGATTTCTGATATTTCCATCTCGGATTTAAAATAAGGCAATGAATCGACAGGAACACTTCTATAAAACTTTTCAACTTCTTTCGGTGTAATATCTACCTCAGAAATGAGCTTCATTTGCATCTTTTCTGCCAGAATCTTATGCTTTTGATCATCTCTGAATCTTTCTTTCATTTCTGAAATATTGGCACCATAATAATCCTCAAAAAAAGCTTCATCGCCGTTCATTTGTCTGAGTATAGATTCAAATCTGTAATCCAACTGAGTTTCAACTTCTTCGTCAGAAAGCTCCACGCTATCTACTTTACCGTAATAAATGACCAATTTTTGAGCAATCATATTGTCCAGAATGATACACTTGATATCATCACTCAGACCAGGATCTTTAGTTTTTGCGTATGAAAATTCCTCTTCGACATCAGAAAGCAGTATATGTTCACTACCTACTTTGGCGATTACTTTGTCTATTAACTTATCCTGGCTAAAAGCGTTTATCCCACATAAGGAAAACAGGATAAATAAGAAAAAAGTATTTCGAATATGTTGCATCAGTTATTATATTTTTTAATTAATACTTAATTTTGTTGAAAATCGAAGATTTCAAAAGCACCGCTTTGACCTCCCTGATCATACAGAGTTGTCCGGTATTGCTTCAATAAGGTATTTTTTCTTTCACTAAGAATTGATTTAGTGATTTTACTATCAATATACTCAAACGGCGGAATTTCTTTTTCGTCGTAATGACCCAAAATTTTAACAAAAAATTCATGCTTATTGTCTCTTTTTTGAAATATTTTACCAGTAGATATTTGTTCCGTTTGAATCATTCCGTCAGGTATTAAAGACTTCAAGTCTTCCACTGACATCCATAGATCGATATCACCATTAAAGTAAACTGCGTTTTCCTTCACAAGAAAATTTGCTTCTGTCAAATCTGACTTATTTAATGCAGATTTGATAGCTTGTAATGATTTTACGCTTTCCGGCACTTTGGCAATCAGGCACTTCACAATTGGGTGTGACAATTGATACAGATTTTTATTGACTTCATAGTAGGATTTTTTATCAGCCAAAAGTACAATAGTATCCAATTGCTGCTCTACCAGTTTTTTTTCGTAATTATACACCAGCAAAGATGATCTGTAATCATCCACAAGTTTATTTAAATTAATATCTGCAGCTATATTTTTTTCTGCTTCCACAATCATCAAATTTTCTCTTATCCAATTCTGTAAAAACCCATCAACTATGGCTGCGCTGTCAGAAGCTATAGTACCTGGTACAACTAATCCTTTGAGTTGTGAATAAAACAATCTTCTTTCTCCTACTTTTGCAACAACCGGATCTTTTGTACCAGAACTAAAATAATTCTCACACGAAAGCATGGTGACCGATACGAGAGCGATAAAAATTGAAATTCGTCTCAAAACTTATTTTTTTAGTTTTTTCAACACATCTTGTTTGGTCACCACCTTAAACTCTTTTGTCAATTGCTTAATCCATTCTTTTTCAAGATAATCCTGATAATCAGCTACTGCATATCCTCTGGCATCACTAAGCGATTTGGGTTTGGGTGGGGTGATGTCAATTACCTTCACAAACTTATACCCATTATCAGCTATTTCCAAAGGTAATAGTACACCCTTTTGCCAAGGAAGGTTTTGACAATCTTTACTTTGCCTTTCACATGAAGATTCAATGATTGTTACCAGTTCAGGTTTATCACTATACTTTTTTTGAATAGCATTGATATCATTTTTATTTGCAAAATCATAAATTTTTTCAATTTCTGATTTGTCTACACTCTTTATATTAATGGTTGCTAAGGTCGCTCTTTCAGGCCAATTATATAATTTCTGGTGATTTTGAAAGAACAATTTAAGTCCTGATGTGTCTTGATTGGCTTTATCCCAGACGTGCATTCGGGTGATTTCAAATAGCAAAATTCCTTCTTCATATTCCCGCATCAATGACTTAAAATCAGGATATTTGACCGGAAGGTTCTTTTCCTCATATTCCAAAGCCTTTTGATTGACATAATCTGTAAATAATTCGTTTACAGTTTCATTCAGCGGTTTGGTATTATCATATTTTAGTCTGGTTTTTGAATTTTTTTTACAGTAGTCAGCAAATTCCTTAATACTGTACCTTGTATTGCCTCCAAATGAAAACAAAATCTTATCGCTTCTCAAGGTTGAATCAGGTGACCATTTGTAAGAATAAAATTCGTCATTGAGCTTTGAAGTAAAAGCAGAAAGTTCTTTTGTATCAGTTTTATAACCAGATGCTTTTTTACTATCTTCTATGAGCTTAAACTTGGCCGCATTAAATCGTTCATCTTTATTGATTTGAGACTTCATTTTTTTTACAAAAATCTCATAAGTATCGGGTTTAAGTTTATTGATGAGCTTGATGATATGCCATCCTGAATTAGTAAGAACCGGTTTGGATATATCTCCGGGGTTAACAAGTGCAAATGCAGCATCTTCGAACTTCACATCATAAGTATTGATTCCAAAGACAGGCAATTTGCCGCCAGCGCCGCTGTAGGTTTTATCAATAGAATGTAAGGCTAAAAGATCTTCAAATTTACTTCCACTCTTCAATTGATTGTAGATATTTTCAGCTTTCTCTTGTCCCGGGGTTTCTATAAGTATATGGGCTACTTCTATCAGACCTCGAGAAGGCCTTTTGTTAGTCACTTTTACAAGATGATATCCTATTTTTGTTTGTATTACATCTGACACACTTCCCACGGGAATTTGGTAAATAGCACTCTCCAACTCATAGAAGCCTGAAGGCAGTTTAGCTGTAAAGTACCCCATAGACCCTCCATTGGCAGCAGTAGCCCTATCATCAGACCATGCAGATACAGCATTCTCAAATGTTAAAGTTCCTGAAAATATTTTATTCCTGACATCTCTCAGTTTTTCAATCGCATCTTGCCTTGATTTATTGGGTGCATTTTCAGCCACAGGTACAAAAATATGGCTGAATTCTACATCAAACTTCATTCTCTCATACAATTCTTTCAGTAAAAACTCCGTAACTTCTTTATCTATCAAATATGACCCGGCAAGTTGCATTCTATACCCATCAAGTTCAACTTTGAGTGCCTCGATGGTGTCGAGTTGTATCTGCTTTGCTTTTTCCACTTTAAGCTTAAACTTAGTATATAAGTCTAAGTATTCATTGATGCTGGCTTCTGAATAATTTGCTTTTGCTCCGTTATTCTTTTCATAGATATACCTGAACTCCCCAACAGTAACATCCGTATTGCCCACCTTCATCAAGATATCTTCAGCTTTCTGAGCACTTCCTGTAAAAAACAAACAAAGGCTAAAAGTTAAAACAATTTGTATTTTAATTAATAATGACATTTTTTAGAATATTGAATTCAAAATAAAACGCAAAGATAGCATTATAAAGTACTTTTCTATTTGAAAATTTTTGCATTTTTCATAATATATTAAGAAAAAGTAATATTTTTATGACACCAATAAATCAGAGAGCGTTTATTTTTATGATTTAATGCAGTTGTGTATTGTTTAAGTCTGGCCAATAAATGGCATTAAACCAATATTCTTTGAAATTAGTCGGCCAAGGCCACAGAAAAGAAAATAACTCCTATATAAAAGATCATGATTTAAGCATTCTCACAAAATGCGTAAACAATGAAAACAATCATTTTTTTTCTTTTGACAAGTCATTTAGTGGCTGTCAACCAAGGTATTGATCTTATTCTCTCGGGCAGAGGGTTTGTGAAACCTGTAGATATCTCCTCCTCCACTTTGTCTGAGGATGCGAGATTGTTTATCACTGAAAAGGACGGAATAATCCGTATTCTTCATGGTGATGGTAAGATCAATACTGAACCTTTTCTGGATATAAAAAATAAAGTAAACTCATCTGCTAATGAAAGAGGTCTTTTAGGAATGTGCTTTCACCCTGAATACAAAAATAATGGGTACTTTTTTGTCCATTATACCAATATCAGTGGCCACTCGACTGTAGCAAGGTACAAAGTAAAAACTGATAATCCAGACCAGGCAGATACATCTACAGGAAAAATTATCATAGTGGTGACTCAACCATTCCCTAACCACAATGCAGGCGATCTGGTATTTGGCACTGATGGTTATCTTTACATAGGTATGGGTGATGGTGGAAGTGGTGGAGATCCCGGAAACCGTGCTCAAGACCCAAAGAGCCTGCTGGGCAAAATGCTAAGACTGGATATAAATACCGAATCCGGTCCATATAACATACCTAATGACAATCCTTTTAAAAATTCAACAGATACACTACCTGAGATTTGGGCATTGGGCCTAAGAAATCCATGGAGGTACAGTTTGGATGAAGTAACAAAAGAATTGTGGATTGCCGATGTAGGTCAGGATGAGTGGGAAGAAATCAACGTGGTTCCAATAAACATTCCAAGACTTAATTATGGCTGGAGATGTTTTGAAGGTCTTGCAAATTTCAACATATCAGGTTGTAATCCGAATACCACATTTACAAAACCTGTTTTCGTGTACCGAAACACCTTTGAAACCGGATGTTCTGTGACCGGAGGTTTTGTATATAGAGGTTCAGAAAATAAAACTTTGGAAGGAAAATATATTTACACTGATTTCTGTACCGGCAAAATATGGGCACTGTACAAATCTTCCAATGGAACATGGATCAATGATCTATTGCTTGATGGAGCAGATATGGAGTACGTGTCATTTGGTGAAGATCGTAAAAAAGAACTTTATATCGCCAGTCTTGCATCGGGCGATATTCATAAAATAAGACAAAAAACAAATAATACTGATGACAAGACTATTCAGGATGTATTCCAAATATCTCAAAACCCTGTAAAAGACTTTTTCACTTTGAATTGGCTAAAAGATATCAAAGCCGACACTTGGATAATCCTTGATATACACGCAAAAGAAATGATGAAAGGTCACTTTACCAACGGGCAAAATTATCTGGAAGTCGATGTAAACCAACTTCAGAGTGGAATATACACATTTATGCCCGCTTCTCCGGTTGGCAAACCTCTTAGATTTGTAAAATTGTAGTATAAAATATATTTCAAAATAAGAGTTTGCTTACAAAATTTTGTGAAAAAAGTACACCTGATTGATCCTGTAAGGTGAACTAAGCAAACTAATAATGAAATTTGAAACATACGCAAAGAAAAGTTAAAAACATATTTTGAAAATTTTACCTTTGCTATTCTATTTTGAAGCCAGAGTAGGATCATAGACCACAAATAATTCACGCGAGTTATCTTACCAAAGCTTTTTTGTTACAGCAATTTTAAATAAATAAACAATATGAATATAGCACTTATAGGTTATGGGCGCATGGGGAAAGAAATTGAAGAGATTGCATTGAGACGCGGTCATACCATTACTTGTAAAATTTCAAGCGCAAACTTAAATGATTTCAATCCCCGAGTCCTGCAATGGGCCGATGTGGCTATCGAGTTTTCCACTCCCGAGTCTGCATACAAAAACATCATTCAGTGCATCGATGCAGGTATTCCCGTCATATCAGGTACCACTGGGTGGCTAAATAAAAAGGAAGAAATTGATAAGTATTGTCTGAGTAAAAACGGAAGTTTTCTCTACGCTTCAAATTTCAGTATCGGTGTCAACATCTTTTTTGAAATCAATAAAGTACTGGCATCGCTCATGGAAAAATATGAAGTTTATGATGTAGATATACAGGAGGTACATCACACTGGAAAAATTGACAAACCCAGTGGGACTGCCATCTCACTGGCTAAAGATATCATAGAAAATTTGTCCAGAAAAAAGGTGTGGACAATTACGCATCCTGAAGAGAAAAATTCAAGAAACCTGTTTATCGAGTCGATAAGAAAAGATCCTGCTGCTGGTACTCATATAGTGAGTTACAAATCTGAAATTGATGATATAGAAATAAAACATACAGCTCATTCAAGAAAGGGATTTGCTTCTGGAGCTGTGTTGGCGGCTGAATGGTTGCCAGGCAGAAAAGGAATATATGCCATGAAAGATGTGCTTGAAATCAGGTAACACTTGGAATTCAAGCCTTAATCCTTAATATGATAACTCAGAAAACAATCAATGAAGTGATGAACACCGCCAAGGTAGAAGAGGTGGTAAGTGACTTTATTAATCTAAAGAGAAGAGGCGTCAATATGATAGGAAACTGCCCGTTTCATGACGAAAAAACACCCTCATTTACAGTATCACCTTCAAAGAATATCTATAAATGTTTTGGTTGTGGCAAAGGTGGAGATCCTGTAAGGTTTATCATGGATCATGAAAAACTAAGCTTCCCTGAAGCAATCAAATTTCTGGCATCAAAATACAGAATCGAGATAGAAGAAACCGAAAATACAGCTGAAGAGATCCAGCAAAAACAAGTCACTGACTCACTATATATAGTCAATGAATATGCCAGAGATTACTATGAAGATGTACTTTTCAACAGAGCTGAAGGTAAAGCTATCGGACTTTCCTATTTTAAAGAAAGGGGTTTCAGAGAGTCTACTATTAAAAAATTCCAATTGGGCTATGCTACTGAGGAGAGAGATGAATTCACTCGTAAAGCTATAGAAAAGAAATTTAATATAGACCATCTGCATAGTCTTGGGCTGACTACCAAATCAGATGCTGATTTTTTTAGGGCCAGAGTAATTTTTCCAATCCATAATATCAGCGGCAAAGTAGTGGCGTTGGCAGGACGTACATTGTCTTCAGACAAAAAACAACCAAAATACATCAATTCGCCGGAATCTGAGATCTATAATAAAAGATCTGTCTTGTATGGTCTGTATTTTGCAAAAGAACAAATCAGAAAAGAAGATGAATGTATCCTTGTCGAAGGTTATACTGATGTCATTACCTTGCATCAGGGCAATATTTCCAATGTCGTAGCTTCCTCAGGTACTTCTCTCACCAAGGAGCAGATCAAACTCATAAAAAGATATACGCCGAATATCAAAATTATCTATGATGGTGACCCGGCAGGTATTAAAGCAGCTCTGAGAGGACTCGATCTTATACTGGAGTCTGACATGAATGTAAAGCTCGTGTTGCTTCCTGAAGGCCATGACCCGGATTCATTTTTGGCAGCTAAAGGAACAGAAGAATTTCTGAGTTTTCTGAAAAAAAATGAAGAAGATTTCGTTTTTTTCAAAACCAGAATACTACTTGGAGAAGTTGAAAATGACCCAATCAGAAAGACAATCGTCATTAGGGATATTGTTGGTAGCATCGCCAGGATTCCTGATAATTTCAAAAGAGCACTCTATGTAAAACAATGCAGCACCATGCTCGATTTGAGCGAATCCATGCTCAATAATGAGGTCAATAAAGTTGTAAGGACGGAACTCAAATCGAGAAAAGATTCTTCTCACCTAAAGGATCAGGTAAGTCAAACAGGGAGTGAAGATGACTGGCTGAATGCCAAACAAATCTTATCAGAAAACGGACCGATGCTGGTGCTCAATGATGCATGGCAGGAGAAAACGATCTGCGATATTATCATTAATTACGGACACCTTTGGTACGATGAAACAGAAAATACTACCGTAGCTGACTTTATACTGGACAACACTTTGGATTTGCTGTCCTATTTTGATGTGGAAATGTATAAAAAGATTTTAATTTCAGTCTCTAACTTCCGATTGAGCGGATCAAAAACAAGTCACTCATGGTTTACATCTCATGCTGATGAAGAAATACGGGAGTTTGCTATCACAGCATTAGCAACACCTTATGTCTATGCCTCATGGGAAAAAAGGGAAATGTTTCTTCAGACCCAAAAGATGCCCGATGAAAATTATGTTAGAGATGCTACCAATGCTATACTAAGACTGCAGCTCAAGAAAAGTAAAAAAGTGATTGAAGAGCTTAAACACTTTTTTGATAATGCCAAACCTGAAGATATCGAGACCGAAGAATATATTCTTAACTTAAAGGTTTTGCAGGTCGTTCAAAACCAGAGAAATGAACTTGCGGCAAAGTTGGGCACGGTAATATACTAATTCTTTTAACTTCTTCAAATACATGTTTTAACTGATGTTATGCATTGAATTAATCTTTGAATTTCCCACAAGATTAAGTTTTTAAAGATACAAGATCTAAATATGGGTTAAATTATTTTTTTTTATAATATATAATTTATTATTTTTGTGCCTTGAGCATCTTTTTTTTCACAAAAATAAATCTTATATTCATGAAAAAGTTCATTTTCTTAATCGGTGTATTAGCCTCGATTCAGTTATCGGCACAAAAGCAAATAGTGTGGTTTGATGCAGGCTTGAAGGTTCAGTACGGTGCAACAGGATTCATCAATTCTGCCATCTTTGATTCGAAAGATTACGATTATAAAATTGCTACAGGTTATGGGTTTGGAGGTAAATTGGGAGTCAACTTCGGCTTCAGTGGTTTGTCACTTGAAGCAATGCGAAGCTCATCAAAACAAGATTTTGACATATTGTCCATTGGGAAAATTGCAAGTATTTCCTGGGCCACAACAGATGTTTATGCACTATACAAAAACGCACAAAACCTTGGATACTTTGAAATCGGGCCAAAAATTTCATTTGTTTCCAAAGTAGAAGACAATCTTGAAAACACAACCAATGAAAGAACTGAAGGTTATAATTCCAATAACATAGCAGGGGTTGTAGGTTTCGGAGCCAATATTATGGGTAATGACGGGCGATTTAGTGGCATACTGGGACTGAGATTGGAGTATGCCTTTACCGACTTTGTCAAAGAAGGATCACCACTTAATACACCACTTAGAGATAAAAGTATATTTGCTGCAGGTTATAAATCATCCAATGTCGCATTTGCTGGTGTAGTGTTTGAATTGAACTGGGGCATCGGCTACTTTGGTAAAGCACAATGTGGTAAACGTTCCAAATTTATTATGTTCTGATCCTGAACTATTTTTATTTTTAGGTGTATTGATACTTATAGAACAATTTTGGACAATGTCTGAACAAAACAATCCGATCAGTATTGATCATATCACTGAAACACCACACTTACTGCCATATGCGCACCATGTAGGCAGCGCTATTATCAGGCCTTTGGACAAAGGTCGAACCAAAGGTAATGCGATGAAAGCGATGTACCAGCAAACAGAAAATCAACTTGTACAGATAAAAGAACAGGTAGAAACACTGATCAAACAAGCTCAGGCAATCCATGACAGGATTAATATTTCTGAGAAGATATATAGAGCAGACGTAGGATTTAAGCCTTTGATTGGCCATACATATTATGTATATGAAAGAAAAGACAGTTCATGGATGATTTCTATGATCTCCCCAGACGAATGGGGACTTAAATCACCTTTTATTTATAAAGCATCAGTACTATTACTGGCGGATTATACCTGGTCGATTCTTCATGAAGATTTAAATCCAGAAATTTAACGCTTTAGAAATAGTAGCATTTTATGTAATTAAATCTTTAAACGTTAATGATTTAAGAGCACTTTTAGTACTTAAAAGGAGTTGTTTTGGTTTTTTTTTGAAATATGAGACTATTACCTAAAAGTTAATTCAAATACAAGGTATTTAAATTTTTCATTTCATACTATAGATATTGACTATTTGATTATAAAAGTAGCTTGAATTAGATGAAAATCTATCTTTTTAATTACTTTTGCCTTTGAAAATAGGGGTGTATAGACAGAGAGACTTTTTCTGAAATTATATAGCATTACAAACATTTAAAAATCAAAAACAAAACAAACTTAATTTATGGGAATGACGATTATTGGAATTGTTGCTGCTGGTAACAAGAAAGAAATATTGGATATAGTTCAGGATGAGTGTAATATTAAACTAAGTCTAAACAGAATTGGTGAATGGATAGAATACGATGCTGGCGTATATGACGAAAATACTATTGTAGTATTTTCGAGAAATAATTCTACTTTAGTTTATTTTGATAGTGATTTTTTATTTGAAGATTTTGATTTTATCTTTAAAGACATTTTGAAAAAAGTTCCTAAAGGCTGTGGTTTTTTCGGCAATGAGACTTCAATGAGTTTTGGAATGATTTTTGGCGACGGCTATAAAATAATAGCAGATGATTATTATTTGTTTGAAGCAGTTATGTTGGGCAAATGAAAACTGATGAAAAAGTTGAAATTTACAGTTATAGTAAAATAAAGCAAAATAAACAAGAGTTAAAAATTAAGGATAAATCTGATAAAAAGTGGTGGCAGTTTTGGCGTTAAAATATATTAGATATCATTGAGCATCATGATAAAACAACACCATTTATTAACATTTCATTTTTTATTTAAAAAATCTTAAATATAAAAGACAGCTGACTTGCTTACAATATAAAAGTCATCGGTGCTTAAAATAGGAAGTGGGTAATAGCCCTATTAAGAATAATATTTAATCTCACCTTATGGCAGCATTTATTTGAAACTTTAATTAAAAACTTTCCATATTTATGTTAACTTTAAATAATAAACTACTATTTCAAGCCTAATTCGTACCTTTGTGGCGTTTTTCACCAAAATTATATTTCAATGGGACTTCAGTGTGGAATTGTAGGACTTCCAAATGTTGGCAAGTCAACACTTTTTAACGCATTAACATCTGCAAAAGCGCTTGCTGCCAATTATCCGTTTGCAACCAAAGAGCCTAATCTCGGGGTGATAGTAGTGCCTGATACAAGGTTGGACAAACTTGCTGAATTAGTGAATCCTCAAAAAGTACTTCCCACGAGCGTTGAAATACTTGACATTGCCGGACTTATCAAAGGTGCATCAAAAGGCGAAGGACTGGGCAATCAGTTTTTGGCAAATATCCGCGAAGTTGATGCCATAGTCCATGTAGTCAGATGTTTTGAAGATGATAATGTCATCCATGTAGACGGGAGTGTTGATCCGGTAAGAGACAAAGAGATCATAGACCTTGAACTCATCTTTAAGGATATCGAAACCATGGAAAAACGGATTGATAAACTAAAAAAGCAAGCAAAATCAGGGTCTAAAGACGATGCACTCAATGTAGAATGGGCAGAAAAACTGCTGAAACATCTCGAGAGTGAAAAACCTGCCCGAAGCTTTGAAGTCGACGAGCATTATGAATCGCTTTATAAGGATTTATATCTTCTTACAGGCAAACCCATCCTTTATGTTTGTAATGTTGATGAAGCTGCAGTGATCGAAGGAAATGTCCATACACAGCGATTTATGGATGCAGTAAAAAATGAAAATGCTGAAGTATTGCTGATATGTGCAGGAATAGAAGCTGAAATTGCGGAGCTCGAAAGCAAGGAAGAACGTATGGAATTTATAGAAGCTATGGGGCTTCATGAAGCCGGAGTCAACAGAATCATCAGGGCTGCCTATAAGCTGTTGAATTTATATACATATTTCACAGCAGGAGTAAAAGAAGTCAGGGCCTGGACTATCGTAAAAGGATGGAAAGCACCTCAAGCGGCAGGAGTCATACACACTGACTTTGAGAAAGGATTTATCAGGGCAGAAGTCATAAAATACGATGCTTATGTCAAATATGGGTCTGAGCATGCGGTGAAAGAAGCCGGTAAAATGGGTGTTGAAGGCAAAGAATATGTGGTAGAAGACGGCGATGTCATGCATTTCAGATTTAATGTATAAATGCAGATAGGAGTTTCTTTAACATCAATACAAATACATAATTATTGTGTGCATTTCATTTTTTCGCCCTTTACTCTTTCTTATCAAGTTTCGTTTGTTCGTCGTAGCTTCCAGCTACGATGCAATATAGACAGGCATCTTGCCTGAATCGCGATATAATAAAATGGTGCTTTATAATGTGAAGCGAAAAAATGAAATACACCCTAATTATTGACTATGGATTTTAAATATTATGTATTTTACAAACCGTATAATGTACTCACTCAGTTTACAAAGGAAAGGGAAAACCATCAAACACTTTCTGATTTTTTAAATATAGAAAAGGATGTATATCCTGTAGGAAGATTGGACAAAGACTCTGAAGGTCTTCTCGTGCTGACAAATGACAAATCGCTGAACGACCAACTTCTGAATCCATCAAAAAAACATAAAAAAACCTACATCGTTCAGGTTGAAAATGATATAGATGAAAAGGCCATCACCCTGCTTTGTAAAGGTGTAGATATCAAACTGGAAAAGGGTACGTACCGCACCCTACCCTGCACGTTAAAAAAACTTCCTAAGCCACCTACGCTGCCAGAAAGAATTCCTCCGGTTAGATACAGAGCCAGTATTCCTGACTCCTGGGTTTTGATAGAGATCACAGAAGGAAAAAACCGTCAGATCCGAAAGATGTTTGCTTCCGTAGGTTATCCGGTATTACGCTTAGTCAGAGTACAGATAGAAGGTCTTAAAATAGGTAAGCTTGTACCCGGTAAGTTTATTTCTATGACACAACAAGATCTATATCCTCTCTTGAAGATTGACCCAAATTTAAAAATATCCTCAACAAAAATCAAACAAGAAATAAAATCTGAAAAGTTCAAGCCAAAAACAAATAAGGCAAACAAATCATTTAAAGATTTCAGGAATAGCGGGAAGAGAAAAAGCAGATAGTATTTTTTTTTACATCATAGATATTCCTATCGCATCACATTACTTATTCTTCTTCAGTACCATCAAAATAGATCGGATTAAGCATTGGCAGGGTTAATAATTTTGCTTCTTCTTTATTGACCGCAAAAAAGCCCATAACTCCTCCTGAAGCTTTGGCCACATGATCAGCAAAACTTAAAAATCCTTTATACAATTTATATGAAAGATCAGAATCCAACTTGGCTAAGATAGGGTTCAGATGACGAAGTTTTTCAGAAATTATTTCTGTACGTTCTTCAACACCTGAAGGTAAAACTTCAGAATAGTGCATAAGTTTTGTTTCAAAATCCCTGTCTACTTCTTCATAATATGACTTCACACTACCTTTCATTTTATAGCTTCTGATATGGGTAATCTTTTTTGACCAATCCATCTCTTCTTCATCTATCTCTCCGTCTGCACCTGCAATCAGTATGCCAATTAATGGAATAGCTTCGACCAACAACTCCCACTCATGCTTGCTTAATTTTTTAAACTGATCTGTCATTCTTCAATATATGTTAATGGTAATGGGTATAATTTACACTTCCGGCACTCGTAGGGATCATTGAAATATATGCTCCAGAAAACCCCTTCTTATTCTCTTGCAAAGGTACAAAACTGATTCGTATTCCTAAAATTTTATACTCAAAATCTATGTTGATTATTATTATGATGTCTAAAATCACACTCCAAAAATGAGAGCAGGAAAGATGTTAAAGAGACTAATGTTACATTTATGGGGTGTATCTCATTTTTGTATTGAAATTGTTTAAACTGCCCTCTACCCCTGCCCGCTTAGTCAAGTCAGTTGTGATCCTTAAGTGACGAATTACCACAATTGACAAAACATTAGATTGTACTCGCAACCCAAATAATGACCTATTTCTTATAATTTCTGAAATCGTAGAGGGATTTGTCCGCTTTTACATAGAGTTCTCTGAGATATCTGATTCCGTCCAATGAATAATAGAGATCAGCTATTTCGCGTTGTCGGGCTCCTACATATTTGCCTGGATTTTTAACATCATATTTTCTCGGACTTGGTAAGACGGAAATAATGGCTGCAGACTCTCTTACATTTAGTATAGCTCCTGATTTATTATAGTAATTCCGGGCTGCCTGTTCGACTCCGAATATAAGATTACCCATTTCAGCCACATTCAGATATGTTTCGAGTATTTTTTCCTTGGACCATAATGTTTCAATGATCATGGTGAAATATAGCTCCAAAGCTTTGCGAATGTAGGATCTTTGAGGAAATAAAAAGACGTTTTTTGCCACCTGCTGACTGATAGTACTTGCCCCGAATACCTTTTTACCTTTTTTATTTACTGCTGCAGCTTTTCGTATGGCTTCTATGTCCATACCACTATGAAATGGTAAATTTTGATCTTCAGATGCCATAGCACACACTTGTATATGTGGTGAAATCTTAGATATTCCTTTATAGCTATATTGAAAATCACCTTCAGTTGTCAATATTCGGGTAAACATCAGTAAAGTGGCAGGGGGCGGCACTATTCGATATATCAAAACCCAGGCAAATGAAATTGTGATACAGAATACTAAGAGATCTTTGTAATAACTTTTAATCCAGTCTTTTATATATTTGATATATTTCACTATTTTATTTTTATCTGCACTTTACTCTTATCTGTTGGTGTTTCTTGGGTATGCAGCACTTCCAGAATATTGGGGTAAACTTGTCTCTTTTTACTATAAAACTTTTCTAATGTCATCCACTCGGCTTGAACAATATCTTCATTTGTTTGAGGGTGGTATTCTGCTTTTTGGCATCCATCAGATACCAATATGATTTTTTAATAATCCTTTTGCCCACATTGCTACGAAATGTATGTCTTGTGATCATCAGTTTCTGAATGATAGTCAACTTTTTAATTCCAGTTTCCTCTGTCACTTCTCTCATAGCGGCAATTTTTTTTGTTTCATTATTTTCTATACGGCCTTTTGGCAAATCCCAGGATCCGCTTCTGAAAATGAACAAATACTCATTTTTTTCATTCACCACCAAACCACCTGCAGCTTCTATTTCAGAGAAATGAGATTTAAAATCTGCTTTTAGCTTCACAAAATCTTCAAAGTGGATGATTAGTTTTTCAGATTTTATTGATTTTTCAAGAATGTTGATATAGTCCAACAAATGTTTTTTATTGCCAGTGTACTTAACGACGACACTCCCCGTAGAAACTGCATCATCCAAAGTAATATCTGCAGAAGGTTTCAGAATAACTTCCACTTCATTGATATATATTTTATAAATTTGCGGTTTCTCCATTTAAAGCTTAAAATGAGTACTGAAAAATTGATCGCTCAAAAACTTTTGCAAATAAACGCAATTAAATTAAACCCACAAAATCCTTTTACTTGGGCTTCTGGTATTAAGTCTCCTATTTACTGCGATAATCGTGTTTCTCTGTCTTATCCTGAAGTAAGAAATATTATTAAAAAAGCATTTGGTGAAGTATCGGAGTCATTTGGTGATTTTGATATGATTGCAGGGGTTGCTACTGCCGGGATTGCTCATGGAGCGCTAATGGCCGACTATCTTGACAAGCCTTTTTGTTACGTGAGATCTGCTCCTAAAGGGCATGGAAGACAAAACCTCATTGAGGGAGAAATTCCTGTCGGTGCAAAAATCCTTGTTGTTGAAGACCTTATTTCGACAGGAAGTAGTTCGATTGATGTAGTTGAAATCCTTCGAAAGGAGGGGCATCAAGTATTGGGGGTATTAGCTATTTTTGATTATGGTTTTGAAAAAGCAAAAGAAAATTTTAGGATAAACAATTGTAAATACCTTACTTTGTCCAATTATAACGCTTTGCTGAAAGAAGCTATCGAAAGTAAATACATCTCTTTATCTGAATCATCAATACTGGGTGAATGGAATAAAGATCCTCAAGCCTGGTATCAAAAATATTTTTTAAACGATAAGCCATAAATTTTAAATGAATATTATCACCCAAAAATCAGAAGAGTTTTTATACAAATACTTGAACAACGCATCACCTACAGGCTACGAAGCCTCCGGACAGAAAATATGGGTAGAATACATCAAATCTTATGTTGACTCCTGGCATCTTGATAATTATGGCACCGCTTATGGTGTCATCAACCCCGGACATGAGTACAAAGTAATTATCGAAGCCCACGCTGATGAGATCTCATGGTACGTTAATTACATATCTGACAATGGCTACATTCAGGTCATCAGGAATGGTGGTTCAGACCATATCATTGCCCCTTCAATGCGTGTCAATATTCATACAAAAAAAGGAATTGTAAAGGGTGTATTTGGATGGCAGGCAATCCATACCAGGAAAGGTAAAGATGAAAATATGGCGCCTACAGTAGATAATATTTTTGTAGATGTTGGAGCAAAGGATAAAGCCGAAGTTTTGGCTATGGGTATTCATGTGGGATGTGTCATCACATTTCAGGATGAGCTCACTACACTAAATGATATCTACTACTGTGGCCGAGCTTTGGATAACAGGCTTGGCGGATTTTGTATTGCAGAAGTTGCCAGACTTCTGAAAGAAAAGAAAAAAAAGCTTCCATTCACGTTATATATAGTAAATGCTGTTCAGGAAGAGATTGGGCTTCGGGGTGCAGAAATGATTGCCAACACTATAAAACCCCATGTAGCCATCATTACTGATGTAACCCATGATACCAGTACACCTTTGGTCAATAATAAAATCCAGGGTGATATAAAATGTGGTCTTGGCCCTACTCTCACTTATGCACCGGCTGTTCATAATTTATTGCTTGATCAAGTAATAGGAGTAGCAGAATCCAAAAATATTGATTTCCAAAGATCTGCATCAAGCAGAAGCACAGGTACAGACACGGATGCTTTTGCATACAGCAACGGCGGCATCCCATCTGTATTGATCTCCTTGCCACTGAAATATATGCATACGACAGTAGAAATGGCGCATAAAAAAGACGTGGAAAGTGTCATTCATCTTATTTATGAATCTTTACTTAGCATCAAGCCAGGACAAAGTTTTAAGTATTTTTAATGTCAACGTCGTTTAGATAAGGAATTTTTCTTTGTTTTTACCCTATCTAAATCATTCCCTTGCAAGGGAATGACTTCATAAAGATGCCTTAACTAAACGACATTGATTTTTAATGTCAATACTAACTTAACTATACCAAACAGAAAATTGATTTCGAAAATATATAATCATAATTATTTAATTTACAATACATTATGATTTAAATTTTTCGCAGCTTATTTTCTGTCCACTATAATTTCTCTAATTGATGAACTTTGTATGTTGAGTTAAGATTCAATGCAGGTAATGGTTTCAATTCGGAGACGGAATTCGGATTCATTGCGAAGACAGTGATGAACCCTTCGGCGTGAAGCCAAAACACTTCAAAAAAAAAGCTCCTGAATAACCGAAGTTATCAGGAGCTTTTTTTATTAATCTGCATTACGCAGATCTTACCTAAAAAATCAACATATTCTAATTCTTATGGCTTACATCATGCCGCCCATGCCACCACCCATAGGAGGATGTGCATGACCACCGGCATTCTCTTCTTTTTTGTCTGAGATGACACATTCAGTCGTAAGAACCATACTCGCTATAGATCCTGCATTTTCAAGAGCTATTCTTGTCACTTTGGTAGGATCAATAACACCTGCTTTTTTCAGATCTTCATAAATTCCTGTTCGCGCATTATAGCCATTGGCTCCTTTTCCTTTGGCCACTTCCTGAAATACTACTGAACCATCCACTCCGGCATTTTCAGCTATAATTCTGAGTGGTGCTTCAAGTGCTTTTTTTACTATAAGAATTCCAAGATTTTCATCCTCATTTAATCCTTTAAGATCTTCAAGCCCTTTGATAGTCCTAATAAGTGCAACTCCTCCGCCTACTACAATACCTTCTTCTACTGCAGCTCTTGTAGCATGAAGTGCATCATCGACTCTGTCTTTTTTCTCTTTCATTTCCACTTCAGTAGCAGCTCCTACATGAAGTACCGCCACACCACCAGCCAACTTAGCAAGTCTTTCCTGAAGTTTTTCTTTGTCATAATCAGATGTAGTGGTCTCTATCTGAGCCTTGATCTGACCGATTCTTGCATTGATGTCTGCTTGCTGGCCTCTTCCATTTACAATAGTTGTATTATCTTTATCAACTGTGATTTTTTCAGCCTGACCGAGCTCACTAATAGTGGCATTTTCAAGCTTGTAACCTTTTTCATCAGAAATGACAACTCCACCTGTCAATATAGCTATATCTTCAAGCATTGCTTTACGTCTGTCACCAAATCCAGGAGCTTTTACAGCTACGATTTTCAATCCTGCTCTCAATCTATTGACTACCAGCGTGCCTAAAGCCTGGCTATCTACATCTTCAGCAATGATAAGCAAAGGTCTTCCTGTCTGCACAACTTTTTCCAACACAGGAACAATTTCCTGAACATTGGAAATCTTTTTATCATGAATCAGAATCACAGGATTTTCATATTCTGTGGTCATATTTTCAGTATTTGTGATAAAGTAAGGAGACAAATATCCTCTGTCAAACTGCATACCTATTACTTCGTCCACATATGTTTCTGTTCCTTTGGCTTCTTCTACAGTGATGACCCCATCTTTGGTCACTCTTTTCATAGCATCAGCTATCAAGGTACCTATTTCTTCATCATTGTTTGCCGATACAGACGCAACTTGTTTGATTTTATGAAAATCCGAACCGATCACTTCACTTTGTTTTTTCAGATCAGCAATAACAGCGCCAACTGCTTTGTCAATACCCCTTTTCAAATCCATGGGATTAGCTCCTGCTGTCACATATTTCATACCGGCATTGACCATAGCCTGAGCCAAAACTGTTGCAGTAGTGGTACCATCACCAGCTGCGTCCGCAGTTTTAGATGCTACTTCTTTTACCATTTGAGCTCCCATATTTTCTACTGCATCTTCAAGTTCGATTTCTTTAGCAACTGTCACTCCGTCTTTTGTGATTACAGGTGCACCAAAACTTTTTTGAATGACCACATTACGACCTTTGGGTCCCAGAGTCACTTTAACAGCATTTGCTAATTGATCAATCCCTGATTTTAATTTTACTCTAGCTTCCGTGTCAAAACTTACTATCTTAGCCATATATTTTAATTTTTGAAAATGAATTAATGAATTTGTTTTTAAAAATAATTAGATAATCACCAGGATATCATCTTCTCTCATGATCAGATAGTCCTCACCCTTAAAATTGATCTCCTGACCGGCGTATTTGCCATACAGAACAGTATCACCTTTCTTTACTGTCATCTTGTTTCCATCTTTGCCTGGACCTACAGCGATAACTTCTCCTCTCTGAGGTTTCTCTTTCGCTGTATCAGGAATGATGATTCCCCCTGTTGTTTTTTCATCTGCTGGTGCAGGTTTTACTACCACTCTGTCATTAATTGGTTTCATATAATATCTGATTTTAATTTAATATGTTAAATAAATAAATTTTAGATTTCCCTGTTATATATCATGAAGTGTGCCAAAGTAGAATTCCTAAATTTCGCCCTGCCAAATTGAACTACAACATGCCATTTGTGATCAATAGCTATTATTGCACCTGCCAAAATGACATGATGGCAATCCATAGATCTTTTAGCAACTGAATCATCAAGTACTGCAGCTACAACGATGTAATTTCAACAAAATATCCATCAGGATCCCTAATAAATAATTGCAACATACCATCAGGCCTGGACTTTATGTCTTTGACAATTTCAATGTTTTTGGACAGTAAATAAGTCCTAAAATTAAGAATGTCCTTAACTGCGAAAGCGAAGTGTAATTGTCTGGTACCTGAAAATTGTACCTCGGTATTTTCATCTGAAATAAGGTGCAACGAGTGATATTCCCCTATCGAAAACCAGGCACCTTCAAAATCAAAATCCGGCCTGTTTATTTTATTCAACCCTAAAATTTCCGCATAAAACCGACAACTTTTGTCAAGATCTTTAACTGCAATTGAATAGTGATCGAAGGTTAACTGATCAATTTCCATCCCACATCAGATAAGCCTTAAGAAATCCATCCAGATCTCCATTCAATACTGCATCAGTATTTCTGTTCTCATGACCTGTACGGTGGTCTTTTACCCTTCTGTCATCCAGAACATAGGACCTGATCTGAGAACCCCATTCATTTTTCATTTTTTGAGATTCGAGTTTTTCACGCTCTGCTCTTTGTTTTTCCAGCTCTATCTCATAAAGTCGGGATTTAAGCATCTGCATGGCTTTATCTCTATTGGCGTGTTGTGACCTTGCCTCCTGACACTGAATAGCTATGCCAGTAGGTATATGTTTGATACGCACTGCTGTTTCTACTTTGTTTACATTTTGTCCTCCAGCTCCCTGGGCTCTGAAAGTATCCCATTCTATTTCAGCAGGATTAATTTGTATGTCTATAGTATCATCAACGAGAGGATGGACAAAGACAGATGCAAACGAGGTCATTCTCTTGCCTTGAGCATTAAATGGACTTACACGTACCAGTCTATGAACCCCATTTTCTCCTTTCAGCATACCATATGCATACTCTCCATCAATTTCTATTGAGATTGATTTAATTCCTGCAACATCTCCATCAATTCTGTCCAGTTCTGTTACTTTATAACCACTTTTATCTGCCCACATCAAAAACATCCTTAAGAGCATTGAAGTCCAGTCACAAGCTTCAGTACCTCCGGCCCCGGCATTGATTTCGAGGGTACAGCTTAGTGCATCTTCAGGTTGATCAAGTGTAGTCCGAAACTCAATATCATCTAATTGATTAAGTAGTTCTTTATATTTTTCGTCTACTTCGGCTTCAGTACCTTCACCTTCTTTCAAAAACTCCAGAAGCACATCAAGATCATCTATGCTTGTCTCAAGCATGTGGTATTTTTCGACCCATTTTTTATGATCCTTCAGCTCTTTTAATGTGATTTCAGCTTTTTCAGGATCGTTCCAAAAAAGTTGGGTCCAGAGAAGTTTGTTCTTTCTCTTCTATTTCAATAATACGGCGATCGACGTCAAAGATACCTCCTTACCGATGTCAATCGCACCCTTAAGTCAGCTAACTGCTCTATGGTCATTGCCCTGCATGTTTAAATTTTAAAAAAATACTTTTCCTTTCTACTTAAAATAACATGCTGTTTATTAAGATGTTATTTTACTTCTAAAAATCTAAATGACCTACTAATGCTTCGTCCTACTTCATGTGTTTAGAAAAGCACACATTTGAAAAGCTCACTTTAAGATATTTAGGTAACAAATATTCAATGCCGTTGGGTTTAGAATAATCCAAAACGACATTGAATATATTTTAAACAATAAACTTATTGTCCTGTAAAATCATCAAGTTCTACGTAAAACACAAGCTCTGCATCGGCGGGTATTACAGGCGGACTACCCGCTGCCCCGTAACCCAAGGCTCCCGGAATAAATAGGAATGCCTTTGCTCCTTTATTGAGAAGTGCTATACCTTCATCCCAACCTTTTATAACTTGTCCCTGACCTAAACCAAAAGGAAAAGTCTGACCCCGTTGGAAAGAATTATCAAACATTGTTCCATCACTTAGCACACCATAATAATTTACACTTACAGTATTTCCTGTTTTGGGGTTTGGTCCCTGACCTTCCTTCACGATATAATACTTAAGGCCGGATGCTGTTGATTTAGTTTCTAACTTACCTGACTTATAATCTTCCAAAGTCGTTTTAGTTAATTCTTCAATGGCAGGTAATTTTTCCATATTTGCAGTAATTTTTGCCTGCATTTCTGCTTGTTGCTCCTCCATATACTTTTTATACTGCTCTTCATTTTTAAATTCTTTAATACCAACCTCATAAGTGATGTGCTTCATATCAGCAATATCAGCAGGTGGATTTGGAATCGAATCCACGGGCATAATCAGTTGATACACACCTCCGACTTTACTTATGGCAAGTAATTCAAGTACTGGATTTGCCATTGGGTGTTTGGGCATTTCCTGCAAAATTTGCATCACAGGCATTTGTGGACCTTCTTTCATTTCCTGAAGTACTTTGCCTTTTTCATCGGTGATTTTTATAGTAAAAAATACGTAGTCATTTACTTTTGGTACATCCCCTTTTCCAGCTTGAATTACTTTATAATCAAACCCACTTGATAATTTAGTATCACCACTTTTCCAACCTATTATCCCTATTGCTAATAAAAATAAAATTGAACTAAGATTAAATTTCATGATTTGTTTTATTGAAAATTATTAATTATTTAAAAAAGAACATCTGTCTTTCATCAGGATTGAATTTTAGGTAGGTACAAAGGCATGACTTTTTTGACTTTGTCAATGATATCCTGAAGATTGGCATAAACTCCACCGCCTGCAGCATTTTTATGACCTCCGCCATTGAAATATTTCTGAGCAATCTCCTGAACCGAAATATCTCCCTTACTGCGAAGAGAGATTTTAATAATACTTGGTTGCTCTAAAATAAAGGCAGCTACTCTAATATTTTCGATCATCAACATATAGTTGACGATGCCTTCTGTGTCACCACGCTGAATTTCAAAGTCAACATAATCCTGTTTGGTAAGCCACATGATCCCCACTCCATAATCCTTTATGACTTCCATCCTGTTTGCGAGACAGTGGCCAAGCAATCGCAGGTGTTTTTCTTTCTGAGAATTAAAAATCTTATCCGCCAGTTTATAATCATCCACCCCGAGTCCTTTCAATTTTGAAGCGACTTCATATGTGTATGGTCTGGTGCCGTATCTAAATGATCCAGTATCAGTAATCAAGCCTGTAAAGAGTGCTTCACCAATGGAAGTGTCTATCTTTGCAATATCACCCAAGCCTTCTATTACCTTGAATACCAATTCACATGTACTACTTGAATTAATGTCACTAAATTCGATGTCAGTAAACGGTTCCGGGTCAAGATGGTGGTCAATCAGGATTTTTTTGCTTTGCTGAACTGAATATTTTCTCCCAACTTGTCAACTCTGTCTAATCCATTAAAATCCAGGCAAAATATGACTTCACTGTTATCAATAACTGATCTTGCTTGTTCAGGATCGGAATCAAAAATAACAGACAAGCTCACGCCTTCTATAAAACTGTAACCCGCAGGATATTCACTGGGGAAGATAACTTTTGAGTTATGGCCTAGCTTTGTCAAATACCTGTAAAGCGCCATAGAAGACCCGATAGCATCACCATCCGGATTGCGATGAGTTATGATACTGATTTTCTTAGGCAATATCAGTACTTCTTTTAACAGGCGGATTTCTTCGGTCATAAAAAGTCGCAAATTTGAGTAAAAAAACCAACAAATCAAAATTAATTTTTGTTTTTTGTATCAATGAAGAATATGATTTCCTATTTTTGCGGCGTTTTTCAAATTACAAAATTAAAATTTAATATTTATGGCAACTAACAGAACATTTACAATGATCAAACCTGATGCGGTAAGCTCAGGGTATATTGGCGCTATTTTATCTCAGATAAATGAAGCAGGCTTTAAAATAGTAGCCATGAAATATACAAAATTATCTGCAGAAAAAGCCGGAGAATTTTATGCTGTGCACAAAGCACGACCGTTTTACGGGGAATTGGTGGAATTTATGTCATCAGGACCAATAGTAGCTGCCATCCTTGAAAAAGAAAATGCTGTGGAAGAGTTCAGAAAACTGATCGGATCTACTAATCCTGCAGATGCAGCACCAGGTACAATCAGGGCTAAATATGCAAGAAACATTGGTGAAAATGCCATTCACGGGTCCGATAGTGATGAAAATGCAACGATTGAAGGTGCATTCCATTTTGCCGGTACTGAGATATTCGGATAATTATCATTGTAAAATTAAAACTAAAAAGCCGGATGTCAGTTGATTCTTCCGGCTTTTTGTTTTTTAAGTCACAATTCAACAAATTCAGTCAATCCCCAGAAATTTGTGGGTCTGAACGCTAAGTTTCCAAAAAGGATGTTGCAGGCAATAATGAATCGCTGCCTCAGTATGTTGCACTCTGAATGTATCATCCAAAGGCTGTAAATAAAAATGTTTAAAGTCTAAATGTTCGTAATCTTTGGGGATATTTTCTTTCTGAGGAAATACCAGCTTCAACTCATCACCTTTAGTCATTATTATTTCTGTATTTGATTTCGGGCTGACACATATCCAGTCTATACCTTCTGGTAAAGGCAGGGTTCCATTAGTTTCAATGGCAATTTCAATATGAAATTTTTTGAAAGTTGAGATTAATATATCATCCATTTGCAGAGCAGGTTCTCCGCCGGTGCAAACTACAAAAATATTTTCACTACCTGGTGGCCAAAGAGATTTAATGGTCTCCGCTAACAATACAGCATCATATCTGCCACCAAATCTTCCATCTGTACCCCAAAAATCAGTATCACAAAATTTACATATTGCTTTATCTCTGTCTGCTTCTCTCCCACTCCAAAGATTACACCCTGAAAACCTGCAAAAAACTGCCGGCCTTCCAGCATGAAACCCTTCTCCCTGGATCGTGTAATAGATTTCTTTTATTTTGTACATGCTCTTTAACTAATAATGGCAGTGGCTTCAATTTCCACAAGCATTTCGGGATTTATCATCGAAGATACAGCAATCATTGAGCAAGCCGGTTTTATTGTTCCGAAAAATTCGCCATGTGCCTTTCCTACTTCTTCCCAATCACTCACATGTTTTAAGTAAATACGGGTTCGCACTACATCTTCAAGCCTTGAATCCAACTGTTTGAGTACATGATCTATGATCTTTATGATGTATTTTGCCTGATTATAGGGATCACCGGTATGTACAACATCTCCATTACGTACAGCTGCTGTACCGGCAACCTCTATGATATTCCCAGCTTTCACAGCCCTGGAGTATCCTATTGAATCTTCCCAAATTGCACTTGAACTTACTTTGGTTTTCATTTTTTAATTTTTGCTTAAATTTCTTTTACAGTTTTATGCCATAACTTTATATACTCAAAATAAATTAGTTTCCCAAAAATCCATTTACTCTTGTATTTATTTTGAGTAAAGACGAAGTTTATCTTTACCCAAAGCGGTAACACGAAGCTTGAATTTAAAGTGATTTAAAATCAGGACATTTATCGTCATGAACATTTATCGTCGTAATAAAATAAAGACATGTAAAGCATCGTCTTTAGAAAAACAAATTATCGTCAGTACAACTTTACTGATGATGTGGCAACTTGCAATTGGGCATTCAGGATGATTTCATTTTACTATAAAGATTCACTGGGATGAAGTTTTTTTTTTACATCCCAATGAATCATAATTTTAAGGCTTAAAATTCATTTGCAACTTGAACACATTCGCACAATATTGTGAACAGACAAATTTTTTAAAAATAAAGCATAAAACATTGTAAATCAATTAACTAAAACCTAAAAAATCTGCATTCAATTATCCGTATGGTATAAACATCTTTTTACATTTTTCATAAAAATTGTGCCCTGTGTTGAAGACTTACAATAACCGCTTACAAATGACACACTAAACAATCTTTCTGCCATAAAATAGTCACAGCAAAATTTTAAGCCCATGCACTTATGATACCACCCATGATGGCGGCGCATAGTGTCCAGTACCCAACATTTAAAAAGATATATTTCCAACTCTTTCTTTCAAAAAGTGCATTGGTAGCCATAATAGGCAGAAAGACAAATAATCCAGTCAAAAAACCATGGAATGCTCCGTGCTTGTAAGTACGAAATTCAGTTCCGTATTTGCTTATAAAATCCTGAGCAAAGAGATTGGCTTCGCTACCTGGAGTGTCTACTCCAACATTTTGCAATGTTGAAAAAATACCCATTTGGTGCACAACGATGGGAAATAATCCGACGGCAAGCATCAATCCAAAAAGCAGTGCTAAACCATAAATTTTCATCATATTGGCTCCTACCATTTTTTCCATGGTCATGTCAGCAGCAGCCATCCATGCCTTACCAAATAAAGGACCATACCATATGGCTCCCACCGCCAAAGGCACTAATCCCGAGGCTAAAACAACTAAAAAATTAAAACTTTCCATATTAATATTATGTTTTGATTGGTACAAATGTAATAAAATAATTGATTTATGTAAATTACAGATTTAATTTATTTTTTAAATGACTTTGACAAAATTCGAAACTGAATGAACAAAAGGATAATTTTTACTCTCATTTATAAATTGGAAAATTAACAACCCTTGAATGATTCAGATATTCGTCAAGATTAATTGGTTGTTTATAATTTAAATGCATGAACCCAGTAGAACTTTACATATATGAAAAAGAAGGAAATCAAAAGCAAATTCTTGAATTCCTGCATTTTTGGATTTTAAGCTCTGATGCAGAAATATATCCTAAATTGAATTATGGCATCCCGTTTTATTATAAAAAAAGTTGGATATGCTACCTAAACTCAACAAATCATGGAAGTGTTGAAATAGCATTTACAAGAGCCAATGAGTTGATGAAAAAAGCAAGCTTAATGGAATTTGGAACAAGAAAGCAGGTAGCCGGAATTATGATTACTGACCTTGCAAGCCTACCCTTGGAGGACTTAAACACAATCATGTCTGAAGCTCTGGCAATAGATGAATCTGTCAAATATTCTGTAAAAAAGAAATAACTTCTTTAGTGTACGCCTCTTTATTATCTTGTAAAGCCCTAAGATGTATACCGTCGAAGGTTACTAATTGTGCAGGGATATTGCTGGCAAGATACAATGATTTCCCCATTGATACAGTGGTAAGGTCATCATTATTATTGTATATCAACAGTACACCATTTACACCTGTGAGTTTGCTCATACTTTTGATGTAGTCATGATCCTTATTTACTTGGGGAAATATTTTCATTAGGCCCAACATGACCACATGCAGTTTCTTGTTTCTTTTTCTATAGTAAGAAAGATTGGAATCCAAACAGTTTTCAACAATAATCTTGTGAAATACATTTTGCTCCTTTGTGCCATAATTTATAGTGTGAGAGGCTCCAAACGAAATTCCATGGCCAAATACTATTGCCTCTGATGCTCTTTTTTTAACAAAATCTGCCACTATCCGCAGATCCTCAGCATAATTAAAATCTACAAAAGGGCTTTCTCCAAATCCGTTATAGTCAAAAAGTACAACTTGATATTGGTGCTCCAAGTACATCTCGGTATGGCCTCTAACTAAAAAAAAAAGATTTGGCATCGGTAAGATAAGGATGAGATAATATGATGATACGATTTGTGTCTATGGAAGAGTTTTTATTCCACAATACACAAATTCTTTTCTCACCATTTTCAATAAAAATCTTGTCCCACCCATACTCCAACTCCGGACGAGGCTTGTATTGCCTACCTCTTGGAAGTAGTAATTGGTGCATCATATTACGGATTTTACTTTTTATAAAAGCATTCATACTTATTTTGCCGAGGATTGATTTTTTTCAATGATGATCTATTTCGAAAGTTAAAACCAAAACCATGCTAAAAAGTTGACACATATTTTATTTTCATATACATATAATTCGATATTATAAATGTCAATAAACCAATATATTTTAAAATTAAAAACATTTAATACTTCATAATCTTATGGTTATACATGAAATATTTTTATTATAATAAAGAAATATAATCTTTTATTTAATAAAAAGTATTACCTTTACACTTCCTTCTTACACCCCAAAATTGTCGGAAGGAACCACCGATTTTTTTTATTGATTATTTCAACCCAAATCCGATCTTATGAATGTAAATCATTACACTCCTGTACAGTTATCTAAGAAATCTTTCCATTTATCACAATTTTTCGCTGCTCACTTTGAACCATTTTTGATGACAATGATTGTTCTCACTGGTATAATTGGTTCTATCTATCTATTTGGTCACAATTTTGTCAATGGAGCAAATGGTAATAATAATCCGAAAAATGATCCTTCATCACCTGCATCAATTGCTGCAATCATTCTAGGAGATGAAGATGATTCTTCAAGTAAAGCCAATGATTTTGACAGATTAGTAAAAATTCCAGGTTCAGTAAAATCAGGGGAGGATTTCTTTTTTGATTTTATCGGTGATGAAAAAGCATCAAGATACGTCATGGAAATGGGAGATGGAGTGAGACTTATAGTCACTCAAAAGAACCTGATGTACAACTATGCCGTTCCTGGCAAATATACGATCGAACTAAAAGAACATAAGAGTGGCTTACTTACTCTCGTTGGTACTAAAAAAATAAAAGTAAAATAATTTTTACAGCAAGTTTTCCATAACGGCGAAATCTAACAACCAGGGCTTTTATTCTGTTGGCATTACAGTATCACAAAGCCTGAATTATATCATATTGTGTCAGCACAATCAAGTCTCCTGAAAGGTCTTCTGCGATCACCGCAGGCGTATTTTTTGATATATATTTACTCAAGTCACGTACAGGTAAGTCTAAGTGTACTTTTGGAAAAGGAGCATCCATAATTTCAGATACTTTTTTCTCGCTGTTCATCAGCGGATTATTAAGTATGAACTCAAGGATGTGGCTTTCGGTGACTGACCCTACTATTTTGTCATTTTGCATGACAGGAAGCTGCGAGATATCCATCTCTTTCATAGTATGCAGTACAGCTTTTACAGTTTCGCCTGCATCTACGGATATAAATTTTTTGTCTTTTTTATACAGAATCAGATCTTTTACCTTCAGTTCATTGTCAATAAAACCTCTTTCACGCATCCAATCGTCGTTGTACAACTTTCCGATATATCTGCTCCCATGGTCATGAAATAAAATCACTACCACATCAGAAGGTTTCAATCGATCTTTCATCTGGTGCAAACCAGCTAAAGCCGAGCCGGCACTGTAACCTAATAATAAACCTTCCTCTCTGGCCAATCGACGTGCGGCAAGGGCAGCATCCTTATCTGTGACTTTTTCAAAATGATCTAACAGTGAAAAATCAACATTTTTGGGTAATATATCTTCACCTATGCCTTCGGTGATGTAAGGATAGATTTCTTTTCTGTCAAATATTCCTGTCTCGTGATACTTTTTAAACACCGAACCAAAAGTATCTATACCCCATATTTTAACTTCGGGGTTCTTTTCTTTTAGATATTTGGCCACACCTGAGACAGTACCTCCCGTACCAACCCCAACAATAAAATGGGTGATTTTTCCATCTGTTTGATTCCAAATTTCAGGGCCCGTAGATTCGTAATGTGCCTCTCTGTTAGAGAGATTATCATATTGATTGAGCCATACTGAATTTGGAATTTCTTTACTTAATCGTTCAGCGACTGAATAATATGACCTCGGATCGTCCGGTTCTACATTGGTCGGACAGACTATGACATCAGCGCCTACGGCTTTGAGCATGTCAATTTTTTCTTTGGATTGTTTGTCACTGGTTGTAAATATACATTTGTAGCCTTTTACAGCAGCAGCCAAGGCCACACCCATACCTGTATTACCGGAAGTACACTCAATGAGGGTGCCACCTGGTTTTATTTTTGCACTCTTCTCAGCATCTTCCACCATTTTAAGGGCCATTCTGTCTTTTGTTGAGTGCCCGGGATTGAAGGTTTCAATTTTCCCTAAAACCAGACAAGGGGTTTTATCCACCACTTTATTGAGTCGGACCATAGGCGTATTGCCAATAGTTTCCAAAATATTATTCCGATAATCCATCATGATATTAAGTAAATTGATAAAATATTCTGCAAAAATATAAAAAATCAATGTATTTTACAATGATCCTTGATAAAGTAGGTAATTATTCAAAATAGAATTTAGACTGATTCTGAAAAATATAAATCAGGATACTAATAGGTAATATTTCCATTTTTTCATTAACGTGATCTTGAAATGCCGATTCTATAAAGTTTTTTAATTTGCTGCTTAATACATTTCATCATGATCGCCTATGTCTATAAGAATAACCAGGTCATCTTTTATAATAAAGTCCAGGAGTATCCTGTATTTCATATTTAGTGATACTGAATGAAGATCTGATAGATTTCCTTTTAATTTGTGCAATCGAAGAGACGGATGTGAGGGATTGGCTTGAAGCAATTGAATGATTTTTCCATATTTTTCTCTTAACTCGGGATGCTTTGACCTAAAAATTTTTAGTTTTTTTTCATAGTAACTTGTTGTTATTATTTTTGGCATAAGAATAATTATTTCTGAATTTCAGGCCACAATCTTTCTAAGTGTTCTTCTGCTGTTTCGATAGTAAAATTTCCATCTTCAATATCTTTTTTGCAAAGCATATAAGCCACTTCGAGCTCTGCCATGCGCATTTTATCGAATTGCTCCACTGTCATTGCCACATACTTCACCTTTCCATGTACAGTGATGGCAGCTTCAGGAGTTTGGGCTAATTGGTCTTCTATGGCTTTAATGCCCTTGATTTTGAGTTCGTTTGCAGTGATCATTAAAATAGTATTAAATTTAATGCGAAATATAGTACAAACAAAAGTACTATATTTATTATTAAAAGTCAAATATCTTTTAGATTTATTTTAAAATTGTTTAAAGAAACATTTTTCTTGTAGTAAGGTACGTAACTTTGGATATTTTTTTTTTCATCAAACTTTCCCGGACTTTCACTTGATAGTTTCATATAGTCAATACTTCCTCCTTGTCAAAAGACATTCTCACTGATATCCGAAATATATAAACATTAACAATGTATTATATGTGTTGATCTTTTGGTTTAAATAATATTATTAATTTTGCGTCGTTTTAAAAACATCCTACTCAACAATTATAACCTAAAAGAAATACCCATGTCAGTAAAAGTCTCAGGAATTACTAAAGTATTTGGCACACAAAAAGCCGTAAATGATTTGTCTTTTGATGCCAAACCTGGTGAAATTCTTGGCTTTTTAGGACCTAATGGTGCCGGAAAGACTACTACCATGAAAATGATATGTTGTTACATCCAACCGTCAGAAGGGACAGCTGAAGTAGATGGGTACGATATCATGACTTCGCCTCTGTCAGTGCGCAAACGGATAGGATATCTACCTGAGCACAATCCTCTGTACGAGGAGATGTATGTGAAGGAGTTTTTGCAATTTGTAGCAAGTATCCACAAAATTGACAATAAACAAAACCGGATCAATGAAGTGATAGAAATGACCGGACTGGGCAATGAACAAACCAAAATTATAGGCACACTGTCAAAAGGTTATCGTCAGCGAGTTGGTCTGGCTCAGGCAATCATGCACGATCCTTCTGTACTGATACTTGATGAGCCTACATCGGGATTGGATATGAACCAACTGGTAGAAATCAGGTCATTAATAAAAAATCTGGGAAAAGAAAAGACGGTGATTTTTTCATCGCATATCATGCAGGAGGTTCAGGCACTTTGTGATAGAGTCGTCATCATCAATAATGGTTTATTAGTAGCTGATCAATCAATGCATCAATTGTCATCCACACTTACTTTCGGACAGGTGATTCATGTAGAATTTGCCGAAAATGAAGTTTCACCGACGCTTTTTGATCAAATCCAGGGTTTGTCAAGTATCACAAAAGATCGCAAGATGTTGGTTTTCACAGCTGAAAAGAATGCTGATATTCGAAAATCAGTTTTTGATACTGCTGTAAGTAAAAGTTTGACCATCCTGGAAATGCGTCAGGAAAAGGCTTCTATGGAGGATATTTTCAGAAAACTGACAAAGGAGACAGCTGATGTTTAGTATTTTTAAAAAGGAGATCCATGCTTTTTTCAGCTCATTGACAGGTTATCTGGTGATGAGTGTGTTTCTACTGTCGATTGGGCTCTTTATGTGGGTGTTTTCTGATACAAGTGTGCTTGATTATAACTATGCTACTATGGATCAGCTATTTTCTATAGCTCCGCTTGTATTTTTATTTTTAATACCTGCCATTACTATGCGCTCTATCTCTGAAGAAAAATCAAAGGGTACCCTCGAATTATTATTTACAAAACCATTGACCATATACGATATCGTAGCCGGAAAATATCTTGCCTACTTTGTATTGGTTCTTTTTTCGATTTTGCCCACTTTTGTATACTACTACTCTGTATATCAACTTGGCTCACCTCCCGGCAATCTGGATTCAGGAGCAATCTTTGGCTCCTACATAGGATTGTTGTTTTTGGGTGGAGCGTTTGTAGCCATTGGTATGTTTGCTTCGGCATTGACATATAATCAGATTGCAGCGTTCATACTCGGAGCTTTCCTATGTTTTTTTGTGCATTGGGCATTTCTATATATTTCAGCTTTACCTGTATTTGCCACGTCATTTGACCTGTTGATACAAAAATTAGGAATGAATTACCATTATACCAACATTTCAAGGGGATTGATAGAGACAAAAGACATTGTTTATTTCATTTCGGTGATCGTTTTGTTTGTTTATGCTACTATTATGGTCATACAATTCAGAAAATAGACAGATATGAAGCTGGAAAGATCCAACCCTTATGTAAGTTTTGTTCTGGTTTTTGTTATCATATTGATCATTAATGTGATAGCGGAATTTGCCAATTTTCAGGTCGACCTTACGGATGACAATAGATATACCATAAGTAAAAATACAAAAGATATTGTAGCATCTATGGATGACAATATCACCGTCAATGTCCTGCTCGAAGGGGAGTTTCCTGCCGGTTTTCGCAGGCTGCAGTCTTCTGTAAAAGACATGTTGCTCAAACTTCGGGATGTCAATTCCAACATTATCTATGAATTTGAAGACCCTACTGCAGGCACTCCAAAGGAAAAAGAGCTACGTCGTATCCAACTAAGGGAAGATAATATCGTACCCATATCACTGAGTTATTCTGATGGTACGGAGTTAGTCCAAAAACCGGTTTTCCCTTTTGCCATCATCAACTATAAATCCAGAAAGATGGTGATAAATCTGCTTGAAGAGCAAAAACCCGGAGACAATGAAGAAATCATACTAAATAAATCAGTGGCCTTACTTGAATATAAATTTGCGGATGCATTTTTAAAACTGAAGGCAGACAGACAAAAAAACATACTTTTTACACAAGGACAGGATGAGTGGGATCAAAGTCAGACTTTCAGATTAGAAAGTGAGCTTAGAAGATTTCATAAGTTGGGGAGAATAAGTCTCGACAGTATGATGATGATAGACTCCACTATTGATCTTGTGATAGTGGCTGGGCCAAAGTTACCGTTTTCACTTCAAAACCAATTTAAACTGGATCAATACGTGATGAGAGGTGGTAAAATCATCTGGATGATAGATAAGTTTCCTGTTTCTCTTGACAGTATCAATAAACAAAAGTTTTATGTCCCTGAGGCTTCTCAATTAGAATTGGACAACCTTTTGTTTAAGTACGGTGTCAGGCTTATGCCCGATCTTATCATGGATATAGAGTGCAGCAGTATACCGCAAGTGATAGGGATGGCAGGCGACAAACCGCAAACCAAACTTTTTCCCTGGCCGTATCATCTTGCTGCAGTAGGGAGTAATGCACATCCTGTCACTAAAAATATTGATAGGGTCAATTTGTTTTTTCCGGGCACAATAGATACTGTAAAAACAGATGGACAAGTCAAAAAAACAGTGTTGATAAGCAGTTCAAAATACTCACGAGCCCAACTTGCACCCGTCAGACTTACTTTTGAAATATTAAAAACGGCACCTGATCCAACAAAATTTAATGATGGTCACAGACCTGTAGCTGTACTGTTAGAAGGCGAATTTGAATCGTTTTTCAAAAACAGACTCACCCCTGATTTTAAGGCTATCCTTGACAGAATGAATATACGATTTATTGACAAGAGCGCATCAGATGCCAAACAATTGGTCATTTCAGATTCAGATTTTGCCAAAAATCTTGTCAATCCCACCTCGGGTGAGACTGAAGATATAGGATTTAATAAGTGGGAACGAAGATACTATAAAGGCAACAAAGATTTTATTCTGAACGCAGTAGAATACATGCTTGAATCTGAAAGTGTACTTGAGTCAAGATCCAAAGAAATCAAGCTCAGGTTACTGGATACCGTCAAAACAAAACAGGAGAAACTACAATGGCAACTTATCAATGTGGTAGTTCCTGTGGTACTGATAGCTTTGATGGGATTTTTATATCAGTATTTCCGCAAACGAAAATTTGCATCGTGAAAAAATTGAATAATCAAAATTTGATTCTTCTTTTAGTATTGATAGGGCTGAGCGGAGTAGCATCATTTCTCTATTTTCAGCACCAAAGGGAGGCATCACAACTTGTAACGGCTGATAGAGGAATTGCAGTCAAAAACATTACCGATGTCTCCAAAATTGTAGTAAAACACGTAAAATTACAACCTATTGTTTTCACACGAGCTGGGGGCATGTGGCTCATCAACGGCAAATATCCTGCTGACCCTGGTATAATGGTGCACATCGAAAAAGTTTTAACCGGAGTCAGGTTGCTATATGTTCCGCCTCACAATTCGATACCCACAATTCTGAAAAGTGTCAAAGAAAACGGAATCCAGGTAGATGTATATCTGGACAATGGGAAGACTCCGGAGAAAATTATACATATCGGTTCTGATTTACAAGACGGGGATGGTACATTTATGGTTTTGGGCGGTTCCAAACAAGCCTTTGCCATGCATCTCCCTGGGTTATCAGGTGGACTTAGATCACGGTTTGAGCAACCTCTTGATAACTACAGAGACAAGTTTATATTCCAAACGCCTTTGGAAAAAATAAAATCCCTGAAAGTCATCTACCCAAAGGATAATGTACATTCATTTCTGATTGAAAACAAAACGGACCTTATGCTCACACCTTTGATGCATCGGCATGCTGAAGGGCATATTACCAATAAAAACTTCATGAAGTCCTATCTGAGTCAGTTTGAATCATTAGGAGCAGAAAAATTGATGAATCAATCTCCGGAAAAAGAAAGAGTCCTACAATCTCTGCCATCCTGTGCTATAGAATTGGCAAAAAAAGACGGCACAAAAAATCATTATGCATTTTATAAATATGATGATCCGGAAAATCAATTTGGTCTGACAAATAGCCCCGGGGAAATACGCTTTCAAAACAGACTATATGTATTGGTGGACTCTACTGATTTTTATTCAGTCCAAACACGGGTTTTTGGTAATGTATTCAGAAGTTACAGCGACTTTTTACAAATGAAGTGAGCACCTTCAAAAGTACTGGTTTGAGTATATTTTGAGAAATGGTACTCTATGTACATATAAAACTAATCCGAATCAAACTAAGATGGGAGCTTCGACTTTAAAATGTTGTAATTTTAATTTTAGGAATGAAATCAGCATATCACGGCCAAGATCATATGTTCTGTTATTATTGATTACAATGTCTACTTTGTTGAAGAAAGGGAAAATAAATGTCTCAAATGAAGGCAAAACATGGTGTTCGTACCTGTAAAGTACATCTTCAAGTGGGTAATTGCGCTCTACCCTATCCCTTTTGATTCTTCTTATAATTTTCTGAATATCAGTAGCATGGATAAGGATTTTCAGATCCATACTCGAAAATATTTTCGGTTCATGAAACACAAACAGGCCTTCTACCACAATGATGGGAGCAGGTTTTATGTGTAGTTTACCCGGATTTTTAATTTCATTATTAAAAGTGTATTCATCCCTCTCTACCGGCAACCCATTTGAAAGTTTCACAAGGTCAAAATAAAACTCATCAAGGTCCATTGACTCCGGAAGATCAAAATTTTTAATTCCGTTTTCGTCTTCTTTTTGCATTTCTCTGGGTCTGTAGTAATCATCCTGACATAAAAAACAAACTTCAGTGTCATCAAAACTACCTTTTAAGTCTTTTATAAAAGATGTTTTACCTGATCCGCTGCCACCTGATATTCCGATTATAAAGGTATTAGTATTTTTTAAGCTCATAAACTTCTGTGATTGGAATATTAATTCTATTTTTCCGACAAATTAACGGATTTCAATTCACATTTTAAAATCAAGTCACAAAAAACACGCAGAAAATAATGGAATTAATGATCAACATGGGCAGAGGACTCTTAGGGATGATGGTTCTTATCGGTATAGGGTACTTATTCAGCAGTAATCGAAAAGCGATCAACTGGAAAACCGTGAGCATAGGTTTAGGAGCGCAACTGATATTGGCCTTAGGGGTTTTAAAAGTACCATTTATCAAGTCTATCTTCGAATTTATAGGTGGAATATTTGTTTTGATCCTTGATTTTACCAAAGCAGGAAGCACATTTTTGTTGGGAGGAATGATGAATGCAGAAAATTTTGGTTTTATATTTATGTTCCAGGTATTGCCCACGATTGTATTTTTCTCAGCATTAACATCCTTACTATTCTATCTGGGTGTCATACAGTTTGTTGTAAAAGCATTTGCTATGGTATTTACAAAATTATTGCACATTTCCGGGGCCGAAAGTTTATCCGTTACAGGTAATATTTTCCTTGGTCAGACAGAAGCTCCTTTGATGATCAAAGCATACCTTGAAAAAATGAACAAATCAGAAATGCTACTTGTGATGATAGGCGGCATGGCCACTGTTGCCGGAGCTGTCATGGCAGCTTATATTAGTTTTTTGGGGGGTGATGATCCATTGCTCAGATTGGAATTTGCAAAACATCTACTGGCAGCATCTGTAATGGCAGCTCCCGGAGCCATCTTTATATCCAAAATTTTATATCCACAAACTGAACCAATCAACACAGACGTCAATGTCTCTTATGAAAATATAGGTTCCAACGTGCTCGATGCCATAGCCAATGGAACTACAGAAGGCCTCAAACTTGCAGCCAACGTAGCCGCTATGCTTTTAGTATTTATAGCATTTATCGCCATTATCAATTATGGACTTGGGAAAATCGGAGAATATACTTATCTGAACAATGTAATTTCGGACAATACGATGTACGAGAAGTTGTCTATTGAGACCATACTAGGCATGGTCTTTTCACCAATCATGTGGCTAATCGGCGTAGCAAGTGAGGATATCATGACAATGGGACAGCTATTGGGAATTAAACTAGCTTCCAGTGAGTTCGTAGCTTATGCACAGCTCGCGGAACTTAAAAATCCAGCTAACGCAGTACATTTAGTCCACCAAAAATCTGTTATAATGGCTACATATATGCTTTGTGGTTTTGCAAACTTTGCAAGTATCGGTATTCAAATAGGTGGTATCGGATCATTGGCACCCGGTCAAAGACAAACATTGTCAGAGTTTGGGATGAAAGCACTTTTGGGAGGTACGATAGCCTCACTATTTTCGGCAACCATTATCGGAGCTCTGATGTAAGAGTATTATTTTAATCATGATGAAACAATAATTATGAAAACTTATTTTAGACTAATATTTACATTATTCATTGTTGTAATATTAAGTTCCTGCAATCAGATCAGAGTGCTTACAAGTATTCCTTATTCTAAAAGTCAAAGAATTAGAAGTGTAGCACTTATGCCTGTAGTGATAGGTAAAATTGATCAACCAATTTTCCCATTGATTGATGCCGGGATGTTCAATTCCAAAACCAATAAAATAGCTAATTTATTGATAGATGAACAAACCAAAATCATCAACGCCTTTAGAGATAGCTTAGCTTTAATCATCTCAAATCAACTTAAAATCAATGTATTAAGTGGTGATGAATTATATGAGAATCCGGGATTCGGAGAAGTGCAACACAATGCTTCATCTATGGAAACTGAAGATAAAGAGTTTCCTTATCTCATCATTCCCGACAAAGAAAAAATGCCCTTCATCTGCAAAAAAGGCAATTTGCCAAAAGTATTACTAAGTGAAGAAAATAAAAAAATCTGTATCACTATATGTGAGAAATTGAAAGTGGATGCCATTGCAGTTAGTTTTCTCAATTTATCGGTTCTTGGAGCATCTGCTTTTGGAATATCGGGAGCACTTGCCACCTCAATAAAAGTCTCAATAATTGACAAAAATGGAAAACTAGTCTCAGAAGGATTCATCGTTGGCAAAAACACCCCAATTAATGGTAAAAAAATCGAAGATTACAAACTTAAGCTAAACGAATACCCATTTTTAGCTGAAATTTTGATTAAGGACATGTCAGGGCAAAAATATAAACCAAAAAATTAATTCCGACTATATTTAAGTTTAGAGTATGTTTAAAATTTATCCTTAAGTAATAAAATGTCTTCTTTTGACTGAAATTCGCTAAATTTTTAGTCGGATTGCCCATCTGCAACGGCTGAATGCAAAATTTACCTCTTTTCGTTTGAAATAAGCCTTTTCATTAACTTCATTATCTAAAAATAAAACTTAAACATAAGCTTAAAAACATGTTGGAATGAATCAAATGATCAAAAACTTAAAATTATTTAAAATTACATCTCAATACCGATCATCAAGTGCAAATATAGGTTTTCTTGTCATCCATTTACCATCTGTAAAATCCGGGAATGGCTGAGGCTCACCTCCCTGAGCAATAGATTGTTCTGACAGACAAGTGATAGCTGCCCAACTTGCATGGTCATAAACATCAAGAGGCATTGGCTCACTTCGCTTATAAGCTTCAACAAAAGCATTCATCACAAACCAATCCATACCACCGTGGCCTGCACCTGAAGCATCAGATGAATATTTTTTCCATAAAGGATGGTCATATTCATTAAGATAGGGTTCAGCTAATTCCCACTTGTGTGACGGGCTCTTACCCTCGATGTAGAGTGATTTATTGACATCCATCCAGATACCTTTGGTTCCCTGCACCCTGAAACCTAAGGAATAAGGTCTCGGCAAATTAGTATCATGAGACAAGGTGATAGTTTCTCCGTTGGAAGTCATGATATTGGTAGTGACCACATCTCCCAGTCGGAAATTTATTTTTGCATTGGGATGGTCCATGCCACCCTTAGGGTGATTTTTTACAAAATCACTCAGACCTCTCGCCTTTGACGCCATAGATGTCAGGTATTCAAATCTGTTTCCCCTGTTATTATTGATAATACTACCTACCGGCCCTATACCATGAGTAGGATATAAATCGCCATTTCTATATACAGAATGAGTCGTACGCCATTTAGCTTCTGAATAGCCTTTTTCGCCAAACTCCACACCACCGCCATAGTAGTTTACTCCATCATTAAATTTGACCTCACGCAAATCATGCTGATATCCTCCTTCCAGATGTATCATCTCACCAAATAAACCCTGCCGAGCCATATTTAACACTGCCATAACGTCCCTCCTGTAGCATACGTTTTCCAAAATCATAAAAGGGGTCATGGTCTTTTCATAGGTACGAACCAATTGCCAACATTCGTCAATACTCATAGCGCCAGCCACTTCACACGCTACTGCTTTTCCTGCCAGCATAGCATCTACTGCCATAGGTGTATGCCATTCCCAGGGTGTACATATAAATACTCCATCAATATCTTTTTGTTCCAGCAATTTTTTATAGGCATAGTCGCCATCGGTGTATAACTGAGGCTTTTTCTTCCCCGCTTTCTCCATGGCTTTTACAGCTTTAGCGGTTGTAATTGGGTCAATATCGCATATTGCAAGTATCTCTACGTCAGTCCTTTTGAGAGCCAATTCCAGTGTGCCAAGTCCTCTGGCACCGACACCTATAAAGCCAAGGCGCATTTTATCCTTTGCAAAACTTGATGTGCCGATGGAAAATCCGTTTACAGCAAAACCAAGTCCGGCTACAACAGATGTATCTTTTATAAACTTTCTTCTTTTCACTTTATTATTTTTGGCAAATATATTATTATTTATAGCTTTACCACTATTTTGAATTAATTCTGATCAAAGTTTTTTATGTTACACAATAATTCAAATCAAGATTTTTTTTGTACATCTTTTGATTTTGCCACTCCTGAATATGATGAGTCAATAAAGCTAAGGTATGACGTACTAAGAAAACCCTTAGGACTTGAATTTCTACCGGAAGATTTGGCAACTGAATTTGACTCCTTTCATATCGGGTGCTATGAAAAACATACCGCAGCACTTGTTGGGTGCCTCATATTAAAACCCATAAACCATGACACGGTCAAAATGAGACAGGTTGCTGTAGATACACAATATCAGTCAAAAGGAGTTGGCAGCTTTCTTGTGGCGTATTGTGAATCCTATTCTGTCGCTAAAGGCTATAAAAAAATAGAGCTTCATGCCAGAGATACTGCCATTAATTTTTATAAAAAAGCCGGATATGCGACGAAAGGTCCTATCTTTCAAGAAGTCGGGATCGACCACATGTTTATGTATAAAAAATTGGTTTAAACAAGGATTTGACATGAAATTTAGGTATTATAGCAAAGTTTTACCGAATGTTTGTTAATGATATTCAAATCACTTTTTACATATGGAAATTTAGTCATATCATTGTGACGAAATCTTTTTAAAATTTAAATTTAAATCAATTATTCATGAAAAAGTCATTTATCCTCGGTCTATTTGTTGTGTTAGCTTTAGCTTCTTGTAAAAACGCTGCTGAAGCACCTGCTGCTGAAGCTGCTCCAGTTGAAGAAGTTGCTCCAGTTGAAGCTGCTGTTGATACTACAGCTGCTACAGTTGACACTACAGTTCAGCAATAATTAATAGATTTTTCTCGCACAGACTGCGATAAAAATAAAAACAAAGCCTTTCCTGATTGTATCGGGGAAGGCTTTTTTTTTGCATACCCTAAATATGAGTGTTTAATTTTTTTTTTGCCTTAAAATCAATATATTATTAAGCTGGCTTAAAAAAATCGTCTCATTTAGTTCACCTGCTCACTTAAACCAAACTCAATTATTTATTTAATCTGGAAATTGAGATTGCATTCGCCAAACATTCTGACCCAAATAATTCATAACAGACATACTACTCATAATGAAATTTTAAGGGCGTATCTCAATTACTTGTCCAATTGATATTAAGTTCTTTTTGTCCCTCATCAGGTCTGCCTTCCGATTAGGCTTCATCAATGAACTCATTGTAGATATTTATAGCAAAGACTTATTGTGTCACATGATTCAAATCACTTATGCCGCTCCTTCAAAACCTTCAAAACATCATCGATTTTATACCCCTTAGCTTGCAGCAAGATCAGATAATGAAATAACAAATCCGCTGCTTCTCCCAGGAAAAGTGCTTCGTTGTCATCCTTGGACTCGATGATCAGCTCTACGGCCTCCTCTCCTACTTTCTGGGCAATCTTGTTGATTCCTTTGGTAAACAGGCTGGCTACATAGGAATTTTCAGCGTTGAATCGTTTTTTCCTATCTTCAATCACCCTTTCAAGTTTTTCAATGAAATGTATCTCTGAATGCTGGTTGGATTCTGCCCAGCAGGTATCGGTGCCCGTATGACATACCGGACCTTTAGGGCGTACTTTGGCCAGTATGGTATCTTCATCACAGTCCAATGCCATAGAAATGATCTCCAGAAAATGTCCGCTTTCTTCCCCTTTGGTCCAAATCCTGTTTTTTGACCTGCTGAAAAAAGTCAGTTTCCCGGATTTTTGTGAAACTTCTATAGCTTCTTCATTGGCATAGCCCATCATGAGTACCTTTTGAGTATCAACATCCTGCGCAATGACCGGCACAAGGCCATGTCCTTTATTAAAATCTATTTTATTGATATCTATCATCATATTTGTGTTTTTTACATACTCCTTCTGACCGGAATACCTGATTTACTTAATTGATCTTTGAGTGTAACAATTTCTATCTCCTGAAAATGAAATACACTTGCTGCCAATGCAGCACTTACATCTGTTTGCTCAAAAACATCTACAAAATGTTGTATAGTGCCGGCTCCGCCTGATGCAACGATGGGAATATGGAGCATTTGATTCATCTTTTTTAGTGCTTCTATTGCAAAGCCATTTTTTGTCCCGTCATGATCCATGGAAGTAAAAAGTATCTCTCCGGCACCGAGTTCCTGCACCTCACGTGCCCACTCAAACAGTAACCTTTCATTAGGCCTGGTGCCACCGTGACTGTGTACTATCCACTTACCGTCCAAATAGCGTGCATCTATAGCCACAATAAGGCATTGCTCTCCAAAGGCCATGGCAATCTCAGTGATCAGTGCTGGATTCTTTAGCCCCGCAGAATTGACACTGATTTTATCAGCCCCATTTTGCAGGAGTTTGTACGCGATATGCAGATCATTGATGCCACCACCTACTGCAAAGGGTATATTGATGGCTTTTCCCACTTCACTTACCAGATTGACAAGAGTTTGCCGGTTTTCCAGTGAAGCACTAATATCCAGAAATACGAGTTCATCGGCACCTTCCTGATTATATCTCTCTGCAAGTGCTACAGGATCACCTGCGTCACGCAGATTGACAAAGTTTGTCCCTTTGACAGTTCTTCCGTCCTTGATGTCGAGACACGGTATAATACGTTTCTTCAGCATTTTTTCAGCATTTAAACAGGTCTGACACTTTGATCTTTTGTTCATAAATAGCTTTGCCAATAATAATGCCTTCCATGCCCATTTTTTTTAGTTTTTCTACCTCGTCCAAACTTGTCACACCACCGGAAGCTAATAGATTAACACCAGGAAATTGTAGCATCAATTTACTGTAAAGTTCGATCGAACTACCTGCCAACATGCCGTCTTTTGAGATATCCGTACATAAAAAAGTAGTTCCCCCATGCTGCTTATAGCTTGCCATAAAATCTGATATTTTTTCATCAGATACCTTCAACCAACCATGAGTAGCAATCATTTCATCTTTTACATCAGCGCCTATCACTATTCTGTGACCACCGAATTTTGAAATCCAATGATACACTTCATCTCTTTTGGTCACCGCTACACTGCCTATGATCAATCTGTCAGCTCCCAAATCAAGTAACTCAGCTACGTCTACTTCCTGTCTGATGCCACCACCGGTTTGTATCAATAAGTCGGTGCCTTGAATGATTCTTGATATGAGCTTCCTGTTATTATTTTCGGGATTTTTGGCTGCATCCAGATCGACTACGTGCAGGTATTTGGCACCAGCATCTTCAAACTGTTTTGCCACTTCCAGCGGGTCGCTATCGTACACCTTTACTGTATCATAATCTCCTTTGGTCAGTCTGACACACTGACCATCGATGATGTCAATCGCAGGATAAATTTTAGTTTGCATTGTTCTCAGCTAAATTTGTAAAATTGTATAAAATGTTTTGTCCGGCAGCTCCTGACTTCTCGGGATGAAATTGTATACCCGTGAAGTTTTCAAAAGACACTGCTGCTGAAAATGGTATGATATAGTTGCAGGATGAAATAGTATACTCAGACAGGGAGACATAATAACTGTGTACAAAATAAGCAGCTTCATTTGCTCCATCAGTTCCATCAAATATATAATGCCCTTTGTCATTTGTAAAATCATTCCATCCCATGTGCGGTACTTTGTTTACAGAATCAGAAATAAATTTCTTTACTATTCCGGGTATCAAACCCAGGCAAGGTGTTGCCCCCTCTTCTGAATGGTCAAACATCAGCTGCATTCCGAGACATATGCCCAGAAATGGCTTACGATAATTTCTTAAGGTGCTAATCAAGTTACGGGACTTCAGTTGTTCCATAGCAGCCGCCGCATGCCCAACACCCGGAAGAATCAATCTTGAAGAATGATCAATGATTTCCTTATCTGATGATAGTATATATGGTGCTCCGATCCGATCCAAGGCATTCATCACTGATTTGGTATTTCCTGCTCCATAATCTATTAGTACTGTCATAATCTGTGTTTAGGTTTTGGTTTGGCTTGTAGACAGCCGTTATAAACTACCTTTAGTACTTGGAATATCCATTGCTGATGAATTTCTGGTTTTTGCCATTAATATAGCCTTTGCAAATGCTTTAAAAACCGATTCAATAATATGATGTTCATTACTTCCTTCAGCTTTAATATTGAGATTGCACAAGGCATTATCTGAAAATGACTTAAAAAAATGATAAAACATCTCAGTAGGCACATCACCTATTTTCTCTCTGCTAAATGTTACGTCCCAAACCATCCATGGTCTGCCCCCAAAATCCAATAAAACCTGGGCTTGAGCTTCATCCATAGGCAAGGCAAAACCATACCTTTGAATTCCGGCTTTTTTACCCAATGCTTCTAAAAGAGTTTTCCAAGCACAATAGCCGAATCTTCTATAGTATGGTGCTCGTCTATATGCAGATCTCCTTTACAAGTAAGAAAGAGATCAATTTGTGCGTGTTTGGCTATCTGATCAAGCATATGATCAAAAAAAGGAAGACCCGTTTTTATTTCACTCATTCCATTTCCATCCAAATTGATCATGCCTTCGATACCGGTTTCAGATGTCATTCTTTTCAATCTTGCCTTCCTGTCTGATGTAATCAGGGTTTTGTATATATCATTCCAGGACTTTGTAATAAATGTTGGTACAATAGAAGTTAGCTCCACATGATGAAGGTCATTTTTCAGTAAAATACTCTTTGATCCAAGGTTTTTGGCCAACATAATATCTGTTGCTCTGTCACCGATGACATAAGAATTTTCCAGATCATACTGTCCTGTCATATATTTTGTAAGCATAGCAGTTCCGGGCTTTCTGTAGGGACTGTTTTCATGAGGAAGACTCCTGTCTATGCATACCTGCTCAAAAGTGATACCTTCACTAGCAAGACTCCTGATAATCAACTCCTGAACAGGCCAAAAGTCTTTTTCAGGAAAACTATCTGTGCCTAAGCCATCCTGGTTGGTGACCATCACAAAAATATAGTCCAGCTTTGATGCTATTTCTCCCAGATACTTAAATAATCCCGGTAAAAACTCCAATTTGTCGATGGAGTCTATTTGATAATCATCAGGTTCTTTGATGATCACACCATCTCTGTCTATAAATAATATTTTTTTCATCCTCAATTTTGATTTTGGTATTCATTCAAAGCATTCATAAGCACTTGATTTTCTGATGGCGTTCCTATCGTAAATCGAATGCAGCCTTCGCACCTGAATTGTTTATTTCTATTACGGGCGACGATTCCTTTAGATAACAAATATCGATACAAATGATCTGCATCATCTACTCTGACGAGTACAAAATTTGCTTCGGTCGGAAATACTTTTTTGACAAATTTGTAATGACTTATCTGATCAGTGACTTTTGCTCGTTCATTCAATATTTCGGAAACCTGTGCCATTTTCTCCTTTCTGTTTTTCACTATGGAAAGCGCTATCTTCTGAGAAGCTTCATTGATATTGTACGGCGGTTTGATCTTGTTAAGGATAGTCACGAGCTCAATATCCATAAAACCGATACCCAAACGAATACCTGCAGCTCCCATCGCTTTAGACAAAGTCTGCATCACCACAAGGTTGGGAATTTGCCTGATATAGCTAACCATACTTCGGGTATCTGCAAAATCTATATAGGCTTCATCTACCACTACTAAACCGGAAAATCGATTACAGATGCTGATAATGTCTTCATTTGAATATGTATTTCCACTCGGATTATTAGGTGAGCAAATGAAGATCAATTTGTCATTGGGCTCTATCTTCCTGATGAATTCATCCCTATCAAACTCAAAATTTTCATCAAGAGGAAAAGTCCTTACTGCCACATGATTGATATCCGCAGAAACATTATACATGCCATATGATGGATTGAATGTGAGAATTTGGTCTATCTGGGGCTCACAAAAACCCCTTATCAGCAAATCTATAATTTCATCAGATCCATTCCCAAGGAAGAGATTTTCCGCCGGTACATTTTTCCATTCACTGATAGCATTTTTTAAAGTTTGCTGATAAGGATCCGGATATCTGTTATAATCCCAATTGTAAGGATTTTCGTTAGCATCAATATAGACATCCGCCACTTCAGTAAACTCATCTCTGGCTGAACTGTAAGGTGCCAGTGCAAGGACATTTTTTCTAACCAGATTTTTGAATATATCTTTCATTATTTGATCGCGCTATTAAATTTAGGAATCGTTTTATTTTTGAAGGTTTTCTAATCTGATTTTTACAGAATTGGCATGACCTTGTAACTGCTCGGCTTCAGCCATATTTAATATATCGGGACCGAGTCTTTGCAAGCCTTCCTGCGAGATGCTCTGAAAGGTAATTTTTTTCAAAAATGAATCCAGGTTGACTCCGCTATATGATCGGGCCCATCCATTCGTTGGCAAGGTATGGTTGGTACCTGAAGCATAATCTCCCGCACTTTCAGGACAATAATTGCCCAAAAAAACAGATCCGGCATTGGTAATCTTATCAACATATTGTTCAAAAGACTCAGAAGCTATGATTAAATGTTCAGGAGCGTAATGGTTTATGAATTCAAATGAATCATCTACAGAACTCATCAATATAGCTTTACTGTGACTCAGTGCTTCTTTTGCAAAATGCTGTCTGGGAAGATTTTTTATTTGTTGTCCCAAAGCATGATTGACGGCATCAATGATTTCTATATATTCAGACACCAATATCACCTGACTGTCTGAGCCATGTTCGGCCTGTGCCAGTAAATCTGAAGCCACAAATTGCGGATTGCAGGTGTGGTCAGCATAAATTAATACCTCACTTGGTCCTGCAGGCATATCAATAGCAACGCCGTACTGCTGAGCCATCTGTTTTGCAGCTGTGACATATTGATTGCCCGGCCCAAATATTTTATCAACGGAATGGATCGATTCTGTGCCGAATGTCAAACCTGCAATAGCCTGAGACCCACCGGCAACTATTACTTCATTAATACCACACAACGCGGCTGTGTAGATAATGGCCGGATGAATATTGCCGGTTTTGTCCGGCGGTGTACACAATATGACTTCCTTACATCCTGCTATCCGGGCAGGTACAGCAAGCATCAGTACCGTTGAAAACAATGGAGCACTCCCGCCCGGGATGTACAAACCTATTCTATTGATGGGCAGTGATTTTTGGGTACAAATGATACCCGGCATAGTTTCAACCTGAATGTCCTTACCAGCCTGAGCTTTGTGGAAGTTATAAATGTTTTGATATGCCACCTGTATAGATGATTTCAATGATAGGTCGATACCTGAAATCTCATCAGGATGGCCGATTTTTACCACGATTTTATCAAGTTTTACACCATCAAATTTTTCTGTATAGTTTAGTATGGCACTATCTCCATTCCTTTTGACCTCATTGAAGATGGTTTGTATACCGGTACTTAATGACACGTTGTCAATTTCAGGCCTCTTGGATAGCTTTTTAAATTGATTTCTTTCCGGATTATTTATTATTGCAAGCATTTTATAACTATTTAATATATCTAAAACTAAGTTTGAATCAAAGCATATTACTTATACCACCATATTTTCAACGGGTACTACCAAAATTCCCTGAGCTCCGATTTCTTTAAGATTTTTGATGACGTCCCAAAAGTCTTTTACATTAATAACAGAGTGCAAGGAACTCCAACCTTCATCGAGCAATGGTAAGACAGTAGGGCTTTTCAAAACGGGAAGTATGGCACTTGCTTGGGCTATTTTTTCATTCGGTATATTAAAGAGAATATATCTGTTATCCCTTGCTTTTAATACTGATTCGATACGGAAGACCAGGTCATAGATGATATCCATTTTAGTTTTAAGTGAAGCTACATTGGCCGCAAGGCAGGATTCAGATTTTAATATGATCTCTTTTTCTTCCAGCCCGTTTTTAAATAAGGTACTGCCACTACTCACAAGATCACAAATCGCATCTGCCAGACCAATGTTGGGTGCAATTTCCACAGAACCCGATATAATATGAATTTCAGCCAAAACTCCTGCTTCACCCAAAAATTTTTGAACACTGTTTGGATAGGACGTTGCTATCTTTTTACCCTGAAGCGAAGAAATCCCATCATAATGCATGTTTTTAGGTACGGCGATAGAGAGCCTGCATTTTGAAAAACCAAGTTTGACCAGGACTTCTACCCCTACTTTTTGTTCATACAAGACATTTTCTCCGATGATGGCTATGTCTACGACACCATCTTCAAGATACTGAGGTATATCACTATTTCTTAAGAAATACACTTCTGCAGGAAATCCTCGAACTTCTGCTTTTAGCTGATCCATTCCATTGTCCACGTATAGTCCACATGATTTTAATAATGTCAGGGACTCATCATATAGTCGACCTGATTTTTGTACTGCTATTTTCAGCATGATTACAATTTTTAATTGCTTGTTGATTACAAACGGGTAGGCTATAAAACACAACTGCCCGCTATGATCAAGCAGGCAGTTGTTAAATAATATTTTGATTTACACATAAATCACAATCTGCTTACCTGATCAGGAAAGTATAATGATGGTGATGATGATGTAAATTGAGTTTCATTTAAATATTTCAAGCAACAAATGTAAATAATCTTTTAAATTATAAAAACATTATAGGATAAAAAAATCATTGTTCATCAATTTCTATTGTCTGAGGGCCAGCGATTATTTTGAATTCTGACCTTCTGTTCATCTGATGTTCCTCTTCAGTACATTTGACATTATCCTTACATCTGTTCAGAAGTTTGGTTTCACCATATCCTACGGCCTTGATCCTTGCCGGATTAATCCCTTCTTCAACCAACCAATTTTTAGTAGAGTTTGCCCTGCGTTGTGAGAGGTTCTTGTTATAATTATTGTCCGATCGGCTATCAGTATGAGATGATAACTCTATCACCAAATCCGGATATTTATCCAGCAAAGATTTGAGATATGCGAGATCCGGCTCAGCATCAGCCCTGATTTTGTCATCATCAAGATCAAAAAATATACTCCTGAGTAAAATAGGCTCATTTCTCTTTATGATTCTTTTTGGTGCTTCTGGCTTAGCTTTCAGTGTTACGGTCTTTTTGACAGTATAATCATCTATTATCCCATTTGTATTGAAACTAACAGAGTCAGGAAAGTAACCTTCTCTGGTGATCGTCGCAAAATATGATTTATCCGCATCCAAAAGAAATCCGAAATCTCCTCCTAAAGTATTAGTCTTGCTATCTGACGGGTTTTTTCTTCCTGAATCAAAAAGCTCAACTACAGCTCCTTCGAGTGGGCCTTTTTCATTATTAACAATAAGTTTCAGGTCTATAATAATGTCCCTGATTTGTATTAGATAAATATCATCACAGCAGGTTTCAGTATTTTTCATCTTTTTCTTATCCTTGTGCGTTCTGTTGGAAACCAATACTCCGGAGGCGCCACTTTGAGAAAACCGCAAAAATGAATCATCGTAGGAAGTGTTATAATTGTATCCCATATTTTTAACTTCACTCCACTTACTACCATCCCATTCACTATAAAAGTTGTCCAAACCACCCATACCGGGATGTCCATTGCTCGCAAAATAAAGTACACCGTCCTTATAAAATGGAGACTCTTCATTTTTGTTTGTGTTAATGGTATTGCCCAGATTGACTGACTTGCCGTAGTTTTCACCGGACATAGGAGAATAATAAATATCAAACCCACCGATTCCACCAGGAATATCTGAAATAAAGTATAATACTTTGGATCCAAACAATTCTCCTTCAAATGGATGGGAAGACCGATTACCGTCATTGACTGCATCAATAGGATAAGGAGCACTCCATTTGTCACCCTGTCTTTTTGACATGTAAATCTGAGATGTCTCCATCTTGTTGTTATTGAATTTGGCTCTTGTAAAATACAATCTTTGTCCATCACCGGAAAATGAAACCCCGGTATTATAAAAATCGATCCTGTTGATGGCTTCTTCAAGGGCTACTGCTTTACTGTAAGTACCATCGGGTGTTTTAGTTGTAGTATAAATCTTTGCATGGTATTCGCCTTCAGTACCATCCAATACTGTAGGTGTTTTTGCATTCAACCCCGTAAAATATAATGAACCATCAGTATAAATAGCCGGTGATGACTCACCTGATGGAGAATTCACATTATCTCCTGCAAATGTAACTGCTGCTTCTATGTTTTCAGGAAGTTTCTCAAGCAACAAAATGCCTTTGAGTTCTGTTTTTGCCTCGTTCTTCAAATCACCATCTTCAGCTATAGAAACAAATGCATTCAATTCGTCCATAGCCTGTTTATATTTACCCTGATATTTTAATGATCTTGCATAATCCAGTCTGATATCAAAAAATTCCTCTTTTTTATCTCTTTTGAGTACCCGGTCATACACTTTTTCAGCCTTGGCATAGTCACGCAAAAGCATGTACATATCACCTACAGCAACCTGATGATTTTGATCTTTGTCCTCCTTATATGCTTTCTCAAACCATTCGATGGCATTGAGATAATCATGGTTCTCTGCTGCATTATTGGCTGTTTCTATCATTACATCAACCTTGCTGGCGGTGACAGGCTGCGCATTTAACACCAATGTCATGACGGAAAATATGGCTAATATATATAATCTGGTTATCATCTTACTTTTGATTTGTTAAATGTTAACGGGGTTTATGGATAGTGAAAACATAAATTTCAAAAATGTACAAATCATCATCTGTCTTAAAGTCTTGGACACATAATGATAGGTTTTGGCTTTGGCTTTTTATAAATCTTTCCCAGATAACTTGCTGAAAGTTCAAATCCCCCAACTGATCTTGAGCCAATAGTGGCCGCAGAAATATCAATATCATAAGCCAGACCTACTCTCAGATCCTTAAATTCAGCACCCAAATATATGATTGCAGCTCTTAAATTTCTTAATCCCAAACCTGCACCAGCCCGAAAATCCTTTTCCGGATCAATCTTGTACCATGCTTGTGTATTTATGTTCAAAGCGTTGGCAGGTCCAAGACTGTAATAATAAAATCCAGGGACTAACTGAGTTTTTTTATTCAACATAAGTTCATAACTTCCATGGATATTGAGCCCAAAATATTTAGACTCCAATGAATCTTTATTGGCTCCTCTGCTATTGAATCCTACAGCGGGATTAAGTAGTCCTTCCATGGCAAATCCTAACCTTAACTCACTCTCTTTTTGTTTTACTTTGTACAAAAACCCCACACTCAGATCTTTATATGATGAAAAATCAACTCTGCCGGTGTTGTTTCCTCCACCGGTGCCTCCGGCAGTGCCTTTATTAAAATGGATGATATCAAGGTCTCTGAAACTTGTTTGCAGGCCTACTCTACCGTCTCTTTGATTGAGTGTATTGAAGTCCCTGCTGCCATTGATAAACTGTGCCCCAAGGGTGATGATATTTGTTTGTTTTTTGTCCAACGAAAAATGGTATGCAGCGCCTATTTTCATAAATGTCCAGCTTTGAGTGCTTTTAGCTGCTGCCCCAGGCTCCTGTGAAATATCCATTGCATCAAAATTAATGCCGGACTTCCCTACTACATCCATTTCAATTCCTATCCCTATCCAGTCCTGTTTCCGTATACCTCTGACTATGGGTGCATCAGCAGACAAGGTAAATGTTCTGAAAGGTCGCGGAGTAATCGAAGCATGTTTGTCTGAATAAATTCCACTCACTCTATAGGAACCGGAAAATGCTCCGGCATTGGCGGGATTGACATTTAAAGGTGTAAAGTGATAGTTTGAATAATGCAATTCCTGTGCATCAACTGTCACAATACAGATAAAGATCAAAGCCAGATAATTAAGTACTTTTAAAGGCATATGTCCGTATTTTATCAAATTCAACGTCGAAAGATACTGCAATTTTTAAATATTTATGCATCCAAGGATTTTTTAACATTATTTTTTATACCAAACAGAAAATTGATTACAGAAATTTATAAACATAATTATTTAATTTACAATACATTATGATTTATTTTTTTTTTGTAAGAATATTTTCTATTCACTATAATATCTGTATATTTGAATTCGACAATGTTGAGAACAGTTGACAAAAAGAAATTCTAATAAAACTATTAGGTTTTAGGCGTGTGTATAACAAACCGCACAAATTCAAATTTTCTTCCTCGCTACCCTCAATCCCTTAAGAGCTTGTCAAGCTACGCTTGAGACGACCTGCCCAATTCAACCATGTTTTTACCATTAATTTAAAAAAAACACTGTAAAAGTGCAATTTCTTATCCACACGTTTTAGCCTGATTCAATTTAGAGTATGTTTAGATTATCCAATTCAATTACATAGAAATAGATTGAATATTTTTTTTTGGCGTAGTATGACCTGATTCCAACTGTAAATATATCATTGAAAATTCTCCACATACTATTAATAGAAATACTTACTTTTGTTCCGGAATTGATGAAAAGAAAAGTAATTTTATGTTGTTTTTTCTATATTTACCTGATTGCCCCACAGTCAGGTCAATCATTTTTTGTTCCTGCTGATACACTGAATAAAACTAGGGTATACACAGCACTTGGCGTAACTGGAGTTGTGAGCACAAGTTTTGCTATTGGCTTATATAATACATGGTACAGCAAATTTGAGACCCAACCTTTTCACTTTTTCAATGATTTTGGAGAGTGGCGGCATATGGACAAGGCAGGCCATATTCACACAGCTTATTTTCAGGGATATCTCACCTACAAAAGTGCCCGATGGACAGGATTAAACAAAAAAAGTAGTATTTGGACAGGTATCGTTTGCAGCACGATTTTTCAGGGAACAGTGGAAGTGTTTGATGGATATTCAGCAAAATGGGGATTTTCCCTTTCTGACATGACTGCAAATATGGCCGGAACATCCATCTTTGCTTTGCAACAATACTATTGGAATGAGCAAAAGATCATCATTAAAGTTTCCTCATTTCCTAAAACTTATTCAAATGTTTCTGTCATTTCATCAGATGGATTGGCCACAACAGACTTGAATACCAGAGCCAATGACCTATTCGGTTCAGGTTTTTTTGAAAAATACCTTAAAGATTACAATGCGCAGACTTACTGGGCTTCTTTCAATATTCATGCTTTGTTAAATACGGGCAATAAATGGCCAAAGTGGTTAAATTTGGCAATAGGATATGGTGCCGAAAATTTGTTTGGTGGATTCGAAAACAGTTGGTCAAAAGACAATAAAATGTATACTCTAAATACAAATGATTTTCCGCGACATAGTCAGTTTTATATCAGCCCGGACATTGACTTTTCAAAAATAAAAACAAAGAGCCCATTTCTCAAATCACTTTTTACAGGATTAAATGTATTCAAAATGCCTTCTCCTGCTATTGAATTCAACACTCAAGGTCAGGTTGTTTTTCACCTTTTTAAGTAAATATGTGTATTCATTTTTCCGTAATGAACTTTTTAAATCTATTTCTTGAAAAAACATGATGTATATTTTTATTATAATGATGCTGGATAGATTTTCAAGTAATATTGGAATGATTTAGGAAAACTAAAAACAATATGCTGTGTTCAATATATCAAACTTCAAAACACATTTGTGAGTAACATCGACGTATTAAGTGGTCTTTATGCTAAAGATCGAAGTGTAGCTGAGATCAATACATTGACTTCCGGGGAAATTGCTGAAAAAATTCAACTTGACGGACTTTTAGGAGCTTCGGATTGTTTTATTCTTGCAGGGTGTTTCTTAAATTCCCGAAAGCCCCAGATCTATATTGCTTCCGATAAAGAAGAAGCGGCATATATATTAAACACACTACAGGCAATTCTGGAAAATAAAACCATACATTTTTTTCCCGATTCTTTCAAAAGGCCACTCCAATATGATGAGCTTGATAAAAACAATGTTCTATTAAGAACTGAAGCCATAAATAAAATTCATCTTGTAAAAGGTAAATCTCAGATTTTAGTCACTTATCCTGAAGCTATATTTGAAAAAGCTGTTGATCCTGCCATATTGGATAAAGATAAAATTGAAGTCAATAAAAATGCTGATCTGGATGTCAACACTATGATTGAGTTATTGGTGATGTATGGTTTTGAAAGAGTAGAATTTGTTTATCAACCGGGTCAGTTTTCTATAAGAGGGGGTATTATTGATATATTTAGTTATGGTAATGAATGGCCGTACAGAATTGAACTGTTTGACACGGAAGTAGAAAGCATCCGTACATTCAATCCAATCAATCAGCTATCTGTAAGCAATATAAGCCAGGTATCAATCATACCTAATATCAACAACAAATTTAAACAAGACCAAAAAGTCAGCATTTTCAGCGTATTTTCAAAGGAGACCAATATTTGGATAAAAGAACCTGATTTATTGATTGAGAAACTCCAGATATGTTTTGAAAAAGCAGAAAGTTATGCCAGTAGTATGACGGTAAAGTCAGAAGAAGAACTTCGTGAGATATTTAATGAAAGGGCATTTATCTATCCCACTTCCATTGTGGAAAGACTTTCGGAATTCAATTTGCTATTATTGGCTAAAACAAGACTTTTTAAAACATCCAATGTCATCACACGAAAAACTTCAGCTCAACCAGCATTCAATAAAAACTTTGATTTGCTGATTGAAAACCTTAAACTTAATACACGGGATGCGTACACCAACTTCATATTTACAGACAATATCAAGCAAATCGAGCGATTTTACAATATTTTTGAAGACATGGGTGTACAAGTGCAATTTCACCCACTCCATAAATCTCTTCACAGTGGATTTATAGACCACCAACTGAAAATAGCTTGTTATACAGACCATCAGATATTTGAGAGGTTTCACAGGTACAAGCTCAGACAAGGATTTACGGAAGACATGGCTATCTCACTGAAGATGCTTAAAGATTTGCAAGCTGGGGATTATGTCACCCACATAGATCATGGTATCGGTAGGTACTCTGGCCTCGAAACCATCGAAATTAATGGCCATAAACAGGAAACGGTCAGACTAATTTATCAAAACAATGATATCCTGTATGTAGGTATCAATTCCTTGCACAAAATATCAAGATACGTAGGAAAAGATGGTACTGAACCAAAGCTCAACAAAATCGGTGGAGATGCCTGGAAAGCGCTGAAAAGAAAAACTAAAGCAAAGGTTAAGGATATAGCCAAGGAACTCATCAAGCTCTATGCTCAGCGCAGGGCTTCCAAAGGGTTTTCATTTCCACCTGATGGCTACCTTCAGACCGAATTGGAAGCATCCTTTATATATGAAGATACTCCTGATCAAATTACATCAACTCAGGATGTCAAAGCAGACATGGAAAAGGACTACCCTATGGACCGCCTGATCTGTGGAGATGTAGGCTTTGGGAAAACGGAAGTTGCCATTCGTGCAGCATATAAAGCTGTAGTTGCAGGAAAACAAGTTGCCATACTTGTTCCAACCACTATATTAGCGCTGCAACACTATAAAACTTTCTCAGAGAGGCTGAAGAATTTTGGAGCTACCGTAGACTATATCAACAGATTCAGAAGTACAAAGGACAAAAATCAGATCATTGAAGATACGGAGTCCGGCAAAATTGATATTTTGATAGGCACACATGCCATTTTGGGTAAAAATATAAAATTTAAGGATCTTGGGCTGCTGATTATAGACGAAGAACAAAAATTTGGTGTAGCATCAAAAGAAAAACTCAGAAGCTTGCAGGTCAATGTAGATACGCTTACACTTACAGCGACACCGATACCGAGGACATTACAGTTTTCACTCATGGCTGCACGAGATCTTTCCATTATCAGAACACCACCGCCTAACAGACAACCGATTTATACAGAAAGAAGGGTTTTCAGTGACGAACTCATAAAGGATGCCATATACTATGAAGTACAACGGGGTGGCCAGATATTTTTTGTTCACAACAGGGTGAAAAGTTTGAATGAAGTGGCAGATTTGATTAAAAACCTTTGTCCGGATGTTTCTATCGCAGTAGCTCACGGGCAAATGGAAGCTCATGATTTGGAAACAACTTTGATCGACTTTATCGATGGAAAATTTGATGTATTAGTTTGTACCAATATCATCGAAACAGGATTAGATATCCCCAACGCCAATACCATGATCATCAATAATGCACATCAATTCGGCATGAGTGATTTGCACCAACTAAGAGGTCGTGTAGGCAGGTCCAATAAAAGAGCATTTTGCTATCTGTTTGCACCTCCGCTGTCTGTGCTTACTCCTGAAGCCAAAAAAAGGATAAAAACCCTTGAAGAATTTTCAGATTTGGGTTCGGGCTTTCAGATCGCTATGAAAGATATGGACATAAGGGGAGCCGGAAACCTTTTAGGCGCAGAGCAAAGTGGTTTTATTGCAGATATTGGTTATGAAACATATCAGAAAATCCTAGAAGAAGCTGTAATTGAGCTTAAGGAAACCGATTTTAAGGATTTGTTTGAAGAAGAGAATGCAAAAAAACAATTGTTTGTCAGAGAAGTAGATATCGATACGGACATAGAAATGCTGATTCCGGACTTTTATGTTTCAAATATTCAGGAGCGGTTGTTGCTCTATACAGAACTAGACAAACTGGAAAATGAAGAGGGTATTGAAAAATTCGGACAAATGCTCAAAGACAGGTTTGGAAGTATTCCTCCTCAGGTTTTTGAATTGTTTGATGGTTTAAGGTTACGGGTTCTCGCAAAAAAATTGGGTTTTGAAAGGATAATACATAAGAACCGAAAAATGAATTGCTATTTTATTTCAAATGCTCAATCTATATATTTTGAATCTGATGTCTTCCACGGTATACTCAAATACGTATCCACAGATGGACAAAAACTCGGTTTCAACATGAAACAAACAAGCAACTACCTTATCATGACTAAAGAAAATGTAAAAACCCTGAAAGATGCTAAAACCTTACTAAGTCAAATTGTGGAAAACGTTGTGAATTAATCCCGAATTCCAGGTTTTATTTCAATGTCGTTTAGTTAAGAGAATTTTGGTTGTTTTTACCCATCCTAAATCCTTCCCTTGCAAGGGAAGGACTTCATAAAATGGACTTAACTAAACGGCATTGGGTTTTAGTTCAACAAAAGGGTTTTCACAAACGATTTCTGAATAAAATTAAACATACTATGCAATTATTTTTATTTTCAATATTGCGTCCACTCCGAAAACAATTATTTTATGATAATCAACCATTTTTTTCCCAATCCCTAAAGGGAAACGATTGATTATCAATGCAGTAGAAATTAATATTTTTTCATTTTTTTCATCAAAGACTTTTCAGAGTGGACTCAATATTGCCGTAGATTGAGTAGCACTAAAGTACAAGCCTCTTCAGTCTCTATTCCTTCAGATTCAGCCAGAGATCTTAGTGTATCATTTTCGGTACCGGGATTGAATATAATTCTTTTAGGCTTAAGCCCAAGTATATAGTCAAAATATGGATTTTGGTTTTTGGTGCCGACATAAAGGGTGATTGTATGTATTTCTTCAAAAGCTTCAGGAGTATTCATAATTTCTACGTCCAAAACCTTTCCTTTTTTACGTCCTACAGAAACTACTTCAATTTCGTTTTTACGGAGTAATCTGATAGCCATATTGGAATATCTTTCGGGATTTTCAGATCCACCAAGCACTAAGGTTTTTTTATTTTTGCTGTTCATGTATCATACAACTCAAAATTGGTATAAAGGTTTTCCAGTATTCTAAAGAAAATGTGTAGGAAAACAATTAAAATATGATCAGGATAAATTTGTTTGGCAATAAGATTGGCACATTTTATGTTTTATAAAATTGTAATATTATATGTCAATTTTATTGCTACTAAATAATCTTTTATATCTTTGCGGTAATAATTAATTATAAAATATATTAAACAATATTATTATTTGTTAGTTATTGATTTTAAATTAAATATAAATCGAAAAATGAAGTATTAATTAGAAGGCTGTTCTGTAATGTTTCAAATGTTTTTGTATTGAATTGCTTTTTGAATATACTTATTTATTGTATGATCCTTGTGAGCCGAGTATTTATTTTTATTGTTTCCATTGTTTTACTTACAACAGTAAACACTACATCCCTATTGAGTCAATGTAATTTTTCCAGCGGCCCATTGGGAGAGCTATGTAGCACAGCGTATTATATGTGTGGAAATGAAATTAATAATTATAAAGGCAGACTTAATGATTATAGATCTGTTTCACAACCATGGGGTGCACTTTGTAATAATACTGGTAATTTTGATAATGTTCAGTGGTTTTCATTTACTCCATGTAGTAAATTAGTTACTATAGAAATTTCTATTACAAACTGTACGACAACTTCAAGCGGTAATAATGGTGTACAAGCGGGTTTGTACATTGGATGTAAGAGCAGTTTGTCTGTCGATTGCTCAAAGTCGCCCGGACCTGGAGAACCAGGACTGAAAGGAACTTTTAGAGTATCGTCAGATAAGTTTATTCCTGGCGAACCAGGATTTATTTTTATCGATGGACATGGGGGCTCTGTATGTAATTATGCCTTTAAAGTAATCGAAGGGATTGATACTTCTAAAGTCCAACCTATCGATGCATCACTATTAAAAAAAGGAGGAATTTCTGGCCCAAATGTAGTACAGTGCAGTGATTTAAATAGTGAATTAAACTATTATCTTACTCCTCCTGAAACGCAATTTGCGTTACCATCATCGTGCGGAAACTTAACTTCTCAAACACCTGTTGAAGACAGAATATGTTTTAGTTGGCAGGTAATACCTTTGGAAGGAAGAAGTTTTTTATGGGATGATAGTACCGGATTAGACACTAAAATTAAATTCTCAAAGCCAGGAACCTATACCATTTCAGTATCTACTTCATTTCATCCTTTCTATGGTGGGACTTGTGCTAACGCAGCCGCTGGGGAAATTTTAACCTGGACCGTTACGGTTAATCCTCCGGATACAACAGCCCTACCTCTTATTTCTATTTGTCCCAATACATCATATATATATCAGGGTATTCAGGTCAGTCGGGATACCACACTTTTTGATAGCACTGACCCTTGCAGGGTAAAATCACAAGCATTTAAAGTAGAAAGAAATAAGGAAAATCTAATCGCTAAACAATTAGTATGTCCGGGCGAAGCATTCAGGTTTCAGGGTAAAGATTATTTTAAAGGAACATTTGAAGTCGTCGACATAACAGACTGTGCATTAGTACATAAATTTATCGTGGACGAAAAGTCCGTCATTGAAATAGACGGTGGAACTAAATTTATTTGCTCAGGTCAATCCTATCACTTTCAAGGCAAATCTTATATTGCAGGAAGTCACATCGTAAAAGATGCTGCCAAATGTGATGTTATACATAAGTTTAACGTTGATACTATCAGAATTTCTCTTGGTATGTTTATAGATAACAACATACTTAACTGCAATATTAAGTCTATAAATGCACGAGTTCTATCTAGTACCAATGCTCCAGATCCGTTGACATTTATCTGGAAAAATGCAGCAAACAACAATACGGTGAGCCAAACTACACAGGGTTCCATAACTTTGCCTGGAACATACATTGTCACAGGATCATATCAAGCAAATGGGTCATCATGCACAGCTTCTACAAGTTTTACAATCTCATCAGATCAGAAACTGCCACAAATCACTGCTTCAATACCATCAGTAAGGTGTATCAATGCTAATGAAAAATATCCTGATATCCTTGTAGCTTCTTCAACTCCTCTCGCGTCTTCAGAGTGGATCTTGCCGACAGGACAAAAGCTTCAGGGATTTAGGGCAACAGCAGATTCCATCAATGTAACAACAGGAAAACCTTTTCAATTTAAAGCGATCGGACTGAATGGCTGTCAAACAGACACATCATTTATAGTACCTTATAATTTTAACAAAGCAGCCATTACCCTCACAGGAGATATGCTTACTTGTTACCGACCCAAAGATACCATATTACTTACCACCAATCTGACAGTAGATTCCGTCAGGTGGTACAAAGTACTACCTGATCAGGCATTCTATGGTTCATACCCTGCTAAGCTGTTCCTTGAAGTAGATGAAGTTGGCGTATACAAAGCGGAAGTGATGGCATCTGCAAGTAAATGCTGGAGTTTTGAGCAGATAAATATAAGTGAAAATAAAATAAAACCTGATGTATCTTTAAAGGATGATATCAAATGGCATTGTAATACAACATCGGTTGATATTGAGCCTCAAGTTTCATTGAACTCAAATCTCATTTACACGTGGAGTACGGTCGATGGTACCATTTCAAGTAATCATAAAGATAAAAAGCTAAAAGCATCTTCCGTTGGTACATATTCCTTAAACGTGCTGGACTCCAAAAATGGATGTCAAAAATCAGGTGATATCAAAATTATCAATGACCCAGAAATACCAAAGGACATATTATTGGATGTTAAAGATATATCTTGTTATGGCCAAAAAAATGGCCAGGCTATCGTTACTTCAGTCAAAGGAGGATATGGTCCTTATATCTATAATTTAAATCAAAAAGCGGCAGGAGTTCAGAATATCAATCTGGATAAAGGAGAATACACCATCGAAGTAAGAGATAAATTTGATTGCGCGCACAAAAAGACGTTTAGCATTGCGGAACCAAAATTATTTACTGTAGAAACACCTTTAGAAGTAACTATTGCTTTTAATGGTAGTGCTGATCTTACTTTCACTTCCAACTATCCTGATGACGAAATTGATGAAATAGTTTGGAAAAACAGTAAAGGTACAGTTTTAGGTAATGATTTTGAATTAGTTTTTAATTCATTGAAAAACGATATTATTGTACTCGAAGTTACTACAATACATGGTTGTGTGGCAACAACACGGATTATTGTTACAGTAGAAAATGAATTAAATTTCTTTATACCAAACATTTTTTCTCCCAACAATGATGGCATTAATGATCGGTTGACCATGTTCAAAAACCTGATTCCTATTACCTTCAACCAATATGCGATATTTGACCGATATGGCAATAAAGTTTATCAAACTACTTCCCAGCATTTTAATGAACCAAATGAAGGTTGGGATGGCCAGGTGCAAGGCAGGCCAGTTGAAACAGGAGTCTATATTTTGATTATTGATTATGTAGATTGGGAAGGAAACAGGCAGATTTTCAAAAAAGACATCACTGTAGTCCGTTAATTCTACCTTATCAAATTATCAGGACTTTCCGATTGATTGGGAACTGTTGGGTCAACGCAACAGTTGTGACTGTGTGTATAACAAACTTCACAAATTCAAATTTTCTTCATCTCTACCCTCATTCCCAAGCATAGCTTGGCAGGCACTGAAGAGCTTGTCAAGCTACGCTTGTGACAACCCACCGAGTTTAACCATGTTATTCTCTTTAACCTAAAAATCTAAAATGATAATCTATTACGACCTCCAAATACTGCATTCTGACCTATGAAACTACATGACCATGCCGTCAGGTGTGCTGACGGTTCCTTCACTAAATTGAGCTCCCACTCTATTTTGCTGTAGCACCGTTCAGTCATGCACCATACCGTGTGCAGCTATGCTGTAATGGTGACTACAGCATAGCTGCACACAGTATGATTTGTCGCTAAAAGTGCTGATTTTCTTGTATTTGAAGCTCTCATTACGAATCTCATTTTAGATATTTAGGTTTAAAAAGAACACACATTATAAAAAAGACTTACTCTCAAATTCTATTCCAACCTTACAAATTATAAATATTACACACTTGTGCAATATCGAAGCTATGTCTGTTGCAAAAAACGATAAATGAATAAAAAATGTATGTAAATAAATTATAATATCATAATATTATATTAAATTTGCAAGTATTTTGTGAAGTTCGCAAAATAAAATCTCTTTAATACCGTTCATTTTAACACATTATAGCAAATTATCATTATGATCAACTTAGGTTTCTTTTTATTTCAAGCTCCATCAACAGACGTCACTACTGAGGTCCAATCCCAAAGCATTGTAGATATCATCCTTTCTGGTGGTGTTATGGGAGTGGTAATTGTGGGTATTTTATTTATACTTTCATTTCTCGCATTGTATATTTTTATTGAAAGATGGCTTACAATCGAGAGAGCGGGCAAAATCGATGAAAATTTTATTAACAACATAAGAGGGTCAGTAGCATCAGTAAATATCGAAGGAGCAAAGGCATTGTGTCGAGCTACAGATACTCCTGCCGCCAGGATGATTGAAAAAGGATTGTTAAGAATCGGAAAGCCGTTAAAAGACATTGATGCGGCTATTGAAAACGTAGGCAATCTGGAGGTATTTAAGTTGGAAAAAAATCTATCAACGCTTGCCAGTATTTCAGGAGCTGCACCAATGATTGGTTTTCTGGGAACTGTTACAGGTATGATACTGGCTTTCTACAGTATGTCCACGCAACAAAATGTAACTCCTGCAGTACTGGCGGCTGGTATTTATCAGGCACTCATCACTACTGCATTTGGATTAGTGATCGGTATATTTGCATTTGTTGGATATAATTTGTTGGTGGCCAAAGTTGAAAAAGTAGTATTCCTCATGGAAAAAACTACTATCGACTTTATGGACCTATTACAAGAACCCGGGCACTAAATATTATAATTGATCATTGTTTGCATTTAATTAATATCTAAACAAGTCAATTGAAATGGCAGTAAAGAAAAGAAGTAAAATATCAGCAGAATTTAATATGTCGTCCTTAACTGACATTATATTCTTATTGTTGATATTTTTTATGCTGACATCTAATGCGGTTCAAATCTCTGTCCAACTGCCTAAATCAGACTCAACTGCCGTTGCACCCACAAATCTGCCGATCATGATGCTGGTAGATGGTACCATCACCATTGCTGGCAAGGCATCTTCCATCTCTGATATGGAGAAAGATGTGGCACTGGCAGTAAGAGAAACTGAAAATAAGGAAAACGCTACACTCACTATCATTTCTGAAGTCGGAGTACCATGGGAAAATGTACACAAAGCTATGGCCATTGCCAGCGGACTCAAAATCAAAGCTATCATTGCGACTCAACCTAGTCATAAAAATTAAAAAATCATGGCTGTAAAATCAAGAAGTAAAGTCAGTGCACAGTTCAATATGTCTTCATTAACAGACATTATTTTTCTGCTGTTGATATTCTTTATGTTAACATCATCTATTGTCACTCCCAATGCATTAAATCTTCAGCTCCCTGGCAAAAAAACCAGTCCACCACCACCTAAAGCAAAAAATAAAGTGATCGCTATAAGTACGGATGGGAATTATTCATTAAATGGGGCACCTATCAGTTTTGAAGGTATAAAAAGACAAATGGAATCTCTAAAAAGGATCGATAAAGAAAAGGCTGCGATCGTAGTATCGCCAGCAGCAAAAGCCAGCAATGAAACTGTCGTAGCCGTACTGGATTTAGCTTACAAAATGGAAGTAAGGGCCGTGTTAACAGAGCCAAGTGGGTTCACACAAAAAAATTGATTATTGTATAACAAAACCGAAAGAAAAGTCAATCCCAAATATAAAATCATTTGTAATGGATGATTTTTTGTAGAGGTAAGTCATTCAATATAAAAATTCACATTTTACAATTTTAGCTAACCAGTATAATCATCTTACACCATATATCATCAACCAATTTATTTGAAATGCAGGTATTGATTACTTTTATTTCATATCGTATTTTATCAGGTAAGAGATTATGAATAATACCAAAAATAAAAATAAGAGCCTGATTACAAGCCTTGTGATGCACATACTGCTCATTATTCTTCTTTTATTGCCATTACTAAGCAAAGTGGAGAAAGAAGATCTTCAAGGCATACTCATAACCTTTGGTGACCCTGAAGCCGGTATGGTGGAAGAAGCAACTTCTCAAGAAAATTCCAGTCAGTCTGCAGCTGTGCCTCCCAAAACTATTTCCAGTAATGCACCTCTACAGGAAAATATCAAAACTGATGTCAGAGAAGATGAATCCCCGGTAATAGCAACTGAAAAAAAGGAAAACAAGCCTAAGAATGATGAAAAAAAGCAAAAAAATGACAATGCTGAAGAAATATCCCGTAAAAGATTAGAAGCAGAAAGAACAGCAAGGGAAGCTGAAGAACGAGCTAAAGCAGAAAAAGAAGCACAAGACCGCGCTAATCAAAAGAAAAAGTACTCTGATCTTTTTGGAAAAGGACAAGGAAATAATAACAATACGGGAAATCAGGGAACAGACAAAGGAAGCCCGGATGGAAAGGCCTTGGAAGGAATTACCAAAGGCTCTGGACGTGTTGGTGGTGGGTTGTCCGGAAGAGGCGTTGAGTATGAACCCTCATTTTCTGACAATTCGCAAAAAACAGGAAAAGTTAACCTTTCTATTTGTGTAGATAATACCGGCCGAGTGGTGAAGGCAGAATTTACTCAAAGAGGGTCAACTACTTCAGATGCTTATCTTATTGACCTGGCAAAAAAATCAGCTATGAAATATAAATTTTCGAAGTCTGACAATGAAATGCAGTGTGGTACAGTTTTGGTCGATTTTAAAGTACGGTAATAAAAGCTGTAAATTTACAGCTTTTGAAAGATGACTACTCTTTTACCGTCTGTGTATTTCATTTTTAGTGAATGTGACTTTTCTATATACTTCATAGTATCAAAGTGGTAAAAGCAAACGTGAGTATGATCTCTTATGTAATACCAGTCTGCAAATTTATCCATATCCTGCCAAAATTCTGTCATAACGCCAAGATACCCTCCTGGTTTTAATAGCGAGATCATTTTTTTTATATCGGAATACGGTTGATGAAAATGTTCAAACACCTCCGTTGAAATGATAAAATCATATTCAGTTTTAGGAATTTGTGGATAAAAAAAGGGGTCATACACGTCGCATAGAATATTTTCCCGAGCCAGAAGCTCACTTGTTGTCTTAGATGGTCCGCATCCATAGTCCAGGCCTACATCATACGGGCTGATCCGGTCTAACAAAGGTGTGATTGCTTTTTCCAAAAAAGTAAGGTAACCATCATCTTTTTCACTATTCTGATGAAATTTATATCTTTCTATTTCATCTTTTGCATCCGGTAAAGTCAGACGATCTGCATAAACTAAATTGCAGTTCCTGCAAAAATAATAGTGCCTGATTTTGAAACTAAATGCTGTTTTTTCAACATCAGTATCTAAACAAAGTGGACATTGGAGATTCTGGTCAGCATCATGCATACAAAACTAGTTCTGTATTGTGTGTACAACAAATTGCACTTTTGTGAAAAAAATTAACTTGCTACATTTGCCTATACTTACCCCCAACCCCTGAAGGGGAGACCAGCGCAAATATTGAAAGCATTGGCGTGGGTCGTCCCTTTAGAATGAGGGTAGTGAGGGAATTTAAGTATTTGTGCAGTTTGTTATACACACTTCTGTATTTTATGCACAAAACTAAGGATTTTAGGACTATATTTGTTACTTATAAGATGATAAATTCAGATGAGTAAAAAGATAAAATGGGGCATATTGGGGTGTGGAAGGATTGCGCGCAAATTTGCTGATGATTTAAGTCTAAGTAAGACAGGTTATTTACATGCTTGTGCCTCCAGAGAAAGAGAAAATGTTCAAAATTTTGCAAATAAGTACGGAGCTGTAAAAATGTTTACAAACTATAAAGATCTGGTCAATTGTCGTGAGATCGATGCAATTTATATTGCCACTCCACACTCACATCATTTTGAACATGCAGTTCTGTGTCTTAATGCAAAAAAAGCTGTGTTGTGCGAAAAACCACTCACGGTAAATCAATACCTTACAGATCAACTCTTTGCTATTGCAAAACAAAACAAAGTCCTTTTGATGGAAGCTATGTGGACGGCTTTTCTGCCGGCTATTATCGCAGTAAAAAATGAAATAGAAAAAGGTACAATAGGTCAAGTAAGACATTTGACTGCTGATTTTGGCTTTAAAGGTTCATATGATCCCAAAGGTCGCCTTTACGATAAAAACTTGGCAGGTGGTTCATTATTAGATATCGGAATTTATCCTTTGTTCATTTCATTGTACCTGCTTGGAATACCTGAAAATCTTTATGCATCCGGACACATCATTGAGACAGGTGTCGATGATGAATGTTCCATTTTGCTTCAATATTCAAATAGGGCAACAGCTTCATTGTATTCCACAGTGTCAATGATGACAGATACTAAATGTGAAATATTTGGTACACAAGGCAAAATACTTATACCAGGTCGATTTCATGAACAATCCTGTTATTTCTTAGAAACAGAAAATGGATCTCAAAAAGTCGATACAGGCAAATCCGGTCATGGATATTATCATGAAATTGAGCATTTTAATCAATGTTTGCTCAATAACAAACCAGAAAGTAATATCATGACTTACAAAATGTCCCAAAATTTAGCCAAACTAATGGATCTCACCAGAAAACAAATAGGGCTGACTTATCCTTGGGATTAGTCAGTCCTATTCTATTTGTTTTGTTAGGTTTTATTGAAAGAGAAACTCAACTTCCACACATCAGGCAACCTTCATCCATGTTGCAAACTGCTCCTTCTGCTAAAGCTTGAACTTCTTCGGTTTCCTTTGTTGCTTGCACTCTTTGGTGTTGTTCGTCCAGTGTAAATTTGATTGGGTCAATAGCCGCCTTGCTTCTCAGGTAGTACATACCTGTTTTCAGCCCCTTCTGCCATCCATAAAAATGCATAGAACTCAACTTCGCAAAATTTGGGTTCTCTACAAATAGATTAAGGCTTTGAGACTGACAAATGAATGCTCCCCTATCGGCAGCCTGGTCTATGATTATCTTCTGACTGATCTCATATACCGTTTTGTACAAAGCTTTCAGGTCGGCAGGTATTTCAGGGATATTGGCAACAGATCCGTTGGCAGCCATCAATTTTTGTTTAAGGTTGTCATTCCATAACCCAAGACGTGTCAGATCTTTCAAGAGGTGTTTGTTCACTATAATGTATTCTCCTGAAAGTGTCCTTCTGGTGTAAATATTTGAAGTATAAGGTTCAAAACATTCATTATTACCTAAGATTTGTGAAGTAGATGCGGTTGGCATCGGAGCCAGTAAAAGACTATTTCTCAATCCTGATTTCACCACCTTTTGCTTTAATGTATCCCAGTCATATTTTGCTGAAGGCGTAACACCCCACATATCAAACTGCAAAATACCTTGACTGGCAGGAGATCCTTTAAATGATTGATATTGCCCCAATTTTTCGGCCTGGTCACATGATTCTTCAACAGCAGCGTGATAAATTGTCTCAAAAATATCCTTATTCAATTTTGTAGCCTCCGGACTATCAAATGGCATGCGCATCAATATATATGCATCTGCTAAGCCTTGAACACCAATTCCAATAGGTCTGTGACGGAAATTTGAATTTTTCGCTTCTTCAACCGGATAGTAGTTGATATCAATTATTTTATTAAGATTACGCGTGATCACCTTAGTCACTTCATGCAGCTTTTCAAAATCAAATGATTTTTTATCTTCGTCCACAAACTTTGAAAGAGAGATGGATGCCAGATTACAAACTGCTACTTCATCAGGTGCTGTATATTCTATGATTTCAGTGCATAGATTGCTGGATTTGATGGTGCCAAGATTTTTTTGATTGGATTTTCTGTTGCAAGCATCTTTGTACAAAATGTAAGGAGTACCTGTTTCTATTTGAGACTCCAAAATTGCAAACCACAAGTCTTGTGCCTTGATAGATTTTCTCGCTCTGCCTTCAGATTCATACTTGTGGTACAATGCTTCGAATTCACCACCATAACAATCATGTAGTCCCGGAGCTTCATTGGGGCAGAAAAGTGACCAGTTTCCATTTTCTTTCACCCTTTCCATAAACAAGTCAGGGATCCACATGGCGTAAAATAAATCTCTTGCCCTCAATTCTTCTTTACCGTGATTTTTCTTAAGGTCCAGGAAGTCATAAATGTCGGCATGCCATGGTTCGAGATAGACCGCAAACGCCCCCTTTCGTTTTCCACCACCCTGATCTACATATCTTGCTGTATCATTAAATACTTTTAACATCGGAATTAGTCCGTTGGATGTTCCACCTGTGCCTTTGATATATGACCCTTTTGCACGTATATTATGGACCGATAACCCTATACCTCCTGCAGATTGGGATATTTTTGCACATCTTGATAATGTCTCAAAAATACCCGGAATACTATCATCGGTCATGCTAAGAAGAAAACAAGATGACAATTGAGGCCTTGGAGTGCCCGCGTTGAAAAGTGTCGGTGTGGCATGGATAAACCACTTTTCTGACATAAGATGATAGGTTTCAATAGCAGTATCTATGTCATATCCATGGATACCCACGGATGCTCTCATCAAAAGATGTTGAGGTCGTTCAACCACATCTCCATCCATTCTCAACAGATATGATTTTTCAAGCGTTTTAAAACCAAAATAATCAAAGCTATAATCTCTATCGTATATTATTGCAGAGTCTAAAGAGTCCCCGTGGTGTCTTATAATTTCAATCGTCTGATCTGAAATTAATCCTGCTCTTTGATTTGTTTTTGGGTCAATGTAATTGTAAAGTTTTTCCATAGTAACTGAAAAAGACTTTTCTGTATTTTTATGAAGATTTGATACTGCGATCCGTGCAGCAAGAATAGCATAATCAGGATGTATTGCGGCCATCGTAGCAGCCGTTTCTGCTGCAAGGTTGTCCAATTCTGTAGTTCTGACACCATCAAAAAGGCCTTGTATTACTTTTTTGGATATCTCAATAGGATTAACAAACTTAGAGTTTAGACCATAACAGAGTTTGTTAATTCTGGCTGTTACTTTATCAAAACTTACAGCTTCTCTTTTGTTACTTCTTTTAATTACCTGCATTTTAAAAATTTGTGTTTAGCGATGATTCAATAAAATAGATTGTTACCCTTGAGTAAGTGTCTGGTCATTAAGAAATTTAGAGTATGTTTAAAATTTTTCTTAGTTGCAAATCAAGAGATTATGGTTCTGACGATAAAATAATCAACGCTTTTAGTAAACTAAATAAGGCGATTATTTTGAAGCCAGGGTCATAATACATTGATTTTAAGGTAATAAAAAATTAAACATACTCTTAATATGTAAGTATAAGTCCTAAAAATCCGCTTCTAAAGTAAATACCTGATTTTCTTTCTCAGCCATTACTCCTGCTTTTTGGTAATCTCCTACCCTTTTCTCAAAAAAGTTAGTCTTTCCCTGTAGTGAAATCATATCCATCCAGGGGAATGGATTTTCAACATTATACACTTTTGGATTTCCAAGTGATACCAATAATCTATCTGCCACAAACTCGATGTATTGACACATGAGATCAGCATTCATTCCTATAAGGTTGACAGGCAAAGCATCTGTGACAAATTCTTTTTCTATGACTACAGCATCTGTGATTAAAGCATGGATGGTTTCCTTTGGCAATTTATTGACAATATGGTTGTTGTAAAGCAGGCATGCAAAATCGCAATGCATTCCTTCATCTCTGCTGATCAGTTCGTTTGAAAATGTAAGTCCCGGCATAAGACCTCTTTTCTTCAGCCAGAATATTGAACAGAATGAACCGGAGAAAAATATTCCCTCCACCGCGGCAAATGCAATGAGTCTTTCTGCAAAACTTCCATTGGAGATCCATCTCAGTGCCCAATCAGCCTTTCTTTTTACACAATCAACCGTATCAATTGCATTTAATAAGTAATCTTTTTCAGTATTGTCTTTTATCAATGTGTCTATAAGTAACGAATATGTTTCAGAATGAATATTTTCCATCATGATCTGGAAGCCATAGAAAAACTTAGCTTCGGTGTACTGAACCTCTCTTACCATATTCTCAGCAAGATTTTCATTGACTATCCCATCGCTTGCTGCAAAAAAGGCTAAAACATGTTTTATGAAATGTTTTTCATCATCATTCAATCTATGGTCCCAGTCTGCGACATCCTGATGAAGATCAATTTCTTCTGCCGTCCAAAAACTTGCTTCACATTTTTTATAAAAACTCCAGATATCATCGTGTTCAATGGGAAACAGGACAAATCTTCCCGGATTATCTGTAAGGATGGGTTCATTAGTAATACTCATGGTGCTATTATATTTATTGATTTAATTTTTTGTGGTGTTGCTGAAAAAATAGGTTGAAAGGAATCAGACGGCTTAAAAAAATATTTTTCAGTAACGGGGTGCAAATTAATGAAGAAAAATTACAAAAAAGTGTAATATCAAATACCAAGTTATCCACACAATGTGGATAACTTTACAACACATTAAATATCAGGCCACTATACCATAAAAATATTACATTATATGTGGATAACTTTTAATGCGTAAAAATAAAGAGCTGAAAAACGCAAGAATATATATGAAGAAAATTTTGAATAATTGTTGTAGAGCTGACTTTTATACGAGTAAAACTCATCACTAAAAGGTGTAATTACTTCCTTCGGGAGAAATAATAGACCACACCAAATCCCATAAACACTGAAATAATAATGATAAGTGGAAATGCATATTTCAAACTGCGGAAAGGAAGATATTCAAGATTCATACCATAGAAGCTGGCCACCATGGAAGGCACTAATAATATGATCGTAGCAATGGTAAGTTTATGAATTATGACATTAAGATTGTTGGAAATGATCGAAGCATATGCCTCCATCGTTCCACTTAAGATATTTGTGTAAACATTGGACATTTCCAACGCTTGAGAATTATCAATGATAATGTCTTCAAACAAGTCTGCATAAGGCTCTTCATTTCCAATCTTTAATAAATCTGTCCGTTTTAGTTTCATTTTGAGCAGTTCATTTGTACTTAGACTACTCACAAAATATACCAATGATTTCTCAATTCTCAATAGTTGCTGGAGTTCAGAACTACGACTCGAATTGTACAATTCTCGTTCGATAAGATTCCTCTTGAGGTTAAGTTTTTTTAAACATTCCAAGAATCTGTAAACATTTTGCTCAAATATCTGAAGGACAAACAAATTTTTATCACCAGGATTGAAATTTTTAACTTTATTATCTTCAAACTTGTCCAGAACAGGATTCTCATCAGAACATACAGTGATCACTTGATTTTCCGTCAAAATAATTCCGATTGGGACAGTAATGTAAATAGCTTCACTATCTTTGCCTTCTTCGTTTAAGATAGGACTATTTATAAGTATTAATGTGGAATGGTCTTCTTTTTCAAATCTAGACCTCTCATCTACGTCCAAAGAGTCAGTCAGAAAATCCAGTGGAACATCAAGGCTTACAGCCAAACGATCCAATTCTCCATGTTCAAATGGCGGATAAACATTGATCCATGAAGCATGTGATTGTGATTCTATTTGCTTTAATTCTCCATTTTTTTTTATAAAAAACTTTATCATTCTCCTCAGTATCCATTTAAAAAGATTAAAATTGCAGCAAAAACATGATTTAAAATCACAAATATAATAAAGAAATTGGCAAAAAATCCAAAATTGGAAATTATTCTTGCATGACCATGTTTAATTGGCAAAGTAATTGAGACATAAGTTGTACATTATATTTATTATAAATATATTCTATGAGATCTGTATGCAAAGGCCATTTACCTTCTACTTTGGTCAGTATACCCATACAGGTTTTTAATGGATTACTATTCCTCTAAAATTTACCCACCCTAAATGTGTCCACAAGCCGACGTTTGTGGTTCCTTCATTATTGAGTGAAATCGTTCACTCAATTTGCGTTGCAACCATTCAGTCACCCTTAAAATGGGATGGACAAGTTCGTTCTTTGACTACTATAAGTATTATATCATCAAAAATCAGCAATTTCGGCTTAGAGTATGTTTAAACTTTTATCATTTGGCTCCAAGCGGCAAATTTAATTTTAGGCAGCGTTATATTTTTCGCCGTAACTTCCGGCTACGACTGCAAAATATGCCTTGTCCAAAATTAAATTTTCTCACTTTCGCTCAAACATAAAAATTTAAACATACTCTTATACTAATTTTGTCTGTCTGTTTATTCCAGCACCTTTTTATGGTACTTAATTTATATGAATGGAAGAACAAAAAGCTTAATGATCATTCACCTGCGTTTTTAAGTTTAGGATAACAAAATAAAACTTTATTCTGTCCGTTTAAATATGTCCCGTGATAAACGATGTATAAAAGACATACATATGCTAATTTCATGAGTAGTTAGTTAGCCAATAATTGTGAACCCTGTAAGTGAATAAAATCGTATTGTGAACTTAAATTGAATTAACGATATATTTGATTTCAAAAAAAACATTTTCAAAATTTTACATATTATAATATAATACTATATATTTGTATCATTTTTATAAATTAACATATTGCACATGCAAAAAATGAATCTAATTAAGATTTTAGTATTTGTAAATTTGATTTTGGTAACTTCATGCAGTCCTAAGAATTCAGAAAATCTTGCCAAGCAAGAATCGGATTCAAAAAACACTGAAGTAAGTTCAAAGGGGAGTGAAGTAAAAAAAGATCACTCATCCGAACCAAATGGTGAAAGTGAAATTGTTTTCGCTTTTGACTTCAAAAATGATAAAGTATTGAGTGATGTGCTTGATTTTGCAAAAAGTCAGAATAAACCAGTTTTTTTAGATATCAATGCGATCTGGTGTGCACCATGTAAGCTGATGCAAAGAGATGTTTATACCCACCAGGAAACTGCACAATATTTTAACGATAACTTTATCAACTATAAGGTTGATGTTGATCAAAATGAAGGTCCTGATTTAAAACTAATTTATGATATTACCACTATTCCTACCCTCTTATGGCTTGATAGCAGAGGTCGGGTAATATATAGAAAGGAAGGTGCCTGCTACCATAAGGAGCTTATGAAAAATGCTGAAATTGCCCTCCAAAAAGCGAAAAGCAACCCTTAGGCATTCCATCTTAATTCCGTGCTTTGTGATTTCGAATCAATAATGAATTGAGGAGATATATTTTATTTTTATGATTTTAGAGTATGTTTAAACTTTTATCATTTGGCTTCAAATGGCAAATTTTATTTTAGTCAGCATTATATTTTTCGCCGTACTGTGTCAAGCTACGCTTGAGCTTTCGGGAGGTTTCTGTTCCGATCAAGACATTTTTATTAAAAAATCGTCTTGACCGGCTTAATCAAGTACTGGCTACGAGCAGTTGCTCGCAGTACCTTCGCTTCAACTTAACTCAGTGCAGTGCTTCGGCTACGCTTTGTACAAGGCTTTATTGATTAAAGTATTTTACTCAATTCTCGTCATTGAAGAAACCATTCAATCATCTTTCCTAAAATTCAGACTCCTCACTTCCACTCAAACATAAAAATTTAACCAAACTCCTATAATAGTAAGTGAATAAGTAAATAATAGTGACATTTTTCTAATTAATATATATATTTATAGTACATTTGTGACAAATCAGCAGATTATTAGTCTATATCATTATTACCCCATTAATGATATAGTATTTTTAGGTAAATCTCAAATTTCTTCTTTAACAGAAATGGAGTGTAACATTTAATGTGCAAGCTTAATTTTAAGTATATATTTTTTAATTTAATAACTAAACATTTACATTATGAGAACCATTAAAACTTTATTTCTTGGAGTTTTTACATTTTTTGTTCTTGGTCTATCGGCACAGCCAGAGGCTGGTATGCCATCAGTACCGGGAAAGTGTTATGCAAAATGTGAGATTTCCGATCAGTATGAAACAGTTACTGAAAAAATCATGACCAGAGCGGCCAGCAGCAGAGCTGAGATCACGGGAGCCAAAATCGAGACAGCAACAGAAAGACTTCTTAAAAGAGAAGCAGCCGGTTCTGTTTCTGTGTCAGGAGCAAAATTTGAAAGAGTAAACCAGCAAGTTTTGACAAGAGAGGCAAGTTCTGCCTTGACTGTTGTTCCGGCAAAGTTTACAACCACTACTCAACAATTAGTTTCAAAAGAAGCCGGTACCACATTGAGTGTTGCAGCAGCTAAAGCAGAAACAGTAACTGAGCAAGTAATGGTTAGAGATGCTTATACGGAGTTAAAAGTTATCCCTGCCAAATTTGAAACGGTTACCGAAGAAGTATTATTAGAAAATGCTTATGAAACAGTTACAGTAGTTCCGGCAAAATACGAAACCATGACTGAACAGGTTTTGGTCAGAGATGCATACACTACACTAAGTGTTGTTCCAGCTAAATATGAAACTGTGACCGAACAAGTCCTTGTAAAAGATGCTTACACTACATTGACTACAGTTCCTGCAACTTATGAAACTGTATCTGAAGAAATAAAAATTGCTGATGCTTACACAAGAATCGAAAAAGTTGCAATGCAGTTTGAAACCACAACAGAGAGAGTAGAAACAGCTCCTGCAAGCACTAAATGGGAGAAAAAAAGAGCAGATAAAAACTGTCTGTCTGCCAATCCGGACGACTGTATGGTATGGTGTTTGGTTGAAATACCTGCAAGCTACACAACCATCACAAAAAGAGTTGCAAAAGGATGTACTGCTGGTTACGAGGCTAGTGGTGATGATTGTATCAAAACTATTGAAGTGCCTGCACAATTCACTAAAAGAACATACGAAAAGGTAAAAACAGCGGCGTCAACTACAAGTGTGACTGTTCCGGCTAAATACGAGTCAAGATCTTATCAGAAATTAGTAAGTCCTGCCACTACCACAACTGTGAGCGTTCCTGCAAAATATGAGACAAGATCATATCAAAAATTGGTGAGCCCTGCCACTACCTCTAAAGTTTCAGTACCTGCCAAAATGGGTAAAAGATCTTATCAGAAATTGGTCAACCCTGCAACAACTGAGGTAGTAAATATACCTGCAAAATATGAGACAAGATCTTACAAAAAATATACAAGCGCATCAGCAGTTTCTACAGATGTGCCTGCACAATATGTTACTGTAAAATATGAAAAATTGGAGAGTCCTGCTACTACTTCTTCTGTAGAATCAGCTGCTCAATATGGTACCAGATCATATGAAAAATTAGTATCTGACGCAGTTGCTACACCTGTAGCTGCAAGTGGATCTAACACATACGAAACAGTCACCATGAGAAAACTTGCTGCACCTGCATCTGTTAGCAGAATTGAAAGTGCTGCTGAATATACTACCATCACTAAAAGAAAACTTGTAAAAGCTGGTGGTTTTTCAGAGTGGAGAGAAATTGTTTGTGATACAGATGTAACAACTGACTTAATCAGAAGAGTACAAAGAGCATTGAAAGAAAGAGGTTATGATATCGGACCTGCGGGTGAAGATAATATCATAGGAGCAGATACTAAAACTGCTTTGAGAAAATATCAAAAAGACAATAATCTTCCTGTTGGAAATCTTGATTTTGAAACCCTTAAGTCATTAGGAGTAAAATAATTTCCGGAGAAAGAAATTTTTAATTAAAATCTTACAAGATGCCGTTTGTATTCATTTACAAGCGGCATTTTTTTTACCAAATTTGTACTCTTATAAGAGATAAATTCTGTTATTATAACTTCTTCTTAAAATTTATAAAAACAATGGTATATTTTCGATTATAACTAACACATTTTAGTCCATCCTAAGCCATTAATCTATCTTTGGATGTTGCTTAATTTACCTTTTTGAAATCCAAAGATTCTATATAGGTGAAAACTTTTTCTGCATTGTTTTTTGAAGTTGAAAGCATTCCTTTTCTTTCTATAAAAAAGATCAAATCAGCAACGTCATCAGCAAAATGAGCTGAGTAAATTATTTTTAATTTGTCCCATTTCTCCATTCTTGCTAATGTCCTTGCCTTGGCTTCTTCTAAGTTTAAAAGCTCTCCCTTGTACTTTTCATAAACTTGCTTTTTGGATAAGCTTTCATATTTTTCCTTTGGAAGAATGACATACCTCTTATTGTCAATGATTAATTCTGTGGGCATATCTATTTTTTTTATACTACAACACTATGTTGATTTAAAACTTCTCTCTCGGATATTATAGTCTTCATCTAATAGATTTTTGCAAAATCGATCTAATTCCGATTGATAAGAATTTTTAAGAAGCATAAGAAGTACCACTAACTTCTTGACAGTGAAGAACTTAACCCTACTGAATGCTTTTTTAATACCGTACTTAGAACGGAATTCAAATTGCTCGTCGTCGAACTTATGGGCTATATGTTTTAAAAATGTTAACCGATAATCAAAAATTTGTTGTACTTTTGGTAGGAAATACTCCTTTATATATCGCAAATATAAATGTATTATCCTTTATATCATAGTATTTTAGCACATTTTTTTCTTATCTAAACGAAATTGAAATAAAATATAATATTATATGAAAAAATTAACCATTCCTTTTTTGTTTCTTCTTTGCTTAAGTTTAAGTAGTCATGTTATTAATGGGCAAAATAATTTGGATGCTAAACATTTATTACAAAGTCTGAAAATCAAATGGGATAAAAATAATTCATATGAATATGATTTGAACTATGAGGCTATTTATTATTCAACGAACTATAACTATAAAGATTCTTCAAAGTGTTATTTTAAAAAAATAAATAATAATCCTGATTCTCTACAATTCATTGGTCAAAAAAAGAAGGTAAAAAGATTATACTTTCAAGCATTTACGCAGGGCATGACTACATTACATTGTTTGAAGATAAAAAGCAATATACCGTTGAAAATATCCCTTTACAAAAACTGAACAATTCTTATTTGAGGAGATCAATTTTGATGATTAGTAAAGCAATGGGCGAGATTTTAAATGATGAATCTGCTCTAATATCAATTGTTGATACAAGTATGATGCAAAGCAAATATACTCTGGTTATTATTGAACCTATAAATAAATGGTTATCAGGATATGGTAGTTGGAAACATTTAACAGATGATAAGATAAAGAAAAAATACCTGTTGATAGTAGATAAAAAAACACAACTTCCTGTACAATTCATCAGTCAAACAATTATTACAGGAGAAGATAAAATTGACTTTGAGCGCTTTGTATATAAAAATGTTATTGTTAACAAGCCACCCAAAACTAATTATATTTGGAAAACTGAAAGTATCGTGAAAGGATACAAGCCATTCGTTAAAGAGGATCCAAAAAAAGTCATTCAAAAAAAAGAAAAATTACCTTCCTTCTCTTTACCTTCTTACCAACCTGAAAATATTGGGAAAGTTTCATTGGACGAGTTTAAAGACCAGATAATATTGATTGACTTCTGGTTTAAAGCATGTGGTCCTTGCCAAAAAGCTTTACCACATTTTAATGAAATACAACAAAAATATATGGATAAGCCTTTTAAACTGATTACAATCAATGTGGAAGACAACGAAAACGATATGGCATTTTTTCATAATAAATTACAACCAACCTATCCAATGCTTTTCAAAGGTCAAAAATATTTCAATTCTCTTGGGTTTAGCGGATGTCCTACATCATTACTCATCAATAAAAATGGAGAAGTGGAAAATATTTTTATCGGCTTCGACCAACTTAAAGTAGAAAAAGCGATTGAAGCACTCTTCAAGTAATATATACTTACTTAGATTTTAGATTAACGATTCTTAAGAGTATAACAAAAAACAAGATAGCCATTCATTTTCCAAATTCTTAATAAAGACCAGCACTAAATATTGACGAAAAAGGCTATCTTCTCCCTTCACAATTGATCACAGTTGGATTTAAAAGCGAGTCACGAAACATATTTCTCAGTGAATTCAATTATTACTAATCACTTTATGATTGAATAAACGGGGTTCTGAAAAGTTGCTTTATATCTGATATCGTATTATGTGGCCGAATATGTCCAATTACTGTCCTTTAAGTATCTATTTTAAAACTTACCTTTGCGGTGTAAACAGCATGATATGCCTACAAAATTTATCTTTTTACTCTTGCCGCACATCCATATTCTCGATTTGGCTGGACCTGATCAAGCATTGCATGAAGCGATAGACTTTGGGGCTGAATTTGTCATAGAATATTGTACATTGGACCAGCAAGTGACTACCACAAGTGGGCTTCCGATAGGACAGGTAGGGCATTACTCCGGTACACAATTGGCCAAAGGAGATTATCTGATGATTCCAGGTTCGGCCTATGATTTTATGGTATCGCCATCTTTTGTTGCAGAGAAAAGCCTTTTTGAATGGATCAAGCTTCAATACGATCATGGAGCGAATATATGCAGTATATGTATGGGTGCTTTCGCCCTTGCACAATCGGGACTACTTGATGGCAAAAACTGCACTACTCATTTTAAGAAAACCAAAGCATTGCAAGAGCGATTTCCCAAGATCCAGGTGATAGAAAATATCCTTTTTACTGATCAGGACAGAATCTACACCAGCGCTGGTATAGCAGCAGGCATAGACTTGACACTTCACATCATTGAAAAATTGAAAGGTAGCCACTTCGCTCATTTGGTAGCTCGTGAATTGGTCGTTTACCATCGCAGGAAAGGTAATGCCGCTCAGGAAAGTGAATACCTGACTTTTCGTAATCACATTCATGCAGGTATACACAAGGTGCAAGATTACATTATTGATCACATATCGCAGAAAATGTATTTGAATGATCTGGCTGAAATGGCCCATATGAGCGAACGCAATTTTACCAGAATATTCAAAAAAGAAACTGGCATCACTGTCAATGATTTTGTGACACTCATTCGCAAAGAGAAAGCAGAAACTTTACTCAAAAATCTTGATTTGTCACGTAGGGAGATTGCCAACAAAGTAGGCTTACAAAGCGAAAAACAATTGATGAGAATTTTGAGCTGATGGCAATATTAAAATAATCAAATATTATTAGTAAAATAATTGAAATTCAAATGAAGTATATATTTTTTCTTATCTTATTGTTTAAAGTGCTCACACTTGCAGCAAATGTTGATATTAAAAACATCACATTGGATTTACAGTTTGACTGGATCAAAAAGACTGCGTTTGGTACAGCTGAAATCACCCTTAACAGCTCGTCCGCTTCAAATGAAATTTATTTAGATGCAGGAAATCTTTTGATCGAATCTATTTCTATCAATGGGAAAAGTCTGGATTTTAAGTATGAAGGTGGAGATGCTAATGACAATTTACTGATACGTTTAGATAGACAATACTCACCAAAGGAAGCCATCATACTATTAGTAAAATATAGTACTCAATACATCAATTATTCAGATCCAAACGCCATTGGTGGTAGTTTTGGTAAAGGGCTACGGTTTATGACCCCTACCACTACTACACCAATCAAGCGCAAACAAATATGGAGCAGTGGGGAGCCAGATGGCAATAAGTATTGGTTTCCATGCAATGAAAATATAGCTGATATACATACAACAGAAATCATTGCTACGGTAGAAAAACCGCTCATGGTCATAGGAAATGGCAATTTGATTGATGTTAAAGATAATAACAATGGTAGCAGAACTTATCATTACAAATCGTCACGACCATTTCCCAATTATTTAGTATCTATAGTTGTAGGCGAGTATGAAGCCATTGTGCAAAAAACAAATAATACCACCATTCAAACCTTTGGTTATCCTGATGAAAAAGAAGCAGTAAAATCTACGGTTGAATTATTGCCTGAGATGGTAAAATTTCTTGAAAGTAAGACGGGTTATGCATTCCCTTATAAAACTTACAATCAGGTAGTAGTTCAAGATTACCCTTTCCCGGGTTTGGTAGGTCAGCACAACACAGTCATGCTTTCGGACAATTACATCGATGATTATGGTGTGCACAAAGATTTCAAATACCTGTGGGATGGCGTTGCAGTGCAAGCTTTGACGGCTCAGTGGTTTGGTAATTTATTAATGCCTAAGACATGGAAAGACATCTGGCTCAACAATGCTTTTGCAGCATATTTCGCTGGACTTTTTACCATAAAAGATAATGGTGAAGCTGAATATCTGTTGTGGTATCATTATCCGTGGGAAAAATCAATCGTAGCTGGTGATTGGCAAAATGATGTCAAATATCCAATAGTTCCTAATGATTTTAAAAATGTTCCTTCTTACAATTCTAACAACAATAATAAGTTTCGCGGAGCCTTGGTTTTGAGAATGCTACAACAAGAATTGGGAGAAGATAAATGGTGGAAAGCTATACAATATTATGTAAAATCGCATGCGGGTAAACAAGTCACAACAAAGGATTTTCAAAATGCAATTGAGAAAGTCTCAGGAAAATCTTATCAATGGTTCTTTGACCAATGGATTTATAAAATTGGTATGCCAAATTTAGTTGTTACCAAAAAGTATGACAATGCCAAAAAGCAACTCCTATTAACAGTTAAACAGAATCAAGGTCCTGAAAATAAGTCGGGCTATGACCAAGTAAACTTCTTTAAAGGTAAAATTGCCATCGAAATAGATGGCCGGAGAGCATATATGGAGTTAAAGCCACAAGCTGAAACCATAGTATCTTTTTCGCAAAAAGTGGAACCTAAATATGTACATTTTAACGTCAATGAAAATTTTCTTTGTGATTATATTTTTGAAAAAAACAAGAGCGAATTCGAAAACCAACTCAAAAATGCTAAGGACATTGCGGCCCGGAAATTGGCTTTAGACAATCTTGTGATTATAGCTTCGGATAGCACCACTACTGTCTCTGAAAAAAGCAAAATAGAAGCTCTTTTTATAGATGAAATCCAATCGAATAAATACTGGAGATACCGCATGTATGCATTGAGCAGCTTACAAAGCATTCAACCAAAACCCTATCCAGCATCGTTTAAATCCTTATTATTGGACATCATCAAAAAAGAAAAATCCTGGATAAAAAGTACTGCTATATTTATGCTTGGAAGCACCTCCGATTCAGCATATTTTGATTTGTACCAATCAGCATTGACCGATACAAGCGATCGGGTGATCAATGCAGCAGCAATAGCCATTGGTAAAACCAAAAGCATTAAGGCCTATGATGTATTGATGAATATGGAAAATCAAAAATCGTGGAAAAACCAAAACAGAATCAGCGCACTGAATGGCTTACAACAATTAGGCGATGAAAGAGCTGCGGATTATGCGATGTATTGTATCAAAGATAATATTTCGCCCCGATGGTATTTGGCAACACCTACATGGGATTATCCATTTACGGCGATGAATACTCTAGTGAGTCTAGGAAAAGGGGATTTGGCATATCCGATATTGATAGATCGCTTCAAAAAATCATTGAATGATAATGATGTTAACGTTATTTTTCAAAATGTTCAACTTATAGATCTATTAAAAGACAAAAGAGCTGGAGAAATGTATACCATGCTCAAAGAAAAATTCAAAGATGATAAGGTTATTTTGGAAGCAGTATACAGTTATGAAAAAAATTATAACGATAGTATAAAATGATCAATACTTTTACCAAATACAAAAATCGCCCTATCCGTTTTGTAGAAATTTATCATGTGACAGGTTGGAAAGTCAAGATTTACAGCATATCTGTTCATCATGAGTTTGTGACAGAAACCAATTTAATGGATGCTAAAAACAAATTAAAAGAATGGTTGGCTATAGCCTCCAAACATGATTTACCAACCTATAAAATTGCAACACTGATTTTGCAACACTGATTTTGCACGAAGGTAAGGAAGGTGTCTTTGCCATCATCAATTGGTGGATAGACGAAAACATGTTGCAAAATTTTGTTTATTTAAAAAGTATAACGAACAGGAATTTCAACTTTTTTCTCAAGATGGTATTTGCACCTGCGTATGGGAAATGGCAGTGTGGTGGCACGAACGCAATGCTTGGGTTAAACATATTTTGTGTAAGCATGACAGACCTGATTTTCAAGATTATTTAAATGATCAATTAAATACAGATATATGAAGAAGTGTATAATGTTTTTTATTATTGGTGTGTTGGCCTTCAATCTTTATGCTCAAAAAAAGTTACCTGTCATAAGAGCAACATCCGAAAAGGTATCAATAAACGACGATGGATTTTTTGAAAAAGACAGCTGGTATTTAAGTCCTGACTCTAAACCCGATGTGTATAAAGCATATAGATCTAAAAAGACTAAATGGGTAACTTTTTATACTGATATTGATTCCTTAAAGTTTAAAGTTAAGCCGGGGCAGCATTACGATTTCATTATTCTTTTGAATGAAAAGGATTCTTGTTTTACCAGGATTGAAAGCTATGTACCCACATCTCAGTTTACTTCCACAAAAAATGATACGATACCTTTTCAACTTAGTGGACATAATGCATTAGTAGTAGATGCAGTGGTCAATGGAAAGGATAGCCTAAAGATTCATTTTGACTTGGGTACATTCGATTTCAGACTCACAAAAGAAGGTCGAAGTAAAGTAAGTCAGGCCAAAATTAATACAATTCAAATTGGGAAAATAATATGGAATAATGCGAATGTCACAAATGCAAAAAATGCATCTCATGGTATGGATGGACGGTTCGGGTGGCATACCTTTGAAAACAAAATTCTAACCATCAATAATGAAAATCTTGTCCTTATAGTTGGAGATAAATTGCCTGATAATCTAAAGGAATATCAAAAAATGGACCTTGTTTTTATTAAATCGTGGCCATGTATAGAAGCCATCGTACACAGTGATGATAAAAAACACAGATCTTATTTTTTAATGGACAACGGTTCAGAGTTGGCAATGGTGCTCAATAAAAAATGGATTCGAAAAAATGAATTGCCCACAAATTTGCAGGTAATAAAAGAATCAAAAATAAGTGATGGAGCAGGCAATCAGTATGAAACTAAAACCGTAATGATACCCAAAATAAGTGTTGGCGGTTTTGAAGTAGAAAATATTCAAACACTTATTATGGAAGGTGATGGGCCTATGGGTGAAATGGTCAACTACTTCGGTAATAATGTATTGAAAAGATTTGATATAATACTTGATTTCAAAAAGGATAAAGTGTATATAAAACCAACAATTTAAATAAAAGTAACAAGTGACAAACAACAATATTAAAAAAGCAAAAATAAATGATGTGCCTGGATTGGCGATCCTTTTTGATCAATACAGGGTTTTCTACCGTAAAGAAAGCGATGTAGCTAGTGCTGTTTCGTTTTTGACAGACCGATTGAGTCGTGATGAATCAGTAATATTTCTTTGTGAAAGAGAAGGCAAGTTGGCTGGATTTGTGCAGCTATACCCTTTATTTTCGTCTACTAGGATGCAGCGATTATGGCTATTGAACGATCTGTTTGTGGCTGAGGAATTCAGGGGTCAAGGAGTTAGCAAAGCATTGATAGAAGCCAGCAGAGTATTTGGCATTGAAACAGGTGCGTGTGGCTTATCATTAGAAACAGAAAAGACAAATCTTATTGCCAATCAACTTTATAAGGCAACCGATTGGGAGCTGGATGAAGAACATAATTATTATTTTTTAAGCACTAAATAAACAAAAGAAAATGGATTTAACAAAAATCACATCATCACATCCAAACTTGACCATTGCACCCTCTGCTACTTCTACTTATTCTGACTTTGATTTCCTGGAAGGAAAATGGCATGTAAAGAATCGCAAACTAAAGGAAAGATTAGTAGGAAGCACCGAATGGATATCATTTGAATCAGAAATTCATCTAAGAAAAACACTTATGGGAAATATTGAAAACTATTATTCAATTTTCGAAGGTGTACCGTTTGAAGGTATGGCAGTAAGACTATTTGATACCCACACAAAGCTTTGGACTATTTATTGGATCGATAGTAGCAATCCAAAAATGGATACCCATCCGGTTGTAGGAAGTTTTGAAAACAAGGTTGGTGAATTTTTCACGAAAGATATTTTTAAAGGTCAAGAAATTTTAGTCCTGTATAAATGGGACGCAACAAATGCAAATCATCCTATCTGGTCCCAGGCATTTTCTGTGGATGAAGGACTAAGTTGGGAATGGAATTGGGAAATGGTATTAAGTAAAATTTAAAAAATCAAACAGATCAAAATGACAAAATCAGACATCAAAATCATGCCCGAATACTTTGATAGATATATCGCTTTGGCAGATGACCACTTGAGCGTAGTAGAAGCTTTAGAGTTGAGTTTACAAGAATTGAACGATGCACCTGTGGACAAGTGGAGAGCCCTGGGTGATCAGGTGTATGCTGAAGGAAAATGGACATTACGTGATATTTTACAACACTACATAGATACAGAGCGTGTTTTTGTATATCGTATCCTCTCTATCGCCAGAGGTGATCAACAAAAAATGACACCTTATGACGAAAATGAATTTGCTAAAAACGCACTTGCAACCCGTCGATCATTGGATGAAATCCTTGATGAATTGAAACTCATCCGCAGAACCACCATCATGATGTTCAAGTCTTTTACTGATGATATGCTGTTGCAAAATGGTCATGGATACAGCGGTGTGCAATATGGGCCACTTGCATTAGGTTTTATGTTGGCAGGACATCAGCGTTGGCATTTTAGGGTTTTGGAGGAGAAGTATTATCCGATGCTTAAGAGGTAGGTTTTTTGGATTAATATAGAAGTTTACACCGAAATAGTCTTTTACTTTTTATCAATATCCCCAAGGGTTAGAAACCGTGACTTTTCGTTGCAAAAACCGCTCAATCTTATCTACATAAGGCTTGAAATCATCTAAACTTCCATCAGCGACAACTATCCATATCTGTTCGCCATCATGTTCAACTTGTGCTATTAAGCGTTCAGCACTTTCACCTTTATCAGGCATCCAAACTTCCCTATTCAGAGAGATCAATTTTTCCTGTGGGATAATGACTGCATTTATGGAATTTGCAAAACCGAAACGTTTAGTAGAATCATCACGCCAGATGATATAGGGTTTGTCGGGATATATATCGGATCTTTGTATTCCTTCAGGCGTAGGAACTACATAGGGATTATTTCGCCAATCAAAATAAATAGGAAAATTTTTGTTTAGGTACATGCTTTCAGTTACTTCAAAATTCCATTCATGAGCGACACTCAGCCAACATTCCGGGTAGCTTCGGTCGTTGGTTAGATAGAAAAAACAATGTCCCGACCCTTCATTCGTGGGGCCATCAAAATAAAATGACAGTTTGATTTCTAAACCTTCCCAGTTCCATACAGCGGTCAATGCTTCCTTTGATTCATGACAAGTAGCAGGCACTCCGAGCACTTTTTCAAGGCACTCTTTAGGCAAATAATAATTGTGCTGGCCAGGATTTTCTATCAAAATATATGCCTGATAGTTTTTGGGTGGTGTATCATTCCTGCTTTGGAGCACCGTGATGGTAAAATCTTCGAGTACCAAATTGCCAAGAATGATCTTCTTTTTAAAGCGAATGTAATGAGGCAAGCCGCGTTCGCCAGCAGACAAGTCCACAAAATCAAGAATTTCAAAATCTGTTATTTTTTTATTCCAAGCTAATACTATTTCAGGTTGATCAAAACATTGAAAGCCTTGCCATAGGTTTTTTCGCAATGACTCAGGGTCTTTTGCATCTAAAATTGCAGATTTTGTGTAATCATATCGCTGCCAGAGCAGTCGGTTTTCATTCGGATACTCTTGTATCAAAAAATCAAACTGTGAAGCAGCAATTTGGTATTTATTCTGCAAATAATTCAATAAATCTGAGAATCCATCGGCATCTGATGGAACGTATATTGTTGTATTTTGATTGGTCAAATTAACAAACACTGATAGACCTGAGCCAATTGAAGTTGGGTATACTGAACCTGAGACCTTACGCAATTCCGACAAATCAAACTGCCGTTCGTAACCTTGACGCCAAAAGGTCATATGATCTCCTTGGAGCTTGAGCCATGCTTTTTGCTGCGGCTTCGTTGACTTTTGTACAGATGAAATTAAGTTTTCAAAAAATTGAAAGAAATTCATATCGTTTCATGTTTAGTAAAAGCTTGTGTAAGTATATTTACATAACAATTACTTCTTTAAGCTGATTATAGCCAAAATTGCAATCATCAGCGGTAATGAGATCTTATACAATTGTATTAAATCATGCGAATAATAGCAAGACACACATACAGCAAAAATTAAAAATGCACTAAAAATAATTGCGATCCATAACAAGATGACTTTATATTTTGAAGATTTATCATTTATCATAAAAATTTATTACTTTGTTGGAAATACAAAAATTAAAAGGAAAACAATTTGATATCTTGCTGTAACAAGTTGTGACAAAAGTACATCAATTTGGTCTTGTATCGGCACAATATTAAATCAACCGATTATAACCTTCCTGTGTTTTTGACCCCAAGCCACTATTTGACCAATTAAGGGTTGTAAAGAATTGCCATGTTCAGTGATACTGTACACCACAGATATAGCACTTGATGCATCAACTTCGCGATCGACCAATTTATTCATTTCAAGATATTTCAATTCTTTTGTGAGAGTCCGTGGAGTGATACTTCCCAAATCTCTTTTGAGTTCGTTAAACCTTTTTGCCTTGTCGCAAAGACTCGCCAAAATAGCTCCACGCCATCGACCACCAATGATCTCTATCACATCTTGGACATCTCTTAACTGAACTTGTTTTTCTTTATTCTTCATTTTGATGATGCTTAAGTATCCTAAAAGATAGTGGTATTTTTTGCAAAGGTAGTATATTTTGGATACTATATTTATACCTTTGCAGAAGTAATTTTAAACATAAAAATGAATATAACAATTATCGGTGCATCAGCAGGCGTAGGACTGGAAACCGTAAAAAGAGCATTAGAGCGAAATCATAAAGTAACGACCTTGTCTCGTTCTGAAATCAATTTGCCAAGCCATTCGAATATGACAACCATAAAAGGAAGTGCTACAAACAAAGCAGATTTGAAAAAGTCTATTGAAAATGCTGATGCCGTAATCATAGCATTGGGTACGGGCACAAGTATGAAGGCTACGACTTTATACTCAGATTTTGTAAAACTTTTGGTTGAAGTTCAAGCAGAATCGAATACAAAAATACCATTCATTATATTGACAGGCTTTGGTGCAGGTGAAAGTGGCAAATACCACGGATTTATAATGAAACTTTTCTTCAAATTTCTATTAAAAGATGTGTATGCCGACAAAACCAAAATGGAAGAAATCATTACTGCTTCAAAAATGAAATGGGAAATTGTAAGACCGGGTATGTTGAAAGATAAACCTTTAACCGAAAAATATCGTGCCGAAAACAAACTTTATAAAGGTATCAACATTGGTGGAATCAACCGTGCCGATGTAGCTGATTTTATGGTAAAGCAAGCCGAAAATCATACAGAGATATTTAAATATGTTTCACTTTCAAATATTTAATAAATATGTTAATAAACAAGACCATTACTTTACAGTCAGCTTGGATATATAGCAGAAAGAATGTAATCAGAACATTGTTGTTAAGTACTACAGTGGTTGCATTGTATGAAGTTTAAATCTAAAAATAATTGCTATCCCATTTCTGCCTGTAGCATCTGTGGGTACAGCCGTGGCTTTTTATGTGGGCTTCAAAAATAATCAAGCTTACGATAGACTGTGGGAAGCAAGGCGTTTGTGGGGTGGCATCACCAATACCAGTCGAATATTGGCAGCATCATTTATATCTCTCATAAATGATAAAACTCTGCAAAAAGATTTTTTGATGCGTCATATCGCATACATCAATATTCTTCGGTTGCAATTAAGAAAAACCATACCTTGGGCTACCGGTAATGAAGATTATCATCGTCAGTATGTTTCAGAATCAGAAGAAGTAAAAGAATTTGATATTGCCATCAAAGAGCTTTTCGAAAAAATGGACAAATCTGATATTTTCGAAAAAGTAAAACATAAAGGTAATATTGCCAGCTATACATTAAAGTATCAATTTGAAGTCATAACCAAGCTAAAAAAGATAAACAGTTAGACGAATATGAACATAGTGATTTGACCAAACAATTAGCAGAACTCTATAACCTACAAGGTGGTTGTGAACGTATTAAAACTACGCCACTGTTTCGTCAATACAGTTTGTTTAGTAGAATTTTTGTGCATTTATTTATAATATTATTACCATTTGCATTACTTACTGAAATGGGGAAGTTTGGCGAATATGGTATTTGGCTCGTTATTCCATTTTCTGTTTTAATTTCGTGGGTGTTTATGACGATGGAGCAAATAGGCGAAACGAGTGAAAATCCTTTTGATAATGGTGCGGCAGATATTCCTATTTCATTTATTTGCAGAAATATAGAAATAGATATTTTAGAAATGCTGAACGAAACTAACTTGCCACCTAAGATAGAACCGTATAATGAGGTGTTGCTTTAAACTTATCACAAGCATTATAATAACCACAAATGCAAATCTAAACCATTTATCTTTAACCATTAATCATTATTTTTTATGAAGAAAAGAGAAAAATTAGAACTCATCAGAAAGTATTACCCAAATGCCGTTACTACTTTAGATGGAGTAAATGGACTTATTGATTTTGTAGAAAGTCAATTAGATTTAGAACCATCGCAAATTATGTATGCCGATAGCATTTGTAGCGATGATGTCAATAGCATTCAATATCCTGCGAGAACACAGGAGTTTTTGGGACCCTTCAAAATGGGTGGGTTAGATGGTTTTCCATTTACAGGACTTACTGGAATGGGTGCTTTTGCCAGCCACGTTCCTGACGATGGTGCAGTGTTTATTTATTATGGACCCCATATTGGTGTCACCAAAAGCGGTGCTTTGGGAGAAATACACAGACATGGCCAGGGTAAAAATAGTGGCTGCTGCGGAGCTGCAAAAGGTGCTTTAAACAAACTTTTGAACAATCAGATCGAAGAAGGAAAAATGAGCGATATGGATTATCAAATGAATACCATTGAGCAAATTTTGTACAAACGAAAAGAGAGAATAGTAAATGCAGAATTGCCTTTGTACGAAGCCACCGAAGTCATTTATGAAGCCATAGATGAAAGGATAAACGTATTGGTGGCCAATACAAAATACAATTGTAAATACGTTATCCTAATGGGAGCAATTTTAATCAACAGTGATAGTGATGTAGGTTCATTTTCTCACGCTAAAAGGTTTGATGTTATTGATTTAGCATCTCAAGAACGCACTGATTATCTTGGTTTATTTACGACTTAAATTTTTTTTATTATACATGTAAAGTAATTCTCACCTTCATTCGTCATCCTAAATATGGATGCAATTTTAAATATAAAGATGAACGATACACAACAAAATAATACTGTAGCTCAAACCATCAATCGGTTTGGGAAACAGTTGTTTTCGTTTATCAAAAATAAAGTCAATATCGTAGAAGATGCAGAAGACATATTACAGGAAGTATGGTATCAATTCTCCAATCTGTCCAATCTTGATGAGTTAGAGAATGCGGGAGCATGGCTCTATTCAGTCTCCAGAAATAGAATAACAGACTTTTACCGTAAAAAGAAAACCGACAATCTGGAAGATTATACCTACGAAGATGAAGAAGGTGATTTTTCCATAAAAGATGCTTTGCTCATAGACGACAGCAATAATCCGGAATTGGTTATGTTTAAGGAATTGATTTGGGATGAATTGATGAAAGCACTAAACGAACTTCCGGAAAATCAACGTTTCGTTTTTATAGAAAACGAAATAGAAGACAAAACCTTGCAAAAGATTGCCGATGAAACAGGCGAAAACCTAAAAACCATTATCAGCCGAAAAGGTTATGCTGTAAAGCATTTAAAGAAAAGGCTTTTGCCATTGTATAACGAATTAAATTTTTAATAATAATGAAACGCAGACCCATTTTTATTTTTATACCCATAGCCATATTTTTTGCTATTGGTGGTATTGTAATGTTACTTTGGAATTGGCTCATTCCAGCAATTTTTGGCTTAGAAGAGATAAGCTACTTTCAGGCTTTAGGCTTGTTTTTACTGAGCCGTATTCTATTAGGAAGTTTAGGATGGGGCAATAAAAGACCACCCTTTGCCAATCCAAAGTTTCGAGAAAAAATGATGAATATGACGGATGAAGAACGACAACAGTTTAAAGAAGAATGGAAAAATAGATGTAATCGTTAATAAGTAACATCAATTATAAAAAAGCCTGTAGATAAGATATTTACAGGCTTTTTTATTTTGTTTAAAGTAATAATCGAAGTCAATCGTCTTCCTATATATAAAAGGCGAAAGGAATTCTAAGGTTTTAAAAAAAAGAATAAAAAAGTAAAATCATTTAAAGTAAAATCAAAGCTCATTCGTCTTCCATATTATAAACAAATAAATTAAAAATTTAAAAATCAAAAAAAATGAACAAGTCAGTTTTAAAACCAATCATCGGAGGAGCCTTATTAGGAACATTTGTATTCTTTACAGGACCATTATTATTCATTGTGTTATTGCTCAAATTTATCTTTACACCATTCGGAATGGGTAGAATGATGATGGCAAATCGTTTTTCACCAATGGGAATGCCGCCCTTTGCATTTGCGGAAAAAATTCGAGCCATGAATGACGAAGAATTCAGCACAATGAAAGAAAAAATGCAAAACCGTTTTAGCGGAAGATGTGGTAATCAAAATTATTAATTTCAAAAAAGTAAAAAAATGAACAGAAAGTCAGGATTTTTAATCGGAATAGCAAGCGCTATCATCACAGTTGGGGTATTATTTGCGACAGTGGGCAAACCCAAATACCTTGACAAATGCCATCAAAAAATGGAATGTAGAAAAGCTACTGAAAACAAGTAGCAAAATTATGCAGAAAGAAAGGCAACTCATTTAATGGGTTGCCTTTTTTTATTGTAGCCTTATGAAGGAGTGGATTATAAGAACCAGTGGTAATTTTTACAAATGACAAAAAAGCTGTTTCTGCAGAAGATTTTGCCATCTCATTATACTTGCCTACATTTTGTCCTGAATTGTCTGTTTTATGGCTTTAAATTTTATCACTTTTTTATTCAAATTTACGTTCTGACAATTGTACAATATCACTCATTCAACAACATTTAAATTCATTTGAAATGAAATATCTATCCATCTCCTTTTCTCCACCAATTATGAAAAATAAAATATCTCACTTCGCTATTTTGGTATTCTTTATTTGCTCTTGCCATAAAGAAAACATCCAAAAACATAATATTGGTCAGGGATTTGAAATTTATATTCCAAAGAAAGACATTCACTCAATTTGGGGAGCAGATTATAGCACATTCAATATAGATACTATAAAACTTCAGGAAATTCCTGTATTAAGGTACGATGATATTTTGAAATATGATACCGCAAACCATACTATTACACTTCCTTTTTCGAAAAATCAATTATTATTCAAGTCTACAAGCGTACATGGCAATATGTTTGTTGCAACATTGGATAAAAAACCGATCTATTGTGGGTTTTACTGGCCTTCAATCTCTTCGGTGCCCACAACATGGGTTAATATCTTTGATGTAAATTTCCCTCCTGAAAACGCTACTGAGAAGAAAGTTGTCATAGATTTTACTTCACCAAAACAAAAAGATCCTAGGAAAAATGATACATTGATAGCAAGGTTGAAACAAGACAGTAAAATTTTTAAATAAACAACTTATACTCAATAACAATAAAAAAAACCTGATGATATTACAACAATACCAACATTTTAACACTATGAATAGAGCCTTTAAGCTATGTCGCACTGCGAAAATAGATTTTTGTTTATTTATGGCATTGATCATATTATCACCATCAAAAGCTTCAAGCCAGTCCATACAGACCATTTCAGGAAGAGTGGTTACTGATAATAAAGAGCAGGCTTTTGGCAATATTTATGTTCTTTCAGCAGCAGACTCATCATTTATAAAAGGGGCTGTTTTTGATGACAGTCCATTTGTGATCAAAGATTTAAACCATAGCCAAGTACTGTTGAAGTTTTCTGCTTTGGCATTTTCGGACACCATTATAAAAGTGGCACATAGCAGTAATGCTGACATAGATATAGGCACAATAGTGATGCGCATGGATGTAAACATATTGTCCACGGTCACTGTCGTGGCTAAAATACCGATGGTAAAATACAATTCCAACGGAAACATTGAAATAAATGTAGATAAAACAATCCTGTCAGCCAGTAGTTCGGTGACGGAGATACTGTCAAAATCACCCAATATCATAGAAAACAACGGACAATTTTCTGTTTTGGGCAAAGGAGCAGCCATTATTTTCCTGAATGGACGTCTGATTACCTCCGAACAATTGTCAGCAATACCTGTTTCTCAAATCGTCAAAATTGACATAATCCCTAACCCATCATCCAGGTATGATGCCGAAGGAAAAGCTGTCATCAATGTCATCACCAAACAAAATCAGGAAGAAGGCATGTTGGGAACTGTAAGCCAACAATTGACACATTCTGATTTTGCAGGAACAAATGCACAATCTTTTTTGGACCTAAGCTATGTCAAAAACAAACTATCTTTTGTAGGTAATTATTCATTCCTGACAGGAACCAACAGAGAGTTCCTTCACACTACGCGAACAAGGCCTTCGACTGACGATTATTTTAAATCAGATTTAACCACAGATTGGCAAAGAAAACTGAAAAACTATTCGAATTATGGGCTGGGTATGCAATACAACCTTGATAGCAAGAGCGTTATCAATCTGGCATATAACGGATTTCTTGAAAAAATGGGTGGTAATACTATAAGTAATAATGCTATATCATACCAGGCAAAAAATAGTCTTTATAAGAGTAACATAGCAAAGGATGAAGTAAGAAAATATAATTCTATTACCTTAAACTATAATAGAACCCTTGACTCCTTAGGTTCCACTTTATTTATCGGATCTCAATACTCTCTTTTCAATTCAGAAATTGATGATTTTATAAGCGAAAACCGGACTGTAAGTACTGTAGAAGGCATCAGACTTCTTAAAAACGACGTAGGTCACAATATCGATATATCCAGTACACAAGTTGATTATTCAAAAATATTGAAGGGAAAAACAAAGTTGGATCTCGGAATGAAGTATAGCTATGTATCCACAAAATCAGGGACAGATTTTTTTATAAATGATGGAGGAACAATGTTTACTTTAGATGAGATTCTGTCCAATGACTTCCAGTATCATGAAAAGATTTCAGCAGCTTATGTAAACATTGGAAGCACTTACAAAAAAGTAAATATTGGTGTTGGGCTTCGGGGTGAATGGACCGATTACAGGCTAAATACAAGTGTAGGTAGCGGCCAGGTACTTGATGACAATTATCTGAATATTTTTCCCAATCTTCAACTCAACACCACCTTGGGCAACGCCCTGAAAATGAGAGTATCTTATGTCGCACGTATTACAAGGCCGAGATATCAGGCATTAAATCCATATGTGATCTATCAGGATCCGTTTACCACCATCGAAGGAAACCCCAATCTGATACCCGAAAAAGTTCATGCCTTTGAGTTGGGAGCCAATTACAAAGGATATGATGTAAGAATTGGTTATAACCACTTAATAGACCCAATTGACGCTGCTGCTTTACGAGGAACCACTTCGCTTAGCTACATATTAAAAGCCATAAACTTAGAAAAAGGTCACAGTTACTTTGCGTCACTCGCCAAAAACATAACTTCAAAAACATTTACTTCAGTCAATACCTTAAACATAAGTTATAGTCAACTTTATGACAACCAATATGATTTCAATGTGAATTCCCCGGCACCTCAGGTATATCTGCATACCAGAAATACCTATAATGTTAAAGATTTATTTAAAATCCAACTGTTAGCTTGGTATATGGGAAGGAAAAAAGATGGACTAAATGATGAATTTACAAGGTCATTAGTCATGATAGGTGTCGAAAAGGAAGTCTTGGACAACAAAGTAAAACTTAGATTGATTGCAAATGATATCTTTAATCGCACTTTTGCATCCGGCACTTACGACGTTGGTCAAACTGTGATTTACTATAACAGAAGATTCAATAATGCCTATTTCAGATGCATAGCCTCATGGAATTTCGGAAAAATCAAAAAAACCAATTACAAAATCCGATCAACCGGACAATCTGAAAATAGCCGTGTCAGTTGATTTTTAAGGTATAAACTCATTGGAGGTCTTCATTTTAAGGATGTGGTTCACAATTTTTGAGTTTGAACTCCATATGATTCGTACAAAACTCTATGATCAGTTTAACTATGAAAAATAATTCAAATACCTAATCAATAATCCACACGAAAAGTCTTTGATAAAGTAAACAAATAATATCGATTTTTACTATAATGATAATCAATGGTTTACTTTTAGGTCTACCCGCTGATAAGGAATGGGAAAGGTTAAAAAACATTTAGTGATCATCAAATATTTATTTTGGGAGCAGAGACTCAATCTACAAATATGTCATTGCGAATCGACCAGTACTGACAGATTCGTTTTTTTGAAAACCTTTAGACATACTCGCCTTTCCAATTGGCAAGAAATCAGTCATCTCTATAAAAACTTCTTTCAATTTCAACGAAGAAGGTTAAAATCACGTTATAAATTTATACCCTGTAAAAATCAAAGTGAAAGATACCTAACCGTGTATTAAATTGTAATCTTGTATAATAACCTAAAGTCCAACAAATGAAAAACATCATTTATATCCTAATACCTCTCTCACTCTTATTGACATTTAGTTGTACTAAACCCGAAACACATGGGTCTCAAAGTTTGACAGGTGTCTGGAAATTGGACAGTTTGAGAATATTGTATATCATTAAGACGCCTACCGGCGGCAGCGAGACAGATAGTATTTGGCGTGCAACAGGTAATATAGGTACTTTTGAATTTTTGGAAGATGTGGTGAAATATGACTATTTGACAAGAAACGTACAAGAAAAATCAACAAAGAACTACACCTTACGTACTTTTAAAGAACATTCAGGATTTTTTAAAGTCAGAAAATGGGAACTCAGTCTGCCGGAAAAAACATATATGCTGGAATTTGGTGATCAGACATCGGGTGCACATATTCGGGCAAAAAAAATGACTTTAATCTCAGATCCAAAAGCAATAGGCAAACAACAGATGGAATTTTTATTTCTATCCAAATTGTAGTATTTTTAAAAAAACAATAGGGAAAAAAACTCCTTATTTTCTCTTCCAGATAAGACATGATAAGACACAGGCTTTTATGCGTACAAATCTAATATTTAGCCATGTAAAAATTAAGAATAAAATAAAAATTTCAACATTTACTGGAGTATAAAATGCTGAAATTTTTTATCTCGCTTTACCGAATAACTATTCTTAATATACAGGTTACCTACTTTGTAGTATATAGCTGATTGAAAAGCAATTTAAAAGTGCCATGTGACTGAGCTCTGAATGTGATTTCAGGCCCAAACGCATATAATTTTCCTTTGCCTACATTTGCCATAAATCCTGTAACTTTATCCTGCAAATAGTTTTGACCCCACGACCAACCACTCTTAAGGGGCTTTTCCTTACCAAACCACAATAGTGGCACAATTTCCTGTTTGGCCAATGCCATAGGTGAAATATTAAAAACGGGACTGTCGGCGAAATATATGTCTGCTGTCTCTTCCATTCCGGCAGCCGCAGCTTGTTTATTATTTACAGCTACTTTCAATATACTACCCGGAGTGTAGTACTTTTCTTTAGGCAATGGTTTTGGTTCACCATTTACAATTTCTGTGAGGGCATTAGACAAAGGAAGTTTTAAGTGATAAGCAAGGTTGCAAGCAGAGCCAATAGTGACAATATTTCCTCCTTCATCCAAGAAATTTTTTAATTGGGGTATGGATTTATCGACGGTGATTCGGCCTAAAGTGTGCCTGTATTCAGATGGTATAGAGTCTGCATGAGGCATGCTTTGACTTCTTCCACCTGTTCCTGAGATACCAGGGATGGAGCCACCAACAAAAACGATAACATCATAATTTGATTTCAGATTTACGCTATCAATTTCATTGGCAAAGATCAGTTTCATTGGAAAATTAAATTGTTCCATCATCCATCTGATCCAACCTGATGGCATCGACCCTCCATAAGTATCCCAAAGAGCTATACGTGCATGGCCAATTTTTTGTATTGAAGAAGGATTTACGCTGGCAACTTCAGGTGCTTGCTTCATCAATACAGCATTTTGGGCAATGATGGATTTGGTCTTAGCATTGACAGGTACAAAAAACGAACCTGCACCGCTTTTTGCATCCGCTATTTCATTAGTGATCCGGAATACATCTACATTATTATTCAAAAAAGTATTGATGACTTTGTAAGAGTTATTTACGGCGGCATTAAAAAGAAAACCTTTCACTTTTGCCAAGTCAGGAAGATTTACTTTATGTTCCAGAAGCTGACCGATTGGATTTTTTTCAAAAGGCCCGTCAAACCCTTCCATGATTCTGTCAAATTTTACACCCATCTGATATGCAAGTGTCCAACCTGCCGCATCATATGGTGGTACGGGTGGTCCTCCGGGATATTGAAAATCATTGGGGTGGTCTTGAGGTTCAAACAAATCTATCACATGTGGTCTGAAAGCCTGATTCGTCTTTACGATATAGGAGTTGGCAGGATATGATTTGCCATTTACGTTAAACTCTCTTGTGGCTTTGTGTACTATCACTCCGGTTTTTATCAATGCATTGAGAAACTCTACCGCCGTGGCAAAATCCTTCTGGTCTGATGGTATGATAAATCCTCTGGGATCTTTATATTTTGGATTTGTCATTACAGTATCATAGATTTTTTTAGGTGAACCTGGACCACCTGTCCAATATGATTCTTCATTGGCTGTAGTAGATTCAGTAGTTTTATTTTTTTGTCCATCAGCAATGAGCCGGTTCATTTCTTCAATCTTTGAAGGGCTCAATGCCCAATAATCTCTGCTACCCCGATCTATAGAGTTCATACCCATCTTATAAATATTGTATAAGAGCTGATCCCTGTTTCTGGCAGCATAATCCAGCATAGCATAATTAAGAGATACCGAGTAGTCTATACTTTGTCTGAAAAACCACTTTTGAGGCACTACGGGGTTTGGTGTAGCAGCGTTTGGAATGAGCCGATTTGTCACCAATGGGATATTCATAGGGTTAGGTCCACCTGTGATTTCAGTCAGCAAACCTACCATGTTGTGGAAATAAGTGGTAGTACGAAGTCCACCATTGTACCAGGTAGAAAATACTGAACCACTTTTGCTGGTATATCCTGTTTTGCCCTCTACATTCAGACGATTCTGATTGGCAGCTCCTATGGCATCGAGTCCTGATATAATAAGCGGATCCATGACATAGTTAAAAGGGTCTCTGTATGGAGCACCTGCTACTACCGCACCTGCAGGACTCGTTTGATGATGATTGTACATGATCTGTGGTATCCACTCAACAAACAACTGTCGGGCGATATTCTGTGATTCTTTCATATTGAGCATATAGAAATCTCTGTTGTTATCATGACCTACGTACTTTTGATATAGTTTTGGCACGTGCTGCAACGACCTCTTTTCAGGGACTGGATTACGCATATACCAATTGGTGACAAGTTCCTGCCCGTCGGGATTAGCATGTACCATCAGTATGATCAAATTGTCCAGAATTCTTGTAGTCTCCGGATCAGTACTTGTGAGCAGCTTATAAGCAGTCGCAATCAGTTGGTGAGTTGCAACTGTTTCGGTAGAGTGTAATCCGCCATCAATCCAAACCACTGCTTTACCTTCTCGTGCCATCGCTCTGGCTTGCTCATCTGAAATACCATCCGGATTACCTAATTTTTGAGAAATAGACTTATAATATTCCAATTTTTGTTGATTTTCAGGAGAAGTCACCACCATCATGAACTGATCCCTACCCTCTTCGGTCTTACCTATGATATTATATTTTGCTTTTGGAGACGCGGCTGCCAGTTTTTTAAAATAAGATTCTGTTTGTGTATATGTTGCCAGATGATAATCATCACCTATTTCAAAACCAAAATGCTCCTTGGGCGAAGGAATATTTTGAGCATTGATCACCACAGAGATAAAAAGAAGGCAAGGGATAATTGTAAAAATATTCCATTTCCGGTTCATATAAGATTTGTTTTAAAATGGTAAAGGATAAAATTCGTAAAATCTACTATTGAATTAGGTCGCCAAATGTATGAATTAATTTATAAATAAAGCATTCTCATAAAAATTACTCTCTATGGGAGCAAAAATTTATGAGATTGACTTTGTTGAACCTTTTTAAAAGATATTAATTTTATTCAGAAAGCATTTATTGTCTACCAGACATTTGAAATTCCACCCAATCTTCATATGTGTCGATATCATTCAAAAGAGTCGTTTGGGTGTAACTCAGACCATTATTCTTAATTTTTTCAAGCGTGGTATTAAACACAGTATCACTACTCCAGTTTACCCCATAAAATAGTGCTTGATGTAATTTTTTCATACCTAGTAAATAATAACCCCCATCTTTAGTCGGCCCGATAACTACATCATGATCATCCAATGCAGAGAAGGCATTTTCAATTAGTGCCGGAGTGATGTAGGGACAATCACTACCGATGATGAGTACTTTGCTATCAAAGTTAGCTTGCGAACTAAAACATGTTTGAAATGCGTGGAACATCCTATGTCCAAGATCGCCGTCCGCTTGTTTTTTTTTGATATATTTATTATTGTCCCAGTCGTCATCCAGTGATATCGCATCACTGTAAAAAAGATACTTATCCACATTAAGTGTTGTTGTAATTTTTCGTGTGATTTTAAGCAATTTTTTATAAATTATGAGTGCCTGATCATCGTCAGATCCAGCTGCTATACGGGTCTTCACCTTGCCCACTATAGGGTTTTTAATGAATATGATGAGTTTATCAGAACTATTTCCTTTCAATATCTTTTCTCTACATTACACATGAAATACCAAACAGAAAATTGATTACAAAATTTACGATCATAATTATTTAATTTACAATATATTATGATTGAGTCCACTCCTAAAAGTATTTAATAATTGATTCACAAATATAGTATAAAAAAGAACATATGTTTTAAATTTGTGATATCAAAATAACTTTAATCCGGATGCTAAAAAAATCATCAAAGCACCTACAGTTGGATATGTTTTCAAGCCCTGTTTCATTATTTAGTGGCAAGGTACAAACAGTGTATGAAAATCCTGATGCCTGGCATAATCTATTTCGCAAAGAAGTGATTATGCGCATAGACGAGGAGTTGTTCAGTCCTTTATATAGTGATAGTCAAGGCAGACCAAATGCATCCATACGAGTAATGATAGGGATGATGATATTGAAGGAAGCAGATGGTTTGAGTGATGAGAAGATATTTGAAAACTGTAGATTCAACTTGTTATATCGAAGTGCATTAGGGTTATTAAATTTAAGCGACACCATACCTACAGAATCCACTTACTATCTATTTCGGCACAATGTAGCAGCTTATGACAAGGAAAACGGAAAAAATCTATTTGCAGAAGTATTTGCCCAGACGACAAAGGATCAATGTATTGAATTTGGAGTAAGCGGCAAGAAAATAAGAATGGACAGTAAGTTATTGGGAAGTAATATAGCATGGTTGAGCCGTTACGAATTGATACATAAAACGTTAGAGCTTTATTACAAGGAAATAAAAGACAATGCTCACTTAGAAGCTACACTTAAAGAGAAGCTGGAAGACGCACTAAAAATGCAAGGAGACAAAGTAGTGTACACCCATACGAGCCAGGAAGTTAAGAGTAAATTAAAAGAGTTAGGTACCCTGATATCGAAAGTATTAGAGCTAACCGAAGGCTCACAAACAGACAGTTACAAAACATTACAAAGAGTATTCACCGAACAGTACGAGATCACCGAAGATAAAATGATAGTAGCCAAAGAAAAAGAATCCATATCGGCGCAGTCTGTACAATCGCCACACGATACCGACAGTACCTACCGTAGCAAAGGAGGTAACGATGGACAAAAAAAAACAAGTAAAAGGCTACAGTGTGAATGTAACGGAGACATGCGATGATGAAAATCTAAATTTAATTACGAATGTCAATGTTAAAGTAGTAAGTACTCCTGACACTGACTTCTTAAAAGAAGATACCGAAAAAACACAGGAAATCATATCAGATAAGATAGAATCAGTGTATGCAGATGGTGCCTACCATAGTCCCGAAAATCAAAACTATTGTAAAGACAACGATATAGACTTAAACCTACAAGCAATACAAGGAGCCAAAGGAAGATACGAGTTGGAAATGACGGAAGACCAAACATTGCAAGTAAAAGATACACAAACTGGTGAAGAAGTAGAAAGTATAAAAGTAATCAGTAAAGATGGTACTGAAAAATGGCGAATAAAGACAGGCGAATCATACAGATATATCACGCAAAAAGAAATAGATACCTACCAGATCAGGAAGAAAATAGAATCTACACCAAAAGAAGAAATACAGAGAAGAAACAATGTTGAAGCCACCATATTTCAGGTAAGTTATCACTACCCCAATGCAAAGAGTAGGTATAGGGGATTAAGCAAACATCAAATGTGGGCCAACATGAGATGTTTATGGGTGAACTTTGTCCGAATCGTAAATTTTGTGACAGAAAATGGCCAAAACTTGCCAAATATTGCCCTAAATTTCATCAAAACAATTGTGATGGTCTATACGAGGCGTCAGATTATAAAAACCTTATTTCAAGATGTCAATTTTTTATCCCGTCAGCCCAAGAGTACTATTTTATGCGATTTTTAAAAATAGAGCTTTTCGGAGCGGACTCACATTTGAAATTTGCATTTTTGTTTGTAAAGAACCCAACATCTCCATCACATAGTTCGGGTATAGAATTTCATAAAATAAATATGTCAGTAAAACACTCACCAAAGCCGTCGACATACTTAAAATGGACCCTTGAAATACAGCTTCTTTGAAGGTGATTTTTTGACCGTTGTTCTCCTTTTGTTTTTGAATGGTATGGTAAATTGCGAAAAGTAAAAAGAGGTAAAGCATAAGAAATAAAATGGTACCGCCTGTCATTTCTGTATCCAATGAGATAGCCTTGGGTCCAATTAGCTGAAAAGCCAATAATGTAACCATAAGAAAACTTCCTGCAAGTGCTACCGCAGCTCCATTAAAAACTGCCGATTTGTAAAACCTAAAATTTGCCATTTTAATTATTTTTGTTTGTGCAAAGGTCAACCGGATTCAGTCATTTTGAAAATCTTAATAGGTGGAAAAAGGGGTGGAATCATTCATTTTCAACCTTTTCTTCTACTTTTCTGGCTAAGTCTGTCAATTCTCTCCTGTTTTTGACACCTGTTTTTCTGTAAATATTATTTATGTGTGTTTTGATAGTAGAAATATCAACAAAAAGTTCGTCAGCAATTTCCTGATTTTTTTTACCTTGTGCTATTCGCTCGATGACATCCTTCTCCCTTTCTGATATTTGATTTTGGAAAGCCAGTTCAAATTCGACATCTTTTTTTGTTGAGCCGAGCAGGATTCCAAGCCAACAAACCAATAAAATAAAAGGAACCAAAAACAACGAATTGATATTGTTGATTTCGATAATGCCATAGCTCAGAGAATAATGGAATACGTTGAACACAAGCATTCCGAGTATAATCAATACAGTTAGTATAATCAATATACCGTTGTTTCTAAACTGTCTGTTCATCTCTGTGTATTCAATAGTCTGATGGTTAGGAATAACAACTCTACTTCTATAAAAAATTCTTTCTGACATTTGTTGATACCAACCATTTTTTCTAATATTATTCCCATAAGGTTTTTGCCTGTGGTAAATGCGTCTTGTGTAATCATTTTGGTAAGAGAGTTTGATTTCAGGTTGGCTCAAGGGCCAATTTACGCATTTACTTTTTACATATATATTATTTTATAATGTTTTTTTTAAAAAGTTATCGGAGTATTTTTATCATATTGGGTAGATTTAAACAATATTTTCAAATCTCAAAAACCAACGCCACACTTTACCTCCCAATCACACCATCCAATACATCACCCACTTCCTCTTTATTGCTATACTCATAACCAAAAAATGCTGCTACCGTTTTGGCTACTTGATTTTGAAAGAAACGGGATTTGTCTTTTCTTTCGCCCAAGGCTGGTGTATCAGTACCGATGACTGCCATCCATATTTCGTTGCTGCCTTTGTAGATTTTACCATGGGATGTCCACTCTTTTTTGACGATGTCACCACGTCCATGATCGGTGGTGATGACGAAGGTAGTTTTGTTTTTATAGACGGGATCTGACTGACAGTAAGCCCATAAGTCATGGATAAATTTATCTGTCCTGCGAGCCGCATGGAGATAGTGATCATATCGGCCGTCATGTGCAAAATCATCGGTTTCACCATAGGAAATATAGAGCAGTTTTGGATGCTTTTTTTGGATGTATTCTAGTGCGAACTGATGGGTAAACACGTCTAATCTCACACTACTCCATGGACTAGGTGTTTGGTCTTGAAGTTCGTTGAGATATTTTTCTTTCCAAGTCAGATCGTCGCCTATTGCGTGTTCAAATCCTGCATTGACAGGGATGCCAGATCGGTCTCTATTGATGATAAATGGAAAAACATCCCACGAACCGAATGCCGCTACCTTTCCTTTAAGCGCATCTTTTTGGTTGAGCCATTCTAAGACGGTGACATTTGGATTATTGATTTTATCATTTGATTTGATGTAGGGATCGGTATAGCCTGTCAAAATTTCGTTGTATCCGGGATAAGAAAACCAATGAATATTCGTCACTTGGGCATTGTTCTCGTATTTTCTGTTGCCTATGATTTGTCCTTCTTTTGCCATGGTATTCCAGAACCATGGCATCAGGATTTCTCTACGTTTGAGTGGATCTGTATGCCAAAATTCTTTTTTGAGTGCTGCAGTATCTTTGGTAAATACGGTATTGTGAATGAGACTATCATCTGCGCCACCAAAAAGTTCTTGCCATCTCAGTCCATCGAGCGTGATAAGGAAAACATTTTCTGTCTGTAGATTGGCTGTCTGTGCCCAAATTTTCATGGGTAAAAAACAAACAGCACACAAAAGGATGGCTAAAAAATATCGGATCATTTGTTGGGTTTTTGAATGGTTAATTGATCTATGATATCTCCATTGATGTCGTAAATGTACATCATTGCTTTATTTTTTTGTAGCGTCATCCTCCCAAAATGATGTTGTTTAATAAGACGATCCATTTTTGGCTCAGGATTACTATCTTTAGGTTCGATGCCGCCACCTGCACCACCTGATACGACGAAGGTTGTTGTATGATCGTCATACTTTTTGGTCAGTCGTTCGTAATCATGAATGTGTCCACTGAGCACAAAATCTATTTGATATGGGTTAGCCAAGGTATCGCGCTTTTGACATTACCTGTTATTTTGATTTGCGCATGTATCATTACCACCGCAAATGAAAATAACAATGTCATACATAATTGTAAAAATTGTTTGTTCATACTGATTGATTTTGGTTTATTAAAATAATCCGCAAAGGTGTTCAGTATATGTTAACTCAATGTATTTAAGATATTATCGTATCATCACTAAAATGTTAACTTAATGTTTTGGAATTTACCCGATTGCATTTTATGGTTTAAATACTCATGGTTAGAATATTTAAAAAATGAGTAGTCACTAATTTGGAATTTACAGTATACCATTTCAGATTCTATCAGGTATCATTCCCTAACCCGTATATTTCATGACTCAATCATCTCCTTCACATAACCAAGGCACATTTTTTCCCAGCTGTAGTTTTGTATCGTGAAGTCTCTGATATCTTTTGAATGAAGCTCATTTTTTTCTATATGCGCGCAAATAGCATCTGCCCAAACCCGGGCATTGGCTGTTTCAATCCTGTAACCATTTTTACCATCTATAATGGCATCTTTCATACCTTCCAGATCAGATACCAGCACAGTTTTACCCATTACGGCGGCCTCCAGCGCAGCCAATCCAAAACCCTCCATATCTCCAGACACTACAATATTGGGCATAACAACAACAGAAGAAGCTTGGATTAATATATCTCTTTCTTCATCAGATAATCGACCAGCAAGGATTACTCTTTGGGGATTTTTCAAGTGTGAAGCTACAAGTGAGACGCTATCATCTGTTTTACCTAAAAACAAATTAAATTTTCTTTCCCAACTTCGAGGTATCAAAGTTAACATTGAAGCAGAACTCAATCCTGAGACATTGCCTATGTGGACCATTTTAATATGTTCATCAAGCAATGGAATGACTTCTTTAGCAAACCAGCTAAAACCTTTTCTTTTTACAGGCCTTCCTAAAGTGAGAATAATTTTATCACAATTTAAATCAAGGTTTAATGAATCGAATAACATACCAAAGTCCGGATATTTCTCCATACCCTTTTTTATATCTACTCCATTATTAACAACTGCAATTTTTTCTTTGGTAACATTTCTTTTCACACAAGCCTCCTGAGTAGCCATGCTGACACAAATGATCTTATCTAGTTTTTTGATCATCTTTGGGAAAATAGATTTTTGGTATAATCCCAAGGGGAATACAACATCCAAACCATGGAAAGTTGCAAAAACCTTCCTTCCGGCAAAATCAACTCGCAATAAATAACAAAAAGCCGTCATCAAGCCGTCATTCAGATGGATGTGGGTGATTTCAGGGTGGTTGTTCAACATTTTTTTGACTCTCCATCTCAACTTGAAGAAAAATTTCCAAATGGGTTCTTTCTGTTCAAAAATGATCTGATGTGTATTAAGCATTTTATTAATACCGTTGATCAAATGAAAGCTTTGATTTTCCATGCCGCCGAATGCAGGAGGATACTTATGGGTAATAAAAAGTACCGTCAATGTTATTTATTTTTTATTGATGAGCTAAACAATAAATCACATGGCCAACTCCATAGGGAAAGGTATGGAGATATTTTTTTCCTGTTCTCTTTTACATTTTAATACCTGCAAATCACTCAAATATATTTCCATCAGGGATGACCATTGATATTGTTTGACAGTTTCATATGCATTTTGGATCAAATAGCCACTTAATGTTGTATTCTGGCAAATATCATTTATATAAGCCAGATAAACACTTTCATCTTGTGGAGAACAAAGATATCCATTGATACCATGATCTACCAATCCTGCAGAACCACCACCATTAGCTATGACCACAGGTAGCCCAGAAGCTTGTGCTTCTATCACTACATTGCCAAAAGTCTCTGATATGGATGTAAATAAAAATACATCACATGAAGCATAGAGAACAGCTAAACTCTCATGATTTTGATGTCCCAAAAAGATAGCATCTGGCATTTGTTCCTTTAATGTTTCTCTGGCAACACCGTCTCCTGCTATAATAAAATTATAAGGCAGGTTCTTGGATGTACATAATTGATAAATTCGAATCAAAGTCTCAAGGTTTTTTTCCCAAACTAATCTGCTGGCAAACAGGATATTTTTATTGGTGTTTTGGGTTATTGAATTCATATGTTTACTGTCCCTCTTTCCCGGTGAAAAAAGTGTCGTATTGATTCCTCTGGGCCATATCCTAAAGTTGTGCTCATCAAACCCCATATCCAGCAATTCATTTTTCATCGCTTTGGTAGGTATATAGACTTTGTCACATTTAGCATAAAATCTTTTTTGGCCAGATACGATCCAGCTTTTTACTACAGGTATCAAAAACTTCATTTTTGACATATAATAATCTATGTAGGAAATAAAATGGGTGTGATATACCGTAATGACAGGTATGTTTTGTTTGCGCCCGTATGATAATGCATACTTACCCAATAAAGATGGAGTGGAAATATGAATTACATCAGGATTAAAATCAATCAATTGTTTATGCAATCTGTTAAACCCAAGTTGGGGTACCGCCATTCTGTAATCTTCATTGACAGGAATTTTTACAACCGGAACGATAAAAATCTGCCAATTGGTTTTATTTTTTGGAGGAACACCACAAATCAATAGTACTTCATGTTGGTCGGCTGGAATTCTTTTAAGAATGTTTGTGATGCTTCTGGATGCCCCGTCAAAATCTTCTATGAGGATTTCTGCAAAAAATGCAAGTCTGAGTTTTTGTGACATAAAAGGAATTTGTTGCAAGAATATACAAGTAATGCTAATCCAATATTAATAGAATATTACCTAAATATTAAATATACGAAATACATACTTGATTGATCTGCAATTAATAATGACTTAATATACAATTCATTTTGAGTTAATATTCGACAACTACTTTTACAAAAATTAGTCATTATGCCTATTGTAACAAATATAGAGATAGCAGACACTTTGGGTTTATCAAAATTTGGACATCTGGGTACATCGCTTAGTAATGGACTGATGCATATGCTCAGTATTTCAGACTTAAACAAGATATATGATACCTACTCTTATTTAGATGGGCTTGATTTTATCAATGCTGTATTAAATGAATTGGGTATCAAAGTCGAAATATCGGATGCAGATAAGAAGAAGATCCCTATAGATAAACCATTTATAGCCATAGGTAATCATCCCCTTGGTGGAATTGACGGATTGATCATGATGAAAATCTTAATGGAATGCCACCCAAAAGCCATGATTTTGGCCAATTTTTTACTTTGTAAAATCAAACCCATAGCTGATCATATTTGCCCTGTCAATCCTTTCGAAACCCGAAAAGACGTTTTTAGGAGTACCAGCGGCATCAGATCTGCATTAATTCACTTAGAAGCAAACATTCCTCTTGGCATTTTTCCTGCGGGTGAGGTTTCTCAAAAGTCCAATTTTCTTAATGGTAAGATAACCGATAAAATCTGGGATAAAAGTGCTTTAAAACTTATAAAAAAAGCCAATGTCCCTGTAATACCAATGTATTTTAATGCGCAAAACAGCCCAATGTTTTATTTTATGGCAGGTATCCACCATAATTTCAGAACTGCCGGTTTACCAGGTGAAGTGATGAAGACCAGAAATAAAAAAATTCAGGTACGCATTGGTTCACCAATTGGTCCCAACACACTAAAAAATTACGACGATATAGACAGTTTCGGAGACATGCTCAGACAACAATTAGAAGTACTGACATTCTTCAAAAAAAGAAGAAAAAAAATCATCAATTTAGAGCAGTATAAGTTTAAAAAAGTACAAAATATTGCCCAAAGCGTTTCAAAAGAAACTATTAAAACAATCATTCAGAAAATGGAAATAGCCGGCGATATGTTATTTTCATCCGGCGACTATAAAATATTTTTCACCAAAATCGATAATAAACCAGAACTCCTTCATGAGATAGGAAGACTTCGGGAAATCACCTTCAGAAGCGTAGGAGAAGGTACCAATAAATCTATAGATACAGACCATTACGACCATTATTATCATCATTTGATCCTCTGGGATGACCAAAATAAAGCAATTGCAGGAGCTTACCGATTGGGCTTGGGCAAAAAAATTTATCAAAAATATGGGATTAATGGTTTTTATATTCAAGAGCTATTTCATCTTCAGGATAAAATGCATGAAATTATGTCCCAATCTATAGAGATGGGCAGATCATTTATTGTACAAAATTACCAACAAAAGCCAACGCCATTGTTTAATTTATGGAAAGGAATAATGATAGTTGCTCAACAATATCCTGACCATAAATACCTTATTGGAGCAGCAAGTATCAGCAATGATTTTTCTGATTGTTCCAAAGCGCTTATTACCAGATACCTGGAGCATCATTATCTTGACCAGCGCTTTTCTTCCCATATTAAGCCTAAAAAACATTATAAATACCCTCTCAATCCCTTACAAAAGCGCACCCTCAAGGAATTGATCAACGGAGATATTTGTGACGCCGATAAAATCATCAGTAATATAGAGCCTGACGGTAAAAAAATACCCATCCTGATCAAAAAGTATCTGAAACAAAATGCATCGGTTCTGGGTATCAATGTTGATCCAACGTTTAATAATGCTTTAGATGTTTTGATGTATATAGAAATCAAAAAGCTGAAAACTGATATTTTTGAAAGGTGATCTAAATCATGAAACAGTATCCTTTTAAGTCATACGTGTGAATGACTTGAAACACCTAATTTTGAAATTGATTAAAAAAAATTCAATGATTGATATAAAAGCAATAAAATCTTCATTAGAACTGCTTGAGAAAAACATGGTTGATGAAGAGTCAAAAAGAACAGATTTAATTAGCAGTATGCTGCATCCATCCAATCATATTTCAGCACGAAATCTGATTCATTATTTATCCTTGAGAAGCATGGACATCAGAGAGCTTCAGGATAAGCTTCATAATTTGGGTTTATCATCTCTTGCCAGCTCTGAAAGCCATATTAAGGCCCAGCTCAAAGCTATCAACCAAAGATTAGGTAAAAAATATACTGCTGACCAAAAAGAGATTTGCGACTATGAGTGCAGTCAGGCAATTATGAGAAATAAGTCTTTAGCATTATTTGGTCAAAAGGAGATTGACGCTCATCCTTCAGTCATGATCACCTTAGACAGTACCTTTGCAGAAGATTATGCCGTAATAAAAAACCTGTTGCTCAATGGTATGAATATAGCCCGAATCAATTGTGCGCATGATGACGAATCAGTGTGGGCAAGTATGATCAACAAAATAAAAAAGGCATGTCAAAAAACGGGTAAACCATGTAAAATTTATATGGATTTGGCAGGACCAAAGATCAGAACAGAATTAATAGGCAAAGGACGAAAGAAAGGTGAGGCAAAAGTCAAGGTTGGAAAATTGATTTATCTGGCAAATTCCGACGAAGGTTTGGATCCAAAAGACTTAATCATCAACCCCGGAGAGCCTGAGTTAATTTCTTTCCTGAAAAAAGACGACAGGGTATATTTTGATGATGGTATAGTAAGAGGCATCGTTGAAAAAGTTAAAAATAACATTGCAAAGGTCAGAATTACCAGGGTTTCATCTGCTAAAAAAGTGATAAAGAATGACAAAGGAATCAACTTTCCCGACTCTGAAATGGATATTGCTCCACTAACTGATTTTGACGTTTCATGTCTTCCGTTCATATGCGAAAATGCAGATATTATAGGATATTCATTTGTCCGCTACCCGTCAGACCTGGCAAATTTAAGAAAAATGATGGCTGACAATTATGATCATCCTCCACATCTTGTCATAAAAATTGAAACACCTCAGGCCGTAAGACATTTACCTGAGTTACTCATGGAAGGCATGAAAGATGAAACAGTTGGAGTCATGATTGCGAGAGGTGACCTAGCAGTTGAGATAGGTTTTGAACGCATGTCCGAAATTCAGGAAGAAATATTGTGGATATGCGAAGCTGCCCATGTACCTGTCATATGGGCTACTCAGGTGCTGGAAAATCTGAATAAATCAGGTCTTGCCACCCGTTCAGAAATCACAGATGCCGGGCATGCCACACAGGCTGAATGTATCATGCTTAATAAAGGGGCACATACAATAGAAGTGCTGGAAATGCTCAAAGATATCTCACAGCGACAATCAGAACACAGAAGTAAAAAGCGATATACTTTCAGGCCACTTAGTATAGCCAAGAAATTTATTGATAAGTAATACTATCGCTGAGATTTGTACTTATCGTGCAATCCTTCTCCATTCATGATCTTTTCGATACATTTTTCTATCCTGCTGAATCTTGCTTCTGATCCTTTGGGTTGAGAAATATAGATAACATATCCTCTCCTTTTACCGGGAGTAAGAGAATAGAAAGCATCTTTAAGTGCCGGTAACTCTTCAAATCTATCTTCCAATTCAGCAGGAATAGGTTCAAGATCTTTTTTAAATTCTACTTTAGTTCCACTTACTTCAATGGCCACGGCTTCAGTGATATAATCCTTGATTACAGATGCCATCTCCAAAATTCGATCAACAAAAGTAAATCTGATGATACGGGCAGATTGTACACTTTCTCCTTGTTTTTCGAGTATCTTATGTGTGTCTTTAAGCAAAACACCTTTAAAAAACCCGAAGGTGACACAATCTTTTAGTGCACTGATGATGACGATATTTTTACCTTCGTGGGTATAGACAGGTACTCCCCATTTGATTTCTTCTTCAAGATCAGATTCAAGCATGATTTGTCTGACATGCTGCAATTCTGTTTGCCAGTTTCTGACCTTACATCGGTCGGTAGCATAGTATTCACAACGCCCGCAACCGTCCGCAATAAATAGATCGACTTTTGGATTGATTATCTTCATTTGGAAATTTTATTTGCCGGATTATATTGATTTGCTTTAATATTTTGCAATGCCAATGATACTGTATCTTACCTGTTGCGCAGTTAAGAAACCCTAATATATAATAAAAAAAATGTTGTGCATATTACTGAAATTCAGTAACTTAGCGGAAACATTCAAACTTTTTCGCAATGCACAACATAAAGACAAATTTCGATATTATTTTCGACATATGCAAATCTATTTTTAATGATGAAATCATTGATGATGGTAACTTCTTTAAATACCCGAATAAACCTAAAATGTCTGATATTCAATTAGTTGCCTTGTCTCTGACAGCGGAGTCCTTGAGTATTGATTCTGAAAATCATCTCTTTAATAAGCTAAAAGCTAAAAGAAGAATATCATGACGAATTGTTCGTCCTTATTGATAGAAGAAATTACAATAGACGGCGAAAAAAATTATCTAGCTATATTTCTCTGATGGGTACGAAGGTTTGTAATATTATCAACCCTAAATGTGATAAGTTTATTGTTGACAGTATGCCGCTCCCAATATCTAAAAATGCAAGAAAAAACAGATCAACAATCTGTATGGATGACCCTAATTGCTTACCTGCAACCGGGTACCATGCTATTTCTAAAGCATTTTATTATGGATATAAAATGCACATCATTTCTTCTGTCGAAGGTATACCAGTCACAGTAGCCATAACACCAGCCAATGTAGCTGATATTGATTTTTTAAAATTTGATGAAATCATAGATATATCTGATTGTCAACTACTTGGAGATAAAGGTTATATATCCGAGTCCGTTCAGTTGTCCTTATTTGAGACAAAATCAATCCAATTAGTTACGCCTTTAAGAGCTAACATGAAAGGTCAAACGATGTGGACGAAAGCTTCTGCGTATCATAGGAAAAAGATAGAAACGAAAATTTCCCAACTAGATGATCAATTTATGGTGAAAAGAAATTATGCCAAAACATCAGACGGGCTTATCGCTAGATTGACTTGTAAAGTGGCAGCAGTTGCTACGCTACAATTAAATAATTTTTCCAAACAAAAATCATTAAACAAACTCAAAATTGCTCTTGCTGCTTAACTGCGCAACGGGTTAGTAAACCTAGCACGGTTCCCCATGAAGTATTTTTTATCAATAAAGGAATCATCAGGGTACTCATCACCGATCATGAAGGTATGGAGCATACCATTCACTTTGCACTAGAAAATCAATTTATTGCAGATTATTCCAATTTCATTCAGAAATTGCCCTCCTTTTATAGTTTACAAGCCTTAGAAGAAACTGAAGTAGTCGTACTGCCACGGGCCACGATAGATTGGGGATACGAACATCTCCAAGCAGGGTAAAAAATGGGAAGACTCATCGCTGAATATTACTTTATATATCAGGACGACAGAATTAAAAATACTTATATCAGGACACCAAAACAGCGATATGACTCTATTACCGAAGTTTTCCCCAATATCCATAATCGAGTACCACAACACATGATAGCTTCTTATTTGGGCATCACTCCAATACATCTGAGCAGACTGAAGAAAGCAAAACAATAAATATAGTTTTAAAAAATTTAATGCATTCAAAAAATTAAGTTTCTTTGTAGGAATGAAAAAATAATTACGTATATGTTAGACGTTTAACACAAAATTGGCGTTTTATCTGTTTATCAATAGTTGGTGATAGAATAAAAGATGATTAAAAGTCCTATACAGATTTTAAAACAATAAAAATATTGAACGCTATTAACATTATTGACTTAGACCATCAAATGGTCAGGATACCTAGTGGAACTGTAGAGTTAAGAGATGATAGACTTAAAAAGCAATGGAGCGTTGAAGTGCAACCCTTTTTGCTTTCAAAAATTTTAGTAACACAAGAACTTTATTTTGCCATTACATCTGAAGACCCAAGTACTTTAAAAGGCAACAATCGGCCCATTGAATCAGTGACTTGGAAAGATGCGGTGTGTTTTTGCAATAAATTATCAATTCATAAAAGGCTAATTCCTTGTTATGAAATCCAAGATGAAATCGAAGAAATTTCTTTTGATATCACATCAAATGGATTTCGACTCCCAACTGAAGCTGAATGGGAATATGCATGTAAAGCAGGGACACCTGGTAATAGATATGGAAATATAAACGATATAGCCTGGTACAAAGATAACTCATCATTGACAACACATATCGTAGGTCAAAAAGCACCTAATCCTTGGGGACTATATGATATGCTCGGCAATGTCTGGGAATGGTGTTCTGACATATATGATGAATCAGTTTATGGCACATACCGTATAATCAGAGGTGGTGGCTGGTCAGATGAAGAGCGGAGTGTAATGGCTACCAATCGACGAAGAAGTCATCCTTTAAAATTTAAAATTGATGATCTTGGATTTAGAATTGCAAGAAACTTGACAGAAAATCCAACTTCATAAAATACCAATATATGATAACTCAAGTGCTCATTCGGCAGGAAAATAAAAAAGACTATGATCAAATTTTTGAAATAGTTGCCGCTGCTTTTGGACAAGAAAATGAAGCGAAATTGGTCAATGCTTTGCGAAATAATGCTGAAGATTTTGTTCCCCAACTTTCTTTAGTGGCAACTCTGGATGAAAAAATTGTAGGACATATTTTATTTACAAGGATCAAAATCATAGAAGAAAACGAAACTGAAACTGAGAGTCTAGCGCTTGCACCATTAGCTGTAATTCCCGCACATCAAAGAAAAGGAATCGGAAAACTGCTCATCAACCACGGAATTGATAAGGCAAGGGAATTGCAATTTAAGTCAGTAATTGTATTGGGACATGCAAAATATTATCCAAAATTTGGTTTTGAAGCAGCTGAAAAATGGAACATCATATCACCATACAATGTCCCTTCGAATGTTTTTATGGCATTTGAATTGGTAAATGACGGATTAAAAAATGTATCTGGTCTTGTAAGGTATCCAAAAGAATTTGAAAGTTTGTAAATTCAAGGAAAGATGTACATTAAAATCAAGAATGATAAAATTTACAGACAAATAAATCAAAAAAATGAAGACACATTCCACAAATTATTACAGCACTTTCATTGAAGTAGCAGAAGACACCAAGGCGAGTACTGGCACGATACCACCTGCAAAAGATACAAAAACAGTGGCTCAGAAGCAATATGAAATTATCTCGGCTAGTCCATATTATTATACTTCTGATGACATTTTTTTTCAAGTCTTTGCCGATAGAAACGACCTAATCTCAGAAGAATACCCGAAAGCGAGAGAACAGTTTTTTCCAAAGGCCAACCTTGTTTCCGTGCTTCACCTTTGACAAAAACGTATGGATTTGGCATTCATAGTGACACAAATGGGAAGGTCGCTCTTTTTGGCATGGAATCGGATGAATATCAAAAGTTCTTATCTGATGACAATGTAAAGAAGGTCAAAGCGATGAAATCAAGTAGATAATACATGAAAATAGTTTAGCCTAACATCAATTAATATAATCACTTTTAGAATTAATAAAATGAGCAACATCCCTTTTCAGACAATTGACTGGACCAAAATACCCAAAGTAGAATAACCAGGTGAAACTGGCATAGCCACATGGCAAACGATGTTATATGAAGGCTTACGAATAAGAATTGTAGCTTATTCTGCGGGTTATCTAGCTGATCATTGGTGCCAAAAAGGACACATAGTACACTGTCTTGAAGGCCAATTTATAAGTGAACTGGAAGATGGGCAGATGTTCGAATTGTCAGCAGGGATGACTTATGTCGTTTCAGACAATTTGAGTTCACATAGATCTATCAGTAATCACAGTGTGAAATTGATGATTATTGACGGGGATTTTTTAAAAAATGGGTAACTACGCTTTAATTACAATAAATTTTTAAAGAACTTAGATTTATGACAATCACAACGAAAGATAATAAACAAGTAATTTTACGAAAACTTGAGCAACCAGACTACGAAAACTTGTGTAAATATTTTGATAATCTCAGCTTGGACACGAAAAGACGCTTTGGCCCACATGCCTTTGATTTGCAGTCTGTATCCGACTATTATGATACAGACAAAAACATTGGATATATAGCAGTAGATATATTAAGCCAAAGTATTGTAGCGTATTTTATTATAAAAAAAGGTTACTTAGACCACGACCGCAATCGTTATCAATCTTACGGAATAAACCTTGATGAAAGCACAGATTGTACGTTTGCACCATCGGTAGCTGATGCATGGCAAAGTTGTGGATTAGGGAACATTCTGTTTCATTTTGTCCTAAACGACATAAAAGAATACCATATAAAAAGAGTGATTTTATGGGCTGGAGTTCAAGCTGATAATGAAAAAGCCATACGCTTTTATTTAAAGAACAACTTTCAACTTTTGGGAGAATTTGATTATAATGGAAAAAATTTGGACATGTTGCTTCAGCCTAATAAACTACAAAAACTGCATGATAGATGGTTGAAATTAATCAAAGAAAGGGCGGAACAAACCCAACAATAAAAATTTTACGACTAATTTTGTATCATGTATTTTATAGAACAACTTAAATTCCGCAACGAAACTTTATTTTACTACGGCTTAGCTTGTTTATTTTTTGCTATCGCTTGTCTACTACTCACAAAATTGACTACTACTCAAGTTTATGGTGTCAATGCATGGTTTAAACCCTTTAAATTTGCTTTTTCTACCTTCTTATATGCATGGGCAATGGCTTGGTACTGTCATTATCTACCCAAGTTTAATATCGAAGTCTTCAACTGGTCCATTATAATTTTATTGGGTTTTGAAATCATTTATATATCGTGGCAAGCCAGCAAAGGACAAGAATCCCATTTCAATTTGAGTACGCCAATCTACGCCACCTTATTTTCTATGATGGCGATAGCTGCTTCGTTAGTGACCCTGTATACTGCTTACATTGCAATGCTGTTTTTCTCTGGGAAATTTCCAGAACTGCCCGACTATTATCTGTGGGCGATCCGACTGAGTCTGATCATTTTTGTGATCTTCTCCTTTCAGGGTTTTTTGATGGGAAGTAGATTGAGCCATACCGTGGGTTTGGTCAATGACAATTCCGATCTTTACATCGTAGGTTGGAGTAAGCTTGCAGGTGACCTTCGTATCGCACATTTTATAGGTATGCATGCATTGCAAGTCTTGCCAGTGGTCGCATATTATGTGCTCAAAGATCTGAAATTGACTGTTATGATCTCCATTTTGTATGGCTTATTGGCTGTTTTTACGTTGGTGCAGGCGTTGCAGGGAAAATCTTTGTTTAGATGAAATGATTAACTGCTTTTTCAACAATGTAACAAAAAAAAAAACCTGATATTTCTCTGCTGGCGCAAGTTTGCAACATGTGCCTATAACACTAATTATTACCCAAGACCCAGCTAAAAAAAAATTACCTACCTTTACATTAACTGCAACTACAATTGCAAAAATAAACAAAATATACTCCAACTTTACACAGAAATTTGTATCTTATTCTCCTATTTTTATTTTTACCTCGTTTTGAACTTATTCAACAATGAAAAGGTACCAGGGCACGAGTCACAAACTCGCGCCTGCTTGGGGGCATTACTTGTAAAAATCCTACCAACTGGTTTTGAGTTTTTTGACGGTTTTATGTCTGTCTATAGCCAGATCTATCAAACGATCGAGTAATTTAGGATAAGGCAATCCCGTAGCTTCCCAAAGTTTAGGATACATTGATATACTCGTAAAGCCCGGCATAGTATTGATTTCATTGATGACAATGGTGTTGTCAGGTTTCAGAAAAAAATCTACTCTTGAAAGACCCTCAGCTCCTATACATCTGAAAGCTTTGATAGCTGTCGTTTTTATCAGTGAAGCTACTTCAGGAGATATAGGGGCAGGAATCATCAGTTTTGCACCGGAGCTGCTGATGTACTTGGCATCATAAGAGTAGAACTGTTCTGTCGGCATGATGCCACCTATGACAGACCCTTCAGGAAATTCATTGCCTAATACGGCACATTCCACTTCTATCCCGGTGATAGCTTCTTCTACAAGCAATTTTCTATCATAAAGGAAGCCATCTTTCACAGCTGCCTTAAATTCTTCTTTGGTGGTGACTTTGTGCACTCCTACAGATGAACCCGCATTGGCAGGTTTGACAAATACCGGAGTACCAAGTTTTTTAATGATATCCTCATATCGCACCTTGCTTTTATTGCTGAGATCTATTACTTCAAAAGCAGCGATCGGGATATTGGCATCTCTCCAGAGCCTTTTAGCTATATCTTTATCCATGCCTACAGAAGACGCCATCAAGTCGACACCCACAAAAGGAACATTGACAGATCTAAACAGACCCTGAATAATTCCATCTTCACCATAGGCACCATGAATCACCGGGAATGCGACATCAATAACCTTAATTTTGCGGTTATTTTTTCTGTTGTAAAGGATGGTCTTTTTACCATTGGTGTCAAGAAATACTTTTGTATCAGAAGGTTTTAGGGTTATTTTTACATTATCATCAGCGTGAAGTAAAAAATCGTTGGTATCCTGAAGATGCCAAATGCCTTCCTTGTTGATGCCAATAACAGTAATGTCATATTTTTCAGAATCAAGGGACTGAACTACACTACGACCGGATCTCAGAGATATGGCGTGCTCCGGAGATTTGCCGCCTATAATGACAGCAAGATTCATTTTATTTTTCATTTTTTTTTCAGAATTTAAAATAATGCCCAAAGTTAAATGATTCACATAAATCAATAATACAAATTACAAAATAAATTAATATTTATAAAATTGATATAAAAAATATTACCTATTATTAAAAAAGATTATATATTTACACCCTGAAATTCAATGTCGTTTAGTTAAGGCATTTTTATGAAGTCTTTCCCTTGCAAGGGAAAGATTTAGATAGGGTAAAAACAAAGAAAAAATTCCTTATTTAAACGACATTGCCTTCAAACTATTATTTCAAATAGTATCCGATTTTATCATTTTTAAAATACAAATATATAACGTATGGCTAAGATTTTGATTGTGGACGATGACAAGAGTATCAGAAAGACACTAAAAGATATTTTGGAGTTTGAAAAATATGAAGTGGACGAAGCAGTTGATGGGCTGGATTGTATTGTCAAAATCAAGCAACAAAGTTATGATGTGATCATTCTGGATGTAAAAATGCCGCGAATGGATGGTATGGAAGCGATCGAAAAAATACAAAATTTGACGCCGGACACGCCTGTGGTTATGATATCAGGACATGGTAATATTGACACCGCTGTAGAAGCTGTAAAAAAAGGTGCCTTTGATTTTATACAAAAGCCACCCGATCTGAACAGACTTCTGATTACTTTACGTAATGCATTAGATAAATCCAGTCTTATAACTGAGAAAAAAGTCTTGCAAAAAAGGTGTACAAATCTAAGATTCAGGATATGATAGGCGAGTCTGCCAATATGGAACTGATCAAATCCACCATCGATAAAGTAGCTCCGACAGAAGCCAGAGTACTGATCACCGGTCAAAATGGTACTGGTAAGGAGTTGGTTGCCAGATGGATACATCAATTGAGTAGAAGGAAAGATTACCCCATAGTAGAAGTGAATTGTGCTGCTATACCTTCAGAATTAATTGAATCTGAATTGTTTGGGCATGAAAAAGGATCATTTACATCTGCAATAAAACAAAGGCTGGGTAAATGTGAACAAGCGCATGGAGGTACTTTGTTTCTTGATGAAATCGGCGACATGAGTCTTTCGGCACAGGCAAAGGTATTGCGCGCACTTCAGGAGAATAAGATTACCAGAGTTGGGGGAGAGAAAGATATCAATGTGGATGTACGTGTCATAGCAGCCACCAATAAAGATTTGAGAGCAGAGATAGCCAAAGGCAACTTCAGAGAAGACCTTTACCATAGGTTGGCTGTTATTATCATCAAAGTACCATCACTCAATGAACGTGTGGAAGATATTCCTGAATTAGTCAAATACTTCATTGGAATGGTTTGTGATGAATACAATATCGCTCACAAAAAAATAGAACCCCAGGCTTTAAAACTGCTTCAAAAAGTCAATTGGACAGGAAATATCAGGGAATTAAGAAATGTGGTTGAAAGACTTATCATACTTTCGGGTAGCTCTATCTCGGGGAATGATGTGGAGACTTTTGTTCAGTGTAATAATAGAACTAGCAATGCCATGTCATCTGTTTTTGATCAGTTTGACAACTTTAGCGCATTAAACAAATACCTTCGCGAGGAATTTGAGAAATATAAGGGAGAATTGGTTTAGTTCTTCATGTTCAAAAACTTAAACCTAAAAATCTAAAATGATAATCTATTACGACCTCCAAATACTTCAAAATCAGTCTCCGCCGCGGCGGATCACTTTTAGCTTCGCACCATAGTGGTGACTATGATTTGTCGCTAAAAGCGCTGATTTTCTTGTATTTGAAGCTCTCACTACGAATCTCATTTTAGATATTTAGGTTATACTTAAAGTAAATTTGATTTCAAAAATTTAGAATTTTAATTGACACATTTCCAATGAATTTAAATTAAAATTTTTCGCAATGTAATTTCTTTTGACTATAATACCTGCCTTTTGAAATGATCGGATCGCAGGTATTTTTTTTGATATTAATCGGTAGAGTGTTATCTTAATAATAGTAAATAGTAAATAACTTTTGAATTGAAGCACCCAGTAAATTATAAAGACAAACAAATTAATCATGAGTGAAAAAGAGTTGAAAGAAGCAGATGCCCATATACATCGCGAAATAAAGAAATGGAGTGAAATCAAGGGCGAAAACTCATGGACGATGTTCAAAGTTATCGCTGAATTGGTGGATGGCTTTGAGAGTTTAAATAAGTTGGATCCATGTATTTCTATTTTCGGCTCAGCCAGGACAAAACCTGATGATCCATATTACAAACTTGCAACAGATATTGCAGCAAAATGTACTGAAGAAGGATTTGGTGTGATCACAGGTGGAGGACCAGGAATTATGGAAGCAGCAAATAAGGGAGCCTATCTAAGTGGTGGACTTTCAGTGGGATTAAATATTGATCTTCCTTTTGAGCAGTTCAACAATCCATACATTGACCCATCAAAAATACTGCACCACAGATATTTTTTCGTCAGAAAAGTCATGTTCGTCAAGTATGCACAGGCCTTTGTAGTGTGTCCTGGTGGTTTTGGAACATTAGATGAGCTGTTTGAAGTACTCACTTTGATTCAGACCAATAAAATATCAATGGTACCTGTGATCCTGGTTGGAACAGAATATTGGTCAGGACTGAAGCAATGGATTCATGATGTGATGTTGTCACAAGCAAATAATATATCTTCCAAAGACTTAGATTTGCTGCCCATCACTGATGATCCTGATGAAGTGGTTTCAATTATTCGCAATTTTTATGATGGTTCTGACAGGATACATTCTATCAAACCAAATTATGAGTTGTAATCAGCTCAATATGGGGAGTAAAGATGTAGTTTAATTTTGCAAAAAAAAATATTTAATTTTGTAAATAGAATTATTATTCATAAGCGTTTATGGCAATACAAAGGATACTGCAAGACAAGGGGGTTTTTCTGTTTTTCCTGTTGACAGGTTTGTTTATTGGCAATACGTTGGTTGCTGAGTTTATAGGAGGCAAGATATTTTCTATGGAAAAACTCTTTGGCTTAGCTCCACTTAATATGAAGATTTTTGGTGTGGATGGCTTAGGATTTAATCTTACAGCAGGTGCTATTCTATGGCCTTTGGTTTTTGTGATGACTGACATTATAAATGAGTATTATGGCAGCAAAGCCGTGAAAACCTTATCTTTTCTCGCTATAGGGATAGTGTTTTATTCATTTATTATGGTCTATGGAGCTATTTGTTTGCCTCCAAACGATTGGTGGCAGTTCCAGAGTGGGCTGTCAGATGATCCAGCCAGAAATGTGAGTGACATGAGCATGATTTTTAATAAAGTAATGGGTCAGGGTCTTTGGATTATTGTTGGCTCAATGTTTGCATTTTTAGTAGGCCAGATTCTGGACGTATTTGTTTTTCAAAAAATCAAGTCTGCCACCGGAGATAAATACATTTGGCTTAGAGCCACAGGTTCAACATTGGTTTCGCAGCTTGTAGATAGTTATATAGTTCTTCTGATAGCTTTCTGGATAGGTTCTGATTGGGATATCACCAGAGTGCTTGCCATAGGTACTGTAAATTATATCTATAAGGGCAGTATGGCTATCATACTTACTCCGGTGTTGTATCTGAGTCATTTTATCATTGACAGATATATTGGTACAGATGAAGCAGAAAACATGAGAAAACAAGCCTTAAACCTGTGATCTGTTACTGACTATGTAACTTTGTGCAAGATCCGGACAATTTATGATTAAAAACTTTTTCCAGAAAACAAAAGGTATATCACATGGAGCGACCTGTCGATATTTTTAGCTGGTTCCGTCATTTTATAAAGTTTGATCTTTAAAAACCTATATTTTTTGTTTTTTAAAAAAACCATAAGCAGAGACATAAATTTTTTCACTATTAACCGACTTAAATTATAATTCATCAAATTTCACCTATAAACAACTGACTGTCAATGACCATTGTTTAAGACTTCCTTTAGTACCCCCATATTTTAAAAGATCGATAATTGAGGACAGGGTGATTTATTTTTTGTCTTTGTGGCTTTTACATAAGTTCTGCGGCTGTTTTCAACCATCCAGATTACATCTATGAGGCTTATCATATGGATCCTCACCAATGCTGCCACTGTAGAGAAGGCTTTTTTTGTTTCGGATTTTACTTTTAGTATCAGGAGTAGTAATTGTGCTATCAATGTGCACCATATTTGTGTCTTTATCCCGTTTTCTGTTTCTGAATAGAAAAAGTGCAATTGAAAATTTTGTTTCAATTTCTTGAACAGGAGCTCTATATTCCACCTGAGTTTATATATATAAGCTACTTCTTCTTTTTTTATTTCAAAGTTATTGGTGATAAACTCATATACCCTTCCTTTTTCGTCTTTGTACGTGACTTTCCTCAAACACAACGCTTTTTCTTCTCCGTTGTCCTTGTATTTAAGGTGTATGTGTTCTTCTTTCAAGACACCATATTCTGTGTCGTTCAGTTCTTTACAATATGTTTGTTCTATGATGTCATACACTGCATTTTTCTTCAATCTACATACAAAATTGATCTTCTTGCCTGTAAATTTAGCAAATTGGAGGTAATGGTTATAAGCCCTGTCAAACACCACCATACTATGCTCGGGAAGGTTTAGGTATTGAATAAAAGTTTTATCATGACATTTGGCTTCGCTGATCTTTACAAACGCAGGGGTATCAGCGTGTGCATCAATGAGCATATGGACTTTGAGCCCACCTTTCTTCCTGCCGTCATCCTTTGGATTGCGCCCCACACCTTTCATAATATCAGAAAATAGTCTAATGGTACTCGAATCAAAGATAAATAGGTCGCTGAATGATACATTATTAATGCGGCTGACCGACAAAATTGGCTTAAAATGTTGCAGAAGTTCAAAGTACAGCTTTTCAAAAAACACGTTGTCTCGTTCTCTCAATCCATCACCAGCAGTACTTCTGGCAGGTGACGATTTAAGTCCAAGATGATTTAATTTACCTTGCATTCCCATCATTCCATCACATATTTCACCCATAGAATCACATCTGCTAAATATTCCGAAAAGCATAGTGATCAGTTGCGTCCAAGCAGGGAATGACCTATAATGCTTATCTGTTTTGTGGGTTAGTGCTAATACTGCAAACTTATCTTTTGGTATAAAATCAATCAATTGTTTGAAAATTGGCTGACCGACTAATTTTTTGAGTTATCTTTGACTGTCATACTTAGTGTGTTTGGTAGCCAAAAGGTATGACAAAAGGGTTAATCTTTGAGGTTAACCCGCTTTTTTATTTTTTAAGTCGGTTAGTAGTGAAATTTTTTATAGTTTCCTGTTTTTCTTAAAATAATATCCAATGTCGTTTAGTTCAGACACCTTTATGAAGTCTCTCCTTTGTAAGGGAAAGATTTAGATAGGGTAAAAGGAAAAAAAAACTTCCTTATCTAATCGACGTTAAAATAAAATCATTATATTTGATGGTATTTCAGTATCAATAAGTAGTGTAACTGTATTTTATTTTTTCACTTACCAATACCTATATGAAGCGTTATTTTCTGTTTCTTATGTTTGTAAGCATCAAAGGCTTAGCTCAACTACCTGAATGGCAAAACCCTCAGCTCAATGAAATCAACAGGATGCCAATGCACACCAATTATTTCGCCTATGAGAGTAGGGAAAAGGCTGAGTCAGGCAATCGTGAAAGTTCAGATAATTATTTGTCATTGAATGGGTTATGGAAATTTCTTTGGGTTAGAAATGCTGATATGCGACCCGGAGATTATTTCAAAACCGACTATGATGATAGGTCATGGAAACAGCTGCCTGTTCCTGGCCTGTGGGAATTCAATGGATATGGTGACAAGGTGTACAAAAACATAGGTTATGCCTGGCACAATCAGTACAAAAATAATCCACCTATAGTACCGGAAGAAAACAACCACGTGGGGACGTACAGAAAGGTGGTAAAAATTCCTGCTACCTGGACAGGTCAGCAAATAATCGCCCATTTTGGATCAGTGACTTCCAATATGTATCTTTACATCAACGGCCAGTTTGTCGGTTATAGCGAAGATTCCAAATTGGAAGCAGAATTTGATGTCACAAGGTTTGTCAAGGCTGGCGAAAATATATTTGCTTTTCAGGTCTTTAGGTGGTGCGACGGGACATATCTTGAAGATCAGGATTTTGTCAGACTAAGTGGTGTCGGGAGAAGCTGTTATCTATACAAAAGGCCGATTGCTCATATCTCTGATGTAAAAATTAATGCTGATCTTGATGCTTCTTATACGGATGGTTTGCTTAGTGTTGATATTGATTTTTCTAAAGCATGTAAAAATGAAATAGTCAAATTATCGTTGATGGATTCAGATGGGAAAACAACCTTTACGCATTCCATTAATTATCAGAAAAAATCAGAAAGTGTTCAATATACCGTAAAAAATGTAAAGTCCTGGACCGCTGAAACACCTAACTTATATACTGTTGAAATCGCCCTCATGACGGGTGATAAGGTAGCTGAAGTGATCAGGCAAAAAGTAGGGTTCAGAAAAATAGAAATAAAAGGTGGCCGGATGCTGATCAACGGACAACCTATCTTGATCAAAGGCGTCAACCGTCATGAAATGGATCCGGTCACTGGATATGTCATGACAGAGTCAAGGATGATGCAGGACATCAGTCTGATGAAAAAATACAATATCAATGCTGTCAGAACTTGCCATTATCCAAATGAAGGGAGATGGTATGAGCTTTGTGATCGCTATGGTCTGTACGTAGTGGCAGAAGCAAATGTAGAGTCTCACGGTATTGGATACGGTGCAAATACATTGGCCGGAGTCCCGGAGTTTAAGTTGGCTCATTTACAGCGAAATGAGCGAAATATTCAAAAATACAGAAACCATCCGTCCGTTATCATCTGGTCCATGGGAAATGAAGCCGGATTTGGACAGAATTTTATAGACACATATCAGCTTATAAAAAAAATGGATAGTTCCAGGCCTGTTCAGTATGAAAGGGCTTGTGAAAATCAAAATGATATGCAATGGTCAGATATATATTGTCCGATGTACCTCAGTTATGAAGGCTGTGAAAACTATGCAAAATCAAATCCTGTAAAACCCCTGATCCAGTGCGAATACGCCCACGCTATGGGAAATTCTATGGGTGGTTTTAAAGAATATTGGGAACTAACAAGAAAATATCCTTCTTATCAGGGTGGTTTTATTTGGGACTTTGTAGATCAGTCTCCCAGACAGCAGCGACCTGATGGTCAATACCAATATTTTTATGGTGGTGATTGGAATGATTATGATGGTCATGATTTCAATTTTTGCAATAATGGTCTGTTTTCTCCTTCCAGATCTCCCAATCCACATGCCGATGAAGTGAAATTTTATTATCAGGATATTTGGATAAAACATAAAGGTGCTAATGAAATTGAAGTTTTTAATGAATATTTTTTTAAAACCCTTAACAACCATTATTTGCGGTGGGAGATCATATCTGAAGGAAGACTTATCGAATCAGGAGTTTTGGACAAACTTGAAGTTGAGCCACAAAAATACTCCGGTCTCACACTACCTTTTTCTATTCAATCAGACGGAAGAGAAAAATATCTGAATATCAGGATTTTGACAAAAAAAGCAGAAGACCTGAAAGAAGCAGACCACGAAGTGGCAAAGTTTCAGTTTTTGATAGATGAGGGTATGCCTGATACTTATAGAATGAAAAATGTAATTCAATCTGCAAACCTTGAAACAGAACTCCCGAAAGTCAGAGAAAACAGTATGATCACGCTTGAGGTATCGTCTTCGGTCTTTACTGTGGAATTTGACAGGGAGACCGGATTTATCCATAAATATCACATAGGAAACCAGCCAATCCTTGCAAAGGGCAGCAAAATTGTGCCTAATTTCTGGCGTGCCCCAACAGACAATGATTTTGGTGCAAACATCAATAACTCATACGCCATCTGGAAAAACCCTGAAATGAAGCTGAAAAACTTCAAATGGAGAAACATTGATGGATTGGCAGAAGTAGAGGCTCACTACGAGATACCGGATTCAGGGTCTAAGATGGAGTTGGTTTATCTGATAAATAATGTCGGCGAAATAAAAATTACTCAAAAGCTGATGGCGAATAAAGAAAAAAGTGTTGCCAATTTATTTCGGTTTGGGATGAAAATGCAATTAAATAAAGATTTGGATCAAATAGAATACTATGGAAAAGGTCCGGGCGAAAACTACTCGGACAGAAATACAGCCGCTTTTGTTGGGATTTATCATCAAAGTGTAGCAGACCAGTTTTATCCTTATATCAGACCACAGGAATCCGGAAATAAAACTGATGTCAGATGGTGGATAAATAAAAATATCACAGGCCAGGGAATCAAAATAATCAGTGACAAACCTCTTTCAATATCTGCTTTGGAGTATTCCATAGATGAACTTGACGAAGGCACAAAAAAACACAATCGCCATCCTGCAGATCTTCAAAAATCAGATGCTGTAAATTTAAATATTGATTTAATACAGGCAGGCCTTGGTTGTGAAGATAGCTGGGGCAGAATAGCTCAAAAGCAGTATCAGCTTCCATACAAAGATTATCAATATACATATTTTATAAAACCGTATGGATTTTAACCATGATCAAAATATGGATATGTTTATTTTTTTATTGCCTTAATATCAATGCGTTATTAATTTAAATATAAAAGTTTCCATCAATTAGTTCACCTAACTGCCTATAAATTAGTTGTCAGGAAGGCTAAATTCGTTTTTTATCTCCTGCATCATATTCTCTTAATTAGTTAATAAGACAAAATTTAACCAGACTCAAAGCTGAAAAGTAACGGTCTGATAATTCAAATCATATCTTCAGATGACAGAGGTCAGAATAATTACTATATTTTTTACATATTTTTGGATATAAATTAATTTTGATAATCCAAAAATAACAAAAGTATGATAAAAGAAGTCACAGGAGATATCCTACTTTCCGGGTCAAAAACAATAGCACACTGTATCGCTCCAATGGATCATTTTGACTCAGGTCTGGCACTAAGTTTGAGAGAAAACTATCCTTCGATGGTGAAGGGATTCAGAAATTACTGTCATACACATCATCCAAAGCCAGGAGAAATTTGGGTATGGGCCGGTGTAGGTGGTATCAGAATCATCAATCTTATGGCTCAGGAACCAGCACCATCAGAAAATTATAAAGGTCATCCGGGAAAAGCATCTTTGAGCAGTCTCGATAAAACATTAAAAGAACTGGTAAAGTACATCAAAAAAGAAAATTGTGAAAGCCTCGCCATCCCTAAATTAGCGACAGGTGTTGGTGGACTTGACTGGAAAGATGTGAGACAATCTATAATTAAACACCTTGACGGATTGGAGATACCTGTTTTTGTATATAGTAATTTTGTAAAAGGGTCAAAAGCTGAGGAAAAATAACCATTATTATATTTTGGTTTAACAGAGAATAATATAGCGTCAGTGCTTTATAAACTTAAGATTATGCAATCCACTTTTGGTTTTTAAAAAAGCAAAATATAAGCCACTTTTTATATTTTCGACGTTAATACTAATGTTGCTGCCGTAATATTCATTTTGAAGGATTTGTTTTCCCGCAATATCAAAAATTGCAATAGAAACCATATCCTGATCAACTTCATCTTTAACTATTTGTAAGATTTGCGAGACTGGATTTTCGATAAGCTTAAAAGCTGTAGATTTATGTATTGAAGGCTTATCCAGAGATGAAGTACAGGACAGATTATTGATATATTTCCAGATATCATTATTAAATAGAAATGGGACTAAAGCGCTATCAGGATTGTCGCCCATGCGGATCATGACTATTTTTTGTGAAGGAATGACATTGATAAACTGTCCGTTTTTGCCCAAAGCAGAAAACATATCATTCGGTGCATTTGGGTGTAGGCTTCCCGGGATTTTTATTTGGGCGCCAGGCACCATATAGCTGTTTTTGCCATTGAGCCACCAGAGATAGCCGTAAGATAAATTGATGTTTTGGGAGGTATTGACCATAGCATCATAGTATTGCTGATCGGTGAGTACAGAGGTTTTGTCCCAAATTCCCTTATTGAGGATAAGCAGACCAAATCTGGCCATACTTCTGGCTGTGCTGAAATAGACATTATTATATCCTTGTTTGACAAAGAGACCATCCATGCCTGTCACAGGCTTTATGTTTTGATTCAAATACAGATTGAGTGACTTACCTGTTGCTTTTTCTATGACACCGTCGAGCAGTGTATATGGACCATTATGGTACGCCCATCGGTTGCCGGCATCTGCTTTATATTTCAGGCATGAACTCAATGTGCAGAAAGGATCAGCCACACCATCATCCAAGCCGCTACTCATAGTCAACTGGTGGCGTATTGTGATTTTATCTTCCTGCTCCGGTGTACAACTTGTCCAACCTTTACCAAGATATTTGGATGAGGGTTCAGATATTTTTAAGAGGTTCTCCTGTTGTGCTATACCTACAAGGGGTGCAGTCAGTGTTTTTCCGGCGGATGCCCAATACCAGTTTGAAGACACGGTATGCCCGTTCATGTATTTTTCAAGGACTATTTTCCCGTCTTTGAGCAAAATGAAAGCCTTGGTATCGTTGGACTCAAGAAAACGATATAAACTGTCGATTTTCGTCTGACACCAGCCCAAAGTTGAAGGGTCTGTTGTGCTCCATGTCTGAGCGTTGTTGGGCGGAAAGTAGGTTTGTGATAAAACAACACTGCTACATAAAAGACAAAAAAGTGAGAAAAATACAGTTTTCATATATTATAAAATATTACTTCAGTATTAGACTCATTTCTGAGCCAAAGGTTTAAAATATTGGTGTGTATAACAAACTGCACAAATTCAAATTTATTCCTCGCTACCCTCATTCCCTTAATGGGCGACCCGCCCAATTCAACCACATTTTTACCGTTTATAAAAAAGAACACTGAAAAAGTGCAATTGGTTATACACACAAAATATTGCAACTATAAATAAAATTATTCATAATATCTTATCTTTGTGGAGAAATAATACAAAAGATGTATGTCTCAGAAAGTAAAAGAAAAACCAGTCTTCAATAAAAGGATTTTTTGGGATGTCGATTTCGAAAAACTTGATTATGACAAACGTGCCGCCTTTGTCATTGAAAGAGTGTTTGAAAGGGGCGATGTTCCTGATATTCGCAATTGCAGGCGATATTATGGAGATGAAAAGATCACTGATGTGTTGTTGAATGAAAAATTTTTACCACTCACTAGAATTTATTTGGCTAGTGCCGTTATTGATAGACCCATTGAAGATTTCAGATGTTACACCTTGAGACAGTTGAACCCGGAACTTTTTCCATACTAAAAGAACTAATGACATTGTCAACACTACAAGACTTTAGCCTTGTAGGCGGTACTGCTTTATCATTAAAATATGGACATAGAATTTCAGTAGATTTAGACCTTTTTACAAACTCAAAGTTTGATAATATTGTAATCATTGAACAATTAAAATCTCATTTTGGATCTACGGTAGTCATTGAACAAAAACCTCCAAAATTTGGCATCTTCTGCTATATCGATAATATCAAAGTTGATATCGTCAGGTTTCCGCACCCACTGATCAGACCTATCGTAGAAGAAGATGGAGTCAGGATGTATAGTCTGGAAGATATCGTTGCCATGAAGGTGCAAGCCATTCTGGGCAGAGCAAAAAAGAAGGATTTTTGGGATATTGCCGAATTACTACAACATTATTCAGTGGCTCAGTTTGAATCCTTTCATAAAGAAAAATACAGCACTCAAAATTTATTAATCACCGTACCACAGGCCATAGTTTATTTTGACGATGCCGAGGACAGCGAAGAACCTGTAAGTTTGAAAGGCCAGACTTGGAAAAAAGTAAAAAAAGCAATCAGTACTAAAGTAAGAAATCATTTGACCTAATACGTTCCTATTTATCGCTTACGTATAGTCCGCCAGCTCCACGATCAGCAAATTTTCCTATACCTTTGTTATTGCCAATTTTAATATATTCATCAGAATTATTAAAGGTCGTCATGACCACCACATTGCTGAAAGCACCTATACCTGTATTTTCTCCATTTTTTTTACCTTCTGAAATTCCATTTTGTGGAAATAAAAATAATTTATTGAATTAATTTTATTAAAAATATACATTTTGTTTACAGTAAATAGTTTACTGTAAACAAAATGTAATACCTTTGTGCTATGAAGACAAGAGATAAAATCTTAAAATTACTTCAAAAAAATGATCAGATTAGCATTCATGAAATGGCTAATGCTCTTTCCGTTTCCAGGCAATACGTTCATAGATTGATTTTGGAATTAGAAAGTGATAATTTAATTGTTAAGGTGGGTTTACCTCCAAAAGTTTATTATACATTACTAAAGCTAACGGATAATAGCCATCATATAAATATAACCTATGACCAAGAATTGTTTTTACAAAGACATTTTATAGCCATTGATCCTTTGGGCCAAAAGTTAGAAGGTCTCCAAGCTATGAAGTATTGGTGTGAAAGACAAAATTTGCCTATAGAAAAAACCATAGAAGAATTCATTCAAACAAGAAAAAAATACTTAGAATATTTCGATAGTGAAAGTTTAATCAGCGGTTTGGAAAAGTTAAAAAATACAAGTGGAATTGGCCAAGTCTATGTTGATGAATTGTATTATTTAGACTTCTACGCTATAGAAAGATTTGGTAAGACCCGTTTAGGTACTTTAATGCATTATGCCAAGCAAGGTCAAAATAAAAATTTAATGACAATTATAGTGAATGAGATAAAACAGAGAATTCTGAATTTAATTCAATCCAAAAATATTGACGCAGTACTATTTGTTCCACCAACTATAAACAGAAAAGTCCAAATTATGGATGTTCTAGAAAAATATTTGGCTATCAATTTACCTCAAATTCAAATAAGCAAAATTAAGACAAATATAATTATACCTCAAAAAGCCTTGTCTAAAATATTTGAAAGAGTGGCAAATGCTAAAAATACTTTTGTAGTTCCAAGCCAAAAAAGTTATAATCATATACTCATTATTGATGATGCTGTAGGAAGTGGATCTACAATCAACGAAATAGCTGCAAAAGTTAAAAACAAGAAAGTTGCAAAAATAGTATCTGGATTAGCAATAACTGGAAGTTTCAAGGGTTTTGATGTAATATCTGAGTTATAAAGTGTATCCTTAATAAAGGGTGTATCCCATTTTTTGCACTAAAATTTAAGTATTTGTGCAATTTGTTAAACACACCAATGCAATAGAGTACTTTGATGTTAAAAACCGATTAATTATCTTTACGGCAAATCCATACATGGATCATCTATTTTACTTCAAAAAATAAATTCAATGCAATATATACCTAATACTGAGCGCTACAAGAGCATGGAATATCGCCGATGTGGTAAAAGTGGCCTGATGTTACCGGCTATTTCTCTTGGGTTATGGCATAACTTTGGACACATTGATTCATTCGAAAATGCAAGGGGTATTTTACAATTGGCCTTTGATAGTGGCATAACACATTTTGATCTGGCAAATAATTATGGTCCTCCTCCAGGTTCGGCGGAAGAAAACTTTGGTAAAATTCTTAAAACAGATTTTGCCGGATATCGGGATGAGCTGATTATTTCCACAAAGGCTGGATGGGGCATGTGGGAAGGCCCTTATGGCAACTGGGGTTCAAAAAAATATCTGGTAGCAAGTCTGGATCAAAGCTTAAAGAGAATGGGATTGGATTATGTGGATATTTTTTATCATCACAGGCCTGACCCTTACACTCCTTTGGAAGAAACTATGTCAACACTTGACTTGATGGTCAGACAAGGCAAAGCACTTTATGTGGGTGTATCCAGCTACCAGGCGGAGGAAGCCCAGCAGGCTTTTCAAATCCTTAAACGACTAGGTACTCCATGCCTTATCCATCAACCCAAATATTCCATGTTTGACAGATGGGTGGAAGCCAGATTGTTGAATGTATTGAAAGAAAACGCAGTAGGATGTATAGCGTTTTCTCCATTGGCACAGGGACTTCTCAGCAATAAATATCTCAATGGTATACCCAAAGATTCAAGGGCAACATCTCACAGAGGGAATGGAGCTCTGGAAGAATCTCAAATAACGGCTTCACAAATTGAAAAGGTAAAACAATTGAACGAATTGGCCATAAAACGAGGACAAAATCTGGCGCAAATGGCACTGGCATGGATACTAAAAGATGAAAGGGTGACATCTGTAATTATTGGAGTTAGTAAGTCTGAACAAGTTACAGATTCCATTCAGTGTCTTAAAAATTATACGTTTAGCGTAGATGAGCTTGCATTGATAGATGGCATCTTAATGTAAAACTTAAATTTCTGGATCTTCATACTTTTACTTGAAAAATGGAACTGAACAAAGGCACAAAAACTTTTTATGCAGATAGTCAGGAGTCATGGAGCAAATGGCTTTCCGACAACCATGAAAATGAAAAGAGCGTATGGCTGATCATCTATAAAATGGAAAGTAATATTCCAAGTGTATATTATTCTGAAGCTGTGGATGAAGCATTATGTTTTGGATGGGTGGATAGTTTAGTCAATAAAAGGGATAACGAAAGCTATTACCAGTATTTTGCTAAGAGAAATCCAAAGAGCAACTGGAGTAAAATCAATAAGGAAAAAGTAGCTTCATTGATGCAAAAAGGATTGATGCATACAGCCGGTCTTTACATGGTGGAATTAGCTAAAAAAACAAATACCTGGACCGCGCTTGATGTTGTGGACAACCTGATTGTACCATCAGACATGAAACAACTGTTTGAAGCAGCACCGCTTGCATTTGAAAATTGGGAAAAATTTTCCAAATCAACCAAAAGAGGTATTCTCGAATGGATATATAATGCTAAAAAGCCTGAAACAAGGCAAAAAAGAATGGAAGAAACAGTATCATTGGCATTGCAAAATATTAAAGCAAATCAATATAATCCGGCAAATAAAATTTCCAAATGAAGATAATCAATCCAAAAGTCGATCTATTTATTGCGGACGGTTGCGGGCGTTGTGAATACTATGCTACCGACCGATGTAAGGTCAGAAACTGGCAAACAGAATTGCAGCATGTCAGACAAATCATGCTTGAATCTGATCTTGAAGAAGAAATCAAATGGGGAGTACCTGTCTATACCCACGAAGGTAAAAATATCGTCATCATCAGTGCACTAAAAGATTGTGTCACCTTCGGGTTTTTTAAAGGTGTTTTGCTTAAAGACACACATCAGATACTCGAAAAACAAGGAGAAAGTGTACAATCTGCCCGTATCATCAGATTTACTTCTGTTGATCGAATTTTGGAGATGGCATCTGTAATCAAGGATTATATCACTGAAGCCGTGGCCATTGAAGTAAGTGGAACTAAAGTAGAATTTAAAAAAGATCTTGAACCTATTCCTGTTGAATTGGAAGATAGATTTGAAGATTTACCGGCACTTAAAGATGCTTTCTATTCTCTTACTCCCGGTAAAAGGAGAGGATATGTTATCTATATTTCTCAACCCAAAGGATCAGAAGCAAGATTCAGCAGGATAGAAAAATGTATCGAAAAGATCATGAATGGAGAAGGATTGCACGATAAGTACAAATCTCTGCGATAGTATTACTTATCAATAAATTCCTTGGCTATACTAAGTGGCCTGAAAGTATAACGTTTTTTACTTCTGTGTTCTGATTGTCGCTGTGAGATATCTTTTAGCATTTCCAGCACTTCTATCGTATGTGCCCCTTTGTTTGTGCTATTCACATCTAGCATTGCAGATGGATGTGGAGCTGTACCCGTATTGTTTATACCCACGTTCTGTGCAAAAGAATTTGTATATAAACAAAAGAAAAATAAGTAGAAATATATTCTCATTTTTAAGTATTTTCGTAATTATTTAGGTCAAAAATAAGCAACATATTATAGAAAGTGATATATTTGGTTTTTATTTTGAACCAACCATGAATGATAAGTAGTACGGGAATAAAAATGTATTCATTATCATACCAATATTAACCATAGAAGAAAGATTTGCATCCCTTGAGTTGCGAATCAAAGAACTAGAAGAAGAGAATGCTTCTCTTCGAGCGGTTATAGTATTGAAAGATGCCAAGATTGCCCAATTGGAATCAAAGGTCAAAGAACTCACCGAACGATTAAATAAAAATAGCAGTAATAGCCACAAACCACCATCTTCGGATGGATATGGTAAGAGGCCTGCCTTTCCAAAGAGTAAAGGAGGGAAGCAGGGAGGACAAGATGGACATATAGGAGGTAGATGATAAAAAAGCATGGGCTCAACTCATGAGTGAGATGTTGTTGGAGTTGCTAAAACAAGCAAAAATAGATATCAACCAAAATATTAAAAACAGAGTATTTATAGAAAAACAATATGATATTATTATATCCGATGGAAAAAAGGAAGAACCACCACCCCAAAAGAGTGGGAAACGCGGAAAATACAAACGCAGTAAAGGGTTAAATCTCTTGGAGCGATTAGAGAAGCATAAAGAAAGTGTTTTGGCTTATGCCTTTGATCCTATTATTCCATTTACAAATAATTTGGCGGAGAGGGACTTGCGACCATCGAAAATAAAAATGAAAGTATCCAACACATTCAGATCAATTGAGGGAGCAATTCACCATGCGAGGCTGTAAAATATTTTGTGTAAACAAAACTTCAAAGAATTATGGCTGAATCAAATTATCCTCAAAGATAATTAAAATTTCATTATGAGTAATATGCCAGTTATGAATTGGCATTGTCCATTTAACTTGAATTTGCTGAATAGCAAGATATACAGATTTCAAGGCTGCCTGATCATTTGGAAAAAGTGTTTTGGTTTTGGTAAATTTTCTGATGGCTCTGTTGAGGCCTTCAATGGTATTAGTGGTATACATAATTTTACGAATGTTAGTAGGATACTGAAACATGGGAGATAGATTTGACCAGTTTGCTTCCCAACTTTTAATGGCATAGGCATATTTAGACCCCCATTTTGCTTTAAAAGCTTCAAAAGCAATGAGAGCAGTTTCCATATTTAAAGCGGCATAAACAGTTTTTAAATCAGCCAGGAAGGCCCTTCTATCTTTCCATGGGACAAACTTCATAGAGTTTCTGATTTGATGAACGATACAAAGCTGGGATACGGTATCGGGGAAAGCAGTTTGAATGGCCTGAGTGAATCCTATACGATTGTCAGTACATGCAATGAGCATCTTTTAACGCCCCTGTCTTTGAGCTCATTTAAGACAGAAAGCCAAAACGCGGCAGACTCGTTGGCGCTCATCCAGATGCCCAAAACTTCTTTGATCCCATTGGTTTTCAGTCCTATAACGATATAAATACTCTTGTTGATGATTTTATTATCCTGCCGGATTTTAAAACAAATACAATCCATCCAAACGATGTAATAAGTATTATCCAAAGGTCTGTTTTGCCATTCCTGGATAGCCGGAATCATTTTGTTTGTAATATCTGAAACAAAGGTTTTAGAAACGTCTAAGCCATAAATTTCCTGAATTTGAGCTGTTATGTCATCAGTGCTCATACCTCTACTGTAAAGAGATGTAATGACAGATTCTACTTTCTCAGTGGTAGTTTGGCCCTTGGGAACAATGATAGGCTCAAATTCACCGTTACGATCCCGTGGAATATCCAACTCTACCTGTCCTTGTGTAGTGCGTATCTTTTTCTTATAACACCCATTCCGGGAATTACCTGAATTAATCCCATCGGGCGAGTGTTTTGAATAGCCTAAATGATGACTTAGTTCAGCTTTTAAAAGTTCTTGAATGCCATCTTTGTAAAGACCATTCATAACATTGTCAAAATCATTAAGAGACTTGACATCCTGAAGAAATTCAGAGAGATTAAGATTAAATTTGTTACTTTGCATAACTATTAAATTTGTTAGGTTAAAAATGTGTCTGTACTTGGTCGCACAAACATATTAAAAAATTTTCCATCTGTGGGGGGTACCCCCCACAGATGGAAGCCTAACTCCTTGATACTAGTTTACACAATCTTTCTTACACTCCCCACCATGCCAGACTAGCTGGATTTACATCAACACTCCGAAAACAAAACATCAATGTCTTCTCTACTCTTATGGATGTTTTTGATGGCAAAGAAATTACCTTTGCTCAATAAGACTTAAACAATTACAAAAAATGAATGTAACTTTGTACTCATTAATCTAATTTTCGTGCTTAGAAGGTCACAATTATTGAGATTTAAAAAAGTTTTAATAAAACATCCTGCCGTCATTTTCAGTATTTTTATAAACTGGTGCGATTATATTTATTCTTAATGGCACATTCCGCTCTATAGGCCAATATGACGATCAAGTTTTTGTGCTTCTTGCTTTGATTTTTTAAGGTTGTTGAGTCTGATTTGTAAATACAATTGGTCAAGTGTTTATTTTATATTGGTGTTTTGTATGTATTATATGGCATTAATTCTATTTCCGTTTCATAGCACAGCCATGGCATCACTCAGACGTAGTAAATACTAAGCATAGCGGGGTTAAATAATTAAAACTGTATGTCTGCTGCCCTTCGCTCCATGTTCATTACAAACACTTCATAACTACTACAACAGCATCCGTCATCCTTATAATCATCGATACTTTAAGCTTCGTAAGTATTGCCTACTTGTGCCCTTCTCTTTGCATTTTATAAGGACTTCCTGAGTTCCGTATAAAAGCCTGAATTAAGTTCACACCTGCTTAGTTGCGTTTGCCCTGTAACCAATATTCAAGCTCCCGTTACAGCTTTTCACTTGTAGAAAAGAATACAAACTTTTGACAAAATGTACCACCCTCTCACAACTTCAGCACAGGTTCACTCTCGTTTGTCTCCTTAATTCGTACCTGACTATTCTTGATAGCCTTTTCTTTCTACCGTTTAACACACTTCTATTACTATCAGTGCATCGGAAAGCGGTTTGATACCTGCTCTTGAAAGCCGACACCGATGGACCTACCATCATCTCTTATACAGCATTGACTAACCCTTACTACTGATTAATCATTCACAGCACACCTTTTCGGAGTGGAATGCCTATTTACAATTTTTGTAAGTGAAGGTGATCATGTCACCATCAAAGACAGTTTTGTTCAAATAGCCAGATGCATTATTTGTATTGGTGTAGGTAGTAATGTATGGAGTCACAGTACCATCGTCACTCACTGAATAAAAAGTCACTTTGCTTACGGATGCACTACCCACCCGGGGTTCAACTTGTACCTGCCCGTTGAGATCGATGTCCAATGCAAGGTTGGTTAAACCCAGGTGTTGGATCATTTTGCTGGATTTGGCATCGTACTCAAAGATAGAATACCCGGTCAGACCTGACTTTACTACTATCTTGCCGTCGACTTTTATTTCTTCATTGGTATAATAATTCACTTTTTTGATATTGCCCGCAACATCATATTCAAATGTGTCGTATCCACTGAATTGGAATGGTTCGGTGACATTATTGATGGTAATATCCACATTGTTTTCATAGGTTCTTTTCATGAGCTGTTTGCTGCTGTTCCATTGAAAGTTAACTTCCATTTTGTGGTTAGTACCGGTAGCTTTGCTTCCCAAAATCAATCCCTTGTCCAATTTTTTGATATTGGTGGTAACATTTGACAGCAGATTATCTTTATTGTAATCCAATACTGAAACTGAGCCATTGGCCGTATTACCAATGCTCACGACTGGGCCATTTGATGTGGTTTTGTCATAAGCAAGATAGTAGGTTGTAGATTTTGACCCATCAGATACAGTTATAGTCTCCCATTTATTATTGGAGTTGTAGGTGTATCTGGTACTGGAACCATCATTGGCAGAAATTTCTGTGAGCTGGCAGAAATCTTGTGACTCAGATGTGAGTGAACTTTGGCAACTTCCCAAAACTGTAGCAAATGCCATAATACTTAATGATTTTAAAGAGTACTTTTTCATGATTTAAAAAATTTTATTGTTAAAAAATGGATAAATGAATTTATTGATAGTGATGATAGGACTGATGTCAAATCAATGGAAGATTTCAATAGTTAGTGTTAAGATTTACTTACTATCAGAGACTAACGGAAGGGTGTGCTTTAGTGAGGCTTCAAGTTTATCAAATCGAGATTCAATCGTTGATATTTTACTTTTTAAAGCTTCATTCTCTTTTGCGAGCTGTTGAATAGCGGAAATACCTAAAGTGAAGATATGATCATAATCTACTACTCTGAAATCATTGACTTTTTTACCAAAGACAAAAACGCCTTCAGGTTTTTTCTGTATATTATCCATAATGAAGGTATTCTTGTCGATGATCTTCGTAATTTTTCCAAATTCATTAGAGCTTGATACGATTTTAATCTCATCGTTTAATTCAAGTCCGTGCTCTTTTTCAAGATAAATAGTGAGCGTATGACTTCCCTCTTCATAGGAAAATAGTTTTGCCATCGCAAATATATTAGGTACGTAGTCAGCAGTTTTTGATACTGCTAGAGGCAAAACAGCCTCGACTTCTTGTGCTATAAAACCTAGTTTTTCTCTATTTCCTTTACCTACGGTATCAATAAATTTATAATTGGTAGGTGCGAGTTTAAGTAATTTAGAAAGAGCTAAAGTATTGTCATTTCTATTTGTAATAGATTTATGTCTAGCATCTGACTGTGCATTAAATTCAGATGCTAATACCCTATTACTAGCATAAATACTTACATCAATAGTAGATGTTCCGCCACCTGTGTTTGTTATGGGTGCTCCAGTTAAACCGTTAAGAGCTTTTGCATAAAAAGCATAGGATGAGTTAACTAAGGCAGCACCAACTACATGTAGTGGTGCTTCGGGTGCAGTAGTGCCGATACCTACCCTGCCTGTACCACCAGCTGGCATAGGTGCAAAATTTGTATCCGAATACCAAATGGATACAGTTGGACTTTGAGTAAGTGCCATTTGTTGTATTCCATTTCCAACCGCTAAATCATATCCAACAAAATTTGGTGTATTTCCTATTTGTAGTTTATTTTGTGTTAGACCTGAATTTCTGATGCCTACATTACCACCAGCAGTATTTATTTTTAAGTCAGCGTTTTCAGAACTTCCAAAATCATATCCATGAAAATACGTTGTTTGGATACTATTTCCAGAAATATTCAGATTTGTATATGAAAGTACACCAGGTATAACACTATAACTTTGTTTAACATTAATGTTTCCTACATACAAATTGCCGTTTGTATCGGCCCTTGCTATTTCTATATTATTTGATTTTAAAATTAATGGTTTATTGTCCGTAGTCCCAATGAAACATGTAGAATCTATACCTGAATTCCCTTTTAATTTCCATACGGCATTTAACGCTTGCCACTTTCCATTGATGAACTGATGGAGGCCCTTAAAATTGCAGTCTGTACAGAATAATATCAAGCCTTCTGCAGGTGTAGCTATAGCATCTATTTGTACTTCAGTCATACGTGGAGGCAAAAAGCCTTGTGTTGTGCTTGCTAAATCTAATACAGCAGAGGGAGCAGGTGCTGTGGTACCGATGCCTACATTGCCGCCCTGAGGTTGTATAGCCATAGGGAGAGATGCAACTCCTATTGCTCCTCCTTGCATCCAAAATGAATAAGGACTATCATTTATCTGACCTACATCCAATCCTGAAGCATTGTTGGAATTTATCCTAAAAATGCCATTGGAAATCATACCTGGTATAGTAGGGCTGCTTGTTGCTCCTTCGACCTGCAGCTTGGCAACAGGTACCTGAGAACCTACGCCCACATTGCCACTGTTTTGGTTAAAAATATTAATGCCATCAGTATACCAAGGATTTGGGTTGTCATCAAGTCCAGAAGTAAAATTACTGCTTACAATTGTCCAGCGCATTTTGGATTCATCATAGCGTAGTGTGACCGATCCTTTGCCACCTATAATTGCCGAATTGCCAGTACCTGTGAGAATCTTATTGTCAGCTATACTACCATTTATTGCATTTGATTCGTCAATTAGTTCTACTACATCAAGGGTATTATTAAAGATTGTAATTATTCGACCGTCAACTCCACCATTAAATCCTGAAATAGTACAACCATTTATCGATGGGTTGAACGTATAAACACTCGATTTTAAAGTAGAGATATTTACATTATTATTTATACCATTAATGATGCCCGAGAGTGTTTCTGATCGCAGTCTTAAATCGCCCTTCAGATCTAAAGCCGCTTGTGGGTCTATATTATTGATACCCACATTTTGGGCATTGACAAATGTCGAGACACTTATAAAAAATAGAAAAATTTGTTTTTTCATGTTTATATGAATTTATTATTACAAAATTAGGATATGATATCCTTTTAATTTTATGTATTGAGAATTAGGATGCTTTGACTAAGAGTTAGGATGAATAATGACAAAAAGTGGTGTAAAACAGGTTCTAATTAAGCTCTTTGTAAACAATTTTCCACACCAAAACTTACAACTGCCCAGATACCTTAAAGACTATGCTCCGGGAGATTTTGATGGAAGCTCATGTATTTATTTAAGGTTAATTTTTTTTATGAGTGAGTTGAGTATTTTGTAGGAAAGAAAATGAGAAGCAATTTCGATAAATACCGCAACATTATTTGATGTCAAGTTTATCTTTGATAGAAATTAATGCTGCTTCAAGGACCTCAATTTTTTTATTTTGAGCATTAATGATTAATTGCTGTTTTGGAATTTCAGATTTAGCAGAGTCAATATATTTTTTCATGTCTTCAATTTGTAACTGCTGTTCTTGAATTGCTTTTACCATAGGCATGATAAAGTCTGTATAGTTGAGCGTATATATATCCCAGCCTTCTACGGGAGCTGTAACGCCACTAAAATTAAAATCACATTCTTTTGCTGCTTGTGCCACTTCTTGAGCTATAAAACCAGTAAAAACCCGATTGTTCGAACGGTTTTTTGCCTCAGCGAATAATGTCTCAGGTCTCTGATTTGCCAATTCACATATCTTGTCCACATCGTAATGATAAGTCACAGGTCTTAATTTCTTTATGAAACTTAGCCCTTGTACATCATCTTTCACAGAATTTTTCACCCTTTCATCACTTGCTGTACCCCAGCCACTTCCCCAAATATAATAATTGCCTGCATGTAAGGGATTTCCAATGAGTACATGATTGGAAACATTGGTCGAAACATTATTACCAATTGTGATAGTGTTATTTACATCTCTTGCTGCATCAGAAGATTCAGATCCTGCACTTACTCCAATACCAATATTTGCACTTCCTCTATTTAAAAATAGTGCATTAGCTCCCACTGCTGTATTATTTATACCATAAAGGTTTGTATTTAATGATAGATGTCCCAATGTTGTATTCTTACGACCTTCGGCACCTGATCTTTGTGATCCAGTTCCAATGGCTATATTATCATTGGCATATTGGGAATTAATAGGTAAATCAAAACCCATATGTTGTAGTGCTCCATTACCAATTGCTATATTTCTATTTCCAAAAAGATTTTCACTAAGAGAATTATAGCCCAATGCTATATTATCATCTCCAGCAATATTACTATATGAAGAAAAGGCTCCCAACGCAATATTGCGACCTATAAAGTTGTCAGTAGTTCGGAAATTATGTAATGCACTGTCACCTATAGCAACTTGATAGTTTGAAATCACATTCTTGTATAATGTACCTGGCCCAATAGCAATATTACTACTACCAGAAATATTGGACGCTAAAGCATTTCGACCAACAGCAACATTCGCATTACCACCAACATTACTATTTAATGTTCCTGTGCCTATTGCGGTGTTGTCATAACCTGTCGTGTTAGTATACAGTGAACTAGCACCCAATGCAGTATTGGAGTAACCAAAAGTATTTTGTCGCAAAGCATTACTCCCTACAGCTGTATTAATACTTCCAGTTGTATTTAGTATCATTGCATCAGTCCCAACTGCTGTATTATTTTCACCTGTAGAGTTCAAAAATAATGTTGCTCTACCAACCGCTGTATTGTTAGAGCCTGTATTTTCTTTTAATGATAGATAACCAACCGCAGTATTAAAATCACCACTAATATTATTATACAAAGCTTTAGAGCCTATTGCGGTATTTTGTTCACCGTTTGTACTCTTGTACATTGCACTATCTCCAATTGCTACAAGACTATTAATTACCATACTATTGGACAATGAATTATCACCAATGGCCACATTATTTTTACCTGTTGTATTAGATAATAATGATTGATTACCAACAGCTACATTTGAACTTCCTTCATTACTAGCTAATGCTTGAAATCCAATACCAACATTTTCAGAACCGGTAACATTTGAATATAATGCTGCAGGCCCAATTGCTGTATTATTGTTTCCAGTCGAGTTATTTGAAAGAGCGTTTACACCAAAAGCAGAATTATTAGCACCAATTGTGTTTTCTATCATTGCTTCATATCCGAATGCTGTATTGCTTTGACCATTTGTATTGTTTTTTAGTGCTTTATACCCTAAAGCAGTAGATTGATAGATGGAGTCGATAATGCCTGAAGAAACATTATTAATTCGTATTCTAAGAGGTTTTCCATCTGTTGTCCCAATAAAACTATTTGTTGTAGTACCTGCATTTCCTAATGTATTCCAGGTATTGCTTAGCGTAGATAATCCATCCACATTATTGCTGCTCACTACAGTCCATCGTTCTTTACCGCCATCGTATCTTAAGGTGACCGAACCATTGCGATAGATAACCGCACTATCACCAGAGCCAGTTAATATTCTATATTTTTTATCACTACCCAAACTTATGGGATTGCTTTCATCGTGAAGTACTATATTAGCTGTAAGGCAATTGTTAAAAATAGTAATAATTCTCCCATCCTTATTGGCTTGAAAACCTGTGATCGCACCGCCATTCGCAACTGCATCACCTATGAAATGATACACTACTCCATTACCGTATTCATCTAATATGACATTATGATTTATAGCTGCTTGCAGTTTTAAGTTCGCTGTACGCAACCTCAAATCTCCGCTCAAATCTAGAGCAGCCTGCGGATCCGTATTATTGATACCCACATTTTGGGCATTAGCCAATACAGCTACGCAAATAAAAAGCAAATAGAGATAATTTTTCATGTTGAATTATTTTTTTTGATAAATTATGTTTCAAAGTTAGATTACGTGGGCATCATAATTTCGGTCTATTAGATTTCGGTGGCGTGGACTTAGAGAAAGGTAAGATTCTGATGAAAATTGGAAAAGAACAAAGTTTTTTTATGGCTCTTTGGACCAATTTTTCACGTATTAACCTAATTTTGCCCGTTCACCTTAAAGACTACACCTGGTGATATATTCATGGTAGCTCCCGCGTTTAGCGTTATTTTTTTAACTTCTATATTCATATCCACGGTAGGTTGATGTGGTGCATTGTCTGGGATGACTACTTTGGCATTGGTATTGGGTATCATGCCGCAGGGCCAGTTGGATAAGGTGGACCAGTTGGCATTAGTGGTACCCAGCCAAAAAAATGTCCCATTGCAGCCTTCGACGATTTGTGTTTTATCTATACATCCTTGTGCATTTCCTAGTACATACGCATTATTTGAGTTATTTAAATAATTGCACAAATTAGGCATTGTACAACATGATAAGTTTGGATTGTTAGCAATGACAATTGTAGCTGAAGTGTCAAAATTTACATTTGTAAGATCATGGATAGATGCCAAATTGTTATTGTCCTGTATGTACAATCCACCATTGATGGACGATAAGTTTCCTAATCCATTTAGGTTTTTGAGTAATGGATTATTGTATATATCTAAGAAGCTTCCTATCTTTTTTAAATTAGTCATGCCTAATTGATTGATAGGATTTTTTGATATGGTTAGTGATCCACCGATGGTATCCAGATTGCTCAAACCATTAAGGTGGATGAGGCTATTGTTATAACTTATTCTAACATTGCCCATCACTTTTGTCAGCTGAAAGAGACTATCAAGATTTGTGATATTCAATGAGTATGTAATACTAAGGTCAGAAGGCAATACAGTACAGCTTGGATATAAAGTAGGAAAAATGTCGATCTGGCTTTGTTTTGAAAAATAGACATTAGAAGAGGGGCATGGTAGACCACAGTACTGATTTATTGAGTCTTTGTTTATACAAGCAGAAATATTGCCACTTATGGTGTGAGGTTTCCCAGTAGAAAGATAGGAACAGATACCTGGCAAACTGCATGCAGATAATTGACTTGAGTTTGTTATGATTAAATTTGTGATACCAGCATTGTCAATATTACCCAATCCTGCCAGGGAGGTCAATGCATTATTGTTGTATATTTCCAGGAAACCATTTATTGATGTCAAATTATTTAAAGCAAGAAGTTGAGTAAGATTTGCGTTATTGAATATTCTCAATGGACCATTGTTTGTTTTTAGTTTATTGATGCCGTTTACATTTACTAAAGCATCATTGTTGCTTATAGTCAAGCCAGATACTGTAGTCAAACTATCCAAACCCGCAAACGTAGTCAAAGTAGGATTGGAAAAAATAGCAAAATATCCACTAACTTTTTTTAAACGATTTAAGCCATTAAGATTGGTCAAAGCATTGTTGCTTATTTCGAATCCACCTTGTACGCTGTCCAGTTTATTTAAGCCTGATAAAGATGTTAGACTAGTATTGCCAGCCAAAGAAAAATAACCACCTATTGAGTCAAGATTACTTAAGCCATCAAGATTGGTCAAGCCGGTATTGTCCCATATGAAAAGATTGCCTTTGATAGTTTGCAACTCATACAAGCTGTCAAGATGGATCATATGGCCAGGTATAGACTCATTGATGGTGATGTTGAATGGCATATCTTGGCAACCTTGGTATCTTTTGGAAAAGAATTGACTTGAGCTTGGGTACTCAAGGTAAAATCACTCGTAGGGCAAGGTGATACACACTCTGTAATGATTTGGGGTCTTGATTGGCAGCCTGGAGCATTGTCTGATATAGATGAAGGTTTTGCCGGGTTGGAAAGGTAGGAACAGATGTTGGGGAGGTCGCACCAAGCGAGTTGTGGATTGTTGGTAATGGTTATACTGGTGATGAAATCTGTTAGTACATTTTTTAAACCTGATATATTTTCTAATAAATCGTTACGTCTAATAATGATACTATTATATGAAGTATTTCCTATACCTGAAAGGTTACCAATACCATAGACTTTACTCAAACCATCAACATTAGTCAAGGCGTCATTATTCTCAATATGAAGAAAACCTGTAATTGAACTAACGCCACTTAGTCCATCAAGGTTGACCAAGCTAGGATTATCAATAATGGTAAAATAACTACCTACCGAAGTAATGTTACCCAGACCATGCGTACTTGTTAAATTATCATTTTGAGCAATTTGAAAGAACCCCCCAATCGAATTAAGTCCACTCAAGCCATTGAGATTAGTAATATTGCCCATCCTATCATTATCATCTACTATAGTAATACCATACTCGGTATTGGAACACCCAGGATAAGTTGCAGCAAAGTTATCGATCTGAGCTTGTGTGGTGAGTGTTATATTTCCATTAGGACATTGTGCTTCTGCCACCAAACCTATAAAGATAAAGAAAATAAAGGATAAAATTCTGCTCATTGATATTTATTAAATATGATCTTCAAAATTGTCATAAACATATACATAAAAGATGCACCATTTATGAGAAAAGGGTAAGTGGTGGGTTTGACTTAGAGATCGGAAATGCCGACTAAGAATTTGGAGAGAAAAACTTTATCAACTTATGACTTTATAAACCTTACTGCCCATTCACCTTAAACAGTACACCTGGTGATATAATCATTGTAGTTCCAGAATTTAAGGTTATTTTTTTCGGTAATTCAATTTATGATCGGATCGAAAATGAAAATAAGTGACAATGGATGTTGTTTGCATCCCTACATCCTTTTTTTGTAAATTATTTTATTCCATAAATTAAAAAAGTTCCATTCGGTGTCATGTAATTCAAATTATCTCCATAATAAAAAATCTTTAACGATAAACCTCCAGAGCCTGCTGGGTTACCTAATGGTTCCGAAGGAACTATTTCAGCTTTTGCACTATATATAGCTGCACTTGCATTAGAATTGTTAAATCCCGCACCTCCAATAACTATTACTTTTACATAATTGTTTGTTATTGCTGGATTAAGATGAATGTTAAATATCCTACCATCATCGGCTCCTGATGTTATTATTCGAACTCCACCATAACCCAAATTACCAACTTCATTTGTATAAAAGGGTGTAAAATAATAGCCGTTGTGATTATTATCCCCAATTTCATTAATTTTAATGACACCAATAGGCACTATATTCAATCCAGCAGTTGCTGTAGAATACATTTCATTGCCTAAGGCTATATTTCCTAATACTTGAAGTTTTTGAGTTGGCGTATCAGTTCCAATTCCTAAATTACCTGTACCACTAGCTGGCATAAAAGCAAAATTAGTATTGGTGTGAAAAGTTGAAGCAGTAGGGCTTTGGTATAATGACATGGCTTGTGTACCGTTGCCAATAGCAATATCGTTATTTACAAAACCTGTCGGATTGCCTATTTGTAATCTATTTTGTATAGAGTTAGCACCAGTTCCAATACCCAGGTTACCGTTAGGTATCTTGGTGATGGTTGTTTGTAGAGTTATATCGTTTGCTTTTATTTCCATTTTATCATCCTCCCACTTCGCCAATGGTTACAAAACTGCCATCTCCAAATTTTAATAATCTATTATCAGCAGCAGAACCCCAGCCATTTTCTCCAATTTTTATATTACCGTTAATTATTTGAAGCTTCTCAGAGGGAGCTGATAAGCCAATGCCTACATTAGCAGTATTACTATTGCTTATATTATTTCCATTAATCAGCCATGGGGTAGCAGTCAAGCCATTTACATAATGACTATTTAATACAATCCATCGCTCTTTTTCTCCATCGTACCGTAGAGTGATAGAACCATTCAGTTTGATATTTGCACTTTGGCCTGTACCTGTCAATATTCTATATTTCTTATCACTTCCTAAACTTAAAGTATTACCAGCATCATGAAGGATGATATCTTCAGAGGTACAATTGTTAAATATAGTGATAATTTGTCCATCTTTGTAGGCTTGAAAACCTGTGATCGCACCGCCATTCGCAACTGCATCACCTATGAAATGATACACTACTCCATTACCGTATTCATCTAATATGACATTATGATTTATAGCTGCTTGCAGTTTTAAGTTTGCTGTACGCAATCGCAAATCTCCTTTCAAATCTAGTGCAGCTTGAGGGTCCATATTATTGATACCCACATTTTGGGCATTAGCAAATACAGCTACGCAAAGGAAAAATAAAAGAAGATAATTTTTCATGTTGAATTATTTTTTGATGAAATAAAAGATTCATAATCCGTGTAAACTTATATTCCAAAAGATTATATGACAAAGCTATTGCAAGGATTTCAAACCGACGGTACCTAAATAGATTTCGGTAATGATGAATTAGATTTCGGTAAAAGTGTGATGAAAATTGGTGAAAATAAAATGTAAACCTTACCCTTTTATTTAAAGATTATTTATATTTCACTAGGTGTGATGGGTGCTGCCCATCCAATGGTTTGATGGGCGCAGCCCATCCCAATAAAATATCGACCTTTCAGGCCTGATACAATATCTGAAATTGTTTTAGCCCTGAATGGGCGTCAGTTCAATAGGAATGGGCGTTGTGATGGGTGCAGCCTATCCCAATAAAATATCGACCTTTCAGGCCTGATATAATATCTGAAACTGTTTTAGCCCTGAATGGGTGTCAGTTCAATAGGAATGGGCATCGCCCTTTCCGCACAAAATTTTTTGACAATTTCATAAAATATTAATTTCAAATTTCAACATAACTTAGTTATTATGAAAAGTGTTATTTTTGGAAAATAAAATCAGATATGCCGCAATCAATTTCTAATGTAAACATCCACATAGTTTTTAGTACCAAATATAGACAGCCATTAATCCTACCGGAATATGAAACAGATATATATGGATATCTAGGGCAGACAATGAATAATTTGAATTGCCAAACTATATCTGTTGGAGGTTATTTGGATCATGTTCATTTGTTGTGTAAACTGTATCGTCCATTGTCTATGTCAAAACTTGTCGAGGAAGTCAAAAAAAGTTCTTCTAAATGGATTAAGACGCTTGATCCTAGATTAGTTGATTTTTATTGGCAAGATGGTTATGGTGTATTTTCTGTAAGTCAAAGTGGTGTACAAGGTGTGGTCAGGTATATTGAAAGACAAAAAATCCATCATAAGAAAAAAGGATTTCAAGATGAATATAGGGAAATTATGGTAGCACACAATATTGAATTTGATGAAAAATATGTTTGGGATTAAGTGTCAAATTCCTACATTATTTACAATAAATGATTTTGTTATTGATAATAATCATCCTGATAATGGGAAGGGCATTGTTACTCAAATTGATCTTATGGGTGCTGCCCATCACAATAAAATATTGACCCTTCAGGCCTGATATAACACCTGAAATTGTTTTAGCCCTGTATGGGCGATACGAATTCCTTATAGAGTATGGATTGTTCAATCTAAATGATGTTACAGGGAGAATATCTCCTTACCGATCTCTAATCGAAACCAACCATTTTCTAAGTTGATAATAGAAAAATGTAAGAATGTTGTAATTTTATACTTTTATAATCATGATATCTTTTTCAGATAATAAATTTGTTAATATCAAAACTAAAATCTTTATATTGATTTGTTTCTGGAGCTTTTCTTTACAACTGTATGGTCAAGATTTCCCTAAGTTTACTTTCACGAGAAATCACAATACTTATTCATTCCCTAATAAATCGTTGTTTCATATCATGAGAGATTCTAAAGGATTTTTCTGGGTAAGCACCTACGATGGATTATGCAGATGGGACGGCAAAAATACTAAAGTATATAGAACCAATACAAACGACTCCAATACCATCTTGTCAAATTCTGTATCAATGACTACAGAAGACAAAGAAGGTAATATTTGGATAAATCATGGTATGGGTATAAGTCTTTTGAAAAACAATACTTTTACAAACTTTGAGTACAAATACAACGATACTACTTCGAATCCTTTCGGGTATGTAAGACTTGCACCAAATGGAGAAGTATTTATTGCATCTTCAGATTTAAAGAGTTTGTATAAATTGAATCCCCAAAATGCCAAATTTGAAAATACTGGTTTAAAAGGAAACCCTGATGATGATACACATCCTAAGTTTAGCAAAGATATCATCGGACATCTTTCCGAACCACAATGGGATGGTTCAATTTATCTATATAGTATACATGGCTTATTTAAGTTCGATCCTAATACAAATAATAGGCAACGAATTGTCAAAAGTGATGCTTATGAAGTGTTGTATTTGTTTAAAGATCATCAAGGCCTTATTTGGTATGGTGAATGGAATGGAGGACTTAGCATCATAAATGAAATTACTAAAGAAAAAATCAATGTTTTCAATAACAAACGTGTTTCTCACATTACAGAATTGAAAGATCATAAAGGAAAGTACTGGATACTTTGCAGTGAATCGACTACAGGAAGTATATATATCGTTGATCCAGTGACAAAAAAATATACATCTCAAGTTCTCACCATTGATAATGAAACGAATAGTACTTTGTATCCAGGCTTTCTACTACAAGGTTATGATGGTAGCATATACATAACTTCAGCTGAAGGACTATTAGAGGCAAAGCCTCTCAGACAAGCCATTACAAATGAATATGTTTATGAAAGAGGAAAACCATTTGACATTTTTTATGATGGTTTGGTGCGATGCGGCCTACAAATGGCGAATGGTAATTCTATTTTTGGTATTTTAGGTTTTAATGGGATTAGAGTATATGATAAAAATTATAAGCTTACAAAAACCATAAAAAAATATAGTTTCCAGGGCAAACAATATGATTTGGATGTGCGAGAGATGTTAGAGATTGCTCCGAATAAAGTTGTGCTTCTTGGGGCTTCAGGTATGGCATTGTATGAAAATGATAAAATTACTCCTGTCCATTATTCTCCAAAGTCGATGGAGTTTCCTAATAATGAAATCAATGTCTTAAGAAACATGGTATCGATAAATTCAGACGAATACTGGATTAGGACAAATGAAGGTCAAATTCGAAAATACAACCTTAAAGCAAAGACCTTTTCTCCTATTCGTCTACATGCTGATCTTGATAAGAAAAAAGAACTCCCATCTTTGCTAAACCTAACAAAAGATAAAGAAGGCAATATATGGACGCTCAGTAATTTTCAAATTTTTAAATATGATAGCTTAAAAAATATATTCATCCATCAATCTCATATCAATGCAAATAATAAGAAAGTCAAGGCCATATATGACATTTTCTTTGACGACTTTGGAAATCTTTGGATCACTGGAGAAGGAGGTCTTATCTGCCACCATTTAAGTGATCAAAAAGAAATTCACTATTCTTTAGCTAATAAATTGCATACCAATATAACTAGAAAAATTACTCAAGATCATCAAAAGAATCTTTGGGTATTGACTAGCATTGGATTGACTCAAATTAATCCTAAAACAGGAATGGTAAAACATTTGACTTGTGAAGATGGACTTCCACTATCTACGACAGAGAATAGTGTGCCCTTTTTTGTTGATAGTATTAATACTTTAAATGTTGGATACACGGGTGTTATTACAAGAATTTCCATAGACCAATTCAATGTCATACCCACGATAAAACCTACGGTTGTTATTAGTGAAGTGGAAGGTAATGGTGGTAGCCTAGTCTATAAAATTAATGAAAATAGTCAAAAGACGATCGACCTAAGTTTTGAAGACTTCCCTGTAAATATATTGTTCAATATTATAGATTATACTACTAAGGCAGACCGAAAATACTTCTACCGATATACGGGAGGAGACACTACATGGATAGAATGTAATGAAGGCATTGTCCCTATCAATACCATAGAGCCGGGAGACTACACCGTTGAGGTTCGTGGCAAGGTTAATTCACTTTTTTCCAATATCGATACAGTACATTTTACTATTATAGCCAAGTGGTACCAGACAAGTACCTTCAAATATGGATCTATTTTGGGCATATTATCAATAATTTCGTTGCTGATAAGATGGCGATTTAAAACAGAAAAAGAAAAACAACGACAAGAAATCGAGATCCAACGATTGGCTGCCGAGCAATACAAAAACCAATATGAGTTATCACGCATTAGTCATTATTTTTCAAACTCACTTAAAGATATTAATAACGAAAATGATGTTTTGTGGGATGTCGCAAAAAACTTGATTGGCCAGTTAAATTATGCAGACTGCATGATTTATCTCTGGAATGATGACAGAAGCAAATTGATTCAAAAAGCAGGTTACGGACCAAAAGGATCTATAGAAGAAATCGACAAACAAGTATTTGATGTAGTACTGGGTCAGGGAGTAGTGGGTTATGTGGCAGAGACCAAAGAGAGTGTACTCATCAAAGATACTCGCTTGGATGCCAGATATAGAGTAGATGAAATGGTGCGATTGAGTGAAATCTGTGTACCCATTTTACTTGATGGAGAAGTCATAGGGATCATAGATGCAGAACACCCTGAAGTGGATCATTTTACTCAAAATGATATTCAAATTTTAAGTACGATTGCAGCAAATATTTCTGTAAAACTTACAGAATTAAAAACAAAAACTGAACTAGAATCAAATAAAAAAGAATTAGCAACAACCATCGAAGATCTTAAGGGTGCTCAACTCGACGCACTCCGCAGCCAAATGAATCCACACTTCATTTTCAATAGTCTCAATAGCATAGAAAACTTTATCCTCAAGAATGAAAAAATTATAGCATCCGAATATCTTGGTAAGTTTTCAAAACTTATTCGCAATATTTTGGACAATAGCAAATCTGAACAGATACCTATAGCCAAAGAAATCGAAACATTAAAACTCTATATTGAGCTTGAACGCCTGCGTACAGGCGATGCCTTTGATGTCCTTTATGATATACCTGATGATATCATAGAAGATAACATCAATATCCCTCCGATGCTCATGCAACCACATGTCGAGAATGCCATCCTTCACGGCATTAAACATCTCGAAGACAAACGTGGACGACTTAACATCTCCATGACCATCAACAACAACGATTATCTGGAATATACCCTCCAAGACAATGGAATAGGTCGAGCCAAATCTAAAGCACAAAAGACATACAGAAACCACGAACACAAAAGCTATGGCATAGACATCACACAAAACCGAATCGACCTATATAATCAGAGAAACAATATAGAAATCACTTTTTTTGTAGAAGATTTGTATGATAGCAATCTTATCGCCTGTGGTACAAAGGTTGTTGTACTAATTCCCATCATTTAAAAAATATTCAAATCATGACCAAAGCAATAATTATTGATGATGAGATGCACTGCATAGAAACACTTACAGAAAAAATCAAACTTTATTGTCCTTCTATCGAAGTGGTACAATCTTTCATCAAGCCTCAATTAGCACTCGACTATTTTGAAAAGGAGACCACAGATATCCTGTTTTTGGATATTGAGATGCCTGTCATCAATGGTTTTACATTTTTGGAACGACTAAAAACAATTGATTTTAAGATTGTATTTACTACAGCTTTTGACCAATTCGCTATCAAGGCAATCAAATTTAGTGCTTTTGATTATCTCCTAAAACCCATATCTAAAGACGATCTAATGGACGTCTCTAGTCGTCTTCAAAAAGTAGAACCCAGTCAACAATTTGGTAATCAATTGAATGTCCTACTCCAACAGATCAATCAGTCAAATATAGATCAAATAAAGATTACAGTAAATACACACGAGGGTATGATTTTTCCTTATGTAAAAGATATAATTAGAGTCGAAAGCTCGAGTAATTATTCTACCATCTATCTTGAAGGTGGTAAAAAAATATTAGTCTCCAAAACTCTAAAGGAATATGATGAATTGTTGACACCTTATAAATTTTTAAGGATTCACAATTCTCATCTGATAAACATCAATAAAATAGTTAAATTCATCAAAGCCGACGGTGGATTTTTGGAGTTAACAAATGGAGACAAAATAGAGATCTCTCGTAGAAAAAAAGATGAAATAATGACAGCAATTGAAGGGTTTTTTCCAGGAATGATGAAGTGAAAAAGATGTACAGAGTTAATAGCTTTTATCCCTGAACCAGAATTTTAAAGTCTTCATAAACAAATAATCAAATATTGACTATTATATCGATCATTTCTACCTACTTTTGTGGTTAGACCCTAAAAAATATTTTCTCAATGTGTGGGAATGTGCTTTTTTTTATTTACCAGTAGGTATCTCCGATATTAAGGTATGGTTAAGTTGTGGTGAGTTGATGTTTTTGCGGAATAAAGAACTTAATGGAATAATACTATTTGCAAATCAATGAATGCTAAATCATTCACAAAATACATTTACAATACATTATGAATGAGATATCATACAGAATGTAGATATATTTGAATAATACTTGCCTAATTCATAAATACACCCTATTTTTGTATTGTATTTCATTCACTAATATCATTTATTGTATTTTATGACTGGTTTATCATACACAAATTGGGACTCCATGAGTGATCATGCTTTGGCAGAGCATATTGGTGTATTTATCAGACACCATCGCATGGAGCAAAACAAAACACAAGATACATTGGCTAAAGCTGCAGGGATTAGCCGCTCTACATTAAGTTTATTGGAGCGTGGTGAAACGGTCACTTTGGCTACTTTTATTCAAGTGTTGAGAGTATTGGATTTATTGCATGTAATGGAAATTTTTACAGTGTCACAAACCATTAGTCCACTAGCTTTGGCAAAAATGGAACAAACTAAACGCAAAAGAGCTAGTGGCAAATCAGATGAAAAAGATATAAAGTGGAATTATGAATACGGCATTCGTGAAAATATGGGGAGAACTTGTAGGAGCTGTTTCCTGGGACGAGAAGAAAGGTTTTGCAAGTTTTGAGTTTGATTCTAAATTTAAAAAACTCCAATGGGATTTAGCTCCCTTAAAGCTTCCTATTGCATCTGCAAATAGAATATTTACATTCCCTGAACTACGTAGAAACAAAAATGCAGACTACGATACTTTCAAAGGAATGCCCGGCTTATTAGCTGATGTACTACCCGACAAATATGGAAATCAGTTGATCAATATTTGGTTAGCCCAACAAGGACGTCCACAAGACAGCATGAACCCTGTAGAAATGTTGTGCTTCATAGGAAATAGAGGCATGGGCGCACTAGAGTTTGAACCTGCTACGATGAGCGATAGTAAAAAGGCATTTTCTATTGAGATAAATAGTCTCGTGGACATCGCCCAAAAAATGCTTACCAAAAGAGAATCTTTTACTACAAATCTCAAAAAGGATGAAGAAAAAGCAGTATTGGAGATTTTGAAAATAGGCACATCAGCTGGTGGTGCTCGCCCAAAAGCAGTCATCGCGTATAATGAAAAAACGGGGGAAGTGAAGTCAGGTCAAACAATTGCGCCAAATGGATTTGAACATTGGTTGATAAAATTGGACAACGTCAGCGATGTCCAACTAGGAAAAAGTAAAGGATATGGTAGAGTGGAAATGGCTTATTACAATATGGCTGTAGCTTGTGGAATAGATATGATGCCATCTCGACTATTAAAAGAAAATGGTAGGGCTCATTTTATGACCAAACGATTTGACCGTGAAGGTGGTGCGACCAAGCATCATATTCAGACATTTTGTGCCCTTAAACATTTTGATTTCAACATGGTGAATAGTTTTAGTTATGAACAGTTATTCCAAACTATGAGGGAGCTAAAATTGACTTACCAAGACATGGAGCAAATGTATAGACGAATGATTTTTAATGTCATAGCTCGAAATTGTGACGACCACACCAAAAATTTTGCTTTCAGATTAAAAAAAGATGAAAAATGGGAATTAACACCTGCATACGATATCTGCCATGCTTACCGCCCTGGAAGCGAATGGGTGAGTCAACATGCTTTGAGCATCAACAACAAAAGAAATAATATTTCGAAAGATGACCTAATGGCCGTAGGGGAATCCATCAAATGTAAAAAATCAAAGAGCATCATCTCTGAAATATACCACACCATCTCTCAATGGCCTAAATTTGCAGCAGATGTACAGGTCAGCACGGAACTAACTGAAAGTATTGCAAAAACTTTGTTGAGTATAAAGTGAAGTATATTGATTAGTGTATTTCTGATTTATATACACCTAAGAAAATCAATACTTTTCATCACGCCATCACCTTCCCTTAATGTAAATATAACAAATACATAACCTGAGATCACATCATTAGCTCATCACAAAATATCAAATTTGTGGCTTATAACCAAATAAACCTTTGTGATGATAAAAATGGTCGTTTTTGATATGGCTGGTACTACGATCGACGAAGATAATATGGTCTATAAATGTGTGACCAAAGCGTTTGTCGATCATAAGATAGTTGTAGAACTGGAGACTGTTCTGATGCATGGTGCCGGTAAGGAAAAATTGGATGCCATCAAAACTGTATATGCCGAAGTTTTAAACGAAATACCTGATGAAGCTATAGCTCAGGAAATCTACCAATCATTTACTACACTGCTCGAAGAAGCATATAGTACCATACAGATGAAACTGTTTGAAGGGGTTAAAGCGCTCTTGTATTTTTTTGCATAAAAGAGACATTAAGGTGGTATTCAATACAGGATATACGCATGCTGTTGCTTCTGATATCCTGCAAAAGGTAAATATCATTCCTGGCCGGGATATCGATTTATTGGTTACTGCAGATATGGTCGCCCACAGCAGACCTGCACCGGATATGATACATTATGCATTACATCAATATCAAATCAAACCATGGGAATGTATCAAAGTAGGAGATTCTGTAGTCGATATAGAAGAAGGTAAAAACGCTAAAGTGAAATACAGTATAGGCATCACTACAGGGGCACAGTCTGCAGCTATTTTAAGTACAGCGACACCGGATTATATCATTCATCATTTGAGGGAGCTGATAGAAATCATTGATTTCGTAAACAATACTTTGTGAAAATTAGGACGTACCTGCACCATCAGATGTCAGCTCATCCGGTTTTTTTAACACTATGGGCAAGTATGGCTGCATTTGGAGCTTACTTCTGTATGTATATGTATCGAAAACCATATGCTGCTGCTCTATTTGAAGGGCAAATGCTCTTTGGACTGGATTATAAGATTGTGTTAATCGTCTCACAAGTGGCCGGTTATGCGTGTTCCAAGTTTTTAGGTATCCGCATTATCTCATCCATGAAGCCTGATAGCCGAGCAAATTATTACATCGGGTTGATTGGCTTAGCTTTGACGGGTTTGAGTCTATTTTACTTTAGTAGTCCGGTATGGAGTATGTTGTGGTTATTTATCAATGGTCTGGCATTAGGATTGATTTGGGGAGTAGTTTTTCAATACTTAGAAGGACGTAGCATTACTGAGTTGCTGACTGTAATTCTGAGCGCCAATTTTATCTTTACATCAGGAGTGGCCAAAACGCTAGGACAATATTGGGTTAAGTCTGGTATTTCTGAAAAAATGATGCCCATGATGATTGGTTGCATTTTTGTGCCATTGACATTGCTGTTTGTATGGATGCTGACTATGATACCGGCTCAAAACAAATCGGATATGGAGCAACGCGTACAAAGACTTCCAATGTCTCCATTGGAAAGAAGAACGATTATTAAAAACTTTGGCGGTGTGTTGGTACTCTTTATCTTGGGATATATCATTCTGACTATGATCAGAGATGTCAGGGATAATTTTGGGGTAGAAATATGGAAAGGACTAGGTTATGGAGATGATGCATCAGTCTATACCACATCAGAAATTCCTGCTACTGTGCTGCTACTTATACTTTTGGGTGCACTTTACAGAATTAAAGACAACAAAAAAGCTTTGCTGCTCAATCTCTGGTTGACAATTGCTGGTTTGGTCCTTTTGGTTTTGGCGACACTGGCATTTTACACGGGAAATCTGAGTGGTATGTTGTGGATGATGATTACAGGTGTGGGTTTATTTGTACCCTATATATTGTACAATGGTATCCTTTTTGACAGATTGATCGGGGCATTCAGGATCACTGCAAACGTAGGATTTTTTATATACATCGTGGATGCATTTGGCTATCTGAGTAGTGTGGGGATTCTTTTGTACAAAAATTTTGGTAATCAAAGCATTTCCTGGCTACAGTTCTATACTGTATTGTGTGTTGTAGCTGGCATCATAGGTGTCATGATTATGATTCTCACGCATATCTGGATAGTTGCATTACTTCATAAATCGGATCATGGAAAAAGTATGGTATCAGATATAAATCTTCAGCAAAAATATGTTTAAGCACGACCTTATCGTTATCGGTGGTGGCATACTTGGCTTGTCTCACGCTTACCACGCACTTAAAAAAGGCCTAAAAGTATTGATGATTGAAAAAAACTATCAGGCTATGGGAGCCAGTATTCTTAATTTTGGTCAGGTAGTGCCGTCAGGGTTTGGTGTGGAGTGGCAAAAATATGGTATTGCTTCTACAAAACATTATCTGGACATAGCTGCAAATACTGATATCTTCGTGCGAAAGGAAGGTAGTATTTATATAGCTTCTGACGAAGATGAAATGACACTCATAGAAGAGCTGCACCATATCAATACGGCAAACGCATATCCATCTCAGCTGATCACCGCGCAACAGTGTAAAGAAAAATATCCTATGCTCAAAGATAGTTATGTCAAAGGAGCACTATTTTTTCCTGATGAAATCAATGCAGACAGTAGGAAAACCATACCCGCTATCACTAACTACCTGGTCCAAGGACTTGGACTTAAGCTGATCTTCGGAAAACGTATAGTAGATATTTATGAAACTGAAAATGAAGCCATAGTTTTTGATACCGCAGGTGATAAATGGGTCGGTGGGGGTCAACTCTTCCACACCAGCTTCTACGGACATCATATGATCATCGGCTCGCTTTTGTTTGGATTTTTCGGATTTGGCAATGTCTTCTTCGGATTGTTCTTTTGGTTCGGAGGGCTTTTCAGCTTTGGCTACCCTTTTGTCCATCCATTCTGCTACCCAAGATGGTTCGGTGCCAGCTGTTACTGCTGACGGATCATTGGCCCACAAAAGCATGAGTCCGATACCATGTTTGCAAGGAAATTTGCGGGATGGACAACTACATTTGAAGGCAATATTGTGGATATCTACTTGGGTCTGATATGGCTTCGATCCACTTCCTTTGATCTCTCCCCATAGTGATCTTTCGGTAAAACTAGCAGTAAGCCACTGATTTTTGCCAGACAATGCCTTGCCAGCCTTGAGCGATGCGTCGTCAGGTGCGATAGATTAAATTTGTGATTCTGTAAATTTCACAATGGTTAGTTTCTTGCTGTAAAAGTAAAACAAAATTATCTACTTTTAAAACCAACACATCCATTTTCTGCCAACTGAAGTGTATTTAATCTGTACACCTATTTTTTGTGCCTAAAAAGCTCTAATTTATTGTATTTGATTAGAGGATGTTTAAACTTTTATCATTTGGCTCTAAGTGGAGAATTTTATTTTGTTCGGCAGTATATTTTTCGTCGTATCATGTCAAGTTATGCTTAATCTTTCGGGACGTTTCTTTTCCGATCAAGACATTTTTTTTATTTTTTTTATATAGAAATTTTCAAAACTTACAAATCCTTAATAAAACAAACTACCCTATTTACTTCACTGAATCCTGCTTTTTTGTAAAATGCGATACTCTCTACATTTTCTACTTCAGTATCAGAGGCAATTTGTGATATTCCGGATGACTTTGCCCAGGTTTCACCATTTTTCAAAAGCTCCGTGGCAAAGCTGCTATGTCTCCATTTTTGTTTAACAAATAATGCTTCAATATAGGCAGTATCTTCCCTACTCGCCCCTTCTACATAATCATTCTAATGGACAAATGGATGAAGCCAATATAAGCATTATTATATTTAGCAAGAAGGCAAATTTGATTTGAAGACATCAATACTGATTTCCAATTTTGTAACTCTTCTTCAAAATCACATTCTGGCCATAGCTCTATGGATAAATGGGTTAAGTCATTTAAGTTGATCAATGAGATTGGTTCAACTGTCATGATAATTAGGGTTAAGATTCAACATCATCTTTATGTTTATTGAATAATTCATTACTATTTCAATAATTAGATATGCCATAAAGCAAACCGTCATTCACTCCTATACTCCAATATATCTCCCGGCTGACAATCCAATGCCCGACAAATGGCTTCAAGTGTGCTAAATCTTATGGCCTTGGCTTTTCCTGTTTTCAGGATCGAAAGATTAGAAAGTGTTAAATCCACTTTTTCCGATAGCTCGTTGAGCGACATTTTCCGCTTAGCCATCATAACATCAACATTTACTATTATGGGCATGGTTTATACTGTTAAATCGTTTTCGTTCTGAATTTCTATCCCTTTGTTAAATATCTGCGATATGACGAAGACAATGGCCGCCATCATCAGAAATGCTGCTACATTATCCCAATATTCTTCAATCAGGCTCACTTTATATCCTGACTCAATGAGTCTAGCGGTGTATTTGTGTGCCACAATGCTAACGATAGCAATAGCGAAGGCTTCATAACTTATCTTTTCTATCAGTTTGGCTATTTCTATGCTAAAGGGCTTTACCAGGTTGAGTTTCGTAAACATCTTAACCACAAGATAGAACAAGTATGCTTTCAGCAATGACAGCACAATGGCAAAACTCATAATACCCACATAATGGTTAAACTGGTTTTGATACATATCTGCAAGGTCGAGACCTTTATACACATTGTGGGTGGCAATGGGCTTGAAAAGCGTATAAACAAAATTGAAAAGCAACGCTCCGGCCTCTATACATAGTCCGATAAAAATTATCCAGGACAATACATTTAATACATCTAAAACTAAATCATTTTTCTTTGACATTACAATTAAATTTTAATTACAATGCAAAGATAATATATATTTATTGTTTATCAATATATTTTTACTAATATTTTTAAAATATTTTTTCTTTTTCCGTGAAATATTAAATAAATTCAGGATTGTAGTTATCAGAAAAAGGATATTACAGGGGTAAAAAATCATTAATTGATTCGAGTAGAATCATGCTTACTACAGATAACCTATCACTCTTTTGTCAAAACTTCCTGCTAAAATATACCCTAATCTCAGGCTTGGGTTCATTACCGGGATGGTGTTTGTTTTCACCATCAGGTTCTGTACGGATCAGACCAGAAGCCTGAAAACTATACCGACCAAAAGCAGCAGAAAATCCGAGCTCAGCACTAGGTGAAAGAAGTCTATGAAAGGCCTGGTCGGCACTTCTGATGTAGGTTTTTTCAATAGCATCACCTGTACCTGAGGGAGATAGTGTATAAGATACCTGCTGGATATTCAGCGACTGGTACCTGATACCAACTCCTGCAAATGTGGAGTACCTTTTCCAAATCGGCTGATAATAGCGCGCTGCCAGCGGCACACTTATATAGTTTTCCTTGATTCGGATGTTAAACAGATCAGGTTTAAAAACGACGCTGTAAGTATTGTAAAAATCCAGACCTGTCTTATTTATATATACGACAGGATTATTATATGACCTCCCTCCCTTCATCACGTAATCAATTCCTGAGATAACTGTCCATCTTTTATTCAGATGATACTCAGCAAATAATCCTGCTGCGTAATTCGGGACATCACCTATAACACCTGTAATTCCAATTGCCCACTTTTGGTTTTTGGACGAAGGTCTGATTTGTATAGTTGGAAAGTCAAATCCTCTCTCGGGAAAATGCAACATCAGTGGTTTGGCTGATAATAAGGTTATATCCTTTACAAGGACTTTGACATCTTCCTGTTCACGAGTATCTTCCTGACCGTTTTCACCCTTGTGTTTAGGATTTTCAATACTAACGAAACTATCAGGGACATCAATGGCATTTTTTTCTCCCTTTTTGTAACTGGGATTGGATTCAGAATGATGCAAATTTATGTGGTTAATCTGTTCATTTTGCTGTGTCAGCTCTTGAGTATCTATTTCTGTTTTTAGAACATTCCGGCTGGTGAAAACTTCATTATTCCCCTCCCTTTCATTGAAGTAATTATGTATAAATCCGATCTTTTCACGGATAGAAGATTGTAATGAAGTTTTGGCAGTGGTTGGAGCTTTTTTTATGGACTTTTCGAGATGATTTATACCGTTGTCCGTTGGTTGGATTTCATGTTTTGATGCTTCATTTCGATTTGCTGACAAGTTTGAAGAGTGACCCTCATTTTTTGATAGTAATGGTTGTGTAATTTTTTTAGTAATAACTTTGACATCATTCAATGGATCATTTTTAGTAAAATGTCCAGATTTTTGAATAATAAAATATCCTCCTACCACTAAGGCTGCCATAAGACTCAATGAAAATATCTTAAATAAATTCTTCTGGTACCATCTGACGGTTACTGGCTTATGATTGATGACATTCAATACATTTTGAACTTCAATAGCAGTGATAGCATCCTCCTTAATAGAGAGTAACTTATTTTTAACGGATTTGTCAAAGTCTTCTTTTCTCATTTTGCCCTTAAGATTTTAAGTTTGTGATAATGATGACCATATCTTTTGTAAACCAATTGTTGAAGTTTTGTACGAGCGTCTCTCAGGTTAGATTTTGATGTGCCTTCCTGTATTCCGAGCATATCAGCTATTTCTCTGTGATTGTATCCTTCTACGACATAAAGTGTGAAGACCATACGATAGACGGGTGTTAATTCCTGAATCACCGATAGAAGTTCCTCAGCAGCCATTTCGTCTATGACGTTTGTTTGATAATCCAGTTCAAACTCATGTACATCGTCAATGGATGACATCAAAGAAAACGATTTATTTTTGCGATAATGGTCAATACAACTATTGATAAAAATAGCCCTAAGCCATGATTTGAATGATCTTGAACTATCAAATTTTAAAAGATTGGTGAATACCCTTACAAAACCATCATTGACCATTTCTTCAACATCCAAAGTGTTTTGAGAATAAAGAATACAAATAGATTTGCCATACGGCAGATATTGTTCTACCAATGTTTGTTGAGCTTGTCTCTCTTTTCTCAGACAAGCAGCAATGATACTATTGATATCATTGGGGTCAAAACTATTTTTTTTATTAAGGAACAATCAACTTATGGGTTTTGATATTAGTTAATTATACGAAGATAACTTCAAAATGGTGTGGTACTTCAATATATTTTTTTCCACACCACACCATTTCCATTGATGATGCGTATTGTTGTGGTATTCAATTTTCATTACAAATTTTAAAATTTATATCCATGTTAAAAAGATTTTTAATAGCACTTAGCGCTGCATTTTTCATCTTAGCCTATACCAACTCGAATGCACAAGTTACAGAAAATGTAAATGTGAGCAGTGATACTACCAAAACACTTTTTTCCAATTTCAAAATCAACACGCTCGGACTTTACATAGCTCCGGAAGTACAATACGGTCAATTGGCAGGAGAATTCACAGGAATGAGAGGAGGCTCATTGATGGCTATCATCAATAAGAAGTTTGCATTAGGAGCCACTATGATCACCAATCAAAGAAATTTCACCCCCACAGATATCAATGTAAATCAAGCCCTGCGACTCCAATATCGGAGTATAGGGGCAAGAGCTGAATATTCTTTTACTCCTCACAAATTGGTTCATATTTCTATTCCTCTTACATCGGGGTATGGTAATGCATCTGTAGATTCGATAAATGCAACTATACACTATGGTGATGGTAGTAGGTTTGGACATGATGATAAAAGAATTGGGTATCGTAAGCATAGTATAAATTCAACTCGTTTTGCATTTGTCCAACCCGCAATTCATTTGGACCTGAACCTCTTCAGATACGGAAAGCTTTTTGTCGGAGCTGGATACAGAATCAATATTCATAATGCTGATAGCAATACTTCTGTAGTCAATCTGACCAATACCCAACTGAGTGGTCTGACCATCCAGACAGGCGTGAAGCTTGGTTTATTCGGATTAAATATCAGGAAGACGCAATAAGGCAAATAGAGTAAATATGAAATAAACAGGGCATAAGGTTGATTTCCTTTAGCCTTTTTACCTTGTTTTTTTTATTTAAAAAGTGGTGTTTAGCTCTTCGATTAAGAATATGTTTAAAATTTTCCTTAGTTGTAAATCAATAGATTATGGTTCGTACAATAAAAAAATCAACGCATTTATCCTACCTGACAACTATGATAATAGGCTGGCAGGTGATTTAAATAAGGCGATTATTTTGAAGTCAGGTTCATAATACATTGATTTTGGAGCGATAAAAATTTAAGCATACCCTAAGTCAAATGCTATTATAATGGGATATAGTTGACCAAATCATTTACTGAATTCTTGCGCCAGGTTTTCCAGCATGTGAAGACATTTTTCAAGTTGATCTATAGCAATAAACTCATCTGCGCGATGGGCTTGAGCTATATCACCTGGTCCACAGATGACCGTTTCAAATCCTTCATTACTAAATTGTCCCGCTTCTGCAGCATAAGCCACTGTTTGCAGCTCATGATTGTCTGTGATTTTTTCTATTAAGTTGACTACCGATGCTTCATTAGGGGTTCCCAAAGGTGGGACAGGCGGATGGTCTTCATTAGTATGAATAGCAAATCCCTGAAACTTAGGTCTTAACTCTTCTTCCACTGATCTGCAATATTCTGCAAACTCCTGAATGACATCATACACATTATGCCCGGGTATCACTCTGACATCCCAGTAAAAAGTACATCTATCGGCTATGACATTGGGAGCTATTCCACCATATATTTTACCTACATGGATGGAAGTGTGTGGTGGATTAAATCTATTGTCTGTAATATTACCATGAGCATACTGATCCATTTTGTTTTCAAGCCATTGGATCAATCGTGCACATACATGAATGGCGCTCACTTCACTTCTGATCCGGCTGGAATGTCCCGCAGAGCCGTTTACTGTAGTTTCAAGGACACATATGCCTTTTTGCCCTACTACAGGTTGCATCATCGAAGGTTCGCCTATGATAGCATAAGCAGGTTTTTCTTTGTATATTTTATGTACCGCTGCAGCCAGTTCTTCGCCGGCAAGGCATCCGATCTCTTCATCATATGAAAAAGCAAAATAGATGGGTTTTTTTAATCCTGAATTTTTAAATAAATCAATTGAAGCAAGACAACAAGACAAAAAACCTTTCATATCACACGACCCGCGGCCATACAATTTATCTTCCTTTTTTGTAAGATGAAATGGTCTTGTAGTCCATGCCTGTCCGGCCACAGGGACCACATCGGTATGGCCTGACAGGATAACTCCGCCATCCGCTGCAGGTCCGATCCTGCATAAGAGCGATGTTTTTGTGAGTTCTTTATTGGGCACCAAGTGGTATTCTATTCCTTTTTCAAGCAGAATAGCCATGATATAATCTATGATTTCAAGATTGGATTGTCCTCCTAATATTTGAAAACCGACCAGATCCTTTAATATCTTAGTGCAGTGAGTCAGGGATTTTTTTGTTGGCATGGTTGAGTTTTTGTAAATAATTTTAGCTTGTCAGGCCATAGGATGTCTGTAAGAAGCTGAATATCTGCCTGTAACAAAATGTTCCAGCTGTCTTTCAATGTCGCCCAAAAGGCTGCTGGCACCAAATCTGAATAATTCAGGTTCAAGCCATTCGTTGCCTAATTCTTCCTTCATCAAGATGAGATAATTGAGTGCGTCCTTTGCCTTCGCTATGCCTCCTGCAGGTTTGTAGCCTACTTTGAAACCTGTAAGTGCAAGATACTCCCTAATCGCTCTTATCATGACAAGACTGACAGGTAATGTAGCATTGACTGACTCCTTACCTGTGCTGGTCTTGATAAAATCTGATCCTGCCATCATAGCCACCATACTTGCTTTGGCCACCTTGGTCAGTGTAGGGATTTCTCCCGTGGCAAGTATCGTTTTCATATGCGCATGACCGCATGCTTTTCTGAATGCGGCAATTTCATCGTACAATCCTTTCCAATCTGATTGCAATACCAGAGCCCTGCTGATCACGATGTCTATCTCTGATGCACCTGCTGCAACTGACATCTGAATTTCCTTTAGCTTTTGTTCCATTGATATCTGACCAGCCGGAAAGCCGGTGGATACGGCCGCTATAGGTATATTGCTTCCTTTTAAGGCATCAACTGCATATGGTATCAAATTGTGATACACACAGACCGCTCCGGTGGTGATGTTGGCATCCTGCATACCCATTGCCTCCAAAAGGTCTTTTCGCACAGGGTTTTTGGCTTTAGCACACAGTCTCAGTACATTTCCTCTGGTGTCATCGCCTGCCAATGTCGTCAGATCCATACAGGAAATAGCTTTCAAAAGCCATGCTGCCTGCCATTCTTTTTTGACAGTTCTTCGTGTACCTATGGTAGCGGCCCTTCGCTCTACGGCACTTTTGTTGATATTGATATGCTCAATAAGCGATGCATCAAATGGAATGCCATCGTTGCGCATGATATGAATTTTTGTCTTAGACTCTATGATAATCTTTTTTTCTTTAGATTTGACTGTCATCATTTCATTTTTTATGGTCATTAAGCTATTATGCTTCTTATCAATGGCGTTTCACCAGGTTTTACAGTGCTAAAGGTATAAGCCTTTTGCATATGTTCCAAGGCGTTTATAAATAATTTTTCATCATTACAATGTAAAACTGCGAGTACATCACCTTCAGTTATTTTATCGCCCACTTTTTTTAATAATTCTATTCCTGCACTATGATCTATCTCACTTTCTTTAGTTTCCCTTCCGGCTCCAAGATTTACCGAAGCCAAACCAATTTCCATGGCATTAAGGTGTTTGACAAATCCATTGAAAGTAGCCCTGAACTCAGATTTATATTTTGATTTTTTGAAATGATCTGTGTGAAGGATATATTGAACATTGCCGCCTTGGATTTCGACCAGTTCTACAAATTTTTCAAAGGCCTTTCCATTTTCCAACAATGCTCTGAGTTGTTTTTTTGCATAAGCCGCGCTATCAGCTTTTTCACCTAACACCATCATCTGTGCCCCAAGTTCGAGGCACAATTCTGTCAGATCAGCAGGTCCCTGTCCTTTCAAAGTTTTTATAGCTTCAATCACTTCTAAGGAATTGCCAATAGCATACCCAAGGGGTTCTTCCATGTCAGTCACCACTGCAACAAGTTTTCTGCCCATATTTTTTGCTGTAGAAAGCATTATTTCAGCCAGTTTGCTGGCATCTTCAATGGTTTTTATGAAAGCCCCATCACCAATCTTTAGATCTATTACAATTCCGTCAGCACCACAAGCCAGTTTTTTACTCATGACACTGGAAGCGATTAGGGAAATATTGTCCACCGTCCCTGTCACGTCCCTCAAAGCGTATAATTTTTTATCAGCCGGAACTAATCTCGAATTCTGGCTACAGATAGCAATACCATGTTTTTTGACAAGGTCGCAAAAATGTTTAGCTGTCATATCCACATTAAAACCCGGAATTGACTCCAGTTTATCTAATGTGCCTCCTGTATGCCCCAATCCCCTTCCTGACATTTTTGCTATTGGCACACCTGCTGCAGCCACCAAAGGAGCCAGTACTAAAGTTGTCTTGTCTCCAACACCGCCTGTACTGTGTTTATCAATTTTGATTCCCGGAATCGAAGATAGATCTATTAAATCACCGGAACGCATCATGGCATCAGTCAAATAAGCAGTCTCCTGATCATTAAGACCTCTGAAATATACTGCCATCAACCATGCAGCCACTTGATAATCCGGAATATGCCCCAAAACAAAACCCTCAACGATCTCCTTTATTTCGTCAGAACTGAGCACTTCCCCGTTCCTCTTCTTTTTAATTAAATCCAGCAATGTGTTATTATTTTTATAATTGGGTTACGGATTTCTGATGTGTGAAACCTACGTCAAATAAATTATATCTTTAAAACTCAATCCTACTGTCTCAAATTCTATGCCTAAAATATCAGCGATAGTGCCGGCAATATCTGCAAATGAATTTCTCACTCCAAAATTTATCCCAGGTTTTATACTTTTACCGTATACGATGACAGGTATATATTCTCTTGTATGATCTGAGCCAGACCACGTGGGGTCATTGCCGTGGTCTGCCGTGATGATCAAAACATCATCATCAAACATCGACCCCATGATGTCCGGAAGGCACTTATCAAACTCTTCAAGGCAAGCTGCATATCCAGATACATCCCTTCTATGACCGTAGATCATGTCAAAATCTACAAGATTGGTAAAAATAAGACCTTCTGATTTTTTAGTTATGGAGTTTATGGTGGTAATGATACCTTCATGATTATTGGCTGTTTTGATGGATTGGGTTACATTTTTACCAGCAAAAATATCATAAATCTTTCCGATACCCAGGACTGTCTTACCATCCTTTTCGACAGCTGTGAGAAGGTTGTCTGGTGGAAGTACCGCAAAGTCTTTCCGGTTGTTTGTTCTTGTGTATCTTCCAGAACTGCCAATAAATGGCCGGGCTATCACCCTTCCAACCTTCAAGTCTCCTGTCAGCATCTTTCTTGCAATACTACATATTTCATACTGCTTCGCGATAGGAATGATGTCTTCGTGCATAGCAATTTGAAAAACACTGTCTGCAGATGTATAAACAATAGGATATCCTGTCTCTATATGTTTATCTCCAAGATCATTGATAATGACAGTTCCGGAAGCAGCGTAATTCCCCAAGGTTTGGATGCCTATAGCTTTTTCAAATGCAGCAATAAACGACTCCGGAAAGCCATCTACAAATGTGGGGAAAGGCACAGATAGTACTGACCCGGCAATTTCCCAATGTCCGGTAGTAGTATCTTTACCTGATGAAACTTCCGCAGCTTTACCATATGCCCCTATAGGTTTCGCTGTTTTAATTAATGCATTTTTTTCATCAATATTGCCTAAACCAAGCTGGATTAAATGGGGTATGTGAAGATTGGAAACCTTTGCTGCAATATGTCCCAACGTGTTGCTGCCCTCGTCTCCATATGCCTTTGCATCAGGTAGTGCACCTATCCCTACACTATCCAATACTATCAATATGACTCTTTTTACTTTCATTTATAAGGTACTAAAAGGTAACAAAGGTACTATAAATCCCTGTTAATTTGTGAAGTTGATATTTCAAAAATACAATTTCACTACTAAAAATAAATGTACGATTTGAAAAAAAAGAAAAAGTAAATATGAATTGAAATGATTCCTGTTCTTATGAAAAAAAAAATCTTTGCCATGTAAATGACAAAGATCTTTTATTCCCTGAATTAAGGGTATGTTATAAATGTGCAGCTAATTTTGCTTCCAAAGCTGCTTTGGTAGTGACTCCTACCTGCTTATCTACGACCTGACCATCTTTAATTATCAAAATGGTCGGTATGCTTCTTATGCCGTATTTCATTGAGATCTCAGGATTTCCGTCAACATTGACTCTGCCAATAGTAGCTTTACCCTCATATTGAGTGGATAAATCATCGATAATAGGTCCAATGAGGCGACAGGGGCCACACCATTCTGCCCAAAAATCTACTACTGATACACCACCTGCTAAGGCTGATTCCTGAAAATTAGTGTCTGTAAATTGAAATGCCATATTAATTGTCAAATTTTAGTTTAAATATTTTATTTTTTCAATAAGACTATTAACACGACATATTTACATTAAATTACGCAATTATTTAGAAAAATTTTTAATAATTTTCTAACAGAATATCGGATATATTTCTTGCAGGTATTTATTCCCAAGAGAGGATAGAGCGGACAGAAACTTATCAGGCTTGTCAACGCAAAAACTATTGCCAGGATACCGAGTACTATTCCTAGAGTACCGCTGATGGTGCCGTTATAATATAAAAAAAGCAATTACAGCTGCAAGTCCGAGTCTGATGATTTTATCAGTGCCTCCCATATTTTTTGTCATGATTCAAAAGAATTTAAATGGTTAATAAATGATTTCAAATACAAATTTAGACATTTAGTACTCTTAATTCTTGTGACAATTATCACAACTAAAGAATTTTTATAAAATTTTTTTCAATTTTGATATATTGTTCTGTTTCAAGCTTTTTGATGATGCGCGTCACCACTTCCCGGGATGTACCCAAATCTGATGAAATCTCTTTATGTGTGACTCTAACTCCTTCGTTACCCGATATTTTAGATCTTTCGCTCAGGTATTTAAGTATCCTTGTGTCCAATTTTTCAAAAACTACCTGTCTGAGTGTTTCAAGCAGATCATCATACTTGTGTTGATAGTATTTTAGATAAAAATGATTGAATTCAGGAAATTTTTTAGTCCACTTCAATACATCTTCGCCTGGCAAAGTCAGGATAGTGGTAGTGTCTTCGGTTATAGCGCAAATCTTACTTACATCATTATTTAGTAATGCTGAAAATGACATGATACAACTTTCATTTTCTTTGATATAATAAAGAAGAAATTCCTTTTCGTCTCCGTAAGCAAAAACTTTGACTCTTCCTGAAAGTACTATAGGCAATACCTTTACATACTGTCCCAATCGAAGTATCTGAGTACCTGCAGGAACATCTATTATTTTTGATTTTGTGTAGATTTCGTTAATGAGTTCATCACTGAACAATTTCAATTTTTGCCTTAAACTATTTTTATCCCGTTCTATCATCCCAAAGCTACATCTAATGTCATCATAATGATAAACCCTAATATAAACCCAAGGGTAGCGATATCCGTATTATTGGCCAATTGTGTTTCGGGAATCACCTCTTCAACTACTACAAAAATCATAGCTCCCGCAGCAAATGCCAAAGCATATGGCAATATAGGAATAAAAAAATGAACTGCTAAAGCGCCGATTACAGCCGCAACAGGTTCAACCAATGCAGAAGATTGCCCATAAAGGAAACTCTTGGAATTTGACATGCCCATACGTTTCAATGGCATGGAGACAGCTATACCTTCAGGAAAGTTTTGAATTCCAATACCCAAGGCCAGAATGACAGCAGCTGTGATTGATGTTTCAGGTATACCTGCAGCAACACCACCAAACAATACTCCTATGGCGAGTCCTTCCGGAATATTGTGCAATGTGATGGCCAGAACAAGCAGAGTGGTCTTTTGCCAGGGAGATTTCACTCCCTCTGATTCCTTAAAATTGATATGTAAGTGCGGTAAAGTCTTATCTAAACTAAAGATAAAAAGAGCTCCCAGAAAAAAACCAATTGAAGATGGCATCACTTTGACAAATCCTTCGCCGGGACTCATTTCAATGGCAGGCGCAAGCAGGCTCCAAAAACTGGCGGCAACCATCACACCACCTGTAAAACCCAAAGTGCCATCCAAAAAGGTTCTATTCATGGTTCTAAAAAAAAATACACAAGACGCTCCTAAAGCAGTCAAAGCCCATGTAAACAAAGTGGCCAAAAATGCTCCCTGAACGGGGGATATACTTTCGAAATATAATATGATATTATCCAACACCTGAATTTAGACATTTTGAACACAGCAAATTTAATCTAAATATTGAGTAAATGTCAAATGCTCAATTGTATATTTTAAATAAAAGAATTGATACAGCTGTATTCTTCTTTGAATAAAGTATTTAAATATTTGGAAAACAAGATTATAAGTGTGTGTTTGACCAATTGATTTTCACAATGATCATTTGGAAAAATCCAATGAATAATTTCGAATTAGAAGATCGAAAAATTATCCAGTCGTCCATTCATGATTACAGACGGGCTATGTCATTATGCTCCCAAATAGTTTTTCAACAATTTGCTTCTGTTGACTGATCTTAGCTTATTGATGGCTTTATCTTTGATTTGACGAACTCTTTCTCTGGTAAGTCCGAATTTATCACCGATATCTTCAAGCGACATAGGATGTTCTATTCCTATACCAAAATATAATTTTATAACATCTGCCTGCCTGTCTGTCAGCGTATTGAGTGACCGTTCGATCTCTCTTCTCAATGATTCTTTATATTCCAGCGCTGAATCCGTATCCGGAGTACTGTTATTTTCCAGCACATCGAGTAGTGAGTTGTCTTCCCCATCGATAAAAGGTGCATCCATAGAAACATGTCTCGCGGCTACACCCAATGTAGTTTCTACTTCTTCAGTAGGTATTTCCAGCAATTCAGCTAGCTCTTCCGGAGAAGGTTCTCTTTCAAACTCTTGCTCGAGTTCAGAAAATGCTCTGTTTATTTTATTTAATGACCCCACTTTATTGAGCGGTAGCCTCACGATTCTGGATTGCTCTGCAAGGGCCTGAAGGATAGACTGGCGAATCCACCAAACAGCATAAGATATAAATTTAAATCCACGGGTTTCGTCAAATCTCTGTGCTGCTTTGATTAATCCTAAATTGCCTTCATTGATAAGATCACTTAGCGATAAGCCCTGATTTTGATATTGTTTAGCTACCGAAACCACAAAACGCAGATTGGCTTTAGTCAGTCTTTCTAATGCTTCCTGATCCCCTTCCTTAATTTTCTGTGCGAGATCAACTTCTTCTTCAGGAGTCAATAGGTCGACTTTACCGATTTCCTGTAGATATTTTTCAAGAGACTGACTCTCTCTGTTAGTAATTGACTTTGTTATTTTTAACTGTCTCATTATGAGTATTTAATACACTTGTGAGTAAGGATTTTTAAAAAGAGCCGCAAAGATAACATTATTTTCACTTTTCTTGATATCAATTTTGACTATTATAGAAAATAATAACATTGCTTAAGAAAAAATAGTTTTTAAAACAAGATGTATAAGACAATAATAATTAATTATTTGCAAAAAAAGTTCTTTTGTTTTGACAATTGGAAAATTTATTTTTTATTGCGCCTTTATTTAAAACTATAAAAGAAGTAATTCACCACGATGAAAAGGGAAAGATTGGATATGGAGTTTATTTTCAGGGCGTCACCTACGATAATTTACAATTTTGTGACAACCCCTGCGTGTCTCGTAAGATGGTACTGTATTGAGGTGGATATTACTAATGATGCGTATACTTTTTACTGGCAAGGAAGTAGTGAATCAGCCACCCTCGTAGATGATATCGAAGATGAAAGAGTGCGATTTGTATGGGATGATGCTGATGATCGTAGCGAGTTTCTTGAATTCAGAATGTATAAATCAGACATCACTAATGAAACCATACTCGAGATCACGGACTTTTGCAATGCAGATGAAGTACAGGAAGTCAAAGATCTATGGCATACATTGATGATCGAACTAAAGAAAGAATGTGGAGGATAATATCTAATCCCGTTCAAAAATCCATATATTGAAAATAATAGCTAAAACCCTTGAAAATCTGGAACATGTTCTTGCAACTGAACTGGAGTCTATAGGTGCAGAAGACATTCAAATTCTAAAAAGAGCTGTCACATACCAGGGCGATCTGTCCATTTTATACAAATCCAATCTTCTTTTGAGAACATGCCTTCGGGTATTAGTATTTATCAGGGAATTTTCAATAAAGAATGAAGCTGAATTATACACCGAGATTAAAGATATGCCTTGGGAAGATTACTTAGGAGTTGATGACACTTTTGCCATTGATTCTATAGTCAATTCGGATCAGTTCCGACATGCCAACTATATAGCACTCAAGGCTAAAGATGCCATCGCTGACAGATTCAGAGACAAATATGGAAAAAGACCGAGTGTGGATGTTAAAAGCCCTGATTTAAAAATCAATGTTCATATACGCCAAAACATCGTGACCATAAGTTTGGACAGCAGTGGTTCGTCACTGCATATGCGGGGATATAGAAAAAATCATGTGGATGCACCTTTGAATGAGGTTCTCGCTGCCGGTCTGATCTTGCTTTCAGGGTGGGACAAAAAATCTCCGTTAATAGATCCCATGTGCGGCTCGGGTACGATTCTGTGTGAAGCTGCCATGATAGCATCCAATCGTCCACCTCAGAAATTAGACAGAAATTTCACTTTCATGAAATGGAAAAATTTTAATTCTGAGTTGTACCAACAAGTCTGTAATAATGCCTTAAATGGAATAATTCACACCAACTTGCCACCCATCTCAGGTGAAGATAAGACTAAATCAGCTGTCCAGGCAGCTATGGTCAATATTGCAGAAGCAGGGCTAAGTGATCTGATTAAAATGGAACAAAATGATTTTTTTACCATGATGGTGCACAAAACACTACCTTAATTTTCAACCCGCCCTATGATGCCAGACTAAAAGAGGACGATGTTACAGATTTTTACAAACATATAGGTGACAAACTGAAAATGTCGTTTAAAAATTGTACTGCATGGATTATTTCAGGTCATCTTGATGCTTTGAAGCATGTGGGACTCAGACCTTCATCGAAAAAGGCCCTGCTGAATGGTGAAATTCCATCCTTATTCTGTAAATACGAGATGTACGAGGGAAGTAAAAAAGAAAAATGGAAACAAAGAGTGCCCAATGAAGAATAACAAAAGATGGATACAATGGATCTTTTTTTTGATATGTGTGATGGGTTTTTCACTTGGATATCATGCCAATGCTCAAACTTATCAAAAATATAAAGAAACTGATACAACACATATGAGGGAATGGCTATCGTTTAGACCTCAGATGTCTGCTATCAGCAATACCGGATTTGCAAATGTAAAGTTTAAAGCCGACAACTTACCTTTTTTCTGCAAACTCGAACACAAAATAGAAGTCAGGAGCAGGATTCCATTCCGATTCAGAATAGGAGACCTTAATTATGTTAACATGCTTGAAAATAAAAAATAAAGCATATCTTTGTAGAAGTAAACATAAAATAAAAGTTGATATGAATGCAAACCTCAAACAATTCGCAATTCTGATTTTCACAGTTTCAACTATTTTTCTGGCATGTAATAAACATCCTGAAGTCATATCAGGCTGTACAGACCCACTTGGTGATAATTTTAATGCACAGGCCGCTGTGGATAATTCAACATGTACTTATCAGAAAAGATTTCTTGGGGAGTATAACGGTGAATTTAAATGTAAAGGATCTTTCGCAGCAGTGTTTACTATGGCACAATTGAATGTAACTGAATTGATCAAAAAAGATGAAGTCAATATCATCATAGAATCTACAATTGGACCGCTGCCGGTAATGGGTAAATTGACAAAAGATACCATGTCTGTAGATGCCACCTTGACCAATTTAAAAGTAAAAGTAGGAGATGTTGTCCCGGGAGGCGGAGATGCTCAGGTGTTGGTGGAAGGAAAAGTCAAAACAAAACTTAAAATCAGCACTGATAATAAAATCCTGACAGGTGTCATCACATTGGAACTCACCACTAAGGAGCCAACTACTTTGGGTGGTTTTATTACGATTCCGGCGGGATATAAACTTACAGATGATTGCGATTTTAAGGGTACTAAAAAGTAATCATCAGTATCAAAAAAGATCAAATAAATTATTGACCCCTATCGTCCTTTCGACGGTAAACCCTTCCGCATATTCAGTACCTATATCGCGTGCATATGTCCTGTTTTTTGCTTTGATAAATTCAATGAAGTCATTGCCGGAAATCGGAGTGGAAGGTTCGTCTGAATCCGGATTGAAAAATTGTGAGCTGTAGGCCATGATAGTCTCCAGTTTCTTATCCATATATGCTGAAATGTCCACCACAAGATCAGCTTTAAGATTTCTATCCTGTATGTAATGGTACACAGCCTTTGGTCTCCAGGCATTTTGTTCGATACCATCGCGTCCAGTGGTTTTTATCTTTCTCAAGCCTGAAAAAAACATGCATCACTGATAAGTTTTGAAGCTCTGCCGGGGTCAGGGTGTCTGTCAGAAACAGCATTGCACAATACTATTTCCGGCAGGAAAAGCCGGATGACTTTCGCAATTCTTAAAATGTGATGTTCGTCATGAGTAAAAAATCCATCCGCCATACCCAGATTGACCCTTGGTACCTGATCGCCAAAGATTTTTCTGGCAATTTCTGCTTCTTTTAAACGGAGCGTGCCATTCCCTCTGGTACCCAATTCGCCTTGAGTAAGATCGCATAATGCTATCGAATAGCCGAGATCCAAATGTCGAATCAAGGTTCCCGCAGCACACAACTCTATATCATCAGGATGCACTCCTATAGCAAGGATATCTACTTTCATTTACAAATCTTGCAATTTTACCATCTTATCAGCGCACTGCCCCATGTAAATCCACTCCCAAACGCAGCCAGACATATAAGATCTCCATCTTTGACTCTGCCGTTTTCCCACGCTTCGCTCAATGCGATAGGTATAGAAGCTGCTGTCGTATTTCCGTATTTTTGTATATTATTGATGACTTTTTCATCAGGAAGTCGCATTACTTTTTGAACAAACTGGCTGATACGCAAGTTTGCCTGATGCGGCACAAGAAGATCAATATCTTCAGATGTCAACCCTGTTTTTGCAAGGGCCTCTTTGATCACTTCAGGAAATTTGACAACTGCTGTTTTGAATACCAATTGTCCGGTCATATTCGGTGTAAGGAGATTGTCATCCACCATCTTTTGTGTGACAAATACACCTCCAAGTGTGTCTTGTGGAGGATACCCATATTTTTCTGTACCTAGATGATAACCTCCATGAGATCCAGGGTTGATCATAGCCAATTCCTCAGCATGAGTGCCATCTGAATGCAGGCAAGTGACCAATACGCCTTTGCCTTCATCTTCAGTCGGCTGCAAAACGACGGCACCGGCACCATCTCCAAAAATCACAGTCACTGCCCTACCCTCGTCAGAAAAATCAAGGCCCATTGAATGCATTTCTGAACCAACCAAGAGAATATTTTTATACATTCCTGACCTGATAAACTGATCCGCAACCGAAAGTCCGTACACGAACCCGGAACACTGATTTCGGATATCCAAAGCACCAATTTCCGTTTTTGTAATCCCTAATGCTCTTTGCAATAAAACACCGCAGCCAGGAAAATAATAGTCCGGACTTAATGTGGCAAAAATAATAAAATCAACATCTTCGGGTTGTATACCAGCTCTTTCGATAGCTATTTTTGAAGCTATGACACCCATTGTAGTGGGAGTTTCCTCATGTTTTAGGGCATATCTCCTTTCTTCAATACCCGTCCTTTCTATAATCCATTCATTAGATGTATCCATGTGTTTGGCCAATTCTTCATTTTTGACTATTCTTTCCGGAACATAGTGGCCAATACCCGCAATTTTACTCCTCATATTACTGTTTTGTGACTTTAATTTTTGAAAATTTGTACAAAGTAATTATATTTACAATCAAAAATAAAATTAAAATAAAAAATGTTTTGGAATAATCTATCGACTGATGAAAAAAACCGAACTATTTTACAGTTACTGGTAAAAATGACAAATGCCGACCTCCTCTACAGGATGAAGAATTCAGCTATTTGAAATATTTCTGCAGGTTGGCAAAACTTGAGCCGGAACTCATAAAGACCTACCAAAATACGGAATTTCACCGCAATATCCTTCTGCATCAAAATGAACAGGAAAGAATGAATATATTGTACCATCTCCTGTTTGTGATCAATGCTGATTCAAAAATCAATAGTGATGAAGAGCGATCTATCTTCAAACTGGCATTCAGCTTAGGCTTTAGTGAAAATATCACAAGAGATTTTATTGAGTTAATGAAACTCTATCCTATCAACGAATTACCTAATGATGCTATGCTCTCTGTGATAAGAAAATACAGCAATTGAATTGGAAGCTCTCATGAGTTAGCTTCCAGTCTGATGTTTTGATAAAACTTAATTTAAAACAATCATTTTGGTTTTTTATACGTTTATAGAGTATCAAAAACTTTTTGATATGCCAGGAAAGAGCATTCTGTCTATAGTCACGATTTTTTTAACATTATGTGTTATATTACCATCGAATGGTCAAAATTTTGACAGGCTGGACATCCCTGTATATTCGGGAGGTAAAGAATTGAAATTCCCGTTTACAGGAGGATTGAGAGCCGGGCAGTTTTCCAACATTGATTTCAATAATGACGGAAAAAATGATTTATTTGTATTTGACCGAAATGGCGATCAGGTTTTACCATTTGTAAAAACAGGTGCGGTGGGCACCATAGATTTTAGGTTTGCCCCTGAGTACATTTCCATCTTTCCAACTATGCGGAACTGGGCCTTATTAAGAGATTTTAATGCAGATGGAGTGATGGACGTTTTTACTGCATCCGGCAAATATCCAGGGTGTATTGAAGTATGGCGAGGTTCAAGAGACCAAAGCGGCCGATATACTTTCAGATTGATTACTTTTAATTATGGTTTGCCGGAAATATTGATGTTCCCCATATCCAATAACTATACTCAGATATATGTAAGCTCCATAGATATGCCAGCCATTGCTGACGTGGATGGTGATGGCGACCTGGACATCATATCTTTTGAAGCAGATGGTAGTTATGCTTCGTTTTATAAGAATGTAAGTGTGGAAGAAAAACTAGGGTTGGATTCATTGAAATATATCAGGCAGGATATTTGTTGGGGAAAATTTGCTGAAAACCAATTTAACGAAACAATCTCCTTAAGCTCCAGTGGATTCAGTTGTTCAACCGGACTTACTACCACCAATACCGGCTTGAGACATTCCGGATCATCCATAGCTGTATTTGACAATGATGGCGATGGAGATATGGACATCATCATTGGAGATATAGGAAGTCCTAAACTGACAAGATTGTTTAACGGTGGCAGTCTTGCCAATGCACATATGACAAAGCTTGAAAATAATTTCCCGGTCAGTGATGTCCCCGCAAATCTTGACTATTTTCTTGGGGCATATTATGTAGATGTAGATGCTGACGGAAAGAGAGAACTCATCGTCACACCCAATGAAATCAATTCTGCAGAATCTGAAAATCATGTATGGTTATATAAAAACGCAGGTACTGACAGCGCACCTGATTTCAAGTTTTTTAAGAATAACTTTTTGATAGATGAAATGGCATATTTCAACAGTGCCTCACATCCTGCATTTGGGGATGTCAATGGAGATGGATTGATGGATATCATCATGGGTACAGGAGGTGTCCAACTCAAAAATGGAGCACGAAGAAACAGAATGGCACTTCTACTAAATACCGGAACAACTGCGCAAGCAAAGTACAATATCACTGATGAAGATTACTTGTCTTTTTCAAAATTTGGGGACCAAACGGGCAGATTCGCTCCGGCATTGGGTGACATAGATCAGGATGGAGATGATGATCTTGTGGTCGGAGATGCACGAGGCCAATTATATCTTGCATTCAATACTGCAGGCAAAGGAAAACCAATGACATTTGGTACAGCTCAATACTTTTTCAGTGAAATATTTGTAGGACAGAATGCAAAACCCCAGATAATAGACCTTGATAATGATGGTTTAAAAGACTTAGTCATCGGTGAAAAAAATAATGAACTCAACTTTTTCAAAAATATAGGAACTGCTTCCACTCCAAAATTTAAACCGGAAGCTGAAATCCTCCCTAATACCCGACAAGCTGGCAAAATCCATCCAGCCAATGACTTTCCTACTCAAAATGGAGCACCGTTCTTCTTTAAGTCCGGCAATAAACTCCATATGATCATGGGTACAGAAGATGCAGGTTTCATCACTTACCATGAGATAGAAGGCAATCTCTATTCAGGATTCAAAAAACTCCATGAACTCACCGGTAATATCAAACAAGGCAGGAAAGTTACTTCATCGCTTGCAGATATTGATGGGGATGGATATTATGAAATGGCAGTAGGGAACGAACGTGGCGGACTTGTGTTTTACAATACTACATTTAAGGCAGACACTATATCATCTCTTGGGCAAGTTGTTTTGAATGATGTAAAATTAAATATTTTTCCAAACCCCGCAGGTAATCAGGTATTTATATCATCAGATATAGACTTCCCTGCTATCAGATTGTTTAATATATCAGGAAAAATGGTGGCTGAACTGTCGATTAACGAAGTCAATGACATTTCTCTCATTCCGCAAGGCATCTATTTTATTAAGGCGGATAGTAAACAAGGTAGTCTTGTTAAAAAATTAGTGGTATATTGATCATCATGAAATCATGAAGGATAAAGTTATTTTCATAGCTGCGTTTTGCTTTTCAATTTTGTAATAAATATCATACATGAACAGAATCATCATTTTATTGACCACTATAATAATGGCATCCTGCCAGACAAAAAGAATAATTATGCCATCGGAAATTCTATACTCTTCTGACGCATTTACCCTTAAGAAAGGTGAAGTCATTCAGGGAAACAATCTGTCAAAAGTACATTCATCAGAACATATCAGTTCCAACTACAAGAGTCCGGCAAGTGACACCTACTCCAGGATGGTTAGCTTTAAATTTTCTATCAACGAAAAAGATAATGAACTTCCCTTCGGTGTGGACCATCAGGTAGTGATCGCTGATGATGACCACGAGTCACCCATCTTCAAATTTGGTGAGATGCCTGTCCGCAGCGATGAACGACCTACCACATATCTGAAACCCAATCATTCCTATACTTTCAGAGTTGATATGACTCCTGTGATGGAACAATTTGACCAAAAAGGGTACTACGAAACGCATAATGGAACCAGAATCGCCAAATCAGACTTTAAAGGATTTTATATAGCCGGAGGTTCGGAACCATTGAGTTGGGATTTTGTAGGCTTGAGTGGCAAAGGATTGAAACTCTTGCCATCCGGCGAAAATCACATCTACACTATCACGCTGAATATGAATCCATATTCTTATGACCAGGCAACTGAAGCACACTGGAAAAAAACATGGAATACCCATGACAAACCCACATACAAGTCAGATCAGCCTATCGTGGATGCTCTTTATAATCTGTCCCTTGAAGAAGCCAAAAAAAACATAGAACCCGACAGTACATTGCGCACCGGTGCCAAGTGGAGCGGTGTATGGACCAGAGATATTTCATACAGCATATTTCTGGCATTTGCGTACCACGAGCCTGAAATAGCCAAAATCAGTCTGATGAAAAAAGTCAATAGGGGCAGAATTATTCAGGATACCGGCTCTGGTGGTGCCTGGCCAGTTTCATCAGATCGTACTACCTGGGCACTGGCAGCATGGGAAATTTATAAAGTCACCGGAGATAAAGAATGGCTCAGGCAAACATATGGCATCATAAAAAACAGTCTCGATGATGACTACTTTACTCTCGCGGCACCATCAGGACTGTATAAGGGCGAGTCGTCTTTCCTGGACTGGAGAGAACAAACCTATCCCAAATGGATGAACAATGCAGATATTTACACTTCCGAAAATTTAGGTACAAACGTCGTTCATTATCAGGCCCATAAGATCCTGGCTTCGATGGCATCTGTCCTTGGCGAGCCTGCTGAAATATATGAACAAAGCGCAGAAAGTATAAAAAAAGCCATCAATGCTCAACTGTGGATGCCGGAAAAGGGATATTATGCTCAATTCAGATACGGACGGAAAGAATTAATCAGGTCGGACAGATTTGAAGCACTCGGTGAAGCCCTTGCTATCATATTTGATGTAGCAGATAGTGAACGTGCTGCTCAGATTATCTCCATGTCTCCAATTACAGCTTACGGAGCAAGTTGTATCTATCCACAGATACCAGGCATACCACCGTATCACAACAATGCTGTGTGGCCATTTGTACAGTCATACTGGAATCTCGCCGCCGCCAAAACAGGTAACGAAAAAGCATTAAATCAGGGACTGGCATCCATTTATCGTGCTGGTGGACTATTTCTCTCCAATTATGAAAATTTCGTGGCACACTCAGGTGATTTTAAGGGTACAGAGATCAATTCTGACAGAATGCTGTGGAGTATGGCTGGCAATATCGCAATGGTACACAGAGTATTTATGGGTATGACATTTGGTGTTAATGGCATAAAATTCTGTCCGGTCATTCCTCGTTCCTATGACGGTGTAAAAACGTTGTCAGGATTCAAATACCGAAATGCAACACTCAACATCAAGGTTATTGGTTTTGGTAAAAACATCAGTTCTTTCAAAATAAATGGCCACAAGATGGCAAATGCATACATAGAGTCCACCGCAACAGGCACCATCAACATTGAAATCGAAATGGACAATATTGCTTTCGATCAACAAGGTTTCCACCTTACCCAAAACCACTTTTCTCTTCCTAATCCGGTATTGGTCCGAAATGACAATGAAATTTCCTGGCCGCCAATACCTAATGCTATTCACTACAAAATATACAGAAACGGACAAGAGTGGGCAAAAACAGAAAATAACAGTATAAAAATAAATACCAATGAACCTGCAGAGTTTAGTGTCAGTGCTATAGATACTGAAGGTTATGAATCTTTCATCAGCGAACCATTGCTCATCGCACCTGAAGCAAGTTTGAGCACATTTCAAATGGAACGGTTCGCTCAAAAGTCAAACCGAATGTATTCAGGTCACACAGCAGATGGTTTTGTAGAAATCTCCAATGATCTAAATCAAACGCTGCCAATGAATGTGTCTGTAGACGAAGATGGAAAATATCTGGTTGATTTCAGATATTCCAATGGTTCCGGTCCATGGAATACTGATAACAAGTGTGCTATCAGAAGCTTATATTTGGGTGATAAATATATCGGTTCCTTTGTTTTTCCGCAGAGAGGACAGGAAGAGTGGTCCGATTGGGGATTTTCGAATAGTTTGGTTCTCAATTTAAAAAAAGGCAACAATCAACTCCAATTAAAATTTGAACTCTGGAACAACAATATGAATGTAGGAATCAACAGAGCTATGCTCGACTATATAAGGTTGATAAAGATAGATTAAAAAAATAATAACCAAAGATTTGTTTATACTTTGTAAATAAGATCGATGAATAAATTAAGCGACAAACAAATCCATGAAGGCTTGAAAAAATTAGATTTATGGAATAGGGAAAGTCAATTCATTTGTAAAGATTTTCTATTTAAAGATTTTGTTGAAGCATTTGGCTTCATGACAAAAGTAGCTCTTGTGGCAGAGTCGATAGGTCACCATCCCAATTGGTATAATGTATATAACACCGTCCGTATCAAGTTGAGCACACATGATGCAGGTGGCCTGACAGAAAAGGATTTTTTATTGGCAGGTAAGATCGATGCCCTTAAAAAATAATGGTTTCTCAGATAGCCTACATCTCCATCACTGATCCACCAACCTATATCCTACTGCCTTCAGTGTAAGAATCTGTACTTTTTCATCGTAGCGCAGATATTGCCTGAGTTTTGTGATATACACGTCCAGATTACGTGAATTAAAAAAACTATCATCGCCCCAGAGTGTATCAAGGATGAGTTTTCTGGAAGTCACTTCATTTTTATCCTGACACAACATACCGAGCAGTTGACCTTCTCTGTAGGACAGCCGCTTTGTTTCTGATCCATGAATCAACTCGAGTTTATCAGGAAAAAAAGAAAATGCACCTATCCTGATGCAGTTTTCTTCTTTCGGCATGTTTTGCAGATTTTTTTGTGTCAATTGGAAAATGTTTTTAAGTCTGACGATCAATTCTTCGAGACTGAAAGGTTTTTTGATATAGTCATTGGCTCCTGCTTCAAAGCCCTCGAGCACGTCTTTTGTCTGAATTTTGGCTGTAATAAATATCACAGGTAGATCAGGATAAATCTGTCTGATTTCACCTGCTATTGCAAAACCATCTTTGCCCGGCAACATCACATCCAGCAAACATATATCCGGAATAAAACCGCCGATATGTGCTTCCCATTCGATACCGTCAGCAAAATGAATGACTTCAAAACCCCTACTTTGCAATGATTCCTTTACTATTCGAGCAAGCGATATTTCATCTTCGATATATAGAATTTTCATGAGTGTGTCTTCACTTTAGGAAGTTGAATGATAAAATGATTGCCTTTTTCAGTGGTTTCAAGTTGGATAGTACCTTTGATAGAATTGACAAGTTGTTGCACGATGTACAATCCCAAACCGTGTCCTTTGACATCGTGCACATTGCCATGTGGTATTCTGTAAAACTTTTCGAAGATTTTTTGTTGGTGAGTTGCGTCTATAAGTGTCCCGTTGTCATTTACAGAAATGAAAAGATGTGTATTATTTTCATCCAATTTTATATTGATCAAGGGCTCCGGAGCGTGATTATACTTTATGGCATTATCTATCAGATTGTGCAGGATCATAGTCAATACTTGTTGATTCAACTGGTAATAACTGTCAGTCAATCGATTTTCAAGTCTGTATTGGGTAGATTTCTGATCCAATCTGAGTTTGAATGAATGTAAAACCTCCTCAGTCAGGTTTGGCAAATGTGTATTTTCGTATGGTTGAGTCTGATTGTCCAGATGATTTGTGATCGTAAGAACCTTATCTACAAGATTGCTAAGTTTGAAATTTTCATTTTCTGCTATACGGAGATATTCCTCACGCAGTTGTTTGTCTCCATCTGCTTTAAAATTCTGTAATGCTTCTATTGCCACGCCCATAGTAGCCAAAGGAGTTTTGAGCTCGTGCGTCATATTGCGCAGAAAGTCATCTTTTAGATCAGATAGTTCCTGATTTTTATTATACGAAGAAATAAGATGATAAAAAGCAAAACCCACAGCAATAAAAAGCAACAATGATATGACGAAATCCGGTGCCAACTTAATAAGTAAATACCTTTGATTATTGTCGATATTAAGAAAATACTTCTTCCCTGTTATCAACTCACAATATTCAGGATTCTTACTGTTGCCTCTACTCAATGAATCTTCTGTAATGAAGTGATTTATATGAATGCCGGCTTTCTTAATGTTTTCCTGAAATAAATTTTTCACTAATTTAATATCTGTTATTTGTTGACCGGAAATTGTTGAATCAATTCCGAGTGAGTCGTTTTTTATACTAATTTTCACCTTAACATTGGATCGATTGGCAACAGATACTTGTTTGGGCTTTTGGGTCGCTGGCTGAGGATCATCAATCCAGACCATGTTGTCCGCATTTTTTCCAGAAATGCTATCTACCCTGATAAATGATATTTTACGAGTGAAGTTATTGGCTACATGATTGGTCAATAATAAGGTGTCAAAATTCATGGAGTCCCTGTCACTCATTCTTATTTGGAGCTTCTTCGTGGAATCTCTGTTCAAAGGGTTGCTTTTAGTATCTAAAATGTCTGTAATGGCTTTGCTGCTCAAGGTAATAGCCTTCATTACAGCGGTTTTCGTTGTATCAACCTTGGCGAAAGAAATATTTCTTTTTTCAATTTTGACATCATTCTGGCCCGGCGAATGTCTGTCAAATATTGAAACTCCTCGGAGTTCAATCAACATTTTGTCAAACATCTGACTCTCAGCAGTCTTGAAAGCATTTTCCAAATAAAGTTGTGTCTGGCCTTGCAGATCTTGTGAAGACGTTTTATAATTTTTATATAAATACACAACAAGAAACACTGCCAGCAGAATCATGCTCATCAACATGGGTAAAAGATGTTTGTATCTATGCTGTCGCATGTGACTCATTTTTTACTGCAAAATTAAGAATAAAAACACCCTGTTAACCAGCTTTAACCTTATTTAACCTTACTCCAACATTGATTAACCCATGATGTGAAGCTGGTTTTCTACTTTTGTGACGATAATCATTTATTAAACTCTTTTAAAATTTCACAAATTATGATGAAGCAAATTTTATTTATTATTTTGATGCTCAATGCATTCACTACTTTCAGTCAACAGCGTACTTCCGGAAAAATCATATTTAAAGAAACGGTAAAATTTAAAATTGATGTTGGAGGCGGAAATCCGGAGCTTGCCAAAATGCTACCACCCTCACAATCGATAGACAAGGTTTTGTACTTTAAAGACAGTGAATCCTTGTACAAAAATTATGACAAACCAAAAGATACAGAAATTAATCATGAAGAAGGCAATACCAAATTCCAAATGGTCTTTAAAGTACCTGAATCTACAACTTATATCAACACTGAAAACAAAGATTTGATTCAATCGCAAGATCTGATGGGTAAAGAATTTCTGATCATGGATAAACCCACAGAGTACATATGGAAAATCTCACCTGAACAAAAGAAAATTTTAAATTTTGTCTGCCAAAAAGCCACATTGTCAGACACATCCAAAACCGTCACTGCGTGGTTTACATCACAAATTCCACCATCTGTCGGACCAGGTGGGTATACAGGATTACCAGGTATGATATTGGCAATAGAACAGGACAATGGTGACAGAATGACCCTGGCTACTGCGATAGAAGATTTTCCTCCTTCCTTTGTCTTTGAAAAGCCAACCAAAGGCAAAAAAAGTCAGTAAAAAAGAATTTGAAAAGATTCGTGAAGAAAAAATGAAAGAAATGGGTGTCATAAATGGTAAAGGTACCGGTGTAAAGATGATCATCAGGGAAGAGAAACATTAAAGATTTTGAGTATTCTTAATCTTAAGCTGAAAGGTCAGAAGCAATATTGCTCAGGCTAATTACAAATTTTGTTCTTCATTCATTATGTTATACAATTATCTAATATGTAATTATTTGTATATTTAATATTTATACTCAATAAAACATTGGATAACAATTAAAATAAACCAATAACATGTCAAGATACATCATACTTTTCTCGCTAATACTCATTGCATCATATATGTCAGGGCAAAAAGTAAGTGGCATCATTACTGATGAGCAAAAAAATCCTGTGGAATATGCCACTGTAATCCTGCTCATGGCAAGTGACTCCACTATGGCCGCTTTTGCCAATTCTTCCAGGAAAGGTGAGTATGTCCTTAAAGCGCCAAAATCAGGGAAATATATTGTTCAGATTTCATATTTGGGTTATGAAACCATAGAAATGCCTTTGGAAATAAAGGATGCTGACATTATTATGGATGAAATCCAATTGAAACCCGGATCAAAGATGCTGGATGTCATTGAGATAAAGGATTTTGCAAACCCCATCACTTTCGGAAAAGATACAATACAATACAATGCTTCTGCCTTCAAAATCCAACCCGGTGATATGGTGGAAGACCTGTTAAAAAAGTTGCCGGGTGTAGAAGTACAACGAGACGGATCTGTCAAAGCCCTTGGTGAAAATGTAAAAAATGTTCTGGTAGACGGTAAGGAGTTTTTCGGGAAAGACACCAAAATAGCTACAAAAAATCTGGATGCAGATGCCGTGGATAAAGTTCAGGTTTTCGATCGTAAATCAGACCATACCGAATTTACAGGTATTGATGATGGTAGTAGAGAAAGATCAATCAACCTTAAATTAAAGGAAGATAAAAAAGTGGGTTACTTTGGCACAGCAGAAGCATCAGCCGGAACAAAAGAAAGATTCAAAGCCAGGGCTAACATCAACCGTTTTAAACCAGGAGTACGAACTTCTTTTATCGGCATGGCCAACAATATCAATGAGCAAAACTTTTCGTTCAATGAATACATCGATTTTATGGGTGGAATCGGTGCCATGCTGGGTGGCGGCGGTGGAGGCAGATTTACCCTAAATATGGATGATATGGGTGGGCTACCCATCAACCCAGGTGGCAATCAGGGCATCCAGAAATCAATTGCAGGCGGGCTCAATTTCAACAAAGATTTTTCATCGTCAACTACTCTTGAGTTTTCAGGCTTTGGCAACCATTTTAACAATAACTTGATCAGAAATTCTATCAGGGAAAATCTTCTTCCGGAGAGAAAATTTTTTACTACCTCTGATGAAAACCAGCAGTCCGACAACACTTCCGGGAGTTTTACATTGAGATTTAAAACCAAGGTAGACTCCACACAAAATCTTGTCATCAGAGCCAATGGTTCTTTAGGTAATAATGGATTGATTTCAAATGAATGGAATAGCCTTCAGAACGCATTACGAATAAAACAAAATGACAACACCAACGACTTTTTGCGAAATGGAAATAATCACAATCTGTCCGGAAACATCCTGTGGCAAATAAAATCGGCAAAACCCGGCAGAGTCTGGAGTCTTAACGCTTCAGGTGGCAACGCTCACAATAGCTCCAATGCAGATTTGAACACCCTTTATAATTTTTATTTTCCGCAGACTATAGTCAATAAATTGATCCAGAATCAAACCGGACTAAATGATGGATTGAATTACAAGGCTGAAGCATCATGGACGGAACCTCTAAAAAGAAAGAGATACATAGAATTTAAAACATCCATCGCCAATAACACAAATAAAACCAGTAGTGATTATTTCGACATCATCAATGACAACCCTGTAAGGAATCTCCTGTTGTCCAACAACTTTCAAAGAGACTATGTACAGCGAAATGCCGGTACAAACTTTATCTTCAGCGGTGAAAAATACAACCTGACAGTTGGAGCCAGATATAAAAACTCCACTTTGACAGGTATCATCAATGAAAATCCGCAAAAGATCAAAAACAATTTTAATGCAATACTGCCCAATGCCTTTTACACTTTCAGGTTTGGTCTTTCTGAAAATCTGAATTTTAATTATTTCAGCGAACTCAACGAACCTACTTTGCAACAACTTCAACCTGTGGTCAATAATACTAACCCTCTTTCTGTTTATATAGGAAATCCATCATTAAGACCTGAGCAAATGCACAATATGAATCTCTCATATATGAGATACGATGCTTTTAATTTTACTATGTTATATGCTAATCTACAGACCAATTATACCCATAATAAAATTTCAGAAGCACTCACCATAGACAGTTCATTAGTGAGATATTACACGCCTGAAAATATCAAAAATGAAATCACTACTTCAAGCAGACTTGAATATGAGACTCCTATCCGACCATTGAAGTTAAAAACCCGACTTGTGTTGAAAGGCAACTACAATCAGGGCTACTCTATCATCAATGAGGTAGCCAATCCTGTGAAAAGATATGGCTATGGGTACAATTTTTCTATAGAAAACCGCAATAAAAATGTATTGGACATCCTCGGTGGATATAAAATCAATAATTCTGACTCCCGTTTTGCATCTGATAAAAACCTCAATCAGTCATACTCAGAAAAAACATGGTATGCTGAGCTGGGATTGAATATCAAGGATTGGGTAAATATTAAATCCAGATTTGATTATTTAACTATAAAACCTTCTTTCTCCGAATCATCCACTTCATATCCCTTATGGACAGCAAGTATTACTTCTTACATCACAAAGGATAAAAGATTAAGGACCACTTTGAGCTGTTTTGACATCCTAAACCAAAATCAAGGCATCAGAACATCATCCAATCTCAACTATACAGACATCACTGTCAGCAACGTACTCAGCCGATATTTTATGTTAGGAATTGCATACAATATCAAGGGATTTCAGAAAAAAAGTGGGGTAGAAATTCAAATGAGTGGTGAAAGGTGATCTTGATTTTAAATTATTTCAAATTGAATGATCCGGTCTGATACCAGATCGAAATTGGTCCAACTTTAAAAAATCACACAAAGTCTTGTTATATTGTTAAAATAAAAATTGACTAAAATTCTATCAGTCAGATAAGCTTTAACCTAAATATCTAAAATGAGATTCGTAGTGAGAGCTTCAAATACAAGAAAATCTACACTTTTAGCGACAAATCATACTGTGTGCAGCTATGCTGTAGTCACCACTACAGCATAGCTGCACACAGTATGGTGCATGACTGAACGGTGCGACAGCAAAATTGAGTGGGAGCTCAATTTAGTGAAGGAACCGTCAGCATGTTGTTTCATAGGTCAGAATACAGTATTTGGATGTCGAAATAGATTATCATTTTAGATTTTTAGGTCTGAATTTGAAATTTTGGTCATCACTCTACTCTCTTTCTTTCTTCAGCTGCACTTGATTTTTTATTCAGGTTTGATTTTACTTTTGTGCTACCAAAGTTACGTCTGAATACTATCTTATAATTTGTCTGTGCGAAAATCATATTGTTGGAAAATTCGTTTTTTGTGCCGGGATCCACAAAATCTGACCTAAACCGCATCGTATTCAAGACATTGTCTACACCTATAGTGATGGACGATTTTTTTACTTTTTTAAGAACCGCAAGATTTAATGATCCGAATGGCTTATTCTGAAAAGGTCCAAAAAATCCACCTGTATTGAAAAACCCACCTATTTCAGCCGTAAAAGAGTTGGGCAAGGAAAATGTATTATTGACAAATGCATTCGCAGAAAGTCGTTGGATTTCTATATTTGAAGTTTCATATATACCGTATATTTTTTGCCTGAAGCTGGTCAAATTAATATTAATCTCCCACCATTTTTTGACTACAATAGGGAAAGCAATTGTTGCAGACAATGTGGTGAAACTATCAAAATTTCTGACTCTGGCTATGATGTTGTTGGATGTCCCCTCCAATGATGGGACAAACCGTGCTATTGGGTTTTGATCTACGGCATACTGTATAGAAAAGACTTTATTGTTGTACTTGTATTCACCACTGATCGCCTGAGATAATACTGCCAAAAGAGCCGGATTGCCCGTGACCAAAGACGTAGGGTCTGTGAAAAAAATAAAGGGAGCCAAATCATTAAAGGTAGGTCTTGTGATACGTCTTGATGCTGAAATATTGATGGAAGATTTTTCAGTCAATGCATGGCTAATAAAAATACTGGGAAAGAGATAAGGCAAATCTCTGTTGATCAATGTAGAATCAACTTCATTTTTAATCGTAGTGACAGACTCTTCAAATCTCAAACCTAACTTAAAACTTGTTTTTTCTGACAAACTGCCACCTACTGAGGTATAAGCTGCGACTATATTTTCATTCATAGCAGCATAACTTGAATATTGTGGCTGGCGAACCCAAATATTATTTATCTGATAATCGACCGATGCATCATTATCGAAACTTGAAAGCGTCAGTTTGGCTCCCGATTCCAGATTGAACTTCCCCAGTTTGTATTCATAATCTATCGCATTGACCCAAACCTGAATTGGAGTACTTTTGAAGCTTTTACTATTGGCTGCTATTCCAGTTTCCGTGGTCGGCTTTACAAATTTATTGGTATAAATCGTAGGGTTTTCTGTCGTATAACTCAGTAGGTCAGAACTAATATTGAGCAAACTTTTATTACCAAATCTATGTGAAAATCCCAGACTCAAGCCACCATGCTTCCATTCGTTTTTCTCAGTCTGAGTACTTAATATCGTATTGTCATACTTTTGATTTTTTGTAATCTCGGCTGTACTTTTTGCATCCATAGACCAATTGTTGAGATAACCATTAGCTCCCCACGATATGGATGACTGACCAAAAGTATAAGTTGTACCAATTCTAAGCGTACCAACATTTCTTTTCGGGTTTCTATCATTTATTGTTGAGATATTGGTAGCATTCTGCCCTGAAAAAACAGTCCTCTCAAACCTAAAGTCCTGACTTTGGTGATTGGCACTTAGAGATGCGTCAATATACGAAGACCATTTTTTTGTATTGAATGAAATAGCGGCATTGGTATTTCCTATGAAACCCTTATATCCACCAAGTGTGATTCCGAAATTTCCATTATATCCTTCATTGTCACTTTTGATGAGAACAATATTGATAAATCCGGCATTTCCTTCTGCATCAAAACTTGCGGGTGGTGTTGATATGATTTCGAGTTTTGAAATATTATTGGCATTGATCCCCGAAAGGAGACCAATCAGCGCATCGTCTTGAATAAATTGTCGTTTACCATTAATCATTACGACTACACCGTCTCTTCCTGCCATCGAGATGACACCACCTTGCCTATTGACCGTCATACCAGGTGATCGCTCGATGATATCCAATGCACTACTACCTGCTGCAAGGGCTGAACTCTGTACATTGACCACAAGTCGATCTACCTTTCTTTCGTACATAGTCTTGCGTGCACTGACTTGTATCTCATCGATGGTTTGGGCGGCTTCCACAAGTATTGTGCTTTCCAAAACGATATTTTGATCTTTAACTACAATATTTTCAATAATTTTTGGTTCGTAACCCAACATGCCAAGCTCTAGTACATAGGTGCCGGGATCGACTTTTGTTAATATAAAAAGTCCTTGTTCATCTGTGACAGTACCAGCTACAAATACGTTTTTGATGGAGTTTTTGAGTACTACCGATGCAAATGCCAATGGTTCTTGGGTGGACTTCAATATATTTCCTTCAAGCTTTTTCTGACTCAGGATAGGCGACCAAAAAAACAACAATAAAAAACTAAAAAAGCAATGATATTTTTGCATGATTATAAAGTTGGCTTAGAGTTTGTTTAAAATTTTTCTTAGTTGTAAATCAGGAGATTATGGTTCTGGCAATAAAATAATCAACGTATTTAGCTTGTCTGACAACTATGTTAATAGCCGGGCAGGTGAACTAAATAAGGCGATTATTTTGAAGTCAGGTTCATAATACATTGATTTTATGGCAATAAAAATTTAAGCATACCTGATTATTTTACAGGACTTGGAGGGATATTAGCAGGTACTACATTTTTAACAGGAGTCAAACTCTTCAGATATGTATAAATAGCTGTTACATCTGCGTCTGCCATGTTCACATAATTTTGCCAAGGCATAGGTGGAAGCAGAGGGCGGCCATCTTCCATTCCCTTAAATTTTCCTTTGGTAATCGCAATTTTAAATTGTTCCCTGGACCATGAACCTATCCCAGTCTCATCGGGAGTAAGGTTGCCCGCAAATGACACGCCCCAAGGGCCAACACCTGCCGTGAGGTCAGGATAAAACAATGTCCAGCCATTTTTAAGTGCATCATTGGGCATCGGTAGCAGTTGGGTTGTCGATTGATAACCAGACAATACCAATTCTGGGATCAATTCCGGTCCGTTTGTTCCCATGCGCTTGGGTGAATGACAGTCATTGCATCCCAAGATGGTCACTAAATACTGCCCTTTTTTAATAAGGCTGTCTTGGGAGATGATCGCGGGATCGTTTGTGTTTTTCGCTTTTTGTTGATTACACTGTACTAGTGTCACCATCAAAGCGAATGAAAAAATAATTTGAATAAATTTTGTTGTCATGATTGTAAAGATTTTTAGTGATTGTGGCGCAAATCTAAGATCTTCTGATTTTTTGTACAATATAACTTTGGTTATATATACTCAAAATAAATTGGTTTGTGAAAAATGGGTTAACCAACATCTTGATTTTGAGTATAATGAAGACACAATTTTTCTCAAAAAAATTATCGACGGTATTATCAACCTGAAACCTCATATTTGTTCATAGTCAGTTAAAGAGAAATGCATGGGTAAATTAAGGTCACAACTGTTGGGTTAACCCAACAGTTTCCAGTCAATCCGAAAGTCTGTATAATTTGCCAAAGTAGGTGACATCTTCAAAAGTCTAAGTCAATTACACTTCCATCAAAATGCAATCAACCTTAAACCTCATATTTGTTCATCTTTAGTTAAAGATAAATATATGGGTAAATAAATGTTCAGAGTGTGCAAAAAGAGATGAATGTTAACTTACTCCTTAGGGCTAACTGTGATTTTTTTAGTAATGGTGCCCTGTGTAGTGACTACCTGCATGATATACACGCCAGCTGTCATCAGTGATGTATTAACCGAAATCGATTGCTGATTGACTTCATCCATAGCTGCTACCATCGACCCCATCGCATCATAAAGTTTGTATCCTTTGATGATATTTCGTCCGTTGAAGTGTAGGTTGAGTGCATCCTGTACCGGATTAGGGTAGATGATGAGTTTGTCTTCTGTAGGCACAGGTACTTTTTTCTCCCTGTTGACCCTGAACTCTGCGTAGGCATCCGGGATCCTGTATTTTTCTCCATCTATATCTTCAAGCTCGATGCCATCGGTCCATACATTTCTGTACAGCACATCATTTTGTGTTCCAAAGCCATCTTTTGTCTTAAAGCCTTCTGCTTCATCAACAACTATGGCATATATTTTACCAATACTTCCATTGCCCGAAGCCCCTTTTGGTTTAAAACCTTCAGCTTCATCAACAACAATAGCCCCTGCTTTCACAACCCCAGCTTGCAATGTACCTGATGCAGAATTTTTTGACATTTGAATAGATCCATTTCCTTTAGTCAACCAACTGTCTTTATAAAATTCCGCATAAATACTTCCGGGAGCAAAAATATGGGGTGCAAAATTGAGAGAATATACCATTCCCAAGAGGTCCACCAATGGTTTAGAAGGTGTACCGAGTATCACGTCCAGCACCAAAAGATCACCTGAATCCAATTCTGTTGAGTTGGGTACGAGCTGAAATCCATATTCTTTGAGAGCAAATACTTCAGTGGGCACAAAATTGTGTACAAGACCAAAATTGGTAATAATACCGGCCGTGTCACTTACGCTCAATAATCCATCACCATCAGCATCAATATGTTTGATATTCAAACCATTAGGCTGTTGGTAAGCCCAGTCTTCAGACTTTTGCCCGCCACGATAAGGTAGGTTGATATCTGATCTGGATTTTCCACTCAAACCTATAAATCTGCCTAAGGGTAGAATATCTGAAATAGAAACCCTGCCATCTCCATTCATATCTCCTGACCAAACACAATTAGGTCCTGCACATGGACACACACTGCCATTATGATCATGCACCCTTATATATATTTTATACACTACACATGGATTATTGGGCACACAGTACTCTATATCAAAAGAGTCTGATCCGTAATAATTGTTGTAAGGCGTATATGTCAGAATTGCTTTTGACTTAATGGTATTACATTCGTCGGTGATACTTGTATTGATGTCAAATACCTCTGCGGTTCCAAATTCAGGTTCGTTAAGCACTTTAAATGAATACTGAGCAATAGGAACATTGTAAGTAATAGCCAATGGTGCATTCTTCAATGTATTGAAAGTATAATCCACAGGTTGTATAGGAGCAAAATTACCTACAGTAATGGTTATTTTTCCCTGTGCCTGATAGTTACCATAATTGACCGTATATGTAAAGTTTTTGATCCCCGTGTACCCTGAAGGTGGAGTATATGTAAAGCTACCCTTGTTGCCTTTAGTGAGTTCGGGTGAAAACGATGTGATCGGGAAATTTGAACTCAGGTCATTTTTGAATACATCAAAGCTTATTGATGTGTTTTTGGGAGTAAAAATGGCATCATCTTTTACACTGCTGGTATTCTGATTTTTTTTCAGGATGTTTACAACAATCAATCTTTCATAGTTGCCATTTTTCAGTACAAAAACATCCCGATTGTTGCTTCCTTTGTTGGGTGTATATTGGTATACCTGCTCGTGTTTTAATTCTATCTGACCATAGGAGGGAGGTGTGTTCTGTATAAATCCGGAAAAAGGAAGCGTAATAAAGGTTGTTTGTGTATTAAAAAGACTGAGCTGTATCGTATCTTTTATGGCTACAGTTGATTGTTCCCTAAGCAAATACACTACCCCATTGGCGACAGCACCTTTATCATCTTTGACGCTGTAAAGTATAAAATCATTGTCTTCATCAGCAGCTGGTGTATACAAAATCTTACCATTATTGAGCACCGCTGTACCTGCTTGTACATGGCTTATGCCTGCAAGTGTCAGCGATGTAGCGGTAGTAATATCATTCGCTAAAGCATTAATTTCAATTTGATCATCAGTGGCAATGGTCACAAAATCAGCTTTGGTGGTAATAGCAGAAGCGACAAGATTAATATGGTAAGTAATCCATCTTGGCTTTATACCGTCTGTATACTGTATGACAGCGGAGGCTTTCCCTGTGAAATCATTTGATCCTTGAGTGGGAGAAATGGTGATCTTCCACAATTCATTGCCAATGTTTGATATACCAACAATGGTGTTACTGACTAAACTCGATACCGACGAAGGCTGAAATTTGGAAGAAATAGTATCATGCTTTTCCTGACCAGACAATATCACAAAATGCCTGTCAGCATCATTGATTTGACCCAAAGCCAACTGACTATAAAGCCCGATGAGAAGGAAAATTATTTTAATTCGGAGGTGTTTCATGGTTCGTCTTAGGGAGACTATCCCATCATTTGGTTATAAATCAAACGCAAAGATAAAAAACTGATTTGAGACAACCAAATATATATTGAAAAAAAAGTAATAATAATTTTATCCATCTGTAAATTAGTCAACATTAACATTCTATATAAGTAAAATACAGAATTTTATACATGAAACATATCTATAATTTGAATGCATTTACCACCCTTGATATAGTAAAAATACATAAATTATAACATACACTAATTGTAATAGTAACGTATTATTGGATTTTATATCTATGATTGCCAATGGTCGATTCTCCTTTTCGACTGAGGTGCGTCCCGTAGGGCGACCCTTAAGCTAAAAGGGGAATACAGATCATGTTTCGCTCACCAGCCCTCCTTCTTCGGCTTAGGGGTCGATCCTTTTCGACTGAGGAGCGTCCCGAAGGGCGAATCTTAAGCGAAAAGGAGTTGGAACAAGTGTCAAAATCGCTCACTAGTCTTCGTTGCACTCAGCTTGGTGGTCGATGATGTAGTGGTCGAAGGGCTTTTCGACTGAGGTGCGCCCCGTAGGGCGACCCTTAAGCGAAAAGAGGAATACAGAGTTATGCTTCGCACACCAGTCTTCGCTTTGCTCAGCTTAGTGGTCGATGATCACCTGTCCTCCTTCGTCTGCATAGTGGTCGAAGGGCAAAAAGATAAACATTTTTCCAAAAAAATAAAAATAAAAAATTAACTTCGTGTCGCAATACCATCATAGATGAAAGAAAAAAAAATATTATTTGCCTTAAAAGGATTGAGTATTTATGAACTTAATAGTTTCAGCAAATACATCCATTCGCCATATTTTAATGTCAACAAAAACATATCGGACTATTATGACTTTTTGGAAAGGCACATTAAAGAAGGAACTGCCGATGATCTCTCCAATGAGACTTCCTGGAAAGTAGTTTTTAAAAATGAACCGTACCACAATCAAAGATTCCTAAAGTTGAATTCCGACCTGCTATCCCTGCTCGAGGATTTTATAGCCCAACAGGAATATGAAAGTATGACGAGTCTCAGGGCGTGCCACAAACTCGCCGGAGCCGGCAAAAGAAATATGACTAAATTGTATAATGGCATATTGGGAGATATAGGTCGCCTCCACAAATATGAAATCAACCAGTCTTCTGAATTTTATCTGAACAAATATATGATTGAAAAAAACATTTTTAGTCTTAAAACTGAAAATGAAAAAAAGAACGAAAAATTTGAAATTGATAGGGAATTGAATATTCAGAAAATTTCAGAAAATTTGGATATTTTTTACATTGCTGAAAAACTTAGACAATTTTGTTCATTATTAAGTTGGCAGAAAATGTACAAACTGGAGATCACTCTATTTAACATCGATTCAATTCTTGAACAATCATCAAGACACCCGTATTCAGAATATCCAGCAATAAAGATGTATTATACTATGGTTTTGACTTATATTGATGAAAACATAATTGAACATTACTACGAACTTAAAAAACTTATCAATGAATATATTTATTTATTTCCTGAGTATGAGCAAAAAGAAATTTACTACACAGCAATTAGTTATTGTGTAAACAAAGTGAATAAAGGAGATTTTTCTTTCCAAGAAGAAACTTATTTAATATATAAGGAAACAATTGAAAAAAATAAGCTGTTTTTAGGTGGGGATTTATCACCATCAGATTTCCGCAATGTGGTTTTTTTTGCTCTTCGTGTCAACGAATTTGATTGGACAGAAAACTTCATCCACGAATATGCCGAATATCTTGACCCCAGATACCGGGACAATGCTGTAGAATTTAGTTTAGCTCGTTTGGAATTTTACCGAAAAAATTATGGCAAAGTACTTGACCACCTGAATAAAGTAAATTATGAAGACGTTTGGTACAATCTGAACGCGAAAACACTGCAATTGGCTGCATATTATGAGCTGGATGAATATGATGCCTTAGAATCATTAACGTTGTCTTATAAAATGTATATTAGAAGAGAAAAATCTATTACTCCTGAAAGAAAAACACACTATCTAAATCTAATTAAATATACATCAGCACTGATGAAGGTAAATCCTAGGGACCAGCTCAAAATCCTAAAAATACAAGAAGATATCTCACAAACCAAAGGTATAGTCTCCAAACCCTGGCTGATGGAAAAAGTGAATGAAATGATAAGGAAGTAAGTATAAACGCAAAAGTAAATAACGTGAATTCAGGATAAGAGAATGAAAGCAAATGTGGTTTAAGCTCAAGTCGATAGGAGAAAAATCAGGGCAGTTGTTTAATATATTATATAATTCTATTGAAAGAAGGAGCGTTAGCTCTGCTATCTTCGTAAAATGGCTTAAATAATTGAAAACAAGGGGCATAGCAACTGTTGGGTTAACCCAACAGTTCCCAATCAATCGCAAAGTCCTTAAAATTTGACAAGGTAGAATTAATATATTCCTCATAATTTACCCATCCCTGCCCGCCTACTACATAGTGGTCAGGCGGCTAAATGTGTCCACAAGCCGACGTTTGTGGTTCCTTCATTTTTGAGTGAAATCGTTCACTCAATTTGCTTTGCAACCATTCAGTCATCCTTAAAATGGAAGCCTGCCTGCCGGCGAGGCAGGACTTTTAAACCCATTGAAATGATTAAAAGAAGGAGCGTTAGCTCTGATCTCTGCGTAAAATAACTTAAATAATTGACAATAAGGGGCGTAGCCCTGACATCTTCATTGATGCTGATATTGTTTTAAGATTGCAGGGCTAACGCCCCTGATGATGTGTTTCGGGATTCTGATTACAAAGATTACAGGGCTAACGCCCCTATTTCTCTAAATTTACCCACCCTAAATGTGTCCACAAGCTGACGTTTGTGGTTCCTTCATTTTTGAGTGAAATCGTTCACTCAATTTGCTTTGCAACCATTCAGTCATCCTTAAAATGGAAGCCTGCCTGCCGGCGAGGCAGGGACTTTTTAAACCCATTGAAATGATTAAAAGAAGGAGCGTTAGCTCTGATATCTTCGTAAAATGACTTAAATAATTGACAATAAGGGGCGTAGCCCTGACATCTTCATTGATGCTGAAATTGTTTTAAGATTGCAGAGCTAACGCCCCTGATGATGTGTTTTGGGATTCTGATTACAAAGATTACAGGGCTAACGCCCCTATTTCTCTAAATTTACCCACCCTAAATGTGTCCACAAGCCGACGTTTGTGGTTCCTTCATTTTTGAGTGAAATCGTTCACTCAATTTGCTGTGCAACCATTCAGTCATCCTTAAAATGGAAGCCTGCCTGCCGGCGAGGCAGGGACTTTTTAAACCCATTGAAATGATTAAAAGAAGGAGCGTTAGCTCTGATATCTGCGTAAAATGGCTTAAATAATTAACAGTAAGGGGCGTAGCCCTGACATCTTCATTGATGCCGAAATTGTTTTAAGATTGCAGGGCTAACGCCCCTGATGATGTGTTTTGGGATTCTGATTACAAAGATTACAGGGCTAACGCCCCTATTTCTCTAAATTTACCCACCCTAAATGTGTCCACAAGCTGACGTTTGTGGTTCCTTCATTTTTGAGTGAAATCGTTCAATCAATTTGCTTTGCAACCATTCAGTCATCCTTAAAATGGAAGCCTGCCTGCCGGCGAGGTAGGGACTTTTTAAACCCATTGAAATGATTAAAAGAAGGAGCGTTAGCTCTGATCTCTTCGTAAAATGGCTTAAATAATTGACAGTAAGGGGCGTAGCCCTGACATCTTCATTGATGCCGAAATTGTTTTAAGATTGCAGGGCTAACGCCCCTGATTATGTGTTTCGGGATTCTAATTACAAAGATAACAGGGCTAACGCCCCTATTTCTCTAAATTTACCCATCCTAAATGTGTCCACAAGCCGACGTTTGTGGTTCCTTCATTTTTGAGTGAAATCGTTCACTCAATTTGCTTTGCAACCATTCAGTCATCCTTAAAAAGGAAGCCTGCTTGCCGGCGAGGCAGGGACTTTTTAAACCCATTGAAATGATTAAAAGAAGGAGCGTTAGCTCTGATATCTTCGTAAAATAACTTAAATAATTGACAATAAGGGGCGTAGCCCTGACATCTTCATTGATGCTGATATTGTTTTAAGATTGCAGGGCTAACGCCCCTGATAATGTGTTTCGGGATTCTGATTACAAAGATTACAGGGCTAACGCCCCTATTCCTCATAATTTACCCATCCTAAATGTGTCCACAAGCCGACGTTTGTGGTTCCTTCATTTTTGAGTGAAATCGTTCACTCAATTTGCTTTGCAACCATTCAGTCATCCTTAAAATGGAAGCCTGCCTGCCGGCGAGGCAGGGACTTTTTAAACCCATTGAAATGATTAAAAGAAGGAGCGTTAGCTCTGATCTCTGCGTAAAATAACTTAAATAATTGACAATAAGGGGCGTAGCCCTGACATCTTCATTGATGCTGATATTGTTTTAAGATTGCAGGGCTAACGCCCCTGATGATGTGTTTCGGGATTCTGATTACAAAGATTACAGGGCTAACGCCCCTATTTCTCTAAATTTACCCAACCTAAATGTGTCCACAAGCCGACGTTTGTGGTTCCTTCATTTTTGAGTGAAATCGTTCACTCAATTTGCTTTGCAACCATTCAGTCATCCTTAAAATGGAAGCCTGCCTGCCGACGAGGCAGGGACTTTTTAAACCCATTGAAATGATTAAAAGAAGGAGCGTTAGCTCTGATATCTTCGTAAAATGGCTTAAATAATTAACAATAAGGGGCGTAGCCCTGACATCTTCATTGATGCCAAATTAGGGTCACAACTGTTGGGTTAACCCAACAGTTTCCAATCAAAGGGAAAGTCCGTAAAATTTGACAAGGTAGAATTAATATTTAATAAAATACCTTAACCCTAATTCACTTTAAATATGATAAAGAAGATGTACCCCCAAAACATCAGAAGTACATCTCCATTTTTCATTTAGAATCCATCAGCTTCGTCAGTAATAATAGCGCCTGCAACGATTCTAATAACTTCCAGAATTACATTTAATGCATCCATGAGTTCATAGTTTTATAAGTTTACAAAATAATATATCGACACAAAAAAAAAGAAGAAATTATATTTCCTAATATTTTGTGAACTATTTTGCCATAAGTGTAATAAATGTTAAAAAAAAAGAGAGACAATCCTTTGAGTGCATCTCTTTAGTAGCTTATCCATACAACAATAAGAATTAGGCTTTTCGGAGTACGACGGTAATGATTTGTTTACCGACTTCTTATGATGCCTTTAATATACCAAATTATTAACTAACTGATGCAAAGGTAAGGGGCTTATCTCAGCGAAGCAATATAACTTTTGTTATATATTTTAGACAATGTTAGAGTCTGTATATATATGATAAGTAGAATGTCTGTAAATATTTGCTTTAGGTCAAAAGAATATTAAAATTCAAGCTCTGACTTCCTTTATTTGTAACAAAATATCAAAGTTTTATTCAATATTCATATTTTATAGTGGACAGAAAATATTCTGCGAAAAATATAAATCATAATATGTTGCAAATCAAATAATTATGATTATAAATTTTCGCAATCAATTTTCTGTTTGGTATAACAAGAACTAAGCCTTTTTATCATCCCCGCTAAGACTCGTGCGTCACCACTTCCTTCTTGAGGATGACTGAATGGTGCAAAGCAAAATCGTGATACGAAATCACTATTTAATGAAGGAACCACAAACTACGGCTTGTGGATGGGTAAGCAAACCGGGGGATAGGTATAAACAACAGCTCTGTTTTTTACGCACCCCAACCCTCCCTTAAAATGGCCCTTAGAAGGGAAGGACTTAATATTATTGCCTTAACTAAACGACATTGAATTATAAATTATATAATATAGTGCAATTTGGGGATACTCCCTTTTATTTTGTTGGGGATGACTGTGCAATGCTGACTTCGAAAAGAATCATACTGCAATGCTTACTATTCTTACAAAAAGTAACTTTAATCACCTTTTTACATGAAGTATCTGCATATCTTTGCCATAATTACAAAAAATGATTCCATAAATCTGTGATAAGTAGATTAAAAAGATAACTCCTTTGAAAAAATATAGATTACCCGTTATTTCCTTATTTATTATTGCTTTATGCATAGTATATATTGAAATATATGTTGATGATAATATCTTTATTGTCCCGTTGAGTAAACCTTGGGAATTTGCTGTTCCTAATCAGGAAGTACCTAAGGGCCTTGCTTCTTTAAGTGCCCAACATTGCGGATCATGCCACAAAAACCACTTTGAAGAATGGCAAAAGTCTACTCATGCACAAGCCTGGACAGATATGCAATTTCAGGCTGAGCTAAAAAAGGAATCGAGCCCTTTTATGTGCATAAATTGCCATATTCCTCTTCAGAATCAACAAGAATTTATAGTGAAAGGCCTACAGGATGGTGATCTTTATAAACCAGTAAAAGTTCCAAATCCTCATTTTGACAAATCTCTGCAAATGGAAGGTATTACTTGCGCAGGTTGTCATGTCCGGAATAATCAAATCATAGGCCCCACCGGTGCTCCCAATGCTCCACATCCTGTTGTAAAAGATGTAGTTCACCTCTCAGAAAATCTGTGTATCAGTTGTCACAATGCAAATGCGGTTGTTACACCTACACTTGCCTGTTCATTCGAAACCGGCGATGAGTGGAAAGCAGGCCCTTTCTACGATAAAAAAAACTGTATCTCCTGCCACATGCCCGAAACACATCGCGAAATTGTACCCGGATATGCACCCCGGAAGAGTCGGTATCATTCATTCCCCGCTTCAGGTATTCCCAAATCACCCACACACAAACCAGAAAGACTTGAAAGCCTTGAGTTTATTTCATCCACGTTGAATAAAAAATACAAGGTAGGCGATTCTATTTACTATACGCTTACATTAAGAAATACAGAAGCCGGACATAGAGTACCAACAGGAAATCCAGAAAGGTTTATCATGATTGATTTTCAACTTAAAAATCAGGATGGTAAAATTATAAAAGAAGCATCCGGACGTATTGGGGAACACTGGGAATGGCATCCTGAAGCAAAAAAAACGGATGATAACAATCTCTATCCAGGGGAGAGTCGTGTATTTCCGTTAGGTCTGAAAATGTACCAGCCGGGCAGATATTCGCTGACAGTGAAAGTATCAAAACACAGATTGACTCCTGAATCTGCGCAGTACAATAAACTCACAAAAGAATATCCTTTGTATATTGATGTGTACAATCATAACTTAACGTTCACAGTATTCTGATTAAGAATATTTGTATTACTTTTGTTAAAAAATATAGTATGACTAATATCAAATCAATCTTAGTGCTTCTTGTTACAGTCTTTGGATTATTTAGCCATTCTGTTAGCCAAAATACTAAAATAACGACTATTGCATTCGGCTCTTGTGCTCATGAATATAAAGCCCAACCTATATTAGGACATATCGCAGATTCCAAGCCGGATTATTTTATTTACCTTGGAGATAATATATACGGAGATACCTATGATATGAATGAACTTAAAGCAAAATATAAAAAACTCTCGGACAAACCTGAATTTCAAGCTTTAAAAAAGTCTACCAAAATTCTGGCAACATGGGATGATCACGATTACGGCTGGAATGATATAGGCAGGCATTATAACAAAAAAATAGAATCCAAGGACATTTTCCTCGACTTTTTTGATGAACCGGCTTCATCAGAAAGACGGAAAAGACCGGGCATCTACACTTCATATATGCAAGATGTAGCAGGAAAAAAACTTCAGATCATTCTTCTGGATACTAGAACCTTCAGAGATAATCTCCGGACTTATAGAGGAGAGCTTCATGCCAACCCAAAATATTTTTATTCATTAGATTACTATCCGCATGCACATTCTGACTCCACTTTGTTGGGTGAAACCCAATGGAAATGGCTAGAGACAGAACTCAGGAAGCCGGCCGATGTAAGAATTATAGGATCCAGCACACAATTCTCTATCGAATACAATGGTTATGAAGCTTGGGCCAACATGCCATCAGAACAGCAAAAAATGATTGATCTGATCAAAAAAACTAAAGCAAATGGCGTAGTTTTTATTTCCGGAGATGTACATTATGCAGAAATATCAAAATTAGAAAAAGAAGGCTGCTACCCTATTTATGATTTTACTTCAAGCGGAATTTCATCAACATGGCATTTTGCTACTCCTAATATTAACAGAATTGAAGGCCCGGTAATGGAAAATCACTATGGAAAGATAACAATCGACTGGAGTTTAAAAGATGTGGAATTAAAAATGGAACTGATCGATGTCAATAAAAATCAGAGATTCGAATATACTATCCCTGTTTCGCAATTGAAATTTTAAGGCGTATCAGGTTCTTTATCATAGTTTTTTCTGTTCTTATACCATAAATATCCTAAAGTCCCTACGATAAGGTATGGCATGGCAAACATATAAAGTATACCGTTATTGAGCCCTTTACCTTGAGTTCCCCCATCTCGCAAATTGGATTCGGCTGATAATTTACACATAGGACATTGCGCTACCAAATCGACATTGAACAAAGCAATGACTAAAACTACCAGAACAAAAATCATCCATTTATTTTTCATAAATAACAAGGTTTTAATAGAAAGTAACAAAGCGGACCTGTGATGGCTACGTATAACCAAATAGGAAACACCCATCTTGCTAATTTTCGGTGACCTTCCACCTGAAAAGTCAATCCCTTGACAAAAGTAAATAAAATAAATGGAAGAGAAATACCAGCAAGTACAATATGTGTGATCAGAAAAAAGTAGTATATATATTTTATAAAGCCTTCTTTGCAATATGTGGTTTCATTAGTGGTAAAATGATATAATACATAACACACTAAAAATAACGCAGAAAGTGTTAAAGCTGCATAAATCGACTTTTTATGATTTACAACATCTTTTTTCCTGATAAAATATAAAGCCGCAAATAGAAACAAAGTAACTAAGCTATTAAGGGTAGCACTTACCGGCGGCAGAAAACTAAAATCAATACCTAAATCAAACTTAATTCTTCGCATCAGCCCAACAGTAATAAATACCACAATAGTTAAGACAACGCTGATTTTATTTAATCTTTTCGCTAAGTTAATATCAGGTTTAGGATATCTGTGTTCCATAAAATTTATTATTTCATCTCGATATCAGACTCTTTCTGACGTGGTAAGACAATGGAAATATGTTCTACCAGTCTTTTGACAGACTCTTTGTCACTGCCATAGACATTTCTGACACGCATAGCAGTATCGATCAATATTAGCTGGGAATTCTCGTATTTACTGAAGAAATCAGCCAGATAATCTTTTGGCATGACATTCAATCCAGCTAAACTATCTACCGACATTAACTGAAAATTGACAACTTTTTGAAACTGCTCATTCAAGCCAGTGATAAGTTCAGGCTTTTCAGAAAAACCATTTTTGGAAAATACTGTAGTTTTCCCTCTGAATAATAATGCGATATCTAATGAATGTGAGATACTATCTTTAACTGAAATTTCGGACAAAAGTGTTCTTCGGTAATCAAATCCTTTCTTTAAGTAGAACCAGCTAATAAACGGTACAACTACAATAAAAAAACCTAAGGCAATCCAGGAAATAAGTCTTCCCATTACATTTTTTTAAGACAAACAATCTTGATTTAACAATGTTTGAATTGTAATATAAAATCTCTATATTCAGATCAAACCCACTTAAAACAATACAACAAGACCAAATAACTAATGGCTTATATTAAGGAATTTTATAATGCTTTTAGTAAAGCATTACTTTCTTTGATTGGGATTTTCGGCCGGAAGTTCTGTTTTTACTTTGTTTATTACCTCTTGTCTTGAATCATTCCAGTAATTTCCCTCATATAAAAAGGCAATAACAGCCCAGACCAGAAGCAAAGTCGGAAGCAAAACTGTTTTAACCAAGCCAGGCACTTCATATTTCATATGCATGAATTCATAAATGATAAGGTATGCTTTTACTATACTCATACCTATCATCAAAATAGCCATAATGTACCACGGAAAGTGTACCCCATCAATAATGTATCCCTTTCCAAGCAATGCCATAACTACTTCAAATACCGTTATTGCTGCAAGTTTCAATATTGTTGTAGTCGCAATACTTTTAGAAGCTTCATATGATAAATGTCCCATCGATCAAGTTTTTTAATTAATTAAAACAAAATATTAAAGAAGATAAAAACATAAAAAAACAAATACCCACACCAAATCTACAAAGTGCCAGTACAATCCGATCTTCTCCACCATTTCGTAGCCATTTTTACGTTTAACATAAAGACCCGTGGCTGCATTCAAACAAATTATCAATAAAAATGCAACACCTGACAATACGTGAAACCCATGAAATCCTGTAATGAAGAAAAATAAGGCACCAAAGGCTTTAGGACCCATTTGTTGTTCCTTGACAACACCGGCATCAGGGCCTTCAGTAACTTTATACTTCAATGGAGCAAACTTTCCATCATGCTGATGAATCAGATAAGATTGCCCTGGCTTAAATGTATCTCCTTCTTTGATATCATGACCATCACCCATCATATAAACGCCTGTTTCTGTGTGTGTGCCAAAAGGGTTTTGTTTGATAGTCATATGTTCCGCACCCATCAATGTGGTCCATTCCCATGCCTGACAACCTAAGAAGGCAAGTCCACCGACGATAGTCCACAGCATCCACTTTACAACACCACTTTTATTTTCCCGATGACCTTCCTGTACCGCCCTTACCATTGTAAATTAACTGGCGAGTAGTATAAATGTCATAACAGTAACAAACAAAAGTGGCTTGTGATGAAATCCACCCGGAAAAGTACTGAAAACAAAGTCCGGAACCGGCCATGTAGGTACGCTGAATCTCATTGCACCGTACGCAATCAGGAAACCTGAAAACGTAAAGGCATCTGATAGTAAAAAATACCACATCATGAGTTTACCATAAGACGCTTTGAACGGCTCGCTTCCTCCTTTCCAAGAGCCTCCCTCAGTGGTATGTGCATGATCATGTTCTTGTGCTATTGATACTGAAGCCATTATATTATCTGTGTTTTTATTTGCTTATTAATAAAAATATAAAAAGATATATCCATAAAAAATCAACGAAGTGCCAATAGTTTACCACAAGGTCAAATCTATTGATCCTTTGATCTGTAACTTTAAATTTTAAGGTAAATGCATGAAGCACAGCCACCAATAAAGCTGCAATACCACCCAAAACATGCAGCGCATGTATACCTGAAAGAAGATAAAAGAATGATCCTGACACATTACCTTTGAGATCAACTCCTATCTTGTACAAAGAAGTCCAACCAAAATACTGCAATACCACAAATCCAAGACCTGCTAACAGTGTAATGGACAAAAACAATTTATACCTGGATTCCAGACCTGATTTAAAAGCTTTAAAAGACATGTGCAATGTAATGCTCGAAATCAGAATCATAAGTGTACTTATGTAAAACGCAACTGGCATAGCAAACTCAAGCCAATTTCCGGCAGCTTGTTTTACAATATAGGCTGATGTAAAAGCGCCAAACATCATGGTAATACTCGCCATAGCCGCCCAAAGAGCAAACTTATGCGGGTGGATAGTATTCCTTTTATTTATCATTATATTATTGTCATTCATCCTTCTTAAAATAATAAATATGTAAGTAAGACAATAGGTAGATACAAAAAGGAATAAAACATAAGCTTCATTGCAGAAGGACGATCAAATATTTTATGCAATTGATAACTGAATAACATATAGATCAGACCGGCTATACAAACTATAATAGTACTGGTAAAACTTACATTGAGGTACATAAACATGAACACAGCAACAGGTAAAGACATTAATGCGTAAAACATAGAAGACAAGCCAAGGTTTCTGTCAATTTGTTCATCTCTAACCGGCAACAGTTTATAACCCGCCCTATTATAATCATCAAAGCCTAAAAAACCAATAGACCAAAAATGTGGAAATTGCCACAAAAATTGTATTGTAAATATGCTTAAGGCCATGTAAGTGATAGTCTCATCATGCGCTGCAAATCCGATCATGACAGGTAATGCACCGGGAATAGCACCAACAGCTACTGCCAGCGTACTATACCTCTTCAATGGGGTGTACACAAATGCATAAATAATAAGTGATATCATGCCAAGAAGGGCTGTCACAGGATTGAATGAAGCCAATATACTTATACCAACTAAGCACGCTAAACCAGCAAACATGACAGCTTCGGACGACTTCATGCGGCCAGTGGCTACAGGTCTGTCAGCTGTTCTTGTCATAAGTATATCAAAATCTTTTTCAAGAACCTGATTTAAAGCATTAGCAGCGAAAGTGACTAAAAGTCCACCAAAAGCGAGTAAAACGCCTCTTGAAAATGTAGCATCTCCACCGGATGCAATAAAGTAACCCATCAGTGAAGAAAAGACTACAACTATACTCAACCTCATCTTTACGAGCATAACGTAATCCCTTATCTTACCTGCAAAGGCTCGATGTTGTGGAACGGATGCTGTGTATATCGAATTATTTTTCAAGATGTGATATTATTTTTCCAGATCAATGGTCACCCACTTCACCTTCTTTCAAAGGGATGTGCTGTTGTACAAATTCCCGCTCATCTTTGTTATAGTCATACGCCCATCTGTGCACAACGGGAAGATTACCAGGCCAGTTTCCGTGTATCGGCTCGATAGGTGTTGTCCACTCCAATGTGGTAGCTTCCCACGGATTTTGAGACTTGACTTTTTTGCCTTTCCAAATACTGTAGAAGAAATTGATGACAAAGACCAGTTGTATAAAAAAGGCTATAATGGCAAAAATGGTGATGAATTTATTCATTTCAGTAAAATGTTTAAATGCATCAAAAGCATCAAAAGAATAGTATCGTCGTGGAACTCCTGCCATACCTATATAGTGCATCGGCCAGAAAATAGCATAAGCACAGATCATGGTTCCCCAAAAATGTATCTTACCCAATGTTTCATTCATAAATCTTCCGTACATCTTTGGATACCAATGATACACACCGGCAAACATACCAAAAAATGCAGCAACACCCATTACTATATGAAAGTGTGCAACTACAAAATAGGTATCATGCATCTGAATATCAATAGCAGAGTTTCCTAAAAATATCCCAGTAAGACCTCCTGAGATAAACATGGAAACAAATCCTATGGCAAACAACATCGGAGTATTGAGTCGGAGATTACCGCCATAAAGAGTCGTAATCCAGTTGAACACCTTAACGGCAGACGGAACAGCTATTATTAAGGTAAAAACTACAAAAAAGTTAGAAATAAAAGGGTTGACACCTGCCATAAACATGTGGTGTGCCCAAACAATAAATGAAAGGAAACCAATGGCCATAATGGAATACACCATAGCACGGTAACCAAATATAGGTTTTCTCGCATGAACAGACAATACTTCAGAAGTCAATCCCATAGCTGGTAAGATAATAATATATACCTCAGGATGACCTAAAAACCAGAATAGATGCTGATACAATATGGGGCTACCTCCTACTCTGTCTAAAGCCTGACCAGCAATAAATATATCACTTAGAAAGAAACTGGTACCAAGACTTCTATCAAAAATCAACATAAAGAATCCTGACGCCAGTACAGGAAATGACAATAAACCTAGTATCGCAGTTACAAAAAATGCCCAAATAGGAAGCGGCATTCTCCACATAGTCATACCTTTCGTTCTGAGGTTAAGTATAGTGGTTATGTAATTGATACCACCCAGTAAAACTGAAACCACAAATAATGTAAGACTCACTAACCACAGCGTCATACCTGTACCTGATCCTGAAGATGCCTGTGGCAAAGCACTTAGTGGAGGATATGCCACCCAACCACCAGAGAACGGTCCTGTACTGAGAAATAGTGAATAAAACATCACAATACCAGCTAAAAAGAAAAACCAATATGACAGCATATTAAGGAATGGTGAAGCCATATCCCTTGCCCCGATCTGTAAGGGGATCAATAGATTACTAAAAGTACCACTTAATCCGGCAGTCAATACAAAGAATACTATGATCGTACCGTGCATGGTAACTAAGGCGTAATAAAATTCCGGAGCCAATTTTCCAATTCCAGTAGTAGGATCAACTACGATCCATTTTCCCAAGAATGGCTTAATCCATGTCAGACTCTCCTCAGGAAAACCCAATTGAAGTCTAAAAACCACAGACATGGCAGCTCCGATAATTGCCCAAATAATTCCGGTGATCAAAAATTGTCTGGCTATTATCTTATGATCCATTGAGAATATGTAATGGAAGATAAAATTGGTTTGGTACTTATCCCCATGATGATGGTCATGAAAGTGATCATTATAACCATTATCACGAATCAGGGCATCTTGTTCTATGTGCGTTACATTCGACATAATAACTAATTTTTACAAATTTTTATTTTGATAAAATTTTAAGTTCAGTTCTTCTGTTTTTCTTTCTGCCTGCAGGTGTATCATTAGATTCCAAAGGAGCGCCTTGTCCATACCCTTTAGCAATCATTCGAGCTGTTGCTACACCCTTTTCAACTAAATAAGCTTTGACTTTATCGGCTCTTGCATTTGACAATTGAAGGTTTGCAGCAGCATCACCTACATTGTCAGTGTGCCCTGCCAATTCAACTCGCAATTTTGGAAACCTTCCCATAAGTGTTACCAGATTGTCAAGTTCATGTTTTGAAATTTCAGAATTGAGATCTGACGATCCTGTATTGTAAAAAACATGGTCAAGATTGATGATATTACTCATCGTTCCCGTTGTATCATCAACATATCGTGCCACAGCAGATCTTAGTTCAAAACCTCTTGCTTTAATTTCATAAGGAAAAAGTTTTTTACCATCCCAAGGATCTTTTTCGGTTCCTCTTATATTGGATGCATAATATGGTTTTTGACCAGCCAACCAGGTATTAAATTCGTCACGAGTTACTATTTCTACCAGCCTTCTCATAGAGTAGTGACCTTTACCACATAATTCAGCACAGGCAAGTTCAAATTCAAAAGTCTCCCATTTTTTAGGGCCTTCCGGATCATTAGGGTCAGATGGTACCTGCCACTCAGGATATTTACTCAATTGTTCTCTGAACTCTTTTGTCGTCAAAACAGGAGTGAAGATAAACGAAGTTGGTAAGCCGGGTACAGCGTCCATTTTCACCCTGAAATGCGGAAGGTAAAAGTTGTGCAACACATCTTTTGCAGTTATTCTCACTTTTATCAAAGAATCCTTTGGCAAAACAATCTTATCAGCTCCACCTAAGATAATATCGTCCACTGATGCTTCGTCTTTCCAGTCAATACCAAGGGAGTTAGTGGCCGGGTCAATGAGTCTGAAATCTTTATTTCCAAGTTTTCCGTCAGAACCGGGATATCTTATGTCCCAGGCAAATTGGTACCCTGTGGCTTCAATTTCAATATGTTTATCTTCTTCTGTAAGTGTAGGAAAAATATTATTCCAGGCTATAAGTCCGTTGGCAACCAGATATGTCATAACTACTGCTGGAACAATAGTCCAGATCATTTCCAGTTTTGAATCGTGTGCAAAAAATAAAGCTTTTCTCTTATCAAGACTTCTGTATTTGTAAGCAAACCAAAACAAGACAATATGTGTAATTATGAATACAATGCCAGTAAAAAACAAAGTGACATTAAAAATATGATCCAGCTCAAATCCATGAGCTGACGCAGATGTCAAAGGGCCATAACCTAACATGTCATTTTTATAGTATATAGCAGATGCTACACAGCCTACTAAAAATACCACCATAAAGACCATTAAAGCCTTTCCCTGAGTATCATTGCTTGCTCTTTCTACTACTTCTTCCCCTCTGATTTTGGCAGCAAGTTCAGATAATTTACCTATCTGTATTACTATGACTGCAAGAAGGAATATTATTCCAAAAGCTACTAAATAAGTCATCTTTTATAATATTTGTCTTTTAATCAATTTATTTTTGTTATATAACATGATGATGCATGCTTTCATCCAGATATGGATCATTTTTGGGTACCAAAGCAGATTTTGATAAAACTATCAATGAAACATACATAAACAATCCTAAAAAGCCAATGAATGTACCAATCTCAAGCAAACCAGGCATCGAAAAACCTGCAACAAAATTCGAAACATGTTCTGCACCGTGACCTGCTGCATGAGCTGCATCTCCGCCATGATCTTCAGCATGACCGTGAGAATGACTTGCATTGATCAAAGCTCCGGGCTTTATCATCAGGAAATAATCTATCCAATGTCCCAACAAAACTACTATGGCTACAAAACTCAGTGATCCATACTTTCTTTTAGTGTCATTCCGCATCAATACAAAGAAAGGAACCAAAAAGTTTATGATTAGGTTACCAAAAAACAATGCCGGATAATTATTATATCTTTCTTTAAAATAAATGGTTTCTTCACCGATATTGGCATACCATATCAACATAAATTGAGAAAACCATAGGTAAGTCCAAAATACACTGATAGCAAATAAAAACTTACCTAAGTCATGAAGATGGTTTTCATTCACTTCCCCATAATACCCGTTAGATTTCAGAAATATGATTAGAAGTATAGTAAGAGCAATCATAGAAACAAAAGCACTTGCAGTGGAGTACCAAGCAAAGAGTGTACTATACCAGTGTGCATCCACACTCATCACCCATTGCCATATCAAAGCAGCACTTGTAAAACCTATAATAGGAAGGAGTGCCGCGGCCCAAACTCTCATGGATTTGTGTTGAGCAAAGGAAGCATTACCTGATTTATCTTCTTCCAAAGACAGTGATCGCAGTTTATGAGCAATAAATGCCCAAGCACCCACAAAAATTAAGGTACCGAAGAAGTACCAATTCTTGTTGAGGAAAGAAGCCTTACCTTTCAAAATAGGATCATTAGCTACGTCTTCTTCCACATTCCAGTGATACAGATGATGCCAGTGCATATATACACCCAAGCCAACGATTAGTATCAATCCAAGGCCTACCAATAAAAACATAGAATAAGCCTCCCAGATTCTCTTAAAAGTAGTATGCCAGCCAGCATAAGCTGTGATACATGCGGCAATGAAAAATAATGCCATTGCAGATATCATAGTAAAAAACACAGAATTATGCAAAAAATTACTCCAAAATCTGGTATGGTGAACATCATCTCCGATCCAGGTTAAAATCATACAGATCAAACCTATACCCATGGCACCAAATAAAACATTGCGGTGCCCGGAAGTCATTGTATATTGGTTCATATCGTTATATTACTTTTTATCTATTAAAATTTAATGTTCACTTTTTTTTGTTTCCTGCTTCATGGCTTCTTCAGTGGGAGTTGCTATGACGACATTGGCAGCAGCCTTTTGAACTGCAACTACGCTGTATGGAGTGTCCGTAGTATTGAATGTGTTTATCTTTTCATTGTACTCCAACTTTTTGCTTGCTGCTTGTAAAGACCTGATATACTGTATTACGTTCCATCTTTCTTCATAAGAAAGTTTGTCTGAGTATCCTCCCATCAAATTTCGACCATAGATGAGCGTATGATAATATCTGCCATTGGATGCAGCAACAAACTCATCTGACAATAAATTAGCTGGTTGTACCGGATATTTTCCACCATCATCTCTTACAAGGTAGCCCGCACCATCAGCTTTTTCACCATGACATATGGCGCACTGTATATTGTAGAGCAACTTACCGTTTTCCAGACTTGCTTTTGTAATAGGAAAAGGATTTTTAGAAATTTCAGCTATAGCTCTGGTTCTGTCTTCTTCCGTATTCGCATAATAGTATGGAACACTGCCATTTGGATGGTAAGATATTCCCGTGCCTGCACTTTTTGAACCAACGTAACCTCGAGCTATTGTACCTTCAACAGCTTGTCGTGGTTGAGCCATTTTATGAAGATCATCTTCACTACCCCATCTATTGTTGTAATAGTACCCATAAGTATTGGCTTCGTATGCCACGGAATGCGCCATATCCGGCATATATTCGCTCCCTGTCTTATTAACGCCAGCAGACTGACATGATGACATGGATATCAACGCAATGAATAATAAAAATCCGAAAATTTGATATTTGATATTCATTATTTCTATTCTTAAATTGTTTTAGAATTAACCTCAGATGCCCCGGTTGACTTAAAGAATGCCTCCGCATTCTCTACACTTACCTGAGATTTGTCAAATGCTATACAAAACTTGTCATCAGTGATCCTGTCGTCCAAATGCTTATTGACTACTCCCGGACCCAAACCATTGATAATATAAAATGTTACAGTCATTCCTATAGCTGAAAATAATACTGTCATCTCAAAAGTAATCGGTATAAAAGCAGGAACGGACCAATATGGTTTGCCACCAAAAATATTTGGCCAATCTTTGGTAAAAATCCATGTCATGCCTAAAAATGCGGTCAACGTACCCAAAGCACCGTAGATAAACCCAGCCTGGTGTAATCTGGATTCTTCCAATCCCAGAATCGGATCCAAACCGTGCACAGGAAACGGAGAAAAAACATCATGTATTTCAAGATGACTGTTTTTGGCTGTTTTTACAGCATGTAACAGATCTTCTTCATCATCATATAGACCATATATAACTTCAGTGTTATGATTATTTTGTGCCATTTATAATGTTTATTTATATTATTTAATGATGTTCTGTATTGGAATGACCATGATTGTGGTGTTTATGAGTTGCATTTTCACCTACATACTGGTTACCAGCGGATTTAAGGATGGCCTTAACTTCTGCAACTGCGACCACAGGTGCCACCCTTACAAAAATCAGATAACATGTGAAGAACAATCCAAATGTACCCAAATAAATACCGATCTCAACCCAACTTGGAGAATATAAGCTCCAACTTGAAGGTAAATAATCTCTCGCCAATGTAGTGGCAATGATTACAAAACGTTCAAACCACATCCCGATATTAACTACTATGGAAAGGAAAAATGTTAACGTAATGTTTCTTCTCCATGATTTTTTCCAGAAAAACTGAGGTGAAATCACGTTACAAAACATCATGCCGAAATATGACCACCAGTAGGGTCCTAAAGCCCTGTTGAAAAAAGCAAACTGCTCATAAACATACCCTGAATACCAGGCAATAAACAATTCCGTAAGATAAGCTACACCGACAATAGTACCTGTAAGAAGTATCACTTTATTCATGGACTCAATGTGCTCTACTGTGATGTAGTCTTCCAGATGCAAAAGTTTTCGCGTGATAATCATTAATGTCAATACCATAGCAAAACCAGAGAAAATCGCTCCTGCTACAAAGTATGGAGGAAATATGGTAGTATGCCAGCCAGGTATCACAGAAGTGGCGAAGTCAAAACTTACGATCGTGTGCACAGAAAGTACAAGTGGAGTCGAAAGACCCGCAAGAACCAACGATAAAGATTCCCATCTTTGCCAATGTTTTGCTGATCCGGTCCATCCAAATGAAAGTGTGTTATAAATTTTCCTTCTTAATCCTTTAGCTCTATCTCTTACTGTGGCAAAGTCAGGAACCAATCCCGTGTACCAAAACAACAATGAAACCGTAAGATAAGTCGAGATGGCAAATACGTCCCAAAGAAGTGGTGAGTTAAAATTGGGCCAAAGCGGGCCTCTGGTATTCGGATAAGGCAGGATAAACATTGCCAGCCAAATACGTCCCATGTGTATCAAAGGAAACAACCCTGCACACATTACAGCAAAAATCGTCATAGCTTCTGCAGCCCTGTTGACTCCTGTACGCCATTTCTGTCTGAAAAGTAAAAGAATGGCAGAAATCAAGGTACCCGCATGACCGATACCGATCCACCAAACGAAGTTGGTAATATCCCATGACCAGTTTATGGTACGGTTTAGATTCCACGAACCAATACCAACCCAAATGGTCCATATAATACAAAACACACCCCAGGTCAATACAGCAACCGATAAAATAAAACCTATAATCCACTCCTTGGTTGGTGTCTTTTCAGTTGGTGATATCAAATCCTCTGTAATCTGATGGTAAGTTTTATTACCGGTTATCAGAGGTTTTCTAATTGGACTTACAACAGCACTCATTGTTTATATTTAGAATGTTATTATCTTTTTAAAATGAAATTATAAATTAAGCATCCAGGGATTTGTCTCTGTTATTGACCTTCATGGTATAAGTAACTGAAGATCTTACGTTGATTTCTTCCAAAGCTATATAATTGAGTGGCGACTCCAACTTTGAAGTCAGATCACCTTTCTTATCATTCATATCACCAAATGTGATGGCACCAGTAGGACAAGAAGTCTGACATGCAGTCTTCACATCTCTGTCAGTTAGTAACCTGCCTTCTGTTTTGGCCGAAAGTTTCCCTTCCTGAATTCTCTGCACACAGAAACTACATTTTTCAATCACTCCTCTTGATCTTACAGTAACGTCAGGATTCAATACCATTCTTGTGAGATTATCTGCCATAAATGGTACATTTTCTTGCTGAAGTCTGGGTTGATTAGCTGGCCAAATGTCGGCTTTTGTATAATCTAACCAGTTGAACCTACGTACTTTATAAGGACAGTTGTTGGCACAATATCTTGTTCCGATACATCTGTTGTATGCCATTTGATTGAGACCTTCAGCACTGTGGTTAGTAGCATTTACCGGACATACATTTTCGCAAGGAGCGTTGTCACAATGCTGACACATCATAGGCTGATAGATAGTATTAGGATTTTCAACATCACCATAATAGTATCTGTCTATCCGTAACCAGGTCATCTCATGGTGGATAGCTACTTCATGCTTTCCAACCACAGGTACATTATTTTCTGACATACAGGCCACTGTACAAGCACCACAGCCGATACATGCATTTAGATCCACATGCATTCCCCAATGATGACCCAATGAATACATGTGGTCAAAACCACCATATATTTGTTGCTCATTCAGGTGTTGTGCATGTTTCCTCCTTTTTTGAAGGTGTTCTACACTATTTTTGAGTTCTTTCACATTGGCTGTATATATCACAGACCTATCTGTCAATGCGCCTTGAAATCCCTTTACTCCTGTGAAATAATCAAAGAAGACTAAAGCGGCTTCATCAGCATTGATTTCTGTATTTGTCTCTTTATCTATACCTTTTACTCCAATTGTGTGATGATACTGTACACAAGAAAAATCTTTTTCTTTACCTTTTTTATTAGAGACTGTAACTTTTGTGTTATAATATTGAGGACCATCAGCGCCAACAGTCAAACTGTCGTTTACGTTGACTCCAACATTTGTTCCTGTATTTCCAGCCAAGGTTCTTCCATAACCCAATGCTAAAGATACTGTTCCAGGCATCTGACCGAACTGCTGAACCACAGGTAATGTTACTGTCTTTTTGCCTATAGTCAATTCTACTAAATCACCATCTACCAGATCATTAAAACCTACCATGGTTTTTACACCATCAAAATTGACAGGAACTGCAAGATAGTTGCCCCAGGTTGTTCTTGTCACCGGGTCGGCCATTTCCATAAGCCATGGATTACCTGAATACTGACCATTGGCCATATGTACTGTTTCGTAATATGATATTTCCAGTTCAGCACTCACAGGTTTTGTCACTTCTCCGATTACTGCGCTCTTGTAGGAAGGTGCCCCGCCATTTCCGGCAATAAATACTCCATCATGCACAGCATTATCCCAAAATGCCTGAAATGAACTGAATTCATTTTGAGCTTTAAACTGACTTGTATTCCAGGATTGCTTGAGGTATTCGTAGTAAGGCTGGTCTTTTGTCAAATCGACATTGGCACTTCCTGCCCAAATCAAAAGCGAAAGCTCTGCTTGTCTGGTATCAAACAATGGTGCAATAGTAGGCTGAATAAGGGTAAAATGTCCATTTTTAGCCTCCACATCGCCCCACGCCTCCAGGAAATGATGCGCCGGAGCCACCACCGTACACATATCCGTTGTCTCATCATTAACACCAGCAAAAGAAATTTTATTTTTTACTTTTCCAAGTGAAGTTGCGAGGTCAGTACTATATGCTGAGTCATATACAGGATTTGCACCCCAAAAGATTATAAGATCTACACTGCCTGTTTTGATTTCATCAACAAGACTTTTCAGTGCTTTATCATTTCCTTGTCTTTGATTGGAAGTGGCCCCCATATCAATGGTGGTACCATAACTGCCCAGAGCATTATTGATCGCATTGACCATCAATTGTTCATTGACATTGTTCGATGCACTTACAACCAATGCTTTACCTGAAGCCGCTTTCAATTCGGTTGCAACTTTTGACAATGCTTTTTTTGCTTTTGCATTCAGACCATTAGCTCCAGCTCCTGAACCTGTGATTTCGTTGTACAGATGTGCGATTGCCACACCTTGTTCACTTGGTTTTACAAGGATTCTGTTGTCTGCATTTGATCCGGAGAGAGACATATGGTTTTCGACCTGAATATGTCTTGACATTCTGGCTTTGGTGACATCATTTATCTTCCGGCCTTTTGCATACGCAGCAGCATATTCTATTGGCGAAATCCAGGTTCCCAAAAAGTCTGCATTGAAACTTACGATCACATCAGCCTTATCAAAATGATATGATGGAATGGCTCTGATGCCAAAATTTTGCTCATTGGCATCCAACAATGCAGAGGCTGAAACCGGATCATAAGTGACAACTTTAACACTTGGATATTTTGCAGAAAACTCAGCAATTGCTTTTTTTGCTGTTGGACTCATTATGGTATTGGTAACGAGTCTGATATTATTGGATGCAGAAATGGTCGTAACGGCAAGTTTATCCATTTCACTCCAGCTGGAGTCTTTCCAACCCGCACCATCTTTGATTTTTGGTCCTGAAAATCTATTGGTATCATAGAGGCTCAAAACAGAAGCCTGAGCTCGGGCGGATGTACCACCACCAGTGATGGATGAGAGATCGTTTCCTTCTATTTTAATAGGTCTTCCTTCTCTGGTTTTTACAAGCACCGGACAATAGTCACCACCATTTACAAATGTGGAAGCATAATAATTAGCTATACCCGGTACAATTGTGTCAGGTTTTACTACATATGGTATGGCTCTTTTGACCGGAATGTCACAACCGGCTGCAACTGTGGCAGCACCGAGACCAAAACCCAAAAATTTAAGAAAGTCCCTTCTGTTACCGGAAAGATTGGAAGTCATATCAGCATAACTGACTTGTTCTTCTGCAAACTCCTGTTCAGCCAACTGCATAAATTCTTCATCCCTCGTAAGGTCTTTCTGACCTATCCAAATATTATCTGATTGATTTTTCATTTATATATTCAGGATTGTTATTTGTAATTAAAATTTTACTCAGTTTGAGTATGATTAATAATGGCACTTTTGACATTCCAGACCTCCGATGTCAGATACAGTCACTTTGTCACGTTTACCTGAAGCTAATTCTTCGTGATATCTCGTGTAATTTGCATAATAAGCATTGTCTTTGAATTTGACTTCCGTTTGCCTGTGGCAATTGATACACCATCCCATAGATAACGGGGACATTTGCTTCAATACTTCCATTTCTTCAACTTTTCCATGACAAGTCTGGCACTCCAACTTTCCAACAGTGACGTGCTGAGAGTGATTGAAATAAACGTGATCAGGCAAATTGTGTATTCTTGTCCACTCTATCGGGCCCTGGATTTGTTTTTTCTGATCGTTGGTCAATGATTTTTTGATATCAGCCCACTGTTGAGCTACCACTCTTTCGCCTTCACTATCCAAATCACCTTTTTCTTTAACTCGTTTGTATTCGTCCCCTATCCATTTTGTAAAAATAGCCTTTATATCTTCTTCCGATTTAGATTCATAATCTTCAATATATTTGTTTGTAGCCGGATCATAACCTATCGAGGCATAAATCTTAGTAATTTCTGCTGTTCCATACTGACTTCCGTTTTTGATGGCTGCATGACAATTCATACAAGTATTTGTGCCCGGAATTGACGAATGCTTCGATCTTCTCGCACTATCATGACAGTATTGACAATCAATTTTATTGACACCAGCATGAGTAGCATGTGAAAATTTTATAGGTTGATCTGGCGCATATCCTTCCTGTCTGCCCAGCTCAGTTGCTTTATTGACAGTGGTGTAAGCACCAAATATGATAGCAGCAAATATAAGAAATGTGACAACTCCTTTTGAAGTTAAAATCTGTCCTATTGTCTTTGCTTCTTCATGACGTCCTTCTCTTGCAGCTGCTATTTGGTTGAGATTTGAAATTATTTTTGTGAGTAAAAGTGCAAGAACAGCCAGCACAGCAGCTATAATAAGATATAAGGGTAACTGACTTTTAGGTTCTTCTTTTTTTGCAGATGAAGCTGTGCTCTTTACAGGGCCAAGGGTTCCATCATAGGTACCATTGACATAAGCTAAGATGCTTCCGATCTCATCATCAGTCAGCTTTTCAAAATTTGTCATCACGACAGGCTTGTACTTATTCCAAAGTTCAACAGCCCTAGGGTGGCCCTTTTTGATCATCGCCTGAGAATTTCTGATCCATGCATAAAGCGCTTCATCATCACCCCAAAGTGCTTGGGATCCTCCCAAAGCCGGACCCGTAGCTGCAGAACGCATGTCTTTGGCGTGACAAGCTGCACAATTGGCTTTAAAAAGTTCTTTCCCCGCGTCTGCAGAAACCTGAGCAGAAATGGAAAGAGCCGACCATATCAATATTGACATGATGGCTATTAGTCTGATACTTAAAAACTTATAAACCTTCATTAATGTTTTTTTAATATATATTTTATGAAGAATAGATATATAATTAGACTTTTTTGAATTAAAATTGCCACAAAAGTAAAATACTGAAAGTGTAATTACAATTTTTATAATATGTTTCTTGTTATTTAGAAATTTTCTAAATAAATTAACTCGATTTGGTTATTTTTTCATACCAATTTCTGATATTCTTACGAATTTCATTAGTTTTACCCCAAGTTATTCAAACATGAGATTTATTATATTATTCATATGTTATTCTATTTTCCGGACCGATCCTGTTACCGGGCAGGATGAATCTCAGTCCAATAATATTATTTCAAATATCATTGAAGACTTTCTGGAATCAACAGATGCTGAAAACTTTGATTACAATACTATATTTGAAAATCTAAATCATTACTACGAAAATCCGCTGAATATCAATCAGGCTACAGAAAATGATCTTAGAGAATTATATCTGTTGAATGAAATCCAGATCACAGACTTTATCAAACATCGCACACAGTTTGGATCATATCTTAGTATATATGAGCTACAATCACTACCATCATGGGATATGGGTGTCATAAAAAATGTTACCCCTTTTCTAAAATGTGATGTGGCTCCGGCGGATTTTAATCTTGACTTTAAAGATGCTATTAAAAACGGGACATCTACCCTGTTTTTAAAAGGTAAAAGAGTCCTGGAAGACAGGAAAGGATTTTTGCCATCCGCATCTGGATCTACTCCTTACATAGGAGATCCAAATCATCTCTATGTCAGATACCGGTTTGAATTTGGGCAGCTCTTTAAAGCTGGTATTACAATGGAAAAAGACCCGGGTGAACCGTTTTTAAAAAATCACAATAAGTATGGTTTTGATTTCTATTCAATGTTTGCGTACGCTAAAGATATCAATAAGACTTTGAGTATCGTATCTCTTGGTGATTTTGCAGTAAGTATGGGTCAGGGATTAATACTGCATAATGACTTTGGTGCCGGCAAATCTTCCTATGTGATGAATGTAAAGAAAGCCGGCAGAATGATAAGACCCTACAGCTCTGTAAATGAAGTTAACTTTTTCAGGGGTGCCGGTGCTGTCATTAACTTAGCGAGATCTATCCAGGCAGCAGCTTTTATTTCTTATAAACCTATCGATGCCACTGTAGACAGAGATTCTATTGACAACACAGACTTTGATGCTTTCGGGTCAATAAGATTTGATGGTTTTCATCGTACAGAAACTGAAGCGGCTAATAAAAACAGTATCCATCAAACGAATGTCGGTGGAAAAATCGAGTATAAAATCCGGGATTTCAAAATAGCATTAAACGGACTTTACACAGGATTTGATGCCACTCTGACTCGAGACGATGCACTTTACAGAAAGTATCTTTTCAATGGTAAGACTCTGATCAACAGCAGCATCGACTATACATGGCGTTATAAAAATTTAACATTTTTTGGCGAAGGGGCATTTAGTGACAACGGAGGTCAAGCACATATCCACGGGGTATTAATGGGACTGGACAGAAGACTGGATGTATCTGCTGTATACAGAAATTATGATCCGGACTATCAGGTACTCAATGCAAATGCCTTTGGAGAATCCACACAACCCATCAATGAAAAAGGATTTTACCTTGGTATGGAAATGAGACCGTTTAAAAATATAACACTAAGTGCATATGCTGATGTCTGGTCTCATCCATGGGTGACATACCGCAGAGACGGACTCACAGATGGAAATGAAATTTTAATCAAGCTGGCATATACTCAAAAAAGAAAAATGGATTTTTATGTCCAATACCGCATAGAAAAGAAACAACTCAACAGCAGCAATGAAAGGATCATTGATTATCCTGAGCATCTCACACTGCAACGCTTGAGGTTACATTTTAATTACAAACTTACCAAAGAATGGGAAATCAGAGACCGTGCAGAATTTTCTTTCTTTGAAAAATCAAGCTATTCCAGAGGCATGCTTTTTTATCAGGATGTGGTGTACAAGCCCATTGCCAAACCATTTTCATTTACCGCAAGGTATGCAATATTTGACATCAATAGCTTTGATGCCCGAATATACGCCTATGAAAACGATATTCTTTATGAATTCTTTATTCCATTTTATCAAAATCGCGGATCCAGATTTTATATCAATACAAGATTAAGGCTGGGACGAAATTACACATGGGAATTCAGAATAGGCCGCACTTACTTTGAAAATGTCAATACGATCGGATCAGGCAACGAACTAATTAATGGCAATACAAGAACAGAGGTAAAAACACAACTAAAAATAAGATTTTAGGTTTTGTTGATAAAATTTGACTTTTTATAAAAAATATGAACCTGAAAGAACTTTGGACAGGAGAAAAAGTCATGATCAAGTCTTCAGGCAGGATTGGGATATTTGAGGGTATAAATGCTGAAGGAAAAGCCCGAATTAAGTATGAAAATAAGATTTTTTTAGTAACGGCTCAAAATCTTGAAATCGTCCCTGAAAAGGAAGTTTTTCCGGACATTCATGAATACCTGAAGCGTGAAAACAATATAATCAAGGCTGACAACAAAACAATAAAAGTATCATTTGACCACACGATCGACTTACATATTGAAAAGCTGGCCCCACATATGAAAAATGAGTTATCAGGAAGAATACTTGATTATCAACTTGAAAAAACCAGGCTATTTATCCGAGATGCTATAGACAGAAATTATCCACATATTACTATAATACACGGTAAGGGACAAGGGGTTCTGAAAAGTGAAATAGAACACATTCTGAAGGATTACCACCAGATAAGATTTACATTTTCAAAAAATGGAGGCGGTGCTGTTGAAGTATGGCTTTGAAAAAGGGAGAAGGGAGAAAGGAGCATGGAACAAGGAGAAGGGAGAATGGAGAAGGGAGGAAGGAGCATGGAACAAGGAGAAGGGAGAAGGGAGAAAGGAATGTGGAGCACGGAGAAGGGAGGATGGACTATGGGAGATGGGAGAAGGGGGAAGGGAGCATGGAGCAAGGAGCATGGAGCATGGAGGAATGGAGAATGAGAATGGATGTAACAGACAGCTTGATTTGAAGAAATACAACCAAAACTACTAAAATTCGTTGATAATAAAGCATACGCTATTTATTGATTATGAGTTCATATTTTATTGAAAATCCCTTGATTCTACTATTTCTGGTGATAGCAATTGGGTATCTCGTAGGAAACTTTAGAATAAAAGGCACAGGTCTGGGTACGGCAGCAGTGCTTTTTGTAGGACTTGCTTTTGGAGCTGCCAATCCTTTGTTTAACGTACCGGAGATCATCTTTCAGATCGGAATCATCTTTTTTGTCTATACCATAGGATTGAGATCAGGACCGGCGTTTTTTGAGTCCTTCAATAAAAATGGGTGGAGAGATATCGGTTTTGTGTTATTAATGTTATTGCTTTCAGCCCTTCTGACGATAGTGATTTATTATCTTATGGGATTTGACAAAGCGACGATAGTGGGGATTTATACCGGTAGTTCGACCAATACAACTGCTTTGGCAGGTGTCATAGACATGGTCAATCTTAAGGAAAAAGGAAATACCGATGCCATCCAACATATGGTGGTAGGATATACATTTTCTTATCCAATGGGTGTCCTGGGTGTAATGATAGCCATTAAAATCATGGAGCGATTTCTCAAAGTAGATTATCATGCTGAAAAACAAATGCTGCGAAAGGAATATCCTCTCGATGAAAATCTTACCAGTAGAGCAATTGAAATCACAAATGGCGAAATGACCGGAAAACAACTTCGTGATATCATAAGTGAGTACAATTGGAACATCGTTTTTGGCAGAATAGATAGTAAGATTCATGGCACTGTATTGTCAAATTTTGACATCAAATTGAGCCTTGGTGATACAGTCATCATTGTAGGCACACAGGAAGAACTGGATGAAGCCCAAAGAGTCATGGGCAAAGAAGCTATTAATAATATGACTTATGATAGAAAAGAGTATGACATTGTAAGAATTTTTGTATCCAATCCTGATGTGGTGGGAAAAGAGCTTTCTTCATTGAATCTTCATGAAAAGTACAATGCTGTGATAACACGTATCCGGAGAGGCGATATCGAAATGCTTGCAAAAAGCGATACTATCCTGGAACCGGGAGACCGAATCAGGTTTGTTGCAAGACGGGAAGACATTAAGAGCATTCAAAAACTATTTGGAGACAGCTACTATGCATCCAATAAAATAGATTTGTTTTCCTTCGGGATTGGGCTGGCATTAGGTCTTATCTTAGGGATGATAGAATTTACATTACCCGGTGGTTTGGTATTTAAATTTGGTTTTGCAGGCGGACCTCTGATCATGGGATTAATCCTGGGTACTCTCCGGCGAACCGGCCCGATAGTATGGACATTGCCTTATGGATCAAACGTAACGCTCAATCAGTTGGGACTCACCCTTTTACTTGCTGTAATAGGGATCAGGTCAGGCAACACACTTTTACAGAGTCTGAATGATGGAGCCTGGATTCAGATTTTTGCAGCTGGAACCATGCTGAGTATAGTTTCGGCTATGCTGAGTCTTTGGATTGGATACAAACTGATCAAAATCCCTTACTCCCTCTTACTTGGGTTTTCGGCCAACCAGCCGGCAATATTGGATTTTGCCACTGATATTACGAAAAACAGGGTTCCAGGCATCGGGTATTCTTTTATGTTTCCCATTTCCTTAGTTTTAAAAATATTGTTTGCTCAGATATTGTACTTGATATTAGTCTGATAAAAAGATAATTTTAAAAAAAAGATTGTTTTCTGTTTTGTAAATTGGCTAATGTATCTATCTTTGCGTCGCTTTTAAAGAAAAGCATTATTTTGGCCCGTTCGTCCAGCGGTTAGGACGCTAGATTTTCATTCTAGAAACAGGGGTTCGATTCCCCTACGGGCTGCATATAAGTCACTCAGTTGAGTGACTTTTTTTTTGCCCTTTGTGGAATCGAACCCTTTGATATCGTCGATGCTGCAAGCCGTGGTTTGCAGTTCCCTCACTCAGCATTGAAATCGTTCAATGCTGTGCTAACGCACCGTTCGGTCATCCTACGGGCTGCATAAAAGTCACTCATTTGAGTGACTTTTTTTTTCCCCTTTTTGGAATCGAACCCTTTGATATTGTCGATGCTGCAAGCCGTGGTTTGCAGTTCCCTCACTCAGCATTGAAATCGTTCAATGCTGTGCTAACGCACCGTTCGGTCATCCTACGGGCTGCAATTTTTTTTCTTTTCCGTTCAAAAACTTCCTCAAGCTAATCCAATAATTAACGACTAATGTCTAGGTTCAGATACCAATTAGTTTTGCTGCTTGGTTTTATCCACTATAAAAACTCTCATCTAATTAATTATTTATCATCTTTCTTCAGTTCCTTATAATACTTATGAAAGTAAGGAATAGTTTCTATTCCTTTGTAGAAATTAAACAAGCCATAATGCTCATTGGGTGAGTGGATGTCATCAGAATCTAGTCCGAATCCCATAAGTACGGTTTTTACACCCAATACTTTTCAAATAAGGCTACTATTGGAATACTACCTCCACCTCTTACAGGAATAGGATCTTTATCATAAGATTCTTTCATGGCCATAGCGGCAGCTTTATATTCTGGCGTATCTGATGGAGTCACAGCTGCTTCTCCACCGTGGTGTGGGCGGACTATAACTTTAACTCCTGGAGGTGCAATGGATTCAAAATAGATTTTGAACAATTCCGTGATTTTATCACTTTTCTGGTTGGGCACCAACCTCATACTTATTTTGGCAAAGGCTTTGGCAGGAAGGACAGTTTTTGCACCTTCTCCTATGTACCCACCCCAAATACCATTGACTTCCAGAGTGGGGCGAATAGATGTTTGCTCAAGCACGGTATAACCATTTTCTCCCATGGTTGCTTCAATACCCAGGTCATGCATATATTTCACTTTGTCAAAAGGCGCTTTGTTCATAGCTGCTCTTTCTTCATCTGAAACGACCTCCACGTCATCATAAAACCCAGGAATGGTGATATGTTTGTTTTCATCTTTGAGGGAAGCAATCATATCACAAAGCACTTGTGCGGGATTGGCAACAGCACCTCCGTAAACTCCTGAATGAAGGTCCTTATTGGCACCGACTACCTCCACCTCGACATAACTTAACCCCCTTAAACCAACTGTGATCGAAGGGATATCATTACCCAGGATAGAAGTATCAGAAATCAATACCACATCGCACTTGAGCATTTCACTGTTTTCCTTACAAAAAGGACCAAGATTTACAGACCCCACTTCTTCTTCTCCTTCGATCATAAATTTGACATTACAGGTCAGTGCATGATTTTGCACCATCGCTTCAAAAGCTTTTACATGCATATAGAATTGTCCCTTGTCGTCGCATGATCCTCTTGCAAAGATAGCACCATCAGGGTGCTTTTCAGTTTTTCTGATGACAGGTTCAAATGGTGGACTATGCCATAATTCTAAAGGATCCGGAGGTTGAACATCATAATGGCCATACACCAAAATGGTAGGCAATTCAGAATTAATTATATGTTCCCCATACACGATGGGGTGTCCCTTGGTTGGGTACACTTTGACATGACTGCACCCGGCCTTATTGAGGCTATCAGCCACGACATCTGCTGTTTTTGCTACCTCAGATTTGAATGCTGGGTCAGCACTAATAGAAGGTATTTTTAATATTACAAGCAACTCATCAAGGAATCGCTGTTTGTTTTGATCGACATAATTTTTATTTTTGCATGGTATTTAGATTTTAAGTCATCATTGATTATTCTACTGATATATGTACTTATTTTCGATTAAAATTCATGTGATTAATTCTTTCTGTGGTTGGCTTTCAAATATCAATTTTTTATATCAATTTTATAGGATTTATTCATGTTGAATAAGGTAAAGCCAATTTTATCAGCCGCTTCTTCTATGATTTTTGTGGTTGGTTTCCCAGCTCCATGCCCTGCACTTTTTTCTATCCTGATCAGTACGGGATTGTCTCCTTTATGTTTGTTTTGGAGTGCAGCAATAAATTTAAAAGAATGCGCCGGTACTACCCTATCGTCATGATCTGCCGTAGTCACTAAAGTAGCGGGGTATTTGGCTTCTTTCACATTGTGCAAAGGAGAATATCCCAGAAGGTAATCAAACATTTCTTTGCTTTGTTCTGAAGTACCATAGTCGTAAGCCCAGCCGGCACCAGCGGTAAAAGTATGATAACGCAACATATCAAGCACCCCTACGGCAGGTAATGCCACTTTAAACAACTCCGGTCTTTGTGTCATACACGCTCCTACGAGCAATCCACCATTGGACCCACCTGAAATAGCGAGAAAATCACTCGAAGTATACTTATTGGCGATGAGATATTGAGCGGCAGCGATAAAATCATCAAAAACATTTTGCTTTTTCATCTGTGTTCCGGCATCATGCCATTTTTTGCCATATTCGCCACCGCCACGTAAATTGGGGACTGCATATATGCCGCCTTGCTCCATCCACACTGCATTGGTGATACTAAAGGCCGGTGTCAGACTTATATTGAAACCACCATATCCATAGAGTATGGTCGGATTTTTACCGTCCAGTTTGACCCCTTTTCTGTAAGAAATCATCATAGGTATCTTAGTTCCATCTTTGGAAGTGTAAAAAACTTGTTTTGACTCATACTGTTCCGGAGAAAAATTGATTTTGGGCTTGATAAACAGCTCCGCTTTACCTGTTGATGGTTCGAATTTGTAAATATTGCCGGGTGTCACATAATTGCTAAAAGAAAAATAAATCTCTTTTTTCATTCCGCTTGGCATTTCCCATAGATGCTGTGCCTGATCCAGGCAGTTGTATATCTCTGATCAACTTGCCATTGTAGTCGTATTGCCTGATGAAGGATAAGGCATCTTTCATATAGTGGGCAAAAAAAGATCCGCAGCCTGTGCTCACATCAAGTACATTTTCAGTTTCGGGTATAAAGTCTTTCCAGTTGGCGGTGCCCGGGGTGGAAGCATCAGCAGTGACAATTTTTTGATTCGGAGCACCAAGATTGGTCACGATATACAACTTAGACCCATCATTATCAGCTACATAACTATCACTCTCAAAGTTATCCACCATAGTGACAATCTTACCAGATTTGTCCTGATGGTCCACCATATAGAGTTCATTACCAGATGTAGATACAGACGCTGAGATAAACAGATACCTGTCATCCTCAGTCACCGTTCCGCCTATATAACGTCTTTTTATCTTGTCGCCAAAGATTACTTTATCACTTTTCTGGCTACTTCCCAACTTGTGATAATATAATTTATGCTGATCTGTTTTTGCAGATAATTCAGAGCCCTTGGGCTTGTCGTAACTTGAATAATAAAAACCGTCATTACCTTTCCATGACAGGCCGCTGAATTTCACATCTCGTAAAGTATCTTCAAGTATTTGTTTTGTGATTGCATCCATCACTATAACTTTGCGCCAGTCAGAACCACCTTCTGAAATCTGATAAGCTACCTTCGAGCCATCTTTTGAAAAATTTATACCTGCTAAAGATGTAGTGCCATCTTTTGAAAAAGTATTGGGATCAATAAATATTTCTGCATCTTTGTCTCCCTTTTTTCGCCAGAGAACAAACTGATTTTGCAACCCATCGTTTTTATAGAAATATGTGTAATCGCCTTCCTTAAAAGGGGCACCAAATTTTTCATAATTCCACAATTTTTCAAGTCTGGATTTGATATCACTTCGGAATGGAATATTGTCAAGATAACCAAAAGTCACTTTGTTTTGATCATCTACCCACTGTCCGGTCTCAGTTGAAAGATCATCTTCAAGCCAGCGATAAGGGTCGCCTAACTTGCTTCCAAAATATTCAGCAATAGTGCTATCCATTCGTGTGGTTGGGTAGGTTACTGACACTTTCTTAGATTCTTCAGTCATCACTTTGTCTTTACATGCATTTAATAAAAAGATACAAATCAAGGTTGGTAATATGTATTTCATTGGTGCAGGATTTATTATGAAAATTATCGTTTGTTTTACGGTGTAAAGGTAAATATAATTTGGTATACTCACAGTAAGTTTTTAATATATATATAAAGGATATATAGAAGTTTTGCAACGAACCCTAAGAGGTGTGTTATTAACAGGACTTATAAAAAGAATTTGATTTAAGTAAGGATACACTTAAACCTTTACATAACAATTAATGCTTATCGTTGACCAAAGAATTAAAATTACTTTCCCGACAGTAGTTTGTGCTGTATCTTTTCCAAAGGGTATTTTTATGATGATCCCCTCCATAGTACGATAATAACATTTCAAACTTTGGAATTTCAATATAGGAGTCAAAATGTGCCAATTTGTGGAACTTTTCATCAAGAAACACAATAGATGGAAATGACATATTTCCTGAAAGCAATTCAGCAGCAAGCTCATGAAAATCATATTTACCTATCCGCACACTGGTGTATGCTTTGTCTGCTACCATAAGCTTACCGGAAGATAAGGCATTCAACCTTAATGGGTAAAAGTTTTGATTGACAAATTTGGCTATATGCCCTTCCGAAAATGTAGATTCTTCCATCACCCTACACCACTTACACCCATCATAATAGAAGTAAACTAAAAACTTTTTATCTGCCTTTTCAAGTTTATTCGGTAAGTTTTCCCATGTGCTCCATTTAATTCTATTTTGAGAAATTAAAGGAATAACGAATAAAAATGAAAGACTAAAAAAAATAAATCTCAAATTCATAATAGTGGTTGTAAATACTAAAGACCGAGTTGAGTACAAAAGTATTACTTCAAACTAATATGCAAGAAGCGTTGAATAAAAAATTAAGATTTTTAATATTTTTTTAACACTTTATCGTCCATATGGCTCCATTAGTCGATGTTATAATGCTCTATTGCTATTTTGATAGCACACAAAAATGACTTAAAATGTAAATATGTATTTATGTGTAGTATAGATTGATTGCAGCAAATTGTCAGGCAAGATTAATAATGTTGAAAATTGATTTTAGTACTTCTTTCAAAAAATTCAAATCAGGAAGTTCGGAATTTTCCATGACATACGTTTCAGTAAAATCAACAGGCATCAAGTCATGATACTCAAAAAAATCCTGAGACTGAAGGTAAATAGTACAAGATATACTTACCATAAATATGAGACCAAAGTACAAAGACGGCTTTAACTTGCTTTTCATAAATTATAGATTGTACAAATGAAGACTATAAATGATTAACGAAAAAAATTGTTTAATTTTTATCTTGTTAACGTTAAATATTTCCTAAAAGTTACAAAAGTATGTGACTTTTTTGATTGAATAAAAAAAAGGTTCAAAATTTCATTTTTCTGTGAAGTTGCATAAATTTTTATAGATCCTCTATTTCTCAATTAAAATTTGAGTCACAATCGAAATGTTATGCTGCCTAATTAATTGTATGAAACTTATTTCTATTTTTGCAAATTTGAATTTTAAAATCTTTTTATCCCTTCTCATTGAAAAATAAATTGAATCCAATTTAGTGGAGAGCAATTTATTCTTGTGACTATAACTTCCCATCGATATGATTGACCAGTTACCGTTTGTTAAAAGATGTTTAGATACATTTGGTGTATCAGGTGAAATATTGCCCCTACCCGGAGAAATAGATACCAATTATTTAGTAACTCAAAAAAATAGTAAAAAATGGGTCCTGAAAATATCTCCTGAAGATTATGACATTCAGGTTTTGGACTTCCAGGAAAAACTCCTTGAGCACCTTGAAAAAAGCAGCTTGAAAGCATCAGCACCTATGATGAAAATAGCTGCAAATGGTAAAAAAACACTATATCTGAAAGATGATACAAACAGGACGAGAGCTGTAAGAATGTTGACCTGGATAGAAGGGGATTTATGGTCGAAGGTATCTCCGGTGACTAATGAATTATTATTTAGTTTAGGTCAAAAAGCCGGTCAAACAACTTTGGCATTGAAGGGCTTCGATCATCACATAGCTTCAAGAGTTTTTGACTGGAATCTCGATCATGCTGAGTGGACTGAAAATTATATACATCTCATTGATCCATCTTTGCAGACTGCATTCTCGAAGGTCATAAGTCAATATAAGGAATCGAAATCAGATCTTGAAAAACTCAGAAAAAGCGTCATTCATAATGATGCCAATGACAATAATATTATCACTCAAACAGATTTTGGCAGCAATATCGTTGTTTCCATTATTGACTATGGAGATGCGGTGAAATCAACCATCATCAATGATGTGGCAGTAACCGCAACCTATGCCATCATGGGCCAAAACGATCCTCTCCAGGCGGCTTGTGCGGTGTTAAAAGGATATCATAACTCCTTTCCATTAGAAGCTGCAGAAGTCAGATACTTGTATTGTCTCATAGGTATGAGATTGGTCATCAGTTTGACCAAATCTGCCATCAACAAGCAAAAAGAACCTGAAAACGAATATCTTCAGATCAGCGATCAGGCAGCCGGACGATTGCTTATCCAATGGTCTGGTATCCACCCATCTCTGGCTTATTACAGTTTTAGAGCCGCTATAGGTTTGATGCCTCACCCACATGAAACGGAGGTCAATAGTTTTTTCAAAGATCAAAAGATTGAATTGAACAGGATGTTCCCTACTGAAAACACCAATTTTATTTCCCAGCCTGACATGAGCATTGGAAGTACTTTTATAGGGCATAAGCAAGAATACAATGATGCTGTAACTTTTTGGGAGAAAATAAAAAGTGGAAAAATCCCATGCTAACACGATACCGGCAAATGGGTTTCTGGAAGTAAGACCATTTTACAGCACAGACGCATATAAAAAAGAAGGCAATTGTGGCCCTGAATACAGAACGGTTCATTTGGGAGTGGACTATTGGCTTGAATCTGGCACACCTGTACACTCGATTCTTGAAGGAACAGTCTACAGCATTTTCAATAATGATCATCCAAAAGATTACGGTCCAACCATCATCCTCCTGCATGATGTCAATGGAATACAGTTTTACAGTTTATACGGGCACCTGAGTATCAGTACATTATCTGTGATTAAGCAAGGTCAAAGAGTTGAAAAAGGAACACTTTTGGGATATATTGGCGACCACGAGGAAAACGGTGATTGGGCACCGCATCTCCATTTTCAGATTATTTTGGACATGCTTGGGTATCAACATGATTACCCCGGAGTAGCATATTACAATGAAACAGAAGTTTGGAAAAGTATATGTCCTGACCCAAATACTCTTTTTTCATATTACACTGAGTCAGCCAAAAAATCTCCATCTACAGTTGAAATACAGGCCTTGAGGCAAAAAATATTAGGTAAAAACCTATCATTGTCCTACAAAGAGCCGCTTAAAATATTGAAAGGAGACGGAGCATACCTGATAGATGATACAGGCAGAAAATATCTCGACACTGTCAATAACGTGGCTCATGTGGGACATGAACATCTCAAAATAGTCACCGCGGGCTCCGCTCAAATGGCTATCTTAAATACCAATACAAGATATTTGCATGACAACATCTTAAAATTTGCTGAATCCTTGCTTTCAACCTTTCCCAAAGAACTGGAAGTAGTATATTTTGTAAATTCCGGTAGTGAAGCAAATGAGCTGGCTTTGAGAATGGCTCATACGTTTACAAATCAAAGGGACATGATAGCACTACAATCCGGATATCATGGCAATACCAATGCTTGTATTGAGGTAAGTTCGTATAAATTTGATGGAAAAGGTGGTAGGGGTAAACCCAAATATACAAACCTTCTTCCACTTCCGGATAGTTTTAGAGGGGATATACAGAGGTGATAATACAGGACAATCATATGCTCATCATGCAAAAGAAATCCTTCAAAATCTACAACAGGCTGGTAAATCACCCGCAGCGTTTATCCATGAGAGCATCGTATCTTGTGGTGGACAGATCTTGTTGCCAAAGGATTTTCTGCAACTTGTGTACTCCATGGTAAGGCTTGCCGGTGGCATATGTATAGCTGATGAAGTGCAGACCGGGCTAGGAAGGATTGGCTCACATTGGTGGGCTTTCGAGTATCATGATGTGGTACCTGATATAGTGACCATAGGCAAACCGTTGGGCAACGGACATCCGATAGCAGCAGTAGTTTGTACCCGGGCTGTTGCCGATGCATTTTCAAATGGTATGGAGTATTTCAACACATTTGGCGGCAATCCGGTTTCCTGCGCCATTGGTCATGAAGTGCTCAACATCATCAAAGAAGAAGGGCTCAGAGAAAATGCCAAAGCAACGGGAAATTATCTTATCCAAGGGTTGCAGCATATACAGCAGGAATATAGTATGATAGGTGACATCAGAGGTTTAGGCATGTTTCTTGGTTTTGAATTGATTGATGGGGAAATGAATCCACTACCCCAGCCTACTGCCTATCTCTCCAATCGAATGAAAGAATTGGGTATCCTGACCAGCACTGACGGTCCTGACCATAATGTCATTAAGATCAAACCGCCCTTATGCTTTAACAAACATCATGCAGACGAATTTTTAAAACGTATTCATCAGGTATTTAAAGAAAAACCGATGAATATAGTTTAGAGTATGTTTAAATTTTCATTGCCTTAAAATCAATGTATTATGAACCTGACTTCAAAATAATCGTCTTATTTAGCTCGATAAATGCGTTGATTATTTTATTCCCAGAACCATAATCTCTTGATTTACAAATAAGAAAAATTTTAAACATACTCTTAAAATAAAAATAAAAAGGGAGATAAACATTTTGATTAATCCTGAAAAATATAACAAATATTTTTACCTTCGCATTTTATTTACAAAACAATAAACTAAATACAATCATGTCCAGAATTTTATTTCTTTTACTCCTTATTGTTCCATCCTTATCTTTTACACAAAATAAAGATTTTAACGAATCAATTAAAAGAATTGGATTAAAAGAATCCAAAGTCATGGAGATCGCATCGACTATATGTGATGAATATGGCCCACGGTTGACAGGTTCAGCAAAATTGGCAAAAGCACAGGATTGGGCCGTAACAGAACTAAAATCATGGGGACTTTCCAATGTTCACAAAGAAGAATGGGGTCCATTTGGTAGAGGCTGGCATCTTGAACATTTTGAAATGCATGCACACAGTCCTGATTATTGGCCGGTGATAGCCTATCCCAAAGCTTGGTCACCATCTACAAGTGGTCTTGTATCTGGAGAGTTGATATACCTGCAGGCTAATGAATCAGCAGAACTGGAAAAATATAAAGGTAAACTCAAAGGTAAAATTGTGATGCTGGATTCAATCAGAGAAATAAGCGAATGGTTTGATGCTCCGGCTAGAAGATATAATTCTGACGATCTGCTAAAGATGGCCAATGCACCTGTCCCGGCACCGAGGCCACGTAGAGATTGGGCTCGGGCTGGAGGATCATTTGGGACAGATTTATGGAAGTTCTTAGATGCAGAGCAACCGCTTTGTATCATAGACAGAAATTACAAAGGTGACCTTGGAACAGTCTTTGTGACTGGTGCTCGTCCGGGTGGTCAGGAAGGCAAACGTGCTCAGGAAGAAGGTGTCAGAATTATACCTCAGGTAACTCTTTCAGTTGAACATTATAACCGACTACTTAGGTTGATCAACCGGGGTCAGAGTCCAAAAGTGAGCTTTAACATAAAAGCAAGATATGAATCTCCCAACAAAGGAATGGATCATAATGTGATCGCTGAGATAGAAGGTTCTGACCTGAAAGATGAAGTAGTTATGTTCGGTGCTCATTTTGACAGCTGGCATGCCGGTACAGGAGCCACTGACAATGGAGCCGGCTCTGCCGTGATGATGGAAGCAGCAAGAATTTTAAATACCTATATAAAAGAAAGCGGTCAAAAGCCTCGCAGGACACTCAGGTTGGCACTTTGGTCTGGTGAAGAACAAGGGCTTTATGGCTCCATTAACTATGTCAGAAAACATTTTGCAGAAACGGAACCGGGTGGCTGGATTCCCAAGTCATTAAAACCAGATCAGGAAAAGATATCTGCATACTACAATCTGGATAACGGCACCGGTAAAGTAAGAGGCATTTATGCTCAGGGCAATGAAGATGTTGTTCCGATTTTCAGAGAATGGTTAGACGAATTTAAAGACCTTGGTGCAAATACTATCACACTTGAGAATACAGGTGGCACGGATCACTTGGGTTTTGATGGAGTTGGCATTCCAGGGTTTCAGTTTATCCAGGAGCCAATTGCATATTCTAACAGAACCCACCATTCCAATATGGACAATTGGGACCACCTTGTTGCTGATGATCTTAAACAAGCAGCCACTGTTATCACATCTATGGTATGGCAAACCGCTCAAAGAAATGAAAAATTGCCCAGAAAGCCTATGAATCTAGATACTCCGGCAACAGGAATGAAGTCAAAAACAGAGTGATTGTGATCTAAAAATGTTTGTTATTATTTTCAGGTGGCTAACATTGGGGATAAGATTGGTCCTTTGTTACTCTACTTATAGTAAACAGAAAATATTGTGTGAAAATTTTAAATCACAAGTTATTAATTTTCAAATAATTGTGATTATTAAATTTTGCAAATCATTTTCTGTTGGGTATAAAATACGGTAGGATAATATTAGTCTTTACTATCAGATTTATTTTCTGTAATTTTGCATCTCATTTGTTAAAATTACCACATTGAAAACCATAATTGAACCATTCAGAATTAAGTCTGTAGAACCTATACAATTCAATGATGAAAAATATAGGAGACAGGCACTTAGTGATGCAAACTACAACACTTTTTTACTACACTCTGATGATGTCATGATTGACTTACTCACTGACAGCGGCACGAGTGCCATGAGTAGCGCGCAATGGGCAGGCATGATGATCGGAGACGAATCCTATGCGGGAAGTCCGAGTTTTTACAGATTTGAAAAAGCAGTAAAGGATATCACTGGTATGGAGATCGTGATACCTACCCATCAGGGAAGAGCAGCTGAAAAAATATTGTTCTCGATCACAGGGGGAAAAGGTAAGGTTTTTATCTCCAATACACTTTTTGATACCACCAGAGCCAATATTGAGTTTTCAGGAGCTGAAGGTGTAGACATGGTATGTGAAGCAGGCAAAAAACCAACTATCCCAGCGCCTTTTAAGGGTAATCTTGATACCACGGCACTCAGAAACTATATCGAACAAAACGGGTCAGATCATATAGCCATGGTCATCATTACCGTGACAAATAATTCAGGAGGGGGACAACCTGTTTCTATGGCTAATATCAAAGAAACCCATGAAATTTGTAAAGAATACAATGTACCACTATACATAGATGCCTGTAGATTTTCAGAAAACGCCTATTTCATAAAACTTCGTGAAAAAGGGTATGAAAACAAAAGCATTATAGAGATCGTCAATGAAATGTTTTCTTATGCGCAAGGTGCTACCATGAGTGCCAAAAAGATGCATTTGCTAATATCGGAGGGTTTCTCGCTTTAAGAAATAAAGATTTGGCAACACAATGCAGAAATCTGTTGATTATCACTGAAGGATTTCCTACTTATGGTGGTCTGGCAGGGAGAGACCTCGAAGCCATTGCTATTGGTCTTAATGAAGTGATGGATGAGCATTATCTTCAATATAGAATACGTAGTATAGAATATATCACACAAAAACTTTCAGATGTCGGAGTACCTGTCATGTTGCCGGCAGGTGGCCATGCCGTCTACCTTGATGCCAAACAGTTTTTAAGCCACATTCCTGTCGAACAATATCCGGGACAAGCTTTGGTGTGTGCGCTATATCTCAAAGGTGGAATCCGATGTGTGGAGATAGGATCATTAATGTTCGGAAAGTATGACGCCGAGCATCAATTAGTTCCTGCTTCCCTTGAATTGGTCAGATTAGCTATACCCAGAAGGGTGTATACCCAAAGTCATATAGATTATGTATCAGAGGTAATCATAGAAGTATATAATGAACGTCATCAAATCAAAGGGCTGGAAATCACAGAAGAAGCTCCTATGTTGAGGCATTTTACAGCCAAATTACGCCAGCTATGACCTTAAAAAAGCCGGAATTACTTGCTCCTGTCGGTTCGTTTGAGTCAATATACAGTGCCATAAAGGCTGGCGCTGATGCCATCTACTTTGGTGTAGAACAACTTAATATGCGTACTAAATCAATACCAACAATAACCATTGAAGATATTGCTGAAGTAGGACAGATTTGCAGACAACATGAAATCAAAGCATATCTCACCTTGAATACTGTAGTGTACGATTATGATATGCAATTAGCCAGAAAGATCATCTCAGAATGTAAAGATCAAAGAATAGATGCAGTGATAGCTTCAGATTTTGCAGTATTTGATATGTGTAAATCCATCGGAATGCCATTACATATCAGCACACAAGCCAATGTGAGCAATATCGAATCTGTGGCCTTTTTTGCACAGATGGCAGATGTTGTCGTTTTGGCCAGAGAACTCACTTTGAAGCAAGTACAGCATATCACTTCAGAAATACATCGCAGAGATCTTCGTGGTGTCTCCGGTGAATTGATAAAAATTGAGACCTTTGTTCACGGTGCTTTGTGCATGGCAGTTTCCGGCAAATGTTATCTGAGTCTCCATGAAAAAAATGCATCTGCCAATCGGGGTGCTTGTGTCCAGAATTGTCGCAGACCGTATCAGGTGACAGATCTGGAGACTGGCAATGAGTTACTGATCGACAATGAATACATTATGTCACCCAAAGATCTTTGTACAATAGAATTTGTAGACGAATTGATGGAAGCTGGTATTGATGTTTTCAAAATAGAAGGACGAAGTAAATCAGCAGAATATGTCTACACTACTACAAAATGTTACAGGGAGGCCATTGATGCCGTTTCAGAAGGAAGTTATACAGATGAAAAAGTAAAAAACTGGTTGACCGAGTTGGACAAGGTGTACAACCGTGGGTTTTGGGAAGGATATTTTATGGGAAGAAAACTAGGAGAATGGACTAAGAATCCTGGTTCCATAGCCGCTGAAAAGAAAATTTACTTAGCCAAAGCGACCAAATACTATCCGAGAATTAATGTAGCCGAATTTCTTGTAGAAACCGGAACAATTCGAGCTGGCGACCTCCTGATGGTCATAGGTAGGAATATAGGCTCCGATAAAATTGTATTGGATGAACTCATCGTCAATGGCATCAGGCAGGACGAAGCAAAAAAAGGAGATAAGATCACTTTCCCATTTCCAAAAGAACTGAAATCCAATGACAAACTATACAAAGTAGTAACGGAAAATGGCTAAGATCATACATTACAGAAGTAAGTGTATAGGTTGTAACATTTGCTTCGAAATGCAACCGGAATACTGGCGACTATCAAAAAAGGACGGAAAAGCCACTTTGATCAACGGCCTGCTCAAAAAAGATACCCATATCCTTGGCATTCCCGATGATGATATAGATTTAAGCAAGCAAACAGCTGAACATTGTCCTGTCAAGGTGATAAAGGTATTTTTATGAAGTAAGGCATATTTCACAGTCGTAACCGGAAGTTCAAGCATAGCTTGGCGCGGCACGGAGGAAAAATATAACGATGGAAAAAATTTGCGCTTGCAGGCAAATGATGGAAGATTAAAGATACTCTAGGATTCTCATTTAGATTTTTTGCTATCTTTGCTGCTTGTACTTCCAATAATGGAAATGGAAAATAAATTAAATCAAAAAATTGCCATTCTTGGTGGCGGGCAATTGGGCAAAATGCTGATTCAGGCAGGAAGTCGTCTTGGACTCAGCCTATCTGTGATGGATATTGATAGAGAATTTCCGGCAGCATTTGTATGTTCAGATTACATATGCGGGGATATCAGAAATTATGATGATGTTCTTGCTTTTGGCATGGATGCGGATGTGATCACCATCGAGATAGAAAATGTCAACATTGAAGCATTGGAAGAGTTGCAAAGGAGAGGTAAAAAGGTATTTCCCCAACCTGAAGTCTTGAAAGTCATCAAAGATAAAGGAAAGCAGAAGATGTTTTATGAAGGAAATGGATTTCCAACTTCTGAGTTCGCTTTGTGTAAAAATGCTGATGAAGTCATAAAAGCCATAGAAAAGAAACAGTTGGAATTTCCATTTGTGCAAAAACTCAGAACTGACGGTTATGATGGAAGAGGAGTGGAAATAATAAAAACCAAAAACCAATTGTCCCGGTTGTTTGACAAGCCATCCGTTGTAGAGGATTTAGTTGAAGTAGAAAAAGAGATAGCTATCATAGTAGCAAGAAATTCATCAGGGGAAGTGAGTACTTTTCCAGCTGTGGAGATGGTATTTCATCCCACGGCCAATCTTGTTGAATTTTTATCGAGTCCCGCCAATATTAGCAAAGAACTGTCTCTCATAGCCGATGACATCGCTCGAAGACTGGCAGAGTCATTGGGAATCATTGGGCTTTTAGCAGTTGAAATGTTTGTGGACAAAAACAATAAAATTCTGATCAATGAGGTAGCTCCACGTCCTCACAATTCAGGCCACCATACTATTGAGGCTTGTGTTACATCGCAATACGAAATGCATCTGAGAGCTATTTTAGACCTGCCACTCGGGCAAACTACCCAAATCAGACCTGCTGTGATGACTAATTTATTGGGTGAACCAGGGTACACGGGTAGTCCAATCTATCAAAATATGGAGCTATGCCTTGCAAAAAGTGGTGTCTATCCTCATATTTATGGTAAAAAAGAGACAAAACCATTTAGAAAAATGGGGCACGTTACTATCACCGGAGAGAATCTGGAAGATGCCATCAAGACAGCAAGATTTGTTCAAAATAACTTAAAAGTAATAGCCTGATATGGAGAAACCAGTAGTTAGTATCATCATGGGCTCAGACTCAGACCTGCCGGTCATGAATCAAGCTGCAGAAATGCTGGAATATTTTGGAATACCATTTGAAAAGACCATTGTTTCCGCACATAGGACACCACTGAGGATGGTAGAGTTTGCACAAAATGCGCATATCAGAGGTATTCAGGTGATCATCGCAGGGGCAGGCGGGGCAGCCCACTTACCTGGAATGGTCGCATCTATCTCACCCTTGCCCGTAATCGGGGTACCTGTCAAGTCTTCCAATTCAATTGATGGTTGGGATTCTGTACTTTCTATACTTCAGATGCCCGGCGGTATTCCGGTAGCTACAGTAGCACTGAATGGTGCAAAAAATGCAGGGATTTTAGCCGCTTCCATTCTGGGTGTCAGTGATCTGTCCATGCGCGACAAAATATCCGCATATAAGGCAAAGCTCCATGATGAAGTTATGGAAAAAGTAGATAAATTGGATAAAGATAGAATGAAAAAAGAATAAAGAATTTTGGATATCTTAAGCTAAACTAAGAGTATGTTTAAATTTTTATTGCCTTAAAATCAATATATTATGAACCTGACTTCAAAATAATCGCCTTATTTAGTTCACTAAATGCGTTGATTATTTTATCGCCAGAACCATAATCTATTGATTTACAACTAAGAAAAATTTTAAACATACTCTAACCGGGAAAATCCAGGAACTAAAAACCTAAAAGCTATGCAAATAGATATTGTCACCGTAGTACCGGATCTTCTAAAGAGTCCATTTGAGCACTCCATTATGAAAAGAGCCGGAGACAAAGGCTTACTAAATATTAATGTCGTCAACCTAAGATCATTTGGACTTGGCATTCACCATCAGGTGGATGACTATCAGTATGGCGGAGGCGCTGGCATGGTGATGATGTGTGAACCACTTGATGCTTGCATTTCAGAGTTAAAATCCAATACCAAATACGACGAAATCATATACCTGACTCCTGACGGTCTGACTTTTAATCAAAAGACAGCCAACCGTTTATCTTGCCTAAAAAGTATAATGATCATCTGCGGACATTATAAAGGCATCGATCAGCGGATCAGGGACTTACACGTAACGATGGAAATTTCTGTTGGGGATTTTGTACTATCAGGTGGTGAACTGGCAGCAGCTGTCATTACTGATGCAATAGGAAGACTTATCCCTGGAGTGCTCAATGATGAAACAAGTGCATTGACAGATTCATTTCAGGACGATTTGCTGGCTCCGCCTGTATATACACGGCCGGCAGATTTTAAGGGACTGAAGGTGCCCGATGTACTGTTATCAGGTCATGACAGACTCATAGATGAATGGCGATATGAAGCAGCTCTCAGAATCACGGAGGCTAAAAGACCTGATTTGCTCAAAACAGATAAATAGAGATATCACTCAATTATGGTAATCTTCAACATATTGGTTCTGAATCTTTTGTGAAGGGGCATACTACCTGTATTAACTACTATATCACCTGTTTGCACAATACCTTCGTCTACTAAAATTTGATTGACGTCTTCAATGGTTTCATCAGTAGTAGTAAATTTTGTATACAAATGACAAGTAACACCCCAAACGAGACTCAGTGTATTCAACATATAAGGTTTATCTGAGAATATATGGATATCGGGTTTAGGTCTGTATGCGGACATTTTGAAGGCGGTATAGCCATTCACTGTCAGACCAAGTATAGCTTTTGCATTAACTGATTCTGCCATCTGAGGAGCATGGATACATAGGGTATCAGATAGGAATGTGTCTGAATCAGGGTCAGGGGCCGGTCTTTTACCTTGTAAGTGAAAATGAGCTTCAGCCTCACCGATAATCCTTCGCATCGCTTCCACAACCAATCCAGGATGATTTCCCACGGCAGTTTCGCCACTGAGCATCACAGCATCTGTACCGTCAAGGACTGCATTGGCAACATCTGTTACTTCGGCTCTGGTAGGAGATGGATTGGTGATCATGCTTTCCATCATTTGTGTAGCTACTATGACCGGTTTTGCTCTTTGGATACATTTTGCAATGATCATTTTTTGGAGCGCGGGTAGCTTTTCGATGGGTATCTCTACACCCAGGTCTCCTCTGGCTATCATGATGGCATCTGATGCTTTTATAATCTCTTTGATATTGGTTATTGCTTCAGGTTTTTCTATTTTTGAAACAACTTTTGCTATATGTTTTTTTGCCTTTATCCTTTTCTGAAGATCTCTTACATCGCGCGCCTGTCTGACAAATGACAAAGCAATCCAGTTGACTGGTTGTGTGAGGATATAATCCAGATCTTCCAGGTCTTTTTCTGTCAATGAAGGTTGTGACACTGCTGTGTCTGGTAGATTGACACCTTTATTGGATGACAATACACTTCCAAAAAGCACCATAAGTTTGACTTCATTGATCTTATTGGTTGAGATAACTTCCAATACAATTTTTCCATCATCAACAAGCACTTTTTCACCAACTTTTACATCACGTGCAAATCCTTCATAACTCATGTAGATTTTTTCCTTCGTGCCGATACATTCTTCATTGACAAAAGTCAGTACATCGCCTTGGGATATTTCCAGACCATTATTTTCCATTTTACCAACCCGAAGTTTTGGTCCCTGAAGATCTGCCAGAATACCTACGTGAACTTTATACTGCTCATTGATTTCAAGAATATTGTCGATAACCTTCTGATGTTCTGAATGCGCACCATGTGAAAAGTTTAATCTGAATACATTTACACCAGCTTGCACCAGGTCGAGTAATGCTTCTTTAGAATTTGATGCGGGACCAACTGTGGCTAAAATTTTTGTTTTTTGATGATTGTTGACATGGATCAGTGGAGCCATAAAATGTTTTGATTTCTATTTAAAAGGAAAGGCAAAGATAGTGTAAATAACACAATAACGCATTTTGTTTATCAATGTTTCAATTATATTTATTCAAATGACTAAATTCGAACTATTGTATAAACAAATTTTGGGAGATACCAAAATCAAAGAATGAGTAAATCTCCTGTCATTTTTAAACCTGCCCGACTTTGTTTGACCCGTGATAAAGATCTAGTTTGCTTTCGGTTTGACTTTAAGATTCATCGAAAATTTTGTAGTAATTGGTCATGAAGAAACTACTATTAGTCAGATTTTTTAAGTATTTTTGGAATTTATTAACACTTTATTGTGTTTACAAACTGTATTAAAACTTTTAACTATGTTTGATTTTCTGAGTGATGCTGATATTTACCTGAAGACATTTTGGTATGTGGCTATGCCGGTATCTCTGATTTTTATCCTGCAGTCTGTTATGACTTTTATTGGTATTGGTGATATGGATACAGATCATGATACAGGTGGAGAATTCGGTCATGGTGACAGCCCTATGGAATTATTTACATTAAGGAATATAATTAATTTCCTTTTGGGATTCAGTTGGGGTGGTATCAGTTTTTATAATACTATAGACAACAAATTCCTTCTGATTACTGCTTCAGTAGGTGTAGGAGTGATATTTGTAACATTATTCTTTTACTTGATTCAGCAGTTCAGAAAACTTGAAGAAGACAATACTTTTACCACACAGGCAGTGATCAATCAGGAAGCAGAAGTATACCTGAGAATACCACCTGCAGGTGAAGGTAACGGAAAAATTCAGGTGTCTCACAACGGGGCAGTCCATGAACTGCCGGCTATCGCGGAGTCAGAGGCTATTGCAACCGGTGATAAGGTGTTGATTATTGATGTTTTGCCGGAGGAAGTTGTGGTCGTCAGGAAATTGTAATGTAAAATCTTTGAAAATAGTATTTCCATAAAAATTAAAAATTATTAATTAACCAATCAAAATCACTTTATTTTATGAATGAATTATCAGGTTTTGGCCCTATGCTGATCATCTTAGTAGCGGCCTTTGTTTTTTTTATCATCATTTTGGCGCTGATCTCCAGGTACAAGAGATGCCCGTCAGACAAAATACTCGTAGTGTATGGTCGAACCGGAGGCACATCTGCTAAATGTATCCATGGAGGAGGTGCTTTTATTTGGCCTGTGATCCAGGATTACGCCTATTTAGACCTTAAACCGATCTCAATAGAAGCCAATCTTACCAATGCACTAAGCAGACAAAATATCAGGGTGGATGTACCGTGCAGGTTTACTATTGCCATCTCCACAGAGACGGATAGTATGAATAATGCTGCCGAAAGATTATTGGGACTGAAGCATGAACAGATTCAGGAATTGTCAAAAGATATATTATTCGGACAGTTGAGGCTGGTTATTGCCACTATGTCCATTGAAGAGATCAACTCCGACAGAGATAAATTTCTTGAAAACATTTCTAAAAATGTGGATACTGAGCTTAAAAAAATTGGCTTAAAACTGATCAACGTCAATGTCACTGACATCAAGGATGAGTCAGGTTATATCGAAGCTTTGGGAAAAGAAGCAGCTGCCAAAGCAATCAATGAAGCCAAAATAAGTGTTGCCGAGCAGGAAAAAATAGGAGAAACAGGAAAAGCTATGGCAGACAGAGAACGTGATATATCCATCGCGGAAACTCACAGAGATCGGGATGTAAAAATGGCGATGACCCAAAAAGACAAAGAAGTTAGCATCGCTGCCGCTAACAGAGATGAAGCTATAGGTAAAGCTGAAGCTGAAAGAGATACCAGGGTGAAGATGTCTGAAGCTAATGCTATTGCTGTGCAAGGTGAAAACGAAGCAAAAATCTCTATTGCCAATTCTGATGCCTTGCGTCGTGAAAAGGAAGCAGAGTCAAATCGTATAGCAATCACTGCAGAGAAGGTACAACAAGCAAGAGCACTCGAAGAAGCATATTCAGCAGAGCAAAAGGCAGAACTTGCCAGGTCCGAGAGAGAGCGGTCAAGTCAGATAGCCAATGTGGTCATACCTGCAGAAATAGCAAAACAGAGAGCTATCATCGATGCTCAGGCCGAAGCAGAACGCATAAGAGTGAATGCTAAGGGAGAAGCAGATGCCATTTTTGCAAAAATGGAAGCGGAGGCAAAAGGATTGTATGAAATACTTACCAAACAGGCTGAAGGTTACGAAAAGGTTGTTCAAGCGGCTGGTGGAGATCCATCGAAAGCATTCCAATTGTTGCTGATTGAAAAATTGCCTGAATTGGTGAAAACACAGGTAGAAGCTGTCAAAAATATCAAGATTGATAAAATCACGGTTTGGGACAGTGGAAATGGAGGCAATGAAAATGGCAATGGAGCCACAGCCAACTTTGTAGCCGGTATGATGAAGTCTGTACCGCCGCTCAATGATCTTTTTAATATGGCTGGCTTAAACCTTCCCACTTATCTGAAAGGAACAGAGCCGACAAAAGAAATTACATCTGCAGAACCGGATAAAAAAGAATAGTTGATGTATAACAAATATCAGAAAAGTGAAAGGTCAGGCAAAGTCTGGCCTTTTGTTTTTAACCTTATTTGTAAAAATGATTTTACTAAAAAATCATTAAAATTGAAAATATGTTCGTAATTGGTATTTTTGGTCCGACCTTCAGCAATAAAAAATCTCTCCTTATCCAGTCTGTGAATTATGGTAGAAAGCAGGTCCATTTCTATTTTTAAATTGTGGTCGTTGGTGATGACCGTATTCCAAGTAAATAAAAAAAGCGATTCCTGGAGGTTGAAACCAAGAATCGCTGGTTGGTAAACTGAGTAACTGAATTCGGTTCTATTTAATCAATCCTCAGATCTTCAATATGAACACCTGTTACTGCTTTTGGGTTGAAAGTAAAGAGTGCAGGGTCATATTTTTTATTTGACTTAATGTCATTTATTTTTAAAGTATATTTTGATCCATCTTTGGAAAAGACACGTAAAGATACCATTTTATTTAAATTTTTATCAACTGTCAGCCTCAATTTTGTAAAATCAGACTTTTTGCTTACTGGCTTAAATTCAATATCTGTAAAGGTCGAATTTCCCACTTTCCTTTCTTCAATGATGGCATAAATATATTCACCTTTTTCGTAGAGCGTTAGCAATTGTTTGGGAGACATAATAGCCGATGACTCCGATTCGTCATAGTCACTGATCTGGACTTCCTTGTTTTTCTTGAGATACACCCATACTGATTTATAATCGCAATATATTTCCTGGTCCTTCATTTTCAACTGATATTTTTTCCCATCCTGTATGACGCTGCCGTTTTGAATTTCGGTGGGCTTATTTGGTAGTTCCAGTTCCATGCTAAAACTGATTTCCAAAGTCTTATAGCTGTCATATTGTTTCTTCAGCTTATCAAGTATCGTTTTTGCTTTTGGGTCATTGTCTTTTTTGGATAAGTATGTGGACTGACCTGCAACTATACTGACGACCATAGTGCATATAAAAAATAGATTTGCAATTTTAATTAAACCCTGATGCATACCTGTTGAGATATTTTGATGTAAGACAATATAACGGTCTGAAAAGTTAAAATATTTTAGTCAATATATTGTTAAAGTTTATATTTGACCATCAGTCATGACATTAAGTTTGTATAACAAACTGAACAAATTCAATTTTTCTTCCCCGCTACCCTCATTCCCTTAAGAGCTTGTCAAGCTACGCTTGAGACGACCTGCCCAATTCAACCATGTATTTACCGTTTATTTAAAAGAATTCTAAAAAAGTGCAATTTGTTATACACACTGACATTAAACAATCACATGTATGACTAATATCACCAAGAGATATGGCATAAATATGCTACCTTTGAATGAGTAAATTAAGATTACAATCAAAATTTTATTTTTGGGCTGAGACTAACAAGTAATACTTTAGATTGTGTTAAATATTCCCTGAATTGCCTCCATTCGACGTCATAATTTACCATAATAGAAATACTATTTGTCAGCTTGCCCTCAAAAATAAAAATATAAACTTACTCTAAAAACCCAAACCTAATGAAAAGTGCAGAATACACAGGTTTGAAATGGATTCTTATAGAAACAGGTGAACTCTTTCTTTTTGCACAAAAGTTTTTTAAAGAACTCTTCAAAAAGCCTTTTGAAGGAAAGGAGTTTTTACGTCAGTGTTATAATGTAGGAAACAAATCATTGTTATTGGTCGCCATTACCGGATTTATCATAGGCTTGGTATTTACGATGCAATCCAGACCAAAAATGGTTGAATTGGGAGCTGACTCCTGGATACCATCGATGGTTGGAATTGCCATTCTCAGAGAGATAGGACCTATCATTACGGCTTTGATATGTGCCGGCAAAATAGGTTCAGGAATCGGTGCAGAAATTGGTTCGATGAGGGTTACAGAACAAATAGATGCCATGGAAGTTTCCGGTACCAACCCATTCAAATATCTGGTCGTCACTAGGATTCTTGCTACTACCTTTATGCTGCCCATACTAATATTATTGGCAGACATTATTGCACTGACAGGTTCATTTATTATAGAAAATATTAAAGGTGATGTCTCTTTTATTCTATTTTTCAATGAAGTAATGGCTTCGCTTGATTTTGTAGATTTAATTCCGGCTACCATAAAATCATTTTTTTTCGGCTTTGCTATTGGTTTGGTTGGTTGCTATAAAGGATATACTACCATACATGGAACGGCAGGTGTTGGTGTGTCCGCCAACTCAGCCGTAGTTGAAGCTTCGATCCTTGTGTTTTTTATTGATTTTATAGCTGTTATTATTGCAGACTTGATATATTTATCATGAAAACACAATATACCGATAATAAAAAAATCATCGAAATCCGAAACCTTTGTAAAACTTTCGGAGATCACAAAGTACTTGACAATTTTGATCTTGACCTGTACGAAGGAGAAACTCTGGTAATAATGGGAAAATCCGGTAGTGGAAAATCTGTCATGATCAAATGTCTGATAGGATTGGAAAAGCCGGATTCAGGTCAGATTACTATAATGGGTAAGAATATGGAAACCTTACAGGATGTGGAATTGGATGAAATCAGAACAGATGTAGGTTTTTTATTTCAAGGAAGTGCACTTTATGACTCCATGACAGTAAGAGATAACATTGAGTTTCCGTTGAGAAGACATACTCTGAAGTTTGGCAGAATCCGGGACGCGACACCAATGGTGATGGAAGTATTGAAAAATGTCGGCCTGGAGGAGACCATTGATCTCATGCCTGAAGAATTGTCAGGTGGTATGAAAAGAAGGATTGCTTTGGCCAGAACATTAATCCTAAAGCCCAAAATAATTTTATATGATGAACCTACCACAGGACTGGATCCTATTACTGCCAAAGAAATCATTTTGCTGATGAAAACCATCCAAAGCCAATATAAGACATCATCCATTGTAATAACCCATGATGTAGACTGCGCCAGGTTTACAGCGAACAGGATGGTTCTGCTGGTTGATGGAATGAATTACGCAGAAGGTAAATTTGCAGAACTTGACGCATCAAAAGACCCAAAAGTGATGGCATTTTTTAAATCTTAATTTAAAAAAATGGAAAAGGCAGATTTTCATAAACTAAAACTTGGAATATTTGTAATTTCAGGTATTACTATTTTCCTTTTATTTGCATATTTCATTGGTAATCAAAGCAATATATGGGGCACTAATACAGAAGTATACGCTATTTTTGATAACATCAATGGGCTGAAAGCCGGAAATAATGTCAGATACTCTGGCATGAATTCCGGCACAGTGACATCTATCTATATGGCGAACGACTCACAAGTGGTTGTGATCATTTCATTGCAAAAAAATGTAATAAAACATATTAAAAAAGATTCTAAAGCAGCTATTACTTCTGATGGCCTCGTGGGTAATATGGTAGTAAACATCATCCCAGGTAGTCCGGAAGCAGGCCTTATTTCTAAAGGGGACACCTTGAAGTCTTTTGCAAGAATAAGGACAGATGAAATGCTTCAAACTTTAAGCGTGACAAATGAAAATGCAGCTCTGCTTACTGCAGAATTGCTAAAAATAAGCAAGGAAATATCTTCAGGTGACGGGATTATCAGACAACTTTTATCTGATGGCCACATGGCCAACGATTTAAAATTTACGATTCATAATTTAGGAATAGCTTCAAACCAATCAGTAGTAACCATTCAAAAAGTGAATGAAATGGTGTCATCATTAGATAAAAAGGACAATGTTCTAGGAACCTTGAAAGACACATCAACAGCAAACAAATTAAAAAACATCATCACAAATATCGAAAAAGTGTCAAAAAATATTGAAGGCGTAGTACAAAATCTAAACTCTACGATCGATAACGCGAATCAAACTATAGATAATGTAAAAAGTGGCGAAGGTCTGATCAACCATTTGTCCAATGATCCAAATCTGGTCAAAAAAGTAGATCGAACTTTAGTTCAGCTGGATTCAGCAATTTTTCAGATTAATAATGCCGGCATCTTGCTCAACCAAAACCTGGAAGCGTTAAAGCATAACTGGTTGTTACGTGGATATTTTGAAAAGTTAGAAAAAGAGAAATTGAAATCAAAAGATCAAAAAATAAAGATAAAATAATTGCAGGATGTAAGGGTTTGTTTTAAACTTTTATCATTAAGCTCCAAGTGGCAAATTTAAGCACACTCGGGTATATCCCAACATTGAATTATATTATATGATTTTTTTTTAGTACTGAATTTAGATGATTATCCTAATAATTAGGGGTTTATGGGTAGGATTCCCAAGGGATGTAGCCTACCCCTGACAAGGCACACATGCCGAGGTTAAGAGGTGGAAATGTTGGCTTTTCTTACCCCTACCCAAAAGGGGAAACCTACGCTTTGGTGCAATAGATTGGGTAGGACGTCTCAAGCGTAGCTTGACAGGCTCTTTAGGAAATGAGCTCTGCCTAAGTAGTCACGCAGAGATTGCGGTCAGTTCAAGCAATTTCAGTGCAAAAAATAGAGTACGCCGTCATATTCTAATTATCATTTGAGCTACTTTCTACAGACATTAAAAAAAATTCAATGTGTTTTTATAACTTTGAACCTACTTTTGACGTTTTAGATTTCATCCAGTATTAAAACTTAAAAATGACAATTAGAAAAAGAATTTTGATTATTCATCTCTTATGGAGTATGATGATACCAAAATTAATTCATTCTCAGGCCATTGACAGCAGAAAAACCGAAGATGATGTCAAAATAGAAGACCAATTCATTGCTGCAAAGTTATTAGTGACATCGGGAAAAAAACCGGAAGCTATAAAACTACTCGATTCTCTAAGGCGAGTGACACCGCCAAGCGCGTCTATTAATTTTGAGCTTGCGAAACTATACCAAAGCAATAAGGACATCAATCAGGCCGAGTCCAATCTGAAAGCAGCGGTACAATTAGAGCCTGATAATATCTGGATAAGAAAGTGGGAAGTTAGTTTTAACCTGGAATTGGGAAGAAATAGTGAAGCCATCAAAACACTGCAACATCTTATCACCTTGCAGCCAAAAGACTCAGAAACTTATGATCAGATAGTGCAGATCCATTTGAAATCTGAAGAATACTCAAAAGCACTGCAGGTACTTGAATTTAAGGAAAAAAATATAGGGTGGAGCGTTGGTAATACTATCATGAAGGCTGAGATTCTGGATGCGTCAGGAAAACTCAATGAATGTATAGGAACTTTAAAAACCATCACTGCCAAATACCCTTCAGAAAAAAAATACTACGTATTGATTGTCAAAACATTACATGCCAACGACAAAATAACTGAAAGCGAACCGTATCTTAAAAAAATATTGGAAATCGACCCAAATGATAATGATGCCAAACTAGGTTTGCTCTTGCTAAACAAAGGAAAAGGGACACGCGATGATTATTTTGCTTCTTTGATGCCTCTGATCTCCAATGCTGATGCGCCTATTGACATCAAAATCAAAGAATTGATTCCTTATGTACAAAAACATGCCGTGACTGCAGACACCATACTCGGCAATCAACTGATATCAGTATGTGATAAGTTGGTCATCGCGCATCCCGGAGATGCCAAATCCCATGCTGTCTATGGTGACGTACTCAAAAATAATGGAAACTATGTCGCTGCCATGAGGCAATATGAAAAAACGCTCAGTCTTAATAATAAAAATTATGTTGTCTGGGAGCAGCTTATGTTTTGTCAGATGTTTACCCAAGACTTTGAATCTCTTGCTGCCACGTCATCAGATGCTATAGATTTTTTTCCAAATCAAGCCATGTCCTATTATTTTGCATCGGTAGCTTTGATTTCAAAAAATGAATTGAAAAAAGCGGAAAATACACTTGCAGAAGCCTCCATGATAGCAGCTGGAAATCCTGATCTGGATTCGAGAATCGTAGCGACCACAGGACAAATATACCTCCTGAAGAAAGAATTTAATAAGGCAAAAACTTATGCCGAACAAGCCATACAGATGAGCAATGGAAAAAGTATTGAAGCTGCAGAATTGATGGGTGACATATACATAGCTTTGGAAGACGGCAGAAACGCTGCGATTTTCTATCAAAAATCCTATGATTTGGGTAACCGTTCAAAGTTACTGTTGAATAAAATATCCAGCCTTAAAAATAACTAATGCGCCCAATAATATTTTTGCTCATTGCCATCTTACTGGGGTCTTGCAAAACGACCAGAAGACTTGGTCCCGTACCAGAAAGGTCCATGGAAGAAGTCATTGCTGCACTTAAGAATAGAAATATCGACTTTCAGTGGTTTAGTGCTAAAGCAAGCACTTCGCTTGAATCGCCGGATGAAAATATTTCCGGAACACTTCATGTGCGAATGAAGTCAGACAGTATTATCTGGGTAGCTGTGAAAAAATTAGTGGAAGTTGCCAGAATTCTTGCTGAAAAAGAGAAATATACGGTTCTATACCGATACGTCTCAGAATATGAAGTATGGCCACTGAAGCATCTTAAATCGTATGTAAACACTGATGCCGAATTTTCTGATATCCAACAACTCTTATTTGGAAATGTAATCATTCCGGAAGCATCAGACTCAAAACTATCAAAAGATTCGATATACTATGTCATCGAAACAAAATCCGGAGACCTGTTTCTAAAATACTATCTCAATGGATACAACCTGGAATTGACAAAAATGGAAATTTCCGATATGATGGGAAGGACAGCGTCAGTTCTGTATTCGGATTACCGAGCAGCGGGCAAACATGATCAGTTTTCGTATCAAAGAGTATATCGTTTTCCAAATCCATCGGGTGAGTACAGCACGATCACTATGGACCTTTCAGATGTTGAAATAGATATTCCCAAAGATATTAATTTTTCAATTCCCAGTCATTATGAAAGGATTAATTAAAATACTATCGCTATCAATAATTTTATTTTTGCTGCATACTGATTGCAGATCGCAAACAAGAAATGAACTGGAAAAGCAGCGCATGCAAATCATCAGGGATATCGAAAAAACGTCAAAGGAACTTGAAAAACCAAATCCTCCAAAGAACAAAATCTTACAAAACTCAAAATTCTGGAAGACCAGATGAGTAGCAGAAAAAAGCTATTAAGTAACCTCCAGTATGAAGTAAAAATAAACGATAATATCATCAACAGAAATGAAAATACTATTTCTAAACTAAAATTAAAACATGAATCGCTGAAAGGTCAGTTTGCTACCTTGGCTCGCCGGAACTATTACAAAAAGATGAGTAATTCGAAGTGGACTTATATTTTGTCTTCTGAAAATCTGAATAATCTTTTTTTAAGATGGAGGTATATGCATCAGTTGGAAACATTTACATCCCAAAAACTCCAGGAAATCCAATCTCTAACCGGTGAAATCAAACAAAAAAATCAAGAAATATTAGAGACAAAAGAAAAAAGCCTTATCACCATCCAGGAAACTTCAAAAAATGTAGCCACTCTGGAAAAAGAGCAAAAGGAAAAAGATCAGATTGTAAAAAAGCTATCACAGGAAGAAGATAAACTGAAGGCAACTCTGAAAAAACGTGAAAAGGAAAGAGAAAATTTGAATTTAGCTATAGAAAAGGTCATCATTGCCGAGCTGAATAAGTCAAAATCAAAAGAAAAATCTGATGTTTCGGCTGTCAAAAAAAAGGAAATAGACAATTCAGGTTTTTCCAAAAATCAAGGTGCTCTTGACTGGCCGGTATCAAAAGGTAAAATAACAGGGCGGTTTGGCATTCATCCCCACCCTACTATAAAATCCATTGAGGTATCCAATAATGGAGTAGATTTTACTATTCCGGGTGATGTTGATGTGACCTGTATCTATGAAGGTGAAGTGGTCGGTATCACAAGTATTCCCGGTTTCAATATTATGATCATCATCAGACATGGCAGCTATTATACTGTTTATTCGAAACTGGAAAGTGTCAGTGTCAGCAAAGGTCAAAAACTCAAATTAGGCCAAAAAATAGGAACTGTTACTTCAGGAGGAGACGGAAATTCTGAATTACATTTTGAATTGTGGAAAGACAAAGTGAAACTTGATCCTCAAAAATGGTTTAACAAGTAGTTGTCAGTAATATACACAGCTATTTTAAAAAAAGTGAGATACAAATAGATACAACCAGTAAGGGACAAAAAACTAAAAAAATTTGAGTATCTTAAATTTCCACGAGTTTTACTTTATATCCTTGCTTTTTCAGAAGATTTAATAGTCCTTTATTCCCTCCCAGGTGAGCTGCGCCGACTGCAACAAAACATGGTTTGAGTTGATGAATTTCTATCACTCTTTTTACCATACGTTCATTTCGTCCATAAATCATCAATTTTCTGATTTTACCCATACTCTTTTTTGTGATACGATATAAACTATTGAAATCACCTTGACTATATAACCGATTGATAGTCAACACTCTTTTTCTGAATGCTGAAATATTTTTAACAGTGTCTTTAAAGGATTTAATCTGAAAGTCGATGGGTATACTCTTTAATATCTCCAACTGGTCAGCAAGAGACTCCACACCTGTCATTTCCTTGCCCAATGATAATGCATATGACCACAAATGATGATCAAGTGGTTCATTTTCTGATTTGGTCAGAGATAATTCTGCTAATAAGTTATTGATAAAAAAAGGAGAATAATTTTCAAAGTTTTGAATGTCCACTTTAAAGGAACGATAAATGACCTTCTGATGTTTTTTGTATTGCTTAGGTCTAAAAAACCAGAAAATACTTCCCCTTCCGGCAATAAAAAATATCGAATGATGTCAGAAGACTGTGATGCGTTAAGATCCATTTCAGCAGCATAAGTGGAAACTGTCTGAATATATTTGCGAGCCTTTTCTACAAAAGTATAAGCTTCTTTTGTACTCATGTGCATCGTTCCAAAGAGATAACTGCACACTTCAGGGTCAGTTTCATAAAATTTCCACAACATCAGATAGTAAGGTTAAGATTAAGAGTATGTTTAAAATAAAAAACCGCCTCTATTTTTATGCAAAACAAAGACGGTTATATTTTCAATAACGGAAACCTCGGTTTAGGTAAGGTTTTTGGTATTTATCGTAAAAGATAGAGGACGATAACAATAAAAGATTTTAATTATCAAATATCTCGAAAATCAGTTCCTTTTCCAATAAAGTTACAGATGCTTACTCTTCTGCATTTTCATAATCAAAAGGTAACACTTTCTCTTTTTTCACTTTTGACAATGTCATGAGTGTTTTTAGCCTTTCAATTTCTTCTATCTGAGATAATGTCTTGAAAAGCATTTTTTCATACGTCGGAATATCTTTACAAACTATCTTCAGAAGAAAATCTGCATCCCCAGTGATGATATAACATTCTGTGATCTCAGGGACATTTTTCACCTTCATAATAAAATTGTCTAAAGCATTTGGCTTTTGCCATGCTAAAGATACCAATACAAAAGTTTTTACATTCAGACCGATTGCTGAAGAATCTACTTTTGCGTGATAACTCTGAATGATTCCGGATTGTTCAAGTTTTTTAACTCTTTCCAATGTTGGAGCAGGAGAAAGACCAATTCTTTTTGAGAGATCAAGATTAGTAATTTTACTGTTTTCCTGAAGCATCTTTAAAATCTTAAGATCGATTTTATCCATTTTGTAGTCTGCCATTGTAAATTATTTTAAAATTTTATTTGTTAATATTTGGTAAATCGGCCGCAAAGAAAATAAAATTCTTTGATATTACAAATGAATAACGAAACAAATGCAATTTTTGTTTTAATAAAACCACCAATTGTGAAAATAATTTTTGCAAAGTAAGGCCTATGGTTTAAAAAAAGAGAAAAAAAAAGCCGAAGACTGATTATTCTTCGGCAACAAAACAATTAACTATGAAAAACGCTTATTTTATGTGGACCGGCACAGTGTAGACTTTGTTATACTCAAGTTCATTTACTGCTATTTTTTTGTAGTTCAGTGTACTCTTGACCACATTATCCAATTCTTTGTTATTAGTGGTCACAACGATCACTTCATTCTGAGAGTTGATAAAAAACTGATATTAATCTTTGTTTCAGTTTTGATATAGTTTGTAAAATCAATAGTATTCAAAATAGACTGGATTTGTACACCTTCAGGTTTTTTAGCATTTGAAACTTCAGCTGCATTAGAAAATTGTGTTATTAATGCAAAAACGAAAACTGCGATAAAACTTTTTAAACTCTTCATGATAATTAATATTTAATAGGTTAATAATCAAAATTATACATCAATGACGCAATACTACATCTATAAGTTGCATGCATCAGTACGAAGTCACCGAAATACTCTACAAAAGGACGGATAAATCGGATAAAAGGATTCAGGAAGTGGTTAACAGGCTTTTTTGCAGGATATGATATATTTAGGAATTCATTAAAAACAATCATCCTCAACTTGCCGTTAGATAATATTAAAATACACTCTTATGAATATTGTCATCTCAGGAGCTTCAAAAGGTATTGGTAAGGCTATAGCCCTGAAATTTATTAATGAAGGACATAACGTGGCTATTTGCAGCCGAAATGAAACCAGCCTTGAAGCTTTCAGGTCTGAATCTGACAGATTGGGAGTGCCATCAAAAGTGATCACCTTCAAGACTGATATCAGTATTCGATCAGAAGTCATAGCTTTTGCACAGGAATGTATCACCCAATTTGGAGTCATTGATGTACTCATCAACAATGCCGGAGTATTTTTCCCAGGAAAGATCACGGAAGAAGAAGATGGAAAACTGGAAAAACTGATCGAAACTAATTTGTACAGCGCATATCATCTTACACGTGCAATTTTTCCTCACATGAAGAATTCCGGTAAACCGCATATTTTTAACATTTGCAGCATTGCAAGTATTACAGCGTATCCGAATGGAGGCTCTTATAGTATCTCCAAATTTGCATTGCTTGGGTTTTCTAAAGTATTGAGAGAAGAACTGAAAGAAAAAGGGATAAAAGTGACTGCAGTTTTGCCCGGCGCCACCTGGTCTGATTCATGGGCAGGTGTAGATTTGCCATTTGAGCGTTTAATGGAAGCGAATGATATCGCAGATCTGGTCTGGAATACTTACCAGTTAGGACCCTCGGCGGTAGTAGAAGAGATTATCATCAGACCTTTGGAAGGTGATTTGTAAAGTAGGTTTTTTAAAATAAAACCAATTTATTTTGAGTATTGATTACTTCCATACTACTGTTAGGCCGCAATCAGTGTATTTATGAATATGCTCATCGTCAGTGATAAAGGTAAGATTGTTTTGGATTGATTGCCACGCTATCATACGGTCAAATGGATCTCTATGGTGGAAAGTTTTGAGCTTATAAGAAAAACAACGAACAATTAACCAATGACGGTATTGAAAAAGGGCTGCCGCCCTTGGTAGAATGACAGCCCTTTTTAGATTATGTATAAGTTTTTATCATTTGGCTCCACGGGACAAATTTAAACATACTCCTAATTTTCTTATAAAAAAAGTCTATTGAGGCTTAAAACTGATTTTGCGCATCCTCAGACTCTGAGGTGTTACTTCGAGATATTCATCTTCTCTGATATATTCCATGGCTTCTTCCAGAGAAAATTGAATTTTCGGAGCTATTTTCATATTTTCATCAGAACCTGAAGCCCGCATATTGGTCAGTTTTTTACCTTTGATCACATTGATTTCAAGATCGTTGTCCCTGGAATGTTCGCCCAAGACCATGCCTATATAAATTTGCTCTCCCGGATCTATAAAAAACTTACCTCTGTCCTGCAGCCTGTCTATAGCAAAAGGCAGTGCCTGGCCCTGCTCCATGGAGACCATCGACCCTTTCAGTCTTGCCGGCAGGTCACCTTTGAATGGTTCAAACTGGTAAAATCGATGTGTCATCACAGCCTCTCCCTGTGTGGATGTGAGTATATTATTTCTTAATCCTATAATGCCTCTGGCAGGAATCTCAAATTCCAGGTGCTGTACATCACCTTTGGGCTCCATCACTTTGAGCAATCCTTTGCGTTGTGTGATTTGTTCTATAACCTTTCCCGACGAAACCTCGGGGACATCAACCACAAGAATTTCTATTGGCTCACATTTTACACCGTCTATTTCTTTTATGATGACCTGTGGTTTTCCTACCTGCAATTCATACCCTTCCCTGCGCATTGTTTCTATCAGAACACTTAAATGTAACACTCCACGGCCATAAACATTAAATTTATCTTCAGTCTCACCATCTTCTATGCGTAAAGCAAGATTTTTTTCCAACTCTTTGTACAATCTTTCTCTAAGGTGTCTGGAAGTCACATATTTTCCCTCTTTACCAAAAAATGGCGAATTGTTGATCGTAAATAACATACTCATTGTGGGTTCATCGACTTCAATCCTTGGCAAAGCTTCAGGTTCGTTCAGATCCACGATAGAGTCTCCAATATCAAAATCATCAATGCCTACCACAGCACAAAGGTCTCCGCTTCTTACTTTTGACACTTTGGCTTTGCCCAATCCTTCAAAAACAAAAAGTTCTTTGACCCTGACTTTTTTCATTACTCCTCCTTTTTTACAGATAAAGTAATCCTTATTTTCTTCCAGGTCTCCTCGATACACCCTCCCGATAGCAATACGACCCTGAAAAGCATTGAAATCTAAAGAAGTAATACCCATTTGTACCGGACCTTCCTTGTATGGAGCCTCCGGAATGACATCGATGACAGCCTGAAGCAGCGGTTGAATGTCTTTTGTTCTGATAGTGTGATCAAAACTCATCCAGCCATCCCGACTTGACCCAAACAGCGTGACAAAATCCAACTGCTCTTCTGTAGCACCAAGATTGTACATCAGATCAAACACGTCACTTTGTACTTCTTCGGGACGGCAGTTTTCCTTGTCCACTTTATTGATTACAACTATCGGCTTCAAGCCCAACTCAATGGCTTTATTCAGCACAAATCTTGTCTGAGGCATCGGGCCTTCAAATGCATCCACAAGCAATAAAACACCATCGGCAAGATTCAAAACTCTTTCCACTTCGCCACCGAAATCAGAGTGACCTGGTGTATCTATGATATTGATTTTGACTCCATTATACTGTACAGATACATTTTTTGAAAGTATTGTGATACCACGCTCCCTTTCCAGGTCATTATTGTCCAAAATCAACTCTCCTGTATCTTTACGTTCATCCATGGCCTTACATTCATGGATGATTTTATCCACTAGAGTTGTCTTCCCGTGATCTACGTGGGCAATGATGGCAATATTACGAATAGACTCCATATAGTTTGTTATTGATTAATGCTTGTTGATTAAAATATATTGGTAAATGGTTTTTGATATTGGGCAATCCCAATCTTCTAATATTGACTTACGTCTTCCTTTTTTATAGTTATGCGACGTCCTCTGTATTTCAGAATTTTGCCACTATCCAGAAATTTCGCAAATTTTTTATCAATTTCGACCAGACAATGTCTTTTCTGGATGTCAATATTTCCAATTTGCTTTTTTGAAAGACCCGCGTGACCAGCAAGTATATCAATCAGAACTCCCGGGTGTATATTGTCAATCTTGCCTATATTGACGAAAAAAGTATCCATGTGCGGATTTGAATGATAACCCCTTTCTCTTGAGCCCCTATCTCTTCTATCATCCCTTTGATGTTTACTGCCGGTTTCGATTTTTCTACCTTGACGATCATCTCTTCTTTCATTTGATATGATATTCAAGTCATCTTTTTCGACTTTTTTATACAGTTTATTGAACTCAATCGCCAGAACTTTTTGAACCAAATCCTCTTTGGACAAAGACTCAAAGGTTTCCAATGCTTTTGAAATAAGGTCTTCATTCAATTCTATAGTATCTGTATGAAGTACTTTTTCAGTCCATTTTTCCAGTTTTTTACTATACATCTGCGATTGGAGAGGTACTTTTATATGCTTGATATCTACACCTATTGTCCTTTCAAAAAACCTGATCCTTCCGATATCCTGTGGTGTCACAATGGCAAGTGATGTACCTTTTTTACCAGCTCTCGCAGTGCGACCTGATCTGTGGGTATAGTATTCAGGGTTTTCAGGAAGAGAATAGTGCACTACGTGTGTGAGCGAATCCACATCTATACCTCGTGCAGCTACATCAGTCGCCACCAGGATAGAAGTAGTCTTATTTCTGAATTTTGCCATTACAGCATCTCTTTGAGATTGAGACATGTCTCCGTGCAATGGTTCAGCTCTATACCCTTCTTTTTCAAGATAATCAGCGAGTTCCTGAGTATCCATCTTGGTTTTGCAGAAAACAACGCCATAGAAATCAGTAAGATAATCCAGTACCCTTTTGAGTGCTGCTTCTTTGTCATGTTTGCTGACGTAGATATATTTATGGTCTATGTTCTCATTGGTTTTGCTCTCAGAGTGAATTTTCACTTCAAAAGGTTTCTCCATATATGTGCCCACAATTCTTCTGATTTCAGGTGGCATGGTCGCTGAAAACAACCATAAAACCTTCTCTTCAGGTGTGAATTGAAGTATTTTATCAATATCTTCCTGAAAGCCCATATTGAGCATTTCGTCTGCTTCGTCAAGCACGAGAAACTCAATTTGGTCCAGTTTGACGGCTTTTCTATCTATGAGATCCTGTAGCCTTCCGGGTGTGGCCACCAAAATGTGTGGTGCAGCTTTTTTCAGATCTCTGATTTGGGTGGTGATGGGTGTTCCACCATATACTACCTGGACCCTAAGGCCTTTTTTGTATTTTCCGAAATTTTCAAGTTCACGGGATATTTGCTGAGCAAGCTCCCTGGTAGGAGCAAGTATGAGCGCATAAACATGACTTATGGAAGTGTCTAAAAAATGAATCAGAGGCAATCCGAAAGCTGCGGTTTTGCCAGTTCCTGTTTGTGCCAGTCCGATAAAATCGGGTCTGTTTTGAAGAAGATTTGGGATAGATTTACTTTGTATTTCAGTAGGAGTAACAAAACCAATTTCTTCGAGTGACTTCAGGATATCGTCACTCAGTCCTAATTCCTTAAATGTTTGCAAGGGTAAATTTTATTTGAAGCCGCAAAGATAATCAAATATTTTGCAAGTAAACCATGTTCAGGAACAGACATGGAATAATGTTTTGTTAATAGGTGATGTGTGTATAACAAATTGTACAAATTCATATTTTCTTCCCCACTACCCTCATTCCCTTAAAGGGACGAGCCCCTCAATCCAACCACATTTTTGTTGTCTTTTAAGAACAATACTGAAAACGTGCAATTTGTTAAACACACATAGGTAATGTACTTACAAACATTCAAACTAATTTAAATCATTGTTTAATGGCCCTCACACAAATAAACGAAGGAAAATCGCATAACTCTTTATAGTGCCTTGGATCATATTTTTCAAATTCCTTTACTGGTTTGGGTTCAAAGACTTTTTCACCGTAAAACCCATTATCTTTCTATGATAATAAATAATTTCAATCGATCGGTGATTGTTATGCATTTCAACGGGTAAACCAAAACCTTACCACCATTATTTATTTATAAGCTAATTTTTCATATGCTTCTAATATTTTTTGTTTGTTGTTTTGACATAATAAAAACATGTTTTATCAGTCGATAACTACTATACTAATAAATTATTTTGAAGATTTTAATTTTATACGGGTATCAGACCGATCCTGCTTTTTCTCGCTGATAGTACTCCGCAAAAGTAATCATCCTTTGGGTAGACTCGTCCCACAACTTGTTGGATGCAAGTTTAAGACTTTGCCAAAAAGTAATGACGGTCACATACTGATTGATCCATTGGTTTTCTGCCAATGCACTTTTAAGATTATAATTGGGTATGGCGGGATTCAAATGGTGAATATGATGAATACCAATATTTCCTGTCAACCAGTTAAACATCCTGGGAACCTTATAATACGTAGATCCTCTGATGGCTGCTGTGAGATAGTCCCACTTATCGCGCCACTGTTTATAAGCTTCTTCATGTTGATGTTGTACATAAAAAAACCAGATGGCAATGACTGAAAATATCACAACAATGGTAAAATGAGTAAGAAGGAACTTTCCAAATCCTAAAAAATATCCTAAAACCAAAAAAATACTGACTAAAATGAAATTATTCAGCCAAAGGCGCCATTTTTCATTTTTAAAAACATCCATTTTTATCATAGGAAGCCTGTTGTGTATCACGACATAATATATTGGCCCTAAGATAAACATAACTAAAAATGACCTGTAAAGTCTGTATTTAAATCTTCCCCATTTATTGAGAACTTTGAACTCATTGACTGTCAGCGTGTCTATGTCACCGATATCTCTTAATTCCAGCTGACCATTGTGAGCGTGATGTAGATGGTGGGATTTTGACCAATAATGATATGGTATTGTACTGAATAAAGAACAGATGTAACCAACCACTGCCCTTGCTTTTCCATTGGACAAAAATGTCCTATGACCACAATCATGTTGAATAATAAATATACGTACAAGAAAGAAGGCATTGATCACCCCAAGACCAAAAGTAAGCCAATAACTGTAATCCAGCGATAGGTACATCAATACCCAAATGGCAAGAAAAGGTCCAAAAGAGTTGATAATCTGAATGATTGCTTTTGTTTTGCTGGTTTGTGTATGTTTGTTGAAGGATTTCAGGAGGAATTTGTCTATCTTAATATTCTCAGTCGTCATCAAAATCGCATTATTTTATAAAATGCAAAGATATGGAAACTTTGCAACCTATACATATAAAATTCTATAAAAGTGTGTATAACTACGGGCATAAGATTTTATAATGTATCATAATTGTGTGTGTATAACATATTGCACTTCTTTTAGGATAAGAATGAAAACGAGCTAACGGCACTTTTGAGAATGTGTCTAGATGGAATATTTCATCAATTTACCCCCGACCCCTGAAGGGGAGATCAGATGCCTGAAGAGTGGTAAAGGGTGGGTCGTCTCAAGCGTAGCTTGACAGGCTCTTTAGGGAATGAGGGTAGCGGGCAGTTTAAACAATTTTAGTGCAAAAATGGGAAACCCCAGCTTTTGTAATATATTTTTTTCATATAGGCTTCATTCTTACGAAGGACAAGTTAGCAAGGAATTTCTTTATTAGAGAAAATAACTTCTATTTTGTTATACACACTAATTGTTTCTGATGTGATGGAAATGGATTTTTTTTTATACTTTTACACCTGATGGTAATTCCCAAAAAGGAAGTAAGTAATCAAAATGCTTTGAGGTATTAATTAAAGTCAACTCAAATATGACAAAGAATAATTTTACAATCATCTGGTTTATTGCTTTAAGTGTGATTTTTCATAACGAATTAGTATCACAAAAATTTAATGTGATGACTTTGAATATCCGATACGATGAAAAAAGAGATTCGTTGGACAACTGGCATTTAAGAAAACTAGAAATGGTGGAATTAATCCAAACAAAGAAACCCGATATTTTAGGTATACAAGAAGGATTATTTCATCAGGTGCAATATCTCGACAGTGCACTTGTAAATTATACATATGCTGGCTGTGGTCGAGATGATGGATACCAAAAAGGCGAATTTAGTGCTATTTATATTGATACGACTGTATTTACCATATATCAGTCCGGCACATTCTGGCTATCCGATACTCCAAATAAAGTTTCAGTTGGATGGGATGCAGCATTACCCCGGATCTGTTCTTATGCACAGATATCCCACAAGATAAGTAAAAAATCGGTCTGGATTTTCAATACGCATTTTGACCATAAAGGCCAGTCAGCCAGACTGAGATCTGCCGAATTGATTTTAAAAAAAGTATCTGAAATAAATCCTGAAAACCAACCTTATATCCTGATGGGTGATTTTAACGCCACCCCTGAAGAAAAACCTATTCAGTTATTAGTAGCCGCTCATCACAAGCTCCCACAGAAAATAAATGGACCACAAGGCACTTTCAATGGTTTTGGCAAGGAGAATAACACTCGTCGAATTGATTTCATTTTTTCTTCAAAAGTTAAAATCCTAAAATACATCCATTTAGACGGTAAACGCAAAAATGGTAGATACATTTCTGATCATTTGCCGGTATACGCGTCCATCAGATTATAAGGACAACACATATTATAGTGGAAAGAGAATATTCTGTAAAAATTCAAATCATAATGTATTGTAAATTAAATAATTATGATAGTAAATTTTCGTAATCAATTTTCTGTTTGGTATAATCAGCAAAAAAAATAGCTTCTTATTGACTCAAAACCAGTATTTTAGTTTTCGAACATCTCTTAGGGAGCAGACACACTTTCCCCACCACATTTTTCTGCTCTGAGTTACTGACTTGCAATTGTCCGCAACTATTGCAAATATACAATGTTGGTCATATTGACCTTATGATTTCCATAAAAAATCTCCCTATATCCGAAATTGATTGTATCTCTTATGACAAATTCTTCACTGTTCGGGTCAATCTGTACACAGGTAGCAGGGCTGATAAATAAAATAATATTGTCATTAAAAACAGTTCTTGCCATATGGTAGTGCCCTGAAAAAATAATGAAACGTTTTAAAGGATTTCTGTCACAAAGTGATTTAAACCTTTCGGATTGAGTAAAAAAATATTTTGGTTCCATATGTTTTGAACCAGCCAAAACAGGTGGATGATGCATACAAATCACAATATCATCATGTGTATGATTTTTGATTTTGTCTTCAAGCCATAAGAATTGCTGATCAGACATACTTCCTTTTGAAGTATCCAAGAAGTAAACATCTCCCGTATTCATGAAAGACAAATGATAATATAGCTCATTTTCAGTCAAAAGATGTTTTATCCCGAACACTTCGGCCATTAATGAAGCATCATCGTGGTTGCCTGCTATGATATGGCAAGAAATATCCACGTCATCTATTTGCTTTTTTAGCCACTGGTAGATTTCGACATTGCCTTCCATATTACACAGATCTCCACCGAGGATGATGAGGTCGTAGTTTTTATTTTTTATATAGGATAAAACTCTTTGAATTCTTAATCTTACATCTACATTGAAGGGCAAAACACCTTCATTGTCTATATGTAAGTCAGTAATAAAACAAATTTTCATTTTAACGAATCTAATGAGTGAGATTGTATTAGAAGTGGTATTATTTATTTACAAGGATTATTTCATTGATTTTATCACCCATTTGTATATTATGGACTACTTCCATACCCTCCACTACTTTTCCAAAAATAGTATAGTTGCCTTCGAGATGAGGGGTAGCTGAATGAGTAATAAACCACTGACTGCTTTCTGTGTCTTGTCCGGCAGAAGCCATACCTACATAGCCTTCTCCACTGTATGAAATTTGTGGTACTTCAGTTCTAATTGAATAGTCTGGTGAACCATAACCGTCGCCTCTGGGGCAGCCTGTTTGAATTACAAAATTAGGGACAACTCTGTGAAAACTTTTATCATTAAAAAATTTCTGATTGATGAGATTTACAAAATTTGCCACAGAACCAGGTGCCATATTTTTGTATAATTTTATTCTGATGATACCTTTTGTGGTTTTTACAGCAGCGATGCTCGAATCACCTATGGTTTGAATTACAGACCAATCAACAGGATGATTGTATGTTGGTTTTTCTGCTTTAAATTCTGCTCCTTCCATATATGCTATACATGAGTTCAATTCATTGTACGACTCAATATCTGCCGGAAGTTTTAATTTGGCCAGAGCATCTTTCATGAAAGTAACATCTTTCACCCACTCTCTCCACTGTAAAGCCTGATCTTTTAGAATGCCTGAAGCCACAGCTATCTGCCCCTGATCACCACTTGTAATCGCCGACCCCAATACATTGAGAATTTCAGACTTTATCTTACCATAACCATTGCCAAAGGCTTTAAAAAAAAGAGGGTTCTTTAAGATATTGCCCAAACCTTCGACGGCCGCCATTTTCGGATGATTGTTGCTTTCATTCTGGTAAAGCTGTATAAGCTGAAAGTAATTAAAGGGATCTTTGCTCAAAGCTTCTATATAAGAGACTTTCTCATAGTCAGAGGAAGCGTTTTTTTATGTTTTGTTTTATCCTTTCTGAAAAAGCAGTCTTGCTCTTTGTAAAAAACAATGCAGAATGCGCCAGCACAGCAGCATTCATCTTTGATCTGACTTGCCATGGCACGGTAATGGTATCATATTGAGCATAAAGCGGTACATCCATGATATCTCCGTTGGTGACTATGACATTGGCAGCAGTGGAAGCAAGATGTAGATTTTCATTTTTAAGATTTGGGATGATAATATCTTTTATCTGATGGTAAGGGAAATTGCTCATGGCTCTGAGTATATTAGCCTTTACTCTGTAATCGGTCTCAGCTATAAATGCAGTTTTCAGAACAGGAACAAATATGGTGTCTTTACTTTTCCCTAAAGCAATTGCCAATGGTCCTCTGACATCCGGATTTCTTTCTTTGTTAAAAATGTCAGTGAGTCTGATTTTTGACATATCAAGGTTGATATCTTTTGATCGGGCAAGATAATGTGAAGCGTATATTCTGACATCATCAGCGATCAATTCAGATTGTAGTATGTCGACCATTCTTGAAGTGCCTTCATCACATATAATGTTTCTTGATGCCATCCGGAATATAGCTCGGGCCTGGCCCAACAAAAGCAAACTGTCTGAGGGTCGGTATGTTTTCACTGTAGCTAAGGCTTTAAGATCATCAAGATTACCTACCTTGCCAACCGCCTCAAGTATATTAGCATTAAAAATATTATTTACTTCGACTGTGTCTTTTCCTCTGAAAGCTGAAATAAGTCTGATGGCACTACTGGGGTCTCCGTTTTGACCTATGGCATAAGCAGCGGCCGCTCGGATTTGTAAGTTTGGGTCAGATAAAAGCGGATATATCGAATCATTGGCTTCAGCATTTTTTATAGAACCGAACATCTGCAAAGCCTGAAACCTGTAAGACGGATTTGAGTGTCGCAAGTACGAATAAAGAGATTTTATATCACGTTTATCTCCAAGATCAATTATCATTTGTATTTCACTATCTGATAGTGACAATTCAAAGTGCGATGACTTGTCCCCTGTATCTGGTATGCAGGAAAAAATTCCTCCACAAAACATTATAATCAAAAGATACAATAAGTTATTATTTGCCATAGATTTATCCTTTAACAAAAGTGTAAAAATATGTTTAAATTTTAAAATATTCGAAATTGCAATCATTAAAGTAAAAGATTACTGTATTAAAGGCAAAATTCAGACATCCAAGCTGAGTGAAGTTAAGACTGAAGCATAGATAGCATAGAGCATGGATGAGCATAGATGGTGGTATAGATCGTGAGCATCCTATGCAAACTATGCAAACTAAGAAACCTATGCAAACCCAGCTTGGAATAGTAATTACTGCGTCGCTGCGATGCTAAGGCTTTCCCATGAATAGTAGTATAAATACTCAAATCCACACAGCCTAAAAAATTGTATGGCTTTTGTATTCATTTATCCTATATCTCTTTTTCAGAGATAAATAGTAGTGCCAGAGATTATTTAACGACACAATTTGCATTTATCAGGCTTGAAACAGCCTGAAACTTGCGCCAGCTGGTAAATTTAAATCTAAATCTTAATAAACTTTAATGTTTGTACGGCATTATCTACAGCCAATCGTACAAAGTAAGACCCCGACTGAAACCTTGAAGTATCAACCATTACTTCATGTGGACCTTGCGAAAGTGTCTTATTGACCGGAATATCGAGCTGAGAACCTATAGCATTAAAAATGCTTAGATGTACATGCTTTCCGATATTGTTAAAATTCACATAAAGATAGTCGGAACAAGGGTTGGGTGCAATATTTGCCTGAATCTCAATAATGTCATCATCTACTGAAGATGGTTTAGAGCAGTTCTTGACGATAGGCAACTTTTGAAAATCTTTAAACAGTACTGATTTTACCTGTTCAGCCGGAACCCCTAACCAATCAATCAACAAACTGGCATATACTGACCTGAAATCATACTGCATAGGTACTCCTTCCTGTGCGGCAACGGTGGAAGTGATTTGAGGATTATTACCATAAATATTGGCATTTACACAGCTTCCAAAAAGTATCAAAGGAGCTGCAGTACCGTGATCAGTACCTAAACTATTGTTAGCTCTGATTTGTCTTCCAAATTCGGAAAATGTCATTCCGACCACTTTCTCTGATAAACCAATGGCTTTCAAATCGTCCATAAAACTTGAAACCGCATCAGATATGGTTTTTAATAAGTTAGCGTGGTTACCTACTGTCGGCTCACCCACCTGCACCTGACTGGCATGCGTATCAAAGCCACCTATCGAAACAACATAAATTTTTGTTCGCAATCCACCGGCTATTAGATTTGCTACAGTTTTCAATTGGGTAGCCAAATTTGTTGTGGGATATGTCGCTACATTTTTACCCTTTGAAAAAGCGGATAATATATTTGATGCATAAGCATTGGATTGCTTTATTGTTGATCTTACAAATTCAACCTCTGCGCTGTAGCAGGTGTTATCACTAGGTCCGGCAATAGTCTCTTCTACTATTTTTACAGAACTTTGAGCAGTCAAGGCATAACTAAAATTATTCACTGTCCCCTGACATGTTTCAGAGACTAAAGAACTAATTGTGATTGCTAAAGGGTCAGGAAAATTGTTATTGGGATAACCCGAAGGATAAGTAGGGTGATTGCCGTCGAAATAACGTCCTGCCCAGCCTGTGGCTATATACTCTTTTGCATCTGAAGCACTCATCCAAATGTCTGTGGATCTGAAATGCGATCGGTTTTGATTCGGATAGCCTACAGATTGAACTACAGCCAGCATACCTTCTTTGTATAATTTATTCAATCCGCTCATAGCAGGGTGAATTCCCGTTTTATCTGTCAATTTCAAAACAGATGACTCCGGCAACATAAGTAATGGTCGGACTGCACTAAGTCCCGAATACTGATCCAAGGGAATGATCATGTTCAGACCATCATTTCCGCCGTTGAGTTGTATGAGTACCAATACCCTTTCATCATCCATATTCAAATAATTGAACAAGGAGGAGTTGGCAACGGCAGAAATGTCCATACCGCCCAACACTACGGGCACAGAAAGCAAAGATCCTGATTGTAAAAATTGACGACGCTTCATTTAATTATGTTTTATTTGAAAGCAATAACTTTTATCTCAAAAAATTGTGAATTATCATTTTTTAAATTTAGCTCAGATGATATTCCGGCATACGCATCATATAAGTGACCATGTTCCTGAGTCTTGTATTTACTGTATTAAGGGCAGCAGTATTTGTTGGGGCAGCTTTATAACTATTGTATGCTGTGGTCCAGCCAGCATCATTACTTCCTGCAGCAAGAACCGACTTTAAGTGAGTGACCTGATTTGAAGATAATGGCTTAGAAAAGAGTAAAACTCCTATCTCTGACACCACTACATTCGCATCTTCAGGTTTGCTGAATTTATTGACTGTTTTCAGAATATCCAGCTGAATTCTGAATGTACTTACAGTTTGTCCGCTTCCTGCAATAGCATCCGTATAGGTTTTTCGTTGTGGCAGAGAAACTGAATTGAGCCATAGTTTGTAATAGTTGGGTTCCTGATAGTATGCCTGCCAGCCTGCTACAGACGGAGCATAAAATACTGCCATCTGATGGTTTAGTGAGGTTTGATAGATCGCACTGAGCACCTGTTGCCTTAGTACAGCATCTGTCGGGAGGACTAAATCAAAAGCCGCCAAAGGATTCAATAAAAAATCCAATGGATTCATCACCATGATACCTCGTGCACAAACATCATAAAAATGCGTTGACTCCAACAGTGTTTTTACTGTTGGTAAAAGCTCATAATCTGAATCCCGGAATACTTTTGCTAAAGGTTTTATGATATCGTTCTCTATTTCATCATTTATTTCAGAAGCTACAAACCACGTATACAATCTTCGGCATACATGCAAAGACACTTCCTCTTTCTGAAAAATGATATCAATAAGATTTTTGTATTCGTTGATTCCGGTATTTGCAATGGATGAATTATTGAATCTTGGTGATAATTTTTTTGTCGTTATATCGTGGTTTGCTACATTAAACTGAGAAGTTACAGGTACCGCGCCTCTTAGATCTCTCCAACCTGTAAGAACTTTGGCAATTTCTTTTATATCGTTCTCAGTATATGTGGTATAATCTCCAGGGCCAGCTATCGGACCTTTACCAACAGTAAATAATTCTAGTAACTCCCTGGCATAATTTTCGTTAGGTGCAGTTTTTGTGTTCAGATTGCCATTGAGGTAGCTCAGCATACCAGGATCAATAGTAATATCATATGTCAACTGCTTAAAGTTTCCCAAAGCCCTGCTTCTGATCAGGGCTATATTTTTGTATTGATAACGTGGGTCATCAAGGTCAGCCGTGACGAAATGATTGTGCAAAAACATGACCAATTTCTCCCTGATATTGGGCAAGCCGGACAACATCAGGTCATAAGACCAAGCCCTGAGAGATTGCCTTCTGTAACCATCCACATTTTGACTTGTACCTTTGTCAACCCAGGTCTGGCCAACCGGGACATCGGGATCAGTGGCATAGTTGAGATTCAATGGCGGGGATGGTTGAGCTAATGAAGTAAATAGTGCAGCAGTTGTTTCGCTCAAAGATTTGCTTCCAAATTCTTTTACGACTTCATACTTCACACCATAAGTAGCCCTTCTGAACAAATGAGCTGCATGCCCTACATTCCATGTACCGTTATATTTGCTTAGTGATGCCATGAACAATTATTTTTATGATATAAAAATCTTAAGAGTATGTTTTTTGAATATTTGACTCAAAATAAATTCTTCCGACAGAGACGACATTGATTGGCTATTGCCAGTTCATAAAATCGATCATTTCTTACGTGGATACCTTTGAAGAATATCATCATTTGACAACTAATTTTTGAAAAGTTTAATTCTGCTTTACCTTTATTAAGAAATATAATTGCAAAATGTACTACAAATTTAAGAATATTTTTTAAAAAATCCATTTTCATTAGGATTATTTAGTTAATTCTGCTTGATTCACAACAATTCCTTGATTTATATAAAACATTTTAAAATTATAGTTATTTTCCTTTAATGCTTTATTTATCCTTGCTTCTTGAGTATCTGTTATAAATATCTGCCCAAAATTATTTTCCTTCAAAACGTTCATAAGCTGACTTACCCTAAATGCATCGAGTTTATCAAAAATATCATCAAGCAAAATCATGGGCTTTTTACCTGTTGATTGTTCTACTATCTTGTATTGAGCTAGTTTTAAAGCCAGTACAAAAGACTTCAATTGTCCTTGTGATGCAAAGTTTTTTAATGGTTCACCGTTGATAAGGAAAGTCAAATCATCTTTGTGGATACCTTGACTCGTCCGTCCCAGGATTCGGTCTTTTTGTATATGTTCCTGTAAAAGGTCTTCCATATTTTGAAACTCCAATTTACTTTCATAATCAATACTGCATATCTCTCTCCCAGCACATATTCCCTTATAAAAATCATTAAAAAGTGGAATGATACTGGAAATTTGTTCTCTCCTTTTTTCAAAAATATACTTAGCGGGTCGAAACATGCCTCTCGTAACAGCTTCCAAAAGATGGTGATCAAATGTTTTGGTTTCAATAAAAGATTTTAACAGCGCATTTCTTTGTTTAAGCAGATGGGTGTATTGCAATAGATGTTCAAGGTATAATTTGTCAGATTGTACAATGGTATTATTTATAAAATTTCTCCTGTCTTCACTGCTCTCAAGTAGCTGGTGGATATCATCAGGTGCTATCATCACACATAAAATCTGTCCTATGTGGTCAGAGATTCTTTCTATTTTTTTCCCTAAAACTTCGATATCTTTCTTATTTCCTGTCTTGAATCTGACGACAACTTCTTTGTCAAAATCTTCAGAAATCCTTCCTGCTATCCTAAAAAAATCATTATTATGATTGATGACATATCTATCACCCGAAGCAAAATAACTTTTCCCAAAACAAAGATAATAGATAGCTTCCAGCACATTGGTCTTTCCCATACCATTCATACCTACAAATGCATTTACATCAGGATGAAATTCAAACTGTTGGTCTTCATAGTTTCTGAAAGATGTCAGTTTGAGATGTGTTAAGAACATCCGAATAATGTTTTGATTGGTGTTAAGAAGTTTGAAAGTGTTAAGAGTTTAATTTTTATTGCCTTAAAATCAATATATTATGAACCTAGCTTCAAAATAACTGCCTCATTTAGTTCACCTGCCTGGCTATTAACATAGTTGTCTGGCAAGCTAAAATCGTTAATTATTTTATCGCCAGAAACATAATCTCTTGATTTACAACTAAAAAAAAATTAAACATACTCTAACTGTAAATGTGGTATTTTCTACTTTATTTTAATATTATCTACTCGATATGTCGATGTCAGTGATGCACCTTTTCCTTCATACTTAAATCCAATTCGTATCTTAGATCCAAAAGGCTTAAGGTCGATATTGCCGGAATTGATAAATGTATTGTCGGCTTCGTCCTTCAAGGCTAATTTAGCATTTACTTTTGTCCATGTGGCTGTAGCTGGGTTGTCTTTATAGTTTGCAGATGCCCACACCGTCAGTCCGTCATGAGTCCAGAATGCTTTGGCTGATTCAAATGACATGGTTGGAGTCGCTGAAGTAGTAATTTCAGGTGTAATCATCCAGGTCTCCATCTCAGGTGCTGTATCATTGAATGCTGTGGCCTGAGCAGACAAGTGGCAGCTAAAAAGTTTGGCTTGCCATTTCCTGGTTCCTTTTACAGCCACATTTAGCCACCCTGGAAGAGAGATATCCACATTATTTGTCTGGCTGGAAAATGATTCGTCTATTGCTCCTGAGGAAGTTAGACCTACACACTTGCAGGTACTATCATATTTATCAGAAACTGTAGCAATATTACCATCATCACATGGCGCTCCCGGGTAAATATCTTTGTTAAGGGGCGCACAATCATCACTGTTTTTAACACCATCTCCATCACAATCTTTCGTACCATCATTCACATCACAATCCGCTCCTCCTGATATATCATTTAGATTTCGGATAGACAGTTGTTTTCCTGTTGTAAATTCTGAAGCTATCGCCGTGATTGAAACTGTGCCATTTTTGATGACATCTGATGCAAAATTTGCTGCATTCAAAGTAAATAAGTCTATCTCTCCAGTAGCATCTTTGACTTTGATTTTATCCGAATACTTAGACCCGTTAATGAGTATAACGTTGTTGACCTTAATAAGAGTGCTTTCATGAATCGCAGGATCAATTTGCGCGACAGTCAATACTTTAGGTGTAATAGTTTTTGAAGATTGCAGCACTTCGACATTGGTGTTTTCCAAATTTTGAACCTGTAGTACTTTACTAAATTCATTTAATTCGCCCCCGCCTATATTTACCTTAATCTCACTTCCCAACGGAACATTGATTGCTGATTTAAATCTTAAAACGATACCGGCATCCCCATCCTGAATCACAAGATTTTGTCCATTGATGTTTTTATTGGCAATGTCTGATATCACTACGCCTTGGACAAAACCGGAAACCACCGGTAGGGCAGTCCCTGTAAATCTGGCCCGAAGATCTTTGACAGAAACTAAAGATGCACCACTGCCGCATCTCTCCTTATCAAAAACCACATCCTTGGTATCCCTGATAAATAGTTGTTTGTCGGCTCTGAAGATACTATAAATTGCGGTAAGCGTACCATTTTTTTCCGGTAGCAACTCATTGGCAAAATCTGCATAACCGCTATTTCTTACTAAAACTCTATTGCCACTGCAATCCGCAAGATCCTGATTGATAGTGATAGGAGGATCTACTTGGTTGTTGGCATATTTTTTATTCGCTCCCACATTTACAAACTGGACATTTTCAATCTGTATTAGGGTGTTTAAATCACTTGGCCCTAATTCTGAAATTTTCTTTTTGCGTGGTGTAACAGGAATATTAAATGATCCCGGAATAATGATCTGACTCATTAGAGAAGGTGGTATCTGGCCTAACCGGGGCGAACTGCTGGAATTATCCACACCCATACCCAATTGCGGCAGTCCATTATAATCCGAAATTGTCAGCCCTTTTAACTTTACAAATACCCTTCTTCCTGTTGGATATGAAGAGTGAATTTCATTTTCATCAATCAATAAGGATATCCCAAGATCAGAATTTTCATCTTCAATAATGATGTTCTTGTAAAAATTTCCTGATTTATCATCTGCGACTACAACACATTTGATATGTTTATCTATATCAATATTGGTATACTTCCCGGGAGTATAATATTTGGACATGATTTCCTGAAGACTGATGATCTGTTCAGCAGGTATTTGCGGATCATTTCCACCTGTGGGTGGAGCGTCAAACTCTCCCTTAAGACAAGCTTGCAACAATGCAGTTCCAAGCATAGACATGATAAAAATTTTATAAATTGAAAATTTCATATGTATTTTTATTTATATTTGTATTTTAATTGTATAGCTGCCTCATCGGAGCAAAAGGCTGTCAGATGGTGCCCCAATGATTAGATTATATTGTTTTATGATTTTTGGATGCATCACGATTATGCTTTTTGTCTAACAAGAAATATTTTATCTCGCGAATGTGTAAGAAATATTAAGATTATAATTGAGCCCGTAGGAATAAAAATATCTTGGGGGAAATCTGTTGACATTTTTTGTTTCATAATCAAATCTCAACTGTTCAAATCCACCGGATATAAATTTTGTATTATTCAAAATGTTGCCGGCATTGAGATTGATTCGAAGGTAAGAACCGTCTTTAAGTTTTAATGACTTTCCCATTGAGAAGTCCACAGTGATCCCATCCGGCAACTTTTCCTGTTGAATCACCGATTGGTACAATTCGTTTTGTTCAGTAGGATTGATCGTCTTAACTGCTTCTGCTGTTCGCCTGTCAGGATTAAAAGAAAGATAATTTTTGCTGAAACCATTTACGTTGATGTCAAAAAACCAAAACTTAGTACTTCGGTAAGTAATACCTACGGTACCGGCTGTTTGGGGTGTCCCGCTGAAATAATAATTATCGATAAAAATGGTCCTGTCTGTCACAAAATCAGCAGCACTATTATCCCTGGAAATGGTAGCAACAGGTCTGCCGGAATGAAAGTATTCTCCCAGAGCACCTGCAGCGGAAAGCGAAATTTTGGAAGTAAGGTTGTACTCCATACCTATCTCAAGACCAGTGTGTTTCCTATCTATTCCAGTCATGATGTAATTTACAAAAGTCCGGAAATCTTCATGATAAAACACGTCATTACTTATTTTATTTCTGAAATCCGTATAAAATGCACTCACCCTCGCTTTTAGTTTTGTATAGCGTGCGAGATAAGAAATATCTGCTGAAGTGATCTGCTCATTCTTCAGATCACTTACGACTTGATCTCTCACGCGAGGCGAAACAAAACTCTCACTGGCAAAAGGTGCGCGTGTTCTGTATGTTCCATTTAAAGTCAGGTAGTTTCTTCCATCAATTTTATATGTAATGCCACCTTTTAATGCTGAATTGAAAAAATTATTCTTCTCGGACTTACCAAAAGAATTATCAGGGAATATGCCTGTTTTAGTAAATCCTTCTCTATAAAATGATTGATGAGTCAACATCAGTCCCGTCATAAAATCGAACTTTGGGGTAACATAAATCAATTGCCCCCAAGCAGATGCACGATTGGTGTGAATATCATAATCATGTCCAAATGTATCACCCTTTTTCAGAATACGATTTGGGCGATTGATGTCATTTTGACCGGCGTCCTTATTGTCAGGAAAATCTCTTAAAGCAAATCTGTTAAAGTCGATATAAAAGTCAGCCCCAAGTAAGTCCTCTACTCTTCTGTAATAATGTACTTTTTCATTCAAATATTGAACACCGCCGGCAAAGTTGATTTTATCACTTATTTGGGAATTTATTACGGAATTGAAATTAATTTTTTGATTGTCATAATTTTCCGACTCCATGATGTAAGCAGCCAATTTTCCATTTAAGTTATTACCGGCAATACCGTCTGCATTTTCAATAGTATAATTTCTTGTAGCATTTGCATCGTACAATGCTTGCCAGTTAATTTGTCTATTACCTTCATTGGCCTTTAAAAACTCTGTAATTTGGCTTTTGGTCTCCGGTACAGTGGCGTAACTGGGCAATCTTCTGTAATAATCTGGTCTGGGGTCAGGCGCATCAAACCAATCTAATCGTGTACTGCCATATCTGCCTGTCTGAACACCAATACTAGTCATGACTTTAGTATTATTACTTATTTTCCAGTCGTGTCTCAGTATTGATACAGGTTGATGAATTCGGTATTCTCTGGCACTTCTCACTTCTCCATTTTGAAAACCCCAATTGGGATTATAAAAATTATCACCTGAAATATCATACATTTCCTGAACTGATCCGGTAGATCTCCCCCTTCTCTGCGGAGAACCAAATACTACAAAATTAAGCACATGATTATCGTTTAGTTTTCTATCGATTGACAAAAAATAACTGTTGCCCTGCATATGGGTTCCTTTTATGTAGCCCTGAGTACCATAAGTATGAGATGCTGTTGCAGCAATAGCCCATCCATTCTTCATCAAACCAGTACTATAGGTCGCCATTAACCTGTGCTGAAAAGTCCTGTTAGAGTTGGCATAGGTGATTTTTTTTTCATCTCGTTGGCTTGATGCTCTCAGATCGATAATGGATGCTCCTCCTATACCTCCAAAAGTCAGGTCACTTTCAGACAGATTTACAACATTTGTCCTGTTGCGCATCACATCATTAAGCCCATTCCAGGCGGTCCAGAGCACTCTTCCATCATCCTGATCATTCATCAACATACCATTCATGATCATTTCTGCGTCTTCATTAAAATATCCGCGTGGCCGAAACCTTCCGGCTATTAAATTGAAAGTTGTAGCATCAATAAATGGATCCCGGCCTGCTGAAAGAGCACTTGAAAAATTATCATTTTCATTTTCGATAGATGCCAGATCAGAAATATCAATGACTGAAATATCATTGATTGACTGGGTATTACTGACTGTAACTGAAATATCTCCAAGGTTGGTTCCTGTAGAAAGATGTGTGATTTCAATACTTTTGATAACTATGTCATTTACCTTTATCTCCAGCACATAATAATTTGGTTTTATTTCATTAAATTTAAACTTCCCAGAAGCATTTGAATAAACTGAATTGTTCGTCTTCCTCAACATAAATTCTGCTCCCACGATGGGCTCCCCAGAAACATTGTCCAATAGCCTCCCTTCTATATTCTGACCGAAAGCAACATTGACTAAAATCAGGAACACGAAGGTAAGAAGAAGGAAATGTTTCATTATACTGAGATAATCAGGTTATTCAAATAAATTGTAAAGATAGGACTTTTATGGTATATTGCAAAATTTAATATATCAAATATTCATATACAATACCCTGAATTTAGAGCATATTTAAAGTTTATTCTTTAGCAATAAAATTTGTTAATTTATTATCCAAAAACAAAAATTAAACTTACTTTTATCAGGATTACCTCATTTTTTCCAAAAAAATAATAATTGTACTATTAGGGTCTAATTTTTAAACCTCGCTATTATTTTTCACTGCTGACTTTCATCATAGTATCCTCCACATGATGCACTAATTGGGTAAAATGAGTATCTCTTTTAGTATCACGCGTACGATGCAGTGGCAGGTCAATGTGAATATGTTCAACTATTTTGGATGGGGCATATTTCATTATATATATATCATCACCGAGATATACGGCCTCCGAAATATCATGAGTAACAAAAATCACTGTAGAATGAAATTTTTCCCAAAGTTGAAGAAGTAAGTCTTGCATTTGTATCCTGGTCTTGATATCCAGGGCTCCAAATGGCTCATCCATCAATAATATTTCAGGATTTGCAAGTATACTTCTCGCTATGGCTACTCGCTGCAACTGACCGCCGGAAAGTGTTGGATACATGGCGTATTTTTTTTCATGGCCATCCAGCCCAACCAACTGTATGAGTTCCATGGCTCTGGCATCTCTATCTTTTTTGGATATACCCTGATATTGTAAAGCCAAACCCACATTATCGAGAACAGTCATCCAAGGCAATGACGAGTATTGCTGGAATACCATACTGATGTGTGTATGCTGATCAACAGGTTTGCCTTTGACCAGCACTTGCCCTTCTGTAGGATTCTGCAATCCGGAAATATATCTCAGTACCGTAGATTTGCCACTACCTGACATACCTAAAAGGACGACAAATTGGCCTTGGGCCGGTTTATCCTCAACTATTAGGTTAAAATCCTTGATGATCCAGTTTTGTCCGCCATCATAGGACTGACCTATGCTCTTCAGCTCTATGATATTATCCAAGCTTGCCTTATCTTCAAACTGAAATCCACTCATGATTTTACAAATATTTTTTGGTACAAATGATACAATTGGTAACCCAAAATCAGGACAAAAATGACATCTATGGTCCATAGTGCATCACCGAAAAGATAACTCAAAGGCTTGGCCCCACCTAAAAAAGGCGACCATTCATTAAACATAAATAATAAATAAATACCAAGAAAAATCCAGGTGGATAAAGCTATGACATAATCAAATACGGCATCAAAAGCACTGATTGTCTTGAGGCTATTTCTTCCATCATAACTATCTTTGATCTGATATTTGTATGGAAAAAATTTTCGATCCAGGTACGAAAAGACCTTATCCTGAAATATTCCGATCAACATGATGACAATGAGGCAGGCTATAGTAATGTCTACCCTACCCAATCGCTGTCCGGCCCTATATATCAATGAACCAATACCGCCCTGATCAGCAGAAGTTTCAGCCACTATGATGTAGGTCCATGAAATCGCAGTCAGAATTCTGATATCATCAGATAGGCGGGAAATCACAGCAGGAAAATACACAGTTTTGATGGTTTGCCAGTAGCCCGCTCCGAGTGTATGCACGGTTTTCAGATATACATCATCGACTTCATCTATACGCTGTATAACGATGGGCAATAAGTAAATAAAAATACCGAAAGCCAGAAAATTGATCTTTTGTTCTGCATATATGCCGAACCATATGATAAACAGTCCTGTCAAGGCTGTCAAAGGTAAAAATCTGACGGCATCTACCATACGCTGAAAAGCTCCTCTAAATAGTGGTACCAATCCGATGATAAATCCAACAGGGATAGCATATAAGATTGCTTTGATGTAGCCACCCAAATTTAAACCAATAGACCTGCATAGGTTCATTATCAACTCATTATTAGTATACAGCTCTCCGAAAGCATGAAAAACTCTGAGCGGATCCGGAAAAATAGCCCTTGGTATCGCCGGAGTCTTACCCATAGTCAATAGTGCCCAAATGAAAATAAAAAAGATGATACCACCTATGGCCAGTATCATCTTCTGATTTTTATTCAGGTCCCCTCTAAGCTTAAATAGCCATGAACTTGTCATTTCTTATTTTATTTTTTAAACGATTACTCAAATTCTACATCATCATAAATCTCAGAAAGTGGAATATCAATAGAAAGTGAATAAATTTTCAGCTGTTGGTCAGGTGAATTCATTTCTGATTTAACCCAAGTATTTATGTCTTTTCGATACCATTGTTCTATGGCAACTCCAGTCTGGGATACAATGATATACTCTTTGAACGATGGCAATTCCTGATACAAATGAAATTTTTGAAAAGCATCCAAAGAATGCGTTGAAGGAGACAAAACCTCAACTACTACCAACGGATTGGTGATAATATCTTTTCTACCCTGCCAAAATTCAGGTCTGTCAGCAATAACAAGTGCATCAGGATAAAGTACTGAGTTCCTGGATGGGATATACACTTTTTGATCGCTGTTATATACTTTAAACTTGTTTGACAGAAGTTTAATTCTAGTAATTAATGAAGAAGTAATTTGCGCAGAAATTTGATTATGATTAGATGTTGCTCCTGCCATTTTGACTATTTTCCCATTATAATATTCACTTTTATATTTTGCTTTTTCTTCGCGTTGTAGATAATACTCCAAAGTATGGTCTTTGAGCGCTGACCTCCGTCTGAGTTTTGTAGTTTCAGAATACCCTACTTTACTTATTGTCGCCATGGAACTGTATTTATTTACAAAGATAAATGTATTTACCAAAAAATGAAAAATAAAAAAGCGAATCAACTCCTAAAAAGTGAATTCGCTTTTTTATAAAATTATTAAATAAAACAGGTAGATCAGAAATATGTCAGCCAATGGTCCTACCCACCTATAAGCTGAAACTCTGTTCTTCTGTTTTTAGCTTTACAAGCATCATCTGCATTGGCTTCACATCCGGGTACTGGTTTATAGGTCCGTTTCCTACTATAACAAATCTATTGGCGTCCATGCCATATTGTGATTTCAGATAATCAGCCACTGATTTTGCTCTTTTCTCTGATAGTGCCTTATTTCCGGCTGCGCTACCTACGTTATCAGTATTACCTTCCACTCTTACTTTCACATTGGCAAATGTTTTTGCTAATTCTGCAAATTGTATGTCGATGATGGTTTTTGCATTTTCATCCAATAAAAACTTACCTGAAGGGAAATTGATACTTACTGGTTTGGATGCAATAGCCGGAGCTGTCACTTCTGCTTTAGTTGCAGGGGCAAAAGTCTTGGATTTTTCAGCTTCATATGCAGCACCTGCAAGATTTGCTTGAGCAGATGTGATAGCACCTGTGTAAATAGCAGATCTCCATGAAGGTGCTTCTTTTGGCGAATCGCCGGTTTCAACAAATTTTTTAGACATTTTTTCATACAAATCCTGTCCCTTGACACCTTTATATGCAGAATTCAAACCAAAAAAGTTGATATTATCACCATGTCCTGTCCAATACACTGTACTCATCATACCAAGGCCATCATCCGGAGTCAATCCTACTAATTCACCAACATATTTTGCTGCTTTTGCATGGTTTGTTTTGCTGGCATTCAATTCTGCAACACCTTTCATCCATCCTTCATAGAATCCATGAATCATATTTCTCTTTTCCTTAATGGTCTTTTCACTTGCAAACATGATATCAGCAATAATGTGGGATTGCTGGACAGTGGTGAGCAGAATTTTTGATCCAGGTACATCCGCCGTGGCCAACTGATCATCCGGACTCCAGACAACCGCTGCATCTACATCTTTGGTTCTAAATAATTCCGCTGCTTTAAGGTTGTCAGATGTTTTAATAATTGTCACATCTGAATACTTAAGACCTGCAGCTTCCAATGTATTATTAAGCAAAGTCTGAGCAGGAGATGGTACCGCCACAGCGATTTTTTTACCTTTGAGATCGTTGGCCGTATTAATACCACGCTTTACGATGACAGCATCTCCACCTCTTGACCAGTCTACCTGCATAAAAGCCTGAGGTTTGAATGCATTGATATCATCAGGAGCGGTGTAGAGTGGGAATGCATCAGCTGTCTGTACCAGGACATCATATTCTCCTCCCATCCAGGCGTTCATGGCATTTAGCAAATCATTTTCGAGTTTAAAATCTACTTTAAAGCCATATTCTTTAAAAAATCTGGATTGTTCATTGGCCAATACACCTTCATTAAAATAAAGCCCGGGAGCATATCCTCCCCAAGATACCAATTGAACCCTCAAGGTATTGGGGTCTCTAGGACCTGAAGTAGATGACGGAGTAGATCCCGAATTACTTTTATCACCTTGGTCAGCAGCTGCTTGTTCTGCTTGCTTTTTGATATCCTGTCCCATTTTAGTATTCTGAAGCAGATATCTGCCACCAAAAAATAATGCTGCAAGTATGAGAAGGGTGATTACTAATTTTGAAAAACCTGTGAGTCTTGTTGCCATTTTAAAAAAAAGTTTAAGATTAATTATTCAAATAAATTATCGTATTGGTTTACTCTACCAACTTTTTCAGGTTGTTTGATGGGTGCATTGAGGTCTAATACTTCATTTTCGTCATTTGACTTAAGTATCAGACTTTCTTTCTCACCACCAAGTAAGAGTGACACACTTTCATTTTCCCATTTTTCAAGCATTCTCAATCCTTCTTCTTCAAAAACGCCATTCTGAAGATCTATAGACTGCATAAAGCTCTGCGAAACTTCCATAAATCTTTCCATCTCTCCCACTTTCTGACTCACGTCATCTGCAATGGATTCTAAAGCGGCATCAAACATCGCTTTTTTGTCCGGATCACCTTTGATCACTGACATAGCCGATTTCATAGCAGAGTTGGATGCCATGATAGCCTTTCTCTCCTGATCTTTGACCATTACCTGATCCTGAACATCTTCCACCAGAATTTCTGAATTTTCATACATTTTGGCCAGTACCCGATAGAGTACTTCCATTTTTCTATACAAATCTTCCAGCTTTACATTCGAATCCTGCAAACGACCCGCTTTTCTGCTCTTGAGCAAGACATGCGCTTGCTTGTTGGCTTGAGCAGCTTCGCTCGCCATGCTAAGGTTGGTATCTATTTCCTTTTTATTGTTGAGAATGATTTCCTGAAGCTTGTGCATTTGACCACGCAATTGTGCAATTTGCCTGTTCATTTTTGTAAGATTGGACTTGAGATCTTCCACATAGGACTTTAATATTCCTATGGGATCAATGTTGACAAACAAACCTGTCAACCACCTCATCGTGCTCTTAAACATATAACTGATAAGGGTTCTGGTTTTCCCGTCAAGAGCCATAAAAATAATCGTACCTAAAACCATGAGAGAAATAAATGAGCCCATGGTAGTAGCCACAAATGATAATAAAGCACCTAAACTGGCCAAAGTGATATAACCCACACCAAAAATAAGTGCTGCAAGAAATAAAGCTCCTGTCACCCCTTCAGGTCTTGACCAAAATGATTTTTGTTTTTGTTCTGTCATCTAAAAAAATTAAACCCCAAATATATAAATTTCAATTAAATTAATTTGCAATCGATTCTAATAAAGTTGTTCTGTTACTTTTTTATTGTATATGAGCTGTGATTTTGCTGACATCTTCCTGAATTTGGCCATATACCAGAGAATATGAAGCATGAAACTGATCATTTGTCGTTTCTATTTTTAATACAGCATCGTTGATGTCCTTTTTTACTGTATCCAATTGAGCAGTTGAAGATTCAATTTCCTTAGTAAGTTGTTCAATCATTTTCTTTTTATCTTCGATAGCTTTTTCAACTGATTTTAATTGATCAGCTCTACCTTGAATTTGTTTAGTTTTCTGATTATTCAATGCTTCTTTAAATTTGCTTTCCTCACTCTTAAGAACACTAAGGTAGTGATTGGCGCTCTCTATCAGTTTAGCTTTAGTAAGCCCCATAGTTTTGGCCATTTCGAAAGCCGACTTATACCGTACGTTCTCATCAGGAATCACACTTTCAATTGATTTAAGTGAATTTTTATATTCCAGATAATCAAATCCTTCCATATTGCTTGATTCAATTGCTTTTAACAAAAGTTCTACAAATTTAGGATCGGATGTTCCGTTGGTACGTGATGAAGTTGCTTGAAAATCATTTTCTTTTGCTTGAGTTACTTCAGCAGGTAATCCTTGCTTTTCTGTTTGTCCTGATTCAGGCTGATTATTAACAGAATTCGGATCTTCTACGATAAACAGTGATTTTATTTTTTTAAACATATCTGATGATGGATTCATTTTATAAATGCTTTAAAAGTTAAATTCAGTTCCAAAAGTATAACTTTTGTAGATAAAGAATGCTATTTTTTGGATTAACTTCACACAAATACAGATATTGCTAGATATTGATAGTTTAATTCCCGTTTCTAAATACCCATAGATTAAAACGCTACAATCTTCAAATCAAATTTATTCTATAAATAATCTATTTTGTAAACATTGTAGGTCATTACTCATGCCGGCCAAAAAAAAAGAGAGGCTGCCATTTCGACAACCTCTCTGTTGTGTATCTGTAAGTGTGCTAGTTTTCTATTGCATGGTATTTTTCCAGCCTGGTGATCTTATTATTACCTTATTTTAATGGTTTAAAGATTACATCCACAATATCAGGTTTGGCAAAAAATGTCTTTGCAAAATCTCTGACACTGTTAACAGTTGCACTTTTAAGAATGTCTTCATAATTTTTAGGATTATTGTTATCAATTTTATTTTCATAAAATTCTACCAAAGTATTCATCCAATAACTATTGTTGGGTTTGGCTTCTTCCCTTTCTTTCTGGAGATTTTTGACAGCTTTTTCAAGTTCTTCCTTTGTAGGACCTGTAGATGCCAGTTTATTTATTTCCCTATAGACGATGGATCTCAAGTGTTCAGCTTTTGCGGGGTCTGTATCGAAGTTCATCTGAAGAGATTTTTTTGCTTCAGGTCGTGCAGATGCACCAGACCTCACGCTGACACCGTAGGTTCCCCCTTCTTTTTCTCTGATTTCTTCTGTAAACCTTAAGTTCAGCACTGATTCTATGATGTCCATGTACAGATTGCTTTGTGGTGTGTACTTGGATGCTGCGCTATATGCGACAACGACATTTGCTTTTGCAGTTTGCAATGGAATTTTAATCTCTTTTTCAGTTTTACCTTTTGGCATGCCGACTTTGTTATTTTTCCATTGTTCTTTCCTCGTTTGATCTGTCAAAGAGCCTATGTACTTTTCCACCAAGGGTTTCACATCATTTTCTTCAATATTGCCCACGATAAAAAATGTAAAATCCCCGGCATCCTGAAATCTATCCCTGTATATACGCTCCATTTCTGCAACATTTGCTTTCTGAATGGTGCTTTTATCCATCACAAATGTTCTGTCTGAGTAATTGGACATGATGAGGCTCAGCGAATCACTCATAATTTTCTGAGGATTTTTGTTCATATTTTTAATAAAAGGTTCAAATCTTTTCACCAAAGCTGAATAAGCATCGGTATCAAATCGGGGCTGTTCAAATTGTAAATACAACAATTGCATCATGGTTTCAACATCTTTTGGAGTGGATGACCCAGACAAGACTTCACCCAATTCCGTTACCATAGAATTGATGGATGCTTTTTTTCCTGAAAGCATTTTTTTCAGTGCAACAGCATCAAAATCACCAACCCCAAATTGTGGAATAAATTGAGACATAAGCATGGCTGAAGGTAACGCAGATGGACCATATAACGAAAATCCACCGTTACTCTTTGCTAATATAGAAATGTTGTCTTTCTGAAAATCTGCTTTCCTATATATCACTTTTGCATTATTTGCCAGAGTCCATTCTTTGGCATTGAATTGTGGTAAATTTTTTGTTTTAACTATTTTTGAACCTTTAAGGTCTTTATGTATCAAAGATGAAGCTACTGCTTTGTCTTCATAAGGATCAATTTTAGATTTTTCAACTTCAGCCATTACTGAAAGAACCTTTTCCTCTGTGAGTAAATGCTCTGCTTCTGAGTCAGGTCCAGTGATGACTACCACCCTGTTATCAGGTTTTAACCACTGTCGTATTTTACTTGATACATAATCTAAAGTAATCGTTGGCAATATTTTTTGAGTCAGATCCCATTCCTGATCAATGGATTCAAGAGGGCTATTGTCCAAATAATGCTGAACTATAGCTCTGCAATATTGATCATTGGGTATTTTATCTTTTTGTTTCCACTGTGATTCCGTCTGAGTTAGAATAGTATTTTTGGTCCTTTCAAGTTCTCCCTCGGTGAATCCATGCTGGTATACGCGCAATGCTTCAGTATAAATAGCTTTCAGCCCAGAATCCATTTTCTTTGAGTGAGCACTTATGCCTAAGCTGAATACATCGTTATCACCTATAAAACCTCCATAACCTATACTACCTGTGATAAAAGGAGGTTCGCCTTTTTGTAAGAGTTCATTGATTCTGTCTCCCATCATTCTATTAAAAATCTGATTGACAAAAAGCTCTCTGTAATACTTCAGGTCTTTATTTTTAGGATCAGTGCCTTTGTGTTTTACGTATATATTAAGAGAATTTGCTGTAGCCTCAGGATCAGTGGCCTTTGTGTACAATGACTCTTTGTGGTATGGAATATCGTACCTCTTTCTTTCTTTAGGAGATGGTTCAGCCGGTATTTTTCCTAATAAATCTATTACCTTTTTTTCTACCTCATTGACATCAATATCACCTACTATAGCTATGGCCTGAAGGTCAGTCCTGTACCAGTCTTTATAAAATTGTTTTAAAGTTTCAGGTTTGAAGTTTTTAATGACATCAAGTTTTCCAATCACATCGCGCTGTGCAAATTTTGAGTCCTTCAGCAATACAGGAAAATACTTTTCTCGCAATCTGAATCCCGCATTTCTACGCGTACGCCATTCTTCGGAAATAACACCCCGTTCAGCATCAATTTCTTCATTTGTCAATAACAGATAATCTGACCAGTCATTGAGTATCAACAGACATGTATCCAGCAGTCCGGGATTTTTGATAGGCACTTCACTAAGATTATAAACTGTCTCATCATTACTGGTATAAGCATTGATATTACGACCAAATGCCACTCCATGCCTTTCCAAAGTTTTGATGATGCCCTTGCCGGGAAAATGTTTTGTCCCATTGAAGGCCATGTGCTCCAGAAAATGTGCCAATCCATCCTGATCATCTTCTTCCAGTACTGCACCTACGTCCTGAATGATATAAAAGCTTGCACGTTCTTTTGGTTCTTTGTTGTGTCGGATGTAATAAGTCATGCCATTGGACAACTTTCCGTACCTGATATCCGGATCCATGGGTACAGGCTGTGCGAAACAATACTGAAATCCGGCAAGCAAAACAAAAATGATTAAAAGGTTTCTCATAAGTTAATATTATTGATGTTTTTGTTAAAAAATAGTATCATATTAATTTGTAACGTATAAATTAGTTATTTGTTATTAATTGTTTTTAAAAATCGATAGAATTGGATATTTTTACAATTAATGCTTGTAAATCCCCGTCAAATCTACTTCTTTACGAATGATATCTAAAGCACATTCGAATTGTTCATCAATAGTGAGGTCAGTATTGTCAAGGAGGTGCGCATCGTCTGCCTGCTGAAGCGGACTATCTTCTCTGGTAGTATCTATTGTATCTCTGTGCCGGAGGTTGGATATCACTTCATGAAGATCTGCCTGCTGATTTTTCGACAACATTTCATTGTATCTCCTTTGAGCCCTGACTATTGGATCAGCTGTAATAAAAAATTTGATCGTTGCATTTGGGAAAACAACGGTACCAATGTCCCTTCCATCCATCACCACATTTGCTGATTTCGCCATTTCTCTTTGCAGTGAAACCAATTTCCTTCTCACTTCACTGATGGCAGCTACTTCAGAAACAAACCCTGAAACTTGCAAAGATCTTATTTCAGACTCTACGTTTTCACCGTTGAGAAAGGTCGTATTCAGTACTTTGATATTTTGGAATTTGATGTGGATATCATCAAGTGCTTTGTTGACTTCTATCAGATCTGAAATATCAATATTGTTATTAATAAAATACAATGTCACCGCCCGATACATGGCACCGGTGTCAATAAACACAAACTTAAGTGATCTCGCAAGCTGTTTTGCTAAAGTTGACTTTCCGCATGATGAATAGCCATCTATAGCTATCACAATATTACTCTTAGGTTGAGAAGGATTCAATTATACGACGGATTATGGTGCAAAAATAAAAAAGTCCTGCTTAATTTGCCATTAGCAGAACTTTTATCTTAAATTTTATATCCTTATGAAAAGGAGTCGACTTCAATTTCTAAAGCATCAATACTCTTCTTCATTAAAGAGAAAATCATCCTTTCTGGGGTAATCCGGCCAGATATCTTCCATAGTTTCATAAATCTCAAACTCGTCCTCAAGTTCCTGTAAGTTTTCAATCACTTCAAGAGGAGCACCAGATCTGATGGCATAGTCGATCAATTCATCTCTGGTTGCCGGCCAGGGAGCTTCTTCAAGATTGTGGGCTAATTCTAATGTCCAGTACATACAAACTTTTAAATTAAGTCAATGGTTAATAATAAATATTATTTCTAATAAACTTGATAAACTCTAAGAAAATTGCAAAAGTTCCGAAAATTTAAAAATATTTTCTTAAATGATCAACATGGCATCGCCATAGCTAAAAAACCGGTATTTTTCTTTAACGGCTTCATTGTATGCTTCCATGATCAGGTCAAATCCACCAAAAGCTGCCACCATGATGATCAAACTTGTTTTGGGCAAATGGAAATTTGTAATCATACTATTGGCAATACTAAAATCATAAGGCGGATATATAAACAAGTTTGTCCACCCTTCAGTTGGTTTTAATAGTCCAGTCGCAGAAACTGAAGACTCAATGGTACGCATTGAAGTTGTCCCTACTGCACATATTCTTTTATTTTTTTCTTTTGCCTTGTTTACTATATCGGCTGCTTTTTCCGGCACACTAGAGTACTCAGCATCCATCTTATGCTTTGAAAGATCCTCCACATCGATACTTCTGAAAGTTCCTAAACCCACATGTAATGTTACTTCCGCAAGGTCCGTGCCTTTGATCTCAAGTCTTTTCAAGAGATCTCTTGAGAAATGAAGACCCGCTGTAGGCGCTGCTACTGCACCGGTTTCTTTTGCATACACTGTTTGGTACCGATCTAAATCAAGTTCTTCGGGTGGTCTGGTGATGTATTTAGGTAAAGGCATACTTCCAAGTAATTTGAGTGCGTCTCTGAACTGCTCATCGTTGCCATCAAAGAAAAACCGTATGGTCCTCCCTCTGGAAGTTGTATTGTCCACTACCTCAGCTACAAGGATATCATTGCCCTTTTCATCTGCAAAATAAAGCTTATTGCCTACTCTTATTTTCCTCGCCGGATCTACAAGTACATCCCACAATTTGGCATCTGAATTTAGTTCCCGCAGCAGAAAAACTTCTATTTTGGCGCCTGTTTTTTCCTTTTTACCATACATTCTTGCTGGAAATACCTTGGTATTGTTGAATATCATTACATCTCCATCGTCAAAATAGTCAAGTATATCTCTGAATGTTTTGTGTTCTATCTTGCCGGTCTTGCGATCTACCACCATCAGCCGGGATTGATCTCTCTCTTCAGATGGGTACTGAGCAACAAGGTTTTCAGGCAAATCAAACTTAAACTGCGAAAGTTTAGTCCTCATAAATTTTATTGTTTTATTTTTTCGGAGCGCAAAAGTAAAAATCTTTATGGATTTTTATAGTACAACTAAGCATTATAAAATTAATTTGAAAGTTTGTTTAAATTTTTAAAATATAATCAAAGCAAGATATTATACATAAAATTTATACAAATTGTTTACAGACTTTAAGTTTATTGTAAAAGCCCATCTTTACCCTCATTCCCTAAAGGTACGAACCGCCAAAATAAGCTACTATTTGAAGCTTGAAAAGTGCTATATATTCTACTCATTTTTTTACATATTTAATAATGAATACGGTTTTCCAATTTTTTTATTTCCCCATCAATCCCACCAAAGCCTAACCATACGGAGAAAGGTGATAGACTCCTTGATGTCTCTGATACTCTGGTCTCTGCCATCAGGTGAGTAGAAGTCCTGCTCGAGATAGTCGGGACAGAAAGCGATCAGCTCCTCGACAAAGGCATCGAGGTCTGCCGGTATCTTGCGCACAGAAAATGCTACCCAGTCGTAGCCGGCACCGAATACACCTATACCATACCTTTGTCGCCACTCTGTGAGTCTGGCGATGATCTCATTGGGACCGAGGCTATAGTTGGCTCCATTGGTGTACTGATAGCGGAGGATGGTCATATCATCCCGATCGCGCAGGATGGTGATGACAGGGCCTTGATCTGCATCTGGCCACCTTGTGACCCAGGCACGATAGCCATGATCCGAGATCCGCTCATTGAAAAAATCGCACACACCACTGACATCGCGATCAAAGGTATCAAAACTAATGCCCTCTATCTCAAGATCGGGATAGGCATCACCCTGACTGTCTGACGATGCACTGTACATCAGCCCTGATTTGTAGTAGTTGACTACATTGAGTACCGTGGGATCAAATCCCATCCCTACGATGGTGTCGAGCTCTGCTGCAGTGAAGCCTGTCCCTGAGTAGTCTGTCTTTTTGACGGCCTTTTTGGGAGATTTGCGCTGTAAGGTGGCAAGAAATTGTGCCCCGTTGGGCTTTAGCGAGTCAGGGATATCTTCGGGTATCTCAGCGTCAAAGTAGTGCGGGTCGTTTTCTGCTTTTTCGAGTTCGATTTCTACATTTTTAAATAGCATATATAATTTTTGAAATGGATTTGGCATCGTCTCAGCAGTTTTTTTGAATTTTTCTATGTAGGCATTTTTAAATGATTCATAATTTGGATTATTGCCTAGTTTCAATAAAATAGCTTGCTTAATTGGTGCTGGATTAGTAATAAATCTATCAAAATCATCCGGATATTTATCGATGATATCCCGATTGACGGCTTCGATGGTGGAGACGGCATCAAAGAAGGGCAGCACCTCCCGCTCCATGACCTCATGCAGCATGCCTATAGCCTTGTCCAACTGCGCCTCGTCGATGCCACCGGTCTCTGTGCGGAAATTGATGGCGGAGATGGGGGCCATGGCTTCATTATAAAATTTTTCAAATGCAGGATGGGCGTCCACCTCATATGATATGTGTTTAAACCAGATAGAATGAAGTAGTGGTTTGATCTTGCTGTGTGCTAGTATTTTATAAACTTTATCAAAGTGGATTTGTGGTACAATACTATCTTTAAAGAAATATTTATTTTTATCAAATATCACCCCCAATCTAAAGTAAAATATAACATTTGATTCAACTTCCTTTTGGTAATTTATACCATGAAAGATATACTCATTTCCTACGTCATCTCTGTATGAAGTGCCCTTAATGCCTACATCATACAATGAAAAACCAAATTTCTGCATTTGTAATTTTTCAATGGCTATTTGTAGAAGCTTTTGTTTTGACATGGTTCCTTATTCTTTTAAATTTTTTATAACAATTTAGTCTACCCCAACCCCATTGCCATCTGAAAATATTTTGATAAAATCTCCGGACTTTGAAAATTCTGTTACACCTTGAACCAAATTTATTTTTTGTCCATTAACTTCTACTTCCTTACTTTCCGACCGCATAGTATACGCCCCTTTCTGCCTTGCATTTTTCTGATTAGAAGTGAAGTCCGTATCTTTGGTGAGTTTGGCGTTGATGACGATGATGTCGAAAATATCTTTTCCCTTATCATCTTTGGTCACTTTCAGTGCTACAAAATCGGGGATGAAGTAGGAGCCCGCATCATTGCAGGGGTGAAGGTTTTGACTTGATATCACAACAGATTTTCCCTTCATTTGAAACATAATCATCACCACAAGTGCCAAGGTAAAAATAATGTTTTTCATTTTTTTTGTATTTTTAGTAATGGATATTGTGAGAATAATTAATTGCAAAAATTGTAAAAAGCCCATCTTTACCCTTATTCTAAAGGGACGACCCACGCAAATAAGCTACTATTTGAAGCTTGAAAAGTGCTATTTATTCTACTCATTTTTTTGTATATTTAATAATGAATACGGTTTTTCAATATTTTTATTTCCCCATCAATCCCACCATAGCCTGACGAAACCATACTGCCTGATGAAGTCTTTGATCTGCTGACGGCTATGGTCCAAGCCCTGTGCTGAGTAGAAATCCTGCTCTAGATAGTCGGGACAGAAAGCTATCAGCTCTGAAATAAAACCATCAAGATCTGATGGAAACGGACTCATGCTAAAAGCCACCCAGTCGTAACCTGCCCCAAGTATGGATAGATTCATATGATCACGCCAATACTTGAGTTTAGTGATGATCTCATCAGGACCAAGGCTATGGTTGATACCATTGGTGTACTGATAGCGGAGGATGTCCATATCATCTCCACGCGGTATGACGGTGACGGTATAATGATTGTGCTTGCTATCAGGGAAGCCTGTGATATACGCCTTGTATCCTGCTGACTGTAGCTGTGGATTGATGGTGTCTCTCAGGTATTCAAATCCCTCTATGTCCATAGGATAGGAGATGCCTTCTATATCTATGTCTGGATAGGCATCTCCGTCACTGTCAGATAAAGATGGCGATAAGAGTCCAATCTTGTAATCATGGATGATGTCGAGGGCTGTGGCATCTATACCTGCATCGGTGATGATTTCCAGCTCGTCGGAAGTGAATCTTGTGGTATTGACTGCAGGTGTGTCTTTAGACTTTTTTACGGATTCTTTTGGGGCTGCCTTCTGAAGGTCCACCAGATGTCTTGCGTTTGGCTTTAAATCATCCCTTGTATCATCCGGTACTTCGTAGTCAAAGTAGTGTGGGTCAGTTTGTGTTTTTTCTAATTCAAGTAACAGATTATTATAGAAAATTCTTTTAGGATTATCTGATGGTGCGGCTTGTTCAACTCTATTAGAATAATAAGATTTAAAATCTTCGAACCTCTTGTTGTTGCCTAATTTCATAAAAATCATCTTTTTGGCTCCCGACCATCCGTGGATAAAAATATTGAGATTGTCCCAGTCAGTATCTTCATATTTGTCGATGATGTTTGTGTTTACCTTTTCTATCGTTGATACCGAATCAAAAAATGGCATTATATGGTCATCCATTAATGAGTGGATCATCGATATCGCTTTATCAAGCTGCTCGTCATCTATTTTTCCTGCAGGGCTTCTGAAGTTGATGTTGGGTAGCTGGTCCTGTAGATGACTGAATGATTCCCTGACATCATATTTCAATTCGGGATAAGTAGTATTATTAACCAGTGGTACAAATTTACTTTTGTACATTACTGTTTTAATTTTTTTATATAAAATATGAAGAAAAAAACTTCCTGAAAAATATATTTTCTCCGAAGTTTCTATTATTGTGTAAATCAAAATTAGCTCAATGTCTTTGAGTGACTGGTTGTTGAGATAATAAAAAAAATATTCTTTCCCTTCTTTATTGTCATCTAAATATACTTTATTTCCTCTGTAACCTATATAGTTTGGTTCAAAGCCATATTTAAGCAAATTTACTTTTACAGCTATTTCGTTAATCATTTTTTGTTTGCTCATGATGATATATTTTTTTGTTAAGTTTATTATTATTATTACTATTATTATTAATTCAAACCTTTGTAAACACCATTTTCGTCAGCGAATGACTTAATAAAGTCAATATTTCTTGTTACGGTAATATCAGAATCTAATGTATATTCTTTACCAGCTATTTTGAATTTGGTTTCACCTCTGGGAGTATAAGTCGAAAATTTTTTGACGGTTTTCTGATTGGGAGTGAAGTCCGTATCTATAGTGAGTTTGGCGTCGATGACGATGATGTCGAAAATATCTTTTCCCTTATCATCTTTGGTCACTTTCAGTGCTACAAAATCGGGGATGAAGTAGGAGCCCGCATCATTGCAGGGGTGAAGGTTTTGACTTGATATCACAACAGATTTTCCCTTCATTTGAAACATAATCATCACCACAAGTGCCAAGGTAAAAATAATGTTTTTCATTTTTTTATATTTTTAGTAATGGATATTGTGAGAATAATTAATTGCAAAAATTGTAAAAAGCCCATCTTTACCCTCATTCCCTAAAGGGACGAACCGCCCAAATAAGCTACTATTTGAAGCTTGAAAAGTGCTATTTATTCTACTCATTTTTTTGTATATTTAATAATGAATACGGTTTTTCAATATTTTTATTTCCCCATCAATCCCACCATAGCCTGACGAAACCATACTGCCTGATGAAGTCTTTGATCTGCTGACGGCTATGGTCCAAGCCCTGTGCTGAGTAGAAGTCCTGCTCGAGATAGTCGGGACAGAAAGCTATCAGCTCTGAAATAAAACCATCAAGATCTGATGGAAACGGACTCATGCTAAAAGCCACCCAATCGTAACCTGCCCCAAGTATGGATAGATTCATATGATCACGCCAATACTTGAGTTTAGTGATGATCTCATCAGGACCAAGGCTATGGTTGATACCATTGGTGTACTGATAGCGGAGGATGTCCATATCATCGCCCCGCGGTATGACGGTGATAGTATAGTGATTAGTTTGGCGGTCGGGCCAGGAGGTGATATACGCCTTGTATCCTACTGACTGTAGCTGTGGATTGATGGTGTCTCTCAGGTATTCAAATCCCTCTATGTCCATAGGATAGGAGATGCCTTCTATCTCTATGCCTATATATTCATCTCCGTCACTGTCAGATAAAGATGGCGATAAGAGTCCAATCTTGTAGTCATGGATGATGTCGATGGCTGTGGCATCTATACCTGCATCGGTGATGATTTCCAGCTCGTCGGATGAGAATCTTGTGGTATTTAGTGCAGTTGTGTCTTTAGACTTTTTTACGGGTTCTTTTGGGGCTGCCTTCTGAAGCTCCACCAGATGTCTTGCGTTGGGCTTTAAATCATCCCTTGTATCATCCGGTACTTCGTAGTCAAAGTAGTGTGGGTCGGTTTGTACTTTTTCTAATTCACACAAGATGTTTTTTATAAATGTTGGCTCAGGGGCATCCTCAGAAGGTGAGGTTTTGATTACTAAGTCTAAATACCATGATTTAAATTCTTCGAACCTTTTGTTGTTGCCTAATTTCATAAAAATAATCTTTTTAGCTCCCGACCATCCATGGATAAAAATATTGAGATTGTCCCAGTCAGTATCTTCATATTTGTCGATGATGTTTGTGTTTACCTTTTCTATCGTTGATACCGAATCAAAAAATGGCATTATATTGTCATCCATTAATGAGTGGATCACCGATATCGCTTTATCAAGCTGCTCGTCATCTATTTTTCCTGTAGGGCTTCTGAAGTTGATGTTAGGTAGCTGGTCCTGTAGATGACTGAATGATTTCCTCACATCATAATCCAATTCGGGATAAGTAGTATTATTAACCAGCGGTACATAATTACTTTTGTACATTACTATTTTAATTTTTTTAAATAAAACATGAAGAAAAAAAGTTCCTTTAAAATACATTCTTTCTGGACTAATGATTAATGTAAATTCTAAATGGAATTTTATATCATTAGAAAATTGATCGTTGATATAACTAAAATGATGGTTACGTGAATTTAGATCTTCTCCCCCATAGCGCACATTATCTCCAGCATATGTTATGTGACTGGGTTCAAACCCATATTTTAATAGATTCAGTTTAATAGCTACTTCGTTCAGCAGTTTTAGTTTGCTCATGATGAAATTTTTTATTTATGAGTGTTTATCAATATTTTTAATTCAGCCCTTTATAAACGCCGTTTTCGTCAGCGAAGGATTTTATAAAACTTGTTGTTGTAGAAACTTGAACTCCAGCATTTATTGTAACAGATTCACCGTTTACAGTTATGCCAAATTTACTTCTGGTTGTATAAGTCGAAAATTTTTTGGCGGTTTTCTGATTAGAAGTGAAGTCCGTATCTTTGGTGAGTTTGGCGTCGATGACGATGATGTCGAAGTCGATCATATTGTCAGCGTATTTGGTTCGGCTTTATGCCATCTCCTTCAATGCTTTAACAAAAACATCCAATTCTGCAGTTGTGGTGTACAAATTTGGGGTGATGCGACAGCCATGTACGCCTTGTCCATCGATGGCTACAGTGTATATTTTGTATTTTTCCAGCAATGTTTTAGCCATTTCAGCAGGCTTCATCCTGTCGATACCCACATTGGCTATACCGCAGGACTTTTTTGGATCTTCAGGCGTATTGACAGTGATGCCTTTGATATTTCGTACCTGATCAGACCAATATCTCTGTAGGTACCTGAGTCTTTCTTCTTTTCTTTTTTTTCCGATTTTTTCATAAAAGTTGATAGCGTCTATCACAGCCAGGTCAGTATGAACGGGATGAGTGCCTGTATGATTCAGTTTTTTGATATCGTCCGCTTTTTCTGTCCATGTGGCCAGAGTTGGTGCTAAGGCTTTGATTTTATCCTTCCTGACATAAAGAAGACCAGCACCAAGTGGGGTACTCAACCATTTGTGCAAACTGGCACCATAGTAGTCACAACCAAGATCATTCATATTAAAATCAATGTGGGCAATGGCATGTGCTCCGTCTACCATGACATCCACCCCTTTACTGTGAGCCATATCACAGATTTTTTTCACCGGGAGGATCTGACCTGTAATATTGATCATATGGCAAATCATAATGAGCCTGGTTTTGGGTGTGATGGCTGAAGCATACAAATCGATAATCTCCTCGTCAGATTTTGGATGATTGGGTACAGAAACGATTTTATTTACAATACCATATCTTCGTTCCATTAGTTTAAACTGATTGACTATAGAACCATAATCCTGTTCTGCCATCACTGCTTCATCTCCCTGTTTCCAGTCATATCCATTGATGACCGTATCGAGTGATTCAGTTGTATTTCTGGTGATCACCACTTCATCATGCCCGCAACCCAGCATGTCTGCTAGTTTTTTGGCTGATTTGTCTTTATTTTCAGTCTGAACTGTCCGCATATAGTACGCTCCCTGGTAGTTGACCTCTCTGACATGACCTACAAAACGCTCAAGGGTCGATTGTGGCATAAAACAGTAGTAGCCATTTTCAAGATTGATATATTCTGATTTAAGTCTGTACCCTTTTCTGATTTGTTTCCAGAAAGACTCTTCAGATGCAAGATCTTCAGGACTCCATGGATCATAGACCTGATCCGGATTTTCAAACAAATTTTGCAAAGGCATGGTTGCTCCAATCAGGGCAGTTCCGGCATTTTTCAGGAAGCTTCTTTTGTCCATTTGAGATTAGATTTTAAGTGTTAGGTGGTTTCAAATTCTTTTTTGGCAAGATTCCATAAGTCGTCCATCTCTTCCAAAGTCATTTCTGCCAATGGGGCATGAGCATTATCTTCTATGTATTCAAATCTTTTTTTAAACTTTCTGTTTACCCTTTCCAGTGCAGTTTCCGGATTGATGCCTTCAAATCTTGCATAATTGATCAATGAAAACAAAATATCGCCAAATTCTTCTTCTTTTTTGTCCTGATCAGCTATATTTACCACTTCTTTAAATTCAAGAATCTCTTCTTCAACTTTTGCCCAAACATCCATTTTATTTTTCCATTCGAATCCAACCTGCGCTGTTTTTTCCTGCATCCTGTATGCCTTGACCATAGCTGGCAAACTCCCGGGTACTCCTGATAAAACAGATTTTTTACCTTCGGAAAGCTTGATTTGTTCCCAGTTTTTTTTGACATCAAACTCATCCCTTACCGTAACATCTCCGTAGATATGGGGATGTCGCTTGATGAGTTTTTCACAGATTTGATTTAATGATTGGCCTATGTCAAATGCCCCTTTTTCTTCAGCAATTTTAGCATAAAAAACCATATGCAACATGAGATCACCAATTTCTTCCTTGATGTCTTCATCATTAGCGGACAAGATGGCGTCTGACAGTTCATAAGTTTCTTCGATAGTGAGTATCCTTAATGTATCATTTGTCTGTTTCATGTCCCAGGGGCATTTTGCTCTCAGGTCATCCATGATATCCAACAACCTTAAAAACGCATCGGCTTTTGATTGTCTTGTATTTTTTATCTTTGAATTCACATTTCTTTTTTGCAATGACACAAAAATACTTATTGATACTGATGAATGTTAAAATAATGCCAAAAAAAACACTATTTAATGAAATTAAAACTAATTCAGTTTACCTTTGTTAGACATTGTATTTAATTTTAAATTAATATGAAGGAATTTTTATACATCCTGGTCATCATATTCAGTATTTTTGGAATATCATTTTTGATGATGAATATCAGACATCTTATCACGGGGCAGGAATTCAGAGGTAGTTGTGCAAGTAATAACCCAATGCTAAAAAATCAACTGGGAGAATGTTCTGTATGCGGTAAAAAACCTGAGGAAGACTGTAAAATGCCTGTGCCTGACAAGGCATAAAATTTTATCTGCGGGCAGTATTTGTCTGGAAAAACAATAAAATACCTAAGACAATAAATATTATAGCTATCAAAAATAAAATTAACATATCAATCAGATTCTGGTGTTGCGGCGCAAATATCTGAATTTCAATAGTATATCAAAACAATTTGTAATATAAACTGAAATATTTTTTTTTAACATGTATAAGCCACTCTGCCACAAAACCTTACTAAGGTCATTTTTCATCTTAGTTCTCTCCACTATTTCTTTTTTAACATTAATGGATGCTCAGGCTCCAAAAAAACCGACCTCAGGTGAAATTTATCACATGATGGAAAGATTAGGTTTTCTTGGTTCTGTTCTATATGTGGCTGCTCATCCCGATGACGAAAATACCAGAATGATTTCTTATCTTGCCAATGATAAAAAAGCAGTGACGACATATCTCTCTCTCACCAGAGGAGATGGTGGTCAAAATCTCATTGGACCGGAGATATCAGAATTATTGGGCGTCATACGTACTCAGGAATTGCTCATGGCAAGATCCATAGACAATGGAAAACAAATGTTTACAAGGGCCAATGATTTTGGGTACTCTAAAAATGCAGAAGAAACCATTAAAATATGGGATACAGAAAAAGTAAAAGCCGATGTCATTTGGGCCATCAGAAGGATGAGACCTGATGTCATCATCAACAGATTTGATCATCGTACGTCAGGCGAAACACACGGACATCACACCGCATCCGCACAATTGTCCTACGAACTGTTTGATAAAGCGGATGACAAAAAAATTCATCCTGAGCATTTGAAATATGTTTCCACCTGGCAACCTAAAAGACTGTTTTTCAATACTTCATGGTGGTTTTACGGTAGTGAAGATAAATTCAAAAAAGCGGATAAATCCAAACTGATGAGTATGGATGTAGGTGTGTATTTCCCGCTATTGGGCAAATCAAATACAGAAATTGCCGCTGAGTCCAGAAGCAGACACAAATGTCAGGGATTCGGTTCAACAGGTACGCGCGGTATGCAAATGGAATATCTGGAATTGCTCAAAGGAGATTTACCACCATCAAAAGAAGATGTATTTGAAGGTATCAATACTACATGGTCAAGAGTGGATGGCGGCGAAGATGTAAAAAAACTCGTAGAAAAAGTGATTGCTCAGTATGATTTTAAAAATCCGTCATCTTCATTACCACTATTAGTTCAGGCATATAGTGCCATTCAGAAAACTAAAGATACATTCTGGAAAGAACTCAAAACCAACGAAATAAAGGAGATCATTGCAGCATGTGCCGGAATGTACCTGGAAGCTAAATCTAACGTACACAAGGCCACCAAAGGAGAGACCATCACTATTGACATAGAAGCTATCAACCGCTTGCCGGTCGAAGCAAGTCTTTTATCTATCAAAGGCCATGGGATTGTTGCTGATACAGCAATCAACTTAAAAATGATCACCAATGAACCATTAAAGTGGAGTACTCAGACGCAGATTCCTGTCAATACCAAATATACTGCTCCTTATTGGTTAGTCAATAAAGGTACCCTGGGACTTTACAATGTAGAAGATCAGGCCATCATTGGTAATCCCGAAACTAAAAGGGATCTTAAAGTCACTTTTTTAATGAACATATCAGGCGTCAACATAGAATTTACCAAAGATCTTGTATATAAATTTAATAGTCCAGAGTATGGTGAAACCTTCAGACCGCTTGAAATAGTTCCTGCTTTTTCTGTGAAAGTAAAAGAACCGGTTTATATTTTTGCCTCCGACCAGACCAAAGATATAAAAGTCTCTGTGTATGCCTGGGCTAAAGATTTGAAAGGAACACTTTCAGTGCCTGTGCCCCAAGGTTGGAAGGTTACACCTGAGTCAGTAGATTTCAGTATTACCAACAAAGGAGAACATAAGGATTTTACATTCAGCATCACTCCTCCGGACATCACACAGGAAGTATTCATCACTCCTAAAGTAACTGCCGGAGATGAAATTTTCACCAGTGAAATCAAAGACATCAATTATGATCACATCCCTTTTCAGACGGTGGTGATGACATCAGAGACCAAACTATCCCGAATAGGTATAGAAGTCCGAGGTCAAAGAATTGCATATCTGATGGGTGCCGGAGATGAGATTCCTGTAAGTTTGCGTCAGATAGGTTATTCAGTGGATGAAATCAAATCAGATGAAATATCATTGGAAATGCTCATAAAATATGACGCACTGATCGTTGGTGTAAGAGCATACAATACTGACGAAAAACTAAAATTCAAACAAAAGGACATATTTGAATACGTGAAACAAGGAGGTAATGTGATCATTCAATATAATACTGCCAACGGGTTGGTAACCAAGGATCTGGCACCCTACCCTCTGACCCTTTCCAGAAATCGGGTGACAGTAGAAGAAGCAGAAATGAGAATTCTCCAGCCTAACCATTCTATCATGAATTATCCGAACAAAATCACTTCCATAGACTTTGAAGGATGGGTGCAGGAACGGGGTCTGTATTTTCCAGGCGAATGGGACAGTAAATTTACCCCCGTTTTTTCATGCAATGATCCGGGAGAAAAACCACAGGATGGCAGTGTTTTGGTGGCTCAGCATGGAGATGGCCATTATATTTATACCGGATTGTCATTTTTCAGACAATTACCTGCCGGTGTATCCGGGGCTTTCAGATTATTTGCCAATATGATTTCAATAGGGCAAGATGCACAACCATAAGCAGAATCATCGTTGGTCCCGATCGTATACGATGGTGATACTGCTCAATGCACTTTACATTCTGGGCTTTTTTATCATCATGAAAATATGGGGCACCCACTGATATGAGTAGTATAGACTGGATTGTACTGATCGGCACGCTGATGGTGATAGTGCTGTATGGTGCCTGGAAGACAAAGGGTGCTCAAAATATGCAATCCTATGTACTGGGAGATAATGAAGCACGATGGTGGACAGTAGGTCTTTCTGTGATGGCTACTCAGGCAAGCGCGATTACATTTATGTCCACACCAGGCCAGGCATTTCACGACGGGATGGGTTTTGTACAGTTTTATTTCGGGTTGCCCATAGCCATGATCATCATTTGTTATACTTTTATACCTATCTACCACAGGCTCAAAGTATTTACTGCATACGAATTTCTGGAAGAACGCTTTGATGTAAAAACGAGAACCCTTACAGCCGGATTATTTCTGATACAAAGAGGGCTTGCTGCCGGAATTACTATATATGCTCCGGCCATCATACTATCCACAATCCTTGGATGGAATCTCAATTTGTTAAATTTTCTGTTGGGTGCTTTAGTAGTCATCTATACAGTAAGTGGCGGCACCAAAGCGGTCAATGTCACCCAAAAACAGCAGATGTTTATCATCATGACGGGTATGTTTCTCGCATTTTATATCATCCTTGACTCGCTTCCCGAAAATGTCACATTTACCAAGGCCATGGATATTGCGGGTGCGTCTGAAAAACTGAATATCCTTGATTTTTCATTCAATATGGAAAGTCGATACACCTTCTGGTCGGGAATAACCGGTGGATTATTTTTGTCATTGTCCTACTTTGGTACAGATCAGTCACAGGTACAAAGATACTTGTCCGGAAAATCAATTAGAGAGAGTAGCCTTGGTTTGATATTTAATGGTATTTTGAAAGTACCGATGCAGTTTTTTATATTACTCGTAGGAGTGATGGTTTTTGTTTTTTATCAGTTCAACACATCACCTGTATTTTTTAATTCCAAAACGCTGGAAAAGTTAAAAAACAGTGATGCCGCAGCTTCAGTTGCTATGCTGGAAATGAAAAAAGACTCTGTATTTTTAATTAAAAAGTCACTGCTTGAAAAATACAACCTTTCACAGGCCAATCCTGAAGATAAAAAAGCTTTGCAACTACAAATACAATCTCTGGATTCATCAGAAAAAGAGATACGAAACGAAGCTAAAAACCTGGTAAAAACACACCTCCCTGAAGAAGAGTCAAATGATAAGGACTATGTATTCATCAGCTTCATTCTGGCTCATTTGCCCAAAGGAATCATAGGACTGTTGCTGGCGGTCATCTTCAGTGCTGCCATGTCATCCACAGCTTCTGAACTCAATGCATTGGCCACAACCACTTCCGTGGATATCTACAAACGATTGGTCAATCCTGCCGGTAACGAAATGCATTATGTCTTATCATCCAAATGGCTGACAGTCATTTGGGGTGGTATAGCGATTGGGTTTGCCTGTTTCGGTACATTGTTTGAAAACCTGATTCAGTTTGTCAATATTGTCGGGTCAGTGTTTTACGGGACTATCCTGGGGATATTTATGGTGGCATTTTATTTCAGAACAATTAAAGCCAATGCGGTATTTTATGCCGCCATTATAGCTGAAGCTATCGTCTTACTTATATTTTGGTCTGATATCATAGGATATTTGTGGCTCAATGTCATAGGTTGTGTATTGGTCATATCCATAGGTTGGCTCTTTCAGCATATATTGATGAAGCCCAAATCTGCCGATGTTTCTGCCTGAAGAATTTAAAAAACACCTACCTTCCTGGTTCAGGGATGAAAAGGAAGTCGAAGAATTTTTGGCGGCTATGGATGTACCGTCTCCTGTCTCTGTGCGGCACAATACAAAAAAATGTGCAGGAGATGTAAGGTTGTCTTCGCAGGTACCATGGTGTGCCAATGGGTATTATTTGGATTCAAGACCTGTCTTTACTTTAGACCCCATTTTCCATGCAGGCGGATATTATGTGCAGGAAGCTTCATCCATGTTCATCTGGCATATCCTTGAAAGCATAAATCTACCCAAATCCGACCTTAAAATCCTTGACTTGTCTGCAGCGCCTGGAGGTAAGAGTACACTAATAGCATCCTGGCTGGCTGGAAAAGGGCTGCTCGTGGCCAATGAGATCGTAAAAAACAGGGCCTATACGCTCAAATACAATCTCATGAAGGAAGGATATGACAATACTGTAGTCACCAATAATGCACCCGAAGACTTTGGCAATATCAGGAATTTTTTTGACATCATCCTGGTGGATGCTCCGTGTTCAGGGGAAGGTATGTTCAGAAAAGATCCTGATGCGGTGCATCACTGGTCTCCCGATAATGTGCGACATTGTGCTGTCCGTCAAAAGTCCATTCTGAATGACATCATCCCTTCGTTAAAATCAGATGGTATACTTGTATATTCTACATGTACCTACAATCATTCTGAAAACATAGATCAGGCAGATTTTTTGGTCAGTGAATACGGTCTGGAAAGTGTCAAAATCAACCACTCACCATTCTGGGGTATTACTGAGATACATGGTAAAAATAGTACAGGATATCAGTTTTTTCCACATAAAACTAAGGGCGAAGGTTTTTTTGTTTCTGTTTTCAGAAATTTGGAAGACTTCCCAAAAACACATCAGCCAAAGGGGAAAAAAAGCAATTTGTCTCCTGCTGATAAAAAAGAAATCCGCTTGCTCGATGACTGGGTGAATGGCCCCGCTGCGGCATATATTAAAGATGTAGCAGGTACTATTCATGTCGTGCCGGCCGAACAGATGGAAAACGTCCTTGTGCTGGACAGCTACCTTCGTTTGATTTACTGTGGTGTGTCGGCCGGGGTGATCAATAAAAATATACTGATACCTGATCACAGCCTTGCTTTATCGCAAATCCTGCATGAAAACATCCCAAAAATAGAACTCGACCCACCATCAGCCCTAAAATATCTCAAAAAAACCTTACCCGCCATTGATTCCACCCAAAAGTCCTGGATGGTGGCCACCTATAAAGGCTTAAGCCTGGGATTTCTAAAAAATATTGGTGACAGGATCAATAATTATTTGCCCAATGAGTATAAGATATGGATGGAATTGCCTGAGTAAAGACAGGCTAAAGCCATATGGCAATAGAAGTCAAGAAGATATTCAAGTGCAAACGCTGTATTCTAACAAAAATAAAATTCATACCACTTGCATCAGTTTTAAATTTTGCATATTTGAAACAATGAAAACCCAACGACTTCAGTAATTATTTTTTTCAGTTTAATACGTCAGGTGCATTTCATTTTTTCGCACTGTGCTTGATTTATTACCAAGTTTCGTTTGTTTGTCGCAGCTTCTAACGTCGATGCAATGTAATAAGGCATCTTGCCTAAATCGCAAAAAATTGATGATTTTTAATGTGAGACGAAAAAATGAAATACACCCTTCTGTTATCTCTAATCTTTATGCCCGAGATAAATATAGGGACGTAGTCCTGAGATCTTTGTAGCAAAAATATCCTCACACCATCACGTAAGGGGCGTAGCCCTGTGATCTTAAAAGATGTGGTAAATATAAGATGTCAGGGCTACGCCCCTTATGTTTCAGGTGCTAATGTTTTCTAAAAAGATAACAGAGCTACGCTCCTGCCCCGATAGGCGGGAGAAATTTATCTTCAGGATCATGTTTCTAAAGCATCGTTTGTTCGTCGTAGCTTTTAACTACGATGCAATATATTAGGGCATCTTGCCTGAATCACAAAAAAAAATCATGATCTATAATGTGATGCGAAAAAATGAAATACACCCAATACATCCGTTCCCACTGGCTTCAGCCAGCGGATTAATAAACAAAATTGCCATTGACTTTAGTCAAAACAATCACATTTTATTGGGATAAAGCCCTTAGTGTGACATCTTTTATGCCAGATGGTAAAGCCATACGGCAATAGAAGTTCAATACATATACAAATGCTCAAGTTGTTTAACAACAGTAAAACAGATAAACTCTCCACTGCCTTCGGATATGATAGCTCCAAAATTAATATACAATTCATCAAAAACAAAAAGGGAGGCCAATCATGGTACTCCCTTTTTGTATATAAATTTGTATTTAAAATTTTAATTACAATGGATTTTGCACCGCCTGTTTGTTGGTTTCCAGTTCTCTTCTTGGAAGAAGGAATTCCCACTCCACATGGCCCGCTGGTTTCTCTAAGAAAAGTGCCACTGCGATGATATGCCCTGCACCCTTTCTGTCAACTGGAAGATCAAGTCTCTTCAGGTCAAACCATCTGTGTCCTTCACCCCAAAGCTCGACTCTTCGGTGGAACATAATTTCATTGATCAGTGCAACACCTGTCTTTGTACTTTTTTTGTATGATGGGTCTCTGTTTACCACTAAGGTGAAAAGTGCGTCCTGCGCCGCTGTATTATTTCCTGCACGCGCTTGTGCTTCAGCTTCAATCAAAAACATTTCTCCTGCGCGCATATACGGTACGTCACCCATAGTGCTGGTTGAAGGCACTCCTGGTAATCTGAATTTTTGACCCATATATGGTCTTCTTACACCCCCGGGAGGTACTACAGAATTGGTGGCAGTTGGTGCTTTGACCCACATTTTGGATCTGACGTCCGTTGCAGGTATACTGTCATAAAGTATTCCATTAATGGCTCTTGGTACAGTTCTGATTACGGATGAGTTGTAATTGCAAGAAATGTATGAATGATATCCTCCGAAAAACTCGCTCTGGTCTTCCAGGTGATCAAATCCCCACATCCATTCAGGGTTGGTGATATCAGCAAATCCATCCTGATACTGCGCGTTACTCATCAGGGTCTGTCCTGCTCTGGCTTCAGCAGCAAACTTGGCAGCATCTGCCCAGTTTTGTTGCGCCAATGCTACTCTAGCATGAATACCCTTGATGACATTGATATTGATGTGTGATTTGTTAAGTCTGGTCGTCTTCATGACGGCAGAAGCATCTGCCAGATCCTTGTTGATTTGAGTATAAATTTCCTCCACAGTTGCTCGTGGCAACCCTTCAAATGTCGGAGCCAAAAGTAAAGAAACTCCGAGTTGGCTATTTGGTTTTTTTGTTGCGTCATATCTTTTGCCATACATTTGTACGAGATTAAAGTATGCCAAAGCTCTCAAACCCAAAGCTTCACCTTTGATCCTTTCTTTGTCGGCCTGAGGTCCTGCAGCTCCATCTATACCTGCAATGATATTATTGGCATTACTGATGATTCTGTAAAAAAGATCATAACCAAAAGCTGTCAAAGTACCTGTTTCACTTCTATGCGCTATCCATTGTTGCTCTCCAAAATGCCAGTTGTTAGATGTAGTTGTAAAAACCATATCATCTGCCATAGCATCGATGATCAGCATATGTGCCGGATACCCTGAATGACCCTGAGAATCACGATATCTTCTTGTCAGAGCCCTATAGATACCATTTACAGCAGCATCTGCACTTTTGGTGGTTGCAAAAACAGACCCTGCATCCACACTGTTGGATGGTTTGGTTTCAAGAAAATCCTCATTGCATGCATTGAAGGTGCAGGCAATAAATATAGTTGTGATTATTAATATTTTATTCTTTATCATGATAATGTATTTTTAAGGTGATTAAAATGTTAATGAAATACCACCGGCAAAAGTCCTTGCAAATGAATAAGTATTGGAAGTAACTCCGGAAAATGCATCAAATGCATTCATACCTCTTCGTTTTGACCATATAGCCAGATTTTCTCCACTTAATACAAACTGGGCATTGGCCAATTTAACCTTTTTCAGCAATGATTGGGGCAGATTGTATGCGAGAGTTACACTTCTTAAACTTAGGGCAGTTCCATCTATCAGCCACCTGTCAGAAGCACCATTGAAGTCTGCGGTACGTCCATTGTCCATACGCGGTACATTGGTGATGTCACCTTCTTTCTGCCACCTGTTGAGGATGTCAGGATGTTTTGAACTTCCATATCCACCGACTCCCATCAAGCCTGCGTAAGCTCCGTCATACACTTTTCCTCCCAACTGATATACAAAAAGTGCGGAAAGTGTGATGCCTTTGTATGAAAAACTATTGGAAAAACCTCCATAAAAATCAGGAATAGCTTCAGCATCCATCGCTCTGAATCTGGCATTATTAATATTACTTGTTACAGTATCTCCCGCAGCAGTTATTCGGCTGTTGGCCGGATTCAATGTTATTGCCCTGTATTCAGCTTCTCCATTAGTAGGATTGACACCCATAAACTCTCTAAGATAATAATTTTGCAGGGATCTCCCGACTTCCAGTCTTTTTGTGCCATCGACAATGGTAGGAGACGATTCAGGCATTTTTGTAATTTGATTTTTCATTGCAGTCACATTAGCAGACACAGTCCATTCAAAATCTTTGGTTCTTACCGGGGTAACGTTTAATTCCAATTCAATTCCACTATTGAACATGGTTCCGATATTGGCAAATTGACTTGTCAATCCTGTAGAAAATGGGAGTGGGACATTAAATAATAAATCGCTGGACTCTTTAAAGAAATACTCTACTGTTCCTGTTATTTTTTTATTTAGGAGCCCAAACTCCAACGCAAGGTCATAAGCATTATTTGTTTCCCATTGCAAATTCGGATTTCCTGGTGATCTATCTTGGATGAGTCCTGCTTCGGCAGCATTATTAACTCCCGAACCAAGGATATACAAATTTTGATATGCATAAAATGAACCTACATCTTCATTTCCTGTCTGTCCAAATGATCCTCTTAATTTTAGGTTGTCAACCCAACTGATATTTTTCATAAAGCCCTCCTGATCAATTCTCCATGCAGCACCCACTGAGTAGAAAGTTCCCCATCTTTTATCCGGTGCAAATCGGCTTGTACCATCTGCTCTGGCAGATAAGGAAATAAAGTATTTTTCATCAAGATCATAATTCAACCTTGAAAAATATCCCTCTATAGCTCGGTTATCTGTAATAGAACTCAGGTCAGTAGTGGTAGTAAAATTAATTAAGTCTGTATTCCCAGCTGCAATAAGTTGTGATCTTGATCCGGTAAGTTCATTATTTTGCAAATGAAAACTTTCATGCCCAAGGAGAACATCAAAATTGTGTCTGTTGATATGTTTTTTATAATTAAGTATTTGACCTAAGTTGAGAGAAGTTCCGTTAAAATATCTCGTGGTAGCTCTACCAGCAGGAGCGCCGTCACCTATCTCAGGATTCTGGAAAGTATTATCATACCTGTTGGTATAGTCCAGACCTGCATTTAATGTCAATTTGAAATCTTTCAGGAATGAAAAGTCCGCATAAGTTCTTCCGGTGAATACATTCCTTCTGAAATCATTAGTATTCATTAATGTTTCAGCAATAGCATGTCTTCCTCCATATTGTGGTCTGTTGGGAAGTCCCAAAGCATTCAGGTTACCATAGTCCCATCTTTTATTTCCATCTTCACCCAGCAAAAATGATCCTGGCTTTGCAGGGTCAAAAGCGTACACGGGATAGATAGGGCCCATACCTCTGGAAAAGAAAAATGGGTTTACGAAACTTGAATTGCCTCCTGCATCATTGTCCTGACTTAGTGAATACGTATATCCAAGATTTGCTCCTGCTTTAATCCATGACTTGAGTTTAGAATTGAAAGTCAATCTACCTGTATATCTTTCATAGCTTGTCCTAATGAGGAAACCCTCATCTTTAAGTCTACCTAATGAAAAATAATAATCAGAATCTTCTGTTCCTCCTGACATATTCAGCGTGACTTCATCTCGTCCTCCGTTACGAATCATAGGCTTTTCCCAATTAAGATCATCTTCTGAATACAATAACTGTGCATTTGGATTTAATTTTCCTTCTGTGGTTACCAAATCAGCACCAGGCACATTGTAAACATTGTACGCCAGTAGTCCCGCTATATCTTTAGATGCTGTGGTATTTGCGGTTGCAATGGCAACAGGATTGGCCGCTCTGTATGCCAAACTGTTTCTATATGATTCCCACATAATCGGGTAGTAATCGGCTGGGCCGATCCTGTCGTATTCAGCAACTGCTCTACCTGATTGTCCTCTGGTGTACTTCACATTGATAGAATTTTTGCCTTTTTTACCTTTTTTGGTAGTGATCAGTACCACGCCATTGGCTGCTCTTGATCCATAAAGTGCAGTAGAAGAAGCATCTTTCAATACAGTGACGTTTTCAATATCGTCAGCATTTAAGTTGGCGATATTAATAGATGTAGGCACACCATCAATAACATAAAGCGGATCCTGGCTGGAAGAAATAGATCCAAATCCTCTGATTCTGATAGCAGGCGCACTACCAGGCTGACCACTACCGAAAGTGGACTGAACGCCTGCTGCAATACCTGTGAGCACCTGCCCTACATTCGTAACAGGTCTGAGGCCTATCTTTTCAGCTCCCAAAGATGCAGCAGAACCTGTAAATCTCTCACGTGTCGTAGTACCAAATGAAGTGACAACAACCTCGTCAAGCAACTGACCTTCAGCAAGTGTAATGGTATAGTTTGCATCAGCAGTCAAAAGAATTTCTTTTGTAGAGTATCCTGCATAACTGATCACTAGCGTTGTTCCACCTGATGGAATCTGAAGGGAAAACGACCCGTCCACATCAGTAATGGTACCCACAGCAGGTGACTCTTTCACCAGTACGTTGGCTCCGATCAGCGATACTCCGGCTTCATCCGTGACAATACCGGATACTGTCCGCTGGGCAGACGTCATACCCATAGTGCCAACCAAAATAAAAAGTGTAAATAAAAATTGTTTCATGCGTGTTAATATTTGGTTTAAAAAATGAGAATTTGAGTAAATAGAGTCACCTGGCGGCAAACATCTAAAAACACCACAATATTAACTATTTTTTAACGTAAAACGCTGCTTTAAATTCGGCTAATTAACATATAATATTTTTTATAATGTTTTAATTTTTGATAATGAATGGAGAAAGGAGAAAGGAACGAGGAGAAAGGAACGGGGAGAAAGGAGAAGGGAGAAAGGAGAAGGGAACTTGGATGATGGAACGGGGAGAAAGGAGAACGAAACTTGGTGAAGGGAGAAAGGAGGATGGAGAAAGGAGGATGGAGAAAAGGGAGGACGGGAAGGGAGGAGCTGTGAAACTGGTTATTATTAAAAAAGGGAGGCAATTGCTTGCACTCCCTTTGAATATTTCATAAACCCCAAGATTTAATAACCCGGGTTTTGAACACACGATTTATTAACCAATAATTCCCCGGCTGGAATAGGCCAGATATAGGCTGGAGAATTTGAATTTATAGCAGTAACACTTCCTTTGGCGGGAAGTGGTCTAAGTAGTCTTTGTTGGTCAATACCTCTGAAGCCTTCTCCAAGGAATTCAATCTGTCTTTCGAGCAAGATCGCTTCAATCAGATCGGCTGCTGTTGCAAAACTTGTATAGGTATTTCCTTTAGATCTTGATCTTACTGCATTCAACAATGCTAAAGCCTGCGCATCGAGGCCAGCTGTTCTTGCTTTTGCTTCAGCCAAATTAAGCAATACTTCCGCATATCTGATGACAGGTACAAAGTCCAAATGCTGTGGACCAGCAGGAAATTTATTCCAATATCTCTTAGTTGTAACTAAAAATATAAAACTACGTCTGTCATCATTATTTCTCCAGCCTATGGTATCCTTCATCAGACCATTGGTGTTCATAGAATAATCTCCAATACCTCTTGGACCAGGATTGTAATATGAACCTAAACCATTCTGAGTACCCGGCAGATCATTTTCCGTAAAAGGAAAATTAAAAATTCTCTCTACATGAGTATATGGTGTCTTAAAAACATCAGCCACAGCAGGTGCCAGGGTGTGTGCGATTCCAGCTGATGAAGTAAATGGTGCATTTGCACTTACTATTTTATTTGCTTCTGCGATCACATCAGCATATCTTCCCATGTGCAGGTAAACCCTGGTTTTTAAGGCGATAGCGGCACTCTTTACTGCCCTGGTAGAATTTAAAAGAGCAGAAGCTCGAGTTGCAGGAAGGTTTGAATCAGCAAAATTGAGGTCATCAACTATTTGAGTATAGACTGCTCCAACAGATGCGCGCTCCAATTTATTGTCACCTGAAGACACATTACCTTTTAGTTGAAGTGGCACACCAAGTTTGGAGCCATTGCCGTCTGCAAAAGGTGAAGCATACAGTTGCAATAAGCTGAAATACGAAAGTCCTCTTAAAAATCTGGCTTCTCCTTTATAAGCATTTAAAGTAGCATCTGTGACTCCCAAACCTTTCAATTTAGCTGCATTTGCATCCAAACCTTCGATAAACACATTCATTCTGTTAATAGCAAGATACGCCTGATTCCAAAGGTTTGTTACATCGTTTTGATTAGACGGCTGTACTGTGTGATTCCACACTGAAAATCCCGTTACGTTATTAGCTGTTTCGTTAAGGAAGTTTTCACATCTGATATCATGATAGACGAAATTCCTACCACCAAGAAAATTACCATTTTTTACTGAAGCGTATAGTCCGTTTACCTGTTGTTCTACCCTATCTACATTATCAAAAACTGTCAGGTCTGAAAAATTGGTAACCGGTGCAGTTTCAAGCAGATCATCATTACATGAAATGATGAAAAGTGGAATACTTAAAACAATTAAAATTTTATATAATGTTTTCATCTGTTTATTTTTTATTTTTATTTAAAAATTCAAATGGAATTTGCATGAAGAAAAATCATCACTGATTTGTCCGCCGTAACGGACTGCTCATGGTCATTTCATCTTTTATTCTTTTGTCATTGCAATATTAAAATCCAACCTGTAATCCGAATGTATAACTACGACCTTGTCCGACGGAGTTTCTATCTACACCCGGGGCAATGTTTGTATCCCCATTGGAAGATATCTCAGGGTCTGATCCGGTATAATCAGTAATGACAAAAGCATTCTGAATTTGTCCATACAATCTTGCACTTGTTAAATTGATTTTATTCATCCAGGATTTAGGAAGGTTATAACCAAGAATTACATTTCTCAAGCGAATGAAATCTCCCTTTTCAAGATTTTCAGTGATTGGTAATGCTGATCCATTAGAAACATTATCGCCGAATACCACTCTCGGTATACTGCCGCTTGTATTCTGAGGTGTCCACCTGTCGAGCATATCTGTGTGATTGTTCCATTGACGCATATCTCTAAGACCTGCTTTTGTTCCATTGTAAAGATAGTTACCTCCTGAAAACTGAAACATGATTCCTAAATCCAAGGATTTAAATCTGAAAGTATTGTTCAACCCTCCATAATACGTAGGTAATGTTGGCCCAAATACAACACCGCTATTAGCTATTGAAGCTGCACCCGTTCGTGTTCCATCAGATACTAATGTCCACCTGTCAGCAGCTGCTGCTGCATGGTTGTACTGGACTTGTGTAAATGTAGCAACTCCATCTTTGACATCACGACGCAAAAAGATTCTCTGTCCATTGGCAGGATTTACACCAGCTGTCTGAACGAGAAACAAGCTACCCAAAGATTCGCCAACTCTTGTGATATTTGCAACTTCAAGACCTGATGTAGCTCCTTGTATATCAGAACCATCAGCACCCAAAGACAACACTTCATTATGCTGTGTTGTAAAATTCAAACTCACTGACCAATCAAAATTAGTAGATCTTACAGCATTGTAGGTTATGGTGGCTTCTATTCCATTATTGACCATCGATCCAACATTATCCAACACACTATTACCTGGTATACCTTTTGATGGTGCCTGTGGTACTCCTAGTATCAAGCCATCTACATTGTTTTTGTAATACGCAAATTCTCCCTGGATTTTGTCCTCAAAAAGCCCGATTGTAAATCCAACGTCGAGTTTTTTACTGCTCTCCCAAGTTAAATTTGGGTTACCAGCCTGTCCGTATGTCAATGTAGGGCTTACTCCATATAGTCCTGAGCCAAATAAAGAAAGTGACGCGAAATCATCCACAGCGTTGTTACCCACAACACCATAGCTACCACGCAGTTTAAAGTGATTGATAGAAGATCCCAGACTATTTTTCCAAAAATCTTCTTCACTAATAGTATAACCTACAGAACCACCATAGAATGTACCAAACTTTTTGCCTTCTGCAAACGCTGAAAATCCGTCCCTTCTTACATTAAAAGTGGCAAAATATTTATTTGCATAACTATAATTAACTCTAGTAAATAATGAAGTTAGGAAGTTTTCTGTCTGAAAATTGCCGGCAGGATTTATTGTTGTATAATTTCCTTGGTAGGTAGTAAAAAACGGATCAGAAATTTGAGTTCTTTGGGCTCCCCATCTATCTCTAATAGTCCTTTGATCCTCAGCACCTAATAATAAACTAATATTATGAAGTGACGCAATAGTAGTATTGTAACTTAGAGTATTCTGCCAGTTCCATCTGTTGAGTTTATCATAAATATTTGTTGCTAATCCTCCATTTCCAAAACCATCACCGTGTCTTCTGTCCCAAAATGTAAGATTTTCGATACCAAGCTGGTCTAAACCATAAGTGGTGCGAAAATTTAAGCCTTTCAATATCTCAAAATCAGCATAAATATTTCCTATAAAGTGATTATTAGATGATGTTTGTTGGTTAATATCTAATATAAAATTAGGATTATAAAAGCTGACTGCAAGTGTATTGCCCATTCCACCTATTGTGTTGGCGGAGTTGATGTTATAATCAAAACCAGGATCTTTTGTTTGAGAACCTTTTCCCTCTGCATTTACAAAAGGGGATAGCATTGGTTGAAGCACTAAAGGCAGACGTCCTAATCCAGCAATACTAAATCCGTTACCAAAACTTCCTGAGTTAGGACCATTGTTTTCAGTATTTGCATAAGAAATATTAGTACCGACTTTAACTCTTTTTATCAGTTGGTGATCGAGATTCAATCTGGTTGTGATTCTATCAAAAGCACTTCCTTTGAGAAATCCTTCCTGTTGAGAATATCCCACTGATAAGTAGTAAGATGTAGATTCAGAACCACCTGAAAAATTCAAATTATGGTTATGAGAAAACCCTGTCTGATGTGTATGGTCGTACCATCTTGTATCTACAGGTGTACCATCAGCATACTGTCCGCCGATATATCTTGCTGGATTGTTTGCATTCGCTAATCCTTCATTTTTAATTTCAAGATATTGGGAAGCATTTAATAACTCAAACAATCTGAATGGCTCAGTATAACCTAACCATCCATCATAGTTGACTTTTGTACTTCCTTTTTTACCTTTCTTAGTTGTAATAAGGATAACTCCGGCAGCCGCTCTGGAGCCGTAAATGGCACTGGCAGAAGCATCTTTAAGTACTTCATAACTTTCGATGTCTGCAGGGTTAATATTCGCCAAAGGGTTATTACCTGCTGAATTCTGTGAAAGATTACCAGTAAATGTAGGAACCCCATCTATAACAATTAGAGGCTGAGAACTCAGGTTAATTGAGTTTGTACCTCTGATTCTGATCACTGGTGGATTGTTCAAAACTCCATTGGGTGTGGTGATTTGAACACCAGCAGCACGACCTTGCAAAGCTTGGTCAAAACTCTGAACCGGAGCCAATGCCACATCAGTACCTTTTATGGAAGCTACGGATCCGGTGAGATCACTTTTTCTCTGTGTTCCATATCCTACCACGACAATCTCGTCAAGAAGTTTTCCTTCAGCCAAAATCATGTTCATAACAGTTGCAGAACCGATTTCCATTTCTTTGGTTGAATAACCAGCATAACTAAATACCAGCATTTTGACATTATCAGGTATCTGAAGCTTATAAGAACCATCAACATCTGTAATAGTACCTACACCAGAAGCTTCCTTAGCCTGGATATTGGCACCGATGAGGGGAACCCCGGCTTCATCAGTCACTGTACCACTAATGGTCCGCTGTGCAGACACAAAAGCTGTACTTATTAAAATCATAAAAATTGAAAAAATCAAATGTTTCATAATCAATATGTTTTGTTAGAAAATAAATAAAAAATTTGGTTTCAAAAGATTATTCTGTTGTGAGCAGAAAAATCCCACAATATTAACGAAAATTTAACGCCATTCGCTTCTTAAAAAACGATAATTTGATATATATATTTTTTATTAATGTATTAGTTATTGATAAATATGAAGAAGGGAGTAGAAGGGAGAAAGGAAAAAGGAGAAAGGAACAGGGAGGATGGAGAAAGGAACAGGGAGAAAGGAGAAGGGAACAGGGAGAAAGGAGAAGGGAAAAAGGAGAAAGGAACAGGGAAAAAGGGGAAAGGAGAAGGGAAAAGGAGAAAGGAAAAGGAACGGGGAGAAAGGAGAAAGGAGAAGGGAGAAGGGAGAAGGGAGAAGGGAGAAGGGAGAAGGGAAAAAGGAGGATGGAAAAAGGAACGGGGAGAAAGGAGAAGGGAGAAGGGAGAAGGGAGAAAGGAGAAAGGAGAAGGGAGAAGGGAGAAGGGAAAAAGGAGGAGGGAGAAAAGAGAAAGGAGAAGGGAGAAAGGAGAAGGGAGAAAGGAGAAGGGAGAAAGGAGAAGGGAGAAGGGAGAAAGGAAAAACAGTGATTATTAAAAAAATAAATGGTGATTGAGCGCAACAGCGAGGAGCCGAAATCATTTTAGGGAACTTTGAGAAAGCAGATAGGAACGAGAGAAAGGAACAGGGAGAAAGGAGAAAGGAACATGGAGAAAGGAGAAGGGAGAAAGGAGAAGGGAGAAGGGAGAAGGGAGAAGGGAGAAAGGAGAAAGGAAAAACAGTGATTATTAAAAAAATAAATGGTGATTGAGCGCAACAGCGAGGAGCCGAAATCATTTTAGGGAACATGGAGAAAGGAGAAGGGAACGGGGAGAAGGGAGAAGGGAATGTGGATTACATTTCCATCTCCAGATTTAGTTTTGCGTTATTGAGTTCTGACAAGGCATGGAAGTCTGGTATCTTTTTAGCCACATTGATTCCTGCGGTATATGCTTCCAATGCAAGTTCCTGTTCTTCCATTTTTTCATATAGTTTGCCCAGATGATAATACATGCCGACATAACCAGGATCATTACTGCTGATAAACTTAAAATGTGCTAAAGCCCCATTATAATTGCTAAGGCTCTCCATTTCTTTGGCGATGGCGTAATGCAGAAATGAATCATTTTCATCATTTTTAAGCATGTTTTGGAGCAACTCTAATCTTTTACTCATTATTTTTTTTAACTCTGAGTTAAATTTTTGAAAATTGTATACTATCTTTGCACAAAGTTATTATTATAATCAGTTAATCGATAGCATTTATATATTAATTATTATAAAATGTTTTTTCTGTATAAGAGTACGTTTAAACTGAATTGGATATTGACATGTTTAATCAATTAAAATAATTTTCAAAATGAACTATTTAGTGTGTATTAGTAAAACACCGGATACTACGTCCAAAATTTCTTTTAAGAATAATGACACTGAGTATAATGGTGATGGTATCAATTATATCATGAATCCATACGATGAATGGTATGCCTTAGTAAGAGCCATAGAGCTGTCTGAGCAACATGGTGGAACCGTGACAGTGATCAACGTAGGCAATGCGTCCAATGACATCATCATACGTAAAGCATTAGCTATAGGTGCAAATGATGCTGTGAGAATAGATACAGAGCCACATGACGCCTTTACTGTAGCAGCAAATATTGCCGATTATGCAAAAGATAAAAATTTTGGCATCATCTTTCTGGGCAAAGAAACTATAGACTACAATGGTAGTGAGGTCGGTGCTATGGTTGCAGAATTGCTGGACTTACCTTACGTTTCATATGTATCAAAATTGGAATTGAATGGGTCTACCAGCATGGTGACTAGAGACATCGAAGGTGGTGTGGAAGTGTGCTCAGTCGAAGGACCATTGGTGCTCTCTTCAGCAAAAGGAATAGCAGAACAGAGAATTCCCAATATGAAGGGTATCATGATGGCAAAAAGCAAGCCGCTGCAGGTGCTGCAACCCACTCAAACTGAACCAAGAGTAAAAACTGAAAAATTTGTCTTGCCGAATGCCAAGTCAGGTGTAAGACTGGTAGATCCGGAAAATATGGATGAATTGGTCAGATTGCTGCATGAAGAAGCAAAAGTCATTTAATTTTTTATCAAATAAAGAATAATAAATCATGTCTGTATTAGTATATATAGAAAGTCCTAAGGGACAAATCAAAAAAACCGGGTACGAAGTATCATATTACGGTGCTCAACTTGCAAAATCATTAGGTACCCAATGTATTGGTGTGTTCGTAGGTAGCGCTAATACCCCGGGATCAGTTGGCCAGTATGGTGTCAGCAAGGTAATACATATCAATCCTGATAGCCAACCTGATTTCGATGCTCAGGTATTCGCGAAGATCATTGCTCAGGTTGCTGAAAATCAAGGATCAAATACTGTCATCCTTTCACAAACTGCCAATGGAAAATCTCTCACAGGTAGGTTGGCGATAAAAATGAATGCAGGAAATGTTTCCGGAGCCAATGCATTGCCTGATACTTCCAATGGGTTCACAGTGACAAAATCTGTCTTTTCAGGAAAAGCGATCGTCCAGTACGCCATCACCACTGATAAAAAAGTAATATCTGTCATGGGTAATTCAGTCCAGCCTGTAGCAGCCGGTAGCGATGCACCAGTTGAAAAAGTCGAAATGACATTTCCACCTACATCTCTGAATGTGATAGAAAGAAAAACATCAGAAGGTATCGTTCCTCTGCCCGAAGCAGAATTAGTTGTATCAGCCGGAAGAGGCATGAAAGGTCCTGAAAACTGGGGCATTATAGAAGATCTGGCTTCAGTTTTGGGAGCGACGACTGCTTGTTCGAGGCCAGTAGCAGATACTCACTGGCGCCCTCATCATGAACATGTGGGTCAGACAGGAGTTGCCATCAGGCCTAATCTGTATATCGCAGCAGGTATTTCAGGAGCCATTCAGCACCTTGCCGGTGTCAATAACAGTAAGGTCATTGTGGTGATCAACAAAGATCCTGAAGCTCCGTTTTTCAAAGCAGCCGATTACGGTGTGGTGGGTGATTTATTTGAAGTGGTACCACGATTGACAACTGCTATCAAAAAATATAAAGAATCTTGATGATGTCTCAAAAATCCTATAATAGAAGTGCCAGGTTCTAACATCTTTTTGATAAAATTGATACAAACACAACATATTTAAACTCTTACAAAGATCGAAGCCCTGCTATTTTGTCAGGGCTTCGATCTTTATTTACCGACGAGAATTTATTTCCCTAAATACGATGGTACTCATGTCTTAATTTTATTATGACGATAAATGTTCATGACGATAAATGTCCGGTTTTTAAATCAATGTAAAGACAAGCAAGGTGTTACCGCTTTGGGTCAATATAAACTTCATCCTTACTCAAAATGTATACAATAGTAGATGACCCACCATCTTCATTTTTAATCAAAGCGATGTACTCCTTTCAGGGCTAGGACCTGCCCGATTGCTTCGGCGGGTAGCGTTAGTAAAGCAAAGTTGAAATAATTTCCTATGGCTTTCTTTAAGTTATGATGTGCTTCTTTTCAACAAAGTCAATTTAAAGAGGTGTATCCCAAAGTGGCACTTTAATAAAAATTCCATTTTTTCAACCCCAAGCCCAAGCCTAATCGGCAGGCAGGCTAAATGCAATGATTATTTATTACCAGAACCATAATTTATTGATTTACAAGTATTAAAAATTATAAACACACCTTACCTGAAACAATACTTCAACAGATCATGGTTAGTAATAATTCCGCTTAGTTGATCACCATTGAGCACAGGTACTGAGTGAATCTTGTTGGATAAAAACAGATCGGCAGCCAACCCGATGGTATCTTCTGTATCAAGAGTAATAGGATCTTGAGTCATAATATCGTTAGCAAAAATTTTATTTCGATCAGGCACCTTACCTTCATTGGCATGAGATATGTACACTTTCAGTAAATCCGACTTGCTTATGATGCCGCGCAAAATTTCATTTTCTACTACTAAAATATGATGAATTGAAAAATTATCAAAAATATCTTCTACTCTCATCATGGTATCTTCAGGTCTAACATACACTATTTTGGATGTTTTTATTTTTTTGATTGGCATCTCGGTATTCATAACTCTTAATTTTGAAATAAAAGTACATCTATTTATAAGTACAAAATATGACTAATATCAACATTAAAGGTGATTTTTCTTGTTGCATTATATAATACTTTTGGCTATAGCATCATAAAACCAAAAATCCTATATCAGTAGAACTTCAAACCAATCATGTGTAACCTCTACAAAAATGCTATATGATATATGATCAGGAAGTTTTAGGAAACTTCCTGATTACCAATCTTTTTTGCAATTGTATTAGCAGTAAAAGTACTTGTGCGATATCGAAAACACTTTAGTCAAGGCCTAAAGATCCAACATAATAAAACAACCTATCTATTTCCAATAATTGTACCGTCCGGTATCACAGCATTTTTATTTACAACAACAATGCCCTTTTTGATAACATAATTTTCTGTCTCGACATCTTCAAGATTATCATGGCCTCTGATGATCACATTGTCTCCAATTCTGACATGTTTGTCTATTATCGCATTTTCGATATAACAATTCCTGCCTATACCCATAGGAATTTTACCAGGTGAAGCCAAATCTTCGAGTGATTCATAATAGTCATGCCCCATAATATAAGAATTTTTAATAACAGTACCATCATCAATTCTGGAACGGATACCGATTATGGAATTTTCAATTAATTTAGCCTGAACTATAGACCCTTCAGCTACAATTGCTTTTGAAAACGTCACAGATGTGAATTTGGCCGGTGGCAATAATCTTGCCCTGGTGAAAATCTTATTGACATTGTCAAACATGTTGAATTCCGGAATATCATCAGCCAAAGCTATATTGGCTTCAAAAAATGATCTGATGTCTCCGATATCTGTCCAGTATCCATCATAAGCATAGCTTACTACATTCATACCTTTATGGATGGAGTCAGGGATGAGTTCTTTACCAAAATCTACAGCCTTTGGGTTTTCTGTCAGCAATGTCCTGAGTGCAGGTCTGCTGAAAACGTAAATTCCCATACTTGCAAGATAAATCTTGTTTTTAGCTTTCAGTTCGTCACTGACTTCTGATGTCCAATCAGGAAGTAGATCCATTTTAGGTTTTTCAATAAAGCTTTCTATTTTATTTTCACCGTTTACTTTCATTATTCCAAATGATGTTGCGTCTTTTGCAACAACCGGAATTGTAGCGATGGTGACATCTGCTCCTTGTTCGACATGGTTGTTAATCATCTCCTGAAGATCCATCTGATACAATTGATCTCCTGAAAGTATCAGTATGTAGTCAAAATCATAGTATCCAAAATTTCTTGCAGATTGTCGGACTGCATCTGCTGTTCCTTGAAACCAATCCATGTTGCCACTTGTCTGCTCTGCTGCCAGTATATCTACAAATCCATTTGAAAAAAGATCAAAATGGAAAGAATTTTTAATATGTTTATTGAGTGAAGCAGAGTTATATTGTGTTAGCACAAAAATACGAAAAAGTCCTGCATTCAGACAATTTGAAATAGGAATATCAATGAGCCTGTATTTCCCTCCTATCGGTACTGCAGGTTTTGACCTGTCCTTTGTGAGTGGATACAATCTGGTACCAGCACCACCACCCAGAATAAGGCAAAGTGTTTTTTGAATGACGTTGTTTGAAGGATTCATACTTATGGTTTTTGATTAAAATTATCAATAGGCAATTATAATGATAAAACTACACAAATAAAAGAAATATAGAAAATATTTTATGTAATTAATCCTTTATAAGACTCAATTCCAAAATTCTGTCTAAATCTATATTATTTTCGATCAGATCAATGGCCATTTTTATTTTCCAGGGAGTAGATCGGTTGATTTTTACTTCAATCTTGCTGATGCGAAGGAAAGATCCGTACGTATCCAATTCAGTCCTTATCAATGGCAGATTATTTTTCTCTATATATTTGATAGTATGCTTATCAATTTGCCCTTCGCCTGTAGCCACAATACCTGATAGTGGACAATTTTGAATTCCATGATTAAGTGCCATCAACTCAATCTTCTTGATAGCTTCATTGATGGATCTGGTTGCCACAACCAGCAATAAGTCTTCAGAACTCTTCAATTCCTTCAGGTCGATAAGTGATCCTGCAATTATACTTTCCACTTTATTATCGACATAATCAGCATTGTAAGTTACAAACCCATTTACGGCTTCTGCTACAGTTTTAATCAAAGGGTAAGCCAGCTTTTTTTCATATGGCATTAATCCCAGCAAAGGAAGATTATGGGCGTTCAGCCATTTTTCAACATAATACCGCACCTTGTCCATTTTTTCCGGAATGACTTTATTGACTATCACTCCAAGTATTGGTACACCTTCTTCTCTAAATAATGCTGTTGTCATATTCAGCATATCAATGGTACTCCCTACCCCTCCTTCTACGATCATTATGACTTCTGCATTCAGAAGTCTGGCCACCTTAGCATTGGACACATTGGCAACACTTCCGACTCCTGGATGTCCGGTTCCTTCATATATTACAATTTCATTCGCTTTACTTAATTCTTTTTCTGCATTTATGATGATTTTTTCCAAATCGAAATCATCCGGATGGTCAATATACATTTCTGTAGCCCCGGGTCCCAGGATAACAGGACTATGCATTTCAGGAATGATTTCAAAATTGATCAGATCGGCAAATAGTATTGTGTCTTTATCCACACGGAGGTTTTGAATGTCCAGAAACTTTTGGCCAACCGGTTTACAATATCCAACTTTCAACCCCTTTTTCATAAAAGTTGAGACCAAGCCGAGTGTAGAAGTAGTTTTTCCTACATGCTGACTGGTGGCTGCCACAAATATGTTTTTATACTTTTGCATTACTAGACGTTTATGGTATAAATATAATACTTCTTTGCAGAAATGGCACAATAAAACATCTGTATCTTTTTGAAAAAAACCTAAAATTCTTTCAGGGGTTCGATTTTTATAAATTTTTTATACATGATAATTTAATATGTAAGAGTATTTTCTCTGATATCAAGGTAATACACACTAAAAAAAGAGCTACACCAACTGGTATAACTCCCTTCTCTTTTTATGTTATATAGAACTGATTGCTTACTGCTTATCTCGGGGATTCTCCAGCAATGCCTTCCTGGACAGTCTGAGTTTGCCAGTCTTAGGATCAGTACCGATGATCTTAACCTGAATCTTGTCACCAACTTTTAATACTGTGCTGACATCTTCGATACGTTTGTGATCCACCTCAGATACATGAAGTAATCCACTCTGACCAAAAAACTTAACGAATGCTCCATACGGCATCAGAGACTCTACCTCTGCTTCATACACATCTCCAACTGAAGGCGTAAATGCTATTCTTGCTATTGCTTCCTTTGCACCTTGTAAGCCTTCTGCATTGGTACTGGCTATAGTCACTATACCTTTATCACCTACTTCTTCTATGTTGATGATAGTACCGGTACGGGCCTGAATTTCCTGAATGATCTTTCCACCTGGACCTATCACTGCTCCGATAAATGATTTATCGATAACGACCTCTACCATCCTTGGTGCATGTGGTTTCAAATCTTCAGCCGGTACTGAAATGGTTTTATTCATTTCGCCAAGGATGTGAAGACGACCTTCCTTAGCTTGCATTAATGCCTTTTCAAGTGTCTCATAAGGCAAACCATCTACTTTTATATCCATCTGACAACCTGTGATACCTTTAGAAGTGCCGGTTACTTTAAAGTCCATATCTCCTATAGCATCTTCGTCACCTAATATATCAGAAAGGATAGCTGATCTTCCACCTTCGGCAATCATACCCATAGCGATACCTGATACTGCCGATTTGATTTTTATACCACTATCCATCAATGCCAATGATCCGGCGCAAACAGTAGCCATAGAAGAACTTCCATTGGACTCAAGAATATCAGATACTATACGCAATGTGTAAGGCAGGCCTTCAGGCATCACCTTCTTTAGTGATCTGCCTGCGAGATTGGCATGACCTACTTCTCTTCTTCCCGGCCCTCTGTTTGGTTTTACTTCACCCACGGACAATCCGGGAAAGTTGTAATGAAGAATAAATTTTTCGTAATAATTATCCAATGCATTGTCTATCATCATCTGGTCCAGTTTTGTACCTAATGTCAATGATGTAAGGGATTGAGTTTCTCCTCTGTTGAAAATAGCACTACCATGGGCCGCCGGCAAATAAGCTACTTCACACCATATTGGTCTGATTTCATCACACTTACGACCATCCAACCTGATGCCGGTATCCAAAACCATCTGCCTGATGACATTTTTCTTCAGTTTATCAAAGTACTCAGATATTTTAGCATCATTTTCAGTTACGTATTCTTCTCCTTTTTGTTGCAGGATGGCATCTTTTACAGCTTTACCAACTTCTTTATATCCATTTTTACGGGAAGTCTTATCCAATGCAGAGGAAGAAATGACCAATAATCTATCCTTGGCAATCCCTTTGATCATATCCTTAAGTTCTGTATCTTCTTCAGGCACAATCACTTCTCTCTTAATCAATGCTTTGTCTCCTACCATTTTTGCTAATGTCAGCTGAGCAGCACATTGTACTTTGATAGCTTCATGAGCAATTTTAATGGCTTCAATTATATCAGACTCCTGACATTCATTAGCTTCTCCCTCAACCATCATGACATCTTTGGTGGTGGCAGCGATGATCAGATCCAGATCAGCTGTTGCCAATTGGTCTCTTTCAGGATTTACAATGTATTTTCCGTTAATTTTGGCCACTCTGACTTCTGAAATAGGCCCGTCAAAGGGTATATCAGAAACTGACAATGCCGCTGATGCTGCTAGGGCAGCGTAACAATCAGGCATATGCTTTGCGTCACCAGAAATCAGTTGAATGATGATTTGGGTCTCATTCAGGAAGGTATCAGGGAATAAAGGTCTCACTGCTCTGTCCACCAACCTTGAGATTAATATCTCGTAGTCTGAGAGCCTGGTCTCTCTTCTGAAAAAATTGCCCGGTATCTTACCTGCTGCAGCAAATCTTTCCTGATAATCTACCGATAACGGAAAAAACGATTGATCGGGTTTTGCTTCAGAACTCGCAACCACAGTGGCAAGTAACATAGTATTTTCCACTTTCACCACTACAGAACCATGTGCCTGCGTGGCCAATTTACCCGTCTCAATGACTACTTCCTTACCATCAGGAAGTCTGAATGATGTTTGTGTAGGAATAATATTTCCCATAAAAAATTAATTTAAATTATAATATTTGAACAAAATAATGGATACAATTCAATCCACATGCCTGAATGCAATAGTGTACAATTATGACTAAAAATATATAGGTTCGGGAGGCGAAGAACCTTGACGCTGCAAATATAAAGATAATCTTTAATCTGTTATAATTAATACAGCAAAATATATATTTTTAAAACAAACAAAAAAGGGCTGAATCAATTCAGCCCTTTTTTACCACTTATATAGTTATTTTCTGATTCCTAATTTTTCAATGAGGTTTCTATATCCCTGAATATCTTTATGCATTAGATACTTAAGGTGTCTTTTTCTTTTACCAACAAGTGATAACATGCTTCTTTTGCAAGAGTTGTCATGTTTATTGGTCTTTAAATGCTCAGATAAAGCCTTAATTCTCAATGTGAATAAAGCAATCTGTCCTTCGATTGATCCGGTGTTGGATGCACTTCCGCCGTACTCGGCAAAAATTTCATTTTTTTTCTCTTCAGTTAAATAAACTGCCATGTTTTTATTAATTTATTAAGTTACCAATGATACAAAACGCATGGATTTGTAAATAGCGGCGCAAAGGTACGCATTCCTACTTTAAAAACTGTTTTTTAATTAAAAAAACTTCAACTAGTTTTCAAAGTTTTTTTTTTGGTAGGATTATTGATTGACTATTCGTTATAAATATTACAATATTGTAACAATTGTAACTTTTAGACAATTCAAAACTTTATGAAAAATTTTATTTTAATTATTTTTATACACTTTTTCAATTTTGCGAACACTCAAAATATTATCTACAATGACAACCAAAGTAAAATCACTGGTACCTGGACGGGGAACACAAATTGGTCATTGATGCAAATTCAGTCTTCATCTCCTTACGAAGGCAACAACCACTATCGCTTTCAATACAGCAATGCCAACGGATGGGCCGGTTTTGGATTGGACATGGCCAACTGGACTACATCCGGTCATAATTTTAATGGCAATACACATCTGAGTATAGCATATAAAGGTATGTCTGACGACCAAATATTGAGTATAAAACTAAGAACAAGTAACGGAAATCCTCAGTATAGTAACGAAATTTATTTCGGAAATGCAACTACAGCCTACAAAGTCATAGAAATACCTCTTTTGTCATTAATAAATGGCACAAACTATACGCTGAACAATGTCACAGCTATTGATATTTCTGTAACTACAAACAGCACTTTTTCAGGCACAGTGTATTTTGATGACATCAAATTTATACAAAAACCAATCGTGGCTGAAACTTCTATGGATACCTGGTCGCGACATGAAAAAATGCAAAAAGGAGTAAATTTATCCAATTGGCTTGAAGCATTTTGGAGTATTCCATATAATGCTTATCCGGAATTCGGCAAATACAACAGGGCAAATGTAACACAACTCAGAAACATGGGTTTCAACTCTTACAGGCTTCCTGTCATATTTGAACAGATAGCTTCTACAAATCATCCGTACACCATCAATCCCAATCATGTAACATTGCAGCTTGTAGACAGTGCCATAGTATGGTCTCAGGCATTGGATTTCAATCTTATAATTGACAATCATCACGGCATCAACCTCACTAATCAAAATTATCTCGCAGAGATTCCGAGATTACAATCTATCTGGACTCAAATCATCAACAGATACCAATATGTCGACCCGGACAAAGTATTTTTCGAACTATACAACGAACCCCAGAATACCATCACTAATGCCAATTTAAGAGTAGTGATGAGTGCACTTGTTGATACCATCAGAAACCTGACGACAAAACCTTTTACCCTTATCATGGGCGGAAATCACTGGAACAGTATGCAGGGATTGACCGAATTTGATCCACTGGATGACCAAAATATTATTTATACTTTCCACTCGTATGAGCCATACAATTTTACGCACCAGCAATTATCCTGGACTTCACCATCTTATTTCCCAAGTCTCGCTTTTCCATCAAACTCAAGTGATAGCCTCCAATTGTCAGATCTCATCAAATCAGCCAGAACGTGGAGTGACATATACAGACGACCTGTGATGCTGGGTGAGTATGGCGTCTCTACTGGTGCAGCTGCCCAAAGCAGATGCAATTATGTATCCACAATCCACAAGGCACTAAATGCGTATGGCATACCAGGATATTATTGGGATCCGTTTTCTGCATCTGATGGGTTTGGGTTTATGTCAGGCGGTACTCAGATTTCTTGTTTTGCAGCCGCTATGAAAACAAGTAGCTTCAACACATGTCAGAAATCAGTTACAAACAAAAGCGATTTTGGTGCCGGATCATTGCGTGAGCAAATCTCCTGTGCCAATGCCGGTGATACTATCCTTATTGCTGCTTCATTGACAGGTGATACGCTGATGTTGAACTACTTACCAGCCTTTCCAAATAAAAATCTGACAATAAAAAATCAGAATCCCGGACCAGTGTATTTGAAAAACTCAAGTGATATTCGTCCTCTGATATTCGACAAATCGGGGCATAGTCTCAATATAGACAATATAACATTACTTAGCCCAAACAGCCATCTATTTTTAAATCAAAATGGAACAACTACTTTAAAAAATGTCAAAATTCTGGCTCATCCGACATCAGGCAAAGTAGAATTGAAGGGTGGCCAGCTTAAAATCGAAGGTGATGTTTTGATTAAGCAGTAAACTTGCTTCTCCAATCAGCTAAAATCCAGAAAGTACACATCCTGTTCATTCCTTTGAACAGATGGCACATAAAATCCATAACTCTGAGGTATTACTTCTGTCAGATCAAAGACTGTACAAGTTTTTGGCAAGCCTTCAAAAATCAAAGTAAAACGGTAGTCCATATTGGATGGTACCTCTGTCCAAATAGGAAAACCACTGATTTTTTCATAATAGATCAATTCACTAATGTGATCTGAATGCAGGTCAAACAGGAAGGTAGTAGGCCAAATTCTTATATATTGGGTTTCTGTTGTTTTTTTGGTCAATCCATGAACAACCACCTGACCTTTTTCATAGGTAAACGTGCTAAGATCCTTAAGTATTTCAGGAGCAATTTTGACTACAGGATTATCAATGATGACCGGCATAAGGAAAACTTTGTAACAATATGAGTGCAAAAATAAAGTTTTTCAATGATAGCGTTCAAAATAACATTAAAAGACTTGTTTAATTATTGAATAAGTCTTACCTTTGCGGTCATTTTTTAAAATTAAAATTTATTCACAATGATTGCAATCGTAAATATAGCTGGTCAGCAATTTAAAGTGACAGAAGGTCAGGAACTTTTTGTCCACCAGTTAGAAGCTGCTGCAGGGTCATCCGTGTCATTCGATCAGGTTCTGATGGTAGATAACAATGGTTCTGTTCAAGTAGGCATGCCGGTAATAAGCAATGCCAAAGTAAGTGCCACTGTCATCGGCAACCAAAAAGGTGACAAAGTGGTCGTCTTCAAAAAGAAAAGAAGAAAAGGTTACCAGAAGAAAAACGGTCACAGACAAAGTTTTACAAAAATTAAAATTGATTCTATCTCTGCGTAACCGGAAGTGTTGGCAGGTATTCATTAACTTAAAAAAAGAATAATAATGGCTCATAAAAAAGGTGTCGGTAGTTCGGACAACGGACGGGATAGTAAAAGCAAAAGATTAGGAGTAAAGCTTTTCGCTGGTCAATCGGCCGAAGCGGGTAACATATTGGTGAGACAAAGAGGAACAAAATTCCACGCCGGTGAAAATGCCTACTTAGGAAAAGATTTTACCATCCATGCAAAAGTGGACGGAGTTGTAGCATTCAAAAAAGGAAAGTCTGAAAGGACTTGGGTGAGCATCATTCCAGCACTTAATGAAGTACAAGAAACCTTAGCTCCAGTGGCAAAAGCAAAATCAGCGCCGACAAAATCAGCGCCTGTAGCTCCACCCCCTGCAGCATCTGAAGAAGAATAGGAAACTAATGTTTTTTTTGTTTGTACTTACCATTAATCGATTTTAAGAAAGCACATTCAAAATAATCAAATTAGCGCTTGAAAAAGGCATAAATCTTGGTTGGTTTATGCCTTTTTTATTTGTCTTATGCGTGTACCTCAGATACCGTACTAATATAGAAAACTCCTATTGATTTATCTATCCTAATCTTGATAATGTGGTCACTGCGCCACAGCCTTCTCAAATCCAGCAAAGAGGAGTTTTGCCGCAGATATTTTGAACAACAATCACATTTGATTCGGTTCCTCAACTTGAAAGCGCGCAATAATCCATTAAATTAAGTCGATTTAATAGGTGGATGCTATCATTTATTATCTTTTGTTATGAAAACAATTTATGACTATATAGAAAATTGACTTTTAAAACTTTATAATGTATTTTTGGCATGTAAAAAGAAAGAAATAAAGCATAAAAAGTAATCAGCCAAAATATATGAGCGATTTGATAAATATAGTAGCAGAAAACCATGTATATATTATATTTGCTATTCTGCTTGTTTTCGGACTTATAGAAGCAGCTTTCGGGTATTTTTCCATTTCTAAGCGCAGCAAAGACGATGTATTGGTTGAGTCGATCAATACTCTCTTTCTTATGGTGATCACCAAGCCAGTAGTTATGTTTTTAGCTTTTCAGCTGATGAAACTGATCATACCTGGTAAAGAAAAAATTTTATTAAACACACCATTTTGGCTTGGGTTGATCCTTTTTTTATTGGTTGATGATTTTTTACAATATTGGTATCATCGCTCTTCTCATGAATACAAGTGGCTTTGGAAACACCATCGTCCGCATCATGCAGCGACGGAAATGGGCTTTTTGGTTTCCTACCGCGAGACGATCTATTTCTACATGATGATGCCCAATGTGTGGTGGCTTGGAATAGCTACTTTTTTGGGTTTAGCTATACCAGTAGCAGTCGGAATTGTCTTGAAGCAATTAATTGTGATATCATCGCATAGCCTAGCCACTTGGGATAGTTTTTTTCACAAAAGACCGGCCTTCAAGCCTATACTTAAGGTGTTAGAACGGATTTTTATCACTCCTGCTTTTCATCATGCACATCATGCAGTATCTAAAATAGACGATATTGGTCAGCCTAATGGAAATTTTGGAAATATGTTTTCGATTTGGGATCAGCTTTTTGGTACAGCCACTTTTAAACATGCTTTTCCGACGGAATATGGCTTACCAAACGATCCTAAGGATTCATGGGCAGCTCACACTTTTTATCCGTTGGTAAAATCCGACAAGCCGGGTTCAGAATTGTCAAGTGATTATATATTTGAAAAAACAACGGTACTCGAACCCGCAGTTTTGACTTTAAAAGAAGGCGATTATCTCTACTGCACTTGTGGTTATAGCAAAACACAGCCATTTTGCGATGGATCTCACCATGGTACCAAGTATCAACCCCAAAAATTTACCATACGAAAGGAAAGAGAATATAGGCTTTGTCAATGTAAAGAATGTGGGAAAGGTCCTTTTTGTGATGATTCACATTTGAAATTTATTAAAAATTAGAACATGCAAGAGGCAAAAGTACTGATTATTGGAGCTAGTGTAGCAGGTTTGGCGTCTGCCGGAAGTTTACATAAAGCTGGCATAGATTATTTAATTATCGAAAAACATGATCAGGTAGCTACACCGTGGCGAAATCATTATGAGCGTTTACATCTGCATACCAACAAGTCGTTATCCGCTTTACCATAAAAAAATTTTCGACGGAGGTGGAAAGATATCCTGCCAGGCTGAAAGTGGTAGAATACTTGGACAGCTACCAAAAAGAAATGAACATACATCCTATCTTTAATGTGGAGGCTACTTCTGTAAGAAAAGACGGGGAGCATTGGATTACTGAAACCACCAAAGGTACAATTAAGTCCAAGTATGTCATTATAGCCACAGGTCCTTTTGGGAAAGCCCGTGGTATAAACTTTAATGGTCAAGAGACTTTTGGAGGTTCTATTGTGCATAGTAGCCAGTATAAAACCGGAAAAGATTATAAAGGAAAAAAAGTATTGGTGGTAGGTTTTGGCAATTCTGCATGTGAAATAGCTATAGACTTGCACGAACAAGGTGCTTTCCCAAGTATGGCTGTCCGAGCAGCGGTAAATGTACTTCCCCGAGATATCATGGGTATCCCTATTTTACAATTAGGTTTATTGATGGCACCTTTACCACCAAAATTGGCAGATAAGCTCAATGCTCCATTGATGAATTTATTGACTGGAGATATTACAAAATTAGGATTAAAAAAACTGCCTTACGGGCCGCTGGAGCAAATTCAAAAAGATCAAACCGTACCACTTTTGGATATTGGGACTTTAAAGTTGATAAAACAAGGGCATATCAAAATATTTGAAAATATAGAAAAAATAGATAGAAATACCGTCACATTTACAGATGGCAAAAACGATAAATTTGATTCCATAGTTGCAGCAATAGGTTATGATAAAGGTTTTGAAGGCAATTTTATAAAAGTGGAAAAGAGTAGATTTGAAGATCTCAAAGTATCAGTAGATAATCAAAAGTACTTCGGGAAGGACGGCTTATATTTTTGTGGATTCTGGATATCACCTACAGGACAAATACGTGAGATTTCATTAGATGCACAAAAGATTGTAAAACATATAAAAAATTCAGAAAAATCAAATTATACTTAAGAAAATTGATTGCAAAAATTAAAAATCATAATAATCTGATTTTTAATCAATTCTGATTTAAATTTTTCGTAGAATATTTTCTGTTCACTATAATATTTAATACATATGAAGTACTCCTTAATCTTATTTGTTTTATTTTTTATTAATGTGAATACTTTTGGGCAAGCCCCAACAGTACAAATCACTCAAGAAGAAGCTGAAAAAGGGCAGGAAGCCTTTGCTACTTCTGTAGCTACACAGACTTATCTATATGGTCTGCCTATGGTGCTTGACCATCGATTTATGAATGTAATGCGAAACCTGGTCAAAAAAGGAGAAGACCCTAACTTTCCAGTACAATTTGCCAATGTGGCGAGAGGCTTGTTCTTTAATACTTGGATACATACTATTACGCTACCTTCACACCAATTGGCAACCTTGGCTACACCGAATGATGAAACCATTTATTCGATATTTTTTTCTGACCTGCGTCAAGAACCCATTGTGCTTACAATTCCACCTATTACTGATCGATACTTTGCTATTGCACTAGGTGATGCCTTTGTCGAAAACACCGGGTATATAGGAACAAGCCAAGGTGATGTCAAAGGCGGAAGTTATATGCTTGTGTCTCCTGACTGGAAAGGACAAAAACCCAAAAACGTCAAAAAAGTGATCCGTATGCGATACAATATGCAGGGGTTCATATCACGCATACAGGTGAGAGACAAGGGAGCTGACCTAAAAAAAGCCCAACTCTTGCAAGCACAAATAAAAGCCGAAAGTTTGTCTAAGTTTTTGGGCACATCAAAAGAAGACAATTTTGCACCATTAGAAGTTTTTCCAAATCCCGAAAAAGCATTAGACTGGTACGCCTATCTTTTTTCAAAATTAAAAATTAATAAACCTCTTCCTGAAGACAGGGCCGTTATAAAATCTTTGAAAAGCCTTGGCATCGATGTGTCCAAAGATGTGAATGTAAATGCATTACCTGATCCGGTTAAAAAAGGCTTAGAGAAAGGATATCAAGCGGGGCAAGATGCATTAAGCTGGTTTATCAATAGAGGTCCAGAAAAGACAGATAATAATTGGTTTTTATCTTTTGAAAGAGGAAGACCAGAGCAAGATTATTTGTTTCGAGCGTATTATTGTAAGATAGGCATGTACACCAATCTCATGGAAGAAGCCATGTATCCACAAACTATTTCTGATAGTAAGGGTGAAAAACTGACAGGCAAATATTCATACCAACTTACCATCCCAAAAGATAAAGTGGGTCCTGTGGATGCCTTTTGGTCTATGATCACTTATCAGGGCAGTGATTTTGTGCCTAATAAATACTACCATTATTCAGTAGGAGATCAAAAAGCACAACCCGTAAAACGGAATGCTGATGGTTCAGTGACTATTATGATTTCGCATGAACCACCCAATGGAGAGCTGAGCAATTGGCTGCCTGCACCAGAAGAAGGCAAAGATTTTAGAATTGTGTATAGAATGTATATACCGAAGAAGAATTTACTGACAAAGGAAGGATTAACGCCCTATTTACCACCGGTTATCAGAATTTAATGGTCGTACAAATCAATACTAAACAAATGCATAAAATATATATTCTATTATTGTTAGTCTGTATGACTTTCTTTTTAGCAAAAGCCCAAAATCCACAGCAAAAGAAAATACCCATACCTGTGGATTGGCGACATTACAATAATAATCCCAATTTTAAACCTGCAACTATGCGGCATGGAGCAGTTGGCAATGCCCAAGCTTTTGCCATGGCAGCACCCATTTCTAGAGCCATATTACCTAAAGATTCTTTCCTTAGGATCTCGGAAAAAATTTGGGTTTTAGGTGGGAATTTTTACACTCCCGTTGTCATCGAAACACCCAAAGGTCTCATCGTATGTCCTACCGGTGAGCATAATGATGAAGGCAGAATTTGGCGTAAATTGATACGTGAAAAAATCAGCAAAAAGCCCGTTATTGCCGTTCTATATGACCATGCACACTATCCTAAAGGCACTACAGGCTTGCTCGATGGAGACAAAGCTATGATCGTTGGACACCCTGATCACAATCGTATCATGCAAACATCAGGTGAATTATCTTTCCCATACATCGAGGAATTATTGCCATTGATGGATGCAAAAGCACGTATCCATTTTGCAACAGATCATCCGGCTATAGGCAAGGATGCCCCATTAGCAGGCGGAGGTGGTGTTTTGGAGCTAAATAGAGAGCGAGGTTGGTTGCCCACAACAAAAACCATGAAAGATGGTGAAATCATCACCATTGGCGGGGTCAAAATTCAAGCTTTTCATGCAATCACAGATACCGAAGAGTCTTTAACTTTTTACCTCCCAAACGAAAATCTTGTTATCGACAATGTGATGTGGACTATGATACCCAACCTCTACACACTGAGAGGAGATAGATACCGATCACCTGAAAACTGGATGGCAGCTGTTAAAAAAATCCGTGATTTGAAACCAGAAAAGTTAATCTCTGTAGGTGGAGGCAGCTTACCCATGGTAGGAAAACAAAATATTCAAGACGCCTGTAATGCCTTGTACAATGCTATGGCTTTTATATACGATCAGGCCATCAGACTATCCAACCAAGGTATTGCTCCCGATGAATTAAGACATTATATCAAATGGCCAATTGCTCTTTCACAACATCCTATTGTCAATGAAATATATGGTGAAGTAAATACCTTTTACCAGGCTTTCCCTACTTACAATGGTGGCTACTACTCCGGTTATGCTGAAGACATTCACTCTTTACCACGTAAAGTAATGGCAGAAAAGATGATTGCTTTAGCAGGAGGTACTGTTAAAATGATGGAACTGTATCAAAAAGCAATTGTTGATGCCGAATTAATTTGGGCCAAAGACTTAGCTAAATATTTATATTATTCTGATAAATCAAACGTCATTTACCGAAAGGCTTTAGGAGATGTATTCCGACTTTTAGGACAGCGTACTCCTTCGTTAATTGTTAGGAATTTCTACATGGCAGCAGCTATGAGTTTGGAAGGTAATGAAAACTTTACTTTAAGTAGTATTCAGAGCAAAGAGTGGGTTAAAGCAGATATACCACGGGCTATTAATCATGTGCGTACACGTATCAATCCTGAACTGGCCAATGGTACAGACGCCGTCTTAGTATTTAAAATCAATAACAAAGCTTCGGGTCTGCACATCCGTCATGCCATAGCTGAGTTTCTACCTAATCCTTTGGCTCATTACAAAGTAGCCGATGCCACAATAGAGACTACAGCTGATAATTTTACTGCGTACTTTAGAGGAGAAATAGGTATTGATGATTTGATTAAAAAGTCAAAAATCACGGGCAATGCAACTAAGCTGCTAGGGGTATTTGACGAATATAAAAGCAAGACTTTTTATCCAAAAGAAGACATTTATAAACTGGATTAAGAAAATACTAAATAATAATGATTAAAAAAATAATAGTATTCATCGTTTTAGCGCTGTTGGCTTTCGTGGGTTATTTTTTGGTTACCAAAAAAGTAAATTCCATAGATACACTGAAACGTAGTGTTTTTGAAGCAAGTCATGGCCGAGATAAAGTAGCTGTACAAGAGGCTTTTAAATGTGCTTACTTATAAAACAGGAAATCACCAAAATATAAATCACCAAATATAAAATTCTAAAATTTGAAAGCAATCATTACAGGAACAGGAAGTTCATTACCTGAAAAGGTAGTTAAAAATTCACATTTTTCAGATAATATCTTTTATGAAAAATCAGGTGAAAAAACTGGAAAATCCGGAGCAGAATTTGCCGAAAAACTGGAAACCATTACCGGGATTCGTGAACGTAGATATATTCGGGATGATGAAGATTCAGTGCCATTGATGACTGCAGCTTCTAGGAGAGCAATTGATGATGCAGGGATTGAAGTCAATGATATACAAGGTATCATCGTAGCGCACAATGCTGGTAATATGCTGACTGATGGGAGAGGCATTCATTCAGTGCCCAATATGGCAGCACTACTTAAAAATGCATTGAAGGTTGAGAACCATGATTGTTTTGCTTATGATCTTCTTTTCGGATGTCCAGGATGGTTACAATCAGTCATTCAGGCCAAACAGGTATTGGCCGATGACGTAAATGCACAAAACATACTTGTCGTAGGTGTTGAGGTGGCATCAAGATTTTTGGATCCGCATGATTTGGACTCTATGATTCTGGCAGATGGATGCGGAGCGTGTATAGTGTCAAAAAGTAAATCAAGGACCAAAGGTATTTTATCATACGCCACATACTCCCATGCTCAGGCTGATCTAAAGTACATTTATCAAAATGAGTCACTAAATGCAGAAGTGCCTGGAAGTTCTTATTTTAAAATGAGTGGACGTGATGTATATAAATATGCAACCACATGGCTGCCACAGGTAATCAAAAATGCCTTAGATAAAGCAGGTAAAACTCTTGATGATGTAGATATATTTTTGTTTCACCAGGCGAATGGCAAAATGTTGCAAGCCATAGCTCAAAATCTTGCCACATTGTATGGTCAAAAAGACTATAATTTTGAAGGAAAGATTCCGACAACTATAGAGGTTTTAGGCAATACATCAGTAGCAACTATTCCGACACTGATGGACATGGTTTTAAAAAATCAAATAAAGGGTTACAAAATAAACAAGGGACAGTTGGCCGTGATGGCATCAGTCGGTGCCGGAATGCACTGTAATGCTTTAGTTTATCAGTTTTAAAATTAAATCTAAGTTTAAAATGGGTGGTTTAAAAAAAATAATTTTACTGGCTTCATTGGCTATTTTGGCTTTTGTGATCTATTTTTTAGTATCCAAAAAAGTAACTTCCATAGATACACTGAAACGTAGTGTTTTTGAAGCAACCCATGACCGCGATAAAGTGGACGAACAAGAAGCGTTCAATATCGCCTACAATGCTTATCTATGGGGGTTTGTACGGGTGAAGTCCATGTTGTTGCAGAAAAAAGCAATACACCCAGACTATCACGACTATGCACCTATCAATACTTTTGCTATTAGTAAAGAATTGGCTAAGCCCGGTTTTACGGATTTTACACCCAATAGTGATACCTATTATGGTTTGGCTTGGTTGGATGTTTCGAAAGGGCCCATCATCATCGAAATACCTGAAGTGTCTAATAAATATTGGACGGTACAAGCTACGGATGCCAGTCTAAATACCTTTAACTATGTAGGGAGTCGCATGGGTACAACACCTGGAAAATGGGCATATTGCAAATTTGATTGGAATGGAACCCTGCCTACAGGAATCCAAAGAATAGATTGTCCAACAAATCAGGTTTTTCTACAAGCCCGAAACTTGGTGTTTCCAGGCAATAAAGAAGATGAAAAAGCGGTATATGCTCTGATGATGAAATACAAGCTTTATCCTATTGATTCCGTAGCCCAATATGCTTCTATCCCGAAAACGGAAACGATGGTTAATCCTCTGAATTCGAACCCTGATCTCAGAAATCTTAACTTTTTTAAACTCCTCAATGAAACCATTACTTTCGATCCACCAGTTGCTGTTGATAAGGGATTGGTAAGCACTTTTGCTAAGTTGGGTATTGGGCCCAATTTAACCTTTGATGATGCAAAACTTTCTAAATCTCAAAAAGCCGGCTTAGAAGATGGCATTATGGCAGCATTCAGACGGATCTATGATGAGCTCAAATTTGGTGGTGAACGCAAAGGAGGGTTCAATTTTAGGTATGACCTCGGCAAATACGATTTCAACTATCCCATCGGTTCTGCGGTTGCTTTTTATGGTTATGGGGCGAATACCGCTGAAGAAGCCGTGTATGTCAATACGATTGTTGATGCCGATGGCGATGATTTGATTGGGTCTAAAAAATACAAGATACATTTTGGTAAGGATGAATTTCCACCAGTCAATGCTTTTTGGTCTATCACTATGTACAGCAGACCCGAAAATCAATTGATTGAAAATGAGATAAATCGGTACAATATCGGTGGGCTTACGCCCAATTTGAAATACAACGCAGATGGGTCTTTGGATATTTTAATACAACATGAACGCCCTACAGATATTTCCAATTGGCTACCTGCACCCAAAGGGGATTTTTGGCTAATCATGCGGATGTATGACCCTAAAAAAGAGGTCTTGGATAATAAATATACAGCACCAACAGTAGATAGACAATAAATATAAAGGGGCTTTGAATATTTAAGATGTGAAAAACACCCCCTCATTATAACAAAGTTTTTATTTTTAAACGATATGAATATTAAGTTTAAACCCGTAATTTTAATTTTTTCAAAATCAACTTTTCAATGAAAAACAGACTTTTATTTTTATTCATTTTTATAATTATAAATAGCCAATTCACTGTGGCTCAAGCCCCTACGGTACAAATAAGTAAAGAAGACAGTGAGAAAGGTCAAGAAGAATATGCGGCAAACGTAGCGGCACAAGCCTATCTTTATGGTGTGCCGATGGTGCTCAACTATCGTTTTCAAAATGTCGTAAAAGGGTTGGTAAAAAGGACAACCGACCCTAATTTCAAGATGAAAATGATGTATCCAAAAGATGGTTTAACTTATAATCAATGGGTTCATGTGAATAATTTGCCGACACATGACCTAAATACGATGGCTTCGCCAAACGACGACACGAATTATTCGATATTTTTTGCTGATTTAGAAAAAGAACCCATCGTTCTTTCTATTCCTCCTATCAATGACAGATATTTTTCTATCACATTGAGTGATGCTTTTTTAGATGTCGTTGGTTATATTGGCTCGCGGTATGGCGATACAAAAGGTGGAAATTACATATTGGTAGGACCCGATTGGAAAGGAGAATTGCCTAAAAAAAATTTCAAAAAAGTGTTCCGTATGCGGCACAATGTTTTCGGTTTTGTTGCGCGAATGCAAGTCAAAGACCCGTCAAAAGACATGGAATTGGCAGCGACTTATCAAAATAAATTCACCTCACAAAGTCTTTCCAAGTTTTTAAATAAAACTGAAAAAGATACATTCTTACCATTAGAAACGTATAAAAATACAGATAATGCCTTAGAATGGTACTCTTTTTTGTTTAACAAAATGGCTATAAATCGCCCACTCCCGAGTGAAAGACATTTGGTCAAATCATTGGCAAACATTGGCGTAAAAATAGGCAACAAAATAGATGCCAATGCTCTTTCTGAACCGGTAAAGAGAGGTTTGGAACGTGGTTTCAAAAGCGGAAAACAGCAATTGGATTGGTATGTGAACAAAGGGCTGGAATTATCGCCCAATAATTGGTTTCTCGATTTTGACAGAGGCACGGACAATAACGACTATATCACTCGGGCGAGACACGCATTGGTCGGTTTATACACCAATCTGACCACCGAAGCCAACTATCCGCAAATTATTTATGACAATAATGGTGAAAAATTGAGTGGGAAATACTCATATCAAATGATTATTCCGAAAGAAAAAGTTTCACCCGTTACTTCTTTTTGGTCAATTACGATTTATCAAGCAAGTGATTTTGTACCGAATAAATATTTCCATTACTCTGTCGGAGATGCCAAAAAATATCCAGTAAAAAGAAATGCTGATGGCTCTGTAACAATCACATTTTCGCACGCACCACCCAACGAAAATGAATTGGGCAATTGGCTACCAACACCAACGGCGGATTTAGATTTTAGGGTCGTCTATCGGATGTACGGACCAAAGCCCGAAATTTTGAATTCAGAAACCATGAATACATATCTTCCTGCAATAAAACGGATTAATTAGTATGAAAAAGCTTTGTCAAGAAAAGTAATCAATAAAAATTTATTTTAATTTCAATGAAAATTTTTCAATTTATTTTATTCGTATTCATATCAACATTATCTTTTTCGCAAATAAAATACCAAAAAGATGCTGGAAAAATAGAGGCCTTTCCTGCAGCACTTAAGGCCCCCAAAGATGCTCCAAATGTTATTTTGATTATGTTAGACGACTTGGGTTTTGAAAAGAAAAACCTAACTTTACAACGGCTGATATAAGCCTATTTATGGACAACGAAGAGCTTGGCAAACTCGAAAACATAAAGATGGCTGTACAATATAGTTTATTATCAGGTTTTGGTTTATTAATAGGAAAAAACGAGGGAGCGTCTATTAGCCACGCATATCAAACTCCATTTGACTTTAACGATAATTTAGAAAAAATAATAATTAAAATTGATGAATAAAAAAAATATATGAAATCTCTTTTTAAGTATATTAGCAAAGGAATTATTAGCATATCATTACTTATCACTATACCATTGTTTTTAGGTTTAGGATATATACTATTTTCATCTGCATTTTTTAGCATGAACAAAGATGTCAGTAAAGAAGACCTTGACTTTAAGTTTTCATTGAAGGAAAAGTCTAAGACTGATAAATTGCCTAATATATTACTTATCAATGCCGATGATTTGGGTTATGGTGATTTAGGATGTTATGGAGGCAATGCTATTCGAACCCCAAACATTGACCGCATTGCTGCAAATGGTATGCGTTTTACAAATCATTATACTTCCAATGCTATCTGTTCTCCTTCACGTGCGGGCTTATTAACGGGTCGGTATCCTATTCGAATGGGTTTCACTTCAGTTCTTTATCCCGAGGACTGGACCTATCATATGAAAGTCGTCAATAAAATTGGCAAAGTATTAAATGATGTTGGGGCTGCTGACCATGGAAAAGAATGTTATGTAAACGGATTGCCCCATAAAGAAATAACCCTTGCCGAAGCACTTAAACAAAAAGGCTATGCTACCTGCCTCTCAGGAAAGTGGCATTTGGGTGATATGAAATTTAGGAAAGAATTTAACCCTAAATATCACGGATTTGATAAGTTTTTTGGTGTAAATAGCACCAACGATTTACTACCAGTGGTATTAATTGATGATGAGAAAGTAATAAGAAGTAATATTCGAGAAAACCAAGAAGATTTCAGTCAATTATTTGCTCATAATGCTATACAATTCATTGAGCAAAATAAAGATAAACCTTTTTTCTGCTATATGGCTTTTACAGCACCACATGAGCCTTTAGTACCTTCAAAAGAATTTAGGGGTAAATCCAAAGCAGGACTGTTTGGAGATGTCGTAGAGGAAATGGATCATTATATCGGGAAAATTTTAGAAAATCTTGAAAAAAATGGTTTAGATGAAAATACAATTATACTTTTTACATCTGATAACGGACCTTGGTATGAAGGCTCTACAGGGGGATTAAGAGGCGGAAAAGGGCAGGCATTTGAAGGTGGTTTTAAAGTACCTCTTTTAGTTTCGTGGAAAAATAAAATTTTACCAAATTCTGTAGCCAAGGCCAGAGTGAGTAATTTGGATATTTTTCCCACATTACTAGACATAGTGGGTTTGGATTTGCCAAATGATAGGATCATTGACGGCAAAAACATTTCGGATATCTTATTTGGAAAGACAGACCAGACACCTCATGAAAAAATCATTTTTTATCAATATGAAAAACCGATTGCACTAATTATGAATGATCATAAGTACTATACTAATTATCATTCCTACACATGGCCTGTACCACTAAATAAAAATGGTACCTTTACATATACCTTAACTAAGAAACATATGGGAAAAAATACAAGATATCTTTTTAATCTGAATACTGATGCAGATGAAAACTATAATATCATCCATCACCAAGCTAATAGGAGCAATGATATGCAAAAAGCCTTGGATGAGTGGGACATAAATTTAAAAAACAACACCGGTGGTTGGAAATAAAATATTAATTAATACTTAAATCTTTAAAACATGGACACAGTTTACATCAAAGGTGGTCGAGTATTTTCAGGCTACAACAGACCTTCTAAAATAGCCAATATTTTAGTGCAAGATGGCAAGGTCTCCAAGATCTCAGAACAAGCCCTTGACCTACCTGCGGATACAAAAATTGTTGATGCTACAGGTAAGTGGGTGACACCTGGTTTTTTTGACAACCATACACACTATGACGGTGAGCTTTTGGTTGCACCACAACTGAGCGAATCCATACGCCATGGAGTCACGACTGTTTTGGTTGGTAGTTGCTCACTCTCCTTTGTGTATTCAGATGTGGAAGATTGTTGCGATATGTTTACACGTGTAGAGGCATTTCCAAGAGAAATATTAAATCCAATATTAGAAAAAGAAAAAAATTGGGATAGCCCTAAATCTTGGATAGAGCATATCAAAAAGCTCCCATTAGGACCCAATATTGGGTCATTTATAGGTCATTCAGATATAAGATCTAAAGTTATGGGTATTGATAGGTCGTTGGATCCAAAAGAAATACCTACAGCAGCGGAAATAAAAGAGATGCAAGATATGCTCAATGATGCGATAGATCATGGTATGTTGGGTATATCTATGCAGCACAACCCATGGGATAAAATGGATGGTCGCCATTGGTCCAAGTTATTGCCTGCAGCATATGCCACAAGGAAGGAACGCAATGCTATGGCAAGCGTAGCCCGGGAGCGTAACGGACATTTACAAGGAGTACCTAATCTGGTCAATCGTTTAGCAATTTTTTGGTATTTAGGACAAAGTGCCAATTGGTTTGGTTTGAGAAAGAAGAAACTCAAAACATCTATTGTAGCTATGATGGAACTAAAAGGAGATCCATACATCCGTGCTGTATTGTCGTTTCTTGCCAAGACATACAATAAATTTTTGGGTGCTAACTTTAGATTTCAGGGTTTCCCTGTACCTTTCACCAACTATGTCAAGGGTATGGATTTGGTCATTTTTGAAGAGTTTCCATCAGGCGAATTGGCCCGACACTTATCCAGAGATTTGATAGAAAGAAATAAAACATTAAAAGACCCTGAATATAGAAAACAATTTAAAAAACACTATGGTGATAAATTGTCACCTAAAGTTTGGCAAAAAGACTTTGGAGATGCGTATATTTTAAATGCACCTGATAAATCATGGATTGGAAAGTCATTTATGGACTTAGCAAAAGAACGTAACCAACATCCAGTGGATACATTTTTGGATGTAGTCATAGACTTGGATGACCAAGTGGAATGGAAAACAACGATAGGTAATGAAAACCCTGCAAAATTAAGTAAACTTTACAACGACGAAGGCAATATCATAGGTTTTGCTGATTCAGGGGCACATATCAACAATATGGCATTTTATAACTTCCCTATCCGTATGATCAAATATGTGAAGGATTCGCATGAGAGAGGAGAGCCATTTATGCCTTATGAAAAATTGATCTGGAGATTGACCAAAGAAAATGCTGATTTCTTTAATATTGATGCAGGAACCATAGAAGAAGGAAAAAGAGCTGATTTGGTAGTAATTGATTTCGAAAATCTTGATGACAGTATACACCAATATTATAAGGCTGAGTTTCTAAGTGGCATAGAAAGATTAGTAAATCGTGATGACAAGTACGTAAATTATGTCATGATAAGTGGGAAAACGGTTTGGGAAAACGGACAGTTTGACGAACGTGTAGGCAAAGAGAGATTTGGCGATTATCTACCGGGTAAACATTTGGCAGAAGCTGCAAGAAAAAGCTTTTCTGCTAACATTTTTTAAATTTATTTTAAATTTCAAATTAACAAAAAATGACAAACGAAAATGTTTCCAACGAAGATCAAAAGCCATTGATAGGCTCAATCATCTCTTTAAAATACAGAATGAAGCCTTTTTGAAAAACAGCTATCCGAGTGCTAAAGAACGTATCGAGTTGATGAAAGTCGTACCGGATATGTTGCTTCATTACAGTACCAAACTTACTGAGGCCCTGCATACTGATTTTGGCGGTCACTCCGAAGATGCTTCCGATTTGTTTGAAATTTTGGGCATGTTCGATAGGTCAAAATACAATATTGCGAATGTCGAAAAATGGATGAAGCCTATTGCTAAAGAAGGTAATCCAGTCACACAAGGAAAATCAAAAGCCTATGTTAAATACCATCCCAAAGGAGTGATCGGTAATATGGTGTCTTGGAATTTTCCTTTTGATATTGCATTAGGACCCATGCTTGACCAATTGGGTGCTGGAAACCGAGTAATCATTAAGTCTTCCGACTTGTCACCTGCCAGTGGTGCTGTGCTACAAGAAATGCTCTTAAAAACTTACAATGAAGATCAGGTAGCTGTAGTAAATGGGGGCTTGGATTTGGCAAAATATTTTCCTACACTCCCTTGGAATCATTTGATCTATACCGGAAGCGGCACTGTCGGCCGACTCATCATGAAGGCAGCTGCAGAAAACTTGGTGCCTGTTACACTGGAGTTAGGTGGAAAAAGCCCCTCCATCGTAGGGCCTGATCGTATTACAGACGAAACCATTGCAACGATAGCAGGTGTAAAAGTGGTGAAACGCGGACAAATGTGCGTAACGGTGGATTATTGTCTCGTTCCCGAAGCGGAAAAAGATGTCTTTGTGGACAAAATAGCCAACTATATGCAAACACACTTTGCAAAAGACAATGCCAGAAACCATGCTTGCGGCATTATCACCCAACGTCATGTGAAACGCTTGCAGGGTTTGGTGGATGAGGCCAAAGCAAGTGGGGCAAAAGTTATTCAAATAGGTAATGATCTCAAAGATGGCAGCCGAGACATGCCATTTTATATCGTAGTCGATCCAAGTGATGATTTACAAATGATACGGGAAGAGATTTTTGGGCCAATATTGCCAATAAAAACCTACAAAACAACACAAGATGCCATAGACTATATCAATAAAAATGACAGACCATTGGGATTATATGTATTTTCTGATGATCGTAAATTTATTGATGACATAACTCAAAATACGCATTCAGGAGGAGTGGCAGTCAATATGATTGCCCTGCAAGCGGCTCAACCATCCATGGGTTTTGGGGGTGTAGGTGCCAGTGGTATGGGGCGGCATCATGGTGTAGAAGGATTTCAGGAGTTTTCTTATCCAAAAGGTTATTTTGAGAGGGGCAATGGGGGGACCATAGATTGGATAATGCCACCATTTGATAGTAAGACAAGACAATTGATTCATGATGTTGCATACGCACCATTGTCGAAGCAGTTGAAGTTTGCCATTAAACGATTGCCTAATATTTTATTGGGGAAATGATTTTTGTAAATACCACTTTATTTATCAGATAATGAAGCTTAAATTATTTATTCTTTTTGTTTTTCTAAATGTTAATACTATTTTTGCGCAAATAGACCGAACCGTTTTACCCATTCAAGCACCGGTTTTTAAAGGCAAGATAGACAGCACCTACAAAACATCTCAAAGCCATTGGGCACCATTTTTGCCAGCAAGGGCCCCTGAAGGTGCACCTAATGTTGTGGTCATTATGCTCGATGATTTGGGTTACGGTCAGTTGGGATGTTATGGCAGTGCCATTGAAACGCCAAACATTGATAAATTGGCTAAAAATGGATTGACCTATACCAATTTTCACTCTACCCCTTTGTGTACCCCTTCACGAGCTGCCTTATTGACAGGGAGGAATTCACATAGTATCGGCATGAACATCCTTACGGAGGCTGCTACGGGTTATCCCAATAGTAATGGCAGAATTCCGCCATCGGCAGCATTGATATCCGATGTTTTACGGCTGAATGGCTATAACACCATGGCTTTGGGCAAGTGGCACCTGACTCCTTATATGGACAGGACAGCAGCTGGACCCTACACACATTGGCCATTAGGAATGGGTTTTGAACGCTTTTATGGTTTTTTAGGTGGCGAAATGAACCATTATATACCATTTTTGACAGAGGACAACCGAGCTATCGATGTCCCCACAAAAAAGGATTATCACCTCAGTGAAGACCTGGTGGACAAAACGATTCGATTTATAAAAGATCAACAAAATGCTCACTCAGGCAGGCCATTTTTTACATATCTTGCATTTGGGGCTGTTCATGCACCACTTCACACACCTAAAGCCTATATTCAAAAATACAAGGGACGTTTTGATAAAGGATGGGATATAGTACGCAAAGAAACCTTTGACCGGCAGAAAAAAATGGGCATCATTCCCCAAAACGCAGTCCTACCTGATCTGGACCAAGGGGTGGATGAATGGGATAAACTCAGTGCTGATCAAAAGAAGTTGTATGCTCGTTTTCAGGAGGTGTTCGCAGGGTTTTTGGACCATACAGATGTACAAATAGGCCGATTGGTTTCTGCACTTGAAAACATGAACTTATCAGACAATACAATCATACTCATCATGTCAGACAATGGTGCGTCACAAGAAGGCTCACAAAATGGTTCCAATGTAAGTGATAGATACCGCAACCTCCTTCCCGAAACTTTGGAAGATCTGATGCCTCATATTGATAAGTTGGGTACTTCACAAAGCTTAACACTTTATCCATACGGCTGGGCAATGGCTGGCAATACACCATTCAAAAGATGGAAACAAGATACACACGCTGGTGGTACCACCACCCCTTTGATTGTGTCTTATCCCAATCGCATCAAGGACAAGGGCAGTAAACGCCATCAATATCATCACTTGATAGATATAGTTCCTACATTATTAGAACTCTCCGAGATTCCAGAACCCAAGCAGGTAAACGGCATTCCGCAAATGCCTTTGCATGGAGTGAGTATGGCTTATACTTTTGACAATCCAAACGAAAAAACACGTAAAGTCAAGCAGTACTATGAAATGTTTGGTAAAAAGTCTATTTGGGCGGACGGTTGGAATGCTGTGTCTTACCACAAAAGAGGAGACGATTATCGAAATGATAAGTGGGAATTGTACGATGTGCAAGAAGATTTTACTGAATCAAAAAATTTAGCTGACCGAAACCCTCAGAAACTAAAGGAAATGGTAGATTTGTGGTGGCAGGAAGGTAAATCTTATGGCGTCCTTCCTCTGGATGACCGCCTCTTTGAGAGGGTAAACGAACCAAACAGACCTCAAATAGCAATAGATAAAGATGTTTATACCTTATATCCTAACACTTCTCAAATGCAGCCCAATTCTTTTGGTTTTCTATCCAACAGTAGCCATACGGTGACTGCTTTTGTAAATATTCCAGAAAAAGGAGCAGATGGAGTGTTGGCAAGTGAGGGTTACGAACAATGTGGATGGTCATTTTATATCAAAAATGGCAAACTGAATTATGCACATAACTTTTTAAAAATAAAAGAATATCATATTGAATCCACTCAAAAGTTGAGTCCTGGTCAACACAGATTGACTTTCCGATACATGCTCAAAGAACGCTTACCACGACCATTAACGACCAAAGGTGATATAGAGTTATTCATAGATGATAAGCCGGCAGGTATCTTGAAAGATGTGACTATGGCACGAATTTATGGTATCGGATTTGGTGCTGGATTTTGTGTAGGAAGTAATGTAGGTGCAGCGATAACAAAACAATATCAAACACCTTTTGATTATAAAGGCATTTTGGAAAAGGTAACTGTTGAGTTTAAATAATAATATTAAAAATTTAATAAAATTGTTGAAATGAGAAAATTTTTCATAGCACTTTTAGCAATTATTGTACTTGGGGTTGTAGCTGCCTATTTTTATGGTTTTGAAAAATTAGGAAGACAAATCAATGCTCTTCGTAGTGCCAATCCGGAGTATGCGAAGGGCGACTGGCGAGAACTGTATGCTTACGAAGTAGGCAAAGATGCGGTAATCTATGGTTATCCGGCAATGTACTGGTCAAACATAAGATATCGGTTTGTGGAGAAGCCTGAGCGTAATATATCCATGGGTGTCAATGAACTCTGGCAAACAGAAATTCCACCTTTGCCAGAAAACAAGTATGGTGGATCGCCAAATAGGGATACAAGATATGGATTCTGTTGGACGGATTTGACCAATGATGCCGCTATCATTACCGTCCCTGAAAATCCCACAAACAGATATTATAGTGTACAGTTGGTAGAGATGTACTCGGATTTGTACGGTTATATCGGTACCCGAGCTACCAACAACGTGGCTGGTGAATATCTTGTGGTTGGTCCAGGATTTAAAGGAGATACTACGGGATACAAAGGGGTATATCGTAGCCCCACGAATTGGTCGTTTATTACGGTAAGAGTATATACCATATGGGACGACCCTCAAGATGTGGCCAAAACTAAAACACTTTTAGATCAATTTAAAATCAATATGCTGAGCGAAAAAGGTAAAATAAAAAAGCCGTATTCTCGTGATGTGATGGATGTATTTGATGCTAAAGAAGATCCTTTGTTTGCAATAAAGATGATCAATGAGGTGATGATCCAAAACCCACCGCCATCAAGAGATGATGCTTTGATGCAGAAATATGCTTTAGTGGGTATGGGTAGCAGAGGTACAACCAAACCAGATACCTTACATCCGTCTATCCAAAAAGGACTGCGAAGAGCCGTAGTGGATGCCATAGCATTATTAAAAAATGCCTCTATCCAATATGCCTCTATCACCAACCAAAATACCACCTCCAACCAATGGATATGGGGACCTAAAAACTGGGGAAGGACTGCTGAGTCCGGTGATTTTTTTGGTCGGGCAGGCAGTCAATGTATGATAGGTCTTATGGAACACTGGATCGAAGAATGTGTCAAAGCTCGGACCTTCAACGATACTAAAGGGAGACCGTTAGATGGTAAATATCAATACAAAATGCATTTCACTAAAGAGCAACTGCCAAAGCCAATTGGATTCTGGTCATTGACCGCTTACACTGACGAATATAATCTCGTCCCTAATGACTATAAAATTAATTCGTTGGGTACCTATACGAAGACTTTTAAATACAATCAAGACGGCAGCTTAGATATTTATTTTCAAGCTGACAAACCTGCCCCTGACAAGGCAGGCAATTGGCATCCAGTGGAAAAAGGTCAGCCTTTCAATGTGTTTTTTAGACAATATATTCCTGAGCAAAGTTGGTTAAATCAATCGTATGTTGTACCGGGAATAGAGAGGATATAGGTTAATTGTTAATGAATTAATTGTTAATTTGGCTAAAAGTTTAGTTTTATTAACATTCTAAATGAACCTTAATGCCTTAATGGTTTAAAAAGAAAATCTAAATGAACCTTAATACCTTAATGGTTTAAAAAGAAAGTTTAATAAAAATCTAAATGAACCTTAATGGTTTAAAAAAATTAAAATAAAAAATTAAAAGTTGAATATGAATAGTTTAAAAATCAAAATGCTTATCGTTTTTTTGAGCTTGTCTTATGTTTTGATAGCACAAAAGAAACCGAACATTGTCATGATCATGGTAGACGATGTAGGTTACTTTGACCTATCTTGTTACCATAGAGGTTTGGCTTCCTACCAGACACCCAATATCGACAGAATAGCCAAAGAAGGCAAGATGCTCACAGATTATTATGCTCAACCAAGTTGTACTGCTGGCAGGGCAGCAATCATCACAGGACAGTATCCCATACGCACAGGTTTGACCTCAGTAGGGCAGCCAGGTCAAAAATTGGGTATCCAAAAAGAAGATCCTACATTGGCCACCTTACTCAAAGAGCATGGATATAAGACAGCTTTGTTTGGCAAATGGCATATGGGCGATCGCAATGAGTATCTACCCACAGTGCACGGCTTCGATGAGTTTTATGGTATGTTGTACCATCTCAATATGATGGAAATGTCCGAGCAACCGGAGTTCCCTAAAAACCCTGACTTCTCCGGGAATCCCCGAAATGTAATCTGGAGCTATGCTACTACGCAATTAGACACCACGGTGGACAAAAGATGGGGAATGGTAGGCAAGCAAAAGATAGTAGATAAAGGCCCTCTACCCAAAGCAAAAATGGCCGATATAGATGAGATTTTCGGCAAGGAAGCAGGACATTGGCTGGAAAAAAACCACAAAGATCCTTTTTTCTTGTGGTTTACACCTACACGCATGCACCAAATCACCCACGTGCCCGATAGGTGGAAAGGAAAATCCGGAATGAGCACATATGCTGATGGTCTGATGCAATTGGACTTTGTTATCGGTCAATTATTAGATAAACTCAAGGAATTAAAGGTGGATGATAACACTATCATATTATTCACATCTGACAATGGTGTGAATATGTCTCATTGGCCCGATGCAGGAACAGCTGGTTTCAGAGGTGAAAAAGGTACTACCTGGGAAGGAGGATTTAGGGTACCTATGATAGTCAAATGGCCTGGAAAAATAGAAGCAAATACCTATTCAGGTGAATTTTTCACCTCCGAAGATTGGTTGCCAACACTCATGGCTGGGATCGGTGACATGGATATCAAAGACAAACTTCTCAATGGACATAAAGGGTATAAAGTGCATCTGGATGGGTACAATCAATTGGGTATACTAATTAAAAATGAACCTTCTAAACGTCGGGAGTTTTTCTATTATGGCGAAAACGATCTCAACGCTATGCGTGTTGACCAATGGAAAGTCCATACTGCAGTCAAAGACGAATGGCTAGATGCACCGCGTAAAATTGACGGTGGACTCTTGATCAATATTAAGTTAGATCCATTCGAAAGATCTCCCGACGGCAAAAATCATTTCCAATGGATGAAAGAAAGATCGTGGGTAGTCAACCTTTTTGCACCTCATATCCGCAAACATCAGGAAAGTATTGCAAAGTTTCCACCACGTCAGGTTGCAAAAGGTATTGGGGCTTCGACGTTGAAGTGAGAGGTACATATAAATTGTTTAAACTGTCCGCAACTCATACCTCTCAACATAGGTTGCCAGGCTCAAACCATGAAGACTTGTTTCTATCAGGATAACCCACTAAATTCTAAACTTAAAATTTTATAGCGGAATTGTATGATACACACGAAATAGGTGTTGTGTAGATGCAAACAAAAAAGGAATCTTTTCCCAAGATTCCTTTTTTTATCTCCTAAAATGGACATTTTTTAGTGAAACAGTATAGAGAGGGAGTATAAAACATCCATGGTACTTATTCATATGGAAAGAAAAGAGTCAACAAAAGCAACATGTTGATTGCATTTATTGACTCTTTTGTGTCTTATCTATACTCTATTAGAAAATTTTATAGACTGCCTTAGCCAAGACCATAGTGCCTATGATAGGAGCGTTGGCCAAAATTCTGTATTTTTCATTAAGAAGGTTTGTTCCACTTATATTCAAGGTCAATTTGTCATTAACGATATACCCAAGTCCTGCATCTACGAGTGTGTAAGCAGGTATATCTCCAGACCAAGCCAAACCGTTTACACTTTTGAAACCATCCTGATACCTTACACTTGCATTAAATACCAATCCTTTGTTTTGAATAAAGTCAAAACCAACTCTAAATCTATTCGCTGGCATATTTAAAGCGAAAGGTACCGTTGTATTTGATCCGGTTACTTTAACAGCATCCCAATATACCTGACTTAAATAACTATAGTTGGTAAATACTCCCCAATTTTTATCAATGGCGTAGTTTAGTCCAAGATCTGCTCCTGTATAATTGATCTCCTCTACATTAAAATAAGTAAGGTCCAAAGTTTTTCCTGTTATTGATTGGTCAGAACTTAATAAACCTAGTGGAGATAAAACTCCATTTTTTTGTGTCAAAGAATTGACCGCTTGTGTGTATGCGCCTGCTATTGCCTTTGCATTGGCAGCCGGTATATTATTAGCCAATAAAGACGTTTCTACAGCCGCAGCCAAATCAGCACCAGCTGTAGCATATCCTATAAATGGAGATGCGGTAAGACCTGGGGTAAGGTTGTTTTTCTTGAATTGTAGTATAAATCAACAGTCATATTTAATTTACCCATCTTGCCTACATACCCTATTTCATACATATCAGAAGTGGACAATCCGATGACACCTCTACTTAGTGGGGCATAAGGTTTTCCTGCTGCATCCATAAGTGTACCTTTTGTAGTACCTGTTATTGACCCAACAAATGCTGCGCTTTCTAATAATGCATAAGGTAGAGCTGCGTTGGCAGCCTTCAGTCCTGCAGTTGCAGCAGCAAAAGCAGCTCTCAATGCCAGGTCAGGAGAAGTCATAGCCTGATTAGTGACAAAACTAAAGTACCGGTTATTGTTAAAAGTCAGCGGATTCGAACCTGCATTCAACCATACCTTAAAAGCACCTCTATCGCCTGCTGCAAAGTCATTTACCAGTTGTAATGAAGAAGGCGCACCAAGTGAATGGTTCCATGTTGCCCTAAATGTGTGATTGTCAGATGCTTTATATACCAATGCTACTCTTGGAGAAAAACCAGATGCATCCAAAGCCTTAAACTGATCGTATCTGCCGGCAGCAACCAAGTCCAGTTTACTAGCTAGCTTTGCTTTTATCTGGGCATATGCTCCTATTATCGAATAATCATCATTATCTTCATTACGACCATTGACCGATCCTTTTGTGTCAATGGTATTTAGTCTGTAGTCAGCACCAGTGGTTACTTCAAGTTTGTCATTTAACGTGTTAAAATTGTATTGAACTTGACCTTCGTATTGATTGATATCGTTGATTTGAGTCAATCCATTGACATAAAGCCATGTAGTGCCGTCTGTACCTTTTTGGTTTGACCAGAAACCTTGAGCAAAAAATCCTTTGTTCTGATATCTTAATTGAGCATAAGGTCTGCTTACATTTAAGAATCCATCCCCTTGGCCAGATCTAAATAAACTCTTTGAACTTCCGGTTCCTACTACACCGATTATAGAGTGGCCAGCACCAATACGGTATTCACCTGTAGCATTTACGTTATATGCTTCGTTATCATAATTGATAGTAGGATCTCCAATTTTTTGACCAGTCAATGAACTTGTTATTTGTTTTGGATAAGCATTTACTCGTGCTTTTTGAATAGAGTCAGTAAGGTCAATCTCAAAATCTCTTGCCTGTCTATAATACCCTGTCAATTTGTATCCAAATTTTTGACTCTTAGAAACACCAGCATATCTAAGTGCTCCTTGCAATTGAGATTGTGTACCAGCTCCCAGTGAGACCGTAAGTCCTTGTTCTTTAAAAGCGGATTTTGAAATAAAGTGAACAACACCTGCTTCCACACCAGGACCATAGAGAGCTCCTCCAGGACCTTTTATTACTTCGATCTTTTCCATATCTATTCCATCTATTGGATTCTGTCCATTGATCATGGTACCTAAACTTGGTAAATTGATGTTCCTATAATCAGCTATAATAAATGTTTCAGTGTTAAATGCAGCAGATCGACCTCTGAGGTTTATATGCCCATCAGCAACACCCATTTGACTCACATCAACACCAGTCGTATTCCTTAGTGCCAAAAACGGATTGGATACATTGTCTAGTGCAAGTTTTTTCCACTCAAAACACTAATGGCAGAAGGAGATTCCTGCTTCTTTTCTGCCTTTCGAGATGCAGAGACTACTACCTCATCCAATAGTTCAGCATCAGATGAAAGCCTTATGTTAAGCTCTGTCTTCCCATCTGCAATAATGCTCTTTGTCTCATAACCGATATATGATACGATTATCGTCCATGGAAAACTCTTTGATGATGAAAATGAATACTTTCCATCAAAATCAGTGGTTGTGCCTTGACCAGTATCTTTGATGGTTAAATTTGCTCCGATGATAGGCTCTCCGGTTGTATTGTCGATAACGCTTCCATTGAGCATATTTTGAGCTGAGATAGAGTAAGTGAGTAAGATAAATACACTAAAAGTTAATAATTTGTACATTGATTTAATTGTTGAATGTTAAAAAATAAAGTGAATATATAAAGAGTATTTATAAATTTGGTGTAATGTTTAAAAATTGGAATATTTATTATCTTATGTAAATATTTTTTTATTACTTTCAAAGTATTTATATTTGACCAAACATAATGTCTTTATGACTAAGATATCTTTATATCAGTACGATCTTATCAAAAACAATCTTAAAGAGTTTGATGATAAAGTTGTTGAGATGCTCATAGAAATTTCTTCTTACATAGTAGTACCCGCCAAAACCAGAATTTTGGATTTTGGCAATTCAGAACGAAAAGCATTTTACATCATAGAAGGATTTTTTAGAGGAGCTTATAAAGATGAAAAAGGCGTTGAGTTTAACATTATGCTAAGACGAAGCAATACCTTCAACCTCAATGTAGAACATTTAGTCAATGACAATCCTGCTACTTATTCATTTGAAGCCATTATGGATTCAAAAATTTTACTTTTTGATTTTGTCGAATTTGAAAATCTGGCTTTGAAGAAAAAAAAATTCACCAAGCTGTACATAAAAATTCTAAAAGAAAACATGATAATCATGCAGTACAGGATCGAAGAGAGTCTGACAAAACTACCTGTAGAAAGATACATTAATTTATTGAATAAAAATCCTGAATTATTTCAGAAAGTATTTAATAAGCATATTGCCAATTATTTAGGAATAACACCTGTTTCGCTTTCCAGAATCAGGAAGAGAATATATGAAAGAACAAAATAAATAAGATCTCAATCAGCTCTAATAGGACTGTACTCTAATATTTAAGAATAAGAGTTTTAAAATTTGTTTTTGGCTAATAGAATAGAGTTATTTTGAGCGTAAAGAGGCAAATTATGCATTCCGCCGCGGCGGATGGGCAATTCGACCTTCCTGACTGCTAAACTCTAATAGATGAGTCTACTCCGAAAAAACAAATCCAATGACAATCAACCGTTTTTTACCCAATCAAAATGGAAACGTTTGATTATCAGATAATTAGAAATCTGATTTTTTTCACGTTCTCTGCTTCAAAGACTTTTCAGAGTGGACTCAATAAATCTTGCCTTAAAAAAACGGCAGGCAGGCGAAAAATTTAACGAATTTGTAGCCAAAATGGAACGTTTGTTTAACAAACTGCACGAATTCAAATTTTCTTCATCTCTACCCTCATTCCCAAGCGTAGCTTGGCAGGCTCTGAAGAGCCTGTCAAGCTACGCTTGAGACGACCCACCCAATTCAACCACGTTTTTACCATATATTAAATAGAACACTGAAAAAGTGTAATTTGTCATACACACAAATGGAACATTTTATTGCTAATGGATAAATTTTAAACATACTCTAAAAGAAATCTTTAATGCAGTTATAGTTTATGTTCTTTTTACTACTACTCACTATTTAGGGTCTGCAGAAAAAGTAGATATAATATATTCAGCAAACTCTATTTATAAAAAAAATATTTATACACTTCCATCCAAAAGACTCCAATAAAGGCAGCACCAAAACAAATAAACCACTGGTATAATGATAAAACTTCAAAGCCAAATACATTCCTCACAGGAGTATAACTGACGGCCAGAATGAGTATCAATAATGAAATCAATATGACTAATGGTATAAGGTGGTTTTTATACCTGATAGTTTTAAAAAAAGAAAAATAGAATGATCTGTTGACCAAGGTTAAAAATACATTGGAAAATATCAGAGTAGTATAAATAACTGTTCTAACAAGGGATTCACTACCACCGGTTTCCATGTAGTAATATCCCAAGGCCAGGCATGATATGGTTATGGCCAGGCCTTGTATGATACTGATTAACAATTCTTTAAAAGAAAAATAATAATTACCCATCTTTCTTGGAGGTCTGTTCATGGAATTTTTTTCTATAGGCTCATTTTCAAATATGATCGAGCAAGTGGGTCCCATAATAAGCTCAAGGAAAATCACATGAACCGGAGTGAAAATATTTGAATATTTCCAATATAAAAATAGGGGCAACGCGACAATAAGTATCACAGGAATATGAATAGAAATGATATACCTTATTGCTTTTTTAAGATTTTCATAAATCCTTCGTCCCAACGCAATGGCATCGACCATCCATTTGAGGTCATCGTCCATAAGGATAATGGAAGCAGCATTCTTGGCCACTTCACTTCCACCCTTTCCCATAGCTATACCGATGTGTGCAGACTTTAAAGCAGGAGAATCGTTGACTCCATCACCAGTCATCGCAACTACCTCACCATTGGATTTCAGGGCTTCTATCAATCTGAGCTTTGCATCTGGAAACATCCTTGCAAAAATATTTATATCTTTTACTTTCAACCTCAATTGGTCTTCACTCAAGTGCACCAATTCATCTCCCGTCATAAAGATTTCACTATTTTTTATACCCACCTGTTTGCCTATGGCAACAGCGGTTCCTGCGAGATCTCCTGTGATCATCTTTATGTCCACTCCTGCTTTATAAAAATTATTAAGGACACCATTTATATTCTTTTTTGGAGGATCATAAAAAGCGATCAATCCCAAGAGATTATATTTAAAATCATTTTGAGAATCTGGAAGTGACTGTATATTGTGATCAGAGTTTGCTACACATAATACACGATACCCTTTATTTGCAAGTTGTGTCGAACATTGGTTTATTTGTTGCAATTGCAGAGTAGAGACATCACATTGACTCAACACTTTCTCCATGCTACCTTTGACAGCGATAACGGCATTTCCAAAGTCATCTTTCCATACATGGGTCATCATAGGAGGATTTCCGCTGAGAGGATATTCTTTATGCATGCTGAAACCAGGCCTCAAATCCACTTCTGCTAAATGCCCATACATATGGTGAATAGCTTTTTCCATATTGTCAAATGGACTTGGTTCTGATGCCCACATTGCATATGTCAAGACATCATTGGACGATGGAGGAACTTTGGTAAAATCAAAAAGAATATCGTTTTGGAAGTCGTAAATGGATACAATTTCCATATTATTTTCCGTCAATGTACCTGTCTTGTCAGTACAAATTACCGTAGCGGCACCTAATACTTCCACTGTATAAGGAGTGCGGACTATTACTCTTTTTTTATATAAATGATAAGCACCTAAAGCCATAAAAGTGCTGAACGCAACGGGTATTTCCTCCGGTAATACTGACATAGCCAAAGTCAAACCCTGCAAAAGGCTCTCTATCAGATTTCCTTTTAGAAAATAATTCATGCCCCAAACAAGCAAAAAAGCAATCACACCATAGGCTACCATGGACTTTGTAAAGCTTCTTATTTGTTGCTGTAGCGGTGTTTTTTCATTGATTATACTGTCAAGACTCTTACCAATTTTGCCCATGGCAGTGTTAACTCCCACCGAAGTAACAATAGCTTTACAGTATCCTGATTCCACCATTGACCCTTTGAAAATATTATTAGATACTGCCAGAGCATTTTTGAAAACCGGCAATGATTCACCTGTAAGCATACTTTCATTTACGGAAAAATCATTGGCATCAATAATGAAACCATCTGCAGGAATAATATCTCCATCTTCAACATAAAAAATATCATCAACAACCAATTCTTCTGTATCAATGACTTCATCAATTCCATTCCTCATACATCTTATCTTGGGATTAGAAAGTTTCTTCAGCGAATCCACAGCGTTTCTGCTCCGATTTTCCTGAAACAAAGAAATACCTGCTACAAGGAAAATAGCTATCAGCATGATAAGTCCTTCACTGAATTCTCCCAGTACAAAATATAACACAGACGTAATGACCAATATTAAAAACATCGGCTCACTGATGATTTCAACCAAAATCTTAAAAAAGTGACCTCCCTTTTGGTTTTCAATTATATTCGAGCCAAATTTTTCCCGATTATGACGAACCTGAATCTCGTTAAGTCCTTGCAAGCTTGAATCCATTGCGGTCAAATATTAGAGTCCAAAGTTAATGTTCTTTTTAAGGTTCTCTTAAACTGTCAAAGGAAAAATATAAAAAATGCTTGATTTACAAATTTTGATTTAGAGTATGTTTTTACCAGAAACTTACCCGAATGATATATATTTGCATGGAATACCAACAATCCAATGAAATTTAACACCAGATATCTGATTGCTTCCATTTCGCTATTGATAGTAGGAGCCGTATTGTACTATTTTAGTGAAATTGTAACCTACATCCTTATAGCTTGGATTATATCCATGATTGGAGCTCCTATAGTGGTATTTCTCAGAAAATATTTAGGCAAAAACATTGCGGCATTGATTACTTTGGGGCTGTTTCTGATTGGTTGTATGGCACTCATTTGGACATTTATACCACCATTGGTCAATCAAGTAGAAAATCTGTCAAAAGTGGATTATAATCGTGTGGTAACTGCACTTGAAGAACCTATAAGAGACTGGGAGAAATGGCTGATAAAAAAGAAACTGATGATAGAATCTGACACCACTCTGACCACTCAAAAAATAAATGAAACTGCTGGTGAGAGTGAGATGCCCGTCTACAAAGTTACGGTGGATTCAGTGCTAAACTCAGAAAACAAAGTTGATGGAAAATCCATCAGTATAAACATCTACCTTCCTGAAAATCAAAAGAACCAACCTCTCCATGAAAAAACAGGAATTGAAAAATCGGGAGAAGATTTTTTTACAATCTTAAAATCAAATATCAATACCTATGTCAATCCTGAAAAGATCAGACAAATGCTTGGAGATTCTGTGTCGGCTTTCGGTGATATTATGGTGGGTTTGTTTTCGATATTTTTTATTGGGTTTTTCTTTCTGAGAGAACAAGGTCTGTTTGACAAAATCCTGACATCCATGGTGCCAAGCAGGTATGAACAGCAGACAAGACAAGCTGTTGATGAAACCAGCCGTCTTCTGATCAGGTATTTTATAGGTATTTTAATACAAGTGACGCTTATTACGCTGATTGTTTCATTGTCTCTGATGGCATTGGGAGTTAAAAATGCATTGCTGATAGGTTTTTTTGCAGGTATTATGAATGTTATCCCATATATTGGTCCATTGGTTGCTACCGCTATTGGTGTGATGATTACATTGTCATCGCATATGGAACTTTCATTTTACGACGAAATGATACCTCTTATTATCAAGGTTTTATTAGTATTTATGGTCACCAGATTGATAGACGACATCATACTTCAGCCCAATATATTTTCCAAAAGTGTCAAAGCGCACCCTCTTGAGATATTTATTGTAGTGTTAGTTGGAGCAAAAGTGGGTGGGATTTTGGGTATGGTGTTGGCTATTCCTTTTTATACGGCATTCCGAGTCATTGGCAAGGTATTTCTCAGTGAATTTCGTGTCATACAGCAGCTGACAAAAAATATGTAAAAGAAATTGTGTTGAAAGTTATAAAGTTCAATCAAATTAGCATTACCACTGAGGACAAAAATTATCATCATTATGATGTTCTCCAATGTAAATGATGGACAACTCAAAAGATGACAATGATCTCCTGTCCGATACAAGATTTTTTAAATTCTGATCGTAACTGAAGCCGATGATGAAGTTATTCATTTCAAATCCTGCCATCGCAATCACGGATTCAACACCCACATTATTATAGTTTTTTACACCTCTTATATACGGACCTAACAATAGGTATTTTGCTTCAGTTTTCGATACTTTATATCTGAATGTTGTTCCAAGGTTCAACTCCGCATGCGGTCCCTGAATCAATGCGTTCATCCTGGGCTGGACAAAAATCCTGTCTGCCACTTCAAATGATGCTCCTGTGTGTATGCTCCACTTGGCATTCAAGGTATCATTTTTTATAACATTGGGATTGATAATGTCAGGGATATTGTAAAAAGATATATTCGGTTTTGTAAGATGAAAATACCCGACCCCAGCATGAAAGTTGGATTTTTTTGTAGGTGAAATGGTGTAATAAAGCCCCAAACCCAAATCCGCAAAGGCTCGGTTATTGGGTGGAAGATTTTCACCTGTTGGCAAGGTAAAACCATCAACGGAATTAAACTGATCTTGAAAACTCAGATCTTCGTAATTGATACTTCTTTGCAAAATACCTCCCTGTAGCCCCAATCCTAAATATTGTTTTGTCTTTTTATCCAAAGCTTTATGATAGGCAGCAGTGAGCATAATCTGATTGGAGTTAAAATCAAATGTAGGTACTCTGTCGCCAAAAAAAGTGATACCCACCCCTACCACATCCGGCATGGAAGTCTGACCAAAATTCATATTAAACTTCACATCACCACTTGCTGCAAATGTCCTTAATGAATTGTCCAGAGCCCCTCTCCATTGATCTCTGTAGATAGTTGAAATCCTGTAAGTACCGGTATAAGTACCTGCCAAAGCAGGATTTAATGTCATCGGAGATGCATAAAACTGTGAAAAATGTGCATCCTGTCCAACCAGAACACTGCTAAGAACAAAGAAAAAAACCAAGGTAACAGCCCCTTTTCGGAAAAGACAAATAAAAGTGGATGCCAAGACAACTCTCATTAAAGTTTTATTTAATATATTGGAGTGCAAATCTAATAAATTTTATATATTTCAATCTTTTTAATGAATATGGACTGATTTTTGATCTTGTATTATTCATTTTCTTACCATTCAATAACGAATGATATTTAAAATAATTATATAAAGGTGTATGTCAAAGAAAAAAAAGATTGACACCAAACATTATTTCCATGCTGTGTGCCATTTAAATGTGGTACCTGTTTGGCATGCACCATCAGAAGATGCCGGGATGATCAGCCAAATGCTTTTTGGCGAAACCTGTACGGTTATTCAGAAAAAAAACAAACACTGGTTTAAAGTAAATACTACTGCTTGTAATATAATTGGTTGGGTTCATTCTGTCCAATTATTTCTCATTGATGAAGTCTTATTTGAAAAATTGAATTTAAATCCGGCATTATCTCTTGAAATATGTCATTCGGTATTTAATGATGACTATACGAAATCTATCGTCATTGGTTCTTCCCTACCGCAGTTTGATGGTATTTCTTTTCAGATGCCTGATAACAAATACATTTTCAATGGTCAGGCAACATTAGTAGATGGACTGGAAACCAGCCCGGAATTGCTGATTAAAATTGCAAGGAGGTATTTGTTCAGCCCTGAGTTGAAAGGTGGCAGGTCTCCATTTGGCATTGATGCAGGAGCTCTTGTTCAAAATGTTTTTAGATTTTTTGGAATATGGATGCCTCGATTCCCACTTGAACAATTTTTACTTGGTGAAATAGTAGATTTTGCCGAACTCGCAGAAGAAGGCGATTTAGCTTTTTGTGAAGATAAAGAAGGTCAAATAAACCACGTGGGAATAATGATGGGAGAAAAAAAAATAATTCATGTGTATGGTTGTGTCAGAATTGACAAAATTGATCATCATGGCATTTATAATACTGATCTTTATAAGTATACACACAAACTGCGAATTATCAAAAGGGTACTTTGAGTAAATCATCCAGAATAAAAAGCTGGTAATATGACAGTAAGTCATATTCTGTAATATTTTTAGTTGTTAAACAATATAAAATAATCCGCAATGATAATGAGCCATGGGTAAGTGTTATACGAGTCTGAGTATTATTTTAATGGTACATTTTCTGCATTGTGATGTCTTCTTCTCACAATCTTTAATAATACAATCCCGGGCATCTGCTTCATTATCAGGAAGTGCATTTGCGGAGTCGGTAAAAGATCTTTCTTTAGATGAACTGGATGATGCTATATACAGGGAGATTTTAAGCGGCAACATTCCTGATTTTCAGCGGATGTTAGTCCCTGTTTCATTTGAGCAAAAAATTGATGCAAAAAGTTATAAAGTGACAATATTTGTTCTTCCCGATTATTTGTCAATCGGTAGTGAACAGGACTATTTTATGATACCAATGTCTCCTTTACTTGCCCAAAAGCTGTGCGATGAATTAAATTGTTCTCTTCCTACGCGCAAGCTTGTAGATACAATTTGGGAGAATTCTTCGGTCAAATTATCACCATCACCTATTGCTCCCAGCCCGGAAATGACGAAAATATCTGTAATGTGGAAACATCATCAAATGATCAATGATCAAAGGGCCTCATATCTTAAAGATCATCCACCAGGATCATTGGTAAGTGGCCATAAAAAGGATGTCGTAATCTCCAACAAAATTTACAAAAGTGAAAATAAAACAGGTGTAGTTATCTATGGTTGGCACTATCTCAATGGCAGCCCTATCCAACCGTTGTACAATGGTCATGGCGCAACTTATGCAGATTATAGTCATGGCATAAGATTGATTTCCAATAATGTATCAATAAATGGCAAAAACTACAGTTTAAAACAAATTTTACAGGATGACACCCTTCACCAACTACTCAGTGATGAAGGGAAGATATTAAAGCCTTTTTATCCTTAAAATATAGTTATTTATTCAACCTAAATATCTAAAATGATTCCGTTATGAAGGCCAAAAATACAACCTGCCCGCTTCGGAGCAGGCGGGTAAAATCAGCACTTTTGACGACAAATCATACTGTGTGCAGCTATGCTGAAGTCATCACTACAGCATAGCTGCGCACAGTATGGTGTATGACTGAACGGTACGACAGTAAAATTGAGTGGGAGCTCAGTTTAGTGAAGGAACCGTCAGCACACCTGACGGCATGGTCATGTAGTTTCATAGGTCAGAATACAGTATTTGGAGGTCGTAATAGATTATCATTTTAGTTTTTTAGGTTCAATATTACTGAATAAAATTTTATATCTCAGCACAAGCCTTTATATCGCTTTAAGATTGAAGAAATCATCTCAAAGTAGTTGGTTTTGAGTGTGCTGAAAAATGTCATTATGTATTATGATAAAAATCATATTTCAAGTTTCGGATGTGCTTTACCTTGCAGCCATTTAAATGGTAAAAGGAAAAATCATGAAATGAGCATGAGCAATAAGCATACAAATCGTGATGATTATTTTTCATTCGAAACGAGAGTTCGATAACACCATAGATGGATGTAAGTTATCAATTCCATCTGATCTTAAAATTCAAATAAAATTTAACAGATGAATGAGTCAATCAAATACCCTGGTGTAAAAACTGTAATGGATGGAAATACTGCCGCCATCATGTGCGAGCGAGAATCCACAGATGCTGCAGGTGCCTACCCCATTACCCCATCCACCCAAATGGGTGAATACTGGGCAGAGGAAGCAGCTAAAGGCCATCTCAACATATCAGACAGGCCATTGATTTTTATCGAGCCAGAAGGCGAACACGCAGCTGCAGCAGTCACTGCAGGTCTTTCTATGACAGGTTTGAGAGCAGCCAATTTTTCATCCGGTCAGGGTATTGCCTATATGCATGAATCACTATATGCCGCGGTAGGAAAAAGATTGACTTATGTCCTCAATATTGGTGCCAGAGCGATGACCAAATCCACCCTCAATGTACATGCAGGACATGATGATTATCATGCCATAGATGACACTGGATTTTTTCAGCTATTTGCCAAAAATGTGCAGCACGTAGCTGACATGAACATCATCGCTCACCGAATAGCGGAGTTGGCACTTACACCGGGTATCATTGCTCAGGATGGATTTTTAACGACGCACCTTATAGAATCCTTATATCTTCCGGAAAGAAATCTGATCAGAGACTTTTTAGGAAGACCTGATGATATCATCGATACGCCTACTCCGGCACAGAAAATCATTTACGGAGATCAGCGTCGTCGTATCCCTGAAGTCTGGGATGTGGATAATCCTATGATGGCCGGTATTGTCCAAAATCAGGATTCCTATATGCAGAGTGTGGCGTCTCAAAGACCATTTTTCTTTGACCATATTAAAGAACTTACTGATCAGGCTTTTGATGAATATGCAAAACTCACCGGTCGTAAGTACTCGAGAGTGATGACCTACAAAGCAGAGGATGCAGACTATCTCATCCTTGGTCAGGGAAGTCTTATCCCAAGTGCAGAAGTGGTGTCAGACTATCTGCGCGAAACACGTGGCATAAAAGTAGGTGTTGTGGATTTAGTGATGTTCCGCCCATTCCCGGGAGATTTGGTATCTAAAATTATAAAAGGAAAAAAAGGTGTTGTTATCCTGGAACGTTTGGATCAGCCACTTGCTGCCGATCTGCCTATAGCCAGAGAAGTACGGGCTACCCTTTCAAAATGTGCAGAAAACGGTTTTACCAAACATGGCGTACCTTATCCTGAATTAACCACATACAAACCTGGAGATATGCCAGATATTTATTCTGGTTCATTCGGTATGGGTAGCAGAGACTTACAGCCTGAGGGTATCATCGGAGCAGTAGAAAACATGCTTCCCAATGGCAAACATAAAAAACTGTTCTACTTGTCTATCGACTTTCTAAGAGATGTGCCTTATACTCCTAAACAAAAACTATATCAGGAATCCATTTCTGATGCATATCCCAATATCAAGGATCTGAGCGTAAGAGGAAGCGAAAATCCTAACATGATGCCAAAAGATGCCATCACAGTGAGATTTCACTCTATCGGTGGTTGGGGAGCGATTACTACAGGTAAAAATCTGGCGATGACACTATATGATCTGCTCGGTTACGAAATAAAAGCCAATCCGAAATATGGCTCTGAGAAAAAAGGTCAGCCTACGACATATTATCTCGCCGCTGCACCTGAACCTATCAAAATCAATTGTGAATATTTCTTTGTGGATGTAGTTTTATCCCCGGATCCCAATGTATTTAAACATACCAATGCATTGGCAGGATTGAAACGAGGCGGATGTTTTATCATCCAGAGCGATCAGGAAAAACCCGAAAAAGTATGGGCCAACATACCTGCACCTTATCAAAAAGTCATCATCGAACAGGAAATTCATATTTTTTATATCGACGGTTTTAAAATAGCCAGAGAAGAAGCTACAGATGTTGAGTTACAACTCAGAATGCAGGGTATCGCCTTCCAGGGCGCATTTTTTGCAGCGTCACCATTGATGCAAAAGGCCAATCTCAATGATGTGGAACTGTTGAAAGCCATCGAAGATCAATTGATGCACAAGTTTGGCTCCAAAGGTCAGCGAGTCGTGGATGATAACATGCGGGTTGTAAAACGAGGATTTGATGAAGTAAGGGAAATAAAAATAAAAGAAATCAGTAAAGATGCTCCTGAAAAATCAAATGGCAAACCAATACTTCCTCTTCCACAGATGCTGAAAAGCTCTCCGCAAAGTCAATCAAAATTGAGTGATATACACAGATTTTGGGAGCAAACCGGCAATTTTTATCAGCAAGGTTTAGGCAATGACAATATCACTGATCCATTCATTGGTCTGAGTGTGATGCCGGCTACCACATCTTTATTCAGAGATATGACTGGTATCAGATTTGATCACCCATCATGGATTCCCAATAATTGTACGGCCTGCGGCAATTGTTATACTGTGTGTCCTGATACGGCTATACCAGGGTTGGTAAGTACCTTATCTGATGTCCTGGAGACTGTGCTGAAGAGAGTAAAGAAAAATCACGGCAATGTAGAAGTGCTTCCAAAAGCAGTGCGCCAGATGGAAAGTCACATCCGTACCCTCATGAATCAACCCAAAAATGGCGCGACTGTCAATACCTATATCAACCATGCAATCTCCAAAATGATCTCAGAGAGTAATGGTGACGAAAATGTTGTCAGAGAGTTTGGATGGTTCAAAGATGAATTGGGTGATTTTGATTTTGCCCTTACCAGACCATATTTTGATCTGCACGAAAAAAATGAACCTAATAGTGGCGGACTATTCAGCATCACGATCAATCCTACTACCTGTAAAGGATGTATGGAATGCGTCAATGTGTGTGATGATGATGCGCTCAAAATTGTTCCTCAGACAGAAGCATCAGTGGCAAGCATGAGAGGCCAATGGGATCTGTGGTTAGACCTGCCAAATACTCCAAAAAAATACAATCGTATAGACAGCCTGGAAGAAAAAATCGGACCATTGGAAACTATTCTTCTCAACAAGGATGCTTACCTTAATTTTGCCAGTGGTGACGGTGCATGTTTAGGTTGCTCTGAAAAATCTGTAGTGCATTTATTCACAGCTACTGTTGAGTCCCTGATGCAGCCCCGTATAGAAAAACACCTTACTTATTTGGATGATTTAATTGCCAAATTAGAAAAGATTGTACAACAAAAATTGATCAGCACACTCGATGTCTCAGATACTGATACGCTGACTCGTATCGTACAGGAGTCCTATACCAGTGACCTGAAAGTTTCTGACCTGGCACATAAATTAGATCGCGAAAAAGAAACATCGCCAGTAGATCAGGATTGGCTGATGGATATTACAAGGACATTGGCCAAACTCAAAAACCTGAAATGGAAATATACTCAAGGTACCACAGGTAAAGGAAGATCTTCAATGGGTATGTGTAACTCTACCGGTTGTACATCGGTTTGGGGTAGCACGTATCCTTTCAATCCCTATCCATTCCCATGGACCAATCATCTTTTCCAGGATTCCACATCCATTGCAATGGGTATCTTTGAAGGACATATGTCTAAAATGGCAGATGGATTCAAAGCCATCAGGAAGGCAGAACTTGTCATCAATGGTCAGTATGATCCTGCAACTCATGATCCTATATTCACTTATTTTACATGGGAACAATTCACAGATGAAGAGTGGTTGCTTTGTCCTCCGGTTGTAGCATTGGGTGGTGACGGAGCCATGTATGATATAGGTTTCCAAAATCTTTCGAGAATGATGGCGTCAGGTAAACCTATCAAAGTAGTTGTAGTCGATACACAGGTTTATTCAAATACAGGTGGTCAGGCATGTACTTCAGGATTTATCGGTCAGGTATCCGATATGGCACAATATGGAAAGGTGTGGAAAGGAAAATCAGAGCCAAGAAAAGAAATTGGATTGATAGCCATGGCACACCGTAATACATTTGTATTGCAAAGTACTCTTGCCAATACCAGTCAGATGATAGAAGGATTTATCGACGGTTTGATGGCCAAACGACCTGCCATATTTAATTGCTACACGACTTGTCAGCCTGAACATGGAGTAGCGGACGACCTTGGCGTACAACAGGCAAAATTAGCTATGGAATCCAGGGCTTATCCAATATTCCAATACAATCCTGCCAAAGGGCATAAAATAGAAGAGTGTCTTGACCTAAGCGGAAATCCTGCAATGGATCTGTTGTGGCCAACTTACAAACTCAAATACACCGAATTTGGAATGGAAAAAACCATGGAAGTGGCCATGACGTTTGCAGATTTTGCATTGACTGAAGCCAGATTCAGAAAACACTTCAGAAAGGTTCCTCGCGATGCCTGGAATGATAATATGATGGTAGTCTCTGAATTTATCGAACTTCCGGAAGCTGACAGAGAAGGTATCTTCCCTTACATTTGGACTGTGGATAAAAAACAGAATCTAGTGAGAGTCTTAGTCGCTGCTCCTATAGTTGAATCATGCGAAGATAGAAAAAACTTCTGGGTCATGCTCAAAGAATTGGCGGGATTAGATAAAGTAGAAACCGCTGTAGTCGATATCGAAGACAAAATACGCAAAGAAGTTGTAGGTAAAATCGCCAAAGGATTGATGCAATTAGCTGGTGGCAATGGCTCAGGAATAGAAAATCTGGTAACTCAGGAAGAACCTGCCACCCCAACATCAGCTACTTCAAACCAAGTTTCGACAGATGGTGGATATATGGCTCCCTGGATAGAGACGGAGAGTTGTACTTCCTGTGATGAATGCACCAAGCTCAACGGCAAAATATTTGCTTACAATAATAACAAAAAGGCTTACATCATCAATCCTAATGGTGGACCATATCAGGACCTGGTGAAAGCTGCCGAAAAATGTACAGCCAGAGTGATTCATCCGGGATTGCCTGCTGACAGAAACGAAAAAGATATCGATAAGTGGATCAAAAGAGGCGAAAAGTTTAATTAGCAGTATCGATGGGCTTCCTTTCATTACATACCAATACCTTTAAAAATGGCATCCATCCTCCTGAAAACAAGGATGATACCAAGGGCTTGCCTATCAGGCAGTTTCCTTTTGCAACGGAATTGATCATACCGATGACGCAGCATATAGGAGCACCTGCGGAGATCACGGTGAGAGAAGGTCAGGAAGTGTCGAGAGGTCAGGTGATAGCCAAAGCTGCTGGGTATGTATCTGTTCCTATACATTCACCGATATCAGGCATAGTGGAAAAAATTGGATTGGTACCTACTATCTCCGGGAGCAAAGCCCAGGGAGTTACCATCAAAGCATTTCCATCTTCAGGTCAGGAAGTGGCGGAAGGATATTGTGTTGACTACAAAACTGCATCAGCAGATGAAATCTTACATGCTATCCAGGATGCCGGTATCGTAGGTCTGGGCGGAGCAGCCTTCCCAACCCATGTAAAACTAAAAGTGCCGGAAGGTAAGGTATGCGACGTCCTCATCATCAATGGTATAGAATGCGAGCCGTATCTCACCACAGACCACAGGGTCATGCTGGAACAGGGCGAAGATATCTACATGGGTATCCGCTACCTGATGAAGGTAACAGGTGCCAAAGAAGTCATCATCGGCATAGAAGGCAATAAACAGGATGCCGCAGACCTTCTCAACAAAATAAAACCTACCGATATCCCGGTTTCCGTTAAAGTAGTACCAGTAAAATACCCTCAAGGCTCCGAGAAAATGCTCATCACGGCAGTTTTGGGGAAGGAAGTACCTTCGGGTGGATTACCGATAGATGTCAATATCGTTACGGTCAATATAGCAACGACTGCGGAAATTGGTCGCTTGCTGCCACATGGCCGTGGTATTCAGGAAAGGGTCATTACTATTACAGGACCTGCAGTTAAGAAAAAAGGAAATTATCTCATTCCCATTGGTACACCATTAAGATTTGTATTGGATCATGTAGGTATTGTGGACGATGACATAGCCGAAATTTATATGGGTGGCCCGATGATGGGTCCTGCAGTTGCTGATTTGGATATTTCCATTACGAAAGGCACCTCAGGCATTCTGGTTTTCGGTAGTAAAGATGTAGTACATACGGACAAAATCTACCCATGTATCAAGTGTGGTGCCTGTGTTGACGCCTGTCCCATCTCACTCAACCCTTCCAAGCTAGGAATTTTGGCCAAGTTTGAATCCTACGACCTGATGGTCAGCGATTTTAACCTGATGGATTGTTTTGAATGTGGTTCGTGTTCCTATGTGTGTCCTTCACATATTCCATTAGTGCAGTATTTCAGATTGTCAAAGTCAAGGTACAAAAGAAAACAATCCCTAAACCAACATTGAAGTCATGAGTAGGATTACATTAAATATCAGCACATCACCACATTTGGTCCAGGGTTTGAGCACAGATACCATCATGAAGCATGTGGTGTATGCCCTTCTGCCTGCTGCAGCATTTGGAGTGTATGCTTTTGGTTGGAATGCTTTATTGGTGATGATGACTACATCAGTTGGCGCAATACTTACAGAACATTATTTATGTAAATGGTCAGGCAAACCGACGACCATTTATGATTATTCTGCTGCACTTGCCGGATTATTGCTGGGTATGACATTGCCTCCTGTATTTCCATTATGGATGGCATTTTTAGGATCTGTCATCACGATAGCATTAGGAAAATTTATATTTGGTGGCTTGGGTTATAATGTATTTAATCCTGCATTAGTGGGTAGGGCATTTCTGCAGGCTGCGTTTCCTGTTGCTATCACTACCTGGTACAAAGCCTTCGATCCCGAAAGATTTTTTTCATTGTCTTCATCCATTTATGCCTGGCCACTGATGTCGCCCAAAGTGGATGCAATATCAGGTGCGACACCACTAACAGCTTTTAAATTCGATAAGGTAACAACGGAAGCATATGACATGGCTCTTGGTATATGCAGTGGTTCTGTAGGCGAAACGAGTACCGTATTCATCATTTTAGGAGGAATATATCTGGCATGGCGTAAGATGATGAACTGGAGAATTCCGGTATCCATCATACTGACCGTTTTTGTATTCAGTGCTGCTTTTTACATGATAGATGATAAAGCATATCCATCCCCATTTTTCACGATATTTTCGGGTGGATTGATGTTGGGAGCGATATTTATGGCCACCGATATGGTTTCCTCTCCTATCACATCTAAAGGTTTATGGCTATATGGAGCTATCATTGGATTGCTCACGGTGGTCATCAGACTTTGGGGAGGACTTCCAGAAGGAGTAATGTATGCAATATTGTTAGGAAATGCGATTTCACCACATATTGACAACCTGGTCAGACCACGGATATATGGTACCACTAAAAAACTGAAAGTATCATGAGTGATTCAACCAACATAATAGTACCGGAAAAATCCAACGATAAAAAGATGATCATTGCCATGGCATCGATAGGTATCATTTGTGCATTGCTCATAGTAGTAACCTACGAAGGTACCAAGGTCACGATAGAAAATAATAGAGCCAAAGCATTGGAAGATGCTGTTTTTCAGGTGATTCCTGGCATCACTAAAACGAAATCCTTTCAGCTCAACCCTGACCAGACCTTTACGGAAATGACCACCAATAATCCTAAAGTACAAAAAGTACTTGCCGGTTATGATGACAAAGGGGTGTGTAAAGGGGTGGCATTTCAAGGAAGTGGGAAAGCGTATGGTGACGTATTAAGTCTTCTTTTTGGATATGACCCTGAACAGCAAAAAATTATAGGTTTTTATGTTCTCGAAAGCAAAGAAACACCGGGTATTGGAGATAAAATAGAGAAAGATCCATTTTTGGCCAATATGAAATCTATGGATGTGGCACTTAAGGATGATCATTCTACCTTAAAAAAATGAAATAAAAACCGTTAAAAACGGTCAAAAGACCAATGGATGGGAAATTGACGCCATTACAGGTGCTACGATCACATCACGGGCAGTAGGTAATATACTGAATACAAGCAGCAAGGAGTGGATACCAAAGATATATAAAAACAAACAAACTTTTTTATCAAACGTCAAAACTGAAAAATGAGTCTGACCGATCAAAATAAGACAAATAAAGGTTTTTTCAGCAGCCTTGGAGAACATCCCGGAACAGATGACTTTATACGAGGTCTTTGGCGTGACAATCCGGTATTTGTTCAGGTGCTGGGCATGTGTCCTTCGTTGGCAGTATCCAATTCAGCCATGAATGCGATAGCCATGGGATTGGCAACTACTTTTGTGTTGACCATGTCCAATGTTTTGATCTCCTTACTTAGAAACTTCATACCGAAGGAAGTGCGTATCGCTTCCTATATTCTAATCATAGCCACTTTTGTATCCATGGTAGATTATGTGATTCAGGCTGTAAGTGTTGATTTACATAAAAGTTTAGGAGCCTTTATAGCTCTGATTGTAGTGAACTGTATCATCCTGAGTCGCGCAGAAGCATTTGCATCAAAAAACACTGTAGGCAGATCTTTGATGGATGGATTGGGTATGGGATTGGGATTTATGTTTGCATTATTTTGTATAGGAAGTATACGGGAAATTATTGGTTCAGGAACTTTCTTAGGAATGCAGGTGATGCCGGATGCATTTGAGAAGTGGGTCATTATGGTCTTGCCTGCAGGAGGGTTTTTTACGTTGGCATGTTTGCTGCTGATTTTCAACCATTACAAACTCAAAAAAAGTAAAGCATGAACAATGAATCACTCATGACCATTTTTATCAATGCCAGTTTGATCAATAATTTTGTGCTGGCATACTTTCTGGGCATTTGTCCTTTTTTGGGAGTCTCAGGCAAAGTAGAAACTGCCTCCAAAATGGGGGCGGCCGTGACCTTTGTAATGGTCATCAGTTCTGTTTGTGCCTATGGTATTAATGTATTGTTGGCAGCTATCAATGCTCCCTTTTTACAGTTAATCAGCTATATCGTAGTCATTGCTTCTACGGTACAGCTTGTAGAGATGTTTGTAAAAAAAGCAAGTCCAGCACTATTTAAGGCATTGGGGATATTTCTGCCTTTGATTACAACCAACTGTGCAGTATTAGCCATAGCTTTGCTTCAAACAAGTAAGGGATATGACATGCTTCAAAGTATTACTTTTGCATTGGGTGGCGGAGCAGGATTTACATTAGCACTTGTATTGATGGCGGGATTGAGAGAGCAACTGGAATTTTCTGAGGTGTCGGGCATGGCCAAAGGTACAGCGATTGTATTGCTGGTAGCAGGAGTTTTATCTTTGTCCTTTATGGGTTTTGCAGGATTGGGAGGATAAAGAAAGGTTAAGATTGAGATTAAGAAGTAGATAAAACATATTGGACTTCCAAATTTATTTGGAAGAAAGTAAATAAAATAAGATATAGATTTTGATATTAAAGATACAGATTTAGTAAAATAAACCAAAAGAAATTTAAAATGATACAGTCTTTAATAATAGCAATAACAAGTATAACAGCACTGATGATGGGTTGGCTGATAGTACAGTTGTTGTGGAAAAAGACTTTCAGGGAGTATATCAGTGATGAAGATGTATTGGCAGAGCGTAGATCATGTAAAAATTGCGGATGTACCGAAGCGTGCGAGAATAAAAGAGAATTTTTAAAAATTGAATAAAGTATAAAGTATATTTTAAACCATAAAAGGAAATAAAATGGCACAATTATCAGATTATTTATCAGGAACACATTATAAAGCAGTTGTAAAGGGCAACAAACGTATCACACCTGCAGATACGGAGGATATCAGGGAAATTCATATTGAAGTGCAGGATAAAAACTTTCACTGTAATGTGGACCAAAGTTTTGGTGTCATAGTCAAATACGTAGGACCATTTGGCAACAATGTACATCACAGACTTTACACTATTGCCAATTCCGATGTTACAGCTTCCGGATTGCCTGAAATTACGATGTTGGTAAAAAGATGTTTTTACGTGGATGATTTCAGCGGCGAAAAGTACGAAGGTGTCGCATCTAATTACCTGTGCAACAGAAATCCAGGAGATGAACTAATGCTTACCGGGCCTCATTCATTACCATATGTAGTGCCTGATGACAAAACATCCAATATCATCCTTATTGGTATGGGAACTGGAATTGCTCCTTTTAAATCCTTTGTCAGACATATCTATAAAAATGTGAAAGACTGGCAAGGAAAAATCAGACTTTTTTATGGTGCTACCAGCGGACTTGATTTGCTGTATCTCAACGACAAAGAAGGTGATCTTACAAATTATTATGATCAGAAGACATTTGAAGCCTTTTATGCCCTAAGTCCAAGACCAAAGTGGGCAGACCCTATCGCCATGGACAAGATGATAGAAGGTCAAGCAGAAGAAATCAAGGAGATGCTTTCCAAAAACAATACCTATATCTACGTAGCCGGTTATGACAAAATACTGACACAATTAGACAATGCGTTTTCAAACATTATTGGCTCCAAAGAGAAATGGGAAACCAGAAAAGCAGAACTGAAAGCCGGTAAAAAGTGGGCGGAAATCATTTATTAGGTAATGGTGAATTGTAAATAAAAAAAATCAGCGAATATTCAAATCAACAAATCAACATTTAAAGTGAGCATTTTCATTCCCATACTAACACTTGGTTTACTGACATTGGCACTGGCCGGGCTGATCGCTGTAGCCAATAAAAAATTGTATGTCTATGAAGATCCACGCATAGATCAGGTGGAAGATATGTTGCCTCATGCCAACTGCGGCGCCTGTGGTTTTCCCGGGTGCCGCCCATTTGCTGAAGCATTGGTGTCGGGTCAGGTGTTGCCGGGCAAATGTTCTGTTAGCAGTGATGAAGGCAGATCTGCCATCGCCAGTTTTCTGGGTGTGGCCTTGGGTGCAGAAGAAAAAAGAGTCGCTCGCTTAGCCTGTAACGGAGGTAAAAATGTAGCTATCAATCAGGCATACTACAAGGGTGTCAACACGTGTCAGGCGGCTACATTGATCTCGGGCGGCGGTAAGGCTTGCTCATGGGGTTGCCTTGGATATGGTGACTGTGAGGTAGTGTGCGACTTTGATGCTATCTCGATGAATGAATTTGGCATTCCTGTCGTGGATGAACAAAAATGCACCGCTTGTGGAGATTGTGTGGAAGCATGTCCTAAAATGTTATTTTCCATCCACCCCATAAGTCATCGGCTTTGGGTAGCATGCAAAAGCCTGGAAGCCGGAGATGAAGTACTAGACGTCTGTGATGTAGGCTGTACCGCTTGTGGCAAATGCGCCATGGATGCAGAAGACAACATGATCACCATGGTCAAAAACCTACCCGTCATCAACTACGCCAAAAACCATAAAACACAGGATCCTATACAGAGATGCCCTACAGGTGCCATCGTATGGCTCGATGATAAAGAAGGCATCATCAAAGGTAAGGAAGCTAAAAAGATTATAAGGAAAGGAAGCCGGAATATGGGGTATTCGTAAGGGCAAACAAAATGCTATCTCATGTTCTTAAATGCTTTGCTTATCAATTTTAATGCCCAATCATAATGACTGGAAGTGGCACCAATGAAATACGCACCAAGTGAGGTAGTACCTGTCAAGGCATACCTTTTTTTCTCGAAAAGCTCTTCACTACTGTGTCCATCTATCATTTTCATCATCTCTTTGTGGGAACCAGCTAACAATACTTTTATTTCTTGCAGTGCCACCTTAGAGTAATCCTCCCAAATTTTATAATTGAGTTTTGGCACCGTCTTCCATGTATAGCCCTCGGCAGGGATATCTGGTTTAAGACCTGACATACCAATCTCGTACCAGTTTTTCATCATGAGTTGCGAATGGTACAAATGCGCAAGAACATCCCTGATATTTCGGTTCATAGTGCCCGGAGGAAATTCTTTCATTTGTTCAGCTTCTGCCCTGCTTTCAATAAAGTGATTAAGCTGATCATAATTTTTTTGACTTAGAGTCAGTAATTCGGTTTTGTTGGTAGGTCGCGGCATGATTTAAAATTTAATATTAGATCATTGAATTCAGGTAATATTCAGGTCTGTACTTTTTTAATACTCGCAAAACCCTTAATGTATTCCACCTGCTGGATTGTCCAGCCTTTTCCATTTCAAAATGTAACTTTCCAGGATGAATGGATACTGCCTTCCAGAGTCCTTCTTTTGTTCTTCTTGAAATGAGGACATCTATTGCTGCAGAGTATATCCGGTTTTCAGAAATTCAAAAAATCCTTCTAAAACTGAAATGGTAGTATGCATGGAACTATGACTAGCTCCTTTCCTATTGGATTGACAATTGAAGCCACCATCTCCCATTTTTTCAGTGAGTATAAAGTCAACGACGGAGTGAAGACTTTCTTCTTTTGCAAGGAAATAGGATGAAAAATTTAATGCCATAGCGTTGACACACACATCACATTTTTTGACAGTACCGATAGGCAGAATCCCACCGTCAGGACCTTTTTCGTTGATCAAAACTTTAGTAATTATTTTTTCAATATCCTCATGATGTGGGTCAATAGCCAGATTTTTTAAATCCAGTAAAGTGTAATGAGTCGATATCCATTTAGGTTGATAATAATCTTGGCCCCAATACCCTTTTTCATTTCTTGCATCCAAATACTGTTTGCCCCAACCTTCTGTTGTAATTCTTTTTCTTAAAGTAACATCATCATTGCCCAACAAATCCCGAAGGGTTTGATACTGAATGGCATTATCACCTTCCAATAACCATGAAATGATGTTAGTATTTTTCATCATTCAAATATGGTAAGATACATTAAAGTTAACAGCAAAATCATATCCTTTGTTCAAAATTGTGCAGGGCATTTTCACTCTTCCATCAAAGTTGACATAGTGGTATCAAATAGTCATAAATACTTCATTCATATTCCTGCAGATCATTTTTCTATTTCAATATCCTATTTGGTCAAAAGTCCCGAAATTCCAAAAACCGAAAACTTTGCTTTTTTGACCCGGTTGATCTCAGGATCTATTGTATAATTGTAAGAAGACCGAAAGTCAGCCTTTTCAAGTGTAGTACGATCAAAATTAGCTTGCTCAAGATTGCATGTATCAAATATAACATTTGTCAAGTCTGCCTCCGCAAAATCAGTTTCCTGCAGCTGAATATTTTTAAAACAGGGATAAGTCTGCCTACGTAGGCAGGGGTTGCGGGATGTTTAAACAATTTTTGAGCAAAAATTGGACCACCCACAGTATTAAACTAGCAAGGAATGAATCATTGATTGTCGGAAACCAAAGGTAAAGCCAAACAGTTGAACCCAATTTAGCTATTATTATGAAGTCGGGTTCATAATTTTAAGGCAATGAAAATGGTTATAAAATCTAAGTATGAATTTCTTCTCCTTCCATTCTGCTTACTGCTACCGTTGCTACTGCATTGCCCACCACATTGGTCGCTGTTCTTCCCATATCAAGAAATTGATCAATAGGTAACAATAGTGCTATTCCAATTTCAGGAATTCCAAATCCTGCGATGGTTGCGGCAATAACTACCAGTGATGCCCTTGGTACAGCAGCGATACCCTTGCTTGTTACCATCAATACCAGCAACATAGTCATCTGTTGTGTTAAACTAAGGTCTACTCCATACGCCTGTGCAATCAGGATGGAACCAAAGGTCATATACATCATACTTCCATCCAGATTGAATGAATATCCAAGCGGAAGTACAAAACTGACAATCCTTTCATTCACACCAAACCTCTCTAACTGATTTAGCAGTTTCGGATATGCGGATTCACTGCTGGCGGTGGCAAACGCCAAAAGAAGTGGTTCTTGTATATGTCTCAGTAGACTCCAGATTCTCTTTTTGACAAACAAAAAGCCGAGGAACAATAAAATGGACCATAAGACAAACAATGCAAAATAGAATAGCAAAATCAATTTTCCATATTCGACCATGACTCCAATCCCTTTTTCAGCAATGACTATAGAAACGGCACAAAAAACAGCCAATGGAGCGACCCACATGATCATATTGGTAAGTTTAAGCATTACATGAGCAAGAGAATCCATGGCAGAGATGATAGGTTTCCCTTTTTCGCCAATAGCAGCTGTAGCTAGACCAAACAATACTGAAAATACCACAATCTGTAATACCATCTTATGGCTAGATAATGCAACAAAAATATTTTCAGGTATTAATTGTTCGATAAAATGGTCAAGAGTGAAACTGTCCGTAGCTACTAGACTAGTAGCTGCAGTATCTGAAGAAATCTGATTTTGAAAATCTAAGCCCGGCTGAAAGATATTGCACAGGATAAGCCCAAGAGTTAACGACATCAGGCTGGCAAATATAAACCAGCCAATTGTTTTTACACTCATTCGTCCTACTGTTCCGGCATCACCAATGCCTGCTACACCTACCACCAACGTACTCAACACTAATGGTCCAATGATCAGTTTGATAAATTTCAAAAAGATGATATTTCCATATTTTGCAATACTTACATAACTTTTTATAAATTCCGGAGTTGTAAGATAATTAAGTGAAGTTCCGACGATCATACCGGCTATTAGTCCAATAAATATCCATAAAGCCACATTGTTTTTCTTTGGTTCAGTATCAGGTGCGCTCACAGTTGATTTGATTATTTTCTATTGAGAAATGTTGACCGCCGAAAGGTATATTATTTTAATAATACTACCAAAACATTCTCATTTTATTTGATACCTGGATATCAATAATCATTTTAGTTTTTTACTTTGTAACATCGCACATCTGACAAACTATTACAAAACTTCAGGCATCAATGAGATGAGCCTCTTTATGTGGAGGTTAAGCTTTTATCTTTTTAGGTTTTACTAATTGTACATGTTCGTCATCTTTAAGAATAAGTCTGAGCGAGCTGTTTTTTGAAAAATAATTCCATGCCCAGTTGATAAATATGATAAGTTTGTTTCTCACACTCAATATCAGCATCAGGTGCAGAAACATCCAAACAAACCATGCAAAGTACCCTTTAAATTTTATAAATGGCAGTTCCACTACGGCTTTGTGCCTCCCTATAGTAGCCATAGATCCCAGATCTTTATATTCATATTCTTTCAAAGGTGTGCCGGAAACGATGCGCTCCAAATTAGTTGCCAGTAATTTTCCCTGACCAATAGCAACATTGGCTACTTGAGGGTGTCCTTTGGAGTATTTTGTGGTTTCCATACAGGATATATCACCTATAGCAAAAATATGTGGATAACCATTGATCCTGTTCACTCTGTCTACCTTGTAACGATTGGTATTAGTGATATTTTCAGGATCAAATCCTTTAATAATATTTCCTGTTACACCTGCAGCCCAGATGACATGTTTGCTATTTAATGTTTCATCATTATTCAGCTTTAAGGTAGTACCATCATAATCAGTGACATACACTCCGGTTTTGATGATCACGCCAAGGTCTTCTAAATAATCTGTGGATGCCTTTCTGGACATGTCCGACATATTATTCAATGTATTGGGACTTCCTTCGAGCAGAATGATATTCATTTTGGAAAAATCAATTCTGAAGAAGTCTTTAGGTAAAATATCTCTTTTAATTTCAGCAAAAGCTCCTGCCAATTCTACGCCGGTAGGCCCTCCACCTACCACGACAATATTCATGAGTGATTCTTTTTCCTCGTCATCAACATACAGGATCTTTTCAAAATTTTCCAGGATGCTGTTTCTGATGGTGATAGCCTGATAAGTTGACTTCAGACCGTAGGTGTATTTTTTAATGTTTTTGTTCCCAAAATAATTTGTTTTACATCCTGTGGCTATGACCAAAAAATCGAATTCAAAGTCACCGATCCCTGTGACAACCACTTTACTTTCCGGATCAATGGATATCGCTTTGGTCAACCTGATTCTTACATCTTTTCTATCCTGAAATATTTTTCTGAAAGGAAAAGATATAGATGATGGCTCAATCTGTGAAGTGGCAACCTGATAAAAGAGAGGCTGAAACTGATGGTGGTTTAACTGATCAATGAGTAAAATATCAAATTGATCCTTTTTAATATTTTCGATAAGCTGAAGCCCTGCAAATCCTCCTCCCAAAACTATCAGCCTAGGTTTATGATTGTCATTCATGATATTTGTTTGCTCCAATAACAGAATAAAAATAGAATATGTTTAAAAATATAGATATATAATTTTGTTACAATCTCATTATTATTTTATTACAGAATAATATATTGAAATTTTAAGAAATAATTAACTGATTATTTGATTTATTTTAATTTTTATAAGCAGCTAATAGACATCCATTGAACAACTTATAATTAAAATTATAATTTGAAAGTGATGAATTAATAATTTGCTTTACCTTGTGCCTTTTTTAAGCTAAAAGCATAATATCATGAAAAAGGAAATCAGGGAAATTATACCAGGAGTTGGTCTCGGAGCTATAAAATTTGGAATGACCAGAGATGAAGTCAAAAATATCGCCGGTAAGCCGGATGAAATAGAAAACGTTCCGGGTTTTGACGAAGAAGTCAATGATGAACTGGAATCCTGGCACTATGACGAGTATGAGTTTTCTCTTGTTTTTGATGCTGAATATGAGTGGAGACTTGTGTCTATAGCAGTGTCTGATCCTTATTTTCTTTTCCAAGGAAAATCTATCATCGGTATGCCAAAAAATGAAGTGATGGACTTGCTTGACAAAGCCAATGTTGAAATCTCCAATGTAGAAGATCTGTCTGATGAAGAGACACCAGACCTGGAACTCGTAGAATCTGACGAAGCCGGCCTGATGGTGTGGTTTGAAAACGAAGAAGCTATAGAAATGCAGATTCTGCCGGATGTAGAAGAAGACGGCGAAACTTTGATCTGGCCGGAATAGACTCCTTCCCTGCTGAATTAATCTGTGGATTCACCCTTACAGTGCTGGTATATCAATCTCATGCCATCGAGTGTGAGCATTTTTGATACCACGTCAAATTCTGATTCCAATGGGTGCAGGATAGAAGATAATCCACCCGTCGCAATGACCTTGTAATTTTTGTTGGATTCGGATTTTATTTTGTGGAGGATCTGTTTTACCAATCCCACATATCCCCATAACACACCGGATTGGATAGCCGAAACCGTATCATGCCCTACAGCCGATTCCGGCAATTCCAGCGGAACTACCGGGAGTTGAGCAGTATTGGTAGCAAGGGAGTGGATAGCTGTATTGAGACCCGGGGCTATTGTGACACCCGAGATGCCTTCGTTGTGGTGGACAACTGTAAAAGTCAATGCAGTCCCAAAATCAACAATGATACAATCTGTACCAAATAGTTTTAATGCAGCATAAGCATTGGAAACGATATCCGATCCAATCTCATATGGATGCGGCACACTGATATCCAAGGTTTTATAAATCTCTGGTTGAAGGAGTAAAGGACTGTGTCCTGTGACCGATTCCACAGTTTCTATGATGACACTATTGATATCAGGTACTACACTGCTGATGACACATTGATGTATTTCTGAACCTGTCACTTGCCATTCCAACAGGATATTTCTGAATGCCTGCTCATAAAAAAATTCAGGCTGAGGTTCTTTTGTCTCATATCTGAACGAATTGGTCCATTTACCGTGGCGGTACATGGCTATCACAATATTGGTATTTCCGATATCTATCGCAACTATCACTTTTTGATTGATCTAAGTTAGTATTGACCACATTTTGCCGCAAAAGTAGCTTAAATCTTCAGACTATCTAACAAAGCCTGATAAATCTTCTCTGCTGATATTTTCCAATCAAATGCACCGCCTCTCTCTTTACCTTTTTTGATCAGTTCTTGAGACAAACTCTCATTGGAGACTATCTCGTGCATGCAGGCTGCGATCGATTGAGTGTCATTAGGATTGGCAAGTAATGCAGCCCCGCCAGCTATTTCCGGCATTGATGCTCTATCTGAAGTGATCACAGGTGTGCCGGCTATCATTCCTTCGATGATCGGTATCCCAAATCCTTCAAAAAGTGAAACATACACTAAGCAACATGCATTCTGTATTAAAATATATTTGTCTGCTTCGGTGACGAAACCAACATAAATGGTATTTTTGGATTGCTTGATCTTTACTTCCATTTCTCTGGTGTCCCATGCCATTCGACCTGCCAGGGCGAGCTTGTAGCGGTTTTGATGGCCAGTATTGAAGGATTCAAAAGCCTCGATCATTCTCACTATGTTTTTCCTTGGATGGAGCGAGCCGACGTATACAAAGTAGGGTTTGTGATCTATCAGGTCTTCGATCTTGCGGCTTTTGTAGTTATTGTATTTATGGAGCTGATCCGGATGAACAGCATTGTACGCTACAATAATTTTATTTTCTGCAATATCAAAATGATGCAGGATGTCGCTTTTTACAAAGTGAGATACTGTGATGATTTTTGTTGCTTTTTTTAAGAAAAGAGGTACATATTTCTTATAGTATTTCAATATGGACTTACTTACTTGATCCTCATAATGTTTGTAAGCAATATCGTGCATTACCATGACCACAGGAATTTTAGACCTGAGACTCAGATATCCATCACCCGAGTAGAACACTTCTATCTTGTACCATTTAAGATAGATAGGCAATAAGATTTCAAACCACCAATACCAAAGCACAGGATGCCTGGTAGGCAATGGAATCATGATGTGCCTTACATTGGCAGGAAAGTCAGGTCTGGAGTGATTTGACCTGTCATAAAATAAGTAAAACTCATCGTCCGGGTGTGCATGAGCCATCCTTACAGTGGTTTCATATATATACCTTGCAACACCCTCCATTTCAGAAGTAAACAAGAGTCTGGCATTCACCCCTATACGCATTATTGTGACATCATTTGAGGGCAAAACTATGATATAATATTGAAAATACCCATCAAAAATACAAATGCAACTATTTTGCAAAGCAAAAAATGGCTCAAGCTTTCATTTCACTTTGTAATTTTGTTGATTGAAAGCCTTGAACAAAGCACTGTGTAAGGTAATTATCTCGGTAACAATTGTTTGAAAATTCATTTACCTATGGCTTCCAAAAAAGAGATGATTAATTTACGTCTTGTTAATTGGTAGTAGTAGTATGTTTTAGGTAGTAGTACCAGTAAGTTGCGAATTTTTAGCCAAGAGCAAGTTTCATTTTCAATACTGTCTTATTTTCAAATAAAAAAACAATAATATGATCAAATGATTTGGATAATTCAAAAAAATGTATAAACTTTGTATAAACAATTATAATGGAAGCAATAATCAAAAAATGGGGAAACTCTTTGGGTGTAAGATTACCCATAAATATGACTAAAGAAATGAATATAGAGGATGGCAGTAAAATTGAAATAATACAGAAAAATAATAAAATCATTATTTCAATGCCTGATTCCACGATTGATATGGATTTTTTAACATCCGGTATGACTGCCGATGGCGTATTAGAACAATTTGAAGATTATCCTTCACTAGGATTGGAAGAATAATTTGGTGATGAAAAAATATATTCCAAACACAGGAGATATCGTTTGGATGGACCTTGACCCTACATTAGGAAAAGAACAACAAGGCAGAAGACCAGTTGTAGTCATTACTGATGCTAAATATAATCAATTTGGATTGTGCATAACACTGCCTATTTCCAGTAAAATAAAGGGTTACAACACTGAAGTAAAACTACCAACTAAAATGCAAATAGAAGGTGCCATACTAACAAATCATCCTCGGTCACATGATTGGACGATCAGAAATATAAAATTTATTGAATCATTAGATGGGGCAACATTTCAGTCAGTTAAAATCAGACTTAAAGTATTGTTGGGTTTATAAAAAATGGTTTAGGATTAAGCCATAAATCCCGGAATAAGCCTACCATAAAGCTTCACCCAGAAAAGAAATCCTTCGTGGCAATTAAAGGCTATGTCAAAATATTCAAAGGCGGTTTGTGTGCTGACGGTTCCTTCACTAAATTAAGCTCCCACTCAATTCTGCAGTCGCACCGTTCAATCATGCACCATACCGTGTGCAGCTATGCTGTAGCGATGACTACAGCATAGCTGCACACAGTATGATTTGTAGTCAAAAGTGCTGATTTTACCCTCCTGCTCCGAAGCGGGCAGGTTGTACTTTTGATCTTCATTACGGAACTCATTTTAGATATTTAGGTGTTAAATAATAAACTTCAAGTATATTATGGCCTTCAAAGAAGTAGGGATCCATGTCTACCATATCATATCATCACGCACAATAGACTACAAATTTCAGAGATAAAATTATATGGAGCAGAAAGAAATATTTACCGGAATTTTATCTTCAGAAATATATATCCTGCTAACTTTGAGCCCCGTGCAATAATTTTTTGTTTTGCACAGGATATTATCTTATCATCACCCAACCACATTTATCACATGAAGCATTTTTTGATATTGTATCTGATTTTTTTTTCCGTCATTTCATCTTTCAGTCAATCTACCACCCTACTTCGCCATCCTGCGGTTAACAACAATGGTTCTCTTGTCTGTTTTTCTTTCCAGGGAGATATTTGGACAGTGCCTTCCTCAGGTGGAAAAGCATCAAGACTGACCATACATGAAGCCTATGAAGGCAATCCCATATTTAGTCCGGATGGCAAGCAAATTGCTTTTTCAGGTGCCAGATTTGGCAATAATGATATTTACACCATACCTTCATCCGGTGGTCAGGCCAAACGACTTACTTTTCATTCAGGAGCTGATATTGTAGCGTCCTGGACTCAACCCGACAAGATTCTTTTTTCGACCAATCGGGAGTTCAGGCAAATCGAACGTCCTTCGGAAGTATACTCCATCCATCCTAATGGTGGTACAGAAACAAGAATACTCGATGCTGTTGGCCATGATCCTGTTTTGTCTCCTGATGGAAGATTTCTGGCTTTTGTTCGCGGTGACATCAATCCCGTGGCGCGTCAGGCATATCAGGGTAGTTCCAACAGAGATTTGTGGATATATGATACCAAAAATAAAACTTATCACAAATTGCCCGGATCAACATACAATGATATCACACCTCAATGGGCCGGAAACAACACCATATACTACCTCAACAGTGATGGTGGGGTGTATAATCTGTACAAACATAAATTGGATGGAAATGGAAAAGCAATAGGCAAAGCAGAAAAACAGACAAAGTACACTGACGAGTCTATAAGAGCTTTTAGCCTTTCTTCAGATGGCACAACGATTGTATTTGAAAAGGACCTGCACTTGTATATCATGAGAACAGACAAAGGTGGAGTGCAGAAACTAAATGTAGAAATCAGTGCAGATGAAAGATTTGACCCCACAGAGTTGAAAACTTTGGCCAGAGATATCAATGATTACTCCGTTTCTCCCAATGGCAAATTGATTGCACTCTCAGTCCGTGGAGAGATATTCATCAGAGAAGACGATAAAGAAAAATCCAGAACCATCAATGTATCCAATCATGCTTACAGGGATATCGAGCCTGTCTGGCTGAATGATTCTATGCTGCTTTTTACCAGTGACCGGGCCAATGGAAATTTTGATATCTATATGGTCAGATCAGCTGATACATCCCAAACAAATGTATTTAAATCTCTGAAGCACAAGGTCACTCCTGTCACCAGAACATCATTGGATGAGCATTCGCTCTCTGTCGCTCCCGATGGCAAAAAAATGGCTTTTATTCGTGGTCGAGGTACCTTAATTGTGGCGGATATGACTGCAGAAGGATTAATTTCAAAAGAAGTCATATTGAACGATTCATGGGCGTCAGAAGAAGGATTGGTATGGAGCCCTGACAGCAAATGGCTGGCCTATTCGCAGACTGATTTATACTACAATGATGAAGTATTTATCCAACCTGTTGACAATACTTCAAAACCAGTCAATGTCTCAATGCATCCGCGCACTGACAGACATCCATACTGGAGTCCTGATGGATCAAAATTGGGTTTTATTTCAGAAAGAAGCACTGCCAGAAGCGAAGATATCATGTTTGTCTGGCTAAAAAAAGAAGACTGGGAAAAAGCCATGCAGGATTGGCAGGATGTAGCCTCAAGTGATACCGATAATGACGATAAATTTAAGTCCGACAAACAAAAAAAGAAGATTCCCGAAATAAAAATTGATTTCGATAAAATCTATGACCGAATTGTACAGGTCACCAATTTCCCAGGTAATGAATCTGATTTTGTAATTTCCAAAGATGGTGAAACTTTCTATTATACCGCTTCCAGCAGTTCCTCCAAAGGACGTGATCTTTACAGTATCAAATGGGACGGCAAAAGTCTGAAGGAAATCACAAAGGGTGGCTCCGACCCCGCCAACATCAGCATGGAAAACGATGGAAAATATATATACTATACCAAACAGGGTGCCTTAAGTCGAGTTGAAACCAAAGGCACAACAAATGACAATTTGTCTTTCAATGCCAAAATGAAAGTGGACTATACTGCAGAACGCAATCAGGTATTTGAAGAAGCATGGCGAACCATTCGGGATGGATTTTATGACCCCTTATTTCATGGTTATGACTGGAATGCACTTCGTGAGAAATACAGACAGCGATGTGTCCAGGCCAGTACAGAAAATGACTTCAGAGATATGTTTAATCTGATGCTCGGAGAGCTCAATGCCAGTCACATGGGCCTCAGGGTACCGGAACGCGCTGAAACTCAGAAGGATGCTACAGGCTTACTTGGTGCAGAATTGATCCCGGTAGCCAACGGTACACAAGTAGTAAGAGTGGTACCTAAATCTCCGGCTGATAAAGCAGGCAGTAAACTCAACCCCGGAGATATCATCACAGCTGTCAACGGCCAGAGTATAGGTACTTCAGACAATTTTTACAACATGCTGAATGGACTGGTCAATGAAAAAGTAGTGTTATCTGTCATCAACGGAGATAAAAAAAATAAAGAAGTAGTCATACGACTTACTGAAAGTGTGTCCAATAATCTGTATGATGCATGGGTAGAAAAGAGACAAAAACTGGTAGATCAGTACTCTAATGGCAAACTAGGGTATATCCACATTAAAAGTATGGATTTTCCGAGTTTTGAGGTCGTAGAGCGGGAGTTTATGGCTGCCGGTTATGGGAAAGATGGACTGGTCATAGATGTGAGATACAATGGTGGCGGATCGACAGCGGATTTTCTGATGGCTATACTGAACTATAAACAGCATGCCTACACCATACCACGAGGAGCCAGTGACAACCCTGAGAAGGACAAACTAAAATTTAAGGAATATTACCCTATAGGCGAAAGGCTCGTTTATGCAGCCTGGATGAAACCCAGTATCGCACTGTGCAATGAAGGCAGCTACTCCAATGCAGAGATATTTTCTCATGCTTACAAGTCACTTGGTATAGGAAAACTTGTAGGTCTGCCTACCAATGGATCTGTAATCTCAACCGGTGGCAAAGGCCTTATGGATGGATCATTTGTAAGACTGCCGCTCAGGATGTGGTTTACAAAGTCCACTGACCAAAATCAGGAACTTGGCCCAGCAGTACCGGATATCATCGTGGAAAATCAACCCGACTGGATCGCCAAAGGTACTGATGATCAGCTGAAAGCTGCAGTGGATGAATTGTTGAAGCAGATGAGTAACAAAAAATAATACTTCATCAAGGTAATTTTCATTTTCACAATTATTCTTACCTTTGCATCACTAAAAATCAGGGCAGTTTGAAACAATATCATGATCTTCTCAGACATATTCTCGATACAGGAGTACAAAAAACCGATAGAACTGGTACTGGTACTATAAGTGTATTTGGTTATCAGATGAGATTTGACCTAAGTGAAGGATTTCCGATGGTCACGACCAAAAAACTACACCTAAAATCCATCATTTACGAATTGTTGTGGTTTTTGAATGGTGACACCAACATAAAGTACCTTAATGACAATGGTGTACGTATATGGAATGAATGGGCCGATGAAAACGGCAACTTAGGACCCGTTTATGGCAGGCAATGGCGGTCCTGGGCAAAACCGGACGGTAGCACTATAGACCAGATAAGTCAGGTAGTACATACCTTAAACACCAATCCTGACTCAAGAAGGATGATCGTCAATGCATGGAATGTGGGTGAGCTTGATCAGATGGCACTGACTCCCTGCCATTGTCTGTTTCAGTTTTATGTAGCTGATGGAAGACTCTCTTGCCAGTTATATCAGAGATCAGCAGACACCTTCCTTGGAGTACCATTTAATATTGCTTCATATGCACTATTGACCATGATGATAGCACAAGTTTGCCATCTTGAACCCGGAGAATTTATCCATACTTTTGGAGATGTTCATCTGTACAACAATCATATAGAACAAGCTCAATTACAGCTCACCAGATCACCCAAGTCCCTGCCAAAGATGATCTTAAATCCTGATGTAAAATCTATTTTTGATTTTAAGTTTGAAGATTTTACTTTGATCGATTATCATCCTGATCCACATATCAAAGCAGCAGTTTCGGTGTAGGCTACACTTTTTAGTATTAATTGCCTTTTAACATTTGAATGCACTATTTCATATGGTATCAGACATTTTTGGTACTATGCAAATGTTTATTTTTTAAATCAAAAAGGAAATCTCCCTAAATCCAAAGGCATGATTGCTACCATCGTCCATCATGATAAGTATTTTGCCATCATCATTTACACCCTTGATGGTACCTTTGAAAACCACATCTTTACCATCCTGAAAATTGGCTTCATCATCCCTTCTGAACAAAGCGTCCTGATACATTATTTTCAATTCACTTGTCTTACCTGATTTTAGTTTTAAATAATAATACTCCAATCTGGTTGAAAGCCGACAATACACATCTTCGACACTATATGAAGCATTGGTTTCTATAGTCAGAGATGTGGGATTGGGTATCTCCAAAGGAAATAGTGTTTCGTTTATATTTAAACCCACACCTATGACCGTAGATTTTATATTATCATTTCTCAAAGTGTTTTGAACCAGAATGCCTGCTATTTTTTTATTGTTGACGTAAATGTCATTGGGCCATTTGATTTTTACATTTTTTACAAAAAATGATATCACATCATACACTGCCAGGCCACTGATGATATTAAGCAGGAATTGTTCCTTGACTTTTAGTGCAGTTGGATAAAAAATGTATGATATCAAAAGGTTTTTTCCTGATTCACTATGCCAAAACCTGCCAATTTGTCCATTGCCGGCTGTCTGAAAGTCAGTAATAACACATGTCCCTTCCGGTGGACTGGTTTTTGCTATAAGATCAGTAGCATAGACATTGGTAGAATTGATTTCTTTGAAGTAAATACAGTTTTTACCTGTAAACAGTGTATCCGGTGTTACCATAAAGTGATATTTTGTATCTTTGCTGCTAAATTTTAAAAAAAACACAAATATTGAATAAAAAATTGACTTTGAAGAAGTCTCTTGCAGACTCATCCAATCTTAATGCACTCATCATTGATGCAATACAAGACATAAAAGGTAAAAACATCATACAACTGGATCTACGTTCACTTGATGATGCTCCCGCAGATTATTTTATTATTTGCGAGGGAGATTCTTCCACTCAGGTGAAAGCAATATCTGAAAATATAGGAAAAAAAATCAAAGAGAAAACAGGCCAAAAACCCTACCACACAGAAGGTATGGACGGTGCAAAGTGGATTCTTGTAGACTTTTTTGATACTGTGGTTCATGTATTTTATCCAGAAACCCGATCGTTTTATGAGATTGAAGAACTGTGGGGTGATGCTAAAATAACTCAGTATGAAAATATTTAGCAAATAAATAACTATCGATCGCAACCACTCTATGTCTAAAGTGTTTAATAACGTAATTGAAAAAATGTAAATGGATAATAATCAGGAAAATAAATCATCAGAGAATAAAAACAACCCTAATAAATTTAACATAAATTCATATTGGATTTATGGCATTATCATCTTAGGTCTATTCGGGATCAATTTTTGGGTAAGTTTTAATTCGCAGGTAGAAACCATCAATATCAATGATTTTGAAGAGAAAGCAAGAAAAGGTGAAGTCGAAAAAATAGAAATCATCAATGAAAAGACAGTCAATGTCTTCATCAAAAAAAATGTCATAGATGCTAACTACCCCAAACTCAAAGACAGTAAACTGTATGGATATAATCCACACTTCAAATTTACTATCGGCGATGTAGGCAACTTCGAAACGATGCTTAAAGACCTTAAAACACAAGGATATACTATATCTTACGTACACAGGACAGAGACCAATTATATCGGTCAGATCATCAGTTGGATACTACCATTTGCATTGTTGATAGGTTTGTGGTTATTTATCATGCGACGTGTCGGTGGCGGCGCCGGTGGTCCGGGTGGTCAGATCTTCAATATAGGAAAATCAAAAGCTACACTTTTCGACCAAAACTCTAAGGTCAACATCACTTTTGCCGATGTAGCAGGACTACAGGAAGCCAAAGTGGAAGTCATGGAAGTGGTAGACTTCCTTAAAAACCCCAAAAAATATACTTCACTTGGTGGAAAAATACCTAAGGGTGTACTTCTGGTTGGTCCTCCGGGCACAGGAAAGACACTGCTGGCAAAAGCCGTTGCCGGCGAGGCTGGTGTACCGTTTTTTTCTATATCTGGCTCCGATTTTGTGGAGATGTTTGTCGGTGTTGGAGCATCAAGGGTAAGAGATCTTTTCAAACAAGCAAGGGAGAAAGCCCCTTGTATTGTATTCATCGATGAAATAGATGCCATAGGCAGAGCCAGAGGACGAAATGCTATTCAGGGTGGAAATGACGAAAGAGAAAACACGCTGAACCAACTTCTTGTGGAAATGGATGGATTCAGTACGGACAAAGGTGTAATCATGATGGCTGCCACCAACAGACCTGATATTCTGGACAGTGCATTGCTTCGTCCGGGAAGATTTGACAGACAGATTGGTATTGATCCGCCAGACATCATCGGTCGTGAAGAAATATTTAAAGTCCACCTCAAGTCCATAAAAGTAGGTCCTGATATTAATCCGGCAGTCCTGTCTGAGATGACTCCGGGTTTCGCGGGTGCTGACATCGCCAACATATGTAATGAAGCGGCCCTTATCGCTGCCCGTAGAAATAAAACGGAGGTAGATCTGGATGACTTTAATTATGCTCTGGACAGAGTGATTGGAGGTCTTGAAAAGAAAAATAAACTCATCTCACCAAAGGAAAAGGAAATCATTGCCTTCCATGAAGCAGGCCACGCCATCTGTGGCTGGTATCTCGAGCACGCAAGTCCATTGGTCAAAGTGACTATTGTTCCTCGAGGTATGGGTACGTTGGGCTATGCCCAATATCTTCCAAAAGAAGAATATATCATTCGTACAGAACAACTGCTGGATCGTATGTGTATGACTCTGGGCGGTAGGGCTGCAGAAAAGATAACTTTTGACAAAATTTCTACCGGAGCACAAAATGACCTCGATCAGGTCACTAAAATGGGCTACGGCATGGTCACCATATATGGTATGAATGATAATGTAGGTAATGTATCTTTTTATGCTATGTCACAGGATCAGTTTAACAAACCTTATTCCAATGAAACGGCAAGGCTCATAGATGATGAAGTAAGAAAACTAATCGATGAGCAGTACAAGCGAGCTCAGGAATTGCTAATAGAAAAAAGAGAAGAACTTACTTTACTGGCTACTACCCTTCTTGAAAAAGAAGTATTGCTCAAGTCTGATCTGGAGCGCCTTATTGGCCCAAGGCCAGTACCTATTGATGAACTTGCAATCAAAAATAGTGCTTTGGCATAGGAAAAATAACATACCGTAATTTCTGGATATTGGAATTATCCCAACAAATTTGGGTGTATTTCATTTTTTCGCCTCACATTAAAAGTCATCAATTTTTTTTGCGATTCAGGCAAGATGCCTTTTTACACTGCATCGAATCTAAAAGCTACGACGAACAAACGATGCTTTAGAGACATGATCCTGAAGATAAATTACTCCCGCCTATCGGGGCAGGAGCGTAGCCCTGTCATCTTTGTAGAAAACATTAGAATCTGAAACATAAGGGGCGTAGCCCTGATATCTTATATTTACCACATCTTTTAAGATCACAGGGCTACGCCCCTACGTGATGGTGTGAGGATATTTTTGCTACAAAGATCTCAGGACTACGTCCCTATATTTATCTCGGACATAAAGATTAGAGATAATAGAAGGGTGTATTTTATTTTTTCGCATCACATTAAAAATCATCAATCTTTTGCGATTCAGGCAAGATGCCCTAATATATTGCATCGAAGCTAAAAGCTACGACGAACAAACAAAACTTGATAAGAAATCAAGCACAGTACGAAAAAATGAAATGCACCTACAAATTTTGTTTTGTGGGGTTACATTCAAAGTTGGTTTTGACAGTATGTTACTTCAATACATGATGTGCCAGTACCTTCTGAACATCATACACATTGACTGATTTGTTAAATGGTTTGACGATGCTGGGCAGAGGCTCACTTGATACCCATATCTTCAGTTCTGCTTCAAGGTCAAATGTACCGGCTGTTTCAACACTGAATCTCGATATACTTTTATAAGAAATGGATTTATATTCTATTTTGCTACCAGTAAGTCCCTGTATTTCCACTAAGATCAGCCGTTTATTGGTAAAAATAAAAGTATCCCGGATCAGTTTAAACCCCAACTCTATTTCTTCAGTGTCTATCAATAGCTGGCCATATTTTTTGACTAATTCGTCCTGACTTACTGTTCCTGCATTGCCAAGTAATGCTGAAAATATTCCCATGGTTGTATTTTTAGATTATTAATGACGGGTGTCTTATTCAGGAATTTTGGGTTTTTTTGATTCGATCAAATCCCAGAGATTGCCATAGATATCTTCAAAAACGGCCACGATACCGTATTCTTCGATGCTCGGTTCTCTTACTATTTTTATCTTGTGCAAAAGAAGGTTTTGATAGTCTCTCTGAAAATCATCAGTATATAAAAAAAGGAAAACTCTACCCCCTGTTTGATTACCAATTCTGGATTTTTGATCAGCATTTACACCTTTTGCAAGCAGTAGAGAACATTCTTTTGCTCCTTTAGGCCTTACCAATACCCACCGCTTTTCTTCCGACATTTTTGTATCTTCTACCAGATCAAAATGTAATTTTTCTGTATAAAATGCGATGGCTCTGTCATAATCATCTACCACAATAGCAATGTGTGCAAGATGCTGCTTCATGATTTTTCTTTTTGTTTGCGTCACTCATTGGAGAGAAAAGCTTGCTCCAACATATTCATCAATCCAGTAGCTTGATCTTAAAATTGCGCCATCGGACTTTTATCCCACCGCCATCATGTATTTGCAATGCAATGAATCCTTCACCCTTGCCGATTTTTTCATCATTCAGGTCTATCATCATATGGCCATTGAGCCATGTTGTGACTTGATCGCCTTTCACCAGGATTCTGAGAGAATTCCATTTTCCTACTTTTAGGTACTGTTCGTGCGCAGGATTGGGCTTGATCAACCAACCACGTCCGTAGGATTCGTAGATGCCTCCGGTATGTTTATCTGGCGGAGCTACTTCTACCTGCCAGCCACTGATCTTTACTCCTGCGATACCTGACCGAAAGAAGACACCACTATTGCCATTGCTTTCCTGCTTAAACTGAACTGTAAAATCAAAGTTCTTGTAGGATTCATTGGTAGAAAGATAGCCATATTGTTTATCCGGACCACTTTCGCATATCAGGTTTCCCTTTTCGACATACCACTTTTCGGTACCGTGTGCTGTCCATCCTGTCAGATCTTTTCCGTTGAACAAGTTGATTTTCTGAGCATTACCAAAATGTATCAAACATAAGAGTAAGGCACTTAAAATATATTTTTTCATTACTATTCTGATTATAATCCTTTTAGATGTTTGGTTAGTGCAGCATCAAGCTCATGACCTGTGATGTTGCGGGCAATTATTTTTCCTTCAGGATCTATGAGCAGATTTTGAGGTATTGATCTGATGCCAAACATTTCTGAAACTTCATTTTTCCAACCTTTGAGGTCACTGACATGATACCATGTGAGTTCGTCTTTGTGGATGGCGGCTATCCATGGGTCTCTTTTATTATCCAGAGATACACCCAGGATTTCAAAATTATTGTCTTTGTAGTTTTTGTAAGCCTTGACAATATTGGGATTTTCTTTTCGGCATGGCCCACACCAGCTTGCCCAAAAATCAATAAGAACATATTTTCCCTTCAGTGAAGCAATAGAAAAATCGACTCCCGAAGTATCTTTCTGAGTAAATGGCATTATAGGTTGGCCGACAAATGTTTTTTTTGTTTTTTCAATCTGGCTCTCCAGTTCTTTACCTTTGGCAGATGATTTATGTTCAGGAGCCAATTTGTCATACATGGATAAAAAATCTTCATCGATCATATAAGAAATATCCAGCAATGATGAAAAGCTAACAAAGGATGTAGGTTTGTCACTGATAAATCCACTCAACACCTGCTTTTTCATTTTTGAAAGTTCATCAAAAACAACTTCCAGGCTCTTCATGCCTTCTTCATTTTTAGCATCTTTAAACTTCATATATTCATCTACAGTAGCCCGATACTTATCATCATGAGCAGTGAGTCTCGATTTCAGATTCAAAAAATCTTTTTGGACCATGCCACCCGTAATGCCGGCTTCCTTAGGGTATTTTGTCACAGTGATTTCGGTAGTTTGACTTGGCTCAATAAAAAATCAGTAGTAGCTTTAGATTTTTCATATGTGGGGATATTGAGCTGCACTTTGACAGGAACATCTATTTTTCCAGAAAATTCAAACTTATTGTCCATTATAACAGCAGAATCTTTGACCATGCTTTTATTATACACATACTGAATATATACTTTTTCAGCGAGCTGAAATTCTGAAAATTTTCCTTTGATAGTAAAGGGTTGCTCCTGTGCCTGCAAAGAAAGTGATAAGGTTGCAAATGTTATAAGCAGTAGTGTCGAAAAAAAGTGTGACTTCATGGCTAATAAAATTGTGGTGATTTTGGTATTTACGATAAAGAGAAATTATACATAGAGTAAATCGGAATCAAAACTAAGATTAACTTTTGAATTTTTGGTACATGGCTTGATATTTTTAACAATTTTTCATAAATCCATTCTTGTCAAGGCCATTTTACTCCCAAACGTATCCTTCTAACTAATACACAATGCTTAAATGGTTTAACTTCCTGACATGTGGCATAATTTGTAATTGAATTTAATATTTATCTTATTTTAAATATTTTTCACAAACTGAGATCTTTTTTTCAAAAGTTCAAATTAGAAATGAAATAAGTAAGATTATCACCTTTTATCCATCTATTGACTGACCTATAAATAAAAGTGTATTGGTATGTGGAATTTCAATGTGAATCTCACGCATTTTATAAGTCTGATCAAATGGCGCCCTTACCTTAATTCCATCGATTTTGTTTTTTATAGATTCCCAAATTATATCCACATCATCTACTTCGATATAAAATTCCATTTGACCTATGTCTTGTCCAGCCGGTAATATATGAATGGTAAGATGATTTTTTTCATAAATAGCATAATTGCCGGAATCAAACACTTTTTCAAATCCAAACAATTCATGAAAAAACTCTCCTGTAGCTGCCATGTCATATGATGGAATCATAGGGCTGATATAAAGCGCTTTATACATTACGATAATATATTTTATTATGTATTTAAATGGAGTTCAAATTGAAGTATTCTATGATCTAAATTTTGTTAAATCTTGCGACTTCTTCAATTCCCATCTCCAAATGAGCCCATCATCAGGGTCAAGAATTTCTTCTGTCCTGGTAAATCCACATTTTGTTAAAACAGAAGTCGAAGGGTTTTCATGACTAAGTGTATGAGCAATCACCATTTTTATTTCAGTATTTTTGAATGCATTGTCTATCAATGCTTGGGCGTATTCGGTAGCCAGTCCTCGATCCCGATATTGTGGTGCAATCTCATATCCAATTTCCACAATACCATCAACAGAAGGTTGGCCCTTATATCCGCCGCTACCTACGAACACATTGTCTTCAATATGGATAGGGAAATAAGTGCGCCATGAATGTGGAATGGGGTCGACTTTCAACATATCCAAAGCATATTGAAAAGCCATAGGCCCGAACTCAGTCCAATGATCAGGAACTTCTACTCCCAATAAATTTGCAAGCATTTCATTTCCAGCAATAGCAGCTTGTAATATGTCTGCATCGCAAGGAATTAATTTTAGGTTTTTGGTTATCAGCATAATGAATTAAAATTAGATTGCTTTCATTTTATTGTTTTTTGGATCATGAGTGACTTCAGCTAATCCAAGTACTTCTATCAAAGGTGGTATATACATGCCGAATCTTCCTCTAAACCCTTTTTTAAGTCCATACCAACCCCCTGCAGGATTGTTTTCTAATCTTCCCCATGCTTCTACAGTGCCTTCTTTAGCTGGTTTTTGTTCGTCTGCACTTCCCAACTCCATCCAGTCGCCATGATCTTTGAGCATTTTATGCAGGTCGGTCAGGCAATTGATATTATAATGAAGAATAGTTTTCCCGACGGTACAGACCAGAATATCTTTACCATCCTTGTGGTCCACATGCATTGTATATTCACTGCTCAAAGGTGGTGTCTTGAGCAGCATAGGTTTGTCTTTTGTTCCGATTTTGTACGACATTTGTTTATGGTTTATATTTTGTTTTAAATAATGTAGAACAAATATACGAATCAGATGTCAATTTAAGGTATTTTAGATCTAAAGCTTAATAGACTTCTAAAAGCAACGTTACAACAAATTTTCGATTTTCAAAATTTTGAAATAATTCTACATTGCTTTTATGTAACATTTAGTGGATTTTTAAAAATTTCAGAACCCTGTTAAAATTTTTACTATTTACTTCGAATAAAAACATTCCGTTTTCTAAATTTACTATATCAATGGGAATTTCATTTCTTCCATTAATACCCCAAAACGATTCTAACATTTTTATTTTCCCATCTATACCTATTATTCTAATTTCAAATACTGATGGCAAATTGTTGTCCAATGTAAGTGTGATAATATCACTTGCGGGATTAGGGTAAAGCATTACTGTAGAAATCGATTCTTCTTTTGTATTTGTCGGCAGTAAGTTATTATCAATTAGTATTGTTTTAGCAGATGTACATGATGAATATAAATTTGCACCATCCTGAATACATGCAATACTTGCTCCGGAATTGGCATCAAAAATTTTCATTGCTGCTATCCACCAACCACCATTGATCAAAGTTGAAGTATCTTTTGTACCAAATCTTATTCTAAAAATAATTTGTTCTCCTAGATAATCTGACAAATCAACGTAGGAATTTACAAATTCGCCCCCTGAATCACCTGTAAATACTTTAAGGTTTGGAATAGCAAAAGTGGAATAATTTACTGCATCTTTTGGGCCATTGAAAATAAAATGCGGAATTTCCCATGTGAGACCGCCATCCTTGCTTATTGATAAGTATCCACCATCATTAATTTGTCTGGTTTTGTATTTATGTAAAAATTTTAAAACAGGTTTTTCACTATCGATTCTGATAGCCTTTGTAAATAGTGAATGATCATTTTCCATAGAAGTGGCAGGAATGAAAAAACCTGTTTGCCCTGAAGGCAACATGTTATCGTCAAAAGTCCAGGTAGAACTGCCAATATTTGGTACTATCTGAAAATTTTGACCATCCTTTTCCACTTTGTATATATATTTTGTAAATGATGGTGGGGAAACGGCCTTTAATTGGTAGGTAATTTCTGCTTCCTGCTCGTATTTCATATCACCTATATTGAAAATGATATACTTCTCTTTAACGGTTGCGGGTAATGTAGCTGTTCCGTCAATATATACAAAACCTGAAGGTAAACTATCCACGATGGAAACATTTTTCAGTGTATTTGGGATATGATTTATTGCTTTTAATTCTACTTTTACACTTGATCCTGATTTTGCAATTTCCGGCATCTTTTTCATAATCTTAAGCTCTTCAATACACGAAGGAAAAGTATTAAAATCTTCGATTCCATCATTTCTGTCATTATTGCTGCCACCAGATGCCAATATGCCTAACCCTCTTTTGGCGAATACGGACCATATGAGGCATTTGTTGTCTCCATTGAACAAAATCCGGTCTGCTGCCAGGATGGCATCCCGACCGTCAATGAAACCAGGTTTACATGATTGCATTTTCATCCCTTGCATTACCAACTGTATAGCCTTTCCATTACCGGAATTGATATTAGTTACATCAGGATCAAATCCATACTTTTCAGCCATCGCCCAATACAAATCCCAAAGCATAGACGTCCAGACTTCACCCAATTGATGTGGAGTATCAGTACCTTTAATGTTATTGTAGGTTTGAGGATTGATACTCATATCTGTACTATATGGATACCTTCTGATACCATTTCCATTAGCAGCCTGATTGATAGAAAAATTACCAACACCTCGTGGTTTTCTGCCATTGTCACCTTGTTTTGCTGTCACTGCCAAAGCAAAAAAATCACTCCAACCTTCTCCCATTTGTTCATCATTGATGAGACAAGATGAATTATTGGGTCCTCCGGTGAGTCTGGTACTTATACCATGAGCATATTCATGGGCTATGATCACATTATCAAAAGCGCCATCCCGATATTTGGGTGATGTCTCAGCAGGTTCCTGCATTTTTAGGAATACGTCAGTTCCTCTTAATATTATCGCTCTTAGTTTGTCACAGTCACTCTTTCTTACAAAAATTGAAGGAATTGTTACCTGAAATGGACTGTTGGGTGGAGCACCTACGGGATTGACTTCCTCACCTGTTCCACCATTGACACCAGCTACATTACAAATGATGCAGGCCGATGCGCCGGCTTGTTGAGCGTAGTACACTTTTTGTATAAAGTCACACTCGCCACGGTCCACCATCGCTATGGTTCCATGCAGATTTTGATTGACGGGTTTACAGCCCAGCGAAGATTCATTTGATCCCTTGTTGCCTACAACAGTTATTTTGCCAAACACAGGAGAGTCCTGTGACTTTGGAATTGCCGCTCCAAAGGTTGTAGTACCGTATATGGAAATATCAGTAGCAATTTCAGATGGTGCAGTAACTTTTACAGCGCTACCATATCTGTCCCATAAAAAAATTTGCAGTTTACCTGTGCCACCATCTGCTGGTGAGGTAAAAACTGCATTGTTGCGCTTTTTTACAGGAGCATTAAATCCATCAAAAGATTGACAAATCACCGGGTCATTTTCTTTACCTCGTCCGGAATAATTATGTGACTGAAAGTTTCCTGCTTCTTCTGTAAATCCATATAAAAACGATATATCATGCATCATGTTTGCAGCATAAAACAGATTGACCTGTGATGCATCCTTGTACAATTCCGGATCCTGTGTGATGCTATGAGGGTAGTCAAATAACAGATTTGTCTTCGGAATCACACTACTGCCAGGGTCAGGACTGTCGTCTCCATCAGCATTAAGGTAAGCTATGACATTATTTCCTTTAGTTGTGTTGAATTCAATGCCGTCAGCAGTATGCCACCCTTCCGGTGATGCAGATTTTATAGAAGGGTGGGAGACCAATGTATGCGGCCCATGCAGCGGGCTCTCCATAGGAAAGGGATATACTCTGTATTGGGGTATATTTCCGCATGTTCTATTAAAGATGCTTGCAGGACTGTGCATGTTTTTTGGCTCTGACAGAGCACTATTCTGATGTGAGCAATCATGTGTGGTATGAGTACAATATAGAGACAGGTTGTTTTTGGTTACGACTTTTCCTGTGTTCTGATCTACGCTTATTTCCCAAAGATCATCAGAATCTGCCAGATCAAGAGTCACCTGATAGCAGAGGATCAGCCTATTGATAGATTCATCATATTCGTATATTGGTTTTACCCTTATATCTGATTTCACATAAGGCGTAGCTTCAAATATACCTTCGTCACCACTGCTTCTTTTGGAGAGTGATGGTACATCAGGCTTTTCAATACCAAGATGCATTGCAGATAGAACCACTGCGTCCCGCATTTGCAGATTTGAATGGGTGGATTTTGTAACTTTTGACATATGCGGAACGCAGGAATTCCCAACATGTGTTACCTGACCTTTGTGGTCAATGGTTACGATCATCATGGCATTTTTGATCTCCATTCCAATGTATATCTGCTGAAAGTAGATGTGCCTGGCTTTGGTATTTTGATCCTGATAGACATGGTCGAGCCTGAAATTTTTTATATCTTTATCTTCGATCCTGAGTGCAACCTTGTTATTTTGCAAATATGCCAGTGCATGAGTGACATCCCTATCACCTTGCCCATATATCTGTGGCAAGGAAAAGTATAACAGAATTAGCATATATGTTATGTTGACTACTTTCATTTCAGTTTTAGGTCGATTTTTTTCTTCCCTAATTTTATTATTCATAACAAGTCAAAGAATTCACTCCAGTCTTTTGAATTCTGATAAATAATATTCTGATTTCCTGACGTTATCTTCATACTCTGCGGACTTCATCACTTTATTGATACCTATCAGTGCATTGCCTTCTGACAAAATAATTTCTTCAAAATTGTCTTCTTCTGCTGTCAGTATTCTTTGCTGCCATTTTTTGTAGTCCTCTTCAGGTATTCTTTTTTTAAACCCTTCCAACCACAGATTCTGTGTTTTTGCAGATATGCCTGGCTCAATAGAAGTATCTTCCCGGAGCGTATATTTTTTGACTCCATTTTGATTTACAGTTTTGAAACATAGACTATGCACCTGATTTAAATTATCCATCATTTTTTGTTCATCTTCCGAAATATCGGGGTCTTTTGGTTTTATTTTTTTCTGTTTCGTTACGGTAGTATATCGAATGGTATCCTGTTTGGGATAAATGAAACCATCATAAGTAAATAAAAACTGCAAATCAAATGAAAACCAATTAGATAATGTGGGACAGTTTTCAACATTCTCAATCAAACTTTTATATATTCTTTCATCAAAACTATCTTCAAAAACACAGTCCTTATTATACGCTATGATCTTTTTGCATTGAGCTTTTACATCATCACAGTTGGACAAAACAAATTGCTGACCTTTATAAATATATTTCAGATCCACATACATCGTTTTGAACTGATCGAATGCAGGATCTATCTTACACCGGTCATTTAAAAAATAACTCCTGATCTTTTCTTTTTTAAAAAAAACACGGATATCGGCACCAGATTTTTTTATTTTGAGTATCTTGAATGTGATAGTATCCACTTCAGATGTATTGGTCAGTGTATCACTGCCCTCGATTTTTAATGTGGTAGAGGCTTTTGTATAGGTATATACCTGACCTTTGTTCCAAAGAAAACGGATGGTCTCTCTACTATTCTTAGGCTCTCTGTGGATGAAATAGGTGGTGGATTGGCAAAGGAGGATCTCGGCTAACGATAACAGAGAAATTATGATCAGGGTGATTTTTGTTGAATGATGATGCATTGATTACGTGATTATTGAATTCTGAATATACAAAAAAGGCTTGAGAAACAAAAATGTTGTAACTCTTGAGTTTCTCAAACCTGGTACTAATTTTTATTTATACAAATGAAACTTCTAAAATTATTGATTAATTTAAAATCATTCAAATGCATTGCTTTCAAAAAGATAATTAACTTCTTGTCCTTCTTGAATATTCTTCATCTATTTCATTTCTGACTTCTTCTACTCTTTTTCTTAATTTGGGAAGTTCAACTTTTATAAATTCCTGATAATTGTTATTGTTTATTTCAAATATATTAGAATAAATATTATATGTTTTACCATAAACTTCACCTATAAAATGTTCTTTAAAAATATTATGTTGTTTCAAAAATTCGAGTGCCGTCTCTGAAACTATAAAGTGATGCTCTAAAACCATAAAATCCTTACAAATATTCTCATCAAAGTTTATTTTCCACAAGTCATCAATCATTGAGTTCCAAATTCTAGTTACTTTTTCAAAAGAAATATCAATAAATTGATATTCGATCAAATTTTTAAAATTTGAATTGCAAAAATAATGACCTGCTGAACTATTATAAATGATATTTGGCAATTCTTCTGGTTCAGATTCAAACGAAACCACTAAAAAGAATGAATTATCATTTTCGTCTCCACAATGCTCATTTTTTGGATGATATTTGCTTCTGTAATAACTATCACATTCAAGAAAAGTGTCGAAAATAATTATAAAATATTTATTCAAATTTTATATTTTTATATTCTTAAGCAATTTCATGAGATCACTTTTCATCATTGCGGTACATAACTCCATTATCTACTCCTGGGTTGATTTAACTCAATTTAAAATCTAAATAATCAAAATACATGTTCTGCAAACTTTCAAAATAATCTTTGGAAAATAAAATTGAATTTATTTTGAAGTCTGATCTCATCTCTTTTACAAGTAAGTAGTCTAATGATTCCAGGAAATATGGATCATCATCTTGGATGTTCATTATTTCAAAATCACCATATAAAATTTGCTCAAGCCCAAACCACCAATTATTATATCCTAGACTTAAAAAATTATCAAAGTTACAAGAAAGAATAATATTGCTATCTCTCGGATTATTGCTTCTTAACATCGGAACAGTTAAAATAAATAAATCAACATTTTGATTTAAATTTAGATGACTAAAATGACAACCATCTCCACCGGTATGTGCAAAAATAGTTGTGTTAACCGGGGTGTCAACATACCTACTAAAATTTTCATCAGTTGGTATTAATCCTGCATAACCAAATATTTTTCTTGGAAATTTAAGTTTATATTCTTGACTTTTTCCAAATAAATATTGTCTTAATTCAATTAAATTACTCATTTTATTAATTTTTTAACTGATAAAGTTGCATATAAGACTTCAATTCAGCATTATTTACCTTATAGGTGGAACGAAAAGGTGTCCATATTGATTATCGATTTCTTTGGCCTTGTCAATTAGCTGCTGTAATGTAGCGTTTGGATAATTATTATAAAATTGTGTCCACGAATTGGTAATTGTTTGATGGTTGACAGAACCATTGCTAGGTATGCCTCTTAAATTTTCCAATGAATGCATCATATCTTGAGATATATTTAAATTTGGATATTTTGTAAGTACGGCTTGTGGTATTGCATGATGAACAGCTTGTATATCATTCGCAACTTCATAAAACAAAGTTCTATAATTTTGTGCATAAGTATTTTTAGTAGCAAAGTACGGCCCAAATCTCGGACTTGCTAAATCATCAACATATTTCCAGTAATTAGAATTAGACGCTAATTTAATATTTTTCTTAACAATGTTCCAAATTTGTGTTGTTTTTGTGGTAGACCATGTAGATATTCTGGAGTGCAGCTTTTCAACTTTTTTTATAAAAACATACATTTCACTGCCTGCCTCTCCTAACTTAATTATTTTTCCAATTGGTGTATTTTGTCCAATAAGTTTACCAACCTCAAAACCAAACTCTATCCAATCACCATTTTTACAAGCTTTGACTGCGTCTATAATTTTTTGTTTATCACTTAGTCCTGGTATTAATTTATTTATTACAATTTCAGCTGCCTTATCACCTACAATCTCCTTGGCTATTTCCCACATGATAGGTGTAAAACTGAAGGAAGACATGACCAATTGTTCATACTCTGCGTCAGTCATCATATTGAGTACTTGGTTTTCTACATGGTCATGGGCCTCATCACTATAGATTTGATTAAACAGAAAGGTATTGACGCTTGATTTAAGCACTGATTTAGATTCTAAATACCTGTTTACGGTATAGCTGAGCTTGGTGTTGTATCCTTTTGGCCATGTCACTACCCCGATATCAACACTTTCTTTTTCGCAGCAATTGGTAAACACTGTATTTTCTCTTACTACTACAAGATTGTAACTGCTTCCATCAGAACAGTTTGTGGTATACACTGTGGTATATGTAGATCCTCCACCTGACACAAAGCCATAGCTAGTGGTAGTACAGGAAACAAAGCCACCTCCACTAGTCGATGCACTATAGGTCGAACCACTTCCACCAGTGTAACCACCACCTCCACCTGATGAACCGCTACCTGACCCTCCACTACCCGCAGGTAGTGTGTATTGATCGCATACTACATCTATACAAGGATCAAAATTGGCTCCAGGCAAGTCTATCTTTACCCCGTTAAATTTGTATTTGATAATTTTCGTAAGAAAAGGGTGCGGGTTGTTGGGCACATTAGTATAGGTGTACTCATACAAATAAGGTTTGCCGGGTTTGCCGTTTTTCTTCTGAGTGACGACGATGTTGACTACCTTGTTGAGGTCTGTAAGATCAGTAAAGGCCAGGAAAGAATATGAAGTTATTTCAAAACTATCGTTATAAATCCTGAGCGCACGGGTCTTATCGTAGCCCAATACCTTGAACGGCAACTTATCTGATGTACGGTGTTCCAGCTCAGCAGGTTTGAGTGCCTTGTCTATCTCTACAAGGATTTCAGGGACGGTTTCGCCGTTGATATAGTTATCGGGCAGATCGGACTTGGGAAATGTTTTTATAACCTGATCCGTAGTAGCTGAATTATCCTGATCAGGCACATCTTTTGCACATGAACTCAACAGGAATAAAAAAATGGAGGTCGCAAAAATGTGATAAACCATACGTTTTGACTGAGCAGCAGCTGTGTATAAAGAAATTAATGTTTTCATTTTTGATAATTTTTTGATTGTGATTTAAGAAATAATTAATAGGGCCGTCAGGCTGTGCATAGCACACGCAAACTATAAAAGTCATTCCACCTTACATTAATAAAACTAATTAGTCCACTTTCAGATGCACCATCACATCCCTACTTTCAACAGCAAATATACTTCAAAAAATAAAAATAAAAATAAAAATAAAAATAAAAATAATATGTATTTAGTTGTATTTCTATTATTTATGATAATATATTAGAAGCACTATTTTTAAAAAAAATTATAATAAGTCGCGAGACATCCGGACTTTAGAAGGCCATAATCCTTATTTTAAGAAATTTTCCGCATCATACCATATCGTTAGCATTCCATTTATAATAGACTTCTAAAAGCAACATTACAACAAATTTTCGATTTTCAGGTTATTATCTTATGTTTCTTAAAGGACTGTATGTATTGATATTAATAACTAGTCTGTCTTCAGCTTATGGACAGTCTCACTATCTTTTATCCAGACTCGAAGCTACCAAAGACCGAAACCGTATCATTCTCAACTGGACTATCAAACAGGGTGGTTCCTGTTTTGGTATTGGTATATTGAGATCCACCAATAATATTGATTTCGAAAAAATAGGTGAAATCACCGGAGTTTGTGGTAGTGCAGAAACTGAGCAAAACTTTGTTTTTATCGATGAAAATCCGGTCAAAAACAAGATCCACTACTACATTCTTGAACTGGGATTTTCGGGCAAAACTGCACCGCCTTTGGAGGCAGAATATTTTGAGTTTGAGAAAAGCAAGTCATTTGTTTTTCCAAATCCAATGCGATCAGAAGGAAAAATAAAATTTATTAATACAAGTCCGGGAAAATATCGACTTTACATATATGATATGATAGGCAGATTCATTTCAGAACAAAGCACGGACACTGATGAGTTTCTGGTGAATTTTACTACTGAAGATACTGAACACTATTCCGCAAATAACAAATACATCTATACCATACACAACCCCGGAGGTCAAATCATTACTTCAGGAATTTTCTATGGTGGAAAAAATTAGCATGATATTTACAATAAAGAGTATCAGCTCAAACGTTAATGAATGATGGGCATAATTGTGATATAGCCGAAATGGAAATATGTCAAATATGCTTTACAACTAAATTATGAGATATAATAATATTATCTGCACACTTGGGGCTGTCATATTTTTTATTTTTATCGGGTGCGCCATTGAAGATAATTCAGGGGTAAAAATTGAATTTACTAAGGTTGTTGGCCAATACAGCGGAAGTTCAGCAACCTGCGAAATCATTAGTCCATCCCGCGACAGTATATGTACACCTTCTTTTACAAATCAGATGAAAGTGATACTTTATGATCTCAATACCATTGTTATAGCTGATGATAAAAAATTGTTTCCCCAACAACGATTAGCGTATAAAGACACTGAAACCAATTCCAACAAAAGATTCCATAAATTCATCTCCACTGACTCTACTGATGTAACACTAACCTTTGATGAAATTATGAATAAAATAAAGATTGTAGGCCATGATAGTATCTTAGGCAAAAAAAATTCCAAGTCTTTTTCAGGTGTAAAAGATTAGATTCACCAAAAAAAAAAAAGGGGGCTACTTGCAATTTTAACAATTTTTTTATCTGTTTTTACCACAATGATGAAAACAATATTTACATTTACATTGTTATTGTCAATTTTACAATAAGTAAAAACCTGATCATGCGCCACATCATTCTGCTTTTCATCTTTTTTAATGTATTTCACCTTCAAGCTCAGATAGTTACTCTAAGTCCGCAAGGTGCTGGCCCCGAAGAATCAGTCACCCTGACCTTTGATGCCAATGAAGGTAATAAAGAACTCATAGGTGCCTCCAAGGTATATCTCCACCATGGTGTAGTCACAGACAAAGTCAACGGCACTGCCTGGAAATATGTGAAAGGAAACTGGGGCAAAGATGATGGCATCGGAGAGATGACTAAGGTAGCAGGGCAAGCCAATAAATGGCAATTCACTTTTTCACCTACACTAAGAAGTTATTTCGGAGTACAGGCTGGTGAAAATATCTTCAGAATTTCATGTGTTTTTCGTTCTGCAGACGGCACAAAAAAAGGAACCATTGCACCCGGAGAATATGGTTGGGGTACTGTCGCTTCCAATAACGACGTTTATGTCAATCTCAATGTTGCCAACTACATCTCCATCCTATCTCCGATTGGAAATGAGTCGATCATCAATGAAGGAGAATCTGTCAATTTTTCAGTAGAAGCTTCTTCAGCTGCCGGTGAAATGAAATTGTGGCTCGATGAAGGCAATGGGTTTAATAATGTCTCCACAGTAAATGGTACCAAATCTCTTCAGTATCAATACAAACCCACTTCTACTGTAAATCTTAAAATCAAAGTTACTGCAAATATCAACGGGCAGACACTCGAAACTGCTAAAAATCACTCTATCATAGTTAAAAAACCCAGTCAGGTAGCCCCCGTGCCATTCGGTATGAAAAACGGCATTAACTTTATACCAAATGACCCCACTAAGGCAATATTGGTCTTGCTTGCTCCTGAAAAAGAGTTTGTCTATTTGGTAGGTGATATGACCGATTGGCAAATCAGGCCTGATTATCAAATGAAAAAATCTCCCGATGGAAAAAAATTCTGGATAGAATTACAAAATCTCACTTCAGGGAAACCTTATGTTTTCCAATATTGGATCGATGGAAATCTGAAAATCGCTGATCCGTTTGCTGATCAGATAGCTGATCCATGGAATGATAAAGATATAGAACAAAGCGTGTATCCAAATTTGCCTGTCTATACACGGACCGACTTAGGGATAGCCTCGGTGCTGACCACAGGTCAATCTGCCTATCAATGGGCCAATACAGAATCCTCATGGAAACATCCTGATGTAAATCACTTAGTCATTTATGAGCTACATGTCAGAGACTTTATAGGTTCCCACAATTTTAAAGATCTTACCGACACCCTCACCTACTTAAAAAGACTCGGTGTCAATGCCATAGAATTGATGCCGGTCAACGAATTTGAAGGAAATAATTCATGGGGCTATAATCCGTCATTTTTCTTTGCTGTGGACAAGTATTATGGACCAAAGGAACAGCTGAAAAAATTTATAGAAACAGCACATCAGCATGGGATAGCCGTCATAACAGATCTGGTACTCAATCATGCTTTCGGTCAGTGTCCACTTGTTCAGATGTATTTTGACAAATCAGCTAACAAACCCGCAGCTAACAATCCCTGGTTTAACAGAGAATATGTAGGTCAATATCAATGGGGATACGACTTCAATCATCAAAGTAGTTACACAGAAGAATTTATGGACGAAGTCAACAGGTATTGGGTGGAAGAATTTCATTTTGATGGCTTCAGGTTTGATTTCACAAAGGGGTTTACCAACAATGCACCGGGTGGAAGTATAGATGGATTTGATGCTTCGAGAATTACGATATTGAAAAGAATGGCAGATAAGATATGGCAGACAAATCCGAAATCATACATCATTCTGGAACATTGGGCTCCACAAAGTGAAGAAAACATTTTGGGTAATTATGGTATGAAGATGTGGCGAAACAAGTCTTATGACTATGTACCTGCCACAGTTGGTAACACTGTCGGTTCATTTTCAAATATGGATGCTACTTCTCATGTGGCTTTTTACAATAGTCATGACGAAAGGCGGATTGCAGAACACTGTCTCACAGAAGGCAGATCATCAGACGGATACAATATTAAGGATACATTGGTGATGTTGGAAAGAGTCAAGATGGCTGCGGCGTTTACTTATCTCCAACCCGGCCCAAAGATGATCTGGCAATTTGATGAGTTAGGGTATGATATTGACATCGATCTCAATGGCAGAACAGGCCGAAAACCTCAAGTCTGGGGACCTAACAGCCTGAATTATTACACCAATCCTGACAGACAAAATGTTTACACAACATATCAGAATTTACTGGAAATACGTCATACTATTGGTGCCGAAAACCTAGCTTCTGCATCAAAAAATCATCAGTTTTCGGGACAAACAAGAAGATTGGTTTTCAATACCAATGATACCGACCTTGTTGTGATTGGTAATTTTGGGCTGGCACAAAACTCTATCTCCCCCGAATTTACCCAAAACGGGAAATGGTACAACTATTTTGCAGGTGACTCCATGACAGTAACAAATACTTCTGCCCCTATCAATTTAAAAGCCGGAGAGTGGCATATCTTCACTTCAAAAAGACTGTCTGAAGGTCTTCCCGGAGTAGTGAGTGTATATGAGAATCCTGTCACCATCACTCCATTTCCTTTTAAAGCAAATCAGGAAATCACGATTCGGTTTGATGCAACAAAGGCTTTTCCGGGCAATACGTCAGGACTTAAAGGTGCTGATAAGGTATATATACATTCCGGCGTTTTATTGGGCAATGCCACATCATCGTCTTTGACCAATATAGTCGGAAATCTTAAGGATGACGGCATAGGCCAGATGACTAAAGTCTCGGGTGATATATGGGAAATAAAGCTAATACCCAATCAATACTTCAAAACAAATGCAGGGCAGGAGATTACTCAAATCGGCATGTGGTTCAGAAATGGTGATAACACTAAGCAAGGTTTTGGCTTTAAAAATAAACTGGTATATTATAACGTTTTGTCCTCACTGCCTATCGTATATATCAGTCCGGCGGGATTTAATGCAGACAATGAAATCACCATAGTATTTAATGCCAGAGAAGGCAACAGAGAGCTAGTCGGAGCCCAGAAAGTATACATGCATGGAGGAGTCAGCACTTTAAACAACACTACACCCGAAGCATCTGCCTGGAACAAAGTAGTCGGTAACTGGGGAAAAGATGATGGTGTAGGATTGATGACAAAAGTCCCGGGAGAGACTGATAAATGGCAGATAAAACTGAAACCAAAAAATTATTTCAATATGGCATCCGGCGACTTTCCATATTGGATATCTGCGGTATTCAGAGATGCCTCAGGAAGCAAAAAAGGTACTACAAACCCCGGACAAATCGACAATGGATTTGTGGCAAATAATCTGGACTACTTTATAAAAAATACAGGAATTGTCAATATTAATGACCTGAGTAAAACTAATATAACGATTCATCCAAATCCAACTACAGGTAACCTACGCTTTAAAGGATTGGAAGGGAATGCTCTCCTTAAAATTTACAATATAGAAGGTCGGGAAGTATACCAATCAGTAATCATTGATGACGCTGATACAGATGTAAGCACTTTAAAGAGTGGTCTGTTTTTCTTTACGCTTACTCAGGGAAGTAATATCAAAACGGGAAAATTGATAGTGACTCAATAAAGAAGACTTTATGTGACACAAACTTGTTTTGATCAATTAAACATCGACGATTTCAAAATAATAAGATCAAGTAATCCTTGCAAATCTTGCTTCGTAGTAAATGGGTTCATGATACTCACACGCAGATACACTTTGTTGTTAAGCATAGTTTGGACAATATAATAAGATCCGTCTTCCAGCAATGCTTGTCTGATTCTTTTGTTAATTTCATTGTCTTGATCCGGATCTGAAGATGTCAGACAAAAACAAACAATGTTGGATTCCGGATAGACAGCTATCTCCATATTGTCCGTCTTTGAAATCAACTCAGCAAATATTTGCGCAAGATCATAACATTTGTCCAAATACTCCCCGAAAACTTCCAAACCATAATTGGCAATCAAGGCATAAACTCTTGAGCTCAACATGATTTTGGTGCATTCCATGGTCCTCTTGCCATAGTTGTACCATTCTTCAGTACTGTCACTCCATAGATACTGTGCCTTTTGAGCAAAGGTTTTATAACTGTCTTCTGGTTTTCTAAAAAACAACATGGTGGTGAGTGACGGAGTCATCATCATCTTGTGAGCATCCACAGTGATACTATCTGCCAGATCGCATCCTTGCATCAGATGTTTGTATTTCGCAGATAATACTGCTGGTCCGCCGTGTGCCGCATCTATGTGATACCATAAATCATGCTTTTGGCAAAAGTGTCCTATTGCTGTAAGATCGTCGTATATACCCGTAGATGTAGTAGGTGCGCTGCCCACAACACCCAAAACAATGATGCCTTCTGATTTAGCTTTTTGATATAATGGCTCCAGAAATTCTGTCTTCATTTTATAATGTTCGTCCACCGGTACTTTAATGATGCCATTATCACCCCATCCCATCACTCTTACTGCCCTGTCAATACAATAATGTGCTTCCTCGGAGACCATAAATGCATATTTTTCGTTTTGGCCTTCTGTCCATACCTCTCCTTTGGCTTTGACGTTTCGGGCACAAATCAGGGCTGTCAGATTGGCTAATGTACCCCCGGAAGTGATGATACCATCGCCGGTATCAAAGCCAAAATAACCTTTGAAAGTATCAATGACTAATTTTTCAAGTGTTGATGATGCTGCTGACATCTCATAAATAGCTCCACCGCTATTGAGCATCAAACCTTCAAAGCCTGCAAGGGTCGCGAGAGGCGCCGGAGCACTGACCTGATGACCTATATATCGTGGATGCTGTATCCGGATGGAGTTGCTGATGAGTTCTTTAAAATATTGTTCAGGCTCGTCAAATTTTTTATCCTTCCAGTTTTCATAATTTTTGTCCGGCTGAATATAATCAATGACTTTTTCGGGTATTGATAAAAGATTTTGCGATAGATTGTCTGCGAGCAAATCTACTAACAAATGACCTGATTTTCTGAATGATTCCGGATCATAGACTCTTTCAAGTAGTGACATAAGATTTAATTATATTCGGTAACTATTGCTTCTTCATTTAAAAGAATGTATAATCTTGAATGACAAAAGTTGCTTTTAATACGCCCTTTCATCACTGTTCTTCATGTAATTCATGAAAGCCCTGTTGACAACTCGTACACCTCCCGGCGTAGGATAATTGCCTGAGAAATACCAGTCCCCCTTATGATTCGGACATGCCATATGAAGGTCTTCAATGCTCTGATAGATCACTTGTACATCTGGTATGATATCTTCAGGAGTTACAAGTTCAGATATTTTTGCTGAAATCTGTTCATCCGTGTATTGGTCATACAGCAGCTTTACCTGATTGGTCATTTGTTCGATCGGCAGCTTTTCCTGTTCAAGACATTTGTCATACACTTCCTGCATCATATGACTTTTCCCATCCTGCTTGAGCAATTCGACCAATGCTCGGAAAGCTACAAATTCCTTCATTTTGCTCATATCTATTCCGTAACAATCGGGATACCTTATCTGTGGAGCAGATGAGACTATGATGATTTTTTTGGGCTTTAGAGTAGACAAGATATAAACTATACTCTCCTTTAGTGTGGTTCCTCTCACGATGCTGTCATCTATTAGGACTATTGTATCCACTTCATTTTCGACGATGCCATAGGTCACGTCATACACATGCGATACCATCTGACCTCTGGATGCATCATCAGCAATAAATGTTCTAAGTTTTTCATCCTTCACAGCGAGTTTTTCAGATCTTATAGCTAAATTTAAAATCTTGTTTAGTGTGACTTCAGTGAGCGTCCCTTCGTTTAAGTGCTGTTGGATTTTGTTCTGTTTTATTTCATTCAGCTTTTGTTCCAGACCTTTGATCATCCCAAAATAAGCTACTTCTGCGGTATTGGGAATAAATGAAAATACTGTATTTTCCAAATCAAAATGTACAGCCTTCAATATCTTGTCAGCAAGCAGCTCACCTAGTTTTTTGCGTTCTAAGTAGATATCCCTGTCAGTACCACGGCTAAAATAAATTCTCTCAAAACTGCAAGGGCTCGATTGAATAGGTTCTTTACAAAGCTCCTCTGTAACTACTCCATTTTTTTTGATGATGAGTGCATGACCAGGCTTCAATTCCTGCACCTGAAAGTACCGGATATTCAGGCTTGTCTGTATCGCAGGTCGTTCTGAAGCAACTACTACTATTTCATCATCATGATAATAAAAAGCCGGTCTGATTCCTGCAGGATCCCGAAACACAAAAGCATCACCATGACCTATCAGGCCTGCCATCACATATCCTCCGTCAAATTTTCTGGAAGACCGTTGCAAAAGTCGCTGTACATCCAAATGGTCAGCTATAAGTCCATTGATCTGCTGATTACTAAATCCTTCCGGCTTAAACCAATTGAACAATCTCTGTACTTCATCATCAAGGAAGTGTCCTATTTTTTCCAAAACTGTCACTGTATCTGATTTTTCTTTAGGATACTGCCCAAACGACAATAGTTCAGCAAACATCTCATCCACATTGGTCAGGTTAAAATTTCCTGCCAACACAAGGTTTCTTGATATCCAATTGTTTTGTCTTAAGAACGGGTGCACGGTTTCAATTGTATTTGCCCCATGTGTTCCATATCTCAAATGACCTAATAACAACTCTCCGGTATAAGGTTTATTCTCCTTAAGCCACTGCGGGTCATTGAGTTGATCTCTAGTGATGTCCGTAAAATGTGAAAAAACTCCTTCAAACAAATCCTTGAGGTATTGAGGACTATTGCTGCGACGACGACTTATGTATCTTGTACCTGGAGTAGAGTCCAACTTGATGGTGACCAATCCTGCTCCGTCCTGCCCTCTGTTGCGCTGTTTTTGGAGCAAGAGGTTCATCTTGTTGAGGCCATATAATGCTGTTCCGTATTTTTTATGATAATAATCAAGTGGTTTAAGGAGTCGGATTAATGCCAGCCCGCATTCGTGTTTTATCTGGTCGCTCATGTAAGAGGATTAATTCATTTCAGATGGTCCGGCAAAGGTAAGTTTATCTTTTTTACCTAAAGTAAAATTGATTCAAATATTTGGAATTTTAATTATTACCTAAATTTCTAAAATGAGATTCGTAGTGAGAGATTCAAATACAATCCGCCGCGGCGGAAGCACTTTTAGCGGCAAATCATACTGTGTACAGCTATGCTGTAGTCACCACTACAGCATAGCTGCACACAGTATGGGGCATGACTGAACGGTGCGACAGCAAAATTGAGTGAGAGCTCAATTTAGTGAAGGAACCGTCAGCACAGCTGACGGCATGGTCATGTTGTTTCATAGGTCTGAATACAGTATTTGGAGGTCGTAATAGAATATCATTTTAGATTTTTAGGTATTATTTTGTTTAATTAAGACCTCTTTATGAAGTCTTTCCATTGTAAGAGAAAGATTTACATAGGGTAAAAACAAGGAAAAATTCGTTATCTAAACGACATTGAATTTAATTACCTAATCTCGTACATCCACATTTTCTTTTCGTATAATTTCAAATATCGTAAATCTCTTGTATTTGAATGATTCAACAAAAGACATGATAAAATCCTCTTTCTTTCATACAATAATTTTAAAAAAAATTACTTTTGGGGTTTTTAGAATTGAGTAAGCCATAGTCTATATCATGAACAACAAACAAATAGCATTAAAATTTGACCTGCTGGCAAAACTGATGGAGCTGCATGACGAAAATCCCTTCAAGATACGCTCCTATGCCAATGCTTATCTCAGTCTTCGTAAACTCGAAGGAGATCTCAATCAAATGCCCAAGAGTGAGTTGGCAGCTATCAAAGGCGTAGGTACAGCTATCGCCGATAAGATCGAAGAAATACTGCAAACCGGTGAAATGAAAGCACTGACGACTTACCGGGATATCACACCGGCAGGTATTCAGCAGATGCTCAGCATCAAAGGTCTCGGACCTAAAAAGGTCAAACAAATATGGAAAGAGATGGAAATCACATCGGTGGGTGAACTTCTATATGCATGCAATGAAAACCGACTGGTTCATTACAAAGGGTTTGGCGAAAAAGCCCAGGAGGAAATAAAACACCGAATCGAATATTTTATGGATGCTCAGGGCAAATATTTGTATGCACATGTGCATAAGCATGCAGATGATTTGGTTATCAAAATTCTGGAAAAATACCCTGAAAATCAAGTTTCAATTTGCGGAGATGTAAGACGTTTGATGCCTGAAGTTTGCGGAATTGAGATTATAACTGATATTGCCGGTCATGATTTTGATTATGATCTGCTTACACATTCAGACGATGATAGCTGGACATATCAGGATTTACCTGTGTTTATATATTTCGTAAGTAAGGCGGATTTTGCTACAGAACTTTTCATCAGATCTTGCAGTGAAATTTTCTTTGAACATTTTGGAGAAATTGAGCCGGATGTTGCAAGTGAAGTTGAAATATTCTCACATAAAGGTATCCGATTTATTCCATCTGAATGCAGAGAATCCGCTGAAGCCATTCGATTGTGGAAAGATACATCGCCAGAACTTATTACAGAAGCGGATATAAAAGGCATAGTTCATAACCATTCTACTTACAGTGACGGTTTACATACATTGAAAGACATGAGTGACTATGTACTACAGTGTGGATATGAATATTTTGTGATATCTGAGCACAGCAAATCTGCCGGTTATGCAGGAGGGCTTCAAGTTGAAAAACTGGAACAACAATGGCAGGAAATTGACGCACTCAATGCTGGATATGGACGGGATTTCAGGATTTTTAAAGGGATAGAAAGCGACATTCTTGCCGATGGATCTCTGGATTATGAGGAGGACATCCTGAAGCAATTTGATGTGGTGATTGCATCAGTTCATTCCGTCCTGAATATGGATGAAAAAAAATCCAATGACCGATTGATCAAAGCCATCGAAAATCCATACACAAAAATACTAGGTCATCCCACAGGAAGATTACTTTTGGCAAGACCAGGTTACCCCTTGGATCACAAAAAGATCATCGATGCCTGTGCAGCGAATAATGTGGTGATAGAACTTAATGCCAATCCACAGCGCCTGGACATAGACTGGATCTTGATACCCTATTGTATGGAAAAAGGTGTGGTCATATCAGTCAATCCTGATGCCCATTCAAAAGAATCTATACATTATATAAAGTACGGAGTAGCTGCTGCAAGAAAAGGAGGATTGACAAAAAATATGTGTCTGAATACAAAATCATTATCTGAATTTAGTCAATGGGTGCATCGTTGATCAGAATTCTTGTTAAGGGCTATTATTTTGTGTTAAATACTTGTTAATCAAAATTCACATAAAAACGATTTAGTAAAAAAAAATATTTAAAAGCTTAATTTTACCTTTATTTTTATTTAATCATTTTTAAACTAAACAAAAGTATATAATGAAACTCTTTAATTTATTTTCAATTCTGGTTTTCGCAACTTTTATCGCGATGACATCTTGTAAAGAAAAAGCTACTGATGATGCTAACACAGCACCTGATGCTGCAGAGGTAAGTGCCGTGCCTGTGACTACTGATCCTGCTGCTATACCGGCACAAGATCCCAATGCTGCTGCTATTGCAACTGATCCAAACGCTGCAGCTGCAACTCCTGTTCCGACAGGTCCACTTACCAGTATCAAATTTGAGCAGATGTCTTACGACTGGGGTACTGTAATGGACGGTGAAAAAGTTACTAAAATTTTTAAGTTTAAAAATACAGGAAAGGAGCCTTTGATCATTACTAAAGCAAACGCTACTTGTGGATGTACTGTTCCTGACTGGCCAAAAGATGCTATCGCTCCGGGTAAATCTGGTGAGATCAAAGTAGTATACGATTCTAAAGGAAAAGGTGCAGTTGGTGGAAAAGATGATTCAAAAAGAGTCACCATTACAGCTAATACTGATCCTATGGATACTTACTTAGAGATTAAAGGAAAAGTAAACAAAAAAGCTGACGAAGCCGGTAAATAATTCTGGTCATATTAAAAATTTATAAGAGGCTGTTCAACTATTGGGCAGCCTTTTTTGTTGGTGTACAATAGTAAAAATATAACCACAGGATTGAAAAATTATCTTTCACTTATCAAATTCAGTCATACCATATTTGCTATGCCATTTGCATTGGTGGGTTTTGTCTCCGGTTCTGTGATACAAGGTGGCGGATTTGACTTAAAAATCCTGCTTTTAGTTATACTATGTATGGTATTTGCAAGAAGTGCTGCTATGGCTTTCAATAGATGGTTAGATAAGGATATAGATTCAAAAAATCCAAGAACCATAATAAGAGAGATCCCTTCGGGTATTATCATGGCGGATGCAGCACTTATTTTTGTGATGGCCAATTGTATTCTATTTATTGTGTGTACCTGGTTTATTAATCCGCTTTGTTTTTGGTTGAGTCCTGTGGCATTGCTGATAGTATTGGGGTACTCATTTACCAAAAGGTTCACAGCCTTGTGTCATTTAGTCTTAGGATTAGGTCTGTCTTTAGCACCGGTAGGTGCCTATCTGGCCGTTACCGGTAGTTTTGCACTACCGCCGGTGCTGATAGGATTGTCTGTACTATTTTGGGTCGCTGGCTTTGATATCATATATGCACTCCAGGATGAATCATTTGATAAAGAAAACCAGCTGTATTCTATCCCGGTAAAACTTGGAAGAGTCAACTCTATGCATCTATCCAAAATCCTGCATTTTATTTCTGCAGCTCTCCTGACCGTGAGTATGGCTTTATATTTCCAGCCTTTATCATTGAGTGTCATAGTCATGATAGGTATGGGCATTTTTTTTAGCATGCTGGTGTATCAGCACAGCATCATATCACCCAGAGATTTGAGTAGGGTAAATCAAGCTTTTTTTACGACAAACGGTATTGCAAGTGTCGTTTTCGGGAGTATGTACATATTAGATGTGTTGTTGTAGATATTTCAATAGTGACTGTACGGCACGGGCACGATGACTGATCTTGTTTTTGACTTCCTGACTGAGTTCAGCAAATGTTTTTGTGTGACCATCAGGAATGAATACAGGATCATATCCGAAACCTCCGTCACCAGATTTTTCAAGGGCAATATGTCCTGATACTTGTCCTTCAAATAGAATTGTACCCTGATCCGAAATGTAAGCTATGACAGTCCTGAATCTTGCAGACCTGTCAGCACTATTTTTTAAGTTTTGCAATAAAAGATCCATATTGGCTTTTGGGTCTCTGTGGGCTCCTGCGTACCTCGCCGTATGGACTCCCGGTGCGCCGGCAAGATCCTTCACTTCCAGACCTGTGTCTTCTGCAAAAGAAGGCAACCCGGTTTTATCAAAAAGGTATTGAGCCTTAATGGTAGCATTTTCTTCCAATATATCTCCTGTTTCGGGTATTTCTCCAGTGATTCCGACATCTTCCAATCCCAGTATCTGATATTCTGGGAGTATAGCTTTGAGTTCTTCCAGTTTATGTTTATTTGATGTAGCAAATATTAATGTTTTCATAGTAGATCAGACTTGATACATATTTTGTAATACAGACCAAAGAAGTCCTTTTTTGGATTTTGACACATTTAGTTCTTCCAGTGAGTCTGCCACCAGCATACGTTTTTTTTCGAATTGCAAAATATGATATGCTTTATACTCAATAAAAAATCCAAGAACGGAAGGTGGTAAACCAAAAATCAGAATATCCTGATAATCATCTATTAGTGAAGACAAGGACACCTTTTCATGATTATCTATTTTCAACAAAATGATATCATTTTCAAAATCGAGTTTTATTGCATTTATGATCAATCGTAAAGTAGCAGATTCTGCGGTAGTAAACTTGGTTTTTTCAACTACTAATATTATTTTTTTAAATCCGGCACCTTCTTTGGATAGTTGTTCCAAAGTGAGTGAAGGAATTTGGTAGACTGTATCATTTATTTCATTCATCAGAATATAATTTTTAAATATGTAAAAATATAAAATAAAGTTTGATGAAATTTAAAAAATATTATCTGATTAACAATTTTTTTAAAAGGAATGTCGTATTTTTGTTGCACGAATTGACCTTTATATTTTTTCTATATTTATGCCGGTTATTAAATTTTCTCACTTCGCTCAAACTTGAAAATTTAAACACACTCTAAGGTCAGAATGTTTTTATTATGAGTTAAAACCCAAGTATTATGAAATACCAGATAAAAATAACTAAAACTTCACAATCAAATATTGAAAATATTGATTTTGACCATCTCCCATTTGGAAAGTTTTATTCTGATCATATGTTTGTGGCCGATTACATAGATGGACACTGGACAAATCTGGAGATAAAGCCCATAGCATTAATTCCAACTCATCCAGGAAATATGGCATGGCATTATGGCCAATCCATCTTTGAAGGTATGAAAGCATCCAGAGATGATGAGGGGCATCCACTCCTCTTCAGACCTGAAATGCATGCCAAAAGGATAAACGCTTCCGCACGAAGGATGTGTATGCCTGAAATCCCTGAAGACTTATTTCTTGAGGCAATCCATACTCTTGTAAGAATGGAAAAAGCATGGATACCACCTCAATCAGGTTCTGCGCTCTATATAAGACCATTTATGTATGCTACAGATGAGACTATAGGAGTGAAGCCTTCAGATACATATAGGTTTATTATTTTTGTTATGCCGGTCGGGCCATATTACAGTCAACCAGTAAAATTATTGGCTCAGGACACTTTTGTTAGAGCAGTAGTGGGCGGTGTAGGAGAAGCAAAGGCTGCAGGAAATTATGCTGCATCACTGCTTCCCGCAGCTATGGCAAAAAATGAAGGATATGATCAGGTCATGTGGCTTGATGGTGTTCATAAAAAGTATATTCAGGAAGTTGGAACAATGAATATTTTTTTTGTAATAGGTGATGAGGTGCTTACTCCAAATCTTGATGGTGCTATTCTGGCAGGAATCACCAGAGACAGTATCATCACATTACTGAAAGATAGAGGCATAAGGATATCCGAAAGACTTATCACCATTGATGAGGTGATGGAAGCCGGTGAGAAAGGTACACTCAAAGAAGTATTTGGCGCAGGTACGGCTGCTGTTGTAGCACCGGTATGTGAAATAAAACATGGAAGCCAGATTGTAAAAATCGACCCGGACTCATTCAAAATCAGCAAGATGATTTATGAGACGATCAATGGGTTGAGAAATTGTACCGTCGAAGATACTCATGGTTGGATCGTACCGGCATGACCTGTCTAAAATCATGACTTTGTCAGCCATGGAGGAAGTTCTGAAAAGAATTGATATTCTTTTTCTTCCATATTTTGGTGGACCATCCACGAACTATGACCATTGGTCACCATCAGATAAGGGGCCTTCATTGCGAGATTGTACACCGAAATCTGGTCAAATACTGATTGGTTTATTGTGACTGCAGGTGACTTGCACTCTATCAAAATATAGGGATTGATGTTGTTATTGTACAACAGTATGTCAAATCTCTTCCTTATATTGTTGACGGTGACAAGTTTTTCTACCTGGATTGCATTTCGTGAAAAAACAGATTTTTCTATCAACCATTGGATCATAAGTTGTCTTACCATTTCTTCCGGCTGCAGGATGATATTTTTTTTTCTTATAGGGTCAAAGACGTATTTTGTTCCACTCTTTTCTGTCAGGATCAACGCAGGAGTGTAATCAAGAAGTCTAAGGTCAAGCCTGAATTCAGTTAAACTCAATGGACAGTTGATTTTGATTTTTAATTGTTGTATGGTTGAATAACTTAATCCTGGCAAATACATCCGTAAGACTTGTGCCTTTGGTTTCATAGATGTTTTTATTATCTAGTGATATCCACTCACATCCCATCCTCACTATAAAATCGGCAGTCATTTTTTGTAAAAGAAAATCATAATTGTCTACGTCGTGATTGAATAGTTCATCTTCTACAAGTATAAAAATATTCTTTTGATCATCAAGCAAAGCACCAGTGATGGTCTGCCTGACATTGTCTCCATGGAGCCTTTTGATACCTGAGTTATAAAAGTCATCATTCAGTCGTCCATTGTAGTAATCAGAGCAAAAACTAATGATAGTTGTGTCCCATAATCCATAAATTGCCGGCTGAATTCCGAACTGCAAAAGTTCATTTGTAATACTTCTTACCAATGAGATTTTGCCTGTAGTATGAGTTTCCTGAAGTGTCTTAAATGCACAAAGCGGTTCTTTTGTCAAACTATATTCCGGAATGCCTTGAAATGATTCTTCTTTAAAAAAGAAAATAGTTGATTTAAAAACATTCATCTTGTCTACCTTAATTCCAGGAAAATCGAGATAAATAATTTCTTCTAATGCATGGGTTTTTAAATCCGGAACATCATCACTTTCTGCTACAATGACCGGATATACAGCAGTAATCATTTCTGTATTTGTCGCAAGGAAGTTTTTCCATAACACAGGGTGTTTCAGTGCTTTTCTCTTGACAAGCAAACTATTCAACTCAGGATGCTCTTTTTTAATGGTGGTCATTTTGGATTCAAATTCTTCCAAAATTCTGTTTTTATAGCGTCCGACATTAAATTTTTCTTTCTCGATGAGGTATTGCTCCAGCAATTCACTGTGTTCTGGTGTTATATCTGTATAAGGAAAGTTATTTTCCAGCAATTTTTCCAGATACCAGGCTTTAAATAAATCCTGCCAGTCAGACGGATCGTAAAATTTCAGGTGAAGGATGATACATTTGCTTTTTTCACCAATGGTATTTAAGAATTTCAACCATTGATAGTAATTTATATTTTTTTCGATACTCAATATCGCTGTCTCAAGTAAGTGAATCAAATGCTGCAAGTATTCCATTTGCTTTTTTATGCTCAATGTATTGAATTCATGCTTGATCCTGAATATATTCGAAGCATTGACTCTTTCTAGCAAATCATTTAACCCAAATTCAAGATTTTCTGCTGCAGGATCCAGATAATTGAGTTTATTGACAGATTTAATCAATTCCTCTGCCATTTGAGGTATTTGATGTCTTTTGGATGTCATCACATCGGACATGAATCGGAGAGCGGGTCCTATTTCACCGTAATTATTGATTTTGGGATAGTTCAGGTTAACTATCCCTTTATCTTTTATCTCATCAAGGAGCTTATTTGATTCCTGTAGTAATGAATTATCCTTCTTATTTTTTTGGGATGTAAACAGTCCAGAAAAAAAACCATTGGAGTCAGGTGTTTCTTGTTCGTTAAGTTGAGAAACATAAATAAGGTAGTTTATTTTATCAATGATTTGATCAGTCTCTTTAACTGATGACTTTATATGGAGTTGTTCAATTTCAGATATGAAGTCTCTATATCTTCCAGCCAGAAGACATGCTTCTTGTTTAAAACCGTATAGTGTGTATGATATATTATGAAAATCATCCCGATGGTCGATAGAGGGATGGAACAATGTTTTGTCTGTCATGCTTATTTGAGTCAACTCAAATTCTCTCTGGTACAAGAAAAGTGCTTCTGAAATATTTTCAGAAATAGAGTCATACTCAGACTTTGAAAAATCAAGTTGTGTTCCTTCTTCCAGATCATTAAATACTGAATAAGTATTTTTTTCAGTCAAACCCAAATAACGAGTTAATAATTTAGACCATGACTTATCATTATAAATAATCTTACTGTGCATTTGCAGGTAATGATTTTTGATTTTGTCATTTAACACATCATAAAGATAGCCACTGGAAGTTTTGCTTTCACATGGTGTTCTCTTCGAGCCGCATTTGTCCCTTAGTGCATTAAGATCAATTTCACTTACCGACTTTTGCAGATGTACGAACAAAGTCAGGTCGTCAATCATCAGAGTTTGCAGACTTTCACCTATTTGTTTTCTGACTTCTGGATCAGGAATAACTAGGTATGTGGATTTATGTTCATAGCAATTTTTCAAAACTCGCATGGCTACAGTATGCAAAGCTTCAGAAACATCTCTATATGTCACATTGAAGAGGGTGGCTTCAGAGTGGACAAGGTTTTTTTGTTGGTGATTAAGAATATAAGGATTCATCGTTGTATTGATCACATAATCAAAATACAAAGATATATCATTTTATCATATATATGAAAAAAATAAATATTTAGTCCGTATATAACATAATAGCACTTTTTTAAATAATAAAGTATTTGATTTAAGAATACATATTAGTCCAAATATACAGGTTAAATCTGCTTCAATAACCCCTGCCCGCCAAGGCACGCATGCAGGCCCGACCCCTTAAAGGCTACCGTTTACACACATCTTAGGTGGTGTGTGATTCTGAACCCTTCTTTATAAAATAAAAACTATTTTTCATGAATTACGTTCAAATGCCAAGCGTTGCGAGTCACCCTTCCATTTTTAGGGAAGGGTCGGGGATGGGTAAAAACAGTTAAAAAGAGGCACTTTTCTCAAAAATATTTTCAAATATTTATCATGCCGGAACTTTCATACTTATGTGTAAACGGTAGCCCCTAAAGTAGAGTGCAGCGCTTTGAAAAGTACAAGTAGGTGGCTCGTCTTAAGCGTAGCTTGACAGGCTCTTTAGGGAATGAGGGTAGCGGGGAATAAAATATGAATTTGTGCAATTCGTTTTACACACAATATTAAGTGTGTATAAAATATTATGCAGTTTACTTTTCGGAACCCGATATGGATTTGTTGAAAAGGGGGAAAGATGCACTCCCATAATGCGAAAAAGTGGAAGTATATTTTAATGGGGACTGGTATGATTTTCCAAAATCTATCAGTATAATTTTCAACTGATCATAATTTATATTTTTGGAATTTGGTTTGGGGTAAAATACTATAAAATCTATCGAACCATCCTTGTCCCAAAAGACATTTAACCAAAGTTTTACTCCTTTCAGATCAAAATTTTGTTTTGAAGCATAGTCATCAATATCTTTAAGTAATAAAGACCAACTGTCGTAGGCCTTTTCCATTTTGTTTTCACAGACGGTAAACAATAGTGAATTATAATTTTTAACTAGTTTTTCATACTCTTTTTCATCTTCGCCGATAAAATACACTTTAGTAGCTTTATCCTGTAATGCTTTTAATGTCTGAGCCTGCATGAGTTCCGACATCATCAAAAAAAATAACATGAAATTTGCTAACCGAAGCATTGAAGATGTTTATGATCTAAATATTGAGCGAAGATAAATAACTTAATTTAAATGTAAAAGAGAAAATTTATATTTTTATTAAATATTTTTCAGGATTTCCTTACTTAGTTTTGCTTTCACCTTTGATGCTGTCCATAGTTTCAAGTGTTTTATCCCAAAATCCTTTAAACATAGGTTTCAATGTGGTAAATACGGCCTTCCCTTTTTCAGGCAATGGTTCAAGCATAGGATAGGTGATTGATGCTGATTTTGCTTCAGGATTGAGTACATTCAGACTATTGACAAGCCAAAGGGCCAAGCTCAACAGATATGCAAAAAACAGGCCTTGTAATGCGCCTCCTGCAATCTTATTGATAAAGTTGATGTTGATCGCTTCAAGCATGTCTTCCATTTTTCTGCCTATAAACCTGATCAAAGCCATGATGCCTATAAAGGTGATTACCACACCAAGGATAAATGTTAATGCCGGAGTTGTCTTGATGATACCCTGCAATATATTAATGATGAAAGGCGATAGTTTGAGTGCGGCTAAAATACCAATGATTAATGACAGACTATCAAAAACTGTTTTGATAAGCCCGCGTGCATACCCAAGATAAAATCCGAGTGCAATCACAATTGCTACAAAAAGATCAATTATCATATCTTTACTGATTTACTTATCTATTTAAAATTTCCTTTGCCAATCCAGCACACCTCCTAGCAAATTGCGAACATTGGTAAATCCAAGATTCATAAGTGTGATTTTGGCAGAACCGCTTCTCGCTCCGGACCTGCAATGAATGACTATTTCTTCATCTTTATATTGCAACAGATCGGGTAAGGCAGAAGGTAAACTGCCCATTGGTATCAGTCGTGCTCCGAGATTAAATTCTTCGTATTCATAAGGTTCGCGTACATCAATAAAAATAAAATTTTCACTGTTGTCTATTTTTTGCTTTAGTTCTTCGACTGTTATGTCATTCATTTTTTAGACTGTTTTGATTTTTGGATACGATTTTCTTATTTCGTTTAATTGCATTCAGCAGGTTTATTTGGACTTACTGTCACAGTAATTTTTTCACCCATGGCTATGGTACTTACACCATCAAATGGTGGTATTTGGGATGAAATATACAGTATCGCATCGGGTTCACTTTGTCCCTTTTTTATGATTTCGCCTATTTGCAGCTTGCTACTTGAAAGTAAAAAATTGGCTTCGTCCAGTGATAAACATACCAAATCCGGGACAATCACTTCCCCACCATCTATTTTAGAAACTATACATTCGAGCGTACTTCCTTTTGCAATTTGGACATCATCATTTCTTACATCTTTAGAAAGAATCAGTGCTCCATTATACCATACTTCCAGGATATGATCTGGTTCTCCGGGATCAAAGGCGTAATCTTTTATTACAAAATCTATGTCGCGGTACTTCAATTCTGCTTTCTTCTGTTCAAAACCATTGCCATATAATGGTGGTAAATCACCGAATCTGATGGTTTCGACGCCAAATTTTGTTACAGTCACATAAATTTTTCTTCCTTCTTTCACAAATGCTCCGGGTTTGGGATTTTGATCTGTGATGATACCGCCTGTTTTGCCAACGATAAATACTGAATCAGCCACAACAATTTCAAAATCATTTCTCTTGCCATTAGATGCTGCTTTTTCAATTTCCATTCCGACGAAACGGGGAAGTTGGATTTTTTGCCCATGGTGAGTATAAAATCTGAGCCACAGTTGAATCAAAAACAATAAAACTGCTATCCCTAATGTGATCCACAAAAGGTGTTTTAAAAATTCCTTACTTTTTAAATACTCAAGCAAATTATGTTGTTTTTAATGGATTTCTTATTCAGAAAAACAGAACTTCAAAAAAATCATCAGGTCTAAAGTAAAATAATTCTTTTTGAAGCTCTATTGATGCCATTTGTCAGTTGCACAGAATAAATGCCTGCCGGGATATTTTGCATGATTACTTCTGTGGATGGTGATGTCAGGATTCCTTTTTGTATACTCCTGCCAGTGATGTCAATAATCTCATATTGATTAAAATCAGATACTTTTCCGGTAGTAGAGATTCTGAACGATTCCCTTGCGGGATTAGGATGTATGTGTATATCCTTTCCCCAATTGGTATCATCAACCGAATTTATAAAACTCTTACTTTTTTGAATTTCAAATCTTGTGATTGAAACCCATCCGCCCTGACCATCATGCACTGTAAATGTAAAAAAGTCATTGCCTTCGACATCGGTATTGTCATCGTACAGAATTTTTGCACTATTAATATCGGCCTGACTAAATGTCGATCCTATCTTTGCCTCTGCTCCGTTTATAAATATTTGGGCATTTTTGGGCAATGACACAATAGTATAAATTAATTGGTTTGCAGTATTATTATTGTCAGATGTCAATAATACAGTATCGGTAATGATCCTGTTGTTACCGGGATGTAATTTGAGTACTTCGTTTTTAACAATAAACGGACTTGAAACGGTCAGACTGGAGCATAACTCTAAATTGAATTCCTGAAGCCTGCCGCCTTCACCGGACTGTCTATCAGCAATCTGCAATTTCCAGACACCTTTGATTGGTTCATTTTGTAGAGTAGCAAGCGGATTTTCAGGTTGGTAGATTTTACCTGTATTTATTGGGCATTGAAATGATTCTGCTGACTGATCATCGAGGCCAAGACTAAGATTTTTTTGTGTTCCGCATTTTCGGCTCCATAGATTTACACTTTTACCTGATGGCGCTATTAGATAACCTTCAAGATCAACTAATCTGTTGTGTTCTCCTCTTATCAGTTTTATATTAATGTCCACGGCGGATCCATCTTCACCCACTTGCAGGGGGATATCAACTGTGGGGCTCCCAGATGATGAAATGTTGATAGATTGAACTCCAGAGGTATATGTTTTACATGCCAAGGCTTCAGTCATAAAAACCCGAACATCTGACCATAATCCCTCACCACAAGAATTTAAACCCCTTATCCTCCAATAATAGATAGTAGATTTATTAAGAATAATTTCTGATTTGACAGATGCTGCAGAAGTCATACTGCTAAATACAATTTGAGCTGATTCAAAACCCGGATTTGATGCCACCTGAAGCTCGTATTGCAAAACATCCGGTTTTAAATCCCATGCAAACTGTGGTGTGGGTGATACTCCTGAAATACCATTCTGTGGAGCCTTTGTTATGATATTGTTGATATTGTTGCTCTTGATAATCACCAAAACAGTTCTTTCTAGTGAGGCTATTCCAGGCGCATCTGCTTTTATGGTTATGGGGATTGAAATGCTTCCTGTACTTGTACCAGTGTTTATTTTGAGTACATTGTTACTTCCTGCTTTCACTTTGATAAAGTCAAATGCAGCAGTCATGCCGGAAGGCAGAGTAGAGGCAATCTGGAAATTAATATCACCGGTATATCCAAATAGTCCGGAAGTAGAAAAATTAATGATTCCGGTATTTGGTTGACATATGGTTATTTCATTGGTATTTGGTTCAAAATAAATTCCCGGCACAGAGGGTTGTTCTATCCTGGAAGGTAATGTGCCCGTTGTAAGGAAGATATTGTCAGCAGCTTTAATCACTACTCTAAAGAAATTTGTAACTCTGTTGGGTATGATGATCTCCTCTTCTCCATCGTTGGGTACATTAAGAGCCAACGGTACAAGGTTGGGGCTTCCTGTACGCAGCTCACTATTGAATGAGCCGTAAATATTGACAGCTTTGCAGTTGACAGGTGCTTTGTCGCTTCCTGCTACATCCCATGTTACTTTCACGACTTCTCCGACTTTAAATCTGAAATCTATGGCCGGATGTGTGATCTTAAATGGACCGACCAATGCGTCCACTTTTACAGAATAATCATCCCAAGCGACGCCACCGCCAGCTGGATTGTTATCCCTTACAGTAAGCTGGAAAGACATATTTCTGGTTGTATTGGGCAGCACTTCAGTTTTTTCATTAAAAATCCCTGAAGTTAAGTTTGAAGCTCTGGGAAAAAATCTGACATTGCCTGTGGCACTTGGTCTGAACGACCTGAATAAAGGTCCGGTTTCAGTTGGTGTACCTAGAGTTGCTACACTTCCTATGTCATATTGCTCCCAGGTATATGTCAATAAATCACCGTCTTCATCAGTTGCTGTACCTGCAAGTTCAAAAGGAGTCAGTACCGGAATGGTATAAGTTTTACTTGGGACAGAGATCACCGGTAGTCTGTTGGCAGTAATGATTCTTTGGGCACAACTATACGCATTTCCGCTTGGTTGTGTTTTCGCATACATCTGCTCGAGTGACCCCACATGAAAGTAATCTTCATTATCACCTATGACATTGTCCGAACCACATGAGCCCGCGTATGACATAATCGTAGATCCGCTACCTGGTTCAAATGCCGTTCCGGAAGATCTTTGAGTTGCAGAAGAAGGACAACTGTTCCAGGAATGTGACGCCGTAAACTGATGACCTATTTCATGAGCGACTATCCTCGTTACAACTACAGAGATGGATTGTGATGTGTGGCAGGTTACTCCATTCCCTTTATTACTCTGGCATAATGACCCAAGCTGAGCGACACCTCCTACATCGTTACATGTGGAAAGAACATGCCCGATATCATAAGCTGCTGAAGAAATGATGGCGTTTAGTTTACCTGTATTTGAGCCTACCAATTTCAGACCTTCTGTAGGGGTGTCATAAGGGTCGGTTGCACCATCAAGAAAGATAAGCTTGTCATTTTCGCTGATGAGTACGAAACGAACTGCCAGTTCATTTTCATAGATCATATTGAGTCTGGTCATCATAGCATTGATATCTGCGATACATGCAGCGACTGTACCTCGTCGGGCACCCCATTCACCTGTACAGGCAACTGCGGCCCTATAAATCCTCATTTCTACAGCTGGAGCACTTCTGGTGCCTGGAGGACGGAAATATTGTCTATCAGGTTTTTCAGTGGCATCCACTCCACACAAGCTTATATTTTTATACGACTCATCTATGTGGTCTTTGGTGTAATATGTGATGTGCTCAGTGGCATTGTTTGTGGCATAAGGGTCTATATAGACTTCTCCCGATGGTGATTTAATGACCGCATGTACTCCTCTGTCGGAGACAGCAAATCTTATTTGATTCAATTTTGTTTTTGTAGAATATCCTTTATAAGATTTTATATCGCGAAACTTTTGTGCCAGACCAGATTCCATCACAGGTGCTTCATAGACTATAAAAGTTTCAATATTTCCATCGGCCGAAGGCATATCGACAGTAAATGGTTCACCGTTCCTTGCTCCACCAAACTCCATAGGAGCAGTTAGCAAATGGGACCGTAATCCGGATAAGTCTACCTTAAAAGTTTGGTATTGTGTCGGAATGATTTCTCTGGTACTGTTATCTCTTAATGAAATTTCAGATTCTTTGATTTTTTTCCAAAAATTTTGTGCTTCCACAGGCAAAGTGTGTAAAAATGCGCACAAGACAAATAGGTTAAATATTTTATTCATCGGTAATTATCTCTAAAAATAAATATCAAATTAAATACAAAATTAATTAAAATGTTGCTGATCAAACTGATTTTAAAGATATTTTAATCAACTAAAATTCGATCCTACAAAATAAAATCCCATTAACAATTAATATTTTGGTAACTATAGTGAACAATATTCTGCAAAAAAATAAAATCATAATGTGTTGTAAATTAAATAATTATGATTTCAAATTTTACATTCAATTTTCTGTTTAGTATAACAACAAGCCAATTTAATAGTTTCTGTGTTTTTACTTAGGTGCGTTGGTATAAAGGATTTATTCAGCCTATATGGGGTTTAAACCCTATGAAATATCCATCATTTTTTACAAAATGATGCATTTTTTTGAATTGGTTTTCAAACCTCAACAATTACGTTCAGTTTTTCATTTGCCATACATACCCATTTCCCTGTAATAAATCAAATGCCATCCCGAAGAAAGTTTTCCAAATCTTCTTTCCATTGTAAAATTTCCGGATTTGTCGGCAATTTTTTCTACAATGACCCCATTTAGGTTATAAAATTCTCTGGTAAATGATCCGTTCAAGTCGTCAAATTCTTTTTGAAAAACCCAATTTTCCTGAGTCCATCTGAAATCCGGATCAATCATATCATTTTCATCATGTCGGGCTTTCATACCTTCCAGAGGAAAAACAGTATGCTCTAACTGAAAAAGGCTGTCTTTGCTGTATTGCTCATAAAAAGCCAAAAAGCTTTTATCAATACTTGGTGCGGATTCTGCTTCCGGGGGCTTAGTTTTGTCTTTGCAGGAGTTGGCAAACAATTGCAAGAAAATTACTAACCAAACCATATTTTTAATTTTCAACGGCATATACGGTCATTATTTTATCGTTAAGTTCGGCGAATAAACTGTATTTCACTATACAATCATCTTTATGAATTCGACCTTCAAATGTGAAACAAACCGGGCTAAAATCAAACGGACTGACTTCGAGATGCTTCTTGAAATCCAACTCTTTTTTACCATGACATTTATACATGGCTTCTTTCGCACCCCATATGACATGAAAATAGTAGAGTTTATTGTTTTGAGGTATGTATTTTAATTCATTTTCATTGATAAATCTCGGCCCGATGGCAATAATTTTGGGCACAACAACCTGTATGTCAATGCCACATAATTTTTTGCTGATGATCACCGCGGTGTAATCAAAAGTATGACTGATGGATATATTTTCGTCAGATCCTTCTATATACGGTTTGCCATATTCATCTTTAAGGCAGGCTCCACGTATTTCGTGATCAGCCACTATTGTGAGCAAATATCTGGAACAAAGCCATTCACTTTTTTTTCTTGCTTTCAGATTTTGCACCTCTGCTTCTTCTGCGTTGCTTAATTTAAGTCTTTGCAGGAAGAATTCATCAGCTTCGATATGATGCCATATACCATATCTGAATAATCCATTTTCATTTTTTGTCAATATTAAAGGCATAGATTCTTAAACTTGTGATCTCTGGCTTTGTTAGTGCTCCGAAGTTGCAACATCATATTTTTAAAAAAGCAAAACTAATATACCTTTGGGAGTTTTCGCCAATATTACTAAAATAAAAGATTTTTCCGGACATCGTTCTGCTATATACAGCATGAAATATGACCATCAGAAGCAGGTACTATACTCTGCAGGAGGCGACGGCTGGATTGTGAAGTGGTACCCTTTGTCCGACAATCCGGATGGTGTTCTCACCGGAAATACAACCACAAAAATATTTTCATTGGCACTCAATGATCGAAAATCATTATTAGTCGCGGGTGATATGGATGGGCATCTCTATTGGCTGGATTCTGCTGAAAATATAATCATCAAACGCTCTGCATTCCATAAAGGAAGTATATTGGAGCTTGTATTTGTCAATGATGACATTTTATACTCCGTAAGTAATGACGGATATCTTTGCAGATGGAATGTCAACGATATGGTGCCCGAATTGTCTTTACGCTTGTCAACACAGGGACTTCGTTGTATTAAGTATGATCAGGGCAGGGATTTACTTTATATCGGAGCAAGCGATAACAATATTTATGTAGTGGATATTTACAATTTTCAAATACAACATGTCATCACTCAGGCTCACCGCAATAGTGTATTTTGTATAGAGATGTTGGATAATTTGACTATGATCTCCGGTGGTCGGGATGCGGTTTGTCATCTTTGGGATGTCTTGGAGTATAGCAAGAAGAAGACAATTGATGCCCATTGGTTTACTGTCAATAAAATAGTGGGCATACCCGAATTATCCGCTTTTGCCACTGCATCAAGAGATAAAACCTGGAGGCTCTGGAGTGCTGATGATTTTAAATTACTAAAAAATATTGATGTTCAAAAAGGTGGGCATATCAATTCTGTCAATGCTCTGGTCTGGATTCCCGAAGCAGGTCTGATGGTTTCTGCCGGAGACGACAGGATGATCAGGATGTTCAAGATAGAAATGTCTGCTCCACAATAGGTTGTGCATCCTTGCTAAGATGATGAAGATAATTTTTGTAATACTTCAATAGCCAAAGAAGCTTCATGGAATGGAACAAAAATATGGTCATGGTGAAAAGCTGCCACGACATTGCAACTGACACCTTCATCGGCCAAAGCCTTTGAAAATGCGGCCGTCAATCCTGTGGTTTCGAGAGATGAATATACTTCTAATGTAATCCAGGCTGCCACGTATTGATAATTTATAGATTCTTTATCAGCATAATTTTTTTCCAATATCAATGTAAAAGATTCCTCTTCTTTAAAAATCATAATACAATTTTGAAGTATTTCAGTACTTAATTGCTGAACTGTACAATACACGTATGCTCCTTTATGAAGTTGAGGTTGCATGTTTTTGATTAAAGAAAATATATTTGAATCAGACATGTCTACTTTTGGTATTATATTCTTTGACTCACAAAGTAACTTTTTATTTAACACTTTATCAAAAATATAAATTGGAATTAAATATTTTTGTCAAAAATCATTAAATGACAATTTTAAGTCGCATATTGATATTTTGGTGATAACCATGACTGGATGTAATTCAAGTAGAAAGGGTTCAGATACTTCTGAAACAGATTTTGATAAACCACCAAAATGGGCCAGGGAAGCAATTTGGTATCAGATATTTGTGGAGAGGTTCAGAAATGGAAATCCTAAAAATAATCCAACATTAAAAACCTGCGAAAACGGTTTGATTGATGCTCTTCCACCGGATTGGGATGTCAGCCCTTGGGGACAAAACTGGTATGAGCAAGAGTCATGGGCAAAAAAGACAGGTCTCGACTTCTATCGCACTATACAGATGAGACGGTATGGGGAAGATTTAGCTGGTGTGGAAGAAAAAATACCATATCTGAAGGATTTGGGTATCAATGCCATTTATTTCAACCCACTCAATGATGCACCTTCTTTGCATAAATATGATGCAAGATCTTACCATCACATTGATGTCACCTTTGGAGATGATGTGGCAAGTGACTTAGATTTAATGTCAAAAGAAAATCCGGCAGATCCATCTACCTGGCAGTGGACCAGTGCTGATAAAAAGTTTATCAATTTAGTTAAAAAACTTCATGCTGAAGGCATCAGGGTCATTTTGGACTTCTCATGGAACCATACAGGAAATAATTTTTGGGCATTCAAAGACATTGAAAAAAATCTGGATAAGTCGCCTTACAAAGATTGGTACCACACCAGTTTTACCGAAGATGGAAATACAGGAAAGACCAAACTTAATTATGAAGGTTGGATAGGTATCAAAACGCTGCCAGAACTTAAAAAAATAGATCACAATGGAAAAATCCCGGGGCACCCGTATGAAGGCAATATGCTCCCCGCTGTAAAAGAGCACATTTTTGCAGTTACCGAGAGGTGGATGGATCCAAATGGGGATGGTCGTTTTGATGATGGTATAGATGGGATGCGGCTGGATGTGGCAGAACATGTGCCATTGGGATTTTGGAGAGACTTCAGAAAATTTGTCAGGTCTATAAATCCAGACTTTTATCTGGTAGGTGAAAACTGGTGGACAAAATGGCCTGATGAATTAATGGACCCGGCCCCTTGGGTCAAAGGTGATGTTTTTGATGCCGTCATGCATTATCAATGGTTTAAGGAAGCCAGAAGTTATTTTGCTGAACCAAATGACAAACTTACATTAACAGAGTTTAAGGATAAAATGAAAACCATCTTTCTAAAATATCCAGCTTATACTCAGCAGGTCATGATGAATCTGGCATCTTCTCACGACTCGCCCAGATTGTTGTCATCCTTTTATAATGTCAATAAATACAAATTTAACTGTAAACCTCAGGAAGATAAAAACTATCGCACCAACTATCCACCTGCTATCACACATCATCGTGTGAGATTGTTATTATTGCATCAGTTTACTTTTGTTGGTGCACCACACATATGGAATGGCGATGAGATAGGTATGACCGGTGCTGATGACCCCGACTGCAGGAAGCCTTTGGTATGGTCAGATATCACTTTTGAAGACGAAACTCAATCTGATTACTCTGAATACAAATACTCGGAAAAACCAAAATTTGATTCTGAAATGTATGAATATTACAAATTCATGATTCAACTAAGGAAAAGTTCCGAAGCTTTTATATATGGAAACTTTGAGTTTGAAAACTTTGATGATGACAAAAATATTCTGGGATACAGAAGAACCTTCAATGACGAAAGTTTTTTGATCCTTTTCAACAACAATGATCAGCAAAATACAGTACAGGTTCCCTTGGACATTTCCGGATTCAGTATAGTTTTTTCTTATTTGGCGGATGCAGACCAGAAAGGAAAAATTCTGACACTGCCGCCTTACTCCGGTCTTGTTTTGAGAATGATGTAGTTATTAGGGTTTAGGGTTGTGTGTATTTGATTTTTTTCGCTTCATTATAATATTTTACTGGGCAGAAAATATTCTGCGAAAAATTTAAATCATAATGTATTGTAAAATAAATAATTATGATTCTAAATTTTTGCAATCAATTTTCTGTTTGATATAACATCCATTTTTTATTTTGCGATTCAGGCAAGATAACTGAATAAAGCGCATCGTAGCTGGAAACTACGACAAACAAACGAGACTTATAAAAAATCTAACATGGTGCAAAAAAAAAGAAATGCACTCATAGGATTTGTTATGATATAAAAAATAATGTCGTTTAGTTCTACTTTGTCACCTTCAAAAATCTAAGTCAATTACGCTTTCATCAAAATGTAATCAATCGGAAACCTGATATTTTTTCATAGTTGGTTAAAGATAAATGTATGGGTGAATTAGAGTCACAACTGTTGGGCTAACCCAACAGTTCCCAATAAATCGGAAAGTCCGTATAATTTGACAAAGTAGAATTAGTTAAGACCTTTTTTTGAAGTCTTTCCCTTGCAAGGGAAAGATTTAGATAGGGTAAAACAAAGAAAAATTCCTTAAATAACCGACATTGTTATAAAATGAACAAAATTTATGTAGGAATTTTAGTTTTTAACATGGCAATTTCTTGAAGCATAGCAGTAGCTACCTTTACCTAGTGCTCTGACTATATAAAAAGTTAATTTAAGTACCATAAAAGGTGCTTAAATAAACAGGCGGATAAAATTAGTATAAGCCGAAATTGCTGATTTTTGATAACATAATACATCTAGTATCAAATAACGAACTTGTCCCCTCTATTTTAAGGGTGACTGAATAGTTGCAAAGCAAATTGAGTGAACGATTTTACTCAATAATGAGAGAACCACAAACGTCGGCTTGTGGACACATTTAGGGTGGGTAAATTTAGATGATTGGGAGTTATTTTTTTTTGAAGATCAAGGCAAAAAACATGAAGAGCGTAAAGAAATTGTCGCAAACTATTTTAGTTCTGAACTGTGGTCGCTGTGCCACAGCTAGTACAAATCCTACGGCGAGTATTTTTAACGCAAATATTCGGAAAAAGAACCATATTTAATAAAGTTATTTATTTAGTCAGAGCACTACAGACTCCTACCCTAACCCTAATTGTCCAAATCTCTCATTAATTAATGCATGAAATTTGGCCTTGAACTCATCTTGTACCAGGCTTTTATCCAATACCTGAAGCATCTCAGGTTTACAATACTTAAAAAGCTCCAGAGTATTATCAAGGACTTTCTTATTCATACCACACAAACTGTATGCTGTTAGGAAATCACTGTAATTCAATTTTCTTTTTTTACCATTCAGTGTTAGGGCCAATTCTTCAGTATCAGCAGGATTGACTATCGCTGTAGGAACTAAATCATAAGCGGGACATAATGCAAAACCACTCGCCTCTGATTCCAAAAGTGAAAAGTTTTTTAAGTGCATATCTGCATTGCCGGTAAAAAAACTGAATAAAACAAGCTCATAAAAGTTGCTCACATCCAGAATAGGATTGGATGAGTACTTCAATATCAATTTAGCTACTTGCTCATGACTACCTTTGTATTTGTCTTCAGAAAGGCGCTCACTCAATTGACACATATCTTCCATATGCAACTTAGTTTTTCGAGTCCTGTCTACACGCTTAGTTATATAACATAGAGTGCCATCTTCCAGATAGATCAAACTGTGAGGGACAACCAACAAACCACAGACTGCAGCCATGTGCATGGTGACACTCTCCAACTCAGGCAGTTGCGGATAATACTCTGATGGAGGCTTCAATATATAATCGCCATAAAGACCAACTATAGTCAGTTTTTTTGCCAAATTTTTGTCTTCTTTCCTGTGAAGGCTGAGAGATATCTTGGCTTGTACACCCGTCACAGCTATCTGACTAAGGATGACTTTCGAAGCTAATTCATCCAGATCCTGAAGTCTGTATCCTAATTGGGGTGTCTTCAGTTGACCATAAAATCTTTTATTACAAGCCTGGTGAACATCAGTGTCTAACTCCTTCAATGGCTCATAACAATGTAAACACCTTTTTCCATAAAAAGGCGAAGGTTCATGAAGCACAGACTCATGATGCTGAAATTGAGCCAAATATTTCTTTTTATAATTCTTCATTTTTTAAAACACTTACTGCACCGATACAATCTTTACAACATGCCAAAAGCAAACCCATCCTATCCCTGTGGTTGATTTTCCAGTTTTTTTGAGCTATGTCGAGCAACCACCCTTCAGGAATCAAGCCATCAAAAAAAGCAAACAATGTTTTGCTATGAAAAGGTACCTGTTGTTTTGGCAAAGTAAGGCTTATGCCTTGTAGAATATTATTTTTCAGATAGGCCTCATCATACTGAAAAAAATAACCTTCTTCAGTTTCATATATCTTACCACAATATACATCTTTCATATATACGTGTCCACTACGTTCCATATCATCTTAATATTTTATCTCTGTCCATCTGAACAGGACCGAGCATCTCGCCAAATAAACGCAAAACATCATTTACCTTATCCATTCGCAAACTTTGTTTCCCTTGCTCCAAATCTCTCACAAAATGCAACCCAACTCCAGCTTTCAGAGCCAAAGATGGTTGAGTCAATTTGTTTTGTTTACGTTTTAGTTTGATATGACTACTTAAATCAGATACTTTTTCTCGCATTTTTATACTATTTGTAGCACAAAGATACGATATTATTGATATTTTATATGATATAAAGTATATTTTAACAAAATATTACATATTTATACTTTTAATAGTATATTCTAATACTTTGATGTTAATTTTATACTATATAAAGTATAATTATGCTATTACAAATAAAAAAGGGAACCATCTCTGATTCCCTTTTTATATTTATTTCAATTGGATGACATTATCCACCAAAATCGTCAAACGCAACGTTTTCCTTTGGAATACCCCAATCATCGGCCATCTTTATCACAGACTGGTTCATCATCGGAGGACCACAGAAGTACAACTCTACTTCTTCAGGTGCAGGATGTTTGCTTAGATACTCAGCGATGACTACATTATGCACAAATCCTTTGAAGCCGTCACCATTAGGATCATCCAAATGCGTTTTGAGTGTCCAGTTGTCTTCAGGTAGTGGATTGTCCAGTGCTACTGCAAATCTGAAATTAGGAAATTGTTTTTCAATCTCTCTGAACTCCTCTATGTAGAAAAGCTCTTGTTTCGTACGACCACCATAGAAGAATGTAACTTTCCTTCCAGTCTTCAATGTTTGGAATAAATGGTATAAATGTGATCTCATCGGTGCCATACCTGCTCCACCACCTACATAAAGCATTTCGGCTTGTGTAGGTTTTATGAAAAATTCTCCATATGGACCTGAAATAGTTACTTTATCTCCAGGTTTTCTTGAAAAGATATATGAAGAACAGATACCCGGATTTACTGCTTCGTAACCATCCCACTGCCTCTTACCATCTGATCCCATCTTAAACTTAAACGGTGGTGTGGCTATCCTGATCGTCAATGAAACTATGTTTCCTTCCGCAGGGTGATTTGACATAGAGTATGCTCTGAAGATAGGCTCGTCATTGACCATCTTAAGTCCCCACATTTTATTCTGATCCCAATCCTTTTGAAACTTATCCGGGCGATCATGATATTTGGGGTGTGCTGTGATATCGATACCTTTGTAGTCCACGGTCACAGGCGGAACATCAATCTGTATATAACCCCCAGCCTGAAAGTCAAGGTGCTCGCCTTCAGGAAGCTTTACAATAAACTCTTTTATAAACGTAGCTACGTTGTAATTTGATATGACTTCACATTCCCATTTTTTGATACCAAAAATCTCTTCAGGAATACCGATTTTCATATCTTGACGTACCTTTACCTGACAAGCAAGACGCATACCTTCCGCAGCTTCTTTTCTGGTAAGGTGGTTCATTTCTGTAGGAAGCACATCTCCTCCTCCTTCATACACATGGCACTCACACATAGCACATGTACCACCACCACCACAAGCTGATGGGAGAAATATACTCCTGTCTCCCAGAGTAGAAAGTAAAGATGAACCCGGCTTGGCAAGAATTGGGTTTTCTTCATCCCCATTGACAATGATTTTTACATCACCCTGAGGTACTAACTTTTTTCGTGCATAGATCAACATGTAAGACAGTCCAAGAATGACCGCCGAAAAAACTATGATAGATAATAATACAAACATTATTTTTCTTTTTAATTCTTTTATTTAAAAGCTGCAGGATCGATACCCATCAATCCCATAAAAGCCATGCCCATCAATCCTGTAAGGAAAAAAGCCATACCTAAACCTCTCAATGCCGGTGGCACATGTGAGTAAGCCATCTTCTCTCTGATGCCCGCAATAGCAACAATGGCCAATGCCCATCCGAATCCACCACCCAATCCAAAAGACACAGACTGTGCAAAGTTGTATTCCTTAGTAATCATAAACAATGATGCTCCTAAGATAGCACAGTTTACTGTAATCAAAGGTAAAAAGATTCCAAGTGAGTTGTATAAAGATGGAGAAACTTTCTCTACTACCATTTCTACCAACTGTACTAATGCTGCTATCGTAGATATAAAAATGATAAATCTAAGGAAAGTCAAGTCCATTCCCAAAAGACCATTTTCACCAAGTAACCAGTAATCAATTAACCAATTTAAAGGAATTGTTAATCCATTGACAAATATAACTGCAATTCCTAAACCTAAAGCGGTTTTTACACTTTTTGATACAGCCAGAAAAGAACACATTCCAAGAAAGTAAGAAAGTGCAAGGTTTTCAATAAAAGCCGATTTGATAAATATATTTAATATATCGCCCATTTTAATTTTATTTTATTTTCTTAAGAAATGTCAACAAGTTTTGTATTCTTACTTCTCTGTATCCAAATGATCACCGCTACTATAAACATGGCGGCCGGGGACAAAACCAGCAAATTATTAGGAGCATACCAAGACAACCATGATACTGTAGTGTCCAACACATAATCTGCACCTGGACCAATAATTTTGTAATCCAACAGGGAGCCTTTTCCAAAAAGCTCTCGAACAGCTGCTACAATGATCAATATAATGGCATACCCTACACCATTACCGATACCATCCAGAAAAGATTTCCATGGTTTGTTGGCCATGGCATATGCTTCGAGACGACCCATGACTATACAATTGGTGATGATCAAGCCTATAAAAACTGATAAGTCTTTCCAAATCGGATAATTAACGGCCTTTAGAGCCAACTCAACAACTGTCACTAAAAAAGCAATGATGACCAACTGTACGATCATTCTGATCGATTTAGGAATATAATTCCTAAGCAACGATGTAAACAAATTGGAAAGTGCAGTCACAAAGATTACAGCTATACCCATCACGATTGCTTTTGAAAGAAGAGTAGTAACTGCTAACGCAGAACAAACTCCTAATACCTGAACCGTGATCGGGTTATTGTCATTGAGCGGATCGGTAAGCAATTTCTTTTCTTCCTTACCGAAACTGAAAGCTCCGGTTTCTTTTTTTGTTAAAACTTCAGCCATCTTTTTATTATTTTTGTGGTTCTGCTTTTTTATTCTTTTTAATGTAAGGCTCATAGTATGCCAAGCCCCTGTCAAGCATTTCATCTACTCCGTTTCCGGTGATGGTAGCACCGGAAATTGCATCTACTTCGTGATTTTTATTTTTTACGCCTCCTTTTACCACAGCTACGGATTTATATTCGCCCGCTTCGTTGTATAGTTTTTTCCCAGTAAACTGTGTATACCACGACTTATTATCTTTGATCTCTGCACCAAGGCCAGGAGTCTCACCTTTATGATCAAATGCCTGGCCTGCAATAGTGTTCAAGTCACTGTCCAGTGTGATGTATCCCCATATCTCATCCCAAAGTCCTTTCCCTCTGGCATAGATAATATTGTAAGTCTTATTGTCTGCAGCTTTAAACGTAAACATTGGAAATACTCTTTGGTCAACAGGTTTTTTGTTTTCCTTTCCTAAGTCAATATCCACTACTGAAGATGCTCCCGTCATGCTCTTCACTTGCTCCGGTGTTAACTCTTCACCTTTGCTGTTGATAGCTTTCTGGGTGATTTGTGATTCGAAGATCTTTTGTACTTCGGCATTAGAAAGAGTATTTACTTCCTTGCCCAACTGTGTCGCTACAGCAGACAGAATTCCTTTTTTATTGTACACTGATTCGTTTTCAGTATGGATGTCTTTAAGACCCGATACCATAAGTGAGAGTACAGCCGCAACTATGACTGTCATGATCAGTGTGAATCGTATTATATAACTGGTACTATGCACGGCTCAATCTTTTTTTGATGTTTGATTCTAATACAAAATAATCTATAGTTGGGGCAAAAGTATTCAGGAAGAGAATAGCCAACATCCATCCTTCAGGATAAGCTGGGTTCATCACTCTGATGATCAATCCTATAAATCCTATCAAAATACCATATATCCACTTTCCTGTATTGGTAGTAGCTGCAGTTACCGGGTCAGTAGCCATAAATGCCATCGCAAATAAGAACGATCCCATCATCAGGTGTTGTGTCCATGTGACTGTCATAAAAGGTGTACTGCCTAATGCGTTGAGCAACCAGGATGTACCAATAAGTCCTACCATCATTCCTGCCATAATTCTCCAGGATGCCACTTTTGTCAACAGTAAGATCAATGCACCAATGATGATCAATACCTTACTCGTCTCTCCTATTGAACCGGGAATCGCTCCCCAAATCATTTGACTTTCACTAAATGTGGCAGTTACTTTTTCCCAACCTCCTTCATAAGCTAATGCCAGAGGTGTAGCTCCACTATAACCATTGATGACAGTACTGGTAGCGTCAAATGTTGTTAATCCAATTGCCTCAAAAATAGAATTAAAAAATCCCGTATGCCACCAACCATAATTTACAGCTGCACCATCTCCGATTTTCTCAAATCCCGATATCCAACACTGGTCACCCGCTATGGTCAATGGATAAGCAAAAAACACGAACACTCTTGATAATAAGGCAATGTTCCATATATTCATTCCTGTGCCTCCAAAAGCTTCTTTGCCTATGATGACTGCAAATGCGATAGACATTGCCAGAATCCACAAAGGTATATCAGGGGGCATGATCAACGGAATCAAAGCTCCCGTCACAAGATATCCTTCTTCTACTGCATGGCCTTTTTTAGCTGCAAAATAAAATTCAATACCCAATCCCACCACCATGCTGACCACATATATTGGTAGCATTTTGATAAGTCCATGGGCTAACTTCAGATGAAATCCTTCAATAAATCCTAAGTACTCACCTGCAGCTACAAAGTGCTGATGTCCAATATTGTACGTACCAAAAAGATAACACAATTGCATTGCAATCACCACTACGACCATCAATCTCTTGAGATCCATACCGTCTTTGATATGTGTACCTGCTTTAGTAACCGTGTCAGGAGCGTAGGCGAAGGTAAAAAAAGCGTCATATGCCGTGTGCAGCAATGGACTCTTCTTCTTATCCGGTTCTATTTTTTTAATAAATTCTAATAATCCCATGTCTTATTATATACTACTTACTTTTTGATATTATAATTGTTCTTTTAGATTGTTTAATCCATCTCTGAGCAGGCTCTGTAACGGATTTTTTGATGTACATGCAAATTCACATAAAGCTACATCTTCTTCTGTCAGTTCTGTGATACCCAAACCTTCCATTTTCTCTATATTACCGGTAATGATGGCTTTCATGAGATGCTGAGGATAGATGTCCATGGGCAATAAATTTTCATATTGACCTGAAACTACAAATGCACGCTTCTCACCGTGAGTATTGGTATTGGCTTCAAACTCAGTATCCGGACCACCATATGAAGGCATTGTCCCTGATACACTTGGTCTCGGTGCCAACGGCAATAACCAGCCAAACATCTCGTATTCACGTCCTTCTTTCACTACAGTGACCTGGTCTGCATTAAATCCAAGGAATCCATCTTCTCCTACTTGTTGTCCTGAAAGCACATCACCTGAAATGATTCTGTTATTGTCACCTACGATATTGCCCTTCAGCAAATCAGCCACACTTGCTCCCTGATAAGTGTGCACATACTTAGGGTCGTTTAGTTCAGCACCTGTGAGTGCGATGATTCTGTCAGCATGGTACTGGCCTGATAAAAACATCTGGCCTATGGTGATTACATTTTGTACCGGTAAGGTCCATACTCTGTCATGTCCTTTGATCGGAGCCACATGGTGTATATGCACGCCTACATTACCTGCAGGATGCGGTCCGGCAAACCAATGTTTTGCTACACCTTGTGCTTCTGAGAAGGCAGGCGATGGTGCAGTACCACGTCCATCTAATCCTAAATGAACTTTGCCCGATGTCAATTTTGTCAACACGTCCAAACCTTTCTGGAAAGCTGCTTCGTTGCCTTTAACGATAGTGTTATTGTCCGGTGCTAATGGTGCTGTATCAAAGGTACTGATAAAAATGTTTGCCGGGATGGTATCCAAATCAGGTACCATGTCAAATGGTCTTTCATTGATCAATGGCCAAAGTCCGTTTTCAGCCATAAACTCCACAAGTGTTGCCCTTTCAGCATTGATATCCGGAGTTTGTACTTTTTTATAGCTCACTGCTTTATCTGCCAGTATAATGACCTCAGCAATAGATCTTTTTTCCCCTCTTTTTACTTCTACTATCTCTCCGCTTACAGGAGCACAATATTTGATTTCAGGTCTCTTTTTATCATAAAATAAGACATCACCGGCTTTTACTTCTGCTCCTACTTCTGGTTCTACCTTTGGGATGGGTGACATACCATGAAAGTCAGTCGGTTTGATAGCGTATCTTGTGACATTTATTCTTTCTATTTTATCAGATGGTTTTCCTGCAAGATTGATATCGTGACCTTTTGTGAAGTGGTGAAAACTACCTGCTTGCGCAAATTTAGGTCTTTTCGGACTGATAAAATCCTTTATTGTAGGCAATATTCCTATGTTTGATATTTCAGGATCAATACCATTTTTCATAGCTTCTATCTTCAGAAGATTGGAAGCAAGACCAAACATAGCCCAGATAAATAACACAACACAAGTACCCACAACACCATATAGAAGCATATTGCTACCTGATGAGGCGGATTGAGCAGAAATAATGTGTGTTAATAAAAAAAAGCTTAAAGTGAGTTTCAGCTTATTCATGCTGTTATACAGATTGATTGATTTAAAGAATTTTCTTAAAAATGCCGCAAATATAAAAAGGTTTAAACTTTTAATATAGGAATATATTTGTAAAATTTAATATAATATTATTTAGAATTATTCTAATATATTTCGAAGGTTGTTCTCATCAATCATTTGTTACAATGATGATGTCCTGAAAATCAAAACAACTATGTTTTTCCCTCCCTGACCAATAACCATATTCTATAAGCGTCACTCTTAATTTGTTTTTTTCCAAAAGATGTAAAATATACTCTTCTTTGAAAGCTATGTTGGCTTCTTTAACATCTTTGTCCAACAGGCTATAATGCCCGAAATCAAAATTAAAGATAAGACCACCGTTGGACATCATTTTAGCTGTACTTATCTCATTTAATATAAACATTGTCATCATACACCTACCTCCCGGCTTTAATACCCTTGAAATCTGCGTCAAATAGTTTTCCATATCTTCAGGCATCATATGTGTAAAAACCGATGTCAGTATTACCAAATCAAAACTATTGTCTTCATAAGGAAAGATGAAATTCTGTGCCTTTTGATCTGTACTAAGATTATAGAGATCATTTTTCAGGTCAATATGTGTAAATCGGAAATTAGGATATGTGGAAGTGATGTTTTTTTTACACCAATCGACCCCGGTCCTTACAATATCAAAGCCCTCATATCTTCCTGCATTGCTAATATATCCTGTGAGTGGAATAGCAATTCGGCCAATGCCGGAACCTACATCAAGCACATGATGATCTGGTAAAAGCCCGCAATGTCTTATAAATATTTCTTTAAATTGTTGTCCAGTTTTTTCAAAATCTCCTGAACCAGTATAAATCAATCCTTTGGGTGGTTGAATACAATTTTTTTGGGGTTTGAATGAACTAAATAAGTCCAATGGCCAATAATATATTCGCCTGACCAAATATCTTAAATCCGGTGATAAAAAATAATAAATTTTCCTGCGGATGTCCAATGTGCTTTTTTTTAGCGGCAAAGCTATATAAAATTTTTGTAAGCACAATTCTACATTGTCAGATTTAGAGTATGTTTAAAATTTTTTTTAGTTGTAAATCAAGAGATTATGGTTCTGGCGATAAAATAATTAACGAATTTAGTGAACTAAATGAGGCGATTATTTTGAAGCCAGGTTCATAATATATTGATTTTAAGGCAATAAAAATTTAAACATACTCTTACCTCTTCCTTCATTTTCTAGGAATTTAAGAAGTTTCAGAGATATGATTTATGCGCTCTCATTCCTGCCCGCCCAATCCAATGCAGACACGGTTTTACCCGAATCGCTCACCGGTCCTCCTTCGTCGGCTTAGTGGTCGAATGACCTTTTTCGACTGAGGAGCGTCCCGAAGGGCGACCCTTAAGTAAAAAATGTAAAAGAGAAAATCTCAATCTTGTTCATAATCAGTTTTTAATTATCGAAGTAAATTGTAACAAAAATTGTGATTTTAGAACTTCTCTTCTATCTTTGACACCTTTAAAAGGTCAGGTTATGTTTGGACAAAGTAAAAAAGAAGAACTCCGAAAAGAAAAATACAGAAGTCTCTGTCAGGTGCGCGGACTCCAATACCTGGACATTGACGAATTCGGGACAAAAGCCTATCTCAAAGGTTTTGAGCTTTTCAGTCACGGAAATGGCAAAATCAGAAACCTCAGCCAACAAAAATCTCCCTCCCTTGACACAGAAATCAATATCTTTGATTATAAATACACCATCTCAACAGGGAAATCTTCGGTATCATATGACCAAACAGTCTTTTTTGTAAATTCTAAAAAACTTGGTCTACCACAATTCTATATGAAACCCGAACACTTTGGCCATCGGATAGCAGCTTATCTTGGTTGGGAAGACATTGATTTTGAACAATATCCTTCTTTCTCAGAAAATTATCACCTTAGTGGGGAGAATGAAGATTTCATAAGACATACATTCAATGATCAAATTCTGAAATTTTTTTCCAGGACTAGTGGTTGGTCTATTGAAGCCGCCAACTACTACTTGATTTTCTACTCACACAATTCTCTCGTACCTGAAAACATCCTTTATGATTTCCAAAGATTGGGGATGGGGATTTTTGAGCTATTTGAAGTTGAAAGTGAATAGATCGAAAAAAAGTCTAAAACTTCTATGTGGTTATCATCAGAAATAAAATTTGTTGATCAAGGTGACAGCAAATATTTATCATTCATAATATATCATTTGCAATGTAGAAAACTTGTAACTGTAGATTTCTAATGACAAAACATACACATCAATATCTGAATTCGCCTGTTTGGTTTTTACTATTTGTCATCTTGACTTATGTATTGCATTTTATATTTTTTCATGGAGGATATTTCGGTTATGACGATATGGAATATTCCCGTCTGGCTGCTGACCTGACAAAAGGAGTGTATGGTCATGACACACAGTATGCCTATAGATATGGCATCGTCGTGCCACTTGCGGCATCTTATCTTACATTTGGCATGAATGATTTTGCAAATTTTTTGATCGGTTTGTTGCCTTTACTCGGTATTGCCGTTTGGGTGATTGTCTTAATAAAACACCTGGATTATTATGCGCAATGGATGGCTATGTTATTTCTTTGTGTGGCACCTATGCATATGATGTATGTTGAAAAACCCATGCCTGATCTCATGACAGAACTGGGTTTTTTTACGTCATTTTGTGCCATGTATGCCGAAAAATACAAGTTGCCGGGCATCAGATTTCGATGGCAGCTTTTTGTGGCGGGTATCATACTCACCATTCTGTCAAAAGAAACCATATTGATATTTTATCCATATTTTCTCCTGATCGCCATCTACGACTTAGGAAAAGAGCAATCCCGAAAGTTTTGGATATCTGCTGCAGCTGGTTTATTTTCATTTGGTATTTTGTATCTTCTGGGATCTTACTGGATATTTGGAGACGCTTTGATCAGAGTGAAATCAATTTTTGCTGGTCAGTATTTATCTCCCTGTGCTTATGATCAGTTGCCTTTGGATGCCGTGATGAAAAGAATCGGATACCAGTTGTGGGTCGAATTTATTAGAAATATGTACATGATCCCGGCAATTTTTATAATACTTTTGTTCAGAAGAAAAGATGACAAGGCCAGGTTTTTATCACTCAGTTTTACATCACTGCTGTTATTGGCCAATTTTATGTCCATTTCTTATACATCCTATGTGCCATTGTGCCCGGATCCAAGACATTTTATGTTTATCTTACCAGTAGGTGTTCTTCTTATTGCACATGGTGCTGAGCTTTCAGGTAAAATATCACAATCTGATCTCATCATCATGGTGGTCTTCCTTGTGCTGCAATTGTACATATCTATTGACAATAACATGGAACAAACCTGGTGGCTGTTTTTACCTCTCTCAGGTGCTTTGATTGCGGCTTACTTTGGATATAGAAAGTGGATGTTGTTGTTTTGGATGGTCGGTATGATGTCAGTTGTAGTAAATAACGCAGAGTACAACAACACTACTGACTACAAAAGCCAAAAGGCACTCAATTTTTATACCATGGATAGTATCCAACACAAAAAATATATCGTCACTGATCATGTAAACGCTACCATCGGAAGCTTTCATAGTGGATATGACACCTCCATGAACACCTTTATATCTTTCAAAGCTTTGGATACTACAGCTCTTGATCCTGATATTTCTAAATATCTCATTATGAATGGAATGACCAATTACCTCAGCAATACCAACTGGGAGACATTACCGGATGATATTCGTCACTGTGATACGATCTTTCCGAAGGTATTTGAAAATAAAAGTGGGAAAGTATTTCGGATGAAGTAAAAAGTGATTTCGGTTCCTCCACCGAAGTGGATGCGCTCAATTCGGAACGAAGTGGAGATCAAGCTTTGCTTGACACCGTCTTCGGGAAACAAGAGTTCTGTACTGAGCTAATGCCAATTGAGAAAAAACTTACCACCAAATTCATAAAAAATTTACCTTTGCACCATCTATTAATTTTTAATCAAGAGATGAATATAAAAAATATCGTAGCAGTGAGTGGTCTTCCCGGGCTTTTTAAGTTGGTAGCAACCAAAAATAATGGACTGATCGTGGCGGATCCTGACACCGGAAAAACCAGATTTTGTTCAGTGAGACAGCACCAGTTTACCCCGATGGAAACGGTGGCTATCTATACAGAAGAAGACACGGTCGAGATTGCCAAAGTGTTTCAATCCATGCTCGATCATCAAACCGAACTTCCTGTACCGTCTGCAAATGCTTCTCATGCCGAATTACAAAAATATTTTGAAATCATCATACCAGACTACGACCGGGACAGAGTGTATCACAGTGATATGAAGAAGGTCATCAAGTGGTTCCATTTTCTGAACGAAAGAGCATACCTCACCACAGATCCGGAAAATGCTGAAACAAGTCCTGATAGTGAAATTACCAATGATCCACCCGTAGAATGATACCCAAATTTTGAATCAGTGTCGTTTAGATAAGTTTATATAAATGAAGTCCTCCCCTACTAAGGCAAAGATGTTTGATGGGTAAAAACAACGGGTGTATCCCATTTTTGCACTGAAATTGGGAGTGTAAGAAAGATTGTGTAAACTAGTATCAAGGAGTTAGGCTTCCATCTGTGGGGGGTACCCCCCACAGATGGAAAATTTTTTAATATGTTTGTGCGACCAAGTACAGACACATTTTTTAACCTAACAAATTTAATAGTTATGCAAAGTAACAAATTTAATCTTAATCTCTCTGAATTTCTTCAGGATGTCAAGTCTCTTAATGATTTTGACAATGTTATGAATGGCCTTTACAAAGATGGCATTCAAGAACTTTTAAAAGCTGAACTAAGTCATCATTTAGGCTATTCAAAACACTCGCCCGATGGGATTAATTCAGGTAATTCCCGGAATGGGTCTTATAAGAAAAAGATACGCACTACACAAGGACAGGTAGAGTTGGATATTCCACGGGATCGTAACGGTGAATTTGAGCCTATCATTGTTCCCAAGGGCCAAACTACCACTGAGAAAGTAGAATCTGTCATTACATCTCTTTACAGCAGAGGTATGAGCACCGATGACATAACAGCTCAAATTCAGGAAATTTATGGCTTAGACGTTTCTAAAACCTTTGTTTCAGATATTACAAACAAAATGATTCCGGCTATCCAGGAATGGCAAAACAGACCTTTGGATAATACTTATTACATCGTTTGGATGGATTGTATTTGTTTTAAAATCCGGCAGGATAATAAAATCATCAACAAGAGTATTTATATCGTTATAGGACTGAAAACCAATGGGATCAAAGAAGTTTTGGGCATCTGGATGAGCGCCAACGAGTCTGCCGCGTTTTGGCTTTCTGTCTTAAATGAGCTCAAAGACAGGGGCGTTAAAAAGATGCTCATTGCATGCACTGACAATCTTACAGGATTCACTCAGGCCATTCAAACTGCTTTCCCCGATACCGTATCCCAGCTTTGTATCGTTCATCAAATCAGAAACTCTATGAAGTTTGTCCCATGGAAAGATAGAAGGGCCTTCCTGGCTGATTTAAAAACTGTTTATGCCGCTTTAAATATGGAAACTGCTCTCATTGCTTTTGGAAGCTTTTAAAGCAAAATGGGGGTCTAAATATGCCTATGCCATTAAAAGTTGGGAAGCAAACTGGTCAAATCTATCTCCCATGTTTCAGTATCCTACTAACATTCGTAAAATTATGTATACCACTAATACCATTGAAGGCCTCAACAGAGCCATCAGAAAATTTACCAAAACCAAAACACTTTTTCCAAATGATCAGGCAGCCTTGAAATCTGTATATCTTGCTATTCAGCAAATTCAAGTTAAATGGACAATGCCAATTCATAACTGGCATATTACTCATAATGAAATTTTAATTATCTTTGAGGATAATTTGATTCAGCCATAATTCTTTGAAGTTTTGTTTACACAAAATATTTTACAGCCTCCTGAAATTGTTTAAACAGCCAGCAACCCTCAATCCCTAAAGAGCCTGTCAAGCTACGCTTGAGACGTCCCACCCAAATTCTCCTAATAAAAGCGCTGAATTCCCCTTTAGTTATACCGTTGATTTTATAATATTTGGCGGTGTTTTTTATTACCAAGTTCAAACAAATTTATATGTTTGCACTTGGTAATGGTTTTGATCTCGTGCGCAACTCTTCAATTGAGTTTTGAGACTCTTCCATTGCCTTTTTTATTTTATTTTCTGCTCTTCGAGAAACTGGTGCGTTTTGCATCTTTTCTAGCTCTGCCTTATAATCTGCGGTTTCTTTTTCCAACTTCTCTATTTGCTGATCTGCGTCTACTGGTTTGTTTTTTTGTGTTTTTAGGTTTTGATGAATCGTATGCCTCTTTGTTTGTAAGCATACCATAGATCACTCTTGTTAACTTGTTCATTATTACACCTAAAGCATCGTTATAGGTCTTACCTTTCGCTCTTTGATTTGAATATACCTCTTTAAAATAAGGGTCATACATAATCGCATTTTTAGCTACCATGTATATTGTACCCCTATATGAACTACTTCCTTTTTTGCTCATTTTAGGTTTCTTTGATATATCACCACTTGTATGGTTTTCTGGGTGTACTCCAAAATAGCAACAAAGTGATGCGGCACTGTTAAATCGATTTATATCTTCTATTTCTATGCTTAATGACACTGCTGACTCGATGCCGCAACCAGGAATTGTGACTAATAAATCCGCTAAGTCGTTGGCTCCGTGTTTAGCAAGCTCTGATTGAAGTTCTTTGATCTGGGTGGAGAATAAGTTAATAGTTTGGGCCAATGTTTTAATATTTAGCTCAGTAAGTATCGTATTACCCGACCCTGAATCTAGCTTCACCGCTTTTTGGATGGCCTCAGCCTTCTCCATGGTTAACCCTTTGATTTTAGCCAATGAAGCTGTTTTCGCATTTAATATCTTTGCCTTTGATGGATACTTTTGAAGTACTTTATACATGTATTTTGGCATGCCATTTTTACTAAAAGTTAAAAGACCAGGAATACAACTATACACTACTTTCTCAAGTTGGTTGATATTTCTCGTCTTTTGTTTAATAAATCCTTGTATAGTTTTGTGCATCTGTTTCGCAGTATAAAAATGTAAGGATCTAGGCTTGGCTTTCTCTAGTTCCTCATAATTTTCAGATACATGCCTAGCTATAATTTCACTACTGATGGCGTCATTAATATTGCGATGCATATTCTTTTTGACTCATGATGTGTCCGCAACGGATTAATCCTGAACATGATGATTCGCTTATCAAAACTTACCAATTGATTATACCAATTGTTTTCATACCCACCGGTACTTTCAATAGCCAAATAAATTTTATCAATAGACAAAAGTGCCTGTGATAAGACTTTTTGAGTTCATCAAGACCGGATTGATTATCAATAAAATTCATCCTGCGATTGGTAAATTCATTACCCTTCGAAATTAAACTGAAATCACAATAACCTTTACTTGCGTCCAGTCCTCCAAATCCAACTTTCATACATAAATTACTTTAAAATGTGTTAAAAAAATGTCAAGCCTTACATTCCCTTATATTATACGATATCAATGTATCAAGTTATACCTCATGATTAAGCTTGGCGAAAGGGACACTAAAGGACGATATCTAAGTATCAAGGGGTGTTCCCCTTCAACCGCCAAGTTATAAATTATTTGTTTATCTTGAAACCATTAATTTTTAAAATGCAAACATATAAGGGGCAGGGGTAAGAAAAGCCAAATTACCTTCCCAATAACCTCATTCCCAAGCATAGCTTGGCAGGCACTGAAGAGCTTGTCAAGCTACGCTTGAGACGTCCCACCCTTAAACTCCTAACTATTAGGCTACTCCACTAAATTCAGAACTTAGGAATTATATAATTTAGTGCAAATTTGGTGTACACCCAAAACAACTAAAAAAACTATATCTTAACGACATTGGATTATCAACAATCAATCATAAGCTGTCAGTAATCCCAAGCTGATTCATTTCCTTCCTCCGGTAATTAATTATGTCTCATTCAAAGTTTATTATTTGACAACTACCATTAAAATGCTGTATCCTACCATTTAATAAAAAAATGGTATATTTTGAATAGTTTTTAATGATTGATAAATTAAATAAATATACTTTTGTAAAGAATTTATTTAGGGAGTCCTTGATATAAATCGTTTTGTAATGAGGGAAACCTATTTATTATCAAAACAAATTTTTAAAATAATGAATAAAATAAAGATCGTAGCATGACCTGATTGGAATGTTCTCACTCCATTTCAAGGCTAAGTCGATTTTTATTATAAAACGTGATACAACAGCTCATTTTTCGTCATTTATGAAATTATCATCTGATTAAATACTTTTATACTTATGAACAGATTTCTTTTATTCATCTTTGCACTTATGATGACTGCAGCGGCACAAGCACAGTTTATCAATAACGGTGCTACGGTGACCATACAGTCCGGAGCCACGCTGCGGGTGGAGACTAGTTTTGAAAATCAAGCCGGTACTATTACTATTGATGATGGAGGTATTCTGGAAGTTCAAGGAAATTTCACCAACGCTACAGGAACAGGTACCACAATTTCTCCAACCGGAAAAGTAAGATTTATCGGTACAGGAAATTCAGACGTGACACTTAATGGAGATGAATTGCCCAATGTAGAAATGGCAAAAACCACATCAGCAGGCAAAGTGACATTACTGGGCAACGCTTCGATCAACGGAAATCTTGAATTTACAGGTACAGGTAACAATAAGATCGATCTTGGAGACTTTGACCTGAGTTTGTACACAACTGCTATTGTTTCTGCTACCACGGATCATACGACTAATGGCTATGTGGCGACTGGTGGTACCGGAAGACTGGTGAACCCAGGCCTGGGAACAACTGCATTCACCTATCCTGTAGGATTTAATGCAACAACCTACAATCCAATTTCTATCTCAGAAAACGGAACAGCCGATAACATTGGTGTGAGAGTACTCGAACACGCATATGTCAATGGCTCGAATGGAACACAAATAACAACTGAAGCTGTCAATGCTACCTGGGCTATTACAGAAGCAAATGCCGGAAGCAGTAATCTGAATCTTACAGCACAATGGAATTTAACTGATGAACTGCCTTCATTTACAAGAAATGATTGTGGTGTAGGAAGGTATAATGGTACTACATATGATTTATTGGTTGCTGACTTAAGTGCTGCTTCAGGGTCCGGCCCATATACAAGATCAAGAAACGGAGTGACCCCAGGCAACTTTATGGTAGGTGATGATAAAGCGCTAGATTATGTGGCTGTAAATGTTAAAGTATTTTTAGGAGGACCAAGTTTTTCTTCCAATGAAATGGGAGATCAGCTTAGAAGTGCAGATTTGGTACCATTAAATCAGCCCTATTCATCCGCCCCTTATAATGCAACATTTGCGCATGCAGGACGAGGTGGAAAAGGCATAGAATTTGTGAATGCTTTGGCAGATTTTGACAAATCTGGTTCACAAAATGATGCAGTAGATTGGGTTTTTTTAGAACTCAGATCGGACCTTACGACAGTCGTGGCATCAAAATCTGCCATCCTGCAAAGAGATGGTGATGTGGTAGAAGCCGAAGATGGATCACCAGTCAGATTTACAGGTATCAATGACGGTAACTATCATGTTGTAGTGAGACACAGAAACCACCTAGGAGTGATGACCAATAGTGTTGTATTTTTAAGTTCAACTCCACTGGCAATAAATTTTACAGATGGAAGTGTGGGAACATATGGCACTAATGCGCAAAAATCGGCATCAGGCATATTTTCTTTATGGCCAGGTGATGTTAATGGTGATAAAATTTTAAGATATTCCGATTCAGGTAATGATAGAATTCTTATCTTACAAAGAATTGGTGTACCAAATGTATTAGCTACCACAACTGGATATCATTCAGAAGATGTTAATATGGATGGTATTATTAGATATTCAGATTCAAATAATGATAGAATAATCATATTGCAAAGTATTGGTGTTCCAAATGTATTAGCTACCAGAAACGAACAAATTCCTTAAATTCAAAATTTTTAAAAATGCGTTTAATATTAATATTTTTTTTACAATTAATTTGCTTTTGGGGGAATTCACAAAATGTGTGTTTTTCAGTTACACCAGGTATAAATACTGGAAGTTTTTCGATATTTGTTACTAACACTTCATCAAGTGTAATATTAGTCACAAATTTAGCAGTTAATGTTGATGATAACCATCTTGCTGTAACGGTGAATGGTACTTTAGGAAATAGATTTTCAAGAGTTGTCGAAATTACAATACCTCCTGGGGAGCCTTCTACAATTATCACAGGAACATATACTGTTTCTCCTCCACAATCTTCGGGAAGTGTTGTCTTTAGTCTATCAAACCCATATTTAGAAATTGATGGGTTTCCATCAGCAGCTTCAGTTGGAGCATGTTCACCAGTTAGCGTTTTCTTTAGCCCGCTCCCCATCACCTCCACACCTTCTCTGCCACTCAACACTCTGAGAGGGCATCCAGGCTAAACTGGACGACTTCCTCTGAAATCAACTCTGCCTACTTCGGCATCGAGCGCAGCAGAGACGGAGACACCTGGGATGCCATAGGCAAGGTCGATGCGGCTGGCAATAGCCATACCGAGCTTGCGTATGAGTACATAGATGACAATCTGCCCTTCAGCAGGACTGCCGATCAGATTTACTACTACAGACTCAGGCTCACAGATCTGGATGGCTCGCACAAGTACAGCGACATCAAAGCTGTGAACTTCTCCCGCAAGCCATCAGATGGCATAGCCATCTATCCCAACCCAGCCATCCAGATGGTACATCTCGACATCAGTACCATGGATGCGGCAGCAGGAGAGATAGACCTCAGGATATATGACATTCATGGCCGCATCATGGCAGACAAAACGATCATAGGAGCAGGCATCGAGCCGATCGATGTCACCCAGTATCCTACCGGAACATATAATATATCTGTGACACAAGGCAACACACAGCATCAGAAACGATTTATTAAGATAGAGTGATGCTCCTTTTCGACTGAGGAGCGTCCCAAAGGGCGACCCTTAAGCGAAAAGGAGTGCCGGAAATGAAAAATCGCTCACCAGTCCTCCTTCGTCGGCTTAGTGGTCGATTTCCCCTTTTCGACTGAGGAGCGTCCCGAAGGGCGACCCTTGGGCGAAAAGGGGTTGGCACAAGTGTAGAATTCGCTCACCAGTCCTCGCTTTGCTCAGCTTAGTGGTCGAATGCCCTTATCGACTGAGGAGCGTCCCGAAGGGCGACCCTTAAGCGAAAAGGAGTGCCGGAAATGAAAAATCGCTCACCAGCCCTCCTTCGTCGGCATAGTGGTCGAATGCCCTTTTTCGACTGCGGAGCGTCCCGAAGGGCGACCCTTAAGCGAAATGGATCTGGCACAAATGTAGAAATCGCTCACCAGTCTTCCTTCGTCGGGTTAGTGGTCGATTTCCCCTTTTCGACTGAGGAGCGTCCCGAAGGGCGACCCTTAAGCGAAAAGAGCTGGCACAAGTATTGAAATCTCTCACAAGTCTTCGTTGCACTCAGCTTAGTGGTCGATTTGGTCGATGTTCTGATCAAGCTTAAAATCACTATGATACTGCTGAAAATCTTGAAGAGAAGAAAACCATTTTTCCAGTGTTTGACTTCTGTTAAGTTTTGTTTGTTTTGTCGTCAGATAAGTATTATAAGAGCTATATTCCCATTGGCTATAATCTTTACAATACTCATGATGAATGGGGTTGTGGTGGATGTATGCCAACCAATATATATTCTTTTCTATACTATCTGATTGTATTCTTTTGAATCTTTTCATCAATACTGATCCGGCATGTTGATATTTGTTTTTATAAGTAATAGTATATGAACTCAGCCACCTTTTAAACTGATCTATTACAAAATCATTTAGACTGGATTGTTGCTCTAAAAAGAGTTTACTTTTTATGGTTTTTTGTGTTTTAGCAAAATCATACAGTTCAGCGACACTTTTTACTTTGACCAGCAAATGAAAATGGTTAGGCATAAGTACATAAGCATACATTTCAAAACATTCACCCAAATATGTATTAAATCTAGTCAAAAAAACTTGATAATCAAGGTCTTCTCTAAATAACTTAATACCGGACACCGACTTGTTATAAATATGGTAAAATTCTTCGGGTTCAAAGTCTTGCCAAAAATTCATTTACTAAAATTTTATTGCAAAATATTGGATTTGTAGAAAATGGCCAAAAATTAATAATTTTTCTAAAAGAATATTTGAAAAAAATCGCTCACCAGTCCTCCTTCGTCGGCTTAGTGGTCGAATGTCCCTTTTCGACTGAGGAGCGTCCCGAAGGGCGACCCTTAAGCGAAAAGGAGTGGCAGAAATGAAAAATCGCTCACCAGTCCTCCTTCGTCGGCTTAGTGGTCGATTTACCCTTTTCGACTGAGGAGCGTCCCGAAGGGCGACCCTTAAGAGAAAAGGAGTGCCGGAAATAAAAATTCGCTCACCAGTCCTCCTTCGTCGGCTTAGTGGTCGAATGCCCTTTTTCCACTGAGGAGCGTCCCGGAGGGCGACCCTTAAGCGAAAGAGAGCGGCACAAATGTAGAAATCGCTCACCAGTCTTCCTTTGTCAGCTTAGTGGTCGAATGTCCCTTTTTCGACTGCGGAGCGTCGGAGCGTCCCGAAGGGCGACCCTTAAGCGAAAGGAGCTGGCACAAATGTAGAATTCGCTCACCAGTCCTCCTTCGTCGGCTTAGTGGTCGATTTCCCCTTTTCGACTGAGGAGCGTCCCGAAGGGCGACCCTTGGGTGAAAAGGGGTTGGCACAAGGATTGAAAATCGCTCACCTGCCTTCGCTTATCTTAGCTTAGTGGTCGATTTCTAGAGATCGAAGAAACTATCAAAGTATTATCATCTTTGCAGTTAAGGTAAGACCATCAGAGAGTGTAATGTGTGCCACGTACAATCCTTCATTTTTGAAAGTGATGCTATTGTTATTTTTGTCAAAATGATACAAATTGGAGTCAATTTTCCTGCTCAAAACATCCGATATCTGAATTTGGGTGACTTCGGCATCGTCCTTTATAAGAAGCCGTACACTCTCACCCTTAAGGCCGGGATTTGGAAATACTTCTATCGTTGATGTACCGGCATGTAATACTTTTATGATGTTTGAATAGGTCATTTTACCGTCATAGCTCCGTGCGCCTACTTTGTAGAAATTAGTGCCTGGTACAGGATTTTGATCAATAAAAGTGAAATCATTTTTTTGAGAATGACTTACATCCAGTTTTCCTATTTCAGTAAACTCAATATTATTTCCTACTGTCCGATATATAAAAAACTGCTCGATATCATGGTTTGTGATCGTAGATGACCACTCAAGGAAAGAACTATTTTCTACCTTTTTTCCCTTGAGACTATTGACATCCAAAGGTAATGGTACCGCACCTGTAGCTGTGATCTGAAAATTGTCAATCAAAGCACCATCAATGGCATATCCACCTGTAAAACTGCCGGCAATGGAGGCTACAAATCTGAAAACAACGGATGGCTGACCTGATAGGAAACTCACATCTATAGATTTAGTGCTGTATTGCTGAGTATATGTCCAACCGTAACCATCTGAAAAAACCTGCGATTGTACACTACAGAAACCACCCGGATATGCGTCATAAAAACTGTTGCCGCCAAGTCTTGTCCAATTGGTTCCATTGTCTGTTGAGTACTGTAACTGGACAGCAAAAGGAGCATTGCAAAAAACAGTTTCCATACTCAAATCAAAACTAAGGTTGTAATTAGTAAAATTTGTAAAAATATATCTTGGGGTAAGAAGGGCACTTTTTGTAGTGACTCTCGGTATATCACTATTCAATTTGGTTTTCCATGCCTTACCTTGAGTAGATAATACATAATTTGATGTCCCATACTCCCAAAGACTGGTGGTGCCTTCTACCTGATCAACACCAAAATCTAAGTCATTGGATTCAAAATTTCCACCTTGGGTGAGCGTATAGGGTGTATTCCTATTTGGCAATATGTGGACCATATCATCTTTTATCTTGGTGTGGCTACCACCATTTACAGTGAGAGATACATCATATTTGCCATGAGCACTATAGGATGTTGATGGTGATTGCAGGGTGGATGTTTGTCCATTTCCCAGATTCCAATTATACTGGTTAGCGTTGAGTGAATTGTTGATAAAGCCGATGTTGACACCTGACCATGCAGCTCTTTTACTCGCTGTAAATTCAGCACAACCCTGAGAAGTCAATCCCTTAAATACAGCAATCTGGGGGGCACTCAGACCTTGAGCACCACAATTGTTATATACAAAGGCTTCGTAAGTTTTACAGATTTCAAAACCCTGAGGACTAATAGTAAGGGAGTTATTGATGGTGGTTTGCTCAAGGATAAAATTTTCATTTCCTGATTCTCTCACTTTTATAGTATATAACTGAAAAGGCTTATGATCCCAACTGAGATCAAATCCGGAAGTTGTCACATTGCTTAATACCACATTTTCGAGTCTTTCACAATCTGGAGGTGCACATAATGTCAGGCACGATGCCTGACTTGTGATTTCTCCGGAAATGGTAGTCTTGGAAGCACTGCTCCAAGTATCAGTAGTGGTAACAGTGGGTGACAAAATCATCCCTGTAGCAGCATCATGGGCTCCGTTAAAATTGTGCGCCACCTCATGGGCCACCATTGTTTTCAGAAGTCCTGCATTGCTTGTCCAGTCTTCTAGTACGGCTCTTGCTCTTTGATTACAATACAAGTTACCCTGCTGGAATGCGACACCAACGGTAGTACCTACAAAATCACGGTTGGTCCAGAAATGTGCTGCATGAAAAGGATGGTAAAATCCATTCATATCTACCCAAGACGAAAATTCAGTAAGCAATGCAGAAGGATTTTGAGTCGAAGAGATAGGGTCACAAGTTGGACATGTAGAAACCACAATTTCGCTGATTTCATAGTTAATCCCATTTGAAAAATTGACACTTCCATTATATACATAGTTTGCCTGTACATTATTCATAACACCCACTACATGGTCTATCACAGCATCCAATCCACTATGTGAAATATCTGTATACATTGAATAATCTGCCAATAATGCTAATTTCACTTTATAGCATTCTCCGGCCATTCTTGTTCCATTTTGTGGAGGATTTAATACTTCATGCTCTTTAATATCAGGTCTGAAACACTGTTTGGATTTATGTTTAGGCTTAATATCTGCCTTATTGTACATAACAAAAGCCCCTTTCCTTGTAGTTTTATCATAATACTTCATGGGCTCTATAAAATATTCTGCACGTTCATCTTTAATGTTGGCATAAAGAAAGTCATCATGCAGTGTCAATCTTATATATCCCTGTCGCCCATCAGCAAAAGTGCCTTCATAGGTTTTTACATCTGGTATTTTGGCTAACTTTTGTTTACCCTCAGGCAACAAAGTATATATTGTTGTCTCTTCGTTAATGATATGTACTTCTTCCAGATGGAACTTCCATAACAAATCATCTCCTAATGAAATAGTATATTCGCCTGAAAGAGATCTCTGGGTTGTCATCTGATTATAAAAATCAGCTGCATTAAACTCAAAGACCTTGCATCTGGAAAAAACTTCATCAAGTTGAGCGACTTTTTTTCTACCTGCTTAAAATTAAGATCACGTTTTTGAGCAATACCGTGATGAAAAGAAATGGCGAATACACCACAAAAACAAAACTGAATAAACTTACGCATAATACACCTGTATTAATAATTAAGAAATATGACCCGTTGGTCTTTCCTAAAATAATATCATTCTAATGGTTGGAATATCCTAAGGTATGTATCTTAATTTATCACTGATATAGCAGTAGCAATTTTGTTTTAAACCTACCACCCTTTTCACCTTAGTCCAGATGCTTTAACATCCTCCCTCGCCTGAAAAGTATGATCTACTTTAAATTAAGTTTTTCAAATCAGTTTTAATATATAAACACATCCTATAACACTATTTTTTGCAAAGATACATATTAATTATTTAAATAATGTGTTTTTATTAAAAAATTAAAAATATTTTTCAAATGAGGCCACTCTGAAAGGTCAAAGATAAAATAAATGAAAATTTAATTATTTATATTACTTTGTTAATCTGCTGTTTAGCTTACACTTTTTTGTCTGCTTTGATACAAAATATGAAAGATTCTTACTGTACAAGTAAGACATGCAACACTGATATACAAAAATATTATGGGTGCATCCCAAATTTGCACTCCAAAAAAAATTACTTTTTGTTTTACACTTACCCTCAAGGAGGACAAAGGAGTTTATTTTACTCCATCCCATCCGTAATCGGCAGGCAAGCCAGAAAATCCAACTCCGTTTGTCAAAGTCTTACTTTAAAACTCCAAAAGTCATAGACTTTGAACAATAGATTTATTGTTTAATGCAATTTGCTCGTTTCTCTAACGAGACTAGACCATTCATTTACATTGTACAAAACTAAATTTTTTGTATTCACTAAATTTTTAAAAATAAATTATACATTTTATTGCAAGAAAGTTAGAATTTAGAAAATATTAATAAGAAATTATATATTATATAATATTATTATGTATTTTTGCATCTCATATAGATATCTATACATAAGAATCATAAATTATGGGAAATTTTTTTAAAGCTCTTCTTTTTTTGGTATGCTCCGTAGGGTGGGCATTCGGCCAAAATCCTGCAAATAAATCAGGTGTTACTTTCAAAAAACTATTTATGGACTATCAGTCTCAGAATGGTGGAAATATAACCAACTTCAAGGATTATCGCCATGGATACGAGATCGGATATCAAAGAATGCTGTCCAATAATGTGGCTATTGCTATTCCATTGAGATATGGAGTAGTGAATTCGGATTCGATCAATGATTTCAAAAAAAGAATTGCCAGTCTGGATGCGCAGTTTCAGTATCGATTTGAGACCTCCGGCAAAAGATTGACGCCTTATGTATTTGCAGGTGCAGGCGGTGTGTATGAGGACAAAGGAGAATTTAATGTTCAGATACCGGCAGGCTTAGGTATATATTTCAGAATAGCTCCTAAAGCGTATTTTCACTGGCAGTCAGAATTCAGATATTCTTTGGCTGAAAACAGAAACAATCTGCAACATGGTTTAGGTTTTACATATCTGCTTGGAAAATCTCCGGAAAGTCCTACCGACAATGAAAAAGATAAAATGACAAAAATCGACAGTGATAACGATGGTATAAGTGATGATCTGGATCTTTGCCCAAATGAATTCGGTCTTAAAGAATTGAATGGATGCCCCGACAAAGATGGGGATGGTGTTGCAGATTACGAAGATAAATGCCCTGAATCAAAAGGACTTAAAGAATTTAAAGGATGTCCGGATAGCGATGGTGATGGCATTCCGGACAATGAAGACGTATGCCCCAATATAGCCGGAGTGGCTAAAAATAAAGGATGTCCTGAAAAAAAGGCTGATGCTGATGGCGATGGTATCCCGGATAGCGAAGATAAATGTCCCAATGACAGCGGAAGTGCTGCAGCAGGAGGCTGTCCTGACAAAGATGGGGATGGTGTAGCCGACAAAGACGACAAATGCCCGGATAGACCAGGGCTTAAAATTTATTATGGATGCCCCGACACAGATGGTGATGGCATCGATGACAGTCGGGACAAATGCCCCAATATTGCTGGTACGGTTGCCAATGATGGTTGTCCAGAAATCACCAAAGAAGATAAAAAGACACTTGAGGTAGCTATGCAGGCAGTACAGTTCCAAACAGGAAGTGCTGTATTGAAACCTGAATCCAATATCGTTTTGTCGCAAATCGCTGATATCATGGGTAGATATCCGGATTTTGTGATGACGATAAGTGGCCATACTGACAATGTAGGCAGCGAATCTGCCAACCAGATTTTATCTGAAAAACGTGCCAAAGCCTGCTATGATTTCTTAGTAAATAAAGGAGTAAATGCTACCAGAATCAGTTCCACAGGATATGGAGAATCGCGGCCTATCACTACCAATGTAAATGAAAAAGGCAGATCTCTGAACAGACGGGTGGAGTTTAACCTTATACCAAGGCAGTAATTCAGAAATTATCTGCTTTAAAAAAGCATCTCCTTTTTAAAATTGGGAGATGCTTTTTATTTGGTATTGTAGTGCTTCAGATCTAATATTCGTCTTCTATCACTACTTCACCTCTATATCAAAACTTACTTCGATATCAGTTTCGCCGCCGGCATTGGCAATACTTCCGCTTGCTACACCTGATGCTTTTTTGTTTGGTTCATGCCTGAGCGTGATTTTCAACTTACCTGTTCCGGTACCGGAAGGTTTTACTTTGGTTTTTAAGCCTACAGGATTGTTTTGGCTATCCTTGTCTTCATAAGTGATGGCCACCTTCCCTTGAAGAGCTCCGGTTACTTCAAAGAAAAACTGGTGAGCTTCGTCTTCCGCATTTATTTCCTTTGTAATATCTACCGCAGGACTAACTGATTCATTGAGTAAGACCAAACTTCCATTGTAAGTTTCGGTAGATTTCAGACTACCTGATGTGGTGATGACCGGTGCTTTGCCACCATCACCATCGATATCCTTGAATGTCATCACTACGGGTACTCCTGAAGATGGAGTTAAAGTGTACACCACTGAGGTGATAAGTTCTGATTCATTTTCATGATCGTGATCATCACCGCAAGAGTTAAATCCGATGCTTATCAAAGCCATGCTTAATAAAAAAAACTTTTTCATGATATTGTATTAAATTATTAAAAAATTAAAATTTGATATTAATATTTACATAAATATTCCTTCCTAATTCGTCAGCAAAATACCTTAATCTGTTCAAGTAATCGCGATAGCTTTTTTCCAAAAGGTTTTCACCTCTTATGACGAGATCGATATCATTTTTTGAATTGGTCTTCCATTTCATTTTTAGAAATCCATTAAAAAGCACATAACTGTCCGGCGGTAGAAGGAAATCTTCTTTTTCATTGACCCTATTTTGCATAGCTGTATAACTGATTTCTGTTCCCAGCTTCATTTCTTCAAACCATGCAGATTTACTGATGGTGTATGAAATATTTGAGACTGCATTCAGCGGCGGAATTCTGATCAATCCATGACCCATGGTCTGGTTTTGTCCGTATGTATAATTGAAAGTATTGCTCCACAGAAGGTTTTTATTTATTTCCAGATTGGACTTAAAGCTTAGACCTGCAATATCTGCATTTGCAGCCACGTATCTATATACCGGAAATGCACCTCTGATCGTCAATCTGAATTCATCTGAAGGTTGGAGATAAATAAAATTCCGGAATGTATTATAGAACACAGACATCTGGACATGATGATGGTGTGTAAGGTGACCATTCCATTCCTGGACTATTTTGAACGAATGTTCAGGTTGTAAACCAGGATTACCCTCTTCTATACCACTTACTCCCTGATGTAGGCCAAAACTATAAAGTTCATTGATTTCAGGGGGTCTTCCGGTGTACGATATATCAAGAGTGGCAGATATGTCTTTGTTGATATTTTGTTTAAAGCCAAGATTTCCAGCCATATTAAAAAAATGATGACGGGCATATCCTCCTGTATTTTCTGATCTGTAAATCTGATAATCCCGATATTCTGCCCTGACACCCAATTCCCAAAGTACAGATTTCCATTTGTTTTTATAAATAAAATAAGAGGCTAGTTGATGATTTAAATAATTGGGAATCAAAGGATTGATACCGGTACCTGCCTGATTGGAGTTATCATTGATTTTATACTGAATACCTGCAGATTGTACTTCACCCGGATTGGAGCCCTGGTGGGTAAGCTGTACATCATAAAACTGACTCAATAATACTAAATCCAGCGTAGGTCTATCACTTCTCCCTCCTCTTCGCACATCATATTCCTGTCGCAGATTGGCTTGAAATCCTGCATCTATATTCAGGATCAGGGATTCAGACATGAAATATTTTTGACTGTATTTTGCAAGATGATGTCTTACATTTTGTCTTGGTGCATTGATGGCATAACTAAAACTATCCTGTGTAAAAAAGGGTACATTGCGTCCTATGGCGTCCTGAAGATCAGTGAGGTTTCCGATATGTGAGCCGCGCAATATGCCGATTTCATTTTGGTAAAAACTATAATAAAACTTTCGGTATGCTCGGGAAGTCTGACTATTGCTCCAAAGCAAGGATACAGATTTTTCTTTGTTACCTGTATTGGTCAGATAGTAATCTGGTGTATGTCTGTCACCACTATTGGTAAATCCTGCCGTCCATCTGGTATTACCCCATGCAGTAGATTTGCGCAAAGCAGTCTGCAAACCATAACTTCTTCCATTGGTTTGTCCTGTGATTTTCATATCACCATGCCAGTGTGGATCATAACTCAGATCATCAGGCTCGATGACTACGAGTCCACCTAATGTAGAAAGTCCATATTTTATAGCATTGCTGCCTTTGTAAACCGAAATTTTATCTGCTGTATTGGGATCAATTTCCGGTGCATGATCATTGCCCCATTGCTGGCCCTCCTGCGGCAATCCATGATTCAGGACTGTGATACGATTGCCATAAAGTCCGTTTATAATGGGTTTAGTCAGATTGGGTCCTGATCTTAAGATACTTACACCAGGTATAGTTCTCAGCATTTCTGTTAGGTTTTGACCCGACATTTCGATGATCATATCTTTAGAAATGACTGATTTTACTAAACCTGTTTTGTTTTGAAACCCGGTACCTTCTATAATTACTTCTTCCAATAGTTCATCATGATGCTCCATAAAAACCTGAATAGTTGTATCCCGCTGAAGACTAAAGTAAATCGTTTTGGAGGCACACCCTATATGAGATATGATAAAATGGTACTCTCCCTTGCAAAGTTGATTTAGCTCAAATTTGCCCGTTTCATCTGTTGTAACCCCTGTTTTGAGTTCCTGAATATAAACCGTTGCATATTCCAGTGTATGGTCTTCATGAAAATCACTAATCTGGCCTTTTACTGTAAGGTCGCAAGATTGACTTATTGTTGTGGTTGAGTAAAAGAAAATGGCCACAAAAAAAGTACAAATTCGATAGTAAATCGGATACATTCTGCAAAAGTAGTCATTTTGTGCAACATTGTTGCATTTATGTGATAGAAAGTTTGCTTACCAAAGATTATTATGCTTTTGCTACTTTACGCCATTCGCTTTATTCACTATGTGATACGCGTGTATAGCAAATTGCGCTTAATGCTATTAACAAATGTTTTAAGCCATAAGTGCTAATTAATTAGAATAAACATAATGAAGAGATATGCTGTAATAACCCTGCCTGTCAAGGCACGCAGGCAGGCCCAATCCCTAGAGGACAAAGAAAATTCCTATATTCTCTTCCCGCAACCCTCATTCCCTAAAGGGACGACCCACCCACGATCTTCCATACTTTGGGCTCTCATCGCTTTAAAATTTAAAAAATGAATAATTAGCGAAATTAGGGTTAATTAGCGTATAAAATAATTTGAAATGTAAACATATTGAGCGGAGCGCAGAACTTTGGTAAGAAGAAGATGTGGGTAGTCTCAAGCGTAACTTGACAACTCTTTAGGGATCGAGCTGAAAAGGCACGCCGGCCAGGGATAAAGAAGGGCTTTTACTAGTTGGTGCAACTCAATATATTCACTATATGATGGTATCACCAAAAATATTCAACTTAAGTTTTTATATTTGCACTTTAAATTCAGAACTATAATTTGTATTGCCAGGGAAGGCCAATAAATTTCTGACCTCACACATTAAAAACCAACAAATGAGAATCATTTTTTCCTTCTTCATGATACTTTTGACTTTGCAAATGACTGGTCAGGATTTGCCTGCTTATCAGTTATTTAGTGCTAAGGGTAAAAGAACTTCTTTCAAAAAAATGACTCAACAATCCCTGAAGCATCAGGTAGTTTTGTTTGGCGAATATCATAACAATCCGATTTGTCACTGGATGCAACTCAAGCTGACTGAAGCACTTCACAATAAAACCAAATTGGTACTCGGAGCTGAAATGATAGAAACTGACAACCAACAAGTTCTCAATCAATATCTGACCGGAAAGATTGACCAAAAAGCATTAGATTCTTTGGCAAGACTTTGGAGTAATTATAAGACTGACTACAAGCCACTTGTAGATTTTGCCAAAGACAATAAATTACCCTTCATCGCTGCAAACATTCCAAGACGCTATGCAAGTAAGGTATTCAGAGGAGATTTTGCCGGATTAGATTCGCTCACCATGGAAGAAAAAAGCTGGATTGCTCCTTTGCCCATTCCTTTTGATATCAATTTGCCCGGTTATAAAAGTATGCTGGAGATGATGGGCGGTCATGCCGGCGAAAAAATGCCCAAAGCACAAGCAATTAAAGATGCCACTATGGCACATTTTATCATTAATAATCTGCCTTCACCGGGTGTATTTTTACATTTTAATGGGACATATCATTCGGACAATTATGAGGGAATTAGCTGGTATCTAAAGCACTACATGCCTACAGTCAAAATCATGACCATAGCCACTGTAGAGCAAAGTCAGCTAAAATCCTTGGACAAAGAACATTTAAAAAAAGCTGACTTTATCTTAGTCATTGACAAACAAATGACCAAAACTTATTAACAATTAAGGTAACTATTTAGTTATGATCAATTTCAATCAAAAAATGTTAATTTTCCGTGATATTTCAGCTCTTTTTTCGTCAATAGCGCTGCTATTAACTCAAAAAGTAGCTTCATCTGACGAAAAATTAACTGATTTTTGTGATTTGAAAGCATATACCTAAATAGTTACCAATCAAGCAGATAAAACTTAGAGTAGGTTAAAGTTTCAAGGAATGTCACTTTAAAAATCCTGCTCTTATAGCCTGCCATTCAGGTAGCTTTTTATAATGCCATTTTTGCAACAGGACACCATTTTGCCACAGTATGATTCCCGGATTAGAGCGCATGATGGTTTTTAGCAGTTTTTCATCTGCGGTGTATATGTCTGCTTTGATTCCTGTGGCTTCAGATAATGTTTGCGCTTTTTCAGCATCTATTCCACTGATCACAAATGAAGACTTGACTTTATCTTTTGCAGCCTGCTCAACCAATGGTTTGATCTTACTGTTCAGAATATCGAGCAAATCCTGATCCCAGATAATTTTGTAATACTCCACTTCTCTGGTACGAACTTCCTTAAAATTTCGGACTACCTGGAAACTATCTACCACACCTATCACCTGAATCGTATCAAAAGTGAAGATAGAATCCTTTACTATCTTAATGGAAGGTATCGCTTCATATTCTGCTTTGTAGATGGGTATCATGATATGGGGATCAGCATTGGCCAAATACAAATCTGTCTTGTCATCACTATCAAAGTCCATGATATGAAAATGACTTATTTTGGTTTCTTTGATCGTTGGCTCCGTTTTTAACTGTTCAATAGTTTCCCATTCTTCAGTGATGGTAGCCAGATTTTTCATATAGTCCGCATAAGCAAAATCTTTGATTTCCCCTGTTTTTTTATTTTTCATCCGCTGGGCTATGACTTGCACAGCATTGGCAGCATCCGTTTCTGTCTTCTTGATAGCAGCAATATTGGCACCATTTTTAAATGGTCGGAAGTCAACATGAGGTTCATTCCAGTGGAAATTATACACACAATACAGGATGAGGAATATGGTAGATACCAATAGTACTATATTTCTCCTTCTTGCAGTAAATATCTGATGCATATCTTTCCACCTGAAAATAAAATATAGTGAGGGCATCAGTAAAAATATATCTTTAAAAAAACTCACCCTCGGATCAAGCTTTATAAAGTCTCCGAAACAACCGCAATCTGTCACACGCATATTGGTAGCTTTGAACTCTGTCCAATTACCAAATTTGAAAAATGTGGTGTCTAATGGTACAAATCCTGTCAGATAAGTATAACCTGTCAAAATAGTAAAGAAAATCACTAATAAAAAAAACAACCAGGCAGTCAATTTTGGTCTGTCCCCCAATATGAGCATGACACCCAGCACTATCTCAAAGATGATCATAAAAATAGCCACGGCTAGAGAATGCTGAGACAAAAATGGAAACAAAGGTGCCAAAAAACTGAAGGCTGACTCTGTAAATGCAGCATTGAACTCAACAAAATAGTCTTCCATTTTGATAGCTGTTCCCATCGGGTCTACAGCTTTTACCCATCCGGAAAAAATAAATAACAATCCCGCAAAATTTTGTACAAAACTCATAAGGACAGACTTATTTTTTTTCATTACATACATCATGCCTGTGGTTAGAAGTACTGCTGCGATAGCTATATAAATCATTAATGTGAAAATACTCATTTTTTTTCTTTTAAATATTTGACTTATTCTTATTGACTATATGCGGATTTGAAATGTGTTTACCAATTCGATTTCCTTAATCTATGGCGTGTTTATATATATTCAAGTGATTTTAAATCTGATTCTAACTTCTTCAAAGATTCATGATCATCTCTGAAATAGATCCACCATCCTACAGTACTGAGTATCGCTGCGATCATAACAGCGATCCACATGGCTGTATTATTTTCTATACCTCTGATTAAATCCACTAAAAAAACCGTGAAAAATGGAAAAAAGAGAAAATAGGCAAGTTTAACCGCCGAATATCTCATCTCTTTAAGATAAAATCCTTCCCACAAGTATCGGTCAAAATTGTTTTTATATTCAGAAAGTCGCAAAGTAGCGGTGGTGAGCCTCTTGCGGATGAATACAAAATATATCAGACAAAACATAACACATACCAAAGAAATAATGGCACCATACATTGAAAAATGGATGAGTGATATCAACGATAAACCAATCATCAGGATATTGAACATGATCATGTACTCCTTTTTATCAGTATCCTGCTTCATTTTCCTTATCAACTCCAGACGCTTGACTTCTCCTGGTGTAGGGCTTATTTGATTTCCAAATTGTTTTTCTGTTTCAGAAATGATATCCATTAATCGGGCAGTTTTTGCATCAAAGATCACAGGTTTGCTATCTTCAGACATGTTACTTCATTATATTAACACATGCAAAGATATTATATATATACTTATTATTATATATTTTACCAATAATATTATCTATAAATCAAAAATAAATATTACCTAAATATCTAAAATGAGTTCCGTAATGAAGATCAAAAGTCCAATAAAATAAGCATTTTTGACGACAAATCATAGCATCGCTATGGTGCATGACTGAACGGTGCGACTGCAAAATTGAGTGGGAGCTCAATTTAGTGAAGGAACCGTCAGCACACCTGACGGCATGGTCATCTTGTTTCATAGGTCAGAATGCAGTAATTTTGGTCTGCAATAGGAAATTCATTTTCGATTTTTAGGTATCATAAAAAGAGCATATTATTGATATCTGCTTCTTGCAGATATTTTATCTTTTAACTTTGTTAATATTATGCTCAAGTTTTCTACTGATGTCATTAGAGTATGTTTAAACTTTTATTATTTGGCTCCAAGTGGCAAACTTTATTTTAGTCAGCGTTATTGTTTTCACCGTACCGTGTCACGCTATGATTGAGCTTTCGGGACGTTTTTGTCCCGATCATGACATTTTTTTAAAAAATCGACTTGACCGACTATATTCAGTATTCGCTGCGGGCAGCTTCTCGCAGTTCCTTCACACTTCGACTTAGTTCAGTGCAGCGCTTTATTGAGTAAAGTATTTTACTCAATTCTCGTCACAGACGAGACCATTCAGTCATTTTGTCTAAAATTAAATTTTCTCACTTTCAACCAAACATAAAAATTTAAACTCTTAATCGCTGTATTCCAAACACTTGGCTGAATTTTATTAATTATATTTATGCCTTTTTCGAAATTATTTCAATATAAATCAAAGTGTCATTTTGACTGGCATATTTGTTAAAAATTATATTACCAAAATAGGTTATCGGCAACACTTATTTAGTCCGTCATAGTGTGAATTTTTCAAAGGTTTGTCCGTTAAACTTAAATGTACCGTTTTCATGTGTGCCAAGCCAGATATCTCCTTTGTTGTCTTTGTACAGGCAATAAACAGGAATATTTTTTCCATTAATTTGAATTGGAAAGTGTCTAATCTTTTCACCGTCATACTTCCAAACACCGTTTACATAAATCGCAATCCATAAGTTGTTACTGTTGTCTATAATGATTGATAGAAACTCGTTTAAATCACCGTCCTTTTTACCGTCTAGACAACCTATACTTTTTATACGATTGTAAAAGGTTGAATTGTTGGTGTCGTTTTTTGATGATGTCTTTTTGTGGTAAACGCTATACAGATATTCTGTGTTGAACCAAAAATATCCATTCTTATCTTCAGCAATCGAACGAACACCATTGGCTGGTCCTTCGTGAATCTCTGTTAGGTCTTGTTCTGAAATCCAGTCAAATGATTTTCCATTATATCGGCAAACACCCAAAGTTGCAGTGCCAAACCAAATGTTTTTCTTGCTGTCTTTGTAAATGCAATAAATGGCGTAAGGATTAGGATAATTTGGATGCTTTTGAATATAGTCTTCTCCAAGTTCTGATTTTGGAAACTTCAATCTGAAAAGATGATTACCGTCAAACCGATAAACATAGCCCGGATGATCCAAGCTTTTGAACCATAGGTCATCAGGATGTAAATCCCAATCATTCTCATTACTTATGGTTTCTGTCAATTTAGAAAATCCATTTCCACTATATATACATAAACCTTTGCTTGTATTGAAATAAACGTTCCCCAGCTTATCTTCTCTTATTTCTTCAACTCTGTTGTCTGGTAAACCGTCTTTAGATGTAAAATGAACTATTGACTTCCCATCATACTTATATAATCCGTCTTTCCAACTGCCAAACCAATAATTATTTTCTCTGTCCTGATGAATAACCATTATGTTGTTCCCTATTTCATTTTTAGTACCATCTGTTACAAGATGTTCATTTGGTTTTACTGAATTTACGTTCTGCGAATTGGTCTGCCCATTACACGATGTAAATACTGTGATGACGATTAAATAAAGTATGGTCATATTCATTGTGATTAATGTTAAGCTGAACAAATTTTTAGACGCCATAAATTTTAAAAAAACTTACTAAACCCATCGATATTAAATTTATAAACGCTATTTTCTGCCATAACAAAAAGCAAATTACCTTTTTTATCCTCATATATATCCCAGATATGTTGCGAATGCAGCTTTGGGTCAACTATAAAATTCTTAACTTCCTTTCCATCATATCTCCAAGCTCCTGTATCTCTATCTCCAAACCAAATATTCCCTTCTGAATCTTCTTTTATCGCAAAAACATGCATTAATGATCGTTCTGGTGATTTGACACCAAATATTTCTCCCTTTATCAAATCTTTTTTATCAGAGAAATGGGTTATAACATTTCCTTCTTTTAACATTACTCCAATTCCGTTATTTCCAATCCATAATCGACCTTTGGAATCTTCCAATATACTTCTTACGTGCATATAATTTGATTTTCCATCAAAATTCATTTTGCTATCGTTGATATATTGTATGGATTTCCCATCATAATGAGCAACACCGTTGTAGTATGCTATCCATAAGTCATTCATTTTACCTACAGAGAACCCTGTAATTCCAAAATCAACGGGATTACCGTTTAATGGGATTTCAATTGGATTTTTTGTGGTGTAACTAAACTCTTTGCCAATTTTGATAAGACCTTGACCATTATTTCCAGGAAACCATAAGTCTGTTTTGTTGGTTGTCCAAGGCTTCATCTCGGTTGGATTAAAGTTTGAATTAAATTTCTCACCGTCATAATTACACAAACCACTGCTTGTGCCGAACCAAATGGTTCCTGTTGCATCTTCTTTAATCGAAATTACCTGTTTGCCGCAAAATCCATTTTCGGTGGTATAATATGAAAATGTCTTTCCATCATATTTACATACGCCCTCTTGGTCGCTTCCAATCCAATAATTTCCTCTACTGTCTTGACAAATTGAACGCAAGCCTTTTGTGAACTTTAAAGGATCGGAGGTATTTTCAAGAGATGTTTCGTTTTGAATATTTTGTTCATTATATTTTTTGTCCTTATTACAAGAATAATTAAATGAAAGTAAAGCAATTAGATAAATTATTTTCATTTTATTAATCATATTTTTGTTATGCATCAGAGTCCGGTTTGGCCTTGTGGAATGCCGTCTTGATAGATCAGCATATTTATTCAAAACATGGGTTCAATGTATTTTCTTTTTTGTATTCATTTTAGATAATTTGATTGCGATTTTAGTTTTATGATTTGACGCAAATGTCTTTTCGTATGTCCATAATGTACCACCAGTAACCCATGAATACTCCTTATATTATAGGAATCACAGGATTGGTAAAGGTGCCATCCCCATTGTCGCTGCTTCTTTTTTGGGAAATTAAACTGATTGGAACTAGTAAGAAAAGTAGCAAAGATAGATAGTATTTTTGAAATTGAATGACAGCAAATACGTTCATTAACATTATTTAAAATTAGTGAGAATTAAATTAAAATGTCTTAACATGAGCTAAATCGTATTCAGTGATTAGTGATTGAGCTGATATGCCAAGATGCACATTAAAATTCCTAATCATTTCAAGGTTAACTTCCTTTTACCATTAAATATTTCACTAACTCTTCTTTTAGAACCTACAATTTTTGCTAAATCACTTTTCGTCACTCCCAATTGATCCATTCTAAACAGAATAGCATCAATAGGATTGGGAAGCTCAATGATAAACGTCTTTTGTTCATATTCTTGAATGAGTAAAGTTAATGAGCTCTCATGATTTTCGTTGACAACAATGTTATAACTTATAACTTCATGTGGAAAACGTAAAGTTAAGAAATAAATAATAATACTGTACCTTTGTTTTGACGATTATGTGAAGAATAAATTTATGATATCATGTAAAAGATGATTTTTAATTATATTTTTGTATGCAGTAATTATTAAAAATATGAATCTGAAATTATTTATTCTTTGTACTATATCTATTGCAACCTGCAGTTTATTCGGTCAAAATCTTGACTATCCCATACGTCCTGTCAGTTTTAACCATGTGAAAATTGATGACAAATTCTGGCTGCCAAAGATAAATATCAATGCTGATGTATCCATACCACACACCTTGAGCAAATGTGAATCGGAAGACAGGATGGCTAATTTTAAAAGGGCAGCTGGTGTCATAAAGGATAATAAATCATCAACATATCCTTTTGATGATTCTGATTTGTATAAGGTAATTGAAGGGGCATCATACAGCCTGCAATCTAAACCAAATCCTTTATTGGAAAAGTATCTGGACACCCTCATAGCCCTGATTGGGTCAGCTCAGGAACCTGATGGTTATTTGTTTACTTTCAGAACCATGCCACTGAAGGAACCTCATCCCTGGCTGGGCAAAAGCAGATGGGAGTTGGATGAAGACTTAAGTCATGAACTTTATAATGTCGGACATCTCTATGAAGCTGCATCTGCTCATTTTTTAGCAACGGGCAAAAGAAATTTATTAAATATTGCACTAAAGAATGCGGATTTACATGTGAAAGAATTCGGTTATGGAAAAACTGAAAAATTCCCCGGACATCAGATTATTGAAACAGGCCTTGTAAAATTGTACAGGATTACAGGGAAAAAGGAATATTTAGATCTTGCAAAATTTTTCCTGGACCTCAGAGGACAGGAAGGCCATTTAAACCAGGAATATAGCCAGTCTCACAAAAAAGTGACCGAACAAACTACCGCAGTCGGCCATGCTGTACGTGCTACTTATATGTATAGCGGTATGGCTGATATTGCGGCATTGACTGGAGATAAGGATTATAAAAATGCACTCAATCACATCTGGGAAGATGTTGTACAAAAAAAACTATATATCACTGGCGGCATAGGGGCCACAGGCAATGGTGAAGCATTTGGGGAGGATTATTTTCTTCCAAACATGTCGGCATACGCTGAAACCTGTGCTGCAATCGCCAACGTTTATTGGAACATGCGAATGTTTGCCATGACAGGTGAATCAAAATATATTGATATCCTCGAAAGAACCCTGTACAATGGACTGGTGTCCGGTGTATCGCTCAGTGGTGATCATTTCTTTTATCCTAACCCACTGGCATCGATAGGCCAGCATCAAAGAAGTGATTGGCATAATTGTGCTTGCTGCGTCTCAAATATGACCCGATTTCTGCCTTCAGTGCCAGGCTACATTTATGCTCAGGATGAAAAAGGTATTTTCGTAAATCTTTTTGCCAGTTCATCCGCTAACATTTCTTATGCAAAAAATAAAATTAACATACAGCAAATCACCGAATATCCATGGGATGGGAAGATAATGATAAAAATAAACCCGGTTAAAAAAGAAAAATTTGACTTGAAAATCAGGATACCCGGATGGGCAAATGGCCAACCTACATCCGGTGACCTATACTTTTATAAAAATCCTGAGAAAGCTAATATTGTCATCTTAACTAATGGAAAGGTAACACCTGTAAAAATTGAAAATGGATATGCAGTAATCAACAAACTCTGGAAAAAAGGTGATGTCGTCACATTTGAACTACCAATGGAAGTAAAAAAAGTGGTGTCTAATAATCAGGTAGCCGCCAATCAGAAGAAAATTGCTCTGGAATTGGGACCAATAGTGTATTGTATAGAAAGTCCAGATAATGAATCATCCATCAGTAATTTGCTTGTTTCTGAAGATGTAGAAGTCAATAAAAGATTTGATGCCGGATTATTGGGTGGTGTTAATGTATTACATTTAAAAGGCAAATATCTGTTTCAAAACGCTGACAGTACAGTTGCAAAAAGTCAAGAACAACCTTTAAAGGCAATACCATACTATACATGGGCAAACCGAGGTCCTTCTGAAATGCTGGTATGGATACCTCATGATGTTTCTGTTGCTAAACCAAAATCACCTCTTAACATTTCAAAATATGCAAAAGTGTCATCATCTATAAATAATGCACGAATGCTCAAAGCCATAAATGATCATTATATTCCACAGGATTCAAGTGACCGTGAAGCTTCATATCTCCATTGGTGGCCCAAAAAAAATACTACTGAGTGGGTGGAATACCACTTTGATGAAAAGAAAAAAGTAACAGAATCATCAGTTTACTGGTTTGATGATGGTCCGTGGGGAGGTTGCAGAACTCCCGTTTCATGGAGGATTTTATATAAATCCGGTTCTGACTGGTATCCTGCCCAAACCACAGAAAGTTATAAAGTTATTAAAAATCAACTTAATAAGGTGACTTTTACTCCTGTGGAAACCACTGCAATCAGAATGGAAGTAGTACTGCCCGAACAGTTTTCAGCAGGAATTTATGAATGGATAATAAATTAAGAGTTATGAAAAAGAAGGTTTTCATTTTAACAGTTTTTATATTTTCAGCGTTACATTGTTTGGCTAAATCATTTGTACCTGAAAGATCCAATCCTAAAATCAAGGTTTTGCCTGTTGCTCCTTTAAAAGCATATTCATTTCCATTATCACAGGTTCGATTGTTACCGGGTAGCAGATTTTATCAGGCGATGACAAATGATGCAGGATACTTACTTTCATTACAGCCTGACAGATTGTTACACAGATTTTACAAAAATGCCGGATTAAATCCAAAGGATTCAGTTTATGGAGGATGGGAGAGCGCAGGTGTATCCGGGCATACTTTGGGACACTACTTATCTGCTTGTGCATTGATGTATAGTGCGACAGCAAAACAGGAGTATAAAAAAAGGATTGACTACATTGTAGATGAATTAATCATCTGTCAAAATGCCCGAAAGACAGGATACGTTGGAGCCATTCCTAATGAAGATGACATCTTTGGAAAAGTTGCAAAGGGTGAAATTAAGACCAGCGGATTTGATCTCAATGGCGGATGGAGCCCATGGTACACTGTACATAAAGTTATGACCGGACTGATGGATGCTTACCTGCATTGTGATAATACTAAAGCTCTAAAATCATTGGAAAGAATGGCTCATTGGACAGGCAATGTTTTAAAAGATCTGAATAGAGATCAAATACAGGAAATGCTCAAGTGTGAATGGGGAGGCATGAATGATATACTTGCTCAATTGTATGCTGTTACAAATAATCCATATTATCTTGAGTTGTCCTATAAATTTTTTGATGATTTTGTAATGAAACCACTTGCTGAATCTATTGATCCTTTACCTGGAAAACATTCAAATACCAATGTTCCAAAAGCTATTGGAAGTGCTACTCAATACATCTTTACCGGCAATAAAAAAGACAGTATAATTGCCGCTTTTTTTTGGAATACAATGGTGAAAAACCATACTTATGTCATAGGTGGCAACAGCAATTATGAATATTGTGGGGAAGCAGGCAAACTAAATGATCGTTTGAGTGACAACACCGCAGAAACCTGCAACACATACAATATGCTAAAACTCACCAGGCAGCTTTTAGCTTTGAACCCATCTTCTGAATTTGGAGACTATTATGAACGCGCATTGTACAATCATATCTTGTCATCACAGCATCCGGGTACGGCAATGATGACGTATTTTATGCCATTGAGAATGGGAGCAAAAAAAATGTTTAGCGATTCTACCGAAACATTTACTTGTTGTGTGGGCACTGGCATTGAAAACCATACCAAATATGGTGAGGGCATATATATGGAAGGAAGTAACGGAAGCCTTTATGTCAATCTGTTTATACCTTCCGAACTCAATTGGAAAAATCGAAATGTTACGGTATCTCAGGTGACTACATTTCCTGAATCAGGTGTTACCACTTTAAGTTTTAAGTTAAAGAAAAAACAAAACTTCGATCTGAAACTCAGGATTCCTTCATGGTCAAATGGAAATATAAGATATTACATTAATTCCAAACAGGTAAACCCGGATTACATTCAGCAGGGATATGCTGTATTCAGCAGAGGATGGAAACATAAGGACAACATCAGGATAGAGATGGAGATGACATTGCATACGGAAGCTATGCCAGATAATAAAGACCGAATCAGCATTCTTTATGGGCCAATTGTTTTAGCCGGCCAATTGGGTGATTCTATGCCTGACCCTCTTATTGGCATACCAGTTTTATTAACAGATCAAAGGCTTCCGGTAAAAGATTGGGTGACTAAAACCACTTCAGGACTTAACTTCAAGACTTATGGCGTAGGCAAACCTTTTGATGTAGAATTAAGACCTTTTTATGACACATACCAGGGGCATTACAATGTCTATTGGGACTATTTTACACAAGATCTATGGGAAAAACAAAAGGAAGAGTATCTGAAACTCAAAAAAGAAGAAAAAGAAATTTCAGAAAAAACAGTCGATTATTTCAGGGTAGGTGAAATGCAACCGGAACGTGATCATAAATTATTTGCCACCGAGCGGTCTTATGTCAGTGAAGCCATGGGAGTTAAAGGCAGAGAAGCAAGAGTCAACCATTATTTTTCATTTGAAATGATGACAGACCCTTCAAAACCCAATTCTCTATTATTGAGTTATATCGGTGATGATAAAGACAGAAAATTTGATATTGAAGTCAACAATGAAGTCATATCTACTGAACAATTAAAAGGAGGGGCAACGGGCAAATTCTACCATAAAAGTTACTCTATACCCATACATTTGACCCAAGGGAACGAAAAAATCACCATCAAGATTAATGCAGTGCACGGTACTACTGCAGGAAGAGTATTTGGGGCAAGAACATTGAGGGAAAGTAAATAAATGTATAAATGGGATAAAGAAGTTTGTTTTTGTTTTGTTTCTATATGGTTTTGGCGCCCACCATTGATCCAAGATATCAGCTTCTGTCCAAGCTGCCCAAACAAGATCAAGATCAGCTGCAAATTCTCTATGGATGTTGATCGTTTTATTTTCCTTATTGACGATAAAGTCAAACTGCAAGAGACTATTCATTGATTTTTATTTTTAAAAAGTATCAACATACGATTTGAAATTATTTAGGATCGCTTGCCATCCTGCTTGTTGCATTTCAATTGGATGTTCTGTTTCAGGATCGAATGATACCGTGACTTTGGTTTGATCATCTGCTTCCTTAAAACTCACATTACAAAAACGATCTCCAAATGTATATGAAAAAGAATTTCCCATATCAATGGTGGTGTAAATCGCTTCGAAGTCAAATCCAAAACTCCCATCTTTGGCTTCCATTCTTGCTAGATATTTTCCACCAATAGTCATGTCATTTTCAGCTTTCGGACAGTGCCAGGAAGGATCTGCAAAATTCCAATGGACGATATGTACCGGATTGGTATAACAATCCCAAACTTTGATTTTGTCAGCATTTACTATGGCTGAAACCGTGATTTTATCACTCATATTAATGTTTTATTTAATTTGTTTTAATTAAAAATTCTGGTAATGCATGATTTATAAAGTGATCCCAACCTCCTTCGAAATTGTGTAATGCAAAGTCAAGATTGTTGTAAGGAAATGTCGATAATCCGCTATGGGAAAAATTAAGTCTTGTCTTTCCGTCCTCATCTATAAGTTCGAAAGTCACATAAGATATGCCTTCATAACCTTCATATTTCCAGCTGTAGGTGAGCTTTTTTTCGAATTCTACTTCAGTTATCACACATATATGATTGTATTGGATACCACCTTCATGTCCACCTGTAAACTCAAATGAAAACCCGATTTCAGGTTTGAATTCAATAAGGTCAAAATACCATTGCTTCATCAATTCCTTTTCAGTAATGGCCTTCCATACGAGACTTATATCTGCATCTAATAACCTGGAAATTTCAATTTCTGGTTTCATTTCTTTTCGGATTTAAGGTTTGCTAATAATTGATCTAACTGGTCGAATTTCGACTCCCAAATCTTTTTAAACTGGCTTATCCAATGGTCTATTTCTTTCATTTTGTCGATATCTAAGTGATAATATATCTCTCTACCTTGTTGTTCTTGTCTTAATAATTCGCATTCTGTTAGAATTTTTAAGTGTTTGGAGACAGCTTGTCTGCTACTATCAAAATGTTCTGCCAATGCATTTGGCGTCATTGATCCCATAGCTAGTAATACGACAATCGCTCTGCGGGTAGGGTCTGCAATGGCTTGAAATATATCTCTTCTTGCTTCCATAAAATACTATGTGCTGCTATTTGGTTGCAAATATATGTGCTACTATTTGATTGCGTAAATTTATTTTAACATTTTTTCAAAATATTATTCTTGACAACTTGTCAAGAATGTCTTATCTTTGTTAAAAAATTTGAAATATGGTACAGACCATGCACATTGGAGATTTTAAAGCCAGATTTTCTGAAGTTGTGGAACTTCTTAAAAAAGGTGTTACAGTCAAAGTTGTAAAAGGTAAGGCTGGGGAATTAGTTGGTTATTTTGGTAAAGAAATGTTGCCTGAGAAAAAAGAAGGGAGAATATTAGGTACGCTCAGTCATTTGGGAATTGATATAAAAAAGGAAGACCTTCAATGGTCGGATGAAGAATTAGAAGAAATGGGCTTATGAACTATTTGATTGATAGCCATATAGGAATCTGGATGGTAACACAACCTGGTATGATCAGGACAAGTATCAAGGATATACTATTAAATCAAGAAAATGAAATTTTCATTAGTACAGTTAGTTTTTGGGAGTTTAGTCTCAAATATAGTTTGGGGAAACTTAGTCTTAATGGTGCAACACCAGAAACATTTAAGCGTGAATTAGAGATGGCTTGTAAAGTATCTATTCTTGACTTAAATCTTTCAGACACGGTTTCTTTTCACAATTTAAGATCATTCCACCACAAAGATCCGTTTGATCGTATGCTGATCTGGCAAGCGATCCAAAACAACATGACTTTTATCACTGATGATGAGCAAATTCATAAATATAAAGATTGTGGGTTGAAGGTAGTTTGGTGAATATTTTTATTAACCTTCATTTAGGAAATAAGATAGATTTGCAGTGTAATTCCAATAAAAAAGGGTTTATTTCATTTTTTCGCTTCACATTAAAAATCACCATTTTATTATTTCGCGATTCAGGCAAGATCCCTGTCTATATTGCATCGTAGCTGGAAGCTACGACGAACAAACGAAACTTGTTAAGAAATCGAGCAAAGGGCGAAAAAATGAAATGCACCCATAAAAAAGATAAAATAAAGATAATATCACAATGCATGCATGATGACTGTCACAGTGTATGTAACACATTGCACTTTTTTGTAAAAAGATAATTACTGTTATGCTAGCCACGAAATGAAATTAGTTTTCGCCATTTCCCTCCACATACCCCCGGCCCCTAAAGGGGAGATCAGCCCGCTGAACATAGGAGTTACTGGGTGAGGCGTCCTTTATGGGAATGTGATTGCATGCCTACTTAGGCAGGGGTAGCGAGGTGATTAAGTAATTGTAGAATGTGTTACACACACACTGTCACATTTAATGATTATTCTGTCGGTACTAAATGATGACTCGTATCAGCCTTCGATTCCTTCCTTCAACTTCTTCAAAGCAAAGGGGTAATTTTCGTCAAACCATGTTTCATGGTCTTCTGTCACATCAACCTCTACGGTGATTTTGGTCCCATTTCCATCGGCTTCAAAAGTGTAATTTTCCTGGCCACCTGCCCAACTTTCCACTTGTGGACCTTCGATAATTTCCACGTCATCTTCGAAAAGTCCATAGTGCTCGATCGACACATATTCATTTGGTATATGCTCAGCAATCCTCGACACCATACCGCTTTTTTTTCCATTCTCTGCTACACCTACAAATTTGATTTTGCTACCTTTCTCCCACGACCCGTCATATCTCGAGGTAGGATTGAAGACTGCTGTCCATTGCTTGTAAGTACTGATGTCCGAAAGTCCTAACATTAAATCGGAACATTTTTCTTTTGGTGCATTTACGCTCACTTGATATACTTTTCTGATCATTTTTTATTGATTTTATGTGAATTGAATTACGAAATTAATTGAATTTTTGGATTTTTGTCGGATGATAGTGAAAAATTATTATGGTTTTCATATATACTTAGCAGAAAATGATTTGCAAAATTTTAAATCACAATTATTTGAAAAATAATATCTTGTGATTTAAATTTTTCGCACAATATTTTCTGTTTACGATAAGGTTGTCGGAAAATGATAGGTAACAAACACTTTAAAAAACATATTGTACGATGAATAAGTATATATTGGCAGTAGTCATGATAGTTTTTATTTTTAAAATAATATTTGATTTAAGGCAATGTAACAATAGGAAGGATGACAACCTATATTACGGGGCGAATGCAAATGAAATACGAGCAAAATTCAATATTCCTGGTATCAATGATAAAATGATACCAAAAAGCTTATACAATGGACATCGCTGGGATTCCCCTGACAATTTTCCAAATGATCAGGAAGTGCTGCACCTGTGGAAGATCGTCACTTTACCAAAATATTTTGGGAGTATATATGAAGAAAAGGATGCTTTCAGGAAAAAGTATAATGATTCACTGTACTATCAGCTGAATATTTTTACCCGAATTTCCTGTGACACCATTGTAAAGTCTCAAGGAAGTTTGTTTTTTGTTGATAAAGAAGAGTATCAAAGAGCCGAACTTAATAAAAATCTGGTGGATAGTGTAGCCCAAAGCTGGGGATTGAATTTTACATTAAAGTAAGATTGGGTTTTTTAATACCCTAATCGCAAAATAAATCAGTCACTTCCAGAAGCTTGAATAGAAATTGCTGTTCCTTTGCTTACAACCCTGTCAATCGCTGAATCTCTTCTTCCAGAATCCTGATCCTTTCCTGACCATCAGCCAGCTTGGCTCTTTCCTTGTCCACCACATCTTTTGGAGCGCCACTTACAAATCGTTCATTTTCAAGCTTTTTCTGTACTGACGCTACAAATCCAAGCTGGTATTCGAGTTCTTTTTTCTTTTCTTCTATTTGGGACTGTATATCTATCTCTTGTTTTAAGGAAACAATGCATTTTTCAGTACCTGTTATGAAACTGATCCCGGTTATACTATCATCTTCTGTAAGCGCTAAATGGTTTAAGCTGGCAGATTTTATGCAGATGTCTGCCCAACCGGCAGTATTTATCAGGTTTTTTGACCTGTCACTGCTGATGATATACACATCGAGAAGGTCTTTGGCTTTGATGCCTTGTTTGTTTCTGATGTCTCTGATGGAGGTGATGATGTCTTTTGCCTGTTCGACTTTATCTATGAGTTGCTGGTTAAAGTTTCCGGATACCGGATATGCTGATACCATACAGTCGTCACCTTCTTTCCGATCGGAGAGTTTGTGCCACACTTCTTCTGTGATGAAGGGCATAAACGGATGCATGATCGCACATATTTTGGTGAAAATCTGAATGGTATTGTTTTTGGTTTCCTGTGCGATTTTTCCTTCATATGGTGGTTTGACCATTTCCAGATACCAGGAACAAAAGTCATTCCAAACAAAGTTGTAAATGCTCATGAGCGCTTCAGAAAGCCTGTATTCGTTGAAGTTTTTGTCCACATCGGCGAGCATGGCATTCATCTTATGTTGCATCCATTCATGAGCCAGCATGTCAGATGCCGACGCTTTGATATTTTCATCAGCCTGCCATCCATCCACAAGTCTCAGAGCATTCCATATCTTGTTGCAGAAATTCCGTCCTTGTTCGCAAAGTTTTTCGTCAAATAGTAAATCCCCTCCAGCAGGTGAGCAAAGCATCATCCCAAATCTAACACCATCGGCGCCAAAATCTTCTATCAGCTGAAGTGCATCAGGACTGTTGCCCAGGGATTTGGACATTTTGCGGCGAAGTTTATCTCTCACCATTCCTGTGAAATACACATGTTTGAATGGTCTTTTATTTTCCCATTCGTAGCCTGCCATGATCATGCGTGCTACCCACAGGAAAATGATATCCCACCCGGTCACGAGGACAGAAGTTGGATAGTAATAGTCTAATGTCTTTCTATCATTAAATCCATCAAAAACTGTAATCGGCCACAACCATGATGAAAACCAGGTGTCGAGCACGTCTTCATCCTGTTTTAAATCTTCGATGTTGATCTCCGGAAATTTGTTTTTGGCTATAGCCCATGCTGATTCAACAGTTTCTGCCACGAATGTCTCTCCTCCATAATAATATGCAGGAATTCTGTGTCCCCACCAAAGTTGCCTGGAGATACACCAATCCCTGATATTTTCCATCCAGTGGCGGTAGATATTTTTCTGATTTTTTGGAAAAAACTCTACTTCGTCTTTCATTACTGCGTCAAGTGCAGGACCTGCGAGGGCTTTCATATCCACATACCATTGCAATGAAAGCCGTGGTTCTACCACACAGCTGGTACGCTCCGACCTTCCTACATTGTTTTGGTAATCTTCTATTTTTGCGATATGACCGGCTGCTTCCAGGTCTTTTACAAATTTTTTCCTCACCACAAATCTGTCTTCTCCGATGTATACTGTAGCCTCAGGACTCATTGTCCCGTCATCATTAAACACATCCACTACTTCCAGATCGTGTCTTTTGCCAATCTCATAGTCATTGACGTCGTGTGCCGGTGTGACTTTCAGTGCTCCGGTACCAAATTCCATATCCACATAGCTATCCCTGATGATAGGTATCACGCGGCCAATGATGGGTACTATGGCATATTTTCCTTCCAGATGTGCGTATCTGGGGTCGTCAGGATGTACAGCAATGGCGGTATCGCCCATGATGGTTTCAGGCCTTGTGGTAGCTATAGTAAGAAAATCATTGGTCCCTTCTATCTGATATTTTACATGAAATAATCTAGATTGTTCCAGTCCATAGATGACTTCTTCGTTGGAGAGTACGGTTTTGGCTTCGGGATCCCAGTTGACCATCCTCTTGCCGCGGTAGAGTTTTCCATTATTGTAGAGATCCACAAATACCTTTAACACACCTTGAGACCTGACTTCATCCATGGTGAATGCCGTACGGTCCCAATCACAGGATGCCCCCAGTTTTTGTAACTGCTCGAGGATGATGCCTCCATATTTTTCTTTCCATTCCCAGGCATATTTCAGGAATTCTTCTCTGGTAAGATCACCTTTTTTGATACCCTGATCACGTAGCATTTTTACAACTTTGGCTTCAGTAGCAATAGAAGCGTGATCTGTACCTGGTACCCAACACGCATTTTTACCATCCATGCGTGCTTTTCGAATCAAAATATCCTGAATAGTATTGTTGAGCATGTGTCCCATATGCAGTACACCGGTGACATTGGGTGGCGGAATCACAATGCTGTATGCCTCACGATGATCAGGTTCTGAATGAAAGTATTTTTTATCCATCCAGTGGGCGTACCATGAGTTTTCTACTTCTGACGGATTATATCTTGATGAAATCACGATTTTTAAATTGGTATTTTTAAGATGACGAATTGGAGACTTAGAAGGACAGAATCAGGATTTTTTAATTTTGGTATCAGTACTTCAAAGTATAGACATCGGTATTTCCGGATTTTTTTTCAACAACGATGACAAAGTTATCATATTCGTTTTCTTCAAATACTTTGTTGAATATTTGTCTGCCGGCAAGAGAGTTGGTGATCGACGGTATGGTATTGGAATGGCCTACGATAAATATTCTGTTGAAGTCGGTTGATTTTTTTACATCATCAAGCAATATCTTCAGTTCTTTGTTTTCATAAGGTTTGATGCTCATGGCTTTAATATCAGCAAATGAATCAACCGTAAACATGGTCCTCAGTGTAAGGGTAGAATAAATTGCATCAACTCTGGTACCTCTGAGAATTTCTGCTATCCTTGTTCCTCTTTTTATACCTTCAGGGGTCAATGGTGGTTCATCTTTGATAGATGTATCTTTTTCAGCATGACGTACGAGGTAGTAAATTTTTGAAATACTATCTTCAGGCAATACCAATTGCTGCCCGTCTGAAGTGATGATGGTGGCGGATTGAATTTCTTTCAGTGTTTTACCGTTGATATCGATGACTGTAGCTTCCTGCTTGCACCCCCAAAAAGCAGTCGACAAAGCCAGGACAAAAACAAAACTTAAATTTTTTAATTGCATATTAATCTGCTATTTATTTTCTTTATCTGCTATGATTTCTGAATATTCTTTCTCTTTTACTTTAATATCATCCATTGGTGGTGCCTGCAGTGCTTTAGGTTCTCCAAAAATGTCTACATTGATCTGATTTTTGAGAATGTCTTCCATCGACTCTCGCTCGCGGATGAGATAGTCCTTACCTTCGTGGATCAGCACTTCAGCAGGTCGGTATCTTGAATTGTAGTTGGATGACATGGTAAAACAATAAGCACCTGCATTGTAGAACGCCAGGATGTCACCTTCATTGATTTCTGTCATTTTCCTGTTGACACCAAATGTATCTGTTTCGCATATGTATCCCACGACATTGTACACTCTGGTTCTGCCTTCTGTTTTGGAGATATTGACGATCTTGTGATATGAGTCATACAGCATAGGACGTATCAGGTGATTCAGCCCGGAATCCACTCCTGCAAATACAGTGGATGTCGTTTGTTTTACTACATTTACCCTGACTAAAAATATGCCCGATTCACTGACCAGAAACTTGCCCGGCTCAAACATCAATGTAAGGTTTCTGCCATATTCATAACAAAATTGTTTGAATCTATTACCGATTTTTTCTCCAAGTTCTTCGATATCGGTCTCAATATCTTCTTCTTTGTACGGCACTTTAAATCCACTGCCAAAATCCACATATTGAAGGTCTTTGAAATCTTTTGCTACGCTGAGAAGTATCTCTGCACCCTGAAGGAAAACATCAATATCCATGATGTCGCTTCCTGTATGCATATGAATACCTTCGACGATCATGTTGTGAGTCTTGACGATGCGGTGGATATGCGGTGTCTGATGGAAAGAAATACCAAATTTTGAATCAATATGTCCTACACTGATCTTGCTGTTACCACCTGCCATGATGTGTGGATTGATACGGATACATACCGGGTAGTCGGGGTACAAACTACCGAATTGTTCCAATATGGACAAGTTGTCGACATTGATCTTGACACCCATTTCGACTGCTTGCGAGAGCTCTTCAATCGATACACAGTTGGGCGTATAGATGATGTCTTCAGGTCTGAATCCTGCCATTAGCCCTACTCTCACTTCCTGAATGGAAACTGTATCAAGACCTGCTCCTATAGATTTAAAAAACTTCAGGACGGATATATTATTCAGTGCTTTGCAAGCATAATTGATTTTTAACTTTTTGAGATCAAAAGCATTTACAAGTCTGTCATACTGCCTTTTCATAGTGGCTGTTTCGTAAATATACAGCGGGCAATCGTATTTTTTTGCCAGTTCCAAAGGATCCAATCCTCCATCAAGCACGTATCTGTTGTTTTCGATATACATTATTGATTCTTATTTAAGGGTGCAAAGATAAGCAGTTTTCCAAAGAAAGGAAGGGAATTCTACTGTCTGTGTCTCCTTTTTTGTTAATGTAGTGATAATGCTATTGAATCAATTCCGCGTCTTCCAGCATGTAGATCAGAAAATCAAAGTTATCTCTATTCAACTTAAAAGTACCTTTGAATCTGATTTTGGTATCAACTTTGAGTTTGGGCAATTTTTGTGAAGTGATAATATCTACAATGGATTCTACACCGGCTTGACCACAAAAAAAGCACTGGGCAAAAGGATAGGCGGACAAAATGACGATCTTTTCATCGCCGGTTTCATCTACAGGTATGTAAAATCCTTCAACAATGACTTTTTTACCATTCAGCACCTTGAGTGTATCATTAAATATAGGCAGTGATACTTCCATTCCCAAGGAGTCGCTATATTTTTTTTCAAATTTTACATTGAGCATATAATTCCAGGGTACGATGTAGGCGTCGCCCTCTTTTTTGAAGTTTTCAAGGTAAATAGCAGTACTATCCAAGACTTCATCAAGCTTGTCAGATGTAACTGGTCCCTGATCGGTTTTAGCATTTTGAGACTTACAACCCGAATATAACAGAATGATAGCCATGATGCCTGAGAAAACAATCCACTTTTTCCAATTGCTACTCTTCCTGTAAAATGACATTATACTTTCAATTTGTGCCTTTGGCAGTGATGTAAAAATAGATTTTAGGTGCAAAGATACACCAAACACTTAAGGGTGACTAATAATTGCTTCGGGTTCTGTAGTCTCTTACATTATAATTCTGCATTCACTTCGGCTCCACTCCGATGTGCTCAACCACCGTCTTCGAAATTTTCCCTTTTCCGTTCTCTAATTTCCAAGGTCCACGATCCATTCTCCTTTTTCCTTTCTCCCTTTTCCTTTCTCCTTTTTCCTTTCTCCACGTTCCAAATTCCTTTCTCCTCGTTCCTTACTTAAAATCATATCATATTCCTGGCCTTGATCTCAAGATACTTATTGAGGGCATCTACTGTCAGATTTTGAGGCTTCGTGAGTATACACGTGATACCATATTTTTTTAGCTCCTGCACAATCAGCTTTTTCTCAAATAAAAACTTTTCAGCGATGACTTTATCATAAAGTTTGGCTTCTGTGTCTGCCACAACATCCGCCAATTGCTCCAATTCAGTATTTTGAAAAAAAATGATGATCAGCAGATGATTTTTGGAAATAGCTTTGAGGTAAGGCAGTTGTCGGCTGAGACCATCCAGCGTTTCAAAATTAGTAAACAGAAACAAAAGGCTGCGGTGTGTGATGTTTTTTTTGATGTCAGCATAGAGTCTGCCATAATCTGATTCAAAAAAATCCGTTTTTACATTGTACAGTGCTTCCATGATTCGTTCCTTTTGGGTGGCTTTTTTGTCAGCAACTACCCTGTTGTCCACTCTTTTGGAAAATGAAAAGAATCCTGCATAATCCTGTTTCCTTAGCACAACATTGGACAGGATGATAGTGGTATTGATCGCATAATCCAGCAGACTCAACCCGTCAAATGGCATTTTCATCACCCGGCCTTTATCGATAATACAATAGACTGACTGGGATCGTTCATCCTGATATTGATTGACCATTAGTTTGTTGCTCTTGGCTGTGGCCTTCCAGTTGACTGTCCTGAAGTCATCTCCCGGCACGTACTCTTTGATCTTTTCAAACTCCATAGTATGGCCAAGCTTCCTGATCTTTTTTAATCCATGCTGAAATATTTTATTGGAAAATGCCATAAGCTCAAATTTGCGAAGGTCAACTACGGATGGATAAACTGCCACTTCTTTTTTCAGATCAATGCTATACCTGCGTTTTACTAAGGACAATGGGGAAGCAGCATAAATATGAACATCTCCAAAATCTATCAGCCCTCTGAATGTCGGGCGCAGCTGATAGACATAGATCTCTGTACTACCGGCAGCAACAGCGCTTCTGATCTCAAAATCTCTCACCTGAAACTCCGGCGGCAGTTCATCAATGATTTCCGTACTTATTCTGAAACCGTAATGATTTGTAATTTTTAGCTCAATGGTATTTTGAGTGCCATTTGAAAATCTGTCAGATAAAATTCTTTGCGCTTCTACTCCTTTTTCAGACCTGAACAGCAATATGGTATCAAAAATAAAAAATAGCACCAACAAAAGCAGCATAATTTGAGCCGGGACAAATAATAACGGAATAAAAAAAGAAACTATAAAAACAAAAACCACAGCTATCCCTGCATAAAAAAAACGGGGTTGGATGTACAAGTGTTTATATAGTGTCTTTATGACTTGTGTCATGGTCATCGTGGTATTTCTACTGATTCGAGGATTTGTTTGATAATGAGCGATGTCGTGATGCCTTCCATTTCTTTTTCAGGAGAAACAATCAGTCTGTGATTGAGGACTGCGTATGCCACTTCTTTGATATCATCAGGCGTGACAAAATCTCTTCCTCTGATAGCGGCATGTGCTTTTGATGCATTGAGTATGGCTATAGAAGCCCTTGGAGATGCACCGAGATACAGCATAGGGTTTTGTCGGGTGCTGACCACGATGCCGGCGATATAGGTTATCATTTGCGGGTCCACTTTCACCTGTCTTACGAGTGACTGAAATTCCATGATTTCATTTGAACTGATGACCGGTGAGATATCGTCAAGTTTGGAACCTGAATACAAATTATTCTCTCGGGTGATGATTTCTATCTCTTCATCTTTAGCGGGATAGTCTATTTGTATCTTGATGAGAAACCTGTCCAGCTGTGCTTCAGGCAACCTGTAAGTACCTTCTTGCTCGATGGGGTTCTGAGTAGCCACGACAAGAAAAGGCAGTTCCATAGGATAGGTTGTTCCATCCATGGTGATCTGACGCTCTTCCATGACTTCAAATAGTGCTGCCTGAGTTTTTGCAGGAGCCCTGTTGATTTCGTCTATCAGTACTACATTTGCAAATATCGGTCCTTTACGGTACTCAAAATCCGCTTTTTTGACATCAAATACAAGCGTACCCAGGATGTCACTTGGCATCAGGTCAGGAGTGAATTGTATCCTGCTGAAATCGGTCTGTATGCACTTTGACAACAATTTGGCTGTGATTGTTTTTGCAACACCGGGCACACCTTCTAGGATGGTATGCCCATTGGCCAGAAGGGATATCAGCAACATATCCACCAGTTTTTCCTGTCCTACGATCACACGCGAAATTTCTCCTTTTATGGCTTCAATTTTTTCATGCAAACGGCTCATGTCCAGCCTGCTTTCAAAGTGTAATGACTCGTTCATGGTATTGTCTTCCATATTTTATGATTTATAAAAGTTTTCAAAAGTATCATTAAGTTGTTGTAAGTCGTGCGTGCTCCTGGCAAAATCAAAATTTCGTTGTTTATTGATCAGAAGCACGATTCTCTCTATGATTTTTATGTCTTTGCCGGATTTTATGTGCAGCATTTTGGCAAACTTTTCATCAAGCACATCAGTATGCAGATGATAATCTGTCCTGATTTTTTCAAGAAAATATATGATCTTTTTATCGATGATGTTTTTTATATCACCTTCCCGTCTGTAAAGATTACCTACAGTTTTTGCAAATTCCACTGATGTGTTTGCAGGAGGTGGCAGATCAGGAATGATGCGCTGACTCCTTCTGATGTTAAAAATAATGAAAGCCAGAAGCCCTGTAATGAGGAGATACCATGCCCATTTCAAAGGAGGCTGAGATAAAATAAATCTGAGTGGTGAATCAGAAATTACCCTGGAAGTTTGTTTGTGAAGTAACCATATGATATCCTGATTATAAGGGATGTGAGTGAGAACGGCTTCAGCATATTTATAATCATCACCTGTCATAAAATGGTAATTGGAAAAAGCGGCAGGCTCCAGGTGGATAAAAAAATGTCCTAGGCCCATCTTTACTTTAATAAAATTGGGTTGCACTACTTTATTGAACATTCTGTAGCCCAATACCTGACTTGAGGCGCTGTCATATGATATGAAGTACGATCCCGTGATAGTCCTTTGTCCGATGATTTTACTGCCTGCCGTACTGTCCTGCAGGTATATCTTAATATTTTCATGGTTTTTGTCAGATAAAGTTGAGTAAGGAATATTAAAAACTTCCAGTTTCAGTCTGTTCATCAGGGATTCAGAAAACGAGCCGGCACTCAGAAATACACTGTTTCCATTTTTCACGAAGGAACATAGGTTTTCGGTTTGTTTTTTATCAACATCAAAAGACATATTGATATTCATCATACAATAGTCATAGAGTACTGAATCTTCAAATACCCCTTCATAAAAGTAATCTTTCAGGTCATCTTTATAACGCTCGACATAAACATGAAAAAAGCTGTCTACCTCTTTGTCAAAGATATACAGGCCCAGGGGAATTTTGTCTTTTGTATTGTAAGTAGGGTTCCAGTTTAGTGGTTTTTTACCTGCGCTTCCAAAAAATATGGCTACCAGGATGAGTCCTGCCAAGATACTTATTATGGTGATTCTGTTCCGACTCATATCCTGATCAGTGATGATGTGTGATCAAATGCCTGGACTGCTACGCTTAGGTCCTTTTTTTGAAGTTCAAATCCGCCGTACCAAATGTGCTCATATATGTAAGACACGTAGGAGAATGACGACGATATATTTTTGTCCTTTATTTCATAATAATAATCTGAATTGGTCTTGTCCTTGTGGTATGATATGATATTTTTTTTGGCCAATTGTTGCAATAGGAGAAGATATCTGTACCGGACAGCCATCTTATAATCTTCATTTTGCATTGCTTTTTCATACAGCGTCTTGAAGTCGCCAGAAATGATGTCCTCAGCTTGTAATGGAAAGGTGATGACTCTTTTTTCATCTTTTTTATCAAAGAGCCAGTTTCCTTTTTTGCCCAGAAGGATACTTACTATGGCAAATACAACATAAATTATGACCAAAAATGCAAAAATCCTGAGAAACCATACCAGATATAAGCCCGCATTGGATGACCCGGATTTCTTCGCCCCGGATCCAAACAACCAGTCCAAAAATCTCTGAAAGGCATTTTTACTTTTTGGCTTGATTTCATAGTCAAATTCTGCTGACTCATACCGTCTTTTATAGTTTTCATCAAATTTTCTCACTTCCTCCTGCGCAGGTACCACATCATTTTCTTCATCAACAACGCCTAACTCCTCTTCAAAATCAGCAAATTGAGTGCTTAAAGTATCTTCCTGACCTATCATCATCAGAGAAGCCATCAAAAAAACCCAAATATGTATCGCCTGACATAGTTTGTTACTCATAAGTCTCAATTTTTTGGTGCTCATACCAAAATGGGTATATGAGATAATACCAGCTTATACATCCCAGCGTAAACAAGATGATGCCCACACTTACTGCATTTGGCATCACATTGGAAAACCTGGTGACAAAGCCCTCCAAAAATCCCGCAGAAATAGTAAATGGTATGGTACTGATCCAGATTTTTAAACCTTTTTTCATACTGCTTTTGAAGGACTGCAGTCTTGATTGGGTGCCGGGAAATAAAATACCAAATCCAAGAATCAATCCTGCCATGGCTTCAATCACTATAGCAAAAATCTCCATACTTCCATGTATCCAAATTCCTCTGACGCTTTCCCACAATACACCCTGCTGACCGAAAAAAGTCTGAAAGGCTCCAATCATGATGCCATTGTGAAGCATAATGTATGCCGTGCCCAAGCCTCCTGACACACCATATACAAAACACTTCAAGCCTACCATCAGATTATTCATAGTGATGCCTATGAATCCTCCCCAGTTGGACCCTGATTTGTACACTGCAACCGGATCTCCGCCTTTGATATTGTCTAATGTCATATCTACGTAGCCATCACCCAGGATCAGGCGTACAAATGAATCATCATACAAAGCCGATAATACCCCAAGGCTGACAAATAAAAAAAACAAGGAAAAAGCAAACAGAAGAAATTTTTTGTTTTCCCTTATAAGCATCGGAACTTCATTTTTGAAGAAAACAACAATTTGATTTTTATCTGCCCGTTTTGTCTTGTATATTTGCTGATAGACAGACGCTGCCAGGTGATTCAGGTAGATGACGGTTTTACTTTTTGGGTAGTATGTCTGTGCAAAAGCAAGGTCATTGATCAATTGAACATACAAACCGGCAAGTTCATCAGGATTTTTTTTAATTTTACCGCTGATAGCCTGCTCAAAAGTATGCCATTTTTCTTTGTTGCGTTTTATAAACAAAATTTCCCTCATAGGGTGTAAAAATAATACGAATGCCTGAAATAAGCATAAATACAACACAAAATGTCAATATTAATTTTACTGTAGCCAGTATAGGAGCACGTATCGGAGCTTATTTGACGGATGGAGCTGTCAAGTTTTGTTATCATCTGCTCCTACAGTGGACCGTACTTTCGGGTTTGTCTATTGACAGAGTCATCAAAGATGATTGGTCAATGATGGCTATTTATGTAGTGATGTATCTTCCAATGATGTTTTATACACTGGTGCAGGAATCCCTGATGGAAGGTCAGACCATCGGCAAAAAACTATTGGGAATAAAAGTTGTAAAAATTGACGGGTATCAGGCGTCTTTTTTTGACTACCTTATCAGGTGGGTGATGAGATTGGTAGATATGTCGGCATCTTTGTATATGGCAGGTATGATCAGCATGGCAATGTCCAAAAATCATCAGAGGTTGGGAGACCTTGCAGCCGGTACTGCTGTCATATCGCTCAAAAATAATATCAACATCAGCCATACAATACTTGAAAATCTTTCACAGGACTATCAGCCGGTATTTGCTCAGGTGGTCAGGTTTTCTGACAATGATATGCGCATCATCAAAGAAACATATCAGAATGCCATCAAAAATAATGATCTGAAAACCATAAGAAAACTGATCGATAAAATGGAAACGGTATCAGGAATCAAACAAGGTGCATTGTCGGATTCAAAATTTATCTCTACTATCATCAAAGATTACAATTATTATACTGGTAAATAGGCAAATTTGGCATATTTACACCACATTAAACAGTCCCTTATTGATGGGGTCATCATAAGTTAGAAGAGTCTCATGACTTTTTACTAGAGAAAAAAGCAAAAATAAAACCCCCTATCCTACCCTTTTTTCAACGTTTGACCTTAGAGTGTTTAAAATTTTATCATTTGGCACCAAGCGGCAAATTTAATTTTATCCAGCATTATATTTTTCGCCGTATTGTGTCAAGCTACGCTTGAACTTTCGGGACACTTCTATCCCGATCATGACATTTTTATTAAAAAACCGTCTTGAACGGCTATATTCAGTATTAGCTTCGAGCAGCTGCTCGCAGTTACTTCACACTTACTTCACACTTCGACTACGCTCACTGCAAAGCTTTATTGAGTAAACTATTTTACTCAATTCTCGTCTGTAGACGAGACCATTCAGTCATATTGTCCAAAATTAAATTTTCTCACTTTCGCTCAAACATAAAAATTTAAACATACTCTAAACAAATCTGCTTAAGAATTTGCTTGCTTTATTGCGGTGCAGCGGTTGGTTTCACTTTGGACGGATAAGATGGCATCCTGTCAAGTTTCGCCTGAATGTTGTTATCTCGTGTATTTGGCTGACCAACAATAACTAACATATCCTCTCTGATTTTCACATCAAATTCCTGTGGTTTGATGGCTGGATTATCGTCCAGCATCAGTAAAGTGGCTTTTTCCATATCATAATAATAATGTCCGCTTCCGCCTTTTTTGTCATATTTGCCATAGTCATAAGTAAGGTTTTCCTTAAAATCGATCCAGGCACCTCCTAATGAATCAGTAAATAAAGTTTTTGACTCTGTAACAAAACCTCCAAAAGCCCAAATATCCTTGTCCATAATGGTGTAAGACTTGTTACCGGACTCTTTTTTTCTGAATGCCAGTGTTTCTGATGCAGTCTTTCGCATGGCTTCCAACTCTACCGGAGCGATACCTGTCTGATTGAGAAGGATGTAAGCATCATTTATCGGTTCCTGCTTTGTATCTTTTCCTTTTCCAGGTGTATTATCAGTTTTGCATGCCATCAATGTAACTATAAAAAAAACTAAAATTACTAACAATGATCTCATATTTTAAAATTGTGTTTATTTTGTGAATTAATAAATGGAATAGCAAAATTAATGCTTGAAAGGTTTTTATCTTATATTCGGGAGAAAAAAATAGTAAGTCAGGACAAAAAAATATTACTTGCCGTATCTGGTGGACAGGATTCCATGGTGATGACGCATCTTTTCCATCAGGCAGGTTATGTTATTGCTTTGGCCCATATCAACCACAGATTAAGGGGAAAAGAATCGGACTTAGATGCCACTTTGGTCCGAAACTATGCAGAAAAATATAACATCCCATTTTTTCAGCTTGATATTGATCCGACTGAATTTAGTAGCGGCAATATGCAGGACAAAGCCAGAAAAATCAGATATGCATGGTTGTATCAACTTGCTGAAGAGCATCATTTTGACAAAATTGCTACCGCACATCACAAAGACGATATGGTAGAAACGTATTTTATCAATCTCATGAGAGGAAGTGGATTGTCCGGGCTGGATGGTATTGAAGCAATAAATGGAAAAATCATCCGCCCATTACTTTTTGCAACCAGAAAAGAAATTGAAGATTTCAGTACTGAAAACTCCGTAAATTACAGAGAAGACAGTAGTAATAAGAGCAATAAATATCTGAGAAACAAACTTCGAAACAATATTTTACCATCCATTTATGAAACAGATATAAGATCATACTCCGGCATCGTAAGAAGTATTGAAAATCTCAGCGATACGAAAAAATTACTTGATTTTTTAATAGAAAAGGTTTCGTCAGAAATTATTACTCATAAGCCAACTTATATTAGTATTCAATTAAATACATTCAACACGGATCCGATATACGTTCAGTGGCTTTTTCATTTGATAAAAACCTTTGGATTTAATATCGACCAAACTTCAGATATTATAAACAGCAAAACATCTTCCGGCAAGCGTTTTTTGACAGATAGCCATGAAGCTATCACCGACCGCGCCCAACTCATCATCCGTCGTAAAGGCCAGGTTTTCAATTTTGATAGGGAAATAATAATCCATAGTCTGCCATTTTCTCATGAATGGGCCGATCGCAAAATCATCATTTCGGAAGTATCTTTTGAAGGTAAAAGCATGCAGGATACACATAACACCTTATACCTTAATGCAGATCGATTGACCGGAAAGGTAATATTACGCGGTATTATGCCAGGTGATAAATTCAAACCTTCAGGTATGGGCGGAAAATCTCAGGTGCTAAGTGACTTTTTCACCAACCATAAAGTAAATCTCTTTGATAAGGAAAAACTGGTAGTGATGACACATGATCATGAAATCATCGCCATACCAGGCTTTAGGAAATCCGAAAGCGTTGTCATCAATCATAATACTAAAAAAATCTGGAAAATTGAGCTGATAAGACTGTCAAACATTGAAAGCATTCCATGCTAAAAGACCCATACCGACTTCAAGAGCACTTTCGTCAATATCAAATGTAGGTGTGTGTACCGGAGATGTTATCCCTTTTTCCGAATTTCCGGTGCCTAATCTGTAGAAACATGCAGGGATCACCTGAGAATAAAATGAAAAATCTTCAGATGTCATTCTGAGCGGGAGGTCAACAACATTTTCCACCCCAAGATAAGCCACCATCAATGTTTTTACAGAAGTGGATAAAGATGGCTCATTGATCAGACAAGGATATCCTTTGATGATATTGATATCACATTTTGCACCATAGGCTTTGCATACATCCTGTGCTATAGATGTGATCAGTCCGTGTGCCTGACACCGCCAATCTTCATCCATAGTCCGAAAAGTACCTTCAATTTTTATGGTATCCGGTATGATATTGGTAGCGCCTCCATCACTCTGAAACTTTCCAAAGCTGAGCACGGATGGTGTTGATGGATTATTACGTCGTGACACAATTTGCTGGAGACTTACGATCATCTGTGACGCCGCAAGTATGGTGTCTGTGCACTCATTTGGCATTCCACCATGACCTCCTTTTCCCGAAACTGTGATAAATATCTCATCAGCCGATGCCATGTAGAGCCCTGATCTGATTCCCACTTTTCCGGCTTGTAAAGATGGAAAAACGTGCTGTCCCAGGATCGCTGAAGGAACAGGATTTTCCAAGACTCCTTCCCTGATCATCATGGATGCACCACCAGGAAGTTTTTCTTCACCTGGTTGAAAGATACATCTGACAGAATGCGGAAGCTTGTCTTGTAATTTATGCAGAATTTTTACAGCACCCAATAAACAAGCCATGTGTACATCATGCCCACATGCGTGCATGACTCCATGATGCACTGATTTGTATGTGACTTCATTGGCTTCCATAATAGGAAGCGCATCCATATCTGCTCTGAGCGCTACTACTTTGTCAGAATTTGTACTACGGATTTCTGCCACAATTCCATTTCCTGCCCAATTTTTGGTATAAGGTATAACCAATTCATCCAATTGACCACAGATCCAGGCAGCTGTCTGTACCTCTTCAAAAGATAACTCAGGATGCATGTGGAGATGACGTCTTATATCCACCACTTCCGAACGCAGAGATGTTGCCAGGTTTTTTATTTCACTCAGAAGGGATGTATCCACATTCACCATTATTGCTTATGGCTGTAAAGGTAGGTATTATTTAGAAATTGATCTTTATTTGATTATCCAATTTGTTTATAACAAATTCGTCTTTTGTGTTTCTATTCAGGCAAAAATCTCAGCAGTTCGATCAGTTCCTTTTCTGACAGGTTTTCTTTTTCAGACTTGTCATAAATGGCAAGCAAATATACTGTTTCAGAAGAAATGAATATATTTGTAATTACTCTTGCACCTCCACTTTTACCTTTCCCCTTGGATGCGATAGATAGTCGAATTTTAAAACAATTGTTACCTAGATCGATACCCTGAATAGGGTTTTCTTCAAGGCTTTCAATTAAATTAAGGAATTCTTCTTTTAAAGACGGGTATTTTTTGCTTAAACGTTTTATTTGCTTATTAAAAGGCGGAATAGATAAAACATTATAACTCATTATACAATTCTCTTGCAGATTTAAGTTTTAGTTTACCTTTTCTGGCTAAAGCAAGATTATCAACAGCTTCTTTGATCTCATTTATAAGTAAAGTCTTTGATGGTTCTTCATCTGTTTCTATTTTTTTGACATAATGAAGGTTTTTTGCCAGCTCTATAAAATGGCTATATTCCTTATCAGTCGTATATATAGTTACTTGTCTCATCTTAATTTATTACTCGATCTTTTTAACATCAAAATATATTATTTAGTTCATATTTCAAATTTGAGAATCATTTTCCGTGATGGTCGAAGTCCTCGATCCAATACATTAAGAATGTATAATTCAATAACTTTTGACTAATAAAAAGTTGTCAATTCAAATCAAGTATAATTTTACAATGGATATAAGTAGGTATTAATTATTTAGAAATTGATCTTTATCTTATTATCCAATTTGACCATGAAGTCAAAAAGCTTTTCACCAAGAATTTCCCTTTGGATGTCCAGTGAAATGGATTCTTTTGCCCCATAACCACTGGCATTGAAATCAAAATGTCTGTTGTTGATTTGAAAAATGATCATAAAGAAAGCCATTGACAAAATTGTTATAGAAACTGTTTTCTTCCATTTAGTATTCCAAAAGGCCATAATAATGTTGATGGTGCATGAGACCAAAACTATCAAAAATATATCATAATTGTTCCACCACCACGTCTGTCCGGTACCACCAATCCACTCAGAAGAAGGCCAGAACAGATTGATACCACCCCAACTTCCCGAAGGCGTAGGTAAGTCTTTAAGTATATGTGCCAGATATCCACCTGAAAATGCCACAAAGGCATGATAGTTTACATTTGTTGATTTCTTGGCCATTATTGCATCCATTTTCATTACTGTCACATATAGCAATAGGTATACTACTATCGCTGCTATGGAGTGGAAAAAACCATGATGTGAGTACCAAAACTTACTGAAATATATCTCATGTCCGGCATGATTGAGATTAAATATTTTTCCAAAAGTATCATCAAATCCCGACCAAAGACTGATGGCGTCAATGTCCGGCAAACAACCTCCCAATGCTCCAACCAGAATGATGTTTATTTTTGCCTTGGTGCTAATTGCAGATGAAGCGACTGTAGCTCCAACTAAGACTCCCGACATGGTATGTGTAATGATGTCCAAAGTAATTGAATTATTAGTTTCATTAACGTAATGTCATCATTCGTCAGGTTCTATCAGACATTTTTTATCTATTTTAAGGCCTGTCCCCTATCCATGCCTTCCACTCTTTTGATTCCATCAGTTTTTTGTGCGCTTCCTGAATAGATATTAATTTTTTATTGGTCAATGTATAGACTTCTGCTTGTTGGTTGGTAGGCGGATGGTCTCCACTGGATACTAATAGCTCTTTTCCTATAGCAAGAAAACGCTCCAGAACATTCACAGGATTTCTAAAGTTATCTTGCCTTGCACCGGTCTGCTTCAAATCCAATAGTCCACTTTCTAATTGGTAGATTTGTTCTTCAAGATGAGTCAGGTCCTTTTTCTTTATGTCTGATTTTTCACTGGCTATGGCTTTGAGTAAAGCTGCCCTTTGTTTTTCCATATCTTCAATAAGCTTTGTGGTGACTTTAATGTCTCTGTTGAGTTTCACACCGAATTCGTATTGCTTTTTGATATCTTCTGTGCTGCTTGGTAAATTGGGATCTTTTTTGACTTCGACTATTTGTTCCTGTACTTTGTTGTCCGCAATATATTGTACTTTATACTTTCCTTCAGGTACCAAAGGTGCATTAAGACCCGGTTGCATATCTAAGTCCCAGGGATAGATAGGTCTTGTACCATCTTTGTCCAACTCCAGCCAATCATTGCCTCTTGGTTTGGTGCTCAGTCTGGGCAGTTTGGCTGCTTCTCCACGTAGATCCCAATTTGTTCTGAAAATACCGGATTTGTTTATAGCCGTATATTTTTTTATGGTATCTCCCGACATGTTTAAGACAACAATTTTTGCAGCTTTTGATAAAGTATCTTTTTGATAATAATTGATAGTCGCCCCGTAGGAAGGATTTTGACCTGAAAAATCACCTCCCTCAGCATGCGTACCTTGTAATCTTTGAAATCTATAGGCCGGTCTTATACCAAACAAATGATTAGATTTGTCTTTCACCTGGTTTGTCCACTCTCTGATAGGTGTCAAGTCATCCAGGATATAAAAACCACGTCCGTATGTGCCAATCACCAGGTCGCCAAAGTGCTTTTGAACCGCAATACCATATACAGGCGCCGGAGGGAGGTTATTTTTCAGCCGTGTCCATTTTTGACCATCATTGTGGGAAAAATACAAGCCATTGTCTGTGCCGGTATACAACAAACCTTTTAATGCGGGGTCTTCTTTGATCTGGAAAATGGTGGATAATTGATTTTGCGGAATATCACCCTTAATTTTTATCCAGGTAAGACCATTGTCTGTGGTTTTAAAAATGTATGATTTTGTATCACCTATATAATTGAGTCTGTATGATACATAGCAGGTTTTTGCATCAAAATGAGATGGCTCGATACAAGAAACCGAACCACCTTCCGGCAAACCGGATATGTTTTTAGTCACATTGATCCAGTTTTTGCCACCATCAGTGGTGACATGGAGCAAACCATCATTGGTACCTACCCAAAGCGTACCATCTGCCACAGGGGATTCAGCCATATTGAGTGTAGTACATCCATCCCAGGTATTGAGGTTATCATTGGCTATACCACCTGAATTGTCCATTTTGGAGGGATCGGCAGTCGTGAGGTCAGGGCTGATGATTTCCCACGATTGACCTCCGTTGGTAGTCCTGTGTATAAACTGGCTTCCTACCCACACGGTATTTCGTTGATGCTTAGAGATGACCATCGGAAAATTCCAGTGCCAGCGATATTTTACATCTGCAGGTTTCCAGCCGTACTGAGTTTCCGGCCATACCCTTACATCTCTTGCTATACCTGTATTCATATCCGTGACATCCAGTCCACCATCATAACAGCCAGACCAGATAATATTGGGTTGAAACGGATCGGCCTGAGCAAAACCTGACTCACATCCACCACAATTCTCCCAATGGCTGAGTGTGATACTTCCTGTCCTGCTGTTGGACGGACCACGATAAGAATATCCATCCTGCCTGTTGCCAAAAACATGGTACGGAATCATATTATCCACAGCCACATGATACATTTGTGCTACAGGTAGATTGATGTTTTGCCATGATTTCCCGCCATTCATGGACATATTCATACAGCCATCATGAGCTACCATTTGTCTGTTGGGATTTTTGGGGTCAAACCACATATCATGACAATCACCGCCCATCGCCCATGGACTTCCTTCCCCTTTTACCCAGGTTTTACCTCCATCTTTGGATTTCAGGATATTGACACAAATGGTATATACTTCATCGGCACTTCCGGTGGATACGCGTACCCTGGTGTAATAAGGTGCGCGTTGCGCCATAGAATGGTCTTTTTTGACCAATGTCCAGCTATTTCCGCCATTTTCGGTGCGATACAATCTGGGTTCCTTATCTTCTATGAGCGCATAAACGATGTTGGAGTTGGATGGTGCGATACAGACTGATGTTTTTCCGACAGGATGATTTTTACCAAACTCTATACCTTTGGTATTCATAGGTTCCCAGGTTTTGCCGGCATCTGTCGAGCGGTAGATACCACTGCCCTCTCCTCCGGACTTCAGTCCCCATGTTTTTATATCGGCCTGCCACATAGCAGCGAATAATATATCAGGGTTATTCAGGTCTATTTCAATCTCATTACATCCTGTATATTCATTGACAAAAAATACCTGTTGCCAGGTTTTGCCTCCATCTGTTGTTTTATACACACCTTTATCTTTCTGGGGTGCATGAGTATTACCCAATACGGCGGCATAAACAGTATTGGTATCTACCGGGTGTACGACTATTCTACCTATTCGGGCTGAATTTTCAAGTCCCATATGTTTCCATGTTTTGCCTGCATCAGATGATTTGTAGATACCGTTGCCATATTGATGTGCGGGTCGAATTACAAAAGTTTCCCCTGTACCGCACCATATTTGATTCTGATTGGAAGGCGCGATAGCCAATGAACCTATGGCTGCCACATCCTGATCGTCAAAGATGGGTTTCCAATTAAGCCCTCCATCTTCGGTCTTGAAGATACCACCTGATGCCGCCCCTACATAAGAGACCATGGGATTACCTACTTCACCTACAACAGCGATGGTTCTGTTGCCATCGACACCTATGTAACGGAATTTTAGATTATCAAAGGATTTGGAAGAGTTATCTTGGGAATAAATGAATGACGTAAACAAAATTAATGCGAAAAACAAATTCACGTATTTTGGCAAAGAAATATTCATACTACTGGAATTTTAAAAAAGGTAAAAAATATAAAAATACAAATGTAAATTGTAATGCGGTTTTACCAATTTTTTTATCACATTTATTCGGAAAAATTACTAATTTTGAGTTTGGGTTAGTTTGCATATCAAATTTTATTTTTACTTACCAATCCCGTAATTTTTAACCGCATCTTTATTCAATCCTGATTTTTGATGCTTAATACTACTTTGTCAACTTAGCTTTTACGTCATATAATCGATCAGATATTGTATTTAACCTAGGCTAAATAGCAAACATTAAATTAGAATATAAGAAGCGTGGCCGTTCCGGTACGCGGAGCGATTTAGCGGAACTAACCTTTTCCTGCCCGACTCCGTAGGCAGGCGGGTTGTTTACTTTTTTTGGTAATGAAAAAAAGTAAAAGCCAGTCGCGGCTTGAGCGACAAAGCCAGACAAATGAAGATAGTCCCATTATTAAGCTATAAATCATTTTTTAACTTGGTATTTACATTGTCATGGTTTTGAATGGGTGGCATAAAACAAATGAAGAAGTTTGAAACATTTTGGACTCAATTCTTAAGTTAACAAAGTAGAACTAATACGCTTATTTATGGATTTGAAAATTAAATTTCAAGGCTGATCAGCTATAGAAATGTTCATCTGAGCTGCGTCAGAAATCCGTACAAATCCTGATCCATTTCCAAACCGAGTTTTTTTCTAAGTCGTGACCTGCTGATATAAATACTTGAAGGCAGTACATTCATGAGAGCTGCCATTTCAAGAGATGACATTCCTGTTTTGATATATAGGCAGATCCTTTGGTCATGTGGAGTGATTTCAGGAAATTTTGATTTTAGGAGCTTCATGAATGCCTGGTTCAATTCGTCCATCTGCATCTCAAAAGTGTGATCTTCTACCTTTAAAAAATGTTCTAATTCGAGATCAATTTCATGAACTCTGTTTTTGATTTTAGCAGGATTTTGCTGAGCATCCGAAATTTTGGTCTTAATGAGTCCTATAAGGTGGTTTTTTTCGTCGAGTTCCCTTGATTTTATAATTATATCTTTAGTTTTGATTCGCAAAAGATTTTCCTGCAATGCGATGGTTTCATTATTTTTTTTGACTTCGTTCTGAATAGATTTCAGTAAGATTGTACTAGCATCATTTTGTTCCTTCCATTTTATCACTTCTCTATTTGTATTTGATAACTTGAAGTAGAGGACAAGCAACGCCGTTATCAGAATACATATTAAAATGATGTATAAAAATGCTGTCATTCAATCTTTTAAGTATTTCCCAAAATATTTGATTAATAAATTTTTTAAGTAGATCATTCAAATTTTTTCTTACTTGATATATTTCAATTTTTCATTTTTATCCCAAAGTCCCCAATAAGCCCCTACCTCACCTTCTGCACCTACTTTCCACGACTCGTCAAAAGATGAAAAATAAAACATTTCGATTCCTGCATCCATTGCCCATAACTGTGCATTGATAAAGTATTTCATCGCAGAAATCGGATCCGGAAAAGCGTTATTAGTATTTTCACCCTGGCTTGGCCATCCTGTTTCTGTAATGATGATTTTTTTATCGTTGGCTGCCTGTAACGTTTGCTGGTGCATATGATGAAGATGCCCTAATGAATCTTCAAAACTTGTACCTTCCCAAAATGGGTAATAATTGGTCAAAACGACATCGCAAACTTCTACCAACTCCGGATGCCTGCTAAACTCATAATAAGCATCTACATATCCTACAGTAATGTCAGGAACCTGAGTTTTTATCAGCTTTATGTGTTCTAGGAGTTCATCGAGGGTCAGGTCGTTTCTGTACAAAACTTCATTTCCAACTACTGCAATATCCACCAATCCATTTTGGCAAAGCGAAACAAGGTTTTTTAATTCTTGTTCATTTTTTCCTTTATCATTTCCTAACCATGCTCCAACCATGGTTTTCATTCCATGTTGCTTGGCTATTTCAGGGATGAGTTCGTTGCCTTCTGTTGTTGAAAATGATCTGACCCATTGTGCATGATGCCTTATAATTTCTATTCGTCTTTTTACCTGAGCTGCTGAAATGATGTCACCCGGTTTTTGTCCGTCTTCATAAAGACTAAAGCAAATACCATGAATTCCGCTATTCAGGATTTCCAGAAACAATGCATCAATGTCCTCCACACCCATATTTACCATAAACACATCATTGTGCTGATAAGGAAACCCTTGATAAGGAGCAATTTGTTCTGATCTGTAAGACATATATTAAGATAATTGGACAGTTTATTCTCCTTTTTTTTGGTCGAGCTGTGCTCTGATTTCATGACATTTTTCTTCTGACAAGTCGTAATCTCTCATCACATACATGGCTATGAGTGTACCTAATATGGGCACACCGGAATAAAAAGTCTTAATCCCGTGATAGCTTCTTCACTTTGTGAATCTGCACCAGGCACAAATCCTATGAGAGACATGATAGCTCCAGACAATAATCCTGCAATAGCAAAACCAAACTTGACCATCCACCAATAGATAGCTCCAAAAACACCTTCTCTTCGCTTCCCGGAGTGTAGTTCATCAAGATCACAAACATCTGCAGTCATAGACATCATCAATGTAAATAAACTTCCTATACCGAATGAAAAGAAGGGAAGTGCAAAAATGAACATATACGGCTTACCCGGAACAAATAGAAACCAAAGCAAAATATAGCCTATGATGGATATGCCCTGAGAAATGATAAAAGCTTTCTTTTTACCAGTCCTTTTTGAAAGTCTGGCCACGATAGGGATAACAACGAAAGTGGTGACCAGTGCACCTACACTACCAAATAGAGTAGGCCATATTCCTGCTTTAGCGGCATCACCATTAAAAAGATGATAGACTACTATAAAAAATGAAAAACTTGCTATAGTATTGAATGCATTGAAGATAAGAAAAGTAGAAATGCATAATTTTCTGAAAGGGGCAAAAGCAAAAGCTTCTTTGAAACTTATGACTATCTGCACCATCCCTGAACCCACTGTAGAAAATGTAAGCGGAGTTAAAGATGCATCATTTTTTGTTGATTCACTCTTAATAAATATGGCAGGAATCACGGCCAGAATCGTACAAAAAATACCTACCCAAATAGCGAGGGTCTGTGTAGCAGTATCGGCATTGGGAAACCAAGTCGGATCATACATGACCACCCATAACCAAGGGGCTAGTACCCACGCCCATTGGCCAATCCACTGAGCAATAGCCATAATATCTGTTCTTTCGTGAAAATCAGTACTCATTTCATAGCCCATCGCCACGTATGGCACGCTGAAAATGGTCAATCCTGTATAAAAAGCAATGGACCAAAGAAGAAAATAAATAAAATTGTAATTTACTCCATCTTCCCTGTAGAGCTGCCACATAATGATGAACGAAATACCCATAATGATAGCTCCTATAAACACATAATGCCGCCTCCTGCCCCAAATGGATTGTGTATTGTCAGAAATAAAACCCATGATAGGATCAGTGAGAGAGTCATACACTCTTGGGAGAAAGAATAAAATTCCCCACATCCACCCGGGGAATCCCAGGTCTTGTACGAGCACTACCATAAAGATACCTAAGGCCGCTGGAAACATTTGATTGGCTAGCATACCAAGGCCAAAAGCTACCTTTTGTGTCATCGGTACTGTACTGGATTTGTTGTGATTGGTACTCATCGTAATGTGGCTTGTTTTGTTGTGACTTTAAGATAATGGTTTGTATGACTTTCCTATTTATAAACTTTGATGGATTCTACTGTTTTAGGAATTTTTACTGAATCCCACATGAGTTTTTCGTCACCATTAAAAGTCTTTGAAATTGGTTTTCCATCACGGGTCAATCCTTTAAATACCCCTTTGTCCACAAGGTCCCAAATGGCATATTTTGCCTGAGATTTCAAATTGATAAGACCAAAATGATTTTCTGACCCGGATGGATTTGCTGCATCTTTCCATTGCTCATCAAAAGCTTCAAAATAAAAACATGTCACCTTATTTGTATCACTCCAATCTCTCATAAGTTTGTAATATTTTGCGGATTTATACTCATCTGTGGCTTTGGATCCTGTGTCTCCATAGTGTTCACTGGATTGAGTAGCCCAACCTGTTTCGCCCAAATGTACCGGCTTGTTGATACCCAATGATTTCATATACCTGACAACATTCTGGTATTGATGTATGGCATAATCTCTGGCTCGCAACATGGTAGCATCTACCTTCTCTCTATCAGACAATGATGATTCTGAAGTTTTTACTCCCCAGAAATCCGGGTGATAGTGCGTATCGTGCATAGGATAAGTATGCAAAGAAATATAATCTACAGCTTGAATCAACTTTTTCAGGTCATCAATATGATAATCATCGCTACCACCACCCCACGATGCAAAATTGTCTGAACTGGTGATCCACAAATCTTTGGGAAGTTTACCTTGTTTTTTAAAGTCCTGCAGATGATTGACCCACTTAAGGATAATCCAAGGTTGAACATAGTAACTTGAAGCCCATTTGACCATAGCTTCATTACCAATTGCAAAGACTTTTACTATTTCAGGATATTGGTTGGTCAATTCAATGGCCCTTTGAATTTCTATTTCATTATTTTCACTTTCCTGATTGTGGTCAACAGGAAGGTGGGACCAGGCATTTTTACAATCGATCCATGCACCCAGCATCACATACATTTCAAAATGGGGATTTTCAGTTTTCATTTCCCTGATGGCTCTCAGGAGATTGCTTGCTTCAGCAAGATGGACATTGTAGGTGCGCAGGATTCGGAAACCCATAGCATACATGATCTTTAAATCTTCCTTCAACTCTGAAATGGTCGGTTGGATATCTCTGCTCTTTTGGCGGTAACCTCCATAACTGATTGCCTGATAATGAGGGTTACCCAATATTTGTTCAGCCGTCATACTTTCTGATCTATTTTTTACTTTTTGTGTTACATTACAAGACAGTATTAAAAAAACTGTCAACAATACTGAATATATTGGCTTCATATTTATATAGCATTAGATTTATCAGCGTAATGATAATTTATTTTAGAGATATTTTATCTATTAAAAGTTTTATTTTTTCTATCTTACCTTGCCTTTTAAAAATGGAGTTGCTATCCTCATGATTCAAAGCTTGACCGGTAAAAGTTGAAATTTGTCCATTCTGATACCGAATTTCTATTCCATTGGTATCACTAACTTCGTAAATCACAGGTACCTGACAATATGTAAAATATAATTGATCTTTCATGATTTCTATTGTCTTATCTTTTCCACTTAAGTCCTTGTAGCATGCAGTTTTAACATCATTGAGAAATTCTGAACTTCTTAACAATGTCAGATTAAATTTTAAATGCCCATTTTCTATTTCAATTCCCAATTCTCCATATCTAGACAACAAATCTTCTTTTACCTGACCGGTCATACCTGGTTGTTGCGCTCCTTTGTGCATTGGGGTATGTGAATACGGGTCAGTAGGAAATGCACCATAAAGTTTTGGATTTTTATGTACCCCAATACCTGCCTGTATTTCATAATAATGGTCAAATAACCCGCCGATGATATCATTGTTCTCCTTAGACTTGATGGCTCCAAGAATATTTTCCTGAACTGCCAGCAGTAATTTAGACACCATATGCCAGTAAATGGAACCCAAACCTTCATATCCGTAAAAAGTACCTGATCTCCCGGTAAATGCTTTATGGTGGAATACTTTTTCGAATATATTTTGTAATTGTGCACCTTCCTTTTTGATTAAATCTGTATAGTCATCATTTTCTATCCGATCTAAAGCATTTTTCAGATCACCTGCATTTTTGAAGTTGCCATTGAAATGATATTGACCCCGGATATCTTTCTCTACTATGGAAGTGTTTTTTTCCAATACCATTCTCTGTATCAGTGCAGAAACTTCTGCATCCTTGGCAGGAATCCTATTTTTCTCCAAAAAACCAGGTAGCTTTTTGTTAGGATAGAGAATATAACTGTATTGGTCAGCCCTGAAAAGAGCACTTTGTTTCATGCCATCAAGTACTGCCAAAGATTGTTGACCATCGAGATAACCAGAGCTAAGGACAGCTACCTGCCCTTCAAGCATTTCATCAAGATGTGATATGGTGACCCCGCTTTCAGTATAAGTCATCAGATTGTAAGCATGATACAGCCCATCTGTTCTTTGGTTGCAACAAATCGTATGTTCCACAAAGTCGATACTTACTCTTACAAAACGTCTAAGGCCTTCCATGGATGCTGTTCTTTTTTTGCCCCAAAAGCCTGATTTATATATTTGAGATCTGTAATTAGAAGCAGCTCTGCCGAGTTTATCAAGAATGATCTTTCGATCTTTATCACTGAAAGAACCCTTAAGCAGAGATTGGTGGACTTCTAAGGTCTCACGTACACTGTGATAAAATTCAATCAGTTCATTGGACAATTTTACATTTTCCATATCAGATTGATCAAGGGCGTCTTTGAGAAAAACCAAAAATCTTCTCAAGTAATATTGAGTGACCATAGATACCCCATTGCCTACCAAGGCATTATTGGCATCATTCCACTCCGGGCGTTGAGTATTTAACCAAATACCACCTTCAGGGATAAAATTGGACATTTTTGCAAGTAACGTTGCCAATAATTTTTCAATAAGATTGACGTGATAAATGCTGTCTTCGTTACTTCTGAGTAATGCTCCGTCTGCTCCGATATTGTTTCGTTGCTCCCTCAGCCTAATATTCCAATGATGATCAAAATCTATGGTATCCTTAGGGTTGGCTGTAATATCTTCATATGGTTTTATAATGTAAGGAACTCCTGCGTAAACAAACCAGTCTTTATCAAAATAGGATTGTAAACCTCCGGGTTTAAATTTATGAATGATTTCCAAAAATTTCTGCAGATAGATGATCTGATGATCTCCCCAATATCCGATGTAGGACCAAGGGTCATCGGGTTCTATAGTTTCCCAATCAAAACCATCTTTAGTCACCCTGTATGGATTATATCCATCAAAAGTAGATGCATTGACAAATTTGAAGATCATACCATCGATATACTCCGGATATGAATAAGCAAGAGCTTCCCAATTCTGAAATATATCTCTCCAGTTGCCTTCATAATCCAGGATTTTATCACCTGTGTTTTCGTCACGCAGATTGATCGAAAATCTGTTCCATGGTCGGCTTGGGTCACCGTGACGTCTGCTGAATTTTAGAGGTAAATATTCTATTGTCAGCCTGATAAAGTCTTCATCTTCTGTTTCTCTGGCTGCATTGATCAGTGAATCATACTCAGAAACAGCATTCATGGATTGCAATAATTGCTGATGCCTTTGATGTACCTCTTTATTTCCATTTTGGATATACTTTTCAAAATCTCTTTTATCAATATTATACCCGTCATCAAAAATCCCGCCTCTCATGATGTTAAAGAGCACATTGGCGTAGTTTCGGCAATCCTGAAGCACGTCGTTCGTGTGATGAATACCATCTGATGCAGCAACAAGTTGTATCAGGTTGTGGGTTCCTTTCACCATATCTGCTTCAATTTTTTCTTTCAAATCAGGTGTGGACTGAATATCAGCAATGATTTTTACTATCTGGCTATGGTTTTTGTTTACATCAGCCACAAATTGCCATGAAAGGTTTTCTCCGGCACTTAAAACCACTTTTTTTGAAATAAAATATGCACCCTTTTCGCCTTTTTTGTCAGTTTCAGGTTTTATGCCATCTCCATTTCTAAATGTATCCAGCTGAAGTGATGACATCAGATAGGTAACATCCTTTAAACCATGAGACCAAACGATATTTGCCTTCAACGCTTCGCTTGGTTCAGCTTTATCTACTATGATAGCGCTCAAAGCAAAGATGCCTAATCCGGAAGATGGATGAAGCTCACTTCGTTTATATGCATCTACCAAATGACTGCTGGCTCTCTGCAAGTCACTGGTCACGCCATAAGGCATGATGTTTTGGATGCCATCCAATATTATTATCTCAAGACTTTGTTGACCATTCTGGATCAGCGAAGAAGATTTAATAAAACCAAATTGATCACTTGAAGCCCAGGAATATCTGAAAGTAAGGTTGAAGTCCGTCAGGATTTCTTCAAATATTATCTTATTGCCATAGATACTTTTGTAGATATTGTTTTTTAGATTCAGATTATATTTGTTTCTATTTGAAAATGGTTCCCAAATGACTTTCTCCTCTCTTTTTCCAATCTGAAAAATGGTTTTGCTTCCGGTAATATCTGCAAACTCGGTGATTTTGTCATCTGTATAATAAGGAAAAAGTGCATACTCAGCATTTTTTCGACCTGCCGACAGACCTCCATTGCTCGAGATGAACATCCAATGATCAGAATCACTCACTATGCTCATAAAGAAAGGGCGCAGCAGATTATTATTAGATATCTTTAGAAATTGTTCATCACCAAATTCTTCAAATGTAAGCAAAATCTGTTCATTCATATCTCTAATATTTGATCTATTGATATTTTTAAATTGATATATTTTGTGATCATTTGGTTATATTACTGCCTCTGGCCTTCAGTTCAGCATCAGCAAGATTGATACCAGCAAAGTATTTTTTGATTTCATTCAAACTCATTCCTGTCTGAAACGGATTTAGCCGATGTGCTTCTCTGAGTGAGTGATATGCAGCTCTTGGATACAGTTTATACAGACCCTGAGCATTGGTCGGACCTTTTGCACAGATACCAAACCACTCTTCGTTCATATTATTTTCGCCTTTTACAAAATCTGTAAAATATCCACCATTGGACCAGGATGCGTTGCTGTCATGAATATCTAAATTTTTAGTTTGGCCATATTTCCACCATCCATCACTGAATTGAAAGGTGTATCCACCTATGGAATTGCCCGCCCTACCCAAGCCTGCAGCATTTTCATAGATTTCCTGCCAGTTGCCCAACGCAAACATTGCCTGAGCACGCTGATCTTCCTCCCCGGTTTGAACATTAAAAGCATCAGCACCAAACTCTGTAAATAGAACTGGCTTGCCATATTCTTTTTTGACTCTGTCAAACAGATCACCAAATGAAATACCTCTGTACACATTGGTACCAAAGATATCCACATCCTTACACTCTTTTGCAATGATGTCCAGGAATAGTAAGTCTCCATTGCATAAAGCGACCGGATGATTCATGTCCATACTTTTGATTGCTTTTGCTCCTTCATTAAACAGAGTGTACATCGGTAAGGCCTTTAACGTAGATTTACGATCCTCCATCGGGATATCTTCTGTCTCGGCCCCTTCCCAGAAAAGCCCGTAGTTGTTTTCGTTGCCCAATAGATACAACAATAATCCCGGGGTGTCTTTGTAATCTTCTGCAAGTTTTTTAACTTCAGAAAGCAGGAGTGCTCTCACCTTAGGATCAGCATAGTCTGTAATAGGATACCATACTCCTTCCACGCTCAAACCGTACCGTCCAAAGGAATGGTTTAGCATGGTGTAAATCCCATAAGTTTCATAAATGTAAGTAATCCATTTTTTGGGTATTCCTGTATAAGCTCTGATGGAATTGACTCCCATATTGGCAAGTAAAGCCATTTCATCATCCAGAGCTGCCTTGATAATCGGATCAGGCTGATCCCAGAGAATATATGAATAATTGGTGCCGATAGGAAAGTAATCCCAGTTCATACCGTTGATCATCAGTGGCTTATTATTGACCAAAAGCATCTGACTATTATTATTACCGGCAATAGAAACTTTTGCTGATTGACCTATGCAGAAAGGTCCGGTCATCAGGATCGCCAACATGGTGGCTATCTTAAAGGATAGGCGCATTGCTAGTATTGAAATGTGGTTTTAAAAAAAATGCACCACAATAATATCTCAATTTATTTTTAATAGTATATATACATTTTATATACAAGGATATATATAGGTATTTGTATATTTTTAAATAATTGTATTATAATAAATTAGAATTAAAATTGCGGGAATTACAATTTTAATAAAATCGAAAATTAGTAAAATATGAACCTTAACTGGTAATAATATTTATGAATCCGTTGCTATATGGAATTGAAAATTGGAGTTGGATAGTGTTGGATAGTATCTAAGTCATAGACTATGACCATGGCATATTATCGATGTCAGTGAATTCCAACATAAGTTTATGTAAGATTACTACCTCTTTTTAAAGATCAATACCTCATCTTTTGGTATAGCCAATCCATCCTGGCTATAAATTCTTGAATTTAATTGAAGATATTTACCTTCAACTTTGAACTGAGTCAGGGCGTTCAGAAATTCAATAAATTTGTTTTCACTTTTTGCGTCTTCTTCTCTTACACCTATTCTGGTTGAAAAGGATAAGTGTGTAGACAATTCATTTTTATTTTTAAACCGATATCTGCCGGTCATAAAATTGACTGCTGACTTTCCGTCCATGATATAAAATTCCTGACCTGAAATACTGGTTTTTTCATTTTTAAATGTGATAAACATATCATACTGATGCACTTTTTTGTCCACATTCATCGTAGCACCATCAGACATGTAGCCCAAAAAATCCCATGTGCCAAGCAAAATAGCATTAGAATATATACAATTACCCATCGTAAAATCTATCTGATTGCATCTGGCATGACTTGGGTTGCTATAGGTTACACCATCGCATCCACACACGGGGTTTAATTCATAAGTAATCAGGCAGTTTTCAATGGGAGTTGAAACGCAATGCTCTTTTGAACATGATGCAAACATGCTTATCGTTGCCCAAACAATTAATAGTCTGTACATGGTTTGAGTTTTGTAATACAAGACGTTTAATATTAGTAAAAAGTTGGTATTTTTTACTTTAATTTTTAATATTTCCTGTATTACTCCTTCACCACCAGATTGATCATCCTACCGGGTACTAAGGTGGCTTTCATGACATTATGGGCAAAACCATCCCTGGTGATAAATGCCCACTATTGCAACTTTAATTTTAATCCAAATACTCTATAAATATCTTTAAGGTAATATCGAATACTTTCTAACGACCTTATCCCAGTTCCTGCGTATCATTTCTCTATTTCAATATCATATTTGGTTAAAAGTCCCGAAATTCCAAAAACCGAAAACTTTGCTTTTTTGACCCGGTTGATCTCAGGGTCTATTGTATAATTGTAAGAAGACCGAAAGTCAGCTTTTTCAAGTGTAGTACGATCAAAATTAGCTTGCTCAAGATTGCATGTGTCAAATATAGCATTTGTCAAGTCTGCCTCCGCAAAATCAGTTTCCTGCAATTGAGTATTTTTAAAAACAGTTTTTTTTATATTTGTTTTGTAAAACTGCTATAAAATGTTTTGAAATAGATCTGTATTCATCAATTTATATAAACAATACAGAACACAGTAAGAGAAAAAATTAGATTACATTTACGAAACAGCATTCTATTCTCTTTCTGGATGTTTTCCTTATTCCTAAGTACTATGATATACGAAGCCTGTCCAAAGCAATAATGATTACATTATTACTTATCATTTTGACATGACGGATGCATCGTGTATTGTTTTTTGAATGCTGGTGAGTATGTTTACTTTAATAGCTGTAGCGGAGAGACTAGTTTCCGTGCAGACAGTACCACGGTTATAAGAAATAAAATACTTTGAGATTGAAAAATGTACCGATTCATATATCATTTGACTAAATACCCATTTATGATTTTTATTATCTAATGTATAAAAAAAAAACCCTCACTCTTTTGTGAAGGCCCCTCTTTATGAAAGCGTTATTCTTTATGATGCTTGAATTGCTTATTTGCTGGATTTGGAGAATTTGCAATTTAGCAGTTCTGCAATTCAGCATATCAGCAGTTCAACAATTCAATTAGTTCCCATTGACCTGTATTGTTGCTGTACCACATTTTGGTGTTGGGCATTCAGGAACCATTGGTAAACAATTCTTGGGATCTGTTATATTTACTGTTCTACTACAAGTAACTCCTGTCACTGCATCTGTCAAGACCAAAGTGAAAGTAGCCCCGCCACCTGCAGATCCAGCGCCTAAGGTAAATAAAGTTGGTGTGCCATATGTACCACTGTTTGGCGTGACTGTTGTGGTATTGCCTTGGACTGAGACATTATATGTAGTCAGACTTGTACTCACATTGGTGACTGTTATGCCTACTTGTAATCGATCATCTGTTATTTTTGCAGGCGTTGCATTATCCAAGCAATCATAACTAAGTACTGTCGCAGCGTTGATATCACAACAGTTCATCGGTGTATTTAGTGTTGCTTGACATGCGCCTGTACAACCTGTTGTGGTATTTGTAACCGTCACGGTGTATACACCTCCTGAAAGTCCTGTAACTGTAGCCGTGACGGCTGCATTACTCCATAGATAAGTATAAGTTCCTACTGGTGATGGTGTCACGGTTAAAGATCCGCCAGTTAAATTTGCGCATGTGGGTTGTATATTTACGGCTACATTGCATGTAGGACTTATGGTACTATTTGCGACTATAGCCTGACATGTATTGGTACATCCCGTAGTCGTATTCGTGACAGTAACTGTATATGTACCTGCTGATAAACCAGTTATATTAGATGTCGTGGCGCCTGTACTCCATGATATCTGATTGCCAGTGGTTGTTACGCTTGCTGTTCCGTTTGGTGTGGCACAATTAGTGTTATCCGTTTTGCTACATGTGGCTGTTGGAAGTGTTGTTGTACTGCCTACTACCGCTTGACATGTATTCGTACATCCCGTAGTCGTATTCGTGACAGTCACTGTATATGTACCTGCTGATAAGCCAGTTATATTGGCTGTGGTGGCTCCTGTACTCCACGTTATTTGATTTCCATCTGTAGTCACACTAGCTGTTCCATTTGGCGTTCCACAATTGGTATTATCTGTCTTGCTACAAGTGGCAGTCGGTAATGTTGTTGTGCTTCCTACTACCGCTTGACATGTATTGGTACAACCTGTTGTCGTATTCGTGACGGTTACCGTGTATGTTCCAGCAGATAATCCCGTAATATTTGCTGTCGTGGCGCCTGTACTCCATGCTATTTGATTCCCATCTGTGGTTACGCTAGCTGTTCCATTTGGCGTGGCACAATTGGTGTTGTCAGTCTTGCTACACGTAGCTGTAGGTAATGTGGTTGTACTCCCTACTATAGCTGAACATGTTGCTGTACACCCTGTAGTTGTACTGGTCACTGTAACTGTATAAGTGCCATTGCTTAATCCCGTGATTGTCGAGGTCGTTCCGCTATTACTCCATAAATAGGTCACTCCTGTTGCAGTAGCGGTTGCAGTACCATTGGGTGTGGCGCAATTGGTATTGTCTGTCTTTGCACAGGTGACACTTGGGTTGGTGGTGTTATTGGTGATGATGGCTTCACAAGTGTTGATACAGCTTGTTGCAGGATCCGTTACCGTAACTGTGTAGGTTCCTGCGGCGAGATTATTTATCATCGCCGTCATCGCTCCTGTGCTCCAAAGATATGTAGGGTTCGTTGCATTAGTACTTACCGATGCCGATCCGTTCGGCGTAGCACAGTTGGTATTTGCTACAGGGGTACATACTGCTGTTGGCGGTGTTGTTGTAGATGCTACTGTTGCAGAGCATGTGGCCGTACATCCCGTGGTAGTACTGGTAACTGTGACCGTGTAGGTTCCCGCTGCTAATCCTGTTATGGACGGTGTAGTAAGTGTATTGCTCCAAAGATAGGTCACGCCTGTTGCAGTGGCTGTCGCACTTCCATTTGGAGTTGCACAATTCGTATTATCCGTTTTGGAACAAGTGACTGTAGGATTTATTGTATTATTACTAATTACCGCTTGACATGTCGCTGTACAACTCGTCGTGGTACTTGTTACTGTTACGGTATATGTCCCTGCAGCCAATCCGCTGATACTTGCCGTTGTTGCACTATTACTCCACAAATAAGTCACTCCCGTCGCTGTTGCTGACGCTGTTCCATTTGGTGTAGCACAGTTCGTATTATCTGTCTTTGCACAAGTGACTGTTGGTGGTGTAGCAGTAGAGCTAACTACCGCTTGACATGTCGCTGTACAACTCGTCGTGGTACTTGTTACTGTTACAGTATATGTCCCTGCAGCCAATCCGCTGATACTTGCCGTTGTGGCATTATTACTCCACAAATAAGTCACTCCCGTCGCTGTTGCAGACGCTGTTCCATTCGGAGTAGCACAGTTTGTATTATCTGTTTTTGCACACGTCACACTTGGTGGTGTAACTGCAGTTATACTTACCGTCCTATCTACATAACATGTATTGTCCGTAGCATCATAGATCCTTACTGTATATTGTTGTGTAGTATTGGTGAGTGAATTTTCGATCACACCTCCTGAAGGTATAGGAGAGATTGAAGTGGGTATTGCACTTCCGCTATTAAATGTCGCTCCTGTGGAGTACTGGTATCTTTGTCCTGTAGTGAAGCCTACGATGGTAAGTGTACCATTATTGGGTGCATTGGTACCTGTACAGCTTGGGTTGGTTGGGGTGACTGTAGCGGTTGGGGTTGTGCAAGTAATACAACAAGCACCTGCCAATACATTATCAATTGCAATATACACAGATTGTCCAAAAGGGACAGAGTAAGTCCATTCAATGTTTTTTGTTTGGGATAATGAAAACTGTATACACACTTTACGCCAGTCCAAAGTACTCCAATCCAAAACGCCTGTTCCATCATAGTTGGTTCCGGACATATTAAGTGCCACCATGCCAGGGTCATCAGGAATATTTATTGTAATAGCCACAATTTGGCCATTAATATTTGTTTTTGTCACTCCAGTTGTGGGAGATATTATATTGACATCATTTGCATCAATTCCTCCTCCAGAATAAAGTTCAAATGAAAATGTAGTTGATGGTGAAGAATTGCCAGCTGTAGGTACTGGTGCAAGATCAGCACAAAGGATATTGCAAGTATTCGCAGAAACCGAAGTCGAAGTTGTTTTATATATACAAGTACCTGCTGGTTCAGTACTACTCTTTAATACCATAAGTTTACAACTACCATCTACGGAGCGTCCTGAATTTGAAGCATCAATCCAATAAGCTTCAGGATCAGTAGACCATCCACTTATCGTTGAAGGGTCTTGATGAGCTGGTGACCCAGCATATGTGGTCGTAGGTGATAGTGTTCCTTCTTCTAATGTTGAATTCGATATAATATTGTTTGCACAATCTCCAGGATTACTTACTACAGGGCAAGAAAAAGGTACAAACCCAAAATCATAAGTGTGATTATTTTGACCTTCTGTCCCCATAACAAAAGTGACATCAGTATTTACTCCTACCATAAGTCCATCACTATCATTTACATCCGTACCTTGATCTTTTATTGTCAAATACAATCCTGTTAGTCCAGCTTGTTGACTACCACCTGAGACATTAGGAATTCTTACTGTGTAATTTGCACCTGGTGTAAAATTGAGTTGATATTTGTACGCTCCTGTTGAAACCCTATTGGGATCACTTGAAAATACATAATATCCATTTGCATCTGTGGAAGCAGTGGCAATTACCGTTCCAGCGCTATTGAGCAATTGGACTGTGACATTTGCCAATGGGGCTTCATTTCCATCTTGGATACCATTATTATTGTTGTCTCGCCATACGTAGTTACCTATCTCCACAGGGTCATTTATTTGGCATACGGCATCTACACCTACCAATGCAAACAATTTGCCACCGCCCAAACCAATACCGCCTATAATTCCACCATCAACTTGCTGATCGTATCTTACCCCAAAAGACTGTACCATGAGAGGATCAGTAACACCTATAGCCATGACATTTTTTCCAGTCACATTGAGCAAGCCTCCACTATATATATATGGGTGACCAAGAGATTGATCATAAAACAAATCTCCTCCTGGGCCTGTAGATTGTACTTCATGCATAGCAGTTCCATCATTAACTTGAATTAAAGGACCTCGTATTCCTGCATTTTCCAGCGTGAAAGTTCCGTCTGCATTACGCCATGTACTAATTACATATCCAGTCTCATTAGCTGTGTTAAGATTATACACGGCTCGATTAGTAATACCTAGGGTTATCGCTCCATAATTATCAAAATCAAAACCACTCACAACGGGTTGCAAATCTTTATATCCAGGGGCTCCACCATTCACATCAGGACCTCCAGTCCATTTCGTCTGAATTAGACCTACGGTCTGTAAGTTTCCGACATTAAATAGAGTCGGATTATAGCTAAATATTTCTGTCAATGCATTTGTAGTCGTATTAAGTTTAAATACTACTATTCTCACAGCAGAATTGTCACTTCTTAATGAACCATCAAATGTACCTGCTATATAAACATCTCCTGAATAAGTTTTCATAGCTGTGGCTCGAAAAAACCCATCGGTACCCTGAACAAATCCAGCAATGTTGGATGGAAACGAAATCTCAGAGATATCTCCCGCAGTGGGAGCTGTGGCTGGTAAAGATGCGTAGTTGACATTACCTATATTTATTTTGATAATATTTCCTTTACCTAAATTAGCTACATATAAACTGTTGCCATCAGGTGATATTGCTATTCCACCTAAACCATACTCTCCAAATCTAGGCTGAACGGCTCCAATAGGGTTTTGTGCACTAGTAGTAAACCCCAAAGATGATAACTGTACTAAAGTTTTGTGACTAGAGATCCCAGCGTTGGGTCCAGAATAGTCGGCCACATATATAGCTGTAAGGCCGGATGCCCCGCCTGTGCCAAAAACAGATGTCTCTGGAGATGAAATAGGGACCATCATTACCAAATCCGTACTCGGTTTTCTTGCCATGGCCCACGGTACACCAACTTGCGTATGATGTAAATCATCCTGATGGGGCTGGACTGTAGGATAATTAAAAGCACCCCATTTCGTTTGGGGATAAAAATCTGTCTGATATCTCCAGGATGCGACAGATACTGTAGGTGGTGTAGTAGGTGGGTTTAATGGGTCTGGAAACAATCCACATGAACCAATAAGTCTTGGGTCGGGGTCTGTGCCACACCTGCCTGGGATAAAAATACCAAAATTAACGTTTGAACTTCCAGCATTTATAAACTGAACTGAAGACAAATTTGCAGAGCCCAAAGCTCCATCTGTAAACCCAGTATAGGGAATAAACTCTAACCTATATTTGGTTCCTGCAGTCAATCCTGTCAGTGTATAGGTACCAAGATTTGATGTTGTGGTTGTACTGACCAGTGTGGTACCTGTCAAGTACGCATTTACAATGGCATTTGGGAAACCAGACTCCCCTGTGTCCTTAACTCCATTGTTATTACTGTCGTTAAAAACTGTCCCGGTAATGTTTTGTCCTGTGACCATAAACTGAGCCAGCAAAAAACATCCCAAGAAATAAAATTTAAATGCTTTCATAAGTAAAAATTTTAAGATAAATTAAAAACAATTCTTAAAATTCTACTATCATGATTAGGTTGATGGCGCAAAACTACTATCCAACATATTAAAAAATTATATAATACTAAGAATAATGATGTCTAGCCTAGTACATTTTAATGTCTTTGATATTATTACATCTTGTTATTTTTACTTTTGCTCACCAAATTGTAAAATTTTAACATCCTAATAAATCAGATCATAAATCATCAGATAAGACAAAAAATGACAATAAGAACTTTTATCATCACATTATGGATAATTTGTAATCTTACAAACAACTATTGTTATGCCACACAATACCATATTGGTCCTGGCCAAACATATTCAGATATTAACGATTTTTCCAACCTTGTTGGCTTTGATCAATTAAATCCTTATGATGAAATTTACATCCATTATAGAATACAGCCATATAGATCTTTTATCTTTATAAACACAAATCATCTGATGATTATCGGTGTGCCAAGTGCTAATGGCGAACTTCCCATCATTGATGGCTCACAAGCTTTACAAACTCCATATCTTTGGCAGGATAGTAACAATTTTTATACAGACACAGATGGGATAAATGATCCTGATCCTTCAAATCCAAACATCTATACATACTATTCTGGTGGACTATACCATTTAGGATTGATTACAATTGGTCGAAAATCCGGAGCGTTATATACAGATGTTCCCTCTCATATACGAATTGAAAATTTAGAAATTAGAAATGCACATCAAGATCAAACATTCACACCTTGGTTTTCAGGTTTAGTTGATGTAAATCATCCATATGCTTCAATATATAATGCTACATATAAAAATTATGCTCCTTTTGTATCTGGGATTAGAGTGCAGAGAGGCGAAAACATAACTATAAAGAACTGCCATATTCATCAATGTGGCAATGGTATATTTGTGAATTCAGTAGTAGATGACAATAATGGCAATGGCAACTTTGACGCAGGAGATGTGTCTTTGATTTCCCGGAATATACTTATTGAGCATTGTTCTATTCATGACAATGGTTGTTATAATGGAAATAGTTGTCATAATATCTATTGTGAAGCTTCAGGAAGTATATATCAGTATAATTATCTAGGAGGCAAAAAAACAGGGTCTCTAGAAAGTAATTGTTTGAAAGATCGAAGTGCAGGCACTGTGATCAGGTATAACTATATAGATGGAATAGATCAAGGTCACTTATTAGATTTAGTTGAAGCGGAGGCGAGTGCTCCACTCATGAAGGATGAGCCCGACTATCACAATACATATGTCTATGGTAATATTCTTATAAATCCACCATCAGGACCTGTTACACCTATTCACTATGGTGGTGATCATTGTGATTATGAAATTTACAGACGTGGCAACTTGCACTTTTTCAATAATACATTTGTAAATATTGCTGACCAATCCCAAAAGTATAGAACATCGCTCTTTTTCTTTCCTGTCTCAAATTATTTTTCCGGACCACCTTGGTGTACTGTAAGTCCTGCATCTTTTGATGAGTCACTGATTGCAAGAAATAATATCATTTACAATGCACCATTAACTTCGGGGGCGACACCGTCAGAATTGTACTTACTTCAAACAGATTTATTATCAACCCATAGTTTTCAAAATAATTTTATTTCAACTGGATTTCAAAATGGTTTTTCAGGGGTTTGGGATTTTTCAGCAAATCAGTACAAGCCATTTATTGCTAATGTCGCACATACACAAACCTTTTCACCAGCATTAAATAACCCTGGATTTTTAGATATTGATGCCTATGATTTTCATTTAAATGCTAATGCATTTTGTAGAGACTTAGGTACATCCTCTATAAATCCTCATTTAGTCAGCCATGAATACATAAATCACCAGAACTTTATTATCAGGTACAATGATGGATTTATTGATTTAGGAGCATTAGAATATCAAAATCCATTATTTATACCTGAATACACTTTTGAAGCAAGCTTATTTAAAACTAGTATTCTTCTGGATTGGAGTAATATATTTTCGTTTCTAAAATACGATGACATCGACTTGTATAAGTTTAATGACAAAAATGAAGAATTCAAACTAAATATTGATAAATTTTCAGATGAAGGCCGATATGAAGATCATAATCCAACTCAAGGGTGGAATTTTTATAAAATTTGTGGGTTAGATCAAAACATCGTTAAAAAGTGTACAGAAATTAAAGCAGTGTATTACAATGGCCCAAATAGCTTCTACCCAAATCCAGCTATTGATAAGGTATTTATCTCACAATATGAAGGTTTTACAGGTTTATATACCATATTGGATCCAATGGGTAAAATTATTTGCACAAAAAAACATGACGGTAGTGGTATTATTACATTAGACAACATAGCATCAGGAATTATTATAATAAAATCTGCTTTAGGTAACACACAAATTAGTAAACTGTAATAAATCATGACATATATAGATATGTATAAATTTATTAAATTTGCACTTTTTACAAAATAAAGCTTTTAAAATTGAGTTTTAAAGAATCGATTTTACTTTTTGTATTAATGTTTTGCATTGATGCCACTTGCACTTTACAAAATACAACAAATCAATCTTATATTGAACAGGTAAATATAGCTGATCAATTAGCTATCAAATTTCATTACAAAGAAGCAAAAGATCAATACCTTTCTGTTTTAAAACATATAAGCACATCACATAAAGAATTCACAAAAATAAAGTTGAAACTTTGGGAAATCAACCATAAAATGTTCATTTTTGAGTCTGATAGCATATTTCTAATTGATATCATGAATGCCCCAATAAAAACTACAGGAGATATTATCCAAGCACACTGTTTGAAAGCAAAAGGTCATTTTCTAAATCAAGAATTTGAAATGGGAAAAAACTATCTTGATAGAATTCAAAAAATATCGGAAGAGTCCCAAAACAGTAATTACTACTTAACACTAGCCATATATTTTGCATATAAATCAAATATGACTGAATCGTCTAAAGCTTGTTTTAAAGCATTGAATGATGCAGAAAAAAGAAATGATTACCTAATGATTTCTAATATATATAGTAAGTTAAGCAGAAACTATCTGCATGAATCCTTGTATGATGAAAGCATTAAGTACACGCGTAAATCTATCCAATTACAAAAGAAATATAACTTCACTAATAACTTAGGTCAAAATTATGAAATAGCGATGTATTATTTTTATTTAGATAGTACAGCTCAGGATTCAGTGATGTATTATGCGGAAGCTTCATTACATTATGCCACCTTAACTTATGATATAAATACTCAAATATACCAATGTCTTAACCTTGCGACTTTATTTGCACCTATTGACAAAAAAAAGGCATATGAATATTTAAATAAATTAAATCAACTTAAAAGCGAATATAAAATACCTGGTCATATTTTGAGTAATATTGATCTGTACTTAGGAGTTTTTGAGATGGAAAACGAAAATTATGAAAAAGCAATTGAAATATTCATGAATTTAAAAGAACGATATGCCAAGCAATCAAGGAGCGAAGAACATCTATGCTATGAATATCTCTCCAAATGTTATCTTCTGACAGGAAAACTGGACAAAGCCTTGGAAATGGAACAAAAGAGAAGTTTTACAAAAGAAAAGTATGAATCCGAAGCTTCCAGAAAGGAACTTTTATCATCAGAATTGAAATATGAGATTTTGCAAAAGGACCAAATTATACTTAGTGATAACCTTACAATATTGCAAAAAGAATTGGACAGAAAAAAATGGAATATTCTTTACAAAAACAAAGAAGCAGAAAATTTACTACTGTTAGAAAGTAAAAAATTATCTGATGAGAAAAATAAGAATCTCAATAATCAATACATTATTAGCAATCAAAAAAATGATATCATTCTAAAACAAAAACAGATTACCATCCTTAAGAAAAACAAAATTATTTACACCATCATTGCTCTTTCTATTTTTGTTGGGATCATTGCCAGTTTAGTTTTCCTTCATTTATTGTGGAAAAAATCAAATTCGCTAAAGAAATTAGAATTCCTAATGATGTCTGCTTCACAAAATTTATTAAAAGCCAAAAAACATCTTGAAATTTCGGATGAAAATTCCACAATTCAGAATACAACTGAGCTTCATTATAATTTCACTACTTTTGTTAAGGATTTTGATGTTTTTGAAAAGGAAATTCAAGAAATCATTGATGATACTCAAAAGTATAAATTCAGAATTCATCATGAAATAAAAGCGCCTATCATAAAAATTCAAAATCTGTTATCCAAATTGAATACATCTGAAAATATTTCAGTGGAAGAAAAAAAGACTCTTGGTCTCATTCAAAACAATATTAAATCAATGAAAGAAATCACCGAAAAAATGCTTCTACTTTCAAAAATCCAAAGGGTAGCCTTGCAAGTTAGTGATATTGACTTAAAAGAACAGATTACAGACGTTATTGAAAATTTACCTTTGGAACACCAATCGAAATTAGAATATAGTATTGACTCAAACGTGAAAATACAAGCGGATCCGTTATTAATGAAAATATTATGGGAGAATATGATCAGCAACTCAATAAAATATGAGAACATAAACCGGTCTTTACAAATCTCGATTTCAGCTAGTGAGTATCCTAATCATTATTTTATAAGTTACACAGACAATGCTCAAGGGATTCATGTGGATGAAATGGAACAATTAGATATTACACGTCAAATTTTAACTGATAATCAGACTAATAAAATTGGTCTGAATATCATTCAAAATATTGTGGATAAACATTTCGGGGAATTTAAAATACAAGAAACATCTTCAGCCGGAACTACTTTTACAATTTCCATACCACGTAAAAGCGCCTGATCATTAAGGTGTTAAAAATTTCTTTATCGCTTCACCTTTAGAATTTACTTGAAGTTTCCTGTATAGTGCCTTTATATAATACCTTACTGAATCCAGTGATGTGTCAAGTTTATCTCCTATAATTTTGTAGCTATAACCATCCGACAAAAGCTTTAAAACTTGATATTCAACATCAGTTAAGTCTGCCCACTTACTTTTATTTTCTTTCTTTTCTGTAAAATAATTAAAAAGCTTTCTCGCCATTAATGGACTCATATTTGAACCTCCATTAAAAGTTTCCTTAATTGAAGCTATTAGAACCTCAGAAGTAGAATCTTTAAGAAGATATCCATCGGCTCCATTTTTCATACATTCTACAAGTGTATCCGTATCTTCTAATACAGTGAACATGATTATCTGAATTCGAGGATTTAATTCTTTGATTATTTTAATTAAGTCTATTCCTGAATTTTTTCCAAGTAGAATATCCAATAATAGGATATCCACTTTATGAACAGCACGGTCAAAGAAATGCGTGTAATCTTCACCTGCCCATTTAAGGTTAAATCTTTCATTACTTTTGAAGAGTAAATCTAAATCTAAAATTATTCCTTCATCGTCGTCCAGAATAGCTACGTCAATGGCATTGTTTGAAATAATCATACTACATAATATATTTAAAATCACAAAATTAGACAATATAAGTTGAAGAGTAAATATTTAAGAAAGATAAAATCCCAGATTCAAGTTACATAAAGATGTTCAACCTAACTTTCAAAATTTAACATTGTTAAAAGAGTAAAGGAAGTAAAAAGTGATGAGTTTAATACAATCCACTATTCTTCAACAAATTATGTTTCTCAATTTGAAATTTACTCCTAATTTATTCGCTCTTTTTCCTCAAATCCAAGTATTTCATTAAAGATTCGGTATATTCCTATTCCTGCAGATCATTTCTCTATTTCAATATCATATTTGGTTAAAAGTCCCGAAATTCCAAAAACCGAAAACTTTGCTTTTTTGACCCGGTTGATCTCAGGGTCTATTGTATAATTGTAAGAAGACCGAAAGTCAGCTTTTTCAAGTGTAGTACGATCAAAATTAGCTTGCTCAAGATTGCATGTGTCAAATATAGCATTTGTCAAGTCTGCCTCCGCAAAATCAGTTTCCTGCAATTGAGTATTTTTAAAAACAGTTTTTTTTATATTTGTTTTGTAAAACGATGAATGATTGAGCTGGCAATGGTCAAACGAAAAGGAAAGTCCAAAATCATGAGAAAGATCAAACCGAAGTCCCAACATTTTACAATCTGTAAATTTTATGCCCTGAAAAACAGTCTTATGGAGTTTCATCATACTTAAATTACAACCTATGAATGTGCAGGCTATAAATTTAAATTCAGAAAAGTCACGGTTGGCAAAATTGCAGTTACTGAAAGTGCAATCTTCGTATTCGCCTTTTGATAATACTTCGATCAGGTCAAAAGTTTTGCTATGTATAAATGTATCTTTCATTGATCAATTTTGTAAAATGGTCAATTTGAAAAACTCCATTTCCTAAAAAAATCGAAGGTTTTCTTTCCAAATTTAAAATCAAAACTACAAATTTTAATTCAAATGCTCTCCTGCTTTTAAGAATGGTAAAATACGGAGAGTTTCAGATAAATGGTTGTTGCTGACTCAGGCAATGAAAACTTCCCAAACCCCAAATGATATCCACTGAATCTATACCCACAATGTCACGATCAGGAAAACATGTTTTCAAAATTTCAAGGGCTTTAAAATCATTTTTATCATCCCTGAAAATAGGAACTATCACTTTTTTATTTGAAATATAAAAATTGGCGTAAGAGGCCGGTAATATTTGATCTTCATATATGACTGGAGCCGGCATGGGCAATTCCACAATGTTCAGTTGTTTTCCGTCCTGAAGTCTCATTTTGTGCAGATCTCTGATGTTTTCTTTCAGAAGCAGATAATTATCGCTACTTTTATTCTCCTCCACACAAGTGACCACTGTATCATGATTGACAAATCTTGTGATGTCATCAATGTGACCGTCTGTATCATCTCCTACTATACCTTCATGCAGCCACAGTATATGATCTACACCATAATACTCCCGGAGATATTTTTCTATTTCTTCTTGATTAAGGTGTGGATTGCGGTTTTTATTGAGCAAACAGGCAGTTGTAGTGAGTAAAGTGCCTTTCCCATTAAATTCTACTGAGCCACCTTCCATAACAATTCCAGGGTGAAAGACCTTCATTCCCAATTTTTCACCTATCAAAGTGGGAATAACATCATCTAAGTCATACGGAGGATACTTATTGCCCCAGGCATTGTATCCCCAGTCAACAATGGCAATTTCTGACAACTCTCTATTGATAACAAACGCGGGTCCGTGGTCACGACACCATGCGTCATTGGTAGAATGGTGATAGAAATCTATATTATTCAAAACATCAGAAATGCCAGACAGCTTAGCCGCATACTTAGATTGCATTATTTTTTCAAGGGCGAAGCTTTCCATTGCAGCATCAGCTACATTAATATTGACACTCTGATGATCTGCTACCTGCAGTATAAACTCACAATACGGGTCATAGATTGCACCCAGCTTTCCGGGCCATGAGGCTTCTTTGTGCGGCCATGACAGCCACATAGCAGATTGTTTTTCAAACTCAGCAGGAAAGTGAAACCCCATACTTCCGGGCGTTATGTCAGGCTTCATCATCAATAAATCTCTTTGTGATCGGTTGATATGAATCAATGCGTCTATCTCTCAAAAAAGGCCAGTGAATTCTGAATGCGTCAGACAAAGCAAGGTCGAGCTCTACGGCAACAGTTTCCTCATTATCATGTGATGCCAGGTACAATAGTTTGCCTTGCCCATTTGCCACAAAACTTCCTCCCCAGAACTTCATAGCTCCGTCCTGCTCAAAGCCTACCCTGTTGACACTGACGACAGGTATTCCATTGGCAACAGCATGCGATCTCTGGATAATCTGCCATGAATTATATTGATCCATATTGGTTTCTGCGTCCTGAGAAGTCGCCCAACCTATAGCTGTGGGATAAAACATAATGTCTGCCCCCATCAGCGCGGTGATACGGCTGGCTTCCGGATACCATTGATCCCAGCATATAAGTACTCCGATTTTGGCAAATCTTGTCTGAAATACTTTGTACCCCAAATCACCTGGTGTGAAATAAAATTTTTCGTAAAAAGCCGGATCATCCGGAATATGCATTTTGCGATATTTTCCAAGATAACTTCCGTCAGCATCCAGTACGGCTGTAGTATTGTGATAAATTCCTTGAGTACGTTTCTCGAAGAGTGAAGCAATGATCACTACTCCCAATTCCTTGGCAACGACTGAAAGTCTGTCTGTCGATGGTCCCGGAATAGGCTCTGCAAGCTGAAAATTATCATAATCTTCTACATCACAAAAATATAATGAAGTGAATAACTCTTGTAGGCAAATGATATTAGCACCTTGATGTGCTGCAACTTCTATTTGATCAATAGCTTTATGAAGGTTCAGCTCCTTGTCGGCAGTACAAGACATTTGCACTATGCCTACTTTGACTTTAGCCATACTTAAGGGAAAATTTAGTTTAAGGTTCGGAATAAAGGGGCAATTATTGTACTTGTTCGACTTTAAATACCAGATAATCAGTATCACCTTGCCATGGAAATGCATCTACCAATTCCCTGTAATGCAGTCTTACGTTTTTGCCTTCAAAATTTTGTATTTGTTCATAAATCGCTGCATTTTCCACAGAAAATTCAAAGGTACTTTCCTTATTCATAATGGCTGTTCCGCCAAGCTGCAGTTGTCCTTCATATGTTTTAAAAACCTTTCCTTTTTTGGATATTTTAAATAACAGACCGGTACGTGTCCCTTCACTTACAGTATATGTCCTGTAAAAATAATATACACCACTAAATACCACAAGGGCAAGTAATAAAATCCACATCAATCTTTTAAAAAATGATTTGGCTTTCTGTTTTGTTTCTTCAAATGACATTTTTGACTCTGATTAAATAATTTCGAAAAAAAAATACGCCCTTATAACATATTCAGTTCAACATAAGTTCCAAAAAAAGAGATCATTCAGGGATAAATTTTATCGAAAGTGAGTTGACACAATGTCTTGTGTTTTTCGGAGTAAATCGTTCATTTGTAAAAACATGTCCCAAATGGCCGCCACAATTTTTACATACTATTTCGATCCTTCTGCCATCTTTATCGGGTATTCTACTGACTGCTCCTTCCAAATCATCATCAAACGAAGGCCACCCACATCCTGAATTAAACTTCGATGTGGAATGGTACAGTGGTGCATTACAGCGTCTGCATACGTATGTTCCTGGCTTAAAAAACTTATCATATTCGCCTGTAAAAGGACGTTCAGTGCCTTTATGGATGATGACGTACTCTTCATCAGGCGACAATTCGTTATATTGATTTTCCAATTATTATTTTTTTATTAGATGAGAAAATGATGCCCTTAATTTTGCAATTTTCGGAGGAATAACTATCGAACAATATCCCTGATCAGGATTATTTGTATAATAGTCCTGATGATAATTTTCTGCGGTATGAAAATCACCGGCTGGCTTGATTTCGGTGACTATTGGATCTTGCCACATTTCAGTTGCAAATCTACTTTTTGACTCCAAAGATGCTACTCTTTGCATTTCGGTGGTGTAAAAAATAGCTGATCTGTATTGTGTGCCCTTATCAGCTCCCTGACGGTTGAGTGTAGTTGGATCATGGGTTGTCCAGAAAATCCGGAGAAGGTCTTCAAAACTTATGATTTCCGGAACATATTCTATTTTGACCACTTCAGCATGACCTGTTGTCCCATTACAGACTTCCCTGTAAGCAGGATTTTTGACGTGTCCTCCCATATATCCGGATACGACATCAGAAACACCGTTTAATCTTTCGAAAACAGCTTCAACGCACCAAAAGCAACCAGCACCAAAATAGATAACATCCATAAATATTTAAACTTAAAAGTTAATTAAGTCCCATATAACAAAGGACTAAATTTTAGGTTCATGCTTTTTAAAGCATCTTTTCAAAACATATACTATTCTCGATTCCGATGTATTGACCATAGTTGGGTATGATCTTAAAACCACTTTTCAGATACAGCTCTTTAGCACCTGATTGTTTTTTGCCAGTTTCTAAAACACATCTTTTATAAGCCATTTCCCTGCTCCAGTTTTCAAGTTCTTCCAGTACCATAGATGCCAGTCCCTGATTTCTTTTGTTTTGGATGACATACATACGCTTCACTTCCATGGTCTCATTATCTAAAGCTTTAATGGCTCCGCAAGCGCAAGCTTCGCCATCGCAATGAACCAAGACTACATGGTTTAGCTTTTCGATGGTGTTAAACTGTACATAAAACTGGTGATCAGCACCATCTGCCTGAGCCAACTCCGCATCGAGCAGTTTTACCAATGATACAAAATCCATGTGTTTGCTGTTTGTTCTGGTGATTTCCATAAGCTCGGTTCTATTTAATTATAAATTTTGCATGAGGAATTTATATTTTTAGGATTCCCAAATTATTCTACTTACGAATATGATAATATACTCATAACATTACAAGATGACTGTCTAAAACCACAAAACACCTTCATCACCAGGTTCGCCATGATAATTGAGAGTGACTTCTTCACCGGGATTGATGTCCTTTATTGCAACAATATCTATAGTATTGTTTTCCATATCAAGACTAAAATTGGCATTGGGATGAATGGCGTGATTGTAAAGACTGCCAAAACCCAAAGCAATGGCTGCATCATCCATATCTTCTCCCCACAAGAAATAGTAATCATGCAGGATCGTCTTATGAATGATAGGCAGTTCTGCCTTAGGAATTACTATCACCGGGCATGCTTCAATCAAGTCACCTATACTTACCGGAATTGAAGTATATACACCCCTTCCCTTATGGTCATCATGTGCTGTATATAAGCCGGGTATCTGATGCATTTGTATGATTTTGTAATGTCATATCAACTGAGTATAAAACATATGTTAAAGTCTGCGGTTGGAATAAAATTAAGATTTTTTAGTAAAATAAACTCCAACAAGGATTAAGCAAAGTCCTGCGATGTGTAACATCGAAATGGTCTCACCATCCAAAATGCCCCAGGCAAGCGCGACAACAGGCATCAGGTACGTCACAGTACTGCCGAATACTGCACTTGTCTTCTGCACAAGATAATAAAAAATCATACTGGCCAGCACAGTACCAAATAGTGATAAAATTGTCACTGCACCCAATGACCATTTAGCCTGCGGATCATGAGCCATCACGTGCAAAAAATCTGTAGTAAAAAGCCAGATCAATGCTGGAATGCCCAAAACGAAAAAAGACATACTACTAATGATAACCGGCTTGGTGTGGCCAAAAAATGCCTGTACCATATTGACACTGGACCCATAACAGATGGTGGCTGCCACGATGAGCAGACTTTGCCATTGTATACCACCGGAGAGACCACCGTTTCCCATCAGAATGAGCATACCTGCTCCAAAAAAGCCAATTACAACTCCTATCAGTTTTAAATTACTGAAATTCAACCGGAATAAAAAGATACCTATGATCAATGTCCATATCGGGGTAAGGCTATTGAGAAGTCCTGCCAGCGAACTGCTGACTTCTGTTTGCGCATATGCAAACAAAAATGCCGGGAGACCACTGCCGGTTAGCCCTACAGCAATAAATAATGGTAACATCTTCCATTCAATATCTCTCCTGTGCCACCATACCATAGGTGCAAAAGCAAGTGATGATATACCTAATCTGAGACAACCTAACTGAACTGGATCAAAAGCAATAAGAGCTTTTTTGATCAGTATAAATGAACATCCCCATAGCACACTTAAAAAAATCAATATCCCCCAGTGGGATTGTTGTACCTTGCTCTTTAAATTCATAATGCAAATTAACGACAATCAATCGAGATAAGGTAACAAAAGGGTATTGGTTTCATTCAAAATGTAATTGGGCTGCAACATCTTCACATAATAACTCGTTTATGAAATATGTTTCAGCAAGTTTTAAATTGACGAATATCTTGGAAAAAAGTTTGGTGTTTTTTATTTTGGTTCTAATTTCAGGCTGCTATAGCTTTAAAGGCATAGCTATACCTGCTGATGTCAATACATATTATATAGAAAATTTCAAAAATAACGCGCCGCAAGCTCCCGGGGATATCAATCAACGTTTTTCAGAAGCCCTGCGGCTCAAAATAAGAAATGAATCAAGACTTACTTACAATGAATCTGCTCCTGATATCGAATTTTCCGGAAGTGTCAGCGGTTTCAGACTGTCACCTGAAGCACCGCAGGCTGGTAACACTGTAGCACTCAACAAAGTAGAAATCATAGTATCAGTAGATTTCAAGAATAACAAAGATGAAGCTAAAAGCTGGAAAAAACAATTTTCATTTTTCCGTACTTTTGCTAGTGATCAGGACTTTGTCAGTATTCAGGACGGACTCATCAATGAAATTTTCAAACAACTGCTGGAAAATATATTTAATGATGCCTTCACTGGCTGGTAACGAGAACAGACAGTAGTGCGATCATCAGATTTGTAAAACTTTCAGAACAAATCTCTATTATCGGAGTAATGAAAGATTTGAAAGAGGTTAAAGATTAACTTCCTTTTACTTCAAAAATGATAATTCCACATTGAGAATCATACTTACCGGGGGCAAACTCGAACTCTTTAGCTTTCCTTAAAGCCAGTGAAACCAAACTCTTCTGAACGATCGTTGACAATGTTGGATTAAATTCAGCTTTGATGACCTGTCCTTCTTTGTTGACACAGATATTGATACAAACCTTACCATTTTCATCAGATAGGATAAGTATGCTTGGTACTTCCTTTATCTTTCTGACTCCGAGTTCCTGCCCAGATATTTGAATGTTTAAGTCATCATCCACCACAAATGCATTGACAGTGTCATCATTTTTGGGAAGATTTTCATCTTGTATAGGTGGTTCTGAATCTGGGATATGATTTGGCGAAGTTGCCCCATCAGATACACTGGTACTATCGGTGACCGGAACTGTGGTTGTTACTTCAGTATTTTGCGGATTAGTAGTACTATTTGTGTCATTTTGTACAGTCGTATTGTCTGAAGTAGTCGGATTACTACTTTCGTTGGTGGTATTCGGATTATTATTGGTTGTTGTCTCCCGATTATTGGGTATGGTGATGCCACAATAATTTTTTGCTTTAGCCTCAGCTTCTGAATTACCGGCTTTTGCAGCAGTTTCGTAATCGGCGCAAGCTTTTAGCCTTTGACCCGATGTTTCGAATATTTGAGCTCGCCACAAAATATACTCCATATTTTTATGATCCAGTAAGATGGCGGCATTAAAACTATTGATGGCTGCTTCACTCTCTCCCATGGCTGCAAATGCCCTACCTAAAAGTGCTGCATTATCTGCTTGGATACCCTTCAATTCAATACTTTGCATGGCATCTTTTTGAGTACCTTTATATGCTCCCAATGCGTATTTAGCCTTCCCGCGATGAATTAAAGCATTTTTGTACCCTGGATTTTGAGTGATTACAAGATTATAATTAGTGACGGCTTCATCATATCTGCCGGTTTCAAGCAGGTATTCAGCTTTAACATAAATAAATCCTGTCTCTTCATCCAATCCCTGACCTACCAGTGATGAGAATAAGTACATATTAAAAATTAAAGCTACTAATATTCGATTTTTCATTTGTGTTAATATCTTTGATATATAAAGACCGAAAATCGGCAATTATTGTTAGTTAAGAAATATTTAATTGAAAAAATACTCATTTCTTTAATATTAATGCAAAATCCCTACTGATGGTTTAGAGTATGTTTAAACTTTTATCAGTCGGCTACACTTTGGTATGGGCCAAATTATAAAATCTAATAAAGTGCATCGCAGTTGCAAACTGCAACGATCTGGTTATATAGGCACAAGTTACAAACTTGAGCCAGTAGAGGACGATCTGGAAACATGCTTTTTCTAAACTAATTCTACTTTTTCAAATTTCACGGACTTTCCGTTTGATTTGAAACTGTTGAGTTAACCCAACAGTTGTGACCCTGATTCGCCAATACTCTTATGTTTAACTTTGAAAAAATATCAGGTTTCCGGTTGATTACATTTTGATGAAAGTGTAATTGACTTAGATTTTTGAAGGGGACTAAGTAGAACCTAACATTTATTTCTTTTTCTTAACTTCTTTTTTTGCAAATGCATTGGGTATTTCGGCCTCTATCCAAGACTTGACAGTACTTAAACTTACCGTTTTCAAAAAGTCATCATCCGCCTTTTGGCCATCAATTTTTGGAATTTTAAGGTTATTTTTAGCAAACTTGATGTATGGCCCCCACCGCCCATTTTCTATAGATATTTTTTCTGCCGGCCAGTTCTGGATATACCTGTTGGCTTCTTTTTCTACTTTTGCTTCTATGAGTTCTATGGCTTGATCTTGCGTGATCGTTTCCAGCTTAAACCTTACCGGTATGTTGATAAATAATTCATTCCATTTTACAAACGGACCAAACCTACCCTTCCCTTTTGTGATAGGCAATTGCTGAAACATACCTATCGGTGCATTTTCATCTTGCTTTGCTTCAATCAAGGTTTGAGCATTTTCAAAAGTGATTTCCATAGGATCCACATTTCGAGGCAAATTGACATACAGATCCCCCATTTTTACATAAGCTCCAAAGCGGCCTGTATTGACTGTGACTTCTTCACCTTGAAATAAACCAAGTGTCCTGGGTAACTTGAACAAGTCCATCGCTTCATCATAGGTGATGGTCTCAAGAGATTGTCCAGGCTTTAAATTGGCAAATCTTGGCTTTTCACTTTCAAGGACTTCTTCTCTGTCTCCGATCTGTACGACAGGGCCGAATCGTGTCATCTGAGCAATCACACTATATCCTGATTGGGGATCTTTACCGAGTACTCTCTTACCTTTTGCCCTTTCAGCATGCTCCATCGTATTTTCAACACTATCATGAAATGGGCCATAAAATTTTTTTAACATTTTCCTCCAGTCAAGACCATCAGTTGCTATTTTGTCAAGTTCGTCTTCTACATTTGCAGTAAAACTATAATCCATGATTTTGACAAAATGCTCAGAAAGAAAATCACTCACAACCATGCCCAGATCTGATGGATACAGGCAGTTTTTTGTAGTTCCGGTGATCTCTGATTTAGTCTGTGATGTGATTTTACCCTTTTGTAAAGATAAAAATCTATATTCCCTGATAGTGCCTTCTCTGCTTTCTTTAGTAACATATCCTCGTTCTTCCTCCATGATTTTAGAAATCGTGGGAGCATATGTAGATGGCCTGCCTATACCCAACTCCTCAAGTTTTTTGACTAAGCTCGCTTCAGTGTATCTTGATGACGGACGGGTAAAACTCTCCGTGGCATTCATTACATCAAGAGGGAGAATCTGACTGACTCTGAGAGGAGGCAACATACCTTTTGATTCACTATCTTCTTCATCATCTGAAGATTCTAAATAAACTTTGAGAAATCCGTCAAATTTCAATACTTCGCCAGTAGCCTCCAAAAATTTATCAGGCATAGTAGAAATAGCAATATTGACTATCGTTTTTTCTATTTCAGCTTCCGACATTTGAGAAGCAATCGTCCTTTTCCATATCAGGTCATACAATCTCTGCTGATCTCTGTCTGGACCGATATTTTTTCTCTCTATATACGTAGGTCGGATTGCTTCGTGGGCTTCCTGAGCATTGGCAGTTTTAGATTTATACTTTCTTATGTGCAGATATGGTTTTCCAAAACTTGATTCTATCTCCGCGGCTATGGAACTGAGAGCAGTCTCACTTAGATTGGACGAATCTGTACGCATATAGGTAATAAGCCCCTCTTCATACAATCTTTGTGCTGTCGACATGGTTCTGTTGACTGAAAATCCAAGCTTCCTGCTTGCTTCCTGCTGTAAGGTCGAAGTAGTAAAAGGTGGTGCCGGAAATCTTTTTAATGGCTTCTTTTCTATGTTTTTAATGGTAAATGTAGCACCATTACATTTCTCAAGAAATGTCCTTGCGTCTGTTTCATTGTCAATTCTGCTGGTATGCTCAGCCTTGAGCAGTACTATCTCACCTCTCCCGTTATCTACAGTAAAATCTGCCAAAATTTTGAAAAAAGGTGTCACGACAAATTGCTGAATCTCACGCTCTCTTTCAACAATCAATTTTACTGCCACTGATTGTACCCTACCGGCCGATAATTTATTTTTAACTTTTCGCCACAGCACTTCAGAAAGTTCAAAACCTACAATCCTGTCCAATATCCTTCTGGCTTGCTGCGCATTGACAAGATCAACATCAACTTTTCTGGGATTTGATACGGCTCTTTGTATGGCAGGTTTGGTGATTTCTGAAAAAACAATACGTTTAGTGGTACTGACATTGAGATTTAATTCCTGACACAGATGCCAGGAGATGGCTTCACCTTCACGATCCTCATCCGTTGCCAGCCAAACTTCATCTGATTTTCTTACGTGTTCTTTAAGTTCTTTAACAACTTTAGTTTTTTCCGGAGAAACTACATAAAAGGGTTCGAAGTCGTTTTCAATATCAATTCCTTTATTGCCTTTTTCAAGGTCCCTGATATGTCCATAACTGGATTTGACGATGAAGTCACTACCCAGAATTTTTTCTATCGTTTTGGCTTTTGCAGGGGACTCAACGATCAGTAAGTTTTTGGCCATGGATTATATTATTAATTTACAATGATATCAATGTTTGTGAAATCTTCTTTTACGCCTGATTTTTATCAGATAAATGATTATCGGGGGACAAAACTATAAATTTTTTAATATTAAATACCTTTGAAATGGTCACATTAAAAATAATATATTCATAACGTGCTTGTAATCATATATTTAAATAAAATTAAACTATTGATATATCCCTTTTAGAATTAGGAAAATCAGGATATTGAATGAAATTTTTAAATTTCCATCTAGTTTTAGAAACAAAGTAATATCAAAATTTGGGCAACAAAAATCCTGAAAATAGTCACCAATGGATACACAGTAGCATAAGATTGTGTAGGTACATCTGAATCTATATATCCGTTGGAAAATGCAAGTGCGGCTGGATCAGTATATGACCCGCTCATCAAGCCTATGAGTTTTGTATAGTTGATTTTCATAATGACCTTCCCAACAAAGACCATAAATATCAAAGGGATAAATGTGATGAAAGCTCCATAAAATATCCATAACCAACCATTGTTCTGAGTAAAATTTTCGTAAAAATGAGTACCGGCATGTAATCCTACAGATGCAAAAAATAAACAAATTCCAAGGTCCTTCATAAAATGAATAGCTCCATTATTGATATAGGAGTGTATCACACCTATACCACCGTATCTGCTGATCATCAATGCAGCAAGCAACGGACCAGCCGCAAAACCAAGTTTGATGGGAACTGGAAGAGAAGGAATGGCAATAGGAATAGAACCAATAATGATTCCGATAACCAGACCACCAAAAAGAGATAAAAAATCCGGCTCAAGCAACTTTTTCTCTGAATTCCCAATGATTTTTTCTACTTCAGCTATATCATCCTTGTCACCTACCACCCTTATCCTGTCCCCATAATATAACTCCAGAGAAGGTGATGCCAATAATTCCATACCTGACCGAAATACTCGGGTAACTTTCAATCCATATTTATTGAACAAATCAAGCTCAGCCAGTGTCTTGTGAGAAGCGGATTTTTTCGTTACAAAGATGGTTTTACTGACTACATCTTTCTCATCTTCTATCAACTGATCTGATGATTCTTTCCCTATTAAACCAATAAATTTTTCTACCATATCAGCTGTACCGATCACCATCAAGACGTCTTTATCAGAAAGTCTGGTATCCATAGGTGGTGAAAAAACATCTGACGAACCACTATGTTTTAGTCTTGATATAATGATATCATTGAGACTGAAATCTCTCATAATGTGATATATGCTTTTTCCAAATACTTCAGGGTTGGTGACACGACATTTTTTTCTGACAAGCCCTGATGCGTCCTGCCCGGATGTATTTTGTAATTTTGCTAACTCTTCCTTGATGTTTACCTTAAATATGACTTTGGTAAGTATGATGACAAAAATAACTCCTAGTACACCCATAGGGTACGTAATCGCGTATGCTACAGCGGGATCTGCAAATTGTTTGCCGGCAAATTGAAGTTCTATTTCGTGAAGTGATGATTTTGCAGCCCCAAGTCCGGGAGTATTGGTCACAGACCCTGACATCAGCCCAACTGCGTTTGCTATACCCATATCACTGATTTTAAAAATAATAAAAGTGATGAGTCCTCCCAACAATACTGTAGTTACTGCCAATGCATTGTATCGAATGCCTTCCTTTCTGAAGGAAGAAAAAAATGATGGTCCTACTTGAATACCTATAGCATAAACAAAAAGGATCAATCCAAAATCCCTTATAAAAGTGGAAATATCCTGTTTTACGACAAAACCATAATGCCCTAAAAATATTCCTGTGAACATTACTGCAGATACACCTAATGATACTTTGTTAAATTTAAGTCTCCCAAGAAGGACACCTAAACCTATGGTGATCAGGATGGCAATAATAGATTGAGTGATATCTGGGGTATCGGTCGGGAAGAAAAGATTTCTAAACCAGTCAAACATTTCAGTATATTTTTTGCGCAAAATTAAACATAAATTTGATAATAACCACCAAATAATATTTTAAAAAGAATCAAAGCAATGAATTCTAACCAAACAAAACATATCCCAATTTAATTATTCAAAATAAAATTTTAATGATTAGTCATTAAATCCCAAAATGTGTGTAATGAAAATGTGATTGCCGAAGACATATTAATATTTCAAAATAAACACTGGCCATTATTATTTTAAACCAATGTCGTTTAGATGTCGAATTTTTCTTTGTTTTTACCCTATCTAAATCTTTCGCTTAAAAGGGAAAGACTTCATAAAGAGGTCTTAACTAAACGACATTGCATTTTAAACTATAATCTGTTTTTTCTTTTTAATGAAAACTTTTTAAATTGTCTGGCAATAGTTAGAATAACTATAAAATCGTTCATTGTTAAATATGTCAAAAAAATACTTTTCTATAATAAATGCAGACAATAACACAAAGTCAAAAGTTAAATTATGCCATTTTGGCAGGATAAAATCTTTGGAATGATTTTGGAACGGTATAATACTTTATGATGATATTACATATATTCATATCTTTGCGCAGCGGTTGTAGTTAAAAGAAATAACTTTTATCCCTTTCACTCCAACAGCAGATTTTTAAACATACTCAATACCATAGCTTTAATAATCCTACCATTCAAAAAAAAATAAATAGATATGTTCAATTTTTTAAAAAATATCTTTGGCAATAAACACGAAAAGGATGTCAAGTTATATTCAGAAATTGTAAAACAGACAAACCTGTTTTATGATTCATACCAAGGTCTTTCAAATGATGCTTTAAGAAACAAAACTCTCGAATTCAGACAAAGGATCAAAGAAAGTCTTGCAGATATAGATGCAGATATTGAGGCATTGACAATTAAAGCTCACAATGAGGAAGACTTTACACAAAAAGAAATCATATTCAACGAAGTAGATGCTCTTAAAAAGGAAAGAAATAAATACCTGGAAAGTACATTAAAAGAAATTTTGCCCGAGGCATTTGCCGTGGTGAAAGAAACTGCCAAAAGATTCAAAGAAAATAGCACTCTTGAAGTTACGGCAACAGAACACGACCGAAATCTGGCAGTTTCAAGGGATTTTATTATGATTGATGGAGACAAAGCTATTTGGAAAAACAGCTGGAAAGCAGCCGGAGGAGATGTGACTTGGAATATGCTGCATTATGATGTTCAATTGATAGGTGGCATGGTGCTTCATGAAGGTAAGATTGCTGAAATGGCCACGGGAGAAGGAAAAACATTGGTTGCCACATTACCTGCCTACCTCAACGGGCTTGCCGGACTGGGTGTCCACATCATCACGGTCAATGATTACCTTGCAAGGCGGGATAGTGAGTGGGTAGGACCTATATTTCAGTTTCTATTGCTTACTGTAGATTGTATAGACAAATACAAACCACACTCTCCTGAGAGAATAGGTGCATACAGGTGCGATATCACCTATGGTACCAACAATGAGTTTGGTTTTGATTATCTGAGAGATAATATGGTCAGGGATAAAGATGAGCTTGTCCAGGTGAAACATCATTATGCCATGGTGGATGAGGTAGACTCTGTCCTCGTAGATGATGCCAGAACGCCACTGATCATATCAGGGCCTGTTCCTCAGGGACTTGAAGAGCAGGAATATGTGGAACTGAAACCCAAAATCGAAAAACTCTTTAGTGTCCAGCGTCAATTAGCTACTGAATATCTGGCTGAAGCAAGAAAACTTATAAAAGATGGAAATACCGGAAACCAGGAAGGTGAAGGTGGTTTGGCCCTATTCAGAGTCTACAGAGCCTTGCCTAAATATCGCCCATTGATTAAGTTTTTGAGTGAAGAAGGAGTCAAAGTAATACTGCAAAAAACTGAAAACTTCTACATGCAGGAGCAAAGCCGAAATATGCATTTGGCAGACGGTCCTCTTTACTTTACCATTGATGAGAAAAACAGATCAGTTGAGCTCACAGATAAAGGTATAGAATATCTGTCAAAAGGAGAGAATGATCTTAGTTTTTTTGTAATGCCAGATATCACTCAGCATATTCAGGAAATAACCACAAAAGAAGCAAAAGAAAATATCGATCTCACAGAGCAAAAAGAATCATTAATTCAGGATTATGCGGTGAAATCCCGAAGACTTCATGCAACTAGTCAATTGCTAAAAGCTTATACCCTATTTGACAAAGACCAGGAATATGTTGTCATCAATGAAGAAGTAAAAATTGTAGATGAGCAGACAGGACGTATGATGGAAGGTAGAAGATACTCAGATGGTTTACATCAGGCTCTTGAAGCCAAAGAAGGTGTAAAAATAGGAGATATTACTCAAACATATGCTACTATCACATTACAGAACTACTTCCGTATGTACCATAAGCTTGCTGGTATGACTGGTACTGCTGAGACAGAAGCTGGAGAATTCTGGGAAATTTACAAACTGGATGTAGTTGTAATCCCTACTAACAAACCTATAGTTAGAGAAGATAGAGAAGATTTAGTATTCAAAACGGCAAGAGAAAAATTCAATGCTGTGATAGAAGAAATCGGTAATCTTACGGCCAATGGCAGACCAGTACTCGTAGGTACCACATCAGTGGAAGTTTCAGAATTGCTCAGTAGGATGCTCAACATGCGAAATGTCAAACACAATGTCCTAAACGCTAAACAACACCAGCGAGAAGCAGAAATTGTAGCTGAAGCAGGAAAACCAGGTGCTGTAACTATAGCTACCAACATGGCAGGTAGAGGTACAGATATCAAGATTGGTGATGAGGTCAAAAAAGCTGGAGGACTTGCCATCATAGCTACTGAAAGGCACGATTCGCGCAGGGTAGACAGACAGCTGAGAGGTAGAGCCGGAAGACAAGGTGACCCTGGTACCTCGCAATTTTATGTATCGCTGGAAGACAATCTCATGAGACTGTTTCAATCAGAAAGAATAGCCGGCATGATGGACAAAATGGGTCACAAAGAAGGAGAAGTCATTCAGCATAGTATGGTGACAAAGTCCATCGAACGAGCTCAGAAAAAAGTCGAAGAAAATAACTTTGGCATCAGAAAAAGATTGCTGGAGTATGATGATGTCATGAATATACAACGGGAGGCGATTTACAAAAAAAGAAACAATGCTCTCAATGGCGACAGAATCGCTGTAGATATTCATAATATGCTTGTTGGTTCGGTGGAATACATTGTAGATACCAACAAAAAAGCCAATGATTACGAGGGCTTCAAGTTTGATTACCTCACATCCCTGGGTATGAACCCCAAGATAGACCATGAAACGTTCAAATCCACGTCGGTGGATGACCTGATAGATCAAACATTGCAGGAAGTGAATGATCAGTACGGTCATAAATCCGAACAAATTACAAATATCCTTTTGCCAACGATAACAAGTGTTTATGAGCATCAAGGTCATTTGTACAAAAGAATTGCCATACCATTTACAGATGGGCGTACGAATCCACTTCCTATCGCTGCAGACCTGAAAGTAGCTGTGGACAGTAAGGGTGGTTCCATCATGAGAGATATAGAAAAAACGATCACTCTGGCCATAATTGATGACCACTGGAAAGAGCATCTCAGAAGCATGGATGAACTTAAGGATGCGGTTCAGGCGGCGTCATTTGAGCAAAAAGATCCCTTGGTCAAGTATAAAATTGAAGCTTACAACTTGTTTGAAGAGCTGGTAAACAAGATTAATAAAGATGTATCAGCTTACCTTCTTAATGGCAAACTCCTTATCCAGCAAGAAGTCAGGGAAGCCAAAGTTCAGAAAACTGACCTTTCCAGAGTGAGGACAAGCCGTGAAGAAGAAGCAATGAGGCAAGCAGCTGAAGGTGTATCCAAAAAAACAGAAAAAGTAGAAACTTTCAGAAGGTCAGAAGAAAAAATAGGTAGAAATGATTTGTGCCCATGTGGAAGCGGTAAAAAATTTAAACACTGCCACGGCAGGTAACACAACTTTCTGAAGAAATTTAACATGGCCGGATCACATGCAGAAACATTATACATGCAAAGATGTATAACACTTGCAAAAAAAGGAATCCGGCATACTTTTACCAACCCGATGGTAGGTTGTGTCATAGTATATCAAAATTGTATCATCGGGGAAGGTTACCATCAAAAATACGGAGAACACCATGCTGAAGTAAATGCGCTGAATGATGTAAAAGGTCATGACAAGTCCTTACTACCCCACTCTACCATGTACGTCAGTCTTGAACCGTGCGCTCATGTAGGAAAAACTCCGGCATGTGCACACAGGATAGTAAGCGAAGGCATCAAAAATGTAGTCATAGGCTGTGTTGATCCTAATCCGATAGTTGCTGGCAGAGGTATCAGTTATCTTAAAACTCACGGTATAAATGTCACAGTACCTGTACTTGAAGCCGAATGTCAGAAATTACTGACAAAATTTAAGGCAAACCTGAATGGTATGCCATATATTATCCTAAAGTGGGCTAAGTCTTCTGATCATTATATCTCCATGAATAATACCCAAACCTGGCTTACCAATGCTTACACTAATATCCTAACCCACAAATGGCGTAGTGAAGTCGAAGGCATTATGATTGGAAAAAATACTGCTCTGATAGACAATCCTTCACTTAATGTAAGACATTACCCCGGAATTTCTCCTGTCAGAATTTTGATGGATTCACACTTAAGTACAGATCAGGGTATCAAGATACTTTCGGACCACAATCCAACCATCGTTATCAATAGCATCAAAGATCTCAATGACAAGTCATTATCATATATCAAAGTGGATAATATGGGCGATTGCCGGGAAGTGATGAGTAAAATATTTAATGCAGGTATTTCTTCAGTCATTATCGAAGGAGGTGCTGCTTTGTTAAAAAGCTTTATTTCAAGCAATTGCTGGCACGAAGCGAGGGTAATACATACCGATCTTAAGCTGATGGATGGTGTAGCTGCCCCGCTTGTTACAGGAAAATTAAATGATGTTTTTGAAATTCAGGGAGATAAAATTATGATCATTTCCAATCAAAATATCTGACATATAGATACTTTATGAAGCAAAAAGAGAAAGTAGAATTCATCATCCATACTCTGGAATCTCTGTATCCGGAAACTCCGATACCCCTACAGCATAAAGATCCTTACACTTTGCTGGTCGCCGTTCTCCTTTCTGCACAATGTACCGACGAAAGAGTCAATAAAGTAACCCCGGCACTGTTTGCATTGGCGGACAATCCCTATGAAATGTCTTTAAAAAAGTTTCTGATATAGAAAATATAATACGCCCTTGCGGTCTTGCGCCAAGGAAATCAAAGGCCATATCAGATCTGTCTTCTATCATTATAAATAAACATCAAGGAAACGTGCCTTCCAATTTTGAAGATTTAGAAGCATTGCCGGGAGTAGGTCATAAAACGGCTTCGGTTGTGATGAGTCAGGCTTTTGGAGTTCCTGCTTTTCCTGTTGACACACATATCCACAGATTAGCTCAGCGTTGGGGACTTACCTCAGGCAAAAATGTAGAACAGACAGAAAAGGACCTGAAAAGGCTTTTTGCAAAAGATATATGGAATAAGTTACACTTGCAAATTATTTTTTTTGGTCGTAAATATTGCCCTGCCCGCAGCCACGTCAAAGAGCATTGTCCGATTTGTAAGATCATTGGCTAGAAGATTACATTGCCCCAAGGTTTATCTCATTTTTTATTCACCTGACTTCAAAATATTCGCCTCATTTAGTTCACCAGCCCGCCTATCATCATAGTTATCAGGCAAGCTAAATGCGTTGATTATCTTATCGTCAGAACCATAATCTCTTGATTTACAACTTAGAAAAATTCTAAACATAGCTTTAGAATTTCCCTTTTCAAAATTTTGTATTTTCTTATTCAACCAATTTTCATTGATGGGAGAAAAAAAAATTATTTTTTTTGACGCTTATTTTTGCATTTGATGATACATAAGTAATTCTATTTATTATATTTGTTAAAAAAACAAACATGCCACTTTCTAGAAGAACATTTTTAAAAAATTCTGCTCTTGTCTCTACAGGAATAGGGATAACAGCAGAAATCACCATTCCATCTGAGTCTTTATTTATAGACAAACCATACAATATGCTTTTTGCACCGCATTTTGGCATGTTTGAAAATCATGCTGGCAAAGACCTTTTGGATCAGATCAAGTATATGCATGATCGAGGATTCAGAGCCATAGAGGACAATGGCATGATGGGTCGAACTCCAGAAATGCAGGAAAAAATAGGGAGCTTGTTAGGAAAATTGGGAATGAAAATGGGCGTATTTGTGGTGGCTTTTGACAATTGGCCTTTGCAATCTTCCATGACGACAGGAAAAGATGAGTGGAAACAAAAATTTACCCATACATGCAAAGATGCTGTAGATGTGGCAAAACGGACCGGAGCTACTTTCATGACAGTCGTACCAGGCAACTATGATCGATCATTGCCCATTGGCATCCAGACAAGCCATGTGATAGATACTTTAAGAAGCGGTGCGGCAATATTTGAACCTCATAATTTGGTCATGGTACTTGAACCACTATCTGATACACCGGACTTGTTTTTGAGATATACTGACCAAACTCATATGATATGTAAAGCGGTAAATAGCCCTGCCTGCAAGATACTATTTGATATCTATCATATGCAAAAAAACGAAGGCAGAATATCCCGAAATATTGACCTGACATGGGATGAAATAGCTTACTTTCAAATAGGTGATGAACCAGGTCGCAATGAACCGAATTCCGGAGAAATAAATTACAAATATCTATTTAAAAAAATACAGGATAAATCAAAAGCAGAAGGCAAAAACCTGATTCTTGGTATGGAACACGGAAAGTCGCAGGGTGGTAAAGAAGGAGAGTTAAAACTAATACAGGCCTACAGAGATTGTGATCCTAAATAAAAGTCAGCAGATCTTTAGTGTGACATTAAACAAGTGGTGCAAAATGAACTTTTTGTCATAAAAAACTATTATATTTGTTGCAACAAATATTATTGACTGGTTATGGATCGTAAAGAATTTTTAAAAGCCATGGGCTTACTGCCCCTTTTGGGATGTTCCATGAAATCGAATGAACTAAATAAATTAAACGAAAAATTACCTGCAACGGAGAAATTACCGGCATTATTTCTGGGGCATGGCAGCCCGATGAATGCTATAGAAGAAAATGATTTTGTTCGTGGTTTCAGGTCAATTGGCTCAGGAATCGAGCGACCCAAGGCCATTTTGTGTATTTCTGCACATTGGGAAACCAATGGCACTTATGTCACAGCCATGGAAAACCCGAAGACTATTCATGATTTTGGTGGATTTCCGAAGGAATTGTTCGATGTCCAATATCCTGCACCCGGCAATCCTGCATTGGCAATAGAGACTCAAGCCATGATCAAAAGCACTAATGTTCAACTGGACCAAAATTGGGGTCTTGATCACGGAGCCTGGAGTGTTATCAAACATTTATATCCGGCAGCCGATATTCCTGTGATACAAATGAGTCTCGATTACTCTAAACCACCTTCTTACCATTATGAACTTGCCAAAGAACTTTCTGCACTTCGCAGCAAAGGCATTTTGATAATAGGTAGTGGTAATATGGTGCATAATCTGGGGATGATCGCCTGGGACAAAATGCACTTGCCAGCTTACGGATATGAATGGGCCAATGAAGCATCAGATCAAATGAAAAAATACATCAGTCAAAAAAATCATCTTAATCTGATCAACTATACAAACCAAGGCAAGGCCTGGAAACTTGCCATTCCATCACCAGAACATTACCTGCCCCTACTCTACATACTGGCTCTTCAGGAAGAAAATGAGCATTCTGAGTTTTTTAACGATACTGCAGTGGCGCGATCACTCACCATGACATCAGTTAAGATAGGATAGTTATAGAGAACAGAAAATATTCTGTTAAAAATTTAAATTATAACGTATTGTAATTTAATTAATTACGATCAAATACTTTCGCAATCAATTTTCTGTTTGCTATATTTATACCAATACAAAATTTGTAGAGTGAGAAATTCAGAGTAATTTATTTCTAAGATCATCCTATAGATAAAATTATAAACATCTTTTGTCGTATTCTTAATAATAGCAGGATGGAATCCCGTTTTTAACAATTATCAGTATATTACTTTTGTTGATGGAAATAGTCAAAAAACCAAAAATTCATAATTGTTATTAAAAATTATTTGCAATTTTTAATTTATTTAAATATCTTGTGATGTTTTTTTTATTAAAGTGTTTAATTTTGGAAAAGCAAAAATTGTATAAGAGGGCAATCATTAAAGAAATGTTTTTCGCAGGACCTTCTACACTTGCAGAATTAAGTGACAAAACCGACAAGAGCATTCCATTTGTAACTAAACTACTCAATGAATTAAAAGATGAAAAGGTAATAATCGAAGATAACACATCTGTATTTACTGTAGGAAGGCCAGCGCAATATTATTCCATCCTTAATGATTATAAATATATCATTGCAGTAGCTTTAGACCAGTATATCACTAGAATATCTATTGTGGACATGTCCCGAAGTTTAGTAAGAGATATTGCAAAATATGAATTAAAAATTGACAATGATCCCAAAACGTTGCAATCTCTGGTAAATATTATTAATCACTATATTAAAGAATGTGGCATTCCCCGAAATAAAATTGTAGGAGTCGGTATAGGAATGCCAGGTTTTGTCGATGTAAAAAAAGGGGTAAATCACTCATTCTTTAGTTTTTCAGACAATATTCTTGAAAAAAATCTGGAAGCATCTATCGGACTCAAAGTACTGATTGATAATGATTCCAGCCTTATAGCATTAGCAGAACACAAATATGGGGCCGCCAAAGACAGAAAGAATGTAATGGTTTTGAACATTGGTTGGGGTGTGGGACTCGGAATGATCATCAATGGAGCCATATTTCGTGGAGACAGAGGTTTTGCAGGAGAATTCAGTCATCTTCCGCTATTCAATAATGACAAGATGTGCAGCTGCGGGAAAATGGGATGCTTAGAAACTGAAACGTCCTTACTGGTCATCACAAAAAAAGCAATCGCGGGCATCCAGAATGGAACCCCAACTGTATTGAAAGAATTATCATTGGATGATGTGGACCAATCTATCAAAAAGATAATTGACGCTGCAATAAATGGCGATAAATTTTCTGTCAGTTTGATTTCAGATGCAGGATATCATATCGGACGTGGCATAGCCATTCTTGTCCATCTTTTAAATCCCGAATTGGTACTTATCAGCGGTCGAGGTTCACGAGCAGGAAAGTTATGGATCACCCCAATACAGCAGGCGCTCAATGAACATTGTATTCCCAAATTAGCAGAACATCTTGAAATCCAAATTTCTGAACTTCAATATAATGCTGAACTTTTGGGTGCTGCAGCTTTGGTTATGGAAAATTACAATATCATTGATCATAGAAAAGTCGGAAAATTGTCACCAAGAAAGTCGTTAACACTTTAGATTTTCTTTAAAATTTACTCGTTTGGTTCAATATGCCAAAAATCCCAAATAATTCGGGGTATTAAGCCCGGGAGGTTAGAGTATGTTTAAATTTTTATTTTAACCTGATTAATTCTCCTTTTCTCTTTACTATATTTTTGTAATCCCATTGAATATCTCTTGCTTTTTGTATCCATCTCGCCATGTCCAATGTATCGATTTGAATGACTTCGGTGTATAAAATAGATGCATCCTGAAACTTACCTTTACTGTGTTCGAGCTGTGGCTCATCAAAACTCTTTCCACTCCAAAAAAACATGCGAATGCCTGCTTTAATTTTACTATATCCCGCTACAGGATTTCCATCCAAAAACCAAACAGGATGTCGGTGCCATATCTTTGTTTCTGCCTCTGGCAGATGGGTATTGAGCAATTCAGATAATTGTGTGCAAATTATATTGTCATTTGCATTAAGTAATTCGTTATAGGCTTTTATTTCTGGGTTCATACCTTCATAAAGTTGATATTATGAATACTTCTCTGCATAACTTTTAAAATTGTTGAGGATCATTTGCCATCCGGTCTGCTGAAGTTCAATGGAATTTTCTGTTTCAGGATCAAAAACTATGGTAACGGAAGTCTTGCCATCAGATTCTAACATACTTACGGTAGCATATCTTCCACCAAATTCATATAAAAATTGGTTACCAGGATCAATTTCTTTATATGTGGCAATAAAATCAAACCCAAAACTTCCATCTTTGGCCTCCATTCGGGCTTTGTAGACGCCGCCGACTCTCATATCATTTTCTGCCTTCGGACAGTGCCAGCTCGGGTCAGCAAAGTTCCAGTTGACTATATGCTTCGGATTGGTATAGTATTCCCTTACTTTATTTTTATCTGCATTAATGACTTCAGAAACTGTGATTTTATAGTTCATATTTGAATTGGGTTTTAAAATGAATATTTTCCAGCATTTTTTTCAACTATATATCGTGAACTTTGGGTGGCATAAAAAGGCCCTATACTTGCGCCTTTAGTACCAAGACCATTAAACAGATACATTCCTTCTATATTTTCATGCTCTTTAAATATAGGTCTTCGATTTTGCATAGTGGGTCTGATCGCAGCTTTATGACCGATGATTTCATAGGGTACTTTTAACACCCTTTCCAACTCTGCAGCCAAGATGTCATAATTTTTCTGAGTCGGATGGTCATCAGTAGCATTCCTTTCATAACCGGATCCAACCCAATATGTATCATCACCCTGAGGAACAAAAAAAATACCATCCTTATACATTTTTTTAAATCCTGCACTGGGTATTTTGACGATCAGTACCTCCCCCTTAGAAGGTGCCAATCCTATTTTTGGAAAATAGGGATTAGAATTCGCTTTATACCCCTCACAAAATATTATCCCTTTGCTTTTGTTTTCTTTATATAAGAAACCATCAGGCGATATATTTAATTGATCATACTGGAAGCACTCCTTCATGTAAGCCTCCTGAGTGGTCCATTCAGCTTGGACAGCACTCATTATCATAGCCATATTTACATAAAAGGTGCCTTGCAGTTCTCCGTAACTCAGCTGTTGGTGTACTTTGCCTGTGTAAGTATCCAAATCAACTTCTTCACATATGAATTGCTTCATGTCAGGTTCTGCCGACTTTGCCAACCAGGTATTTTCATCAGAACCAGAATATAAAGCTCGCAATATATTGGCATGTGTGTAGCACATAAATCCATAATGCTGGTTCAATGCATCGTATGTCTGTAAGGCTACGGGAAGAAACTCCTGAATTCTCCAGCTTGTCACATAGTTTTTCCCTGTTATAGGATTGACAATGCCTGCAGCTACTATGGAAGATGACCCAATATGATGGTTGTCTATGATAAGTACTTTTTGTCCTGCAAGGTGCAGGTTCCAGGCCATCAAGGTACCTGCTATTCCCTGCCCTACCACAATATAGTCAAACTTTCTCATACCAGTCCAAGAGCCTCCTGATCTTTTTTAGGGAGTGACTTTGCCACAAGATGATAGGAGTGGTCAATGAGTTTTTTGATAAGGGCAATCTCAAGCCCACCTTCCATCATGACTGTATTCCAATGTTTTTTGTTCATGTGATAGCCGGGAATAATCTCGTCGTACTCCTCTCTGAGTTCCAATGCCCATACAGGATCACATTTCAAATTAACTCTAAATGGAACGGTATCAATTCCTGTTAAAGCAAATATTTTATCTGATACTTTAAAAACCAATGTATCACCTCCAAATGGGAATGACTCACTCACTCCTGGTTTGCTGAGACAATATTCTGTAAACTGTACTACATCCATAGCTTAAAATAATTATAAAAGGTGTCCCATCACATCTTGTTTTACCTTGAGGTAGCGTTCATTTTCAGTTTTGGAAGGAATGACGACAGGAATCCTGCTTACCAATTTTATTGATGAACGATCAATAGCTGCAATTTTATCAGGATTATTGGTAATCAGGTCTATCTGTTTGATATTCAGGTCATTCAATATCTCTATTGCAATTTGAAAATCCCTTTCATCCGGCTCAAAACCCAAATGAACATTGGCTTCAAAAGTGTCATATCCTCTATCCTGAAGATTGTATGCATCCAATTTATTGATAAGTCCAATACCTCTGCCTTCTTGCCTCAGATAAATCATTAAACCTTTTTTTTCACCGATTATTTTCATGGAGTGTTCGAATTGCTCGCCGCAATCACAACGTTTTGAACCAAAGAGGTCACCTGTGATGCATTCAGAGTGGATTCTTACGGCAACGCTACCTGATATATCAACGTCTCTGTGGATCAATGCTATATTTGGCTGTTGCTCGTCCCTGTTTTGAGCATAAGCATATATAATAAAACTTCCCCATTTTGTGGGTAATTCAGCCTGGACTTGTCGATATAGCAAAATCAAATAAAAATTTAAGGTGCAAAGATAACAAATATGCAAAGAGTATGTTTAAATTTTTATTGCTTTAGAATCAGTGTATTATGAATCAGAGTTCAAAATAGTTACCTTATTTAGCTCACCGGCCACCCATGACATAGTCGTGATGCAACCTGAATTTGATGATTGATTGCCAGTACCAAAATATTGAACGAATTTTGCGTGGGTCGTACCTTCAGTTGAGGGTAAAGAGGGAATTTAGGTATTTGTGCAATTTGTTATGCACACCAAGGTTATATGTTTTAGCATATTTAAAATATTTTTTATACCTTTGTCACCTATTTTAGGTTTTTGGAAATATTTTATCAATTGACCATAAGCGGCAAATTTTATTCCTTAAAGATAATATTTAGTCTTGTCTCATAAAATAAAATTTTCCTTATTGTGGATTAATTTAAAAATTAAACAAGCACTAAAATCCTTTTGGTCTCATAGTTCAACGGATAGAATAGGAGTTTCCTAAACTCTTGATCCAGGTTCGATTCCTGGTGAGGCCACCAAAAGAGACATTTTGCAACTAAGTGTCTCTTTTTTTGTCTAAGAACATGAAGTAATATATTTTAGAAAATAGTAATCCTATTAAAAATGTCAGCAACAAAAATAACAGTAAACAACAATGGTTCCCTTAAGGTCGAAGGTGAATTTATCATTGTGGATGCCAATGGAAATGAATATGGTCTCCAGGGTCGTACTACTTTAGGACTATGCAGATGTGGACTTTCTGGCAACAAGCCTTTTTGTGATGGCTCCCATCGCAATGGTTTTGAAAACTTATCAACGGCATTTGATTTGCCACCTAAAAAAGTTTAATGAACTCCACCACAATAACTTTTGATGACCTGAACCTCTCTAATCCCTTGTGGAAAGCACTGCAAGAAGAAGGATTGGTGCACCCGACCACAATTCAAAAGAAAGCTTTATCTGCCATCATGTCAGGAAGGGATGTTCAGGCAATTGCCCAAACGGGTACAGGAAAAACCCTTGCTTACCTTATACCACTTTTTAAATCCTGGACTTTTACTAAAACCCGACATGCCAGTATTTTGATCATTGTGCCTACCCGAGAGTTGGCAGTACAAGTGATGGAAGAAGCCAGGATGTTGGGTAAGTATATGAATATCGTGGTGAAAGCAGTGTATGGAGGTACCAACTTAAAAACACAAGCATTTGAAGTGGCAGAAGGAGTTGACATTCTTATTGGTACTCCGGGACGAGTCCTCGATATGGGCTATCACGGCACTCTCAACTTCAAACTTATCAAAAAATTAGTCATCGACGAGGTAGATGAGATGCTGGCCCTTGGTTTTCGTTCTCAATTGGAGCATATTTTGGATTTATTGCCGGAAAAAAGGCAAAATCTAATGTTTTCTGCTACCATCACCGAAGATGTAGAAATGTTGATCGACGAATATTTTGACACACCCGAAAAAATAGAAGCTGCTCCATCAGGTGCTCCGCTCTCCAATATAAATCAGGTAATCTACCGGGTCCCAAATTTCAACACAAAGATCAACCTACTCGAGCTCATACTCAGGGAAAATACCGAAATGACCAAAATCCTGATCTTTGTTTCAACCAAGGCATTGGCTGATGAACTATATGAAAGAGTTGTCAAGTTGTATCCGGATACTACAGGTGTCATCCACTCAAATAAAGACCAGAATTTCAGGTTTAATGCAGTCAGAAAATTTGATGACGGCACTTTCAGAGTTTTGATTGCCACGGATATCATAGCAAGGGGACTTGACATTGAAGACGTTTCGCATGTGATCAATTTTGATTTGCCTGATGAGCCGCAGAATTATGTACATAGAATTGGTCGTACCGGTCGTGCAGACAAAAAAGGAGAATCCATATCCTTTATTGGAGACATTGAAACAGATATGCTGGATGAAATAGAAAAATTTATGGAATTTGAAATTCCGAAATTGACTCTTCCTGAAGGACTTATTATATCAGATATACTGACAGATGCCGAACTACCTAAGATCAACATGAAAAATATTTTGGGAAAACTCCCCAGGATAAAAGAAGACGGGTCTGCCTTTCATGAGAAAAAGAAAAAAAACACCAAAGAAAATAACAAGGTATCTCATAAAGACAAAATGCATGTCAAATACGGAAAACCTAAAACAAGAGGACAAAAGGTAAAAGGAAAAAAATGATATATCTACCCTACCACCTCAATCTCCGCATAACCTGAGGTATTTTTTATAACCTTTATTTGTGTTGAAATTCTTTCTTTAAGACTTTCTACGTGCGAAATAATGCCAATAGTCCTGTCGCTTTCTGATTGCAGTGTTTCCAGGGTACCAATGGCAGTCTCAAGAGTTTCTGCATCTAAAGTCCCGAATCCTTCATCAATAAACAAGCTATCAAGTCTTACATTTTGAGATGCCATATCCGCAAGGCTAAGGGCAAGTGCCAGAGAAACGATAAAAGACTCTCCACCAGATAGTGTTTTGACGCTCCGTCTGATATTGCCCTGATATAAGTCACTGATAGTCAAGTCTGATTCTATGTCAGTATACACTAATTGGTACCTGTCGGTTAGTTTTACAAGCCTTCTGTTGGCCAGGTCAATCAGATGTTTCAGACTGAGATTCTGTGCAAATCTTGCATACTTTGTGCCTGTGGCATCCCCTATGAGTTTGTCCAAAATGTACCATACTTCAGCATCTTTGTTCTTCTCAGTCAGTAAATCTTCCACTTCGCTGATCAAAGACTTTGACTTCACGTCGTTTTCCAGCTCATTGGTTAGAGCACCATTAGAGTGAATAATTTGGTCCTTTTCAGCCTGCATCAAATCGATTTTACTTTTCAGTTCAGGTATGTTGTTTTCGACATCTTCCGGCATTTTAAGTTCATCATACTCCATTTTCAGATTTAGCAACGTGCTATTCAATTCTGTTTCTTCCTTTGTGATTTTTTCTTTTTCAAAGATGATTTGTCTGAATGTTTGATCGCTGAGTATGTCATTCAATGCAGACCGGACATCGTGATAACCCAATGAACTCAGATCGATTAACAGCTGCTTTTCTCTGATTTGTTGTGTCTCCTGATGCAGATTGTAACTCTTTTGCAAATTCTGAAGTGTACTCTTCCATTCTTTACTGATATCTCTGGCAGATATATATTCATTTTGGATGGCATCTGCATCGCCATTGATATCGCTGCCCTGATACAATGAGTTTCGCTGCTGATGCAGTTCTATAAATTTTTTTGAAGCATCATTCAGTGTTTCGAGCTTCGTATCACATTGAGCATAAAAATTAAAAGCCGCTCTTGCTTCGATTTCTGATTCGACTGCATTAATTTCCATTTTTAATAGAGATATACTATTGCCGATAGTGTCAGATATATTTTCAGATTTGGCAAAGTCAGGATATTCCTGCAATATTTTAGAAATCACACTTGACTTGTATTCCATCTCTTTTTCGGCTGACCCCATGTTTGAAATTACAGATGAAAGTTCTGCGGTATGTTTCAATAATTCGTTTCTGCATGTGTCAAGTTGTTGTTGCAGAACTAATATGCTGGCTTCTGTCTTCCCCAAATCTGAATACACTTGATCCTCAGCATATGGATGATGGATTGAACCGCACAAAGGGCAGGGTTCATCATCTTTCAGCAATTTACGTTGTTCATCAAGAGCTGCTACTTTAAATTGTTCTTCTTTCTTTTTTTGAAGTGATGCAATATCAGGAACCAAAATATTAATATCCGTATTGAGTCTTTCGATTTCTATGGCTAAACTATGTTGCAGGTCTGCAAATTTAGCCTTACTTTTAAGTAAGATATTTGATTCTTCCATGGCAAGATAGTAAGCTTTCACTGCAACAAACTTTGACTCCTGCCTGGACAATTCCTCTGTCAATGACCTGATTTTTAATCTGAGTTGTTCATCATTTTCAGAAAATGGCTTTCGATTTACTACATTTGACAGCTGATTTCGGCATAGTTCCCACTGCTCATTTATTTGCTTTAAGTGTTGGATAGGCCCTGCATATTTGGCATAATTTGGATTGTTTAAGATTTCATTCAGTTCAGCGCGTGCAAGTGTTCCTTTTTCTTTCAGAAGCATTAATTCACCATCCAGACGGATGATCTTATTTTCAAATTTTTTCATCTCCGAAAGAAATTTTTCTTCATTGATATCTTCTTTCGTAAAAACCATCATCTTTTGTATGGCTTCGCCCAACAGTTTTTCCTGAGTTCCAACAGCTGTTTTGCAGTTTTCAATTTCTTTTTGGCTATCGGATGCAAGTTGATCTTCGTGTTTCCAAAGTGTAAGTTCACTCCGAAATATGTCAAGATTTTGGTGTTTTTTTAATAGCGTTTCCTGCATTTCAAAATCAGAAATCCTTTGCCTAAGTAAGGTCATAGCCCCTTCTACATCTATCCTCTTTTGTGAGATTTGCAACTTTTTCTCCAAAAGACTCAGAGTATTTTTACATGACAGTATTTCCAGATCAGTCTTTTTAATCATACTTGTATTAGTGACTATCAAGGCTGATTTAATGGATATTTGCTCGTCTGACAATATAGGTATGGCGTCCTTTCTGATCTTGAGTTGGTTGATTTCTTCACGTTTTATTTTGGCTTTTTCATAAGCAGCTTTCCCTAAAGCTCTATAGATTTTTGACCCGGTAATTTCCTCAAGTAAAAACGTTCTTTCAGCCTTGTCGGCTTTTAGAAATTTAGCAAATTCGCCTTGTGACAGTATGATAGACCTTATAAACTGGTCATAATTCAGGCCAATGATCTCTTCATTTTTTTTGGGTACTTCAGATTTTTTCAGATCTAAATATTTTTCATCCTGTATATTGGCCAGGAACATTTCATATTCCCGAAGAGTGTTATTCCTTGTCTTAGATATTTTCCAGGTGGACCTGTAGGTATCATTGCCTGTCTGATATTCGACTTCTGCATAAGCATCATCCGAAAAATGCGTCATGACAGAGCCCAGAGTTTCGATTTCAGTATTGGTGATTTTACTGTCAAATCTTGGTATCTGATTAAAAAGTGCCAGCGTGATCACATCCAGGATAGTAGATTTGCCAGCACCAGTCGACCCTGTGATGGCAAACAAACCAGAATTGGATAATGGCGGTTGAGTGAAGTCCACTTCATGACTTCCTTTAAAGGAGTGAATATTCTTGAATCTAAGTTTTATGATTTTCATGCATGAAGTATATTAATGATTCAACTCTTCCAGTAATAACATGTATGCTTCTGTCAGTGAAGTTGATGTTTCAGGATCTATCTTGCTCTCATCCAGCTTTTGTCGGAATATGTCTAATGGTGACAATTCGTTGATAGATTTATTGATGGATGAAAATGAATTAGTTAATGTGTTTGATCCATCTGCGGGAAATGAAATTCTAGATTTTAGAATTTTATATGTATCTGAATTGGTTTTTTCTCTCCATTCTTCAAGTTCCTGTACCTTTAATATATTGAAACTATCTTCGACAACATCCAATTCAATAAATGCACATAATTGTTTCTCATTTCTAAAATTGGTAAGTTGAGCTTTGACCGACTCCAAATTGCCTGAAAAACGCAACATATCTCTCGATACAGGAATTTTTGAAGATACAATTTGAACATCTTTTTTACCATTTACGTCCAGGACTATAACTTTTTTTTCATAATTTCTTTCTGAAAAGTCAAGGAAAATCGGAGACCCGCTGTATCTGATATGAGCTAGATTCTGAACTTTTTGTGGTTTGTGGATATGCCCCAATGCCATATAATCTATCGTATCCGGCACAATATCAACCACCAAACCATCCAGGTTTCCAATATGAATTTCGCGCTCACTGTCAGATGTTACAGCTCCTTTCATCATCAAGTGCCCCATTGCAATGATTGGCACATCATCACCATATGTACTTATACAATGATTTACCAGTTTTTCATAATGTTGTCTGACACCTGCTTCGGTCATTTTTGTTTTATCGTATGCCTTATCTGCGGGAAGTGAAGCCCGCAAATCTTTATCTCTCAAAAACGGAACGGCTAACACTACACACCCTGCACTACCATCGGGGTTGTAGCAAGGTACGACTTCTTCAGTGATATCTTCTTTGGCACCACCTATGACATGAATATCAAGAGTGTTGAGTAATCCGGCAGGAGCTTCTAATAGGCTGATCGAATCGTGATTCCCACCTGTGATGATCACTTTTATCCTTAACGCTGATAAGCGCAGCAACGTTTTATAGTACAAAGCGACATCTTTATTGGCAGGATTGGCGAGATCAAAGACATCTCCAGAAACAAGTAACAGGTCAGCTTTTTCGTCCTTCAAGAACTGGATCAACCAATCAAAAAAAAGAGAAATGTCTTCTGTCAGATCGTGTCTGTGCAATATTTTGCCTATGTGCCAGTCTGCTGTGTGTACTATTTTCATAAACGCTATTTCAAGTTTAAATATACACTCGTATAGTATGAATCAATTGAGATGCAATCATATCGGAATAGTTACTTGATTTTCAATATTTTCAATGACGAGTTCACAAAGATAAGTTTCAAATTTTTATTATAATGGCCAGCTGATATCTTAAGTTCTTAAACTTTCCTGAGTTCCGGTCTCAAAATGGCACTTCAAATACTTCTTTGTCTGCGATGGCAAATATACGAGATTTGTGGGTAGGTTGGACTATCGAATGACCTGTAAAATATCCGAATGCCGGTAATATCATAGAACATTCGGATACAAAAAAACAAGGAAGTAAAACCGATTGTTTGGCCTTACCTTTTAGCCTGACCCCCGGATGTACATGCCCTGAGATATTGATCATAGATTTTTTAGCCACTGTAGATGGAATATGAGTAAACCACAAATTCTCTATTATTAATTCTTCAACAACACTCATACGGAGTGAGATATAGTCACTTTCCGGTAATATATCATGATTGCCTGAAACCAAGGTAAAACTGACATCCGGAAATTTATTCAATACATTATCAAATAAATCAAACGAATGATTCTTAACAGAATGGAACAAATCTCCGAGAAACAATACCTTCTCAGGTGATATTTCAGAGATAAGATCTGTTAATTGGGAAAAAGTATGCATTGCCGCCCTTGCAGGCATGCCAATCCCCGAAGACCTGAAATGTTCAATTTTCCCAAGGTGTAAGTCACCAATGATCAATGTTTTCAGGTCACCTAAATATAATGCTTTCTGGTGGAGTAGTAAGAGCTGATGGCCGGCAAATTCGATTTCCAAATATTGATTTATTTCATGCAAATATAGGTATTAACACTGTTTTCGACTTGGGTAATTTATTAATTTTTAGCCCATGTCGTTTAGTTAAGACATCTTTATGAAATCTTTCCCTTGTAACGGAAAGATTTAGATAGGGTAAAAACATAGAAAAATTCCTTAACTAAACGACATTGAATTTTTAGCAATTAAGCTTATAAACTTCTTAAGTGTTTAAACTTTTTTCATTTGGCTCCCAATGGCAAATTTAATTTTAGATGTTTAATGACGGAAATTAAAAAATAAATTAAGTAACATAAAAAACACACTTGAATGAACAGGCAGATAAGATTAGTGCTAAGCAGAAAATTACTGATTTTAGTAACATAATACATCTAGTAATCAAAGAACGAACTTGTCCCCTCCATTTCAAGGGTGACTGAATGGTTGCAAAGCAAATTGAGTGAAATCGTTCACTCAATAATGAAGGAACCATAAACGTCGGCTTGTGAACACCTTTAGGGTGGGTAAATTTTGATGATTGGATTCTATTTCAACGAGTATTCATCACTTACAAGGCCATACCCACGCATCCAATGGATAGGACTTCCCTCTGTAGCTGTAATGCCACCATTCTGTCCGAATTCCTTTAAATCCATATTTTTCCATGGCCTTTCTAAGGATTTCGCGATTTTTATAAACCTGCGGAGCGTGTCCTTTGTAGTCAGTGTGAGCTTCTTTGCCCAAATGGTCGTAAGGTGTGCCCATATCCAACTCATCGCCTGATTCATCAATGATAGTAAGGTCTACAGCCAGCCCTCTGCTGTGCATCGAACCCTTGGCCGGTGGCGTAACATAGTCAGGATTGGGAACAGCATCCCAAAGTCTTTGCTGGTATGGTTGTGGTCTGAAACAATCAAATAGCTTTAGGTTGTATCCAAAAGAATCCAGCAATTCCTTGCGGACTTTACCGATACCAGATACCGCTTCAGGTCTTAAAAAGCATCTGCCGCAATCGTATATCTGCTTTTTTGTAAAATTGTCATCATCAGCATATTTAATATCGAGGACCATTCCACTTTTTTCGGTGATTTCCTTCCATTCTTCAGGTATAGTCTCGCTTTTTGTTTCAACAATTATTGGATCTTCCTTCTTTTCTACAGGTAAAGATGGTGTTTCATCAACAAGTAAGGGCTTAGTTTCTTCTTTGATGTCAGAGATCTTTTGAGACTTTGTTTCCCTATCTGGTTTGCACGAGTACATCATACAAACAAGAATAAACAGTGATACCCAAAAGCTACCTGTTGTTTTCATTTCTACTCTTCTTTTCATTTGTTAGTGTCTTATATTGTAAAGTTTTATTGCTTTTGTCATTTCCGTATCAAACCAACTGACCTGTTCTTTGATGTAAGATTTCTTATTAATCAGTGATTTGATAGCGCCAAGAAATGTACCCTTTTTGTAAGGCCATGGAAATCCAGGTCTTAAATGGTCCTGATTTGTAAGCAATAACTGATACTCATCTCTGCCCTGAATCATAAACATGGTTTTTTTATTTTTCAAATCAATGTGGGTGATGGCTCTATCAGATGATATGTATACTTTTGCTTCACCCCTTAAGAGATTTTTGTACAGAGTATCGGGTACAAAATATACCTCCGTTGCTGTATAATATGTATTAAATGCATCATAGATTAAACTGAAATATTCATCTCTCTGTTGCTCAGTTTCTTTTTTTATTTTTACAAAACTATTTCTTTTTTTTGCTGAGATGTCTTTTTGGCTTATTTGAGTATCCAAATATTGTATTTTGGCGGCGTAAGTTGGTATTCTCATGACAATCACAACGTAGCTGATACTATCTACGGCAAAGCTTTGCAAACATGTTGAAAACAAGAAGATTAGAGTGATGAAGGTCTTAAAAATATTTATTCTCATTGTGGAAATTCAAATATTATTCCATCATTAACATATGAAGTTAAGATTTAGTTAAAAAAAACAATGATTCATATGTCTGATTTTAAGATTCCTAATTTTGTGCTTCCATTTTATGAGTACGTTTGAAATTTTATACCGACGAGAATTTATTTTGCAAATAATTCTGTCGCCATTATACTCAAAATGAATAAATTGATAAATTAAATTTTCGCAAACCAATTTATTTTGAGTATATCCCTTACATTCAAACATAAAAATTAAAACAAACTCAAAGCGTCATTGTATTGGAATGCAAAAATTAAAGCACATAGAAATTAAAGAGCACGGTTTTAGTTATTGCGACAGTGATAAAGCCTTCAGTCAGATATTTTTACGATATTTGCGCTCCTGTTTTTGCATACAAAGCATTTCATTAAACTTTTAACTATCAAATTTTAAAAAAAATAGAGCAATATGATACAGACATCTGTGGATATAGAAGCATTGAACCAGCAAATATACATAGACAGTGCTTTCCTGGAAGTGCTGAATGCAGAGACATCCAAAGTCATGGTAGGGCAGAGGCACATGATTGACAGACTTATGCTTGGACTTCTGGCCGAAGGTCATGTCTTGCTGGAAGGATTACCCGGATTGGCCAAAACTCTGGCTATCAAAACATTGGCTTCGGCTATTGATGCTGATTTTCATCGGATACAGTTTACTCCGGATCTGCTGCCATCAGATATCATAGGTACCATGATATACAATCCCGGGAAAAATGAATTTACTGTGCGCAAAGGTCCGATATTTGCCAATTTTATCCTTGCCGACGAAATCAACAGAGCACCCGCAAAAGTTCAGAGTGCATTGCTGGAGGCCATGCAGGAAAAGCAAGTCACCATAGGTAAAGAAACGTATAAACTTGAAGAGCCATTCTTAGTGCTTGCAACACAAAACCCGATAGAACAGGAAGGTACTTACCCTTTACCGGAAGCTCAAGTAGATCGTTTTATGTTGAAAGTAAATATCGGATACCCTTCAAAGGAAGAAGAAAAACAAATCATCAGAAAAAACATCCTGGGAGAAATCACTCAGAAAATAAATGCAGTAGTTGACCCTGCTTCTATCATAAAGGCCCGACAGTCCGTCAAAAAAGTGTACATGGATGAAAAAATCGAAAACTACATCATCGATATAGTATTTGCGACTAGAATTCCCGAGCAATATAAGATGGAAAGCATTAAACCTTTGCTGAGCTATGGTGCTTCTCCGAGAGCAAGTATCAATCTTGCCTTAGCCGCAAAGGCGCACGCATTTATGCAAAGAAGAGGGTATGTACTTCCTGATGATATCAGAAATGTATGTAAAGATGTCATGCGACACAGAATCGGCCTGAGTTATGAAGCAGAAGCTGAAAACGTCACCCACGAGGATATCATCACCAAGGTCATCAACACCATTCCTGTACCATAATGTAATGATGTATCGTTTAGAAATATATATTGTCCCATTTTTATGCCTTGCATTGTGCTTCCCTATTTCCGTGACTCAGATATCCGGACAAACAGCATATACCAAGACAGATGTGAGAAATATGTTTCCGGTCAATACAAAAAACCTTTGGATCAATTACCTTAGTGGATTGATCGACAACAGACATGTGGCAGATATGATCATTGGTACGGATGGACATACTTGCAAAGGACTTTATACCTTAAGAAGCAGTAATACTACCTTTTTCTTTGATGGTGAAGATAAGGACCAACAACTCAAATTGGCGGAGATCAATGAAATTTCAAGGCTTACAGGATTTATGACTGGAAAATATGACGGGGTAACCTTTGATGGCCAATGGCAAAATAAAGATAGAAATTTGCTATTCCCTTTTAAGTTTTCTTTTGTCAATGCATTTGAAGATTTTTCTCCTGATGCCAGAATTTCCAATCAATGGATTAGAAGCTATAAGGGAATTGCTGCAAATAAATCATATCTGCTTCAGATAAAAAGAGAACCAAGCAGATTCATCTGTAAGTACAGTGATCAAACCAAGATAAAAGCAACCAAAGAAATTGAAGTAAAGGGTTTTAGGGTAGAAATGTTTCAACCCGGATTTGACAGCACTATTTTAGATCATAAATGGGTGATGATTGACACTGCCAACCTTGACAAAATAGACATCATATATCCCGAAGAAAATGAAGCAGAAGTTGTCTCATCTCTACAACTGGATGAGGCCGTACAATTTGTAAATTACACATACGCTGATTTCCATAGCAGGATGGAATGCATTACACCGCTTACCAGAAGCAAAAGGTTTGATACATGGATCAATGCATTCTTTAAAACTTGGCTGGATGATAATATCAAAAAGTTTAAATCTACCCATCCTGACGAGACAGGCAGTAATGAAAGATGGATGCAAAGTGCTGATGGCTGGATTGAAGTAGAACTTTATGAAAATGATATCATCAGCGGATTGATTTATATGCAATCATCACTAAATACCAAAACGGAAAAAATTTCATTCATCTATGATATCAGATATGGTAAGGAGTTAAGATTACAGGATCTTTTTGATAACAAATTTGACAGCAAAGCATATTTCAATACTCTTATACCTGAAATAGTACAAGTATCCAATTGGCATCCGGATGTAAGATCATGGTTTAAAAACCAGAGTTTCGGTATAGTATGTCTCAAGGAAACAGGAATATCATTTTCCACACAGTTTAATACTATTTATGGCGAAAAAGAAATCATGATACCCTATGAAAAAGTGCGCCAATATCTCAGACCAAGGTATAATTTTTAATAGTCAACACTGATTCAGATGGATACTACAGAATTGCTAAAAAAAGTAAGGAAGCTGGAGATCAAAACCAAAGATCTGACAAAACATGTATTTTCCGGCGAATACCATTCCGCTTTTAAAGGTCGTGGTATGGCATTTAGTGAGGTAAGAGATTATTATTATGGTGACGATGTACGCAACATAGACTGGAATGTTACCGCCAGAACAGGTAGTCCTCATATTAAGATTTTTGATGAGGAGAGAGAACTGACTGTCATGTTGCTCATTGATGTGTCAGCATCAGTATATTTTGGAACTTCATCGGCTTTTAAAAGTGATATTATCACAGAAATGGCAGCTGTATTATCATTTTCAGCATTGACAAACAATGATAAGGTAGGAGCTATTTTGTTTTCAGATCACGTCGAAAAATATCTGCCCCCAAAAAAAGGTAAACAAAACATACTTAGACTCATCAGAGAACTGATCAATTTTACTCCAAGTCAGCAAAAGACCGATATCGGCGAAGCACTGATGTTTTTGAACAATACACAAAAGAAAAGATCCATAACATTTGTCTTGTCCGATTTTATTGCGGAGAACTATGATCAGGCTCTAACCATTGCAGCAAAAAAACACGACATCATAGGTGTGCGATTGTATGACAAAAGGGAACAGTCGCTGCCGGATGTCGGATTGATCAATGTACTGGACGAAGAGGCTGGCAAAATGCGCATCATTGATACTTCAAACCCCATCGTCCGAACAGCTTACGAATCTCATTTTAAAAAATCATCTGACAGGTTTTCAAAATACTTTGCATCAGCCAAAAGTGATGTGATCACCATCTCTACAGACGATGATTATGTAAAAGCATTGCAGGTATTTTTCAAAAGGAGAGCAAAAAGATGATGAGGAGTAGAAATATTTTTGCTATGTTGTTGTTTTGGATGCTTCTGAATCCGGATATTATATATTCTCAGTCAGTATCCTCTGCAAAAATTTCTGTAGATTCTGCAGGATTAGGAGATCCGGTTGTCTTGGACATCAGAGTCGTACTACCTGCAAACAAAACATTTACAGGGCTTGATTTTTCACTTTACAAACAAATAAAAAACCAAATCTACCTGCAGGACACCATATCTATGGAAGCACTTGCAGATGTCGAAATTCTGTCTTTTGGAGATTGGAAACATGAAGGTATTGGGACACCTGTACCTGCCGATAAAATAAAAGTAACTCAGCAAAATGGTCAAAATATCATTTCCAATAAAATAACCATTGCTATATATAACACGGGACAATTTAGTATACCTGCTCCTCTGCCCATCTTCAAGGAATCTGGCAACATCAACACTCCCGGTGAGTCCGCTGTATTAAATGTACATCTACCACAAAGATTGATGCAACAGGACACGGTGATATTCAACCCCATCAAGGATATCATGAGAGAGAAAGCCAATTTTTCTGATTATCTTGTGTATTTATATATCTTGATAGCTATATTATTGATGGCAATTGTAGGGTATTATTTTTATAGATTGAAAAATAAAAAACCAAAAGAAATCCCGAAAATTGAAGAAATCATTATCCCATGCCACGATAAGGCTATCATGGAGCTCAGAAAACTGGAAGCTCAAAAATTGTGGCAACAAGGACTGATCAAAGAGTACCAATCCGGACTGACTGACATCATACGGACATATCTGATGGAACGTTATGGAATCAACGCACCTGACATGACTACCGATGAAGTGATGATGTCATTGGCCAATGCGCCGTTTGATAAAAAGTACAATCAGGAGTTGATAAACATACTTCAGATAGCAGATCTTGTAAAATTTGCCAAAGCAACTCCTGAAGAAAACATCCATGAATCATTTATGCAAAAGGCAGTATCCTTTGTTGAAAATACTAAAGAAACCCGGCAAATAGGAAAAGAAATATGATCCAATATCTGACAAATCTGCATTTTGCATCACCCTGGTGGCTATTGGCTTTGACCATAGTTCCGCTATTGATTTGGCTGCAGTATTTTTCGGGAAAAGGTAATCAGCCATTCTTAAAAATGCCTGATCTCAGTGCTCTGGACAGTATTCATTTGTGGAAAGAAAAAGTATATAAATATCTTCCGGTGCTTTTTATTACGGCATTATCATTCTTAATATTGGCACTTGCCAGGCCACAACTGAGCTTAAAAGAAGAGAAAGTCAAGGCAGAAGGTATCGATATCATGCTGGTGATGGATCTTTCCAGCAGTATGCTGTCCAAGGACTTTAATCCCGACCGTCTCGAAGTGAGCAAACTTGTAGCCAAGGAGTTTGTTGGCAAGAGGGCACATGACCGTATAGGGTTAATAGTTTTTTCGGGAGAGGCGTTTACACAATGTCCCCTCACGACGGATCACAATATTGTTACAGATTTTCTATCGGGATTACAAGTAGGTATGCTGCAGGATGGAACCGCTATAGGTATGGGCCTGGCCACAGCTGTCAACAGGCTCAAAGACAGCAAAGCAAAGTCAAAGATCATCATTCTGCTCACTGACGGGGTCAATAATTCAGGTTACATCAACCCGGTCACCGCCGCGGAGATTGCAGAAAAATATGATGTCAGAGTCTATACTATCGCTGTGGGATCGATGGGTCAGGCATTATCACCGATCAATAGGATGAGCAATGGAGAGTACATGTTTGCCATGGCAAGAGTAGAGATCGATACGGAGTTGCTCCAACAGATTTCTGAAATGACCAAAGGCAAATATTTCAGAGCAGTAGACAAACAAAGCCTTGAAAATATCTATTCAGAAATCGATAAACTGGAAAAGACTGAAATTGAAATCAATGTCTACAAAAGATACAAAGATGAGTTTTATATATTTTTAATAGCAGGTGGCATACTGTTATGTATATTTTGGATTTTGAAAGAAATATTGTTGAGGCCATTAAGTTATTAACCATGTTCAGATTTGAAAATTCCGATGCTTTTTACCTATTAGTCCTCATACCGATGGTGGCGGGATTGTGGTATTTTGGCAATTTTATGGTAAAAAAACGTAGGAGTGTCTTCGGGTCACCGGCACTGGTGCGACGATTGATGTTCGGGAAAGTAGCATCTGTGTATAGCCTTATAATATGGGTATGTGCGTTGGTACTACTGATCATTGCGTTGGCAAATCCGCAATATGGCTTGAAAAAAGAAAAAGTCAAAGTTGAAAATATTGACATATTCATAGCATTGGATATTTCAGCAAGTATGAATGCAACAGATATCAGCCCATCAAGACTGGAAAAAGCTAAAAGATTTATAGAACAACTCATACAATCCCGTCAAGGCGATCAGATGGGGTTGATATTATTTGCCGGTGGAGCATATCTGCAGATGCCGCTCACTACCGACTATGCCGCCGCCTTGTTGTTTACCAGAAGTGCTACTACTGATATGGCAGGAACGCAGGGTACAGCCATAGGTGCTGCAATTGACCTTGCTACCCGAAGCGTAAAGGAAGAAAATCAAAGAGCTCTTGTGATCATCTCAGATGGTGAAGATCATGACGACAATGCGACTGATATGGCCGCACAGGCCGTTGAGAAAGGCTGGAGTGTATTTACTGTAGGTGCTGGTACCGCCGAAGGAAGTTTTATACCATCTATCAATGAAGGTCGTGAAGAATACAAAACAGATGAAGAAGGTAATCCGGTAAAATCTATGATCAATAAAGAATTGCTGGTTGAAATTGCCGAAAAAGGAAATGGTATGTCATACCTTCTTGAAAATGACAATAATGAGATCATCAAGGACCTCAACGTACAATTGAGTAAAATTCAGAAAAGAGCTGTCGAAGTAAAATCATTTACAGAGTACCGAAGTTTTTACCAATATTTTATTGCGCTGGCACTGATTTTATTCATTTTAGAGTTTATAAGATCATCCGGCATTATTAAAGTTAAATCAAACACATGAAAAATTTCTATCTGATCACTATATTTCTTTTCACTCTGTCAGCAGAAACATATGCTCAATCAGCCCATAAAAACCTGCGTAATGGTGACATGCTGTATGGCTTTGGGAAGTATGCAGAAGCTGAAACGGAATACAGAAAAGCAGAAACACAAAAACCATCTCTGAAGTCCACTTACAATCTGGGAAATACGCTCATGAATCAGGAAAGGTATGAAGAAGCTATCAAAAAATATGAAGATGCCGCATCCAAAGCAAATACCAGTCAAGAGAAAGCATCCGTTTACCACAATTTAGGTAATGCGCTGTATAAAAAACAGCAATACAAAGAAAGTGTTGATGCTTATAAAAAATCACTGAGGTATCAGCCCGATGATAATGAAACTAAAGAAAATCTTGCTTTGGCCCGCAGAGAACTGAAAAAACAGCAAAATCAACAGCAAAAAGATAAAAACAATCAGGATCAAAAAAATGATCAAAAAGATCAAAAGGATCAGCAAAATCAAAACGACCAGCAGAATAATAAAGAAGATAATCAGGATCAAAATAGCCAGAATCAGAACCAGCAGAACCAGCAGGATCAAAATAAAAATAAGGAACAGCAACAAGCACAAAGTGACAATAAAATGAGCAAACAGGATGCTCAGAAACTCCTGGAAATCATGGACAGTGAAGAAAAAAAGGTTCAGCAAAAATTGAGACGGATCGATGGAAAGCCGACGAAAGGTAAAAAAGACTGGTAGGAAAGTATTTTGCCTTGTATTGTGTTACATACAGTAATTACTTCAACTTTGTCAAATTATACGGACTTTCAGATTGATAGGAAACTGTTGGGTTATCCCAACAGTTGTGACCCTAATTTACCCATACATTTATACCGACGAGAATTTATTTTTCTAAAGACGATGATACACATGTCTTTATTATAAAAATAATTCTGTCGCCATTATTAGGAATCTTTAACTGTGAAAAAATATAAGGTTTTCGGTTGATTACATTTTAAATTTTGATGAATGTGTAATTGACTTAGATCTATAAAGGTGACAAAGTAGAATTACTATGATTTTAAAAAAAAGTCAAGGTACATTTTGATCAAAACACAATACCTTCATAAGAAAAACAACATGTGTGAAGCTGACCGCTAATCAGAACTTATTTTGGACATGCGCCACATTAAGCAGAAAAGTGTGTATGTCTGTGTTTTTCATGAATGGTTTCATTTTTTCACTACCGGGACCGAACATGGCCAGTTCTGTATAATCTGCCGAATGGTCTGTACCGCCAAACGCACAAGAAGTATGTTCTGATTGATACATGGCGTACTCCCTGAATGGCAATTTGTATTCATTATAGGTACCATCTGAAGACTGAGCCTGATACTTGTCAAACACAAATTTTAATTGGTCATCACTCATTTTATAACCCTGAGCTAAGTGGATTCTTTCTGCAAGTTCAGCAACAGAAGCATCTTTTTTATGCCCCATCAGTACCCAATTGTTAGTAAACTTAAAATGAAATAATTTTTCAAAATTTTTGTCTGCCTTATCACCGTAATATAATCCGGGGTTGGCATTGCCGTGGTCAGAAGTGATTATGACCAAAGTATTGCCATCTTTCTGAGCAAAGTCTATCGCTACTTTTATAGCATGGTCAAAGGCCACCTGATCATAAATCAATCCGGCAGCATCATTGGCATGAGCAGCCCAGTCTACTTTTCCTCCTTCTACTTGCATGACAAATCCGTTTTTATGGTCCTTCATGAGGTCTATCGCTTTTTTTGTCATTTCAGCTATAGTGGGCACCTTTGCTTCCAGTGCAGGGTCATGCATTCTGTCCAGATCATATGGCAAGCCTTCCTCATCAAATACTCCAAGCAATGGTTTTTTACTATCTATAGCCGCCATCGCCGTTTTATCATTGACAACATGATATCCAGATGTACGAAATTCACTATATAAATCGCGTCCATCTTTTCTTTTATTAAAATATTTGCCACCTCCTCCCAACATCACATCAAACTTCAGGGCCATGTATTTGTTGGCAATCTCTTCCTGGTCGCCCCTTGACTTTGAATTAGTGCAAAAACCTGCCGGAGTGGCGTGTGTGATAGGTACTGTGGTGACACACCCTACTTTTTTTCCGGCTTTTTTGAACTTCTGAAGTATAGGCATATACTCCTCATCATTGGGACCGACGTTCAACCTTCCGTTTTTCACCCTGACTCCTCCACCCCACGATGAGGACGCAGCAGCACTGTCTGTGATGACAGAATTGGCGGAGGCCATGTCCATCAGGCCTCGGTTTACTCTGTTGCTCCTGTACAGGTCCAACCAATGACTACCTCTGCCTTCTTTCATCCGCAAAAACACATCGGCCATATTGAGCGTACCTGAACTCATCCCATCACTAACCATAAAAATGATATTTTTTGCTTTTTTACCCTTCCCAAAGGCTAAATCTTCCACATTGGGTGGAGAAAATGCCAAACCAGGAAGGATGAAAGATGATGAAGCCAAACCGATAGAAGTGTTTTTGAAAAAATCCCTGCGTTTCATTTTAATGGTTTAAGGTGCAAATATATTATTATTTTGGTTTTGTGTTAAAACTTATCATAACACCACAAATTATTATTAAAAATATTCCAGAAAGACTCAATATATCTGGGAAAGCGTCTCCCAGCAATGTTCCAAAAATTACCGAAAATACGATATTGCTGTATCCCACTGCCGCAATAACTCCTGTTTTTTGATAAGAAAATGCTTTGGTAAGATAGATCTGCCCTACCAGTGCAGCAAAACCCATAAGAAGTAACACTATGTAATCAAACCCGTACGGTATATCTATATCAGATATCAAAAAATCAAAATGTCCGGGTTCAATCCATTGTCCCAGCAACATTGAAAAAACAGGCAACACAATACCTGATGCCATAAATGACAAAATGATAGAACGCTGATCATAGAATTGACTTAACTCTCTGATACTCAGATAAGCCATACCAGTCATCAATGCATTTGAAAGCCCTACCAGGTGATGTTTGGTAGTCAATAAGGAGATATCCACTGATGGAATAAAAATCAAACATATGCCAAAAAATCCTAAAAATACCGCAACCCACTCTCTAGCATTAAGTTTTTCTTTGAAATACCAGGCTGCAAATAAAGACAAGAATACCGGATATGATTGCTGATACGTTATGGAAATCGCCAAACCAATATTGGAAATACCATAAAAAAAGGAATACAACGCCAATGTTCCGATGACTCCTCTGAAAAGCAAAACCCATGGTTTGCCACCAATCTGGACAACGGGTACTTTCCATATAGAGTAAAGGATAAATCCAACTCCTATCAGATTTCTAAAAAAAACAAGCTGAACCGGATTGATGTCATCACGCAAGTATCTCGCGCATGCTCCTGTCAATGCAAAGCTGAACGAAGCAATAAGCATATACAAGATACCTTGGTTTTCTCTATTGCTGGTAAAATTCATGAATAGACAAGAATGATCAAATAGGTGAAATATTTTCCGTACATAATTTTGGAAAGAAAATCAGAAAAGTACAATAGGCCGGCTGATGAAGTTTTTATTTCTTTCTATTGACAAAAAATACATTCCTTTTTCAAGGTGATTGATTTGTATTTTTACCGTATTATCAGAAAAATTATTCATGTCGAAAACCGTTAATCCTTGAATATTGGAAAACTTGATTTTATCACCTTTTTCTAATCCTTCGATGAAAACATATTCAGAAGCTGGTAACGGATAAATTTTAAGTTTTAGGAACTTATCATCAATGGTGGAGGTCAATACATTCGATTTACCGGGAGTAGCCATACTGAGAAGTACAATTGATCCCATACCATCAGGGAATCGACCATAGGATTTATTTGTCACCGTGGACCCAAAGCTGAAGGAATCTATTGCTGCAAAGTTGTTTTCCTTGCTATCGAAGATACCTATAAACTCTCCGGACTTACTCAATTTGAAGTTGCAATGATTGCTGCCTTGTTCCTGATCTTCATCTGCCCAAATCAATAAAAACTGACCAGGACTTAAGGAGATGTCAGGCATTTTCCACTTATCAGGTGACAAGGCCTTGTCTGTAAGATATTTATCTCCCAAGAATACAGACTTATTGTCTGCATTATATATCTCAATCCAGTCTTCAAATTCACCGGCATTATCAGCAATGGCGGTATTTTCTGCCATAAACTCATTGATGATCAATTTTGGAACAGGATTATTGCCTGGAGTAAAGCTGTACATGCTACATCGGGGCCAGCGGGTGTTTTTGCCCTGTTGATCTGATACTTCCAGATATAGGGAGATGGATGGTTTTCCCACAAAGTTAAACCCACAAGTGTAAATATTATCACCTGCTTTGATGTCAGGAAAGACACCATCATCCTTGAGAGAAAACTGTTGGTTGTTGTCACCAATTTTTACATATGCCTTCACTTGAAGAGCACTCAGGCTGGTGATATTAAACTGCACTGTTGAATATGTATTCGTCCATTTTGTATTTAAGTGATCTACAATCGGTGCTATATCTGTATCCAGTAGTTGCGATTTTACTGACGAGTTTCTGGTACCAATATATTCTTTAAGACCCGATTTGACATGCGCACCGGTCGCTGACTCGTATGATTTTAGGAAATCTGCATATGTATACCCATAATCCAGAGAAGCATACACATCATTGACCCTGAAAGGTGAAATTTTGTCTTTTATTTTCTCAATATACGGATCAAGAAAGCTTCGATTGAAGAACTGATCAGTATATTTTTTTACATAATATCCAAAGATTGTTTTATACTCCGGCACTTTGAGAAGATTGTTGTAGATAGGCCTTGGATCAGAGGGGTGTGCCCATGTATAAATATTTCGGGTAGCCCAGTTGATATTGAACCAGTCTACTCCAAATGTATTGTCAATATCAAAACTCAATAACTCAAACTTTCCGTTCGCAGGATTATAATACAAATAGGCGTTGTTTTTATTATATATCGGATTGTCCCAGTGACCCGTAAGAATTTCCATTGCCATCCTTTGGAGATAGCCATGTACATCAAATACTTTTTCAAGATTACATGCGTAATCAGGATTTGAAGTGTCATTCAGCAGTCTGATAAATTCGATAAAAGTGGCGTAATCAGGATTCGTTTCATTATTTTCAGGCTGATACACTGTCTTACTGTAGCTGGATGGGTTTGTGCCTCTATACACAAAATTTGCCCCATAGAAACATTTGAACAATTGACCTTCGGGATCTTTTCGTCTGGCTTCAAAATAATCATTGTCTATGTGTTCTACATTGATATACAAGCCCATATACTCATTGTTGATGTACAAAGCTACATGGTTGCTTCTCGGAGCTTCAATGCCTGCCATTGCCATGAGATCCCAGCACAATTTTGAACGGATGATAGAGGGATCATTATGTTCTCCATTTAAATTCAAATCTGATAGTCCATGAAACTTATTGTTTCCAAAATGATTGAATTTAACCTTAAATGATTTTTTTGCTGACTTTCTTGATGTATTTCCTCTCAATCTGAATCCTACTTTCAGTACTGTATCTTTTTTATTACCATCATTCCAGAAAAAATCAGCTGGATACTCATAATCAGAATTTTGATTTGCGGGTAATAGTAATGTCTTCAAAGAGTCCTCATTTATTCGGATATCAATTCGTGTTACAACCTGATCATTGAACACTACTCCGGGAGGTGGAAAAACCGGCTGTGCCTTTACATTAAATCCTGTAAAAAGGACTATAAAGTAAATGTTGAATAATATGTAGTTCTTGTATTTGTCTACGATTTCATTAATTAAGGTCATTCCCGCCATTTTTTATATAAATGCACAAATATACGCTATTTGAATGGATTGGTGACGCAATACGAGTTTAATGGTGTGTATAACATATTGCACAAATTCATATTTTCTTCCCCGCTACCCTCGTTCCCTAAAGGGACGAGCCACCCAATCCAACCACTTTTTTACCGTCTTATAAGAATAATACTGAAAACGTGCAGTTTGTTATACACACGGGTTTAATGGGGTGCATTTCATTTTTTCGCTCTGTGCTCGATTTCTTATCCAGTTTCATTTGTTCGTCGTAGCTACTATCTACGACGCAATATAAACAGGCATCTTGCCTGAATTGCGAATAAAATGATGGTTTTTAATGTGAAGCGAATAAATGAAAAGCAAACGTTTAAAGAAACCTATATAAATTTAACAAAAAAGAGTTTCCCCCATATTAATGAAGAAAACTCTTTACCAAAATTTCTAATATTTTCCTTAGATTTTAATAAGTTTTTGGGTGTATACTTCTTCCTCAGTCTCTGCTTGTATGAAATATATTCCTGATTTCAACAAAGAAACATCCATTATACTCTGCTCAATATCAACCGGCATTTGGATCAGCTGTCCGGACACATTAAAGATTTTTATTGACTTTGGTGTCTCCGATAGTTTTATTTGAACCGTATTTTCGGCAGGATTAGGTGAAAGTGACATATCATTTATTCTTTCATCAGCCAGCACTATATTGTTTTCTGATTTTATTGAGATCAGTTCTTCGATCAGATTAGAACCTGTGTTTCCTTTTATGATTACTGCATCTATAAATACTTCATCATCATTTTCTGAAGCATCACACTGAAAACTGAACTTAGCATTGCTCGGAAATTGTCCGGTCAAGGTGATGTTGATGGTGTATAATTGGTTGTTGGCAAATGATGATCCGCTGATAAAAGTACCTACCGTACTCCATGTAGTCCCATTAAAATACCTTAACCAAAAATCTTCACCTGTTTCCATCCCTACTGCTCTGAATTTAAACTCAATGGAAACAGAGCTATAAGGAGTCAAATTATATACAGGAGAAGTCATGGTGGACTCCGTTCCTGAATTATCTCGTATCCTGATAGAATACTGACCCTCAGGAGAGAATGAACCCTGATATCTAAAACAATCTGAACCACCATCCAGCCATCCATCCCACCCTTCTTCGAAGTAATTACCTGATAAAACTACTGATCCACCACTACTACAAGGAGCACAAGAGCCACCACAGTCCACACCTGTTTCACTACCATTTTGTATACCATCACTACAAGTAGGTGTGGCAATTCCTGTCTGTGTCAAAACATAAGTTTTTGTGATACCTCCGCCCTCTACCGTGATTGTTGACGATCTTGATACAGTAGTTGTATTACTTGTGTAATTTACATTTAGTGTTCCATTATTGCTTCCAGTAGCAGGTGTCACAGTACACCATGATGTAGCATTGGAACTTGCAGTCCATGAAACATTGGATGAAATACCCACAGATGCAACACCAGATACAGCACCTGCTGAACCAGTGCTATTACTCAATGTTAGTTGAGAATTACTGCTACTGCCTACACAAAAATTGACAGTTTTGGATAACCCATAAGCTTCATTATTGACCAATATAGTAGTGCCCTGAGTTATTTTATAATATCCTGGTGCCAAAATGCCATCTCCATAACCATCCAACAAGTTGAGTGTATAACACCCAACTGGAAGACAGTGTGCATGAGCGTGGACTGTATGGCTAGCCGCATAATTACCTCCACTTACTGCAATAGCACCTGTTGAATTTTTGATATTCCACGAAATTTCTGAAGGATACTGATCAGTTCTGATTTCTAATACAATGGAAACACACGAACCACATGCCGGGCAAGAACCACCACAATCTACCCCTGTTTCATTGCCGTTTTGAATACCGTCATTGCAAGTGGGTGCCGTAGATACTGCTTGAGTTAAAATGTAATTTTTGGTGATGCCTCCACCAGTCACAGTAACAGTCGCTGATCGGCTTGTAGTCGCTGTATTTGAAGTATAATTTATTGATAGAGTCCCGTTATTACTTCCACTGGCAGGAGTCACTGTACACCATGATGCCGCATTGGATGTTGCAGTCCACGAAACATTAGATGTGACACCAACAGATGCTGCGCCCGCAGCTGCACCAGCATTTCCTGATGCAACACTTAGATTAAGAGTGGATGCAGGAGTGCTGCCACTTTGTGTTAAAAGATAAGTTTTTGTGATGTCTCCACCAGTCACAGTAACAGTCGCTGATCGGCTTGTAGTCGCCGTATTTGAAGTATAATTTATTGATAGAGTGCCGTTATTACTTCCACTGGCAGGAGTCACTGTACACCATGATGCCGCATTGGATGTTGCAGTCCACGAAACATTAGATGTAACACCAACAGATGCTGATCCCGCAGCTGCACCAGCATTTCCTGATGCAACACTTAGATTAAGAGTGGATGCAGGAGTGCTGCCACTTTGTGTTAAAAGATAAGTTTTTGTGATGTCTCCACCAGTCACAGTAACAGTCGCTGATCGGCTTGTAGTCGCTGTATTTGAAGTATAATTTATTGATAGAGTGCCGTTATTACTTCCACTGGCAGGAGTCACCGTACACCATGATGCCGCATTGGATATTGCAGTCCACGAAACATTAGATGTGACACCAACAGATGCTGATCCTGCAGCTGCACCAGCATTTCCTGATGCAACACTTAGATTAAGAGTGGATGCAGGAGTGCTGCCACTTTGTGTTAAAAGATAAGTTTTTGTGATGTCTCCACCAGTCACAGTAACAGTCGCTGATCGGCTTGTAGTCGCTGTATTTGAAGTATAATTTATTGATAGAGTGCCGTTATTACTTCCACTGGCAGGAGTCACTGTACACCATGATGCCGCATTGGATGTTGCAGTCCACGAAACATTAGATGTGACACCAACAGATGCTGCGCCCGCAGCTGCACCAGCATTTCCTGATGCAACACTTAGATTAAGAGTGGATGCAGGAGTGCTGCCACTTTGTGTTAAAAGATAAGTTTTTGTGATGCCTCCACCAGTCACAGTTACTGTTGCTGATCGGCTTGTCGTCGCCGTATTTGAAGTATAATTTATTGATAGAGTGCCGTTATTACTTCCACTGGCAGGAGTCACCGTACACCATGATGCCGCATTGGATATTGCAGTCCACGAAACATTAGATGTGACACCAACAGATGCTGCGCCTTCAGTTGAACCGGCACTTCCCGTGGCTGTACTCAGGTTGAGGCTGGATGCTGCTGATCCTGATGTGCAAAATGATTTGGTTTCAGATGCACCAAATTGCCCTCCCGTAATAATTGTATTTGTACCTTGCTTTAAAGTGTAGGAACCACTACCGTATGCACAGCAAATTCCATCTCCATAAAGGTCTTTGATGGTAAAAGTGTAATTACAGCCTGCAGGTAAACAAAGGCTGATATTATGTAAAGTATTTCCTGAAGAATATGGACCTCCTGCACTGACTATTACACCAGCGCTATTTTTTATTTCCCAGGTGGTTTCGTTAGCATATGTATCTGTTCTAAGCTCAAGCGTCAGTGAAACTTCATTACATTGTGTTCCACCACCGCCACCACCGCCGTTGCATGCCTGCAAACATGTCGATGCACTCACTCTATTTCGCATAACATTACCTGGTTGGGTACCAAATCCATTGCTGAACTTTATACCAACTGATGTAAGGTGACAATAAGACATAATAGTACCCCCTGTTGCAGCGGGGGGTAAACCCGGATTTGAACATGATCCTTCAGGTGTATAACATCCGTCGATGGCTGTATTATTTCCATTCCATACACATGCATGTGTATGTTGAGAGCCAAATAAGTGACCAAATTCATGAGTGCAAACTTCTACTGTCCAGCTATAGGTAGGCACATTCTGATATGTGCTTTGTATACCTGAGTAACTCATACTATAGTCAGGATTGGTCCTGCACAGTCCGTTTACCCAGGCAATCCCTCCACTTGCTTTGTAAGATAGAAGCATGGCCAAATCACCATTAAATCCTTGTCTTTGGTTACCAAAGGCAGTCAGCATTCCATCAGAACTTGTGGAATTGTAAGGACTTGGTGTCGTCCAGACCAAAATTTCAGATACAACTGTATTGATTTGCTCATTAGCATACAAGGTATTGACTTGGTTAAATATCCCGGCAACATAGTTATTTACATTAGTGATACTTGAACCTTTACTTGTATAAATATCATAATCTACCTCAAGATAAAGCTTTACACAATCTGTTAGTGCACGAGTGCCAGAATTTGAATGTCTTAATTCGTCATCAGTATAGCTTTTCATGTCATCAGTCGTTTGACAGGATGCCTTTTTCTTATCTGCTATTTGATCATCCTGATAAAGGATGTGCTGCTCAGCATTTTCAAGTCTTCCGATTACCAAATTTCCTGTAGCAGAAGGGTGAGAAATCATACCAACAATCTGATCGTCAAAAATAGAAATTGCAGCTATACTTCTTTCTTGACCTTTTACAATCCCGCGATAGTGCTTGCCGTGATTGAATGAAACGATCTGCATAGAAGGTGCCTTCCTGAGTATAAAATCCTCTGAAAATGGATTGACTTCTACTAGTTCTAACGAAATGTCATTTCTTCCATTCTGCGGAATTTTCATAGATATGAATGGTGATCTCGATTGAGTCAGAGATTGGATAGCTCTTTTATCTATTGATAATATGCTATATTCTTTTATTTCGTCTGGTATTTTAATGGAATTTCTTTCAGATGATAAATTAAATAATTTAACTTCTGCTTGTTGAAAACTGCTTCTTGCATTTTCCACCAAAGATTTTGGTTTTAAGGATTGTGCATGGCTTGCTGAAAAAAATAAAATAAAAAAACAATGAAAGATTGCTCTTAGGTTCATAAAATTTACTGTTTTTGTCAAGATCAATGAAGATCTTGAGGGTGCGATAATTACATTTTTTTTTAAGTATCTACATACAATTGGGATGAATAAAAAATGACTATTGTATATACCTACTTCTGTAATGGCAAAGCGAAGATATAACAGTTTTCTAAAACTCAAGACCATATTTTTCTATAATTTTAAAAATTGGTAATTTACCCTGAATCAAATTCAGGGTTTTACTCGATAAGAATAATTCCAAATTTTATGCCAATCTTCTAGTTACACACAAATAAAAAACATTATATTTTATATATTAATAATTTTATTAAAGTGTAGTATACTTATTATCAAAGATTTTTATGTGCAAATATTTTAATTTTATATTTTTATAATTATATAAATACTTGGATCAACTATCATATAGGCGATCAGTGTAGATAATATTATTAACTTTGACATGAAATTGGATCCTATTATGATTATCATATTATTTATAACCTAATAATTATCGTCAGTTTATGGAAGGATTGAAAAGAGCGGCGGTCTTTTGCATACTACATTGCGAAGATTCATTTCTATTATTAAAAAGAGGTAAAAACCCAAATAAAAGTAAGTTTGTGCCACCAGGTGGAAAAATAGAATCATATGAATCCCCATATGATGCGATGTTGAGAGAAGTTAAAGAAGAGACCGGACTGGATTTAACTGAAGTAAAATTTTGTGGTGTGCTATCAGAAACATCTCCTACTTCATACAACTGGATAAGCTTCATTTACACAGCTACTATCCCAAGAGTAGAAAAAATTGTTTGTGATGAAGGGGAATTTTACTGGATACCAAAATCCGAAGTACTAAATACAGACATTCCAACTGCAGATAAATATATCTATCAGTTTGTGGCAAATCAACAAGCATTTTTCTTAAACGCCATTTATGACAAAAACCTAATCATGACAGAGATATCTGATGAATTGTCGGGTGATATCCTTTTTAAAAATGAAGGCTTGTCAACTGGTGTCTTAGTAAGTGTTGAATGACGGATCAAGTTTAAGTAAATTTTTCTATTGATCAAGGCGATTGTTCCCGACCTTACCCATCACTAAGGGTCTCACTACGGAAGGGGTTCATCAATGAAGAGCAAATGAAAAAAATACAATAAGTCAATTATCAATCTAACCTTAACTTAATACTAAAATAACTAACGTACTTGAAAATAAAACCAAAAAAAAAAACATTTTACAACCATTTTCATAATTAAATCGTCATTGAAGTATTAAAACATAAAAGTTTCACCAATTTAAAGAAATAAACCGATATATTGTGAAGGTTGTAGACATCAATCAGGATTTGTTCAGTATCATTGATTTATCTGTCAGACACGATCGAGTGGCCCAAAAACAACTTTTTAATAGATTTTCACCAAGATTGCTCAGTATTTGCCGGCAATATATACCCGATATGTATCAGGCTGAAGATGTGATGATTGCAACATTTATGAAAATTTTTTCAAAACTTTACACTTTCGAAAGAAAAGGAAACTTTGAAGCATGGATAAGAAGAATTGCGGTAAATGAAAGCATATCGTTTATCAGGTCCAATAAACCAGTCCCATATGGTGAAGAAATTTTAAATGAACTCTCAGATACTCATCAACCGGCAGACTTATTGTATCAGGATGACTACCAAAATATGATAGACAGCCTACCTGAAGGGTGCAAAATTGTATTTAATCTTTATGCTATAGAAGGATTCAGGCATCTGGAGATTGCTGAAATGTTGCAAATATCAGAAGGAACATCTAAATCTCAATTGGCCTATGCCAGAAGACTTTTACAAAATATGATCAACCAGGAAAATAAAACTTATAATGGATAAGAATTTAGAAAACAACATAAAACATCACTTCGAAAACAGAAGGATAAATCCTGATCCGGAAGCATGGAGCAAACTTGATGGATTATTAGCTCAATCTGAAAAAATAAAACCTAGGTTTTATCGCTTGTTTTTAAAATCATCTGCTGCTGTGGCACTAATAATTTTTGGAATGTTTTTATCTATTTTACTCCTAATGCCCGAAGAAAATGCAAAAACAATTACAATAAATACTGAAAAGGAGCTGAAGACCGCTAATAGTATACCTGCAGAAACAACACAAGTACCTTTCCAAGCCATCGCCAATAAAGATACAAAAACTAAAAGTCAATCAAACTGGGGTTCTGCTACATCATCTAATAAAATTAAAGTGAATACTCTTCCTACTGAAATCGATCAACCAATTTCTATCTCAAACATTGTGGAAAAACCTGAAAACAAAATAGCATCAGATCATAAAGTCATACAGGATACAAAAAACCATCTCCACCAAGTAAAGTCTGCTGATTTTGTTATGGTGGATCCCGAGAAACTTTTAACAGATACAGAAAGTGCTTTGATATCAAAAAGTCAGCAAGGAACGCAAAACAAATATGATATTGACCCTAATAAATTATTGAGACAAGCTGAAAAAGAAGCTAACAGGAGTTACCTGCTTAGTGCAATAAAGTCAATGAAAGAGATATCATCACCAATGATTTCTGCTGTCATATCAAGAAACGAAATCAAAGCAGAATAACCGGTTTATAAGATTGAATACCCATCAAATATAAAATATTTTAAAATTATTAATCCATTAAAATCTATCAAAATGAAAAACATTTTTATCCTTTTATTCATTTTTGGATCTCAATTTTCCATGTTTAGCCAGGAAAAATTTGAAGATCAAGTAAAATACATCAAAAGAAACATCGAAATTATCAAGGACCAGGAAAAAGCAGCTCTTAAAGCAAAAGTCGAAGAGATAAATCAAAAACTTGAAAATAAAGAGATCACACAAGCCCAGGCTGATGAAATGAAAAAATCTGAAGCTGAAAAAAGTGCTAATCAAATTGCTCTTCGAATTGAGCCTTTTGAGCTCGAACTAAGAGAGCTTGTAAAAAGTGAAGTCAATAACGATAGCGAATCAAAAGGCGAAAGTGATTCGAGAGCCACTACTTTGGATGATGAAGACGATGTAGACAAAAATGATGATGATGATAACGAGGAGCGAAAGGGTAAAAAGAAAAGAGGTGACATCAAAAACAAATCAGATCTGAATTGGGATTTTGATTTTGACTGGGGCTCAAGAAAAAAGAAAAGAGGAGAACCAATCACCACAACTCAATTTGTGTTTGCTTTTGGATTGAATAATATTATCTCAGGCAATGATCTTGGTACTTTGGAAAATAATGGTATCAAAGTGAGTAACTCCAGATTTTATGAATGGGGATGGACTTGGAAAACAAGGCTAACACCCAACTCAGCATTTTTAAATTTTAAGTATGGGCTATCTTTTACCTATAATAATCTTCGCCCCGACAATAATCAACATTATATCAAAGACGGCAATAAAACCGTACTGGCTCGACATCCATTTTCACTCACTGATGAACCTTACTTCAGAATGAATAACTTTGTCATTCCATTACATCTTGAATTTGATTTTTCAAAACGGTCAAAATATGTATCAGAAGATAAAAAGGATGAAAAAATCGTGGTTAGAACCCAAAGGGGTATCAGGATGGGTATAGGCGGATATGCCGGAGTGAATTATCGCACAAAACAAATCCTTGAGTACAAAAATGATGGTCTCAGAACCGATCTTGAAACCAGAGGTGATTTCAACACAAATGACATTATTTATGGATTGAGTGGATATTTTGGTTACAGAGATTTTAGTTTGTATGCAAAATATGATCTGAATACCATTTTTACTGATAATCCATTACAACAGCGCAATATATCCTTTGGTGGGAGATTTGATTTTCATTGAGAATAAGCCATCAAATAATAAATCCTTGATGGCCTTAAGTGGGCTGTCAAGGATTTATTCATTATACAAATAAATAATTTTAGTCTTTGGTCTTCAATTTATAGTAGATAGAAAATATTCTGCGAAAAATTTAAATCATAATGTATTGTAAATTAAATAATTAAGATTTTAAATTTTCGCAATCAATTTTCTTTTTGGCATATTTTAAAGCATACAGGAATTTTATGTCAATTTTATTATTAATTGCCTGGCAAGGCGCAAATTTCCAAAATTGATACAAGATCACAACAATGATATCATATACACTTACACATCACTATAGATATTTCCTTACCAACTTCCATGGTGGATTCGCCTTGATTTTGTTTTTTTGGCCAGATGTGAAATCCACCGGTAATGTTGTTCCAACCGATATTCAACTCCCAATTTCCCCAAATACCGTTTTCATCGATGGCTCCTTTGTACCACACCTTATGAGTCAGATATTGTTTTGTAATATTCGCTTTAAAATGGGTAAGATCGTAATTACCCTCCCAGTGAAATGTACCCACATCGTCTATACCTGAGCCTGATACGGTCATGTCACAAAAAGTCAACTCTATATCCATTTTATGTTTTTCGGCCTCGGCCTCATAACAATAAAATCCTTCCCAAGGTCCGCTGGGAAGCAATGGATCTTTTTCAAACTCAGTCATATTTTATAAATCAATTAGGGAACAATTGTAACTTCAATATAATCAACAATTGTTAATATGGCTAAACAATACTCTTGTATATATCTTTGTACCTATTGGCAGATGCATCCCATGAGAAGTCCAAAGCCATGGCTTGTTTTACACAATGATTTTTAAACTCGGTATTGTGATAGAGATCAAAAGCTCTGCCCACAGCATGCAACATCTGCTCAAAATCCATATGATCAAACCTGATACCCACACCTCCTGATTCTGATATATCTCTGACACTATCTTTAAGGCCACCTGTAGTTCTCACTATAGGCAATGTACCATACCGCATTGAAAACATCTGATTGAGACCACAAGGCTCTACTCTCGATGGCATAAGCAAAAAGTCTGCGCCGGCATAAATCTTGTGAGACATGGCTTCGTTATACTTGAGCATGCAGGCCACATTGGAAGGATGCCTTTTAGTTGCAGTCGAGATAGCAGATTCTATACTTTTGTCACCGGTACCAAGGACAATAAAGTTGACATTCCTGTGTCTTGAAAGCCATGTATCAATAATGCCTGCTATAAACTCAGCACCTTTTTCAAGAACCAACCTCCCGATAAAAGCATATAGCGGCAAGGATGGGTCAAATCCTGCGATGGAACAAAGTACCTTCTTGTTTTCAGCTTTGAACTGTATCTCATTACCCTTAAAATGATGTTCAATCATAGGGTCAGTGGCAGGATCCCATACTTCGTTATCGATACCATTGAGGATACCACTGCACTTCCAGTATTCAGATTTGAATAAATGTTCCAGACCAAAGGAATTATACATCAATTCGTTCATATAATTGGGTGATACGGTAGTCACTCTATAAGCACATCTTACAGCAGAGCTTAGAGGATTGATCACGCCGTTCCACTCCAAAAGACCAGTTTTCCAGCTGTCAAACTGTGGCAAAAGATTTTGTTTGCTCCAACCAAATGCTCCCTGATACCTTTCATTGTGAATGGTAAAGACAGTAGGTATTTGTGATAATGACTTGAATTCATAGGCATGTTTCATCATAAAAGGGATCAATCCGGTATGATGATCATGACAATGGACGATATCAACGGCAACATTTCCATCTCGGAGCCATGTCAAAAATGCACGTTGAAACGCAATATTTCTTGCCACCTCATCTCCGAAAAAATTACCGTCCTGATCAGAATAAACGCCATATCTGTCAAATTTGGATGGAATGTGAATATTATAAAATGGGAATCCCAAAATATCATCTATAAAATATCTGACTTCAAAGTAAAGATGTTCCATCCCAAGATGAAAATGTCCCTGGTGCACTATTCGGTATAATTTACCTTCGTACCATGGCATCTCATATGCCGGTATTACGACACTTGTTTTTACTCCGGCTTTCCCCAGATATTTCGGTAGCGATCCGACAACATCTGCCAGTCCGCCTACCTTGGCCATAGGAAAACACTCGGCACTGGCAAACATCACATTCAAAGTATCAGTATGTGATGGATGTAATATCAGTTCCTCTTCTGAAGTATAAGATTCAAACATTTCTTGAGGTGTCTGATGTTGAATCTTAGATTTTTTAGCTGAAGGTTTTGATGACCCTGCTTTTGATTTACTGATTTTGATGTCATTTTCCTTTTCAGGCATTACTTTTTTAATGGATTTCTTTGTCATTTTTTTTAAATTTGTATGATTGTTCGTAACATCATTTGATTACTGGAAGGATAACTCCTGAAGTGTTAGTATTGTCATGCCAAATTTTTATCATGGCTTTTTGATAGTCACTCTCTTCCGCTTCATAAATATTGATAAACTTTTGAGGATTTCTGTCCACCAACGGAAACCAGGTACTTTGTACTTGTACCATGATGCGATGACCTTTTTTAAAAGTATGTGCGACATCAGGCAACTCAAACCTTACTTTTTCCACTTTATTTGGCACAAAAGGCACTGGCTTTTCAAAACTATTCCGATATTTGCCACGCATCACTTCACCTCTTACCAGCATCTGATAATCACCCATCGGGTAACTGTCATCACCATTCCTCCCTGAATCAAATCTAACATCTGAGTACCGAAAATCACTCGGAAATACATCTATTATTTTTACAATATAATCAGCATCAGTACTTGTCACACTCGTAAATAAATCAGCTATTACGGTTCCACCCAGTGTCATATCTTCGTTGAGTATATCAGTCTGAAATGTAAGTACATCGGGTCGTCTGGAAGCAAATCTCTGGTCATCAGTCATATAAGCATTTGTCCTTCTGAAGTGTACATCTTCTGTATATGGCACTGGTTTGGCAGGATCACTGATATACTCAGAAAAACTGTTCTTGGTCGTAGGTGCTGACCATCGAAGTTTTTCTTTTTCGTGCATATATAGTGGTGTCATTTTGACATTTTTTAGTGGCCATTCAGGGAGAAGTCTCCATTTGTTTTCACCTGTGAAAAAAATACTTGCTTCCGGCAGTCGGTCTATTTTTGCTTTTCCTTCAAGGTGGTGAATGAAAAATGGTACTTCTACCTCATTTTGATAAAACCATGAAGTATTACTGTCAAATCGGATGTTGCCCAATTGATTGCCCTCTCCCCTACTCCATTGACCATGACTCCATGGACCCATGATGATCCTGTTATTATTTTTTGATTTTTTTTCTATTGATTCGTAAGTTCGCCATGCCCCGTAACAATCTTCAGCGTCAAACAATCCACCCACTACAAGTGTAGCCGTATGAGCGGGTATGTTTTGCACAAAGTTCCTGACATTGCGGGCTTTCCACCAATCATCAAGGTCAGGATGTTTGTACAGTTCATGCCAAAAACGAATACTATCCCCAATCATTTTAGCCAGATTTTTTGTAGTCCCGGCTTCGAGATAAAACTTGTATGAATCTCTGGTTGGAAATGAAAATCCTGGTGATCCCTTGGTGGTTGGTTTTGGTCTTGGTTTTCCAAATGAAGAGTAGAATGAAAATCCATCCATCATAAAAAATGCCCCGTTGTGATGAAAATCGTCACCCATATACCAATCTGTAACAGGAGCCTGCGGGCTAGCTGCTACAAGTGCAGGATGGCCACTCAAAGCAGCCATTGTGGCATAAAATCCAGGGTAAGAAATACCAAGAACACCAACTTTTCCATTGTTATCGGGCAAATTTTTTATCAGCCATTCGATAGCATCATAGGTATCAGAAGCTTCGTCTGTTTCATGAGGTTTTTTATTTTCAATGTATGGCCTGACATCTACAAACTGGCCTTCACTCATCCACCTGCCCCTCACATCCTGAATCACTATGATATAATTGCGTCTCATATACTGTTTCCAGTGATTGTCCCAAAATGCCCTGAATTCGCTTTCTCCATACGGAGAGCATGAATATGGTGTACGATTCATCAGAATAGGATGTGGTTCACTATTGTCCTTGGGAATGTACACAGAAGTAAATAATTTCACACCGTCTCTCATGGGCACCATCATTTCTTTTTTGGTGTAGTTGTTTCTTATCCAGGCAGAATCCTGCCCATTGGTGGTTTGAGCATCTAATGCATCTACCATTAAAATGATACCAATGACCAGAACAACAATTTTTTTATACATTTTCATGAGTCTCTTGTTTAACAATTATTAAGAGTAAAGATAATGAAGTATATGAATTCATCAATAAAACTCTAAAAAAACTTTGCTGTATGGCTTATATATTAATATAAATAATTATATGTAAAGATTTAAAATGACCATCTATTTCGACCTGTGATTTTCAAGGATTTAGTAAATTTTTCTACCAGGGTTACAGCTTGATAGAACATGATAGGTTATGACAAAAGACTTCAAAATCAGCTGCAATGCAAGCACTAATTTATTATGGGCAATCTTGCCTTAAAATTACGGATATGGTCACGTTGGAGCTCTTTAACTACCTGATCATTCCATTTTTTTAAATTATTAAATTTTTTACCAGATTCAACATCTAAGGTGTAATCATTCAAAAGTTTTTTCAGTTGAACTTTGGAATTAATATAGATTTCATCAACTTCCCGCAGATCTTTTGCGTTTACCAGCTCATTATGCATTTTGCGTCTGACTATCTCCGCTAAATCAAAATAAATATTTAGGTAGATAAAATGATTTTGGATTTTATTGACAATATTGTATTGGGATTTGAAAACATCGAGAATATTTTTGGATGAATCAAAATAATTATTTAGATAGATAAATTGGTCTCCAATGATATCAACAAGATTGTAATGAGATTTGAAAACATCGAGAATCGTTTTGGATAAGATATGAAAAGTGTCGTTATACTTATTAATATCCAAGTAAAGTTGGACAAATAATTCAGAACTTCTTGTAGTTTGTAAAAGATATGATGGTTGAACAACAGCACTTTTATCCCAAAAGATATTATTAAAGTCATATAATGCCTCCATCGGATGTTTATTTTTGGTTTTTAATGAATTGATTTCATCAAAATTGAGTGTTATGCCATTCTCAGAAAATAGTTTGTACCTTTTTTTTTGCAATTCCGTAGAAGGCAATGCCTGATTTTTCATCCAAAAAGTATTATTGTAAGGCAACAATGATACTTTTCTGTAATCATTATGCAAAGGATCATATTCAAAAAAAGGTAAGATAAACAATTCATTGTCATCATACATATGAATCAGCCCATCAGTCTGAATTTTGCGAAGGGTGTTGGCCGAACTCTCTTGATTGAAACTCACATAATCAAAAGTATAATCAAAAGTTAAAAGAGTGAGTCTTGACCGGTCTTGCACATCATGAAAGTGATAGTTCATCTCAACAGCCACTTTTTCTATAGAATCTGTAATTCTTATAGGATAGAAAGGATGTGATTCTACCCGGTTAGAAACAATCTTAAGTTTCATGACTTGAAAGTCTGCTTTTCTTATCCACATTTCGCCACTGAACAGATGTAGAGAATCCTTCATTTTCATTGGCTCAAATTCCAGATGAATGATGCCATTATTTGCATCTGTCCCTGAAATGGCCCTTAAATAGAATTGTTTCCCAAGCCGATTTCTGCTTAATTCAAAGGGAGTTTTAGGGTAAAAATCGTTTTCTTTCGCAGGATTGAGTAATGTAAGCGCAAAAGTAGACCCAAGATTGACAAACATTTTTTCCATATTGTTAGTCAAAGCAATTTTACCGGCTTTTAATCTAAAGTCAGAAATATGTGCTCCTTTACATTTTATATTGTAGTACATCTGCAGCAATTCCAAATGATCGCCTTCATCTTCACTGTATAACTCCAGATATGCTTTAGAAGCAAAAGCTTCAGCTTTTCTGAGTCTTTGGCCAGCTTTAAAAACCAAATCCAAAAGCGTTTTATCATTTACTTTGATTGTCACTTCATTCAGCAGAAGTCCATCAGGCTCCAACAAAATAATTTCATTTTTCAAAATTCGGGATACAGATATTGTCTTGTCTTTGTACCCCAAATATGTAATCCTCAGACTGTCATTCATATTGGGATCGTTGATTCTGAATGCCCCTTCGGTATTTGTAATATATAAAAATTGAGTTCTTATATTTATGATATGACAATATACCAGTGGTTCCCGTGACTTACTGTCTAATACTTTTGAAGTAATAAAATTTTGGGAAAACCCAAAATGGGTCACCAATCCAAATTGTAATAAGAGAAATAAATGCCTCATTGCCACTAAAATTTTTGTTAAAGATATTCTATTATATCCAAACTTTGGTTCCTGACCTAAAAATTAAAATCCGTCTGGAAGAACCACCCTTTCTCACCAAATGAAGTGATGCCATACTGACAGGTCAAGGCAAAATTATTGAATAAAATCAAGTCCAGTGCGGGACCGTATCCATAATTGATTTTATTGGCTAAAAAATTATTACTTCCAAATACCGGATCTCTTGCATAACCATAATCCAGGTTGAACCTTCCAAACAGCTTTATATTCATCAACTTGAACTGGGCAGGAAGGTATCGTTGTGTAAGCTGAAAATTTTTATCTATTGCGAGAAATTTGATGGCATTGGAAAAAATAACAAAATCGCGACCATCCATGACGTACAATTGATAGCCTGTGATGATATCATTTTTATAACCGATGGCAGTATTTAGGAAGTATGGTATAGGGTCATCAAAGAAATTTACTTTTGCTTTGAGCCTTGTGCTTAAGATAGTATTTTTTATTACAGGCAGGTGATTTTCTAAGGCTAAGGATGCCCATAAGTTAGTTATCTCATCATTTTTCCCTATACCTTCTTTTCGTATATTGAATTCCACTGCATGACCACCTAACGGATATAAAGGATAGATACTATTGTCATACCTTACTCTGTAATCCAGTGATAAAAAACTTAATGATGACCTTCCGTTTCCAAAATATTCCGGATTTTTATCTTCAGAAACAAACTTATCCACACTGGCAGACAGCCATTCTACCTTAAAATACTGATTGGTTTTGGCACTTGTTCTGTGAGTGAGTCCTGCACTGATCTTATACTGAAAAAAAATACTTCTTTCGTCAGGGCCCTTGAGAAATACTGGTTTGCTTTCAGAAGTTTTGTAAATGATTTCACGGTTATTAGTGTAAAGAAAATTTAGAGTTGCTCCCCATTTCCCCCTCAGATAGGGATACTCATAAAGCAATTCATACTTTTGTGTATATCCCCGCTGAAATTTGAGTTTCAGCTTATCTTTGTTTCCCGTGAGATTGATATGATTGAGTGCTACCCCGTAGTTGATTCTGTCAAAGCTATAATTATGTTCGTCTTTCCATACATTAAAATTTCTGTCTGCAATCTCGAAAATAGGATAAGGATAAATATACCAGTTTTCCCTGACACTGATATCGATATTGCAACGTCCTGTATTGGTATCCCAATTTTTGATATTCAGATCAGCCATAGTAAACAAGCCAATGCTCAAAAGTCTTTTTTCATTGATATTGAGACTCGCAGATAGTTGACTGAGCTGAATGGTGTCACCTTTATTGATATCTATTTCACGAAGGATAACATGACGTTTTGTAAGTCTGTTTCCTTCCACCATCATACTGTCTATGATGACATACTCTACCTGTGCATGTGCGAACTGGAATATCGTGACTAATGCCACCAAACCGGAAAGTGACCTCTTAAAAATACTAAAGTTTGATAAAAAGACATCAGACATTGAGATATGACATCAGAGCATCGTACCTGTCTTTGAGACCATCATGATACTCCAGTTCAGAAAAAGAAGCCGCCACATCATATCCGAATCTCTCAAGAGTAGATTTAAATCCTGAGACATCCTGCCTGTTGAGTTTGAGCGTGACAACAAGTTGATTGGTGCCCGCAATATTATTTACAAAGCTGCTCAGTATGGTGATATCTTCAGATTCTGCAATTCTTGCTATCTGAGACAGAGAGTAATTTCCTTTTGAAGATTCCAGTACGATAATACTACCTGGATCAGAAAATGAAAAATGTGTAGCGAAATACTGCAACAAATCTTCCATCGTGATTACACCAAGGAAGTTTTCATCATTGTCTATGACCGGGATCATCGTAAGTTGAAACCTTCCCATCTTTGTCATCACTTCAAAAAGATGCTCATTGTCAAATGCGTAAGGTCTGAGATAAGACAACCTATAGGAGCCGATACTTTCTTTGACATTATGTATGAGTATGTCATCTTCAGAAAGTACACCCAACAGTTGTTCATGATTGACTATAGGCAAATGGCGAACATGATACACCTGCATCTGCTGAAGGGCTTCTTCGCCTGTATCAGAAGTCTGCAATGGAAACATGGTCTGAGATATGAGTTCTTTAGCTACCAAAACAGGTTCTTTTAGATGTTTTTAAAATGCCATTCTTCAAAACAACTCTATTTTTTTTCAATGATAATAGATTTACTATCCAAGATCGAAATGCTATCGATAATGTGTCTGAATAAAACAGCATGGTTGTTTAGTGTCTTAAGATTTTTTTACGCTCAAATATAAACTCTTCTTCTGACAAAATACCTTTTTTTCTCAGTTCCGAAAGTTTATTTATCTGAGAGAGTAATTTATCATCCATTTCTTCGGCCTCCACATGAACGGGTTCTTTATCTTTATGAAATTCCCCAGCTTCAGTTTTGAAAGGGTTTGCTCTGAACCCACCACTCCTGAATGATTCGAATTCGGGTTGTATGCGTACATACGCGAGATCGTCATGACTAAGTATACGCTCTACATCTTTCAATCCGTATTGCACAGCCTTACTAAGGTGATGATATGCCAGAGACTTCTTTTCAGTAAGTGAGTAGGCACAAGCTATATTAAAATGCAGGCTTACATCATTGGGAGCTATCTCCAGTCCTTTTCTAAAATCTAAAATGGCATCTTCGAGATCAAAATCTTTATATTTTTTGATACCGCTGTTTTTATAAGGATTTGCCCTAAGTGAGGTGACAGGATTATTCTGGCTTGTTGGTCTGCTTTTGGATGGAGCCATCTGTTCGTACTTTTCCATCTGTGCTTCACGGCGTGCTTCCAAAGGACCACGTCCCACAGGAATATAACCCCTATTGAATCTTCTGTCAAACTCCTGATCCGGCATATTCAATAATTTGATACCTTCCATCACTCCAGCTATCAAAGAGATAGGAATTCCAATATTGATAGAAACTATAAGGAGTATCATAAAACCAATAAAACCACCTGTTTTGCCCAAATACAGCTTATGTCCACCCATAAAGCCTGTAAAAAATGCCAGCAAAGCTGCGGTGAGCTTATTTTTTGGTGCCATACTATATATCTATATTTTTTGATCAATAAATTTTACAAGTCAATACAGCGATATCATCAGTAATATCCATTTCTCCTCTGAAACGATTTATTTCGGATAAAAGTTTCTTATTGAAGGATTCGGGATCTAATTTATGGTGTTTGTCTAAAAAATTTTCCAAAATAATATCACTAAAAAATTCTTCTTTCTGGTTCTTAAGATCTGTCAATCCATCTGTAAACGATACAATCATGGCATCTGGTTGCAACTCTATCATTTCTTCTTTGATATTTTTGAGTTTTTCAAAAGCACCAATAAACGTGCATCCCTTATTGAGCCTGGTCAATTCTCCGTTCATCTTGAGTAAAGGTGGATAGTGCCCTGCATTCACATATTTCAATGTTTTCTTTTTTAGATCTATTTCTGCCACAAAGAACGTGATATATCTCTCACTTTTGGTAATTCTATAGACAGACTGATTCAAAGCAAAGACAAAAGTCTCCAAATCCCGGTATTGGAAAATTAATGATTGGATTGTTGCCTGAAAATTAGCCATCAATAATGCAGCTGCGACACCCTTGCCGGATATGTCTGCAATACAAAACGCAAATCTGTCTTTATCAAACCTGATGAAGTCCAGATAATCACCACCAATGTTGAAGTGAGGCTTATAAATTTTTGAAAAGGCAAATGCTTTTTCTACCGGTAGGTGTTCAGGAATGAGCATTTGCTGCACTTGTGAAGCCAACTCCATCTCTCTGCGGTACCTCTCCTGTTCGAGTTGTTTTTTGAAAAGTCTCTTGTTTTCGATAGCTACTGCTATGATATTGGTAATCGTAGTGATAAACTGTATTTTGTTATACAGATCTTCCTTGTCCTTGATACCGCCGATGATGGAGTATGCTATAGGAACCTCCTTGTGAAAAACAGGGATGACAATATCAAAACCTTGCAATTGGATGTGCTCATCTTTTTTGATGGTATACAATCGTTTGTGATGCAGCAAAAGAGCAATGATTTCTTCTTTACCCTTTCTGTTAAAGTTGATGGATGTCGTGCACTCCCACCCCTGATCTTCAATGACAAAAAGAGCCATTTTTTCTATCCCCATCTCCCAGCTCAAAAAAGACTTGTACATATTGAACAAACCATCTGCAGATACATTATCATTGATAGCCTGAGTGATAGTCAATAATGATTTTATCTGAAGCTGCTTAAGACTCAGTTCCTTTTCCAATTTTTCCAGTATCACCAATTCACGATTCATAAAGCAAACTTACACATTTTTTTACTCAAGGAAAAATGTATGATAGACAAAATCAATAATTAAATTATTGTTAACTAATGATGATCTGAAAATCAAAGGCAGATAACATAAAAGACTATTTAACTTCAATATAAACATGAAAGTAAATAATATTTAAATACAAATCAACAATTCAGCTATTTAATAATATTTTATTCACAAAAACAAGTATAAATGTAGATAATATCTAAATAATATGACTTTTCCGTAAATATTGTTAATAATATCGTCTTCTCTGACGTAACTTTGCAGCTTCTTTTTGAAAATCATATCAAAATCAATTAAAGCTAATAAGTATGTGTGGAATTGTAGCGATCTTTAATATCAAGGAATCCAATGAAAAAATGAGGACTCAGGCCATCAATATGGCTAAAAAAGTGAGGCATCGTGGTCCTGACTGGTCAGGAATTTACTGTAGTGATCACACTATCCTGGCACATGAAAGGTTAGCCATCGTAGATCCACAATCCGGTGGTCAGCCTTTATATACAGAAGATGGAAAAATCGTCCTTGCGGTCAATGGTGAAATTTACAATCATAATGACATCAGGACAAAGTATGATGGGAAATACCCTTTTCTTACAAAATCTGATTGCGAAGTCATACTTGCATTGTACAGAGATAAAGGACCCAATTTTATTGAAGAATTAAATGGAATTTTTGGATTTGCCTTATATGATATAGAAAAAGATATCTTTTTGGTTGCGAGAGACCATATGGGTATCATACCACTCTATCACGGATGGGATGAATTCGGTCAGTATTATGTAGCATCCGAACTCAAAGCTTTGGAAGGTGTGTGCAACAAAATCGAAGTTTTCCCTCCGGGTCATTACTACTACTCCCCGGACGGTGCACCAAAAAAATGGTACACACGTGACTGGATGGATTATGAAAATGTAAAAAATAACAAAACAGATATCGCTGCATTGCGCCAAGGTCTTGAAGACGCTGTGCACAGACAACTGATGAGTGATGTACCTTATGGCGTTTTACTCTCTGGCGGATTGGATTCTTCCATAATTTCTGCCGTGGCAAAAAAATTTGCATCCAAAAGAATAGAGACACAAGATAAATCTGAAGCCTGGTACCCTCAACTTCATTCCTTTGCCGTTGGTTTGAAAGGTGCACCTGACCTTATTGCCGCGAGAAAAGTGGCTGATCATATAGGGTCCATTCATCATGAAATACATTTTACCATTCAAGAAGGTCTTGATGCCATAAGGGATGTGGTTTATCATCTTGAAACTTACGATATCACTACCATTCGGGCTTCCACACCGATGTTTCTCATGGCTCGTGTGATCAAGTCTATGGGTATCAAAATGGTGTTAAGTGGTGAAGGCAGTGATGAAATCTTCGGAGGTTATCTTTATTTTCACAAAGCACCAAATGCAAAAGCATTGCATGAAGAAACTGTCAGAAAATTGGACAAACTACATCTGTATGATAATCTTCGAGCCAACAAATCCCTCGCTGCATGGGGAGTTGAAGGGCGTGTCCCATTCCTTGATAAGGAGTTTATGGATATAGCAATGAGGATCAATCCAGAAGATAAACTTCCCGGAAATGGAAGGATTGAAAAATGGGTCTTAAGAAAAGCATTTGAAGATATGTTGCCTGAAAGTATCGCGTGGAGACAAAAAGAGCAATTCAGTGATGGTGTTGGGTACAATTGGATAGATACACTCAAGGACTTAGTACAGAAAAGTGTCACTGACGAACAATTGGCCACAGCTGCATTTAAGTTCCCTGACCAAACCCCTTCATCAAAAGAAGAGTATTACTACAGAAGTATATTTGAGTCTCATTTTCCATCCAGATCCGCCGCTTTATGTGTACCTTCAGTTCCATCTGTGGCATGCAGTTCTCCGGTCGCATTGGAGTGGGATGCAGCTTTCAAAAACATGAACGATCCTTCAGGACGGGCCGTAAAAGATGTGCACACTATGACATAAAGATCAAAGAAATCGCAACAAAAAAAAGTAAAATTGGGTACTAAAACGTACCCTAAAATCAGAAAGGCACCATTTTTTGGTGCCTTTCTGATGTATATGTCATCGATTTCAATCAAATTAACCTGCCGGGCTTTCACCTACATACCCTATAAATAAAATCGTATTGGTTTTTATATTTCTTATCACCAGATAAAAAGGTTTATCAAAGACCAAAGGTGGAGGTACAGAAGTGATTCCAAACCCGATGGCTGTCACTGCAGCACCTTCAGCCCCTTTTTCATCTGCTTCTAACACAGCCTTATGTATCACCTGATTGATAAATATATTTCTTGAAGCTGTACCCATTGCTTTAAAATCAGCCAGATTTTCGTTGAACGCTTCTTTCATACCCAGTGACTTTAATGTTGGAATCAGATCAGTTTGGTAAACCAACTTGATTTTAGGAAAAGAAAGTAAAGCCCGTTCATATTTTAAGCCACTTAAGAGCTCTGAATAGATGTTTGGAGTAAGTTTAATCACAGGTCCTGCATTACTTTGTATTACAAGACTCATACTATATGTAGAATCCTTGAATGGTATATCGGCAATAATAAATCCCGATTTTACAGCATGGGTTACACTTCTGTCTCCGCTTACAAAGTCTTGTTGTATTGTAGTACCGTCTGCTCTTTTAAAACTCTTTTTTGATGTCATTGCCGGGTCAAATCCTATAGACCAGTCCGCTTTAAAATGCAGCGCATTGATCAAAAATGCCACGTCCAAAGGAGTAATCTTCTCCAAAATCTTATCTATCTTATTTTTGGTTTGTGTTTTTACCCAAGCATTGATATTATCCAGACTTTGTTTTTCATTGTTAAAATTTTCATCTTTAAACGTACATCCAAAATCATTCTGAAGAGTTTTGACAAATGTTTCTTTCAGAGCAATCCTGGATTTGTCATAAAAATAGCCGTTTGTAATAGTTATCGTGGGATGTCCACTTTGTTTGGTCAGATATGCGGTGAGATTCTTGTGTTGCTGATTGATACTATTAACATCACAGCCGCTACAATACATCATTTTGAGCATTTCATTGAGTGTATTTCCTCCTGCTCCGTTATTGGCCATTGAGAGTGCCGTTTGGATACTGTAAGGCGATATCAGGACATTTTTTTGCGGTTTAGATGAAGTTTCACTTTCAAAAAGATCCCAGGCCATTTTATTATTGATAGCTGCGATAGACGAAATATCTTCTAGCTTGATTATTGGATCATTGTTGTCCGTACCATTATTATCTGAGCAAGCAACTAGCATTGCAAGTCCTAAAAATAAAAACCCAAATTTTAAACTTTTCATGACGCTACATTTTAAAAGATAAAGTCATACATTAAAACACTATTAAAGACTGTAGAGTTTCTCCAAAAGGTTGGTAAATTCCGAAAATATTTTTTAGTTTTGATATTTATTTGTTTGTTTTTCTTAGAGAATGTTTAAATTTTTATGTTTGAGCGAAAGTGAAAAAATTTATTTTTGGACAATGCATATTTTGCAGTCGTAGCAGGTCAAGACGATTTTTAAAAAAATGTCTTGATCGGGACAGAAACGTCCCGAAAGCTCAAGCGTAGCTTGACGCGGTACGGCGAAAAATATAACGCTTTCCCAAATTAAATTTGCCACTTGGAGCCAAATGATAAAAGTTTAAACATACTCTTATCAAAATCCAACTTTCACATCAAAATTTTCAGTATTTCGAAGCCACAAAAAAAAATGAAAATCAAAACAGCCATCGAGTATTTTTATGAATGGGAAGCCAATGATCCGGATCGGATTTTTTTACGTCAGCCATATGGAAAAGAATGGTTTACTCTCACATACGGCCAAGCTGGCGAACAGGCGCGTAAAATAGCTGCTGCTTTGCACTCATTTGGCTTACATCAGGGAGATCATATCGGAATATATTCAAAAAATTGTTACCACTGGATCATCACTGATTTGGCGATTATGATGGGTGGATATGTTTCTGTACCTTTTTATGCCAGTCTGCCACCTGATCAGCTCAAAGAAGTGGTGATCAAAAGCGACATCAAAATCATTTTTGTAGGTAAAGTAGACAGGTGGGATGATCATGCCAATGCCATACCTGAAAACGTAAAAATCATCAGGTTTACGCATTATGAAGGTAATGCTGTAGTATCGGAAGGTTTGCTTTGGGATGATCTGATCCATGCTCATCAACCTTTAAGTACACATTTTATCCCTGAACTGGATGCCACCTGGAGCATTTTATACACATCAGGTACGACAGGAAGTCCCAAAGGAGCTATGCTTCCACACAGAAGTCCCGCAACTGTAATCTATGATGAAAGCCAAAACCATGAACTGGGTATTGCATCGCTCAGAAATGTACAACTGCTTTCTTTTCTACCGCTCAACCATGTAGGCGAAAGAATTGGGCTTGAAATGCTATGCCTGTTGATGGGCGGCACCATTTCATTTGTAGAAAGCATCAATACCTTTGCTCAGAACCTGCAGGATACCCAGCCGACGTTCTTTTTTGCCGTGCCCAGGATCTGGATCAAAATGCAAAAAGGTATTTTTGAGCGGATCCCGGAAAAAGTATTGAATACTTTGTTTGCCATCCCGATCCTGTCCGGTTTTATAAAAAAGGCACTTCGCAAAAAATTGGGTTTTGGAAGACTGAAAATCACTCTGACAGGAGCAGCCATCACTCCTGCACATGTAAAGAAATGGTACAGAAAACTAGGAATCAATCTCAGGGAAGTTTATGGTATGACCGAGTGCTGCGGATCCGCTACCCTTACTCCGATCGGAGAGTTCAGTGCTGATAATGTAGGTAAACCGCTCAAAGGTTTTGAACTCAAAATAGACCCAAATACCGGTGAAGTCCTATACAAGTCATCACAGCAGATGACAGGATACTACAAAGAACATGAAAAAACAGCTGAGGTGATCATCGAAGGGTGGATACATAGTGGTGATAAGGGTTCGCTGGACGAAAACGGTAATCTCAGAATCGAAGGAAGGATAAAGGATGCTTTCAAGACATCCAAAGGTCTGTACATCACGCCCAACAAAATAGAAGAAGAATTGACAAAAGTACCGGTAATCGAACAGGTTTGCGTAGTCGGGATCGGCATAGACCAACCTTTAGCTTTGGTCAATCTTTCTGAAGCTGCAAAATCGATGGACAAAGCAGAAATAGAACAGGAATTAACTTCAGCTCTTCATTCTGTCAATGGTTTACTGAATAATTTTGAAAAGATATCTACTATCGTCATCACCAAAGAAATATGGACCGACCAGAACTTGCTGCTTACCCCAACTCTAAAGACAAGAAGAGGAAAGATAGATGAAAAGTACAGCGCTTTTTTTCAAAAGTGGCAGGATCAGAAGGAGTTAGTTGTATGGGAAGTATAAAATCACTATTTTTCGACAAAAACATCGATGATTGTATTTTCTTTTATGAACTCTGCATTATCTTTATTCAAAACCAAAGTATCAATTTTGCAATTGGACAGTGTCAGTTTTGCTGCATTTTTCATATCAACCTTTAGATAACGGATATTTTGATTATTTTTTATTGTGACTACGCTTTTATCAATGACAAGATTTAAACTGTACCAAAAAGGGTGGTCAATTTCCAACTCGCTAGATTGATGAGCTTTTATTTGACTCAAGGCTTGAATATAAGCAGAGTCACTGGTGATGGTTGTATTACCCCCTAATGACTTTAATATGAGTGTATTATCTTTGAATTGTACAAAATTATTTGAAGAAGATTTTACCAAATAACTTCTTGTGGTTATAAGGTTAGATTCATTGTGCAATATTTTCACGAATGCATTATCAATCAATTCCATATTTTGACAAGGCTCAAAACTTGTTGTAAAGTTAGTTTTATTATAGTGATGACTTTTCCTTTTTAAATTCAGAGGGGCTTGTATCATAGAAAGCGTACAGACTGCAAGATAACTAAGTCCAAAAAGTAAAATAAAAATGGTACTTGTTTTCATGATATGGTGTGATTTAATGTATTAAGAAATGGTAGTATATCTTCCCTTGATAATCTTAGGAGAGTAGCCTGTCTTAAAAACTCAGGTAAGATGTCAGAGTAAAATTCTTTTTTTCTCTGATTGAAGATGATTTGTTTTGACGTTTCTGATACAAAATACCCGATACCTCGTTGATTTTCGATGATTCCGGCTTGCTGTAAATCGTTGTAGGTTTTTAAAATGGTATTTTGATTTACACCTATTTTTGCAGCCAAATCACGAACAGACTCTACACGATCTCCTACTCTAAGTTGCTCAGACATGATATTATCGCATATGCTATCTGCGATCTGTTGATAAATGCTTTTAGTTGCTTTAAAATCCATCTACACCTCCTTTTCTTTGAGTAAAAAATAGCCCGTAAATAGTGACAAGCTGGAAAAAATGATCATATATACTTCCGTAGGTAATGCCAGAAGCATACTTTCAGAAATGGAAAAATCAACTCGGTACTTAGATAATATATATGGAATAACAAATAGTAAAGATAGTGCAAAAATCAGCCAATATTTAAATGCACGACTGAAAAACTTTATTCTGAATGGTATCATAGACGAAAGTATAATGATAATCATTGCAACACCAATTTCAGGATTGCTACCATCTTTAACTCCAAACCCAAAAAATTTTGGAAATGACAAAATATCTTTTGTCGATATAGAATCTCCGAGAAAATATGTTAAAAACAATATTTTTAATAGGTAAATAAAATATATCCATATAGGAAAAATAAAGACATACACTACAAATGGAATCAGAATGTAGAATACATATTTTTCAAAAATTGAATTGGGTAATGTTAAATAAAATCCAGCTTTCTTCTTGTTTTTCAGCCAGGGAACAATAGTCATTAATATTGCTACCCCAAATACAAAATAAAGTAAATAATACAATCCATTGCCAAATTTTCCGGAAGGTTTCTCTATAAACTGATATGTGGCAAGAACAAAGCTAAATAAAAAGGTAAGCAGCAAAAATCCAATAATAAAGTTTATTCCGTTTAGTGACCACTGGAGCCTGACTAATTTCCAAAATCGTGATATACTGAATGTTTGGTTCATATATTATATTGTTTGAGTTTGTGTAATGATATTTTTATCAGGATAACTAAACTTACCCGCAATCACAGCTTTGAATAGCATCTCAACATCTACAGTAGATCCTTGATTTTCTTTTGCAAAGATAGCTTTATAGCCATTCCAGGTAGCTTCACTGTAGATGACATTTGGATTGTTCAATTCAGCCACTTCTTCAAATAAATACTGCTGAGATATATCAAGAAGTGATGCATTCAGCATTATTTTACTATTGTCGATAATCATCAATCTATCTATCAATAATGATATATCGTTCACCTGATGAGTAGCTATAATAATCTGCTGATCCTCAGCAATGGATGAAGTTACAACCTTCCTGAATTCTGATTTTGAGGGAATATCCAAACCATTGGTAGGTTCGTCAAACAGCAGCACTGTACAACCCGTAGACAAAGCAAATGCGATAATAAATTTTTTTCTTTGACCAGTAGAAAGCTTGCCCAGTTTATGGCTAAGTTTCAAATCTTGACTTTGGATCAGCATACCGCATTTGGCATAATCGAAGCGAGGATAATATGCACCAAATACATGGATATATTTTTCAATAGATAGATCGGGCACATAAAAATCTTCAGGCACATAATAAATATCACTCAAAAAATCTGGCAACCTTTGCTGCGGTATACATCCATTGACATGAATGCTTCCAAAGGTAGGATAAAGCAAACCTGCCATCACTCGCAACAATGTGGTCTTGCCTACACCATTTTTGCCCAATAGGCCTGTAATGGTACCTGACGCCAACTGAAAATCCAAATGATTAAGAATCGTTTGGTCATTCCGATATCCAAAACTTAAATTTATGGCTTGTATCATGAGTATTAGTGTTATAGTGTACTATTACAGTGCAATCGAGTAAGAGACAAAGGTAATTAAAAAAATAGATTACCTTTGTCGTCTTCTCACACCACCGTATGTACTTACGTGTACGGCGGTTTCTTTAGGTGGATTTGTGCAGATGGTTGTAGTTGGAGACTAAATCGTAGTATCCAATCTTTGTAAACCACTCGTTATTCATCCCGATATTGGTGCCTGGAGTGTTTGATAGACGCCACCAGCCTTTGCCACTTAGGGCTGTCAGCCAGCTCAATTTCTCACTTACGCCTTGGCTCCTTAGGAATCTGACAATACCAATCTTGCGTTTGCATTGTTTTATCCTAAAGCATCTTATTCGTCTTTTCAGCCAGCTGTTGATTCTTTCTATCTTCGATTTCATTTCTGATCTCTTGAAGTATTGTAACCAACCACGCAATAAGCTATTTACTTCCTTTATCAACTGATCCAGACTGATCCCACGTCGACGTGATGTCAGATCTTTTAGCTTCGACTTAAGTCGTAATTCGCTCGGCTTACTTAGATAAAGGCGACCACCACCACCTAGACTATGACCTAAAAACGCTACTTCATGTACTTTCCGTACTCCGCTCTTTTCTACATTTACTTTCAGACGCATTTTCTTAGTTATGTATTCGCTAATGCTAACATATACCCGTTCGGCACTTTGTTTACTTCTTACAAAGATCAAAACGTCATCTGCGTATCTTACATAACTCAGTCCACGCCTAGCCAGTTCTTGGTCCAGTTCATCTAATACGATGTTGGATAACAACGGACTCAGTGGGCTTCCTTGTGGTGTCCCCTTTATCCGTTGATGCGATACGCCACCTAACAGTATGCCACTACGTAGTATCTTTCTGATTAGGTCTAGTAATCGTTTGTCACCCATCCGTAAACTCAGATGCCACATCAATCGGCTATGATTCACTTCATCAAAGAATTTCTCTAAGTCGATGTCGACTACTCGTGTCTTCCCTGTTTTAACGTGTGACTGGGCTAACTTTAGTGCGCTCTCTGTTCCACGGCCTGGCCTAAATCCATGGCTGCTTTCCGTAAATGTAACTTCATAATACCTTACCATCACTTGGCTGATTGCTTGCTGTACAACTCGGTCTTTTACCGTCGGTATGCCCAGTAGCCTTTTGCCCCCTTTGGGTTTCGGTATCTCTACTCCACGTACTAATGAAGGGCGATAGTCTCCGTTTAGGATTTCTGTCTTTAGTGCTCCATGGTGCGTTCTAAACCATTTTCCGAACTCCTTGACATCTATTCCATCTACTCCCGGACTACCTGCGTTCGTTTTCACGTGTCGGTAGGCTTTTACTAGATTCCTTAGCGACGCTATCTCTTCCAGTACGTTCATCGTCTGTTCTCTCTCTTGCCAGCATCTGGAAGTCCACTTCGGACATACCTTTCCACTTCCGTCGTACCATACGGGTAGTTCATCATTGAATAGGCTGCTATTATTTCCTTCTCCCTGTCCAGCAGGTTGCATCGGTTTAGCATTTTCCTTGTCCTTAATCATTGGCCTTTACCATTACTTTCAAAAAAAATTAACATCCTAAAGATTCGATCCTTCGCTCCACATCCATTACAGATGATTCTTCACTACTATGATCTCTGCTGACTTCCTTTAAATAGTCCTTTACTTCCCTTGCGCTTTGTTCCGTCTCAGGTCGCTATTTATAGGATCTCCCAAGGTAAGTTCAATCTCTTTCCGTGTAACTGACATATTTTACTACCATTGTTTACGTCCGACTATTGGGCTTCGCAATCTATTGCTCACTTACCCACAATGTAAGCCTTATAATATGTTTCTGTTCGTTCAATCACACTTTTGCCGCCTGCTTCCTTCAGATTCTCAATTACTCAAGACACCCTTGCTATTGGCTAACGATTCCTATCGGCTGGCTCGTCGAGGAATTTCACCCCTTAGATATTAAACATGCTTGGCGCACAATATAGTGCAGTTTTTGAAATAAAAAACTTAATTGATAAAAAATTAATTTTTCTATATATATGAGATATCGAGTATACCTCAGTAGCTCTAAATGTTAAAATTTGACTAAAAAGATCATTTTTTTATCTTGGGTCTTGACACGTATAGTTTAATAGCCTATTTTTATCTCAAATTTTTAACCCATGATTATATTCACAATCGCCTTGATGGTACTCATCATGTTTGGGGACAGGATCCTCAAAGAGGCTTAGAAAGATCAAAATGGCTGTTTTCTGCCCCCGGAAAGCAGCCATTTTACTTTTAAATGGTGGATATTTACAAGAAATTTTATTGAAATATATCTGAACTTAAAAAATCAAGCTTCAAGCTTTTTCATAAATTCCGTCAGTAACCTTACGCCATAAGCAGTAGCAGTGCGTGTCTTGGCAAATTCACTATCTGTAAACGCCACTCCTGCAATATCAAGGTGTGCCCATTTTTTATGTTCAGATGTAAAAAACTCCAAAAATTTTGCGGCAGTGATAGCACCTGCAACGGGCTTCCCGCTTAGGTTTTTGATATCTGCAATATCTGAATTCATATCTGCCGCATAATCCTCCCATAACGGTAGTCTCCAGACACGTTCATTTACATTTTCACCGGCTGCATAAAGAGATTGGGCAAGTTCATCATTATTTGTAAACATGCCGGAAGCATGATACCCCAATGTTGCCACACAACTACCTGTAAGTGTAGCAAGGTCAATGATATACTCAGGATTGTGATTTTTAATGATATAGGCAAGTCCGTCAGCAAGAATGAGCCGGCCCTCTGCATCAGTATCCAACACTTCTATGGATTTATTGCTATATGAACCGATAACATCACCGGGTCTTATGGCGTTGGCATCGACACTGTTTTCAGCAGCAGGAACTACTGCAACTACATGTATATTTAATTTTAATTTTGCAACCAGTTCGATGGCTCCAATTACTGCTGCAGCACCGGCCATGTCACACTTCATATACCCCATATTGGACGATGGCTTGATGGATATACCTCCTGTATCAAAGCTGATACCTTTACCAACCAGGCCCAAAACAGGATTTTTACTTTTCAGGCCTTCAGGTTTGTACTCCATGACGATAAAAACAGGAGGATTGGCGCTGCCCTGCCCTACTGAAAGTAAAGCATCCATTCCTATTTTTTTTAGCTCTTTTTTTTCTAAAACCTGAACCTTGTATCCAAATTTTTTACCAGATTCTATGGCAAAATCTCCGATATATTCCGGTGTTTTGATGTTGGACGGATGATCCACCAAGTGCATTATCGACATTTTGGTTTCAGCAGTTTTTATAGCTTTCTGGGCCAACTGATGTCTTTTTTTATTTACAACCACTGTTATTTCGGGTTCTGTAAACTTGCTTCCATTAGTTTTAAAGACTCCTACATTCAGCAAACCCAAATTCAATCCAAGTACAGCATTGAACAATTCATCATCTGAAAGGTGATCGCACAATACACTGACTTTAAAATGATTTTTGGACCTGTATTGATAGATGAAACTTCGGAAATAAAGGTAGGATTTATTTAACTCCTTTTCTTCACCCAATCCAAGTATAAAAATTCTTGATTGAGTATCCGGATGATAAAAGCTGGTAATATCTTTGGCGCCAAGAGATATTTCAGGCTCAAATTTCAGACCTGATATATTATTAAATAGGGTTTTGTCTAATTTGTCTTTTCCGAAAGGCAGTAAGATATTTTTACTTTCCTTGTTTTCTTTTTCTTTAATGTGTAGTGGCATTCTTTTAAATTACTGATTTTGAATTGCGAATAAAGAATAAAATTTTTCCGGATGACATGGTTTCGGTAATTTGTCAAACAACTTATCCGATATTTTATTCAATTGCTGTTTTGGTGGCATTTTTGTACTTAATATTTATTGAAATACAACCATTTTAAAGCAAGGGGAAACTGGTGGCCCCAATGGATTTCTTTATGTTGTCCGGATGGATTGTGAGAAAAAATTATATCAAAATCATCATATTTTCTCTTTTCCTGAAGAATACTATCCAATCTTAGCACCTGGCCATAATGATTGGCACTTTCCATTCCGCCTGCGTACAAATAAATATCTGTGGGACCTTCAGGAGTAAAAGATTTTGCCCTTTTATATATCTCTTCAGAAATCCATAAGCTAGGAGAAAAAATCATCATATTGCCAAAGATATCAGGATACTCAAAGCCGGCATACAGTGAAAGAAGACCACCAAGACTACTACCCCCAATTCCAGTCGATGCCCTGTCTGCCAAAACCCTGAACCTGTTGTCTATCATGGGTTTGAGATCCTCAAGCATAAATTTTAGATAAAGATCTCCTTCGGCTTCGCTATATCGGGGTGTGCTATAGGGCAAGAGCTCCTGAATCCTCAATACCCCGCCGTGATCAATAGCGACAATTATAACATCTCCCATACCTTGTGCAGACAGCCAGGTAAGTGTTTTATCTACTCCCCAATTGCCGTAAGGGGCATATTCGTCAAATAAGTTTTGCCCGTCATGTAAGTATAGAACAGGGTATTTTTTATCTGTCTCATAATAATTATGTGGTAACAAAACTGATATGCGCCGTTTCCTTCCAAGCTGTGGAATTTCGTAAGCTTCATTCAGAATTTCGATTTTGGGGTAAAACGATTGTACTGCTTCTCCTATCATATGGGCGCAAATTTAAGAAATTAAAATATTTTTTTGCAAAAAACTGATGGATAATTAGTTTCTATTAAACATTTACTTGCCTTTTTAAGACTGTATCCCTTTACTTACTATTTCATTTTATGGATGATATATGCAAAACTGCTTTCAAACATTTATTCAATCCATTATATTTGCATCTGATTCACAATTTTTTCTAAATTATAGACCATTTTTTAATGTCAACACTTATAGTAAGCATTTCAGTTCCCATTATATTGGTCTTAGTTATCAGATGGATTTACAAAGATTACAATAAAATTTCAAAAGAGAATAAAGATAAAATGATGATGCCTTAGAAATGGATTTGACTTGAAATTGATTGTTCTCGTTTGCCCGCAGTTTGTCTTTTTTGTCATTTACCTTACCCGAAGACTATATAAAAACGACTTCCACAAGGTCTGAGCGCTTCATACTCCAATCTGCCACCATGCATCTGGATGATCTGACGAGACAGACTCAGTCCTATACCTGTACCCGTAGGTTTCGTAGTGAAAAATGGGACAAATATTTTCTCTTCCTCTTCAGGTTTTATTCCTGAGCCATTGTCGACTACTTCTATGATCTTGTCTTGTTGATTCATGTAGGCTCTTATGGAGATTGTTGCATTTTCTGTTTTTTCTGTGGCTTCGATAGCATTTTTCAAGAGATTGATGAGTACCTGTCCTATCTGATCTTTGTCGGCAAGAATTTTAAAATCATGTTCTATGATAAAATGGGTTGGTTGATTTTCGAAAAAAGATTTCAACTCGTCAAAAACTTGCGATACCTGTAACTCTGCAATATTGGGCAATGGTATATTGGTAAATTCTCGATACGCATTAACAAAATTCATGATACCTTTACTACGATTGATGACAGTGTTAATGGCATGCTTAAGATCTTTGACACCTTCTTCTTGCTGATGACCTGAGATATCTTTAAGGTCTGTATCTATGATGTCTCTCATCGTCTGAGAAAGGGAGACTATTGGAGTCACTGTATTCATGATTTCATGACGTAGTACTTTAGTAAGATTTTGCCACGCCTCGAGTTCACGGGTTTGGAGTTCAGAGCGGATATTATGTAGTGCTATCAATCTGATCTTACGGTCTCTCAGTATGATTTCTTTGACACTTAAGGATATCTCCTGATTACTGACTTTCAGTAGTTTGGACTCACCTGATGGCAATGCGGTCATGAGTTGGTAGATATCAGGTTGCTGTATTTTTATGGCAGAAACGTGGGAAAGCTTATAGATGCCCATGATTTTATTGGCTGCCTGATTGATGAGTTCGATTTTTCCATCAGTATTGTAGGAAAGTATACCTACATTGATCTGCTGTATGATGGCTTGAATAAAATGTAATGTAGCTTCACGCTCTGCGCGCACCTGATTGAAACTTTTTATGACAGCATTTAGGCTTGTATTCAACTCTTCGAATGATTCACCCTTCGCATTGTCTGCCCGAAAAGTAATGGCAAAATCTTCGTATTGGATAGAATCAAAGATGCGACTCAGTTTTTTATTGATAGATGTCGTAAAATGATATAGATTAAAAGCAGAGATCAGCATCATACCTCCCATCAATAGGAAGAGGCCATTATTATCCTGATACCACGACCAAGCTCCGATAGATGCCCAACATACGATGAACACAATTCTGATGATGATACCTGAGGAGAATGAACGCATAAAGGAGTTAAAATTCTATAATTTTAGACAACAATTTAATCAAATCTTTATCAGAAATATCATTTTGCTCAGATTTGTCATAAATAGTTAACAAAAACACTTTTGTGTTTACTACATGTACAAAAGTAATAACTCTCGCTCCACCAGATTTTCCTCTATGTTTTGATGCAATTGCAATTCGAATTTTATAACAGTTTTTTCCCAATTTATCACCCTGAGTCGGATGAACTTCCAGCGATTTTATCAGTTCTGCAAAATCATCTTTAAGAGATGGGTACTTCTTTACCAAACGTCTGAGTTGTTTGGTAAATAATTTAGAACCTTCAATACTATAACTCATTCAAAATTTCCTCAGCTGATTTCAATTTCACCTTGCCTTGTATGGCTAAATTTACTTCATCAACCGAATCTTGTAAGTCCTTAAGGAATTTTTCTTTCTTCTTATTTACGGTAACGACTTTAATGAACGGTAGGCTATTGAGTAATTCCAAAACAAAATCCGCTTTGTTTTCATTGACATCCAAAATTACCTTCATAACTAAATTGATTATATTAATACATAACGTTGATTTAAATTAATGGTTCATATTGCCTATATCCCATACTTCTCAATCCTTCGGTACAATGCCTGCCTCGTTATGCCCAGTTCTTTTGCAGCATCAGTGATGCTTCCATTGTATTTTTTGAGCATTTTGATGACTAATTGTTTCTCCATCTCTTCGATTTGATAACTATTCAACATCACTGAGCTACTTGATGAAGTACGAGTTTGCCCTTCAAATGCGTCTTCACGAATTATATTTCCGGTTGTCAGAATCACGGCTCTTTCTATGGCATGCTGTAGCTCACGGACATTGCCTGGCCAGGTGTGTGTCAATAGTTTTTTCTCAAAAGCAGCTGCCATACCTGTAATTTTACGATTGTATCTGGCGGCATATATACGGACAAAATGTTTTGCCAGCAACAACACATCATCTCCACGATCTCTCAATGGAGGCAGATGAATTTCTATAGTATTGATTCTGTAAATCAAATCCTGACGAAATGTTTTTTCTTCTATTCGCTTATAAATGTCTTCATTGGTTGCACAGATAAGTCTGGCATCAAATTTCATATCATTATTGCTGCCTACCTTTATGTATGATCCATTTTGTAAGGCGTACAACAATTTGCTTTGTTGGGTCAAAGGAATATTGCCTATTTCATCCAAAAACAAGGTGCCGCCATCGGCTTCCTGCAGCCTGCCTTTTCGGTCATCCCGGGCATCTGTAAATGCACCTTTGACATGACCAAATAATTCACTTTCAAATAATGACTCGCTGATAGCCCCGAGATCTGTATGTACAAAAGGTTTTTTGGCTCTTTTTGACTGTTTGTGTATTTCTTTGGCCAACATATCTTTCCCTGTGCCATTTTCGCCAAGGATAAGTACATTAGCATCCGTAGGACCTACGGTTGCTACCATTTCATGTATTTTCCGGATTTCAGGACATTGTCCTATAATCTCAGAGTTATTATTATTTAATGTATTGGGTTCAACATTCAGGATTGTGGTAATCGTGGAGAGCAATTTATCATTTTCCCAAGGCTTGAGCAAAAAATCTGATGCCCCATTTTTGATCGCTCTTACAGCCATCTCTATATCTCCAAATGCCGTAAAGAGCACAACTTTCTGATCCAGCTTTTTGTCCAGAATAAAATCCAACCACTCAAAACCTTCCACACCGGTATTGACATTGCGACTAAAATTCATATCCAACAAGATGAGATCGTATTGATGGTGATTCATGATGTAAGGTAATTGCCGCGCGTCTTTTTCAATCTCGACCTTAAAAAAATGTCTTTTTAAAAACAAATGTGCTGCATGCAAAATATGCACATCATCATCTACAATCAATATGGATTTTTCGATCATCCTAAACAATTACGCCATTTAAAGGGTGAAAATACAACATTTTATTCACCCAACTCAAATTTGCCGGTGATATAAAATTTGAGCAATTTTTCCTGATGAATCAGTTGGTACTTAGCATTGGTAAGAGATGTGAGTGCCCGTTCCATATTGGTTTGTGCAAGTAGAAAATCCACCATCGTGGCGGTACCGGCATTTACCTGGTCCTGGATCAGATTCATATTGGCTTCAGAAAGCAGATAAAGCGAGTTAGCTTTTTCATATCGTTGCTTTAAGTTTTGATATCTTGTATTTGCTAACTTTAGTTCCTGGGTGAGTTGTAGTCTGGTACGATCAAGGTCGTTTTGTATCATCATTTCTCTCACTTTTAGTTCCTGGACTCGAGGACGATTCTGCATGCCACGTAGTATTGGGATGTTTATTCCTACAGAAACTGCGCCATTTCTGGTATCATTGAGTTGTTGTCCAAAAGATCGCTCCGGATTGGACGATGCATAAAAAGTACCATAATCTGCAATCAAAGAGATATTGGGGTAAGATAGTGCCTTTGTTGCCTTGATATTGTCTTGTATGCTTTGCAGTCTCCATTTTGCTTCGGCAAACTGTGGCAATTGCTCAGTTAATAAAGGATGAGTCGGAATTTCCACATTGGCTTCAGGTTCTAACGGGTATAGTTTTGTGGTCAAAGGAAGTTCGGTATTGAGCAATCTTGATAATTCTGCAATGGCTATTTCATAGTTTAATTGGGCATCGAGCAAGATAAGTTCGTCGGCCTTCATTTGATTGAGTAGTTGGATTTCTTCCGTTTTGGTGATGAGTCCGGCATCTTTTCGGGTCATCAATCTTTGATATTGAATACTATCATTGCTCAATTGTTTCTCTGCATTTTTGATATTCTCCTGTTGTGCCATACCATTGATATATGCTGCCAAAACTGACTGCGATATGATGTTTCTGGCATTTTCCTGAGCAGATTCTGATGCTGAGAAAGAAGTCCTGGCAGATGAAAGCAAATGTGTATTTCTAAAGGATGTAAAAATCGGCACATTCAATCGTACACCGGCCCAGGTAGAGTTGTAAAACTGGTCGATATAAGCATTGGTAAACCTGTCGATAGACCTACCGAAATTTCCGGATTGGAAAATGCTGGCAGATAACTCAGGTAGAAAATTACTTTTAGCCTGATCGACTCCTGCCTTTGCCATACCTGTATTCAGGTAACTTGCTTTGACATCCGGATGATTTTCGATAGCTTGCCTGACACAATCTTTCAGAGATAATTGTTGTGCAAAAACATCCTTTTTGGAAAATATTAGTACTAAAATTAGTATTACTTTTAATAATAAAGCTATGATTTTTGATATTTCCATATTATGATATCCAGCCGTCTTTTAGTTTGATAATTCTGTGACCAAATGATGCATTGTATTCAGAATGTGTGACTTGCACGATGGTTACACCGTCTTTTTCATTCAATTGTTTGAATAAATGCATGATTTCTTCTGCTTGTACCGAGTGGAGGTTGCCGGTGGGTTCGTCTGCCAGGATGACTTTGGGATTGATAGCCAATGCACGTGCTATGCCTACTAACTGTTGCTGCCCACCTGACAACTGATGAGGAAATAAGTCTTTTTTGGCGACCATCTGAAACTTGTCCAATAGATCAGCTACAATAGATTTGCGCTCACTGCCGCTTATCTTCTTGTAAAGTAATGGTGTCTCTATATTTTCATATACGGTCAGCTCATCTATAAGGTGGTAAGCTTGAAAAACAAAACCTATCAAATTCCGATGGATTTCATTTTTCTTTTTTTCAGATAGCGAGGACGCTTCTTCACCCAATAGTCGATAGCTGCCTGAAGTAGCGTCTTCGAGTAGTCCGAGGATGTGCAGCAATGTGGACTTTCCCGATCCGGATGGTCCCATGATGGAAACGAATTCTCCTTCTTCTATTTTTAGATTCACATTTTGAAGAATATAGGCTTTTTGTGAGCCGCTGCTTACTTGTTTTGATATATTGATACATTCAATCATGGTACATTATGGTATTACTTGTGTATTACCAACCATATGCCAAAAATATATATAGTTGATATTTAGCCCTTTAAGCAATATGATGTGATATATAGTGTCCGAATATGGACGAGGGTGTACGGTGTGGGGAATCCAACGGAACGAAACTAAAATAGCGAAAAGTGTCTATCGGAAAATAGAAATAACCACTTACGAAATCAAAATATTACTTAATCTCCACCTTCACAATATTGATTTCCTTCATATCTTGTGTTTTATTCCACCCGCATTGGACTTTTTGGGTTATGCTTGTGAGTTTATAGGTAAGTTCAACAGTAACATTGGGCAGGCCAAATACTTTTTTGGCTTCTTTTTTAAGTATTTCGGTTTTTGGCTTGCTGGCATTATCTTCTACAAGTTGCAAGATTTCTGATTTGCTGATAATATGGAAATGCCAATCACAACCATCAGCAGGTAAGTCGTATTTGTAAAGCGCGTTTGTGGTTTCTGCTTTTATCAGAAATGCAGGCCAACAAAAATATGAAGCAAAATAAAGGCTATTAAGACTTAACAAACTTGTTGTTGTATTTTAATAAAATGGCCTTGAAGTGGAAAATCCGCTTTATGTCGCTTATTTTCTCAATAACAAATTTGAAGTCCATTCATTGCCAACAATTACATGATCTTTACCGAACCTTAAAATGATTGGTTCGTTTTTGATTTTAAAGACGTTGCTGCCCATATATTCAAGGGGGTAATTGAGAAAGAAAATGGGTTTTAATGACCATTAACGTTTACTTTTATTTTTTATTCTGAATGAAAAATTTAGTTCTTCGGAGCTGTATTTGCCTGACAATGTAGCAAAATCAGAAGCATTAGGGTCGAGTTTTTTATAATATCGATTAAACCTGAAATAAGTACTTCCTTTCCAATAAAATCCCATTATATTACCATCCTTTTGTACAAATTGTACAGTATCTAATGCGGTATCAATGTATAGAATCAAGGTATCATTTAATGTATTTAGATAGCCTAATTTTTGGATGACTTTGCTGCTATCTTTGTAATGAGCAATTGCCAAGGTATCGTTTTTGACAACTACACTTCTAAGTACATTGTTTGCATCAAGATAAGTACCGACAAACGTATTGATGTCATGATCTGCTTGTTTATTACTGAAACTCGATTGATTTTGATTTGGTAAAAAGATATCCGTGATTTGATCGCAAATTTTGAATGGAAGATAATCTGCGCTTGTACTAGCAACAAAAACACTTAAACCCAGCTCGGGCAATCGTCTGAATTGAACCAAAAAACTATTCCAGCCACCACTGTGCTCTTCTGAGAGAAATCCTTTATAAGGTTTTAGGATGATTCCCGCTCCATAACCACTTTTTTGACCATCGTTAAATACATATTCAGTTTTCATTTTAGCTACAATGTGTTTCGTTTCATCTGTCGGGAAGGAAAAATTATGATCCCATTTTCTATAATCATCCAACGAACAAAAAACACCGGTTGCGCCCATGGCATTAGGTTGAATGGGTTTGTGGGGCCGAAATTTTCCTTTTTTCAAATAATAAGAACGTGTTCCATCCGTCAATCCATCACTTTCCTTTTTTGTAAATCTGGCTGTCTGCATTTGTAATGGTTTGAATATATGTTTTTCTGCATATTGACCAATGTCTGAACCTGAGACCCTTTGTACAACCAAACACAACAACATATATCCTGCATTTGAATAAGAAAATCTTTCTCCAGGTACAAATGAAAGTGTGTGATATTTTTTATAGAATTCCAACATATAATCATGATCCAATCTCTTGTCTTTGTACTGATTGGTCAGTCCTAATATTTCCAAATACTCAGGAATACCACTTGTATTGGATAATAAATGGTTAAGTGTGATTTTCTTTCCGAAATCTGGCAGTTCCGGTATATATTTTTGAATGGACTCATCCAAGTATAACTTCTCTTCTTCTGCCAATTTTAGAATGCAGAAAGCAGTAAACTGTTTGGAAACGGACGCTATATTGAAAATGGTATGATCTGAGACAGAATTTTGCGTTTCCATACTTACGTTTCGCATGAAAATAATCATCAAGGATTGTGTACCACAAAGATGGTTCATGCTCATTTCATGATTAAAATTTTTAGCTTTTAAAAATCTGTTTTTATGATTTATTCAATCAATGACATGGCATTTTGCCATTGCCAAGTAAGTTGATATGGATTTGTTTCATATCGGTTAGCGTCTTCATTGAATGTACTACCCTTTTCAAAATTTATTTTACCTGTTGCCATTAGGATTCTGGCAGTTTCTTTGTCTCCGAGATAATGTAAACAAAGGCTTTTGTAGAACTGAGCATCAGAAAAATTAGGATAAACTAAGAGTACTTTATCAAATTCTGAAATGGCCATATGATATTCATTATTTTCAAAATAAGCGATGGCTAAGTAATACCGATCTAGATAATGCACGTGTTGGACACCAAATTTCTTTTCTAATGACGCTGTGTTTGTTTTGAGTACGGCCAGGGCATCATCAAATCTGTTGAGTTGTAAGTAGCATATACCTTCATAAAAATCCAAAGGGTGGTCTTGCTCAAAGGTGAAGCCAAATTCATTTTTATACGTGGCAAAATCTGTTAAAGCTCCTTCATAATTTTTTGCAAAAATACATTTCAAATAGCCCAATCTTGACAACCATTCCTTTCTATCCAATAAAACTGCTTTATTGTAATATTTTATCGCCAATGAATACTTTTTTTGCTTCCAATAGGGTAAAGCCTTTTGTTGCCAAAGATAAGCTACGGTAGAATCTTCTTCAATGCCTTTATCGATCCACTCTTCCCATTCTTTAGATAAAAAATGATGATGCCAGGCACCTTTTTTTAAGTATTTTTTTATGATTGTATCTTTGTTGCTGATAGTTACTCGTTCCTGATGTTCTTGTCCACAAGCTGTAAAACAATTAAAACATAGTATGAAAAGTATATACGATAATTTTAGGTTGTTCATTGATTAAATTTTAGGTCCGCTTTTAGGTCAATCACCTATTATTCACTAGGAGTTTATTTTCAATTGAAAATCTTACTTATCATGCTTTTTCTGCATCATCTTCGCTTCTTCGATCTCTTTTAAATAAACCCTGTCAATAGGCTCAGTATAGTGGAACACCATTCTTTGACCTTTGAGATACATTTCTTTTGCTTTGGTGATGTGTTCCAAAAATAAAGTGTCGCTTCCCATTTTTAAATGACAATATGCTAAATAATATTGGTTTTCTGATAAGGCACTTTGAGTGTTCTGAAGATTAAACTGATCAATAGCTTTGTTATATTCTCCTTTTTCCAGATACATGACCCCTAAATGCAAATGATCAAACACAGAAATTTTAAGGGTAGTATCCTGCATATATTGCTCCATAATAGTGATGGCTTTGTTGGTGTCGCCCAATTGTTTGTAGCAAAGTGCTTTGGCCACCTTCAGATGATATTGACCACCTGCAGAGTAACCGATATTTCCTTTGGATACAGCTTCGAGAGATTCTATATCGTCGATGGCACCTTGATAATCTCTGAAAAATTGAAACTTGCACCATCCACGATAACCGATATTCTCTCTGAGGTCATATTCGACTGCTTTGTCTATTAGGTATTTCCAAGTGATAAAGTCACCACTTTTGAGATATGCGGTGGATTTATTGCGATAAGCATAGGAGAAATGGGGAGATTTTTCGATGGCTTTGTCCAATATTTCTTGGTATTCTCGGCTGTATTGATAATATTGGTAAGCATCTTCTGCGATCAGGCAAGCCTGGTATTGGAGTGTATCTTTTTGATAAAGAAAGGCATTACAATTTTGAGCTGAACTTATATTTTGAATAAAAATAATGCTCCATAAAATGATGAAATTTGTTGACTTTCTCATGGTAATATTTCTTTGATTTGACCATCTGTAATTTTGAATATCAGGTATTGGTAGTAATCTTTTGGTCCTCTTCTGTCAGAGAGTATCTTCCATCCTTTGAGACTTTTAGTGATGGTCATCAGTTGATCTGTAATGGCTTTGTCAAATTGTTTTTCTTTATAATCATTTCCTGAACTTATCAATCTAAATCGACCTGTCTCACCTTTGCAATTGACGATAAAACGGATACGAATCATACCTGAATCTTTTATTTTAGGATCAGCTTTAAACTGAGAAGTAAAGGTTTGGTCTAATGCATATTTTTCGTTTTCGTACTGCATCTCTTCATTGAGATTGTGGTATTGTTTGGTATTTTTTTCATTGCATAAAGTGAAACTAGGATCATCCAATTTGGAATCGTGTGCTATATCTCCCACCATGGAAAGATATCTTGAATTTTTGGGTACGGAATGTTGCTGACAACTTTGGGTCATCAAGATAATTGGGATCAGAAAAATGAACATTTTGTACATATTTTAGGTATTGGTGTTAAACCTTATAGGTTTTTAAAACCTATAAGGTTTGAAGACAGCAAAAATACAAAATAACTACAATCTTTTGATCTAACATAAATGTGATCATAGATCTCTAAAAATGACGATGATTCTGAATGCGTATTTACAAGCTTCATCTTTGGATTTTTTGTTTAATCAACTGAACACGTCCATCTTTATACCATGATTCCATATTTAGGTTTGTGTCTCCATGTTTCAAATATTTACCAAACCAATCTAAGACAAAATCATTGACTTCTATTTTGTATTGCGAAAGACTATGATCACCACCTTCGAATATTTTCAACTTATATGGAATGTTGGATTTATCAAATTCCGCAGCTAATTGGATGCTTTGTGTCACATTTACTTGTTGGTCAGCATTCCCGTGTAGCATAAGGATGGGTTTATTTTTAGGAAATTTATTTACCCATTTAATAGCGGATCTTTTGTCTAGCTCTTCCTTTTTATGCGTCTGATAATCAGGTATTAATTGAGATATAACCTTCTCTTCCATTTCAGGACGCTCGGTGATAGTTTGATGAATATCGGATACTGCACCGCCAACAATAGCTGTTTTTATTTTATTAGATTTTGCAAAAGCTAAATAGGTCATCATTCCTCCTCTACTCCAGCCATACATACCTATTCTAGTGGTGTCTGCTGCTTCTATTTCTCCCAAAACATCCATCAAATTTAAAACATCATTTACATCTTTTCCACCGAATTCTTCTCGTCCTTCACTGCCTCCATTCCCACGATATTGGCTGGCAATGACGATGTAACCATGACTTGCAAGTTTTGCCAAGTTTAAAGATCTTTGATCTACTTTTAGAGCACCAAAATCTCTATTGCCTCCACGATTATATATGATACATGGATACTTTCCAACCGTTTTCGGTCGGGCCATCATTCCTTTTATCTTCAAACCATCACTCTTGTAAGTAATCCAAGAAAGCTCTATACTATCCAAATATTTAAACTCAATCTTCCATTGGTTTTCCGCTGATTCATCAATTATCATGCTATATACCTGATATTCTGACCAATCTTGAATAACTTTTTTGTCTAAAAGTAGATTCGTCTGTCCTTTACAGCCTATAAAGTTGATAATAAATAAAACACTAATTAAAAGCTTCATTTTCTCCAAGCCTAATATTTTACAAACCTTAAATTTTCACCATTGACATGCAGCAAATATAAGCCAGCTGCTAAATGGGATACATCCACACTTAAATTTGTTTGCTCTTTATGGAATAACAGACCATCCATCTTACGTCCATGCGCATTAAATATTTGCACCTGCGTGTCTTTCGCATATTCACCATAGATATTCAATTGATGGGTCACAGGATTCGGTGTTATTCGAAGAGATTTATGGTATTTATCAAATGAAATAGATTTAACAGGTGTATAACTCATTTGTCCATCAAAATCTATTTGTTTGATGCGATAATAAGATAAGCCATTTAATGGTTTTTGATCTATGAATGAATAATGTTGAGAAGTAGTAGTATTTCCTTTTCCTGATATTTTTGATACAAATTGCCATTGCTGACCATCTACTGAGTTTTCTATTTCAAAGTAATCATTATTGACTTCTGAAGCTGTAGACCATTTCAGTAAAGCCTGCTCATCTTCTGTCTTGGTGATATCAAAAGTAATGAGTGAAATAGGTAATGGTCCAAGTGCCATATTAGCAGCATGCTCAAACCAAGTAAAACCTTTGACTTGGATGCCATCTAACCATGGATAGGTGCCATCATCATACTTTTCTCTATATCCTTTGGTCAGTGAAGGATTGTAAGCCATACCTTCTACCCATGACAAAAATGGGTCTCGCACAGCATCATAATGTGATCCTGGGTATGATGCCAGATAGACATTCATATTGTTACCATCGGTGTTTCTTGATTTTAGTAATAAAACAATTTTACTCGGTGTTCCTGTTTTTGCGATCCAATCCAATCTATCTATGGTCCAATTGAAAAAATTACCACCCGAACTAGATGGCATAGGACGATAATACGTGATCAGAATTTGATCAGCTACAGTGGCTATTTCTTCCATTTGGGCCTCTGAAGAATGGGTTAATACTAATCCAGTAGCACCTTCACCACCAATATATGCTTCGCATACCAAAGGTCGGCCCATGACACTAGAATTGGTTGCCAGACAGATGGTTTTGATTGCATTGAGTTGACTGATATAAGATGCGTAGTTAGGGCAAGATCCGTTGGTGGCAGCATTGTAAAATTCGCATTCATAGGTAATCATGTCCAATTTTTGTGCACTCGTGACAGATCCGCAATTGTTATATTGTTGTATTTTTTCCGCAGTGGCAAGCGTCCCCACATTCCCACTCACGTATTCGATACCTTCTGCATGTGCTTTAGCTATAAAAGTTTGCAATGCTATCATGTCTGATGTAAATGCACCGCACGATGCAGTGAGGATTTGAAACATATTGGTGCAAATCAGATAATTAAAATCGTTGGCAATAGCATAAGCAATTAAAGCGTCTTCAGCGGCAGTATTGCCCAAAATTGTGGTCTTAAATTGAGTCACCCAAAGACCCCGAAACTCTTGGGTTGGCTCTGGGAGCTGTGCAGAGATGGTAGTCAATGGCATTAAAAATGCCAGTATGATAGTAATACGATAGATAACATACATTTTATGGCTTTTGGGTATAAGTAATAACTTTGCAAATAACTAATTCGGAATCAATTAGATTTACAAAAGAACCATGTACAAATTGCAAATTTACGCCAAAATATCAAATGGAGTATTAGTGATTTATCACTAAGCATATATCATAGGTTCAAGGCTTTAATTACCAACTCGGCAGTTGACTGAACTGCAAATTTTTTTAACAGTCGTTGTCGATGGTTGTCTACCGTATTTTTTGTTATGCCTAAAACATCAGCGATTTGTTTGCTAGCTTTTCCTTGACTCAGCAGGCCAATGATTTCTTTTTCTCTCTGACTAGTATTGGGATAGGGCTTTTCTATCCATTGTTGATCTGTGGATGAATAATAAGTAAATAATTGTTTGTCTAGCACGGTTGCATCTAGCAAGGTCATGATAGATGTTACATCTGGTTTCATGTGATGATCTACGTTGGTGTAGAGTACCATACCATATAAAAACTGATCATTTTCGTCAAAATAAAGGGCTGGATATTGGATACTATTCCATTTGTACTCGTTGTCACAATTCATTATTCTTGCGTAGATCGTAAAGTTAAAGTGCTCCCGTTGGTCAGGAGCAAGACTGAATACTTTTGGAAAAATGATCGCAATATAGGTCATAATACAAATCAAGTCTTAATCTTTGAAGCGTGAGAAAAGCAACTCAGGACGTGCCACTACTAGTTCATCCGCTGTTATAGATGTCATTTTTTTAACAGAACCATCCACCATGATAATTTTTGGAAATGGTTGTGTATTCACCAAGGACTAGTTTAGGAATCGTTTCGATATAGGGTTTGAAAAACTGATAAATTTTATTTTTGTCATCGGTTACATGACTTCTTGTCTCTTCCCAAAGTTCATAAAATCTTTGTTAAGTAATTGTTTGTATTTGAAGGTTATGGTGATCCATGTCGTTGATTTTTTGGGCCAATCAATAAAATAAGGTGGTAAGTTATAATTATTTTTTTATATTCGAATTATGAATCTAAATTTTGAATCTATATTGACATGAATAAAAAACACGGGAATCTAGTTTTTTTTGTGCAACCCTAACGGATACTTTTGATTATCTATGCAGCATAGATTCGTCATAGTGGTGCATGATAAACCTATCCCTTGCAAATGTTTGGTGCAGAAAAAAGAAGTTTCACATAAGACTAAAATTTTTCCTTAATCTTCATCAACTGCAAGATGGATAGAACATGCATAAAAACAGCGGAAGGCATCAAAAAACCCGGGACTAATGGATAGGGATACAAACCAAACTCTTTGGGAAAAAGAGATGTCTCCCTTCCATATAATTGTGGGAAATAAATGGCAGTGACAAATAAAAATATGATGGAAGCAATCACTCCTAGTCCTAAGTAATTCCAAAGCAAGGCCATTGATTGGTAATATAAATTTTTCCGCACCACATAATATCCAACGATAGGCGCTGTACATGCAAATATCATGTCAAAATTATAGCCCTTTATGGTGACAATTTCTGGCAAAATCCCTTTAGCTACAGAGAGAACAAAAAGGCTTTCTATGGCTATTCTAAAGGTCTGGCAAAAGATCAACCAATGCGGTGGTATGTTATGGATCCAAGCCTTGTTTCTGTTGGCGATTAAGAATGCGGCAATAAAAACAAATGCCGGAAATACCAAAAATATCAATACCCTTGGCGGCAAACTGAAGTCCTGCAATATTCCGGATTTTCCGATGATCAATATATATATTTGCCATAATACTAAACCAACCAAAAGCGTTACTTTTTTAGACTTTCTTTGTGCAGGGTTAGTAAAAGTTGATTGAATGGAAGATGTGCCGATCAAAAACAATATAACGTTCATCAATAGGGAAAGAGCTATGTAGCCAGATGCTGAATGGATCATTTTTTATATTTGAATGGATGAAATAGATAATATTAAAAAGTCTGTCATTTTATTTTATTGAGATATTTTAGTATGGTCGATTTATCGGCATCAGATTTCGCTAGATTTAAGGCCGTGGCTAAATGCTCACTTGCTTTTTTGTTATCAAGATCAACATAAAGATTCCCCAGAAGTGAATGGTAAAAATGATTTTCATTTAAGTCCAATTTTAAAGCTTCATGGATGGCTTATTCTTTTCCAAAAACTTTTGATAGAGCATAGGTACGATTCAAGGCAGTGATTGGGGAGTATTCAATTTGTAGCAACTGATTGTATAACTGTAAAATATGCTCCCACTTTCCGGCATTTTCTATCTTAGTGCAATGCCAATAAGCGATAGATGCTTCCAAATGATATTTTGAAATTTCCTGCCCTTTGGCACTTTCTATTAAAAAATAATTTCCTTTTTCAATCAGTTCAGTACTCCATAGATTTTTATCCTGGTCATCGTACAAAATGGGTTCGCCTGCTTGATTGTTTCTTGCGTCAAATCGGGAAGAATGAAAGCACATCAAAGCCATCAATGCATTTACATTGGGTGTATTGGTCGTCGTATTTTCTATGAGAAAGTAATTTAACCGCATCGCTTCCAAACAAAGCTCTTTTCGGATCTGCGTATTTTGCGAACTTGAATGATAGCCTTCATTAAAAAGCAAATACAAGGTTGATAATACTGTTTCCAATCTTGAATGAAGCTTGTCAATATTTGGCAATTCAATTTTTACATTTTCCGCCCGAAGTTTTTCCTTAGCTCTGAATAGCCGTTTGTTGATCGTTTCTTTATTGGTCAGAAATGCTTCTGCAATTTCGTCAATACCAAAACCGCAAAGAATTCTTAATGCGAGTCCTATTTGGGCTTCTGTCGGAATTACAGGATTACAAACGGCAAATATCATTTGCAATTGACTATCAGTGATATTTTCCATCGACAAATCAACGTCCATTTGTTCATTTTGGTCTTGATGGTAATTTAAATCCACCGCTATTTTTTCAGAAAATGTCTTATGTCTCTTGAAATAGTCTTTGGTTTTGTTTTTGGCCACGAGGTAAAGCCACGCTGTTGGATTATTGGGAATACCCTTTAATCCCCAAGTTTCTGCTGCTAATAAAAATGTATCATTGGTAATATCTTCTGCAATTTCAATGTGAAAAATACCAAACAACTTACAGAGTACAGAAATTATTTTTCTGTACTCTGCTTTGAAAAGTTGTGGTATTAGTTCTTGTTCGTTCACGGGTTCAACTTAGTTATTCATAGGCATAACGTTCCTTACCTCTACGTGTCCGCCAATATTTAGTATTGGGCACCCTTCTGCCAATTTCATCGCCTCGTCTATGTTGGTCGCTTTTACAATGATGTAGCCGCCCACCATTTCTTTTACTTCCGCATAAGGTCCATCGGTGATGACATTATTTGGCTTCAACGTTTTCCCTTCGAAACCCAAACGATTCGTACTTAAAAATTTGCCTTGTGCGGCAATGCCTCCGATCCAATCCTGCCATTGTTTGATGCTTGCCTGCATTTGTTCAGGCGATGGTTTAAACGATGGATTGTAATCGCTTCTGAAAATCATCATAAATTCTGTCATTTTTTATTTCTTTAAAAGATTAAAATTATATGTTTACAGCTTTATGACGACTGAAGCAGGCTGAATTGGACACAATGTATGGATTTATTTTTTTTAAACATTTATTGCTGATTTTTTTCGTGGCATATTGGCATAAAAGTTCAATGCTTTAGAAGCTTTATTTCAACGTGCGATCATCCATGCATATGTAACTCTCCCCTCTCCATAATCAAAGTTACAGTAATGCTCCAAGTCTAACATACACATAACAAAAGTTATATTGACAGACTATTTTAAAGGTAATACCTTTGCGATTTGATGCATATTACGGGTTTAATTCAGGGGCATAGCTGCTAAAGTTTTATGTTAGTTAGGATTGGCGTTTTATAAAATAATAGGGAACGTTATATCCACCATTCCTACTTACTTAATTTCCACCTTCACAATATTGATTTCCTTCATATCTTGTGTTTTATTCCACCCGCATTGGACTTTTTGGGTTATGCCTGTGAGTTTATAGGTAAGTTCAACAGTAACATTGGGCAGGCCAATTACTTTTCTTGCTTCTTTTTTAAGTATTTCGGTTTTTGGCTTGCTGGCATTATCTTCTACAAGTTGCAAGATTTCTGATTTGCTGATAATATGGAAATGCCAATCACAACCATCAGCAGGTAAGTCATATTTGAAAAGAGCTTCATTAGTTATATTGTCTTTATTTTCAGTACTTTCTTCATTCGTGCATAAAATAAATATTAAAAAACAAAATAACAAAAATTTGTTGCCCATTGAAATGATGTTTTATTTTTACTAATAGACGTATGATTTTTTAATTTGGTTGGGAAAAAAATAAAAAAACTAATCGCCCTATGCTTTATACTCTATGTCCTATGTTCATGATAGATTCACTCCGTCTTCAACGACTTCACCGGATCTGCCAATGCCGCTCGGATCGATTGAAAAAAGACAGTAAAAAATGCTATCGTCAGGGCCAATATGGCTACGATTGCAAAAACCCACCATTGCACACCAATTCTGTAGGAAAAATTTTCTAACCATTGATTTACAAAGTAATACGCTACAGGTATCGCTAAAATTATGGAAATAACTACAAGCCTTACAAAATCTTTAGTAAGTAATATGGCTATACCTGAAACTCCTGCACCTAAGACCTTACGGATACCTATTTCTTTGCTGCGTTGTTCAGTCATAAAAGTAGTCAACCCAAAGAGACCAAGACATGCGATAAGTAAGGCAAGTAAGGCAGTATAAGTGATGATGTTTTTTTCAGTGAGCTCTTCAGAATAATGGTCCATCCTGAAATCTTCAAGGGATTCGTACTCCATGGGAAGAAATGGTACATATTTTTTGTAAACCGAAGATACAGCCTTTAGTCCTTCCCGGCTTCTACCATCTTTAAACTGAATGTGGACCATACCTGCCTGTGTGCCCCTATCCAGATAGTAGACGATTGGACTTATCTCTTCTTTTAAACTGCTGTAATGGTAATCTTTTACTACACCCACGATTTGATATACCTCGTCCCGGGATTTGATAGGATGCTGGAGTGGATTTTTGACACCTTTCAGGATTTTCTGTACAAAAGATTCATTGACTACAATATTGGAAACTGTATCGAGTGCGTAGTCATACGAAAAATAGCGGCCTTCTTTTAGTGGTATATTCAATAGTTGAAGGTGCTGATCATCTATGTGTTCATAGTATATCCAATCGGTGTCTTCACCTTCTATTTTAAACTTTGTCCTATTAAAATCACCAGATTTTGCGGATACAGCCAGTACATCATTGAGCTGTCTTAATTCCGTTTTAAATGGTGTAGCAAGTTTGCTGATTTCTTCCCAAGGTATCCAAAACCTATATCTGTCGGAAGTTTCATAGCCTAATGGTTTTTCATTGATATATCTGAATTGTAAGGTCACAAATGCTGTCCCGATCATCAGTATACCTGCTATCACAAACTGAATGACTACCAAAGACTGACGAAGATATTGTTTTGAGCCAAAAACCGACTTTCCCTTCAGACTTTCTATTGGTCTATATCCTGACATTACAATAGCTGGATAGCTCCCTGCACATATTGCAATGACACTCATGAGTACAATGTAAAGTATAATAGATGCCGGTGCATACATTATGTTTGGGTCTAAGTATTTGCCCGTAAGTTTTGAGAACTCCGGCAATAACCCATAAGCTATCAAAACAGCAGGAAATGAAGCTATGGCTGTCAAAACAAATGACTCGGTGATAAACTGAAAAAACAACTGTGATTTTGTCCCTCCGGATGTCTTGCGGATACCGATTTCTTTGGATCGTTGCAATGATCGGGCAAGTGTCAGGTTGATGAAGTTGATAGAAGCTATGAGAATGAGCAATAATGATATTCCAGATAATATTTTCGGGTATTTGATATTTGACCAGTTTTTCATGCCGTTGGAAGCAAAATATTCTGGATCAAGATGCATATCAAAAAGTGGCTGGAGATGATACTTTATATCATAACCTTTAGATGTCGGATCTTGCTTTTTCCTCTCACCCATTTCAGTTTGAAGATGTTTCTGAGTGACCAGATCTATCTTCTGATTTGCAGACAGAGCATCTGTCTTTGGGTGCAGCATTACAAAAGTGTTGAGACTGGAGTTTGCCCAGGACTGTGATTCTTTATAACCTTCATCATTGTTTAACATATATTCAAACGAAGCAAGAATATCAAACTGAATACTGGAATTGGATGGTAAATTACCTACCACCGCTGCGACAATAAATGGCGTCATCTCTCTGCTTTCATCACTGATGTACAGTGGTTTTCCTATAGCATCAGAAGCTCCGAAATATTTTTCCTTTACCTTTTGCGTGATGACTACGTTTTGGATATTATTCAAAGGATTGACTGGGTCACCTTCGATCACATCAAATGAAAACATGGCAAATGCAGCACTATCCGCATAAAGCATCTCTTCCATAAATGCATCATTGCCCTTTTTGACCAATGTATTCCATCCATTTTTAAATCGGCAAAAGGTTGCAATTTCAGGAATTTCATCTTTGAATGTAGGGCCTTGAATGATACCAGTATTACCTGTTTTCATTACTTCACCTCTCGAATCTTTTACATCTGCCACTATTCTGTAGATATCGCTGCCATTGTTGTGCATCTTATCAAATGATAAATCGTCTTTGACGTACAACATGATGAGAATCACCACACTAAGCGCTGTCATTAATCCTATGATATTGATACCAGCATAAAGTTTGTTTTGCAAGAAACTACGGTAAGCTATTTTAAAGTAATTGTAAAGCATTGGTTGGGTGTTAAGGCTAAGATAATAAGTGTTATAAGCAAAGTTTATTACAAATTTTACCAATAACAAGTTTGTTTAAGGTGAAATTGTAAGGTCTGTATTTATGGCATTTCTAAATTAAATAAAGTTTTACTATTTCAATTTTTTTGTTAGATAGTCCAACGCTTTTTCAAGTACCACGTCTTTTTTATTTATATAATCATTGAGTGAAGGTATTACTTCGATGTCGGGCATTATACCAACTCCCACGAACTCTCTCCCGTCCGGATAGGTGTCTTTTTTGGTACACACACGTGCATTTCCGCCACCTGGCATCTCAAAGAGAAACGGCTGTCCTGTACTGCCAAACGAGTTTTGACCGATTTTTGTGAAATGTTTTTGATTATCCGCACTTATGAGAAAATCTTCCGCAGCAGACGCAGTATTATGACCTATCAAAACAGCAGTTGGCACTACCAATCTTTTTTCTTTTATTTTTATGGTATCAGGATTATATTCAAAGTCATAGTATTTCTCATCTTGATTATACAAATAGCATTTTGTTTGCCATTCATTGTTAATAGTATCTTTTGGTGTTGTGTAAATTCCCCAAGCCTTGAAAGAAGCCCTATGTTCACGGGTACTATATCTAGAATGATGCAGCACTGCATCGTTGGTAAAATACTGCAAAATCCCAGTCCCAACTCCTGTATTTCCACCACCGTTATTTCGCAAATCAATGATGAGAGCTTTAGCTTTATAAATTTCAGAAAGATTTTTCTCAAAATCACTATTGATTTTATTATCGGCAAACGAATTAAGAGCCAAATACAATATATCCTTCCCCATCCATTTCATCGCAAATAAGCTATCGTTTTCAAAAGGAGGATAAACGGCATCTTCCTGAGTTTTCTGATGTACAAGTGTAAATGACTTTACAATATTCTTAGGAGTTATGATTTTTATTCGGAAAGTATCCCCTTCAAGTCCTTTCAGAAGTTGACTGGCAGCATAGTCTTCTAATACATAATGAGTAGAAGAAGAAATATATGGCTTCACATATTTATTCATGAAGTCAATAGTGTTAAGTCCATTTACTTCAATGATTTCACTCCCTACTGGAATCTCATCTTTTTTGCTTTCATTTACGCGCTCAATGATAACTTTACCCGCTACATGCTTCAAAAACATTCTATATTCACCAAACATGGTATTCATGATGAGTGATTGAACATTTTTAGGAAAAAAAATATTGGTATGTCCATCTTTTAGGAGAGCGCAAAACTTTGATAATTCCCGATAATATTCATAATCATTTTTGGTTTCCTGCACCTTTGTGATATATTCTTTGTAGGCGTTTTCCCACATTTTTTTATCAACCTTGTTAAGGTAAATAAAATTGTAATTGACTTCTTGCCAAAATTTTGACAGTCCATAAATTTTCTCAGATTTCGAAATTGTATTTGGAATTTCGACTTGAGAATATGCGCTCATGGCACTTAAGAACATGATTGAAACTATTATTGACTTCATTATGGTCGAGCTTTTAATTTTTTTAAATAAATAATTGTTTATTCTGTTTTCAAACTTTTCACAGGATTCATCAATGCTGCTTTAATAGCCTGAAAGCCAACAGTAACAAGAGTAATAAGTAGGGATATGATGGCAGCCAATAAAAACACCCACCATTGGATATCGATCCTGTAATGATATCTACTGAGCCACTCATCCATAAAATAGTAAGCTATCGGGCTGGCAATGATGATAGCTATCACGATTAATTTGATGAAGTCAAGTGATAAATTTCCAATGATTTGTGCTACAGTGGCACCGAGCACTTTTCTGACACCGATTTCTTTGGTTCTTCGTTGTGCCATAAATGCGGCCAAACCGAACAAACCAAGACATGAAATAGCTATCGAAAGCAAGCCAAACATGAAAACCAATCTACCGACAAACATGATACCATTAAATTGATAATTGAAGCTTTCATCAAAAAAGTTATAATTAAATGGGTTTTCCGGATCGATAGATTTGACACTTTTTCTGATGGATTCAAGCTGGTGTTCTACATTACCATCATGAGGCAATTTCATTACGATGCTACTCCATTCCGCAAATGAACTTTGGTCTTTTGGAAAAAATATCAGTGGTTCTGCGACACCATAAATATCATTAACCACAAACTCTGCTGTGATACCTATGATAGTGAGTGGTGGATCGTTTCCCCGATTGATTATACCACCTATCTTTCCTTCATCGCCCATCAGTTTTGCTAATGCAGGATTAATGATAATATTGCCTTCTTCTTGTTTTGGATTTTCATAAAACCCTCTGCCCTTTGTCACTTTGATATCCATGACCTTGAGATAGCTCGAAGTCATACCATTGAATGTAATCAGGGCATCTTTTGTACTGTCGTATCCTTTCCATGTAAATCCTCCACCATTGTTATACATATTAAACAGGTTAGCATCAGTCATTGCCACTTCTTCTATGTGGCCATTGCTGATCATTTCAGTCCGAAAACGATCGAAGTTTTTTGATAAATTATTTGATACAGGAATGGATAGTATTTTGTCTTTTGAAAATCCCAAATCTCTGTTTTTGGTGTGGGTAATTTGGTTGGAAATTACGATAGTGCAGATAATGATTACAATTGAAATACTGAATTGGAATACGACAAGGCTTTTTCGTATAAAATTAGTGCCTGAATTGCCCGAGACTCTATTATTAAGTGCTTCCAATGGCTTGAATGATGCCAGAAAAAAAGCAGGATAAGTGCCAGCTAGAAGACCACAAAACAAACCAACACCACAGAAAAATGCAATGTGGGACTGACTGAAAAAACTTAAAGTCAATGGAACATTGATCATATTGCCAAATGCGGGCACGATGATGTACAATGCTGAAACGGCTAACACGACAGCAATAAAAGAAACTAAAATACTTTCTGTATAAAACTGATATACCAACTGACTTTTATGGATACCAATAGCTTTTTTTAAGCCTATTTCTCTTGCTCTATGTTCGCTTTTTGCGGTAGAAAGATTCATAAAATTGATACAGGCTATGAGCAGAATAACAATAGCTATCAAAAAGAAAAGCTTGATATATTTGATCGTTCCTTCAGAAGGCGTTTCTATGCCATTCGAAAAGGTATTGTACCATGATAATCGTGAGTAAGGATATAAAAATATAGAATGATCTACATTACCTCCGGATTTTTGGAAAATTAGATTTTTTATTTGCTGATTGATTTTTAAATAGTCAACACCTTGTTGGAGAGACACATAAGTACGCATGCCACAAGCACCCCAATGGCTCCAGTTATTTTTAAAATCATCATTCAGAAATCGGTTTCCAAGAGAAATGATCCAGTCAGGATTCATGGTCATGTTTTCGGATACCCGATCATAGACGGCGGAGACGACAAAGTTTTCTTCTTTATTTAAAATGATGCTTTTGCCTACTGATTGGGTTGTACCAAACAAGGCTTCGGACATTTTGGTAGATATAGCAATCCTGTCATTTTTACTCAAAGGTAATTGATCCGATTGTGATTCGATGGGGAATTTGAAAAGTGTAAAAAAATTATTGTCAGCATATACACCATTGAAATTCAAGCTCTTGTCATGATGTCCAAATACACCACCAGAACTCAATATTCTTGTCACACCACTCACTCCCGGCACATCCTGACTCAACACAGGACCTAATGGACCACTGGTTGCGCTCATCGTATAGATATCATCACCATATTTCTGATTATTTTTGACCTGAAATAGCTCATCAGAACCCGGAAGGATACGGTTGTGCTGGTAAGTATATTCTATCCATAAAAAAATAAGTGCCGAACTTACTATCCCAATGGCTAAACCAAGAATATTTAATAAACTAAAGGACTTATTTTTCTTTAGATTTCGAAAAGCAAATTTTACATTATTAATAAACATATATTTTGTTGTTAGGTGTTAAATATTAGCCATTAATTGCAAGCTATTAGCGTATTAATTTTTGTTCTATTTTCGTTTCGCCATTCAGCTACTATTCATTCATATTATTCGGATTGTTCATTTTGTTCGGATTGTTCGGATTGTTCAAATCATTCCGACCTCAAACTTTTCGCAGGGTTCATCAGTGCAGCTTTGATGGAAAAAAAGCCAATGGTGCACACGGCAATAACTAAAATAGAAACAAAAAAGCCAAGCATTAAATTAATATTTATATTACTGTGAAAAGTGAATATTTTTTGTGTAACAAGACCTAAAGCAAAGCCTATGGGTAAGGATATTGTACCAGCGATCAATAAAAGTTTCATAAAACTCCAGGATAAGACTCGTACTATTTCTGTCAGAGAGGCACCCATCACTTTTCTGACACCAACTTCTTTTGTGCGTTTTTCAGTACTGTAAATAACAATACCAAGCAAGCCCATCACTGCAATAGTCAGAATTATTAGGGCAGCGAGGCCCATTATTTTCATATCTTCTGCAGGGTAATACCGCTCATACATATCCTTGGCAAACCAGGAACTTACCAAAAAATCTGTAGGATAAATTTTTTTCCATGCAGCTTGCATCTCAGACAAAAATGTAGCTTCATTTATATTATCTGCTGCTAAGATGGACAAAATCATAAATTGAGAAGGATTGTATTGAATTATTACCGGTTCGATTTGAAATTGATAATTGTAATGGCAAAAATCTTTAAGAACACCCGAAATGATCACTTCCGACTCATTATTAATAAAAACAGATTTTCCGATAGCTTCTTGTGAAGTCCCTAAATGAAGCTTCTCTACTGCTTTTTCATTGACCAAAATAAAATTTCCGACTGAATCAGACAATGATTCAGGTAAATTTTGCCCGGCTACAAATTCTAGATTCATGTTTTCTATATAATTGTGATCAGCTGAGTAGTAATATGACACCTTATTTTCATCCTGTTTTCGTGCTTTGATATAAGTTTCTGCAGTAATTCCTCCAAACACAGTGGACGTCAAGCCAATCTTTTTGATGCTCTTATTTTTATACAACTCATCTTTTAATAAACTGTAATTATTGTCCACCATGTTTATATTAAAAATTCCCTTACGATTATAATTTTCATTTTCAGTAGCCATATATTGAAACTGATTGTACATATGACCCATCCAGAAAATGAATACCATTGATACTACAAATTGAATAACCATCAAGCTTTTACGAAAACTTACTTTACCAAAACTTGCGGGTGTAAGGTTGCCCTTGAGCACATCTACAGATTGAAACCCGGATAAAATCCATGCGGGAAGCATACCTGCAAGAAATCCTAATAAGATTGCAAATACAAGAAAAACTGTCCAGACTAAAATTTGGTTTTCAACTTCCCAGGTGACCCAATTTACATGAATCGTTTCCTTCATGATTTGTAAAAAGACAAAACCCAAGATTAAAGATAATACAGCAATAACTATGGCTTCGCAAACAAACTGCAAAATCAGCTGTGACCTCAATGCACCCATAACCTTTCGCACACCTACTTCGCGGGCTCGGCTGAGAGACCGCGCCAACGTTAGATTTGTATAGTTAAAGCCTGCCAAGAGCAGTAGTAATAATGGAATGGAAAAATTAAAAGCAATATCTGTAATATCTTCTACATATGGATTGTTGCGAAGTTTTTCAGCACTTGGCGAAATATCAGAAATTGACTGTATGCGAAATTGATGGGATTTTTTTTCACGTACTAAAAGATGATTTGTTTTTTTTGCGATATCATTCAGAACAGAACTCAGGGTAGCAATATCTGACTTCAGTATAGTTTTTACAAATGTGTGAGCATCATAATTTCCCCATGAGGTAATATTTGGTTCGTTTTTGTTAAAATTAACATAAGAAGCCATTGATATCATTGCATCACTTCTGAACATAGTTTGCTTTTTGAAAGGCTTTAATACTCCTGTAATCTTAAAAACGCCAAACGTTGGGTGTGTTAATGTCTTTCCAACAGGATCAGTTTCATTAAAGAACAATTCGGCCATCTCGTGGCTCAAGACAAGACTATTTACTTCGGTCGGCAACGATCCTTTCTCTAAACCGAATCCAAAAATATTAAAAAATTCAGGCTCAACAAATATAGTATTTACCTTTAGAGATTTGAGTCTGTTGCTTAGTTCCCAGCCAAATGTCCTCACCGTTTTTGTAGCTCTCTCAACAACCGGGTAATCCTTTTTTAATGTTTCAGCCAGTAAAAAAGGTGAAGTGGCGTAATGATTCTCTATTCCTTCATTAGATTTTTCATCGGTGATAACTCTAAAAATTCTATCTTCATCAGGATGGAAATTATCAAACTCAAAGCTGCTTTGTAAGCTTAAAAATGAGAGTAGAGCAAAGGGAATAGCCAAGGCCAGACCCACTATATTGATGAATGAAAAAAGTTTATTGTTCCAAAGATTCCTAATGGCTATTTTAAAGTAATTACGGAGCATTGTTTTAGGTGTTTTAATTTAAGTGTTAGGTTTTAGGTATTAGGGTTAAGGTGGTTAGATATTGGATGTTAGGGTTAGGGTTAGGTTTCCTTTACTTGCTAAATGCTACAAACTTTTTATTCCGACCTCAAAGATTTCACAGGATTCAGTAATGATGCTTTCACTATCAAAATACTCATGGTCATGATCGCAACAAAAAATACTATGAATGGCCCAAAAATGAAGTAATACCACTCAACCCGAATGCTATAAGGGAAATTATCAAGCCATTGAGTAGTGAAATAATATGATGGGACAAAAGATAATAGTATAGAGATGGCAATAAGAATGATAAACTGTTTTGATACCAATACCATCAAATTTGAAATGTTGGCACCAAGAATTTTCCTGATGCTAATTTCTTTTTTCTTTCTCTCAATGGTGAAAATAGTCAATCCCAGAAGGCCAAGGCAAGATAAGAATACCGCAAAAACCGAAAACCACTTAATCAGCACTGCGGACTGCCCTTCGGACCTATAAAACCATTGTGGTTGATCGTTTTGGTGATTGTATTCAAAAATTTGACCAGGTGCAAATTTTTTATACACTTCCTCTATCGACTTTAAAGCGAGTGCATCGTTGCTACCATCCATTTTGACATACATATTCCATGTCCAATCAGGCCTGCAATTGAAGATGACCGGTCCGATCGTGTTGTGTAATGATTCAAAGTGAAAATCCTTTAAAACACCTATTACAGTGCCTTTCAAGTTTCTTGTTTCGATGTATTGGCCTACGGGATTTTTGAGATTCATTTGTCTGACAGCAGTTTCATTTAGTAATATAGCACTTGTGTCTGTTGAAATAGCCTTTGAAAAATTGCGTCCATCGACTACTTCCAAGCCCAATGTAGCAGGTAAATCATGACTGCCGGCTATAAAATTGAAAAATATATCTTCTCCTGGATTTTTTCCTTCCCACTTCACTTCATGTCCCCTGTTGTTGCTCCCCTGAAAAGTCATAGAAGCCAATGCCGATTGCTTCACACCTTTGATTTGGGAAATTTCTCTCATGGCTGTCTCTATTTTATCCTGAGGAATCTGATTGGGAAACCATACTAAATGTTGTCCATCGACGCCTAAATCTTTGTCTTTAAAATAATCCAACTGTTTTGAGATAATCACACCGCCAGTAATCAATAATATCGTAACTGCAAATTGACCGGTTACCAAAACCTTGCGGATATAAGTAGTATTAGTCAATCCAGCTATCATATTTTTCTTAAGAGCGGCCACAGCGTCCATACCTGACAACACAAATGCAGGATAAATTCCGGCTATCAATCCCACTGTCAGTACAATAAAGGTAAATACCAATAAACGGAATGGATCTTCAAATCCTGTAGACAATTGGATGTTAAAATGTTGATTGAACTGCGGCAGCAATAAATAAACCAAACCAATAGATATACCCCCGGATATGAGGGATAATGAGACTGACTCAAGCAAAAATCTTTTTATTAACGCAAATCGATTTGCTCCAAGGCTCTTTCTGACTCCGATTTCTTTGAGTCTTTGAGTAGCACTGGCAGTCGTCAGGTTTACAAAATTGATACATGACAAGAGTAAAATAATCAATGCCACAATGGAAAAAAGATTGACATATTTAATGCGTCCACCTACCTGTTTTCCATCTTTAAATTCACCCTTCAGATACCAGTCTTTCATAGAAAACAGGAACAATTCACAACTTTTTTGGCGATCGTTTTGCTGTGATAGCAATGCTTTTATTTTGTTATTAAAACTTTGAAAGTCAGCATTCGGGTCAAATTTGACATAAGTTCTTACATTGTTTACTGACCAATCATTGGCCATAAACGGATTAAAACTAAAGTAATCCTGAATAGGCATCAAAAAGCTATAATACATCGTTGTTTTTTGATCTTGACTTTTGAATACTCCTGCAACTTCATAACTTTGGCCCGTGCCGGTTTTTATGGATTTTCCCACAGGGTCTGTGTTGCTAAAGTACTTTGATGACAGGGATTCTGAAATAAGAACTGTATTTGGGGATTTTAACGCTGACGCTCTTGAACCAAGCAATAATTCTACACTAAATACTTCCAAAAACTCCGGGCTGGCATACAGACCATATTCCGTAAATTTGTTGTCTCCTACTGTAAACTGGATTTGATCTCCCCAGGATGCCGTAGCTGCTGATGACACATTATCTTTTGACTCCATTAATTTTTTAGCCAATGGTGGTGGTGTCGCAGCATACGTCTGGATCTCGCCACTTTCAAATGTTTGATTGACCATGATGGCGGCGATATGATCCCTGTCTTTTACATTTTTATTGACACTATATTCGTTTTCTACCCACAATAGGATCAGTAAGAATGCACTCAATCCCAAGCTCAAGCCTATAATATTAATAGCAGAGATAGTTTTGTTTGCCCAAAGGTTTCGGATTCCTGTTTTTAGATTGTTGATGAGCATTTTGATAGGGTTTAGATGTTAGGTAATTGGTGGTAGGGATTAGGTTCCGAATTCCGAATTCCGGTTTTCGATTTCCGTTCTTATCATTCCACTTTTAAAGCATCTATTGGATTGCTTTTGGCCACTCGCCAAGATTGAGAAAAAACGATGAGAAAACTTATTCCCACCAAAAACAAAATACTAATTAATATAGATAATAGGCTGATACTTATCCTCGATGGGAAAAAATTGAGCCAGGCATTATTTATAAAGTAGGCAATCGGTACGGCTACGATTATGGCAGCTGCTATCAAAAAAATATAACTTTTGGAAAGCAGAACAATAATTTCAAATATACTTGAGCCCAAAATCTTACGTAAGCCTATTTCCTTGCGTCTTATCTCTGATGTGTAAATGGCTATTCCCAATAAACCCAAACAAGAAATCAAGACTGTCAGAAAGGCTATAAAACCGAGAATTGCTGCTATGTTTGTAAAAATTGTATGTATACTTTGAAGTTCCTGATCAAAATATTGGTACTCAAATTTTGTTGTTGGATTGACTTCTTTCCATTTGGTCTCCAGGAAGGAAATCGCTTCCTTATTATTTTGACCACTTACTCTTATGGTGGCATACCTAAATTCAGATTGTCTGTTGCGAAGCATCAAAGGCTTGATTTCGCTGGTCACACTTTGGCTTTGGAAGTCCTTAACTACGCCGACGATCTCAAAATTACTGGGGCCTGATACTATTCTCTGACCAATGGCCTGATTAGGAGTATCATATTTCAGGTCTTTTGAAAGCATCTCATTGATTAGAATATACTTTTCATTGCTGACTTCAGGTATTTCAGGGAGATTTTTGCCAGCCACAAGATCAATATCCCATACTTTCAGGCTTTTGGCGTCAATATCTATGTACTGTGTATATAACGTATCCTTTCCCCCTTCACTTTTCCATATTGATGTGCCTCTACCAGATCCGGCACTTGGCAACAAGCTGGCAGCACCTACCGCAGTGACATCTTTATGGTCACTAATCGATTGTGCAAATCTCGCATAATTATCGGGATTATACAAAGTCACATTCACCACATTGTCTTTGTTAAATCCATATTCATAATTAAAAATGTGATTGGTTTGCTTAAAAATTAATAATGCTGAAATAATAAAAATAAGTGAAAAACAGAACTGTACCAAAAGTAAGCCACGTTGGAGAGACAATTTTTTGAATATCTTTATATTTGTTACATTTTTTAAAATCTGAATAGGACTAAATGCCGAAATATACAACGATGGAAAAAATCCAGCTAATGCGCCAACTCCAATACTAAAGCCTATAAAAATTAAATATAGCTTCGGGCTGTGATCGAAAGTAATATTGATGTATTGATTGATCACAAATTTTGAAAATACGTTTTGGAGGATATACAATATCGGTATTGCAAGGATAAAGGCTGCCAAAGATATTACTACAGACTCACATATAAATTGATAAAAAACTTGGCCCCGTTTGGCTCCTGAGACTTTACGTATTCCTACTTCTTTTGCTCTTGTAAATGATCTTGCCAATGTAAGATTGGTATAATTAAATCCAGCAGTCAAAATGATGATCAAACAAAGTCCGGCCAGAAAGATCAAAAACGTTTGTGGAATAAATACATGAGAATTATTGTTGAACATTGGCCCTGGAGTGATGTCTCCAAGTGGTTGAGCTTTGAAAAAATATGGTTGATCTGTAAATTTTTCTTTTGATATTTTGTCCAAAGTTGATTGTAATCCATCTTGTGAATTATTTTCTGATACCAAAGCATAAGTATAACATTCCCAAACAAATTGCCAATCATTAAAATCGGTATTCAATAGGGAATCACTCGCCAGTGCTTTGATGGTTTCCAGTGAAGTCAATATTTGAAAAGGCAAATGCGTTTTTCCTTGATTTTCTTCAAGAATTCCAGTAATGGTAAATAATCCATAATCGGTTTCCTGATTACCATGATCGACTCCCATAGGATTTACGCCTGTATTTTTAAATTGTACAGATTTACCGATCGGGTTTTCATTGTAAAAAAGTTGTTTGGATAATTTTTCAGAAATCACCAAAGAGCGTGGAGTATTTAAAGCGGTATTTGGATCACCTGCTATCAATTTATAATCAAATATCTTAAACAAGTTTTCATCAGCAAAATACCCTCCACCAGAAGCCATTTTTTCATTATAGAAGATGTCTCCTCCAAACGTTCTTACTAAGGTAGTAGCCTTTTCTACACCAGTATGTTTATTTACCATTTCCTTTCCGAGATGAAAAGAAGATGTTGCCGTCTCACTATCTCCTCCTGTGTTCGTAAGCACTCTAAAGATCCTATCCTTTTTGGTATGAAACTGATCATAACTTTTTTGATCCGCAATGATCGAAATAATCAAGAGACACACCGAAATACTTATAGCCAATCCTACTATATTGATTAGACTAAAAATCTTATGTTTGTTAAGATTGCGTATTGCAAGTTTTAAGTAATTTGCTAACATTTTGGTAAGTATTAAGTGTTATGGAAAAGATAATTGATATTTGGATCATTCGGTTGCTCATCATACATTTGATTGGTAGATTTTAGGTCGTTTGTTCTTTCGACCTCCTTCCTTCATTCTCCTTCCTCCATTGTCCATTTACATTCACTGAAATACATTGATATTATTGACACCGGATTTTATTCTGACTTTCTTCTCTATGCTTTGTTTATTTCCGTCTTTGTATTTAAAATTATAGGTCTTGTTGCAATCTATTTCTAACTCCATCGGAAAAGCACTACCATCTTTACATTCAAAATTCCACAATACATTGGTCAATTTGTCCTCACTCACCATCACCAAAGAACCAGATGTGGAGCAGTCATCACAATCCAAAAGCACTTTTGCCTTAGGTCCATCGTCTTCAGATGAGATACTTAGTGAACTGCTTTTTTCAGATTTGGTATTTAGATTTGTAGATCGGGATTTTGATGCCGGCTGGCATGATACTTTTGATTTTGATATGGGATTGTCCAACATAACGATGTGAATCCCGTCTTCAGTTTTCTCAAAACTACTATTGTTGAGATTTACACCTTTCATTTTAAATTTCGGATCAGCAATATGAACTACAGATAACCTGTCTATTTTATATTGGTCAAGATCACCGTCACTATTCTTAAACATCAAAGTGTTTTTCGACATGGAGATGATTTGACCTTCATGTTTTACGCCATCGGATTCAATGATGTAATCCTGACCAAAAAGACTTGCAGCCAGTGCCATTGCAATAAATAATAAGGACAATTTCATTTGGATTAAATTTAAGTGTTCAGAAAAAAGTTAATCTTAATATATTAATAATAAATAGTATTGCCACCTTTGTGCCAAATCTATAATTCGCTGATTATCTTGCTTTTGCAATTGATGCTAATTGAAATTATGTCCGAATCTGGACGTGTGTGTACGAAGTCCTATATCAGATTGTTATATTGAAGACGACGGTAATGAAGAATTGATTGGTGGAAATTTTCAGACGAGACCGTTCATCGCATCTATTTTGCTCTATTTATTCTCATAATGCATAATCTGGGATTATCATTTAAAATGAGTTATGGACAAAATTAATAGCAATTAGTTTTGTCCATAAGTGTGTAAATAAATGAGTTGTGGACAAAACTATATGCTAACCGTTTTGTCCATATGTGCCAGATTTTATGAGTTGTGGACAAATCTATTGATATGCTGTTTTGTCCACAAATATCATAAAAAATGAGTTGTGGACAAAACTCAATTAAATAAATTTTGTACAATCATTTGATATACTAAACTTTATGATATATAATTTATTTACATATTATTTGCTATCATCTTTATTTACCTTTTAAGAATTTCATAATTTCTGACCAAAAAACTTCGGGCCTGTCCAACCACGGATAATGACCACATTTATCCAACTTCACCAATTTACTATCAGAAAAAGTTGTCTCAATGGCTTGAGCAGTTTCTAAAGAGATAATATCATTCAATCCCTGAAATATCAAAACAGGTCTTTTAAAATTGTTGAATTTACCGATGAAATCAAATTTATTTTTTTGGAGGTCTGAATATACCAATTGGTTGATAGTGATGTTGACTTGCAAAAGCCTTTCGGCAATGGTCGGAACATGTTTTTTTTGATATACATAGGCACTAGCGAGTTGCATTGCCCGTCTTTGCAGATAAAATTTATTCTCAGGTTCTTTTGAAAGTAATTCATTGTAATATTGCAAACTATCTCGTTCTGATTGACTTAAGTTATTCTCGATCCGCTGCACGACATAATTTAAGAAGTCAAGATTTAAACCACCGGAATTAGAAAATACGAGTTTATCAATAGATTTGGGATAAGTATTTGCGTATTGTGCAGCCAGTAAACCTCCAAACGACTGACCAAAAACAGTCCACTTATTTATCTTTAGATGCCTTCTCAGCACTTCAAGATCTTCAACCATATTTTTCATGGTGATGGTGGTTTGATCCATTTTCTTCATTTCAGACTTTCCGGTACCTCGTTGGTCATAAATGATACAGAGAAAACCAACCTTTGATAGTTGTGCTGCAAAGTTTCCAAATCCTTCTGAGTTCATACCTGGTCCGCCATTGATAATAACTACCGACTTGCCTTTTCCAAAGATTTTGTAGTGGATGACGCCATCACTGGTTATGATCAAATTGCTCTTTTGTCCAATGATACTGGAAGATAAAAGTAAACCAATAAATATTACAAATGATTTTAAGTATGCTAACATTTCTATCTTAAATTTTCAACTTATAGAACAAAAGTAAGGGGGAAATGATTTGTCATTTTTTGCTAATTTGTTTAATGGGAAATCTTATACAAATAGAAAATTAAATGTAAAATTTCAAAATCATAACTATTTGAGTTTAAAGATACTCTGAAGATATACCCCATGTAAAATATTTGAAATCAAAAGTCAGATCCTAAACCCTCAGAAATACATAAGACTTCCTTACCTTTCGGTTTTTTTATAAAATCAAACAGTGAGTTTGTTTTCAATCCACTCATTTAAAAAAGCGATTAAAAATCTGCCGCATGATCCGGTCAATGCTTATCAGCTGTATCAGGCAAGTAGATATCTTACAAGTATCCTTGTTTCTATCTTTTTGGTCAAAAGTGGTTTGACGAGTGATGCAGTCGGTCAATTTGAATTATTGTTATTTATCGCTGTGACATTATCCTTCTTCTGGACGGTGGGCATGCAAAATGCCTTGGTATCCTACTATCCCGGAATCCATGAAAGAGACAAGCTAAAGTCGTTGCAAACAGTCTTTTTACTTTTAGTATTGACTGGTATCCTCATAGGATCGTTGGTACTTTTATTTCCACAATGGGTGACAGGAGCGTTCAAGCCGGAAGGTAGTATTGATTTCTTACCATTGCTGGCGCTTTTTGTGATGGTTTCTGCCCCTTTACTTATGGTGGAAAACGTACTTCTACTCAGAAAACAAGCGGCTTTACTTATCAGATATACTATCATCAGTTTATCAGCAACAATACTGCTGACCGGCTTAATAGGTATAATGGCACCCGATGTCAAAAATTTTCTATTATGCCTTATTGCTTTGGCTGCTTTAAGATTGGTTTACCTGATTTACTTACTGGATATTGTTAAAGGAGTAATGATTGAAAAAAAGGTGTTCATAACATTTTTGATTTTTGCAGCACCATTGATTTTAAATACCTTGATTTCCAGTCTTATGGATGTAGTGGATGGATGGTTTGTATCAAGATACTTTAGTGCTGCTGATTTTGCGGTATTCAGGTATGGAGCCAGAGAACTGCCTTTTTCAAGCGTGCTGTATAGTAGTCTGTCCGTGGCGATGATTCCCCTTCTTGGTTCGGGAACATCTGCTCTTACTGCGTTAAAGTCAAAAGCCACAAAATGGATGCATATATTATTTCCGGTTTCCATAGTGCTGATGTTTATATCTCCTTCTCTTTTTTCCGGCATCTACAATCCGTCATACAAGACTTCGGCTTTTATTTTCAACATATATTTATTGATACTTACAAGCAGAGTTTTGTTGCCACAAGCGTACAATTTTGCTAAGCATCAACACAAAGTCATCATTTGGTCAGGGATTTTGGAGCTGACATGTAATATCGTTTTGAGTTACTGGTGGATGCACATTTGGGGTATGTATGGCCTTGCGTTGGCCACAGTTGTCGCCTATTTCATTCAGAAATTAATATTAATGTTATATAATAAAATTAAAAATGGTATTCCACTTTCGGCGTACATTGATGTAAAATATTACTCCATTTATTGTGTTGCTTCAGTATTGGCATTATTTTTATCTTTCAAAGCTTTTTCATGACATTTACTTCAGCTTATAGTACACTATCCGAAAAACTGATGACTGTTTATGACAGCCGGGAGGCATCCATCATCGCGAGGTATATACTGGAAGATGTTTTTAATGCTTCTTTTTGGTCTGAGGAAGAGTTGAATCCAGACCAAATTGTCAGATTTGATGAAGTAACTCAAAGATTACTGAAACATGAACCATGGCAATACATCGGAGGATACGCCGATTTTTACGGACTAAAATTTAAGGTAAATCCGTCTGTACTCATCCCAAGACCTGAAACGGAAGAACTTGTGTTTGTGGCGCTTGACTTTTTAAAGAACAATAACGTCAAATCTATTATGGATATCGGCACAGGATCAGGGATCATTCCGATTACTATCGGTATTAAGGCTCAGCAGCCACTTACACTTCTTGCCATTGATATCAGTGTTGACGCACTCAGTGTTGCTCATGAAAATGCAGAAACGCATGATGTATTTGTAGAATTTGGTGTGTTTGACTTTTTGGACAGATCACAATGGGCTGACTTACCAAAAGTGGATGTCATTATTTCCAACCCACCATATATAGGCAAAATTGAAAAATCAGAAATGTCTGCCAATGTGCTTGATTATGAGCCACATATAGCTCTTTTTGTTAAGGATGATGAGATGGAATTTTATGAAGCCATTGCCACTTTCGTCGCAGAATATCAGGATGATGGATGTTTTGTCTTAGTTGAAATCAATGAAAAATATAGTCAGAATGTGGTAGAAACATTTACAAATCACGGTTTGCAGCATGTCGCCATCATCAAAGATATGCAAGGCAAAGACCGTATGGTATCCGCAGTAAAAAAATCACTGAAACAATGAAAGTTCACGGTTGGATATATACAATATTCATGATGACGATCTTACATGATGTGCGTGCTCAGGAAAGTCCTGACAGTACCATCAAAGTTCAAATGGAAGAGATTTTGCTTTCAGACATCAGATCTGATGGACAATTGCCGTGGTCATACACCAAACAAAAGGCCACAGAAATTGATAAATTTCAGAATAATGTCAGGAATCTGATGGACAGACAAGCCGGAATACAGTCTTTCAACGGGGAAAATTTTGCTCAGGACGTGCGCATAGCTATCCGTGGCTATGGCAGCAGGTCGGCATTTGGTATCAGAGGTATCAGAATATATCAGGATGGCCTGCCCCTGACTTCACCTGACGGCACAAGTCAGCTGGATGAAATATCCATATTTGATATCGAGTCGGTAGATATCGTCAGATCCGGCCTTGCTGCAAGACTCGGCAATGCAGGTGGCGGCGCATTGTCTTTCAGGTTGAATACATTTTTTGATGGCATACAAGTATTAACGAGAGTCAATAGCCTTGGAGCTTATGATGCAGGCATAAAATATGGTGTCACGGGTAAAAAAGTCAAAAATGTGCTGTCTGCCAATCACCATTACTTCAAAGGCAAAAGATCATTTAGTGAAGCTCAAAATACCACACTGCTAAATAAGACTTCAGTTGATATCAATGATAAATGGCAAATTAATTTCACTCATGGCGCTTACTACTCGCCGATAGGTAAAGATCCCGGTGCACTTTCTGCGGATGAATTTACTAAGGACAGATATCAGGCCAACCCAAGAAATGTAACATTTGATGCAGGTGAATCAGTTTCAGGGCTGCTCATGTCCGGGAGATCAGTGTACTCCAAAAGTGATCAATCGACTTTCATATCCGGATACTTCTATCGATACAGAGATTTTACAGGACGGTTGCCTTTTGTAAACGGAGGTTGGGTAGATCTGAATCGTCATTTCGGAGGTATCGGCAACACTTACGAATATCGGCCCAAACATCATCTCATTTTAACCATAGGTCAAACCCTGGAATTTCAGTCAGACAGAAGAATCTTATCAGGCAATAATAATGGCGCAAAATCAGCATTATCGGCGGATCAATTCGAACAGGTATTCAATGCAGCTATTTTTCAGCAGTTGCAATACAATATCAAAAAATGGTCTCTCCATCAAATGGTCAGATGGGATATCAATCAATATCAGCTCAAAGACCGGTTCATCAACTCAGATAAAAATAACGGAGAAAAAAGATACAGCAATCTCAATGGTTCAGTCGGTCTAGGTTATCTTGTCAATAAAAAATTAACAGTATTTTCTAATATCAATACCACCTTTGAAATGCCTACGCTCAATGAGCTGTCAAATAATCCGGAACTGACAGGTGGGTTTAATATTAGACTGAATCCGGAGACCTCATTACAAACAGAAGCCGGACTTAAATGGGTGCCGAATACTCATTTTTCATTAAATATATCGGCATTCCATATAAATATACGAGATCAAATCACCGGATACGAAATAAAAGATGCCCCTGGCAGAATATTTTACAGGAATGCCGCATCTTCCAGTAGAAAAGGAATTGAATGTACCACAGAAATAGAGTTGAGCAGCTTTTTTAAATCCGTTCTTAATTATACATACTCGGATTTTAAATACAAAGATTTCATCACAGGCATCACTGATTTTTCAGGCAATACCCAACCTCTGATACCAAATCATAAATGGAATTTTACGTCCATCATCAATGCAGGTCAATGGGCAACTGCACAAATCAATATATCTTACAATAGTGCCATGTATGTAGATGATGCCAACAAAACAAAAGTAAACGGATTTTATGAAATCAATGGAGCTGTACAAACAGGACTCAAAGTTTCCTCCAGATTTACTGCCGGACTGACTGCCAATAATCTATTTAATCTGATGGATTATTCCAATTTCCGAGCTAATGCCACACTGGGAAGGTATTACGAAGCTGCTTCACCACAGAATTTTGGTCTGTATGTGAGGTTGGTTTTTACCAATCAAAATAAATTTTAATATTATTTCTGTCTAAATGTTTGCCTTATTGATATTGACTAAAATGCAATTCTCATAAATGTCTGCGGTATTTCTAAAGATAAAAAGTTTCATTACCATATCTTATCAGTAATCATTTTCTCATTTTGGAATTTAATTGGACTATTTTACTCCAGTCAATATCCCCATTTTCCAAGCAATAATCTTTAATAAACTCTTGTGTAAATTTATTTAACATTCTTGAATAAGATTTTATAAACTCATCGTTTCTTTCTTTTGATTTATGACCTAATGGTTCAATGATTTCAATAAAAAGATTGACATTACCTGAAATAAACTTCCAAAACTCTTGCCCACAGAATTTAAAATAATCTCCCCTATCAGGTTTATTCTGAATGCCATAGCAACAACCATTGACTGCAATTACTTCCATTCCAGAATTACTTGTTCTTAGAGTTTTTTTAGCAGTATTGAAATCAGTTTTCAATTTTTTAATTTGACTAAAAAATCGATATTAAGCCTCATCATTAATGTCATCAATATTGTTATCAATAATTACCATTTCTATTGCGTCAAACCAATCAATATAATCTCCAATTTTCAATTTTACTATTTCCATTTCATCTTTCTTCAATCTTCTGTCTAAAATTTCTTCGGCTACTAATTGAACATCATCTTCTATTAATTCATATACTACCTTATTTTTCATTTATAAAATTTTTGATTACTTAAACAATACATTTTTTCTATGCCACTCTAAAGCAGCAATATGTGGATTTAAATCTTTTAAAGTAGGTAAAGAAATTGGGTTATCGGCTCTTAGTTTATTTAGCAAAAAATCAATTTCCAACATTTTTCCAAAATTTTCAGGAAGGTCATTGTAGTTTTTTGAAACAATTATTTTATAATCGTTAGTAAGGGAAAACCAGCCGACATCAAATGCCCAATGATGGAGCTTACAAAATGCTATTCCATTCCATATTTCATCCTTTCCATTCAATCTATGAGGAACAATATGGGCTGCCTCAACTTCCCACAATAAATTATTTGGAGAAGGTAACTTCAACCCACATAAACTGCATTTACAATCATAAGATTCGATAACTATTTGCCTAAATCCTCTTTCCCTTAGACTATGTTCTTTTAATATGAACTTAGTCTGTTTCTCTTTTTTAAAAGGGTCGTATATATTTGGGTATTTTGATAATTTCATCTTATTAACCAGCTTCTGAACTTCAAATGATTTGACAGATAGATTTTCTTTTGTTGCAGATGGTATATTTAATATATTTAATGATTTATCTATACCTGCTTCAGTTAACATCCATTCCTTTTTATTGGTTAACTTATAAGTAGTTGAAGGTCTTGTAATCAGATTTTCATTAGCTAAGGAATCTGCTGCCCGATACAAAAGTCTATGCCAAACAGGCGTTTTAGCTATTCTGTTCTCTTTATAATAGATTCTTTCCAAAACGGAATGTCTTTGCTCTTCATTTAAAGAAAATAAATTAGCAATTTCAGTTACAATTTCTTCTCCTGACGCAAATTCTTTTATTGTTCCATTGTTTTTAAACAAAGTTTTCAAAATAGCTAGTTCAACATCCATTTTCGAAGGCATACCCAATTTTTTAAACATATCTCCTTCGTAACTCATACAACCTAAGCAGCTTTAGTAAACAAATATGAAAATCCGCTACCAACTTTAGAATTATCTCTAATTTTATCTGTCTCTGAAAGGTTTTTTAGACGTGTTTTAGCCCAATCACCAGTTGGCACCATCACTTCTTCCTGATACATATTAAATTTTTTATCCTTATTAAATTGAAGCAATCTTTCCCATGAGTCTCTAAATCGATTGGGCCATTTCCCAGGGTAGGAATTTTTTTTGTGCCAAATGAATTCTTCAGTCCAAAACCACCCTTGTTTTCGCATTTCAAGAATAAGTTCCATCACATACGTACTTCTCTCTCCATCGACAACTTTCTCTTTAATGTTTAAAACAAAGGTTCCTGTTGGCTTTAATACTCTTAAAAGCTGTTCTGAAATTGGTGAAAACCATTCAACATATTTGTCAGGATGGATACCACCATAAGAGCTTTTACGCTGATCTGCATAAGGAGGAGATGTAAAAATTAAATCAACTGAGTTGGTTGGAAATTCTTTTAAATTTTTTTTACAATCTCCTAGTCTAATATCAGTTTCTATAATCATTTATCTTTAATTATTAAGTTTCAACCACCGCAAAGATAATAATTTTTCCTATATGTTTGATCAAGCTAAACTTCAATTACCAAATTCTAATACAGCCAATTCCTACAAATGTATCACCTCATCATAAGCTGCAGCAGTAGCTTCCATCACTGCTTCACTCATGGTCGGATGGGGGTGAACTGCTTTCAAAATTTCATGGCCTGTGCTTTCAAGTTTTTTTGCCAGCACCAGTTCAGCTATCATTTCAGTGACATTGGCACCTATCATATGCCCTCCGAGGAGTTCACCGTATTTGGCATCAAATATTACCTTGACAAAACCTTCCTTTGCTCCTGAAGCACTGGCTTTTCCCGATGCAGAAAATGGAAACTTGCCCACTTTGATGTTATATCCGGCTTCTTTTGCTTGTGCTTCCGTCATACCGACACTCGATACTTCCGGCCAGCAGTATGTACATGATGGGATATTATTGTAGTCAATAGGCTCAGGATGATGGCCGGCTATTTTTTCCACGCAAGTGATACCTTCTGCGCTTGCTACGTGCGCCAGGGCCTGGGTAGGAATCACATCTCCAATAGCGTAGATACCAGGTACATTGGTGCGATAATATGCATCCGTTTTGATCATACCACGATCCAAGTCGATGCCTAATGCTTCCAGTCCTATATCTTCAGTATTGGGAGTGACACCTGCTGCGGAAAGTACCACATCACATTCTATCACTTGTACACTCTCGTCCTTTCTGCTTTTGACCGTAACTTTGCAAGTGGACCCAGTGATGTCTACATGTTCTACAGCACTGTTTGCCAGGATATTCATTCCTGCTTTTTTATATATTTTAGCCAGTTCTTTGGATATATCAGTATCTTCACGAGGTAACAATCCTTGCTCCAAAAATTCCACAACGGTCACTTTAGTTCCTATGGAATTGTAAAAATAAGCAAACTCCACTCCTATGGCACCGGCACCTACAACTACCATACTTTTGGGCTGGTCAGGCAGTGTCATGGCTTCGCGGTAACCGATGATTTTTTACCATCGATCTTGAGATTGGGCAATTCTTTTGCTCTTCCCCCTGTAGCGATAATGATGTGTTCTGCGCTGTACTCTGCCTTTTTGCCTTCTTTATCAGTTACTACTATTTTTTTTCCTCTTGCTAGCCTTCCGTAGCCTTCTATGACTGTGATTTTATTTTTTTTCATCAGGAAATTGACCCCTTTGGACATGCCATCAGCTACACCGCGACTTCGGGAGATCATCTGCTTAAAATCCGCTGTAGGTTCTGCCACATTGATGCCGTATTCGGAAGCATGATGGATGTAATTGAATACTTGCGCACTTTTGAGAAGGGCTTTAGTAGGGATACATCCCCAATTGAGGCAAACGCCTCCTAAACTTTCTTTTTCAACTACGGCAACATTCATTCCAAGCTGAGATGCTCTGATAGCAGCCACATAACCACCGGGACCGCTTCCTAATACAATCAAGTCAAAGTTCATATCTTCAAAATTTTTCGCAAAGGTAAGACTTTAGTATGCTTTTTCAAGATTGATTGGATGATAAATTTATTTCAGGCTTCAAATTATTACTAATTTTGAAAAGATAGATTTATTGTCATGAATTGCTTTACCAATTGGCATCTGAGACTTGTTTAAAATCAATGTCGTTTAGTTAAGAAGTTTTTCTTTGTTTTACCCCATCTAAATCTTTCCTTACAAGGGAAAGACTTCATAAAGATGCCTTAACTAAACGACATTGTGTTGAATATCTTAAAAAAGAAAAACTATTCGCACTGAATAAAAAATATCTGTTTACATTTGATTTTCAAAATAAAGACATTTGCTGCTCATGACCTTTAAGTTGTATTTGTATGTCACTCTATTCTTAACAACTTCAATGATATCGGAGTCTACCGGTCAATCAGAAGTAGTACGTGCGGGCATTGCCGGATTATCACATAGTCATGTTCACTGGATTTTAGGTAGGCCTGATGATGATAAAATGATAGTGGTGGGTATCGTAGAAAAAAATCAAGAGCTTGCCCTTCGCTACTCAAAAATGTATAATTTTTCAATGGAAATAGTTTTTCCTACTATCCAGGAAATGATCCAAAAAACAAAGCCTGATGCGGTAATGGCGTTTGGTCCGATCATTGAACATCTTGCGGTGGTAGAGGCATGTGCACCGTCTGGAATACATGTTATGGTAGAAAAACCACTGGCTGTAAGTCTCGACCACGCCAGAAAAATGCAAAACCTGGCCAAAAAACACCATATCCACCTGATCACAAATTATGAAACAACATGGTATCCCACTGTACATAAAGCCAATGAATTGCTCATTGCTGACAGTATAGGAAATCTAACTCAACTTGTCATCAGAGATGGGCATCGGGGACCACTGAAAATAGGTGTTGACAAAGAATTTCTCGTTTGGCTTACAGACCCGATACAAAATGGAGGCGGAGCTATCACTGATTTTGGCTGCTATGGTGCCAATCTTTCGACCTGGATGATGGAAGGAAAAAAACCGCGGAGTGTCTTTGCTATCACACAACAATTTCAGAAAGAAAATAACCCAAAAGTAGATGATGAGTGTACAATCATCCTGGAGTACGACAAGTCAAAAACCACAATTCAGGCATCTTGGAACTGGCCAATCGGACGAAAAGATATGGAAGTGTATGGAACGACGGGAGCTATTTTTGCTGATAACAGAACCGACCTGCGAATGCGTATCGCCGAAGGTTATGATGTGTACAAAGAAACTCTCAAGAAACCATCGCTATTGCCTGAACCTTACAATGATCCTTTTTTACTTTTTTCGGCCCTGATACGCAAGAAGATCTCTTTAAAACCTTATGATCTTTCGTCATTGGAGAATAATATGATTGTCATGGAAATCCTTGAAGCAGCAAAAATATCATCCAAAAAAGGTAAGGCGGTTAAGATAAAGCCATAAATAGATAATTAAAAAATTAAGCTTACCTATACGGAATTACCATAATAACCAAAAGTAAAAATAACAAGATGAATTCCAACTCTCACGATGACAGAATAGCCAAAATGACATTTGCTTCTGTATACCCACACTATGTCACAAAAGTAGAAAAGAAAGGCAGATCCAAAGAAGAATTGCATCAGGTCATAACCTGGCTTACGGGGTTTGATGATACACAAATTCAACAACAAATAGACGATAAAGCAACTTTCCAATCTTTTTTTGAAAGTGCCTATTTAAACCCTAATGCGCGTCTTATCACCGGACTCATCTGTGGATACCGTATTGAAGAAATAGAAAATCCATTGACAAAAAAAGTTCGGTTTCTCGACAAGTTGGTAGATGAACTGGCAAAAGGCAGAAGTATGGACAAGATATTGAGGTGACTAAAGTAGATTTTGATTATTTCTACTCTCGCCCTTCTATTTCAGGCATTAAACATAACTAAATTATCCACTTACTGAGCCCAATTATGTACATTTGGACAAAATTTAAAATTATATATCTGGCATGCAACATAACATAAATGTAAAATCCCTTACCCAAAACAGAAGGCAGTTTCTTAAAAATACAAGTTTAGCGGCATCGCTTCTTTGTATGCCTGAAATGTCATTTTCATCTTCGATTACAACAAAAGGAAAATCCGTGACATTTGGTTTGATCACTGATGTGCACCATGGATATGCCACTGATGCACAAGCGAGATTGGAGTCATTCATATTTGAAGCATCAAAACAAAAACCTGATTTTATCATCCAATGTGGAGATTTTTGCCATCCGAATGCCGAAGCCAAATCATTTTTAGATCTATATAATTCATATAAAGGTGCAAAGTTTCATGTTCTGGGAAATCATGACATGGATCATGGTGATAAAAGAGACATTATGGATTTTTGGGGTTTAAAAAACAGATACTATTCATTTGATCAGGGTGATTTTCATTTCATTGTATTGGATGGTAATTATATATTGAAGGATGGGCAGTATGTGGAGTATGAAAAAGGCAATTATTTTAAATTTATAAAAAGTCGGGATTATATCAATCCTGAGCAAATAGAATGGTTGAAGAGTGACCTAGCTGCCACAGATAAACAATGTATTATTTTTTCACATCAGTCTATCGGAGAGATTTGGGGTGGATATTGTGTACCTAACCGTCATGATGTCAGGAAAATCATAGATGATGCCAATAATCGTCCTGATTTTCAAAAAGTGATAGCATGCTTCAGCGGACACCATCATGTAGATGACCATAGCATCATTAATAAAGTTCATTATTTCCAGATGAATAGTGCTTCTTATTACTATGCTGGTGAAGGCTATGGTTCGGAAGGTGGAAAATCGATGTACAAAGATCCTCTGTACGCATTTATCAAAATAGATCCTTCAGGCAAAATAGAAATAAAAGGACGCCAAAGTCACCTAGTATCGCCTACACCTACAGAAAAAAAACATCCAGATGCTGCTCGTATTACTGCTCAAATTTCCGACTGGAAGGTACCGTTTTCAATCAAATAAATTTAGAAAATAACATGACTCTCTTGAAATCATCTTTTTACTATTTCTCACTCAGATCCAAAATACCATTTTCAGTGGCTTTATTGCTGATATTGACATCTGGTGTATATGGACAGAAAACATCAACCGATTGGCTAATAACTCCGGTAAAACAAAAAAGCCAAATCATCCAAGGCGACCAATTTCTTGAGCTAAACAATGGTTTGATTTCCAGGCGCATACACATAACACCTAATGCAACTACCACAAGCTTCAAAAACCTAAGCACAGGAGAAGAATTCATTCGTTCAGTCAGACCGGAAGCCAGAATAACTTTAAATGGCGAGACCTATAATATTGGTGGACTATATGGACAAAAAGAACATGCTTATCTTCTTGAAACATGGATCAAAGACTTTGTGAAAAAGGAAGCTGATTTTCAGTTTACGAGATATGAATCCGGGGAAGTACAGCCACATTTCCAATGGAATTGTCAGACCTGGGCATCCAATAAAAAATGGCCTACAGGTAAGCATCTTCAGTTATTTTTTGCATCAAAAAATCCAGCACTTAAAAATATCGAAGTTGTGGTGCATTATGAAATATTTGATGGAATTCCGGTCATCAGCAAATGGGTCACCTTAACAAATCTTTCAGCTCAACCGATAAAAATCAATCAGGTCGTCAACGAAATCCTGGCACTTGTGGAAGAAGAATCTGCTGTAATTGGAAAACCTGAAAAAATGAAAAAGCCCCAAAAAATCTACATTGAAAACAACTTTGCATATAACAATGCCATGCGATACGAACTTTCTGATCAGGGCACACACTGGCATACTGACAGTACGTACACATCACAGGTCAATTACAATTATGAGACACCCTGTGTCGCGGAGGTGTATCCACATCAGGGTGTAGGTATAGAATTGGCTCCCGGAGCTAAATTCAAATCGATACGCACATACGAATTGTTATTGGACTCCTATGATCGCGAACGCAATGGTCTTGCACGCAGAAAGATGTATAGAACACTATTTCCGTGGACAACACAAAATCCCATATTTATGCATTTAGTGAGCACAGACTCTGTGCAGGTAAAAAACATCATCGACCAATGTGCAGAGACCGGATATGAGATGGTCATTCTTAGTTTTGGGAGTGGCCTGAACATGGAGGATGACTCGCCGGAAAACATCAGAAAGTTTAAAGTTCTGACCGATTATGCTCATAGCAAGGGAATAAAACTGGGTGGTTACTCACTATTCAGCAGCCGCAGGATAGATGATGAAACAGACGTCATAGATCCGATAACGGGACTTCCCAACAAAGGGGCATTTTTTGGACACGCACCTTGTATGGCCAGTAAATGGGGTATCAACTATGTCAGAAAAATCAGAAAATTCATCACTGAAACAGGATTTGACCTGTTGGAACATGATGGCCCCTACCCTGGTGATGTGTGTGCTTCAACATCACATCCGGGTCATAAAGGACTGGACGATTCTCAATGGGTACAAATGGAAATGCAAAAACAACTATATCGTGATCTCAATGCTCAGGGAGTATACATCAATGCACCGGACTGGTACTTTTTAGACGGTTCGCATAAGATCGCCCTTGGATACAGAGAAGTCAATTTTTCTCTATCACGTGCACAACAAAAAATACTCAATCGCCAAAATATTTACGATGGTACATGGGACAAAATACCTTCTATGGGGTGGGGATTTGTACCGTTGACAAGATATCAGGGAGGAAATGAAGACGCCATTTTGGAGCCACTGAGTGAGCATCTGGATGACTACAAACAACTGATGATCCAATATTATGGTGCCGGTGTTCAGGCTTGTTACCGCGGACCCAGACTATATGATACTGAAGATACCAAAAAAGTGGTCAAAGAGACCATAGATTGGTATAAAAAGTACCGAAACATCCTGAATGCAGACATCATTCATTTGCGTAGAGCTGACGGCAGGGACTGGGATGGCATCATGCATGTGGATCCGCTATTAAAAGAAAAAGCATTTGTTCTATTGTACAATCCGCTAAAAACAAATATCACCCGAAAAATCAAGTTACCCCTATATTATACCGGATTGACAAAAGATGCCAAAATAAGTCTGCACGACTCCTCTCCTAAAGCATATACTTTATCCAGAGATTATCATACAGAAGTGGAAGTGACCATACCCGCTGATGGATATATTTGGTTGGTAGTGAGATAATGTCAGATAAAATCACATCATCATATCAAAATGAATAAAAGAACTAATCCATTACAAAAAATGGATAAAGAACTTTACCTTTGTACTGTTAAATAACAACGGCCTCATAGTTCAACTGGATAGAATATCAGACCCGCCTGACCACTACGTAGTAGGCGAGCAGGTTTCGGCTCAACAACTTCTCACAAAACAAACAATAAATAAATTTACCCGTGTTTTCTGTTTATGTATTCCTCTAAATTTACCCCCCTAAATGTGTCCACAAGCCGATGTTTGTGGTTCTTTCATTATTGAGTGAAATCGTTCACTCAATTTGCTTTGCAACCATTCAGTCACCCTTAAAATGGAGGGGACAAGTTCGTTCTTTGAATACTATAGGTATTAAGTTATCAAAAATCAGCTATTTCTGCTTATGCTAATTTTATCAGTCTGTTTATTCAATCGCTACTTTTTATGGTACTTACTTAATTTCAAAACTACATGGTCATATTTACATAGGTATGACAGAAAATATTACAGAAAGAATAATGCAGCACAATTCAGGATATAACACCTCCACCAAAGCCTTTGTTCCATGGTAAATGATACATCAAGAGCAATTTGAAACAAGAAATGAAGCTAAGGAGAAAGAAGTTAAACTTAAAACAAGTAGTGGCAGGAGATTTATTCGCAAAAAATATTTGCCTAACACTTAAGTTATCTTACTTTTGTACTTCGAAAATAAATTGGCCTCATAGTTCAACTGGATAGAATATCAGATTTCGGCTCTGAGGGTTGGGGGTTCGAATCCTCCTGAGGTCACAAAAGCCGCATAAATGCGGCTTTTTTCATTATGTTTTTTATGTATGTACATTTTAACCAGTCTTCATGCAGATCATATATTGTTCAAACCAATTATCTGGAAAATAGGTTACTTAGACACAATTCCGTTTATCAGCCAGCTTCCAAAAATCATCGGCTCTGGATTAAACATTGATAAATGGAATCATCTTTGTTTAAGATTGTGATGGCTTAATAGCTTACACAAATTCTTACATACTTATCGATCTTACGTTTATTCTTGGGGGTAAGCCCATGCTAAGTTATCGCTCAAACCTCCAAAGGAAGTTATAGATGATAGCTATATAGTGTAAAGTTAACTTCTTTTGGTCTTGAACATTTCAGCTATTTCTTTTTCTGTCTTGAAGCCCAAATCCACAAAGGTTGAAGACACAAATTTTTTGATATCCTGATAGTCTCTACCTCTTTTGTCAGTATAGACATCCATGGCGCGATAGATGTATCTCAGGCTGAGTTCTTTGATATTCTGGTTAAATTTTTGATTGAAAAATGTATTGATATAAGATACAAATACTTTATTGATCTCAAAATACTCATGATAGCTCTCGATATCCAGATTGTTGAGGAAGCTTTCACAATATCCGAAAATACCTTCTCTCAAACATTCATTTTCGATACTCAGACCCTTGTGCCGATCGTAGTATTCCTTCACTGCAGAGATGGTATCTTCATGAACATATCCTTTTGTGTGCACTACATCCATAAGGGTATAATACTCAGAAATTCCATCCTTGATGCTTTTATTGATAATTTTAGACATTCTTTTATCAGCATCAGGAGTGATTTCCACTTCTGCTTTGTATAGACTGTGTAGGTGTTGGAAATACTTTGTTACAAACTCAGGATCTTTTTTCCTCAGTTGGTCAAAGATTCCTGATACTATTTTTGCTGATGAGTCACTTATCTGATAAAACATACCTGTCAGCATCGTGATTTCCAAAAAGTCCGGATCGTTCTGCAGACTTTCATTGGAGATCAGTTTATCTAAATGTGGTATGACGCTTTCATTGTTGAATCTGCGGTTTGCTCTGTATTTCAAAAAGTGAATGAGAGATGAACCCATGATTTTCAGCTCAGTAGGATTGGTAGGGAAGTCAGCCGTCAGGTAATTTTGGTTCACAAATTGTTTGCTGTAATTAGCATATCCGGATTGTCTTCCGGTCACTTCTCGGTATTTATCCAGTTTTTGGATATTCAGAAATGATTTTACCTTTTTATTGTTAAGGTTTTCCATCAGATTGGTAAGCCAAATATCACTGCTCAATGCAAAGCCAATCTGCACAGTCTGACCTATTCTGTTTTTTATAAAATCAAAATTGGCCGACTCACAAATGGCGTTCAGGATCTTTTTAAAGTGATCTTGTGGTCTTTTGTATTTGTAGTTAGTATCTTTTTCACCTCTTAATACCGAATAGCCGAGAATTCTTGGTAAAAATAAACCTTCAAAACCCAGGTCCAGCAACTCATTTTCGATAGCTATAAGCTGCAATGGGCTGTTATCAGCAACGTGGCTATATACTTCCATGATATGAGGTTCAAAAGCCTCAATCATTTGTTTGTATAACTCTTCTGACTCATTTTCAAGATAAGCTTCCAGCAATTCAGAATTTTGAAGAGCGTCTTTCAGTTGATCAAGATGTGATTTATATTCTTGTGATAATGCTTCCATGATTGATTATTTTTAAAAAAATGAATGATGTCAAACTTAATTTTTATAAAACAAAACCTGATAAAATAACTCATTTTATCAGGTTTTTGTTTCGGTTATTACCGATATGCACGTTTTATGTGCATAATATTATTTTATTGTATCTTATTCTGCTTTGTCTGTGCTGTCTTCTGATGTTTCATCAGTAGTTTCGTTTGCCTCAGGCGTTTCTACTTCAGCTACAGCTTCAGTCACTTCTGCAACGACTTCTTCTGCTGGGGTTTCAACAACTTCTGTTACAACTTCTTCTACTATTTCTGCCTGTTTTTCAACAACATCTGCAACCACTTCTTCTACTATTTCTGCAGGTGTTTCAACAACTTCTGCAACCGATGACTGAACTTCAGTTGCTGTTTCTTCTACTGCTACCGGTGTTTCTGAAACAATATCTTCAGCGGCTTCAGCAACTGCTTCTGAATCTGCCCTGAAAGCATGTGCTGCGTCTTTTGTTTCTTCATCTGCAACAATAACTTTTTGTTTGGCTGTGCCGGACACCATTACTCTGAATGCTTCTTCTTCAGCTTTAGTCTGTTGTCTTCTCGATTCGATTTTATTTTCTTTTGCATCGATCCACTGTTGCCATAGTATATCTGCCTGTTCTGTAGTCATAGCTCCTTTGTTGACTCCTCTCATCAGGTGTTTTTTGTAATACACACCCTTAAATCTAAGGATTGCTTTGACTGTGTCTGTAGGTTGAGCTCCTTTTACTAACCAATCGTAAGCGGCATTTCGATCTATTTCAATAGTGGCCGGCTTGGTCATTGGATTGTAAGTACCTAATTTTTCGATGAATTTTCCGTCTCTTGGTGACCTTGCATCCGCAACGACGATGTGATAAAAGGGAGCCTTTTTACGTCCTTTTCTGGACAAACGCATTTTTACTGCCATGTGTTAAAATTTTATAATTATTTGAAAATCAAACCCGAATAAGTCGAAAAGTCAACCATCAGGTTTTTAACGGGCGCAAAGGTAATGATAATTTTTAATTTTCCAACACTTTAGAAATTAATTTTTGCCCCGATGGAAGGTAAGAAAGGTAGTTGGTTGACTCTTTCGTACCGGATTCTGTCAAAGTAAAAGATGTTTTCTCTGTTGTAGGCATTGGTGATGCTAAAATTGAGCTCAAGTGACGTATATTTTGAAAATATGATTTTTTTCTGCACTGAAATGTCCAGGCGGTGGTAGTAAGGTAGTCTGCCACCATTTCTGATATCAGAGTATACTATTCCTACGTTATTGGGATTGGTGGTTTCGTAGTCAGTATCAGGTCCTGATAAAAAATCAATATGATTGTAGAAAGCTTTGGTTTTTGTAAATGGAAATCCTGATCCAAGATTCCATCTTCCGCTTATCTGCCAAGTAGCAGCTCTGTCAGGTGTGTAGGTGAGGAGCATATTGGCATTATGTCTTCTGTCAAATATAGTAGGGTATGTCTGCTGACCATCATATCTGTTGACAAAACCATATGAATATGTTGTCCAGATGTACACTTTTGGGATTTCGTATTTGATGGATAGTTCCGCCCCATATGCAGATCCTGTCTCTACCGAATAGTCTGACTGGGTTCTTTGAGTTTTATTTCTATTGACCACGATCAACTGTGGAAAATCTTTATAGTAAGCTTCTGCATTGAGTTTAATATTATTGGAAAGATCATACTCTACTCCTGCAATAGCGTGATGGGAGATTTGAAGTTTATTTTTAACAACATTATTATCAAGGCCCAATACCTGACTTTCAGGACCTGTAAGAAAGCCATTAAATAGGTTGACAACATCTCTCTCATTGGAAGTGCTCAGGAGATTTTGTGTATACCGGCCTCCTGAAACTTTCAATCTGAGATCGTCAGAAATATTGTATTTTAAACCGAGTCGTGGCTCAAAGGTAATCGTCCCCAATGAAGAATAGTATTGTATTCTCACGGAGGGTTCTGCTATTAGATTGCCAAAGATTCTTTTGTATTTTCCAAACAAGCCCAATTCAGTTGTATTTTGCTCCTGAATGATTCTAATACCAAAAGGATTGACAAACTCAAAGTCGGTACGCAGACTTCTGAGGTCCAAACCATATTTTAATTCACTTTTATTGCCAAAAATGGAGAAATTTAACTGTGCAGAGATTTCATCAATTGCTGACGTTCTTGGTTGATCATTCTTTTCCTGAAGTGAAGAATGATATTTTGTAAAACCTACCAATCCATCTATGATGATATCACTTCCTGAAGGTATCAGTACAAAATTTGCTCCGCCTCCGGTATTTGTCCAGTCTATGTTTGCAAGTGCAGGATTGGCATATTTATCCTGATAGTTGAAGCCAAAGATATTGACTTTGCTGCCATTGGCCCCATTAAATGATATTTTGCCATAATAATCTGAAAATGAAAAAGGTAATCCTACCGAATCATTTGTAGCAGCATATTTATACAATGATTTGGAACTGTTTTCTATCAGTGATTTTTTTGCTGTCATCACATATGAAATAGATGAACCTCCTTCTTTAAATTTTTTTAATGGCCCTTCAATTAATCCTTTCACCATAAATGGCCCGCCACTTAAAAAACCACTCATACGTTTTTTGTTGCCTTCTCTCGTAGTAATATCGATTATAGCTGAAATCCTGCCTCCATATTCTGCACCAAACCCACCGGTGTACACTTCAGTGTTTTTGATCAACTCTGTTTCAAAAACTGAGTAAAATCCAACCGAATGAAATGGATTAAATATGTTGAGTCCATCCATGAGGATTTTGTTTTGTATGGGCGATCCACCTCTGATATATATTTGGCCTCCCTGGTCTCCTGTGGAGATTACCCCTGGTAACACCTGCAGATACTGGGCTATATCTGACTCTCCACCAACAGCAGGCAGCGTTTTTATTTGTCTTCCAGTAACAGATATTTGAGAAATATTGACTGTAGATCTGGATTTTTCACGGGATGATGAGATGGATACCTCGCTAAGCTGGACGCTACTTTCGGTCATCGTCACTGACTTGTATACGATAGTATTGGGACTGATTTTTACAGGAACAGAAATACTGTCATAACCTACATATGTAGCTATTAAATTGTAATCTCCGGACGGAACATTTGTGAAGAAATAGAAACCGTTGACATCTGTGATAGTACCCGTATTAGTACCCTTCAACTGTAAATTTGCGCTTATCAGCGGACTTCCTGTCTGTGCATCATATACATGACCCCGTAAAGTGCCATTTTGTGATCGCAATGTAAAACCGGAGTACAACAATAACAGAGTGAAGTAGAGAATGTGGATTTTCAAAATTAAAGCTTTTGGATGCAAAGATAAAGTCGCGTCAAGTAATTACCTAATTAGAGTATGTTTAAATTTTTATTGCCTTATAATCAATACATTAAGAACGTGGCTTCAAAATAATCTCTTGATTTACAACTAATTGTTTTTTTAAACATCTTAATCTTGAAGAACTGGCTTTATTTTTAAGACTTTTTCTGCCCAACTAAAGGTAGCCTTCTTAACACTTTCGATATCTTTTGAAAATACTTCTGATGAAATGACGTGTCCTCCTGCTTGAGGAAAAGCTGTTTTTTGCTTCAAATGGTCTGGTGTACCTATCTGATCGTAGAATTCCAGCATTCTTTTTACAGATACTACTTTATCCTGATTTTCTTCGTCTTTGTAGTAATACCCCATGAATACCGGGACTTTAATTTTTTTAAATTGATCTTCTGTCATAAAATCCTGTATCATGGTTTTGAGCGCGAATAATGCATTGGTATGATATACACTGTTCCAGTATGCCTGGCCAAGCGAATCATAGGTGACTCTGTTGTGGTGACCTTTCATGACAAGGGCCGATAATCTTTTGCCCCAGGGATACAAAAGGAGATCAGACAAAGGGTCATAAATGTCAATATTGGGAGAGTACATGATCATACTATGGATATGTTCGCCTGCGGATGCAAGAATTGCTGATAGTGTACCTCCTGTGGAGCATGAGATCAAGATCACTTTTTCGCCCAGAAGCTTACCTATATCGACTGCATCTTCTGCTGATTGGATAAAATTGTCGGGAGTGAGTCTGGAGAATGAATTGCTGTCAAGCCTGCCATGGTCTTCCAACCTGGGAAGATAAAGGTTAAATCCATACCTTGATGCAAACTCGTGATGGATAGGGTCTCCTTCTTTCTGGCTTGCCGAAAAACCATGAAGATAGACTACGGCATATTCAGTTTTGTGTTTTTTCTCAGGATTTGCCCAAATGACACGTGCCTGATTGTCAGGTTTCAGATCGATGATTTTTGACTCTTTATCAGCAATGAATTGATCAAGTTGAGTCAAAGGCATGTCAATGTCAGTTTCAAGTAAAACAGGAGAATCAAATTTTTCAACAGGTCCAAGGATGATTCCACCTATCAAAAGGAGTACAATAAATCCGGTTACCTTATATCGAGTAGAAAATGATTTGAAAAAATTTAGATTCACAATTATTTGATTATTAATAGCTTGTGATTAATTTTTTTCGTATAGTACTTTCTGTTTAGTTTAAATATCTGCATGGTTTTCTTTTTTTTTATTTGTTTTTTGTCAATACCTGATGAATGTTCCAAACCTGAGGAATGATAGGAAGCTGTCCGTCATTTCTAATAATAAAATCTGCTACTTTTATTTTTTCTTGCTCAGGAAGCTGATTCTTTATCTTTTTAAGTACTTCTTCCCGCGTGGCTTTTTCTCTTTTGATCACCCTTTGTATCCTTATTTCTTCAGGACAAGTTACCACTATCAAACTATCCAGCGACCTGTAACTGCCATTTTCAACCAATAGGGCAGCTTCTTTGAGTACATATTGAATCCCTTGTTTTTGAAATTGTTCAGACCACCTCTTAGCATCTTCATGTACGATGGGATGCACCAAAGAATTGATTTTGGACAAAAGGTCTTTATCTGCAAATATCAGTGAGGCTACATGGTTACGATTGAGTTTTCCATTTTGAAAATAAGCATCTTCGCCAAGTAGGGATTTAATTTTCTTTTTTAACGATTGATTACTGTTCATTATTTTTTTAGCCTGGATGTCAGCATTATAAACGGGCACTTCCAGATTTTCAAAAATCTGACAAACCGTGGTTTTGCCTGATCCTATACCGCCTGTGATGCCTACGATTTTCATAATGTCATTTCTCAGATTTTTTTGAAAGGGTTCTGGTCCAATCTCCCATCAAACCACTTAAGCCTGCTACTAACCCACCTATAATTCCGGTCAGAAAAAATACAGCTCCCTGTGAAACATTTCCGATCAGCCCTCCCAAAATACCGGAAGCAGGCACATCAAAATTTTTATCAGCAAAATATGCTTTCAATGTCCATAAAACAAAGATTCCTAACCGACAGCCGGCAAATGATGAAAATTTTCCAGGATTGAACACATAACATATCGTAAAGGCAATTGGGGCAATTATCCACCATGGTAAAACCATTTGGGCTAAAAATGTCACAACTATGACTACAGGTATAAAGATCAGAGATTTCATTTCTTTGGATTTAAAGTGATAGATTGAGTCGATTTTGCTCGTATTGCTTCTTTATCTGTTGATTTGTTCAATACATAATATTCACCTTTGACCCACGATTCTATCATATTTTTATAATATTTGCTAGTGGGGTTTCCTGACTGGCCACCCGGATATACACCATACGCCTTTACCTCATCTTCCATACTTACCACCATACGCCAACTAGGACCAAAGGAGTTTCCGGTAGCATTGATGGCATCGGGGCATCCCGGTGCAGAAATATCTGTCGAAGAGAGGGCCGGGACTCTGGTCAAATGGTAGATATTGAGGGGTTTGTACGTTCCCCAATTGGTGCCCTTTGATTCTTTTTTCCTTTTTTCCATATCAGCAAAGCTTTCTTTAAGTGATTTGATAATGATATCTCTGGCATTTTCGATATTTTTTGTTCCAGTATAATCGAAATACTTATTTTTCGGATCGTTGATGATAAGTTCAAGTAATCTCCAGTCATCAGGATACTCCACGTTCATTTCTTTTCGCAGGGCTTCTATTTCATCCCAGGTATTATCAGCTAGTTTTTTATAAAATAGGTCAAAAATCACTGGGCCTTCCTGAGCAACAGAGTAATGATTATCCCAATTTGTAATGATGTCAAACCATTTCTTTTCATCTCCATTGAATTCATCACCCAGATTCAATGTTTTAATATGGTTCAAATAGTCAGCCGCTTTGTGCGAAAAGGCATCTTGCTGCATTTTTTTCATATCATCAACACTGACACTTGACATAGCAGTAAGTTTGTCATTTACACTTCTGTTTCTGTACCTTTCAAATCTGCCGGTATAATAATAAGGGTATGATTTGTCCGCACTCACCTGATTGGCCGATGAAATAAATCCTCTTTTTGGGTTGATGATTTGAGGATTTTGTTTTCTGGGAATCCATCCCTGCCAGTTGTTTTTGGTATTGTTGCCATTTTCGACAAAACGGCCATCCTGATCATATTTAGCAGGTAGTCTCCCATTGACTCTCAGAGCAATGTCTCCTTGTACTGAAGCAAATCCAAAATTTTGTGCAGGTGCTATATATCCTTCTGTGGCCTGAAGGTAATCATTATAGTTTTTGCACTTCATAGCATTGATAAATACGTTGTACTCGTCTGCATCCGGGACATCATGACACAGCCATCGCATAGCCAAATCGTGTTTGCCGTCTTCCGAAGTGTGGTACACTGGTCCCCAGTAAGTATATTTGACAGTGTCAATCGTTGTTTTACCTCCTTTGACCTTGATCTCTTCAAGCCTGAAATCTACTTCAGTTTCTTTGCCGTCAAGCATGTATTTTGTCCGTTCTTTATTTGTCCATTGGATATGAAAAGATCTTCGACATCATGTCCCACATTGGTTTCGCCCCATGCTATGTAATCATTGAAGCCAATCATAATACCCGGCATCCCGGGGAAGGAAACACCATAAGCATTGAATTCCGGTGTGTGGATATGAAGCTCAAACCAAATCGATGGTAAGCCCAGACTCAAGTGCGGGTCATTACAAAAAATCGGTCTTCCTGAAGCGGTTTTACTACCACCAACTGCCCAGGAATTGCTTCCTATACCTTTTTCCTTTTTTTCATAATATGCATTGAGTATTTTCTGATTGTAGAAGGCGCCAGGATCTTGTTTTTGGCCATATAGTGTATCAAAAGAATATGGTTTTTCAAGAGGGATAATGGGGTTTTCTACACTTTGTTTTTCAGGATACAACATATTAAAATCATCTGTGCCCAATGCCTGAAGCAGATTTGTTTTATTAATATCGCTGTTGCGTCCTGCCAGCGTAAGTGACATTTGTTTAAATACCAAAGCACACTTTAGTGCAGACCATTCCTGTGGTTTGATATCAAATAGTTTAAACTCTACCGGATAATCTGCTGGTTTGAGACTTTTTATATATGCATTGACTCCATCCACATATCTGTATGCGGAATTAAAATCTTTAAACTTTTCCCAACCCTTGGTGGCATTTTCAGCGGCAAACTTCATACCTCGCCGACGTTTTTCTTTGTCTATCTCTAAGGTTCTGGCTCCCATTACAGAAGACAACTCACCTGATGCGGCAAGAGCAAGGAATTCCATCTGAAAAAGCCTGTTTTGCGCTTCTACATATCCTTGGGCAAAGAGGGCATCCTCCATATTGGATGCAAAAATGTGTGCCACTCGTCTGTCGTCATACACTATCTCCACCTTGTCCTTAAGACCGTACATGTCTAACGTGAGATCGACTTTTTCATTTTTAGTGTTGGAAGACCATATTCCACCGAACGGGTTTAAAAATTTTCCAAATGGAGGTATTGGATTTTGCAATAATTGGATATTCCCATTGAGGAACAATACCAGAATGACAGTGAAGATAAATGATGAAAAATAAAATATTTTTTGGGTCATAATGATTTAGCTTGATTTTTGCCATAATAATACTATGAATTTTAGTAACACAATACATTTTGACAGTATTTTTATGCTTTACGGATGTTTGCTACTGATTATCACGTAGGCTTTGTTTCTTTTCAGAAAAAAGTTTTTGTGTTGGTTGATGATCTCTGGGTAATTAATTCATTGTAGATTTTTACCCAATGGACTCCAGAAAAAGCTTAAGGTCAACATCTTTTGTCAGGCCCAGTTTTTTGCGCAGTCTGTATCTGGTCGCCTTAAATTCTTCCTTAGACACGTTCATAAATGCAGGTATTTCATTTTCAGAGAAGTCATTTACAATCAAGAGTGCTGCTTTGATTTCCTGTTGTGTCAAATTGGGGTACATGTTTATCAGTCGGGTAAAATAATGGTCACTTCGAATATTTTCTGCAGTACCTGGATTGGTTTGACTATCATCATCTATATTATAGTGTACTATCTTATCTATGATGTTGACCAATTTAGTTTTTGAGTCATCCTGACTTTCGGCGAAAGACATATTATCCAATCCATCCCTTATAGACGTGAGATAGTCTCTGAATTCCTGCTTGTGTGCTTCTAAAAAATCGGGAGAGGAAGCACCGGTAGATGCCTGAACTGCTATCTGATAATTTTCTTCCAAAACATTTTTGATTTCAAGATCAATTATTTCTTTGTGGAACTGTATATATTCATTTTCTTTTCTAAGGAATTCTTGCTGCAATTGGTTTTCTTTTCGCCTTTTTAAAAATATAAAATACAATCTCACTGCTAAGGCCAAAACAATAAATATAATGGCGTAATATAGATATTTATATTGATCAGGATGAATAATCAATGAAATGGGTACATTTTGTCCATCATTGAAAAAACCATTGATCGGTCTCTGCTTTGTAATACCAATGTCGAATACATTTTGAATAAAAAATAAACTAATAAATGTCAATAAACCGGATAACACAGGAGTCATAACCCATCCCATTGCAATGTTACCCAAAACACCAAAACGTACTTCCTGTATGCCCTTGACTAATCCGATACCGATCACAGCACCAACCACGACCTGCGTGCTGGACACAGGCACAAGCGGAATTGCCGGAAGGCCAACTGAAGTAAATACATTGGACAGGGTCGTCGAAGAAAAAATGAATAGTACCAAAGATTGTGAAACTACTACAACCAATGCATTTTCAGGTGTCAAAGTCACAATATCGCCTCCAACAGTTTCCATTACTTTTTTACTGTACGTCAAGATACCCAATGCTATGGATAATCCGCCAAGAAAAAAAAGCACCTGCACTGAATTAAAATTCAATGTACCGATTTGAAAAGTGATGTCAGCAGAATTTACAAAAACGCCCATCACGTTGGCTATATTATTTGCTCCAAGACTATATGCTCCAAATGCTCCGGCAGCAATGAGGCCATACCTGACCAACATGTCTATTTTTATCACATGTACGGTGGTAGTTTTGATAAATCTCCTGATCAACAGGTATAATAAAGCAGAAAATATGGCCCCTAACACCGGCCCATATACCCAGGAACTTATCAAAACAGATAGAATAGAATAATCAACAGGATTGGAAGTAAAGTAACACCACGCTACGATAGACCCCACTATGGCCTGCCCTGTAGAAACAGGAAGTTTTAGTTTTGTCATCAAAGCTACTATAAGCGCTGAACATAATGCAACAGAAAATGCACCTCCCAACGTATCCACTCTTCCAAGTTGTGAAAGTGTATTGGTCGTCCCTGTTCCCTGTATCATTGCACCCAGCATTACAAAAATACTGGCTATTATGGCTGCTTTGGTGAATTTGATCATTCGGGTACCTACGGCGGTACCAAAAATATTTGCTGCATCGTTGGCTCCCAACGACCATCCCAAAAATAAACCACCTGATAAAAAAAATAGTATTGTCATCTTAAACCATTCTTTTTATTGCCATGATTGTCAGCAGATCTGCCACTTTTTCGGCATTATCAGAGATGTTTTCTATATGTAATGTAAAATATCTAAGGTGAAATTTTTCCGCCAACTTGAGTTCAGGCATTTCTCTGAAAACTTTCCGTCTGATCATATCTGCAAGTACGTCGGTCTCTTTTTCATAAAAATATACCCTATGTATCTTATCATTGACTGAAGAAGGATCGTTAAAATAAGATTTTGCAGCAGGGATGACCGATTCTGCTGCTGAAGCAGAGATTTGAGTAAGTTTTAAAAAATCATTGATGAGAGATGAAGGTATCAATGGCATTTCAACATCAAACTGGAACAGATTTTTTTTTGATAAATCAATAATATTATCCATTTCTTCAAGCAGTTTCATGATATCTCCCCTTAATTGGGGCATCAATGACTGTGTGTACAAGGTATGTTCGATTTCCTTCCTGATACTGTCAGATTCCAATTCGAGTTTGGCAAGGTGTTGTAAATTGTTTTTGAAACTTTCAGTACTATTGTACAGGTAGTTTTTTACTCCTTCTTTAAATGTAAGTACACTCTCATCCACAAGATTGAGAAATCTGTCAATTAAGGATATTGATTTGTTAGCGTTTGAAAAAATCATTGTCTCCGGTTACGTTTGAAATAAAAAAAACAATTCTTTATAATCTACAATAATAATCACTAGGACGATCTAATAGATTATATAGGTATTGGAACAATTTATAAAAGTGTCAAAGTTAATAAATCTTTTGAATACTGAATTTTGAATTACAAATAGTGAGTTCACTCCCATAAGTTTTTAATGAAGAGTATTAGAAACATAGAAAATGAATTGCTATCTGTAAGCCATTGGTTAAAAGAGAATTTTTTTTCTTTACAACTTTTAACTATCTACACTTTTCTAATTTGCAGGATTGTTTACCTTTGCGATTTCATGGAAAACAGTCTCATTAAATACTTTGTTGCCGACGAATCGGATTCCATCAGTATAACTGAGCTGGAAAACTACAGTAGTTTGCATCCGGCTGATATCATTCCCAAACTACTTCTTTCCAAAAAAATGAAGCAAAACAATGCCCACGAATTGATGCTGCAATTTAATGACCGCACTGCAGTACATTATATGAGTTCAGGAAGTGCCATACCTTCTATCAGGGATTTGAGGACTTTTTTGGATAAAGGCAGTAAGAGTGATTTTTATCAAAGTAGCACGATTTCTAATGATTTGGATGTAAGGAGTGGGACGACTGAGGCCGAACAACAGGAAAAAATGGTAATAGAAGCTGAAGTTTTAAATGAATATGAACATTTGATTGAGTCAGACCTTCAAAATGAAGAATTTTCAACACCATCAGAAAAATCCGAGACCAATTTAATCGGAACTCTTATGACGGGAGATGACCAAGATGTCAGTACTTTTATAATGGAACCTGCCAATGAAGTCACAGACAATACAGTATCGGAGTTGTCAGAAGTTGATGATTCAGAAGATTTTGAAATCGAGAGTGGTCATTTAGGGACACCAAAAGGAAAAAAATCAGCTAAAAAGAAAGTAAAAAAAAGCAAAAAGAATAAATATACATTAAGGGAATTCAGTGGTATATCACCTTTTTCCAAATGGTTGTTGACTTTCAAAAAAGCAGATATAGATAAAAAATAGAAAAGGAAGAAAAAGTCGCAAAGAGAAAAGCCATAGAAGCTTCTGCAAATAAATCAATCAAAAAATCATCTCAAATTATATCAGAACCGCTTGCAGATCTGCTGGCATCTCAGGGACATTTTGACGAGGCAAAAAAAATGTATGAGCAATTGATGATGAAATATCCGGAAAAAAGTAGTTACTTTGCGGCGAAAATAAATCAGAATATAAAATATTAAATAAACATGACCACAATATTAACAATACTTATTGCAATCAATTGTGTTTTACTGATGGCCATCGTCCTTATACAGAATCCAAAAGGTGGTGGAATTGACTCAACTTTAGGTGGTTCAGCTGCTAATCAAATGTTTGGTGCTGCCAAATCTACAGACTTTGTCGAAAAAGTAACCTGGGGACTTGCTGCCAGCTTATTTGTATTATGTATCATCACTGCGATACTTGTATCAGGTAGCGGTGGAGGAGACCTGATTCAGCCGGTACAATAATAAAACTCAAAACTCAATCTTTTACGTTAGGCTCTTCTGTATTCGGAAGAGCCTTTTTTCGTTATTTGTTAGGGTGTTTGCTGTATTATTTTGTTGATTGTAATTTTATGATATAATTGAAAGACACAAAACATTTAATATTAGAGAAATGACAACAACTTTCAAGGCAAGATTTTGGAAAATCGGTCGATGGTTTACAGGACTTTTTGTATTACTTTTTATGTTTAGGCTCATCTACGGTTACATAGCCACTGATGCTAATATAGGAAGTGATTATAGCGAAAATTTTTTTAGTAGCATTGACAATCTAAGAAAAAATTATGCTTCCGAAAAAGTAGTAATGAAAGGTGGTGATGTACAAGTAGCATCACATATTGCTTCAAATCAGAAATATGAGAAGACGGCTTCTATCAAAACAAAGACATCTGAATTTGAGAAGGATGAAAAAATATTAAAGGCTAAATCAAAATCATTTGATGCAGTAATTCAATATGAACAAAGTCTTGGGCAAAAAAGTAACAGACAGATACACTTGTTAATAGGAGTTAATCCCGGCTTGTTTGACAGTCTGTATAATGAACTAAAGAATATAGGTGTTATTAAAGCAACAGAAATTACCAAAGTTGATAAGACCAATGAGTACCGTCAGCTTAACGCAAAGAAATCATCTATTGAGAAAACTTTACAGTCTCTAAACGACCTAAAATCAAAAGGTGGGCAAATAACGGATTTTGTCTCACTCAATGACAAGATTTTAGAAATAGAAGAGAAAGCACAGGAATTGGGAGTCGAACTTGGAAATTTTGATACAGAAAATGAATTTTGTACGATAAAACTTTCAATGTATGAGGGTGCAACAGAAAAAAACATAAGTTTTATTCACAATACTCCGATAACAAATTTAAGCTGCGACTTTCCCAAAATCTAATATTTTGCGTTTTAATTCATTATTTTTTTGCAACTCTGGTTCAATACCATAGTTGATAAATATTCTTTCCAGCAGAAATTGATTAAATAACTCTGTTTTGATATCTTGAATGGAGCAACTGCAGGGCTGATCTTTTTCTATGCCTTGCCGTATGATTGCTTTAGCTACATTGACTGCCGTCATGGCATAATTTACATGATTATGGATTTTCTCCACTGACCTTGCCTGACAGTTGTCCAATCCGGTAAACTGTTTGCCGTCTCTGAATATAAATTCCATTTGAAATCTGGCTTTGTAATATCTGACTATGTCGATGGAATCCCTAGACGTGTTGGTGCTAAAATAAAGAATGGTGTTTGTAACTTCACCTTTCTCATTTAAATATTCTGTATAGGCCACTTTGATATTTATCTTTAGACTTATGGAATACACCACTGCTTCGTATATAACCTTGCTCCCATCATCAACTGTCTTTTTGAATACACTCTTATCTATATTTTTGAGATCTACTTTGCATGAGTATTTCTTAGGGCGACCTCTTCCTTCCATCTTCGGACCATTGTAAAGATACTTTAAGTTTGCATCGGGGCGTAATCTACAGATCACTTCTAACCCCAATTTGGTCATTGATCCTACAAATTTTTGTTTGTTAAACCAACCATCTACTACTAGGATTTCACTATGTTTCTTTATTGTATTAATCCTTTCGACAAATATCTTACAATAGTGTTTGATCAGACCAGTTTCTGCATCTTCTTTCTTCACCGGTGGTGTCTGTACGGCATCAAGATGATAGGCTGTATTTTGCTTGACATCTATGATGGCCAAGCATCCAAATTCCATACCTCGCTTGATCATGCCTGCTACACCAGAGTAAAAATAGCCTACATTAGGTGTATGTTTCCCACTCTTTGAAAGATATGAAGGATCAAACCCCACTATCAATTCATCGCCACATTGTTGGGTGATAAATAAAGAATTGATTGATACAAAATCAAATGCCTTCTTGAACATGTTGCGAAACCTCACTTCAGGCGACGAACTATATCTTCCCATCTGAGTAAAATTGATTTTTCCTTTGATGGTAAGAAATAACATGGTTACTTCCATAAAAAATACTTTCTGCCATTTGTTGATGCCAACCATTTTATCTAATATTGTACCTATAAGGCTTTTTGCCGGAAGTAAATGCGTCTTGTGTAATCATTTTTGTGAGAGATTGTGATTACAGGTTGGCTCAAGGGCCAATTTACGCATTTACTTTTTATATATATTTTTTATCCTAATGTATTTTAAAAGTTATCGGAGTATTGATTCACAGAGTAAAAGTAGCATTGGAATGGACAATAAAATATTTTGCAATAATTTCTTTCACTACTCTTGTACTCTCGATGACTATCTTCATTTTACTGCTAGTTATTGACAAATTGAAAGTAATAAGTGCCATTGATAAAAAACTAAATGAATAAATACACTATATCCCATAAAATTAAACAATATATAAGCTGAAGCACTAAAAATTAATAAATTACCCAAGTCGAAAACAGCGTTAATACCTATATTTGCATGAAATAAATCAATATTTGGAAATCGAAATTGCCGGTCGCTAAAACTTTCGAAATAACTGCTAAAAGTTACAAAATACTTCAAAATAAAAAAGGTCAGTAAATTTTGTACCTACTGACCTTTTTACACATATAGTAACTTTTATTTCTTTTTCATCATTTGATCTACTCCTGCGGTAAACTCTTCTACAGTAGCTGTATATCCTGTTTTACCTAAAGCTTCGATGCTGTATTGATTTACTTTTTCATCTTTTGATAGATTAAAAACCCAAACAGTCGGATAGCCTCCTACTTGAAAAGCCTGCGCCAAATTTTGATTTTGCATCTGAATATTTTGTGGAAGGGTTTTACGTCTGGGGAAATCCAATTCTAAAAGCACCACATTTTTTTCTGCCCATTGCTTGAAAGCATCCTGGCTGAACACACTGGCAGTAAGCCTTTTGCACCATCCGCACCAGTCACTTCCTGTAAAATTTGCCATGATGGGTTTTCCGGTTTTTTTAGATATAGCATATGCTTCATCTACATTGACAAGCCATCCGGGATTCTCCGCAGTATATACTTCCGGTACTGATGTTGGGTTAGTTGCTGTAGAAGCAGTAGTTTGTGCAGACATATTTAAGCTCATCATTAAAAATCCTGAAATCAGAACTGATGCTAATACTTTTGAAGACAATTTAATACTCATGCAATAAAATTTTAATATTTAAACAACAAAGATATAATGATAATTTCAAATTACATTCCAAATAAGAAAAATTTAACTTTAATTTGATAAATTATTTTACTTTTCCGTCATTTTTAGTCAAACATTTAAGATCTGTAATCATTAAAAAACCCGAAGTCAAAATAACTTCGGGTAAAATCAAAACAACAATTCTTAACCTTTAACCTAAAAATCTAATTGAGCGGAAGAGACTTGGTACAGAAGAACCAATCTTTGCACTTAACATCGTCAGCTTCCATTCTTTCTTTGGCTACCCCACAGGATCCTGCTGGTGGAACAATTACATCTTCGCCAGGTCTCCAGTCTGCAGGTGTTGCGATGGCATATTTATCTGCTGTTTGCATAGCTATAAGGGCGCGCTTGAGTTCGTCAAAATTTCTGCCAAGTGAAAGGGGGTAATAAATGATGGCTCTTATGACACCTTTGGGATCAATGAAAAATACTGCTCTTACTGCTTTGGTGCTACTTTCTCCAGGTTGAATCATACCATATTTTCTGGCTACTTCCATAGTAATGTCTTCTATAAGAGGAAACTTCACTTCTATGTTTTTCATATCACGAAATTCAATTTTCTCTTTGATGGTTCTGAGCCAGGCTATATGACTATACAACCCATCTACCGACAATCCGACAAGTGCGCAGTTGAGATCGGCAAATTCATGTTCCATTTTTGCAAAAGTCATAAATTCCGTTGTACACACTGGTGTAAAATCTGCGGGATGGCTGAATAAGATGATCCATTTTCCGTTATAGTCTTTAGGAAAATCGATATTTCCTTGTGTTGTTACCGCTTTGAATTCGGGTGCCTTGTCACCTATACGAGGCATAGCAACTATCTGATTATCATATATTGTTTCCATATGGTAGGATTTAAATTTTGGTTATAACATAGTACTTGGGCATACATAGTCGGTAAGTTTAAACTTACCGCTCTCTTTGATATCTTTGAACCCACCATCTACATTGATAAAGTTTTCGTAACCACGGGATTTTAGTATTGATATAAAACTCATAGATCTGTAACCTCCGGCACAGTGTACATAATAAGTTTTCTCAGGATTCACCATTTTCATAGAGTCATTGACATAATCGAGTGGTGCATTTTCCGCATTAATGATATGCTCTGAATCATATTCGCTCTTTTTTCTGACGTCAAGTATCGCTATATTTGGGTCTTTAGCCTCTGCATCTGCAAATTCCAGCGCTGATATATTGATGACGGTGTCCACTTCTTTCCCCGCGTCAATCCATGCATCTATACCGCCATCAAGATATCCTATGGTAAAGTCATATCCGACCCTAGCAAGTCTTGTGATGATTTCTTCTTCTCTGCCTTTTTCGGCCACTACCAGGATTTCTTGTTTAATATCCGGTATAAGTGTGCCCACCCAAACTGCAAAACTACCGTCTATACCTATATTGATAGCATTGGGAATGAATGCTTTAGCAAAATCCTTTGAACTCCTGGTATCCAGAATCAAGGCATGAGTTTCATTGGCTACCAATTCAAATTCTTTGGGACTGAGTGCTTTCTGACCTCTTTCAAGCACGGCATCAATACTGTCGTATCCTTGTATATTCATCAACACATTTTTAGGGAAGTATCCCGGAGGAGGCATCAATCCATGTAGTACTTCACCAATAAATTTTTCTTTGGTCAGTTCCGGTCTCAATGCATAGTTGGTCTTTTTCTGGTTGCCAAGTGTATCTGATGTTTCCTTTGACATGTTTTTACCGCAGGCACTTCCGGCACCATGAGCAGGATACACGATGATATCATCAGCCAATGGCATGATTTTGTACCTGAGGGAATCAAAAAGATGACCGGCAAGTTTTTCTTCTGTCAATTCAGAAATCACATGTTGTGCTAAATCAGGACGACCTACATCTCCTATAAATAATGTGTCTCCAGTAAATAATGCGGTTTCTTTACCATTTTTATCTATCAGTAAGAAACAACTGCTCTCCATGGTATGACCCGGAGTATGAATTACCTTTAGTTTGATATCCCCTATGCTAAATATTTCTCCATCCTGAGCCACATAAATTTCAAATCCGGTTTTGGCTGTAGTTGGACCATAGACAATTTTAGCACCGGTTTTTTTTGCCAGATCAATATGACCCGAAACAAAATCAGCATGAAAGTGGGTTTCAAATACATATTTGATCTTTGCACCGTTGTTTTCAGCCTTTTCTATGTACGGCTGGACTTCTCTAAGTGGATCGATCACTACTGCTTCTCCATTACTTTCGATATAATATGCTCCCTGAGCAAGGCATCCAGTATAAATTTGTTCTACTTTCATATTTTATGAGTTTATCTGTTTGAGAAATAAATGTTTTATGGCACAAAAGTATGGTAGTTAAACTAAATGTTGGGTGACGTAAGTTACATAATTTCATGGGATATCGAGATGGTGGATTAAGGAATGGAACAAATGTGAATGAATGAATTCAAAATGGATTTTAAATATTTCTAAACCAACTAGTGCTACAGGAACAAAATAAATACCTATAAAACTTGATCTTATTCCCAATATCAGCGTTGAAAAGCCTCGCCATAGCTATTGCTATGTCTGTGTTTTTCGCCTTGATCTTGAAAATAATCTACTTCGTTTTATTATGTACTTACTTCATTCCTGTAGCACTAGTGGTATGGTAAGTGTTGAATGACGGATTAATTATAAGTAGATTTTTCTTTTGATCGAGGCGATGGTTCCCGACCTTAGCCGTAGCTAAGTAAGGGATTATTCAACGAAGAGCAAATTGAAAAGATACAATAAGTCAACAGTCAGTTTAACCTTAACATAACACTAGTGCTAGACCAGCTGAAAACTTAGGATTTATACTCAAAAAGTAATTTCATCTGACGAAAAATTAACTGATTTTTCTGATTTGAAAGCATATACATCAATAGTTGCCAGAAATCATCAATTTTCAATGCCAAAATATTAGTGTCATATTAACAATATTGTGTTACATTTGCGGTTTTAAAATTTTTTGAAAACTCATTTATTATAACTATTATTACAAAATATCAAACATGTTATCAAGATCTGAAATCTTTGGATACAAACCAAAAAAAGAATATTCAAAACCAGTAGCCTACTTTTCTATGGAGTTTGCTGTCGATCAGGCGCTGAAAATATATAGCGGAGGATTGGGCTTTCTGGCTGGTTCTCACATGAGAAGTGCCTTTGATCTAAAACAAAATCTGGTCGGCATAGGGATGCTTTGGAAATATGGGTATTATGATCAGGTACGTACTATCAATGGTACTATGAAGCCAGACTATGTTCAAAAGTTTTATTCATTTCTTACAGATACCGGGATTATTTTTCCTGTAGAAGTTCATAGTGCTATAGTATATGTAAAAGCATATCTCCTTAAGCCTGAAGTATTTGGAACAGCTCCTATGTTTTTGCTTACCACTGATATAGAGCAAAATGATGCTGTGTCCAGGACAATCACCAACAGACTGTATGATGCCAATGAAGCTACAAGGGTGGCACAATCTATCGTATTAGGTATAGGCGGTGCAAAACTGCTTGATATACTGCATCTCGAAACAGAAATCTACCATATGAATGAAGGTCATGCATTGCCCCTTTGTTTTTATTTGTATTCTAAATACAGAGATTTGCAAGAAGTTAAAAAAAGAGTGGTGTTTACTACCCATACACCCGAAGAAGCAGGCAATGAACAAAGAGACTTTAACCTTCTGAGTAGAATGTCATTTTTTAACGGTCTTGATGATAATGAAGTCAGGGATATTTTGAATATCGAAAACAATACCCTGAATTACACATTATCTGCACTCAGATTTGCCAAAATAGCTAATGGAGTATCTAAAATGCATGGTGAAGTTTCCAATGAAATGTGGTCTGGATATGATGAAATCTGTGAAATCAGGTCCATCACGAACTCACAAAACAAAAAGTACTGGAAGGACGAAATTCTTGAGTCCGCTTTTGAAAATAATGACATCCAAGGTCTGATAGCGCGTAAAAAGGAACTGAAGAGACAACTTTTCAAAGTTGTCGCAGACCAGGCTGGAAAAATATTTGACGAAAACGTACTTACATTAGTTTGGGCACGGAGATATGCCGGATACAAAAGAGCGGATTTGATTGCTGCAGACGCTGAAAGGTTTTTAAAAATAGTAAAAGACACAAATTATCCCATCCAGATCATCTGGGCAGGTAAACCATACCCTGAAGATTACAGTGCTATTGATACATTCAATAACTTATATTGGAAGACTCTGCCATTGGCCAACTGTGCAATACTGACTGGATATGAATTGGGACTGTCTGCCACATTAAAAAAAGGTTCAGATGTTTGGCTCAATAACCCAAGATTGTATCGCGAAGCATCCGGGACAAGTGGTATGACTGCTGCCATGAATGGTTCAATAAATTTTTCAATTCCGGATGGGTGGATTCCGGAGTTTGCAAAAGATGGAGAAAACAGTTTTATCATACCACCCGCAGACAGATCACTCAGGGTACAGGAACAAGATGAGATAGAGTGTCAATCATTATTAAATATTCTGGAAAACATCATCCTACCTACCTATTATGACAAACCTAAGAAGTGGGCTCAAATCATGATGAATGGCATGCAGGATGTAAGTCCTGAGTTTGATTCAGATCGCATGGCAGCCGAATATTATACTGCCATGTTCAATAAAGAAGTACTTATGGCGGAACCTGTTTAACTAGTACCTAAATATCTAAAATAAGTTCTGTAATCATTAATGAGTTTTAGGTATCGATAGATTGGTTATATTTTTACGTTTGACTATCAGGCGGCAAAAGTTTCCTGGTTCAGCTATGATGCTCAATTTGGTATAACACTCTGTTTTCTGAAGTAGTAATATGCAGGAACGCCCAGGATTAAAATCAATAAACCCAGCCAGGATTCTGCATTCATTCCACTCAAAGTATTGAAAACAAATGCAAGGATTACAATAAAGTATAATAAAGGAATCCATGGGTATAATCTTAGCTTAAATCCATGATTTGGTTGATTTTTATGCCTGAAAACAAAGATAGTAGCCGAAGCCAATGCCATAAATGTGACATCCATAAATGTCACAAATGTGATGATTTTCATGAATGAACCCCATAAAAAAATCAATAATGTAGCCCATGCAGCCTGAAAAATCATAGCATTATAAGGTGTTTTGTATTTTTCAGATACTTCAGCGAGAGACTTAAAAAATATGCCATCTTTTGCCATTGCAAAATAAATTCTGGGAGCACTCATGGTATAAATCCCTATTGTTCCAAATATGGAAATAGCAATGGCTATTGAAACCATTTTTCCGCCATGGTTCAATACGGTAGAGATAGCATCTCCTGCAACTTTATTACTTGTGCTCATTACATCTATGGGCAAAAGCACCATGTAAGCACTAATAATCAACAAATAGAAAACAGTAACGATCACAGTTCCGTAAAGCATAGCCTTGGGAACGGTTTTTTGAGGTCAATTGTTTCGCCTGATACAAAAGTAGCATGGTGCCATCCGCCAATGGACCAAAAAACTCCAACGAAAGCGAGCAAAATATGTTGAATCAGATTTTCTGGTACACCTGTAGTTATATCCAATGTGAGGTTATCATAAGATGATGGTAGAAAATACATACCCACCAGGATAATCAAAAACATAGCAAATAACTTTAGTCCCGTAAACAACGAAGCAAATGCCTGAGAAATATTCACCCCAAAAATATTCAAAATGGTAAGTCCCCATATCACCATGATGGCAAGAATTGATTTCCAACTATCTGAAAGTTGTATGAAATATGTAAGATATTCTGCCAGGGCCATACCAAGGGCTGCCAGGGCTCCTGTATTGACTATAAAAAGTGTGATCCATCCATAAAGGAATCCGTACAATGGACCAAAAGCATTTTTTAAGTAAACATATACTCCACCATTGTAAGGATATCTTGCCCCTAATTCTGAAAAAGTAAGTGCACCTAACAACGCTATGAACCCACCAATGGCCCATGTCAGTAAAACATAACCATGATGAGGGAGCAGATCTATTGTATTGGCTGGAGTGACAAAAATTCCTGACCCTATACATGCGCCTATGGCTATCATTGTCAGACCTCTTACATTGATTGTCTTCTTTAATTCAGTCATGCATTATGGTTTAGTTTTTTAAAAATTTATGTTTTGTGTGGTTGAATTCTTATTTTTTCATCTGTATCTATTTACTTAATGTAAATTGGTTGGAGAAAAATACTAATTTATCTTAATACAACTTATACTGTTGTCAAGCTGAGCATTCCATGGATTTTAATTTATGTTTATTTGGCAAAATATCTCCTTTCACAACGCTAATTCAGCAGCAAATATGAAAGTGAATACATACACCAAGTGTTAAAAATACATGTTGTTATAGAAAATCCAAATTATAGTTGTAATTTTATCTTATTATTATTGCGATGGTTTGAATTCTTATGGATTTTATTTTTTTCCATTAGCTATATAGAGTCCATTTTTGAGAGACAGTCCGTTATTGGCAAACAAGTATTTTTGTTTTAAAGTTTGAGATGGGATTTATAATTTGTTGAAAATCTGACAAAATACACGTTTTGAGAAGAGTTTTAGTCATGTTATTTTTATGCTTATCAGTTTTTGTCCACGGACAATTTAACAGGTCACAACTTTTAGGTGAGTATGAAGAAATTATAGTTCCATTTACTTATGTCAATGGTTTCATATTGGTGGATGTCATTTTTCAAAGGATATTGCCGATGAAGTTTATTATAGATACAGGCGCTGAAAACTCCATACTACTAAAAAAAGAATATACGGAATTACTGCGTACTCCATATCATAAAAAAATTAAGTTATATGGATCGGACCTGAGTGATGAGGTTACTGCCTATGTTTGTAATGGAATTTATTTACAGTTCTTAAATACAAGAAGTGTCAGGCATAATATTCTGGTACTTGAAACTGATTTTGTGCACTTGGACGAATATATTGGTTCGAGGGTTGATGGAATCCTTGGTGCTGAGTTTTTCAAAGGTTTAATAATGAAAATTGACTATAAAAAATTGGAATTGGTATTGATAGATCCCTCAAAGTTTAATAAAAGCAGGGTTAAAAATCATCAGGTATTTGATATAGAAATCATTAGCAGCAAGCCTTATCTCCAGTGTATTACTGAGGTAAAACCTGGTTTAAAAGTTAAGACAAGACTGCTGATCGACTCAGGAGCGGCATTGACGGCTTTATTTCATCACAATACGGATTCTCTGCTAAGTACATCAGGATTGATTTTAAAAGGCAGCTTGGGCAAAGGGTTGGGCGGTGATATAGAGGGATTTTCAGGAAGAATTCATAAATTACAAATAGGTGACTTTAGTTTTAATAATTTACTAAGTAGTTTTCAGGAAATAGATTCTTCTATGTTAGGGCCGCAAAAAGTAGTAAGAAACGGAATATTGGGCAATTTGCTGTTGGAAAGATTTGATGTGTTTTTGGATTTTTCTGCATCAAAACTCTATATGAAAGCTAAAAAAGGTTATAACAAGGATTTTGAATATGATAAAAGCGGGATGACAGTATTTTCTTATGGAAATACGCTCAACAAGTATTATATAAGGTATGTCATTGAAAACTCGCCGGCATCAGATGCTGATATAAGACCTGGAGATATCATTCTGAAGATTGGATTATTTTCATACAAGTGGTATAGTTTACGCCAAATCAATGGAGTGTTTTCATCCCGTAATGGTCGTAAGATCAAGTTGAAATTGAAACGGGGAGATGAAATTTTAATAAAAGAAATAGTATTGCGAGATTTATTCAGTGATAAACACATTTCGCTTTAAGATTCTTTTATTTTCATTTATTTCTGATTGAATTGTCGATATATTTACACTTTTATTGAAATGAGAAGATATTGAATAAATTTAGACAAAAGCAAGCGAGAATCCTTCGTATTGTCAGAAGGATTCATAGGATATTTGGAATCTGGTTATTTTTATTTTTGTTTATTACAGGAGTGACAGGGTTGCTCCTTGGTTGGAAAAAAAATAGCTTTGGGCTGATTCTGGCAGAAACATCATCAGGAGTGAGTAGAGATGTTCAGGGATTTTTGCCTTTTGATACCCTTTTAACTATTTCAGAAAATTACGCAAGGCTTCATTTTCACAATGATGAACACGAAATTGACAGAATAGAAGTCAGACCAGATAAAGGAATAGTAAAAGTAAATTTCAAAAAAAACTACAAGGGTTTGCAGATCGATGCTACTAACGGGAAACTATTGCAAGTAGAAAGTAGAAATTCAGATTTTATAGAGCATATCCATGACGGTTCCTGGTTTGACAAAACTTTTGGACTTAGTTCAGGCGTCTTTAAGCTCATTTATACCTCGCTTTGTGGTATAGGATTGATCGTTTTTACAGTTTCCGGTTTTTGGTTGTGGTATGGTCCCAAGCTTATCAGGAGACATCATGAAGAGTGATAAGTTTTACTTTGACAGAATGTCTTTACCAAATAAAAACCGTGACTCCCAATAAGCATAATCTGTAATGACATCCGTTTTGACACCCGCTGAAGTCGTAGCATGTACCACCTTCAATTTTTTATCCAGATTTTCAGAAACTATTGCAACATGTGAAATCCTTTGTTCATTACCAAAAAAAACCAGATCTCCGGGTGCCAGATCATCTCTGTTTTTTTCCTTTCCTAATCTAGCGAGGTTGTCTGATGAACCTGCTAATGGAATGCCATTCTGAGAAAATACATATCCTGTAAATCCACTGCAATCAAATCCCGACTCAGGTGATTTGCCCCCTGACCTGTATGTAGTCCCAATATATGACAAGGCCGTGTTGATGATGTCTAACCGGATTCCGGACACATCCTGGCTTTTATCTTCCTTTTTGTTTTCACCAGGTTTCTTCTCGTAAGTATATGCTTTTTCTGAAGATTTTTTACTGTCGGATTTTTCCCTTTTTCCTGCAGATGAGTACTTTCCTGATCTATATGTGTTTGAAGTTGAACAAGAAGCCATCATTAAGGCAATGCAAATTCCCACAACAAAAAAGAGCGATATTTTATTCGTTATCATATACAAATCAATATTTTATACATTGTATTTATATCTAATGTCAAAAATTATGCCTAAATTTCGATTAGCTTTCACATGATATGATTGATAAACTATTATGTCTCCTTAGCATCCTACCTAAAAATAGATAGATTTAATAGATTTACTAAAATCGAAAACAATCGTCAATGTTAGACTTAAAGGTTTTCTTTGCAGCTTTATTGCCTAAACCAAATTTTATTCCTGCAAAAATATCAGATCCATAAAAATTACTCTTTCTGAGGATACTCACGATATTATCGCTTCCTAAGGTCAAAATGCCAAGTCGAGCAGCCAGACCTATATTGAATATTCTTTTTTCTATCAATGAGACAGGAAGAGAAACAGAATACCATTTGGTTTCGTATCTGGGAGTCAAAGATATCAGATGGACTCCGCGAATCCTGAAGTCAGACAAAGATACCGGCTGAATCATTAAAGCATGAATATAAACTGATTTTTTTAGTTTATAGTCAAATTGTGCACTTATGGAAAATGGCAATAAAATAGTCTTTTTATCACCTGTGGTCAATACTTGTTTCTGGCCAATTGAATTTTGAATAAAAACATCTGACAGGCCTTGCAAACCATCTTCAAATGATAGATTTTGATAATCTCTTCCTAAGATACTAATAGTAGAATCACTGATAAAATCATACGTCCTGATATCACGGGAGAATCGCACAAATCCCAAATCAATAAGTGAGACACCTGCTTTATAATCAAAATCGTCATTTTTCATATTTTTTGTGTATGAAACCCCAAAATCAATACCTGCACCTTTACCGTGAACACTTGTGCCTATGTCATTCATGCTTGAAAATCCGAAAGCGATGTGTGGCCTTTCCATTTGAAAGTCATTTTCTCCTGTCACAACATGCTGATAACTTCTGCGACTATTACCATAAGCCATATCATAACCGATGATATATTTTATGTTTGCCCCGATACCAATTGCGTTTTTATTATTATCCATCTTTAAGTAGGCATAATTAGCACCTAATTCGAGCCAGTTCATGACTGCACCTCCGAATTCCGAAGCTCTGAACGGGTCGAAATGTTTTCTTTTTGTAATTTTATTATAAGTAAATTCATTCGGGATTTTAGTGGCAGATAGTCCTGACCTAAGCTGAACAAAACATCCAATGGTCTGATTTTTTTTAAATTGAAATCCTATTGCAGGTCCGGTCACAAAGGCTCTGGCCTGTAAAAAACGCGAAGCCTCATTATCCACATAACCAACCTCAACTACATTGTCTTTCACAGATACCTTATCATCTACAACAATTAAATTTCTGCGATTCCTGAATAACTTCCACAGATGTGTTTCTTTAAAATACAGATAGTTATTTTGTACAAACAAACCAGCACTACCAAGATGGATATCCCATTTATTAGAATTAAAGATGTTTTGACTTGGATTAATAGTAACTCCATACATTCCGGCATTTTTTTCAAGCCTCATTCCCAGCTGATATTGGGTGAAAGAAGGAATGGTGTTTAAGACAAAAACCAGGATTAAGGCAAATATTCGCATAAATAATTAGAGTCGAGGAATATAAAAACAAATAGAACTTACAATTTTACATAGAGTATGTTTAAATTTTTATGTTTGAGCGTAAGTGAATATAGCCGGAAGTTATGGCGAAAAATATAACGCCAGCTATAATTAAATTTGCCGCATGGAGCCGTATGATAAAAGTTTAAACATACCTCTTAAACCGAGAGAGTGTAAAAAATAGTGTGTAAACTCAAGAAGAAAAATAAGGTATTATCTTAAAATTGTTCTAAGGTAATAAGAATTTGAATATATCTCACCCAAAAAATCACGAATTAGCATTAACCATTTTGCTTGACTTTGATCAATTGCCTTAAAAAGACTTTGTATCAAACAGAAAATTGAATGCAAAATTAATAATCATAATTATTTAATTTACAGTACATTATAATCTAAATTTTTTTCGGAATATTTTTTGTCCACAATAATATAAGTAAGAGTTTAAATTTTTATGTTTGAGCGAAAGTGAGAAAATTTAATTATGGACAAGGTATATTTTACAGTCGTAGCCGGTCAAGACGATTTTTAGAAAAATGTCTTGATCGGGACAGAAGCGTCCCGAAAGCTCAAGCATAGCTTGAAACGGTACGGCGAAAAATATAACGCTGGACATAATATAATTTGCCACTTGGAGCCAAATGATAAAAGTTTAAACATACTCAAAGATGTATAATTTTTTATTGCTTTAAAATCAATATATTATGAACCTGACTCCAAAATAATCGCCCTATTTAGTTCACCTGCCCGGCTATTAACATAGTTGTTAGACAAGCTAAATGCGTTGATTATTTAATCACCAGAATCATAATCTATTGATTTGCAACTAAATTAAATTTAAACATACTCTAATTTGGGTCTTACTGCACTCAGAAAAAGAAAATCTTTTCATCCTTTACAGAAGTTATAAAATGATGTAAAACTGGATTGAAGTTTACAAAAAGAATCAATATTTTTTTTTATTGTGAAATATTTTCATTTTGTTATTACCTTTGCATCAGCAAACATATAAATAACCCAATATACATGTCAACAAATAGCGATTACGGAAGAAAAGGGGCCATCTTTGGCAAAATAGTTTTAACCATTATATTATTCATCATTATGTTGATATGGATATATAATAAAAACGGTCATTTCGTACCTGTACAATAATTCAGGTTAAAGGTTTCAGGATTGAATTATTGAGTTTTGAAAAAAAGTCCACTCTCTCTTGATACTTCATTTAGTCTGCGAAAAAATCGTTATTTAAGATTCTTCACCTAAAGGTCATCTTTCAGCATGTACAAAAACAAAAAAGTGGTGGTGGTACTACCTGCTTACAATGCTGCCAAAACACTCAAAAAAACATATGATGAGATACCTTTTGATCTGGTAGATGAAGTCATACTATGTGATGATGCATCGAAAGACAATACCGCAGAACTCGCTCACCATATCGGGATACAACATGTCATAGTGCATGAAAAAAACAAAGGTTATGGCGGCAATCAAAAATCCCTTTACAATAAAGCACTCGAACTCGGTGGGGATATAGTCATCATGCTTCATCCTGATTACCAGTACACTCCACTGCTGATTCCATCTATGGTCAATATAATAGGTGAAGACCTTTATCCTGTAGTCCTCGGCTCAAGAATTCTGGGCAAGGGTGCACTCAAAGGTGGCATGCCATTGTATAAATATATTGCTAACAGATTTCTTACCCTTACACAAAACTTTCTCGTCGGATATAAATTGTCCGAGTATCATACCGGTTACAGGGCATTCAGCCGCGATGTACTTCAAAACATCAAATACAACGTCAATTCAGATGACTTCATCTATGACAATGAGATGTTATCACAGATCATATACAAAGGCTACGAAATCGCAGAAGTGACTTGCCCCACTAAATATTTCGAAGAGGCATCATCTATCAATTTCACCAGAAGCAGTAAATATGGTTTGGGTGTACTGAGGGTTTCAGTTGTACATTTACTCAGCAAAATTGGCTTAGTGAAGTCGAAGCTATATTAATATATCAAAATTTTCTAAAAGTTATTCAGGGTGCATTTCATTTTTTCGCCCTTTGCTCGATTTCTTATCGAGTTTCGTTTGTTCGTCGTAGCTTCCGGCTACGATGCAATATAGACAGGCATCTTGCCTGAATCGCGAAATAATAAAATGGTGATTTTTAATGTGAAGCGAAAAAATGAAATACACCCGTTATTCACAGCCTCTTACCATATTTCAAGCATCACCATTCATTCCAATTCAATATATATTGATTAGAGTTTTCTAAATTCAATCAGATAAAATTATTTATTTATTGATTATTTAGGCTTTGCTAAAGTCTATACATGATAAGTAGAATGTCAGTAAATATATGCTTGGGGTAAAATTAGTATTCAAATTCAAGTCCTGACTTTCTTTATTTGAACAAGATAGCAAAGTTTTATTCAATATTCAATATTCATATTTTAACAAGAATAAAGCCAATTAAATCAGTTCAAATTACCTTTTTTACAGGTGTGTATAACAAAATAGAAGTTATTTTCTCTAATAAAGAAATTCCTTGCTAACTTGTCCTTCGTAAGAAAGAAGCCTATATATCAAAAATATATTACAATAGCTGGTGTTCCCCATTTTTGCACTAAAATTGTTTATACTGCCCGCTACCCCCATTCCCTAAAGAGCCTGTCAAGCTATGCTTGAGACGACCCACCCTTTAACTCTTAACTACTAAGATAATACACTAAATTAGAAACTTAAAAATTATATAATATAGTGCAATTTTGGGATACACCCCAATAGCGGGGTTTTCCATAATTGATAATCAAGGTGTTATGGTGAGTTAGATGGAATTGCACAAATTCATATTTTCCTCCCCGCTACCCTCATTCCCTAAAGAGCCTGTCAAGCTATGCTTGAGACGCCCCACCCTTTACCACTCTTCAGACATCTGCTCTCCCCTTCAGGGGCCTTCAGGGGTCGGGGGTAAATTGATGAAATATTCCTTATAGACACATTCTCAAAAGTGCCGTTTGCTCGTTTTCATTCTTACCCTAAAAGAAGTGCAATATGTTATACACACATTTTTCAGTATTTGTTGATTATATTTCCATAAATTACTATTTTTGTCCATAATTGGAAATGAATGTATGAAAATTTTAGAAATAATTTCAAGCAATTTGTTGTGATTACCCCACAAGAAATAAGCAAAGTCTATCCGTTTTTTAATGCTAAAAATTTGGTCAACTGGCAAAAAAAAGGATACCTGATAAAGCTCAGAAATAATTATTATCTTTTGTCCGAAACAATGATTGATGAGTATAAATTATATTTCATTGCTAATAAGATGTACTCGCCGTCTTATGTTTCTATGGAGTCAGCTCTAAATTATCACGGTATTATACCTGAAGGAGTATACCGGATACAGTCTGTGTCAACGCGTAAAACAAATCTATTTGATACAAAAGTGGGAATATTTAATTATCAAACGATAAAAAAGGAACTATTTTTCGGATACTGCCTGGTAGATCATGAAACCACCACATTCAAGATAGCATCTATTGAAAAAGCTGTCTTAGATTTTTTATATTTACGCACCGATATTCGTGATTACTATAGTATCAAAGCCCTGCGTTGGAACAAAGATGTGCTAAAAGGAATGGACAAAATATTATTACAAGAATATCTGAATCTATTTTGCTCTCCCGTCTTGAATCATAGAATAAACTTACTTAAAAAATATCTCGATGCTTAGTGTCAATGAAATATCACAATATTATCCTGAACACCTCAGGGTATTCAAGAGATTTATTTTAAGGGAGTATTTGCAATACAAAATTCTGGAAATAATTTTCAATGGGCCATATGCCGAAAAATTAGTTTTTTTATGTGGTACCTGCCTCCGATTAATACACCAAAACCAACGGTTTTCGGAAGATTTAGACTTTGACAATTTCGATTTACATTTTAATGAATTTGATGAAATATCAAAGAATATCAGGACCGAACTGGAGTTTGCCGGGTATAAAATAGAAACAAATCAAGTAGCAAAAGGAGCATATCATTGCTACATCCGATTTCCAATGCTACTTTTTGAACAAGGGTTGTCCGGATATACTGAAGAAAAAATATTAATTCAACTTGACACAGAACCTCAGCATTTTAATTTTAAACCCGACCAACCGATATTGAATAAATTTGATGTGTTTACAAGAATATTTGCGACACCTCCGGATTTATTGATGTCCCAAAAATGTTTTGCTATATTGAACAGAAGCCGCAATAAAGGCCGGGATTTTTTCGACCTTATTTTTCTTATGGGTAGAGGTATATATCCAAACATGGAATATCTAAATCAAAAATATGGAATTAACACGCCGGATGAACTAAAAGCAAGATTGCTGGACAAATTTCAAACTTTAAATATGGATGAAATGGCAAAAGATGTAGCTCCATTTCTATTTAAGCCTGTAGATCAAAATAAAATAAGATTATTTGCGGATTATCTGAAGGAATATAGCTTTGTTAAGTAGGTAGCCAAGCCATTCTTTTTAAAATGCCATTCATCTTTGCAATAATAAATATTGGCAGTTCTTCTTACTTCAGCTTTTCCATCATGACTATTCCTTCCAATGATGCATAAGGTATGGTGAAGGTGATTTGACCGACTACATACGCTGCTGCTTCATAGGCATTGTAAAACATCATAAGGCCCTCATCTGTCACCGCATACTGAGAAGGAAGGCTATACACACCATTGTCAAAAAAGTAACCCGCTTCTTCAAGATCCTGATTTTCTGTGAGTTCCTGATTCTTACGAAATTCTGATTCGGCAATTTTCCTGAAGGCTTCGAGGTCAGTAATGATACTTTCCAACGCCAATGTTTTACCGGTAGCTTTATCAAAATTGTGATAAGTGATAAATGTATTGGGATGTGCACCTCCCAAAAACGTAAAACCATTAACAGAGAGACATAATACTTTAGGATTTTGAAATACAGAATCCACACTGATATCTATATTCCAAACCTTACCTCCTGCTTCAGGAAATTCCTTTACAAAATCCCTATGCTGCAGAAAATATAACTTTGACAATGAGTCCACGGATATGTCTCTATCAATAACAGATGTATTTTCGGGAAAAATACAATCTCCTATCATGCCTTTAATATAGCTTTCTATGGTATCTGTTACCGCCTTTCCCAAGTCATTATTGATGTTTTTGGGTAGAAGTCGTTTTACATTAAGGATCGCACACTCATTCATCAGTGAATCCTGTAAATCACAATCTTTACCTGATCTGAATGATTCGGTTTCGGGAATAAAGGTGATATTGTCTTTGGAAGGCAATCTGCCGATTTCGTTTTTACATGATATCAAAAAGAACAGACATCCCAAAGACGAAACCACTAAAACTCTCTTCATATTTTCAAAAATAGTATTAAAAATCAATGTATTGGATTAGTTGATTCTTTTTGATAATAAGGATTGGATAAGAGATTGTTATATTTTTCGAGCAGTTTTGAAGCATTCACACCGTGATCATAATGATCTACAACAAACTGGCGTGCTGCCTGACTTATTTTATTAGTATCTATTTTGCCATCGAGTATGTCAGAAATTTTCTGAATAAAGTCCTTTTCATCCATTGCTTCAAATAAATGAATACCATCTTCTGCATGGATGCCTTCCTTGCCCATACCGGTAGTGATGATTGTTTTGCCTAATGCCATACCTTCCAGTATTTTAACTCTCATACCACTGCCTGAAAACAAAGGAACTACCATCATGTGATAATCATCCATAAAAGAAATCGCATTGGAAACCTCACCATGCACCACTACATTTGAGAGATTTATGGCTTGCAGGGTGTCAGGTGTGTTGCGCCCGGCTATGTGGAATTTTACATGAGGATACTTTTCATGTATAGCAGGCCATACTTTCTCCAAAAACCATATCAAACCTTCCATATTTGGCATCCAGTCCAGAGCCCCTATAAAGCAGATATCTCTGTTGTTTTGTTTATTGGCACTTAAATTGTAGTTTCTGATATCAAGTCCTATGGGTGAAGACATTGCTCCGTTTTTATAGCCCAGAGTTTTAAATTTTCTCAGATCGCGTTCAGAAACAGCGATGAGATAGTCATATTTGTTCAGGTTTTCGAGTTCAAATCTTTTTAGTTTGCCTGTCAGATACTTCAGGTACCATTTTTTAAATGTAAACTTTGTGTTGGAAGTGATTCTTTCCCAAATTTCAAACTCAATATTGTGTGCCCGCATCGTAATGAGTGCCTTGGAGTGTTTTTTTATTACATCTATATATGGTGCCAGGTATAAAGTTTCCAGCTGAATGACATCAAACTCATTATTTTGAAGCAGTTCTACAAGTTTATTTTTAAAATCAGGGCAAACAAAGCGGCTTACATGATAAGACTCTTTAGAAAAAAGGTTTTTAAATGCTGAAAATGCATTGATGCTATTATCTAAAGCGGTAACATGAATTTCTTTATAGTGGTTAAATTCTCTAGGTAATGAATTCAAATCAGTATAGTGTTTTGAAGTATTCATGCTCAATAATGTAATATCACATCCCAAATCATGCAAGGCATGACTAAGATAAGTCACTGCTATAGACTCGCCATCTTTAAGAGGAAATGGAAATTTTTTACACAACTGAAGGATCTTCATATCACTATCCGTCTATTAAAATTCTCATAAATGAATAACAAAGGTAAATAAATTATTTGAGACACTTTAAAATCAGTCCTTTTATATTTTATTTAAAATTTACCTTAAAACAATTCAGTGAGGGTCAAAAGCTAAATCAAGACTCGATTTTAATAATAACAATCCGGAAATCATAAATATTGTTTCATTTGTTAATAAAATTTAAATAGTACAAATATAAATGATCCAAAAATATATATCTATTTGATTACCAATATACTAATATGATACCCATGTTTATTTCTTTTGACTACAAATGATGCTTACTAAAAAGGTCATTTTCCAATCAGGTCCTGCATTGCCGAAGCTATATCAGGATATTTAAATCGAAACCCTGCGGATTGAATTTTTATACTGCTTACGTTGTTGCTGTTTAAAACCACAGATGCCATCTCTCCAAGTGAAAGCCTTAGTATGAACTCAGGTACGGGTGTGATCACACCAAAATGATTATTCGCTTTTTTAACTTCACCGATGATGGTTTTATTTGTGACAGAGTTTGGGCTACAGGCATTGTAAGTGCCGTGGATATGATTATTCTCAATGCAGTAGATCATCATAAGGCACAAATCATCGATATGAATCCATGGATAATATTGGTCACCCCTTCCGAAATAGTTGTACACACGCAAACCAGAAGTCATGGTCATTTTTGGCAATGCACCACCATCCATCGATAACACAATACCTATACGCAACAGGATATGTCTATGACACAATTCGGCAGTTTCAAGCGCAGATTCTTCCCATACCTGACAACATTCTGACAGAAAACCAGTGCCAGGATCACTTTCTTCCGTGAGTACAGTGTGATTTCTGTCACCATAATATCCTACAGCTGAAGCAGATAAGTACGTCAATGGTTTTAAATGCTGATCATTCAGATACTTTTTTATGGTTTTGGCACTATAGACCCGACTTGATACCAATTTTTTTTTCCTGTCCTCAGTCCATCTCTTATCTGCAATCCCCTCTCCTGCAAGATTGACGATGTGATCAGGAACCGGAATTTTTTCAATATATTGCTTATCTATATCCCACTTTGCAAAGGTGATACCAGATATGTTAGATGGAGTGGGCTTCCTACTTAATACTATGATTTCATACTTATTTTTATCCAGCATTTCTATCAGACGACGGCCAACCAATCCTGTTCCACCTGCGATAAGTATGACTTGTTTTTTTATCTCATTCATGATACCGTAAAATTAAAGTGGACAGAAACTATTCCGCGAAAAATTTAAATCATAATATATTACCTAAAAATCTAAAATGATAATCTATTACGACCTCCAAATACTTCAAAATCAGTCTCCGCCGCGGCGGATCACTTTTAGCTTCGCACCATAGTGGTGACTACAGCATAGCTGTACACAGTATGATTTGTCGCTAAAAGTACTGATTTTCTTGTATTTGAAGCTCTCACTACGAATCTCATTTTAGATATTTAGGTATTATAAATTAAATAATTATGATTGTAAAATTTCGCAATCTATTTTCTGTTTGGGTTAAAAAGCAACAAACAATAGAAAACATCATAGGTTTACAAAACGATAGATATAAGCAATAAGCTAAGGATTACATTTTTCTTTTCAAGTAGGACTCTAGCCCACAGCTACTCAGGCATTTTGCATAAAAATTACGATTAACATAATATTAAAAAGGCCATTCAATCTTTTTTTGAATATGTTTCATATTTTTGTGTTTAATAAACCATAATGTTAAACTCCTCAATATGCCAAATCTGATGCGTAATAAACTTTATTCATTGCTGTCATTCATAGTTTTAATAGCTGTTTTTTCGTGTAAATCTGACAAAAACAAAGACGACAATACCATCCATATCAGGTTGAAAAAAGACCCTGAAAGGATAAATCCTTTATTATTTCCAAATCCTACATCGAGGGAGATTTACCAGTACATCCACTTACCACTGGCCGATTTCGATCCTGATGATCTGGAATTATCTCCGATTTTAATTGATAAAATTCCGGTTGAAATGGCGATTGACACGGGAAAATACAAAGGTGGAGTGTATTTTGATATCTCGCTTTTACCCAATGCAAAATGGGACAATGGAAGTCCAATCACTGCGGAGGACTATCTTTTTACAATCAAGGCTATCAACCTGCCACTTTCCAATGCAGGAAAATACAGAGAAATCACTCAAAATATTTCAGATATCATACCAGACCCAACGAATCCCAAAAAATTCAGGGTGATCTTTGCTAAAGATTATATCAATGCTCTTGAAGCTGCCATCAATGTGGAGATATATCCAAGATACGTATATGATAGTCTCAATGTATTGTCAACATATAAATTTGCAGATTTGAATGAAAATAATGCATCCATGTTAAAAGCAGATTCAGCCTTAGTCCAATTTGCTGACAGATTCAACAGTAACACCTATTCCAGAGATATCATCAGCGGCTGTGGTCCATATAAATTTATATCCTGGATTTCTGATCAGAATATTATTTTGGAAAAGAAAGAAAACTATTGGGGAACAACGCAGGTGCACAAATCCCTGCAACAAGGACCTGATAAAATGGTATTTCACATCATTGCAGATGAACTTGCTGCAGTGGCACAACTGAGAAGTGGTGCGATTGATGTCATCAATGAAATATCTGCCGATAGCTACAAAGAGCTTTCTGAAGACACTGCCATCAAGGATAATTTTAACTTTTATCATCCTGCACTGACAAAACAATACTTTATCAACATCAATAATAAGGATCCTATACTTTCTGATAAAAATGTCCGAAGGGCTCTGGCACATTTGGTTGATGTGGACAATATTATTTCAAATCTTGAAAACGGGATGGCTGTTCGTTCAGTCGGACCAGTACATCCTATCAAAAAAACGTTTAATAAAGACTTGGTGCCTTTGCCTTTTGATCCGACAACAGCCAAAGAATTATTATCACAAGCAGGCTGGAAAGATGCAGATGGTGATGGAATACTGGAAAAAGTCCTAAACGGCAAAAAAACAAATTTAGACATTGAAATACTCATTTCTGGTCAGGAGTTGGGAAAAAAACTAGCCTTGATGATGCAGGAATCATCAAAAAAAGTGGGTATCAACTTTCGTATTACTGAAAAAGATTTCAAACTCATTAGGGCAGAAAATCTTAAAACAAGGAAATTTCAATTGGTACCTGCTGTTATCTCACAGGATATCATAGCCTGGGATGATCTCAACAAATGGCATTCGGACAATGATACTCCTGATGGTTCGAATGAAATGTCCTACAGAAATAATGTCACCGATGATATGATTGACAGGATACTTGTGACAAAAGATGTCAATGAAAGGATAGGATTGTATAAAAAAATTCAGGAACAAGTATATAACGATCAGCCTGCTATTTTTCTTTATGCGCCGGAAGAAAAAATTGTGATCAGCAAAAAATGGAATAGTAGTGCCACGGCCAAACGGCCCGGGTATGTTGCCAATACTTTCACCTTGTCAGGAGTAAAAATAGTACATTAATAGTATTTTTATATTTTACTAAAGTATCACGTGTGTATAACAAATTGCACTTTTTCAGTGTTCTTTTTAATAAATGGTAAAAACGTGGTTGAATTGGGCGGGTCGTCTCAAGCGGAGCTTGACAGGCTCTTCAGGGAATGAGGGTAGCGATGAGGAAAATTTGAATTCGTGCAGTTTGTTATACACACAAGTATCACTCTTCTATCACACACCAAATGTAAAGAATAATAATATGGTAAGGTTTGTCATCAAGAGATTATTGTTGATATTACCTACCCTGTTTTTTGTGATGATCATCGCATTTTTACTCAGTAAACTGATACCTGGAGATGCGGCGGATGCAATGTTGCTCTTACAAGGCGTACATCATGAGAGTAAAAATTATTCTACAGAGTATAAAAAGATGTATACCAAAAAAGGCATGGATAAACCTTTGGCATACATGGGAGTGCAACCACATTTCTATCCATCAAATATACTTTCCATTGTCGACCCGACTACCCGGAATCAGGTAAAAGAATTGCTGCACCAAAAAAGATATTTTTCAGACATCATCGAATTTATAAACCTCAGAAACGAATTTATCCAACTCGCTCATCAAGATACGATTTATGATCATCAGGCGAACCAAGACAGAATAAAAAATCTTACATTTACTGTAGAAATACCGGAAATAGAAAAAATGTTGTTATCAATTATACCACCACGAAACTTGTCATTGAAAGTGAAATATGACTCTTTGATTTCAGGTTTTCAGGTTTTGAATGATAATAAAATATCTTTCTTTTATCCGACAATCGTATGGCATGGTTTTGATAATCAGTTTCATCATTGGTTAAAGAACATCATCAGTGGTAATTTTGGTGAATCAACAAAAGATGGAAGGACTGTCATTTCAAAAATCTCTTCAGCAATAAAATGGACCTTCATTCTTATATTATTAAATCTTTTGATCACAAATATCATCGCAATACCATCAGGATTGTATGCAGGCTATCATGCTGAAGGCTGGTATGACAGGATAAGCAATTTTATTTGGATACTATTATTTGCCATTCCGGTTTTTTGGCTGGCGTCCATGTTGATCATTTATTTTACATCAACAAGATTTGGAGGATGGATGGATATTTTTCCAGCTCCCGGCAATTGGTATATTCCTGATGGTCAGTCGTTTGTAACAACTATCTCACAATATTCAGGTCAGTTGATCCTACCAGTAATCTGCCTTGCTGCCAATGATATAGCTCAGGTCAGCAGGGTCATCAGAAATAATGTAGTGCAACAAAAAAAAGCTTTGTACGCAAAGTTTGCAAGATCCAAAGGACTTACGGGCATAAATACCATGTTTCGTCATATTCTTCCCAATGTACTGATCCCAATGGTAACTCTCATAGGTGGCAGAATACCTGCTGGATTGTCAGGTGCATTGATCATTGAAGTGATATTTAATATACCCGGAATGGGTCGGCTGATGATGGACAGCATCAATAGTTATGATTGGAATGTCGTTTTTGGCATCTTGATAGTGATTTCTTTTTTCACGATCCTATTTATGATTTTAACAGATATCTTATATCAAATAGTAAATCCGAAAATGAAAAACAGCATGGATATATGATAAAATCTAAAAATATCGCATACAGGCTTTCATTGTTTCTTATAGGCACCTATATCATGGTGGCATTATTTTCTCCATTTTTAGCTGGTGATAAACCGATAGTATGTAAAAGTGAAGGTGCATGGATTTTTCCTTTTTTATCTGATAAAATGTTAAAAAACAACAATGCCGGGTCAGCAGCATGTATCATGCCATTGATACCATATTCAGGCGGTTACGCAGAAACTGCTAAAAACTATGGAATGAGTCCGTTTGCAGGACAAAAGCCCGGAGAAACTGAGATCAGGCATTGGTTGGGCACAGATAAATTGGGTCGGGATGTTGCGGCTGGCATGATCAGAGGATGTGGTATAGCATTAAAAATAGGTTTTTTATCAGTATTTTTTTCTTTTCTTATAGGTGTGAGCCTTGGAATGGCCGCAGGTTATTTTCAAGATAAAGGTATCAAGATAAATGCTATCAGTATGATGATATATTTAACTGGTTTAGTCATTATTGGATATATGATATGGATGGAGTTTGTGGTATTCAGGCACAATACGTTTTTATTTTTTGTTATGATGATCGGACTTATCTTAGTTTTGAAAATAACAGGACACTTATGGGCAAAATATTCAGGAGGCTACAAAATATCAATTCCATTGGATACAATTTTGGTAAAATCAATCGAAATCAGAAAGTCTTTTCCGGGCATTTTCCTGCTCCTTGCACTAATTAGCGTCTGTAAAGTACCATCAGTGTGGAATATTGTACTGATCATAACGCTTCTCAGCTGGGCAGATTTTGCCCGGCTTGCCAGGGGTGACACTTTATCTGTCAAAAGTGAAAATTATATAACATCTGCTACTGTGCTTGGAATGCCTGATGTGAGGATTATTTTCAGACATATTTTGCCAAATATAATGCCTACCCTCATAGTGGCTGTGTGTTTTAGTATCGGTAGTGCAGTCATCCTTGAATCTACACTGTCATTTCTGGGTGTAGGTTTGCCCGTGGAAGAAGTTTCCTGGGGTAAAATGTTGGCAGAAGGTAGAAATATGAGGTATTGGTGGTTAGTAGTATTTCCCGGTCTTGCCATTTTTTTAATGGTTCTAAGCCTCAATAACATTTCCAATCACTGGCAGAAATCCAATTTTAGTTTCAGAGATTAAACCCATGTCGTTTAGATAAGTATTTTTTTTTTGTTTTACTCTATCTAAATCTTCCCCTTACAAGCGAAAGACTTCACAACGATGTCTTAACTAAACGACATTTTGATTTAACCCTATTCAAGCTATGCTGCATTTGGAATAATGAAAATAACAGGTTATCTCTTTACATGCAATTTGACATCAAGATCTTCGTTTTTTTTGTGATTTGCCAAAAAGAGTGGATTTGCCTCGTTTTGAAGACTCCAGATCCGGATTATTGTATTTTTCTTCAAGGCCGCAACCATAACCTTTACTGCAAGATGAAAAAAGACCTACACAAAAGATAATGCTGGCTAAAAAAATTATATACTTAAGTTTCATCTGTTTAAATTTTGCTAATTCGTTGAATTTGTTTGATTTGTGAATTTGTTTATGTTTTCAAATTTCCTTGAATTACGTACCAATTTAATCATTCAGGTGTGTATGCAGACCGCTTATGGGGATTTCATCTGTTTATTTTTTATTTTTTTTTTAAAGGTCAAATGGAATTCGCATGATTAATCATATTGATTTGTGTTGTTTGTATCATGGGGATTTCATCTGTTTATATTATCACATTTTTTTATTTTTTTTCACCGGACAGAAAGTATAAACTTGCATTCGACTTTTTTAATCCTACTCCCATATATCTTGCGTAGCGACCATCCAAGCATCTAAAAAATCAGCACAATGATAAACAAATAACAAATGAATAAAGGCGTAATAGACAAATTTTTATATAATATAGATAGGCACGCTTTATATATTTTGAAATCGAACAATCGCTACAATTAACATTTTATTTAATATTAAATATATAATAATGAGTACAAATTCATCGTTTATAAGCAAAATTAAGGCTTCAGGAGGCTACTTTGATTTATTTTATGAATAAATATTTGTAATTATATGAGAAATCAGTACCTTTGCGGCCGAATTTATTATTAAAATTTAAAATCTATATCATGAACAAAGGAGATTTAATCAATGCAGTAGCAGAATCAGCTGGCATTACTAAAGCACAAGCAGGATCTGCCGTTGATGCAGTATTCAGTGGTATCGAGGCATCATTAAAAGCTGGCGACAAAGCTGCTTTTGTTGGTTTTGGTACTTTTTCTACTGCTCATAAGCCTGCAAGAGAAGGTAGAAATCCATCTACAGGAAAAACTATTGCGATTGCAGCTAAAACTTCAGTGAAATTTAAAGCTGGAAAGTCTTTCGTTGACGCAGTAAATTAATCTATCGTAAGATAATATAGTGAACAGAAAATATTTTGCAAAAAATTTAAATCATAATTCATTGTAAATTAAATAATTATGATTATAAATTATCGTTTTCAATTTTCTGTTTGATATAAGATTAATAAAAAACAAAAAAAGGCAGCATCTTTTCAGATAGCTGCCTTTTTTTATTTTATTTGGTATATTTAATCCAATGTCGTTTAGTTAAGACTTCTTTATGAAGTCTTTCCCATTTAAGGGAAAGATTTAGATAGGGTAAAAACAAAGAAAAATTCCTTAACTTAACGACATTGATATTTAATCTATCAATCTTCACCCAAACCTGCCAAATCCAGTAAAAAGGCATACTCCATAGCCGTCTCCCGAAATCTTCTGAATCTACCTGAAGCTCCTCCATGACCTGTCTCCATATTACAGTACATTAGCAAAGGGTTTTTGTCCGTTTTCATTTCCCTTAGTTTTGCAACCCATTTTGCAGGTTCCCAGTACTGAACCTGAGAATCCCAATATCCGGTTGTCACCAATGTAGCCGGATATGCTTTTGCCTCGACATTATCGTAAGGTGAATAGGATTTCATATACGCGTAATATTCTTTATCTTTGGGATTGCCCCATTCATCAAACTCGCCCGTAGTGAGAGGAATACTTTCATCCAGCATGGTATTGATGACATCCACAAATGGAACTGCCGCAATGATGCCTTTCCAAATTTCAGGTTTCATATTCATCACAGCACCCATCAGCAATCCTCCGGCACTGCCACCGTTAGCAAAAAGTTTGTCTTTGGCTACGTATTTTTCATTCAGCAGATAATCCCCACAATCTATAAAATCGGTAAATGTATTTTTCTTTTTCAGATATTTTCCGTCCTCATACCACTGTCTGCCCATCTCCTGACCACCTCGTATATGTGCAATAGCAAATCCAAAACCTCTGTCAAGTAAACTTAATCTAACAGATGAAAAATAAGGATCCATGCTTGCCCCATATGACCCGTAGCCATACAGTAAAAACGGCTGGCTTCCATCCTTCTTAAATCCTTTTTTGTACACGATCGAAAGTGGAATCATAGTCCCATCCTGTGCTTTGACCATCTTTCGTTCAGAAACATAATCTTCGGCTTTAAAACTTCCTATCACTTCCTGCTGCTTCAGTTTTTCGAGTTTTTTTGTCTTTACATTATAATCGTATGTGGTATTGGGTGTCGTCAGTGACGTGTAATCCAACCTTAGTAAATCTGTCTCAAAATCAGGATTGATACCTGTACCTGTAGTATAAGACTCTTCACCAAACTGGACATAATGCTCATCTTGCCCGTTCCACGGCCTGATACGCAATTGTGTGATGCCACCTTTTCTTTCAGATATCACCATATGATCCTTAAAGATATCTATCCCTTCGATAAATATATTTTTGTCATACGGCATGAGATCTTTCCAATTTTCCTTAGTTGTTGCCGTTTCAGGTGTCACCATGATTTTGAAGTTTTGAGCATCATTTTTATTGGTATGTATGTACCAGCTATCTCCATAGTGATATATACTGTATTCCAATTTACGCTCACGAGGTTGAAACATACGAAATTTTTCTGTAGGGTTGTCGGCTTCCAGTATCTGATATTCGTTGGACAAAGTAGCTGCCGATCCTATGACCAGATATTTTTTTGACTTTGTTTTGTAAATGAAGGTACTGAATGTTTCGTCTTTTTCATGCCATACCAATTGATCATTTTTCACATTTGTACCCAAAGTATGTCTGTAAATTTTGAATGATCTCAGAGTTGCATCAATTTTAGTATAAAAAATGGTTTTGTTGTCGTTACCCCAGGTGATGCCTCCTGACGTGACTGGTATCACATCATCAAGGTTTTTCCCTGTGATCAAGTCTTTAAATCTTATGGTATACTGCCTCCTGCTTACTATATCTTCAGAATAAGCCAATATCTTATTGTCGGGACTGACAGTTCTTCCACCTACAGCATAGTATTCATGGCCTTCGGCAAGATTATTGACATTGAGTAAGATTTCTTCCTGAGCATCAAGGCTTCCCTTTTTTCTGCTATGGATCGGGTATTCTTTACCCTCTTCGAATCGTGTAATATAAAAATATCCGTTATCCTTGTATGGTACAGACATATCCGTTTGTTTGATTCTGCCCTTGATTTCTTCAAAAAGCCGATTTTGAAAGCTGTCTGTGTGAGACATCATCTTTTCTCTGTACGCATTCTCAGCGTTGAGATAATCCAGAACTTTTTTAGTCTGTTCATCCGGTTTCTGTGCATTTTTTTGTTCATCAGAAAGTCGCATCCAAAAATAATTGTCTACCATAGTATCACCATGAGTGACAATAGTCTTTGGTGTTTTTTCAGCGACAGGTGGTATGATATCGGATTTTGAAAACATTTTACTAACTTTATTTTCCATAGGTTGGGTTGAATTTCCATCTTTTTGTTTACAAGAAAAAAAAGCAAATGTAAAACAAAGGAGAGCTAAAAAAAAACGTTGAGTGGCCATAAAAAGACTTATGTTAATAAATTTAAATAATCATCAAATGTAATTTAATTTTTATAAAAGTGTACTATATCACTAAAAAAATGGATATTTTGTGCACCGTATGAAGTTAAACACCTCCTATAGTCAGATATTATCATTGTCTGTACCCATCATGCTGGGAAGTGCTGCTCAGAATATCATAGTCCTGAGCGACAATGTATTCCTGTATCATTACAATTCATTGGATTTCGCAGCTGCGGGTTTGGTAGGTGTTTTTTATTTGATTGTTGCCAGTATAGGTTATGGATTTTCGAGAGGAGGACAGATCATCATAGCAAGGAGAAACGGAGAGCATAATTATATTGGAGCCGGTACTGATTTTCAGGCTTTGTTTTTGTTTGAGTTGACTCTTTCTATTATATTATTTTTATTGCTTCAACTATTCAGCAGAGATTTTTTTTCAATGTTTATCAACAATCCCGATATACTTGAAAAATGTGTCGAATACATAAAATACAGGAGTTGGGGTGTGTTTTTCAGTTACCTTGGAGTTTCCCTCATAGCATTTTATACAGGTATAGCCAATACTAAATTCATCATTTATGACACTATCGTCCTGATCATTGTAAATATAATATTAAATTATGTACTGGTTTTTGGAAAAGCTGGCTTCCCGGCTATGGGGATTGGTGGAGCGGCATTGGCGAGCACCTTGGCTGAAGTTGTTGCTTTTGTAGTTTTTATAGCTTATATGATCTATGATAAAGCCAATCGTAAATATGAGTTGCTCAGTATACACAGACTAAGTATTACTACTTTCAAGAGTATGTTTAACATTTCTTTCCCGATTGTTTTCCAATCCATTCTTGGCATAGGATCCTGGTTTTTATTTTTTAGCTTCATAGAAAATGTTGGAGGAAGAGATCTGGAAATTTCAAATCTGATGAGGACAGTATATCTGATTTTATCTATACCATGTTGGGGATACTCAGCCGGGATCAACACTTTAGTCAGCAATTTTATCGGAAATAAAAAACGTCAGGCGGTACTCCCTCTCATATATAAAACAACAAAACTAAACCTATTATCAACCATGCTGATATCTATGCCGGTAGTTTTGTTTCCTGAATTTTTCCTGTATCCGCTTTTCGGCAAAGAAGATATGACACTTATTTTGCTCGCTAAGCCATATATGCCTATACTGCTTGCGATACTCATGACCTTTGGCACAGGAGGTATTTTTATCAATGGTCTGATTGGCACCGGACATACTCAAACGGCATTAAGGATCCAAACCATATTTACAATAGTGTATATAGTCTACAGCTATCTGATGATAAAACAATGGTATCATGGACTTAATTGGGCATGGGGAGCAGAAATCTTATACTGGGGAGGTATTACTGTAATGTCCCTCTTGTACCTTAAGACCAAAAAATGGCATTTTCTTAAATTCTAGAAGTGTAGATTGATTTTTATAAAAATATATTCATATTTGCAGTTCTCATTTGAAAATCAAAATGAACATTAAATCACGCATCATACTAAAAGCAGCGGGCTTTGTGGCTGCAGGTATTAAAAAATGGCAAAAAACCGCCATCCGGGATCAGGAAACAATCATGAAAACCCTTATCAGAAAAGGTCAGAATACAGTTTTCGGCAAAGACCATCATTTTGACAATATCGATAGTTATGAGGTGTTCAAAAAAAATATACCTGTACGCGATTACGAGGAGTTAAGGCCCTACATCGATATGATCATCGATGGTAAAAAAGATGTGCTTTGGCCAGGAAAACCTAAATATTTTGCAAAAACATCAGGAACAACAAGCGGCGTAAAATACATACCCATCACGCATGATAGTATGCCCAATCATATCCGTACTGCCAGAAATGCTATGCTCAATTATTTTCATCAAAGCAAAAAAGCTGATGTATTTGATGGAAAATTGATATTTCTTTCAGGATCACCGGTACTTGAGTCCAAAGGTGGCATAAAAACCGGTAGACTGTCCGGTATCGTCAATCATGAAATTCCGTCTTGGGTACGCACCAATCAGCTTCCATCATACGAAACCAATTGTATAGATGACTGGGAGACTAAACTGGAACACATCACCAAAGAAACTCTGCATCAGGATATGAGACTCATCAGTGGTATACCACCCTGGGTCCAAATGTATTATGAAAGGATACTGGAAGTCACAGGCAAAAAAACTGTAAAAGAAGTTTTTCCAAACTATAGCCTGTTTATGTACGGTGGTGTCAATTTCGAACCATACAGAGCAAAACTCGAAGAGTTGGTCGGTCAACGTATAGACAGTATAGAAACATACCCTGCTTCTGAAGGATTTATAGCATTTCAGGACGATCAGGACGATAATGCTTTATTGCTCAATACCAAATCAGGAATATTTTTTGAATTTATACCAGCTGAGAAGGCATTTGAGAAAAATCCGCCACGATACAATCTCAGCGAGGTAGAACTGCATAAAGACTATGCGCTCGTGATCAACAATAATGCAGGCTTATGGGGTTACAGTATAGGGGATTGTGTCAGATTTGTGAGTATGAATCCTTATAAGTTATTGGTAACCGGTAGAATAAAACACTTTATCTCTGCATTTGGAGAACATGTGATCGGCAAGGAAGTAGAAGAAGCCCTTTTGAAAGTTGCAAATTCGAAAAATATCAGTATTGTAGAATTTACTGTGGCTCCCCAAGTCAGTCCACCTGAAGGTGGTCAACCATATCATGAATGGTTTATAGAGTTCAGCAATCTGCCGGATGATCTTCATATCTTTGCAAAAGAAGTTGATGAAGAGATGTGTGTCCAAAATATATATTATGAAGACCTTATAAGTGGCAACATACTTCAACCCCTAAAAATCAAAATCTTACAAAAAGACAGTTTTCGCAACTATATGAAATCTCAGGGTAAACTCGGAGGTCAAAACAAAGTACCCCGTCTCAGCAATGACAGAAAAATAGCTGATGATCTCAAGGAGTTTATCAACTAAAAAGTCTGCTAAAAGTTGGCCCAAAATTTATCATGACAAATTTGACTACCATTAATGACTATCTGACTTTCTCATCACATAGATCACCGAACTGGCAGCATCCGGATTTTGCCAGCCTTTTAAGAGTGAATTCATACCGGTAACACTACCTCTGAGTAGTCCGAATGCTGAACCCTTATATTTTTCACTCAGCATAGATACATAAAACGGATCAAAAGGCATACCTTCTTTTTTTACAATGGTAAATCCGTTTCTCTTTGCCAAAATTTCCATAGAATTCGGAGTGAAATGCCACAAATGTCTTGGCACATCATAACCCGCCCAATACTCCTTATACTTGTCAGCATCTGCACACAAGTGATTCGGAACAGCTACTATGAGATGTCCGTCACGCTCAAGCAGGAGATTGAATCGCTGCATATACTCATCAGGATCATAAAGATGTTCTAAAACGTGCCACAAACTGATAAATGAAAAAGGACCACTAATTTTGCCACCCAACAGATCCGAAGGAGGAAATACCTTGAGTCCAAACTTTTTGATACTATACTTTCTTGCCTCATCATCCACTTCCACAGCAGTCACATCATATCCTTTTTCTTTCATATGCGCAGGAAAATAGCCTGTTCCGGAACCTACATCAAGTAGTGTCTTTTTTGAGCTTAAGCTGCTTAACAGGCTGGATTTTCTATCAAGCATGATCTGACGCACCTTGTGGTAAACGCTATTGATAAATCCAGTCGTAGTATCAGAATGTGAAACGTAATTTTCACTTTTGTAATACTTCCCGCACTCTGCTTCTACAGGAGGATCCTCAGTAAATCTGAACCCGCAATCACTGCATTGTGCCACCGAAAATATTTCACCAGAAATAGAATGGTCCTTTATGGACATTACACTTCGAATATTTTTTGACTTGCAGGCTACACAATGACCCACTTTCATCCTCATCATATTTATTCTATAAAATAACCCTTCAAAAATATCATTAATCTTCTACATCCACCAGCTTTTCCTTAGCAGGAAGGCTCGCATGGAATTCATGCCTGACCCTTTCACAGTATTGATCCAGCAAAGTTAATATCCGCTTTCTATCCTTTGATTTCAGTATCATACCTATATGGTGCTTTTTATTTACTCTCCAGACAATTTCTTTATCATCAAACGAAGAAGTATCGGGTCTTTCATATTTGCTGAGAGATACTAAAATACCGGCACTGTCATTTTTTATCTTGGGTAGCTTGTATTTTTCTTTTCGGGCTACAGCGGTTTCAATTCTAGCCCATTCTGCCCATAGATTGACACCCGAAGCATATTCGACCATCTCTGCAAGGTGCGCTCCTCCTACCCTTGATGCTGTCTCCAGAAAATAAAATTCACCACTTTCATGACCTTTGATAAACTCACTGTGAGATGCGCTATATTCCATCCCAAAGCCTTTCATCACATCTTCATTGAGCTTCTGAAGTGCTATGTCAAGGTCAGACCCTGATTCCACAGTGCACGACCTGAATATACCTCCTCCATGCGCTACTTCAAAAGGAGTGTCCAAATATTGGCTAACTTTTGCGAATAATACCTTACCATCATAGGTCAACGCATCTACGTGAAAAACATCACCCGGTGCAAACTTTTCGAGAAGATATTGGTGCCTCTCTCCTCCCAAATACTCAAGGTGATTCCAAAGTTCTTCTTTGCTATGTACTTTCTTGATACCGGCTGCTGAAGCCTGCATTCTGGGTTTTACTAACCATGGTGGATTCACTCTATCTGTATATCTATGTATATCATCATCATGAAAAAGGGCTGTAAACTCAGGAACCGGAATGCCTTCAGCCTTGGCTTTGATCCTCATGGCCAGTTTGTCTCTGAAATATCTGGCAGTAGACTCTCCCATCCCCGGAGTCCTGAAATATTCTCTCAAATGTGCCACATGCTCTACATCAAAATCATCCAAGGCCACAAAAACATCAAAGTGGGTATTTCGCATCTTATGAGCAAGGCCTCCGATCAGATGATCTCTATGCCAGTGCCCCAATTCATCTTCCACCATATAAAATGTCTCATCGATACTATCCCACGGCCAGGCTTCTTTATCCAGCTTATTGCTGGTGAGCAGAAATACTTTATTGCCTTCAGCTTTAGCACTCCTGATAAAATCCCCTCCTTTAAAAAATCTGGAAATACACAGGATGTTGAGTTCCTTTTTTGCCATAACACAATTTTTTTGCCAAATATAAAGCTATTTATTAATTCTCATACTTTTAGTCTGGAGTATGTTTAAATTTTCCTTTTATAAAATTCAGAGGAATGAGATACGAATATTAGCAAGCACATTGTTTATAAATGACTTACCATGAGATGTTTTAATTTGGAAGGATGGCAATATAGTGAAACTGGTATCAACAATAGTGTCGATATAGTAATAAGTCTGTAATGCTGAGACCATCTGAATGCATCCCTCCCTATAATATCTGACCCGTGGACAGGAGAAAAAACAACCATAGCAATGATAAATATTGCTAGCACTACCTTAAAGGAAAGTCCCTGATGCCAAGCTTTTGTAATCAGAAAAAAATACAAAACATAAGCTACCATAGGTATCACAAATAGAAAGGCATATTTTTGTTGATGCGGCATGACGAGCGGAATCAGCAACAAAAAATAACTTATCTCCCAAATCGTTTTTATCAGATTTGTCTCTTTGATGAATGGCTTGCTTCTGAAGTACAATAAGGAAATCAATCCAAGCAAAACAATACTCAAACGCGTTATTAACACAGCCGTTTCGATTGAAAAGTTGAAAATATTTCGTGGGTAAGGCAATTCGCCGGATGTTTCTGTAAGGTATACCGGCAGAAAAGACATCATACTATGCATGCCGATGCCATCATCGATTTGATGCTCTGCATGTGCAGGATTGATGATGTGCCACCAATCTTTCAGCAAAGTTAGATTATACTCCATTCCCCAGAACAATGCAGGCAAAAACAATAAAGCAACTGAAGTCAAAATGGCAATTGTAAATGCCATAAAATATCCTCTGTAGAAAAGGTAACCAATCATAACTACCGGCATGATCTTGATATTGATCACAGCACCGAGCAACAAGCCACCTGAAATAGCACGATTACTTTTGATCAGCCTCAAAGACTCCAGTATCGCCCATAACAGAAATATAGTAATCTGTACCATACCAATATTATTACTAACAAACTGATAGGATAAAATCAATAGTAGCCAAATCCACAACTTTTTATCTTTTACTTCGAGGAGCTTTTCATCCAGATAGTGGCAGAAAAGTACATAACTTCGATACAACATGACACACAATAGCAAACACCAAACGAATTCTGTAAGAAAATAATTGGATGTAAAAGGTATTAATAAAATGATAAAAAAAGGACTATAAGAGTAGCCCATACCATCTTTGGCATAAGGCGGAAGATATGGATTTTGTCCGTGAAATAATTTATAAGCAGCTTCCAGATACACATCAAAATCACCGCCATCGAGCGCCGATGTATAAGACAATATGATAGCAAAAAGGATGAGCAAGAACTCCCCCGGATGACTACTTACAAATTTTTTAATATCTTGCTTCATATCTTTACTTTAAACCCAACCGCCACTTGTATAAAAGTCGCAAAAGTAATACGAAATGCCCATATAATTTCCTTTCATACCTATTCTTCCATTCAGCTTAACTAAGTAATCGAATTTTACCAAAAGAAAATATGATGTCAATCCGGTAGATCAGTCAAAAAATGATTATAATCCTAAAACCTTTTTAATACCTTTACGATCCAATATGGACAGGAAAATAATTCAGGAGAGATTTGAAAATATCATCAAAGCCATAGAAGCTGAAAGGAAACATGATGAATTGTTTTTTAAAAATCTGCATGAAAGCAAAAGTTTACAGGAAAAGGTAGATTCAGGTTTTGTTTGGTATCCTATAGATATCGTCAGGGTATCATATACTATAGGTGACTATGTCGAAGTTGAAGTCAAAAATACCAAAATGCAAAAAAAAGACCATCGGTTCAATGCAGGTGTAGCCGTAGGAATATTCAGCTCCCTCGATGAAGACCTCTTTATACGCGGCATAGTCAACTCCATCAGAAGAGACACCATGAAAATCCTGATTCCATCGGATTTTATTGACCAAATTCCTGAAAAAGGACTCACAGGAATAGAAATGATTTATGATGACCGACCATATAAAGTCATGTTGTCAGCAATTCAGGATGTGATAAAATCAGATTTACCCCATATCCGTACATTGACCAATGCGCTGGCTTCAGGTGAGTTAGAACAGCGACTGAATATTCTAAATGAAAATAGTTCTGTTCCTACTTTTCTGAATAGTTTAAACCCTTCTCAAAGAGCAGCTGTAAGCTGTGCTGCTTTGGTTCCTGTTATTTCCATCATACACGGTCCACCGGGTACAGGGAAGACCACTACAATGATTGGGCTTTGTCAGGTATTGCTCCATACAGAAAAAAGAATCCTGGTCTGCGCTCCGAGCAATAATGCCGTGGATCTGCTGGCTGAAAGACTTTCAGAAAAGGGAGTTTCAGTGTTGAGGGTAGGCAATATCTCGCGCATTGCAGACGATCTTACGCATCTGACCATCGAAGAAAAGGTAAAAAACCACCCTGAATGGAATCATATCAAAAAAGTAAAAATTCAAGCCAGAGAAACAGAAAAAAAAGCTTTTCAATACAGAAGGCAGTTTGGACATGAAGAGCGCGAATTGAGAAAAGAGTTGAAAAAAGAAGCCCGGGATCTGCACAAATGGGCTTCAGAGCTTGAAGACAGACTCACAGACTCCATAGTCAAATCATCACATGTCATTGCCACTACGCTGATAGGTGTCAGCAACAGGATACTTAAAGACATACATTTTGATACTGTCATTATCGATGAAGCATCTCAGGCACTTGAACCTGAATGCTGGAATGCCATCCTGAAAGCAAAACGTGTTATTCTTGCGGGAGATCACCTTCAGTTGCCACCTACTGTGAAGAGTCCGGAAGCACTTAAAGCCGGAATGGCGATCACCATGCTGGACATCCTTGCACCGAGACTTAAGGAATGTTACCTCCTGGATACACAATACAGAATGCATCAGCTGATTTTGTCCTTTTCAAATGCTAGATTTTATGAAGGAAAGCTGTTATCTGATCCAAAAGCAGGCGAACATCTACTGAGAAATGATACAGAACCATTGATTTTTATCGACACTGCCGGATGCGGCTTTGACGAGGAGCACGACGAAGAAACCAAAAGTTATCAAAACGACGGCGAATATCAGATCATCAAAGAACATCTTCTTCAGCAATCTGAAAAATATATGGGGTCATCCATAGGTATCATAAGTCCCTATAAAGATCAGGTAAAGTATATCAGAGAGCAATTGTCAGATGATTCCAACCTTCATTCACTCGATATCGAAGTCAACTCCATCGATGGGTTTCAAGGTCAGGAGAAAGATATCATTTACATATCTTTGGTGAGAAGTAATGATAAAGGAGAGATCGGATTTCTAAAAGATGAAAGGAGACTCAATGTGGCCATGACCCGGGCCAAGAAAAAACTTGTACTGGTAGGTGACTCCGCATGTATAGGTCAAAATGAACTCTTTGCCTCTATGATTGCTCACATTGAAGAAACCGGAACTTATGAATCAGCATGGAATTATATGGTCTATTGATAGAACATCAAAAAATGACTTATGAAATTCAATTCCATCCTTGAACTGTATGATTATCTCCCTGAAGATGAAAGAATTATCGTGGATGTATTGCGCGAAATTGTTGCCAGGTACCTTCCTTCATCTTGTAAAGTAAAACTATCCTTCAATGTACCTTATTTTTATGGTAAGCGAGGGATTTGTATCATTTGGCCGGCATCGGTCAAGGGTGGCGGAGTAAAAAATGGAGTATTGCTGGGTTTTATACATGGTAATAAACTCCATGATGAAGACCAGTATCTCACCAGAGGAACAAATAAAAAAATCTTTTACAAAATCTTCCTTACTCCGGAACAAATAGATACATCATCGGTGGTAAAATTGCTTGAAGAAGCTGTGCGAGTGGATCGTCTTTAGTATGTACAACAAATTGCACTTAATAATATTTAAAACAAAGAAGTTTAGTCAAGACCTCTTTATGAAGTCTTTCCCTTGTAAGGGAAAGATTTAGATAGGGTAAAAACAAAGAAAAATTCCTTATCTAAACGAATTTGATATTTAAAATGTATTGAGCATAAGCGCTAACTTGAATAAGTATAATGAAGTGATTTACTCTAATAACTTCTGCCTGCCAAGGCACCCAGGCCCAAACCCTAATGGGGAGCTTAGCGCTTTGATTAGAAGATGGAGGGTGGGTCGTCTCTTATGGATTGATTGTACAGAGAGGCTTTACTAATTTGTGCAATTTGTTATATGTGGTCTCATGAAAAACACTCAATAACCCACAACTTTAAACTTTTTACATCCACTCATGTTTAAAAAACTATTAAATAATAATTATAATTCAAATAATATGTATCCACCTGAATTAACATTACCACTGGCAAAAGATTTAACAGATTTCGGATTTGAAGGATTGACTTCACCTGATGAAGTGTCTGAAGTACTGGACAAAAAAGAAGGAACTGTACTTTTGGTAGTCAACTCTGTCTGCGGATGTGCAGCGGCAAATGCTCGCCCCGGGGCTAAAATGGCTGTTCAAAGTGATAAAAGACCGGACAAATTGGTGACAGTTTTTGCCGGTGTGGACAGAGAAGCAGTAGAAATTGCCAGAGACTATCTACTACCTTATCCTCCATCATCTCCGGCCATCGCTCTGTTTAAAGATGGAAAATTGGTACACATGCTTGAAAGACGACATATAGAAGGCAACTCAGCCAGAGTGATTGCTGACAATCTTGCTCATGCATTTGACGTTTATTGTTAATATCTGATTGCTCTATAAAAGTGTCTTAATAAAAGATCTTGTGTATATAACATATTACAAATATTTTTAATTTATTCTGAGCTATCCCTGCCTGTGTTCTTTCTCAGGCAGGGTCATTCCCAGTAGAGCCAGCCAAGTTAAGATTGAGGCGAACCACAAAATCCTTCCAATTTATAGCAATTAATTCAGAAGAAAACTGAAAATTCCTAATTTGTCATATACATATAAATACCCAGACTACATCCATGACACGATCTATCCAGAACTTAACTGAACTCCACATATTTCGATTTTGTCTTTCATTCACAACTGCCCAACAAGATCAACTCCTCGATAAAACGCAAATTAAACTATCAATTATCAACTTTTATAAAAGTCTTTAAAATCATTTCCTTTTCATTGAAGAACTGAATCACATATCTGCCTGAAGGCAAATGACCTGTCTCCAAAATTTCACTTTCACCATCGATAGTACCTGACTTCACGACCATTCCCACATTATTGATGATATTATATTGGGTCTTCATCAGAATATCCAAAGGTACTTTAACTCTGATTTCATTGATCACTGGGTTTGGAAATACTTCATACTGAACTATACGCTTAGGGTCAGAAACTACCAGCCTATTTAAATCAACATATCCAAAATCAAAGTTATTAAAAGGAGTACCTGGATCTATAGTGATCAACCTTGATGTACCCACACCAAACTGATTGGTTATTTCGCTGTCTTTCTCTTGATTATTGCCAGTAAACATAACGAAACTCATATCTGAAAATTCAGGTATTCGACAGTAATACTGCCCCGCATCTAAAAATTTAAAGGAGTATTCTCCAGCGGAATTTGTTTTAGTAGATTTTACGAATATGCGTGATTTGTCAAATAGAAAAACGACCACATTTTGCATTAATGAATCGGTATCATCTCTAAGTCCATTATTATTTTTATCTTTCCATACTTTACCATTCAGACTGGAAACTACTTTGTAATAATACCCCGCATCAATGTATTTCATTGCATATTGATCAGTAAGCATAAGTACATCAGATATACCTAATTCATTGACATCAGAGTCAGATTCATTATCGTTACCCATACCTTTTTCAGTAAATACAAAGTCTTCAGGTGCTTCAACTACTACATGATGTTCACCCACGTTATTTGTAATTAATGCATATCTACCAGCGTGGTTTGTGATGGAAGATTTGACTTCACCAGTGGCTAAATCCTTGAGATAAACTTTCACTCCGGTTTCATAAGTCTCACCTGTATTGCATATCCCATCTTCATTGCCATCTTTCCATACTTTGCCCATGACGATACGCGCTGAAGATCTGAAAATACCAGCATCAATTTGTAACAGGTTACTGCCGTGGGCTAATGAAATCAATGGAGTAGTACCTGTATTGTCTACATCACTGTCATCTTCGTTGGTTCCGGGAGCATTCTGAATTGTAAACTGAAATCCATCAGGCAAAGAGAACTGAAGGTAGTAGAGTCTTTGCCTCAGGTTCATAAAAGAATAAATCCCCTGACCATTTGTCCTTGTGGTGTCAAGCAAGATGCCACTCTGATTGTACAGACTCACTTTAACATTTGCCACGCCTGGTTCCCCTGATTCCTGTATACCATTCATATTAAGATCATTCCATACCCTATCTCCGATAGTAGCAGGTCTATATGCTCCAGCATCAATATTTTTGACAAACTGATGGCCAGACACTTCAAATAAATCTGTAGTCATAGGGCCAAACGTAGCTGTAATATCACAATCAACATCTTCATCTCCACCAACATCTGGTACCGATATGATATAAGTCAATGGAATCTCAAATTTAATATAATATTTTCCTGGCCTGACTTTAGAAAAAGTATAAAATCCAGAGAATAAACTTGTACCATCCTGGCCGGTTGTTGTGCTATCAGCTAAAGATCCATCTTCAGAATACAATTTGATTTTAATGTCAGGAATACCAGGTTCATTGCTTTGAAATATTCCATTTCCATTGAGATCCAGCCACACACGACTGCCAACAGACCCTGCTTTTGTATACCCTGCATCTATATTTGTATAGGTAATCAATGTCAGAAAATCAAGCAGTGGAGTTTCCCCGTTAGTGGGGTTTACCTTACTGTTTTTGCCATCATCTGTTGAATTTAGTTTTGCAAAAACATAATCTGATTTTGATGAGAATTTTATTTTATACCTGCCAGGACCAATATCAGAAATAGTGTATTGGCCTGAATCATTGGAAGTTGTTGTTTTTTCAATCACCCCTGCTTCATTGATTAATGAAATTATGATATTTCCAATCCCTGGTTCGTTTGTATCTTGCAAACCATTATTGTTCAAATCATCCCACACAAAATCACCAATAGTAATTTTTCTGGAGTATCCCAAATCAATTCCTGATACGGTACTGCCAGGCAAAACACTGATTAAATCAGTAGAACCTGCACCAAAAAAATTTGATATTTGGCTTCCATTTTGTACTGGATTTCCTTGTTTTAAGACAAACATCTTTTCGCTTATCGAGGGTACTGAAACAAAATAATCACCAAAAGCAACTTGTGAAAATAAATAACTTCCATCAGGCCCGGAAAGTGTAGTTGCTACTAATGTTCTATCTCTTTTAAAAAGTGAGACAGTGATTCCCGAAAGCAATGAATCAGCCCCATCTCGAAATTTATTATTATTATTGTCCTGCCAAACAATGCCATTTATTGTTCCTGTGACAGCTGCCTTTAATGTATACCCTGCATCAACATCTTTCCTCATTTGACCTGGCAATAATGTTAAAGTGCTTGTTTTACCTGTCGCTGCATCTACAATATCAGAATTTAATAAAGTATCACTGCTATTTAGCATAGTAAAGTCAAAATTTGCTGGTAGGCTAAATTTAACACTATACTGACCGTAAATCAAATTTGAAAAACTGTAATATCCACTACCGGAATTGCTAATATTTGAAGTAGTCGAATCTATCACTATACCCAATTGATTCAATAAGTATATTTTCACTCCGTTAAGTCCGACTTCATCTGATGACTGAAGTCCGTTTTTATTTTCGTCGATCCATATATAATCACCGATTGAACTACTATTGACATAACCTGCACAGACATTTGCCATATCCAGACCCTCCATTACTAAAAATTCAGATGTTACACCCGACTGATCTATCACGTCAGATGATTTTGAATCATTGCTGCCTACGTTGGGATAAGTGAAAAACATACCCGGCATAATTGCGAATTTTACTTTGTAGGTCCCGGCTTCAATATCTTTAAATAAATATGCTCCATTTGAATCAGTTGTATCTCTTTTCAATTCACTTCCGGTGGAATTTAATAATATGACAACCACACTGCCCATCATTGGCTCAATTTCTTCACGTAAGCCGTTACCAATGGAGTCTTTCCAAACAATTCCTGAAATTCTGGACTTAATTACAATGCCAAGATCTATGTCCAAATTTTGAATGCCGGATAGCACAGTTATCAAAGCAGTATTCGCTAACGAATCAGATGGATAGAAATCAGAATTTAATGTAAGATCCTGCGGATTAATAGGCACAGATGTATACCCTTTAGGTAAAACAGCTTCAATCTTATATTTTGCAGGCTTAATGTTTGAAAAAAGATATTTACCATTGATATCAGAATTAGTTGATCCAATAACACTATTAGTTTCGTCTTTTAGAGTAAGCATTATTCCTGATAATCCAGATTCACTCGCTTCCTGGAGGCCATTGCCATTAGAGTCATTCCACACAAAATCTCCAAGACTACCCCTTCTGAAAAGCCCGGCATCAATATTTAATAAACTCTGGCCTGAACCAATTGTAAATACAGAAGTCTTACCTGCAGGTGCCAGTGCATCAGAATCAAATGCATCATCTCCCCTATCATTATCTGTAAATTCGAAACCTGAAGGCCTGCCAAAAATTACTGTGTAACTTCCTGCAGCAAGATTTGAAAAGATATATCTACCGTTTTGATCTGAAATAACTGTTACTAATCCTCCGGAAAAATTACCGTCTTCTCTTTTCAAACTCACAGTATCATTTGATATTCCCGGTTCTCCAGCATCTTGTACACCATTGGCGTTTAAATCCTCCCACACAAACCCTCTTATACTTGCCGTTGAAATTGGTACATAACCCGCATCAATATCGTTTCGTTGCACCCCACTAACTAATGTTACATTGGAAACATGACCTCCCAACACAGGGTCACTGTCTTTGCCATCATCTGCTCCAACTTTGGGAGATGTCAAATTTTTAAGAGCTACCTGACCAAAAACTATATTATAAACACCGGGCTTCAGGTTTTCAAATTTATACTGACCTGATACATTGGTAGTAGTGGTAACTGAAGCAAATGTCGCATCCGGAAACTCCTGATAATGTGACAGATACACCACTTAGCCCAAGCTCACCTGTATCCTGTATGCCATTCCCATTGACATCATCCCACACAAAATCTCCTACAGACGTGCGTCTGTACAATCCGGCATCTATGGTTTCCAGTCTTTGTCCTTTTTGTAAGTTTATAACACTTGTCTGACCCGTGACTTCATTTGCATCTGAATTCCTGCTCTCTTCGATACCTATGGATTTGGTAAAAAAGTAGCCTGGCAGTATGGAAAATGTCACTCTGTATTGGCCATCAGGAAGACTGTCAATTTTATATTTTCCTCCACCGTCAGTTACCACTGATTTGGTGATATTCTTACCTGAGGTACTCATGCCATCCAAAGTCACTGTAACACCCGATATACCCGGCTCTCCGGTATCCTGTAAACCATCTCCATTCAAATCTTCCCAAACAAAATCGCTGACGCTCCCTATAGAAGTACTGACATATCCCGCGTCGATATCAGTCCTCGGACTGCCGCTAACTAAGTCGATATTGCCGGTCACACCTGAGTTGTCCACATCGCTGTCTTTAGTTACTTCATTGCCGGCTTTGCGGTCAGCAAATCTGTAATCTGCTATATCACCGAATCTCAAGGTATAAACACCGGGCTTCAGGTTTTCAAATTTATAATGACCTGTAACATTGGTAGTAGTGGTAACTGAAGCAAATGTCACATCCGAAACTCCTGATAATGTGACAGATACACCACTTATCCCAAGCTCACCTGTATCCTGTATGCCATTCCCATTGACATCATCCCACACAAAATCTCCTACAGACGTGCGTCTGTACAATCCGGCATCTATGGTTTCCAGTCTTTGTCCTTTTTGTAAGTTTATAACACTTGTCTGACCCGTGACTTCATTTGCATCTGAATTCCTGCTCTCTTCGATACCTAAGGATTTGGTAAAAAAGTAGCCTGGCAGTATGGAAAATGTCACTCTGTATTGGCCATCAGGAAGACTGTCAATTTTATATTTTCCTCCACCGTCAGTTACCACTGATTTGGTGATATTCTTACCTGAGGTACTCATGCCATCCAAAGTCACTGTAACACCCGATATACCCGGCTCTCCGGTATCCTGTAAACCATCTCCATTCAAATCTTCCCAAACAAAATCGCTGACGCTCCCTATGGAAGTACTGACATATCCCGCGTCGACATCAGTCCTCGGACTGCCGCTAACTAAGTCGATATTGCCGGTCACACCTGAGTTGTCCACATCGCTGTCTTTAGTTACTTCATTGCCGGCTTTGCGATCAGCAAATCTGTAATCTGCTATATCACCGAATCTCAAGGTATAAACACCGGGCTTCAGGTTTTCAAATTTATACTGACCTGATACATTGGTAGTAGTGGTAACTGAAGCAAATGTCGCATCCGAAACTCCTGATAATGTGACAGATACACCACTTAGCCCAAGCTCACCAGTATCCTGTATGCCATTCCCATTGACATCATCCCACACAAAATCTCCTACAGACGTGCGTCTGTACAATCCGGCATCTATGGTTTCCAGTCTTTGTCCTTTTTGTAAGTTTATAACACTTGTCTGACCCGTGACTTCATTTGCATCTGAATTCCTGCTCTCTTCGATACCTAAGGATTTGGTAAAAAAGTAGCCAGTAAAGGATGAAAATGTCACCCGATATTGACCCTCCGGAAGACTGTCGATTTTATATTTTCCTCCACCGTCAGTTACCACTGATTTGGTGATATTTTTACCTGAGGTACTCATGCCATCCAAAGTCACTGTAACACCCGATATACCCGGCTCTCCGGTATCCTGTAAACCATCTCCATTCAAATCTTCCCAAACAAAATCGCTGACGCTTGCAGTGGAAGTACTGACATATCCCGCGTCGACATCAGTCCTCGGACTGCCGCTAACTAAGTCGATATTGCCGGTCACACCTGAGTTGTCCACATCGCTGTCTTTAGTTACTTCATTGCCGGCTTTGCGATCAGCAAATCTGTAATCTGCTATATCACCGAATCTCAAGGTATAAACACCGGGCTTCAGGTTATCAAATTTATACTGACCTGATACATTGGTAGTAGTGGCAACTGGAGCAAATATCGCATCCGAAACTCCTGATAATGTGACAGATACACCACTTATCCCAAGCTCACCTGTATCCTGTATGCCATTCCCATTGACATCATCCCACACAAAATCTCCTACAGAAGTTCTTTTGAAAAAAGGTATATCTATATTCTCGATTAAGCTTCCTGAAGATATTGTGATGACTCTTACAAGAGATTCGGTACTTTCAAAGCCCTGAGGAGTTGTGATTGTCACAGTATAAGTTCCGGGTTTTAAAGAACTAAAATTATAGTGTCCCAATGCATCCGTTACTTGGAGGCTATTCACTTCATTGTCAAAAATGTCACGACCTGATAACACAACTGAGACTCCTGCCAATCCAGGTTCATTCAATTGTCTTTGTTTATCGCAATTGAGGTCTTCCCAAACCAGGTCGCCAATATTTCCCAAACGTATAAGACCAAAATCTATAGACCGATCATCTACACTTTCTGCGATTTCTATAGTAAAAGGTCGTCCGTTTTCAGGAAGATTACTATCCAAATTTCGATTTTCACCTTTTGAAAATTTTGTTGGTGTATAAGCCGAAGGAATACTAATACTCAGATCATACTTACCTGGTAATACTTTATTAAACAAATATTTTCCCTGAGCATCTGAAGTCACCTTCAAGTCAATTACATTTTTTTCAAACGAGGTTCCACGTAACTTAACTTCAATGCCAGCTATAGGAAGTTCATTAGCATCCTGAATACCATCGGCATCTTGATCTTCCCAGATATAATCCCCTATTTCTAAGTACTTTACTAAACCAAAATCTCTGGAAAGATCTGTTTGTCCACCATCAATGGTAAATGCAGGTATGGACCCATTTACAACATCAGAATCCTTGGCATCATTAATGCCAATATTTGGCAAAGTAAATACATAAATGTCAGATGATGCATTTAGACTTAATTGGTATTTGCCTGGTTTTAGCTTCTCAAATAAATAAAGTCCGTTTGCATCAGTTAAAGTATCTTTTAAATAATCCCGTCCGGCTAAGATTACTTTAATTCCGGGAATTCCAAATTCGCCAATGTCCTGGATGCCATTGGCATTTTTATCTTCCCAAACAAAATTGCCCACCTTACCAAGCCTGAATAAACCAATATCAGCATCACTGTTTTCTTCTCCGCTCATTAGTATGATAGAAATTCCTTCATTCTCGGCATAGTCACTATCTTTAGTCTCGTCTATACCTATCTTTAAAGGAGTCAAATTAAATTCTTCAGGTTTTTGAATAGTAATAAAATACCTTCCCGGCATTAATGAATCAAATAAATAAAAACCATCCTGACTTGTTGTAAATGTCTTTACAGGTACTTTTATGTTATTCTGTATTTGAGAGAGTGTAATAGAAATTCCGGGTATACCTGATTCTCCCACATCCTGAATGCCATTTGCATTTTTATCATCCCACACATAGTCCCCTACTTTGGCATACATGTAAATCCCTGCATCAAAATTAAGTAAACTATCACCGCTCTTTAAGGTGATGTCCGCTATTTTGCCGTTGACAACATCACTATCAATGTTATCGGCTCCTGCATTGACAGTTGTAAATACGTAATCATCACCAGGTTGCACTGTTATATCATATTTACCCGGAGGTAAACTAGAAAAATAGTACTTGCCATCGTTTGAACTGAATACGTCTTTATTCAATCTCTGCCCATCACCTGCCAGACCAGTTAACGTAAGTTTAATATTTGGCACTCCTGATTCATCTACGTCAATAAGTCCGTTTCCATTTTTATCTTCCCATACCAAATCACCTATAGTGGCAGGTTTGTAATACCCCGCGTCAATATTTAGTCTGCTTCCTGAATCAATAAATGTTAGCAACCCTGTTATTCCTGTTGAATCTACTTTACTGTTTTTTTCATTGTCACTATTATTGAACCATGTTGATCTGAAACCTGACAAGGTTGAAAATTTCACTCTATATTTATTTGCATTTACATTTGCAAATCTATACAATCCATTTTGATCAGAAACCACACTGTCAACTATGGTCAAATTTTGCTTTAGAAGAAATATTTTAATTCCACTTAATCCCAATTCATCCTCGTCTTGGAGGCCGTTATAGTTATTGTCTTCCCACACATAATTTCCAATAGTAACAACTGGCTTATAACCTAAATCGATTCCTTCGTATCTTCTTCCGATTTCAACATGGATCAAATCTGTGGTTCCGGGACCAAAAGCATTGGTTATATCGCTATTATTATCCGGATCAAGATTAGAAAATAGAACAAATTTTTTATCAGTGACGGCCGGAACTTTGATATAATATACTCCTGACTCCGCCATCACAAACCGATATTTCCCATAGGCATCAGTCAATACAGTATCCACTGGTTTATGATCCTTTGTGTACAAATAAACAGGTGAACCAGCGATAATTCTATCCTCAGCATCTCTTATATCATTGTCATTCAAGTCAGACCAAACTATTCCTTCCATCTCTGATGACTTACAGTCCTGATATAGGAAGTTTCTGCAACATTTTTCAACAAATTTTCCAGTTTTATCATATACATTTACACAAATATTGTACAGTCCATATGATGCTTCGTTTACTTTAAGGTCTATAGTTTGATGGTTAAAAGTATGAGAAACAAGTCTGAAGCCACTTGGAGGAATCCACACGTATGAACCATATTTGTCATATTTATCTATATAGAACGTCAGGCAATTATCATCACAAAAGGAGTATGCAGGAGTATAGTCAACTAAAATGGTGACCTGATCAATTGCCACACTGTTGATAGAGTTGTCAATATTTCTGACCTGAATCTGAAAGCCAAAATTCGGATCATTGATTTCATCTGGAGTCCACGCAGTGCCCCAGGTATCTTTTCCTGATCCATACATCCAGGAGTGATCCTCACCGTCAGATTTTTTACTCCAGGCTTTTTGGAGTTTGGCCTCATTGTTTTTATTTTGGCCTTTGGGCTCACCATCTTTACCTACCAGAAAAATTTCCAGTTCATCAATATTCTTATAGTTTTTTGAACTTCCTTCTACCATAAGCATGATTCCATTGATAGTGGCTCCCTCAGGAATTTGAAATTTAAAATTATTTCCTATTATCTGACGAGATCTGATAATCCCATTCAGTGTCATTTCCGCTTTTTTGTTATAGGAAAACTTCATATGTGACAAATTTGACCATGCAGGAGATAAACCAAATCTGATTTCATTAAATAAAGCTCCAGGTCTTAATTCTGTATTTTTCTTAGGCTCAGTACCAACTCCGATAGGGCAAACAGATTGGGATTGAGCAGTTAATTTACTGAATAACAACAGATTAAAAAATACCACAAATGATAGATACCTTCGTGTAAGCGAGGAAATGAGTTTCATATTTTGAGTTTTAGTGTGAGATATAATATAAATATTACATCTGTAAAGACCTTATTAATGGACAAAAATAAATATTATTTTATAATATATATGCAATTATGATATATTTATTTCATAATTTTTCAAATATTTATAAAATTGAATTTTCAATAATATAATATTTGCTATATATAATTAAAATGAATGCCGGGGACATATATCTGTAAATACAAAAAGGTCCAGGCGGGGAGCCATGGACCTGTAATTAATAAACCAATCTCAAAAAAAAGTTTATAAATAAAGACGAAAATCCGTAATTGAAAAGACTGAAATACATCAATCTATTGCCGCTTTTGCGGTTCTCTTCTGGATTCTATTCTACTTCAGGTTGTGACAAAGTTGTCTTTAATATAAACGATATCAGAGATATTCTTTTTAAAATTCCGGGAGCATTTTAACTCCCGGAATCACTCTTATTTTAAACATCAATCAACATTATTGTACAGATATGAATTGTTTGACAAGAATGCATTATTGTCATCATCCATATTAACTGTATAGCCGGAGTTCTGACGACCATTATTCTTATGCGTCTCATCAAGGGTTACATTTCTTCTTGCGTAAGCCGGGACATTTTCCATATCTGAAATGATTTTTGGATTGTCTAAGGGCTTGCTGTTGCTCTTCCGAAGATATTCTCTGCGAGCTGCATCTGCTTCACTTTTCTTGCGGAGTTCTTCAGAAAGAATTCCTTTTTTAGATACAAAAGGGTCATCGGATTTTACACCAAGCATATTTATTGTATTTTTTACATCATCCTGATCGAAATCAACCACATTTTCTGAGTGACTTTCTTCAAAATCAAATACCGTGTAATCCTGTTCGACAAATGTACTTTCTATCCTTTCACTTTCTAATGCGACTTTTACTTTTTCGGGTACTATATCTCGTTTTTTTGTACTACCCTCCCGGAAACCTGTTGCTATAAGAGTGATCATCAGTTTTTCTCCTAACGATTCATCTTTACAATTACCCCATATCAGGTCAGTACCATATCCCGCTTCTTCCTGTACATGCTCAGTGATTTCGCCTATCTCGTCCATAGTCACTTCTTTCGTGCCTGATGTGATATTCAGTAGGATATGCTGGGCACCTCTGATATCGTTATCTTCCAGCAATGGAGAGCTCAAAGCCGCATTGATAGCTTTGGTGGCTCTATCATCGCCATCAGCCATCGCACTACCCATGATAGCAACTCCACTATTGCGCATGACCGTGTTGACATCTTCAAAGTCCACATTAATATAACCCGGAACAGTGATGATTTCGGCAATACCTTTTGCTGCGGTGGTCAGAATATCATCCGCCTGACCAAATGCAGCAGAAAGTGCCAGATTGCCATGGATCATTTTCATCTTGTCATTACTGATCACCAGAATCGAGTCTACATTTTTCTTCAGTTGTTCCAGACCTTCATGTGCCTGACGCTGCCGTCTCAATCCCTCAAACTTAAAAGGCAGAGTGATGATGGCAACAGTCAGTATACCCATTTCTCTTGCCACTTTTGCGATGATCGGTGCAGCTCCGGTACCCGTGCCGCCTCCCATTCCGGCTGTAATAAAGAGCATTTTGGTACCATCCAGGAGCCAGTTTCGGATATCTTCTATAGACTCAATACATGATTGTTTACCCACCTCCGGCATACTTCCAGCTCCACGACCTTCTGTCAGGTTGGGACCGAGTGAAATTTTGACTGTGACAGGACTACTTTCCATTGCTTGTGCATCTGTATTGCATATGGCAAAATCAACACCGGTGATACCTTGTCTGAACATATGTCCCACTGCATTTCCGCCACCTCCGCCTACACCTATAACTTTTATTATTGATTTTTCATTTGTTGGAATATCGAATTTCATATTTGTACAATTTCAGTTGATTAAAAAAATAAGTGTTAAAAGTCAGAATCAGGAACTGTCTCAAAAAAATCTTTTGTAAGTGTAAATAACTTATTGAACAAACCTTTTTTCTTTGGTCCTACATTTTCATTAACTTGTTCGTCATCTGTGCTTTCATCTTCCTGATTTCCGGCAGTATTGTTTTGATTGTTCAGATTTTTTTGCACAGCAGTATAAGGGTCATAACTCTTGGCATCTTCAGTGATTCTTGTAAACTCCTCGACATAACTGGTTTTTCCACCATAATTGTCGATAGTATGTTTTAATAATCCAACTGCTGTTGCAAATATAGGACTTGCCAACTGACTCGAATATCCATGAGCTAAATGTTCTATAGGCTGACCTACTCTGGTCGGTAAGCCAGTGTGGTATTCCGAGAGAAGATCTATATGCTTCAATAAAGAACCCCCACCGGTAAGTACCATACCTGCTATTAGTTTGTTGTCGTACCCCGATCTTCTGATTTCCCAAAGCACATAATCAAATATTTCTTCTGTTCTTGCCTGAATGATTCTTGCGAGATTTTTTTCAGAAATTTCTTTATGCTCTATGCCCTTAAAGCCAGGAATGGTGATAATTCTATTGTCCACAATTTCGTCAGCCATCGCCGATCCAAATTTAATTTTCAGTTTTTCAGCTTGCTCATTCATCACTGTACACCCTTCCTGATATCTCTGGTAATAACATTCCCACCAAATGGAATAACACATGTGTGTCTGATGATACCGTCTTTGAATATAGTGATATCAGTGGTGCCGCCGCCAATATCGACGAGGGCTACACCAGCTTCTTTCTCTTCTTCGCTGAGTACTGAAGCAGCTGATGCGATTGGTTCAAGAGTGACGTCTGCCACTTCCAATCCTGCCTTTTCCACACACCTGAGAATATTTCTGCTAGCAGATATCTGACCTGTGATGATATGGAAATTGGCTTCAAGCCTGACTCCTGACATACCTATCGGATCGAATATATCCTGTTCATCATCAACGGTATACTCTTGGGGCACAACGTGTAAAATTTTGTCTCCGGGAGGCAGTACAAGCTTATACATGTCCTTTATCAATTTATCAATATCGTCCTGATTGATCTCAGTATTGGAATCATGACGAACCAATAATCCATGATGGTGCAAACTTTTAATGTGTTGTCCGGCTATTCCGACATGAACAATTTTGAACTTGCAATGAGCATTTCTTTCGGCAATATCCACAGCTTCCCTTATAGCTTTAACTGTCTTATCAATATTGGAAACCACACCTCTGGATACTCCTTCAGAGCGCACTACACCCATACCAACTATTTCCAGTTTACCATACTCATTGAGCTGGCCGGCAATGGCGCATACCTTTGTTGTCCCGATATCAAGGGCAACTGCTGTGTTTTTTAATTTTACCTGATCGTTCATAGTACAAATTATTTAATGATGAATACTCTTGATATTATTGTTTACAGAATTGATCAAAGAAGCCTGCAATGAATCACTCATGACAGCTTTAATTCTTTCAGCTGTTTCAGGATTGACCAATGTGGCTATGACCTGATTTGTATATTTTAAGTTCAAAATTTTATCACGATTCCATCCACGTTTGGGGAGTCCGTCTCTATAAAATATCTTTAGATTGTCAAATTTAGCTTCCATGTCCTGCGCAGATCCGAAAATGAGTTTTTGTCTTCCGATTTTCGGTATCAACACTATATCACCGATGCTATCGTTTTCAACATGTGCCTGCTCTATCAGTGCTGACAAAAACTCGTCCTCAGAGATATACTTCATGATGGTAAAAACATCTTTCATCCTGGACGGCTTGTCTGACACGACCATCTTTACATTAAAACTATCTCTGATACCCGTCACAACCGGTACTCTTATGGAGTTCCCCCTTGTCACCGGCACTTTTTTACAATTTTCATCAAGGTAATATTCAGTTCCTGCATTATCTATCACCCTCATCACAGGTTTTTTCTGTACTATCCTTACATTCAGCCTGTTATTGGAATCAAAATAAATATCCGCTTTTTCGATCCTTTTATCCTTATTCAGCTTTGCTTCAAGTCTTCTCAGATTTAAGGTACTGATATTTGATTTTGTGATTGGTTTTCCGGCAGATTCAGTAAGAATTTTCAAAATTTCCTTTTCAGAAATCAGATGTTCATTATCTTTTACTCCTTCTATATTGACTACCAGTGTCTTTACTCTGGCGTTTGCCTTATTTTTCACGGCAAAGAACAGCAGAACAGATATACCTGTGATCAGTGTCAACCAAATAAAGGTATCTCTGATTTTTTTCCAATTATATTTTCTACTTTCGTTTTCCATTATCTTATTATTGCTCCTGCTATATACCCAGCAGTACAAAATTCTTCTACAATTTTTATTCTTTTAATAACATTTCTTTAATCTTCGGAACAAAAGTGTCTATGTCTCCGGCACCCAAAGTCAACCAAACCTCACTTTCAATATCCTGAAGCACTGACATAAGACTTTCTTTGGTGACCATTTTTTTATTACTGTTTTTCATCTTGTTAAAAATGATTTCAGATGTGACACCCTCGATAGGAAGTTCTCTGGCCGGATATATGTCCATCAAAATAACTTCATCCAATTTGTCCAGTTCCTCAACAAATCCATCAACAAAATCTTTTGTCCTGCTGTAAAGATGAGGCTGAAAAATTCCGGTAAGCTTTCTACCCGGATATAATGTTCTGGCCGCATCAATAGCTACTTTCAGTTCACTCGGATGATGCGCATAATCATCTACATACACCACTTTATCATTTTCCACTACTCTTTCAAATCTTCTCAGTATTCCTTTGAAACCGGATAATGCCTTTCTGATATCTCCTTCAGCTACGTCATTCAAAATACCCACTGAAACCGCGACACATGCATTTTCAACATTGTGACCTCCGGGCATATTCAAAACAATCGATTTTATTTCCTTCCCAAGGCCGTTATAATCAAAAACATATCTTCCATTTTCCACACGAATATCTGATATTTGAATCTGACCTTTTCTATATCCGTACTCATATACACTAATGCCCCGATTGTACAATTCCAATAACTCACTTACTGTAAAAACATTCAGCAACCCTTCCTTCACTATGAGATAACCATTGTCCCTGATGCGCGCCACATATGCTTTGTATCCGCTTGCTATCATGGATGAAGCATCACCATATATGTCCAGATGATCAGGATCCATGGAGGATATTGTCGCTATAAATGGACTCAACCTCAAAAATGATCTGTCATACTCATCTGCTTCCAGTACTACAACATCACTTTTGCCAATCACGAAGTTGCTATTATAGTCCAAAGTGATACCACCCAGAAAAGCCGAAACATCTATTCCTCCTACCTTTAAGACATGTGTGATCAGCGAACTGGTCGTGGTTTTGCCGTGAGTGCCCGCTACGCCAATCGATTTTTTCTCATTGCTGATCCATCCCAAAGCCTCTGACCGTTTAATCATGGGTTTACCGGACTGCATCAGGAAATTAAATCCCATGTGGTCTTTTGGTATAGCAGGTGTGTATATGATCAGGTCGATGTATGCAGGTATGGATTCTAAGGTATCATCGTAATGAATTTTCATTCCCTCGTTTTGCAGGGTGTCTGTCAGGGTGGTTTTAGTCTTGTCATACCCAGAGACTTCTTTACCCTGAGCAGCAAAATACCTTGCTATCGCACTCATTCCGATACCACCGATACCTATGAAATAGACATGTTTGACATCATCCAGCTTCACACTATGCATTTTTACACAATTTCAAAATTTCCTCAGCTATCTTTATAGCTGCCTGTGGTCTCCCAAAATATTTAATATTTTCCCGAAGACTTTTAAGTTTATAATCATCGTAAAGCAATCGATTCACTTCACTGATAAGCATTTCTTTCGCTTCATTGTCTTTTACAAGAACTGCTGCATCTCTACTAACCAAAGACATGGCGTTGACTGTCTGATGGTCTTCTGCCACATTGGGTGAAGGTATCAGAATACTTGCTTTGCCAAGCACCGCCAGTTCTGAAACCGTCAGAGCTCCTGCTCTGCAAATGACCACATCAGCCGCACTGTAAGCAATGTCCATGTTTTCAATAAATGGAAGTATTTTTACATTCGGCCGGCTGGCAAGAACACAGGTTTTGTATTCATCACAATAAATCTTGCCAACCTGCCAAATGATATTAATGTCTTCCATAGACATCAGAGATTCTGCATTAGATCGGATAGCTTCGTTGATCGTTCTGGCGCCAAGACTACCGCCAAAAATGAGTAATGTTTTCTTATTTTGATCCAAACCTAAGGTTTCTAACGCTTCGTTCTGTTTCTTTATATTGTCCAGTATGTCTTTACGTACCGGATTTCCTGTAAATAAAATTTTTTGTTTTGGAAAAAATCTTTCCATTCCATCATAAGCCACGCAAATCAGTGCTGCCTTTGCAGCCAGGATTCTATTGGTCACTCCTGCAAATGAATTTTGCTCCTGCAGTACTGTTGGTATACCAAATGTATTGGCGATTTTCAAAACAGGTCCGCTGGCATATCCACCTACTCCTACAGCTACATCAGGCTTAAAACTTCGGACTATATTTATCGCCTTTATCATGCTGGCGGCAAGTTTAAAAGGAAATAATAAATTTTTGAATGTCAGTTTCCTTTGAAAACCAGCTATATTTAATCCAACTATTTTATATCCCGCTTTCGGGACTTTTTCCATTTCAATTTTACCCTCAGCACCCACAAACAATATATCCAAGTCTGGCCTTAAGGATTTAAGCGCATCTGCTATTGCAATGGCAGGAAAAACATGGCCTCCTGTACCTCCTCCACTAATGATCACTCGTGCCATCAGCTTCCAGTTTTTCAAGTTGCTTCTTATCTTCAAATGCCTGCTCCACATATCTGCTGATACTCAATATGATTCCAAAAGAAGCACAGGTGAATAAAAATGATGTGCCTCCCATACTGATCATCGGTAATGTAAGACCTGTCGCCGGTACCAACTTCACTGATACTGCTATATTGGCAAATGCTGTTATCACGATATTTAATGTAAGTCCTATGGCCAACATTGCTCCAAACGTTTTAGGGCATCTTGTGACCAGACTCACAGTCCTTATAAGCAACCACAAGTACATCAACAATATGAGCACACCTCCTATAAATCCGTACTCCTCGCATATAATGGCATAAATAAAATCAGCATACGCATAAGGTAATAGATTTCTCTGAATACTATTGCCCGGGCCCAAACCAAACATACCGCCTTCGGCAATGGCAATCTTGGACTGCTGTACCTGAAATGAGCCGTCAGAATAAAGAAAATCATTAATTCTGCTCAACCATGTCTCGACTCTGAAGTGCTCCGGAAAATATTGTCCAATGATAAATAAACCGGCAAATACAACAGCACCTAACAAGACCAAAAGGAAAACATATTTCAAAGAGATACGCCCGATAAACATCATCAGGAAACAAGTAACAAATAGTAATACCGCTGTCGATAAGTTGGATGGAGCTATCAATGCACAAAACAAAATAACCGGAGCAATGATAGGCACAAAGGCCCCCTTAAAATCTTTGATATAATCCTGCCTTATCGCCAAAGATCTTGCGACAAACATAATCAAAGCCACTTTAGCAAAATCAGATGTTTGAAATGACAGTTCAAGTATTGGTATCTTTATCCATCGTGAAGCATCATTTATCTCAGGTCCAAACAAAGCTGTGTAAACCAGCAGCGGTACCGCAATAATCATAAGTATAGGCGCAAGTTTGGCATAAACCATATAATGTAGTCTATACAAGGTATATGTCACCAGCAAACCAACGCCAATAAAAAGCAACTGTCTGATGAGGTAATATTCCGTACCATGACTTGTATTGAACTTATATACCTGACTGCCAGATGTACTATATACAATCAACAGAGAAAATAAACTCAGTAAAAGCACAATCAGCCATACTGACCTGTCGCCTTTTAGATTGTAATATGCAGTTGTGATATTCAACTTTTCTTGATTTATTATTTCAATTATTTAAATGTTCCATTTTTAAGGCAACTTCTTCTTTAAACTGATCGCCTCGATCCATATAATTCTTAAAGAGGTCAAAGCTTGCACAAGCAGGAGAAAGCAGGACTACATCACCGGGTGCGGCCACTTTCAGTCCTGTCTCCACCACTTCTGAAACCTTAATCGACTCGTAAATAATTGGAATATGGGGTTTAAAAGAATTCTTTAATTTTTCGTTGTCCAATCCAAGACAGATTAAGGCTTTCACTCTTTCCTCTACTAATGGAAACAAAACACTATAATCATTGCCCTTGTCTGTACCGCCGGCAATCCATATCACAGGTTTTGTCATGGCATCAAGAGCATAATAAACCGAATCCACATTGGTAGCCTTGCTATCATTGATGAATTCCACGCCATTGATCACGCCACAACTTTCTAATCTGTGCGGAAGGTTTTTGAAAGTTCTGAGTCCTTCTGCAATTTTACTTTCAGAAAGTCCCATGATTCTCGCTGCTTCTACTGTACAAGCTGCATTGAACAGGTTGTGTTTTCCTTTAATACTTATTTCAAAATTTCCGGTCCCATCCTTTGATGGCACCCCATTTGTATATTTATCAGTCGTAATACTGATCCTTTTGGCTTTGCCTGTATACTCAGACATTTTGTCTTTAATCTCGACGTCATCTCCATTATAAATGAAGTAATCGGACTCTGTTTGATTCATGGTGATACGAAATTTTGAATTCACATAATTGGCCATTTTGTAATCATACCTGTCGAGATGATCCGGTGTGATATTGAGCAGGATAGAGATGTTTGGTCTGAAAGTATCAATATCATCCAGCTGAAAACTGGATATCTCCAAAACCATAACCCTCGGGTTGTCTTCGGCCAGTATACGAGCATAACTTTTGCCATAATTACCGCCCAAGGCAACATTCAATCCTCCTGTCTTTAGTATGTGGTATAAAAGTCCCGATGCTGTAGTCTTCCCATTTGAGCCTGTTACAGCTATGGTCAGCCCGGAAAAAAATAAGTGACCAAACTCAATCTCGGAAATTACTTTCCGTCCATGTTCTTTTAACATGCGCAGGACTGGCGCATGTTCCGGAACACCGGGACTTTTTATTACCACCTCAGTTACCAAAACCTTATCAAAATCATGTCCCCCTTCTTCAAAAGGGATATTAAAATCAGTTAACTCTTTTTTAAATTTTTCATCTATTAAACCATAATCGCTTACAAATACATCCAAACCTTTTTTCTTTGCAAGTAATGCTGCTCCTACCCCACTTTCTCCTGCTCCTATGATGACTACTTTTTTCATACTTATCTGATTTTAAGTGTCAGTATAGAAACTATCGCCAGTATGATGCCTATAATCCAAAATCTAGTCACAATCTTGGACTCATGCATACCGGATTTCTGGAAGTGATGGTGTAATGGCGACATCTTAAATATTCGCCTTCCTTCGCCATATTTCTTTTTGGTATATTTAAAGTATGACACCTGAAGCATCACTGAAAGATTTTCTGCCACGAAGATGCCGCACAGTATCGGGATCAAAAGTTCTTTGCGTAGCAATAATGCCAATACTGCTATAATACCGCCTATCGCCAGACTACCCGTATCACCCATAAATACTCTGGCCGGAAATGAATTGTGCCATAAAAATCCTATACATGCTCCCAGAAAACAAGCTGAAAATATCACTAATTCAGCTGAGTTGGGTATGTAGAAAATATTCAGATATTCGGCTATGATAGTGTTGCCTGATACATAAGCGAATATCCCTAAAGTGGCTCCTATGATGGCTGATGTTCCTGCTGCAAGTCCATCTATCCCATCTGTAAGATTGGCTGCATTGGACACTGCCGTAACAATAAATATTACGATCAGAGTAAAAATGATGGATAATAACAACGATGCATTATCGTCTGCAAAACCAGCCAATGACTTGTAATCAAAGTTATTGTCCTTAAAAAAAGGAACATTGGTCATGGTCGTCTTTACATAAGCCATCTCTGTCATACGCGAGATGTCATTGACTTTGGGAAGTGGGATAGAATACTCTTTAATGATTTCATAACCACCCGCTTTCGCATCTGACAACGGCATCCTGACCACAATATCATCAGAAATCAACATCGTCACTGCTACGACAAGCCCAAGAATTACCTGCCCAAATATTTTTGTTTTGCCACTCAAGCCATCTTTATTCTTCAGGAAAACCTTAATGTAATCATCCGCTCCACCAATCAATCCAAGCCATATGGTGGTAAAAATCATCAGAAGGATATAGATATTGTCTAATCTTGCCAATAATAAACAAGGAATCAGGATAGCCATGATGATGATAATACCACCCATAGTAGGCGTTCCTTCTTTGGCTTTCTGTCCTTCAAGACCCAACTCTCTGACCGTCTCTCCTACCTGCAATCTTTTCAAAGAACTTATAATCTTACCTCCATACACCAACGAAATGACCAATGAGAGGATGATTGCAAATGCTGCACGGAAAGTGATATATTGAAACAATCCAGCTCCAGGCAGATTGTAATATTTATCAATATAATCAAAAAAGTGGTACAACATTTGTATATATAAATTTAACTGTTTGTTTCTGTTTTAACTTCAAAGCCTGGGAATCACTTTTCTTTGGCCAGCACATAATTCGCAAGATCAAAAATTAACAGCGCAGTGAGCAGTCTGAAACTTTTTTCAAAAAGATCTCACTGCAACTGTTAAACCAACCTGAGAATGATAATAGAACCTAAATCTTTGATATTGAAGGATTAAAAATAAAGCTAAGCTTAAGTTTCATGCCTAAAGTCTTTAGAAAATCAGAAAAATAATTTCAACCTGCTTTCTGAAATTCAACCTTTTCTTAAATACTCTTTCAATATCTCTTTATCGTTAAAAGGAAACTTTTCTCCTTTTATTTCCTGGTAATTCTCATGTCCCTTTCCGGCCACGAGAATGATATCTTTTTCATCTGACATCATGACAGCGGTTTTTAAAGCCTGCAATCTGTCTGATATTCTGATGACTCTTTTCCTGCTTTCAGGACTTAACCCTGCTTCCATATCATCAAGAATCTTTTCAGGGTCTTCTGATCTGGGATTATCACTGGTCAGGATCACTTTGTCAGACATCCTCACTGCAACTTGAGCCATAAGTGGTCTCTTGGTAGTGTCTCTGTCTCCTCCGCATCCCACTACAGTGATTACAGAACTCTCAGCACCTTTTACTTTCGAGATAGTTTCAAGTACATTTTCAAGTGCATCCGGTGTGTGTGCATAGTCTACTATGCCACACTTTTCTGAATCCGGGTCTATCACCTGCTCAAACCTGCCATCTGCCCCTCTCAGTCCACTAAGTATAGCCAGGACATCATCGCTTTCCATACCCAACTCTAACGCAGCTCCATATACCAGGGTGAGATTATAAGCATTAAACTCACCGATCAGCCTGAAGTATGCATCTCTGTTGTTGATCTGAAGGTGGAGTCCCTGTACCGTACTTTCCAGTATCCTTGCCTTATAATCAGCCATCGCTTTCAATCCATATGTTACCTTCCGTGCTTTTGTATTCTGTAACATCACCAATCCATTTTTATCATCAGTATTGGTAATCGCAAAAGCTTCTTTAGATAATCCGTCGAAAAACTTTTTTTTCGCACCTATATAATTTTTCATGGTCTTGTGATAATCAAGATGGTCATGAGTAATATTTGTGAACAACGCACCTTCAAATTTCAGTCCGGCAATTCTTTCCTGATCTACAGCGTGTGAACTCACCTCCATAAACACATGCTCACATCCTTCATCCCGCATTTTTGCCATCAATGCATGCAGGCTTATCACGTCAGGAGTGGTGTGTGTTGCCATCAAAGTGACGTCACCAATTTTATTTTCAACTGTAGAGATTAACCCGCATTTGTAACCAAAAGCAGTAAACAACTGATACAAAAGCGTGCTGATCGTCGTCTTACCATTGGTACCGGTCACTCCTGTCAGGTGAAGCTGCCGCGAAGGCTGATCAAAAAATAAATCTGCCATCTCTCCTATCAAAGTCCTTACCTGATTAGTTACAATATATGTGACACCTTTTCTCCTTTCTTTTACCTCTTCACATATGATACAAATGGCTCCCTGTCCGATTGCCTGATCAATGTATTGATGTCCATCGGTCAATGTGCCCTTTAGTGCAGCATATACAAAACCTTTGCCCACCTTTCTTGAGTCAATACTCAAGCCACTAATCCTGGATTCCAGACTGCCGAAAATTTCAGCTTTCAGCCCATCAGGTAAGATATCTTCTAACTTCTTTGCTTTCAAAGTAGTGTTAATTTAAAATGATTCCGATGTGTTGCCCGTTTGCCCTGGAACCTGGAGGTAAAGACTGTCTTACAACCTTACCGATTCCTGTTAGCATAACTTTTAATCCTGCTGTCTCCAGCAGATATACTGCATCCCGCGCTCCCATGCCCACAACATCAGGAACTAAATTTTTCTTTATTTTTACTTCTGCGTATTGCAGTTTCTTATCTTCATCCTTTACTCGTACCCAATCTCTGTTTTTCGAAGAGCGTTTGATGTTCAGGTAGTCAAAAATCTGATTAAAGTCCTTAGTATATCCCGTGCTACCTGAAGGTAAACCCACATTAGCAAATATGGTATCATTAAGATATTTTGCCTGTTTGGTTTTTAGTGCATAAACTTTTTCGGCTATATTCTTAAAAATGGGTCCTGCTACTGCACCTCCATAATATGCCCCGGCTTTAGGCTCGTATACCACAACTATCAATGAGTACATAGGGTTTTCTGCCGGAAAATATCCACAAAAACTGGCATTGTATCTTGCGTATTCATTTTTATTAGCATAGTTTGTCTTGGCAGTACCAGTTTTGCCTGCCATCGATACATGCTCAGATTTCATGCTTTTTCCTGTCCCTTTTAGAATGACTCCTTCCATCATTGTTTTTGCTTTTGCAATGTTTTCTGGTTTAGCGATACTTTCTCTGAGAGCTATTGGCTCAAATTTTTTGCGAATTTCATCACCATTTTTTATTTCACTAACCAAATATGGCTTCATCATTCTGCCATCATTAGCTACAGCATTGTAAAAATTTAATACCTGTAAAGGTGAAAACATCAATTCATATCCGTGCGCCATCCAGGGTATTGTTGTTCCATACCATTTGATCTTATCTTTGACAGGATCTTTTATCTCAGGAATTGCTTCTCCAGTAATATCGATTCCCGTAGGTTCGTGCAAACCAAACTGTCTCAGTCTTTTGACCCACAGCGACCTGCTATCTCTTGAATTATACAATTCGTTAGCTATGGTGGCTACACCAACATTGGAAGACAATTCGAATGTTTCCGCCATAGTCATATATTTTTTGCCGTGCTTTTCAGAATCGTACATGGTTCGGTCTGAAAAGTTTTTTACACCATAATTGACATCTATGATCGTATCGATGTTGGTAAATCCATCTTCCAGTGCAGCAAGCATAGTAGCCAGTTTTATGGTAGATCCAGGCTCACTCAATCTGCCGGCCGCCTGATTGTACATTTCAAAATATGCACTGTCACCGGCCATAGTCAAATTGGTAATAGATTTGATCGCCCCAGTTCCTACTTCCATAAGGATTGCTACCCCTCCTTCTGCCCTGTTTTTCTTCAAACCATCAAGTAACTCGTGGTGAACTATATCCTGCATGTCTACATTGATGGTAGTATATATGTCATCTCCTCGTTTAATTTCATTTTCCGAAGGATCATACACAGGTACCCAAATCTCCTCACTGGCAGAAAGCCGTTTCATCAATCTCTGATCAGAATCACCTTTGAGAAACTTGTTAAAATAACCTTCCAGCCCGACTTTGTCAGCATTCTCCCGGTCAACACCAATGGTTCTGGAGGCCATTTCCTGATATGGTTTTACTCGTTTACCATATCTTGCTGTCACCATACCACCTCTGAATTTACCCAATCTGAATATAGGGGCATTCTTAAGTTTATTGTAAGCATCGATATCCAAACCTTTAGCAATAAAAAAGTATTTTTTTCCTTTATTACGTGCAGCTTTAAGGTCAGCCTTCCATTGTGATGCAGATTTTGTCCTGATAAAATCCGGATTAAATTTGCTCAGAAAATGGGATAATGAATCCACACCCTGAGAAAAATCATCTTTCCGAATTATACTCATATCCATCCTAACCTCAAAGAACGATAGTGATGTGGATAACAGATTACCTTCTTCGGCATAAATATTACCCCTATCTGCATCTACTGTGCGCCATTTTACATTTATTTCACCTTTCTGTCTCCACTTTTCACGCTCAATAAAGCTAATATTAAATATCCTCACAAGAATCACTAATGTGGCCACCACAAAGAAAAACATCACCAAATAAGCCCGCCAAAGCAACTCCTTCTTTCTGTCCATGAGGATATTAACTTGTCATTTTACTGTTTTTTCAGCCACAATTTTATACGGTGGCTGCGTAGAAGGCAACAAACCTGATCCTTCTACTTTTTTTTCAATTTGCGATTGTATGCTACCATGCATTACCTCCTGCTTGAGGTTCATAGCCCGCCACCTGGTGTCTTTCACTTCTGTTTTGAGTTTTTCAATTTCTCTTACTGCATTTTCAGAAGCATGAGCATTGGTGATATAAATCACTCCCAACAACGCCAGATAGCATACAAACGGCAAATTGACATAAATCCATTCGACCCATTTCAGTCTAAAAAGTGTAGCTTTCTTATCCTGGAAACTAGCCATAAAAGTGATTTATTTATTTTTAATTACTATTTGTTAATTACTAATGATTAATTATAAATTATTAATCAATGATTTTATTATTCATCTACTTTTTCCGCTGCTCTCAACTTTGAACTTCTCGATCGTGGATTTACCTTCTGTTCTTCTTTTCCAGCCATGATCACATTTTTATTGACCAGTCGGAAAGGTCTGTATATATTCCCAAACTCATCTTTCTCCACCACTCCTTCAAAATTGCCTGTCTTAAAATAATTTTTGACCACTCTGTCTTCGATACTGTGAAATGTGATGACAACAAATCTACCTCCTGGTTTTAATACCCTGGTACCTTCGATCAGCATCTCCTTAAGTGCACCAATCTCATCATTGACTTCCATCCTTAGCGCCTGATACACCTGAGAAAAATATTTCATTCTGGGGCCCATCAATTGCTGATCAAGAATTCTGTTGAGATCAAAAGTGCTCTTCAGAGCCACCAGCTTTCGGCCAGTTACCAAAGCTTTTGCAAGCGTTTTGGCATTTCTCACTTCACCGTAATCGCTCAATACCCTAACCAAATCTTCTTCATCGTAAGTCATCAGTAAATCCTGGGCAGAAAAATCTGCTTCCTTGTTCATTCGCATATCCAACGGAGCATCAAATCTGTAAGAAAATCCCCTTACCGCAGCATCCAACTGATGTGATGATACGCCGAGATCAGCAAGAATTCCACTTACTTCATATATACCTTCAAGTCTCAGAAATCTTCTGATATACCTGAAATTGGCTTCAATGAGTGTAAATCGGGGGTCTTGAATCACATTGGCAGCAGCGTCCACGTCCTGGTCAAAGCCATACAAATGCCCTTTGGCACTTAGCACATTTAAAATCGATCTGGAATGTCCTCCGGCTCCAAATGTCAAATCGACATAATTTTCGTCTGGCCGGATATTAAGATGTTCAATACTTTCGTTTAGCAATACAGATACATGATAAGTACTCATGGAGCGTCATCGTTGAGGCCATTTAATGGTTTAATTCCTCCGAAGATAGCTTCCGCAATACTTCCAAACTCATCAGGCTCATTATCGAGCATTTCATCATATTTGTCTTTGGCCCAGATTTCAATCTGATTCTGATATGCAAAAAGCACGACATCCTTGTCAATACCTGCATACTCCATCAGACTGCCCGGTAGATTGAGACGCTCTGCAGCATCCATCTCCAGCTCTGTCGCTCCGCGATAAAAATACCTGATCGCCTGTCTTTGTTGTGTACTGTAAATGTTGAGTTGATTAATCTCATTCGTCTTCATTTCCCAAACGTCATTGGGATACAACATAAGGTGTTTTTCAAATCCACGATTGATTGTAAACCTGAGATTTCCGTCGCCTCCGATCTGCTTAATAATTGCTGCTGGCAATTTAAGCCTTCCTTTGGCATCAAGTCTGCATTCAAATTCTCCGGTGAACTGATATTGTTTCACTCTTTATGTTGGTTGATAAGGCAAAGATAGTATCGATTCCCACTTCCTCCCACTTTTTACCAAAAAATATTCAAAATATATATAATTATTTTTTAATCTATTAAATTATGTAATCAAATATATTACACATGGTATATTATTTGATTATAAAGTACTGTTTTCTCAGGAATTAGGCTGATATAAGGAAACCAGCAAAATGGTAAGGTTGGAATTAAATATTATACAAATATATATGTATTTTATATTATAACGATATATATGCATGATATTTTGAAAAATAATTGATAATATATATATATAAATATAATATTGATTCTATACTTACAAGTTGAACCAATAATTAATATAATACAATTATTTAATTTAATATTTTTTATAATGTATAATTAAGCAGTATCTTAGCAAAGATCTTTGTTATAGTCTCAAGGTATAATATATTGTTTTTTTTTATAATCATGATTGTCTGGGTGTATAACAAATGGCTCAAAATTGCTTGTGCCCTTCTGTACCCTGCCTGCATGCCTTGTCAGCCAATCTCATTCCCTGGAAGGGAAACCTGCACAATACTTCTAATAGATATACTTGCACCTTTAATGTGGTGTTGTTCAATTATAGTTTTATCAAAAAAGTGAAATATGTTTTAAAAACTGATCGTCTGGTGTGTATAACAAATTTCACAAATTAGTAATTTCTTCCCCGCTACCCTCAATCCCTCAAGAGCCTGTCAAGCCACGCTTGAGACGACCAGCCCAATTCCAACAGGTTTCACCGAAAATCAAGAAAAATATAAAAAAGTGCAATTTGTTATGCACACGATTGTCTGGATTTTATTCCTGATTCACGAAAACAGTTTATCTTTGTGTTCATCATTTGAATATTCAAATCACACCACCATGCAAAATGTATTTTCAACTCAGGATGTCAATGACTTCATTGAAAGAATCAACAAACTGACTCCAAACACCGAACCTCAATGGGGCAAGATGTCTGCCACACAGATGCTCGCCCACAGCAACGTCACCTACGAGATGGCATTTGAGAATAAACACCCAAAACCAAATGCGATCATGAGGTTGATATTAAAGTTGTTTGTCAAAGACAAAGTCACAAGCGAAAAACCGTATGGGCATAACTCTCCTACCGCTCCACAGTTTATCATTAAAGATGAGCGGGATTTTGATACGGAGCGCAACAGACTGATCGGATATATCAATAAAACCAAAGATCTCGGAGAAAAATATTTTGAAGGAAAGGAATCACATTCCTTCGGCAAACTCACATCAAAAGAATGGAACAATATGTTTGCCAAACACCTGCACCACCATTTGAGTCAGTTTGGTGTGTAGTAAAAGAAAAGATGGCCAACTATCAACAGGATAATCGGCCATCTTATGTAAAACCCCCAATGATTATTCACAAGTTAAAATCTTAAATCTTACCTCTGTATTACCACTTTCTTCGTTTTTCTGAAATTTGAGCCATTCAGTACAATATTATATGTACCTGAAGGCCAGTCTTTTGAAACTATATTGATTTCTTCTATCTGGTTATATCTTTTTATGAATATTTTGTGTCCACTCATGGAGTAAACGGATACATCTACCACAGGAATGGTTTCTTTCAGGGTAATAGAAATCTGATCATCTGCAGGATTGGGGTATATCTTCCAGTCTACCCCTTCATTTATTAAGTCCTTGTTGCTACTGACTGATCCTGGTTTAAATTCCATGGTATTGCCATAAGCTATACCGGCTTTATTGACCGCATAGGATCTTACAAAATATGTTTTACCTTTTACCAGTCCCTTGATGACTGCCGTAAAATCATATTTATTGCTCGTATTGATGATATTGTTGGGGGTCAGTTCAGGATTAAAGACCGTATCCCACACTATACCTGATTTAGTGATGGGATCATTCCCATCAAAAACTATAAGTCCTCGTACCTTGACACCTTCCATATTTTCGCTCAGAATATTGGTCACAATTTCAGGCAAAATAGGAACTTTTTGAGCGGTAAGACAGGCTTCTTTGATGGAGCGTTTGACTGCATCAGCTTCAAGTACTTTTGTAAAAAGTAGAGTTAATATGGCTTCATGAACCGGAAGGGTATCAGTAAGACTGCTTTCCAAATATTCAGAAACCAGGCTTTGAGGAGATAGGTCATACCCATTGCGTGATGTAGCTGATTTAATAGACTGTGAAAATAGAATTTTAAGCTTTGCATAAATAAGATTATTGTCATCATTCATATAATCCGAAAAAATTTGACCCATCCAGGAATCCAGACTATCAATAAAAAACGGATCACCAACCGGTATATTGATCTTTTTGTCCATTTTGGTGTCAAATTCGGTGCAGAATGTTTTAAATGCAGCAGAAGTAGCCCCAAATTCCTTTTCTAACTGGTCCTTAAAATAAGGGTATCTGACTTGTATGATGTCAGCCACAGGTAATTTTGTTTTTGTATATCGCTCTATCACTGCCCTGCGGAATTCGAAGTCTTTTGCTTCGTTTTCACCGGAAGCAAACCTTCCTGAAAATTGATACCAGTTGGAATAACCGCTAAAGGAATCAATTGACCCGTCCACCTCATTAAAATAAGTATCAAAATTGTCGTTATTGAGCGTGTAGGTATTAAGTTTCTTTTCAATGGCAGTCATAAATAATTTTACTGAATCTCTGATATTTTGATTTTCTGGTAAATTTTCAAATAAAAACAAAGGATATTTTAGTTCAAGAATCTCGACTGCAGATAAAGATGATCTTAAATCAGAAATATTAGAAGCAAGATTTCCATTACATGGCACAACCTTATCCATATTGTAACATACCAATTCTAAATAAATATGCTGAGGATTGTTATAATCCTGACGTCGTTCCCAACATTTGCCATGCAACCGTCCATTTACATATGTAAATTTTTCTATACCTAAACTTTTATAATCTACTATTCTTTCATGAGTTACTTGACCATTCCATTTTCCCAACTCATCTTTTGGTCCGATATATACATCTGTTACTTCAGACTCAGCACTATGAACGTTAGAGCCCTTGAAAATGCTAGTTTCTTTATAAATTCCATTTCCAAGAGATTCAGTTTTACTTTCATTTTCAGACCATAACCCTATATATCCAACCCCTATAAGTAAAAAAATTATTACTGCCAAAAATGAGAAAACGATCTTAAATAAATGCTTTTTCATGATTCTACTTTTTTAAATGTGAACAATAAAACACTCGAACCAACACCACAAATGCTGACAACTACATCTACCCAACAGAATGTGCCATTGATCCATCCCTCTTTCTGAAATACCTCCCACAAGACCACAATAACAAGACAGGCAATCAACCACTGGTAACCTGTTTTCTTTGACCCATCATACCAAATCCCACCCAAACACAAAGAAAATCCAAAAGCCCAAAGCCCCTGCGGTAAGGAATACACTATCCATTCGGGCAGATGGATATTACCACCTAGACCCTGCCGGAGAAAGTGCCATAATTGTTGATTGTGATGGACCATACCCCAAGATGGTACTACATCCCTCCATCCCAGATATATCAGATATCCTGTGAGTACTGCAAAAAAGGATAATATGAAAAAACTTAAGCGGCGCATCTAGAGTCACTCTGCCACTATTGTAGTACATAAGTCGATATACAAATATATGCGATAACCAAAAAAAATTACATGACAGAAATCATTGGAAGATATGACAGAAATCATATCTGAAGCAAAACAAAATGTTGAGCCATTACATTTGTAATAGAGTATGGACTAAATTTTATTTTTAAAAAGACCCATCCATGAAAAACACCAAAATCTTAATCATCGGCGGATACGGTGGAGCCGGATTTCCTATAGCCCGATTGTTGCTTCAGGAGACTTCCGTCGATGTTGTGCTTGCAGGTCGCCATATAGAAAAAGGCAAAAAAGCTGCAAACCTTTTGAATTCGGAGTTTGATGGTGAACGGGTAGAGTGGCGGGTTGTGGATGCTTCTGATACCAAAAGTCTGAATTTGGCATTTGATGGTGTCGAACTGGTGGTAGTATGTTCTACGACAACTTCATATGTTGAACTAGTGGCCAAAGCTGCTATTGCAGCAAGTATTGATTATCTGGATATCCATTACCCATCTGAAGGGGTGGACATATTAAGATCTTTGGAGTCATCCATAATCGAAAAAAACAGATGCTTTATCACTCAGGCCGGATTTCATCCCGGACTGATCGCTCCATTTTTACGACTGCCTGCGCCTTACCTTGATCAATATACCAAAGCATACATAGGCATGGCTATGAATACCCGCAACATCGGAACTCCGGAGTCAGCATCAGAGATCATCGACAGTTTTGCTGATTACAAAGCGTATGTGTATAAAAACAATAGTTGGATCCTTGCCGTTGACAATGATAGCAGAAAAATCAACTTCGGTCCGGATTTTGGCATACGCACTTGCTACCCTATTTCATTTGAAGAGATGAAATCCATACCAGAACAACATCATATAAAAGAAGTCGGAGCTTATTTTGCAGGGTTCAATTGGATTGTGGACTATATTATTGTACCACTCAGTATGATGCTCGCAAAAGTCAGGAAAGGATTGGGAACCCGATTTTTAACCCGTTTACTCTTATGGGGATGTCGCACATTTTCAAAACCACCTTTCGGTGTATTATTTAAAGTAGAAGCCGAAGGTATTAAAGATGGTCACTTCAGGAAAGTAGAAATCATAGCAAGCCATGCAGATGTGTATGCATTTACAGCCATCCCTACTGTCGCCTGTATCCTTCAATACCTGGAGGGCGGTATCCGTAAGCCGGGTTTGTGGTTGATGGGACAGGTGGTAGAGCCGCAAAGACTGATAAAGGATATGGAAAGAATGGGAGTAAATGTGGTGATTGATGTAAAGGATCATAATTGATTTTATAAAAATGATCTAGAATCTCAGCCCATAACTATTTACCTACTACTTCAACATACTCATTATCTCTGAAATCGCCCTGTCCAGCTGTGGATCAACCTGGTTGAGTCTGTCTTTAAAATCCATACCTACATATATATCAGGTGCCACGCCTGCATGCTCCAGAATACTTCACTGATTTTGAGTAACTACGAAGCGACGCTGTCTTAAAGACATTAATGTCTATATAATAAAAACATAATGTATTTTTAGAAAAACTATTGTCAGCATAGAAGGTTTCCGCGAACGCTTAGATTTAAACATGCCAAAAAAATCAATACTCCTATAACAAATGCTCCATTGCAGCTAAATAAGTTTTGAGCCAAGTTTTAGTACATTATTCCTTCTCTTTTTTCGAATTTGTCTATCTTTTTTTTGAACAAATATAAAAAATTATCTGTAAAGTATTTGCATTGGATGTTTATGTGTTTTTAATTTGCTCTTTATTAATATATAATATTTTTCCTAAATTGCTGGATTATAGAACAATGTTACTGAATCATTTCAAAAGAGTCACTGTCCCCGTAAATCTTTTATTATCAAATTTTTTAGGTCCATTTGCACTCGCGGTACATATATACGTGTACACGCCCGGCTGTAATTCAATACTTCCAATCCGGAGTCCGTCCCAGTGATTGTCAATATCATCTGAAACAAACAACAGATTACCATACCTGTCGTAAATGGAAAGTTTGTATTCGGTCAGGTTATATTTTTCTGCAAGGGTGGGAAAAAACTTTTCATTCCCATTAGTAGAACGTGTGTTTATAATATTTGGGAAATAAAGAAAATCACCGTTACAGTCAAAAAAACCAACAAATACTGTATCACTCTTTGTGCATCCTGCTTCAGTCATGGTCACATAGTAGTTTCCTGAAGTGATTACCTGAATACTTTTTGCCTGAGTACCGGTACTCCATTTTGCAATTCCACCGAAATCAGGCACACTTAGTTTCAGAACCTCTCCCCTACACAAGTCTATATAATCACCTATGGCAGGATCAGGAATTGTCACCTGGCGCACGCTGACTTCAGAGAGCAGATCACACCTCCCTTTTGTAGCTGTATATTTATATGCTTTAGCTGCCGAGACCACGATATTTTGCTGGTTTGGAAAATCTGCCCACCTGATGTTGTCAAAATCACCCTGGATGGATATGGCGACATCTTTCCCTTCACAAAAATTATAATCTTTTGGACTGCTGATTTTAGGCAGTGGCAATACATTGAGATTGATGGTATCCCGTTTTTTACATTGAGAAAAGGCTGTTTCAAGCCAATAAATTCCGGTTTTATTTGCATTGATAATAGCAGCTGTATTGCCATCAGACCATAGGTATTTTACATTTGGAGTAGCTGTGATATCTCTGAGCGTCACGCTGTTGCCATCACAAAAACTGGTATCCATGCCCAAAAATGGTTTTTGTAACGAGACATAGCTGACATTGATGGTATCTGACTTACTGCAACCGTCGAGAGTTTTAGTGGCAGAATATTGTCCTGCGGCTGTGACTGTGATTTGTGGCAGAGTGGTATTGTTACTCCAAACCACAGTACCCGGTCCGCTTCCTGTATTCAGGTTCAGTGTTGTATTTTCGCACAAGATTGTATCAGCCCCAAGGTTGACAAGAGGAAGTGGTTTTACGTTTATATCTATCGTATCGGAGTATGAGCAACCATCCTTGGTTACTTTGGCAAAATATTTACCGGATGTTTGTGCAGTTATTGTTGATGATGTATTACCGTTACTCCATTGAGTTTGAGCATTGGTAACACCATGAGATAATACTGTTGAGCTCCCCTGACAAATTGAAGTGTCGTTTCCTAAGCTAAATACAGGTAGAGCTTTAAAATTGATATCAAAACTATCCCTGACAGTACATCCGTTCCATTCTATATCCACCCAATAAATCCCACTTTTAGTGAATGTGACTTTTTCTCCAATAGGAATAAAATTAGTAAAATTTGCAGGAGAAGGCGTAAGCCCTGGACTCCATTTGAAAGTGGCATTTTCGTAAACATATCCCGCACTATAAAATGGATGTCCGTCACATCTATTGATCCTCGTAATGGATTCTTCAAAGCCAATTCCAATTTTTCTTATTTCTATCGTATCAGAATAATTACATCCATTTAATGTTTTTACTGCAGAATAAGTATTTCCACTTCTCACAGTAAAGTTGTTTCCCGATGAGCCATCTTGCCATGTAGTTGTGCCAGGTTCATTACCAGTGGTCAATATCAATGTCGAACGTAAACTACATAAGGTAGTATCAGGGCCTAAGTTGAAAACCGGTAAAGGATTAAATACCAAACTGACCGAATCTCTCACCTTGCATTGATCAGAGCCCACTTCTACCCAATACAGCCCCGTATTACTCGCTGTAAAGACCTGGTTTGAGCTACCATCCTGCCATCTGATCAAAGGATAGGCTGATTGCAGATTGAGTACGATGGTATTTGGCTGGCATAATGTGGTATCACGCCCCAGATTTATAGCTTGCAGGTTGATAAAACTTATTTGTACACTATCTCTGAAGGAGCAGCCGTCTTTTGTAAATTCAAGATTGTATTTCCCATTGTTTGTGACTGAAAGTTGTTGACTGGTAGCTCCTGTACTCCATGTGTATTTTGCCAGTGGGTCATTGATCAGCGGGTTTATTGTAAATGCATTCTGATTGCATAGAGATGTGTCTTTAGGCAGAATTTTTCCAATATCCTGTCCTTTTGTGACCGTAATGGTATCGATCACCTTGCATGAATTCGCAAAAGTTACAGTAACGGCATAGTTGCCGGTATTTTGTGCGTTTAGAGTTGCAGCTGTACTTCCATTGCTCCACCTGTATGTCTCTGTAGGAGTGAAGCTGTTGGCATCTAACACTACTCCATTCATACCCGGGCAAATGAGGCGGTCAGGTCCCAGAAAACCTACACTTTCAGTGATAGATGTCACTCCCGGAAATGTCCAGTTTTCATTGCTGTTATTGATGTTGGTACTGTAAGGACCTGCGTTAAAAATGGCACCACCTATACCTCTCATATCCTTCATTTGTACAAAGTCCATGTTGATACTTGCTGAAGCCGGCATAGATATGATGCCTTTTTGCCCGGAGATGGAGCTAAAAATACTGATAGGATTACAGTTGTTGCCTCGGGCTTGCAGATGTTTATTTATGGTCTGGGTATATGTTGCGGCATAGTTGTATGATTTGCCGGCAGATAGGATAAGTGTATCAAGAGTCAAAGCACCAATATTATTGATGTTCTGAAAATTAATGAATTTCCCATCACCTCGCAGGATTAATTTGCGGATAGAAGTATTTTGATAGGAAGCAATGTCGGCAGTTCCGGTAATACTGGAAGCGATAATTTCCCCAAACTTACACTCAGGTGAATTTATAGCCATAGCTGTAGAATTATTAGAAAGGTTTATCCTGGAACTATCACCTTCTAATTTTAAGAATCTGTAACAACTCAGGGGTTCATTGTATTGTTGGTTTGAACCTTTAATCTCGACATTAGACGTCCTGAATTTGATCAAAGGTTTTTTCCTGATACCAAAGTTTCCAAAATAACATTTAAACCCAACAACCATATCAAAACCATCTGTATTAAATACGCCGTCAGTACATCTGAGATCATATTCTATGTGAATGGGTGACAATAATTTTACTTCTGATTTGCCTCCAATGGTAAAGTATTCGAACTTAATACTAGGGGCAAATACAGTTTGAACGCCAGTATGGTTATGAAATTCTGTTCTAAAGATATTATAGTTAATAGCCTGGTTTATAGACAGATTGCCATAAATTTTTAAAATGTTGAGTGTCAAAGATCCTGTAAAGCCGGGGACATTGAAAGTCAGATTTTTGCAGAATGCCACAAGGTTAGCATTTCTGCCGTATGTGACAAAATCAGTATTTGAATTGAAAGATCTTGCGTCAAAAATGACATCATCATTTTCGGTCGGAATACATTCGCCACCAGGGCCGCCTGAAGTCAACGACCAGTGGATTTGTTCATCCCAATCACCTGAACCGCCTACCCAATATAACGTTCGCCCTGTAGTATTACTGAATTGCCATCCTATGTTACCGCCTCTGTCAATAGACTGAGAAAGTACAACAGGCACAGATCCCTGAACAACTATATCTGACAATGAAAATCTGGTAAAGGTATGAGGCTTGGACAATATTATGGTTGGGTTGAAGTTATTATCAGAATTTAGCCATTCTGTCATGCTCATGTTTACATACGAATTACATGGGTTATTGGCTATAATATTGTTGACAGTGAGTTTGGCCTGATTGCCAAAATTAATTTCCTGTCCACCTGTCACAGTCAATGAATCAATCGTGGATTGTAGATTGATTTCTGCACTCTTTAATATTTTAAAATGATTGATGTTTACCTTATGAGAAAACCAACTATTAGAAATATAAAAATGGGAACAACCTGATGTAATATTATGAAAACTGATATCGGCTTGTCCACCGATATACATACCACTACAACCACTATTTCTGAAGTGGATATGAGACTTTCCGGGATCTAGCTGAAGGCTGACTGCGTTCATATTAAATGTGGCACAGAAGTTATTTCTGACCTCGAAGTTTAACTCAGAATTTTTTAATTCCATAGCTCTGCTTGTAGTAAAATCAGCATAGAATCTGTTATAGTTACAGCTAATATTTTCAAAAACAAGTTTGCCCGATCTTAAATAGTTTATCTTTTCAACATAAATATCATCCATCAATCTCCAAATGCCTGCAGGGTTATTGAAAATAAGATCAGCATTAAATTTTTTACCTGCAACTTTTAAAGTATGCTGTCCCGTGCCGATAAAAAAAACATCTCCTTTGTAATCTTGCTTCATGGGAGCAGAAAACTCTAACGAACCGTTGATATTCAGCCTTATAGAATCTCTTCCAGCCATGGTTGCATCTTGTCTGACATTGGATGTCCAGGTCATATTTTTACAAAAGGAATTTAGCGTATTTAAAGTGACTATTTGTCCGTTTGCATTGAAGGAATTTGCGTCAAATACTACATCATCTATGAGGGAAGGCAGGCAACCACTTGGTACGCCGCCACTTGTCAAAGACCAGTTAGCAGGATTGCTCCAGTTGCCCGTACGACCTATCCAGTACAGGGTCTGACTATTTTTTTCTGTGATGGTTATACCAGAATTATTGCCAAGGTTGATTGAGTTATTTGCTGTTGCCGGAGCACCTGACAACTTCATGTCCTGCAAAACGGTAAATGCAAGATTTGTGGGTGCAGTAAGATTGATAGATGCAGGCATGCCTACCGGATTAGTATTTAAACTTGCCATGGACGAACATGTACCTGTAGAGATAATTGAATTTATAGAATATACACCACCACCCAAAAGAGTATAATCAAATCCTGGTGTAAGAATCAGATTTTGTGCGGTCAGTGAAGAATTGATTACACCATCATGTCTGATGTCCAGATCACCATTGATGGTTAATCTTGCCAACTGCTGGTCATTAAGTATCATGGTAGTGCCAACAGCTGAAGATGCCAAAATTTGGGGTAATACAATATTGCCATTGCTATGGACAAATATATGATTAAAAGGACTGGTCAATTCCATTCTTGCACCATTGGATGTTGATGTCCAATTGGTAGTATTTATATGTACTGTGAATTTATTGTTTGGGTCTTGTAACCAAAAAATATTTGGATATACTGAAGTTCCTGTTACCCTTATTGAAGCATTATCAAAACTGATAAGCTTTGGCAATGTGCTATTTGATTTAAAAAACTGAGTAGTGACCTGGTTATTTCCAAAAGAAATATTTCCTTGATTTATTTCCAGCAAATTTCCTACAATCAGATTGCTCATCAAGCTCCAGTTGCCGGAGCCATTAAACATCACATTGGAACCCGCATTGTGATTTGCAAAATTAATGGTTCTCGCTGTGGTCGTCCCCAGAAAGTGGATGTTGCCTCCAAACTGGAAGGTCATTTGCGGTATCAGTGTCAGATTTCCATAGATATTTAAAGTGGTATTTGCTCCGGCTCTAAATGTTGGGTTTGTAGTGATATTTCTGAAAGTCAGATTTAATGCAAAAGCTATATCATTGTTTATAGTGAGTATTGCACCGGAACCGGGAAATGAATTTTCATCGAAGATGACATTGTCTGCGGCTGAAGGTGTCACAGCGTATTTTACATTACCACCGGATGCTGTGGCCCAATGGCTTATTTCAGACCAGTCGCCTGATCCTCCGACCCAAAAATAATCTGCTGAATTTCCCTGATAATGAAAAAATAAAAAAATGCAAGTAGCCAGAAAATAAAATATTTTCATTTCAATTGGTTAATTGGTTCAAAATTATAGTATTCTGACCAAATGGAAATAAAAAAATTATAAAAAAGTTTTAAAATCCAGTATTTCCCTGAATGATTGTAATTTTTTTTTACTGATGAAAGGACTCTAAAAACTCCTTCTATCGACTCCGGGTGACAAAATTTTATTTTATAAATGTTGTTCAGAATTAGAATAGGTATAGCAGGGTTTATCACAAAACACTTTAAACCATCTCCAACACGTTTGCAGCTTTTCCTTCCAGAGATGATTTGCCTGATAAAAACTCATCTACAGCTCTCGCAGCTTCTCTGCCTTCTGAAATAGCCCATACTACCAGAGACTGACCTCTGCGCATATCTCCGGCGGCAAAGACATGTGGAATATTTGTTTGATAATTTTGAGTCTGTACATTGCCCCTGGCATCCAGTTGTACACCAAGCTGATCAATCATGCCTTCTTTCTGAGGAAACAAAAATCCGGCTGCAATAAATACCGCATCACATTCCAGTATTCTGGTCGTTTCTGACAATTCTCTGAATCCATAATTGCCTGTTTCCGAGTTTATTTCCCAGACTATATCTACGATTTCAATACCTGTAAGGATACCTTCTTCATTTTTTACAAACTGTTTGGTCTGGATGGACCATTCTCTCTGACAACCCTCTTCGTGTGAAGTTGATGACCGCAGTATCATGGGCCAGAGTGGCCATGGATCTTTCATAGTTCTTGATGTACCGGGTTTAGTAAGTAGTTCTATTTGTGTGACTGATGCTGCACCTTGTCTGTTGGAAGTACCTACACAGTCCGCACCAGTATCTCCTCCGCCGATGACGACGACTTTTTTGCCTTTGACATAAATATCCGGCAATTTTTCTAAGCCTTTATCTACGTATTTATTCGATTTTTCGAGAAAATCCATGGCGAAATATACACCTTTTGCATCCCTGCCAGGTATATTGAGATCTCTGGGAATAGTACTTCCGCTGGTGAGAACGATGGCATCGTTTTGGGCTTCGATTTGCTTTATATCAGTATTCACACCTACATTGGCATTGCATACGAATGTGATTCCCGATGCTTCCATTTGTTTGACCCTACGATCTACCACCCATTTTTCGAGTTTAAAATCAGGGATGCCATATCGGAGTAGCCCTCCGGGTTTTTCATTTCTTTCGTACACCGTGACTCGGTGGCCAGCTTTATTGAGCTGCGATGCAGCGGCCAATCCTGCTGGCCCCGATCCGATGACGGCAATTGATTTGCCTGATTCTACCCTAAAATTATTGGCTTTTACCCAGCCGTGAGCATATGCATGCTCGATGATTTGTTTTTCGATATTTTCTATGGTCACCGGAAGGTTGTTTATGCCCAATACACAAGCTGCTTCGCATGGTGCCGGACAAATTCTTCCCGTAAACTCCGGAAAATTATTGGTCTCCGAAAGAATTTGATAAGCTTTGTGCCAATCTTCTTTGTATACAGCGTCATTGAAGTCGGGAATAATATTACCCAACGGGCATCCACTATGACAAAAAGGAACACCGCAGTCCATGCATCTTGCAGCCTGAGTATGAATAAAGCTATCTTCCGTTTTATTATATATCTCCTTATAATCCTGCAAACGTTCATTTACCATTCTTGATGAGGGTACTTCTCTGTTATACTTCTGAAAGCCTTTTGGATCAGCCATATTTTATTTTTTTTTATCTGGTATGATTATACTGCACTATTAAAAACCATATCTGGTGGCAGCCACTTTTTTAGATTTTGGTATAAAACCGGGGTCTTTTCTTTTTTCGAGTACAGCTTTATACTCTACTGGCATTATTTTATTGAACTTTCTCTTCAGAGTATTCCAATGAGTTAGTATTTCAAGAGCTTGAGCAGAACCTGTGTATCTGAAATGATCTCTCAGTTGTTCTTTAAGGATGTGCTCATCGTGTGGTGTCATATCATCAATGATGACCATCTCCCGATTGAGTACAATGTTCAGATTTTCAGCCTGATCATAGACATAGGCTACACCTCCGCTCATGCCTGCTGCAAAATTCCTACCCACACTACCTAATATGGTCACCATACCGCCCGTCATGTATTCACAGGCATTGTCCCCTACCCCTTCTACTATGGCAGATGCACCGCTGTTACGTACCGCAAATCGCTGGCCTGCCCGCCCTTTTATAAATACTTCTCCGGATGTTGCACCAAATAGTGCTACATTACCTACAATGATGTTTTCCTGCGGATCACCTGAAAAATCCCTGTCTGGGGTGATGATCAGGGTTGCACCACTTAAGCCTTTGCCGAAGTAGTCATTGGCCTCGCCTTCGAGTATAAAGTGAAGGCCTTTGATCCCGAATCCACCAAATGTTTGTCCCGCAGATCCTTTAAATCTGAAATCCAAAGATCCATGTGGTAAACCAGACGCCCCATATTTTTTAGCAATATGACTTGACAGCATGGTTCCTACTGCCCTATTGATACTTTTTATTGGAAAAGTGCTGTTGATAGCAATTTTGTCTTTTATAGCAAGAGAAGCATATTCTATCAATTTGTGGTCAAGTACATCATCTATGCCATGATCCTGTGGGATGGATTTGTATAAAGTGTGGCCCTCAGTATTTTTCTGTTGATGGAGCAATGGTCCCAAGTCCAGATTTCTGTATTTCCAGTACTTATTGCTCAGATCATAATTCAACATATCCGATCTGCCCACCATCTCATCTACGGAACGGAATCCAAGTTCAGCCATAATTTCACGTAAATCATTAGCTAAAAATGTGAAGTAATTTATAAGATATTCAACTTTTCCATCAAATTTTGCCCTTAAAGACTCATCTTGTGTAGCTATACCCACCGGGCATGTATTGACATGACACTTTCTCATCAGTATACAGCCACTTACCACCAATGCCGCTGTAGCGATGCCCCACTCTTCTGCACCGAGCATCGTGGCAATAGCCATATCTCTGCCTGTCCTGATTTGCCCGTCTGTCTGTAATGTCACTCTGTCTCTGAGTCTGTTCCTGACAAGTACCTGATGTGTCTCCGCCAGACCCAATTCCCAAGGTATACCGGCATGCATGATAGATGATAGCGGTGAAGCCCCTGTACCACCATCAAATCCCGAAATGAGGATATGGTCCGCATGGGCTTTTGCTACTCCGGAAGCTATGATGCCTACACCAGCCTTGGCCACCAGCTTTACGCTGATTCTTGCAGTTGGATTGGCATTTTTCAAATCAAAATAAGCTGCGCCAAATCTTCAATGGAATATATGTCGTGATGCGGAGGTGGAGATATGAGGCCTACCCCTTCTGTAGAATGTCTGATACGGGCGATAGTGGCATCTACTTTATGTCCGGGCAACTGCCCACCTTCGCCTGGTTTGGCCCCCTGGGCTATTTTGATTTGTATTTCGTCGGCATTATTCAGATATTCTATTGTTACTCCAAATCTGCCGGATGCCACTTGTTTTATAGCAGAACGAACAGAATCACCGTTAGGGAGTGGTTTATATCTTTCAGCATCTTCGCCACCTTCGCCACTATTACTTTTGCCACCGATTTTGTTCATCGCAATGGCGAGGGTAGTGTGTGCTTCTGCAGATATTGAACCAAAAGACATCGCACCTGTTGCAAACCTTTTCATGATATTTTCTGCAGGCTCGACCTGATCCAATGGAATGGATACACCTTTCTTAAAATCCAGCAAACTACGGAGGGTACAAGCTCTTTCTGACTGGTTATTGACCTCGGATGTATATTTTTTGAATAACTCATAGTTTCCTGTCTTGGTGGAATGCTGGAGTAGATGCACAGATGTAGGGTTAAAGAGGTGGAATTCACCTCTTTGTTTCCACTGATACCTTCCTGATTCCGGAAGGTTTGTATCTAAGTTGCTGAATGCAAGATGATGTTTGTGAAGTTGTTCCTTTGCCAGCATTTCAAAAGTCATACCACCTATTCTCGATACAGCACCTTTGAAACATACGTCCATAACTTCTTTATGTATACCCAAAGCTTCAAATGTCTGCGCTGCTTTATATGAATTGACTGTAGATATTCCCAGCTTTGACATAATCTTAAGTAATCCGGAATCCAGTGCTTTAATAAAATTTTTCTTTGCTGTATAGATGTCTTTTCCCTTCTGCAAAGCATATGAGTGTACACTTTCCAACGCCAATGACGGATATACTGCGTCTGCACCGAATGACAACAGACATGCTACATGATGTGCCTCAATGATATCAAGGCCATTAACTACTATCGATGCTCTCCTTCTCAATCCGGCATTGATCAGGTGGTGATGTACTGCGCCTACAGCCATCATCGACGGCACTGCTGCCTTGGCTATGGATATAGATGTATTGTCCAGAATAATTATTGTACTTCCGTTTTTTATCTTTTCTTCAGTATCCAAGCAAATCTTTTGAATGGCCTTCTGAAGGTTCTCCAGGTTTGCAATATCAAATAATGCTTCTACTCTCCCAAGTTTAAATTCATCAGAGTGTACAGACAACAATTTAAGAAAATCATCATCAGAAAAAACCGGTCCTTTGAGTTGAATTTGTTTAGTGTTTTCAGGTTTGACATGCAGGATGTCTCCCAAATTGCCCAAATAACATTGCAAGGTCATGAAGAATTTTTCCCTTAAAGGATCGATGGGAGGATTAGTGACCTGAGCAAACTCTTGTTTGAAATAATTATATATAGGTTGAGCTTGTTTTGACAGCACCGCCAATGGTATGTCTGAACCCATAGAATTAATAGGTTCATATCCTGTGTCTGCCATAGAAACGAGCAAAATTTCCTGATCTTCTTCTGTATAACCTGCTGCCATTTCTCGCTGGGTAAGTGGTAATTCCAAAACCAAAACCTTCACACCATCTTGTATCTCTATGGATTCTAATTTGAGCCTGAATTGATCATTCCATTTACTATAAGGATGCCGCTTACATATTATTTCCTTCAACTCATCATCACCGACTATTCTGCCGGCATCAAGATCTGCAATAAGAATTTTTCCGGGAGCCAGATTGCCCTTATATATAACTTTGTCCTGTGGTAAATCCAGCACACCTGATTCGGATCCGAGTATGATTCTATCATCACTTGTCACACAATATTTTGATGGACGTAAACCATTTCTGTCCACTGTCGCACCTACCACTATACCATCGGAGAAACAAATCGATGCAGGTCCATCCCACGGTTCCATCAGGGGTTCAAAGTGACTGTAAAAATCTTTCTTATACGCGTCCATGCCATTGTCATTCTGAAATGCTTCAGGGACCATCATCATCAATGCATGAGGCATGCTATAACCATTCCTGAACAAAAACTCCAATACAGCATCAAAATTTCCGGAATCAGAAAGTGTATCGCTGCACACAGGTAACAGATGCTTAAAATCATTTTGGCTGTACATGTCAGAAACAAGATCTTTTTCTCTGGCCGTCCACCAGTTGACATTGCCCTGGACTGTATTGATCTCCCCATTGTGAGCAATGCATCTGAAAGGCTGAGCAAGTTTCCATCTCGGTACGGTGTTGGTTGAAAATCTTGAGTGCACCAGAGCGATGGCTGAAGTGAATTGAGTATCCTGTAAATCTTTAAAATATGACCTGATCTGTATCGCTCTGAGTTGTCCTTTATATATTATAGTCTGAGAAGAAAAGGATGGAAAGTAAAATACTTCCTTAAGTTGAGGGTAGTGTTGAATTACTACACGGACAATGTGGTTTCTGATCACATATAGCTTTCTCTCCAAATCGTGGCGAACGACCTTAACATCATCAGGTGCCACAAACAGTTGAATCATATCAGGCTCTGTATCTAATGCACCTTGCCCGAGCATACTATTGTCTGTTGGTACTTCCCTTGTAAACAGCAATCTGAAATGATGAGACCCAAGGATTTCACTGATGAGCTGAATTATGTGTTTTTTTTGAATATCATCTTTGGGAATAAAAGTAAACCCTACAGCATAATGTCCATCTTCCGGTAGTGTCTGACCGATTTTTTCAGCATAATTCCTAAAAAATATGTACGGAATCTGTGTCAAAATCCCAGCTCCGTCTCCTGTATTTTCTTCACATCCACATGCTCCACGGTGCTCCATATTTTCAAGCATAGTCAGTGCATCACTTACGATACTATAAGATTTATCACCCTGAAGATGGGCTATCAATCCTATACCGCAAGCATCCTTTTCCAGCTGAGGTAAATACAGTCCCTGGTCATTTTCAACAGATTGCATACAACGATTTTATATTATGATTTTAGAATTTTATTTTGCAATTATACAATTGGAAGACAATATTATATTATATTTACCGAACAGAAACCATCAATTGAGCTTCTAATGTTATTTTCAAAAATTAAAAATTTGTTACAAATCATTGTAATTCAGCTTTTTATTTAAAATTTTATTGTTATGCCCATCTCGCAGTCAGATCAACTATTCCAACTAGTAAAATCCCTGACAAAAGCTGAAAAGAGGAATTTTACTTTTTATACATCAAGAATACAGGATAGTGATTCATTGAAGTACATGCAATTGTTTGAGATGATTGACAAACAAAAAGATGTCAATGATAATCTCATTCTCGGCAAGCTCAAAGGCGTCGATAAAAACCAATACTCCAATCTGAAACGACACCTTTATAAACAACTGATGATGAGTCTCAGGATGATACATATTCAGAAAAAAACAGATATTCAACTCCGTGAGTATCTGGATTATGCTGACATATTGTACGGCAAAGGACTCTACCTTCAAGCCTTGAAAATACTTGATAAAGCAAAAATTCTTGCAGAAAAATCAGACAATAATATCCTCCATCTTTCAATATTTGAAACTGAAAAAAATATCGAGTCAAGGCACATAACACGCAGCGGTCCGGAAATGGTACCGGAACTGATAGCAAAATGTGATGAAAAGATCCAACAAATAGACAACATAGCCCGACTTTCAAATATCAGAATACTTCTCCACAGCCATTATGTCAAAAATGGTCATGTAAAAAATGTAGATGAACTCAATGACTTCATGTACAGGTACAAATGGCTGATGGAATACAATACTAAAGAGGGTGTGGCCTACCATGAAAAAATTTATTTGTATCAATCTCTCGTATGGCTTTATTACATATGCTTAGATTTTGAAAATTGTCTGATCAATGCAGAAAAGTGGGTAGAACTTTTTGACAATACGCCACATCTGATTGATGATGATCCTGATCTGTACATGAGAGGATATCACTATCTGCTCACTTGTACCTACAATTTGCGCATCATCGATAAATATGACAAGTACATGGATGAACTGGAAAAATACAGAACAGACAACTATGCAACTTTTAATAATAACACTCAGATCATATCATTCCTATATGTGCATTATGGAAGACTGAATTACCATTTTCTCCATGAGTCCTACAAAGAAGGACTGCAGGTCATACCCTCTACCTTAAAACGAATTCAAAGGTATAAGCTTAAGCTGGATGCCCACAGAATATTGGTTTTCTACTTCAAAATCGCATGGATGCATCTGATGGCAGGTGATCACTCCACAGCTTTAAAATACCTGAACCTTATCTTTCAAATGGAAGTCGGATCCTTAAGAGAAGACATTCAGGGCTATAGTCAGCTTATGTTTTTAATGGCCCACTTTGATGCAGGCAATGATCATATCATGGAATATCTTATCAAAGGAGCCAAGCAGTTTTTCAATAAAATGGAAGAAAAGAATAAACTACAGAAGACTACATTAAAGTTTTTTCAAAAAATAACCCAAGCACCTGTCAACGAAAGAAAAAAGATGTTAAAAGAGTTTGATCTCGAATTGATAGCATTAGAATCTGATGTTTTTGAGCGGAGATCTATACTTTATTTAGATATTAGGGCTTGGATAGTAAAGAAATTGTAGTGATACAGGTACCTTAAGACAGTGAAAGATTGCTTTTTACAGCAAAAAATACAATATTCACCCCATCATCAAAATTCATCGTTTAACTTATTGCACTTTTGTTTATGCTCTTCACTACCCTCGTTCCCTTAGGGACGACCCACCCATTATTACTAAAAGCAACACGTGTATCACGTTTGCAGTGCTGTTCACTTCTAGTTGTCATCAAAAAAGTGAAATATGTTATACACACTCAATATTCAAACATGCTCCAATTGATGATTTTTATTGTACCTTTGCGTCCGATTTTTCAGAAACATAATTCATGGCGATCGTATATCTTACAAGGGTTGAAAAATTTAATGCCGCTCATAAGCTGTGGATCAGTGAGTGGACGGAAGAAGAAAATTTTTCATACTTTGGAAAATGTGCCAACAAAAACTGGCACGGACATAATTATACCCTATATGTTACCGTCAAAGGAACTCCTGATCCCTTGATTGGTTTTGTGCATGATGCTAAAAAGCTCAGTAAGATCATAAGAGAAGTCATAACTGACAAACTCGACCATTCCAATCTCAATCTCGATACAGACTTTTTGCCCGCAGGAATGATGCCTACTACAGAAAATATGACTCTTCTCATTTGGCAACAACTCGAACCACATATCAAAGGTTGTACCTTGCATTGTGTAAAACTGCAGGAAACGGATACAATCTATGCAGAATATTATGGTGAAAAATAAAATTAGATGGCATACAAAAAACAAGACCATTACGATCCCCGGATAACTGAATCCATAAGAAAAAGTTATACAAATATCCTGCAACAGATAGGTGAAAATCCTGATCGTGAAGGACTTCATAAAACACCTGAAAGAGCAGCAAAAGCGTTTCAGTTTTTGACACAAGGTTATCAGCAAAGTGCTTCTGACATATTGAATTCAGCTCTCTTTAAGGAAGATTACAGTGAAATGGTCGTAGTCAAAGATATAGAAGTATACTCCATGTGTGAACATCATCTCCTACCTTTTTACGGCAAAGCACACATAGCATACATACCAAACGGCTATGTAGTTGGGTTGAGCAAAATTCCTCGCGTGGTAGATGTTTTTGCCAGAAGACTGCAGGTTCAGGAAAGAATGACACATGAAATCCTGCACTCCATAGACGACACCCTCAAACCTCTGGGCGTAGCTGTTGTAATAGAAGCAGCTCATATGTGTATGATGATGCGAGGTGTACAAAAACAAAATTCAGTTACCACAACATCTGCATTTACCGGTGCGTTTAGAAATATAGAGACACGAAATGAGTTTTTAAGTTTAATTACAGCAAAATTGAGATAAAATGAGAGCCATAGTTTTTCCTGGACAGGGGGCACAGTTTGAAGGTATGGGCAAAGACTTGTATGAATCCAGTGAAAAAGCCAGAGATATCTTTATGCGGGCAGATGAAATAGTCGGATTTGCCCTTTCTGGCATCATGTTTAATGGTACTGCTGAAGATTTAAAACAAACCAAAGTGACCCAGCCAGCCTTATTTGTACACTCCATAGCCACGCTTTCGGCCAAAGACCATAAAAAGCCGGACGCAGTAGCTGGGCACTCACTTAGAGAATTTACTGCATTGGTGGCAAATGGCACTCTCAGTTTTGATGACGGCCTTAGATTGGTTTATAAAAGGGCTATGGCTATGCAGGCAGCTTGTGAAGCCATACCCGGCACGATGGCAGCTATATTGGGCCTTGACAATGACGTGGTGGAAAATATTTGTCACAGTGTGGACGAAATAGTAGTCGCCGCCAATTTTAATTGCCCGGGCCAATTAGTGATTTCAGGTAGCATACCTGGTGTTGAACAGGCGATGCAAAAACTGACTGAAGCCGGTGCTAAACGAGCTATCCGACTTGAAGTGGGAGGTGCATTTCATAGCCCATTGATGGAGCCAGCCAGAGTAGAACTGGAAGAAGCCATTATGAATACTCATTTCAGTACACCTGCTTGTCCGGTTTATCAGAATGTCACAGCTCAGGCGGAAACGGATCCTGAGATTATAAAGTTAAACCTGATTGCCCAACTCACCGGAGCTGTAAAATGGACTCAAACCATAGAAAATATGATCAAAAATGGTATCACTACCTTTATTGAAGCGGGAGGTTCCGGAAAGATATTGTCAGGTCTTATCAAAAAAGTAGATCGTAATACTGAAACAATCACCCTTTAATATGGAAATAAAAGCCGGAAAAATACTCTTAGCAGAACCATTTATGCTGGATCCAAATTTCAAAAGGACAGTAGTGCTGATATGTGAGCACGGCGACCACGGTACTACCGGTTTTGTTCTCAACAAGACTCTTGACATTAAAGTAAATGAACTACTACCCGATTTTCCTGAATCTAAGGCGGCAGTATTTGTAGGTGGCCCGGTAGCAGTAGACAGTCTTCATTACTTACACAATGTAGGTGATATGCTTGACAATAGTCTGGAAGTCTGTCCCGGTGTCTATTGGGGCGGTGATTTCGAAAAACTCAAATTCCTGATGGAAAACGGCCTGATAAAAGACAATAACATTAAATTTTTTGTAGGTTACTCCGGCTGGACAGAAGGACAATTAATTGAGGAGATGCAGGAGACGTCATGGATTGTAGAAGACATGGATGCCAATTACCTCTTTAAAATAAAACCCTTTGTACTTTGGCAAACCGTACTGCACAATAAAGGAAATACCTATACCGTGATCGCACAGATGCCGGACGCAGTGAGTTTAAATTAAGTACCATAAAAACGCGATTGAATAAACAGGCGGATAAAATTACTGGCAATAACCCTGATAGTAACAGTTTGTCAAAACGATCCAATTATTATACCTAAATATCTAAAATGAGATTCGTAGTGAGAGCTTCAAATACAAGAAAATCAGCACTTTTAGCGACAAATCATAGTCACCACTATGGTGCGAAGCTAAAAGTGAGCAATGCGACTGATTTTGAAGTATTTGGAGGTCGTAATAGATTATCATTTTAGATTTTTAGGTTATAGAATTTGCAATTCGATTGCCTGATTTAGGAGTGTAAAGAATCCTCACAAATTTATCTGACATATGGCTTTTTGCAGGCTGAGAATTATAAATTCAATGTCGTTAAGATAAGACCACATTATGAAGTCCTTCCCTTTGGAGGGAAGGACTTAGGATGGGTAAAAACAGATAAATTTATCTTACATAAACGACATTGATTATAAATTCCTAATTTATGGCATCGCAGTTGTAAACTGCGACGATCCGGAAGACAGTTGAGGGTTGGGGTGGGTAAATGTAGATGAATACTTAATTTCTCCACTTGAATGATTTGTGATCTATGGCTCTCATAGTACATAAAATTCCTTCTAAGTGATCATACTCGTGTTGTAGTAGTTCTGAAAGATCATCTGTCATTCTCCGGTTTTGTGGCTGCCAGTTTTCGTCCAGATAGTCAATATTAAGACTTTTATGCCGCTTCACCTTTACCAGCAGATTTGGAAAACACATGCAGTCATCCCAAATTTCCATCATCTCAGCGCTGAGATCAGTCAATTCGGGATTGATAAAAACAATAGGTCTGTCGATGTTCATATAGATCAGTCTTTTCATTATCCCTAACTGAGGGGCAGCAATCGCTCTTCCAAAATGATATTTTGCCCTGATTTCCTCCATCACATTGTGCATGTCTGCAACCCAACCTGAAACAAGCTCCTTCTCTGAAAAAAGCACGGGATCAGAGATTTCATAAAGTACTGGATTGCCGAGTTGTAGGAGGTCATCAAGATGTTTCATCTGTTTCTCTTTTAAATTGTTAAATCTTTTTAATTGTTTTGGTTGTTTATGCGGGCAAAACTATTTCCTTAAAGTTTTTAAATAATTTTTACAAATTGATTGAAAATATCCAATTTTTCATTTAAAAAATTGATTACCTTTTAAGGTATGTTTAAAATTATTTCATCCAAAAGTGACCTCATATTTGTAAATCAAATTTTGGAATAAAAGTACATACTTTGTGACATCTTCCATAACGGTGGCTGAACAATATCTTTCATTCTTTATGTGTTTACCAAATGAACCATGACTTCCTTGTAACTAATTCTACTTTATCACCTTCAAAAATCTAAGTCAATTACACTTTCAAAATGTAATCAACAGTAGACCTAATATTTTTTCAAAGTTAAAGATTCCTAAAAATGGCGACAGAATTATTTTTAACATAAAGACATGTGTATCATCGTCTTTAGAAAAATAAATTCTCGTCGGCATAAATGTAAGGTTAAATTAACGCGGATTCGGCCTGACATCTTTAATGATGCTGAAATTGTTTTAAGATTACATGGCTAACGCCCCTGATTATATGTTTTGGAACTGTGATTACACAGATTATAGGGCTACGCCCCTATTATTTATAGTGGACAGAAAATATTCTGCGAAAAATTTAAATCATAATATATTGTAAATTAAATAATTATGATTGTAAATTTTCGCAATCAATTTTCTGTTTGGTATAAAGGAGTAATATAAAATGCCCCAACCCGAATTCACATTAAATTAGGGTCACAACTGTTGGGTTAACCCAACAGTAACCAATCAATCGGAAAGTCCGGATAATTTGTCAAAGTAGAACTAAATATGATAAGAATCAGGTGTTGTGAAATTAATAATGACATTCTGAGATGTGGTATAACGAGTTCACGTCTTTCATATCATTTTTTATTATTAATTTTACGGCACAAAACAGTCTTTATGCAAAATCATTTTGTAAGGTTTGGGTTGATGATGGGAGTTGCATCCATCCTGCTTAACATCTTATTGTATTTTTATGATCCCGTATTATTATTAGGAGCTGGCTCATGGATTGGCTTAATAATTTGTATATATTTTATGGTAAAGTCCGTATCAGTAACCAGATCTGAGAATGGAGGATTTCTTTCCCTTAGCGAATCATTTAAATCGTCATGGCTGGCTTATGTCTTAGGATCGTTTATTTCCTCTATTTTTATGTTTATTCTTGTTAATTATATAGATCCGTCATTGATTGACACAATAAGAGAGACACAGATAGATGTTTTAAAACAGACAGGAACACTATTCAAATTATCAGATGAACAGATTCAGGAACAAATTGCAACTATTGAAGATACCAATCCGTTTGGTCTGGCACAGATAGCAGTAACGATTCCCGTTTCTTTTTTATTTCCGGGTGCTTTCCTTGCTATTATCATTGCGGCTATCATGAAAAAAAACAGGCCAGACGAATCAAATTCCACATCTCAGAGCCAAAATTATGACCATTTTTAAGAATCCTATTTTCATAAAATCCATTTCATCATGATTGATTTATCTATAGTCATTCCACTTTTTAATGAAGAAGAATCTTTGCCGGAACTTCATGACTGGATCGTCAGAGTGATGAATAAACACGGATATACTTATGAAATCATCTTAGTAGATGATGGCAGTAAGGATAAATCCTGGGAGGTCATCCGGCATCTTCAATCCCGCAATGAGCATGTCAGAGGACTGAAATTCAGAAGAAACTACGGCAAATCAGCCGGGCTTAACGTAGGTTTTGAAAATACAAAGGGGGCGCGTTGTGATCACCATGGATGCAGACCTGCAGGATAGTCCTGATGAAATCCCTGAACTCTACGAAATGATCACAAAAGGTGGCTACGATATCGTCTCAGGCTGGAAAAAAAAGAGATATGATCCTATTTCAAAAACGATTCCTACAAAGTTGTATAATTTTGTAACTTCCCGGATGTCTGGTGTTAAGCTACACGATATGAACTGCGGTCTGAAAGCTTATGATCATGAAGTCGTAAAAAATATAGAAGTCTATGGTGAGATGCATCGGTATATACCCGTCATCGCCAAATGGAATGGATTTTACAACATCGGCGAGAAGGTAGTTCAGCACCAAAAAAGGAAGTATGGTACCACCAAATTCGGGTTATCCAGATTTATATACGGGCCACTGGATCTCGCTTCCATCATGTTTATGGGAAAGTTTGGAAAAAGGCCCATGCATTTTTTTGGGGTGATAGGCACCTTTATTTCCTTCATAGGTATAGCCATCCTGGCCTGGATGAGTGTCGAAAAAGTCATCTTTAATGAAGTAGGAATAGCCAACAGGCCTGCATTCTACCTTGGTATTCTTTCAGTAATTGTGGGTGTTCAATTATTTATTGCGGGGTTTTTGGGTGAGATGATCAGCAGAAATGCGCATGAGAGGAATAACTACAATATAGTAGACAAAATCTAATGTTCTTAGAAAAGTAAGTAGACAATCCAAATTGAAGGATGTATCCCATTTTTCCATTAAATCGTTCAAAAAATTCTTTTTGTCCCCTTTAAAGCCAACCTGCCGAAAAGTCATGGGTTGGGGTAAATCAAAAAATAATTTTCTTAAAGTGCACTTTTGTGATACACCTATAAGTGAGAACAATTTCGGTATAAATGGATAGTAAACTGAATTTTCCAACTCTAACCCAAAGAAATTTCAAAATTCATATTTCACCACTTGAGGCCTGCTTACCCATTTATTGCCTTTGATGTAAAATCTCCATGGTCTATATCCACAAGGGCCCACATGGACGCTCATACCTACCCGAAGACCGGAGATGATGTGACATTCATCATCAAATGACAATCCTGCAGCGAGTTGCAGTTGACTGGAGTCATGATGGAATATCGCCCCATCGAGTGATTTAGTAATGCCTAAAGCCACTGCAAGTTTACCAGGTCCGTTGGTCAGCTGGTGACTAGCTTTTTCCATATTTCTTCGTCGCAGCATCACTTCGAAACCATCCATAGGTTCTATAGCCCTGATCAATACAGCGTGTGGGTCGTCCTTACTGCCTGTCACCACATTAAGCATCGGATGCATGCCATAGCATATATACACATAAGCAGCACCTCCGGGTTCAAACATCGTTTTTGTCCTTTCCGTATATCTGTTGCCATAAGCGTGGCAGCCACGATCATCTGGGCCTCGGTAGGCTTCTGTTTCCACAATGATGCCTGATGTGAGCACGTTTTCAGTTTTGCTAATGATTTTTTTACCCAACAGGCTTTTGGCAATGCCGACAACATCACTGCCGGTATAGAATGTTTTCGGTAAAATTGGCGGTTCAGCTATCATTGATTTTGAAAATGTTCATAATATGTTCCATCAGTGATCACAGCCCCGGCACTAATCATTCTGAATATTTCCATATTTCTGTCCGGCAAATACCCTTTTGATGTATGAAAAATCCGGAATTTAGCAGGACTTTTTGCAATGTGTACCATCATTTCATGGACAGAATCAAATGCTGTGTCAGTGATTATTCCAGTCAGTCTGATCAAGTGATCATCACACCTGAAAAGTTTGAGACCTTGCTTATCAAAATGTTCGAGATATTTGACTTTCAGGCAAATTCCTTCAAATATCATATCGCTAAATATATCTATCATCCTTTCACCCTGACCTGATTCATGAATTTTGATTTTTTCCCATTCCTGTGCATCGATGCCATTGACAATCAGAAAATTGATAAACTCCTTTTCAAGACCTGCCAATTCTTCACCTGTAAGACTCCGATACTTCATAAATATGATCTTCTATGATTTTTGATATTGTTTTCGCAGTTTATTGAACCAAATTGAGCCCCATTGAACTCTATTATATTAAATTGAACTCCATTGAACTAATTGAAATGATTGAACTCCATTGAACTTTATTAAATCAACCCAACTCCTTTCATCCCTAAGATCATTGTAACAAACAAAACAAAAACAGCTAAAATATTTTGTAATGTTGAATTAACAAATTGTCCCATAAGGCTCTTTCTGTTGACTACCCAGATCAGGAATCCGGCGATGAGTGGCAACAGAAGTCCATTGGCAAATTGCGCAATTTTTATGATCTCGATGGGTTTATATCCTACAGATGCTAAAATATATCCCGTCGTCAGGATGATGATCCACACTATTCTGATTTTGTTTTTATCACTTTCAGCATCCCAACCAAATAATCCTTTGGCCACTAAAGACGCAGCAAGCGGAGCAGTGATAGTAGAAGTAAAACCTGCAGCAAAAATTCCGAATCCAAACAAATACTTTCCTGCACTACCATACATCTGAGTGAAAGGTACAGAAAGTTCACTAATACCTCTGATCTCAGTACCGGAAAACGATGCACCAGTGATGATGATACATCCGGATATCAAACCTCCTACAGTGACTGCTATGATGGTATCCTTCTTTACCAATGGCAAGTCGTTCACATTCTGCCATTTTTGGCGAATCACATCAGCATGTAAAAACAAATTGTAAGGAACAACAGTCGTGCCAATCAGTCCTACTACGGTAAGTAAGCTTTCAGATGGCAATGATGGTTTAAATCCTTGCAGCAAAGACAAAAAATCCGGAGCCGACATGATTGCGGTGGCTAAAAAAGCAATACTCATCAAAACGACTAATGCAATAAAAAATCTTTCAAAATGCTTAAAGGTACCAAAATACAACAATAAAAATGCAGGAAGATAGACAAGGAGGTTCAGCAAATAGGATGGTATATCCGAATCCACCACCATTTTTATGCCTATCAGCGTACCGCTGATGTTTCCAGCTTCATAAGCAGCATTTCCCAGCAAAATACCTGTAAAAATCAGAGCAAATGCCACATACCTGATGATGGGCAGATGGACAGATTGTCGGATGGCATGACTCAGTCCGGCTCCTGTCACCAATCCCAATCTTGCTGACATCTCCTGAAGCACTATAGTGGTCACTGTCGCAAACAACATCGTCCACAGCAATGCAAAGCCAAAATGATTGCCTGCAAGCAGACAAACCGTCACCGTTCCGGGGCCTATAAATGCAGCAGTGATCAGGATGCCTGGCCCGGTATTTTTCAGAATATTTAAGATTTTTACCAAATTTATTGTTTTATATCATTCATGTAAAAAATCATTTTCAACTTTTAGTATGTTAAAAAATCTGATTTTTTGTCACCATCACTTTGTCCACTTTTTGTCCATCTTTGTCTACCACTTCTATGGTATATTTGTCAATGGTAATTTTGTCACCAACCATTGGGACTTCGTTATTAAAATAAATAAAAATACCTGAAATAGTGGTATATTTTTCCAATACTTCTTCATCTAAATCTATGTCAAAATATTTTTGAAATTCACTTATACTAAACAGACCGTCAACCAACCAGGAGTTTTCTTCACGCTGGACAATTCCAAACTTTTCTTCATCTTCTATCATAATATTTCCAATCAGTGCATCGACCAAATCAACCATAGTAACCAGACCCTTTGTACTGCCAAATTCATCCACCACAACTCCATAATGCATTCTATGCTTTTTAAATTGTTCCAGCAAATTATAAGCTGAAAAATACTCGTTAATATATACTGGTTGTGTAATATAATCTTTCAAAGAAAATGTCTTATCATCAACATCAAACAAATCTTTTAGCAATACGATCCCTACCACTTCATCGATATTATGGTTTTCACATACCAGATAACAGGAATGTTTTGCCGCGTTGATTTTTTGTTTTACTTTCTTCCAAGGTTCTGAAATATCAAAATATATCAAATCGCTCCTATATGTAAAAATACTGTTGACTTTTTTATCCCCCAACTCAAACACTCTTTCGACAATCTCCTGCTCGATAGAATCTATCTCGCCGCCTTCTGCACTTTCAGCAATGATAGATTTGATTTCGTCTTCAGTGACTATTGATTCCTTCAATTTATTGATTCCAAAAAATCTCAGTAAAAGATTATTGGAAATGGTGAGCATCCAAACGAAAGGTGATGCTATTTTTGACAATATTTGCATAGGCTTTGCAGCCATTAAAGCTATTGGCTCCGGAAAAGTCATTCCAATTCTTTTTGGGAATAATTCTCCGAAAACAATAGAAAAATACGTAATCAAAATCAAAATAATTCCGGTAGCAATAGCATGTTCATAGGGATGGAACCAACCAAAAGATGAGATATATGCTTCCACATCATTAGTTATGTTTTCACCACTATAAATACCCAACAAGATCCCAATTCCGGTAATACCGATCTGGACTGTGCTTAAAAACCTGGTAGGATTTTCAGAAAGTTCCAAAGCAGTTTTAGCCCCTCTGACTCCTTTTTTTTTGGCTTTTTCAAGTTTAAATTTCCTGGAAGAAACCAATGCCAATTCGCTCATTGAGAAAATACCATTGATCAAAATCAGCGCAAGAATAATGATTAATTCCATGACTTTTTATTAGGTTTAAGGCGACATTTGAATAAATAAAACATCATGGAGATTTTTATGTCAGATCAATTTTCTTCAGGCTGTGAAAGTGCATAAATTGCAAAAGAAGCAAGCCAATGTTCCCCTTCGTATCCACCATCGGCGATATTGGGCAATGATGCTTCGATGTGTTGATTGGCTATCTGGATTAAGTGGTGATATTCAGGGATAATATTTACAATCCTGTAAAGTGACCACGCCCTGCAAAAATTGACTCCATCCAGATGTACTAGTTTACCATCGGTTCTGTCAGAAACCTTTGCCTGTTCCAATTTAAAATCCCGATTTTGCAAATCAGGCAAAAACAGGTCAATCCACTCTTTGAAATCTTTAGGATCTAAAATCCTTGCCATCAGATCTGCTTCCTGCAAACAAGGCGACAGAAAATCAAATCCTCCCGGTTCCCACGTCATAGGACAATTACTGTCATTCAAAAAGTAGTCTTTTGATCTGATTTTAATCAACTGAACCAAGGAGTCTTTTTTTGCTGACCGGGCATAATCATAAGCCAGTGCAAGCCCAAATCCCGTATTAGGGTGTTCTCCTGATCTTATTGGATAGTTGAGTCTGGGCAGAAACTCAAGATACCGCTCTACCAAAAGATCTGTGAGTGGTTGCAGGTTTTGTGCGAGTTGTTTTGCTTCCGGGATAGTCCATGAGTCCAACTCCTGTTGAAGTTTAAGCAACCATGCCCATCCGTACGTTCTTTCGTATGATTTTTCACTCTTACGCTTGAAGTAGGATATTTCTGCATTGATATTTTCAGCTGTAAGAGTTTCAATCAGTAGTGTCATGATGGTATCCCTACGAGACAAATCAGGAAATTGTTTTAATAATCTGACCAACATCCAGTGCCCATGCACGGACGAATGCCAGTCATAACAACCAAAGAATGCAGGATGTAGTTGTGCAGGTGCTCCTATTTCTGTCGCATCAGAAAGTGATTGATTAAGCTTATTGGGATACTCTTTCTGAAGACACTTTACTGGAAGCCGAGATAGATTTTCTGCAATTTCTTTTGATATCGTCAGACGCTTATCAGATGCAATATTGTCCTCAGCACTTTTACAGGTAGTAAGAAGATAAGCAAAAAACAATAAACCAAAAAGATGTCTTTTATGAAAATGACAAGCCATGATATGCACAATTTCCAACAAAGATAATCATCTCATCGTATCACAGTCACATCACCAGCAACATTTTGAATATATCCATCAAGGTATCTTAAGCCGGCTTGCCACACATACACTCCATTATTGACGAATGTACCATTAAAAGTACCATCCCAACCTGAGTTCGCATCGTTGAGTTCAAATTCTTCTGTACTGTAAATTTTATTGCCCCATCTGTCGTACACTCTTAAGAATAAGCCCTGAATGGTACGGGTATTACCACTCAGGAAGAACCTGTCATTTCTGCTATCACTATTTGCTGACATGATATTTGGGTAGTGATACAGCCTATTTTTGTTCACCCGGATATATACACTGTCTTTTAGCATACAGTCTTTGCCCGCATCCATTGACAATGTATAAAACCCATCATTATGAGGAATAACACTTGTTGTAATACAAGTGGGGCATTCTGGCGGAGGATTGTTTTTTCCTTCCCAAAGGAATTTTGTATTTTCCTGACTACTCGTAAATTCACCAGTCAAAATCACTTCATCACCCAAGTCAATGGAATAGTCATCCTGAAGTATTTTTAAGGAGATATTATCATCTTCGACACTGATATTAAAAAATAAATTTTCACAAAGTGAGTTTACAAGCAAGGTGTATTGTCCTGGTGATGGTAACCATTTTTTTGAAGACCTGTCTCCGTCAGACCAAAGGTATTTTAAGCCATAAAATGTGGCATCTATCATGACTCCTGAACCAGGACATACTACGTATTCTTCCTTGATAAAAGACAAATCCAATTCTTTGACAAACAAGGTTGTGCTATCATTTTCGATAGTAGTAAATGGGTTGTCCGAAAGTGTTGTTCTTCCAAGAGTTAATGGTAAACCGGAAAGCATAGCCTGATTTTTGTATGTCCCCAGTGCATCAGGTCCGACTTCTACCAAAACCCTGATAGTGTCAATACCTACTCTCACGGACATATTGTCAATTCTGATTCTATTACCTGATATAGTTACCTGACCTCCGAAGGGATTGTTTATCACTGACTTAATTATCAATCCTGATGGCATATCATCAGAAAGGTTGATGCCTGCTCTTGTAATACCTGATCCATTGCTCACTACAAATGAATAAACCACTTCGGTACAGGGAAAAGCCTCAGCAGGAGTAACAATTTTTTGCAGTTCCACCGTATATGGACACGAGCATCCATCCTGACCCACAGATGGAGGACCTTGGGCTAAAAGGGTTATAATTCCTGTATTTTTATTAATAGCCAACAACTTATCAGCCACAAGAGAATTGAATGAGCCATATCCAAACAGATTGCCAAAAGAATCAAAAAATAATGCTCCCAATTGATCTACTTGCCTTTGAATCGGAAAATTGCTATTGACACTTCCTGACTCAGTATTGATGGTAACCAATCTTTGATTTCTGATATCATTTCCATATAAAACCCCTGTAAAAGGGTCAAATGCTATATCCACCACACTCACTGATCTGTCTATTAGGGGTAAAACCTGACACTGAAAAACAGGGCTCTCAAGATCTATTTTGACTAATTGTGGTGTGATGGTACCTGAAGTTATTACCACCAGAAATCTGCCTTCAGGTGATACGTCTCCAGCATAGTATAGTGCGCCCGGAGGCAATCCCCTTGGCAATCCAAGGTCAACACCAATACCATCACTACCTACCCTTCTCAGCCTGCCGGTAAAGGGATCCATCCCGTAGATGAAATTATCAGTACTTCGGTATCCCATACCATTGAGAATAAGTCCTACTGATTCTGCTATTGTATCTAAAACAACTCTTTGACCATTTTGAGAGAATTTCACTTCATACAATCCTGAAACAGGACTCCTGTCTCTCGTAAGCGATAAGTAATACTGACCCTGACACACAAAAGGTTTCTGTGCCTCCATCGAAGGCATTATGAAATATAGAAGTATCAAGATTACAATTCTCAAGTCGAAATCTGTTTATTGACTCTGCAATATACAAAATAAAAATATGAATGTTCATTTTATTACGAAAGATTTGTGACTTTAACTTTTTGGTATGATTGATTTCAAAATCATGATATTAATCAATCGGAATTCAAGAAACATGATTTTAGTCAGTTACATACTAAAATTGTGATAATATTTGATTTTATGTTTGTATTTTTGCCTTTCAAAAGTAAATCAATTTAAATACAAAAAAAGCCATAATTATGATCATTGGAGTACCAAAAGAGATAAAACCGAGTGAAAATCGGGTAGCCCTGACACCAGCAGGTGTGATGGAGTTTGTAGGTAGAGGACATAAAGTGTATGTTCAGTCAAGTGCCGGAGAAGGATCAGGCTTTCCGGATTCTGAGTATATTCAGGCTGGAGCATCTATGTTGCCTACTATAGAAGATGTCTACAGCATCGCTGAAATGATCATCAAGGTCAAAGAACCCATAGAAAGAGAGTACAAACTTATCAAGTCCAATCAACTCCTCTTTACATATTTCCACTTTGCATCGTATGAACCTTTGACACATGCCATGATCGCGAGTAATGCAGTGTGTCTGGCGTATGAGACTGTTGAGTCTCCTGACAGATCATTGCCATTGCTGATTCCTATGTCAGAAGTAGCCGGTCGTATGGCCATACAGCAAGGCGCGAAGTACCTGGAAAAACCAATGCAGGGTCGTGGTGTGCTCTTGGGTGGAGTCCCTGGTGTACCTCCTGCAAAAGTCCTGGTATTAGGTGGAGGTGTTGTAGGTACTCAAGCTGCAAAAATGGCCGCAGGTCTTGGGGCCATAGTAACTATACTGGATGTAAGTCTCAAGAGATTAAGATATTTGTCGGATGTAATGCCTGCCAATGTCATCACGATGTACTCCAATGAGTATACCATCAGAAGACTGATCGTCAATCACGACCTCATCGTAGGAGCTGTACTGATACCAGGCGCCAAAGCACCCAATCTGATCACCAGAGATATGCTGAAGGAAATGAGACCTGGCACGGTAGTCGTAGATGTTGCGGTGGATCAGGGAGGATGTATAGAAACATGCCATCCTACTACGCATGAAGACCCTATCTATGTGATAGATGATGTCGTTCATTATTGTGTTGCCAATATGCCGGGAGCAGTACCGTATACTTCTACCATAGCTTTGACCAATGCCACTTTGCCTTATGCCTTACAACTGGCAGACAAAGGCTGGAAAAAAGCATGTCAGGACAATAAAGAACTCAAACTTGGTTTGAATGTAGTCAATGGCAAAGTCGTCTATAAAGGTGTAGCAGATGCATTTGGACTTGAGTACACAGATGTAAGTGCCGTATTGTAAAAAGTTAAATACCTTATAGGTTTTAGAAACCTATAAGGTATTTAAGAGTTTGTTTAAAATTTTAAGTGTGAAAAAGCTTACAATGCAAATCAAAAAGTATTGAACTATAGATGTAAAAATTGTGTTTAATACACAGTAAAATAATTATTACCACAAAATGAGAATCTTATTTTTTTTATTATTTGTAATACATTCCACTCAGATTTTTGGTCAGTTGAAGGGAGCAGTGCCACAGTCTTCCGCACCATCTCATATCAACGAAGAAAGAAAGGAAGAAAATAAAAGTGCTGTTTCACTGGCTAAAAGCAATGCCGCAAAACTGAAAAAGAGTCTGAAACTTACAGATAAACAACACGATGATTTATACAAAGCATTGCTTGATTATGAAACCAATGTCGAAAAAACGACCAAAAGCAAGTTATCAAAAAAAGATCAGTTCAACAAACTGAATCAACTCAATATGACAAAGCAGGATAAAATGAAAGCAATACTGACCAAAGAGCAGTATCATGCTTACATCATGTCATTTCCATAAATGCTTTTTCAAAACATAGTGTGATTAAGGCAGTCAAGTTGTGTAGTGTGTATGCTAATAACGTGAATTAATTTTTTTACAAATTACCATGACTGATTTTTGAGCAAAATCCTGTAGTATTCCCTCAACCTGAATTCAGTAAGCATGCCGATCGAAAGTTCGATCCCCGATATGAGGGCTATAGGTATTGAAGTACCCATAATGATAGGTTTGTAAACACTGAATATTCCGGCAAAAGCTGATGTGCAAAAAAATACAAGAGCATACACATAAACCCTTCTGTTGGTTTGTTTTTTCTCTATCCGAAAGTGGGTGTATTCTATCTCCTGCTTTATAGTTGTAAGGTCAAGATGGTGCAGGCCTTCATAAAATAACCATCTTTTTCTCGAAACATAATACATCAATAAGCCTTTTCCTGTACAATAAATGAAAAACAAAAAAAAACCAATACTGAGATACTGAAAGCCCGGAGAGATATTGAAGTAGTACAGACCTGCAGAAAATACAAATAAAATCATACCAGTCATGATATAAAACATCGCTGCGATCATATCGCCTTTGTATAAAATTCTGCATTTATCTATACTATCTTCCATACGTGGAAATCCATCTGATTTACCATCAGCTATAACAACTTCAATCAACCGGAAGTTCAAAGTATTATCTGATAACCCCAGCTATCAAGTCATCATTTGCGACTGTGGGTAAAGTAAGTTTTAAATCCTTGCATGCAGCCATAGCTCTTTCTGCAGTGATAAAGGCCTCCCTGTTTCTGGCCCATGATCTTCTTGCAATACCATTATTGACATCCCAATGCAACATGGACTGTATGTTTTTTGCAGATCTCTTAGATCCGTCTATCACCATTCCAAATCCGCCATTGATGACTTCGCCCCACCCTACTCCACCACCATTGTGCAACGAGACCCAAGTGGCACCCCTAAATGAGTCACCCACAAAATTCTGAACAGCCATATCTGCAGTGAATGATGATCCGTCATAAATATTGGATGTCTCTCTGTAGGGCGAATCAGTCCCTGATACATCATGATGATCTCTGCCAAGTACTATTGGGCCTTTGATTTTCTTTTTTTTAATTGCCTTATTAAAAGCAAGTGCGATTTTGATTCTTCCTTCGGCATCAGCATACAGTATTCTTGCCAATGATCCTACCACCGGGATATTCTTTTGAGCATCCCTGATCCATATCAGGTTGTCATTCAGTTGACCTTTTATGTCTTCGGGTGCAGATTTCATCATTTTTTTAATGACTTTACCTGCAATCTTATCTGTCATTTTCAAGTCTGCCTCGTCTCCTGAAAGGCATACCCACCTGAAAGGGCCAAATCCATAATCAAAACACAACGGACCCATGATATCTTCTACATATGACGGATACTTGTAAGTCTTTGTTTTTTTATCGTTCCAGATTTCGGCTCCTGCATCGCCGGCTTCTTTGAGGAAAGCATTTCCATAGTCCCAGAAATACATACCACGGGAAGCCATGATGTTGATCGCTTTGACATGCCTGACCAATGTCTTCCTGACTTCGCCCATGAACTTTCCTTTATCTGCATTCAGCAATTTTTTAGCTTCCTTAAATGTGTAGCCTGCAGGGCAATATCCCAGATCATCAATATTGTGCAATGATGTCTGGTCGGACCCCAAGTCGATCTGAAAATTTGATGTGACTGCGGCTTCCCAAAAATCAACAATATTGCCATGATAAACTAAAGCCACAGCTTTCTGGTTTTTTTTGGATTCAGTGATTTTGCCAAAAAGTGTATTGAGATCGGTATATACATTTTCTTTTATTACATATCCATCTGCAATTCTTTGTTTGATCGCAGCTTCATCCACCTCTGCGATGATTCCTACCGCACCGGAAATAACTGAAGCAATAGATTGGGCTCCTGACATTCCACCCATGCCGGAAGTGACGAAAGTCTTTCCTTTCAGATTGTCAACACCCAGACCATTTATCCTTCCTGCATTGAGCAGTGTGATGGTGGTTCCATGCACGATGCCTTGTGGACCGATATACATGAATGATCCTGCTGTCATTTGTCCGTATTGAGTGACACCGAGCGCATTATACTTATTCCAATCGTCTTTAGTAGAATGATTGGGTATCATCATACCGTTGGTGACCACTACTCTTGGAGCATTCTTATGAGATGGAAACAGGCCAAGAGGATGTCCTGAATAAAGCACCAATGTCTGTTTATCAGTCATTTCAGACAAATATTGCATAGTAAGCCTGTACTGAGCCCAATTTTGAAATACAGCGCCATTACCACCATATGTGATCAATTCTTCGGGATATTTTGCAATTTTGAAATCAAGATTATTGTGAATCATCAATATAATAGCGGCAGCCTGGCGGCATTTTGCAGGATACTGATCTACAGGACGGGAAAAAATTTCATAATCAGGTCTGTACCGATACATGTATATGCGACCAAATTTATTGAGCTCATCAGCAAATTCCTTTGCAAGTTCAGCATGCATGGATGCAGGAAAGTATCTCAGAGCATTCTTCAAAGCCAGGCGCTTTTCGCTCTTTGAAAGTATCCCTTTGATATTTCTTTTGGGTGCATGTGCACATTTAACAGATAAATTTTTCTTTTCAGGAAGGCTATTGCCGATACCTAGAGTAATTTCATCCAGCTTATGATTTTTGGACATCTTAATGGCTTATTTACAACAAAATTAGCACAATCTGTTAAATTTTTACAAAAAAGGTATTGGAAGTGTAATATATCAACGAATTATGCGTCTTAATTCTGAGTACTTTTTTTCAAATTCAAAATTAATATATTGAAAAATATCCTGTTCATTGTTTTGGCGTTGATTTCAATACATAATATTTCAGCCCAGAAGTATAATACCATAGCAGGTGTGCGCATTGGTGATGATTTCGGCATAAGTGCTGCTCAGCGCATTGCCAATAAAACGACAATAGAACTAAATATCCAGCCCGGGACATTTGCCGGCAGACAAATGACATCCTTGCTTGCAAAACAGCATTACTCACTACTGACCAAAAGGCTTAATTTTTTTATGGGTGCAGGGATATATTCAAGAAAATACAATCCTACTTATACAGAATCACCTCAACAAATCAACACTCAAGGATTGGCTTTGAGTTTCGGAGCTGAATTTTCGATCGGAAAATTAAGTATTTCTACCGACTATTTGCCATTAGTAACCATTGCTGATAATAATAGTAATCAAAGATTTTATACCACTTCAGGCTTTAGTCTGAGATATATCCTGGTAGGTCGTGAATCATCTACAAAAAAGTTTTTCAAAAAGATTTTTACAAAGAAAAATTAAGCGTCGCAATCAATTAATAAGATTTTTGGGCTCTGTTTTATGTTTTTCAGAAAATATTTTTTTCTATTTTAATAAATTCATTTATCAGAAAATCACTTTCTATGATAATTGCATTTATCAATTTAAAAATCAATGTCGTTTAGTTAAGACATCTTTATGAAGTCTTTCCCTTGTAAGTGAATGATTTAGATAGGGTAATAACAAAGAAAAATAACTTAAGTAAACTACATTTGTTTAAAATTTATAAAATTTATATTGTTAAATGCGTTTAATATTTTATTACATTCTATGATAATCCTAAGCGATTAAAAAATTCTCACCAAAACATTTATCAAAAATGACTTAAAGTATTCAAAAAAATCATTTGACATTTCTGTGACAAATGATCAAACGCATCTTTTCATCTTTGCGGCATGATCAGATCGTTTGTTTCGTCTTTTTTTATTGTATTATTACTTACAAATTTCACTGCGGCGGCTTATGCACAGGAAAGTATAAGTGATACAATGATGAAGGTCAATGTTGATGAACTGGTTGTAACAGCTACAAGAAATGAAAGAATGCTTAGCAATGTTACTGTTCCTACACTTTTGATCAATCATAAGTTGATACAACTTTCAGGCAATGTTCGTTTGAATGATGTACTGCAAGAGCAAACCGGACTTTTCCTGACATCTGCATCAGGTAGTTCATCAGTGGGTGGTGGCGTATTTGGTAATGGAATCCAGATTCAGGGTATGTCTCCTGATTATACACTAATTATGCTGGATGGTGAACCACTCACTGGCAGACAAGGTGGCGTGATAGATCTCTCCAGATATTCTGTAGGTAATATACGAAAAATTGAAGTCATCAAAGGTCCGTCAAGTGCATTGTACGGAAGTGAAGCTATGGGTGGTGTGATAAACATATTGACAGAAGAAAAAAGAAAAAAATCCGGTACTATTATGATGCGCTATGGTAGTTTTAACACCGCAGATTTAAACCTGTCCACCAATCTTTCTCATAAAAAGTCAAGTATCTTCTTATTTGCCAACTATATCACCTCTGACGGTTACGATTTGCAGACTGAAACTCCGGAAAAAACACAGGACCCTTTCCATAACATCACGACGCAACTCAAGTGGACGTACAGGTTTTCAGACAAAACCCGATTGGTCTGGAACAACAGATGGTTTAAAGGTAATCAAACATCTGCATTTGCATTTAATGGTTCTGAACTCAACATCACCGGCTCAGGCATTACGGACGATATCAATATCAATCCTGTCTTTCATCACAGGTTTTCTGAAAAAATAAAATCATCTCTTCGGCTTTATACCAGTTTATACAGATATGAGCAACAGCTCAATCAGAAAGGATCAGCTGAGCAGTACTATTATGATAATTTCAGTCATAATTATTACCGGGTTGAAAATCAGACAGACTGGGACATCAACGATCAACATCAATTAGTGGCTGGTGGAGGTTACAACCTTCAGACTGTAGAAACGATAAGATACAGAACTAAAAAAGAACAGCATAACAGCTACTTGTTTGTCCAGCATGAATGGCGACCTACAACTGACTTGACGATTATACCCGGATTGAGATATGATGGCAATTCTGACTATGCCGACAGAGTGACACCTAAATTGTCGATGCAATACAAAGTATCAGACAGATTCAGAATCAACTTTTCGTACGGTAGTGGTTTTAAAGCTCCGGATTTCAGACAGCTTTACCTCTATTACGTCAATCCTGCTGCCCAGGGATACAGAGTTTATGGTGCATCTGAGTTTTCTCTGCCCGAGTTGGAGCAACAAAAAGCGGAAGGTTTGGTGTCAACCATTTTACCTGATGCCTACAGAATCTCAGAATTGAGACCTGAAAGCTCACACGGGTTCAATCTCGGTGGAACAGCCGTATTGAAAAAACTGCCCATAACTTTAGATTTTAATATTTTTTATAATGCCATCAATGATCTGATCAACTATCTGCCTGTCGCCACACTGAAAAACAATGCTTTAGTATTCAGTTATCTCAATGTCAACAGAGCTTTTACATCAGGTCTGGAAATCAATCTTAAGGGAAAACTTTACAAAAAACTGGAGTGGAATGCCGGATACCAATATTTGGTCACCGGTGACAGAGACGTCATCCAAAAAATCAAAAATGAAGAAGTATATGGTAGAAATACACCTCTCGGATCGGCACGGCTCATGAATTATTCTGACTATACCGGCCTATTGGGTCGAAGTCCACATATGGCAAACCTTAAGCTATTTTATCAGGATGAGAAGAGTGGATGGAATGGCACAATCAGATGCACCTACAGAAGCAAATGGGGTATCGTGGATCTGGATGGAAATAAATTTGCCAATATGGATGAAGAGTATGCTAAAGACCTGCTCTTGCTGAATGTCAGCCTTGGAAAATCTATCCATAAAAATATCAATCTCATGGTAAATATCAACAATCTGCTACATCAGATTGACCCATCAAACGTTCCCCAAATGATGGGAAGGCACTTTATGGCAACTTGTACCTGGAATTTCTTAAATTAATAATATTATGTTTAAATCAATTATTTTAAAAACGTTTATTGTGGTTTCTGCTTTCACAATGTTTTCATGTGATAAGGAAGAAGAAGTAGCACAGCCATTAAATACGGTGAATAAAGAAATCCTGGTATCTGCAAGTGATCAGGGTGCTTTTGCCTTATTCAGTTTTGAGACCGGTGCGATAGTATCCAATAGTTTAGTACAGTCATCAGACTGGGATTTTGGTCTCAAGCTGATCACTTTTTCTGTCAATAGCGGAGTAAGTGGTCCGGGAAATGCAGGAGTCATCATCCAGGATGGTGTTCTGGACAATGTCAAAACTGCCCCTACAACGGGATATAAAACCGATGCTCAGGGTAGCCCCGCCATTAAGGGTGAATGGTACACATATGAAGCCACTACAAGGTCATTTACCCCTAAAGCTGGAAAGGTTTTCATCTTTAAAACAGCAAAAGGAAAATATGCTAAAATGGAAATCCTGAAAGGCGAGCCTACGGATGATAATGGTACAGTAGTAGTTCCACCTGCTAGACCGACTAAAATAAAATACACGCTGAGATATGTATATCAACCCAATGGCACTTTAGTTTTTTAGTAATTCTTTGCTAAATTATACGAATTTTCCGATTGATTGGAACTGTTGGATTAACCCACAGTTGTGACCCTAATTTACCCATACATTTATCTTTAACCCGCATTAAGCATTAGAAAATCTATAACATGCCTAATTCTACTTTGTCAAAATCTACGGACGTTCCGATTGATTGGAAAACTGTTGGGTTAACCCAACAGTTGTGACCCTAATTTACCCATACATTTATCTTTAACTATCAAAAATTATCAGGTTTCCGGTTGATTACATTTTGATGAAAGTGATTACTTTTTGATGAAAGTAAAATTGATTTAGATTTTTGACGGTGACAAAGTAGAAATAAGAGACAAAAGGAAACTTTGAAATTTCGAATAGAATGGATGGTTTATTACCTGATGCAACCCAATAGCATTGGTCTGTCTTGCTTAAATTGCAGGAGGTCTAAACTGATTCCAATCTGCTCATGAGTTTATTCTTGCTTTTACATTAACATTATATATTACATCTATTTTTCCAACTGATCAGGCCAGGCTACCTGCTTGCCTGATTTTTTCCATAGAGGCATCTGTGCATTTTTACTTCTCAACTCATCTCCCATTATTTGGGCCAAAGCAGTCACCTGTTCAGGGTATGTATCTGCCAGGTTTACTTTTTCTCCCGGGTCTTTAGCTATATTATACAGTTCCAGTTTTTGCTCTTTCATCAGATATACCACCTTCCAATCTCCTCTGCGCAGAGCACTTGCCCAAGCGATGCCTTCGTCTTCGTTTTTGGTCCAGCGATGAGGATAATGAAATATCAAATTTCTAAGGCTCCCTTTGTAAACCGGACTTTTAAGTGCCGGGACTAAGGATTTTCCATCAATTTTTGCTGCAGTAAACTTTGCACCTGCCATTTCTAAAATTGTGGGAAAAATATCTTCAGCCATCATTTGGTGACTGGTTTTTGTGCCACTTCGGACCATTTTGGGCCATTTAACGATCATGGGTACCTTAATGCCGCCTTCATACACCGAACCTTTTCCTGACCTCAATGGATGATTGTGTGTATTCCTGGTACCGCCGCGAGAAGAGTTGGTAAGGCCGCCATTGTCAGACAAAAATATGATGATGGTGTTATCTTCCTGATTTTGACTTTTTAGGAAGTGCATGATATCACCAAGGCTTTTGTCCATACCTTCGACAAGGGTAGCATAGGCGGCTTCGGTAGAATCCAACCCATTCAAAAGGTACTTTTCAAAATAGCGGTGATCCGGCTGTATAGGCGTATGAATAGCATAATGACCAAAATTCAGAAAAAATGGTTTTTGTTGTCCGATAGATCCACTCATAAGTTGGATGGCTTTCTGAGTCAGTGCCTCCGTAAGGAAAACATCTTTGTCGTAAAACTCCTGCAGACCAGGTATAGCCCAGTGGGTAATCGAACCTGCTTTGTTACCAAAATTATTTTTTCCGTAATAACTCTGTGGGTGACCTATCGATGTGCCTCCTACATTAGTCAGAAAACCAAAATTTAGTGGATCAGATCCTGGTGTTGATTGGCTTCCCAATGCGCTTTACCGACATGAATTGTAAAATACCCTTCGTTTTTAAGGATTTCGGTAAAAGGTGTGGCCTGAAAAGCATTTTCGTGTGGTTTGGGACTGAGTCCATTGATATTCCAGGCCGGAAATTGCAGAATGCTGTCAGGATAGTCCGTATGTTGGTTAGGTGGAGTATTGGTCCAGTTTGTAATATGTGTCCGTACAGCACTGAGTCCGCACAAAATACTGGTACGTGTAGGCGTACAAACCGGATTGACATAGGCATTTGTAAATCTGACTCCCTCATCAGCCAGTTTTTGCATATTGGGAGTATGATATTTTCTATTATTGGTGGTCACCGAATCTCCAAAAGGCACTGATGTATCCATCCATCCCATATCATCTACCAAAAACAATATGATATTAGGTTGTTTTTTTGTCAATATCTGACTACTTCCTATTTGACCAATTAATAAAATGAATACAAATATTATGAACATATGTACAACATTCTTTTTCTGAATCAGATATTTGATAGCTGTCTTTTCAAAGGATGGGAATTTTCTACTATGGTCGCCTATCCTATTTCCAATGGAAAAATGAAAAGCAATTATTAATTTCTGCAAAAGGTGTTGTATCATTTCTTCAATATTGATATTACTTTTTATTTAAGCTATTATAATTGATTTTCAATGGTATAGACACATTGAAAGTACCTGTAACTTTTTGATCAGCAGGCGAATTAATGGTGGCGGCTCCATAAAATGTCATGGGATCTCCTTGGTCATTTGTCAATAAAAATGGTCTTTCCAGATGATGAAGTTTGATGAGACTTCCATTTTTTAGTTGCACTTGTTTATTCATAAATGTTGATCTTCCTGATTTTTTCCAATTGATGCCATCTTGGGACGACAAAATAGCCAGTGATGGTTCTCCACCCGTCATTTTTCCTGAAAAATCTTTGATAATGACAAAAAATTGCTTGAATTTTTTATAATACCATACAAAAGGGTCTTCTGCATTAGCTATTTTACCATCGTCCATGCGTACATCAAATACGATCTGATCACTTGTCACGAAAGGGCCAGCCGGGTGATCAGACAAGGCCACACCATGCACACCCCGCCAATGGGGATCGTACCAATTTCCTTTAAAATACAACAGGTATTTACCATCTGAATGTCTATAGACCACCGACGGATTGGTTACAATGATGTTGTCAGGTTTTTGCAACGTACCTTGAGGAGATGGGTTGATGATATTTTCCTTTTTTACCCTTGTGCGGGGAGATAAAAGTGGTTGTTTGGGACGTATAAAAGTCCCGTTTAGTATCTCGTCAAAGTCGCTAAATTCTATCACCCCAATATGCTGCATCTGCTGGATTCTGTCTCTTTTACTCAGCTTTGATCCAGGGCTATCCGGTGGTTGCGTACCGGGATCTTTTGCACCTATATAATACAAATAATATCTGTCACCAAACTTCTTGATGTGAGGATTGTGTACCATCTGTGCATCCCAGGCAGTAGTATCGCCATCAAACCTTGTACCTCTGAGTACGATCTTTTCAAACTTAAAATCCTTGTCAGGAAACCTTGATGTAGCATATCCAATCTGTGATTCTAATACCCAGGTATTATAAAAACCAAGGCTATCTCTATCACAAGTCCATGTAGAAAAAAACATATGATACGTTGAGTCATTACTTTGTACCACGCTACCACACCACACAAACCTGTGATCGTCCATCAGTATGGAAGGCCCCTTGAGCATGACAGCATTATTTACAGCAACCAACCTTGCATCAATGGACATAGGCTGGACGGCAAAGTACTTTTGCCCTATGGCCTGAAAACCTGTACATGCCAAAAGAATTACCATCCAAAGTTTAATTTCAATTTTTAGCATAATTTCTCTAATTCTACATTGCTAATAGTATAATTACAAATGAGTATTTGATAAATGACGATTGACAAAAATCAGATTAATTCTACTTTGTCGAATTAGACGGACTTTCCGATTAATTGGAAAACTGATGGGTTAACCCAACAGTTGTGACCCTAATTTACCCATACATTTATCTTTAACTATCAAAAATTATTAGGTTTCCGGTTGATTACATTGAAATGAAAGTGTAAATGACTTAGATTTTTGAAGGTGACAAAGTAGAATTAATATGGTCAATCTATATGAAATACTTCCTCAGCGTCTAACCAAATACCACCTTTGGCAGCTGCATCCGAAACATCACCCACAAAATTCATATAAAGGCCATCAATTTTTGGATCTAATTTATCGAATACCACCAAAATGGCACCTTCCTGAATATACACTTTTGCACATTCATATCCTATACCAGCTGCTCCTCCAGTCAAAAAGATTACTTCATCTTTCAATAACAAACCCATCAGTTTTTTTTTATGCATTTTAAACAGCTTACTTATCCTTTCAACATCCTGTATAAATACAATTTTTTCAAAAGGGCTCATTTACAGCAACTTTGGTCTGGCATAGGAAATGATTTGCACCTTTTTGTCAGGCATTAGAGTATGTTTAAATTTTCGTTTTTGAGCGAAAGTGAGCAAATTTAATTTTATGATAGATGACTGAGTGGTCTCGTCTTTTGTCGAGAATCGAGTAAAAAATTTTACTCTATAACAAAGGAACTGCGATAGCCGCCCATCCAATCAAATGTGATAGCGTAGGTCGTCTCAAGCATAGCTTGACAGGCTCTTTAGGGAACGAGGGTAGCGGGTTTGATTGGTTCCTTTCATTAAATCGTGATTTCTATCACGATTTTGCTTTGCATCATTCAGTCAGACTCGCAGCGAATACCGTATATAGCTGGTTGCTCAAGCATAGCTTGACGCAGTACCGCAAAAAATATAACGCAACAGGAAATAAAATTTACTGATTGGAGCCAAATGATGAAACTTTAAACATACTCTTAATCATATTTTGGTTTTTTCAATTTTTTTTCTGCCCTTTTTTCTTTTGGGGTTTTGGCTGCCTCCTTTTTTACTTCTTTTTTGACGTCCTTACTTTTTGCCATGACACATTTATTTTAAAGATGTTTGTAAAAATAATTCAATTATGAACAAAGATATAATAATTATCACAATTTAATCAAGCAAAAAAATATAAAAAGCAAGTGTTATGGTAAGTGTTGAATGGCGGATCAATTATAAGTAGATTTTTCTTTTGATCAAGGCGATGGTTCCCGACCTTAGCCGTTGCTAAGAAAGGGGTTCATCAACGAAGAGCAAATGGAAAAGATACAATAAGTCATCCGTCAATTTAACCTTAACATAGCACGAGGTAAATAACAAAGAAATAATGAACCAGTCTGTATTTTTAATCTCGATGTTGTGGTACTCATTTAAGATCACAACTACTACCGACTTCCTGTAGGGTAACATAGGCGATGACATGATATCGTAATCGCTATAAGCCGACGGCCAGAGATAAAAACCATCGTGGTACACTAATACACCATAATTTCATCTATAAACATATAACCGCCATGGATATTCGGAGCTACGATCCTTATATATCGGGCAGAAACAGAATCTATTGTGGCAGTAAATTTTTTAAGAATTAATTCAGGATTTTTCTCTGAAATATCATGGTTTATCTTTTTGACGTTGACGTATTTAACACCGTCTTCGGATACTAAAATATCGACATGTGAAGGTAAAAATACACCGGGGCCGATTTGCTGCATAAAACGGATGGATACTTCTGACAGAGGCTGTACGGTTTCCATATCAAGCGTGACATCCAGATCTTTCAGATAACCGAGCCACTGCTTGTCTTGGTAAGTAAAAGAACCCATGACACCGTTTGTCAGTGTTCTTTCACTTTGTGCCGGATAGGATGTACTCCAATCGTTGTTGAAGGTCACTTTTTTATCAATAGCCCGGTGGTGATTTGATGTGTAACTTGTTTCTTTACCCAGCATCTGACCATTTTGAAAAATAGCCGACTTTATTTCCACTTTACCTCTGACTTCTATAGGTTTGGTATAAGTCTGAGATGTTGGAGTGGGAGATGATCCATCAGTAGTATATCTTATATCCGGCTTGAAAAGCTCACTGACTAATGTGAGTTCACTGGCAGTATGGTCTGCATTAGGTTGCTCACTGATCGTCAGGAAAGTGGATGGCCGGTAATAATTTACATGCATCCGTTGCAACAATAAATAATGGGCCTGGATTCTTTTGTGAAAATGGTCATAATTTTTTAGTGATTTTTGTGTCCATCCTGTCTCAGCTATTGCCTGTGCTCTTGGAAAGGCCATATACTCCACCTGATAGGTAGTGGGCATATATTCAGTCCAAAGGCAAGCTTGCAATCCTAAGATATATTTAGCTTTTTCTACACTCAATTGAGCTGGTACAGGTTCGTAATTATATACATTCTGAATAGGTAAAAATCCTCCAATAGCCAATGGTTGCGTCATCGGATTACTCTGATATGCGTCCAAATAACACGCTCCCGGAGTCATGATCACATCGTGGTTTTGTTCGGCGGCTATGATACCACCTTTTTCACCTCGCCAGCTCATCACCGTAGCATCTGCAGGCAGACCACCTTCGATAATTTCATCCCAGCCTATGAGTTTTCGACCCCGTGACTTTAAAAATTGTTCTATATTACTTATGAGATAAGACTGTAATTCATGTTCATCTTTGAGTCCTTTTTTAACTTTCAAATCCTGACATTTACTGCATTTTTTCCAACAATGTGTACCAGCTTCATCACCCCCTATATGTATGTATCTGGATGGAAATATAGCCATAACTTCCGCTAAAATATCTTTTAGAAAGTCTAATGTTTGGGGGTTTCCTATACAGAATTCATGGCAAGTATTCGGAATGTCGGAACAAGATAATTCCGGATATGCCGCCAGTACTTCAAATGAATGCCCCGGCATTTCTATTTCGGGAATGACAGTAATGTTTCTTTGTTTTGCATAGGCTACAATCTCTTTTGCTTCATCTTGGGTGTAATATCCACCATATGCATTTGGGTTGCCTTCCGGTACAAAATGACTCCCGTTTTTTGACCAATCTGTCCATTGGGCATAATTTCTGAACCCCGACTGCGAAGTAAGTAAAGGATATTTATTGATCTGAAGCCTCCACCCGGGAGAATCTGTCAAGTGCCAATGGAATGTATTAAATTTGTATAACGCCATTATGTCCAAATATTTTTTGATAAAGCTCACCGGATAAAAGTGACGCGATACATCTAAATGCATACCTCGATAAACAAATCTTGGACCATCTTCGATATCAGCACATGGTATTAAGTGGGTGTCTGGTTGCAATTTTTGTAACTGGAGCAAAGTAAAAACTGCGGTAATAGCACCACTTACATTGGCAGCATATATGGATATTTTTGAAGGAGTGATATTCAGCCTGTATTTTTCTCCTTCCAAATTGTCTTTAGATTTGATCAATTCTATAATTTTCGTCTTTCCTTTTCCATTTAGACTGATTTTCATTTCATCTTTCAACAGTCTTGCTACTTCCGAAAACTCTTTAGGTGCTTTTAATTTTGTGATACCTTCCAAAGTGAAAACACCACTTCTCTCAGTACATTTTTGAGGCTGAGGGATTAGGTTGGATGCACCAAGTACAGGTCTTTCTTGTCCATTCAGATTTTTTTTGACTATTTGATTATTTAGATTATCAGAGCAAACATCACCAATACTAAACTCTGATTCGTGTACAGCCATTGCTTGCTCTTGTACAAATTTTAAGTCTTCATTTACTTCCAATTGATCATTCAGATTTTCTTGTGGAAGAATTTTGTATTGCGAATGACATTCAAAATTAACAAGTATTAAAACTGAGATTACAATATATTTTACCATGGTTTGAGTGATTATTGTTTTGATAACATCCTATTTACTTTCAATAGATAGTAATCATATCTGTCTGTAACCCATATCTTGCAAACAATCGATTTATGATTTTCAAAACAAAGATGATTCAAACTATTTTGGCTTGTACTGATTTTTTAATGTACAGCAAATTTATTTAAATATTTTAAAATTTATGTTTCAATTAGGTAAATAATTTTTTAATTATGGGCCATCTCTGTATTTGACAGAAGTTTAAAACTCAAGGTCTCTCATGTGGCAAAATTTACGGTTACGCCAGCATTATTAGCATTTGTATCTTATGCATAAGTTATACCTATACATTGAAGGTGGTGAAGTATTGAGTTTTTTTATTGAAAGATGTGCCTTACAAAGGGCACCCTTAAGCAACAACACTCTTTAAGTGTACAGTATGGGAGATAGGTCATTATAATGAAAAATACTTTCCCAAAAATAATTGCAAAGGAAAATTATAAAATAAAAAGTGTATAAATGAAGAGTATTTCTTCATTTATACACGCTAAAAAACAATTTTATAACTTACTGAATCGGTAGTTCGTTGTCCCCGTCTGTCCATTGATAATAGCTACATACATACCCGGTGTTAGGTCAGCTACTGACAGCTGAAGATCGCCATCGGCATAGCCAGACGTCGTCCGGACAATCTTGCCACTCATATCTGATATGGAGATGGTATATGCTGCCAGTGGTGTCGCGATGTGAAGTTCATGCTGCGCCGGCCTATATCTGACATCAGCATGCCCTTTGGCAGCATCATCCCTGACAGCAACAATGGAAGAGTACTCAAACTTGCCATCGTAGTCTGTCTGCTTAAGTCGATAGTAGCTAACATCTGGCAAAGGGGATTGGTCACTATAACGATAATCTAGTCTACTTGAACTATTACCAGCGCCTTCTACCCTGCTAATGACACTAAAATTGCGTCCGTCTGATGATCTTTCGATAGAAAAATGATCATTATTAGTTTCAGAGGCTGTAGACCAATACAGATGATTTTGAGAATCATAATTTTTTACAGAAAAATCAATGAGAGTAACAGGAAGAATATTCATGGGAGTAACTACAATTTGACCTCCCCCACCATCTGCACTCATACCACTGCCACCTGAAACAGCACCTCTGTTATCTCCTAATCCGCCTGCACCACCCCCTGGTGAAATTCCATTGCCTGGATTTTGTGGATTTGCATCTTGATTTTCCCCTTTTCCACCTGCCCCACCTCCAGCAGATGCTCCTCCAGCACCACCTGTATTTCCAGAAGCCGCTCCTCCAACATTACCAGCACCAGAAGGTCCTCCTGCTCCACCTCCACCACCTCCAGCCATATTAGCCGTTCTTGCTCCGCCATTTCCACCTGAATTTATATTAGTACCTACAGGTCCGCTTCCTGTTCCGCCCGAACCTCCTGATGTAGCATTCCCCCTACCGCCTCCGGTAGCTGATAAAGTGCCACCCGGACCATTAAAAGTAGAGGTACCTCCATCTGAATTATTCCCTCCTACACCCACAGTTAAACTAATTGTAATTGGCCCAGAAACTCCAAGATATGTAAATTCTGCGTAACCACCACCGCCACCACCATTTCGAGCTCCGCTTCCACCAGTAGTAGTTCCACCACCGCCGCCCCATACCTGGACTCTTAAATCCGCAATATAACCTGCAGGAACTGTATAGGTGGAAGTGCCTGAAGTAAATGATGCTGGAGCAGGTGCTTGGCTCAAAAGACTATTAAAAAAAGTCAAAAAAACTCCGATAATTAGTAAAATTCCTTTTCTCATCATGTGGAAAATTTAGTTGATTAAAAAAAAAACAAATATAGATAATAAATTTTATAATTAATTTGTCTTCCCTAAATAAAAAATGTAGATACATTCGCTCACCAGTCCTCCTTCGTCGGCTTAGTGGTCGAATGGTGTTTTTTTCGACTGAGAAGCGTCCCGTTGGGCGACTCTTAAGCGAAAAGGGGCAGCGGAATTCAATCACTTTCTGCTCCATCAGCACTACACACATATGATATGCGTGCCTTGTTCATTCGCTCACCAGTCCTTCTTCGTCGGCTTAGTGGTCGAATGGCTTTTTTCGACTGAGAAGCGTCCCGTAGGGCGACTCTTAAGCGAAAAAGGGCGGCGGTTTTCAATCACTTTCTGCTCCATAATCGCGACACATATATGATATGCGTGCCTTGTTATTTCGCTCACCAGTCCTCCTTCGTCGGCTTAGTGGTCGAGCGACGTTTTTTTCGACTGAGAAGCGTCCCGTAGGGCGACTCTTAAGCGAAAAGGGGCGGTAGATGTAAAAAAACTACATGTTGGCTTTGATGCTGCTTTATTTCGCTCACCAGTCCTCCTTCGTCGGCTTAGTGGTCGAATGGCGTTTTTTCGACTGAGAAGCGTCCCGTATGACGACTCTTAAGCGAAAAGGGACGGCAGATGTGGAAAAAAACTACATGTTGGCTTTGATGCTGCTTTATTTTCGCTCACCAGTCCTCCTTCGTCGGCTTAGTGGTCGAAAGACTGTTGTTGTTTTTCGCTCACCGCTCCTCCTTCGTCGGCTTAGTGGTCGAATGTCATTATTTTCAACTGAGATGCGTTCAGCAGGGCGACTCTTAAGCGAAAAGGGGCAGCAGATGTGGAAAAACTACATGTTGGCTTTGATGCTGCTTATTTTCGCTCACCAGTCCTCCTTCGTAGGCTTAGTGGTCGAAAGACTGTTGTTGTTTTTCGCTCACCAGTCCTCCTTCGTAGGCTTAGTGGTCGAGCGGCTTGTTTACTTCAACATACTCATTATCTCTGATATCGCCCTGTCCAGCTGTGGATCAACCTGATTGAGTCTGTCCTTAAAATCCATGCCGACATATATATCAGGTGCCACGCCGACGAGCTCCAGGTTTTTGCCATCCAGAGTGTAGCAGCCCCAGGAAGGCAATCTGTAGAATGACCCATCGACAAGTCCTTTGCCGGATGTGAAGATGATCCACCGGTAGGTTTCCGTGCCGATCACTTTGCCGAGACCAAGTCTTTTAAATCCTTCAGTTGTCATCTCTGCATCACTGAGAGATTGTTCATTGGTCAGAAGGATGATTGGTTTTCCGGCAGGAGTAAAATTGGGCTGTACAGTGAGTGCACCTTCACGATATTTCCACTTCAGATAAGGTTTCTGACTCAAAAACTGGAGCACATTGTCATGGACATTGCCACCATTGTTGTATCTGATGTCCAGAATCAATGCATCTCTGTCATATATTTCAGTAGTCATGTCGATCAGAAACTTATTCAGCTCTCCTGTTCCCATATCTTTCATATGAGCATATGCTATTTTTTTGTTGGACTTCTGATCTACTATTTTCTGATTATTTGCTATCCATTCGTCATATCTCAGTGTATTAATTGCATTGAAAGACTCAGGAGTTATTTTTATAGTAAAACTGGAGTCTTTACGGCTAAATGTGAGTTGCAGTTCCTGATCCAATGATGGTTTGATAAAATATGACTCCCGGTTTTGCCTGACATCTACTGGTGTATCGTTGATAGCAGTAAGGACATCGCCTGCTATCAGATCAATGCCTTTTTTATCCGATGGGCTGTATGTAATGACGCGTTTGACTTTGTATGGATCATCATTGTCCCAGACTATACCGGTACCAAGTGATGTGGTTTTATAAAAAGTATTTTCTTCATCACCAAAGCTCGAAAAGCCTGTATGGGAAGAGTTCAGATCGCCCAGCATTTCGGTGATCAACACCCTCAGATCTGAACGTGTATTGACAAAGGTCAGAAATTGTTTGTAGTGTTCTCCTACCTGATTCCAATCGAGGCCGTGAAAGCTTTTATTGTAAAAGTTTTCCTGGACATTGGCCCATGTTTCAGCAAACATTTGGTCAAATTCAGCTTTGAGATTGCGACGGAAGGTGTGATCGATATTTATCTTCTCTGTTTTTTTGCCATCGATGTTTAGTGTATGAACGTTGCCGCCGATCAGTGCATAATATTTATCTGACGACTGGACTATAAAAGTACCGAATGATCTGGCACCTTCAATTTTTTCTGTTTTTGGCTTTTCAAAGGGTTCGTATGTAGTCATCCATAAGTGGTTTTCATTTTCACTGTGATTGGATGAATAAATGACGACGGTTTTATCTTCCTTTCGCAATACATAGCTTCTGCTTTGAGTTCCAAAATTAGGACTGACCAGCTCTACCCTATCCAAAATATTGTTGAAGTCAATGGTATAATTTTCCATTATGGGCTTTGTGTTCAATGAATCCGTTTTGGGAGCTACTGATTTGCTCTTTTCTATAAAAAGGCTGTCATATTTATTTGATCTGAAATCTTGTGAAAATTTTTCCAAAGGCAGTCTATACACCCTTGCATCCGAAAGTCCAAATGGATATGCGGGTTTTATCCTGTTGGATGTAAAATAAATATATTTACCATCGGGTGACCAAAATGGGCTGTTTTCTGTAATACCTGTTTTGGTGAGATTGGTCAGCTTTTTATTTTCGAGGTGATAAAGAAAGATATCCTCTTCAAAATTTCTTCTTGCTGTAAATAAGATATACTCATCATTTGGAGAAAATGAAGGTGTAGAATTCTGAAAACCCCAAAGTTCTTCCTTAACCAGTGTGGCAACAGAATCTCCATGAAGGTCAATGATTTTTACATCATTTCTACCACTGAGGAAGACGGCCTTAGTGCGGGATTTGTTCAATGACAGTTCTCTGTTATTTTGATTTTCATAGGTCAATTGTTTTTCCTGCGGAATGGTGTCAGCGCGTATCAAAAACAGGTTGGTGTACCCCTTTGTATTGGTTTGGGTATAGAGCAGGCTTTTATTGTCTGATTTCCATTTGACCTCAGTCACCCTTGCCAAAGGATTGGTTTTGAGCTTCTGAATAAATTTCCCCTTTATATCTGATACAAATAATTCACCTCTCGAAACAAATGCCAGTTTTTTGCCATCCGCACTCACATCAAAATATGAAATATTGTTTTGAACCGTAAAGTCCTTTTCCTTCTCAGCTGTCGCATTGGTAAATGTTACTACGGGAACTTTTGAAGTTTTGCCAGACCTGACCTCATATTTGAATATTTGAAAATCTTTCTCAAAAACCACATATCGTCCATCTGCACTAACTACCGGATGTTTGATAGATGACTTAAAATCGGTCAGGTGGCTGGTTTTACTTTTATTTAAGGTAGATAGGTTGTATTGCCCGTTTTTTTCATCAGATACAAAATATACATTGCCTTGTCGGTCTATGGTTGGCCACATATCTTTGCCTTCGTATTTAGTATATTTTTTAAAATTGTTGGTTTTAGGATTGTAGGATTGAATTTCGGGATTGTAAGATCCTTTATACCCTTTACGGTATGCCTGTGCCTTGCTTTCGGATGTTTCACTGAAAAAGATTTCGCCATCAGGGTGCATTGCTATATTGTGTAAAGTATGAAAGAAATTATGAAAAAGTCTTTTAGGTGTGCCACCAGAAATCGGGACCACATAAGCTGAGTTTCTATTCTCTCTTGATGAGGTAAAATAAATTTCTTTCGAATCCCAACTCCAGTTGTCCACATGATCAAATGCTTCATGAAAGGTCAATTGTTTTACTTCACCACCATCAGCCGGCAATATGTAAACGTCCTGATTACCATATTGAGATCCGGTAAAAGCGATCCATTTGCCATCAGGCGAGTACTTGGCCCTTGTTTCTTCCCCCAGCATTGCGGTAAGTCTGGTGGCAAATCCACCGTCAATACTGGCTTTCCAAAGATCGCCTTCATAAGTGAAAACAATATGATTGCCATCAGGACTTATACAAGGAAAGGATGTGAAATAGGCATGCTTTTGCTGAGCATGAGTTAAACCAAAAAAAACTATTCCAAGAAGGGTTAAAAATATTGACTTCATTGTATTGACTTTTATAGTGGTGCAAGGTAATTGCAAAATTAGAATGATGTGTGAGATGAGCGTAATTTATTATTAGTTTTTCTCTTGAATATCGACATAAGTATATAATTCACTACCTGAAGTCCCTCCGAAAGTACCTATGACAGGTAGTGTATTGGATGGTTCATAACTGGCAGCAAGGGGAAAGTAATGATGGTCGCAGAACAATCCAAGGCTTGGGTCAATGCCTATCCACCCGGCACCGGGGACATAGATATCTATCCACGCATGAAGATTGTGTTCATCTGACAATGATGGATTATATGCATAACCACTCACAAATCTTGAAGCCAGTCCTACACTTTTAAGCATCTCCATCATCATGCAAGCAAGATCACGACAAGAACCTCTTTTGTCAGAAAATGTGATAAGCGGATGCTGAAACCCCGGTGCTATCCTGATTTCATGTTGCCAGTGCTGATAAATGTATGCATTGATACTATGTAAAAAGCTTACTATATCATTGGTGGCATGAAAAAATTCTAATGCAAATGATTTAAGTTCGGGAAGGAACAATTGGAGTAAATATACTTCTATCAACTTGTTTTTATATCCGCCATAGTCAAACCCTGTGTCCAACTTTGTAAACCTGTTGTCATAGATAAAATGCAGTGGGTTAAACTCCTTGGTTTTTACAATAAATTGCACCTTGATATCTAAATGACTGGTATATCGTCCAAACCACGCCTGATAGTATGATGAGTTTTCCAGGTCAATCAGGGCATTCAATCCGGTAGGTTCGGGATCTACTCTGATAGCATGGTGTTTTATCTGATAATAATTCCTGTTTTGTATAGTAAGGTATAGAATATGAGGATTGAGCAGCACTTCATTTTCATAAGTATATCGTGTCTCATGATTGATTTCTAAAATCATAATTTTGCTGTTTCAGCATCAAATGCTCTGTTGAGTACATCTGACGGAAGGTCGTGGATAGCTTCTTTCAGTCTGTCATTCCAGTAAGCCGACACTGCCCGCAAATCGTGATCTTCAAACTTTTTTTCAATGGTGAAAAAAGAATTATTTTCCAGGATAACAGTATGAATGGGAAAATCTACATCATTGACAGAAATACGGGATGCATCAAAAGCAAGAAATGCACATTTCAATGCATACTCGATGCTATCTTCATACTTTAATGATCTCTTGAGGATCGGGCTTCCTGGTCCTGAATTTCCGATGGCCACAAAAGGTGTACCTGTCCGCACTTCTATCCAATTTCCTTCAGGATACAATAAATACATTTTGGGACTATCGTCATCTTCAAACTGACCGCCAATAATTGAAAATAAATTAAAAGTCAATCCCGCCTGTTCCAGAGTCTTTTTGTCTTCTTCGGCAACTTGTTTTACTAAATTGCCAAATTCATTGACGGCTTTGTATAGTTTATTAAAATTTTTGGAAGGGTCGTCTATCACGTCTTTAAAATAGGTGATAGCCTTATCCCTGACTGACCTGAGTCCTGAAGTCATGATAAAAAAACTGTGTTTTTCTTTATTGACGGTGTACACTTTTTTTGATGTAGTAGTCTCACTTCCTGATGTGATACGAGTATCCGAAAGGCCTATCAGACCATATTTGGTTTTAATGCCCAGGCAATATGTCATTCTTGCATTGAATTTTGAGATGCAAAGTTATTTTTAAGTTGGAAAAAGTATCATTTACGTTGTTAGAAATGTCAATTATTTTTATTTGGAGCTGATCAATATACTGATGCAAACCAAAATCAATGATTTCATGGACCGAGGTAAACTCGAGTTTGGAACGGAGTGCTCCGATGGTTTTTTCAGGACTATTTGTAAATCCTCGGCTACTGTTTCCGGAAATGTTTTTCAAACAATTTTCGGCTTCTGTGATACAGTGAAATACGGATCTTGGAAAAACGTCATTTAAAATTAAAAATTCGACGACCTTGGAGGCTTCCAGATTTCCGTATAGCCTGCGGTAAGTATTAAATCCTGACACCGACTTGAGCAATGCAGACCAATGCAGATAATCCATCGGAGAGCCCACCAATGCCGGGGACGGTAATAATATATGGTATTTTACATCTACGATCCTGCTGGTTTTATCTGCTCTTTCCAGAAACATACCTAAAAGCCTGAAATACCAGCTTTCCGTTCGAGCTACGGTAGCAAATCCGATACCATTGATCAGCAAAATTTGTTCTTTCACTCCTGTAAAAAATGGAATTGGGTCACCGTCCATCCAATCACTGCTTTCAGCCATCCCGTTGACATAATGGAAGAGTTCGTTGAGTTTTTCCCATGTTTCTTTGATGATATTTTCTCTGATTTCACGGGCATTTTCGCGCGCTTTTGAAACGCTTGAAATAATAGAATTTGGATTGGACTCATCAAATGCCATAAAATGAATAATATCATTTCTGTCATACCCGCTGTAATGTTCTGCGTAATATTCAGAATCTCCTGTGACCTGAATCAATGGCAGCCATTGTTCTTTCTGATCTCTGGGAAGGTCCAGCATCAGATTAAAATTTACATCCATAAAGCGGGCATAGTTTTCCGCTCTTTCGAGATATCTCCCCATCCAATAAATAGAATTTGCAACCCTACTTAACATATTATGTATACATTTAAAAAAAATTAATAAAGTACCCAGGTGTCCTTGCTGCCACCTCCCTGAGAGCTATTCACAACAAGGGATCCTTTTTTAAGAGCCACTCTTGTCAGCGCCCCGGGTATTACTTCTATATCCTCACCATACAAAATGTATGGCCTTAAATCAACATGCCTTGGCTCTAAATGGTCATCAATCCAACTCGGAACAGTGGACAATGACAAAGTCGGCTGAGCAATATAGTTGTCCGGATTATTTTTTACCAGATTTCTGAATGTAGCATGCTCCTCTTTGGTGGATTTGGGGCCGATCATCATTCCATAACCGCCGGCAGAGTTGGTTTCTTTGACCACGAGCTCTTCGATATTGTCCAGAATGTATTTTCTGTCTTCTTCGCTTCTTGCCAGATATGTCGGAACATTGTCCAGTATAGGTTCTTCATTCAAAAAATACTTGATCAATTTAGGAACATAAGCATAAACGGCTTTATCATCGGCCACTCCGGTACCCGGCGCATTGGCCATGGCTATATTTCCTTTTTTGTAAGCATTGAAGATGCCGGGCACGCCCAACATAGAAGCCGGATTGAAAGCTAACGGGTCAAGAAAAGTATCATCTATCCTTCTGTAAATCACATCTATTTGCTGCAGACCTTTTGTAGTCTGCATATAGACTTTATCATCTTCTGTGACCAGGTCAACACCTGACACTAACTCAACACCCATTTGCAAAGCAAGGTATGAATGTTCATAATAGGCTGAATTGTAGATACCGGGAGTCAGTAACCCTACTACCGGATGTTCTTTTTGTGAAATATATTGCAGCATTTCGAGAAGGCGGATCGGATAATCAGAAACAGGCCTCACTCCCATCCTATTGAATAAATTGGGATAAATCCTTTTTATAATATCCCGACTACCCAACATATATGACACTCCGGATGGGCATCGAAGGTTGTCCTCAAGGATGTAATAATTACCATCAATATTTTTTACTAGATCGGTACCGGTGATATGGCACCATATGCCTTTTGGTGGTTTTAATCCGATACAAGGTTTTAGAAAATCTTTACTACCAAGTATCAGGTCTTCCGGTACAATTTTATCTTTTAATGATTTCTGATCATTATACACATCATTTATAAAAAGATTCAGTGCTAAAATTCTCTGCTTCAATCCTTTTTCCAAATGGTGCCATTCATCATTGGGCAGTATTCTCGGGATAATGTCAAGATGTAAAATTTTTTCAATGCCCTGATTATCATGGTAAACATTGAATGTCATACCCATATTCATCTGGGTTTTGTCAGCTGAATGCTGTAATTGCGATATTCTATCGGCGGAGACACTATCCAGTGCTGCTGAAAGGTCCTGATAATGAGGTCTTACATTGCCATCGTTTGAATACATTTCATCAAAAAAATCTCCTAAATCATAATTCATCATGATGAGTTTTTATTGAGCTTTATAAAAAACTGTGAAACTATAAAGTGGTGTTACTATTGAAAAATCAAATATAGGCAAAAAAATTACAGAAAAAACATTTTATTAAATATTTTTACAAAAAGATAATTTTTTGTATGCCATGTGCATAAAAAATAGTATTTATTATTAAGATACCCCCTTGAAAATAAGACTGCTCCTAATAATATTAGTAATTCGATAATCAGATTGAACCTGGCTACCTATATTACTAATTCGTCAAATTAGCATTAAGATACATTCAACAGTATGTAGACCTATTTACTATATCGCTCCTATGAGAAAACTAAAATGACCAGAAAATATTGGGTGTATCCGAATATTGAACCGTATTATATAAAAGCACATCAAATCATATCTCATGATGATATTAGTCATTGACAATTGGATGATATTTATTATATTTTTGTACCGTTGATAAAGATTAATTCACTTTTAAATATTTAGTTATGTCACAAGTAGTTAAAAAACCATCACTGTTTCCTACTTTCCCAACATTCTTTGATGATTTTTTTACAAAAGACTTTTTCGACTGGAATGACAAAAATTTTGCAAAAGTGGGCTCTACTCTGCCATCTGTCAATCTCAAGGAGACAGACAAAGAGTACCATATAGAACTCGCGGCGCCTGGTATGAAAAAGGATGATTTTAAAGTAGAATTACTGAATGGAATTCTCAACATTAAGGCTGAGAAAAGGATGGAAAAAGAGGAAAAGGACAAAGAAGGAAATTATCTTAGGAGAGAATTCAGCTATGAAACATTCAACAGATCTTTCAGTATGCCTGACAATGTGAAAGAAGATAAGATAGCTGCTGTTTACAAAGATGGCATACTTCATATCGGAATTGATAAAAAAGAACCAAAAGCAGTCATTACACCAAAAGCGATTGAGGTGAAATAGTGATTTCTGTTGTTTTTGTGTTATCGGAATTAAGGAAGGCCGGCAAATAGATGCCGGCTTTCTTTTTTAGAGTGATGAAATGCTCTGAGGATGATTAAAATTACACCATTTGGCTACAAGTGGTTGTGATGTTAAAATTACTCACAAAACTTTATTGCACCTTGTGTAGCGGGTTAAAGAGCCAAAAATCGCCAGCCAGTCTTCGCTATGGTCTGCTTAGTGGTTGATTTTCCTTTTCGACTGAGAAACGTCCAGGGTAGGGCGACACTTAAGCGAAAAGGATGCAGTATAGACAAATTCTTGTTTATTTCGGTTAAAAAAAACTCCGAATATTCTTCATATATTTTTTTATTGTTATATGATTAACATATTATTAAATTATATAATTATTATTGTAAACTCTAGATAATCAATTGTTTAAAATTTTTATTAAAAAATAATATGTCATATTAAATTAAATATTTACTTTTGCATCGATAAAAGGACCTATCCATATTTTTTTTATCGCATTATTTAGATATTCATTTTACATTTTATAGTTATGAGAAGTAGAATTATACATTCAGTATTGATTGTTTGGGTAGTAATTTCAGTTCAATATGCTCAGTCAAATAAATTTTTGCAAATTGATTTGGGTGCAGGAGGTTCTCAACCGATATTAAAATTTGGGGATCCTCACATGTTTGCAGGCAGAGGGACCAGTTTTTCAGGTGGGTTTGATTATTTTTTCAAAAACATTGGTGTAGGTTTTTCAGCAGGTCAATTCAGTAATGTAAGCAGGGACTTATTTAGTTCCTATATTTCAAAAAAATATCTTGAAGATTTTTCAAATACTAATGCAGAAAATTGGAATACCAAATATGTTTTGGCAGGGCCGACTTTCAAAATTGCAGGTAAAAGGTTTGAATGGGATTTGTATGCAAAAGCAGGCTTAGGTCAGATCAATGTCCCTGAGTTGGTTTTTGCAAAATCTTTTTTCAATCAATACTATCAGATATATCATTTTTCAGGCACATCAGAAAATTATCAACTTGCATGGAATGGGGGTACCAGGTTTGTTTTTAAAATGAATCAATGGCTTGGATTTCAGGCCAAAGCCGAATACTTGACCACATCTTACATGAGCAAGTTTAATTATGATTATTCTTACCGCAATGCACAGGATGGAAACAGAAATGGTGTCATAGAAGATGCAGAGTATTTTGAAGCTCAAAAATTATCTCAAACCGGTGCTGCTGATATAAATGTGGTCAATGTTCATTTGGGATTGATATTTCAACTGGGAAGACCAGTTCCGACTAAGGTGACTAAAATGATGCCCGAAGAAATAAGAGAAATTACTATGCCGGTGACAGAGGAAAAAGTCGCTACCAATATTATTGAAGAAAATAAAGAAGAAATCGTAGTAAAACCTGAACCAGAAATTGATCTGCCTATCGCACCTGTTGTCACAACTCCAAAAGAAAATAAAGAAGTTGCAATGGAAGAAATTCCTGTGATCAATGCCAATGAAGCTCCAATAGAAATTCCTGCTACTACTTATGAAGCTCCAGAAGCGAAATATGATGAAGAAGCCGCTGAATTTTTACACAAGGCTGGTGAATCCTATTTTGCAACCAACGATTTTGAGAATGCGCTCCCTTGTTTCAACAAGCTGAAAGCAGATCCTAAATACCCCAGAGCTAAATATATGTTTGCCTTGTCGCTTTGTGCTATGGGAAATTGTGCAGAAGCAAAAAGCGAGTATAAAGATTTTGTAAAAAATTATAAAGATGCTGATGCGAGAACCTTGGAAATCATTTTTGCTTCTCATCTGGAGAGATGTTCAACTGAAGGGAAAATGAAAAATGTCAAAAAGACTGATTTAACTAATGTAGACGAAAGTAAATCTTCAACTAACTCACCAAAAGTGCCCAGCAACACAACAGAATACAGAATTCAGTTTATCGCGATTAAAAAGCCAAATGCAACTTTCCCTAAGCTGGCAGAAGTTGGTGATATCTCGACAGAATTTTTTCCAAACAAGGCAGTACACAGATATACACTTACGGGTTATAAAGACATTAAAAATGCTGCATCAGATGTGTATAAGATAAGAAAATTAGGCTTCAGAGACGCTTTTATTGCGGTATACGAAAATGGTAAAAGAGTAAATACCCTTTACCACGCAAAATAAAAACCGTTTATTTAAAGATAGGTCTTGCTTTGATAGAATCCGGAACTATGATAGCACCAGGCCATTCCGGTTTGATCGGTTTTTCTGGAAAAATGATGGAATCATTGATTCTGTAGTCAATTTCAGCTGCAATGAGTGAATCCACGTAAATTCCTGCTTTACCGATGATATCTTGTCTGCAGTTTTTCAGGTTTTCATTGATGTATTCTCTTCTGCGGTTTTCATAGGCTTCCTTGATTTTAGGATTGTTGATGTCCAGTACCACCGCGGTATCATCACATGATACCAGCCCAATTAATAAAATATTGAAGTAGAGTGATAGTTTCATTCCTCAGCAGGATTTATTATCAAAAGATTTTCGATTTCTTTGATTCTGACGCTGTGCATTGAGTCTGCATATCTGATAAAAAGGGTATCTCTTTCCACTTTGCATAGTGAATCGGTATAGATACGTAAATCATTCAATTTGTTGCCAAATAAAGTATCTACTGTATATTTTTCTTCGGCTGTGAGTTGGTTGTCGTCAATACCACATGACAATAACCCAACTGCGACTAACACAAACATTGTAAGATATTTAGTCTTCAAAATCTATCACTTTCTTTTTTAATTCAAAATTTTTGCCTAAGTAGACACGCCTTACAACTTCATCAGCTGCAAGCTCTTCGGCAGTTCCGGCTTTTAGTATACTGCCTTCAAACATCAGATAAGCTCTGTCAGTGATAGACAAAGTTTCCTGCACGTTATGATCTGTAATAAGGATGCCTATATTTTTTGTCTTTAATTTTGCCACTATAAGCTGAATATCTTCCACCGCTATCGGATCTATACCAGCAAAAGGCTCATCGAGTAAGATAAACTTTGGACTTGATGCAAGTGACCGGGCAATTTCTGTCCTCCGTCTCTCACCACCCGACAGCGAATCGCCGATATTTTTTCTGACTTTATCTAACCTGAATTCACTTATCAGTGATTCAAGTTTTTCCTTTTGTTCTTCTTTAGTCAGTTTTGTCATTTCCAGCACTGCCATGATGTTGTCTTCGACAGAAAGTTTTCTGAAAACACTTGGTTCTTGTGGCAGATATCCTACTCCTTTTTGCGCTCTTACATACATCGCATCGCGTGTGACATCTTCTTCATTAAGATATACTTGTCCTTCAGCCGGCCTGATAAAGCCTACCATCATGTAGAAAGTAGTGGTTTTACCAGCTCCATTTGGCCCCAATAACCCTACTATCTCCCCTTGATCGACATGGATAGATACCTTGTTGACGACAGTGCGTTGTCCATACGTTTTTACGAGATTGTCGGATCTGAAGATCATCTTTTAGTTTTTAATGTTCAGTGGTGGATTGAGTAGCGGGCCATCAGGTTTGGTTGCGGATTCTGAGTTGATTTTCCAGGAGATATTGATGTCGGTTTCTTTATTTTCTCTGACAGTTTCTCCTTTGAAAAATCTGTATGGTTCTGGTTGTGTTTTGGTCCAATAGCTTCCCGGGTCCCATTTTCCATTATTATTAACGTCAAGAAATATCTCAACGTTGTATTTATCAGGTACCAATCCTGTCAGTTTTATAGCAGACTTTGACTCGAAAGACACTTTTGTACTGCTGATAAGAAGTTTTTCTTTTTGAATATTGATAATATAAGTGGCAGTACTATCCAAATCAGATATTAAAAAATTGATACTTGCCATTTGATCAGGTTTGAGTATTTTTACTTCCATATCCAGGCTATCTGCAGCATGACCATAGATGCTTTGTACAGTGTTACTGTCAAAGGAGATGTTGTATTCTTCACCGGCTTTCCACGGGTACCGGATGATCATACTTTTTTTATCATCAGAGGTTGTAATCCTGATATCGTCGATCTGTCCTATGGTGTCTGTGATGATGATGTTTTTTGAAGAGTTCAGTTGTAAGGGCATATTGTAATTAAATACAAGAGAGTCAGTAGGCAGCACTTTACTTCCTGCATTCGTTGATAACAATTTCAGACGGCTTTTTTTTATAAAATCCTGTTTTCCTCTAGGTTTTACTTTTAGAGTGTCGTTATAAATGATCACTGCGAATGAGTCCAGAGCCGTTTCATAGTAGATATTGACGGAGTCTTCTACGATTTCATTAGAGAAAATGATGTCTTGATGAGGTATATCCAAGACAGTAGGAGATGGCGGATTAGTGTTATATAGGATGTTGATCTTACCGTATATTTTTGTATCATAGGACAAGATCTTTAGTTTTGGTTTTGGCAGGGAAGAAACCAGATGAATATTGTAAGATGCTGAATCTACTAACACAATCAGGCTATCATAAAATGCCACTTTTTCTGTCGGAAGATCGTACCTGTAATTGATATTTTCATCTTTGATAGCCAGCAACCTGAAAGTATCAGATTTTACATTTTGAAATTCGAAATTACCTGATTTGTCGGGACGTGCAAAATAAAAAGGTTTCTCCTTAGCTACGACGGAGTCAGTGAGGTTGTCGTAAAGGAATACGACCATCTCCGGATCGGGTTCCCCTGTGAGTGCATCAGTGATTTTACCCTTGAAAGTCATACTGTCCAGTTCCGGACCTGTAGCAAAGACAAAGTTAAAATTGGGAAGTTTATTACCTTCATGAAAATCAACAACAGACTCGCCAAAATTGATGGTATAGGTGGCATTTTCTCTGAGAACTTCTTTTTCATCAAATGCAAAACTTACTTTTTTACCTCTGTGCGTCACCTGCGGTATGTATGTAAGAGGTGGAGAGACCAGTACTTCCTTGATCGGGTCACGTACCTCAATAAATTCATCAAAATAGAAATCAACCTGACGTGGTTTGAAATTTGTCTGACGGTTTTGTGCAGATCTTGTACTATCCATTTTGGGTGGTGTCACATCCCTGGGACCTCCTGATGGCGAACCTGTGCTGGCACAACCCTGAATGAATACGATCCAGCCAAGCCCAAAAAATCCTATAATACTAATTTTCAAGCAGGAAGCTAAAGTGTATATACCATAGGACTGTAAATTCATCTTAAATACTATATGAGTTAAAATGATAAAATCAATAATCTAATTGACAATAGTCCATCACTTATATGATACGAACCATACAATGAAAGAAGTGTCATATTTTTACTCATGATTGGAAGTGTCTAATACTTCAGACTTATGGAATGCTTTATACCTTCCTTTTCCGAACTTTGTACCATTAAATGCAATAGTATTTTTCAACAATGACCTTTCGCCTTCCGGCAACTCTATAAATTCTTTACACTTTACAGAACAAGTGTGTTGATATTTTTGAGCACAGGCAGGACACTGTATAAAAAGTATATGGCACTCCTCATTCGCACAGTTGACATGTGTATCGCAAGGCGCGCCGCACTGATGGCATTTGGCTATGACATGGTCCGATATTTTTTCACCCAGTCTTTCGTCAAAAACGAAGTTTTTGCCAATAAATTTGTTCTCAATACCCAGTTCTTTAGCTCTTCTGGAATACTCTATGATACCGCCTTCGACTTGGTATACATTGGAAAATCCTTTATGTCTGTAATAGGCACTGGCTTTCTCGCACCGGATTCCACCTGTGCAGTACATGATGATATTTCTGTCCTTTTTGTCTTCGAGTAATTGCTCTACGACGGGCAGTGCTTCTCTGAAGGTTTCTACATCAGGTAATATCGCACCCTGAAAATGTCCTACTTCCGATTCATAGTGATTGCGCATGTCTACAATGATAGTTTCTGGGTCATCGGTGAGTAAGTTGAATTCTTCAGCCTTGAGGTGTATACCTCTATTTGTAACGTCAAAAGTTTTGTCGTCCAGACCATCAGCAACGATTTTATCGCGTACCCGGATGATGAGTTTGTAAAATGATTTTCCATCATCTTCTATAGCCCAATTGAGCCTTATATCTCTGAGAAAAGTGATGGTGTGTATTGCATTTTTAAAATCTTCAATTCTTGCATCTGGAACTGATATTTGGCCGTTGATCCCTTCGTAAGATACGTAGATCCGACCAAATACGCCTAACTCAGACAAAATGATATATAAATGATCTCTGAACAATCCGGGGTTGCCGAGATGATAGTACTGATAAAAAGACAAAGTTACTCTGGAAGTCTTGTCATTTTGAATTTTTTCTTTTAGGATGTATCTGTTTATCCTGTTGTGTAATGCCTTCATAACCACAATTTACGACGTTTTTGCATGAAACGTATTCTAAAAAACTGCAAAGTTAATGAATTATGAATTGCCAATCAAACAATAGGAAACAAGTAATGGAAATTGTTTGCATAAATCAGGGTTTTGAAATAAATTATGTATCATGTTCGTATAATTATGTTCGATATAGGTTTAAAAAATCGATTTTCGTCAAACAGAGGCCTTTAGTTGTTCTGCCAAACAGAAAATTGATTGCCAAATAAAAAATTATAATTTTTTAATAATCAATATATTATGATTTGATTTTTTTTGTAGAATGTTTTCTATCACCTTTAAAATACATTATGATTTGATTTTTTTACAGAACATTTTATGTTCACTATAGTTGAGCCATTTTTCGCAACCAATTTATTTTAAGGATATATTCCATATATTGCAACCTTAAAAATACCAGCATCATGAATTTTTTAAAATTGTTTACTATAGTTTTGTTTTCGTTATTGAGCACTCAATCTCTTTTAGGACAAAAATATCAGGGATTTTTCAATTTTGAATATCAGGATTCCAGTGGAAAGCTACTGTTCAAAATAGATAAACTCAATCAGGATATCCTGATGGTCAATGCCTTTGGTACAGGTATCGGGTCAAATGATCTGGGTCTGGATCGCGGCAAACTTGGTGATGTAAGAGTAGTCAGATTTGAAAAACATGGCGATAAGATCTTATTGATTCAACCCAATCTAAAATACAGGGCAATTTCCAATAATGCACTCGAAGTCAGAGCTGTTGAAGAAGCCTTTGCAAAATCTGTCATTTTTGGATTCAAAATCGAAAAAACTGAAAATAAAATCTACATTATAGATATAGCACCGTTGCTTCTTGAAGATCTCAATATGGTGGTCAATACTCTTAAAGATACCAAACAAGGTACATATAAGCTTGAAAAAAGCCGATCCGCATTATTTTTTGACAATATACATGCCTTTCCAAAAAATATCGAACTGGAGTCTATCCTGACTTTTGTCGGGGAGCCTACAGGTGGCTACATCAAAAGTGTATCACCTTCCCCTGAAACAGTCTCCTACAGACAGCATGTATCTTTTATCGAATTGCCGGACGACAAGTATACACCAAGGGTTTTTCATCCTGAGAGTGGATACTTTTACACGAGCTATTATGACTACGCCACTCCTATACATTCGCCAATTGAAAAAAGGTTCATCACCCGACACAGGCTTGAAAAAAAATATCCTGACCAGGATGTGAGTGAACCTGTTGAACCCATCATATATTACATAGACCCCGGATGTCCTGAACCAATAAAATCAGCACTCATGGAAGGCGGCAAATGGTGGGCTCAGGCATATGAAGCTGCCGGATTTAAAAATGCATTTGATGTCAGGGAACTACCCACAGGTGCACATCCGCTTGATGTCAGGTACAATATGATACAGTGGGTGCATCGCAGTACTCGTGGTTGGTCATATGGATCATCGATCGCCGATCCCAGGACCGGCGAAATACTTAAAGGTCATGTTTCATTGGGGTCTCTACGTGTGAGACAGGATTTTATGATAGCCCAGGGCATAGCATCACCGTATGGTGCCAATGATGAAAATCACGCCATCATGACCAAAATGGCATTGGACAGATTAAGACAACTTTCTGCACACGAAATAGGCCACACTATCGGACTGGCACACAACTTTGCAGCAAGTACCAACGACAGAGCATCTGTCATGGATTATCCACATCCATATATTACATTAGACAATCAGGGCAAGCCTGACTTTTCAAAGGCCTATGATGATAAAATCGGACTGTGGGACAAAAGGGCTATTATGTACGGATATAGTCAATACCCGAATGAAGCATCTGAAAGAGCGGGGCTTGAAACTATCATCAATGAGAATCATAGACTAGGTCTGAAATACCTGACAGATGAGGATGCGAGAAGTGCCGGTAGTGCCTCACCGATAAATCACCTTTGGGACAATGGTCCTGATCCTATTGCTGAATTGGAGAGGATCATGGCCATCAGAACTTACGCTGTCAAAGAATTTGGCTTAAATACTATACCTAAAGGCACACCGGTCTCAGAACTTGAAAAAATATTTGTTCCCGTCTACTTTATGCACAGATATCAGGTGGAAGCAGTCAGTAAACTGATAGGAGGTCTTGAATACCATTACGCCGTAAAAGGTTTTGGCAAAATCGAACCACTAAAACCCGTAGATCGTAACCGTCAGATGAAAGCCACTTCTGCACTTCTTAATCTTCTTACTGACAAGTATCTGGCCGTCCCAGACCACATCAAAGGGTTGCTTTTTCCAACTGCTTCCGGATATGATCGCAGTCGTGAAAGTTTTCCCACCGGTGCTGCCCCGGCTTTTGACTATCTTAAGGTGTATGAAAGTGCTACAGGACAAATTCTGGATCTTTTATTACATCCTGACAGGCTCAGTAGGTTGGCTGGTGATGGAAGATTATCAGAACATTTAAAAGAATTATCCAATAGTCTGGCAAAAAATATATCCGCGGATGTCGTCTCGCAATGTGCTAATACTCAATTTGTCGGCAGGTTATTAGCTTTGAGTATCAGTGAAAATATTTCTCATCATGTGAAAGCGCACATTCAAAACATATTAGAAAGTCATAAAAAATCACTTATTGCTAAAAAAGGTTCAGAAGAAAAAAGCAAAGTGTTAATCAATTATCTGGTGTCGTTGATGAATACCGACCCGGCTAAAATCCAACAAATTAAACTTCCTTCCGCTGTACCTGTGCCTCCGGGTGCACCTATAGGTAGCTGCAGTTTAGATGATTGACGGCAAAAACCGGCTATCTGAAAACGATGGTCTGCAGATCTGCTTCTGAGTAATTGATGGATTTTAATACCTTTCTGTCTGCCTGCCGATAGACAAGATATTCTCCTTCTTTTTCTTCTATGAAAGATGGTGTATTCTTTTCATCCAGATAATATTTCTGAGTTGCCAGAGCTTCCTCGTATGATTTACACGGTTTACTCATGTTTGATCTTTGTACTTCGTCAAAAAGGGCTTTAAATCTGGATGCAAGACCAAACTCAAGTACCGCTCCTGATAGTACATACTGAAGATCACTCAAGGCATCGGCTATCCCAACGATATCATTCTCAAGTATGGCCGTCTTCAGTTCATCCAATTCTTCCTGCAGGAGAGCCACTCTAAGATTACAACGTTTTTCGTCAGGAATGGCAGGAGTGGGCAATACAGGCATGCCAAATACATCGTGAAATGCTGCAACACCTGTCAATGCAGAGGGTTCGTCAAATAATCTCAATTTTTTAGCCATATTGGGTTTAAGTTATTTCGGGAGCTTCATGATATAAATAAGTCTTTTTATGCTATACTTGCCAGCTCCATTGGCTATAAGCAATAACAATCCGCCGCACAAAGCCAGATTGCGCATAAAATACAAGGTATGCAATCGCCTTAAGTCTCCGGGGTCATCCCAGAAAGAGTACACAATCAATGTCATAGGGAACCAATAAAGAAGAAGCAAAGTAGCACCAACTCTGGCAAAGGATCCGATCAGGACTAAAATACCACCTATCAATAAGATAAATATGGTTACTTTGAGTACCAAATCCTGTTGCCACAATATCCCATAAGCGGTCATGGTAGCTTTTGTCTTATGGAAGAAGACAAGTGCATCCAGTGCTTCATAAATAAATACAAAGGATATCCAGATTCTTGCCAAAAGTTCTGCTATATCTTTCAAAGGTTAAGGTTTAAGTGATGTAGTGATATTATACCAAACAGAAAATTGATTGCGAAAATTTACAATCATAATTATTTAATTTACAATACATTATGATTTAAATTTTTCGCAGAATATTTTCTGTCCACTATAATTTAAACATAAGAATACCAAAACTACAAATTTACTTAAAAAATGTTAGAAAGGACAAAGATACTGACTAAGAACTAAACCAGAAGAAAGATTCTAAAAAAATAAATCCTATTACCCATTTTAAGATCACTGTAGTTTATTCTTTTCAATTAATCATTCAGATATTTCTAAACTATGTGTGTGGGTGAAATCATAAGTTATACCCACTCTATCAAAAGCATAATCAGTCATGTTAGTATATTATACTCAAAATCAATAAAATGTGAAAGGCAATTTTCGCAAATCAATTTATTTTGAGTATATTTCTTTTAGAGCATGTTTAAAATTTTTCTTAGCTGTAAATCAAGAGATTATTGTTCTGGCGATAAAATAATCAACGCATTTAGCGAACTAAATAAGGTGATTATTTTGAAGTCAGGTTGATAATATATTGATTTTAAGGCAATAAAAATTTAAACATACCTTAGTTTGGATATTATTTACAAACTTGATTTTGCTAATTAAAATTAAAATTCAGCCCAATTGAAATAAAATCCTTTCCTTGTCTGAAGTTGGGATTGGTCAAATTAAAACTTCTGCCATATTGCAACTGGAATTTTATATTTTCCCACCCTGTTTTCAAACTTATTGCAGGTTCAAATAGGTAATGTGAATTCTTATTTTTTAATAAATCTACCTGGTCAATTCCACCATACAATAAATACCCTCTAATATTTTTATATTCTAATCTTACCATTCTTGAAGACAAAGCAGCTTCAAATGATTTAAATTTGAATCCAAAGGCAGGTTGGATACCTAACCTTATTAAACTTCCTGAAATGTTTTGATAATTACCTTTTGCACTAATAGCTGATATTTCGATTTTGTTATTAAAATCTCCAAATCCAAAAATTCCAAAACATTCAACTATTGTGTTTTTATTAATTTTTGTAAAATATCCTATTCCCGTCTCTAACATATGGCCTGATCCTCCAGCATCACTTTTATCTTCTTTAGCAAAATAATAGCCACCATTAATTTGAAAAGATAAATGATTAGTGATTCCATATGCACTTTGCAGGTCGAGGGTAGAAATAGTATTAAAAATATTATTTATATTACTCGAACCTGCCGATAAAGATATATTTTTCTCACCTTTACAGGAGATCATTGGAACATTTTGAATACTCGGTGCATAATATATTGGGCTGCAAGCTGAAAATCCAAGAATAGTAATCAGGATTATATTAATTCGCCTATTCATAATAAAATTATTCAAATAAGTAATTTAATCTACCATTTTATTGGTAAGCTTACTTATTGTACAAATATCAACGATTCTATAGCTATTTGAAATGACTTAAGTCATAAATGATCATGATATTTAGTGATTATTTCCTTAATAGAATCAATTATTTGCAGCAATTGCTACCGCAATCATTCATATCGATTCTTATCGTTGCTCCGGCATAAGGACTGGCAAGGTTAATTTTTTCCTTAAATGCCAAAGAACCTGCAAGTCTCCATTCAGTGGGAAAATTGGCTATATATCCACCATTGACAGTTATAGATACGCTTCTGTTGTTAAGTTTAAACTTTCCTCCCAGATCAATACCAACATCACCCGTTACTACAAAATTGTCAAGAGTGTGGCTTTCGGTCTGAGATCCCAGAACAGATGTGATGGAATTTGATTTCACACCTTTGGCGATATTCATTCTGAAGAGCCCACCTCCAAGCTCAACATACGGAGTGAAAATAAATGCAGATGACTTGAACACAGGAAAACGAAAATCTTCCTTAAGACCTATACCTGTCACCGACACATAGTTAGTACTGTTTAATGTACCCAATTGCTGATAATAGAATATCTTGGGTAAATTGTACAATCTAACCTGATACTCTATGGCTTCCTGCTCGAGGATAAAACCACTATTGGAAAGTGTTGTCCGTGTATTGCTAAGGGTATTGAAATAATACTTACCTCCCACTGATATGATATTGCGATCACAATCAGAACAAGTCATCGAGGTATCGGTAGAGACTTTCATCTCCTCTTTCATCTGAGTGTCTTCCTGGGCTGTCGCCATCAGGTGCCCCACAAAAACAAATGTTAAAAGAATCATCAAGTTTTTCATATACTGAAATATTTAGTTAAAAAAATTATTCTACACCAAATAGATTGGAGTAAAAAGAATTAAGGCCGCAAAATTAACCATTTACATACTTTATCACATGAATATTCAAAATTTAATTATTTTCTAATGAATTACATTAACAATATTTATATTTATATATATCTATAATACAATATATTGCAAATAAATTTATCTACTTTCAATCATCCTTCAAACAACCCTTTAGTATTTCCAGAGTGATGAGATATGTGGGTTTGACCCCGTCAAGTCCCAGACTTCCTGAAGCAAGAGTGCTGCCTGTTTCTAGAGGATTGTCAGATGCATAATATGCATATCTCAATTTGATATCCGGTCTGATATTATTCCGAATTTTTGACGCTGCTTGTATCGCCTTCTGGTAGTGAGCTCCTTCCATCTCCAATCCTACGGCCTTCCAGGACGATCTCCAAAAATAGGTCAGAATATCTTTGTTTTGCAATGAAGTACCCAGAACAGTAATCATTGTCCCTTCATATACTCCAAGTCCACAACCATCAAACATGGATGGTGTAAGAGAATTCTCAAGTGGATAGTTGTCCGCAGTTCCTTCAAATACATGGGCTGTGGGGATCATAATATCCCCTTTGTCACCTTCGAGTATCCCGGCCTTACCCATGATATTGATGGATCTGACATTGAGGCGATTTCTCTGCTCATGGATCACATAAGGCTTGAGCAATTCATCCATGGTTTCGTAGGCTTGCTCTCCAAAAGCATAATCCATTACAATAAAAACCGGACTTTTGTCCTTTGGTTTTTGAGTAAACCCAATTTCTTCCGCTACATTTTTGATATCTATACACGCACTATCAAATATCTGAACACCTATATTGGTTCCGCTAGTGTCTGATAGTTTTTTCATTCCATTTTTTAAAGCAAAATCGGTCACAAGGGCTCTCATATCTGCATTGTCATCCATACTGAGAATTTCAGCAAACTGCTCCAAGCTTTCAAACTTTACTTTTTTGGTCAGTGCAGACTTGGCGTAAAAACAATTCATCACGCTATGTAAATTGGCACTGATGATGTGAATAGGTCTTTCGAAAAGATCATTATCCCACAGTGTCTTTTTGATAGTGTTTGCCCATTTTTCACCATAAATGTGGTTGCCCAAATTCTCTCGTAGTGCGGGCGAAAAGGTGATTTCTCTATCTATCTGAGTCAAAAATTCTTCCATACTCAGTTTGCCCAGCCAGTAAGTGATCTCAAACAGGCTATTTACTTCGGCTGACTTTTCAAATCTGCCATAAGCGGATGCCACTTCGTCGTAAGTTCTTCCGAGGATGGTATTAAGGTAGGTAAAACCCACTTCGACGTTGATTTCTTTTTCTTCATGAATATCTGCTATTAGTTTCTCAAGCATGAGCCATGACCGATTTTTTCTGCCACGGGAATCCAGGCTGTTTTTTCTGATTTTTTCAGATTCAATATACATAAATGTCAGGTGGGTGAGGATATCATAAATATCACTTCCCCCTCTCGTCATTTCAATAAACATCTGTTCCTCATCTACCCTATAACAATCGCGCTTCCTGCGGGGCGGCACATGTTTTTCAAAATGAGAATGATCATATCCTTCCCTGGAGATCAATTTGATATATCTGCACTGTTCGATACCTTTTGGCAACCTCTGAAATATATATAGCAGACCTTCAAGTTCTACTTTCTCTTCATCAGCGATAAGACCGTAAATTTCAGGTTTCAGTGAGAGCATTGCCTCGATCATGGACTCTCCTGAGACTCCTAATGGTTTATATCCACCTCTCAGAAAGAGGTGTCTCATTGATACGTACAATCGCTGTATGGCAGCCCTGGATATCTGGGCTTGGGTACGTGGAGCCTGTTGGCCTTCAGTCATTATTGAAACATTTAAAATTTCTAATGCAAAGATTGCACCAAAAATGGTAAAATACCTAACAATGCAGGTCTAAATTTTAATTCAAATGATTTTAATTATTCATATAACTGACAGATATCATATATGAGATTAAGTTAAAAGTCGTTCCTTTGCAGCAGAATTAAAATTAGTATAAATATGCGATTACCTGTAAATTATATCTCTGCAGCCGAAGCATTACAATTGGTCAAAAGTGGAGACAGAGTCTTTATCCATGGAAGTGCACAAACTCCCACCAACATGCTGAAAGAACTATCTTTTCAGTCTGATAGATTAAAGGATGTTGAGTTAGTATTCATTAGTGTTTTAGGCCAGATTTTTGTAGATCAGCCCGGAATGGAAGACTCATTCAATATTAACTCACTATTTGTCTCAGAACCCATACGAAAAGATGTCAATGAAGGTCGGGCAGATTACGTTCCTATATTTTTAAGTGAGATACCGGAACTGTTTAAAAGAAATATCCTGCCCATTGATGTGGCGATTGTTCAGGTTTCTCCGCCGGACAAACATGGTTATTGCTCTATGGGTGTGTCAGTGGACGTGGCAAGGTCTGCAGTCAATACAGCCAAAAAAGTGATAGCTCAAGTGAATCCGAATGTACCCAGAACTCATGGCGACGGTCTGATCCATACAAAAAGATTTCACGCCATTACCTATTTTGAAGAACCATTGCATCAAGCTTCATTTGGAGAACGGGTAGGTGCTGACGAAATAAAAATAGGTGAACACATAGCCAATTTAATAGAGGACAGAAGTACTATTCAAATGGGTATCGGAGCTATACCGGATGCTGTATTGCGATGTCTTGGTAACCATAAAGACTTAGGTGTACACACAGAAATGTTGTCAGATGGTATCATTGATCTCTTTGACAAGGACGTGGTTACCAACAAATATAAAGCCATACACCCCAATAAGATAGTCACAGGTTTTGCTCTTGGCAGCCGAAACCTCTACGATTATATAGATGATAATCCTGCATTTTCATTCTTGGATATAGACTATGTCAATGATCCTCATGTCATCAAGAGAAATCCTAAAGTAGTAGCGATCAACGCTTCGATTGAAGTAGACCTGACAGGTCAGATATGTTCTGATTCCATAGGTACTTATCAGTTCAGCGGAGTGGGTGGTCAGATGGACTTTCTCAGAGGCGCATCATTGAGTCAGGGAGGAAAACCGATCATAGCATTACCATCCAGAACCAATAAAGGATTAGGCAGAATCGTGCCATTCCTGAAACAAGGAGCAGGTGTAGTAGCCACAAGATCTCATGCCCATTATATAGTGACTGAGCAAGGTGTCGCATACCTGTATGGCAAAAACCTGAGACAGAGAGCAAAAGCCTTAATCAATATTGCCCATCCAGATGACAGAGAAGATCTGGAAAAAGCATGTTTTGAAAGATTTAAGATCTTTTAGAACTTCATTTACTGGCATCTTTTTTGTAAAAAGCCACATAACAAATCAAAAGTTGTGTGGCTTTTGTGTATTTACAAACCCCATGCTGGTGCAAGTTTGTAACTTGTGACTTTTACCTAAAAATCTAAAATGAATTTCCTATTCCAGACCAAAATTACTGCATTCTGACCTATGAAACAAGATGACCATGCCGTCAGGTGTGCTGACGGTTCCTTCACTAAATTGAGCTCCCACTCAATTTTGCAGTCGCACCGTTCAGTCATGCACCATACCGTGTGCAGCTATGCTGTAGCGATGACTACAGCATAGCTGCACAAAGTACTATTTGTCGTCAAAAATGCTTATTTTACCCGCCTGCTCCGAAGCGGGCAGGTTGTACTTTGGATCTTCATTACGGAACTCATTTTAGATATTTAGGTATTAATTAATACCCCCATCCGTCTCAGTTTCTGCCTGCTTCAGGTAGAAAACTGTAACTTCGATGCGATACATTATTTAGATATTATTGATAAGTTAAAAATACAAAGCCAATTTAAAATATTTATTTCAAAACAATTCGCGATTCTTAAATTTTATATGAAAATGAAATTTAGCGCATGTTTAAATTTTTATTGACATAAAATCAATATATTATGAACCTGGCTTAAATATAATCGTCTTTATTTATCTCACATGCACGCATATAAAATTAGTTTTCTGGCAATCCAAATTCGTTGATTATCTTATTGCCAAAATCATTATCTTTTAATTTACAAATAAGAAAAATTTTGAATATACCTACGAGTGTTTAAAATTTGTCCTTTAGCAATAATACGTCATATATTGGCTGCACATTTGTTAAATTTTTCGCCTGCCTGCCGAATTTTAAAGCAAAATTTATTTAAGTTCAGAGTAAGCCAGGTCGAATTGCACATCCGCCGCGGCGGCCTGCAAAATTTACCTCTTTTAACTCAAAATAAGCTCACTTCATTATCTAAAAACAAAATTTAAACATACTCTAAATCAATAGTTACAGAAATATTATTCAAGTTTTTTGCAACCATACTGAATTTCATAACGTCTTTACATGTATTCAGATAATTCTTCGGAGTGCCTTAAAAGGCAAATATTAGCAATCTAAACATACTCCAATTCCAAAAAATCAAACAATCAAATCAAAGATCACTATGCAGATGAATCGTTATTACTTCACACTTATCATCACTTTATTTGTTGTAAGCGCTTATAGCCAATTGATAGTCAAGGGTATCATCAGGGACGAAAATGGAAATCCGATTCCTTTTGCTTCAGCATCTCTTATCGCAGCCGGTGATTCTCTCTTAATAAAAGGAAGTCTTACTGACGACCTTGGTGCCTACAAAATCGAAAACGTATCACCTGGTCAGTACAGACTTTTAGCTTCATTTTTGGGGTATACAAGTATTTACAGTGACATTTTTGAACTCAAAGCTTCAAATCAATTTGCCACAGTGGATATCAATTTTATAAACAGAGGTATAGTATTGGATGAACCTGTGATTACAGCTAAAAGACCTTTTTTAGAGCAAAAATCCGATAGGCTTGTAGTAAATGTAGCCAACAGTGCTGTAGCAGCAGGTGGTACAGCTATGGAAATTCTCCAGAAAGTACCGGGTGTTGTAGTTACACAGGATAGAGTGACTCTCGGTGGAAGTCAAAATCTTCAAATCTGGATTGATGGTAAGCCGTCACTTTATACCGATATGAATGCTGTCCTTAGAGATATGCCTGGTGATCAGATAGAAAAGATTGAGCTCATCACCCAACCGGGAGCTCAGTTTGATGCAGCCGGCGGACCAATCCTGAACATAGTACTGAAAAGGAATGCAGATCTGGGTTTCAAAGGAACTGCGGCTATGACCCTTGGGGGCTTTAGGGTAGACCAATCTGATGTCAATGGTAATACAAAAGATTACTATCGTATCAATCCATCAGTTAATGCTACGTATCGCAATGGTAAAATCAACCTTTCCGGCAATACGAGTTTTAATCAGGGTACCTATTTTTCAGCCTTTATTGTGGATAGATATATCAATAAGGAAGTCTATAAAGGAAAAAATCTTGAGAATAATAGCTATAATTTTAGAAATATTAGGCTTGGCGCTGATTATTTTGCTACTGAAAAAGCTACTGCAGGTTTAGTTTTCAGGTACTGGGGACGTGGCGGGGTCGGAGATGGTTTTAATAAAACTCAGGTTTACAATCAATTGGAAACTGAACTTTTCAATTCTTTTATCACAGAAAATCATTCTGACAGTAAAAGAAGTGGACTATATGGAAGCACTTATTATAAATATGAGTTTGACAGAAAAACCGGCAGGACTTTCAATGTTGATTTTGACTATAACAGATTCAATACCAGAAATATCAACAACCTGATAATTTATCCGGATGACAGATCAACAAACAAATCATATTCCACACAAGATGTAGATCAGCCGGTCAATATTTATGTTGCAAAAGCAGATTATAAACATCCCTTTGATTCTACATTTAGAATGGAGACAGGTATGAAGTCATCATTTGCAAGTGTAGATAATGATCTCAATTTTTACAGAAACAATATCAGGTCTGACCGCGAGTCAAATATGTTTCTTTACAAGGAGAGTATTAACGCCGCTTATGTAAATCTGAGTAAAACATTAGGAAAAATTGAATTGAACGGAGGGCTTAGGGCTGAGCAGACTGTCATCTCCGGCAAATCATTGGATTCAATAGTTTTGGATAGGAATTATACACAATTATTTCCAAGTGCAAGTGCTCTTTACAGATTTAATAGCCACATGGCGGTTCAGTCTTCATATTCCAGAAGAGTCAACAGGCCTGGCTTTCAACAGCAAAATCCTTTTACATATTTTATTGATTCACTTACTTATACCAGAGGCAATCCGACATTGCGCCCTGAGATCATCAATACAGCACAACTCAACCTTACTTATGATGGCCAGCCATTTATTGGAATTGCATATTATAAAACTGATGATGTGATCATAGAAAATGCTCCCAGACTCGAAGGTACTCGTACATTTACCACAGCTGAAAACCTAGCTAACCAGGAGAGAGTGGAAATTCAACTCAATTTTCCAATAAAATTGGGAAAAGTCATTGATGGATTTGGAGGTAATCAGGCTATATTTAACTCTTACAATGCAACATATCAAGGACTGAAATATGAAGCCAGCAGATGGCATTGGTTAGCTTACTGGCAGATCAATGCCAATCTTCCGAAAGATTTTAAAATGGAATTCGGCGGCTTTTACCTGACAAAATTTTTAGAAGAATTTTTAACTATTGATAATATCTCCGGTGTCAATATAGGCATTTCAAAATCTTTTGCTGACAAAAAGGGTAGGGTTGCCTTGAGTTTTAACGATGTGTTTTACAAGCAAAATTCAAACGCTACTATCGATTTCAGTGATGTAAGAGTCAGCTTTTATCAGAGAAACTTTACCAGGCAATTGAGATTGACAGCAAGTTATCAGTTCGGAAATACAAAAATGAAAAACCTGAATGGCAGAAGCAGTGCTTCAGAAAGTGAATCTTCAAGAGTAAAGGTAGATTGATAGGATTGTAAACATGCTCTAATTTACATATCTGGCACTACCGGTGATGGCGCCTACAAAACCAAGGATAGCAGTGATGACGGTATCTGTGATGACAAACCAGACCGGAAAATGATATGTGAAAAGATAAATCATTACAGGTATAAAAATACCACAGAAAGCAATCAGCCCAAATGTCAATCTGCCAAATCCTGATACTAAACTGCTGATGAGTCCGGCAGCAAAGGCAGATAGTCCATGACTTATCGCTATGATGATGTATATTTTGGTAGGTAGGGTATTCATCCACGCAGAAAGCGCTTCATGATTATCGGTGTCCAGATCCATAGGTTGTGGGTACAGACCTTCATTGATCATTTGAGCCATCACTATGATCAATGCTGCTGTGCTCAATCCGGCAAATAATCCAAATACAGGTTTCAATCGAAGATAAAGGTTGGTTTACTGACGGTAAAAGTATGAAAAATCAAAAGACTTATTCCTAAACAAACACGTAAAATTTAAGATTTCTTACCAAAAACCTTTTTCAGGAGGTCGCTGCTTCTCTGATTGACGTCCGTCCTGATACCTTTTTCTTTTACAGCAATAAGTGAAAACAGACCATCCAATCCCTTATTGTTCACATGATCATCCAGAGCTGGGTTCATTTTTTTGACAAAAGGTATTTTATTATACGCGTCAACGACACTTTTCCAATATGTGCGCGCACTTACTTCATCGAGACTGGTTTGAATCACTGGCAAAAATGCATCATAAAGTTGAACCCTGGAAGTGGTTGCTAAATAGTTTGTAGCTGCATTTTCAGGTCCACTTATTATAGATGCAGCATCTTTTACAGTCATTTTTGTGAAAGCATCAACAAAGATAGGAGTCGCTTTTTTTGCAGCAATTTCTGCAGCTTTGTTCATTTGGAGGGTGAGTTTTGATTCGACATCCTGAAAACCCGGGACCAATTTGACTTTATCAATGACTTTTTGAGCATCTTCAGGAATGAGTATTTTGTATGGACTTTCAAGATATCCCTTATCTGCAGAAAGTTGTACCACTGCAGCATCTATCCCCAACTGTAGTGCTTCTTTCATGGCAGAACTCATCTCATTTTCATCTCCGGTAGCAATACCTGCTGCGGTTTTTGCCTTTTTCATCAGGTCTTTAAGCTGAGCGTCCACATGGGCATTTATACTCAAGACGAAAGCAAGGATCAATATTATCTTATTCACGATATTCAATTTTCTCTTTACAACGGAAAATCGAATGCACCAGTTCTATTAATTTAGTTAATTTTATTGTAATTATTTATTTGCGACTATCGCTATATTTATTTGAGAGTGATAAAAATTTAAACTCTTATACTCATTTAAGACACCTGACAACTATGATACCGGATTGGTTCTGATTCCGCATGATATATTCTGCAAGACTCAGAGATGTCAGTACCACTTTTTTCTCTGTCTCTGATGCGTGCAAAAGGCATAATTTTCCTTTTACCCACTTTGCAAAACCAGTATGTACCACATCCAATCCACTGATGGAAGTCGTGAAAGCTATAACATCTCCGTCTAGTATCCGGTGCTGCACTTTCGTTAAAGTTTTTTTGGGAATGTAGTAACGTTTGTGATTGTTGAGTCTTTTTTCTGAAGTCTTTATTTTTTCCAAATCTTCAATAACACTAAGTTTTGCGTATTTACTTTTATGTCTAGATATGAAGTTTATAGTTTTTACATATGGGATTCCACCGATAGACTTAGTTATATCCTGAAAATTATTCTGTGTGCAATTTTGCAATATCCATTCTGTAAAATAATGCAACCTCGAACCATATCCATTTATCACACCATCCCGGTACCTCATTTTTGTTAAGTAGGATTCAAAATTTTCTTTATCGATTATGTCCTGAGTTTTTGACTTGGCGAGAACGTATTCGACAAAAGTCACACAATCAAATGCATCATCAAAATAGGTTAATTTTTCAGGGCCTTCACTTTCAAGGGTACCACCTTTATATGGCTTTCCGATCAAAGACATGCCATTTTCAATAATGTATTGATGAATTTTTTTATTACTGATTGGGCTGATATTTTGGCTCTGTAGATTGAAATAACCATAGACCAATAATGAAAATAATAAAATTATAAGCTGAAAATTACTTTTATGCATAAAATTTATTTCCTTTGGAGTATTATTGATTCATCAAAATTAAAATTATTCATATATGAGATTTTTATTCATTACCATTTTTGTGTTGTCTGGTATTTTTCTTTGCGGTCAAAAAAGGAATCCGCCAAAGGTAGTAAATAATCAGGAAAAACTTGAAAATATGATCGCTGAACTGGCAAAAGCCAATGAAAGTGATGTCATAAAGTGGAGGAGGCATTTGCATCAATATCCTGAGCTGTCCAATCGAGAATTTAAAACGATGGCTTATATTGCAGCAAATCTAAAAGGGCTTGATGTGTCGATCGAAACAGGTATGGCCCACACAGGTGTCGTGGCAGTACTGAATACGGGTAAGCCGGGACCGGTGATCGGTCTAAGGGCAGACATGGACGGTCTTCCTGTATACGAACGTGTCAAATTGCCTTTTGCATCCAAAGAAGAATCAGAATATCTGGGGCAGAAAGTAGGCGTCATGCATGCATGCGGTCATGACAGTCACGTGGCCATCCTGATGGGTGTAGCCAAGATGCTCCATGCGATGAAAAATGATCTGAAAGGAAAAATAGTTTTTGTATTTCAACCTGCTGAAGAAGGTGCTCCTCTCGGAGACGAAGGTGGAGCAGCACTCATGATCAAGCAGGGATTAATAGACAAATATGGTATTCAGGTCATGTATGGCCTTCATATTTCAAGTGTAGTAGATGCTGGCTCAATCACATATAAACCGCTTGGCACTATGGCTGCTGCAGACCAGTTTTCTATCAAGGTCAAGGGTAAACAAGTGCATGGTTCGCGGCCATGGTCAGGAGTTGATCCCATAGTCACAGCGGCACAGATCATCCTTGGTCTCCAGACGATTGTAAGCAGGCAATTGGACCTGACAAATGAAGCTGCAGTTATTACTATTGGTAAGATATCGGGTGGAGTCAGAAATAACATCATTCCGGAAGAAGTGGAAATGATTGGTACCATACGCACACTTGATACAGAAATGCAAAAAATAGTGCACGAAAAGATCAAACTTACCGCTGAAAAAATTGCAGAAAGTACAGGTGCAACAGCTGAAGTTAAAATCCATACCGGATATCCAGTTACCTTTAACAATCCCCAACTTACAGCTAAAATGCTGCCTTCACTCGAAAAAGCAGCAGGAGAATCAAATGTTCGGGTAGTAAAGGCAACCACCGGAGCTGAGGATTTTTCATTTTTTGCACAAAAAGTACCTGGTCTTTTCTTTTTTCTTGGAGGAAAACCCAGGGATGTCGACACGCTGGATGCTTCCCAGCACCATACACCTGATTTTTATATAGACGAAAGCGGTTTTATAGTTGGTATGAGAGCTTTGGCACAATTGGTTATTGACACAAACTAGAATAAATTTGATAGAATGCCCTTATTTTTTAAATAAATATGTCAACAATGTGAAAATACAAAAAAAAAAGCTATATTTGATTCTTAATAACCTAAAAATTTCAAAAAACCAAAATTTCTTTAACAAAATGGACAATCAAACGATCAAAAATGCTCCCGATCACCATGCATTTTGCATTGTGGGAAAAGATACCCTATTTCTCGTTCATCAAATAATGACCCACATGGAAGCTCATTCCTATGAATTGATACTGGAGGTCTCTATTCCTGACGATGTCAAACAAAAAATTTTAGAAGACAGAAATATAAATGGAAATTCACATTATTTGGGGAATTGGTTTGGGTCGGAAGAAGTTGATGCATTTACGATACCAAGCCTTGCTTCCGGAAATAGAAAAGAGTTTAATGCAAATGTCTGGACTTCAGTCGAAAATGCAGAAGAAGTGGCAACTGAACTTGTTCCTGTCAAAAAAGATGCTCCGGACAATAGACTAATGGGTATGAAGTTGCCTAATGCTACATTACCTCAGCCGCCTTGGGGTGGGTATTGGGAAAAGCCAGAGGTTACACCGTGGTTGACTAATGTTAAGGTTACAGTAGAAAGGGTAGTGCACTACAGACATATAAACAGAAATGAAATTTCAAAACGATTTGAAGATTATGTATTGTTTGGAAGAGGTAAAGAAGCCCATATAATGCATTCTGTCTTATGGCAACCAGAGTATGATCATGTAGCCACATTAAAAGAAGTTCCCGAATGGATAGATGAAGAGCAATTAATTGCAACAATAAATATTTGCTTCCCCAATTTACCTTTTGATAATTACAGTACCTATTGTAACAATCCACTAAAAGATAAAACGCGTCATCAAGTATTATATTTCGGCCTTAAAGAGTTTCGAGGTATGTTTGGAACATTTCAAAATATACTTCCTGAACTCTACATCGAGATTGAACATACTTGGTGGTTTTCAACTAGAGTTATAAATTATTGGAACTACCAGTTCTGCACAGAAAGTAAAGAAATCAGTTAAATTATCATTTTGGATATAAAAAAAATTAATATCCTCAAACTTATAACCCCAAGCTAAACATTTTTTACATTATGGAAACTTTAACAGGATATGCCACAGCGATGATGAAAACAAAAACCTCATCAAGCTTTGAAGTAATTGAAGATTTTAATCACGCGTGGGAGGTGCTTTTTGCTTACGGTGGTCCCGGTATGGCACTTAGAGATGTTGGACTTGGCGCGTTGCCTGGAAAATTTCCCAGCCTTGCGGTAAGGCAAGTTATTATTGATAAACATCACGCCTCGGATGAGTCAATTAAACAAGTTTCCGCGCATGGGCATAGTCATGCCGATACCTGTGTTTTTTGTAAACTTGCTTTTGGCTCTACATATGAAGACCCTAATTTTGGGTTCATAACAGTAACAAGAAATAATAGAAATAAATACTATTGTAATTATTGCGATATGTTCTTGCGAATTTGTCCCGGAGAAACAACTCTTGAACTGCCCGTTATGGTGGTTGATGTTAAATCATCTAGAAAAATACGAAACGACCCCAATGTGAGTCTGCTTCAGTATTCTAAAATGCTATCTGATTTTCAGTGTTTAGCAGCTGCTGTTATTCAGAAAAATTTGGGGATGGTGCTAAATACTGTTGGAGATGCTGTTATCGGAATATGGCCATCTGGTTTTATCCCGGAAGAAATCAGAGCAAAACACAATTGGAATAAAAAAGAACCAGCAAAATTAGCTGCCCGACTTGCATTAATGGCAAGTGCAGAAATTGCTCGCCTGAGTCCAGATTCTCATGAAAATGGCAAGCTTCCATTCAAAGGAGCTCTTGATTCAACATTAATGTCCATATTTTCTGTTCAATCAAGTAACAAAATAAAAGAATTAGAAATTTCTGACCTGGACGCTGCGCTTAGTGGCAGCCCTATTGTGGATGACTTCGGTAATTTCCCAAAAGATGGGGAAAATGGTGAATTACAAAATGGTCCAACGAGCATTGATGTGGCCGGAGATGCAATAGAATACGCATCAGAATTATCGGGCCATGGTATCTTATCTGCAGGTGATTTTGCTATAACGCGCAGATTTGATATGGTTGCCGGTAACACTGACTTTGAGTATAACGTTCTTGACGAGCTCAATACGCCTTTCAGATTAGTAAAAAGAGCTAAATAACGGCCATCTGGATGGCCTTCATTGTTTATACTCAGCCTTAATAGAAATTACAATTCGAACACCCTTTCGCCTTTTTTTCTGTTTTATACAGTGGTGTTTTGGTCAGTTGTGGGTTTTAAACCAGGTGCTCTTTGTGAAGTTTGTAAACCACAGGCTGTAAAATGAATTTGGGAAAGGTTTGAATTCGTTTACACTCCAAAGCATGGTAGTGGGTTAAATTTGGCTAAAATAGAATTGAACGGTACTAATGGGACAATGTTAAAATCGCAGAATAAATAATATCGATAAAATGAAAAAAGAGGCAGAGGTCTGGCAAAACTATAAAAACAACAAGGAAACGAAATTCAAATGGCAAATTACTTGTAAAGATGCAAGGATAAATCTGCACCGCCCATATGCATCGAATCATTGGTAAATATACAGGAGATAAACCCGGACCGCTTATAGTTATTACGGCAGCAATGCATGGTAATGAACCCGCAGGTGTTAAAGCACTGGATTTGCTCTTCAAAATGCTGGAAGTCGAACCAATCACCAGACCGGGATTTAGCTATAAAGGGGAGATTGTCGGCTTACTCGGTAATATTCCTGCATTCAGTCAACAAAAAAGATATATTAAAAAAGACATCAACCGTTGTTGGCATCCAGCATATATTGACCAGCTCCTGCAAAAAGATAAAAATGATCTGAGAGATGAAGATTTTGAAATCAGAGATATCCTTGATACCATCGGAGAGGAGATAAATCGGTTGAAACCGTCAAGACTTTACTTATTGGATTTACATACCACATCATCTGATGGTGGTATTTTTTGTATTGCTACAGAAGAAGTCGAAAGTATCGAAATCGCTAAGCAAATACATGCACCAGTCATCACAGGATTGCTCGATGGTATAGAAGGGACTACCCTCCACTATTTCAACACAAATAATAAAAAGATATCCACTACGGCTATTGCCTTTGAAGGCGGGCATCATGACGACCCTTTTTCTGTTAACAGATGTATTGCAGCTACTATCAACTTTATGCGAGCTATAGGAGTCATCCATAGTGACGATGTAGAAAACCAACATGACTATATTTTACAGCAGTATTCAAATCATCTGCCACAAATTGTCAGGGTGATATATCGTTACCATATACAAGACAATAAAAAATGGCAGATGAAGCCTGGTTATAAAAATTTTCAAAAGATCACCGCCGGAGAAATCCTCGCCAGATATGATGGAGAAAAAGTGACAGCTCCTTGTGACGGCCTCATATTGATGCCTTTGTACCAAAGTCAGGGCCAGGATGGATTTTTTATTGTAAAGGAAATATATACCAATGTCGTTTAGGTAGGATACCTTTATTTGCCTCAACCCCGATGGACGTAGCCTGTGACTTCGATCCAATACCTCAAGAATTTATACTTCTATAACTTGAAATAAAACGCAAGATTATCTTTGTAGCAGTGCTGGCTCTTAATTAAATGTAGTGGACAGAAAATATTCTGTAAAAAATTTAAATCATAATGTATTGTAAATTAAATAATTATGATTGTAAATTTTCACAATCAATTTTCTGTTTGGTATAAGTCAAGAAAACTTAGTTGAATTAGAAAATAGTACTGTTAGTTAGTTAATTCTAAAGGGTTTATCGAAAGTTGAAAATGAATTTTAAATTGGTAAAATATAGGATCTCAGTTGGAAACTGCGACCATCGGGTGTAAATACATTGGGCACCAATATACAAACGATCAATTATACCTATAATACGAGAAAAATGTTATACTTTAGGTTTTCGGATATCATTAACTATATCAATTATTGTAGACTCCATAATGTCAATTATGGTCGGTATAAATGAACCTTCTATTGTATTTGAAAGCCATGGATTCATGATAGTCGTGATAAGAAAATCAATAGGTGTAGGATCTGCATCAGTAACCAACAATCGGGTTCGTAATTTATTCATAAAATCAGTCCCATAAGCGCTTGATGTAAAACTGGATGAGGTGACTACAAGTTTAGTATCTTCTACTTTATCTTTTTTTGGCGAAAAGCTAAAAGCAGTGTATATCGCTTCGTTCAACTTATTGAGTTTTGTGGTGTCGGTATTTGGCGTTCCATCAAGGTTATAATAATTGAACATATAAGTAATGATGGTTTGATCACCACCCAATTCTTTAAATAAGCCAAATGCTTTTGGGTCATTGATCAAAGTTTCATTACTGACATTCACGATGTTATTGAGGATATTCTGATATTGAGTTTGGACATCTGAAGAACTTTCACCGTTTTGAATGGCTGGTATAGGTATCAATGGAACAAAGAAAAATGGCAAATTCGGTTTAATATTCCATGTAGAAAAAGCAGCATACAATCGCTTAGCGTTGAACATGCATTGACCTAGCATTTTACCATAACCATCGACATTCGGTCGAATCACTCTATGACTAAAATAAACAGCTGAAGCTGCTGCACCAGGTTTTGAACCTTCTACACCATAAACACCTACGGTCGGATCAATTCCTCCATGATAAACGACAGGTGCTGTAAAAGAAACAAGATTTCGCATAGCGCTATTTCGATAACATAGTCCACCGGCTGGATAAGGAACATAACCTGCTTTGTGAGGATCGATAGTAATGGAATCTGCATTTGATAATGACTGGTATTGGCTTACCACATATTTACTCATAGGAAGTGCTACTTTATCTTTATCAGGTATTGTGACAAAAGTTGAAGGATCGCTATCGTCACTACTAGTAAGCATAGTATTAAAATATCCTCCCCAAGCAGCATCTACATGAATGGCAAACTCCATTCCTTGAGCACGATAAACCTCTCTCAATGCAATGATGTCTTTCAATGGGTCGACAGCACTTTCCTCTGTAGTGCCCAAAACCGCTACTACATTCAATACAGGTGTCTTGCTTGCTAAACATTCATCAAGTTTTGATATTAAATCCTTCTTACACATTCTTGCCTTCTCGTCAACTTTAACAGCCCACATATTATTTGCACCAATCCCTAAGATAGCTGCACCTTTTGGCCATGAATAATGTTTTGTAGCAGGGCCCATTGATACTGGAGTTGAGTTTATATCAGTAAGATATTTAGTCATAATGTCATGGTATCCAATGGATTGGACTAAATAATTAGTAACATATTGGCTAAAAATAGCTACAGTTATTTGACTATTGGTTTGACTTTCTATTTCGTCAGGAATGGTTAAAACTTCGTCAATTGGTAAGTTAAGTAATGTCCAGTTATCAAGTTGAATCAATGGTTTTGCAGTGCCATCAAGAAGTGTAACTTTAAAGTTTTTAGCTGCTGCCAAAGCTGGTTCATTTAATATTGCCGCCTTAGTACTCACTGCATAAAACTTCAGATTTCGTGCCATCCAAAGACCTTCGAGGTTTGCTACAGACCCGTCACAAGTGATGTGCCCCCAAGCAGTTATAGAATTATTTGTTGTTTCATCAGACGCAGGAATTGGATTGTTAAGTAAAGGTGGTAATCCGATGGGTTTTATTTTATAGCCCAACATCTTACAAAGCTCATTACCTACTTCCATCTCCAGCCATGTTGTAACTGGTGAAGCTTCAACAGCAACATTATTTTGATTATATAGCAATGCAGCAAAATATCCCAAAATTCCAGGCATCGCCGTATCCCAAAGCATATGGCCGATCGAGCGCATGCTATAAAAAGTGCCTGACTTGGTCAATTCATCTACCAAAACCACGAACTCTCGCCGCATAAGCATCATTGTATCCTGAAAACTTTCGGACTCCTGAATTTCTTTGTTGACATAATCAGGGTCATTTGGAAAAAGGGATTCTCTAGCATAAACATTACCTGCAACAGCAACAAGTAACAACTCAGTAAGGTACTTCGAATTGATTCCTTTGGTACCTAAGAAAAGTGCTTCTAATGTTTCGGCGCCTTTCCTGTCATGTAATTGAAGTTTTTCGCTTGAGCCGGAATTTACTATGTGTTCATGTAGTTTTTTTGCATAGTCAATGGATCTTGGCTTGGTGGTGTGAATCATATTTGTTGATTTGGGGTTAAGAAAAGTTTACCATTAAAATTGTACATGGTGGATGGGGTTTTGATAAAAAGAATTTGATTTAAGATCACAAATTGTTAAACTGGTTTGGGTCATAATAAGTAAATATTTTTTGGATCATGCTTTCTTCATTGAAACTAAATGTAGCATTTACCCTGGCGGCTCTTTGTACATGAACAAAATTGACATTGACATTGAACCAAGAAAATACCCAGGTGCCAGGTTTTGCTGGCCCTACAACTGATCCGCTTACGATGACGGGCACTGAATTTATTTCAGTGATAGTCATGGCGATGGTGTTATTGCTGATGCGCCAAGTTTGCCAAAAATCAAAAATATTTTGAATACCTTGAATGTTTCGGCGTTGTTCATCTATTCCTTGAGGGAAGAAAAGTTCTGCATCAGGGGTTAAAACTTCATAAAGTGGAGCATAATCACCTGATGCGAATACCTCAAGCGCACTATTACAAAGTGTACAAAATGACATGTTACCTATAGAATATGATCCCGTATCGTTATTGGTTTTTGTCTCTTCTTTGAGCTTTGTAAAAATGAGGTTCATAATTTATTAATTTCGTTTAGAAAAGTTATGATAGCCGTTTATAATAAACAGAAAGTTGAGTGCAAAAATTTAACATCATAGTTATTTAATTTACAATGCATTATAATTTAATTTTTATGGAAAATATTTTCTGTTCACTATAAGCTACCTTAGTATGAAAATACTCAATCTAAAATTAGATATAATCACCTGATTTTCCAGCAATTCAGGGTTAAAACATAAAATGTTAAAGGATAGCAAATCGTTAATCACTTATAAAAAAAAATAGTTTACAGATAATGCTCTTCTACAAATAACTACCACAATGTATAAAAAAAGAAGCAATTGAGCAAGTAAAAGCCTAGGAAAAGTTTTACACAGGTATATTAGGTTAAGAAAATTCATAATAGTAAAAACACCAGTTGCGACCTTGCGCCGCAAGAAGCACTGGTATTGATGCCTTTGTACCAAAGTCAGGGCCATGACGGATTTTTTATAGCCCGTCAAATTGATGGTAAAATGTAGTTACCTATTTACAACCATCCACTGCCGGGGCAGTTTTTTACCCTCTGCTTCTTTCTAATAACACCATCATGATAAGGGCAAGAATGACTCTTTGTTCTTCCATTTCCGAAATGGGTGTTAATTGATTTAATGAAAACTTCTTACCCCAAAAAGATTGTTCTTTACTAAATACAGCCACCAATTCACCATTTGTATTGGTGATGTTGTATTTGGGGTTGAAAAAGTATCCTGTAAAAATACCTAGAATCGGAACTTCAGAAAAGATACCATCCATGATTTTGACAAAAGCATTCTCTTCCTCTATGATGAACTCTTTGTGATCAGCATCATCAAATACTTCGTAGGTGGCCTTCCAGAGCGATCTGGCTCCTTTTCGCCCTATCCGTCCCATCTCATGGTTTTCCTTATCATACATAATGTAGGATGCTGACCAATCAATCCATTGATTCGCTTTGATTTTGAAAATGACATTTCGCTGGCTTTCATCTTCAAATACGGAGATATCTTCTTTTAGTTTAAAAAGTTTTTGTTTCACATAGGCCACATTTCTGCCGGAGCTGTCTCTTACATAAAATTGCGGAGCAAGTGCCAATACTTTGAATTCAAATTCTAATGGATAAGTCATATGCTTTGTTCGTATTATGTTGTATTTTGAAAATTCCTTTAACACTCTTATTAGAAGATCATCAAAGGTAATATATCAAGTATGATTTTCCAAATTTTATATTTATTCCTGAAGTATCCATAATGTCTAAAATGGATAAAAATTATTTATTACCATCATTTGGGTAATTTTCACCAGCCATATATTAGTGAAATTGACATTTTAATAAAAATCATCATATAAAAACAGTTGATGCTTAAAACACAAAGGGAGTAATAATTTTTACATGAGAAAAACACCCCTGATTTTGGTATAAAATAGTGGGTATAGTTCATATTATCTATTTTTCATATGGTATCATTTTTGGCATAGTGTGATAAGACGACACGATAAAAAGTTATCGAAATATAGAACTTAATAACCAATACCAAACTCAGATTTTTATGTTTTACAAAAAAGACGAAATTCTGTTCCGGGATTCACGTTTTCTTTTTGCCTTCTTGCTACTTAGCATTTTAATAGTCTTTATGGCTATGAGCTATAAGGCAATCTGAAGAATTCCGTACGCACCCGTAGTTAGCCCGAACAAATTTGTTCGGGCTTTTTTTTGCATATCCTCTTAAAATTAAGTTAATAAGGAACAATACAGACACTTTTTTTTGCGTATTTATGTTACCTTTATTCATTCAACATAAAAAAATGAACCCTTTTAAAATTCTTTTACCCACTGTATTTACATTTTTGACACTTGCAGTATTGGCTTCCGGCAATCCGTTTCCGACAGTCAATATCAAATCTCTTGACGGAAAGCAGGTCAGTACAACAGATTATACTTCAAAAGGAAAGATCACTATCGTAAGCTTCTGGGCAACCTGGTGTACTCCATGCAAAAGAGAACTGGATGTACTCAATGAACTGTACAGCGAATGGGTGGAGAAATATGATATTCAATTATTGGCAATCACCATAGATGATGCAAGAGGACTTTCTAAGGTGCCATCCATGGTCAAGACCAAAGGTTGGGAGTTTACAGTCTTAGCTGATTCAAAACAGGAGTTGCAGCAAGCACTCAACTTCCAGACTATCCCCCAGACTTTCCTGCTCAACGATAAAGGTGAAATAGTGTATGCCCATAATGGCTATAATCCTGGTGATGAGCTGGAACTCGAAAAGAAGATTGCGGATTTGAAAGGTAAATAAACTATCAGTTCTGCTTAGGAATTTTGATGAAATATCATCATTTCAAAACAGGAAATCATCACACATTTAGATGAATTTGTGGTATATTAAATGATCTTTTATCCACATAACTTTGCTGCATTCTTTGGAGAAAGAGAATGGTTTACAGCTTTCTTTTAGACTTTTTCACTCCATATCTTTTATTAGGCGACATTTTTAGTTCTGTGATGATATCCTTGAGGTTGAGTGTTTTTTCTGATGAAAGATCTACGACTTCTTTATAGTCTTCATGGAGGATAGCGGACACTTTTATTTTAGTACCCATATACTCCTCTATGTGCTTAAGCAGGTCTTTTTCTGACTCATCGCAGAAAGAATATGCTATACCCCGCTTCCTGCCTCTACCTGTACGTCCTACTCTGTGTACATAGCTTTCAGGGTGCTCCGGTAGGTCATAATTGACAACAAAATCCACATCCGGAATATCTATACCTCTTGCGCTGACATCTGTGGCTATCAGGAGTTTTACTGTACCGTTCTTAAACATGTTGAGTACAGATAGCCTGTCTGCCTGTTCTTGCCCGCCATGCATATATTCAGATGCAATATGAACGCGATGCATCGCTGCTTTTACCCTTTCGCACCTTACCTTTGTCCTTACAAAAACCAGAATTTTGGCTTCCGGTTGCTCGTTAACAAGCCTTTCAAGAAAAAAACGTTTATCATCCATATTGACAAACATCACGGAGTGGTCTACATTTTTTGAAACTGGATCTTTGGGGGAAATCTGAATCCGAATAGGATTTTTTACGAGTGAATAGGCAAGATCCTTAATTTGATCATCAATAGTGGCTGAAAAAAAGAGAGTTTGCCTTTTTACAGGTAGATGACGGATCAAATCTCTGATATCTTTGATAAAACCAAGGTCAAGCATATGGTCAGCTTCATCCAGCACCAGGATTTCGACACGATTGAGCTTGATAAACCCCTGACTTGCCAGATCAAACATTCTACCGGGAGTGGTCACCAGGATATCAATTCCTTTTTCCAACCTGGCTATTTGCGGGCCTTGTTCGACTCCGCCAAATACCGAAAATATGTTGACTCTGGTGTTCTTTCCTAAGATATTGAAAACCTCAGCTATCTGTATTGCCAACTCGCGAGTTGGAACCATAACAACACATTTGATACCATCCTCCCTTTTGGTATTTACCTTGCTATGCAGTATATGTAAGATAGGTATAGCAAAAGCAGCAGTTTTTCCTGTCCCGGTCTGTGCGATAGCCAGTAAGTCTTCTCCTTTCAGAATATTGGGTATACATTTAAACTGAATGTCGGTGGGCTTTTTAAAACCGAGCTTCTCGAGATTATTTTTTATCTCATTCACAAAATGGTAGTTAGAAAACTTCATTAAGATTTTTCTTGATGAAGGCAAAGATAATGAATATCGTGGAATTACTTATCATCAAAATATGGTAGTGTGTATAACATATTGCACTTTTGTGAAAAAAATTAACTTGCTACATTTGCCTATACTTACCCCCAACCCCTAAAGTGGAGACCAGCACTAATATTGAAAGCATTGGCGTGGGTCGTCTCAAGCGTAGCTTGACAGGCTCTTTAGGGAATGAGGGTAGCGAGGGAATTTAAGTATTTGTGCAATTTCAATTTGTTATACACACAATATGGTAGGTGTGTATAACAAATTGGTACGTTTTTAAAAGAACCAGAAATAAACTAAGAGTACTCTGAAATTTTAAAATGATTCTCCCCTACCCGACTGCCAACGAAGTGAAGTCAGGTTGTACTTTTGATCTTGCACACCATATAGGCAAATGCACTGATAGAATTCATAAGATGTTTAGGTAATATTTGTACTTTTGGGCAGAATAGACGCCCAAAATATAGTAAGCTAAGCTGCCGAGAATTTATTTTTCAATTCTCAACAAATAAAAGTCAACATTGATAAAAATGAAAGTAATTATTGCACCCGATTCATTTAAAGGAAGTTTAACTGCCATTAAGGTGGCTAAATCCATTGAAAAGGGAATAAAAAGAGTGGATGCAAATATTGAAACTGTTATAGTTCCAATGGCCGACGGTGGCGAAGGGACAGTTCAATCGCTTATCGCAATGTCTGAAGGTGTGATGGTTGAAGTGATGGTTCATGATCCTTTATCACGCCCGTTTAACTCATTTTATGGCATTATGGGCGATGGTAAAACGGCGGTTATCGAAATGGCTGCTGCCAGCGGACTTGAATTATTAAAAAATGATGAGAGAAATGTATTAAATACAAGTACTTTTGGTACAGGCGAACTTATAAAACATGCCCTTGACAGGGGTTGTACAGAGATCATTATAGGTTTAGGTGGTAGTGCCACCAACGATGGAGGAACTGGTATGGCTCAAGCACTTGGTGTCCGGTTTTTGGATGAAAAAGGCAAAGAACAAAATATGTGCGGCGCTGAACTTATCAATATTCACTCTGTGGATATGTCGGGTCTTGATACAAGAGTAAAAGGTTTAAATATTATAGCTGCCTGCGATGTGGACAATCCATTGTGTGGTATAAATGGAGCATCAAACGTATATGGACGACAAAAAGGGGCATCCGATGCTGATGTTCAAACCTTGAATAAAGGTCTGATACATTTTTCCGACCTAATGAAATCTTATACCGGATTGGATTTTAGTGAGTATCCGGGTGCCGGTGCAGCAGGTGGACTGGGTTATGGAGTTATGTGCTTTTTGGGAGCTAAGCTCGAAAGTGGCATTGAAATTATTATGCGGGAAACCAAGTTTGCCGATACAGTCGTGGGTGCCGATTTGGTGTTTACAGGTGAAGGTAGAATTGATTCTCAAACTGCGTTTGGAAAAACCCCGTTCGGAGTAGCACAAGTAGCAAAACAAAACAATATACCCGTAATTGCAATTGCCGGCAGCTTGGGGATAGGTTATCAGGAGCTTTATAACAACGGATTCGACGGCATCTTTTCGATTATTGATAAACCAACAACCCTTGACGATGCCATCACCAATGCTGAAGAATTAATAGAAAATATTGCTGAGTCCATTATTCGAATCATCATTGCTGCTCCGAAAACAATAATTTTATGATAAACAACCATTTTTTACACTATCTCATGCCTAATCAGAAGGTTGACCTAAAGAAATGTACTTGATTATCAATGCAGTAGAAATCAATATGATTTATTTTACTTCATCCTAAGCTTTTGGGAGTGGATTCACAATTCTTTTTTATATCACTCCACAAAATGCTCTCAATTTTATAAAACGCCAAGAACAAAACCTCAACAACATTTAATACAAGCGCTCTGTCCAGATAATAAGCTAACCTCGTAGGAGTTAATGAATGTATTGAAAACATAGCCTTATTTCTAGAATTCGAACTCCAACGTGTTTAAATTAAAATGGGAGTAATTTTCTAAGATCAAGAAGAAGAGCGTACAGAAATCGTCGCAAACGATTTTAGCTTTGAACTGTGGGCTCCGTACCACAGCTTAAACTGAATGATATAAATGTTCTATGGACCGCGAGTATTTTTAACGCAGATATTCGGAAAAAGAACCACATTTAATTAAGTTCTTTATCTAGTCAGAGCATTAGAGCTACACTACTCTCTAAGTTGCTAAAATAAAGGTGAGCATTCAATAGGTTTGGCAAAAAATAATTTTACACTCTATCTCTCATCACTGCTCAAAAAAGTATCAATCAGGGTATTGTAGTGATCCGCATCATTCAGATATGGAAAGTGGCCTTTATTGATTAAGGTAATAACTTTTGCCTGTGGATAGGTTGCTTTAAGCTGATCACGCAATGTTTTACTGACCAATGGATCATTATCTGACTCAATGATCTGAATGGGTATAGTTTTGTGGATATTTGATATAAAAGTATCGACAACACAGTAATACCTGCTTAAGAAATCTCCTTTTTTCACCTGACTTCCAAGCAATTCGTTCAAAAACGCATTGACTACCATAGAGTTTTCTGCTGCGGGGACAACTTCTGCATTGTACTTCTTCCGTATAGAATGAATTACAAACCACTCAGGCATGTACGTCATGATCTGCATCAGGGTTTCATTTTTTTTTTTATTTTCTGTATTGGGTGGGAAGGTATTCCCCAATGAGACCATCAAAACACGATCCGGATGAAAAGTGGTAATATATTGTGCCAGATATCCTCCCAAAGAGCTGCCAACTATGACCACTTTTCTTACATTTTCTCTATCAAGTATGGACAGTACACATTTTGATAAATCTTTCAGATTATTAACTCTCGGATATGTCAGGCTTAAGGTGGTATATTTTTGCTTGAAGTGATCCATCTGTTGCCACCAGGTGTCATATGATCCACCCATGCCATGTAAAAACAGGATGCATGTATCGCCCGTTCCTTCCTTTTGGTAAGTGATAGTCATACCATTTACATCAGCTGTTTTTGTGGGTCTGGCTCTGAATTTTTGCAGAGATAGGCTTACATCGTCTTCCTCTGATAAATCTCAGAAAAAGAATATTTTGTAGACGGATAAAAATATATTCCGACCATGAAAATAAATACACCGACCAAGACTGCTTTTTTTTATCATCGGACTATTTTATTTTTCCCATACAGCACCCACTCCTGCTTCCCAAAGCTGTTGGTTAAACATCGGCAGGCTTTTGCCCAGAAATTCATTTGCTCTTGATTTTAATGCCTCCCATTCGCTATCGAGTTCCTTTTTGCGGTCCAGTGTTGGTTGGTTTATTCGGGGCAAATCGCTTTCGGTATGATTCAGCATAAAAAGATAATTGGCAGTAAATTTATTAGGAAAGTTTTCCACATCATCATAGGCCTTGGATTTACGCTGCACCATATCCTCATCCCATGCTTTCATTTTAGTCACTAATGCATTTCCTGTAGTGGCGACATTAATAAATTTTTGATCTTTGTTGAGAATATCAAGCATCTTCTCTATCTGGAGTCTTTTATTATTCAGAGTATTGGTCATCTGATGCATGATCCTTACTTCATTTTCCATCTTGGTCATGAGGCGGTCATATTCCAGATAGGTTGCCGGATCGATAGCGTAAAGCGGATTGGGTGTTATTTGTAATGAAGTACTTTTTGACATCTGGCCGTATTTCAGGACGACAGAATAAGTACCGGGAATGGCCTTGTGACCTCTGAAACTGCTCTCAATATACACATAGGGTACACCCGGAATGGTGGCATGTCTCAGGTTCCATACAAACCTGTTCAGACCTTTATTCTTCGGAAGTACGGGTTCTGCTTGGGGTCCGCCATCATACTGTAAAAAAGTAGAATCTGCCCTGGAAGATAAACTTCGGACTGTATTGCCCTGACTGTCAAGAATTTCTATTGTGATATGTTCATCTGGTTTCAACTCCGGTAAATAATAATACAAAACTGAGCCCGTCGCAGGATTGACTCCTCTGAATGGATTGTTGCCGTCAAACTCAGGATTGACGCCATCCAACTCGCTGTACCCATTTACCAGCATAGCAGGTGCCGGTTGGAACAAAGTCAGATTTGTCGTATCTGTTTTATATTGATTTAATAAAAATAAGTCATCAAGTATCCAGAATGATCTCCCTGAAGTAGCAGCAATAAGATTTCCCTGATGCACCTTTAAATCTGTTATGGGAGTTACCGGCAGATTCAGCTGGAATGGAGACCATTCTTTACCTCCATTCCACGAAATATATAGACCAGTCTCTGTGCCTGCAAAAAGCAAATCTTTACGGGTTTCATCTTCTCTGACAACTCTTGTAAAGGCATTCTTCGGTATTCCGTAGCTGATATTCGTCCACGTTTTGCCGTAGTCCTTGGTTTTGTATAAGCCTGGTGTATGATCATTAAACTTATACCTGGTGGTGGCAATATATGCGGTAGCCGGATCATGAGGTGATACTTCTATGGCGTTGATGAGACATTCCTGCAATCCGGTAGGTGTCACATTTTGCCAGTTTTTTCCGCCATCTTTTGTAATATATACCAATCCATCATCACTCCCTGTCCATATGACACCTTTTTCATGTGGCGATTCGAGGACATAACTCAACGTACCGTAGTTTTCGGCGCCTACTGCTTCATTGGTGTAGGGTCCGCCTCCTTTTCCTTGTTTTTCTTTTTCATTTCTTGTAAGATCATGAGAGACTTCAGTCCACGATTTACCCACATCACGTGTACGAAGTAAAAATTGAGCTCCGTGATAATATGTATCGGGTTCATGTTTGGACCAAATAATCGGAGCATTCCAGTTAAATCGGTACTTCATGTCTTTGGTTTCGCGGGCCAAGTATTGGATGGGAGCAGCCATGATATTGGTTCCTGCTTTTGCTTTTGTATCCAGGACTTCTATGGTGCCGAGGTAACTGCCACCCAAAACGTAACGCGGATCATCGGGATTGAATGCAAGAAAAGCACTCTCACCACCGGCAGATGCAGACCAACTCGTATTAGTGATTCCGCCACTCCCCAGCTCTCTGCTTGATATCACCAAGGAAGTATTGTCCTGCTGACCAGCATAAATCCTGTAAGGAAACTGATTGTCCACATTAATCCTGTAAAGTTGTGCTGTCGGCATATTGTTTTGCAATGACCATGATTTACCAAAATTAAAACTTACGGATGCGCCGCCATCATCAGCAATGATCATATTTTTAGGATTGTCAGGATTGATCCATAAATCATGATAATCCCCATGTGGTCCATCAAGGTTGGTCCATGTCTTTCCGCCATCAATAGATCTTAAGGCGGGTGCACTCAGGACATACACTGTATTTTCATCCTTTGGATCCACAAATAGTTCAATGTAATACCAGGCTCTTTGTATCAAACGATTGTCTGAAGATACTCTGGACCATGATTTACCCCCATTTTCAGATAAAAACAAGCCTCCGAGCCCCTTCTCTGAGTCACTTTCTATAAGAGCATACACCTTGTCGGAATCAGAACGGCAGACTGCAATAGCCATTTTACCAAGCTCAGCAGGTAATCCTTCATGAATTTTATTCCATGTGATCCCACCATCTTGCGATTTATAAAGTCCGCTACCCGGTCCACCGCTGATGACCTTCCATGGAAGCCGGCCATGTTCCCACATAGCTGCATATAGTATCAATGGGTTATTCATATCCATGGACAACTCGACACATCCTGTTTTTTCATCATTGTAAAGCACATTTTTCCAAGTTGTTCCACCATCAGTAGATTTATAGATTCCCCTATCTTTTGATGGTCCATATAGTGCACCTTGTGCTGCTACAAATAGGATGTCAGGATTTTTGGGATGTATGACCACTCTGGAAATATGTTGAGTATTTTCAAGACCTATGTGTTTCCATGTTTTGCCAGCATCTGTTGACTTGTACATCCCGTCTCCATGGTGAGTCATCACACCGCGTACTGCATGTTCGCCCATCCCTACATACACGATATTAGGGTCACTTTCTGCTACAGCAACAGCTCCGACAGATCCGGTTTTAAAAAAGCCATCAGATATATTTCTCCAATTTAGTCCCATATCTTCAGTCTTCCAAAGTCCGAATAATATATTTTTGTCATTTTGAATTGGTTTATTATTTTTTGTTGCTTTCGAGAGTGTGTTTTTTCAATTATCGTAAGTCAAGGGATTTCCCATCAATCAAGAAAATCCTAAAATCTTTGTAAAAATCTAAATCTAACAAACTTCAAGGCACAATGATAAAATAATAAAATTAATTTGCCACTATTTGGGGATGATCAATTTGTGTGTATAACAAATTGCACAATTACTAATTTCTTGATTATAAATGTTATTTTGGCTTTCTCTAAAAACGGCACGCAGTCTGCATGATGTTATGAAAATGGCGTATAGCGTTGGCATTAAATAGGTTTCAGTCCTAATTCTTTTAAATATTCATTGTGCTTGTCTGTGTTTGCTTTTATGCTTTCATTTATTGAAGTCAGTTTATCATTTACATCTTTCAAGTCAATTTGTACTTCGTCTGCTGTTGTGCTGACATACCTTGAAATGTTCAGATTGTAGCCATTCTTTTCAATTTCGTCCATTGAAACTCTACGAGCATATCTTTCAATATGGTCTGGTCGGTATTGGTATGTCTCAACTATTTTTCGAATATCGTTTGGCTCTCCGTTTTCTCCTTCTCTTAATGTGTTTTGTCGTTTGCCTTGTTTGTAATGTTCTGATGCGTTAATAAATAAAACATCATCGTGCTTTTTACATTTCTTCAAAACCAAAATAGAAACTGGAATACCAGTTGAGTAGAATAAATTTGAAGGCAAACCAATGACTGTGTCGATGTGATTGTCTTTTAATAGCTTGGTTCTGATTCGTTCTTCTGCACCACCGCGAAATAAAACTCCGTGCGGTAAAATAATAGCCATTGTTCCCTCTTTGCCTAAGAAGTGAAAACCGTGTAAGAGAAAAGCAAAGTCTGCTGCTGATTTAGGTGCTAAGCCATAACTTTTAAAACGGAAATCTTCTGCCAGTGTATCGTTTGGTTCCCATCGCAAACTAAAAGGCGGATTGGCTACAATAGCATCAAATTCTGTTTTCTTGCTTGGATTCATTTCATTAAGCAATGACCAACTATTTTCCAAAGTGTCTCCGTGAAATATCTCAAACTCGGTGTCTTTCATCCCATGCAAGAGCATATTCATACGTGCAAGGTTGTAAGTAGTTATGTTTTTTTCTTGTCCGTATACTCAGATCTGTCATAAAGCAATTGAATTAAAAGAAGTTTTGGCATTTATGGTCTTAGACTCACTCCAATAAAGAGAAAGATCATAAAAAATGAAAATTTCGCAGTCCAAAAGACTGAAGAATAAACTGGAGCAAAGACAATTTGAAAAAGAACTTAAAACGGTCAGAAAAAGTTATCAAACTTGCTGAATCCAACTACAATTCGGCTTCCCTAAAAGTGGAAGAAGTCAAAAAAACTAAGGTTACAAGAATATGAAAATTATCTTAAAGAACATGAATATCATTATGAAGGAATTGAATATTCCAGAAGAATCAAATTTAATATTGCAGGCAGCAAATACAGAGGTAAAGGCACCATCTCCTGAAGGTATTACTATTAAAAAATCAAAGCCAATTCCAGCGGATTGTATCATTAACAAAGACGTAACTGAAGGAAAAAACAGAACATTGGAGTTGAAAAAAGAATATCTATTTAGCTACACCCCTGAAAAATTGAAAAGCTATTTTAAGGACAAAGAGTTGATGGAAACGGATGTAGCAATTATTACAGAAAAAAATATAACTAAACTGAGATTATTTCAAAACTAATTTCAAAAGATGCATCAAAAAATTATGGTCATATTCCATATGAAGCATTGATGCGAATCTCACTTATATCAGGTAAAAAATTGACATTTATAGTCTTGAAACTTCATATGGAGAAGTAGAAAATTATACAGGTAGTGTGATCTATAAAATTGATTTTCTACTCAAAGACAGTGATGTAAAAGCACTCAGTGAAGTTCCTGTGGATACTATCGGCATTATGTGGACATCAGGTTTTGAGTCTTATGTGATCTACAATATAGATGTCATCATGAAGCAACTTTCTTGTATCAAAACGAGTGATAAATTAAGGTATGTTTTAACTGAATATTTAATGCTTATTCGAAGATCATGCTTGGATTAAAATTAGCTACAGACCCTTATTGGGTAAATATTGCCGAAAAAGTATAGATGAGATACTGACAGATCATGCCTATTGTGAGCAAAAGGCGGCATCTACTTGTATTTCCCTGATCATACAGTTTCCTGATCGTACCGAACTAGTGGAAGAAATCACGCCAATAGTCGCAGAAGAATGGGGGCATTTCAGAAAAGTACTGAAAGAACTTAAGTCGAGAGGGTATGCTTTCGGTAAAACCGAATTGATAATTATGTGACGGAGCTCATGAAATTCCAACGTAAAGGAGGAGAGAAGAAGACAGACTGATGGACAAGCTCCTCATTTCTGCAATGATTGATAAGGAGGAGTTGTGAACGATTCAGATTATTGTCATTACATTTCTGATGATAAGCTAAAAGACTTTACCATGAGTTTATGGTGTCGGAGGCGGGTCATTACAGGACATTTCTTGATTTGGCAAAAATGTATGCTCCTGAAGAGAAAGTCAAAAAAAGATGGCAGGAAATGGTGGAATTTGAAGCTGAAATCATGAAAAAAGAGAATTAAGAGGAGACAGAATACATTGATACCTTATTCTTTCTTATATTTGCAGGCTTTATAAAACATATTCAATTCATGGAATTTTGGGAAAGAGATTTTGAATTTTTAAGAGTCAGGACCATTGTAAAAAATGCCTTAAAAAAAGACACTTTACCAGATCTCCAGACGATATTGTTTCTCATCGGTGTACAGGAATTAGGCAGGATACCAAAATCAAAATTTACAAAAGAAGAAAAAGGGATCTGATGCACATTGCAGTCTGTACCTTGCTGGAGAGTGAAGGTTATTTTGAATTTGAAGGCAGAGATCAGGACGGATGGCTCATTGGAAAGAGAAGATGCCTTTTAGTCTTAAAGGTATCAATGAGCAGGAAGCTTATTTGGTTGGAAAGATCATTGAGTATTTTAATAATTATAATCATTTACATACTTTTACAGAAAACTAAATAAATTATGGTAAGGATATTTTTATTGATTTTCACAGTTATGACGATCATATCGTAAATCAGACACATCATATACAATAGAGACTGATTCGGGTAAGATTGGTATCAGGGTTTTCAAATCAACACCCAAACATCAGGAAAACTTCAGCAAACTGGTGAGTGAAGGATATTATGACGGTTTATTATTTCACAGAGTAATGAGTGGATTTATGATCCAGGGAGGTGATCCTGACTCAAAAATGCATCACCGGGGCAACCACTTGGTTCTGGTGGTCCTGGATATACTATCCCGGCTGAGATAGCAATACCACACTTCAAAGGTATGATTTCTGCTGCAAGACAAGGTGATGCTGTCAATCTCAGAAAGAGTCTTCGGGATCACAGTTTTTTATTGTCCATGGATCACCCTGTTACCGATCAGGAACTGAATGTCATGGAAAACCAAGGGTTTTAAATATACACCGGCTCAACGTGAAAAATATAAAAATTGGGTGGTACTCCTATGTTGGATGGAGATTATACAGTTTTCGGTGAGGTAGTCAATGGGCTTGATGTTGTGGACAAAATTACTTCTGTAGACACAGATCATCAGGATCGTCCGCTCAAAGACAAAATGAAGATTTATAAATAAATTGTTTTAAAACTACTCCTTGTGTCAGAGTCATTCAAGTTATTTTTATTTTTATTATTTTCACTTATTCCTGTAGTGGGCCTAAGGCCGCATTTACATTTGAAAAAAATCGGACCTTGCTCCTTCTTTCAGGTCAAATTCATCAATCAATCATCAGACGCGGAAGAGTATTTATGTCATTTCGGAGACGGGAATTTCTCTGCATTGGCAAACCGGTCAATAGATATATACATTCCGGAAGATATGAAGTAATACTTGAAGCTAAAAAAATAAAAAGACCTCCAAAAGATAATGGTTTTGTACGTATTTCCACCTCATGAATGTCTGGCAGAAATTCAGACTACCTCGGCATGGTCATAAAATTGTATAACGCCACCACGAGCATAGGGACAATTTTATCAAACTGGCAGAAAGTGGATACTATGATGGATACTATTTCATAGGGGTGATCAAGGGCTTTATGGTACAGGCCGATCAAAAATGCAGAAGCAGGACAAAGATTAGGTGGCGGTGACCCGGATACACCGTCAAAGCTGAAATATCAGATAGCATCTTTCATATCAAAGGGGCAGTGGCAGCCGCCTGAATCGGCGACGATGAATCCTTCCAATCATCTTCAGGATCGCAATTTTACATAGTCCAGGGAAGGCTCGCGCCGGAACAAGTACTTGATGGATATGAAGCACAAAAAAATAAAATATACTCCTCAGCCAGAGACCCGATGATACAAAAAGGAGCGCGCCTCAGTTGATCGGGAATATACCGTTTTCGGTCAGGTTATTGAAGGTTTTGAAATTATTGATAGTATTGCAGATGTCAAAACTGACCAAAATGACCGTCCTGTTAGTGATGTAACAAAACATCAAAATTAATATATAATTAAGTAAATATATGAATCACCGAACCATTTAAAAAAATAAGATAATCATGGAAGTATTAGGTATAGACGTTGGCGTACTGAACCGTATTAATACTGTAAAAATTGAAACAGGTGAGTTGACCGGCGAAAAGCTTAAAATTAAAAAAACACTAACTCCAGCACCCCCGGGATGCCATCATTGAATGTATGAAAACAGCTGTAGATCATTTCAAATGGCAAGGAAAAAAGTTGGAATCGATTTCCCGCAGTCATTAAAATGGCGTTTCGCTCACAGCCAGCAACATAGACAGCTAGTTTATAAACTATCCGGTGGACAGCGCTTTTAGCGAGTGGGCGTTATGGATGTGATGTCACTACGTCAATGATGCAGATGCTGCCGGAATCGCTGAAATGACATAGGAAAAGGAAAAGGGGTAAAAGGTTTAGTGTGGTCTTTTTGACCTTGGGTACTGGTGGTAGGCTCCGGCATTGTTCTCCCCATAACGGGCAGTTGCTTTTGCAAACACGAATTGGGTCACTACTTGAAACACAAAAATGGCAATCTTTGAAAATACGGCAGTATAGCGCGGGAATTTCATCATCTCAGTTGGAGAAAAAGGGCAAAAGAACTTGATGTGTACCTCAATCATCTGGGATCTGCTTTTTAAGTCCGGACCTCATTCTCTAGTTGGTGGAGTGAGTAAAAACTTTGATCAATACGTGGTAAATTCCCTTAACACAAAAGTTCAGAGCAGATACGGCATCATTGTTGAACGATGCCGGAATTGTTGGTGCTTCCATGGCTGCCAGGAAATAACTTTTTAGAGCATGATTAAATTTAATTAATTTATCCTGCTTCAAAGCAGTATAGGTTCAGGTGGTCTGAATATGTGCCTTGGATCTAGTTATTCTGTGTTTATCAGGCAGACGGTACCTCAACATTTAATCTTTCCCTTGGTGTCCTAGCCCAGTCAAAGATCTCTCAGCTGTAATCCCTTTGGATTTGATAACATTATTATTTCAGCACATCCTCCCATTATGATTGATGTTATTTCGCTTCAAAGATTTGGTTTATTAATGGTATAAAAGACATCTTAATCGTCCTAATTCTACTTGTCAAAATTAAACGGACTTTCCGATTGATTGGAAACTGTTGGGTTGACCCAACAGTTGTGAATTCAAATTCACTCATACATTTGTCTTTAAATATGAAAAGCTATCAGGTTTCCGGCCGCTTATTTGATGAAAGCGCAATTGACTTAGATTTTGAAGGTGACAAAGTAGCACCATTTTATTACTAAAGAATTTGATTCTTTACCATTCTTTACAACATCGTAATGTCCAATCAAAGGTTTTTATCAAAGATATTTTATTTCCTATGATGTTCAATTGACCATTATTTTGGATGACGGGATCATTTGTACTTTTGATTTCTGAATGATCCAGATTTAGTACTCCATCATTTTTAAGAGAAGGCAAAGCCGTTCCCGTTAAATTCTAATGACATCTTTTTAATGTAACAGTTTTGTTAACATTTACACTTAGACCGTAATTAGATGATGAGTTAATTCCTATAATTGATGAATTGATGGGATCATCTTGCAAACTTATATTTTATTGACTTCCAAAGATTCGTCAAGTTTATAATTGGGGAAAATCTATCGTGCCCCCATCTGAGATACACGCTAAAATACTTCGTAAAGTACCGGCACCGTCATTTGCAGGATTGGTTACTGTATTGCCTGGACTCGACATAAATCGACTTGGTAGCTTGAGAGCTGCAATTGACAACATTGTGACTTACTGTGACAGTATATGAAGTTGTAAGCAATGGCGTTACATCTTGATTTTGGGTGGTGACGCTTATTACTCCACAAGTAAGAGTAATTTATTGCCGGAGACGAAGATAGATTTACAGTGGTGGAAGGACATATCACTTCTTTGTCTGCAAAATCTCAGCAGAAGGTAAGCAAGAACTAGCATAATTTAAAAGGGAATGCATTTCCAAATTTACAACTTTTATATGATGAAATGGATGGAAAAGCAATAGCAGGCAACCCTGGATAAGTGATAGTAATATTTACGGTAAAACTTACTACAGCAGGGCTACCACCGCAACAAGAACCTGTGGCTTGGTCGTAAAGCAATATCAAAAAACCGTTGGCGGATTGTAACCAGGGAAATTATTTTGAGTCAGGGTATATGATGTAACATTACCGGGTAAAAACAAGCCAATGCTAGCAGTATTGTGCATTTCTACATCGACCAACATATTGTTTGCAGTACAATTAGATGGATATACGATGTTTGAAATAGCGATAGTGTAAGTAGGAGGATTGACAGGGATTGAAGGAGTGCCTGATACAGCCCCTGTATTAAATAATCCACCACTCGCATATCCACATCCAAAATTAACTCTACAGAATTTCCACAAAGACTTGGTTTTGTGGTACAATTAAAAACTTCATCTGGAATAGCCGCCGCATATTTAGCAAGAACAGGTGGCAAAATAGTTTTTTTTCTTTGTTCAATGATCCACAATTGAAAGGTAATGTCAAATTTTTTCAATGGAGTACCTGCTGTGGATTGGATCAGGTGGTTTACGGGGTTGGAGATGGATCCGTTTATGGTGGCTGAAGATAGAGCACTGACCAAAGTTGCATCATTTGTGACTGTTGATGTGATGGGCTGACCTTCCGTGATCCACCAACCTATGATATCGTTGTTCAGTAAGGCTGATGCTGTAGTTGTAAGATTGGCATTTGCGGACATTGTACATGTGTTTGAAACAAAAGCAGACAACCCATTGGCTGTAGCTGTACCAATATTAGCATTTACTTTTATGGTCAGTTTTGTCCGGCAATTGGAGTTGATTTCATTTCGATCTCCCAGATACCAGAAATATTCCCCTGGCACTAAATTATTTAATTGTCCGGGCCCAGTACCAATCGTCGGAGTAAATGTTGCTGATCCAACAGTCAATGGGGAAGTGGAGCCTAAATTAGCATACCAATTATAACAACTAGATGTGGCTGTAAATGCAGGTGCGCTACCACCCAAACAGATTTCTTTATATGTATCTGATATGCCATTGACAAATTCTACTTCCACATTCCTATCGCATCTGAGGTCCTCTGACACAAAGTAAGGCATCCATCATCTTTGCTTTCTGACATGGAGTCAATGTGTTTCTACAATCAAATCCATTATTATAAGACATTATATTGGACTCTGAGTTGATATCAGTTGGGTATGGTGTACCACAGGGAGAAGTACAATTATTGGGTGATTTATTGCATCCACTACCATTTGCACATGCATTAAACAATCCAGGGTCTGCATCAGTATCCTTAATGTAATCTCCCGCAACACAGCCGTTGGACATATTAGGGCATTCGAGGTTGCATTAGCTTCATTGTGGGTGTGATGCAATCCTAATATATGCCCAAATTCATGAATCAATACTATACTAAGACCCAATGAAGGATTACCACAATCGATATATCCACTGGGATAGGGATAGGTAAATGTATTGAATGCTGCTCTTGACATGACGACTACATTTTGAGCATTTGTACCAGTAGGTAAGTAGGCCCATCCATTTGCCCCTGTTCCATAGGAAGTATTTGCAAATATATAAATATTGAGTACATTGGGTACATTGTTCAATACACTTGCTGAATAAGTACAGCCAATATTTTGATACCTTGTAGATAAGTCTCCTGTCGTAGGGTGATTAGAATAAGTAGTAGATTTGTAAAATTCAATAGGCACGCCTATACAGTTCATATAGTCATTGGTGATCGCTATTTGAGCATCAATATTGGATTGTGTAGGGGGTAGAAACGCCGCAACCAGGTTGAGTACTTACTGTAAATACAACTGGTATTCGGTACTTGCTGCATGGCGCTGCGCTTGTGATGACACAATCATGGGTACATGATGTGCCATATCCATCATTTACATTCCATGTACCTGACCTAAAGCCACCTCTGGAAGCCCTTTTAAAAGGAATGGCATCCGGATGTCTTTTATTTTCAGAAATCTCGTTAGTAAAGCAATTTTTTATTCCAAAAATAGGTGTTTTAATAGTATCGGTTTCAATTTGACTTTTACCTGTAGTAATAAATGCACAGTTAAGTATTAAGATCAGCACCAATGATCGTAACATAAGTTTTGATTGTTTGATTTAATAAATTAGAAATACCTTAACACAAATATAGTCTAATTTGTAAAATGCAGTTAATCTTATTTAATTTTCTTTTTTGTAAATAGTTTTTAGTTTTTAAGTTTACTCCAAAAACCATATTGAGTTTTTTTATGCTTCCTTATTATCCATTTCATAGCCGGTCAAGACGATTTTTAAAAAAAAATGTCTTGACCGGGACAGAAGCGTCCTGAGGCTCAAGCATAGTTTGACGCGGTACGTCGAATAATATAACGTCGGACAAAATAAAATTTGCTACTTGGAGCCAAATGATAAAAGTTTAAACATACTCACAAGTCAAACATTCAAGGTCACCATTAAATATTTTTCAATCATAAAACATATTTGAGATATTTTAAATATATCAAAATAAAATATACCCCTGAGTAACGGCAATTCAGGTAACCTTTATTTGCTTTAATATACAAAATGATTCGAAGATTTTACCTTAATTTATCTCCTGATTTACACCTACCACTTAGAAAAATTTTAAACACTTAAGTATGATGTAGATCACTTAATCTCTTCAGATATTTTTATCAGCTTATACTTTCTTTGACCGGAACTGTCTATCCATAGCATATTGTTTTCATCAATGTATTCGTATCTATGGCCTTTTTCGCTATAAAAAACACCTTTGTTTTTATCATCAGATTTGAAAATATACCAGTCATGTTCATCGCTGAATCTTGCCTTCAGTCCGTCTCTGGTATCAATAATATACACATTCCTGTTAAGTTCCCGAGATTGCCAGGTACCTTCAGGGCTTATGAGATTTCTATGTTTTCTTGAAGTCAAGGCACTGCCACGCCCTTCCACATCATTTTGGGATTCTTCATATTTGTAGTCTGTTCGATCATGCTCAGAATACCAATCATCATCACCGTAATTTCTGTACGTACCGCCAGGTCTTTCGCCATATCTGTCATAATATCTATCAGTGACTGGATAAAATGTGAGCCTCGCCCGTCTGTTTTGTTTAAAATATATCATCCTGCTGCTACCTGTGAATTTTACAGTATTTTCGTATCTGTCCCTAAAGGTATTTTTGCCGCATCTTTCAAACCATGTCCACCCATAACGCGAATGAATTCCTTTGATCCTAACACCATCTCTGTGATGTGAAATAAAATATTTCTCTGAAGATAAGGATTATACCAGCTTCCTTCCTTTATGCTCTGAGAAGCATGCATACTTAAAGAAATCAATAAAATACTTAAAACAAAAAATACTTGTCTCATAACCATTACATTTTGTTGTAAAAAACGCAGATATAGAGCCAAAAAATGTTAAGAAGTATATAAATTAGCGTTAATGTATACTAAAACCCTTACTTTTGGGTTGATAAAATATCCAATTGACTGTTGCCCTAATAAATCAATAGGAAATAATACATTGAAAATGAATATTTTATAGTTATATTTTCTCAACAATTGTCTTTCAGGCACAAACCCACCATCTTATGTATTTTTACATTTACTCTTTTTGTCACCTTTTTCCTGATGACATGCAAACCTACAGAAGAAACTACAATTCAACCGACTACGTCGTCAGTTGAAGCAACTATGTCTGTCATCACTGCTGCTGAAAGAATTGCAGTCTACCACCCGCTTTTACAAAATAAAAAAGTAGCTTTGGTGGTTAATCAGACAAGTATTGTCAGAGAAAGTCATCTCGTCGATACTTTATTAAAACTTGGTGTAAATATCAGCGTGATTTTTGCTCCGGAGCATGGATTCAGGGGTAAGGCTGATGCAGGTGAAGTGATCAATGATACCAAAGATACCAAGACTGGCCTTCCTATCATCTCGATCTATGGCAAAAGAAAAACCATCAGCAGAAGATCTCAAAGAAGTGGATATTGTCGTTTTTGACATTCAGGACGTAGGTGTTAGATTTTATACCTACATATCCACATTGCACTATGTAATGGAAGCCTGTTCAGAATTTAAAAAGCCTCTGTTGGTACTGGACAGACCAAATCCAAACGGGTATTTTATTGATGGCGAAATTCTCGATCCTGCCTACAAATCATTTGTAGGTATGCATGAAGTCCCGACTGTGTATGGTATGACTATTGGTGAATATGCAAAAATGATCAATGGAGAAGGTTGGTTGCCCAATAAAGCCATCTGCGATCTGACTGTCATAGAATGTAAAAACTATACCCATGACACATTCTATGAACTACCTGTAAAACCCAGTCCTAATCTTCCAAATACGAGATCTATATTATTGTATCCTTCTGTGTGTTTTTTTGAAGGTACCACTTTAAGTTTAGGAAGAGGCACAGAAAAACAATTTCAGGTCATCGGACACCCTTTCTTAAAATCAGACTTTTCTTTCACTCCAATACCTAATGAAGGAGCCAAAGAACCACCACTGAAAGGCGAGAAGTGTTATGGCACAGATCTGAGTAATATTACTACTGGAAGTATCATCAAAGACAAAAGAATTAATCTTAGTTATCTGATTGACTATCATAATAAGATGAAAGCGCTAATCAGAAATTTTTTCTTGATAACAACTTCATTGACAAACTTGCAGGAAGCGATAAGTTAAGAAAACAAATACTTGCAGGCAAGAGTGAAGAAGAAATCAGGTCGACGTGGAAACAAGGATTGGAAAAATTTATGCAAGTCAGGCAAAAATATCTGATTTATCAATAGACACCTGTTTTTAAATCAACCAATTGTGTTTTTATACAGGTTAAATTCTGTATTTTATTGCTAATCAAGAGTATGTTTAGAAATTAATGAAGAGAAATAATTTCTGTCTGTTATTAATGTTTTCATTTTATATGGGAAAAGGTCAACAAAAGGATACACTCATTTATAGGTGACCCGATCTGTTCCTGGTGTTATGGTTTTAGCCCTGAATTAGACAAGATTATCCTTGCATTTCCCGAGACTCCGTTTGAGATCGTCATGGGCGGTTTGAGACCCGGAGGAACGGAAAAGATGGGTGATTTAAGAGACTTTCTGCATGAACACTGGACAGAGGTCCACAGAACAAGTGGTCAGAGATTCAATTTTGCGATCCTTAAAAAATCTGAAATCACATACGATACCGAACCAGCATGCAGGGCAGTCATATTAGCAGGGAAAATGAATCCGGCTATAAAATATGATTATTTTAAAACTGTGCAGGAATCATTTTACATCCAAAACAATCTGCCCAATGACGACGATACATATGTACAGATAGCTGCAGGTTTGGGTCTGGATCCCAAAGAATTTCACAAACGATTCAAGCAGGGCCAGGCAAAAATGGATGCATATTCTGATTTTGACCTTGCCGGATCCATGGGCATCAAGTCTTTTCCGGCATTAGTTGCAAAAATAGATGGTAAGTTATACATGGTGACCAATGGGTATCAAAAAGCGGATAGAATCATTAAGTTGCTGGCTAACAGAGGTTTGAAATGATGAGTGATAGACCGTCCCGCATAAAACAAAACAAAAGTCTGAAAATGATATAGTTATACAGTATAAAAAACATGTCATGGGTCTAAATTGTGTTCTTAACAGTTGTTTAACAGCAGAAAATGAAACTTTTTCATATATTACAGTTTTTACCACTATATTTGTCCTTAAATTAATAAAAAACAAAAATTATCATGAAACAGCTTTTATTTATCCTATTAGTTTTTGTTGCTTTCGGTCTCAATGCTCAGAAAACAAAAGCAAAAAACGCAGTAAAAAAGTGCTCCAGAAACTCCAAAACAGGAGGTTGTACAACCAGCCACACCATCTGCGCCACAGGTTGCCCCTGAATTTATTATGGCACCTTCATCAAAAGCAAAGATGACTTTTGAATCGCTGGACGTGAATTATGGTACCATAGAGCACAATTCAGATCCTGTAAGAATTGTAAAATTTACGAACACAGGTACGGAACCACTTATCATCAATAACGCAACCAGTTCTTGCGGATGTACAGTACCTAAGTGGCCAACCGAACCGGTAGCACCTGGTCAAAGCGCAAGTCTTGAAGTAAGATATGCTACTGACAGAGTTGGTAGAATTAGTAAATCTATTACCGTTAGAACGAATGCAGGTGATCACACATTACAGGTAATTGGAGAAGTTCTTCCTAAAAAAAGAAGAAGTTCCGGTTCCTGCTGCCCAACCTAATATCATCAAAGGCAATTAATATTTCTACCTAAGAGTAGTTTAAAATAAAAAAGGTTCCAATGCTGCATTGAAACCTTTTTTATTTTAGCACATGTTTTATTTTTATTTCTTTAAACCCACATTAAGAGAATGTTTAGTGGCTTTCATTATATAAAATTAATAAAATTAATCTAAATTTTGGCTGTGCTTCAAAATATCATTTTATGAAAACGTTTTTGTTCTTAGGATTTATAGTGAACAGAAAATATTTTGCAAAAATTTAAATCATATTATATTGTAAATTAAATAATTATGATTATATATTTTCGAAATACATTTTCTGTTTGGTATATACTTACTATTTCACTGTTGGCAAGCTGCTACAGAATGCCACAAAATGAGGTCAACCATCAAATGGTAAAAGATAGTTTATACTACACAAATCCTATAACACTTGGTATTTTATCGGATCCACAAATGGATGAGATATCAGGTATTGTAGTCATCCTTACCAACAATCGTCACCCCGATCAAAACCATCACTTACACCTATCCGGATGGCCCTCGTGATGCAGAGACGCTTATGGTAGATCCCCAAAATGGTGACATTTATATCATTACTAAAAGAGAACAAAAAGTAGGAATTTACAAAAATAGCATATCCATATCAAAGTGGAAGTATTGTAGCTACAAAATTGGCAGAATTGCCATACAAATATATAGTTGGCGGTGATATAGCGAGGGATCGTAGTGCAATGATAATCAAAGATTACGAGAAAATATATTACTTTAGTTTGTCAACTAATCAAAAGATTGATGAAGCTTTATTAACAACACCGTATCTACCTCCATACTTTATAGAACCTCAAGGAGAATCCATAGCATGGGCGTCAGATTCAAAGACTTTTTATACACTTAGTGAGACATCATTTGCAAAAATAGCACCTGTGTTGTACAAATACGAAAAAGGAAAATAGAAAAGTCGACCATACCATATAGGGACCAAAAAATATTTTGAAAAAATCAAATCATAATGCATTATATATTAAATAAATAATCATTAGATTGAATTTTTGTGTGCAATTCTTTCTTTGGTATAAAAAATCAGTTTTGCGCATCTTTGACATTCACTCTTGCTATCAATGATGCCAAAGCTAAAGGATTTTTTATATCAATATTTTCAGCATCAAATATTTCATCTATTTTCCTGGATTTGTTTTTGTACACTTTTTTTAAGATCCTTTTTGAAGAAACTTCATAGGCAATTTTACTTTTGACAACATATATTTCTTGCTTATTGAATACCTTTGGCCTGGGATCCAAGCCCAAAATTTTGGCATTCGGATCTGCTTTTACGATATATTTATGATATCTCACCAAGACAATATCTTCACCGGCATTAAGTACTTCCACAAATCCCTTTTCCGGCAGTTCCTTAGCTTTTACTCTGAAAATAGGCATCATACTTTTCGATCTGCTTTCGTGATTGATCTCCACCTTATCAATAAAGGTGAGCAATAATTCCATTTCTCTTCCTTTATGCATTACATCTATAGAGCCTCCTAAAATATTGATTCTAGCCTGAGCAACATCAAAAACACGTCCATCCTCCATAAATATTTTCATTGGTATCCACTCATCATACAAAAATTCTGACCCGTTTAATTCAAGCGGTTTGCCTGCATCTCTGGACTTCATAATTTCATAAAACTGAATAGTATTGTTTTCTCCATTTTGACCAAAAAGTGGTGATAGAAACACTAAAAGTATGAAAAAGGACGACACAAGGGATTTCATTGAATTATATTTAAATGATTATTAAATTTAAAAAAATTTTCTTTTACATTCACCAAACTGTTCTCAATTAGTGTATAACGTAAACAACAGTTCAAATGTTGATGTGTAAATAGAAAAAAGCCGTTCTCTTTGTGAAAACAGCTCCTTTGTGCCAAATTTCAGTGTAGCGGCCCGTTAATATAATATATCAAATGCCTTCCACCCAGCCTTGTTGTTGATCGCTATTTTGTACAGTTTTAGACAAGATGCCTACTGATACGATATCGTAGCTCTAAAGCTATGACGGACGACGGGTTACAAAAAAGCAAGATTCCTTTAGCTATTTACTTTATCTCATTGTTGTACTTTCTCTCTACAACATTCCAGTTGACCACATTCCAGAAAGCTGCAACATAATCTACCCTACGGTTTTGATAGTTCAGATAGTATGCATGTTCCCATACATCTAGTCCAAGGATCGGTGTACCTCCGCAACCGATACCTGGCATCAAAGGATTGTCCTGATTTGCACTACTGCATATTTCTACATGTCCGCCAGGATGTGCGCACAACCATGCCCAGCCAGATCCGAATCTCGTCATGGCAGCAGCTGCAAACTTCTCAATAAAAGTCTCCTTGCTTCCATAAGCTGCATCTATGGCATCAGCCAACGGACCAGAAAGCCTACCTCTGTTTTCGGGATTTAAAGTTTCCCAAAAAAGCGAATGATTCCAGTGTCCACCTCCATTGTTTCTCACAGGCATATTGTTCATATCCAGTCCTTTAAGCATTGTATCAAGGTCCTGATTTTCCAGGGCTGTGCCAGCAATGGCATTATTTAGATTGGTGATATATGCCTGATGATGTTTCGTATGATGAATTTCCATCGTTCTCGCATCAAAATGGGGTTCAAGTGCATCGTAATTGTATCCTAAAGCAGGAAGTGTAAAAGCCATATTCTAAAATTTTAATTTTTGATATAATGATTTTGAAACACTAAATTGTACCAATTGTTTTACATATTTCTCTAATACCTCACCAAAACTTCGTTTATTTTCTTCCTGTTGATATCAGGAACGAAGACACCATCAGCCGGAAAGCCAACAGGCAGCAACAAAAATGGTTTTTCATTTTCAGGCCTTCCCAATAATTCCTGCAAAAAATTCATCGGACTGGGCGTATGGGTCAAGGTCACCAAACCTGCCATATGAATAGCAGCTATCAAAAATCCGGCAGCGATACCTACTGATTCTGACACATAGTAGTTTTTGGATTTTGACCCATCGTCTTCCTGGTCATAGGCCTTTCTGAAGATCACTATCAGACAAGGTGCAGTGGTCAGAAACTCCTTTTTCCAGTCGGTTTCAAACTTTTCCAAATCCTTAAGCCATTCGTCAGACATGCGACCGTGATAGTTTTCATATTCTTCCTTCTCGGCTGCAACTCTGATTTTAGCTTTGATATCAGGATCCTTAATGACACAAAATGTCCATGGCTGTTTATGTGCTCCGGATGGCGCAGAAGCTGCAGTCATGATGATATTTTGGATCACTTCATCAGGAACAACTTTATCTGAAAAATGTCGGACTGATCTTCTCGATTTCATTTTTCGGTAAAAATCGCTGGTATATTGGATCAATAATTCTTCTGATGGTTTTTTATACTCTAGCGGTATAAAACCTGATTTTTTCATTTTTATGATTTTTAAAAGCAACATTACAACAAATTTTCGATTTTTAAAATTTTAAAATATTTTTGCTTTGCTTTTATGCATCATTTAGTAGAATTTTTCAAATTTCAGTACCATGTTAAAATTTTTACTATTAACCTAGAACCAAAACATTCTGTTTTCTAAATTTCTGAAATCACTAGGAATTTCGTTTCTTCCAATGTCCCAAAACGATTCCGTCATTTTAAGTATCCCGTTATAATTCGTGAGTAATGCCGAGTATTTGGCAAAATGATTAAAGAATAAAGATTTCTTATTTAAAACTTATATTCTAAACTATCATGATTTTCTTTCCCCACAATTTGGGGTTTTATTGGCATTGCATTTATTTCTTCGAAAACACCTTTGAAATAGCCTCTATGACGGAGTGTACATCTAATTTTTGGTAAACCCGGATGATCATGGTACCTTGGACGTAAAGGCTTCATCAAAGTAATTGGATGAGAAGTATTCCCCTATATTTTGTATAAACTTGATCATTCGCTATCTATCATTACATTTTAACTAGTACTTGGTCTCATTTTGGTAGCAAATAATTCATATATAATTTGGTGAGATTTAGAGTTTGTTCCTTTCATAACTCCTTGAAAAACAAACGCCAAACAGAATTTTACTTCTATTTGGCGTTATGTTTTGCGGACTGGACGGGTCGGCCGCAAAATAAGATTTTCTCTATATATCACTTTTATTCAATTGATTATAAATAAAACATATCTTTATATGTAATTAGGGGAATCTCTGGGAACATGTAATTTCATACAATTTAAACCATTTTGAGCGTACCGCAAAATTTATTTTTGCCTTTTTAAACCGCTAAAAATGATGCCAAAAAAGTTAATATTTTGAGCAAAATTCCAATCACACATTTTGCCATATTTTGATACCAAAACAGCAGTCCACGATGAGTTCTCAAAATAGGATATGGAGTTCTTTTTACGGTCAGGTGCGTACTGATTCGCAGTCAGGTGCGTACCGTAATGAGAACTCGTCGAAAACTCGTCGCAGTACCAAATAAAGACATATACTACTATATACTACATACTACTTAACTACAGCAAAAAATTAAAAATTTTAGAAAAAGACAAAAAACTACACGGGACACTCGCACTAGGGGGCGGCGATCGAAAGGTTTCCAATATCACCAAGAAAAATAGAAATATTCACAAAATGTTATTCTGTTTTGATAGGTGAATATTGATAAATGTCAGAATTTCATATCGTTTTTTTGGTCATCTTGTTAAACTTGATTTCCATTGATCTCAATAAAGGCCTTTTTCTTTCCGGAAAAACAGGTGTTGGAAAAACCGTACATATAAAGCTTTTGAGAAGATTGATGGACCTGAACGAAAGATTTAAAATAAAGTCATGTCAGCAACTTTCTTTGGAATATATGGAACAAGGTTCCAATGTACTCATGCTGTACGGGCGCAATTATGTAGACTATATTGACAGGAATACGATCCAACAGTCGTATTGTTTTGATGATCTTGGTGCAGAGGACGAAGTCAAACATTACGGCACCACTACCAATGTCCTTGGCCAGATCATCCTGATGCGTTACGAGCTTTTCATCAATCGCAAAGTGTTGACACATTTCACCAGCAATCTTTCTGCGCCACATATAGAAAAATGTTACGGCGAACGCGTACGGAGCCGCCTGCGTGAGATGTGCAATTGGATAGAATACAAATCCACATCTACCGATAAAAGAAAATAAGATGCATGGTTCACATTGTTTTGGGTTATGTGGTCGCTGCCCTGGCAGCGGCCACTTTTAGTGAACCACCATTAAATTGTTTCACATCATTGATTGAGTTTTGGTTAATTTTTTTCGCATACAGAAAGGTGTGTGTCCAGAGCAGCTGCTTTAGCTCTCTACTTCAGTAGCGCTCTTATTGTAGGATACTTCTTACTGTTCAAAAAACAAGCGATAGTGAGTGAAGAATCAAAAGTGCGTCTATCGCATTTGGCACAATATCACATAAAATCCTCACAATGTGCGATAGAAAAAGCATTTTGATTTGGGAATGAACGATGCTTCGCAATCGCCTTTTTTTGAACTAGCGTTTTTGGATACTTTTTTGGCAATGCAAAAAGTATCTGCCCTGCCGGCACGAGGCAAAAATCAATTGGAATACAAATCATTTAAATCATCGAAACTAATTAAAATGAAACTCAAATTTCTATTCTCAACCTTAATCTTATTCTCTTCCTTCCCCTTAAATTGCCAGGAAATCATCTTCCCCGGCCTAAAAGAAGATTCCCTAATCACCGAACTAAAAAGATACTACACCCCCAAAAATATCCTAAAATACGACGAAGCCAGGACCAAACTCTATACCGAAATATTCCTGGAACAAGATTCCATAGAATGTTTTTATTCCGGGTACAAAATCCCAATCACCGACAAACGCAAAGTCTTGTCTCTGACAGCTAAACTGGGCATCCAAACCGAACACTTATTTCCCAGGTCATTTGGAGCAGCATCGCTTCCGGCACTAGGTGATCTGCATCACCTGGTTCCTACCAAAGCCAGCATCAATACACTTCGACGAAATACCCCATTTGCAGATATTCCTGATGATCAAACCAAATACTGGATCCATAAAGACAAAGTTTTGACTACAATACCCAGAACACAAATTCACCAGTACTCTGAATCCAAATCTAATGCTTTTGAACCGATTGAATTTCAAAAAGGAGACATTGCCAGGTCTATATTTTACTTTTACACTTTCTACCAATCTGAAGCTGATAAAAAGAGCAAAACCTTTTTCACTTCTATGCTCCCCGATCTCTGCCGTTGGCATCGATCGGACAAAGCAGACTCCACAGAAATCAAACGATCCATGACCATCGCCCGCATCCAATCCAATGTAAATCCATTTGTTTTTGACCCATCACTCGTTGAACGATGTTATTGCAATACTTTTCCAGCTTTACTGGAAAAAACCTACACTGTCAATATCTATCCCAATCCTTTAAAAGGACTTTTTACATCGATATTTAGGATTACAAAGGACTAGTCATTATGAAGATTTCTGATCAGTCAGGAAAACTCATCGAGTCACATCATTTGGTTTATTCAAGTTTGATGACATGGAGATTGGGAAAGGGGATTTGGTTAATAAATTTCTCATTTGGTACCCAAAAATTTAAAGCTTTAGAAATTTTAATAAATTAAAAAAGGCCAGGAAGTTCCGAAGCTCCCTGACCTAATAAATTTCAAGTTTTACACTTCTTTAAGCGAACCTAAAATTTGAGAATGATCTTTATAAACCTTTGATTACTTACTCAATCACTATCAATGGTTTGCTGGTCAGAACACCATCCACATTGATCACAATGTAGTACATCCCTTTACCCAACTCTAATCCTGTATCCTGATACTTTATTACTTCTCCGTCAGAGACACTGTCTATGATCTTACTTCTCAGCTTCTTGCCGGTACTATCATAGATATCTGCTGTCACTCTTTGTCCCTCTGATGCCTGGATTTCTATCGTATAGGCTCCTTTTGTTGGGTTTGGATATACTGTCAGCTTTCTACCTGTATTGTCTCTTTCTACTTTTATCGATAGTGGTCCATACATGCTTTCATTGCCATCATGATCCACTTGTCTCAAACGATACACGTAATCACCATTCCTGCTGATTTCTCTATCTGTAAGCTTGTACACATTGATCTCCGTACTATTTCCTTTTCCTTTTACACGGCCTACTACCTCAAAATCTCCCTTATTCACACTTCTTTCTATCTCAAAATAATCATTATTGACCTCTGTCATTGTTGTCCACGCAAGCTCATTGACATCATCAGTCTGATTCCATCTTCCCGTAAAGTCTTTGAGTATTACAGGTAGAGCTTTTGATTTTATTCCGGCATCTATATCGGTTATTGTCACTGCATAGCCCACTGTAAATAGTAAGGTCGTCTGATTTGGAAAATCTATCACATCGCTATCTTTGGCATCATCTGATCCTTGATTCGGTGTTACAAAATCATAATTTTCAGGCTTATGTACTTTTATAAAATATGTTCCCAATTGACATATTTCAAAATTGTAATATCCGTTTTTAGTGGCATCATTCGGATTTTGTTTGGTAAACATCGTTTGTACCGGCACCGAAGGATTGTTCGTAGAATACAATTCGACCTTTATTCCACTCATTCCTACATCTCCTGCATCCTGTACATCCTTTATACCTCCCTGGTCTACCCAAACATAATCACCTACATTGGAACATCTGTAAAAGCCTGCGTCGATCGTTCTGTTATCCTCACCTGACACTAATAACTCCGGAGCCGCCGAGCCGCTTACGGGATCAGCATCGCTATCTGCTGCATCGTCCGGACTGGAATTCGATGGTGATGATTTATACGCCGAACCTGGTCTGACAAATGTCACTGTGTAAGTACCCGGTACCAGATTGGTAAATTCATACAAACCACTTGCATCGGTTGTCGTTGTCTTATTTACAGGTACTCCAAATACATCTGTTCCCGTAAGATTGACCGTCACGCCCTCAATTCCAGGCTCAAAGGCATCTTGTACTCCGTTGGCATTTCTATCCTCCCATACAAAGTTACCAATCTGCGCCAGTTTGTAATATCCTGCGTCTATCGTTGTATTATTATCTCCTCCTGCCAGATTGACTACAGGACTCAATCCATTGACCGGATTGGCATCACTATCTTTGGTATCATTGCCCCCCATATCTCTTGGTGTCACTATATAGCCATTTGGAGTATCAAACTTCACACTGTAACTTCCAGGTGTCAAGCCCGTAAAGCTGTATGATCCATTCGCTGCTGTGACTGTAAACGCTTCCTGCATGCCGCTGCTATTGAACAATCTCACGGTTACTCCTCCTATTCCTGGCTCTCCTGCATCTTGTACGCCATTGGCATTCAAATCATGCCATACAAAATCACCCAAACTCGCTCTCCTATAATAACCCGCATCGATAGTTGGGTTATTTTCGCCGCTACTTAGGGTCACTTGTTGTGATTTTCCTGTCGTCGTACTCGCATCACTGTCTTTGGTGTCATCACTGCCACTATCTCTGCTGGTGGTGGTATACCCATTTGGTGCTATGAAGTTGACTACATATACTACTCCTGGTCTTAGATTGGTAAACTGGTATTGTCCATTGGTGCCAGTTGTCGCATTTGGTACTAAAATATTGTTGATGTCTCTAGCTTGATTGCCTGCTGCATCTTCTAATCTCACCGTCACTCCAGCTATACCCGGCTCACCACTGTCTTGTACTCCATTGGCATTGCTATCTTCCCATACATAATCTCCTAAGCTTGCTGATTTCAAATAACCGGCATCTATGGTATTATTCGTCTCACCACTTTGTACGGTAACGGGCGCTGCTGCTCCTGTCGTGATACTCGCATCACTATCTTTGGTGTCATCTCCTCCTTGGTCTGGTGTCGTCGTCACGGTGTTGGCTGGCTTGGTAAACGTCACTGTATAAGTGCCTGGTGCCAAATTGGTAAACTGATAGCTGCCATTGGTGCCCGTTGTCACGGTAATCGGTGTGATCGGTGTTCCGTCTCCTTTGGTACCGGTCAGCGTTACTGTCACGCCTCCTATTCCTGGTTCACCAGCTTCCTGTACACCATTGCCGTTTTTGTCTTCCCACACATAGTCACCTATCGTCGCTGGTCTATAATATCCGGCATCGATCGTTGGGTTGTTTTCGCCGCCTGTGAGGGTGACTTGCTGTGATTTTCCTGTGGTAATACTGGCATCACTGTCTTTGGTATCATTACCTCCTTTGTCTGCACTACTCGCTTGATAACCGCTTGGTGCTGTAAATTTAACTACATAGACTACGCCTGGCTTCAAGTTCGTAAACTGATATTGTCCATTCGTGCCTGTGGTGGTGGCTGCTATGATGTTGCCGTTGATATCTCTCGCTGGGTTGCCTGCTGCATCTTCCAAGCTTACTGTCACTCCTACTATGCCTGGCTCACTTGCATCTTGTACGCCATTGCCATTTTTGTCCTCCCATACATAATCGCCTAAGCTCGCTGCTCTAAGTACGCCTGCATCCACGGTCGTTATGTTTTGGCCACTTAGCAACGGGATTCCTGCCGTACTTCCTGTCGTTGGGCTAGCATCACTATCTTTGTCATCGGTACCACTGTCTTGGCCCGTGAAGGCTGTGCCCGTTGGTTTGGTGAAGGTTACGGTGTAGGTCCCTGGTTTCAGATTCGTAAAGCTATAACTTCCGTCGCTTCCCGTCGTGGTGGTTTGATTGACCGGTGTTCCATCTCCTGTGGTGCCTGTCAGGGTTACGGTCAATCCACTGATTCCTGGCTCTCCCACATCCTGTCGGCCATTGCCATTCTGATCATCCCATACATAATCTCCAAGACTTGCTGGTCTGTAGTATCCCGCATCGATCGTCGGATTGTTTTGTCCGCTTTCTAACGTCACTCCTGGCGTTTTGCCTGTGGTGGTATTGGCATCACTGTCTTTGGTATCGTCTCCACCTCTATCTGCACTGCTCGGTTGGTAACCGCTTGGTGCTGTAAATTTAACTACATACACCACGCCTGGTCTCAGATTCGTAAATTGATATGAACCATTGCTACCTGTTGTCGTAGATGCTATGATATTGTTATTGATATCTCTCGCTGGATTGCCACTCGCATCCTCCAACATCACGGTAACTCCCACTATCCCTGGCTCGCCTGCATCTTGTACGCCATTACCATTTCGGTCATCCCATACAAAATCTCCTAAACTTGCTGGTCTCAGTAACCCTGCATCTATGGTCAGATTGGTCTCCCCGGCTCCCAAATTGATCGCTCCTGTCGTATTCGTGGTGCTGTTGATATCACTGTCTGTACTATCGTTTCCACTATTGGGTGTGGTGACGTTGTATCCTGTCGGTGGTGTCACTCGTACATAATAGGTTCCTGGAGGTAGGTTATCAAACTCATAAGCGCCTGTACTACTCGTCGTCGTGGTTCGTATGACGTTGTTGTTCTGATCGAGCAATTGTACGGTTACGCCTGGTATGCCTGGCTCTCCGCTGTCTTGCTGTCCATTACCATTTTTATCCTCCCACACGAAGTCTCCTATCTTGCCATTCGGTATATACCCTGCGTCAACCGTTGGATTATTGTCTCCTGGATTGAGTGTATAAGTCTGGGTACGGCCATTCGTTACATTGGCGTCACTGTCTTTGGTGTCATCTGACGTATTGGCTATCGTTCTGCTATAGCCTGGTACTGTACCAAATTCTACATAATATGGCCCTGCACATACTTCAAACTCATAAAATCCTTGACTATTCGTCGTACTTGAACCTACTTCTACATTCGACGTATTGTATAATTTTACTGTCACACCTCCTATACCTGGCTCATTAGTGTCTTGGATGCCATTCGCATTGTCATCGCGCCATACATAGTTTCCCATTTTTGCTTTAGGTTGAACTGTTACGTTCACAAAGTCGGTATCCGTACACCCTGTCGAGGCTACTACCACTACTCTGTATTGGGTATTGCTTGATGGGCTTACCATGGGATTCGGTTGGTATTGTGCCGCTCCTGTCAATGGACTCCATACCACCCCTGAGATGCTCGCGCCCGCTGGTGGTGTCGCCGTGGGCGTGCCTCCGATTTGTACACTATTGCCCATACATACCGTCTTGTCTTGTCCCGCATCGGCTACTGGATTCAAATTGACATTCACATCTACCATTATTTGTCTGCTCACTGCACAACCATTTAAGGTCGCTGTAAGGGTGTACGTGATGTCAAATGGTGGGGTACTCAGTGGCTGTGCTGCCGTATTGTTATTCAAAAATAAATTGGGCGTCCACTGGAACGTCGTTCCCGGCGCTACTTGACTGCCATCATTCGGGTTGGGGCCTATTTGTACACTGCCGCCTTGACAGACTGGATAGTTGTCTTGCGTATTTAAGATTACACCTGTTTTTACTAAGATTGCTTTCGTATAGGTATTGCTACAATTGTCTTTGGACACTGTCAGCGTTACGGTTCTTGACATATTTTGATATGCACTTGACCACTTGACGCTCTCTGATGGATCATTGGCATCGCCATCCAAGCTTGTGCCCCCGTCAAAGCTCCATGCGTAGGTCGCTCCTACTACTAATGGGCTCGCATTAAATACAGCGTATTCATTCATACAGATTTCATTCGGGCCAGTAAGTCCTGATGCGGGCAGTGGTGTCACGGTCACTACTGCTTGTGCACTATTAGTACAACCGTTGGCACCTGTTACAGTTACGGTGTACGTCGTCGTGGTGCTTGGGGAGACAGTGATGGCTGCCGTGGTGGCATTGGTGCTCCATTGGTAGGTGCCATTGCCTGTTGCTGTCAATGTGGTATTGGTACTATTACAGATGCTCTTATCTCCTCCCGCATTCGCTGTGGGAATATCAACATTTTGTAACACTGCAGTACTAGATGATGCCGTACAGCCATTTTGACTATCAGTTACTGTGACCGTATAGTTTCCTGCCACTGATACATTATTGGAACGGCTCGTGGCTGTGTAACCCGATGGACCACTCCAAGCATAAGTATAAGTAACTACATCAGGAAAGGCTCTGATCGTCACACTATTGTCGATACAGGTGAGTGGACCGCCGATGTTGTCGGCGCTCACATTTGCTGGTGGTGTATTGTTTAATGTGACTTGGGCAAAATCAGTCGCCGTACAACCATTACTATTATTGGTAACTGTCAATGTATAGGTTCCTGCGTTATTGATTGTTGGGGTTGCTGTGTTGCCACCGCTTACTATATTGCCTCCATTGCTCGGTGCCCACGCGTAGCTGATCCCTGATGTTGTACTACTTCCATTCAATGTGGCACTCGTTGTCGTACATGTTAATGTTTTATCTGCTCCCGCATTCGCATTTGGTTTCGTTATGTTTTGTGTTACTACTATACTAGCGGAAGAAGCACATCCTGTTGTGGTACTCGTCACTGTAACGGTATAGGTTGCTGCTGATGTTACGTTGATACTTCTACTCGTCTGATTGCTCACACTCCATAAATAGGTTACCCCTGTGCTTGGTGATGCTGTCAATACGGTTGTGGTCTTCGTACAGGTCAAGTCTCCATCTTTTGCAATACTCGCTGCAGGCAATGCATGTACCGATACAACTACATTGTCCGTAGCGGTACATCCCTTATTATCGGTCACTGTCACTATATATGTCTGTGCTGCCGTGATTCCACTGACATTCACAGGGGTTCCTACCAAGCCACCTGTCCAGCCATACGTATAAGGGGTCGTCCCTCCTGCTGCCGTTGCTCTTAATGTAAAGATGGTGGATGGGCATACTGTTTTGTTGTTTTCTGCATTCACCGTCAAGCCACTTTGTGAGCTGATGGTGGCGGATGCTGGGTTGGAATAACACGCTCGCTCCACATAGCTCACCTCTACATTATACGTCCCATTCCCTAGATTGCTAAATATATTACTCAATTGCCAAGTACCTCCATTGATCCTATACTGCTTGGTCAACCCTGTCTGACCCGTCGCTGTTACGGTTATACTTCCTGTATTGGATGTATTGTTACACGATGTATTGGATACTGTTGCTACGTTGGTTACTACTGGTTTGGTATAAACGTTCACTTGCACTGTGGCTGTGGCTACACATCCATTGACTGAGGTGACCGTCACTGTGTAGGTCGTCGTCGTGGCTGGCGTTACCGTGACTTGATTGGTCGTGACACTCCCTGCATTGCTGCTCCATGCATACGTACCTCCTCCACTCGCTGTCAATATTGTTGATTCCCCTGCACATAATGCCGATGATGCCGAGATTGCTGTTGGTAAAAACTCATTAAAAATGATGATGTTTACATCATCCGTACAGCCGTTTTGATCTGTTACTACTAACGTATAGGTGCCATTTTGCGTGATCATCGGGTTTTGCTGCGTACTACTAAAACCGTTGGGACCTGTATAAGCATAACTGTAACCCGGCGCTCCACCTGTCGCACTGCCAAATAACTGCGCATTGGCGGTCAAACAGTTGTTGCCTGTGGCTGTTATGTTGGCCGTCGGTTTGGATGTATTTGCCACTACTAGGGTCGTCGCTATCGCTGTACAGCCACTGGATGTTTGGGTCACCGTCACTGTGTACGAACCTGGTGCTGTTACTGTCTTCGTAGCATTCGTGCCACCTCCACTCCATGAGTAAGTGCCACCACCTGTTGCGGTAAGTGTTACACTCGTTTTACTACACGTCAATGGACCATCATTACTCGCTGTCGGACTGGGTGTCGTTATGGTTTGGGCTACCGCTGTCGTCGCTGTGGCAACACAACCATTGCTATCTGTGACTGTTACTGTATAGGTACCAGGAGTAGTTACATTTTTTGTTCGTGCCGTTCCGCCGCCACTCCATGAGTAGGTCATACCTGAAGGATTGGCTGTCATGGTTACCGTTGTTTTTGTACACGTTAGTGGTCCATCATTCGATGCTGTTGCGGTTAGGGTATTTATCGTTACTGTAAAACTTCCTATTGCGGTACATCCTTTACTGTCTGTGACTGTAACTGTGTAACTACCATTGGTAGCTGGAATTGACTTTTGATTGCCTACTCCTAATCCTCCACTCCAATTGTATATGTAACCCGGGGTACCACCTGTGGCTTGCACTGTTTTGGTGTAATTAGCTCCAGCACAGACTTCGTCGTTGGGTATAGTGAGTGTGAGTTGTGGGTTGACTATCACCGTAATACAATTGCTAAGCGCATCACAAGTCTGACCATTAAATGTGTTTCTTGCTCTTCTTCTAAAATATGTTGTTTGAGTTATATTTCCGGGCGCGTAGGTTGCATTTGTGGCATTGGGTATATCTGCCCACCCTGATGAACAACTTGTTATACTTCTTTGCCATTGGTAAGTAATCGTTCCATTTCCCGTTGCCTGTACAACAGATGTCAAACTATTTGGACTTGAGTTAAAACATATTTCCTGATTATCTCCAATGACCCCAGGAGAAACAATACAGTTTTCCTCAACACTTATACATACACTTACAGGGGCTACACTATTCTGACTATTACAATCCTGAGTTACTGACCAATGTTCTATTATAATTTGATCCACGCCATTTGGAACAGAAACACTCCCTAAGCTTCCTCTCCAATAGCCTTGAGTTCTCAAATCAGGCACATCATTTGTCCAATTAGAAGTCGCCACATTATTCCCGTTCTTTCTGAAAACAAGCCGCCATCGTTCATTAGACTGTGTCACAGTATTTCTACCACTATACCCATCATAACTCACTACATCATTAATATTAAAAGTCAATGCGCCGCTTCCAAAATTTGAAGGATAGGGTCCAGGTATAATGAATGTAGTAGTGGCACCACACCACATTCTCAATGAAGTGTTCCCATTTGATGAATTTATATTTTGTGACCAAAGAAAGCTTCCAGATGGACAGTTGGGTGTAGGTGCACAGAAGGGTGGTGCATTAAAATTGTCAGGATTACAAGTACAAACATTCACTGTCACCGTCACACAATTGCTAAACTCATCACAAGTCTGACCACTAATTGTATTTCGCGCCCTTCTTCTATAGTATGTTGTTTGCGTCAATGCAGTAGGTTGATATGTAGCACTAGTAGCACCTGAGATATTCGCCCACCCAGTTGTACAACTTGTCGCACTGCTCTGCCATTGATAACTTATGGTACCATTTCCTGTTCCTGATGTGATATTGGTCAATAATGAAGGTGTTGCGTTCTCGCAAATCGTTTGACTACTTCCTATGCTACCTGATGCAACTGTACATGCTTGATCACAACATCCATTTAAGTAAATCTCATCAATATCCCAAATCTCACAAGAACCATTCAAAGGTGCCGGATCATAAGATAAAAATTCAAATGATATTGTACCACCAGTAAGAGTTAAGTTTAAATTGAAAGTATTCCATCCAAAAACACCGTAAGGTGTATTTATACCAATACTTTTATATATTTCAGTTCCATTACGAGATATTCTTAATCCAAATTTTCGCGGATAATTATTTAATGTTGAAGCCCCTGGGCAATTTTGAAAAACTCCCTGACGTATTTCTAAAGTAGTCAATTGCAATGATTGGCTCGCACCCAATACTACATTAAATCTCAAAGCGTTAGGGTCATTATCAATCCAGTTAGAACTATTCTGTCCATTAAAACACATATTAGTACCAATAGATTGACTACCACTTCCACATGAATTTGCACCAACTTGTCTGTATAAGTTACTCACATCTAGATTACAATTAGATGATACGAATTCCGCCGGCCATCCAATAGGAGCCAAATCACCAACATCACAATTATCCATATTAAATTCAATTAACCTAGGGCAGCTGTTGATTAAAACAGTCCCATACATCAAATTATCTATGCCATATTGACTCCCTCCATTAGGATACAACTCAACATTCTGAATCAATTTGCCAGTTGGAGCTACTACTCCTAAAAATTCTTCACATTGACAGTTTTCATTAGTTCCATCAATTGTAAAATTACATAAGGTTCCATCAGAATAATTCACCCTTACTTGATGGGTTGATGATGATCCATTTAAGTCTATAATGTAAAAACCAACATAATTTACTGGCGTAGTAAATGAAATTCTGATATCATCTCCATCATTGGAATTATCATCAATTCTTGCTCCCCTCGTTCCAATGGGAGGCGCACTACCAATATCATTATGCGCAACAATCCCAGACGAACCAGAATTTTCTAAATTTAAGATGCTTGCCCCTAAGCTACCTAAATTTATATTATTGAGCGTTTGTCCATTGGTATAGTTTTCAAATGTAATCGTTTGGTCAGGACTTTCTCCAGCAGCCGTTACCCATGCGTTATATCTTGCAGTGTTTTCTGATCTTGTCGCAGCTTTAAAATAAGTGCTTGTGCTACAGGATTGTCCAAATACTTCGATTTGAAAAACCATCAAACAAGTTATTATAAAAAACAATTTAGTATATTGTTTTTGTATACTACATTCACAACATGTAGTCCATTTGATTAAAATGTCCATTCTCAAAATTTTTAGGTTCTAAATACAAAATTCATCTTTATGACACCATTTTTGTAATTAAGTCCCATTGCATTTGATCATTTTATGACAAAACCATTTAAATAAATGATATAATCACTTTATAATGTATATAATTTGATCTTTTAAGTACAATTCTTAATAATTTACAATTACAAATCCAGATTAAGTATTAAACATTTTAAAGAACCAAAATTATCTATTATTTAAAACCTGATTAGTTTAAAACGGTCAATGTTATTCAGGCATTGACTTCGGTCATAACAAGTCCCGCTCAACAATACTTCTTGAAGCTTCAAAGTTATTTGAGACTTTGTAACTTACTATTTATCTTTGAACATGAATTTGTAATAAAACTAAAATACAAATGATTTGATTTAGTCCTAGTAATATCGGACTCCCACAACTGCTTTGGTCGTTTAATAAAATCTTGTATTAAGTATTTGTGTTTAGATGATCAATGAAGTATATTAGTTGTGAATAAAGAATTTCGTTTTGACCCTTTCAGTAAATAATCAGCATTCAGGATTTGAAAATGTTGAAAAAATTTAACCCTGCCGATATTAAATCATTTAGTTCAGGCTCAAATATATGATATAATTTACAAGTATCTATTCTAGGTATTTTCATTCTTATTATCCTTACTATGAATATGAAATTGTCCACTTCGATGTCATGCTCCTTTTAGATATCATTTTCCAATAATATACCTATCTGCCTATCCTAAAAAATCAACAAGTATTGATTTGATAAAACTATTTCATTCTATGTTCTTTGTAATTTATAATTGCCTAGGTAAAGAGTTCATTTTTATTGGACTATTATATTCTTTCACTGCCTGATATAACATCATGTCAAAAAAGATTAACTTCTAATCATTATTCTCTACCTACTTTTCTAGCGATTTCTTTAGCCTTGCAATTAATGCTTTTTTAATCATTTGACTTGGTGTTTAATTTATTAATATTTGGACTGAAATACTCAGAATAGGCAATACCCAAAAAGTAATCACAACCACAGGCTATAATAAAGCGGGAAAAGAAATTGTAGTGCGAAAATGTTCGGAACCATATACCAAATTAAACGCATTACAAATAGCCTTAAAAATAAAACACAGGCCCTTCACAAAACTGAAATCTGTAGTACACAAACCGAAACTCAAAAATCCCGAAAGATCAACAATAAGGGAACTTATGTCAGATTAGTAAGCAATGTGGGTTAAGGTTAAGGTTGAGAAACTTCTTAGCCTTAGTCTTAGCCTTAACCTTTGTCTTAATCTTAACCTTAGCCTTAATTGCCATTCACCTGTATCGTTGCGGTTCCACATTTTATAGGTGGACAATTGTCTAATGGCGTCCCAGGTGTACAGTTTTGCAAATCAGTAACCTGTATATTTTTGGGACATTCAGGAGCTGTGGGATCAGTAATAGTAATGGTAAACGTGCTTCCTCCACCACCTGTACCCGGACCTAAAAAGAAATTCTGTAGAACTACCAAAGGTACCCGAACTTGGCGTTATACTCGTGCCGCCACTTACTGTCACGTTGTAATTGCCACTTCCTCCTGTAACCAACAGATTGAATCTCAATTTATTGTCTGTGATTTTTTCAGGGGTTCCCTCATCCACACATTGCACACTATTGGTTATGACTTGCGGCTGTAAATCTACCGCTCTTATTGGATATTGTGCTGTGAATAGACAGGTCTGTCCACCATCTACAAAGGTGACATTGACTGTATATGTCAGGTCTTGTGTTGGATTACAAAGTATAGGCCTGATACTCGTAGGGTCGTCCAAAAATGTAGCAGGCACCCATTGTACTTGCACACTATTTCTATATTGGGCTGGTATCAACAAATCTAATCTACGGCAATTGTCTGTACATAAATTTTCTAAATCATATGGTCCCAACTCAAAATCAGAAAGTCTGAATATTTCCGTCTCAAAGGTTGATGGACTACATCCGCCTACTGTGCTGGTGACCCTGAGTCTTACAGGAGAACTCACCCCAAACCCTGGATTGAGATTGATGTACAATGAATCACCACCATTAGCATAGGTCAGTGTAGCACCTTCTGCTGGTACTACTGTGATACCAAAATCACTACACACTGTCAAACCCAATGGGACATTCGGGCATAAGACTGCTCTATTTTCTAAATCAGCTGAAAATGATGGCTCTATGCTAGTGTACAAAAACTCTTGATTATCACATACACAATTGGTCTCTTGCATCACACACAAGAATACGGGACAGGATATTCCATTGGCCACTGAAAATGTACCTTCCAATTCTGCCATGTCACCCATAGGTAAAGTGACGAATTCATTAAATGTTGCTATTTCAGGGTCAAAATCATCCACTAATCCATTACCATTCAAATCTCTAATCAACCCAATTCTGACATTTGCTGCATAGTTTGCCCTGGATTATTTAATTATACTTTGTATCTCAATGTCGTATTGGCTGGATCATTATCACAATCCTGAGTCAAACTATGTGATTGGGTTTGTAAAGGAGGTAAAAAGTTAATACTTATGCTAGGATTTACAGAGTTGAGTACATTAACATTACATTGGATACCTTCTGCAGCACATCCTTGGTCAAACACGGTAGAGCTTACTTCTACTCCTAACTCTGCCTGCCCGCAATCAACCTCTTCTGTCATGGTCAGCGGCAAGCCTACCTTAAATGCTTGCCCAGGTCTTATGCCATCAGGTATGGTAAAGCAAATTTCTATGATATTCCCTTGATCATCTTCAGTAATGGTGGGACTATAGTTGGAAGGTGAAATAAAAAACGCCGTGCCCAACTGATAAGTAAATGCTCCCGGATCTAATTTTATGCATAAGTTTGAATTATTACTTACTCCTAGAGGGCTAATATTTAAATAAGTCATCTCAAGCGTGTCTGCAACACCACAATTGAATTCAAGTGGACCCGCCAAGGCAAAAAATTGTGCAAAATTTATAGGGTTTGCGTTAGTAATAATGATAGGGTTTGATTGCACGAGTTGGCTCGAAATCCTTTGTTCACATGGATCTGCTGCATTTGCTTGAAAATATGGTGAGGTACCTGATACAAATTCGTCACAAATAGTCTTTACTTTAAACTTGAGCGTCACCTGGTTACTATCTAATCCTGCTGCTATACCCGGCAATCCATTTTGAAATATAGCATTGCTCCATATCTGATCCGAAGGATATCCAAAATATGTACCTCGGAAATTGTTTCTTGAAGGATTTGCAGTGGGATCAGGTATACTATAAGGTGGTGCACTAAAGCCTGCCCCTCCAGGATAGCAAGCCTGCCACGATCCTGGTATAAATTCTAACCCATCTGGCAACCAAAAATCAGTGAGTATATTTAATAGCAAAGCAGGTTTTACATTTTTAATCCTTACGCCCAAATCTATGGTATCACATAAACTGTATTCAGCAGAAGGATTTGGATCCCATTCTACTTGGATATCCGCTTCCTCAGCAATATATTTATAACATGATTCTATTTGATTGCAAGAAGTACCTCCCAAAGTTAGTAATAATGATGACTTAGTAGCATCAATACATCCACTAGTAGTATTGATACAAATTTCTGTGTTTAGGTTTGTTCCCACTGGACAAAACAATAACTCCGTTTGAATAATTAAACTTGCACACTGACCAGGAGCTAAATCTGGCATAAGTACACTATAAATATTTGAACCAGGTGTAGAAGTGACTAAATTATATGGCAATGATGTATTTGTATTTCCATCTAAAACACCAACGAATTGTATCGTAGTGGGTACTTCTATGCTAGTCACTACATTTTCATGTGTAGCTCCTCCTGATGTAACATCACCAGCACAAACTACGTAGGTATTAGTCTCATTGATACCCTCCAGATCAGCCAATAATAGTCTGAAGTTATCATTATTTGTAGTCAATGGCGGATAATCCAAACTGTTATCGGTAAAATTATCAGGTGTTGTGGTGGTCGTGCCAGTTTGCCGGTTTGGATTGATACTACCTGGACTCGCTTCAGGGTGTGGCACTATATTTTCAAAATACCTCAAGCAACCCGTTGGATCCAATACTGCTGGGTATTGATTACAGTTGGCACCATAAGGGTTTATTGGGTATCGCGCCACATGTTCATACCCACAAAATTCCGTCACGGGTGTTGTTCTACAAGGGCCACAAGATGCAAAAGAAGTCCCTGATGCTGGCAATGTGGGCAAATATGGATTAGAAAACTGATATTCAAGAGCAAAATCGGTAGAAGAAACCATTTCTGGGCATATAGGAGCTAGTTTGTATTTGACTCCATACGAACATACTTCGCTGCCTCCTATGGGTAAAAATGGAAATGGATCGTTTGGCGTATGGACAAAAGCAAAAATATCGCATTTATTTCCTGTTCTGGAAGATGATGCTGGTCCTGCCGCATACGGTACCAAGGCAGCTTTATAAAAATCTGCATCATTGATACGCAAACCTGCCAGCTCAGAAGTATCTGCCGCAACACAACAGTCATTGGCCAGACACTGCAAATTTCCATATGCTGGGTCTATATATTGTGATGGAAGGGGAATCTCACTTCCATCTGGCAATCTAATAAAGGCATCATCATTGCTAAATACCATATTATTTGGAAATTTGAATTCCAAAAACTCTGTGGCCATAAAAGGTCTGTATTCATTTTGATACCAAGGTGTCACACTTGAAGCGACAGTAGGCACAGGATTGGTCAAAGTAAATGTATAATCCACATTAACGTCACAATCCTGTATATCTACTGTATTTGTGACAGCTACAGGGCCCGGCACCCATCCCTCATATGGCTGTGAAGGTCCACAACTGCCATATAACGTCGCGAGTTGGCAAGTAGTAGAAGGTATATTGTAAGTAATCATATCTGCATAAATGGTTGCAGTATTATTTACTGTTTGATTATTGAGCAGCGCCAAGCTATAATCCGGATTTTCCATCATGGGAATCTTGAACTCTAAGTAAATGATATCATTGTCATCTATCGGATATTGAGCTAAAAACTCTTCATGGGTATTGTTAAAACCATCTTGTGCACCCGCAGGATAATAAGATGGTACACCATTTTGGCATTCATCCGGTACACCAAACCACATCTCCACATACATAATGTCACTATGTTGTGAATTACATGAAATATTTTGCAAATTATAGTTAGCTGCAGATGAAGCCGGAAAATCAGGATTAATTTTAGTATTATTGGTACATACACCCCAAGCGTTGGCCTGCTGAGCAGCTGTGACCGTTTGATTTGCCCTACTTTCTACAGTACTACTTTCAACGCCTACATTCATAAAATGCATAGAAGGAAATAAATAATTGTCACGGGTAGCGTCAGGATATGGCACCAAATGAGCTGGAAATCCTATAGGTGTCTCCGTATTGGCACTTCTATCAAAAAAAGACCAACCCAAAAACTGTGCTTGAGTGATATCCGGCCTAGTAGGAGCATTTCCTGTGTATCTTGGATAAAATCGCATACTCCAAAGTGCATCAGCCTCTTCCACTGCTGATTTATCTAATATTTCATAAGCCACTTTTACATACATAGTATCTCCTGGTAAGTATCTTCTTTGATCCACTGCAGGTACTTGGCTTCTGGTCAATGGTTGGGTAAGCGCTTTGTCTGCAAAACCATAGTTTGTTCTATATTGCTCTGCGATAAAAGGACGCAGCTTGCATGGGCAATTGGTGCCTCTCCATACTACGTAAGTAGCAGCACTACCACATGCACGTATGATTTTACATCCAGGCTCATTGACACATGAGTTACACTCTTCTATAACCTGGTAAGAGAACAATATATAATCATTAGGATAACAATCTCCTCTATATTCTAAGTTAAAATAATAATCATTCATAGTAGCATTGATATCTCCTGCAGGTATATTGAGTACCAAGCCAAAAGTATCCTGATCTTGTATGAGCAATTCAGTAGTAACGCCTGTCACAGGATTCCCTTGAAATGTAGCTGAGTTTTCTAAATATCTGATATCCGATCCTCGATTTCCCGGAGCATCTATGACTACTCGAAGATAAATATTTCCAGGAGATGCACATGGTGTGATATTGGTACTACCAAATGTATACCCAAATGTATATCCATTAGTAGTTGGTAACCAAACATTGGCAGTAGTTTGCATCACTTCGGTGATTGGTATGCCATATCCAGGTGTTTGTACCGCATTGGTAGTGACTCCCGTATTTCCATAAGAAAAATTTATAGGTGTAGATAGATTAGCTATTTGCTGGAAAGGTAATCCACAATTTCTTTTACCATTGACATCTACAGAAGTAATGTTACATCCTAAAGACTGACATTTTAAGTCAGATGCACAACCTATTTCTATTTCTACTCCAAAATTTATAGATTGGCCACCGAGTAAATCATCAAATCTGCCATCACCATCAAAATCGCTCAAACCTCCGGTACCATCAATGTCAGATGTAAGCTGTCTAAAGTCGATTTGCAATGTACCACCGGTAAGGACAGACACTGCAGCAGCAGGTATAGGGGAGCCATTCATGGTGACACCTACTAAACTCAAATTACCACCAATACAAGTTTTTATTTTTAAAAATACGTCTTCCCAAAGTCCATCTTGTGGATTGGTATTGCTGGATCTAACATTTACATTGAACGATAAATTGTCTCCACATATGCCACCATACTGAATATTACTGGTCAATACCACTGCGTTTGCTCCATAATTAGGTTGAAAACGAAGTGAGCCTTCTTTACTAGTGACATCAAAACACACTTTATCATCACACCCATAATAAGCCCTGTAATTTAAAAAATTCCGTGCCAGGAAGACATCCTCCTGCTCGATAACAAGCTCTTATAGTCATTCTTTCATTTACATCAAAAAACATATCACTATTGGCTCCAGTACCTGTATTGGCAACAAAATAGCTTGGTCCTACAGTAGCCAAAACTTGTTGGGTAGAAGCATTATAGGTATAGGGCAGTGCTGTACCATTAGCAGTCAATGATGACAGTGACAACAATCCAGTCAAATCTACACTGTCTATGATGAAAGTATATGAGCCTAACCTAGATTGCAATCCATCTTGAGAAATAACCAAATCCTGACAAAAATTTGAAGTGGAGTTAGTAATAACTCTCTCTGAAGGTGTCACGGAAATCATATTAAGGACTGGTATCTTAATTGCCGAATTGTATTCACCCACGTTTGCTATTGTTTTTGAACAAATCTGGCTGCCAGACATAAATTCAACAGTAGCATCTAATGAAATAATAGGTCCTGTCACATCTATGTCACAATTAGCTTTGACCCCAATATATGCTATGACCACTTCATTAGGTGCAATATTTGATACCGAAAATATCGGTCTCGTTGGGTCAGACACATTACTAGTAGTTACCGTTGCAGTAGGTTCTTTGCTATAGGCAAATCCACCGTAACTTAAACCCGGATCAAAATCAATTTGAAGAGACACATTGGTCAATGGTACGGAACCATCATTATATATCAGCAATGCTAAAGTATCTGGTGCCGAACAAACATTCACTACATTTAAATTGGCAAAACCAGGAACACCTACAAGTGATGCTACAGATACATCATCACAAGGACCCATATTCATTAATACACCCTGTAAGGCCAAAGCCGATTTCATTAATTCAATTTGTGATTCTTTTAGGCGAATCAATAATTGCATACTTTCAAACGAACTTGCATCAATGAAGTCACATGCTTTTAACTGCAAGTTTTCTAAAACATACAGATGTTTTATGATTTCTGCTTGTGAAATAGCAGGCTTCAAATCAGCTGCTGAATACGCCACCAACGAAGCCCCTCTGATTTCTGATCCTAATAAACCTATCAAAATCATTACAATAACTAAATAAGATTTGGTTTTCATAAAGAATAACATTTAATAAATTAAAAATTTAACACATTAATCCAACGGGGTGTTTGAATTTAAGTGATAATATCATTCTTTATGTCAGGTTGGTGATTATATATTAAATAAACATATAATCAAGCACAAAGATATTGTAATTTTTATAATATAAAACATTTTATTATATTTATTTAGTAATTTTATTAAATTTTATTTTAATATGTGTTTCAACATGAATTAAAACAATATACACATTAATATATAATTTAATGTGTAAGGTTGTATTCAGTAATAACATGCTCTATTTGAAAGATATGACAATCGTCCACTTGCGGTCGGACGACTTTGCGGCGTCCCACCGCTTTAGCCGTTCAAATAACACTGAGTAAATCACAACCGCCACATTTGTCACACCCATGATTTTGTTTTATTAAGTGATAGTTTTTGAGAGCTTTGGGCAAGGTGGGAAAATTTAATAACCTAACAATCTGCATTTGCGATTTTTTTACTTCCAAATGAATCATACTTATGCTAGACAAGTTTTGGAAACCCATAAAAACAATTCGGCAAATAAGCAATTCCGCTAACATCTAAGTCATTAGATAGGGTATGTACAAAAAAGAGCCAACACTCTTTTGTGAAGGCCCCTCAATTATGAAAGCGTTATTTTTTATTAAGATTAAGGTTGAGTTTAAGATTGAGATTGAGAATCATCTACTTGATCTTAACCTTTGTCTTAATCTTAGCCTTAATTCCCATTTACCTGTATCACCGCTGTCCCACATGTAGGAGTAGGGCATGGTGTAGTATTGTTGCATCCACCTGGATCCGTCACCTGAAAAGTCTGTGTACAGCCTGGAGTAGCACTATCTGTCACTGTGATGGTAAATGTTGCACCTCCACCTGCTGTACCAGTTCCCAAAGTAAAGGTGGTCAATCCATAAGGAATATTAGTATTAGGAGTAATGGTGGTTCCCCCATTGATAGACACATTGTATGCAGTCAGCGTTGCATTTGTATTGGTCACGTTAGCACTAAACCTTATCCTATTGTCGGTATGTTTGTTAGGAGTACCATTGTCTAAACACACTGGATTTTGTGGCACTACGGAATTGATGTTGCAGCAATTGGTCGGGGTGGTCAGTGTGATATTACATACTCCTGTACAATTAGTTGTGGTGTTGGTCACCGTTACGGTATAGGTGCCACCGCTGAGTCCCGTCCTTGTGGCTGTTGGAGGGCCATTATCACTCCATGCATACGCATATGTACCAGCAGGGCTTGGGTTTACAGTGATAGATCCACCCGTGAGATTAGCACAACTTGGTTGACTATTCGGGGTGATATTGCAGGAAACGAGTGTTATTCTGATTCTAACAGGGCAACATAACTGCACAGGACATCCATCAGCCCCAGTTGCCGTATAATAAAATGCCTCATATCCATCACTTAATGTTGGATGTGTTCCATTAATTACTAATGACTGTCCTGTCCCTCTTAATGTGTTTGTAGTACTATCATACCACATGACATTTATAAGACCTGCAGGTGCTGTCAATGTATAACTTTCGTTTGTGCACATTGTGTTTTGTACATTTGGACAATTATTTACAAAACAACTTACAGGTGCTTGATAGTTACCAAACCCCACACAATTTGTATCATCACTAAAGCTAGCTATTACCGATATTAGCATGCCATTTGCAAACAAACTACCAATGGAGTAGTTTAGTGGGCTGGTGAATGGTGCAGTGAATGATTGACTTCCTCCACCACTCACACTTACAATAAGCGTACCTGTCGCAGGTGGATTCACAAAATTCAAGGTACCTGACAAGGTGTATGTATTACTTGTTGGGTTGCAATTAGATGGATTTGTCGTCATGCTAATTTGGCAATTGGCACTTGGTGGCAATGTGATACCTCTTATTACGTCGACATCGCCTTGGGCCGTTTTATTTACTCCATCTGGGATACCATCAAAATCTGCAAAATAACTGTATTGCCAAAAATCCCCATTCGGAGACCAACCTGCCACTGGACTCATTTGCGTGCCTGATAATATGTAGTCTGGTCCACCAGGTCCACCATCATCAGCATCTTCTCTCAATCTATGACCCGTAGCCCAAATATAGGATAAATTACCACTTGCCTCCATGCTCCCTGTATCATACCCATCATAGCTAAAATCTACTCCCCCCGAACCACTTCCATTATCATTACTTGGTGCAGTTCCTATTCTGATATATGGTGGTGATGTTGGATAATTTGTTGGAGATATATATGAACCTGCCCCACTACGAATTAAATAAAACACCCCAGCTCTATGGGCTGATGCATCAACATCTGACACCATTCCTCTTTCTGCTATAGCCATATTACCTGCATCATCAAATTCAATATCTGAAATGGGGTTTGATGATAAGTCCGGGTTTGCAGCATTATCTTTTTTAAAGCCAGGAATTGTAACTTCCAAACTTTCAGTGCCGCTAAAGTTCCCACTACCATCCAAAGAAACTGAAAATATTTGATTAAATGTTGTGGAGAGTGGAGCAGGGTTTTGGGTACGTCTGTCCTCAGTCCAAATGGAAAAATATAACTTTCCCCCATAATAACCAATACCCCAAGGTCTATCTCCTAATGGTGATATTTGATCATTATTGCCAGTGTCTGTAGGTGATGGGTCAGATATACATCCAGAACATGAAACAGGATCAAAGCTATTCAGAATTGTGCCAGATGAAGATATTCTGTATATTTTACCATCATCAAAACTGGTTACAAAAAACTGATCATGATCAGCATCATAACATATATTTCCAAGACCTGCACCAACTCTGATCCCGTCTTTGTCCACTAATGCAGAATTAGGCCCAGTGTCATCTACAACTAAAACAGTTTGATCTTGAGGAATGACGGAAAACGTTGTAATTACACCAGTAATTGCGTCAATTTTGTAAATTGCTCCACTTCCTGATGGACCATACTTGCCCGTTAAAGTCGATGAATTATAGGCATTTGGCATACCGTAGCTTGATGATGCAGTAACAAAAATATTATTACTCCCATCCATAGTAATACCAAATACCTGACCGAGATTACTCCTAGTCCATGTTGGATGATGATACATAGTTGGCGCCCAATCCAGTGATAATGGTGCTGATGTTCTGTCCCTGGTATCAAGTAATCCCATACTATATTCATTGTCAGCATCTGCTCTGCAAGTTACTACTTGTACTCCTTTCTTACCGTACCAAATTGGCATTTGAGCAAATACATCTGATGACACATACAACATATATATTAATATAAAAAACAATTTATTTTTCATTTTACTATTTTTAAAGTTGACTTAGAAAGTTAATTTTAATTCTTTTGAACTGTCACATTACCACAATTTGGTGTAGGGCAATTGCTACAATTAGCAACTGGGCCCACCACAACTGTAGTGAAACAATTTGAATCACTCGCGTCTTCTATTCGCAATATATATGTGGATGTACCGTTGGCACTAAATGTAGGATTCCCACCCTAGCCCATTTCCTACTATGTTTCTGATTGTGCCAGAAGGTGTAGATGGACTCGAATATGTGCCAACCTTCACTACATAATTGCCACTTCCATTTGTAATAGTGCCTGTGAGCGAGACACTAAACCAATCGTCACCATTATTTGAATATGTACTATTGTCAAAACAATAAACAGTAGGAGTATTTACTCCTGCACTGCAACCTACCGAACAACTCGAAGGCGCATTGTACGCATTGTTCAAATTATGTGTACATGTCGTCTCACTCACAAAAAATGCCGTCACTCCTATATTTGTCACTCCATTGGCAGGAAGATTTGGTATCGTTATGGTCTGTGGACTTGTTCCGGCTGCTACGGTTACACTTCCTCCATTGGAAGTCTGTACGGTGATATTACCACCAGGGCTGTTGATGTGATTGACCACAACACTTAAGCCGTAAGTGTTGGTAGCTGGGTTACATACAGATGGGGTGGCGGAGGTGATGCTTATGTTGCATGAGGGAGATAATGCACTAACAAATCCAAAATCAAAAGTGTGATTATTCGCTCCAGCTACTGCGATATCAGTGGTTTGCACAGTCGCCTCAGCATTATTTCCTACCAATGTTCCATCACTATCTCTTACATCAGGCTGCCCTGATCCTCCCACATTGGAGAGCGTAAGACTATTGGTACCCAATGCCGTTTGTTTACTTCCGCCTTGTACATTCGGTATTCTGACAATGTAAGTCATATTAGGTTGCAACTGAGTGATGCCGTATATTGCTGATGCTGTATTTGTGCCCGTAGCATTGCTGAAGTAGTAGTTACCATTGGCATCGGTGGTGGCAGACGCGATTACCGTTGAGCCTTGTACTAATTGTACTGTTACTCCTGATATGGGTGCTTCGCCGGCATCCTGTATACCATCGCTGTCGACGTCGGTCCACACTCTGTTGCCTATTTCGATAGGTGGCGGGTCTAAGAGCGCTTCTACATCTCCCAAACCGGACGACTTATACCATGGCGTTTCAGGAATTAGGCCATTATATATAGTAGCTCCCACACGCTCACCAGTCAATATTGACAACGGCCGTTTGTTTTGACCATCAACATTGCTCATCCATATTATTCCACCTGAATTATAACCTGTAGGCCCCATAGCTGTAGTAGCTACCTCAAATGCCCCTGGTATCTGAATCAAACTGCCTAGAGATGCTTCAATATGAGAAGCAAATTCTTCATAAAAAGAATTGTACTTTCCATTTGTCCCCAATGGACCTGGATTCCACACACTAGCACTTCCTAATGTTCCATACCCATTTAATGTACCGCATATTCCACCTCCTTCATAAGACCAGGTGCCAGTAGTACTATTCCAGCAAGCACGTAGCACTTTCCCAAATGATGTTGCCTGAAGATTGGATGCCGGTGACAACCCAGGATTGCTTGGTGTCGGCAAACCAGCATTGAAATGTACTTGATCCCCCCATCTATCTCTTATTCCTAATATTAAATCCTGATTATCAAATTCTATATCCGTTAAAAAAAACTGTCGCAGTGTATTAGGATTAAAACCTGTACCACTTGGGCCCCATACCCACGGTGTCCAACTAAACAATATTGTATTCGCCCCCCAATTGACCCCATCAACAGAAAACACAGGGGTAGTGTTAAATCCTGACCCTGTAAATTCATAAATTACTAACCCTACATCATTCCTGTTGTATGCTCCTAAAGACTCGGCAGTACATGTCACGCCTACATACAGTTTGCCATCTTTATATTTTAGTGCAAATGGCCTAGAATCATTTTCCGTACTCGATGCAGTATTATCCACACACCAATTTAATGGTATGTCATATCTCTGAATATCAGCACTGGTCAATGTCCCTGCCAAGGTGGCGTCAGCTGGAAATACGTACAGCTTTCTATCTGCAAGATTTACAGCATATAAAGTTGTCTCATCATCAGAAATTTCTAAATCACCCCATGCTATTTTACCCACATTATTGAAAGTATTTACCCATGAGCTCGCATCTGAAGGGTTCCTTACGTCATTATACCAGTTACCTCCTGCATTATCTGATACTTGTGGATGTGGATCAGCCCCAGCAGTATTCGCTCCAAAAATCGCATTTACATCAGCAAATATCTTAGCTCTGTTTGGATCATTTAATGGAAGACTTCTATCTATTACATAAATTGCACCCGACCCTCCTGGTCCAAATCCCGAATGAGTCCTGTGATATGCTCCAGCAAACAACATATCTTTAGATCTTTGAAAAGCCAAGCCATGTACTGTTCCCACTTGTGACGAAATTGCTTCTGTGATATGAGGAATCATCGGTGGATTCTGCTGATATTTGGCTGATTGGGGGTCTGCGGACAAATATGGTATTGATACTATAACATCTTCATTAGCTATATCAGGATCATTGTAATGACCATATACAAAACATGGCGTGATTATATTAATTTGATCAAAACTTTGGCTATAATCCGCAGGATTGTTAATACCAAAGTCAATATTATTACTAGGTGCAGTAACGAATCTCACACTACTACTGTTTTGTGAACCTGATGGACCAGAATAATCAGAACTATTTAACCCTGTAAACTCAATTCTTACATTTCCACTAATGGCAGGAATGGTATAGGCACCATTAGATGCTGTTGTAGTAGAACCTAAAGATGATCCACCTGCGTCATAAGCAGTAACTGTAATGCCAGAGACACCAGGTTCATTAAAAGCAGTTGTATTGTTTTTAACACCATTTCCGTTAAAATCCCGAAATACGGTACCTGAGACCTGTGCATCTATTGAATGACAACATAAATAAATAAAAATAAACGAAAAATAACTTCTAGCTTTCATAAAGAATAATATTTAAATGATTAACAAATCTTATACCTAGGCTCTTTAAGCGCTTATGGCTTTTTAGGTTTATCATTCTTAACAGGTATTTGGTCGGAACTATTTCAATAATACATTAATACAGAGTGCAGGAAAACGAACGCAATAATATAGCATAATTTTATAATATGTTTTTTAAAATGACGAAATGCCAATTTAAAATGACACAATGATTTCGTACAGTACATAATAATGCAATTTCATTTTATACAAATTTACCATATTAAGCTGGTGTCCATAAATCGATGTTTGTGGTTCGTCCAATATTGTAATCTGAACTGACTTTATATATGACAATATTGGAGTCACTGGATATGCAAGCTGCTAACTTACTAAATCGAACTCCATTGATATTACTTTCGCATCGTTTTCATAATTTAAATGGGCATCTTGCTAAAGATGTAGATTATTTTGAAGCCTTCCAAAATCATTTGTAAACAATTTTTTTTACATAATTGCATATATATTAATTCTAAAATAGCTTAATCTTTAGCTTTTGGCTTTATACCTGAAGAATGTCTAGATTTTTTAGGATACATAGATTTGATACATCATAAAATGATGCTAAAAACGATTTCATACATTACATCATTTGATATACTTATTATATACTTTACAAAATACATTCATAAACCAATATACATTCAATATACATCTTAATGTATTTTACATTTTTTATTGTACGTTACTGTATGTAATTTTAATTTTACACCAACTTATAAGTTCAACGAACTAAATAAACATTAAATTATATCATTTCATTTTAACCTTTTTACTTATGAAGCATTTACTTAATGAAACACCAAGCAATTTAAACATGAACTACATTCTTTATTGTACAGATAGTACTAGATGCAATTTTTATTGCAACAATTTAATCCGATCATTTCTTCCGATGAAATCATCTTGCTCCATGATCTAATTTCATTGTGTAACTACAAAACGCAAGATAATCAGCAAATCATCTTTTTGGACCTCCATGGTTCTGAATTACCTTTAGAGATCTATCAATTTGTTTTCAATAAATTTAATCATGTGGTGATTATATCAGGTCAAAGCAGTCATGCCGTTTGGGCATTTGAATATGGTGCTATAGATTTCATGTTGAATCCCGTAAATACACACAGAGTATCCACTACGATTCAAAAAATTAAACCTACTGAACTGATAAAATCCCTAAAAGCAGACAATGATACTATTTTTGTCAAAAATAGTCGAGATCTAATAAAATTAAATCTTAGTGAGATTATTTACATCCAAGCCATGGGTAATTATATTAGAATATATCTTGTAAATAATAAATGTATTACATCTTTAGAGAAAATTTCATTTATTGAGCATAGATTACCGACGGAACAGTTTATGAGAATACACAAGTCTTTCATTATAAATAACAGATTCATTAAATCATTCGATAAAAAAGAAGTAATTTTAATCAATGAAACCGTTTTACCTTTATCTATTACTTATAGACATGGGTTAACTGGTAAATACATGGGGCATGCTGTTTTATAAACCAAAATTAGCAACATTACTAATTTACAAATAGGGAACTTTCTGAAGATCTATATTTATTTTGCACCAATAAAGATGTATCAGTACTAAAAATTGATGATAAACTCTAATAAGGACTGATCCTTATCTAAATTCAATCGATTTTTTAATCGGTATTTAAATGTGGCAACACTTTGCACATTGATGTTTAATAAGGTCGCTATTTCAGCATTGGACAATCCCATTTTGATGTATGTGGCATATCGAAGTTCCAATTCACTCAAACTCGGATTTATCTTCAGTAGTTTTGAGTAAAATTCTGGAAAATGGATATGGAAATTATTTTTCACCAAACTCCATTCATTGCCTGTATTAGTAAAACTTTTAAGTTCATTGAGTAATAAAATATCTTTATGACTAAGCGCCTTTTTGATGTCTTTATTGGACATAATGGAATCTATGACTTTATCTTTCTTTTCAGATATATGACTTAGCTCAGAAAATTTATTAAATGCGTCATTCAATTCTTGCTTGAGTTCAGAAGACTTTTTTCTTTCCATTTCTTTCTCGTGAAGTGACATTCTATATTTTTTGAGCATGCTACAGATGTACAGATAAAAAAATAATATTGTCCCTGCTATAACACAAAAAAAAGTTACTATCAAGTAGTTTCTGCTATTCCTTATGGATCTAACCTCATTGATAACAAATGCATTTGCTTTATTGGTCAAGTAAAATTTGCTATATTGACTTATGATCAGTTCCTTTTCATCTTCTAAAGCCTCTATTGTGAGTTCTTTCAAATTTTGTGTTTTATATAAGTTGGTCTTTATTTCATAAATTTCACTGAGATAAAACTCTCCCAAATAAAGTTTGCCAAAATTTTCTGCCTGTTTTAGAAAGTTAGCAGCCTTTTTGTAATCCTGCTTTTGATATATAGCTTTGCTAAATTAATGCTTGGGAATAAATAAAATCTTAGCTTATCATAGTGATCAGGCTGATAAGATCTTAAAAGATATACTTCCGCACTGTCCAGCATATTATTATTTCTATAGGAAACGCCCAATTCTCCTACACCAGGTTCTCCATATTGCGAAGCCAATTTCATAAAATATAGCTCGTCTTTATGTTGTTTCTTTGCCCTATATTTTAATGCCTTCTTATAATGAATTAATTTTAAATCAGCTTTAGGATTTACAGATAGGTTCAAAATCCTTTTCTCCAAATCTTTTAATTCTTGATGAGATCTCTTTATATTCATACCATATATAGTACATAAGTAGGTATATCTTTTAACTCTATCTTTTTCACCATTCAAGATTTCCGTCATCTCCTCAATAATATTTTTATCTAAATCGATATCATTTTTATTTCTGAGATGATACGGTTCTAAATTTGAGCTCAAAATTAAACTGTAAATATTGAATAATTGGTCATTAAGCAAATATTTGGCGTGTGTATTTAAAAGCTGAAATAAAGCCTCATTAGCTTCTAATTTATACCCTAATGAAGACCTATTTGAAAAATAAGTTATGTAGCTTTCAATAAAAAGCCTTTTATCATCAAAAGATTGAGCCTCTTCATATATGCCTTTTAAATCCGCCGTAGTGGCAAAAACATCCTTACTTTGCAATATGTTTTTATATTTAATTCTTAATGCTTTTTCTTCATTTCCAAAATTAAAATGATTCAAATACATTTTAATTCCAGCCCAGGAAAGTAAGATCAGAAAGATTAAATAAAAATACCTGCTATATCTTATAAAAAATTTGAACATTTATAAAGTATTGGTACTATAAAACCAAATTAAACCAAATTAAGTTTTAATTTTTTCTATCTACCTTTTTAACTATAAAGAGATAAAGATTTAACATAATCAAATAAAGATTTAGAATTAATAATTTTCAGCAAAATGGTGTTGTGAGTTAGGTTTCATGAATTTCTTCCTATCTCTTAATATTGTATTAATCTTAATTTCTTTTCTAAGAAACAAACCCACAGCAGCCCCTTTATTATTTACGCCTAACGTTTTGTAAATTTCCTTAATGTAATATCTGACAGAATCCAATGAAAAACCCATTTTTTCAGCAATTTCTGCATATTGACAACCTTTACTTAGATATTGTAATACTTCATGTGCATGACCTGACAACAAAATTTCTGAATGTGAATACTGTTTTTTTATAAAATACTGCATGATTGGGGCATGGAGTTCAGAAGAAATGTATTTTGATCCAATTTTTACTGCATCTATGATCTTTTCCAAATCATTATATTCCTTATATGTTAACATGGCATAAACATTTGAATTAATATAAGACAATACACAATTGATATCACACTTTGCCAAAATAAAAATAATTTTCGAAGCTAAATTCTGATTTGACACATACTCATAAATCATGTTCATGTAGTCCTTAGAACCTAAATTACCAATAATAAATATATCTATTTTTTGATTTTCTATCGCTAATATTTCATTTAACTCACTTCCAATGTACACAATATTAAAATGTTCTTTTTTCAATTTTTCAGATAATTCTAGATTTTTATCCAGCATTAAAACATTATCCAATATGGCAATATTGCACATTTGATTATTCATATTTTACAAATTTTTAGATGGTGCAAATATTATAATAAAAATAATATAAATGGAAACTACTTGACAAAAGTCAAATATTAACGTACATAATCAATAGATACTTTATGAAATTGTATTTTAATCCTGCGAAAAACAGGATCAATAAGTTTAGATAAATCATTGATATTTGACTTGGAGTACAATTTTTTTTCAAACTTTGAGTAAGCTCCGAAAAGTATAATTTTGCCACAAAGGCACAAAAACAATCTTGATTTGTGGAGAGATGTAGTCCTGTAATCTTGTCAGCATCATTGTCTGCACCATACTAGATGTCAGGGCTACGTCCCTCTTATTTTGTCCATTTTTGTTTTTCTAAAAAAGATGACAGGACTACCTAGGGGCTGCTGAAAAAGTCAGCTGTTATTATTGGTTGTTAGTTTAACGGAGATTATCGTTCAAAAAACAAGCAATAGAGAAAATGAACGGAGTGTAGTGCAAAGCACCAAAGGCCGCAAGCCTTTGACGGAGTGAACCGTGAAACGGGTGGGCAGGTGAAGTGCAAAGCACCAAAGGCCGCAAGTCTTTGACGAAGAGAACCGTGAAACGGGTGGGTGGGTGAAGTGCAAAGCACCAAAGGCCGCAAGCCTTTGACGAAGTGAACCGTGAAACGGATGGGCAGGTGAAGTGCAAAGCACCAAAGGCCGCAAGCCTTTGACGAAGTGAACCGTGAAACGGATGGGCAGGTGAAGTGCAAAGCACCAAAGGCCGCAAGCCTTTGACGAAGTGAACCGTGAAACGGATGGGCAGGTGAAGTGCAAAGCACCAAAGGCCGCAAGCCTTTGACGAAGTGAACCGTGAAACGGATGGGTGGGTGAAGTGCGTCTATTGCCATAGAAAGCACAAAGGATTAATTCCACTTTGTCAAATTAGTATTTTAAAAAATTTGAGACTAAAATAGGGGTTTCTCAGTCGCTAAAACTCCTTCGAAATGACCTAGTATTAGAGTTTAAGGTAGGGAGATGAAGGGAGTTCGGCCTCGCCGAACTCCCCTCATCTCCCTCTTTTCCTTATCAGCCTTGGTCATTTCGAACCACAGAGTGGTGAGAAAACTTATTTTATTCCAATAGATCAAAGTAGATTTAAATATGAAATACTTATGGCAATAGAAAAATGCATGACTAAGCGAACCTGTATGGGTGAATGCAGTGTAGTGCAAAGCACCAAAGGCGGCAAGCCTTTGACGGAGTGAATTGATAAACGGACAATGTATAATCAAAGGCTTAGATTGAATCGGGAGTGTAGAATACTTTGTGTAAACTCCCAGGGGGAGTTAGGCTTTGGGACAAAGGGGGGATTGCCCCCGCGGGGGCAATCCCCCCTTTGTCCCAAAATTTTTATATGTTTGCGGTGCTTACCCTGAACACATTTTTTAACCTAACAACTTTTTGCAATGCAAAGTAACAACATTAATTTTGATTTTACAGACATTTTTAAGAATGTAAAGGACATCAACGACTTCGAAGTTGCCATGAATGGTATTTACAAAATTGGTATTCAACACCTCCTCAACTCTGAGATGAGTCATTTGCTGGGGTATGACAAACATTCCATAAAAGGTAATAATTCCGGCAACTCCCGAAATGGTTCTTATGGGAAAAAGGTCAAGACAACTCAAGGCGAGATCGAAGTCCAGGTCCCTAGAGATCGTAATAGTGAATTTGACCCCTTGGTACTCCCTAAAGGGCAAACCACAACGGCTAAAGTAGAATCTGTCATCACTTCCCTTTACGCTAAAGGTATGAGTACTCAAGATGTAGCAGATCAAATCGAACAGATATACGGTTTTAACGTCTCTAAATCATTTGTTTCTGATATCACCAATAAGATGCTCCCTTCCATCCTAGAGTGGCAAAACAGGCCCTTAGAGCCCATTTATTACATCACCTGGATGGATTGTATTTGTTTCAAAATACGCCAAGATAACAAGGTGATCAATAAAAGTATCTATTTAGTTATTGGTCTGAAACCTGATGGATTTAAAGAGATCTTAGGCATTTGGATAGCTGAGACGGAGTCCGCATCTTTTTGGCTCTCCGTACTCTCTGAATTAAAGGATCGTGGCGTAAAATCCATCTTAATAGCTTGTACGGACAACCTTACTGGCTTTACCACTGCCATTCAAGCATCCTTCCCAGATACGGTAACTCAGCTCTGTATTGTCCACCAAATACGTAACTCAGTAAAGTTTGTACCATGGAAAGATAGAAGGGCCTTCCTGGCTGATTTAAAAACTGTTTATGCCGCTTTAAATATGGAAACTGCTCTCATTGCTTTTGAAGCTTTTAAAGCAAAATGGGGGTCTAAATATGCCTATGCCATTAAAAGTTGGGAAGCAAACTGGTCAAATCTATCTCCCATGTTTCAGTATCCTACTAACATTCGTAAAATTATGTATACCACTAATACCATTGAAGGCCTCAACAGAGCCATCAGAAAATTTACCAAAACCAAAACACTTTTTCCAAATGATCAGGCAGCCTTGAAATCTGTATATCTTGCTATTCAGCAAATTCAAGTTAAATGGACAATGCCAATTCATAACTGGCATATTACTCATAATGAAATTTTAATTATCTTTGAGGATAATTTGATTCAGCCATAATTCTTTGAAGTTTTGTTTACACAAAATATTTTACAGCCTCATAAGCTCTTGTTTCTTTTCTTTCAAAATCTCATTACATTCCATAGCAAATTTACCTGGATCCCTTCTCCTATACAACTCGTGGGTATAGATATGAATATCATTAATCTCAACGCCCCAAAAATGACTCAAGGTTCTATGTATTTCATCTAAACTTGCTTTTCCATTGTTAAAACATCCTTTCAGATTACAATAGTTCACTAATTCTACATATTCTATTTTGGGCCTTGTCCACTCCAAATGAAACATTGGGGTCAATTGATTTCCATCAGATTGACCAAGACAGATTTCCAAATACTTTTCAATCATTTCGTAGGAAATAATAATAGCAATTATGTCCACCTTAGTAGAATTCCTGACAAACCATTCTTTATCACTATCTGAATCCTGCGTTCTGAAATACACAATCTCATCAATGATATTTAATGAATCATTTTTTAATTGATTTAAGGCTTCCTGATAGTAATTTTTATCCCCAAATGGCCTTCTTGCTTCAATATTAAGTAATTTCTTGTAATAGTGAAAATACCTTGTGAGCTCCGGTTTATCTGTTTTGTAGTATTGTATTTCTTCCTCCTCCTCTTGGAATGTATATTTGTTCTCTTCTTCTTGGAGTTCGTTAAGAATAGTTTCAATAAATCCCCATCTTTCTTTAATAACCTTTATTGGCAGCTTGCTCACATGGCGGTACCCCTGACACTTGGTGTCAAAATCTTGTACGCACCCTTGTAGCTTCTGCAATAGCATGCTATCACATTTGATTTATTAATTTGCATAATATTTAGGCTTTTCTTATTCTGCTTATAATAAATCATAAAACGATACTGGTTTTAGTTTTTGTATATAAATCAAAACAATTAACATTTTTGCTATTGCAACATAAAAAAAAAGCAGTCTATTGACTGCTTTTCCTATTATAACAAATTGTGGAAATACTATTTTGCCTTTTTGATATCCGTCTTTTAATATCGTCCTTTTTCGATGCGAACAGTTTTTCGCTAAGCTGGTCCATCTCCGCTCCTACTCTACTCTCTACAATCTTGCCATAAATCTGGGTGGTCTTAATGCTACTATGCCCTAACATCTTACTCGTGGCTTCCATACTCACGCCATTGGCCAATAGTACTGTAGTCGCAAACGTGTGTCTTGCAATGTGGGTGGTTAGTGGTTTTTAATTTCGCAAATATCGGCAATTTCCTTCAAGTACGCGTTAAGCTTCTGATTGCTCTTCATAGGTAACAATCTGTTTTTACTTATGCAAATAGGATGATCTTTATATTTATCTATGATCTCCAGTGCAGGCTCCAGGAGTGGCACGTTACTAACGTTGTCATTTTTCTGTCTTGATTTATAAATCCAATTTTTCCATTGATGCCGGTCCCTATATGTTCAGGAGTCAGTTGAGTGGCATCTTTATAGGCATACCCTGTGTAGCAGCAAAATACAAAACAATCTCGTACTTCACTTAGTCTTGGTAATGTAATCTCTTTTTCAATGAGTCTTTGCAACTCTGCCCCAGTCAAATATTCTCTCTTAGTTTCTTTTACTGAACATTTATGCCCGGCTAAAATATTTTTTTCAACCCATTCATACTTTACTGCAAAGTCAACTACACGGATCAGATATTGCATGTATTTAACTAAAGTATTTTGATGTAGCTTCGCTTCAGTTTTCAAATAATGCTCAAACTCAATTGCAAAAGAATATTTCAAATCCGTAAGAAGGATATCTTTTGATTTAAAACTATACCTAATAAAGGCTCCAATCTTAGTTTTGAAAGCGCCATACCTCCTGAAGGTATCTTTTTCAATTTCTATTCCGACAAGTGAAGAATACTTTTCATTGTATACTTCACAAACTTCAAGCAATGTTTTGGATTGCTTTTCTTCTTCACCTTTCAACTTTCGTCTTAAGTCATCAACTGTCACATCCAGATTTTGTGATTTCATTTCGTTATACATCCGGATGACATCCATTTTTAGCCTGTCCATGTATTCATTCATGGTCAAGAATTTTGCACTATTCCCCCTGTACTTTCCATTTTCTGAATCCCATTCAGAAAAATTGGCCTTGTATCCGGTACCAATATAAGCTCGCCTACCATTCAGGTAAATCTGCATAAGCACCGGTGACGCCCCGGTATCTTTTTTATCCGATCTCAGGATAAAAGTCACTTTAAGTTCTAACTTTTTCATTTGTATTGCATGGTTTTAAAACGTGAAAAAATATTTTCCTGTTGCCATGCAGCGGCTGTAAAGTGAAGTTTTGTTGCAAGATATCAGTTTTTGACCATAAGGCTGTCGCAAATAACAAACTTATTTAGTATCACTTGTCGCAAACTGTCGCAAATAAAAAGGTAGTTTTAATCCAAGAATCTCCCAATTAGCTGCGAATAACATTTGCGACACCTATTTTCATAATTGCGACTGTCGCAATATTGTCGCAAATAATAGGCGTTCTGTGTTATTGTCGCAGTATTGTCGCATAAAATTTAGTCGAAAAACATCATTTTAAGCATTTTGACATTCATAACTCCTTGAAAAACAAACGCCAAACAGAATTTTACTTCTATTTGGCGTTATGTTTTGCGGACTGGACGGGACAGTCAGTATTAGCACTTTGAAAACATAACGCTATATATTACAGCAACTTACAATATGTGTCTCCAAAAATCTTAATTTTGGCTGCAAATTGGCTGCATTAAATTTACTGCAATTTACGTGTTTTTACGGACTTGAACCCATTGTCCTTCATTTTATTTATCTTTATTTATTGACTTTTTAATCTGTTTCAAGATGACCTAAAATGAACCGTTTATATATTCAGATATTTTAAAGTTTCCTCACATTTTTAATCCTAAAAATGCTTCACTTATAACGTGAATTAATAACATCTAACGACAGATTTTTGATCTCAATTATCTAAATCTTAACCATCCTGTCACATGGTCGCTAATCCGAACACGTGCGTTCGGATTACGTTACTGTCCGTTCGGATTACCGACCGATGGTGTACCGTTATCCGAACTCGAAGCAGTACAAGAGACGGAAGTGAAACGATACAATATATAAAACAATATAAAACTATTTAAAACATGTTAAAACATAAAACATGGCGTGCGAAAAAAAAAAAATTGAAACCGAAAAAAAACGCAAGCGGGATATCTCGCACCGGGGCGGCGGCAAAATATATTTTAAATTTAATTAATATGACACCATCTAAGATCATTCAAAGATGCCCTTCATTTAGCGCACAATGATTTATAAGTCACTTTTGGCACCAGAGTAGGGGATGTGATTTTTGGGCAGCTCAAATCGCTTTAAAATTAGTCGTTTTTTTGAGTATAACATATTGGCTTTTCTTATTGGTATAGAACTATAGCTTCATTTTTTAAATCACGAAATATCTTTTTTTTAAAAATTATTATTGAATTACTTTCACACATTCTGCAAAAGTCTAATCTAACCAATTATTATTTTTATCACCAACTTGAAATTTAAATTATCCAAATTTAAAGTATGTTAAATAGTATACCTTATATGTTTTTATTCTGTTTTACGTATTTTTGATAAAAATTGCAAAAAAATAAATGACAAAAAATATCATATTATGATGTATTTCAATAGAATATGAAAAGTGTAATTATTTTATTTTTACTTTTTATTAAATAAAAAACATATAACTTATAGGTACCTTATATGTTTTGCATTCTCATTCAGCAGAACTTTGCAGCAGATAAATATTCAATATCATGCCAGCAAATATTCTTACTTCTGATGACCTGAGAGAGTTTAAAATTGAACTCCTGCAGGAGATTAAACAAACAATCTCCACTTTTAACAGAATTCTTCCGGAACAAAAGAGATTTCTTCGCTCATCTGAAGTGATGGAATTACTGGACATTTCCGCATCCACTTTGCAACATCTGCGAATAAAGAAAATATTGCCATATTCCAAAATTGGAGCTACCATGTACTACGATTGGCAAGACATCATAATAATTCTGGAGCAAAACAAAAAAACACCCAAAGCCAAAGTAAATAACTCCTTCCCAAAATTTTGACCCATGACACATCAAACTAAAGTTCCGGCTGTGAACTACATCAGGCATATCGATATCTTTTTTGACATTGTCAGAATTTCACCAGCCATCAACTATGCCCATATTGCTTTGTACATATCACTTTTCCGAATATGGAACCATGCATTTTTCACTAATCCGATATCACCTGCCCGAAGCGAAATAATGATGTATGCTGGTATCAAATCTAAGGAATGTTATTATAGGTTGTTGCGTGAAATTTCTGAGCTGGACCTGATCCGATATTATCCATCCAAGTCAAGATATGAAACCGGTTTATTTTGTATTTCTAAGCTGGAGTATGTAGAAAAGGAAATAAAAATTTCAGTTTTGGCTGTATCTAATCATGAGAGTTTGCATGGAAAGCAAATAGAAATACCCTTTTCAGAAAATAAAAATTCAACCCATCCAACTGTAAAACCAGTCCATCACAAAAGCCAGCTCATCAACGGCAGAGGAATACTTTTCATAGAAAAGTCATTCACACTATCATTTGATGTGAATAATAATCACGATGAGCCATCTGCACCCACTTTTAATCCTCATACCGACCCACGCTACGCATCCCAAATTGATAGTCGTATTTCATCACTTTCAAATAACAGCAATTATGCAAACCATCAGAATTCACAATCAGGACGTACCGGTCTCCGTCCTCCGGGAGTACAAATCGATCCAGATGCAGATTACTCAGTCCCACTTTAGTTATGACGACTTTGCCAGGCTTATGGAGATTCATGGCCAGATTATGTACGGTGTAAATTTCCGGTTATACAAGGAAGATAAAGATGTCATCCTGCAGATGTACGCCTACTTCACAGGTGACGTGGATCTCTGCAAACATTATAAGATAGATTTGAGAAAAGGCCTTTTCTTATCCGGTAAAACCGGTGTTGGTAAGACCGTCCACATGAAGCTTGTCAGACAATTTATGAGCTTTAAAGAGAGATTCAAAATGAAGTCTTGTCAACAATTGGCTTTAGAGTATATGGACCAGGGCTCTCAGATATTAACTCAATACGGTCGCAATTATGTCGATCATGTTGATCAAAACACAATCAATCAAACCTACTGTTTTGATGACATGGGAACGGAAGATGAAGTCAAGCACTACGGAACCCAGACCAATGTCTTGGGACAGATTATTCTGATGCGCTATGAGCTTTTTCAGGGGCGCCAAGTACTCACACACTTCACGAGCAATCTCACTGCACCACAGATAGAAAAACACTATGGTGAGCGTGTCCGAAGTCGTCTCCGGGAGATGTGCAACTGGATTGAGTACAAATCAGATTCCTTTGATAAGAGGAAGTAGCATTTATGTTTAAACTTTAGCCTTATGATACACCGATGTTGGTTGATAGCACTTCGGATTTTTTTCTTCATGTTGTTGCAGCTCCGGCGCCCGTCGGGGCTGCATTTTTTTAAAATTTTCAATTACAAAATTAATGAAACATCATATTCAAACCATCATTATAATGGTTATATCTATTGTCGATCTCCAATCACAGGAAATCATCTTCCCCGGACTCCGCGGAGATTCCCTCATCACCGAACTAAAAAAATACTACACCCCCAAAACCATCCTCCCATATTATCAAGCACGGACCAAACTCTATACTGAAATCTTCCTGCAAAACGATTCAATCGAGTGCTATTATTCCGGGTATAAAATTCCCGTGCCGCTGGGAACTAACATCCTTTCCTGGACTGCCAAGTATGGCATCCAAACAGAACATCTTTTTCCAAGATCGCTTGGATCAGCTTCCATGCCTGCACTAGGTGATCTGCATCACTTGGTGCCTTCTAAGGCCAACATCAACACCATGAGAAAAAATGCCCCCTTCAGCGACATTCCCGATGACAAAACCAAATATTGGCTATTGGATGACAAGGTGTTCACACGTCCTGATCTGAAGCTGATAGAACATTATTCAGAATCCACTTCTAATGTATTCGAACCACGGGAGTCCATTAAAGGCGATATCGCCAGAGCCCTATGCTACTTTTACTCCATATACGGAGCCACTATGCTTAAGAAATCAAGATCCTTTTTCACATCAATGTTGCCCGATATCTGTAGATGGCATCGCAAAGACGTAGTGGATTCCACAGAATACGATCGCACCATGGCTATTGGTCGTATTCAATCCAATGTCAATCCTTTTATCTTTGATCCATCACTCGTTGAGCGATGTTTTTGCGTAGCGCATCCAGACAAACCAGCTAAAACTTACACAGTCAACATTTACCCAAATCCTTCTAAAGGGCTATTCTTTATCGACATTCCGGACTACAAAGGACCAGTCATTATGAAGATATCTGATGCTTCAGGAAAGCTTGTTGAGAAGCATCATTTGAGGTATGCGGGGTTGATTAGTTGGAGATTGAATAGTGGCTATTACAAGGTTAGTTTTGCTATTACAAACTCCTATTCTGTAATATTGGATTTACTAATATTTTAATTAAAACCAAATAATGAAATTAAAGTTGGCAATTTGGCTTTACCGATAATATAATTGATTCATTTTTTATTAAAACTTCATCTTCTGTATCCTTACGGCATTTAATATAGCCAGTAACGCCACTCCCACATCAGCAAAAACGGCTTCCCACATGGTAGCTAACCCACCTGCCCCAAGTATGAGTACAATTGCTTTGACACCGAAGGCCAATGAGATATTTTGCCAAACAATTTTTTTGTTTGTTTACCAATGTTTATTGCCATAGGTATTTTACTAGGCATATCATCTTGTATGACAACATCTGCAGTTTCAATGGTGGCATCGCTACCCAATCCTCCCATAGCAATCCCAACATCACTCAGTGCTACCACAGGGGCATCATTGACACCATCACCTACAAAAGCTACGGTTTCGTTTTGGGCTTTTATTTCTTTTACCTTATTGACTTTGTCTTCCGGTAGTAAATCTCCATATGCATTGATAATCCCGAGAGACTTGGCTACAAACTGAACAACATTACTTTTATCACCACTAAGCATAGTTGTTTTTACCCCAAGTGCTTTTAATCTGTCTATTGTAATCTGAGCATCTTCTTTGATAATATCTGCAATGGTAACATAGCCAACAAATTTTTTATCATAAGCTATGGCGATGATGGTGTAAACAATAGAGCTAGAATCAACTTCATGAGCAATGGAGAACTTGTCCATCAATTTGAAATTACCAACTAACATTTCTTTACCATTGACCATAGCTTTTAGTCCATGTCCGGAAATCTCTTCTACATTTTCTGGTTTGATATTCCTATCCACATCACCTACATACTTGTGGATGGCGGTAGCAACCGGATGTGTACTGTGACTCTCAACAGCATTTACCATTTGTAATATTTCATTTTTGTTGTATTGTTGATCTATTACTACATCCTGCACTTTAAAAACACCTTCGGTCATAGTGCCAGTTTTATCCATCACTACATTTTGAATATTGGCAATAATGTCTAAAAAATTACTGCCTTTGAACAGTATGCCATTTTTAGAAGCTGCACCAATGCCACCAAAATATCCTAAAGGTATGCTTATGACCAAGGCACAAGGGCAAGATATAACCAGGAAAACCAATGCTCTGTATAGCCACTGACTAAAATCATAATTGTCAACAAAAAGATAGGGAAGGGCAGTGATGAGTACAGCTAAGAGTACTACAATAGGTGTGTATATTTTTGCAAACTTTCTGATAAATAATTCAGTTGGTGCTTTTTGAGCAGTGGCATTTTGCACCATTTCTAAAATTTTACTCAACTTACTATCGGTATATGCAGCAGTAACTTTAACCTGTGACACCGTGTTAAGGTTTATCATGCCTGCCAATACTGATTCCCCTTTTATTTTGGTATCGGGTTTACTTTCTCCAGTCAATGCTGCTGTATTAAAAGAAGCAGCGTATGAAAGTAATTCACCATCAAGACCTAACTTTTCCCCTGATTTTAGTTGAATAATGTCCCCAATTTTTGCAGTTTCCGCTTTTATCTTTCTTGCCTGATTGTTTTTTAAAATGGTAACTTCATCGGGTCTTTGATCTAATAAACTTTTTATATTTGCTTTGGCTCTTTTTACCGCCAATGTTTGAAATACTTCGCCAATGCTGTAAAAAAGCATAACAGCTACGCCTTCAGGAAATTCTCCGATGGCAAAGGCCCCAATAGTAGCTATACTCATTAATAAAAACTCTGAAAACACTTCCCCTTTTTTAATTGCACCGATTGCATCTTTGATGACCGGAAAACCAACCGGTGCATATGCCCCCAAATACCAAATTAATCGAACCAAATCAGTAAACCACGCTTGCGGAATCAAATGATCCAATGCAAGGGCAAAAAATAAAAGGAAGAATGAAATGATGGGAAGATAAAACATTTTGAAAGTGCTCTCTTTCCCACTGGAATGATCGTGACCATCCGCCTCTGTATGTTCTGTACTTGTGTCGTGGTCTAGTTCAGTTTTATATTTAATACCATGATAATGCCCATCGTTTTTACTATGCCGCTCTTTTAATAGGTCTTCTGCTCCTGCATTGGTATATATTTTTTCTTGTTGTGTGCAGCATAATTGATTACCTTCTGCATCATATATATGTTTGTGTTCCATAATTATAATAGTCTTTTTGTTTTGAGTTTATAATTCACATAGTCATGGGAGTGTTGCTTTTGCAAAAATTCTTCTTCTAATCGTATCTGGATTTTTATGACTATGTAGGTAGTTATTGTTAAAAAAAATGTAAGGGCATTAGGTACAATAAAAAAATGGCCCAACACACTTATGATCATACCCAAAAAAATAGGATTTCTGCTGATTGAAAAGATACCTTCCGTGACTAATTTGGTTTTATTTTCTTCATCAATGCCTATTCTCCAACTATTACTCATTTGAAATTGTGCAATGCTTATCCATACCAAAGCAATATGTATTAAAGCCAAACCTATTATAGTCAATGTTTGAGTTTGCAAATAAGAAATTGGTACTAAATAGGAGTACATTTTTTCTGACATAGAATAGGTAAATACAACAAAAAAAAAGAGAATTATCAGCATTTTTATGATAAAGCCAATATATACATTATCATCCTTTCCAAATATAATATGATTCATTCTTGTCTGCCTAATAGTTTGATAATTAGGTATTATTAATACTATAAGCATGTATAGAATGAGATAAAGTGGTAAATATATTTTAAGCATATTCAACGGTATTATTATTTGTGGCTATTTGGAGTGACAATCATCAGTACATTCTTCACGACCAAAAGGCTTAATATTTATTCCTACAGTAAAAATAAAACCATCTGTAGGTGCATAAATTTCAGGAAATACAGGATTTCGAACTGTTCCTAAAACTTCAGGTGAATATCTACTTTGTCTTCTATCTGTAAAGTTTTCAAAATTGATATAGGGACTTCCCCATTTGAAATGTTTTTGAATTAATAAACCCACTGTAGTAAAATCTTTAGTTTGAGTACCGTTAGAAAGGTATTGTTTTCCAGTATAATATACTTCATATCCTATCCGCCAATCTTTATTTTCATACATTAAAACTGATCCGGCATTATGTTTGGGTGTCAGAGGTTTTAAGGGATTACCTTCTAAATACTTTAATCTTGTATCAATCAAGGCATAATTTATAAACCATCTAAGATCTTTATAAGTAAATTTCACATTTGTTTCAGAACCAAGACTCCTAATATTTTCAGGTGCATTGCTAAAAAGATATTCTGTAGGTGAAATATTCTCTAAAAGCAAAGCATTGGAAATTTCTGTCAAATAGAATAATTGATTTATTGAGAAAAAGATATGGTCGGTTAGTGATGATTTGTAATTGATATCGAGGTTTGCTCCATAAGATCTTTCTGCATTAAGATTATCTGGACTTATTGGTTTTACATTTCGGAAGTTAAGAGTAGCGGCATCTTCTGTGAAAATATCCGGAATTTTATATCCTAACCCACCACCTAATCGGATTGAAAGTTTATCGTTAGTTTTCCAGAGGAATGATATCCTAGGTAATGGGAATACACCCCAATCTAAAGAATAATCCGTTCTAAAACCAGTTTCTAAAATAAACTTACTTGAAAGGTTTGTAATATTGTTGGCAAAAACTCCTAAGGTTCTTTGCTGCATATTTCGAGGTGCACTATCGGTAATCTCCTTAAAGGTATTAGTATACAGGTTTGCACCTACTATCCAATCCGATTTTTCACCATTTTTACCATAATTAAATTCAGTAAATGTATTGGTCTCGTCTCCATTAAATATGTAATTCGGTTGATTGATTTTACGACTAAAGAAACCCACACTATTTTTAAATTCTATAGTCTGACTTTTTGCTAATTTGTATTCATAAGCAAATTGAGTACTAAATCTATTTGTAGAATTGTTCTCAAAGTAGGTGTGGTTAGCATCTACTCCATTTTTAACTACATTAATATCTCCACCTTCTCTTTTGTCGGTTGTTGCATTTATGCCTATCCAAACAGTAGATTTTTCGTTTGGATAATAAAATAGTTTTGGATTTAATGAAAACGAAGTAGTCTCTGGAATATTGGTAAATGTGTCATCATCAGGGTTGTAAGTTGAATTATAATGTGCTGCTCCATAGAGTGCAAATCCAAGTTTCTCTTTTCTTTTGCTATAAAAAACATTACCTGAGCTACCCCCTGTATGTGTTTGAGAAATAAGTATGTTTAGATCTGTTTCTTCCGTTGGTCTTTTTGATACCATGTTTACTAAGCCAGCTATTGCCCCACCGCCATATAGAGTTGAAGAACTTCCTTTTATTATTTCAAACTGAGCTAAATCTAATGGAGGAATTTGCATTATACTTAAACCGCCTGAAAAACCGCCATATAAAGGAAATCCATCTTTTAATAATTGAGTATATCTACCGTCCAAGCCCTGTATTCTAATACTTCTATTTCCACTGCTTAGACTTGTTTGCTGTATTTGGATACCTGTACTTTCTCTTAGTACCATAGATATATTGGGTGCATTCATAATTGCCTTTTCTTCTAACTCTTCACCTCCGATAAATTCTATTCGAGTAGGAATATTTGTAATTGTACGAGTACTTCGTGTTGCTTTTATAGTAACAGCACTTATTTCTTGGCTGGCACTTTGTAAACTGAAGGTAAAAAAACTGTTACTCCCATTTACTGATATAATTGTGTCTTTTTTCTCATAGCCTACAAACGAAAATTCAAACCGATATGAACCGACAAGTAAATTAGAAAACAAACCTATTCCATCAATGTCAGTTACTGTACCTTGCTTAATTTCATTAATTAGAATAGTGGCGCCAATTAAAGGTTCTTGATTTTCACTATCCAAAAGTTTTATTGATAAATCAACGGCTTGAGCTGGAAGATTACTAACTGAAAGGGTTATGAATGTAAGAAAACTTAATAGAACTTTTGTCATTATTTCTGCTTTTATGTTTAATTTTACCACAAAGTTATTATGAATATACTGCAACTCAATTGCAAAGTTTAACTACACTTATTACAAAGCCCTTTCACTACCATATTTGCTCGCTGCATTTTGAAATTTTGAGGTAATTTGATAATAGGTATTGGATTATCTAAAAGGCAATAGGTATAGCCGCACTTGGTACAATAAAAATGATAGTGCAAATCTTGTGGGTCACAATTACATCCTGTAGGACAAACAGCATACTTAATCATACCGGACCCATCTTCGATGCTGTGAACAACTTTTTTTTCTTCAAATGTTTTTAGAGACCTAAATATAGAACTTCTATCGGTATGCATTAAACCTTCTTCAATATCTTTTAATGATTGAGATTTCAAATGCTCCAATAGATATCTTAGCACTAAAATTCTAACAGCCGTAGGATTTACACCTTTTACTTTTAATATTTCTTCCGCTTTTTCCATCATAAAAACTATAAATTCTCTTTGCCTCTATCGGCTAATTTATCATTCGTAATGTAAGGATGTATATGTACAATCATTTCAGAGAATTTGATTGTGATTGAAAAATTCATTGTCTTTAACCCCAGCATAGATGTATATTTTTTCTTGTTGTGTGCAGCATAATTGATTACCTTCTGCATCATATATGTGTTTGTGTTTGTGTTCCATAATTATAATAGTCTTTTTGTTTTGAGTTTATAATTCACATAGTCTTGGGCGTGTTGCTTTTGCAAAAATTCTTCTTCTAATCGTATCTGTATTTGAATGATTATGTAGGTAGTTATTGTTAAAAAAAATGTAAGCGCATTAGGTACAATAAAAAATAGGCCCAACACACTTATGATCATACCCAAAAAAATAGGATTTCTGCTGATTAAAAATACACCATCCGTTACTAATTTGGTTTTATTTTCTTCATCAATGCCTATTCTCCAACTATTACTCATTTGAAATTGTGCAATGCTTATCCATACCAAAGCAATATGTATTAAAGCCAAACCTGTTATAGTCAGTATTTGAGTTTGCAAGTAAGAAATTGGTACTAAATAGGAGTACATTTTTTCTGACATAGAATAAGTAAGCACAGCAACAAACAAAAGAACTATCAGCACTTTCATGATGAAGCCAATATAATCATGTGCATTATCATTTTTTCCAAAAGTAATTGGATTTATTCCTGTCTGTTTATAGGTACGATAAGTAGGTATAACAAATGCTACCAGCATGTACATTATTAAATAAATGGGCAGATATATTTTTAGTGCCATAATATTTTAAAAATAAGTTGAAAGTCCAAAATTAAAACCAGCAGTATTACTGGGTGGATTACCTAATACATCAGTTTGTTTCTGAATGCGATAATTTAGTCGCAGTACTGACTGAGAGTTGGGTCGAAAACTAACTGCCGGCATTATACTCCAGAGATGATCTCCGATGTTTGATCCTGTATCAATAAATTGACCCTTGTTCCAATCAACATATTCGAACCGGACTGCAATGTTAATGACTGCATCCTTCCACCCTGCTATGGTCCTTTTTACAACAGGTTGTACGATGTCCAAGAAACCGCCAAACTGTTTATTCCCAAATTGCTCCGAATAGGTTTTTGGTATGTCTACATTTACCCAAGCACATTCCGTGGTGATAAAAGTATTGGTTTTAGGTAAAGTAGTATTAAAATCCACTGCAAAAACATGAATACTCCTCTTTTCATCAATGACCAGGCCATCGTCCTGCCATTTATTATAAATACCTCCCATATACGACAAGCCTATTTCTCCTATTTTACTATGACGTATGGCAACCTTTGTAGTATATAGTGGGGTACCACTTGGCAGTTCTTCAAACCTTTCTGTGTTTTTTTTGGCAGTCGGTAGAAATGTTTTGTTTTCACTATTCTCTATGATAGAATTATCAAATCCACTGGATGCGTAAATTTCATATCCTATCATCCAGTTCTTATTATATTTTTTGCCATAAATCCCAAAACCTGCATTGCTCCATGTAGCAGGCAACAAAGATACCGAAGATAAAGGTCTATCTGTAAACTCCCATTTAGGGCCATCATGATTTTGATTAAACCCTCCTATAGGATTTATAATCATTCCTCCCCTCAGATTAAACAATTCATTAAATTCCATATCAACAGCCGCAAACTCGATTGCAATTTCTTTATCAGCAGGTTCAAACTCAATCTCACTCAAAAACTTTATCCTTTTAGAGATAGATGATGCCACAAATAAAGTCATCCTCCGGAATTGAAGCTGATGTCCATCGCTTATACCATCCGTTCCGATATGCTGCCAGTTTGCTTCCACATAACCTCCAAGAGAGACAGGGGCTTTTTGATTAGTTACAAAAGGTCGATCATAAATGGCGTCCATATTCAATAAATCCTTTTTAGAATGTGCCGTTGGATCTTTTAGTAAGGAAGGATCAATCTGGGCTTGAATATGTTGTATCATATATAATAAAAATAAACACAAGGTTAATATCTTCTTCATACGGCTTTCAATGAAATTTTTAAAAAATTACCTTCAATTGTGACAGGAAAAGTGCGAAGATTCCTGTCTGCTGGCCCATTGGTTACCAACCCGGAATTACTGAATTCACTGCCATGCGCCGGGCATTGGAGCTTATCACCAAACACTTGTACTTCATTTCCCTGGTGAGTGCACTCCAGCCATAGTGCGTTGTATTTATTTTCTTCTATTCTGTATACACAAATGGGAAATTTCAGGACGTCATTGTTTATAATGACATACTTTTTGAATGTAATTTTATTATCTGAGACAGATTCAAAATCTGAAATAGCTACCATAAGATCACTATTTTCAATAATACCGGTGATGGTCTTTGTTACCGTACAACTTTGCATAATGGTCGCCATTGCACTACCGCCCAAGCATGCAAACCCACATGTTTTTAAAAAATCTTTTCTATTCATCTTACAACGATTTTAAAAAATGAATGATGGCAGATTTTTCACTCTCATTCAACAGGTTGAATTTATCTTTGCTTAGTTTAGCTTCTCCACCATGCATCATGATAGCTTCGTCGATACTTTTTGCCCGGCCATCATGCATTAAAAAATACTGACCACCCTGTGAATTTGGAGATAATCCTAGTCCCCACAATGCTGGCGTTCGCCATTCTGAAGTTTTTGCAAATCCTTCAGTATAGCCATCATCAAGGTCATTCCCCATATCATGAAGCAACATATCTGTATAAGGATATATGGTCTTATTACTCAATACCGAGACGGGAGAAAAACCCGTTTTCAGTTGTGGTGTATGGCAGCCCGAACAATTGATTTGTGAGAATAAATTTTTACCCTGTACATTGATTGGATTTCCACTGTCTCTTTGTATCGGTGCTTTTAATGTTTGAAGGTAAAAAACAACATCTCTTACAGTTTTGTCACTCACTTCTGGATCAATTGTATGACCACTATATACATCATGTGGAGTAAAGGTGGAAGTAATACCCATATCCTGATTATATGCATTCACCGTTTGGTGAAGTAAATTGTAAGCAGCCGCTTTTTTGCCAAACCGGTGTATGTATTTTCCATTTTTAACCACGGCATTACTATTGGGTGTTATGAATTCCGGTAAATATCCAAAACTAGGCACACCCGATATTCCATCGCCATTGCTGTCTTCAGGATCCGACATGGAGAGTATATCTTCATCACTCACCAGTTCTAAAAAGCCAAGTCCTGTGTTTGCAGGTGGTGTAAATTTTGATGAAGTAGCACCATTTGGTATGACCTCTGTTTTAAATCCGGGAATTGCTCTGTTTTGTAATTGTGGACCACCTAAGTGCAAATACTTATTGCCGGTGCTATCAGTTTGTCCAAATCTCACCAGTGTAGTAAAAGGTGTTCCTTTACCATCACCTGCATGGCAACTTCCGCAGCTTGTTGCTACAAATATTGGTCCCAGTCCAGTCGCAGGAGTAAATATTTCATTATTAAATGCTACGTCTCCAGCTAAAAACTGACGATTTTGTTCATGTGTGAGACCGCTTACAGGACCATCTAGTATATTATCATCATCAGGAGCTTCAGGCTCAAATTTACTACAGGATATGATTAAAAAGGTTATGGCAACCATACCAGATATAAATGTATTTCGTTGATTCATTGATTTTGATTTGTAATGCAAAAATAAAACGTATTAATAATACGAATAATGAGTGAGATGCAATTTTTTTATTGCATCTCACACTTCTTTAATCTCTAATCCACTGTATTCATATCATTATCTATTCTGAAAGATATGTTACAGATCACGCCAAAAGAAATTATTTTACCATCTTTTACATGCGCTTTGGTATCTTTTACATACACCGAATCTACATTTCGAATGGTTTTAGACACTTCAGTTACCGCATTTTGCATAGCTTCTTCTATACTGTTTGGAGAGCTTGCAATGACTTCAATTACTTTTACAATGGCCATTTTTATTTGGTTTAAAAAGTTATAAAATATTTATTTGTGAACTTAAACTATGGATCAGATTTCAATCACTATTAATGTTCGTGACCGTCGCCTTCTTTATGTTCATGACCATCTCCTTCTTTATGATCGTGCCCATCTCCTTCATGGTGATCATGCCCATCATGATCTTCATGTTCTTTTTTAATCAGATCCATTTTACACTTAGGACATTTGCCCATTTCATGGTAAACTTTACCTTTTTCGCAATCCATCGGGCATACATAATCGACATGTGCTAACTCCTTTGCCCCTACAGTGTCTTGTTGCATCGAATTATTTTCCGGAGATGTTTTCTTTTCTCCACAAGAAACAAAAACAGTAGAAAATAAAATTAGAAAAATAAAAAAATTAAATGTTTTCATATTAAAAAATGATTAGTGAATTATTTAAAAATAAATTATTATTGATTTCCACGCTAATGAGCATGACCTCCGCCTCCCGATTCTTTGGTCAGATGTGATTGCAGATAAAAGGCACCTTTAGTGACAATTTTATCACCCTCATGTATAGGTTCTAATAAATTTACCTGAACATTTCCAAGCTGGGACACACCTGTTTTTACTTCGATTCTGGCAAAAGTAATTTCACCTTCTTCATGTTGTTCATTTTCCATGATAAATATAAACTCTCTGCCTTCTGCTTTTATTATAGCATCCGAAGGTAATGAGCTTACTTTATTGCCACCCATCTCAACCAATGCATTGACATACATGCCTGGTATTAGATTGTGATTTAAATCGATGATATCCGCATGGACCGCAACAGATTTAGTATCATTTTCAAAGTTTTTGCCAATGTTTTTTATTTTACCCCTGATTTCTTTATTATTCTGATTGGTAAGTATAAAACGGACATCCTGACCAACTTTGACTTTAAAAAGATCCTTTTCATATATCAGCAGATCCACATGCATTTTTGAATTATCAAGTATGGTAAACATTGGCTTTCCTGTTTCAGCATTACTTCCTATTTTGATATATATATCTGATACATATCCTGATATTGGGGCATTGATGGACAGTACGGGTGATTTTGATGTACCGCCCAATATCAACATTTGGTCTGTGATTTCTATCTGTTCCAGCAGGTTTACAATTTTTTTTGTCTCTAATTCCAATTCAGACGCTACTTTCTGAAATGTCTTTTTTGCATTGATGTTCTCCTCTGAGAGCTCTTTTTGCCTATTATATTCCACATCCAGGTATTGTTTATTGGCTTGTGCAGATTGGAGTGATTCTTTCAGTTTTGATTTCTCCAGCCTTATCTTATTGTATTCAAGACTTTGTATGGTCGCCAGCGATTGACCCTGTTTCACATATTGTCCTTCTATTACTTTGATGGTCTTTACTATTCCACCCATCGCCGATGTAACATCTGCCTGATTTTGCGGTGGTAGTTTGGTGTATCCGGAAGCATTGATAGCATCACTCAAATTTTTCATTTCAAACCAGCCGGTATCTATACCTGCATTTTTGTACTGTGCAGCATTCAGGTGTACAGTTTTGCTATGTGCTTCTTGCTCAGTATGTTCACCATCGGCATGGTCATGACCACTATGGTCCTCTTCTGCTTCATGATTATGGCCATCACCTTCTGCATGTTCTTCTGCCGCATTTTCGTTAGATTTGGATTTGCACGATGATACATTGATCATCAGTAATGGCAATAGGAACAGGAATAAAATTATCTTTATTTTATTTTTCATTTTACTTTTTTTAAGGTATTAAAATTTCTATTTATTCATTAAATATTGAAGGTTTATGACTATTTCATTATACCGATTTAACGAAGCAAAGTAGTCCAGTTTTATTTCTCTAGCCATTTGCATTCCTTGCATGTATTCGATATAGGAAATATCTCCATTGGTATAAGAAGTATTTGCATTCCTGATAATGATTGCTGCATTTGGATTTGCGGTCTTCTCAAAATATTCCAGTTTGCTTTTCGCTAAGTTCAATTCGCTTATCAATTGATTGTAACTAATAAGGATGCTCTGATTTGTTATGTCGGCATTTTTTTGCTGGAGCAATACATTGTTTTTTAAAGCGCTGATCTTAGCTTTGTTACTCCCCAAAGACAAGATGGGTATCGACATACCAATCGTGGCCCCCTGAAACCTGGGTACTCCGTTGTAAGATATAATCTGACTATTCACTTCCTGATTTCCTGTCAGAGATTGGATGAAATATCCTACACTAAACTCAGGTTTCATTTGTGCTTTTTCAAGGTTTACCTGCATATCAGCAAGTTTTACGTCTTGCAAAGCTATGCTTACAGCTGTATTTTGAGTCAACGATGCGGCATTACTTACATCAAAAAGATCCAACACACCATAATCAACTAATTCAAAAGTAATATCCTCTTTTAATTGAAGTATCATGGCAAGTTTCTTTGTCTCCATATCCATCGCTGTCTGATTTTGACGTATCATTTGCTGAAATTCTTCCTTCCGCGTGATACTCATTATTTGTTCCAGCTGACTGGATTCTCCTGTTTTATATTTTAAAGCAACTGCTTTCACCTGCATGGTCAATAAGCTATCCTGTTCTATCAAAATCTCATTTAATTTCTGATAATACATAATGTTATTCCAGGTTTGACGGACGTTCATAATCACTTCCTGCTTTGCAAAATTCCTTTTAAGTTCAGCACTCTTGACATTTTCATTTAGCAGCTTCTTTTTAGGCCCGAACAAAAAAGGATTAAAGGACTGCGAAATACTATAATACTGGTCAATATTTTTAGAATTAAACTGCCCAATGATTGATCCAATTTCCGTCTTGGGCAATTCAAATTTTGTACCCTTCAATTGATTTTGAATATCTACATGGATATTACTTGCCTGGACTTGTAAATTATTTTGAAGTGCAATGTCTATCGCTTCAGTAAGGTTTAATTTTTTCTGGCCATTTACAATGGTTCCGACAAGTAAAAAACCAATAATGACAACAGCAGTATCGATATTTTTTCTTCGTCGCTTTATACCTTTTTCGAAATATAAATACAATATTGGCAAGACGATTAATGTCAACAGTGTAGCAGTAATCAATCCTCCGATAACCACGGTGGCCAATGGTTTTTGAACCTCTGCCCCGGCACCCATACTGATGGCCATTGGTAAAAATCCAAGAGATGCAACAGCAGCTGTCATCACCACTGGTCTCAATCTTACTTTTGTACCTATACGTATTCTTTCAATGACATCAGTGATACCTTCGGTTTTGAGTTGATTAAAATATCCGATCAGTACGATTCCATTCAACACTGCCACCCCAAATAAGGCTATAAAGCCGATCCCGGCAGATATACTGAAAGGCATACCTCGTATCCAAAGAGCTAATATGCCACCAATAGCTGATAGCGGTATGGCAGTAAAAATGAGCAATGATTGTTTTATACTGTGAAATGTAAAAAATAGTAAAACAAAAATAAGTGCAAGTGCTGCAGGAACAGCTATGGCTAATCTGTTGCTGGCCTCTACCAGATTCTGAAATTGTCCGCCATAGGTAGTGTAATATCCTACCGGCAGTTTTATCTTTGATTCCAATAATCCCTGGATTTCTTTCACCACACTTTCTACATCCCTGCCTCTTACATTAAATCCAATGACAATCCTTCTTTTTCCATTTTCTCTGCTGATCATGGCAGCTCCTCTTTCATACGTGATATCAGCGACTTGCTCCAAAGGTACCTGGTCACCCGAAGGTAGGGGTATGAACAGATTCTTAAGCTGTTCTATATCCTGCCTGTTATCTTTAGCTATTCTTACTACAAGATTAAAACGTTTCTCTCCTTCATACACTACGCCAGCTTTCTCTCCGGCAAAACCTGCCCGAACCACTTGATTGAGATCGCCTACATTGAGTCCATACAATGCAAGTTTATCTTTATTGTAACGAATAGTGATTTGTGGCAATCCTGACACTTGTTCTGCCCTTGCATCTTCTACACCTTTCACGCTCTGTATAATAGGCACCACCTCGTCAGCAAGTCCCGATAATAGCTCTATATCTTCACCAAATATCTTGATGGCGACATCACTTCTGACACCCGTCATCAATTCATTAAATCTCATTTGTACCGGTTGCGTAAATTCTGTGGTAACACCTGGTAAATCATTCAGCACCTTGTCCATTTTAGCCATCATCTCTTGTGTGGACGATGCAGAAGTCCATTCAGATTTTGGTTTCAATATGATCATTACGTCAGCCACTTCCATAGGCATAGGATCTGTCGGTATCTCCGCACTTCCGATCTTTGATACCACCTGTTCTATTTCAGGAAAATTTTTCAAAAGTAACGCTTCAGCTTTTGTAGTAGTTTCTATTTCCTGAGCCAGTGATGTACCCGGGGGAGTAATGATATGGGTAGCAATGTCCCCTTCTTCGAGTGTCGGAATAAATTCTCCTCCCATATTACTGAATACAAATAGTGCAAATACAAACAACGCTACTGACAAAACAATGATCATTGCTTTGGCCTTTAGAGCCATTTCAAGTACAGGTTGATAAATACTGTATAAAAAGTCAATAATTTTATCACTTATATTTCTTTTGTGTTCCGTTTTTCTGCTTAAAAATAAAGCAGACATCATGGGTACATAGGTCAGTGACAAAATAAATGCTCCTAATATCGCAAACGATACGGTCTGGGCCATCGGCTTGAACATTTTACCCTCTATACCTACCAGAGCTAAAATCGGAAGATATACGATGAGTATAATTATTTCTCCAAAAGCTGCGCTGCTTCTTATTTTTGATGCAGCTCCATACACTTCAGTATCCATTTGTGCAGCAGTGAGTTTTCCCTTATTGATGGTCTGAAGCCGGTGTACTATGGCTTCAACAATGATCACCGCCCCATCTACTATCAAACCGAAATCGATGGCGCCAAGACTCATCAGATTGCCACTGACCCCAAATGCGTGCATCATGATGACAGCAAATAATAAAGCCAGCGGTATCACCGATGCTACTATTAACCCAGCCCGCCAGTTTCCCAATAGCAATACCAGAATAAACAATACGATTAATGCACCTTCCAGTAAGTTGGTTCTGACGGTAGAGATGGCGTTGTTTACCATTTTAGTCCTATCCAGATATGGTTCAATGACTACTCCTTCCGGCAATGTTTTTTGAATTTGTACTACTCTTTCTTTAACACTCATGACTATATCGGCACTATTTTCTCCCTTGAGCATCATGACCATACCAGTGACAGCTTCGCCTTTACCATCCTTGGTTGTTGCACCATATCTTACTGCCGACCCTAACTGCACCTGAGCAACATCCCGAATTAGTATTGGAATACCATTTTGATTTTTTACAACAATTTTTTCAATATCCTGCAATGAACTGATCATACCGATACCCCGTATAAAGTAAGCATTGGGCTTTTTGTCGATGTAAGCTCCGCCGGTATTTTCATTGTTTTTCCTCAATGCATCAAATATCTCTATGATATTTGTATTCATGCTTTTTAGCTTATCCGGTTCGATGGCAATCTCATATTCTTTGAGTAAACCTCCAAGTGTATTCACTTCAGCCACTCCTTTTATTCCCAATAGCTGTGGTTTTACAATCCAGTCCTGAACGGATCTCAATTCAGTAGCCTGTATTTTATCTTCATAACCAGACTTAGCATATACCGTGTACTGATATATCTCGCCCAATCCGGTGCTGATAGGTGCCATCTCTGGTATGCCTAATCCTGGGGCAATATTGTCCTCTGCTTCCTTGAGCCGCTCACTGATTTGAGCACGTGCCCAGTATATCTCCACATGCTCTTCAAACACAACAGTGACTGAACTAAGACCAAATTTGGAGACACTGCGCAGTTCCACAACTTTAGGTATAGATTTGACCGCTTGCTCTATTGGGTAGGTGATCAGTTGTTCTACTTCCTGTGTAGCCAAAGTTGGAGACAAGGTCAATATCTGTACCTGATTATTGGTTATGTCAGGCAAAGCATCGATGGGCAATCTTGACAAACTGTAGATACCAAAAAGTACCATAGCAGCAGTAAACAGCCCTATTATAAATTTATTTTTTATAGAAAAATATATTATTTTATCTAGCATTCAATAAATGATTAAGGATGAATGAATAATGTTTTAGTCCGGATTATTTCTAATCTCGGACAAAAGGGTGGAAATAAAATATTTTTTAAGAGAATGTTAGATTTTACTTATACAGTAATATCCAATTAAAAAAACATTCATTAATCACAATACATTAAGCATTAACCTTGGGTGGCTGCCAGATAGTATTTCGGTAGGTAGAAGAAGGACTGTCGTAGTATAAAAAGGTATTATCAACTCTACTCACTTGCACAAATTTTGTAGAAACTAGTACATTCTTAGAGCCAAATTCAAAATTAACAGAAGTGTGACAACAAGTACATGTACAGAAAGTACTGCAGTGCTTTTCAGTATCGTGATTGTGGTCATGGTTATTTGTGATTCATGATCGTTATGATAAGCCGCCTGTGTTGAATTCTTCCAATAATAAATGCATATCGTTGCATGGCATGATTGCCAGGCAAAAAATATAAACTGATAATATTAAAGAAAAAAACTTCATGTCGCAAAAGTATGCTTTAATTAACAATTAATATAAAATTTAACATATATTTATATTTAAGTTGTTTTTACAATTATTTCTAATGATAATTTTTTCTGTCTTTTGAGCAAGTAGATACTGATTAATTTATTTAATTCATTGCTTTATAAAATAATTTCAAAAGATCTTTTTTATACTATTTTTATTTTTTTACGACTTACAAAAAATAAAACGAAACCTGATCCAATCGTCATCAGACCAAAAATTGAAAATGCCCTCAATATCCAATTGCCAAAATTATCTCTTCCCTGGTAATCCATCGTATGCAACATCCATAAGAAATCAAATATTCTCCATTTTTCATTTCTGAATTTTTGAACAGTACCTAATTCTGATGAAATATAAACGGTGGTATTGGATGGGTGATCAAATTTGACAGCATAGGCAGGGAGTGGGCTCTCACGGTATTCATGATGTTGACCGGCTTTTGTCAAATATTCTACTTGTGACACCATTGCATCATCATAAAAACTCCTTTGAGCAACCTTAATGGCTTCCTCTTTACTTAATGCATTCCGAAGTTCACCAGTATTTGCCTTTGCCAATTGAATTCTTTTATCTTTAATTTTACCATCTGTGTAAATAATTTGATAAACTGGTTCTCCCAAAATTTGTATCAATCGCATATCTAAAATATATTTAATCGAATCCCTTTGTTTTATTTTTTGAACAATTTCTTGTGGGTTGACTACTTTGATATCAAATTCTAATGGTAAAACAGCCGCTTTATGATGATCCCCGTGAATTTCATCCATATCAGACCAACTAAAATATAAACCACCTATGGTCCAAAATAGAAATTGAATTCCCAATATGACTCCTAGATATCTGTGTGTTTTACGGATATAATAATGTCTGCTTTTTGCCATTTCTATACACAATTTAGCTTCATAATTAAACAATCTATCCAATCAGTGAAAATATGAAAAGTAAGCCCTAATCCTATAAGTCTAGTTTTTGGAAAAAATAGAAAGGCCGGATACAATATTATTAACGGAATACTGTGCAAAGGATGAAAACCTATACTACACCTACATGCCTCAAAAACAGGATTTGCCAAAAAATGGTCAATATCAATTATTATTGTTGAAACCATAATTGTACCGGCTCTTAACCACTTTTTTCTCCAAAAAAAGTAGGCAATTACAAACGGAAAACCAAAATGCAAAAAATAATGTAATACGTTTTGAAAAATGCTTATTGTGCTCACTTTTGTGTTTTTAATGGATGAAGAATAATTTCACAATTTTATATTTCTCAATCTAAGTGCATTGGCAATCACAGAAACCGAACTAAAACTCATCGCCAATGCAGCTATCATCGGAGATAGAAGTAATCCGAATATTGGGTAGAGAACTCCGGCAGCGATAGGGACACCCAAAACATTGTATATAAAAGCAAAAAATAAATTTTGCTTTATGTTTTTAATAACGCTGTGACTTAAATTTTTCGCTTTGACTATTCCTTGTAGGTCTCCTTTAACCAAGGTGATCGAAGCACTTTCTATGGCCACATCAGTACCTGTTCCCATCGCGATTCCTACATCAGACTGTGCCAGTGCCGGAGCATCATTGATGCCATCCCCAGCCATGGCTACGACTCTGCCTTGTTGTTGTAGTAATTTGATTTCATTGAGTTTGTCTTCCGGAAGGCACTCCGCCTTGTAGTGCTTTAAGTTCAATTGTTCTGCCACTGCTTTGGCAGTATTTTTATTATCGCCAGTCAACATGATGACTTCGACGCCATTTTTTTGTAACTCCTGAATGGCTTCTAAACTTGTCTTTTTGATAGCATCAAAAATTGTGACATAACCTACTGCTTTTTGGGCCACAGCTATAAAAGATACTGTTTTTCCTTTTTCTTGTTCAGCTGTCACTTGGGACAATAATTTTTCATCAATAGAAATGGATAATTGTTCGAGTAATTTCGAATTTCCCAAGGCTACTTTTAAATCTCCAACCGTTCCGATGACCCCTTTTCCGGCTACTGCTTCAAAATCTGACACTCTGGTCAAAGTGACATTATTCTCTTTCCCATATTTTACCACCGCTTCTGCCAAAGGATGCTCACTGTATTGATTCAATGAAGATATATATTGCAACAAATCTTTAGAAAGTGAATCATCTATTGCTATTACTTTTTCTACTGACGGCTTTCCTTCTGTGATCGTACCTGTTTTATCTACGATCAGTGTATCTACCTTATTCATCTTCTCCAGGGCTTCGGCATTTTTAATTAGCACTCCAGATTGAGCACCTCTGCCTACACCTACCATCACCGACATAGGTGTGGCCAATCCCAAAGCACATGGGCAAGCAATAATTAATACCGCGATGGCATTGACAAAAGCAAATACATAAGCTGGTTCTGGCCCAAAAACAGCCCAAACTATAAATGTCAACATTGAAACAAATAATACTATGGGCACAAAATACTTTGCTATTTTATCTGCTAATTTTTGGATAGGTGCTTTAGATCTACTGGCATTATTTACCATGTGGATGATTTGAGATAATAAAGTTTCGGAACCTACTTTTTCAGCGATCATGACAAAGGATTTTGTACCATTGATCGTTCCGGAACTCACCTTATCATCGACAGTTTTATCTACTGGGATTGGCTCTCCCGTAATCATTGACTCATCAATACTACTATGGCCTTCGACAATCGTCCCATCCACTGGAATCTTTTCGCCTGGTTTGACACGAAGCAAATAACCTTTCTCAATCTTATCAATAGAGATGATTTTATCGTTGCCATTCTCCACCAAAGTGGCGGTAGAAGGCACTAATTGGAGTAATGCTTTGATGGCACCGCTGGTCTGACTGTGGGCTCTTGCTTCCAGCAATTGACCAAGTAAAACTAAAGTAAGTATGACTGTTGTAGCCTCAAAATAAACAAAAACATTGCCATTCATCGTTTTGAAATCGGGTGGAAATATATCAGGAAACAACATAGCAAAGACACTAAATATCCAGGCTATACCTGATCCAATGCCTATGAGCGTAAACATATTGAGATTCATAGTCTGGATAGAAGTCCAGGCTCGTTGGAAAAATATCCAGGTGGCATAAAACACTACGGGTATTGACAATACTAGCTGAATCCAGTTCCAATTTTTTTGAGAAAATATAGAATACAAAGGGTTGTCCATTATCATTTCGGACATAGCAATCAGAAATATGGGTACAGTAAAAACAACCGCTATCCAAAATTTCTTTAAAAGCTTTTGGTAGGTCTTATCCTCTTCAGAAGCATCGGTTTCGAGTGGCACCAAATCCATCCCACATATAGGGCACGAGCCTGGTTCGTCCCTGACAATCTCAGCATGCATAGGGCAAGTAAACTGAGCACTTGTGGCAGATAATGATCTTTCTTCCACCAAGTCCATTCCACATACCGGACAGTCACCTGCTTTATCATACGTTTTTTCACCTTCACAATGCATAGGACAATAAAAAGTACCTCTACCTTTACCTTTTGCCTTTTCATCCTTTTTGACTTCATCTATCTGATGTCCTTGTTTGTGAATATGATACCTTCCACCATCATTTTTCAAAGCTTCTGCAAATGTCTCTATAGGTATATGGGATTCCATTTCTATGATAGCCTCTGCCATTTGCAAGTCTACTTTGGCGATCGTAACTCCTTCTACATTTGAAAGTGTTTTTTCGACATGTCCACGACAACCCTTACAGGTCATTCCGGAGATACTATACGTGTGTTTCATTTTCTTTTTTTATTTACATATTATGCCCTTCCATTGGATCACTTCCTTTTCTGAATTTATATTCACTATTAATCGCATAAGCACCTGTTATAACTACATTTTTTAAGCTGTCCATGGATGTTTTTATTTCTATCAAACCATTAATCTCAATACCTGTATTAACCATTTGATTTTCAAAAACACCGGGTGTCTTTTCTAACCAGATATAGGTAGCCTTTTCTTCCCGGATTAGGGCGTCAACGGGTATAAACAGTCCTTTGATATTGGATCGTGTTATATTTGCTTCGGCTTGCATTCCAGGCTTCAATTGTAAGTTTTTATTCTCTATTTTCATCCGAATCAGAAGTAGTCTTGTATCGGGATTAATTTCAGGATTAACAAATGATACTACAGTATTAACTGACTTGTCAGGAAAATCATTAAAAGAAACTTTAGCTTGTTGTCCTATCCTAAATCCATTCGCATAGTTAATATTTACCTGCGTTTCGAGCCACAAACTGGTTAAATCTGCTGTTTTAAGTATCTCTGTTCCTTCCATCACATAACTGCCTTCTGTCACTGATATTTCATTGATATAACCGCCGGTAACACTATAAAAAGTAGTGTAAGGAGAAACATCTTTGCTGGTTTTCAAACTTTCAATTTGTCTGTCATTCAATCCGTAAAACTGCAATTTTTGTTTTGCCGCAAGTAATAATCTGTCCGCATTTTTGCCAAAATCACCGGGCAAGGAAAGTTGCCGGTAAGCAGAGACAAAGTCTTGTTTGGCAATGGCTATATCTTCACTGTAAAGATCATAGACCGGTTGATTTTTAGAAATAAATCCACCCAGTGTTTTAAAATATAATTTTTCAATCCTGCCCATTGCTCTCGCGGAAATCGTTTTTATTTTGTCCTGATCAAAAGTTAATGTACCGGTATAGCTCTGATCCAGATTGTTTTGCGTAGCGACAAAAGTTTGGGTAGTGATATTTCCCAATTGAATTTGCTGATCACTTAACTTAATTTCATTTGGCTTTGTATCATCACTCTTGATAGGCGTTAATTCCATGTGACATATAGGACACTTGCCGGGCTTATCTTCTTTTACCTGTGGATCCATCGAGCAAGTATAAAAAACATTAGCCATATCAGAATGGGTACTATGATCATTTTCTTTTTGTTCACTACAGGAAATGGATACAGCAAAAAATAAAAGTACAATTATGGTTGATTTTGTCATTTGATTCCTCATTTTGTTTTTATAAAACTTTCACTGTCCATCAGATACTGAGCATTTTGGGCCAGTTCGTCTTTAAGGGAAATACCGCTTAATATCTGTATAAAATCACCTATTTCGAGACCTGTCTTTATGGCTTTTGCTTTGAAGCCACCTTCTTTTTTTGTAAAAATTATTTTTTGAGTTCCGGTACTAACTAAAGCTTTTTTGTCAAGCCAGATACCTTTTACAGGACTGATTTTTACCAGTCCTTCCAGTCTTAAACCTATAGGCAATTTCAGCATTTTGTTATTCAGATATACCCGCACGCTATTGGACCTGTCTTCAGGATTAAATTGGGTTTCTATATAATTTATTTTGGCGGTAAAGGGCTTCATTCCGTTCATTTCGGAAGTTACTAAGACTGGTTGATTTATCTTTATAAATGCGCTGTTGCCCTGCATGACATTAAATATACCCCAAACCCGATCTGTACTCAGTAATTTAAAAATTACTTCTCCTTTTTTTATGTAATTGCCTTCTTTCACACTTAATGCTTCGGTATTGTTATTTTTAATGGACATACCGCTTTCATTTTGTTCACTCATGGATTCTGTTCCTGAGATAATCCCTTCTACCGGACTATATATCGTAATCTGAGCATTTGCTGTTTTTGATTTAGCCATGCTACTGATCTGACTTTGAGTCATTCCATATAACAATAATTTCTGTTTCGAAGCCTCAATGATGGAAGTATTTTCCGGATCATCAGAGTTTAAAAAGATGAAGTTTTGCTGTTCTGTCAACAATTCAGGACTATATACATCAAATAATTTTTGGCCCTTTTTTACTGCTTGAAATTTATAGTTAATGTACATTTTCTCTATTCTCCCACTGATGCGTGCGGCTATATTTACTGCCGCATCCAGATCGTAAGCTATGAGTCCGGGCAAATTTATTTCCCCGGATATAGCGGTGTCTTTTGCAGTAATAACAGGATATTTTCCTACCACAAATTGATTAGTAGGCTTCAGGAGTTGATCTATGGTATAGTCATCTGTATGTTGGTCATGATTTTCTTTTTTTATCAGTGTCATGCCACACTTAGGACATATTCCGGGTTTATCGCTGTACACTGAATCTTCAGGCATAGGACAGGTATAGGACGCCATTTTTTTAGAACTTTCATCATATTTGTGTGCATCAACTTCGACCAGTGTCATGCCGCATTTAGGACATGTTCCGGGCTGATCACTAAAAAATGAGTCTTGGGGCATCGGACAGGTATAGGTTTTGGTTTGTTGATGATCTCCACTGTGATGTTTTGATTTTATGGCAAAATAGTAAATACCAAAACCTATGATAACCATCAGGAGTAATCCGATACTGTATTTTATATATTTGTTCATCACTATTTTATTTCCATTTGTTTTTCAATTTCTACCTGAGTGACTAAAATACGTTGTAGTTTATCCAATGTGTCCAATTGTGCCATATTTAGTGATTCCCAGGCATCTAGTACCTGAAATAAGTCCCCTGTATTATTTTGCCATGCTAATAAAGCGGTTTCATAATTTTTTCTTATTGCAGGGATAATTGAGTTTTCAGAAATTTGATATTGATCTTTTAAAAATTTAAGTTCCGTTTTCATTGCTTTTATCATTCCTGAAGCTTCATTCAGCACCATTTGTTTTTGCCAGTACAGACTCTCATTTTTAATTTGAAAACTATGTATATTGGCTTTATTCATTTTGGTGGACCATGACATAGGGATATTTACCATACCCATTAAGGTGAATTGTTGTGGTTGCTGACCAAACGCAAACATATGATCATATCGCACCCCAAAATCCGGCAAAAGTCTTGTATTTTCTACTTCGATTTTTAACTGATTTATATTTATAGTTTTCTCTATTGCTTTGATGTCACTTCGTCTTTTGGTGAGAAAAGTCGTATCTGATGCTTCATTATTAAAATCAGTAAAACGATAGGTATTGTCCACTTCAAATGTGATATTTTTATCTCTGGCCATCAATGTATTTAATACAATCATTTTTTGTGAAATATCATTTTTAAGCATGACAATCATATTTTCTAATGAACTGTATTTGGCTTTGGCTTTATAATAGGTTGGTAGTTTATCCATGTTATATTGGTATCTTATCTCCATACTTTTTATCATATATGCCAGGAGTAGTAGATTTTCATTGGCTATTTTGACTTTTTTGCTTATTATCATCCATTCATAATAATTGGTTTTTGCTAAAGCATATAATTGATTTAAGGTATAGTTTCTATTTTCCCTTTCTACAGAAGACATGGCATTCATATAGTTAAAGTCTGCCATTTGCTTTTTAGGATTTGGTATCATTTGAGTAGCACCGACCATAAAATTACCCATTCCGGCAAATGCTCCATCCGCTTTCCAGAAGGAAGGGTTGTATGGTGTCATAAAAAAGCCAACTTGCACTTGTGGCGGCATCCAGCTTTTGGCTCCGGCAGATGCGGCATCCATACTCTGAATGTCTGCATCATACATTTTTAACTGTGGATTGTTCAATGTTATATTCTCCAGCACTTCATTCAATGTAAGTATTTGACCTTTTAAGGGTGCAATATTTATGAAAAATATGCACAGGATGACTTGGTATCTATTCTTTAACATCTATAAGTTCTATTTTACCTTTACTTTTTAATTCACGAAGTTTTGTCATTTCAAACACTATGGGCGTCACCAGCAGTACGTAAATGGTAGAAGTAATAGTCCCACCTATAAGCGGCACTGTGATAGGTACCATGACATCTGCACCGGTGCCTGTAGCCCATAAGATAGGAATCAACCCGAACAGGGAAACTGAAACGGTCATGAGCTTGGGTCTTAATCTCTTCGCTGAGCCTTCGATAATATATTCTTTCAGTATATCTTCTGATAGAGTCTGAGCAGAATTTCCATGTTTTTCTACCATTTTATTCATCGCTTCATTCAGATATATAGTCATCAGCATGGCAGTTTCTATAGCCATTCCGAAAAGAGCAATAAATCCAACAGCAACAGCAACGGACAAATTTATACCATAAAAATACACCATAAATATGCCTCCTATCAATGCGAAGGGAACAGTGATCATGGTGATCAACGCTTCTTTCATGGATTTATAGGTGAAATATAGCACTGTGAAAATAATAAGTATCACTATTGGTAATATCATACTTAAAGTTCTGTTGGCCCTGATTTGATTTTCCCATTGTCCACTCCATTCTACATAGTATCCCTTGGGCATCTTAGTCATCATGGTGTTCAGTTTGCTTTGTGCTTCTTTTACTGTACTGCCCAAATCCCGGTCCCTGACATTAAATAGCACACTTCCACGCAACATTGCATTCTCACTGTTTATCATAGGTGGGCCATCGCTGACCTTAACATCTGCTACAGCCTCCAGTGGGATAGGACCATACTCCATCGTTTGTACCTGCAGTTGTTTTAAGGCCTCTATGCTATTTCTAAATTCCTGCGCATATCTTGCATTTACCGAAAATCTTTGCCTTCCTTCGATAGTAGTAGTGAGTTTCATTCCACCTATAGCCGCCTCCACGACAACATTTATATCATCTATGGTTAGACCATATCTGCCTATTTCATCTCGTTTCGCTTCTATATCGATATATTTTCCACCCGTGATGGGCTCTGCATATAAGTCTTTCACACCAGATGTTCCTTCAAGTGTTTTTTTTATTTTTTGCGCGAGTACATTTATAGAATCCAGATTTGCACCATAAATTTTTATACCGACATCAGTTCTGATACCTGTAGAAAGCATATTGATACGATTGATGATGGGTTGGGTAAAACCATTGATTACACCTGGTATCTGAAGTTTATTATTGATTTCAGTAATGATATCATTCTTACTTAAATTGTCACGCCATTGGTGTTGGGGCTTGAGCAGTATTATCGTTTCCACCATACTGATCGGACTATTATCCGTTGCAGTATTTGCTCTGCCTGCTTTACCCAATACATGCGCAACCTCGGGTATAGATTTTATAAGTTTATCCTGAACCTGTAAAATTCTTTTTACCTCGGAATTGGAAACATCCGGCAAAGTAACAGGCATAAACAATATTGATCCTTCATCCAATGGGGGCATAAATTCCGATCCAAGCTTAGTAAACATTAAAATTCCGATAACAAGTGCTATTATATTGAGACCCAAAATTGTCTTGCGCCATTTTAAGCAAAAAACCAACATAGGTGTGTAGACCCTTTCAAGCGCTTTATTAAGCGGATTTTTGTTTTCAGGTCTTAGTTTTCCTTTTAACAAAAAGCTGATCAATACCGGAGTAAGTGAGATGGCTAAAAAAGCATCTACAATCAGTATAAAAGACTTGGTCCATGCCAAAGGACTAAATAGTTTTCCTTCCATACCCGTAAGCAGAAATACAGGTAAAAAGGATGCTATTACAATGATCGTCGAGTAGAAAACACCTGGTCCAACCAATTTTGAAGAGCTTTCTATAAGCAGCAATTTTTCTTCAGGAGATAATGGATCATGTGCCTTTTTAAATATATTTTTTATGTTCATGATGATCAGTTGGCTAATTTTGAATATTTTCCAGTTCTTCCTGTTTTTCCGATATTGTCCTGTAAGCATTCTCAACCATCACTATACCGTCATCGACTACAACACCAATGGCTAATGCGATTCCTGTCAATGACATGATATTGGATGAGATACCAAAAGCTTCCAGCAAAATAAACCCTATGGACACAGAAATGGGCAATTGTATCAGGATGATCAGGGCACTACGCCAGTGAAAGAGAAAGAGTAATACAATGATGGATACAGCGATCATTTCTTCTATCAAAGTTCCTCTGACTGATTCAATGGCTTTTTCTATCAATTCACCGCGATCGTACGATGTTTTGAATGTGACTCCTTCTGGCAGTCCTTTTTCGACTTCCTTCATTTTTTCTTTGACCGATTTAATGACTTTATCGGCATTTTCACCATATCGCATGACCACAATGCCACCTACAACTTCACCTTCACCATTTTGGTCAAAAATACCTAGACGCAAGTCGCCACCCATCTGTACGGATCCGATATCTTTGACAAGAATAGGAACTGAATTGTAGTTTTTTATAGTTATGTCTTCTATATCCTTAATATTTTTAATATACCCCAATCCCCTCACAATATAGGCCATATCACTCATTTCAAATTTCCGACCGCCAACATCATTATTACTGGTTTTTACTGCGTTCATGGCTTCCATCATACTAATGCCATAATATTGCATTTTTAATGGGTCTAAAACCAATTGGTACTGTTTTTCAAAACCGCCAAATGATGCTACTTCAGCCACTCCGGGAACTGTTTGTAGTGCAAATTTAACATACCAGTCCTGTAAGGCTCTTTGTTCTCCCAAATCCATGCCATTTGCTTCCAGATGATACCAGAAAATATGACCTACACCTGTGCCGTCTGGCCCTAAAGTAGGAACTACATTTTGTGGCAGCAGTCGTTGAGCATAATTTAGACGTTCCAATACACGTGTTCTTGCCCAATACACATCTACATTGTCTTCAAAAATGATATAGACAAAGCTCATTCCAAACATTGAAGTACCTCTGATATTTTTTACTTTCGGTATACCCTGCAGATTGGAGACCAGCGGATAGGTCACCTGATCTTCTATGACCTGCGGACTTCTGCCCATCCATTCTGTAAACACAATAACTTGATTTTCAGATAAATCTGGTATGGCATCAATTGGATTCTGTTGAACACTATAGATCCCCCAGCCAAATAGTCCGGCAGATATCATCAGTACAATGAATCGGTTTTTTAATGAAAATGTGATTAATTTTTCTACCATAATATTTTTTTTTGATAATCCTTGTTTCTAATTCATAAATAAGAAATAAGGAAATCTTTTGAATTCTGTCAATCCAAATTCAAATAAATTTTTCAAAATAATCATTCAATCTTATTTTGCAACTAACAGTTTTTTATGAAATATTTTATCATTAATGACTATCTTTAGAATGTACATTTTATCTATTAAATAATCTCCGGATAATACCAAGGTATGTGAACCTTTTGACTGATCTCCCTTAAATATTTGATGTATTAATCTACCACTTAAGTCATACATCTCAATGTTTAAATGCGAGTCACTTTTTAATTCATATGGTATGTTCGTATTGGAAATAAAAGGATTTGGAAAACTGCCAAATTCAATATAAGATTCTGGTTCTGTAACTTCATTTGCCGTGGACCTCGATGTTACTAAATGCTCCTTATTTACAACCATATCATGCCATATATGATTAATTTCAACTTCTGTACATATATGCGAATTACATCCAGTGATTTCATCAATAATAAATAAACAAACAGTATAAATGCCTGTATGAGAATAAGTATTGATTGGATTTTCAGATGAAGATGAATGCCCATCACCAAAACTCCACAAATATTGAGTGTGATCAGTGGTAAAAGAAGATGTATTAAAAAATCGCATTTGATTGCTTTTCGAATCATAATGTGATGTAAATAAAGCAATACATTCATGGGCAGTGGCATGAATCGTTACAAAATGGCAATAAGTGCTGTTACAACCGTGATTGTTATGCACAGTTAGGCATACTTCATATGTTCCGGCATGAGCGTATGTGTGATGTGGATTATGGTTGGTAGAGCTTTGTCCATCACCAAAATCCCAAAGCCATGAAGTAATCGGAGTAGAACTAATTGTTGAATCTGCAAAATTTACAGTAAAAGTTGTATCCGATTGCTGAAATCCAAACAAAGCATGACACTCAGGTTGAATTGTTGAAACGGTAACAGCATGGCAATAAGTGCTGTTACAACCGTGATTGTTATGCACAGTCAGGCATACTTCATATGTTCCGGCATGATCGTATGTGTGATGTGGATTATGGCTGGTAGAGCTATGACCATCGCCAAAATCCCATAGCCAGGAAGTAATCGGCGTAGAGCTAATGGTTGAATCCGTAAAATTCACAGTTAAAATTGTATCCGATTGGTGAAATCCAAACAAAGAATGGCACCCTGTCTGCCCTTGACATAATTTGGGCGTAAAAATAAGTACAAAGCTGATGTAAATTATTTTGAACATCTTGATTAATTTTTAAAAATATTTAAGAATTCGATCATGATTGAATGCATTTAACAATTATTTATACGGTTTATTTTCATTCTTATTATCATAATAAGTTTAGTGCTTATGGTCTTCATGCTTATCTTTTTCTTTAAGATCCATTTTGCACACCGGGCATGAGCCAGGATTGTCATACGTCTTCTCTCCTTCACACTTCATGGGGCACTGATAAACAGTTGCAAGTGGTTGAGAAACACCGGTTGTGTCGACAGCCGTTTGCTCAGTGGAAACTGGTTCAGCCTGCTGCGTACTGGTTTTATTGCCGCAAGAAGCTATGACAACAAAGACAACAAGCGTAAAAAGAAGTGAAATAAATTGCTTTTGCATGATTAATTTGTTTAGAAGTGATGAAATAATATTTAAAATTAAAGTTATTTTGTGAAATTAATTCGATGATGCCCAAATCTTATAATTTACTTAATTTTTTCCTTGCTTTAAAATATGAAAAGGTGCCTATAGCCGTGTTGATAGATTGTATTATTTGCACATTTTCAAACCCGCCTTTAGCGATATATTCAGGCATTTTTCCTTTTACATTGTCATCCGTGGTTTTAAATCCATCCAGCATTTGAACAATTCCAAAGGTAAGCCTCATGATTTTATTATCCGCTTTTCCCCAGTCTGCAATGATTAATTCTCCCCCAGGTTTTAAAACCCGATAAATTTCTTTTAAAGAATTGGCTTTTGTGTCTGCATCTAATTGATGAAAAACTAAACAACTGTATATTTTGTCAAAATGATTGTCCGGATAAGGGAAAATATTACCACTATATAAATCCAAAGGGACCGTAAGATTGTTTTTGGCCAGTTTATAGTTAGCTATATCCTTAACTTTCGGATCAATATCTAATCCTGTAAGTCTTATGTTTTGATTCTGATTCTTAACCAAAATTAGATTTTGTCCCGTACCAAAACCAAACTCCAGAATTGATTCATCATCTTGTGGATATATTGATTCCACCAAGATGCGCCTGAATTTCTTCTCTGGCATCGTCAATTTTATGGCCATATCATAATAAGCTGTGAGAAAATCATAACCCAAAGCTGGAATAAAAGAAGTTGTTTTGTTTTGGTCCATTTTGTGATTATTTAAATTTTACTGATTTTTTGAATTATGACTTCATTATTATCATACATGACTTCAATATAATATATACCGGATGGATATCCGCCAAGATTTACAGATTCAATATTTTTACCTCTTTTTGTCAGTACAGTTCGCCCATTTGAGTCCCTGATTGTGACTCCTGTGGTAAGGCTTTCTGATTTAAAATAAACAATATCTTTACAAGGATTAGGATATATCACCACATCTTCTTTTTCATATTCCGTTATATTTGATGTCATTCCTTGCTGGTTGTTGACTACAATTATTTCAGCTATGGATGGTATATCATCCACCATGGCAAACAACATGTAAAAACCATCAAATAATATAAGAGAATAAGAAGGCAACAATGAAGTTACCTTCCCATTATTTTGTTCGTATTCCAACTCAATAAACCGATTATTGCTGCTATTCATAAAATGAGTATTAACCGCATTTGCCATTAATAGCAGACCTGTGATAGAATCTGTCTTTGACACGGAAAATGAAAGTTCTTCTCCTTTGGAAAAAATCCTTTTATTAAAATTGTTTATTTCAGGTCTTACTCCCCTGAAAAGATAAGGTGGTTTAAAAGCTTCAATGATACTTTGGGTGGGCTCATTGCCGGGTTGACCTTCACCACCTACGGCTATTACCCTGCCATCAGGTACTAATGTTAAAATGGCATGATATTCTCTAAAATAATTCAAATCAGCTAGATTTCTCCAGGTATCCGTTTCTGGATGATAAAGGTCAGCTCTCTTCATATAATTCCATTGATTTACAAGGCTGCTATCATTTTTGTCTTCTTTTTCTCCTCCGGCGATCAATACTCTTTTGTCTGGCATAATGATCGCTTTAGCCCTTGATCTGATCGGATTAATACTACTTTTTAACTCCCATTTATTTGCAGCAACATCATATTTTTCCACAAATGTCCCTAGATTATTGCTAAACGGTTTATATCCAAAAGCCAAGACATCCCCGTCTGGCATTAATACCAGTTCATGATCACTATGGTCTCCATTGCTCATACGATTGCTTTGGACAAAATCAGCCGCCAATTCCCATTGATTAGTGGTTGGATCAAACAATTGTGGCGGACGGTGCGTCATTAATGTTTTGCCATTCAGTAACGGCACAATAGGAGAGACTTCATTACCGATGGCTATTTGACCTGTTGGTTTCGAAATACCACTTTTTGGGTCATATATTTCAGATGTTTTTACCCTTACTGGATTGTTGAGCCCACCACCACCCAGGATAATTACTTGACCATTTGATAGCGGTGATATACTAGGATACCATCTGAAATCAAGCATATTTTGGTGGGTCTTCCATTTATTCTTTCGAATATCAAACTTTTTTACTTTTTTTGTTCCGGGTCCATATATTTCTCTTAATGTACCACCAAAAAACCATACCGTACTATCCGCAAGAAGCACTGGACCCACACAACCTTGAATACTGTCACTACCCATTACACTTAAAGTATCATTGGACATGGGGTCAAAATAAAATGGATCTTTTGTATCATGGCAATAATATATTTTGCCATCCGGCATCAGTATTCCTAAGTCAGTTCCACCAAGCGGTTCCGGCGATTTTATGATAACATCCCATCTTCCTTTCTCCGTTTCAGGTTCAAGATCAAAATTGAAATTTTCAATATTTTCATTAATTACAACATTTGATTCTTTGTAATTGTAATTGGATTTTGCTACTCCAATTTTATAAGCTCCTGCAGAGACATTTGAAAAATAGAACATGCCAAAATCATCGCTGCGTTCTTCTATAAAATACGTTGTATCGCTATTAAAGAGTGTCACTCTGGCTCCGCTTATGATTTGTGTTTGCCCGGTAATCATGCCTTTAATGGTATATTGGGCTACTAATATATTGCTTGTAAATATTAGACATAATGGTAAATGTTTTAGGAGCATTTTACTTTTATTTGTTTGTTTTAATATTACAATTAGTGACAACATTTTTTTATAAATATCATTTTCAGAATCCTCTTTAAAAAGTGCATTACCTTATTCATTTTTAGATATTGAAAAATGTATATTCAAAGTTCAGGTAAATACCATTGGGTGCTGTTCTAAGCATATTACTGTACAATTCTCTTCTGTAACCTACATCTATCCTGGCCTGGCTATTAAAAATAAATTGTATAGATGGGACGACATCTATATACGTTTTTCCGTTTTCATTAAGCGTTTGGCCCACAAATTCAAGCATTAGGTTGATATTAGTCTGTTTAAAATTAGTGTATTTTTTTGGATACATCAGCTTTCCTACAGAAAGGGTGTAATTGGTAGCCGTATTACTTTGCGTATTTGGAAATTCATAATCCGGTTTATTGTCCAATGCTTTTTCAAAACTTACAGAAGAGCTGATGGCTACTTTTTTTATGAGCTGAGTAATCACCACTCCGGTTTCATAACCACTATTGTGTCCCATGATTTCTATTTGTTCCTGATGTATATCTGCTCTGTTAAAACTATATCTGGCAAAAGCTGCCATCCTGAAATGGCTGTGTAGGTCATCTGAAGAATAAAACCTGTACTTACTAAAGATATTGGCCCCTTCAGCATAGAGACTGTTGCTCCTGTCACTTAAAAACACCGAAGTCCTGACCATCAGATTTTTTGTAATACCATAAGTGACTTCGGGCATGAGATGATAGTTGTACCCATCCTCATATACTTCCTTAAATAAAGAATTGCTCAGCCTGACACTCAGAGAGCCCGTGGGAACATTACTGGCCGGATCTGTAACCACAAAAAGTTCTTGTCCGGATAAATTATTTAATGTAATCGTCAGTAAGACTATTAAAATTTGCCTCATAATCAATTGATTTTTATGTGATAGTCATCTTCATTTCCATCCAGGTAAGAAGGAATTTTCGAAAGTGATTTGGTCAACTTTTTATATTCCTTTTGCGTCACGTAACCTTTGTCCATGATTTTGGCCTTTGTTTCACCATGTAATACTTTTGACTTTGAATCGATAATGACCAAAGCGATGCCTTCTTTTTCTACTTTTATATTTTCAGAGATATCAGTATTGTCAAAGTTCATGGTAACAATCATCGAACCAACAAAAAAGCCTGCCTTTTCTACTTTTTCTTTTAAAACCCTGGGACTTATCATGGCTTCTTTTTTGAGATGTACTACAAAAGTGTTTGTGTTCAGATCTATGACCACACTATCTACTTCAGTCAATGATTTGAGCTGTTTATTGATGGCATTTGAACACATGGAGCAGGTAAGGCCTGTGGCCACAATTTCTGCTTTTGATATTTGTGCATTCAGCATTGGCAACAACCAATACTGCTGAAAGCGTAAATAAGAAAATTTTTAGATTCATTTGCATTAATTTTTATTGTGATTTAATTGTTGTTTGATTTCCTGTTCGGTTGGATTGATAGCTATTAGTTTGCCGTTTGGATCAAATAGAAAAGAAGCTGGCAATGCCTCTACACCAAATTGTATGGCAGACTTCGCTTCAAATCCATGCGGATCTGTTAATTGTGTATATTCAATATTATCTTTAGTTATAGCTTTGAGCCATTTAGATCGGTCTGTATCTACTGATATACCTACTATTTCTAGTTTGGCTGGCGCATATTCGCGGTGCAAATCGACAAGTTTTTTGTTTGCTTTTCGACAGGGAGCACACCAGGATGCCCAAAAATCTACAAGTAGAATTTTACCTGTATAATCTAAAAGCCTAACTTCATTTTTTAAATAGCTTGGAAGATAAATATTAGGCAAAGGATCTCCTATTTTTAATTGTGCGTCAATAGAAGTGTTTGAAATTAGGCAAATAAAAAGTAAAATTATATTTTTCATTTTATATATCGTTTTTGATGTACCGTTTAGTTTACTAATAGCTGCCTGAAAAAATATTTTTTCAGGCAGCTATAATTACTTACTTAGCGAATTCTATTTCTAAATCCTTACCATCCAGGACGAATTCAATTCTCAATTCTTTATCTGCAATATGGTGAATAGTCCAGACATTTCCTGCCAAAGTCAATTTGTCATCAGTATTGGACCATACACCTGATTTAGCTTGACTAAATGGAGTGATGTTTGTGGTGATTTCATACTGCTTACTGCTCTGTAAATGCAAAAACATCGTAGTTGTAGCAGGAGAAGCGACACCATCAATTTTAACTGATGTGGAATTCCACTCAGCTGTTAAATTTTCTGTAACTGTAGCTTCATCTTTTTTACATGAAGTAAAGCTCAAAGTTGCCACTAAAAAAAGCGAGAATAAAGATTTTAAATGAATCATTTTAAATAAATTTAGTAAAATTAAAAAATATTAAGTTATTGAATTTCAAAATTTAGCATCATACCTGCATCTTCATGTTCCAGATTGTGACAGTGGAATACAAATTTTCCTTTATTATCGGGAAATCTTATGATGATTTTTACTTTTTCACCAGGAAATGCCAGCACTGTATCTTTCCACCCCTTCTCCCATGCTTGAATCGACCCTCTTCCTCCTGTTCTGCTCAAAACCTGAAACTGAAGTCCATGCAAATGCATAGGGTGAATTTCTGTACCTGTGGTATTGTCAAACTCCCAGATTTCAACACTACCGCTTTTGACTACCTCGTCTCTTCGGTTGGCATCAAATGTTTTACCATCTATCGGGTGCATGACGCCTTCCATACCACCATGGACCATCATATGTCCAATATTAAACTTCCGGGAAGCAACAGAAGAAGATTCAGATATTTTTTCTACTGCCATTAATGTGGACGGAACAATAAAATTGTCTGTGGCATCTTTAATGATCTTAAATTTCATAACCTTAAAGCTTTGATTGCCTTGGGAAGATGATCCGCTAAACGATGCACTCTCCATAAATAATTCAGTACTTACAGGCATACTACCAAAATTAATAAGTACATCAGCTCTTTCACCCGGAGCAAGTAAGATATTTGATACATCCACAGGAGCATCCAATAATCCACCATCACTACCGATAAGTTTAAATTTAATGCCGTCAGACAAAGCAAAATTGTAAATTCTTGCATTGGAACCATTCAAAAGTCGAAATCTGTAAGTACGTTTTTCTACATCCATTACCGCACCAGGTGTCCCATTAACTAAGATCGATTCACCAAAAAATCCTATAGTTTGATCTTCAGCATCCGGATTATATTCCAGTCCGCCTGTGAGTCTCTTGTCCTGTATGACTAAAGGAACATCAAAATTTCCAGCAGGTAATTTTAAGGCTTGTTCTTCAGGCGATGACACAATATAAAAACCGGCCAATCCTCTGTATGCCTGACTGGCAGTAGCCATATCAGGATGTGGATGGTACCAATAAGTCCCGGGTCTGTTTGTAACACGAAAATTATAGGTGTATGAATTCCCTGCTTGCGTCAAGTCGGTAGGGTATCCGTCTTGTGAAGAAGGCGCTTCTAATCCATGCCAATGTATATTCGTCGGCTCTGATAGCTGATTTGAAAATACTAGATTCATCATATCCCCTTGATTTATTTTAAGTGTGGGTCCTAATATACCACCATTCCCATATGAAAGGGTTTTCAATGATTGACCACCAATTGTGGCAGTATTTGTTTTTGCAGCAAAAGATGCATTCGTTGCATCCATAACCATTGGTATAGCAATTGGGGTAGAGAAGGACTTTTCAACAACTGCTCTAGCAGTCGTTTGATTTCCATGGTCCATTTTATGACAACTTATTAGTGTAAAAGCTGCTATCAAGGTGATCATACCAGCGATTTTTATTGTATTCATGATATTTTATTTACTCTTTTTAATTTTCAAATCTTTTATCTTTTCTTCAAGATTTTTAACATCATCTGTCATATCCTTTTTTCGCGCCAGTTCCAAAGCTTTTTGTGCAGACTCAATAGCTTCTGGATATCTTTTCAGTCTTTCCAGAATGTTTGCTGTCAATACTGAGTAATTAATATTATCTACGCTAAGGGTTTCTGATGTAATTGACCATTCCAGCGCCTGATTCAAATCTTTTTTATTGAAAAAGTAATATTGTGCTCCCTTATTCAGCAAACCTGCATTCTCTACTTTTTTTACAATTAAATTTTCCTGTATCTGAGCCATAATTCTATCATCTGCAGTACTCATGATCGGTACCTTAATAGATGTATTCTCCCATTTCATTTCGAGTGACGCCGAATAGTCGGGTTTAAAATCTGTCAGCTCAATAGTGAAGGACTCATTCGTTGTCGGACTGTTTGTTGGTTTTACTTTTACACGAAGTACATCTTTTTTTTCATCATATCCAAAGTCACCATGTAGAGTTGCATCTTGATTTAGGATGATAATCCACTCTTCCTTGCCCGGGATAGAGTAAAGCCCATACTGACCTTTTTTCACTAGCTTGCCACCAAAAACAATGTCTTCACTGAATTTTATCCTTGTGCTTTCCCCGGCACCTGTCCGCCAAAGTACATCATATGGCACCAGAGCCCCAAAGATTTTTCTCCCTCGCATTTGTGGGCGGGAATAACTCAAATCAATTTGGGTAAATCCCAATTGATGGTTCCAGCTGGCATCGGGACTTGCAGGGGGTAAATCTATCTGAGCCATCATAAATGACGGAATCAAAAATACTATTAAAATGAATGTTTTCATTCCCATTACTATTCCTTTTTTGCAGGCCTATCGTACTGGCAACAGCCATGAAGATTTTCATAGACTGAATCGGGTGCTCTGAAATTTTCACTATCGTAGCCAACAGCTGCTATTCTCTTGAGTACTTCATCGACATTTGTTTTGGTACTGTCTATGGTGATCTTTGCCATCGCTAAGTCAGCATCCCATACAGCATTTGATTTGCCTTTAACATTGGCTGCTTTTTCGATGGTCTTTTTGCACATGCCACAATTTCCATACACTTTGACGTCTACGGTTTTCAAATTTTTTGTCTGCGCTGTACTGAGATGTGTAGTGAATAGTGCTAAACATATTACTACTGCACTTTTAATAAATGTGTTCATTTAGATGTGTTTTAAAATTTTAAAAAATATTACCTTCTTTTTTGATATCCGTCCAGGGATCAATATTATGAGCACCGAAGTCGTAATTTTGGAGAATTTATTACTCAAAAAGTTAAAATTCCTTTCTGCCGTTATACATACAGAAATTCCAAAACCAATGGATGCTATTTAAATGTAAAGCTCATTGAAGTGTATTGTAAAGTAGTCATAAAGCGGTACAAAAAGTACTTTCAGCAAAATCTACATGTGACGAATACAAAATATGAACTTAGCCCTATTTCAGAAACAGGAAATCATGGAAGGCTAACAAAGGAAAGATTGGTAAAGCACCCTTAAATTATCCACAGGAAGTGGCGGTGGTTTATATAAATAAAATCTGAGCGTCTTTGCATTTTCTTTAACCTTGTCATTTAGGTCAAAAGACACCCCAACGATAGGACTATAAAAAACAGTTTGAATATCAGAAAAAATAACTTTTGTTATTTCTGAAGCGTTTGTATTTAACTTTTTATAGTGTGACTTATCCTCACAGCAAGGCTTCTTTTTTATAGTTTGCCCTTTTGCTAAGACATCTTTAGTTTCGCACAAATACACTTTTTTAGCAGAACAACACTTTTTCTTTTTCTTTGTGCAACAGTTGTTTGACTTAATAAAAATTGCAATCGAAGTTCCATTTTTACTACATATATGCTCAAAGACCCTAAATCCTATTGTAGATATGAGAAAATTGAATGCCAGCAAAATATGTAACCCTTTGAAAATCATACTATTTATTAATTTAAAAACGTATTATTGGTATTAAATGTTGTTCATTAACTACTCTTTTGCGCATATTTTATCATAATTGCTTTTCTTATTTTTACTTTTTTATAAATGAAGCAGCTTCGCTAAAAGTCGAACTACCTATTTTTACTAAATAACTACCGCTCGGCCATTGAAATATATCCACTTTTATATTTTGTTTAGGAGATAAAGTGTGTAATTTCTTATAAACTATTTTTCCTTGAGTGTCACATATCATCACTTGATCATATACCTCTATTTCTTCTTCATGGATTATTTCAATCATATTTGTTGCTGGGTTAGGCCAAATTTTCAACTTTTCAGTTTTATTAAATTTATCATCTTTCGTTTTACTTACCCGATCTGTAACTATAAACTGCCCCATCATCCCTCCGTCTTCATGTGGGAGTAAATGGCAGTGAAACATATAGGGTACATGGGGATTTGAAAACGTCTCAAACTTTGTAATAAAGCGAATAGTCTCACCGGGTCTGACCAATACGACATCTTTAAGTCCTTGTTCATTTGGCGGCGGTGTTTGCCCATTTCGTGATAAAATATTAAATTGTATATCATGTATATGAAAGGGATGTGATATAGCAGATTGATTTCTTAACTCCCATATTTCTATATTATTAAGCGGTATTTCATAGTTTATGACATCCATGTCAAAAGATGCATTATTAATGGTGAAATCACCATTAAGTTGATTCATACCCATAGCCATCGGAGAAAAAGTCAGTGTTCTGGTAATATTCGACAAATTTTCATTTATTGATTCCTTTTCCACAAGAGAATTAGGTATATTTACGATAGGGTTTTGAGTTTGATGAATAATATTAAAACTCAATATTTTAAAGTTTTTACCATTAAGTGGATTTGGATTGTAGCCATCCAAAGTCATCATGGCGACCATGCCTGCATTCGTTGCACCGTAAATACCACTGGGTAGTTCAGATGCATAGCTTAAAAGGTGGACAGTTTGTCCAGTCATATCTTTAAAATCAATTAGTATTTCAACCCTTTCGCCCGGCGCTATTAATAATCGTTTTGTCTTAAAAGGTTTTGGTAATAACCCTCCATCTGTGGCTATTTGATAAAAATCTTGATCATTATTCAACCCTAGATTAAAGGCTCTTTGCGATGCTCCATTTACAATCCTGCATCTGACCACCTGCGAAGGAACTTCGAGAAATGGTTCTATAGTGGCATTTACCATCAAAATGTCATCATGATTTGATTGGGTAATTATTTCAAAACTTGAATCAAAATCCTTTGTTTGAATCACCAAAGGAAAATCATCCGCACCATAAGTTCTCGGCAACGCTAATTTTTTCTCGATTTCATCTATGATAATTATTACGCCCGAAATCCCTTTAGTAACATGCTCATTGGTCTTATGGTGCAGGTGTGGATGGTACCAACATGTAGATGCGCGGTTCTTTATTTCAAAGGTCGGTGACCAGGTGGATTCGTTTATAATGGGAGTGTGTGGTCCACCATCATTTTCCGGAGCTACGTGCAGTCCATGCCAATGAAGCGTGGTGGTTTCCCCGATTTGGTTATTCACATTTATTTTTACATCATCTCCTTTTCTAAGTATCAGAGTAGGTCCCAATATATTTCCATTGGCACCCAATGTTGCAGTCTGGTAGTTGTTAAAAAATGCATGATGACCTTTCTGAAGATGAAGATTTATAACTGATCCGCTCAATGTATCAGGTATAAATAATTTATTTTGACCATGTACAAAATGATAAATAGTCAAAAATATGAGAATAGTATAAAGTTTTACTTTATTCATTTTTTTTTATAAAAATAGATCCATAATACTCATTGATTATTCTATTGTGCATACTCCGGATTGGTTAGAAATTTTTGATCACTCAATGTTTTTAGAAAATTCACCAAATCTGTTTTGTCCTGAGCACTTAAACCAAGCCCCTTTGCGATAGTTGGCATTATTAGGGGAGATACTGTAGATGACATCTTTACGCCTGAATTATAATGTTCCACTACTTCTTCCAATGTTTTAAATCTGCCATCATGCATGTAAGGAGCGGTGTGGGCTACATTTCTGAGTGATGGCATTAAAAATGCTGCTCTATCAGATGCAAGATTACTTACTTTCTCTCTACCATAATCTGTAAAATCCGAATCATTATCCAATCCATTGTTCATAAATTCTCCATTTTCAAAATTGGGCCCACTATGACAATGGGCGCAATCAGCTCCAGACAAATCAGGGAAAAACTGGTTGTACTCCGTGAAAAATAAACTCCGTCCTCGTTCCTCGCTTTCACTCAATGTTACTTTTCCAGCCAAATATTGATCATATTTAGAATCAAAAGACACTATGGTCATCATAAACTGCTCCAAAGCTAAACTTACTTTTGTACTGTTTACTTCCGGAGTTCCAAAAGCTCGTATAAATTGGTCTGTATATGTTTTATTTCCACTGAGTTTAAGTACAACATTTTCCAATGTTTCATGCATCTCCAATGGATCTTGAATGGGCTTGAGTGATTGTTCTCTCAATGTGGCAGCCCTACCATCCCAGAAAAACCCTGTTTTGTGCCATGCTAAATTAAATATAGGCATAGCCTGCCTCTTACCAAGTAAACCATCAACGCCTTTTGAAAACTGATTTTTATCAGAAAAACCATCATTTTGTACATGACAACTGGCACATGATTGTGTTCCATCTTTTGATAATGCCTTTTCAAAAAACAACATTTTTCCTAGCTTCACACCTTCTTTGGTCAGATTATTATCTTTTGGTAGTTCTGGATCTCCAAAATTTTCAGGAAAAACAAAATTATACAACGTACCATCATATTGGGCAATTTCTACATCTTCTGGTTGGCAAGCAACAATCAGAATGACTATCAACATAAAAAAGAAGGAGACTATTCTATTCATTTTACTTTTATTTTATTCGCTTAAATATGGATTGGTGAGTAACACATAATCATCCAATGTATGTAAGAAAGCAACAAGGGCTTTTTTTTCATTTTCAGTCAAGCCTAATGGCATTATCAAGTTGCTCTTGTGTATGTGATTTCTTCCACCGCTATTGTAGTGATTTACTACTTCTGTCAAAGTACTTATCGAACCGTCATGCATATATGGTGATGTAAATCCTACGTTTCTCAAACTTGGTGTTTTGAACAAAGCGACATCCGATTCTTTTTGGGTAAGTCTAAATCTACCAGGATGTGCATAATTTTCGTAAAGACCGTTGTTTTTAAATTCATAATTGGTAAAATTGAACCCACTATGACATTGACTACAATTTGTTTTTTCACTAAAAAATAAATCTTTACCTAGCATTTCTTCTTTAGATAATATTGCTTTGCCGAGTGTATAATCATCATATTTGCTATTGCCGCTGATGATACTTCGTTCATAAGTACTGATACTCCTGGTTATAACAAATGGATCTAATGACCTACCATAGGCTTTCATGGCCATTTCCTGATATGCTGCGTCGGCTTTTAACCTTTGTTCGATTTCTACTATATTAAACCCAAATTCATTGTGCTCTGATATAGGCACCAATACCTGCATTTCCACTGTGGGCAAACCACCTTCCCTTGTAAAATATGGATGATATGCGATATTGGCTAGGGTTGGGGCATTGGTTACCCCTGCTCTGCCAAAAACCCCCGGAGTTAAACTTACGTTATCTGCAAACCCCTTGCTTTGTTTGTGACAACTACCACAACTCACTGTAGAGTCAATAGACAAACGTTTATCATAAAAAAGTTTTTTACCCAAAATCCAACGTTCTGCACTATAGGCGTTTTCAGCAGGAAAGTTGATCTCTGGAAAATGTGCTGGAATGGCTATCTTTTCCAGTATTTTATTTGATGGCACTAGTATTTCGTCCTTATCTGTGCAAGACAATAATAAGAACACCCACAATATAAAATATAAAGATCTATCCTCCACTGTATATTACTGTTTTACCAAACTTCCTCTGTAAGTTAGTTCGCCCGCTTGCCTTAGTTCTATGGTGTAGAAACCTAAATGATCCACTATTACTTCATTTTGTAAAGCAAGGTTTGAAAGTTGGTAAACGGTTCTACCTACTGCGTCTCTGATGATGATATTGGAATTTAAAATTTGATCTTCCGTTAGTGCAATAGTCACTTTCCCGTCAATTACTGGGTTGGGATAAATTTTTAATGAACCTATTTCTATATCATGAGAAGCTGATATACTTTCTGTCGCTTTAAACACATTTTGATTGTAATTGGCCATTAATGAAATAGCTTCTTTAGCACTTCCATGCTGGATAACATTTTTATTGACATTTATCTCTTTAAGACTTTGCTCATAATCCGCATTTAGGGCTATCATTAATGCCCCGTTATGGTCAGTACCATGAGTAACTATGGTGGTAGGTTTGTAAAGTTCATCACCCAGAGCGTGTATCTGATACTCAAATTGCAAATTTGCACCTGATTTACCTTCTATTGCAACAAATCTATAACCTGCCGCCCATCCCCACTGCATTTCAGGAGATTTTGGAGCAAGTGGGTGATTAGATGGCCACAATGTAGGATCACCGTGATTATTTGTTGCATCCACCCCGACCGAAAAAGTAATGGAGTCAAGTAAACCGATATTAAAAGTACCTAGTAATTCATCAACTGTTTTCCCTTTCGTTACAAAAATATACTTATTGCTAACGTTTGTTGTCATGCCACCATCGTGGTGAAGCTTTATAGATGATATATAATAATCAAGTCTTGAAATAGAAAATTTTGTTCCCTGATCATTTGTTCCCGTATCGCCTATCTCAAAGGGTACATTTCCTATGTATTGATTAATCTGTAAATGGACTTCTTTTTGTCCATAAGAATATGAATTAATCAGCATTATAAATGCTATTAATAACATTTGTGTTAAAGATTTTACCATGATTGATTGATTTTAAAATTATATTGATTAAAAAAGTTATTCAATTATTTAATTCGATACAAGGCACCCAAATTGATACCCAACTTATTACTAGTATTATGATTTTCCTGAGACACCTGAATCCTGGTATTAATCTCAGGATTAAATACCAAACTGATTTTTGGACTCAAATGCCATTCCACACTGGTACCTAATATTATTCCGGTATTTAGCTGATTTGATTTCTGATTGGAAACTGATGGACTAAATCCATGATTAAAACAAAGGTTTGCACATGACTCACTAAAATGTGTTATGGTCTCATTACTATAGGAAGAAAACCCAAAATTTAACCCACCCTTTGCAAATACTGACCAATCCCTTGTCGAAAATAATTCTCGCTCTATGGTTATTGGGATTGACCAGCTGACAGTTTTTTTATGCATACCCATATCAATTTTAAAAACATCAGTACTGTCTAATGGACTACCGGGATTTTCTTCAGAAAGCCTTAGATTTACTGTTGATGATGATCTGCCATTGGTGACTACATAAGAAAAGACGTATTCTTTTGGGTCATTGCTGCTAGGATTTAAACAAATACCATCCATAAGTCTTAGGCTGGCAGTATGAGATCCGTGATGTGTAAATTGACTCCGGTTTATCCCTATATTAAATTTCCATTTATCATTTGGAGCAAGTTGAAAGTGGAAGCTGTTTTGAAATCCCATATTTTTGGTTACTTCATGACTTGTAAAAATCAACGGACCTGACATATCTGTTGTCATTGAGTTGAGATTGTAAATAGGCCCTCCATCAATTTTCACAAAATATTTAATCTTTTTTACGGGCGTGGCAATAACCGGCGGAAAAACAATATTTACTTCATTTTTTCGCTTCATTATTTTTAGATCCTGTGATTTTAAAGCATCAACAGTAATAAAAGAATAATTGAATTTTGAAATGTCATTTTCAACCTGAGCTTGATTTTTCACTTCATTATTATCAAACAACTTTATGTTTTCACCACCGGAAAGATTGTCGAACAAAGATTTTTCTTTTATTTGGTCATCTTTAGTACTCATGTCTTTTTCCGCAAGTACCGTATTATCATACGTTAGTAGAGTAAGATTAACTTTACGTAGCTTTTTAAGCATGTTTCGCTTTAATGTATACTTCACATCTTTATTTAGTGCACCACCACTTACTTCTTTAATTTTTACAAAGGTATCTGGTTGAGCGTTTTCTGTTGTTTCGACATTTGATGGCAAATGGTCTGTTAATTCTGATGCTGAATTGATTGTTTTGTCTTTATTGTTCTGAATAGTTTCAGCTACAGCATTAGACGTATCAGCATTTTTTGAATTGCTGCTGTATATTTCATAAAGATAATTGCATCCCAATATAAATACTAATCCCAATAATATAAAGAAAAATACATACCTTCTTTTCCGTTGCCTGTCAAGATGATCCATTCTTTTCTCCAATCTATTCCAATCATCCATACCAGTGGAGACACTTGGATTAAGTGATTTGATTTTAAGGGAATATTTCTTTAGAAAATCATTGTTTGACATATACTTTATGCTTTACTTTTAACTATTCAATTTTTTTAATCTAAGGGTTGCCTGTCTTGATCATTTTCGTAAAAAAAATATTTACAACCCACAATCAGTGTATAATAGCATGCAGAAACCTAAAAAGAAAACATCCTGATTTGTGAGATGAGAAATTTAAGTTTCGCCCTTGCCTTAGATAGATTTGATTTAGAAGTACCGACCGTTATTCCCAGATTCGTTGCGATTTCTTGATGACTATATCCTTCTACAGCATATAAGTTGATAGCCATTCTATATGCAGGTGGTAATTGCTGTGCCAGTTTGAGCACTTCATCAGGTGACATGTCCGTGATTCCATCTTCTTCATCATTAACTATATCATGGATTTTCTCATTATCATCAATATCTGTCCACTTGACTTCATTCGTTTGTTTGCGATAGTGATTGATTGCAGTCCTGATGACGATTATCCTGAACCAAGCTTCAAAAGGTTTGGACGGATCATAATCTTTTATTTTATCAAATACTTTCAGAAATGCATCATTGAGCACTTCTCTCGCTTCGTCTGTATGGCTGCAATAGGCCATAGCCACAGTTAAACCATATTTGTAATATAGCTCAAACAAAGCCTTTTGTTGGCGCCTGTCCTTATCTACACATCCTTTGATGATATCATCCATCACTACTTATTTGTATTTAATCATCTCACCACTATCTCCTCCATATCCCCATCATACCTATACTTCACTATCTCCCCAGAAATAATCAGCTGTATAGCCTGTTCAATGATATATAAGGGCGCTATAAACCATTCTCTGGGAGTGTGCCTTTGCCCGGCTTGGTCAAACACATCCAAGTTAAGACACCACTTTCCGAAGAAATTGTGCATCAGCTGTTCCAGTTTTTGTGGATTCATATTGTAGCAATTGTACACTATGATGATGCTGACCTCCGCCATAAGATAAGTAGGCTCCTGGGGAGCGTTTTTTATCCTTTCTTCAACTTTCGTGGTCGAGTATCCTATTTTATACAAATGTCTTATCGATGTTATGTCAGGATTCGTACTTTTTGATTTCAGAACATAGATATATCCTGTATCTTGATCTTTTTCAGTGATACTCCCGAAACGCTCATAAAATATCTCATTGGCTTTATCTACATTTTCAGATACTGCTTTGCCATTGGCTAGCAGTCCTTTGTACAGTGAGCGATATAGCATATTGGATTCAGTGCCGTTTTCAAAGATGACCCTGGTCCTGCCATCCTTTCTCAACCGACTACCGCTCTTATAGGACTGGATGTCTTCCTTAAAATCTACTTGCTCCAGATACAGCAGTATACCATTATGCACGTAATAGTCGCCTGCCCGCAGATTCTGTTCTTTAAATGCCAATAGTTTTCTTTTACCCGATGCAAGGTCGTGTTGCACCGCTTTAAATGAAGCTTCATAACGATCAAAATCTTTACAACTTTTGCGTTTGGCAACAAAATCTGCACTGGCTCTCTCATCAGGTAGGGTGACATGTTTCAGATCAAATAGATTTTCCTCGTCGCTACCCAATAAATCCATATCATCATCGCCAAAAATATCAGAAATGGAAGTAAGCACTTTTTGCTCATTCAACAACTTGTGAACATCATAAGGCTTTAGCATTTCTATCTTTAAGGTATGACTTCTGATGGATTGAAGCCTGGAGTAAAGCTGGTGTTCCTGAATACCACCTCCAGCCTTGGGCTCTCTTTGATGTTTATCATAAAAATCATTGATCTCACCAAATGATGCTACCAATCTTTCGTCTTCGTTTCTGGCTACATTATTTGATGGTTTGATATTCAAAAGCCCAAACGGATCATCATCAAATATATCAAAGAGTGTCTTTTTATTAGCCATTTTGTTGCTTTCTTTTTTGGTCCTTGATATAGAGTAATACTTCGGCCATCCTACGTTCTATGCCATCTGCAGATTGTAAGGAAGGCTCTCGCTGAAACGTAGCATAAAATGACTTTATCTTTGGCCACATGATCACGGCTTCATCTTCGCTCACTTGTATACGGGTCGATTCAATAGCATCTTGTATGACTTTCAGTACCTTGGTAGTCACCGATTTCGATAAGATTTCATATGCCTTCTGAAAAGGATTGATAGTATCTATCAGGTCAATATGCAAATCATCTATGTTGACAAATTGCCCGGCCATCCTGATGAAACGTTGGTCAGCTTTATATCCTTCATTTCCACCACCATCATGCGCAACCATACCACTGAATTTTTGTACATCACTATCGCTCAGATCAGGATATAATGTCCGGACGATCTTGGGTATCAGATCAGTGGGGACCGTATCGGTTCCATCACCTGTTGCTTGCACATATTGTTCATCTTTACGAATGGCTTGTTTCAATGCATCTACGTCGATCATCAGATTGTTTTTTATCACCGAATCCAATACCACATATTGTCTCACTTCTTCCACTTCATCTTCTGTTAGATTGGGATATTTGGTTTGGATGATCTTTGGTATCAATACCCTGTTGATCACCTCAGGATCTATTTGTCCTGGAATAGCTTTCAGCATCGTATCATCTTGCAAGATGGTTGCCTTCAGGTCATTCAGATCTGAATCAATGATATCCCTGACCCGCTTCGAACTAGGAGTCTTAAATCCCCTGATCTTGATTTCTCCTTTCTCAGCTTTGTCATCATCACCGAGTTTTGACTTAAATTTAAAATTGGGTGCCATGACCTGTTCCATCAATAAGGATGCGGTGATAGCTTTGAGCATATTATTGACCGAGAGTTTTACAGCGTCATCAGCCGCATCGGGCTGAGCGATGAGATTGGTAAACTGAGCATGGGTTTTGTTATCACTGTCACGGGTACATCTTCCTATGATCTGAATGATCTCTGTGAGAGATCCACGATAACCGACCGTAAGCGCATGTTCACAGTATGGCCAGTCAAATCCTTCTTTTGCCATTCCCAATGCAATGATCAGATCCATGTCATCCACACCTTTAATTTCGCGTAGATAGTTTTGTATCTTATCTCTATCCCTTGCCTGATCATTGACCAGATCAGCCACTTTGATCATACGACCATCACCATGCCTTTTGATGGTGATGACACCTGTTGTCGCATCTGTCCCTACATATTCGCCTATGGCATCCAGGATGGTATCTACTTCCCTATGTTTATCCTTGGTAGATTCTCCGGAATTGACATTGGGTATATGTAGGATGGTTTTTTTATTCGTATCCAATATTTCCATGATAGCAGATGTGTACTTTCCTTGATAGAAGTGATACCCTATACCCAGTGATTTTAGATAGGTATATCCATTCAGCTGCTCATAATAATTGTAAGTTACTTTGGTAAACTTTGCTTCATCCTCCGGTTTTAGCACAGGTACACTATCACCTCTGAAATATGATCCGGTCATGGCGATGATATGTGCAGTAGACTTCGCCATAATCGATCGTAGCAATTCACCCAATCTACTGTCACCATCTGCAGATACATGATGAAACTCATCAATAGCCAGCAATGTACCGTCAAACATACTATCATCTAACTCTTCATACGCAAATCTCAATGTGGCATGAGTACAGATAAGTATCTTTTCATCATTAGCCATAAAATTCCTGAATGCCTCTACCTTGGTCTTGCTGCCGTCAAGTCCGGGAGTACATAAATTATAATGTTCATTATAAGACCAGTCAGCATAAAATCCATAGTCTGAAAGTTTAGTTACACTAAACGAACCTCCTATGGACCTTTCCGGCACAGCAACGATTACCTTCCTGATTCCTTGGTTGACGAACTTGTCCAATGCTACAAAACATCAATGCCCTGGACTTACCAGATGCTGGTGGTGCCTTGAGTAACAGATATTGTGCATCTCGGGCCTGATATGCCTTTTGCTGCATCTCTCGCATTCCCATCTCATTGATTTTGGCACTTTCTCCCGTTTGTCCATAACTCACATGTACTATATCTGGCATTATTTCTTATTTTTAATTGTTTGGTTTCTGCTTCCAATTGTTTAATAAAGTCATTTTCCACCTGACTCAGGTCGTTTTTAGTCTTTTTACCAATATGCATCTTTTGCTTGATTGGCTTTGACATCATCTAAGATGACTTAACTTCATCTAAAAGTTCGACTAAATGATACTTTTTCATCTAAAACTTCATCTAAAATGTCTAAACTTCATCTAAAACTTCATCTAAAATGTTTAAACTTTATCTATTTAGTTAATGCCCGTGTCCACTTAGGGAATCTTACAGTTCCTTGATTATCAATCAAATGTTCCTTTTTTGATAAAGAATATATCAGGTTTCTTACTTTATTTGCCTTTTTATTATCATCTAAAATATCCGGAAGTATGTCTAAAATTAGATGATCAATATCCCTTTTTGTTGCCGATCCATATTTATCAATATATTCCAATATCATTTTTTTGTAATGATCATCTTTAAACCCTCTATTCTTGATATAAATGTCCTTTTCATTTGTAACTTTGGCCACAGACATAGAAATATGAAAATTAGGTTTTCTACCTTCTATAAGGCCCCTTACTCTTTAGTAAAGTTACATCTTTGTCATCTATAGGCTGATATTTGACTACTTTATCCATCAACATAATTTCATTCAATGTTAAAGCTGGCATGGATACCAATTTTCTTGCATAATTGATATCCAGTACTTTACCTGTGATCGTGACTCTTACATTATTATTGGTAATGTCATAATCCGGTAGTGGAAAATATTTGTTTTTCTGTATCGTGAAAATTCGTTTGATACCACTGCCGGTGGTGTCAATCATATTAAGGTTGACCATAGCATTTGCCAAAAATGGATTTCTATACCTGGATTCAGGGGCGTCAGCTCTTATGACTTGTTCTACAGATTCTGGTATAAAGTGACCCATATTACTAAACAGCAATATCCCATCTTCCCTTTCGACTACATTTATCTTTCCATTGTACTCATAGTCCTGATGTGCTATACAATTATTGAGCGCTTCTCTTATGATATATGGATCAAACTGATCTACCTCGTCCGGAAAAAGTGACCCATCCTGGATATATCTATATTTTAAATTCCTGATCTTCATTCTCACAGCATCTACAGCTAGTATAAAGGGACACCCAAAATGTTCATAATCTTTTTCAAGATTATCTTTGTCTTTCAAAATCCACGATATTTTTGCCTGCGCTGGATTTATAAAATGGTCCGACTCGGGTTTGCCAAGCAGTAGAATAGCTGTTCTGGTAATTCTGCCCTGTATGGTTATTTTTGCTTTATTTAGAAATGTAATGTCATCCCATTTTAGTATCTCGGCTTCAATTTTCCTATTCTTTTCTATATATTGTTGACGACCAAAACCAATGGCTTCCTTTGATAAGTCATCAATGCTAGCTTCAGGAAGAATTTGAGCGGACCAATCAAAAGTTACATTTTGAGCTTTTATACTATCTCGTTCATTATCATGCAATGCACCCAAGCTCTCTCCATCTCTACCGTAGCAATGCCCTTTCCAGGAAACCGGTTGTCCTCTGGGTGCTGCAGGAATTTTTAAAATAATTACTTGCTTGCCATCTTTCTCTATTCTGGTTGTTGATATAAAAGAAAGGCGTGGACTGGTGTGTTGTGCCATTTCATTTTTATATTCATTAAGATGCTCGTCATTTATCTCCGTGCCCACAATCGACTTATCATTCTTAACTCCAAATACAACATAGCCAGTTTCGATACCTTTTAGATTAGCTTCATTGCTAAGTGCAGAAAAATACTGCCCCAGTTTATCCTTATCATACCTGAATTTTGCTTCTTTAAACTCTACTACTTCAGTTTCTGTGGAAAGTGTTAGCAAATTATCTAATGTTTCTATCATTTCTTCTTTTTTAAAGATTTCCCTCCCGATGCAAACAACGTCCCCTTATTCTTCTCCTCCTCTATCATCTGCTCATACATCTTAAACAAATACTCTAGTCGCTCCTCATCACTCTCAAAAGGTCTGCTACGATAACAACGCTCTATGGCCAGATCATTCTGATGATGTGCTTCTCTCAGCCCATCGGGCATCTTATCAGGATCATAGAGCTGTGCAAGGGTCTTTTCGCTGTGTTTCTCCCGTTCTTCCAGGATGCGATACACATGTTTTTCCAGTTCTTGTTTTTGACTTTCGGATATGGGGGGGAATGGGAAGGTGTTATAACACATTCCAATTGCGTAATTTATATCCATTTTTAATCTACCTGAGACTGCTGTGGTCCATATCATGTGTATTTTTGATGAAAAATACTGCAAAAGCAAACGGGTGAGCATTATAAATTACTTGTGCAATATTAAAATAATTGTATCTTCATTAAAAATCCGATTGTATATATTCTCTTCTTTCCAGAGGTAACTCTTGGGAATTATTGAATTAGTATCCGTTTATGTCTTATTTCGGCAAATTTATATGGTTTTTCTGATAATTTTAGTTGCACTTTTTTTACTCTTTAATCTTAATTCTTTAACTTTCTCAATTCTTTCTTTAATTATTTGGATTTTTAAAGCTTCATTTAAATCTTCATCTTAATCCATAAACAATATCTTTATTTTCCCATTTTAAAACTCTTCTGCTTCCAATAAATTTTTTATAAAATTTTCTGATTAGGATTTAATTTTTAATATTTTTTCTTTCTCTTTCATTTAATATTAGATTTCCATCATCATTTGGCTATGCTACCTAAACCATATTGGTTTTGAGATTGCTTATTTCTGTTTTTTAATAATTATATTTTTACAATCAACCAAATAAGGGTTTATATTATTTACATTTAATTTTTATTTGAAAAAATTGTTTTGGTTTTTTGACTTAGAACTAAGCAAACAATTATACAAATACACCTGCATTTATCTTTAGCATTATTTGTCCATTTAAATGGTTTGATAGCAAATTCAATTTCAACATTATTTTCAAAAATTTTGGCCATAAAATGGAACTTGTTCTCCTTGACAAATTGAATTAGTACTAACAAAAGCTAATTGATAATTGAAATTTAATATAATTAGCACCTTTAAAAACCAACAAGCAATATAATCTAAGATTGTTTATATTCAATTACATTTATGACAAATTCCATATCATCTTTCTGTTCCTTTGATTGAAGTTGGCACCCAAATACGGCGGGTTCCCCAATATATAAATCTCATCATCCTTCTCTTTTGGACATACTACTTCCCAGTCCACTCGACACGCATTTCCATGTACGATATGCCCTGTCTCCATCAGGGGTAGTGCAGGTCTTGACATCCCAAATGCCGCAAAAAACGCTTGATTCATCTGATGTTCTGCCAGCCATAGAGACAATATCGCGACCTCATGCGCAAAATCATCCAGCTCTATACCATAAAAATGACTCAGTGTGATCATAGACAGATATTCCGTACCGAGATCGAGACTACCACTGCCTTGATGACCTTTCAGCGCTTGTATATCCCGGATGATCAGCATCTCCAGTTTGCGCAATTCCTTGTACGCTATGATCAGAAAGTTTCCACTACCACAAGCTGGGTCAAAGACCTTGATTTTGCTAATCCGTACCCTGAGATCACTTAGTTTTTTGAGATTTCCTTTAGCATTTTCATATGCTTCATACAGTTCATTTAGAAACAATGGTTAGATCACCTTCATGATATTCGGCACACTCGTATAGTGCATGCCAAGACCACCTCTGTGCTCAGGCGTGATCACCGCTTGTATCATAGATCCGAAGATATCCGGATTGATAGCCTTCCAGTCCAGCTCTCCCATGTCTATCCCCATCTGCCGACTACGCTTGGTAAACATTGGAGCAGCATATTGATGACGGAATAGACCACCATTTACATACGGAAAAGCATCGAGATAGGCAGGTAAGTTTTGTCTTTGCCCTTTGTCAGTATTCATGACATCCCACAGCGTGTCCAGATAGCTATGCAGATCACTGCCATCTACTTGAGTATGACTACTGATGGCACCTGTAAATTGTCCTTGTTCAAAAATACCGGTATCCTCTGCAAAAAAACAAAACAACATCCTGGACAAAAACACATTCAGACTATGTACTTCCGCCTCCGTACCGGTAGGATTATCCTTGCTGATTTCATCATAAAACTTAGCCATTTTATCTGCAGCCCTTACGTCAGCAATCGTCTCTTCTTTCCCCTCAAACTTTTCCATCCCTGCCCACGGCAGAAAGAAATCAAAATGATTGATCAGTTCTTTGATGGCTATATCCAGTACATCTTTTGTTTTGGTATCGAGTGCTCTTATATGAATACCATCTGTCAATATTACAAATCTAGGATCATACTTGCCAACCTTCGTGTCTGCAAGCACAGCGTCATATGCATTTCCTACATCACCATCAGATACAAACTTGTAGTACAGCTTTTTCTTTAGTATGATTTCTCCATCATCCTTAGACAAGTTCATACCACCTTTTTCGAGCCTGCTGATGGTAGTCTTGGGCAGCCCATAAGCTTGCAGCAAATCAAAGACAAATCGCTCTTTGTCCAATTCCTTGATTACCTTCTCTACATTTTCCTGTATCTGAGTGATGTTCATATTTCTTATGACAGAGATCTTATCTCTTTTTATTGGATTGAGACAATAATGATGCTGCCATTGACTTTGTTAAATCATTGTATTTATCACTTTTCATTGCATTAGATGCTTTTGTTTCCATTGCAGCACCAGTTTCCTTTTTGGTATTGGATTGTGACATAATGGATCCTGCAAATTGTTTTGCTATCTTTGATGCACTATTATCTTTTAATACTTTACTTGCTTCAGAAGCTATGGTTTTTGATGATTGTTTCACATTTTTCATTTTCAAATATTTTACGTTAAAGATTAATTACGAATAATTTTAAGTTTTACATTATCGCTATAATACAAAGCATTCAGGTCTTTTACATTGATATGTAACATATTGGCAAGTTCATCTTTTGTGTATCCCAATTCATTGGTATGCAACTCAAGCATTTCCTTAAACAAAGTCGCTTTTTCTGGTGACACATTAAATTCTGCAGGTTCCTTTGTTTTATATCCTAAATAGGCCATTTGTTGCCACAAATATCTATACTGATTATCGGTCACTTGTGCCAATTCTTTTGCTTTGTACAAAAGTGCACCCATTGATATTTTCCAATACCTTTTCATATTACCCAAAGTTTCAAGACTAATTGTTTCAAGATCTTGTAAAAATTCGGAAGCAGGTACAAGTAATTCAGAAGCAAATTGCATGGCTTCTTTTTCTACATTTCGGATTTGGGCTATTTGCTGGCCAATATGCATAACTAAATGACCCAATTCGTGTGCTAAAGTTAATCGTTGCCTATCTCCTGGCATTTTGTTATTTATATATATGATAGGCTGTCTTTCTTTAGAAAATAAACTTAGACCATCCATTTTTTCAGAACCAAAATCAAATGGTACAACAACTATCCCATTATCTTCAATAATCTTAGTAAGATTCTCTATTCTTCCTTTTGGTATTCTCCATTTTTGTCTCACCCATTTTGCTGCTGATTCAGGCGTACCATGATCATCTACATCCCATAATGGTAAATTAAGTTCTGGAAGCTCTACACTTGTCATAAGATTTTCTAAATTCATCCTAACGAGATTCATGCTGCCTTCTGCCTTTAATAAATCTCTTTTTTTGATTACAATTCTTTTTCGATAATAGGATAAATTTGGTTCAAAAATATTATTTGTTTGTTCAAACAATGACATAGGAAATTCTAGGATATTGCAAATATTTGTAAAAATTTCTTCAGATGGTTTGTTTAAACCTTTTTCAATTTTTGACAACATGCCTTGTGTCAATTGAATAAGATCAGCCAATTCACTTTGAGAAATACCCCTTATTTCTCTAGCCAACACAATCATTTCTGGATTTATTGATTTCATTGACATTATATTTTATTTACTTTGTTCCTGTCTTTTTAATTTGATTATCTTTAATTTTTACTCTTTTTTGGATGGTTACTTCTTCTTCTGATTCAATTGGTTTGAAATTGATAATATTTTGTTCAATATACCCATTTAGACCAATTTCCCACCTTATGTTATCTCCAAGCCTGCACAGAATATAGATATTTTGTAAACATGTCCATGTAGCATCAGGTGTATAGCCTGCATACAATAAAGTAGTGGCCGCGGGAATTCCAGGTATTTCAATTTGGTTTTTATAATTATTTGTTTGCTTGGTCAATATATTGGACGTACTCCGGTCTTTATTGATCTTTTTAAATCTTATAAAAAGACTATTATTTATAAGTATACCAAATACTCTATTGATATACCCTATTTTTACTTCCGGACAGTCTTTAAATGCTACTTTTAATCTTGCGCGTATCAGAGCATGTATATGGTTAGCCTTTTCAGTTTTATTGAAAGTTACATAAACTCCATTACTGTGGTGAAAATTAATAGTGGCTAAATGGTCATTAAACCCACTTTCAATAGCATCTTGAATTTTTAAAAAATAAGGTTCTAAAATTATTTCCGCTTGTTGTTTTGATAATAAATGCTTCATATAATAAAATTTAATACTGCAAAGGTAATGGATAACTTTAAATAAACTGCAAAATCGTATATAAATATTCATATAATTGTATTAAATATATTCATGAAATTATAAAACATTGTAATACAATAATATACAGTTAATAGATTTTATTGTAATTTTATAAATGTAGGAATAAATATTATTTAAAATGCAGATAACTTTTTATCCCCATCCTCCGGCACACCTTCTTCACTCCATCATTCAGTCCCTACCATTTCACTTCGCTACCTGCGTCCGCTACCTTGCATTATCGCTCCTTCCATTCCTTCGTTCATCAGGAGAGCCGGGTGACTGAGCGCTGCAAAGCTGAGTCGAAGTCCCCGCAGCATAAGTATCTCCGTCACTCCATTGCACGGCCAGCGCAAGTTTGCAACTTGTGCTCTACTATTTCCATTCCGCATGCAGCATTGACAGCCGCCCACTAGCTTTACTTCAGTCAATGCCACCTCTGCTCCATTCCACCTGCCCATTCGCTCCATTCCGTTCCTCCTATACACATGCTTTTAGCTCAGCTTTTTTACCCCATACGCAATCCTCAGCTTCATAAGCTGTGTGCCGAAGGCACTTATTTATTTGTCGGGTGCTTGCTTCATTGCATTCCGCTGCGTTCACCCTTTCGCAGGTAAAGCGGCATACTGTCTCAGCCATAGACCATCCTGGCACTGCCACTGACTTAGCTCATAGCCTGCATCTGTACAGAGTGTACTCAGCACCACATCCACCCAATACACACAGTACAGCAGCAGTCTATCTCCCGCCAACGCTCTACAGCGGCAGCGACGCAGTTACAGAGTAGAAGCCATATAGCCCAGTACCAGTGCCTTTGGCACCTATATGCCACATATCTCCACCTTGCAGGTAGTATATGTGTCATATTCCTGGTCCTTATGTCTTCCACTCTGTGAAGGGCGCTCCTGGATGGCGGCTATGGCTGGCAGTATTTCCGGTGCTGCCTGTGCCTGATACAGCGTGCCCACTCCGCCAGCTCCATGCGCACACTGTATCATTCACCGCACCTCCCTTTATTTTTTTTGGGGGCAGCCATGCGGGGGCATTTGGTACGCACAGCCATCTTCGTTCCTCACACTACTCCTGTACGCACCATCTGCCCCGCTGCCCCTGGTGAATTCTTACTTCTTAGTTTTACCACCTCTGGTGGTATGTTTTTAGTTGCATAGTCAACGCTGAAGGCTCTTTTACCTGATAAAAATGTATTTAAGTAGTTGCTTAAATAAACAAATTGACTACCTTTGTGCTATGAACAACATTTCTTGTATTAGACAACAGGCGGACATTAAGCAAATCAATCGTTGCAAAGACCGAGTTTCAGAACTGAACGGTTCGTTTGACTATTTATCGAACGGACTTGAATTGGCGGGTAACAACGTAAGACTGAAAATCCTGTTCCTGCTTTACGAAGAGAAACAACTTTGCGTTTGCGACCTGAGCGACATTCTCGGAATGACCATTTCGGCAATTTCACAACATCTGCGAAAACTCAAAGACAGAAAATTGATTGAAACGGAAAGGCAAGCACAAACCATTTTCTACTCATTGACAAAAGAGTATGAAAAAATGCTCAAACCGTTTTTCAAAATACTTCACGAAAACAAAATTTTGGAAACAATATGAAAACAGACAAAAAATTAATCGGTGCAGGACTTTTGACAGCAATTGCTGCTTCACTTTGTTGTATCACACCTGTATTGGCTCTTGTTGCTGGGACAAGCGGACTTGCTTCTACTTTTTCGTGGCTAGAACCTGCAAGACCATATTTTATAGGTTTGACAATTTTGGTTCTTGGTTTTGCTTGGTACCAAAAGTTGAAACCCAATAAACAAATTGACTGCAATTGCGATACGGAAGAAAAGCCAAAATTTATTCAATCCAAAATGTTTTTAGGAATTATAACAGCATTTTCAATAGTTATGCTTGCCTTTCCTTATTATGCTCACATTTTTTATCCCAAGACAGAAAAACAAGTCATTGTGGTTGACAAATCAAATGTTCAGACAGTTGAGTTTACCATAAGCGGAATGACTTGTGCAAGTTGTGAAGAACACGTAAACCACGAAGTGAATAAACTTTCGGGAATAATCAAATCAACTGCTTCATACGAAAACGAAAACGCAATTGTAGAATTTGATAACACAAAAACGAACATTTCCGAAATTGAAAAAGCAATTAATGGAACAGGATATTCAGTAACTGACAAAAAGGAAAAATAAAATGGAAATCATATTACAATCAACAATCACTTGCCCAAACTGCGGACACAAAAAGGAAGAAACTATGCCGGCGGATGCATGCCAATATTTTTACGAATGTGAAAAATGTAATCAAATTCTTAAACCAAAACAAGGTGACTGCTGTGTTTATTGTAGTTTCGGAAGTGTAAAATGTCCGCCAATTCAACAAGACAAGAAATGTTGTTAACAAAGGCTAATTTAGATATTTTAATAAAAAAACCGATCCGCAAATATAATGCTCTTCCGGCTTAGTAAAGATCAAGCCTTGCAGGTGTTGGTGTAAAAAATGGCTTGGTGGAAGTGTATGGACTCTTTCCAGTTTAAGGTATAGTATTATATTGGCTTTATCCTCTCTTTATTAGTTCCCCTTGAACAAAGAACCTTGTTATGTCCCTAACAAACCTCTATATTTGCCCTCAATAGTTATTTTGTGAAGTATTTAAAAACTTATATCATCCATTTATAAATGAATCACATTACCAAACTTTCCTATTTTTATAAAATTCAATATGTATTATAAATCAATTAGTTATAATTTTAAAATTGAAAATAGAGTTGAGTATAACACCTTGTTAGTGGAAAAGTTAAATAATAAAACAAGCATAAAATGGAATACTTAGTAAAGGACAAAAAACTCGAATTAAAATATCAACCAGGCAAAGGTGCTTGGACTTACCATATCCAAATTCCAAACACGAAACACATAGTTGGGAAATGGGGATCAATGAAAGTTTCAGGCACAATTGACAACTATAAAATAGAAAGTATAAACCTAGCCAAATTAGGAGATCATGACAAACTAATTTCTATTAATGATAAAATCAGAAAAGCAATTAACAAAAGCGGTGGCGACAATGTAACGGTGACTCTTTATTTGTTGACATCAAAAGAGCACCTAGCAAAGAAAGAAGTTTTAGAGACATTCGAAGACTCAGGGGTATTAAATGCGTTTAATAACCTGACGGAAGACGATCGGAATGAAATGATTGGAAAAATCACTTCTTTAAAATCTGAAGACGAGCAAGTAAAAATGATTTTGAAATACATTAACCAACTAAATAAAAATAATGATTAAGCAGACATCTCTTGACTTCCTTTCAAAACTCAAACTAAACAATTCAAGGGAATGGTTTGAACAAAATAGAGACTTGTACGAAAATTACAAAAGCGACATACTTCAATTAACTGAAAATCTTTTGAAAGAATTATCAAAGATTGACCAATCAATTTTACAAGCCAACTTAGACCCTAAAAAATGCTTGACGAGAGTAAACCGAGATTTAAGATTTTCAAAAGATAAGACACCTTATAAAAATTATGTCTTAGTGGTTTTTAATAAGAATTATCCACAACCAAACAAAGCAGGATATTTTATTCATATAGAACCAGGCAATTGTTCAGTTGGTGGTGGAGTTTGGCAGACAACACCTGAATATTTAAAGAAAATTCGTCAAGAGATTGACTACTCATTTAGTGACTTAAATAAAATCATTACTGCCCCTGAATTTCAAAAAACCTTCCCAAACGGAATACAAGGTGTTGGAAAACTTAAAAAAATTCCAGACGGCTATGACGAAACTAATCCAGCAAGTGAACTTTTGAAAATGAAAGGATTTTGTACACAAGAACCGCTCAATGACAAGTTCATGATAAGTAAAGACTGTATTAAAACCATAATTGACTATTTTGAAACAACTAAACCACTCATTGACTACATCAACAAAGCAATTGAGTATGACGAATAAAAGCCCATTCGCTAACATTAAGCCGTTTTGCAAAATCAGGGTTTTTGTGATTCTATCAAAGTGAAGTGCAAAATTCAAGCTTTGTGAATCAAATGAAGTTTAGTGCTTAAAATCCCAGCCTTCACCAAGAGCCAAAACCGGTATAGGTTAAATATTTTCCACTTTTTAGTTAACAAAAAAAAACCGATCAGCAAATTTAATGCTCTTCTGGCTTAGTAAAGATCAAGCCCGGTGGGTTTCGGCTAATAATTTCTAACTCAAATGCTTGCCAAAAATTATTATCCGAAAATCTTGACAAAGCCGCCACCCCACATTTTTGCTGCTTATCGGTTTTTATTTATGGTATCCTGTGTTTTGGGAAACGGATACACTAATAATCACCTGAGCGATGTCTATGGGAATACTTTTCCCGGATTTCCTTTTCCAGAGTCTCATATTCTTCTTCTGTCATACTGCTGTTGTGGAAAGCCTTCATTTTCAGAAGCATGATTTCCTGCTGCATGAGCAAATCATCATCAGGAGAAAAATCTGATTGGTCATCACTGTGGTCCATAATCACTACTATTTAGGTTCTGCAAATCTACATAAAAAAACCTTCCAAATATCCACATTCACAAATCTGCAACTAACCAAATCCACATTTTTTTTTACCCCACATACAGGCACAAAGGTAGCTTCGGGTCTGTTATATGCAAGGTCTGCTAACCACTCATCCTACGCTTGCGCCTTTCAGGCGTTCCACCTTGCATAAATCAGACACCTTACGCTGGCACTGCACCTGTTAGTGTGGCTGAGTGAGCTGCACCTCTTTTATTCATTTTATATTTTATTATCATGGCTACTATATCATTAGCCTTTCATCCGGGTCAGCTGGTCCAGACTTCGAGCATATTTGATGCATCCTGCGAGCACCAGCCTTTCTTTGCTTTTATTCGTTCTTGTATCGCTCGTCATCTCCGTGGTGATTGGGGAGATTGCAGTGAGCAGGATCAGGCCAGTAATGAGATTGCCCTCCAGGGTGGCGGTCGGCTATTTTCTGTCTATGTCATTCCGCCCCAGCTTTTTCCTATGGAGAGCAAGATTTGGATCATCACTGAGTCATCCAGAGAGTACACTACGGTATTATTCCCTTCAGAGTATTAGTCTCTGATTGGTTAGCCTTGGTCTTTGACCAGGGCTATTTTATTCATCTTATTTTTTAACTTTTTAATTTATGCTTATGAGAGCTTCGTTAGTTTTACCATCACTTCCTTTTGATCCCGGCACAGTCGTATTCAGTCCGGGCATCACATCAGCACTTAAGTCTTCCTTGTCACTCAGGCAGATTATGGATCACTTTCTGGAGTGCCATTTGGCCACGGATTTCGGCATTGTATCCAGAGCCATGAGATTTAATAATGTTTTAGCTGCATTGCTGGAGACTGGCCATCTCACATCCAGATATTACCTCCATCATCATATTTGTCCACCTGAGACAGGTCTTATTATTACTACACATCTGGATGAGCGTACTACCACCATCCGCTTTGCTTCTGAGCAGGAGTAGTCTTATATAGATAGCCGTGGTCTATTTGACCAGGGCTATCTTTTTTAATGGTATTGCAATTTCAAATTGCAATCTCAATAAACGAAAAAAGGCCCCGAACCAGCGTCCGGAGCCTAACCCATGCAAACAACCAAAACTTAATCTCAACCTACTCCTTAGGCTTTTCCGGTGGCCACAACCGATGCAATCCTTTCGATACCCCAAAACTCACCATCGCTCCCACACATGCCAGGATTCCGGTCTTAAGTATATCACTGCCATCGACAATACCAATGAAAGCAATCACGGTACCACCGAGTGTACCCATGGCCTGATCACTATGGTGAATTCCCATCGATACCTCCTTCTCCCTTTTGCCCGATGACATCATCTCCAATGTTGGTAAACTGACTTACAGCTGTGGCCACACCACCAGCTGTCACTAGGTACCCACCAATAGTCACCACTGCTGCAGGAAGCGACACCGGAGCAGTCAGCAACACAGTACCCACACCTGCCATGATCAACCCAATATTTCGCAACACCTTAAAAAACTTTGGCGTCGGTGCCTTTGCCCTATCTATGATTTTACTCATCACTTTTTACTTTTAATTTCAATAAAATGATCCTTCTCTCCACTTATCTTTAGATTCTCAATGATATAATTTAATGCCAGTCTGGAATGCAAACCCTTCCCATTCCCACTCAAAGAGAACACCGGAGCTATACAGCCCCGGAGTTCCTTCTGAGCATCATTGGCCACATGTACCAGGATACCGGATCTGCCCTTCACATTATTCACCAGCAGGCACTCGCCAAATTTCGGATGCTGAATGATGGCCATTGGATAAACACCTTCCGGCACACACGATACATTCCGCTCATTATTGGCCCATCTCAATTCAATACTCCGACACAGCAAAATACCTTTGATAAAAATCAACCCATCTGTCCAGCCATCCTGATACAACCTTTGAAGCTCAATTACCATCTCAAATCTTTAGAAATTACTCCATCTTAGTCTTACACCACTTCGATAACCGCAAGTGAGTTATATCCGCCATTCTTGAGAGAATACTGGATACCATTCACTTCCTGAAAAAATTCGATCAGCAATACAAACACATGGATTCCTGTGGCAAGAGTTGGCGCAGCTGCATGTGTGAGATTCACCGTTGCTGCAGTACCATTTGCAGGAAGGTTGACCGTATTGCTTAATGACGTCTCAAACTCTCCGGTACCAAAATCAACCTTTGCCCATCCACTGGTGATACTCATGTGCGTAGATCCGGGAGCAACAGCCACATCCATAATGGGTACCAAATCAACGATATCCAAAGCTCCGGTAGTGGTATTCAGCGCATAAGGCTTAAAAAGAATGCCACTTAATACCGATTTGATGTTGAAGTTGAAACCCTTCAGCACTGCTTTTCCTTCCGGAAGGTCAAAGCCTTCATGAACGTGTCTTTCTCCACGGGCATTGGCAGCATCCAGATTTTTCACATCTGTCATCACCTTTGTCAATCGTGAAGTCACCAGCTTATCACTGGCTGTCATCATCAGATTACGAAATGCAGTTCTCAACTGCTTGCCGGCAGTTGCCGACATACCAAATTCGGAGCCATTCTCTCTGGTCCTTTGGAATGCCGGATCATTCGCGATGCGATCCCCGGATATTCCTCCCTTGGTTTTAACCAGATAATTTCCATCTGATTTGTAAAATGTGAGTTCATCAAGCGTTCCCTCAATTTTCAAATAACTCTTCTGTCTAGCCATACGACTTGATTTTAAATGTTAAATAATACCCAAAGATAGTATCACATTTCCCACAAAATCAACAAGGACGTGCTTGGAATGTCCTAAAGTGTTACATTTAGGTTCATTTATGTCATAATAATCTAACAAATTTGAACTTATAATCCCACAATAGCATTAACTTTGAATAAATAAATTATATATAATGAATATTTATCATATTTAAATGCTAATCCATTGGACGAGACACATTAATTTTTTGCCTATGGCAAAGCCAAGGGTAAAGTATGGGAAAGGTATGGATAGTGTATCAGAATTGAATTTTAAAAAAAATCATCAATGGAGCTTCAGAAAAGAATCATAATATACCCCAAAGATGTGGCTTTGATCACGGGAAGAAATGAAAGGTATGCACGGAAGGTTCTGTCTAAGGTGAGAATATATTTTGAAAAATCTTCCCATCATCCGGTAACTATCAAAGAGTATTGTGAATATTGCAAAATCAGGATGGATGAAGTTGAGCCAATGCTACTTTGATCTTTTGGATGACCTCCAATTTATGCTTTCTGTTATCTAGGTTTTCATTTAGAATACTTACAACTATTCGTAAAGTATCTACTAAGATAAGCAGTAGCTTTGAAGGATCATCTCTATTTTGAATATCAGAAAAAGTCCTGTAATGATTTCCCAGGTCTATATCAAAAGTACCTTCAAATGCTTTTACCAACATGTCCATTTCCTTGGATTCATGTTCAATCTTGCCGGCATAAGCCAGTACATAGATGAGTTCTACCAATTCTACTTTGGAACCTTTCCATTTTATTGTAGGGTAATCCTTGAGTTTTTCACTCAGCGGACGAGGATCCTTCTCGGAATACAAATACTTTTCGAGCATAAATGTCGCTGATATGACCGCAAATATATCCATTTTAGTTGAATTTCTATGGAAATACTCAGCATCTTTATTGGTTTCATTGGCTTTGAAATATCTATACATTTCTTTATTCTCTTCTTGAAATGTACAAAGTTTATTCATTTCCTGTTGAAGAAATTCCATTTTAGTCTCTTTAAATCCAAAAGGTTCATCCAGGTACATATCATACACCCGATCTATAAAGATACCATACTTCATAAATTCAGGCTTCTCCATTTTGTAATACCGGATTTCTTCAGCCTGATCTTTAAAAATGTAAGTGCGCTCCACTTCTAAAAGTTCTTCTGTGAGTTCATTGTGTTTTTGATGATGCTTTTTTAAATCCAAAGGTTTAATTTTCAATCCGTTGTCGATTGCTTCTTTAATTTTATTAAACTTGGACATCACAAGAAGCAATCTTTTCCTCAGCATACTCACACTAAGATTTAATACTTACGAACTGTCTTTTAAAAAATCTGGCAGGGGTTTTATTTTAACGAAATATTAATAATTTTATGATGATTACCTTATAAATTTTTAAAAATATTTTGGGAGCCTACAAATAGATTATAGACTCCCGAATATATACCCTGGTTATTCAGCTTGCTTTTGATCACCTGGAGCTTTTTTGTCCATTTTCTGATTCAGCATTTCCATTTCAGATGCAACCCTGGACTCAACTATTTTACCATAAATCTGAGTAGTTTTGATACTACTGTGACCTAACATTTTGCTGGTAGCTTCCATACTGACACCATTGGCCAATAAAACGGTCGTGGCAAAAGTGTGTCTGGCAATGTGCATAGTTAATGGTTTTTTGATGTCACATATATCTGCAAGCTCTTTCAGATAGGCATTTAGTTTTTGATTGCTCTTCATGGGAAGCAGTTTCTTTTCGTTCACACACTTAGGGTGTTCCTTATACTTATCAATAATTTCCAGGGCTGTGTCCAGAAGTGGTACGTTTGCAACATTATCATTTTTTTGTCTGGAAGTGTATATCCATTTTCGGCCATTGATCCCGGTATCTATGTGATCATTAGTCAACTTTGCCGCGTCTTTATAAGCATATCCGGTGTGGCAACAGAATACAAAAATGTCCCTTACTTCAGCTAATCTCTCTATGGAAATTTCTTTAGTCATAATGCGATCTAATTCTGAAGCGGTCAGATACTCGCGTTTGGTTTCTTTAATTGGGCATTTGTAGTTCTGAAATAAATTGCGTTCTGTCCATTCATTATTGACTGCAAACTCGGCAACCCTTGATAAATACTGAAGGTATTTCACCATGGTGTTCTGATGCAATTTCACTTCTGTTTTGAGATAGAATTCATATTCAACAATAAAGGAGTATTTTAAATGCACGAAGTAGACATCATCGACCTTGAACTGTTTACTTATAAAATCTCCGATTCGATTTCGATATGCTGAATATCTGGCCCAGGTATCTTTATTCATTTCAATTCCAACAAGCTTCTTTGTGTTGGAATTGTAAATGTCACAAACTTCCATGAGTTTTTTCTTACGGTCAATAGAAGTGGTTGTGAGTTTTTCACGAAGCATGTCTACAGTGATGTCAGTTTCGAAATGTTTCATTTCATTATAAACACGAATTGTGTCAAGCCGAATCTTTTCAAGCATTTCATTAAAAGAAGTGGCCTTTGCGGAATTTCCCTGGTATCTTCCATTCTTTTCATCCCATTGATCAGAAGAGCAGGTCTGGTTGATGGAAATCTTAGTTCTTTTTCCATCTAAGAACAAAAGTAGGTATATTGGGCCTATACCATTTTCAATTCTATCCTTACGTAGGACAAACGATATTTTTAAAAAATCTAACTTTTTCATGGCGCATAACATGGTTTAAACGGTTAATAAATAATCCATGTTGCCTCAAGATTGCCAAAATTTTACAAAAAATTGTTCATTTATAATTAGTTCTAACATCTGTCCCCAAGAAATTGCAAAAATTGTCTGGGTACACTATGGGAACATATGTTAGTGATATGGGGTCGCTGTGGGGACAAATGATTTGAGTTATTTTTCAGTGGATTGAGTTATTGAAATTTCATAACTCCTTGAAAAACAGAAGCCAAACAAGAAATCTGAGCGATTTTAATCTTGTTTGGCATCTTACTTTGCGGACTGGACGGGAGGCGAAGAAGGAGTCGTTGATGTAACAGAAAACATCAAAGAACTTGAAAAAAAAATACAAAATACCAAAAAAGATATTTATTCCAATCTGACTGGTTGGCAACGTGTTCAATTATCAAGACATCCTGAACGACCATACACATTATTTTACATCGACCAGATTTGTAAAAAATTTACTGAATTGCATGGCGACAGATACTACAAAGACGATAAAGCTATCGTTGGCGGGATTGCAAAGATTGACAATCAAAGTGTAGTAATATTGGGCCATCAGAAAGGAATCAATACCAAAATGAGACAATACCGCAATTTTGGTATGGCAAATCCTGACGGATACCGGAAAGCATTGAGATTGATGAAACTGGCAGAAAGATTCAATTTACCAGTCATTTCACTTATTGATACTCCTGGTGCATTTCCCGGTCTGGAAGCAGAAGAACGCGGGCAGGCTGAAGCCATCGCCAGAAATCTTTTTGAAATGGCTCAACTTAAAGTCCCTGTTCTTTGCTACATCATAGGTGAAGGAGCTTCTGGCGGAGCATTGGGCATTGGCTTGGGTGATAAAGTTTTTATGTTGGAGAATACCTGGTATACCGTGATATCGCCTGAATCTTGCTCATCCATCCTTTGGAGAAGCTGGGATTTCAAAGAAACAGCAGCCGAAGCGCTCAAACTTACACCTGAACATATGCTAGAATTTGAGTTGATTGACGATATTATCAAGGAACCACTGGGTGGAGCTCATACTGATCCGGAAAAAATGGCCAAAACGCTCAAAGCACATATAAAAACGGAATTGGCGGCTTTGATTAATATGGATGCTGAAGAACGAATAACACTTAGAATACAAAAATACAGTAATATGGGACGCTTTGCTATCGCTGATAGTAATTAGCGTCTTATGAAAACCCTAAAATGATTGGTTATTTAAAAAAATGGTTGTTTTATAAAGAGTTTCAGGTTGTCGCTAATCAAAAGCACCAGCCCAATAGCATTAATTATAACTCATCGATCTGTATTCTTTTTGATGGTACTAACGAAGATGATCGTAAAAAAGTCCACAAATTTAAAAAAAATCTGAACACAACCGGACATAAAAGTATAAAATCGTTGGCTTTTATAGACAATAACTTACCATTGGATAATGTTGATTATTCAGCCTATAATCGTAAAAATATAAAATGGTGTGGCGTGCCTTTTGGTGAAAAAGTAGAAGAATTTATCCATTTGAATTTTGATGTATTGATCGTTTTGTGTAAAAAGATGTTGCCTCATTATGAATATATCATTGCACACTCACAATCCAGATTTATCATTGGATCAGCAATACACAAAGCCGAAAAATATTTTAACCTTATTGTAGATGCAGAAGAAAAAAATGATCTGGATGAAATAATAAAATGCCTTTTAAGAACTACCGAACAAATTGCAATTAAATAATTAAAATAATCAGTTTATAATGAAAGATCAAAGATTTATAGGTACAGGAGTAGCTATCATCACACCATTCAGGAATAATGAGGTTGATTTTAATTCGCTTGCAGGACTTATAGATTATGTGATCAATGGAGGAGTAAATTATATTGTAGCATTGGGGTCAACCGGAGAGACGGCAACCTTAAATGAAGACGAAGCCAGATTAGTACTGGATTTTTGTATTGAGCGTATAAACAACAGGGTACCTTTGGTAGCTGGTAATTTCGGCTGGAATGATACAAAAGAACTGGTAAAAAAGATTAACGGATATAACTTTTCAGGAATTGATGCGATTCTTTCTTCCAGTCCCGCTTATGTAAAACCATCTCAGGAAGGCATTTTCAGGCATTACGCAGCTGTAGCTGATGCTAGTCAGGTGCCGGTGTTATTATACAATGTACCCGGAAGAACCAGATCCAATATAGAATGGGAAACCACTGTCAGACTGGCAGAATATAGCAAAAATATTATAGGTATCAAGGAAGCTTCCGGTGATCTGATCCAAACAACCAGGATTATTAAAAATAAACCGGATCATTTTATTGTCACATCAGGAGATGATGAAGTGGCCCTTCCAATGACTGCAGTAGGCGGTGATGGTGTCATTTCAGTTATGGCCAATGCACTTCCCAAAGCATTTAGTCAAATGATAAATTTTGCTCTGGACCAGGATTATTTTGCCGCAAGGGAACTCAATTTTAAAACATATGACCTGCACAAATGGCTTTACATTGAAGGAAATCCGGTGGGGATTAAATCGGCAATGGAGATCCTCGGCTATTGTACCAATGAAGTAAGACTTCCCTTGTCTCCACTTTCAGAGGCTAATTATGCAAAACTAAAAGAAGAATTGTTAAAAATCACTTCCGCCATGAATGTAGCATAAGAATTTTTTAAAATTCCCTAATAGATACAGCGCCTGACAAATGATGGCAAATATTGTAAACTTTGTAATCGTTAAATATATATGGGATCAGGCAAATTAAAGAATATATGGTTCATCGGCCTGATGATCACTTTTTCATTTACAACAATTCAGACCGAAGAATCCTGGATTAGAATAAATCTGTTGGGCTACAAACCCGGAAGTGTAAAGGTAGCAGTCTGGGCTGGTAAAATTAAAACCCCGATCACTTCCTTTGTGGTAGTAGATGCAGCCACCAATAAAATGGTTTTTGAGTCTGATTGCAGTGTATCATTTGGTGAATACGGCCCTTTTAAGGAAACCTATCGGCTGGATTTTTCTGATTTTACACAAAAAGGCAAATATTACTTAAAAGCTGGTAGCACTAGGTCTCCTGTATTTACTATTGATGAATATGTCTACGCCGGTTCTGCCGATTTTTGTCTCAGGTACATGAGACAGCAAAGATGTGGGTATAACCCTTTTCTGCAGGATTCGTGTCACGTACATGATGGATATACTATGTATGGCCCTATGCCTGATAGTAGTCATATCGATGTAGTTGGTGGCTGGCATGACGCCAGTGACTATTTGCAATATGTGACTACATCTGCAAATGCAACCTATCATCTCATGGCTGCATGGAGAGATTATCCTAAGGTTTTTTCTGATCATTTTTTGTCTGACGGACATACCGGCAATAATGGGTGGCCTGATGTGCTCGACGAAGCAAGATGGGGTTTGGACTGGCTTTTGAAAATGCATCCACAGGATGATTGGATGTTCAACCAGATTGCAGACGACCGGGATCACATCAGTATGCGATTGCCAAAAAATGATAATCAATATGGAAGAGGATTTGAGAGGCCCGTTTATTTTTGCTCGGGAAAACAACAGGGATTGCTGAAATATAAAAATAATTCCAATGGTCTCGCATCCACAGCTGGTAAGTTTTCCTCCGCTTTTGCATTGGGAAATAAATTATTTCAATAAAATGATCCTGAATATGCTACAAAATTAAAAACCAAATCCTTTTCTGCTTTTAAACTGGGAATAAAATACCCCGGCGTATGCCAAACTGCCCCTTGTCGCGCTCCATATTATTATGAAGAAGAGAACTGGTCTGATGATATGCAACTGGCAGCCACATCAATTAAAGATGCTTTTCAGGATGAGGAAATTCAAATACAGCTGTCAATAAATCTTTTGAATTATGCCTATGATCAGGCATTAAAGGAGCCCATTACGCCATGGATGTTAAGTGATACGGCAAGGCACTATCAATGGTACCCGTTTGTAAATGTGGGACATTATGAACTGGCAAAACAAATTGACGATAATAAAAGGAAAAAAATAATCGATTTTTACAGACAAGGTATTGAACATGTGCAGAATAGAGCTAATGAGAATGCATTTAACAGAGGAATTCCATTTATCTGGTGCAGCAATAACCTAACCACGTCTTTTGCTATTCAATGTCTGTGGTACAAAGAACTCACCGGAGATAAGAGCTATTCCAAACTTGAGCAATCCAATTTTGATTGGTTGTTCGGTTGCAATCCCTGGGGTACCAGCTTTGTATTTGGATTACCTGCCAGCGCTGATACACCTGACGACCCGCATTCAGCATTTACACATATTGGTAAGTTTCCTATAGATGGCGGTCTTGTGGATGGTCCGGTTTATACGGGGATTTTTAATAATCTGATTGGGATCACGCTCTATCAACCGGACGAATATAAGGATTTTCAAAGCCAACTGGCTGTTTACCATGATGACTATGGTGACTATAGTACCAATGAACCGACTATGGATGGTGTAGCTTCCCTTATTTATTTAATGGCTGCAAAAGAAGCAGAAACTTCAACTTTAGTTCAAAAAAAAAAGTAAAAACCGATAGTGGTGCTATAGTAAGAGGAGATGATACCCACAAGAAAATTGCCATGGTATTTACAGGTGATGAGTATGGTGATGGGGGCGACACTATTTCCAAAATACTTGATAATTACCATATAAAAGCTTCATTTTTTCTTACCGGGAGATATTACAAAAATCCGGAGAACAAAGTTCACATTACTAAAATTATCGAAAAGGGGCATTATCTGGGTTGTCACAGCGATCAGCATTTACTGTATTGCGACTGGAAAAACAGGGATAGTTTGCTCATTTCCAAAGAGGAGTTTTTTGAAGATTTAACTAAAAACTATCATGCTCTTAATGCTTTTGGAATTAAAAAACAAGATGCATATTATTTTTTACCACCTTATGAATGGTATAATGATACTATATCAGCCTGGACAAAAGAATTTGGGCTACAACTCGTTAATTTCACATCAGGAACAAAAAGTATATCTGATTATACCTATCCTGAAATGAAATCCTACCGGACAAGTCAGGAAATTTATGAATCAGTCATTCAATATGAGAAAACAAGCCTAAACGGATTGAATGGGTTTATTTTATTGTTACATGTAGGTACTGACCCACGCAGGAAAGATAAGTTTTACTTTTTATTACCAGCTTTGATTGCAGAATTGATAGAAAAAGGATACAAATTTACTACGATTGATGAACTTCTGACTGAATAGAAAATGCGAATCCAAAATTAAATCAAGTGCCATAAATAAACATATTTGAAGGGCCAGACTGTTGAATTTTATACCACTTTAATGGAAATATATGCTTATTTACTTTGGGTGTAAATGTCGTATTCGTAATTCGTTGTTCGTTATATACAGGGATTATTGAACCTGATTCACCTGATAACCGAGGTAAAAAATATAACAAAGCAGAAAAATAATGCCTTCGGGTTTAGTTACTTTATGTCTTCCCATTAAATATCCGGAAGCCAGAAGGGCTAAACTCGCAAATATACAAACATAAAAGTCAATATCGGTTATGTTGCCTTTAGGCAGTGGAGCTATCAATGAGCTTATACCCAGAATAAAAAAAACATTAAATATATTACTGCCAACAATATTTCCTACCGCTATATCTGAGTTTTTTTTCAATGCTGCCACCACACTTGTTGCGAGCTCCGGTAGCGAAGTTCCTATCGCCACAATAGTCAGGCCTATGACAGCCTTACTCATACCAAAACTTAACGCAAGTTCTACCGCACTGTCCACAAAAAGTTTTCCACCTCCCACGAGAAATACAAGACCGCCGATGATGTATAACAATGATTTGGCTTTTGACATATTTTTAATATTAAGATCTTCATCCTCTCCACTGGTCTGGGCCAGATGTACCAGATAATACATAAAAATTGCCATAAAAGATAATAAAATTATTCCATCCGAAAGTGATACAATATCTTTTGACTCGCCTGAAAGTAACACATCATTTGCCATTACATAAAGGATAATGGCAGCGAGCAAACTGAGCGGAATTTCTTTTAGTACGGTATTTCGTAGAATCGTCAGCGGATAAATGATAGCCGTTATACCTAATATAAGAAGTATATTTGCAATATTACTTCCCACAATATTACCGAGAGCAATTTCAGAGTTTCCCGTATATGCTGAGTACGAACTAATAGCAAGCTCAGGAGATGAAGTACCAAAGGCTACTACGGTCAGTCCTATGACTATATTTGGAATATTATATTTTTTTGCTAGAGAGGCTGAACCATCTACCATAATATTGGCTCCGAAAACAACCATACCCAGCCCTGCTACTAATATCCGAAAGCTGATCATATTTATCTTTTCTTTACTAAATTTTTAATATAGTCTCAGTTTTGGTTGCAAATATATTCAATAACTTTTAATTCGATCGGATTACTATTTATTTCTTAGCCTTTTTGGACCATACCATAACCAAAATCCAGTTATGCAAAAAGTCAATAATCCCAAGCCGCATATTGAGGTATAAAAAAGTTTAAAAGTTCCTGAATTGATCCCCAATTGTCTGTCTGCCCAACTTCCATCATGGATTTGTTCTATAAGATCTGCCATTCTGGTTTCTTTTTTGAGCACTTTACCTGTAGCCCCATCTATCTGTAATCCTATGTAATGATCTTTAAATGAAATTTTGACTACCCCTTTGTCGGGCCTCACATCTATTCTGTCAATCACAGTATCAAGATTTGCAGCCAATGAGTCTTTAATATAAATGATTGCATTATCAACCAGAATATGCATGGGTAGCCATTCTTCCAAAATAGTAGAAGTACCATTTGTAGTCTCTGACAGAATCAACCCTCCAGAATTTTTTTTCCATCCCAACAGAATTCCGGTTATACTGACAAAAATTAAAAAGATAAAAAGACTAATACCAGTGAATCGATGCAATTTTCGAAACAAACGCAGTGTTTTAGCTTGTTGTTGGCGATTTTTTAAATTTTCCAAAGAAAATGTTTAGAATTTGATAGCATATTTATAATGGTGGCCTGAAATGAAATAATACAATTTCTAAAGTGCGTCAGACTTATCATCAGATTTTTTCTGATTTGCAAAAATAAATGTTTAACATCAAAATGAATTCACTTATTCAAAAAGATTCCTCAATACAATTTCTTTTTGCAATTTTTCATCTCCTCTTAAAACTTTAAGTTTTATTTTTTTTCCTGTTTTTCCAACAAATTTTTTATTTAACTGCCTTAAAGTAAACCATTTATAAGAAAAACACCCGACTTTAAGAATGATGTCACCAGGTCTTATGTCTGCATCCGAGGCAGGGGAATTTTCCGTTACATACCTGACATAATAACTGTTCAACTCTTCTCCGAAGGCAAATAATGTCAAACCACTTTTGTCAAATTCAAATTTTTTGTTATAATTTTTTACCGGTTTAAGGTACATTTTAGCACCGGCAAAATCTATTATGACATCAAAACGTTCCAATAAAAGATTGCCGATTAATCCGTTTCTTATTATTTTGTCTGTACTGATCCGGGCATCATCCAGCGCCTGAAAGCTGCTCAAAAGATTATTGAAAAACAGGGGACCCAGATTTAATCTGTGTATTCTACCTGAAAAACCTTCGATATCTCCGCCCAGACCTTTTCCAAGACTACCTTTTACTATCTGTCCTGATAGGTTTAGTAATGTATCCGTATTGTGATGAAATAGGGCAGTCAATGCAGCACCACTATCTATCAGCAGTCTTGTTTTGACAGATGTGCCTGAATTAACTTCTGTGATACAATTAAGGTAAGGCTTTTTGTTGATAATTTCCAAATCATAAGAATGATAATTTTTGAGTTTTGATGTATTAAACTTCTTTGGATTATATATGGTCAATTGACTTAATTTGTAATCAATTCTGATAACCATACCTTTAAAAAATTCAGCACCAAGGATACCGTCTACTTTACTCCCGATGTATTCTTCCAGAAAGAGATGGTCTTTTTCTAATACAATGATATTATGTCTCACTGTCATGGTGTTGACCAATTGCAAAAAAGTGCCGTTACATATATATGCATGGACTTCTTCACTCATATCAGAACCCATCAATGTAATTTTCTTATGATAGGATATATTGAGCATTTCGGCATGTTCCCGTTTTAAAAGTATCGTATTTTCAGCTCCTGTATCAACGATAAATTTTAGTGGAAGTACCTTTTGAAATACCACATCTACTATGATAAATCCATTGGTATATAAAAAAGGTACCGTAATCTCATCAGACTCTCCGATGACGTAGGATTTAAGTAATTGTCCTTTGCATAGTAAGGAGTTATACAGGATGATGATTAATGCCAGAAAAAGTTTCAATTTATAAGCAGGCATTCATATTAGTTTCTAACCACATTAATTTTAAAACTCATAAGTTTTTGATTTTATTTTGGATTACCCGTCTTTAGGTTTATTTTTTTCGGACATTCTATTTTAATATAGTTATAAAATTACTTAAAAACAAACAAAATAAAGTACATTTTGAAATGTTTATATAAATTTATGAAATATTAAGACTAAATCTGAGTTTTTCATGACAGATCTAAAGAAAGCCTTGACAACCCGTGGTTTGACCATGATCGCTATTGGAGCATGTATAGGATCAGGCATTTTTGTGACACCTGCCGGTACAATGCACTATCTTCCCCATCAAGGCTATGCCATTTTAGCCTGGATGATAGGAGGAATTGTTGCTTTCCTTGGGGCTGTGACATTTTCAGAGTTGGGGTCGAGATTTCCGCAAGAGGGTGGTATTTATGTTTATATCAGAAATGCATATGGAAAACTTGCAGGCTTTTTGTACGGATGGATCATTCTGTTGATAGTCAATACAGGTGCTCTGGCCGCTTTAGGGCTGGCATTGGCTGATTATCTTAAATTTTTTCTCCCTGTATCAGATGGCGAAAAATCTTTAGTGGCTATGATAACTATTTGGTTATTGACAATTATAAATATTTTTGGAGTTAACATCAGCCAGAGTTTTGCCTCGCTTTTTACTGGCTTAAAATTATTGGCGATGGCAATAATCATTTTTATTGGTTTTTGGTTTCTTCCTGATGTTACACATGAGATTAGGCTTGATCTTACATCTGATATTCCACCTAATCTTGTGAGTGGTATGCTCTTTGCCTTCATTGGGGTATTTTGGTCTATGGGTGGCTGGCATCATGCTACTTATCTTTCCGGTGAAGCGATTGATCCGCAAAAAACAGTTCCTCGTGCTATGCTGATAGGCACAATAGTAGTAACTGTAGTTTATGTGCTGATCATAGGAGCATATATGGTTTTATTGCCTGCAGATGTCATGTCTCAAAGCGAACGGGTAGCCGGTGATGCGGTGGCAACCGTATTCGCTGGTGGGGGAAGGTTTGTTTCAATCGCTATTTCAGTGTCAATTTTTGGAACTATCGGTATTTATACTATGTCAGCACCCCGAATCTATTACGCTATGGCTAAAGACAAAGTATTTTTCGATTTTTTATCTCATGTGTCTGAAAAGTACAAAACACCATACAAGGCCATGCTTTTTCAGGCCGCATGGGCTACTGTTCTGATTTTGATTTGGGGGTCGTTCATAAAAATCATTACGTTTGTAACATTCATGGATATTGTATTTATGGCACTGGCGACGACGACAGTTTTTATTTTCAGAAAGGAGAAAGATAAACACACCGGCTTCAGAATCAATTGGTATCCTTTCATACCAATTATATATCTTGTGGTTACAATTGCTTTTGTTTTGAATACACTCATTGATTTGAATTCGGAATCATGGGTTGGAGTAGGTATTCTTGCTTTGGGTGTGCCCGCTTACTGTTTTTTCAGACGACAATACCAAGTTTGAAGTATGCATGTTATAATGTTCAATAAAATATTTTGGCTTGTAGCCAGGATAGTTTATATTATATTTCCGGGTAATGAGGATGATCAGATGTATGAAATTAACCCCGGATTTTTTTTAAATCATGGAAAACTATTATTATTGCATTCATAAAATCAATACTAAACAAAAATGAAAAACTTATTTCTTTTTATAGCAGTATTACTCTTTTCAATCCCTACCATTTGTCAAAAAGTTGATATTGACAATTATTGGGTAGAAATCAGTTGTGTGGACTTGCCATTAAATTATATTCCTGAAAGAAACAAGACATACTCTGTCAGTTTAGATGGTAACCGTGGTTTTACCGGACAGGATATTGCAGACCAAATCCATTTGTATGGTTGGACCAAAGTGACTGAAAATGCAGGTTTGGATGTCAATGTTTATATCAAGGGATTCAGATCGGGTCAGGCATCATCATCTAGCCGAACGGTTGATTCAAAAGATAAAAGTGGTAAAATAACGAGTAGTACCACCTATTATAAAGTAAGTGTGACCAACACAGGAAGCGGTGATGTCAAAATTTATGGCCCTAAAAATGAACTGGCTAAAGCAGACAAAAAGAATAGAGAAGAAAATAAAAAGGATAAAAGGAAAGTAGAAGTTGAAGTAAATCCTTTTCTGAAACATGTTGATACCGGAAATATTGGCGACGAACTTGGTGATTTAACCTCTGACAAGGCTCTTGCATATAAATACTCTCTCGACAATAGTTATACATACGAAACTTCTGAGTACACTTCTGCTTCTATGGCATTTAAAGAATATAATGCAAACTCTTCGAATAAAATTTATGATCACGAAAACAGTTATCTGAATGATTTTCCAAAATGGGTTTCAACTTATCTCAATAATCAGTATGGTTACAAACCTTATAAATACAATGTAAAGTTTAAAAAACTGGATTCAGAAAAACATCCTGAATTTACTATGTTTGATAATGCTACGAAAGCATTTAAAGCGATTTTTTCAAAAATGAGATATAACAAATCAGAGAAGGAAGTGGAAAGGGACTTAGGTCCGATCATTTCTTATTTTGAAGGACTTACGACCAGATATATTAAAGATGAAAAGCATGAAAAGAGACTGCGTGGGGCTGCTTATTATAATCTTGCCCGAATTTTTCAATACCTCGATAAACATGATAAAGCCATAGAAATAGGAAACGCCATCATTGCAACCGGTTTTGACGAAGATGAAGGGGAAGACTTTATCAAAGAATCTCAGGAACTAAAGAGAAAATTGACTTTTCATCAAATGAATTCCAGACATATCGTGCCTTTGAATGCTAATCAGGAGTTGGATGAAATGGGAGAATCTCAATCTGCAGAAGGAAAAAATTAGAATTGCAGATTGATGGAAATTATCCTGACTCGGTAACAAAAGCTTAGTTAATCTTATGGCCTGACAAGAATTGTATATTATTGAATCACTGCCTGAAGACTATTGCAGTTGGTAGTCATGAATTGGCATCCTAATTAATTTTTATTCATCCCAATCTTTGTTTTTAAGATTTCCTCTCATGGTTTTTATTTCACCGGATAGTTTTTTTTCTATGATTCTCTTTTCTTTTGATGCTTTGGTGGGCTTGGTGGCTATCCTGGGGATTTCAGGCTCCAGCAAAAAATAAATGAGTTCGTGAAGCTTTTGAATACACAATTTTTTATTGCGGAGCTGGCTTCTTGATTCCTGGGATGTGATCAATATAGAGGAATTGTCATCTACAAGCTTATCTGAAAGTTTTCTTATTAAAATAGATTTTTGACTTTCAGTCAGTAATTTCGATTTACTAATATTAAACCTTAGTTCTACTTTTGTTTCTGTCTTATTGACGTTTTGTCCACCCGGGCCACTGCTTCTGACTGTCGCAAAGCACATTCTGATGTCAGATCCGGAATTTCATGTTCCATATTATCTCAGTCTGTCCATAGATCTGACGGTATTTTCATCTTTATTGATGTACCTTCCCGCCAATATTGAAAAAATAAGACTGATCACTGGCAAATAAATACCATACTGATCTTCAATTTTATCTGCATTTGTGCTTCCGGTTCCTTCATTATATATCAAAAGTAATGCAACCAGCGACAAAAGTATAGACAAAACAGTCACCACATAACTTAACCTAAGCTGTAACACACGATTGTTGAATAAAAAATGGCAATAATACTTATCAGTCCCCCGGCAATACTCAATATCAGAAGTATCGGGTTATCATGAATATTGTACACCAAATCATTAAAAAGTTGTGGTATAACCACACTGCTGGTAGCAAAAGGAACCAGGAAAAGGCTAAAAAAAGCCATTCCGCTAAATAACAAAAAGACCGATTGAATTCTTTGTATCATTATTTTTAAATTTGATAATTGTAAAATAAACCGTTAGCCAGTGTACTTTGAAAATTAATATTTTACATTTGCAATATCGTAAAGAGCATATCTAAACCGGCTGCAAGATAATGAATTATAGTTTTTGGGAAAAAAAATTTATTGAATCACCAACAGATATCACTATTATCGGTTCCGGTATTGTAGGTTTGAGTACGGCCATCTCGATCAAAGAGAAGAGTAAAGAATTAACAGTCAAAATGATTGAACGCGGATCGATGCCTTATGGTGCAAGTACAAAAAATGCAGGATTTTCGTGTTTCGGTTCAGTATCTGAACTTCTCGAGGATGTACAAAACATGGGTGAAAACGCTTGCATGGAAGTGGTCAGGATGCGATGGGAAGGACTGAACATGCTAAAAAGCAGAGTAGGAGAAGCGGGTCTCGAATATCATCATGGAGGTGGCACGGAATTATTCAGAACCAGTGACAGATTGCTGATGGACCAGTGTTTGGAAGGTCTTTCGCTATGTAATAAAATGATCGAAACTCAAATAGGCTTAAAAGTTTGTTATGAAAAAAAAGAAAACCAACTATTAAAAAATTTTGAAAGTACGTCTATATTTAACCAATACGAAGGCACTATCAATCCGATGAGCATGATGAATATGCTGATCAGCAAGGCTTTAAATTCAGGTGTACAAATAATCAATGGAATAAACATAGTTGAAATTGATAAGTCTAACAGAATACTGTATTCATCAAATGATTTAAAAATAAACTATAAAAATTTGATTGTGTGTACCAATGGATTTGCCGCCGGATTATTACCTGATTTACCTGTGACACCAGCACGAAATCAGGTATTGATTACTTCTCCTTTAAAAAACTTAGAACTTACTTCAGGTTACCACATGGATAAGGGATATATTTATTTCAGGCAGTATGAAGGCAGGATATTATTGGGTGGTGGACGCAACATTGATCCCGTGGCTGAAACAACGGACCAGTTTGGAAATACTGCTTTGATTCAGGATTATCTGAAAAATGTTCTTGAATCTATTTACCCCGGAGCTACTGATCAGATTGAACACTGGTGGAGTGGAATTCTCGGTGTCGGAGCATCAAAATATCCCATATTGAAATGGGTGGATGATCATATACTTGTGGGTGTCAGACTCGGTGGCATGGGAGTTGCCATTGGTTCTTATCTTGGTGAAAAGCTGGCAGGTGAGATCATAAAAAAATGTAATCACCTTTAATAATACTTCAAAAGTATACTCTGTCTAAAGAATAATAACTGCACAACAAGTTTCTTTTAGCTTGTCGCATCTTCCCAAATATTTATATTTGCATTTTTTATTCGTATCAGGAAAAACAACCAGAGATAAATCAACGTTAAGAGAACAACTAATCATTTGGATATTTTATCAGCTTCAAATATTAAGAAATTTTTATCAGTTTGGGTAATTGCAACATTAATGCCTTGTATCGGTATGTCACAAACCATACCCAAATCTGACGATGTAAAAGAAAAAAGAAGCATCTCCATACACAGTGAAAATAATCAGGTCATTGACGCCACTTTAAATCCTGCCACTCAATATCTCAATGGTGATGTAAAGGTGTACCATGCCAACACATTTATGTTTTGTGATTCAGCTATTCTGAGAGGTTCAAATCTCAGGATGCATTTTAATGTTGTGTTAATGCAAAATGACACTATAAAAATATTTTCAGATTCACTTACCTATAATGGTGATTCATTAGTGGCTTATTTGTACGGAAATATAATACTGGAGAACGGTCCGACTAAAAAACTGTATACTTCATATTTGAAATATGACGTGAAGAATAAAATCGGGTACTATACAAAAAATGCTCGTTTAGTAGATGGGGAATCTACATTGGTAAGTCGCAAAGGAAAATATTTTTTAAATGACAAAACAGCTTTTTTTTACGAAAATGTAAAAGTGACCGGCGATGATTTTTACCTGATATCGGACTCTTTATCTTATACTACGATCAGCCAGAGAACCGAATTTTTAGCACCCGTCAGAATAACCAAAGACACCAGTCAGTTATTTAGTCAACGTGGTTGGTTTGATCTGGATGATAAAGTGGGCGATTTTATAGGTAATGCCCAATATTTGGAAGGCAAAACCATCGCAAAAGCAGACACCATTTCATACGATGGCAAATTGGATATAGTAACCCTTAAAGGTGATACAATGCGCAGTGAGTATATCTCCGAAAAAGATACAGCGTATGCCAAAGTGATTTATTATGATAAAAAAAATGAAATTTTCAGGCTCACAATAAATGCAAGATACAAAGGAAATGAAAACGAAGTCACCGGGGATGCCATTTTTTACGATAAAAAGACTGAAAAATTTAATGTAAAAGGTAGGTCAATGGTGAGTGATCCTCCTTCCATCATAGAAGCTGATACACTGGATTACGATAAAACCATCCGCTACGGAAAAGCCGACGGAAATGTTATCTGGCGTGATACTTCTGCCAGGACCGCCATTATTGCTGATCATGTGCTGTACAAAGGGGAAGAAAACTTTATGATAGCTATCAATGATACCGGGCGGCCGTTGTTTACAACCGATATTGACGGAGATACTTTATTTTTAAAGGCCGATACTTTAAGATCATATAGAGTTATAAAAGAAAGGATAGTAATTCCGGATAGAGATGCAGCCAGGAGAGCAAAAAAAGATAAGAATCCGGTACCTGAGAATACTGAAAATTCAGAAATCAAGACGGAAAATTTGGAAACGTCCGAAGAAGAAATTTTTACACATGAAGATTCAATATCAACTGATAGTTTGGAGGAAAACGAAGGAAATTTATTGACAAAGTTAATTTCAGACACCATATATACGGGAATAATGGATACCATTGACTATTTTATAGGAGATAATAATGTCAGAATTTTTAAATCAGATATGCAGGCAGTTTGTGATTCTATGGTTTACAATAAAAGTGATTCTTTGTTTACATTATTCTCCTCACCCTTTGTTTGGTCAGACAGTTCGCAGATAGCTGGTGATACTATTGATATTTTTATGAAAACCAAAAAAGTGGACAGACTGACGGTAAAGTCTGAAGTTACCATATTGAGTACAGAAGATTTGATATTTTTCAATCAGATTAGAGGCAGGTTTTTGGAAGCTTTTTTCAGAGAAAGCAAGATATACCGTATGGATGTGGATGGTGATGCACGTATTGTTTATTATCTGACCGACAAAGACAAGGCTTATATCGGTGTCAATACAACCGAAGCAGCCAATATGTCTTTTTTTTTAAATGAAAATAAAATTACTGACATAAGAAATTACAAAGAACCACGCTCAAAAGTAGTTCCCATGAAGACAGCCAATCATGATGCTTTAAAAGTAAAAGGTTTTCTTTGGAACATAGACCGAAGGCCTAAAACATCTGTTGATCTTTGATAAAACTTAGTCAATGGTTTTATGATGGGCTCTTTTCCATCGCTTATGTGACCAGAGCCAATATTCAGGTTTGGCAATTATCTCGTTTTCCAGTATTCTGCTATATTTTTCGGTGATACTGCCACTGGCTTCATGATCCGGATTTTCAGTAATAATATGAAATCGCAAAGTATAAGAAATGTTACATTCAGTTTCCGGAATCTGCTGAAGATATAGCACAGGTAAATTGTATTTTTTTGCCAGCTTTTCGGCACCTGTAAGCCAGGGAGTTGCCTGATGAAGAAACGTATTCCAATATACACCATTCATATTTAAAGGGGTTTGGTCGCCTATAAATACATAAAGAATATTTTCATCTTTAAGATGGTTCATGACTCTCATGGTTTGCTCAATGGGGTACAACTCCAGACCAAAAGCTGACCGGATATTCAGCATAATATTATCTATTGTGGTGTCAGAGATTGGTTTGTAAAAAGCTATTACTCTCTGGCTTACAAAACAGGGCAATAATACCATATTCATTTCCCAATTTCCGTAATGTGATGCTGTAATAATGGTGCTTTTTGGGCTGAAAGTAGTTTGACCATTTTTCAGCATTATCTATTTTTATTAAACTTTTTAGCCTTATTTTGTCATAGCTGATGATATAAAATACTTCCCTGATATATCTTATCAATACGCTGTAATATTTTTTATGAATATTTTTGATCTGTTCTTTTGAATATTGAAAACCTACACTACTTTCGAGATTGGAAAGGATAACTTTTGATCTGTATTTTAAAATATACTGAAGTATGAGTCCGGTTTTCCATAAAACTATTTTTAGTACTAATGGTGACCTGTTAGTAATTAATCTGATAAAAAACAACACAATATATATAAAGTACTTTTCAATTTAATAAAATATTTGGTCAATTGGAATAACAATCTTTCCCAATGGTGTCAACGCATTAATCAGGTGAATACTATCATAATTTTTCAACTCCGAAAGGTAAATATCTCTGGCAGTTATGGTGCCGGAAACGATCAGTTTTGCCGTTTTGTACCGAAAAGTAATGGTTCTGCCGGTGTGTAAAATGATTCATCTTTACAGCATACAATATTAAAATAGAAGGCGTCCGTAACTTTATCATCTTTGACAATGATGATTTCATCATTTCCATCTCTTTTTGCAAACAATTTGTTTAGACCTTCTCTATACAAATACTTGTGAGGATAATAAATATTGGAGCTCTCAATTACCTTGAGATTCCTTATTTTTTTATATTATAATGTTCAAAGTTTATTTCGTGGATTGTTTTGTCAAACAAAATTCGGCATTTGACAAGACCTCTGCTGAATTCATCAGTTAATCTTATATTTTCTTTAAACTTTATTGGATTATTATACCCCCAAAGTTCAAGTCTGGAGTTATTTGCCCTGGTTTCATGACAAGGCAGATTATATATCCTTCCATTAAATATTTTAATGCTTTCTACCAACAGGGACATAAACTTTGTCTATCATTTCTTTGTATTCAGCAGTACATTCACTCATATTTGTGATGCCGCATCCACTTCTGTACCACAATTTTGAACCTGATTTTTCAATAAAACGAATCATAACAGCAGAATCGACATTGTTACCGTCAAAGATACCAAATACACCGGTATAGTAACCCCGATTTACCGTTTCAATTTCTTTTGATGATCTGGATGGTTTTTTTCTTTGGTGCTCCGGAGATACTGCCTGCCGGAAGTAAAGCGTTGAATATATCACCAAGGTGAGAGTGATATTCATCATCAAGGGTACCTTCAATTTCCGAACTTACCTGCAATAGTGTTTTTTCATGAGTAGTTAGAGTTTCAATGTACCTGAATTTATTGACTCTTACATTTTTTGAGATGATGCTCAGATCATTGCGAAGCAGGTCAACAATTGTAAAATGTTCGGCTGTTTCTTTTGTGTCATGTAGGATCACATTTTCTGCATCCGGTGCAGATGCATCTATGGTGCCTTTCATCGGAAATGTGTAAATTTTGTTTCCTTTGATCTGGACAAAAATCTCAGGGGAAGAAACAATAAATAGGTCGTCGTAGTACAACTTATATTTAGCGTGTGATATGTCAAAAAGTTCTTTCAGAGTATAGTTGGTTTTGATCTCCGTAGGAAATGTCAGATTCAGCAAAAACGAGTTGCCAAATTGGATTTCTTTTAATACCTGATGGTAAGCATGGGAGTATTTTTCAAATTCTACAGGCAATACTTCAAACTGAAGTTTTTTTGATTTTTCACCATGAAGCTGATAATTTTTTATATCATTAAATTTATAATATATATTATCAGGTATTCGATCAGTTGTATATATTATCGGTTTATTTAATTCGAAATCCAATATAAATATAAATGGTTTTTTAAGGTGTCCCAAGTAGTTCATTTTTTCAATCCAGGACAGCTTTTTAAAATTAATTTTGGACATTGAAAAGGAAAGAGCTCTGTAAAAAATTACTTTTTCGTTTGGACATAATAAATAATATTGGTAGACCACTTGGAGGGGTCAGATTCTTTTGCGGGATCTGTCAGATATTCTTCCGTCACTGGTGGCAGGTTTTCAAGATAGTGATCTAGCATATATTCATCCATGGCCTGATGTGCTCCAGCCGACTTGTTGTTATCACCTTTATATTCTATGATCAAAGCTTGGTTTGATGATATAGTTATTGTTTCTGTGTCCATTACATTAATATATTCACCGGTAGGCAATGCTGCAGCCATATCAGTTTTGTTATTGATGTCATCCCACTTATAAAAAGGCCGGATGGATTGCCGGTAATAGAAAGATTGTTTTCCAAAGCTTTCTGATAAAGTCCACTGATATTTTTAGAATAATACTGTTGTACGTTTTCAAAATCCACTTCAGATCGGTAAGCTATATAATATTTTTGATCCATGAGAATGTTTTTGATCGGATATTCATTGTATATTTTATTTTTGTACCTGTTGATAACCAACACTTTGATGTTGTCCAGATTTTGATGTATTTGTTTTTTAAGTTTCCATTTATGGATAAATTTCCAAAGATTTGTTATAAAACCTGCGGTACCTGAACCGGTAACTTTCACCAGGGTCGTGACAGAGTCTTTTGCCAAAAGTTTGTATGTAAACGTTTTCTCATTTCCTGATTTTTGTTCATCAGTAATGGTAATGCTGTCATTTATATTGTTATGTAGTATCCGAAATACACCATTCCCATAGAGTCTGCTGGAATAATCACAGGAAACACCTGCTCCTTGTGGAGAACCAGCACACGCAACTGTAAATGAAGTATCCTTTGTCGCTTTATAATTCCAATCTGCCTGATGATTCAGATTATTCAGTACATTATAGATAAAATTGCCGGGAACATTTATTTCCATTTGTGTATGGACTTCATATGATTTCGAAACAAAAAATGACAATATACAGACCAGGATGATTGCAGTTGATGCGCCAAGAAGAATTTTTTTGATAGTTGTCATGATTCAATTTTAATTATCAGGATTAGATCTTTATACATTTTTACTGCAAATTTAAAGTATTTTAGCACTATAACCAAAAAATAAAAAGACTGCCGAATTGATTAAACTTTCGGAAAAAAAATCCTGCAGAAATTCATTATACAGGACTTTTTAATTATTTATAGTTAATTGAATTTAGTATTTCTGATTTAAAACATGACACAACTCCAATGCCATTCTTCACCTCTTTCAGATCACCATTTTATTTCGCATTTTAAATCACCAAATAGGCTTGTTGTTAACAGTCACACACTCTCACACAGTCATAATATCTTTTCTTTGACTTTATTTTGTCAATTTTTAAAACATATGATTCAATGGTTTTTTGAATTTCATCTTCCTTTCTTTTGCCCAGATCTTCCGGAAAACCATCCTTAATTTTCTTCTTTATGAAGTCCATGATTTTATGTCTGTGTGCCCTTATGGCAACCCTTGACTCTTCACCTGCATGTTTGGCTTGTTTTACCATAAAATCCTTCGTTCTTCACTCATTGGCGGAATCATTAGTCTTACTACTTCACCATCATTCATCGGAGTGATACCCATATTGGCTTCGAAAATAGCTTTTTCAATAGCACCTAACATCTTTTTCTCCCAAGGTTGAATACTTATGGTTCGTGCATCCGGTGTACTTATATTAGATACCTGAGTTAATGGTGTCGGTGTACCATAATAATCAACCATCAGTCCATTGAGCATGGCGGGATGCTTGCCTGCTCTGATTTTGTTGAGTTCAAATGCAAGGTGTTCAATCGCTTTATCAAAATGTTCCAGCGTTTGCAGGATTTGTATTTCTATTTCTTCTATCATAAATACTACTTTAAAAATTAAGGTGCAAAAGTAAAATCTTTTACAATTTAATCATTATTGCTTCCCATGAATCTCAATAGGAAATACAAAAACATAACAAGTGCTCCCAATGCCTGCTCAAACTCAACCGGCAATGTCACCAGACTGAAAAGGGCAGTAAGACCAAATGTAATAAGCAATATCATGATCAGAATATTTCCGCCAAATCCTGCGCCCATACCAAATATGGTGGCCATAAATAAAAATTGCTGAATGCCTGAACTGAACTGAACCACCGGGACTAATTTTGACCTTAAAGTAAGCATGCTGTAAGCCAGTATTGTGTGCTGCACTGCGTGTCCGCATTCGTGTGCTGCCACTGCCGCTGCCGATATTGATCTACCATTGTACACGTCAGGAGACAATGCAACTGTCTTATTTACCGGATTATAATGATCAGAAAGGAATCCCTGACCCATGACCACCTGCACATCTCTTATGTGATAATGGCTGAGCATAGCTTCTGCAATTTCTTTTCCTGTCATACCACTGCGGGTACCTATTTTACTGTAATGAGCAAATTTTGACTTTAAACGGTTGCTCACGAGCATTCCTACGATCGTAAAAACGCCCAGAACTATCCAATATCCTATTCCTATCATTTGACTTTAAATGTTTTAATTGTTTGATTAATAATTATTTAGCTGATTATTTTAAATCCTGTATAAGGTTGCAAAGCAAGTGTGGTATCTTAATACCTTCCTGTCCTGATGATTTTCCAGCAAGGTTGCTACAATTCTTGCCAGAGCCAGTGCGCTGCCATTTAAGTATGTGCCACTTAGTTTTACCATCCTCATCTCTGTATCGCAGCTACATTCTGTTCGACTGAAAGGTCCCAAAATTAGACACTGAACTGACTTCAAGCCACCTTCCTGCGCAGCAAGAATAGGTCTCAAAATCAAATGTCAATGCCGAATTAAAACTCCTTCTCACCGCCACATAAACGCAAAATGCGATGGGTTCAAGTTTATCCAACAAAATTTCACATGTGCCACCATTTCCATGAGAGAATCATAAGATTTTTCCGGATGTTCTATTCGCACTATTTCTATCTTGTCAAACTGATGTAGTCTGTTAAG